>CAVQFJ010000001.1:0-132120 GCA_963711715.1 uncultured Actinomycetota bacterium
ACCGGGGCGCCTACTTCGGGGCCGTCCAGTTCTACCTCGACGACCCCTCGGCCGCGGACTACCCGGCGTCGGTGCGCGCCATCACCGACTGCACGGTCATCGCTCTGCCCGCCCCCGAGTTCGCCGAGGAGTTCTCCCGCTGGTTCCCGATGGCCGTGCACCTGCTCGAGGGCATGATCCTCGGGATGCGCCGCGGCAACGCCCTGCTCGGGGAGCGCGAACGCCTGCTGGCGCTGGGCAAGCTCTCGGCCGGGCTGACCCACGAGCTCAACAACCCCGCGGCCGCCGCCGGCCGGGCCGCCGACGCCCTGCGCGACCGGGTGGCCGGGATGCGGCACAAGCTCGCCATGATCGCCTCGGGCAAGCTGGCGGGCGCACAGCTGCAGAAGCTGGTGCTGGCGCAGGAGGAGTTCGTCAAGAAGGTCCGGCACGCTCCCGCGCTCTCGCCCTTGGAGGCGTCCGACCGCGAGGACGAGGTGGGCGACTGGCTCGACGACCACGAGGTGACCGGCGGGTGGGAGCTCGCGCCGGTGTTCGTCGCGGGCGGGCTCGGCGTGGACGACTTGGAGGCCGTGTCCGCCGCCGCCGACACCACCACGCTGGAGGGCGCGATCCGTTGGCTGGCCTACACGGTGGAGACCGAGAGCTTGCTCCGCGAGATCACCGACGCCACCACGCGCATCTCCGATCTGGTGCTCGCGGCCAAGCAGTACTCGCAGATGGACCGCGCGCCGTACCGCTTCATCGACGTCCACGAGGGTCTCGACGCCACACTGATCATGTTCGGGCGCAAGCTGGGCGACGAGAGCGGCATCACGATCACCCGGGACTACGACCGGTCGCTGCCGGCCGTGCCGGCCTATTCGGCCGAGCTGAACCAGGTCTGGACCAACATCATCGACAACGCGATCGACGCGATGGACGGCGCCGGGGTCCTGACGGTGCGCACCGCCCGCGATGGCGACCGCGTGCTCGTCGAGATCGGGGACACCGGACCGGGCATCCCGCCCGACGTCCGTCGCCGGATCTTCGAACCGTTCTTCACCACGAAGGCGGTCGGGCGCGGCACCGGCCTCGGCCTGGACGTCAGCTACCGGGTGGTCGTGTCGCGCCACCACGGGGACCTCGCCGTCGAGTCCACGCCGGGGGACACCCGGTTCCAGGTGCGCCTGCCCGTCACGGAGGCTGCCCAGTGAGGGAAGGCGGCCCGGCGGCCCGGTGATGATGCTGGCCGGTGGCGCCGCGTGATCGTCCGTCCGGGACGTCGCGCCGCCTCAGGCGCGGCTGCGGGTCCCGAGTACGCGATCGTCATGGTCGGGCCCCGTGCTGATCACCGGTTCGGGACGGGCAACCGCGGCTCATCCGGTTGACGGTCTCGGGCCGCCGATCACGGGAGCCGGCCCCCGCCACCTCCCCGGCGCTCAGCCGCGGCTCCGGACCGCCCCCCGATCACGACACCCGCGCGGCGCCCGCCGACGGCTCCGCCGCCAGGAACTCCGGTTCCCGGTACCCCGCCGCTGCGAACGCTGCCCGCACCGCGGTCTCGACCGATCGCGGCGCGGTGGAGCGGGACCAGCGCGATAGCCGACCCGCCGAAGCCGCCGCCGGTCATCCGCGCACCGAGCGCACCGGCCGACCGGGCCGACTCGCAGGCGAGGTCCAGCTCAGGGGACGACACCTCGTAGTCGTGCGCGAGCGAGGCGTGCGAGGCGTCGAGGAGCGGGCCGAGCTCGGCCACGCGGCCCGCATCGAGGAGCGTCGTCGCCGCCCGGACGCGCTCGATCTCGGTGATCACGTGCCGAGCCCTGGTGACGAGGTCGGCGTCCAGGCGTTCCAGGTCCTCGAGCGTCGCGTCCCGCAGGCTCGCGAGCCCGAGGGCGGAACCGGCCTTCTCGACCGACGCCCGGCGCGCGCCGTACTGCCCGTCGGCCAACCGGTGCCGCACGCGGGTGTCGATGACGAGCACGCCCAGCCCGGTGTCGGCCGGCGCGAAGGGCACCTGGCGCGCCGAGCCGTCGCGGGTGTCGACGAGCAGGGCGTGCGCGGCCGTGCAGAGCAACGACGCGGCCTGGTCCATCCCTCCCGTCGCCGCCCCGACGACATCGTTCTCCGCCCGTTGGCACGCGGCGGCGAGCTCGCGGCGGCCCTCGGCGGAGTCGAGGCCCAGGCCGAACAGGTCGCTCACCGCTAGCGCCGTGGAGCACTCGAGCGCCGCCGACGACGACAGCCCGGAGCCGAGCGGGACCGTATCGGTGACGAGCAGGTCGATCCCGCGGACCGGGTACCCGCCCGCCCGCAGGGCCCACGGGACTCCGGCGGCGTAGCCGGCCCAGCCGTCCGGCGTGCCGTGCCCGACGTCGTCGAGGTCGCCGTCGAACCCGCCCTCCTCGGCGAGGCTGCGCAGCCGCACGCGCGAGTCGGGCCGGACCGCCACCTCCACGACCGTCCGCTGGGCGATCGCGAACGGCAGGCTCAGCCCTTGGGCGTAGTCGACGTGCTCGCCGATGAGGTTGACGCGCCCCGGTGCCGCCCATCGCCCGTCCGGTGCACGACCGAAGAGCTCGGCGAAGCGCAGTGTCGACGATTCGCTCGCACGCTCGCGCTGGGTCGACGATGCGCTCGCACGCTCGCGCTGCGTCGACGATTCGCTCGCACGCTCACTCATCAGACCGCGTCCGGCCGTCCGGCGTCCCGCAGGCGCTGAGCGATCCGCTCCGGGGCCGCATCGTTGATCCAGGCCGCCATGCCCGACTCGGAACCGGCGAGGTACTTGAGCTTGCCGGGCGCCCGGCGCAGGGAGAACAGCTGCAGGTGCAGGCGGGTGAGGTCGCGGCCGGTGTGGACGGGCGCCTGGTGCCAGCCCGCGATGTAGGGCGGACGCCCGGCGTCGGGCCCGAAGTACCGGTCGAGGCGGTGCAGCAGGTTGCGGTACATCACCGCGAGCTCGGCGCGCTCGTCCTCGTCGAGCGCGGCGAAGTCGGGCACGGCGCGGTGGGGCACGAGATGCGCCTCGACCGGCCAGCGCGCGGCCGCGGGCACGAACGCCGTCCAGTGCTCGCCGTCGTCCACCACGCGGGTGGCGGCCTTGCGCTCGCCGTCGAGCACGTCGCCGAGCAGGTCGCGCCCGGTGCGCTGCCGGTGCGCCGCGGCGCGGACGAGCAGCTGCGCGGTGCGCGGTGTGACGAACGGGTAGGCGTAGATCTGCCCGTGCGGGTGCTGCAGCGTCACCCCGATCTCGGTGCCGCAGTTCTCGAACGGGAACACCTGTTCCACGCCGGCCATCGCCGAGAGCGCTGCCGTCCGGTCGGCGAGGGCCTCGATCACGGTGCGCACCCGGTCGACGGGCAGCGCCGAGAACGACGACTCGTGGTCGCTGGTGAAACAGACGACCTCGCAACGTCCCACCGCGGGCCGCTGCGGCCACATCGGGTTGCCGTCGACGTCCGGCGGAACGACGGTGGTGCTCTCCGCGAACGACGGGAAGCGGTTCTCGAACACCACGACGTCGTAGTCCTGCGCGGGGATCTCGGTCGGCTCGCGACCGGGCCGGGTGGGGTCGAGCGGACAGTGGTCGGCCGGGGGCATGAACGTCCGGTCCATCCGGTGCGCCGCGATCGTCACCCACTCGCCGGTGAGCACGTCGAACCGCATCGTGGACCCGTGCTCGACGTGCGGGATGTCGCGGGTGTCGGGGACGACGCGGCTGGCCGCCCCGCTCAGGTACGGCTCGGTGTCGTCGAAGTAGAACAGCTCCCGACCGTCGGCCATCCGGGCGTCGGTACGGCGGACGAGTGCGGTCACGATGCCACCTGCGCCACGTCCACCTCGTCCAGGGTCGCGATCGTGCTCACACCCACCACCCCCACGTCGAGTTGTCGGCCACCACGGGCACCCGGCGGGCACTGGCCACCAGCGCCCCGGTTGGTCGCGGCCATCATCAGGTTAGGGGTGGTGGAGCCGGCTTCCGCATCCGTTCCGTGCACGCCCACCAGGAGGCACGCCGCGCGTCTCGAGTACGTCGATCGTCACCTCCCGCTGGCGGGCGAGCATCAGGTCTCGTCCTCCCGGACGACGGCCGCACCGCCGGCCGGCACCGTCACGCTGCCCTCGGCCGGGTTGCCGGAGAGCAGCTCCGTGCCGCGCGCCCCGACCGTGGCCGGCTCATCGCCGCGGTTGAGGACGAACAGGTACCGGCCGCGTCGAACCCGCTCGACGCCGGGGAGCGGTGCATCGAGGCGGGCCACGCCCGCGTCCCGGGTGAGCCGGTCGGCCAGCGCTGCGGTCGCCGTCTCGTCCAGCCGGGTGGCGAGGTACCAGGCGGCGCCCGCCCCGACCGCGCGGCGGGTGAGCGCAGCAGCCCCGGGAACCGGCCCGTCGACGTAGCGGGCGAGCACCTCGGCGTCGGGCGTGGTGAGCACCTCGGTCCACAGGTCGGCGCGGCTGCCGTCGTCGAGCGTCACCGACTCGCCGGGGAGCAGCGGGGCGAACTCCTCGGCCCGCACGCCCAGGAGCTCGCGGAACGCGCCCGGATAGCCGCCGAGCCGCACGTGGTCGTCCTCGTCGACGATCCCGGAGAAGTAGGTGACCAGCACGTGTCCGCCGCCGTCCGCGAACCCGGCGAGCGCGGCCGGCGTTGCGTCGGAGCAGAGGTAGAGCGTGGGCACGACCACGAGCCGGTACCCGGACAGGTCGGCCTCGGGACCGATGACGTCGACGGTGGCCCCCCACGCGGTGATGGCCCGGTGCCACCGGTGGACCGCGTCGAGGTAGTGCAACCGACCGCTCGGGTGTGAGCCGAGGTCGCAGGCCCACCACGACTCCCAGTCGAACAGCAGCGCCACGTCGGCGTCGACGCGACTGCCGGCCACCTCGGCGATCCGGCGCAGTGCGTCCCCGAGCTCGACGACCTCGCGGAAGTGGGCGGAGTCCGTACCGGCGTGCGGGAGCAGCGCGGAGTGGAACTTCTCCCCGCCGGCCCGCGACGCGCGCCACTGGAAGAAGCCGATCCCGTCGGCCCCGCGCGCCACGTGCCGCAGCGAGTCGAGCAACAGCTCGCCCGGCCGCTTGGCCACGTTCACCGGCTGCCAGTTCACCGCCGACGTGGCCGTCTCCATCAGCAGCCACGGGTTCCCCGCCGGCCACCCCGCGGGTGAGGTCGTCGGTGAACGCCTGCTCGGCGTGCGGATCGGGCAGCCTGGCGTCGAGGTAGTGGTCCTGGGCGACCAGGTCCAGCTCGGGAGCCCACCGGAAGTAGTCCTGCTCGGACTGGTGCGCGGTGATCATCAGGTTGGTCGTCACCGGCACGGCCGGGGAGAGCGCACGCAGGACGTCGCGCTCGGCCCGGTAGTAGGAGAGCAGCTCGTCGGAGGAGAACCGGGCGAAGTCCAGCTCCTGGGTCGGGTTGGGCTGTGCCGGGGTGTGCCGCGGGGGCAGCACCTCGTCGAGGGTCGAGTAGTGCTGCGACCAGAACGCCGTGCCCCACGCGTCGTTCAGCTTCGCGACCGAGCCGTACCGGTCGGCGAGCCAGCGCCGGAACGCCGCCGCACTGACGTCGCACCAGCACTTGCCGACATGGCAGCCGAGCTCGTTGCTCACGTGCCAGAGCCGTACGGCGGGGTGGGTGCCGTACCGGCGGGCCATCTGTTCGACGAGGGCGAGCGCGTGCGAGCGGAAGACCGGCGAACTCGGACACCACGACTGGCGGCTGCCCGGCCAGAGCGTCCGGCCCTCGGCGTCGAGGGGAAGGATCTCCGGGTGTGCGGTGGTGAGCCACGGCGGCGGCGCGGCGGTGGCCGTGGCCATGTCCACCGCGATGCCGCCACCGTGCAGGAGCCCGAGCACCTCGTCGAACCAGCCGAAGTCCCACCGACCCGGCTCGGGTTGGAGCAGCCCCCAGGAGAACACGCCGAGCGTGACGAACTCGACGCCCGCCTCGCGCATCAGGGCGACGTCCTCGGGCCAGACCTCGCGGGGCCACTGCTCGGGGTTGTAGTCGCAGCCCAGGGCGATGCCGCTGAAGGGAACGGCGCTGAAGGGAACGGCGCTGAAGGGAACGGCGCTGAAGGGAACGGCGCTGAAGGGAACGGAGCTGCGCGGTACGTCCCTGGCCGGAGCGGCACCGGAGGGCTTCACGTCACGGGCCCGCCGTCACCCCGGCGCGCCGGATCACGGCGCCGGGCCGCGGGATGTGCATGAGCGCTCCTCGACGGTGAGTGGAGCAGCAGCGGTCAGGTCGATGAACCGTGGTGGACCGCCCAGGGGCTGGAGCACCACATTGCCGACGGAGGCGGCCGTGCTGCTGTACGCGACGGCGGTGCGATCCGCCCGGCCCGGCCGTTGTCTCCTCAGCGGCCGTGCCCGTTGCCGGCCACGTCGGCGGTGTGCTTGCCGCCGGTCACCTTCTCCTCGACCCGGGCGCGGACGACCCCGGCGGCTCCCTGCACCGCCGGGTGGTCGGAGAGGCGTTCGTAGGTGCGCTTGAGCTGCTCGTACCGCTCATGCCCGGCCCTGGCCCCCAGCACGTAGCCGACGGCCGCTCCCAGTAGGAACTTCAGCATGACGCCTCCCGGCTTGCGGTTCTGCGTGTTCGCGACACATCCTGCCGCAGCAGCGCCGATGCTGCGGCGGGACCGTTCCGCCGCTGGTGCGGCAGGGTCCGACGGCTGGTGGCGTACTCGTTGCGGTAAGGTTCCCCTACCGGCGGAGGCCGCTCCTCCGCGCACGGTCCTCCGTAGCTCAATTGGCAGAGCATGCGACTGTTAATCGCAGGGTTACTGGTTCGAGTCCAGTCGGAGGAGCTTTCTCCCCAGGTCAGCGCGTCGCCGCCAAACCTCTGACCAAGATCACCCGCGTTTACCCGGCGGGAACCCGGACGACGAGCATCGGCGAGAACAACGACCGGCCGGAACCCCCACGCGGTCAACCAGCGTGGATTCATCGGCGCCAGGGCGGTCGCCGGCGGCGCCGGGTGCACGGGCACGACTCCCACGCCGTCGGGACTGCGCGCTACCGTCGAGTGTGGACGTCCCACGGTGACGTGCAGCAGTCTCGCGGGGACCACCGGTCGGGGGCCGGTGATCAGGCGGTGTCGTGGGACAGTGAGCTCGACAGGTCGCGGTGGGCGTCGACCTGCGCCTGGAGATCCTTAGCCTTCTGCTCGACACCGGCGATGGCGTCGGCCCCGGCGATCCAGCGCATCGGTGGCTCCTCGGAGGTGGCGAGGCCGATCAGGGCGGCGGCGAGCTTGGCCGGGTCGCCACCTTGGCGACCGTTCATCCCGTTCCAGGCCTCGACGGTCTGCTTCGTGCGCTCCGTGTAGTCCTCGATCGAGGATTCGGCGTAGCTGGTTGATTCCGGGGTCAGCAGGTCGGTGCGGAAGAACCCGGGCTCGACCACCATCGTGCGGATGCCGAAAGGGGCGATCTCCGGCGCGAGGGATTCCATAAATCCCTCGAGGGCGAACTTGGAGGCGGCGTAGGCCGAGGTGAATTCGGCACCGATCAGCCCTGCCGTGGAGCTGATCGTCACCACGATCCCGCAGTGCTGCGCTCGCATCACCGGCAGCACGGCGCGGGTGACGTTCAGTGGGCCGAACAGGTTGGTCTCGACCTGGGCGCGGAAGTCGTCGGGGGTGATCTCCTCGAAGAACCCGGCGTAGAAGTTGCCGGCATTGTTGATCAGCACGTCGAGCCGGCCGAACCGCTCAACGGCGGCGTCGACGGCGGCTTGGGTGCCGACCGGGTCAGTGACGTCGAGGGAGACGGCGAGCAGGTCGTCGGACGTGCCCAGTGCCCGGGTGACCCGGTCAGGATCGCGTGCGGTGGCCACGACCCGGTGGCCCGCGTCGAGGGCGGCGCGGGCGATGTCCACCCCCATGCCACGACCGGCACCGGTGACCAGGATGACCTTCTTCTCCGACATGTTCAGCTCCTCCACGGTGGCGAGGAGGTGGCGCCCGCGGCCTGCGGACTCTCCTCGACCTCGATCTCGCCGACACCCAGGCAACACCGATTCGCCGCATCCGGACAGGACCTGCGAGGAGGGGTACTCGCAGTGACCCTTCGGGGGGTGTGCCCGGGCCTACCCTCGATGTCATGGATGAGAAGGAGGCGGCGCGCGCGGCGGTCCGAGAGTTCCTCACCACCCGCCGCGCGCGGGTCAGTCCCGCCGACGTGGGCCTTCCCCCGCCGGGCACCCGCCGGCGGGTGAAGGGCCTGCGCCGGGAGGAGGTCGCACTGCTGGCCGGGGTCAGCCCCGAGTACTACGTGCGATTGGAGCGCGGCCAAGCCACCGGGCCGTCCGCCGGAGTCGTGGATGCGGTCGCCGGTGTCCTGCGTCTCGATGACGACGAACGCGCCCACCTCAACCGGCTGCTCACCGCTCTCACTCCCGAGGCCCGTCGGCGGAGCCGGATCGCGGCCAAGGACCCGGTCACGCCGGGCGTGCGGGTGCTGCTCGACTCGTTGGAGCACCTACCCGCGGTGGTGTTCAACGGCCGGCTCGACATCCTCGCCGCCAATGCGCTGGGCCGCGCGCTCTACGCACCGGTGTACGACCTGCCCGGGAGATCCAACAGCGCCCGCTTCCTGTTCCTCGACGAGCCGCGGGCCCGGGACCTGTTCCCGAGTGGGACCGGATCGCGGGCGACACCGTGGCGATGCTGCGCATCGCGGCCGGCCGCTACCCCGATGACCCCGAGCTCATTGAGCTGATCGGGCAGCTGTCCACCCGCAGCGCGACGTTCCGCACCCGTTGGGCCGGCGGCGACGTTCGGACCCACCGGGGCGGCACGAAGATCTTTCGGCATCCACTCATCGGCGAGGTCACGCTGCCGTTCGAGAACCTGCTCGTCGACGCCGTCGCCGGCCAGGTGCTCACGGTGTTCACCCCGCAGCCCGGCACCCCCGACGCGGACGCGATCCGCCTGCTGGCCAGCTGGAACGCCGACAACGAGCAGGAGGTGAGCGGGACAGCAGAAGGCACGTGGAGCAGGTCCGGAGAGCAGCCATAGCAACGCGTCCAGGATCATGCCAGGGCGCCAGTAGATCGTGTTCGCCGCGGGTCACCAGGGGCCTAGTCAAGATCATGGGCACCGCTTACCTCCCCCTAACCATCGCCAACGATGACGAACAGCGCGGAACGACCGACGGTGCGACGTAGTGGTTCGTGCAGCTGATGACGGTTTCGACAGTCGCCCGTGGCTACTCGCGCGTCTCGAGCAATGCTTGAAACCTGTGGATGACCTGGAGGGGCCGTACCCTCCCGGTGATCTTGAGGCTCTCAAGCAAGACCGGCGCTGGAACGCTGGTCGGAAGGGTACGACCCGTGCTCACCGTAGTTCCTGGAGTTTCCGACGCCGATGACGCCCACGGTGGCGGCTCGTCGTTGATCGACGAGTTGGTCCGTGAGGGCGCCCGCCGGATGCTGGCCGAGGCGCTGCAGGCCGAGGTCGACGCCTACATCGCCCGGTTCACCGCCGAACGCGACGAGAACGGGCGCCGGCTGGTGGTGCGCAACGGCTCCCACCGGGCTCGCGAGGTCCTGACCAGCGCGGGGGCGGTGGAGGTGGTCGCGCCGAGGGTCAACGATCGGCGCGTGGACCTGGAGACGGGCGAGCGGGCCCGGTTCTGCTCGGTGATCCTGCCCGCGTGGTGTCGCAAGACTCCGAAGGTCACCGAGGTGTTGCCGCTGCTGTATCTGCACGGGCTGTCCAGCGGTGACTTCGTGCCCGCTCTGGGGCAGTTCCTCGGCTCCTCGGCCGGCTTGTCGGCGTCGGTGATCACGAAGCTGACCGAGACCTGGAAGGCCGAGCAGCGCGCGTTCGCGGCCCGGGATCTGTCCGGTGTGGACTACGTCTACCTGTGGGTCGATGGGATCCACATCAACATCCGCCTCGAGGAGCACATAGCTGTGGCCTCGCGGAGATCTGGAACGCCGAGGACAAGCAGCACGCCCTCGACGCCGTCACCTCGTTCAAGGACGTCTACGGAGCGAAGTTCGGCAAAGCGGTCGCGAAGATCACCGACGACCTCGAGGTGCTGTTGGCGTTCTACGACTACCCGGCAGAGCACTGGATTCACCTGCGCACCACGAACCCGATCGAGTCGACCTTCGCGACCGTGCGGCAACGCACGAAGATGACCAGCGGACCCGGCTCACGCGCGGCGGGGCTCGCGATGGCGTTCAAGCTCATCCAGGCCGCCCAGGACCGCTGGCGTGCGGTCAACGCCCCGCACCTGGTAGCGCTCGTCCGCGCCGGCGCGGTGTTCGTCAACGGCAAGCTCGTCGAACGACCCGACGAAACCCCTCAACCCGCAGCCGCGCCTGAAGACGGTGACTCGCAGGGTTACTGGTTCGAGTCCAGTCGGAGGAGCTTCGTCCCCAGGTCAGCGCTTCGGTGTCCAACTCCTGACCAAGATCACCCGGCGTTCACCCGGCGGAAACCCCTCCGTCATTGCGTCGGTCGGCCTTCTGGTGGGCACGTCCCAGGGCGGTCGCTGCCTCCTTACCGACCGCCCGCCGCCCGAGGTAGTGGTCCTGGGTCATTGACACCTTGGAGTGGCTCAACCGGTCGGCGATCTGGCGCGCGGTGAGGCCGGCCTGATCCATCTCGGTCGCCGCGGTCTTGCGGAGCACGTGGCTGGTCACCCAGGCGAACTCCGTTGAGCCACGCGCGTGGCGCAGGTCCCTGCTCGTGTTGGACGGATCGCGCCAGCCGCCCTCGGAATCGGGGAAGATCGGGCCGCGACCGCCGCGGCGAGCTTACGTCGGCGCAGCATCGAGAGGGCGAAGTCGGGAAGCAACAGCGCCCGTACGCCGGCGCTGCTCTTGGTGCTCTTGCGGAGGAGACCCACGCCTCTGATGCGGATCAGCGTGTGGTTGATCTGCACCGTGCCCGCGGTCCCCGCGGTTGACGCGGAGGTGTGCTGGCGATCCGACCTATGTCGCGCGCCGGATTGGAGGCGATCGCTCCCTGTCGGACGGCCAGGCCGAGCACGCCGGAGACGACGGGTCGAGGATCGCGTGGGCCTGCGCGGCCAGGAACTGTCGCCAGATCGGTCCGGACTGCCGCGGGGCGGGGTCGATGCCCGCGGCGTTGAGGACCTTCCACACCGTCGACGTGACAATCGGATGGCCGAGTCCGACCAGCTCGCCCTGGATGCTGCGGTAGCCCCATCTCGGGTTCTCCTGGGCCATCCGCAGCACCAACGCCCGGATGGGTTGCGCGACGGGTGGACGGCCCGGTTGTCGTCGCGGACGTCCAGCGCCGGGCGACCAGCTGGGCGTGCCAGCGCAGCAGCGTTCTCGGTGAGACGAGCTGCAACCGGCGCAGATTGACCGGCAGGAGCCGGCTGAGCGTGCTGAGCAGGGCACGGTCGACCCAGGTCATTGCCGGGCGCGGGTTGTGTCGACGTTGCACGGCGATCTCGTGTCGGAGTACCAGGCTCTCCACGTTCTTGGCTGTGTCGTCGCGGGCGAGCATCAGGTAACCGAGTCGGAAGGCCACGGCGGGAGATCATGCTGTGCGGGCAATGAAAGGTGACTGCGAGGTCGGTGGACTGGCCGCGTACGAGCTGATCAGGGGCTACGTCACGGTTCTCGGCACCCACAAGCAAGCACTCCGAGCTACCGGCGGACCTCTGCGGTCAGCTTCACGCCGAGCAGGTCGCCGACGATCTGCGGAACGCCGGACTGTTGCCCAAGCATGACGAATCCGCGAAGATCAGCCACTGACACGGATCAGAACCTGCCGTTCCAGGTTGCTGCATAGAGCCGCTAAACCGAACGTCTCGACGGCAGGCTTCACCCGGGGGAGGTAGGCCATAATGTCCAGCAGGGCACAAGGAACGACGCGGCCCGATAGGCCAATGGTGGCCGACGAGCTAGCCACACTCAACAACAGCGCCGAGGAGTCGGTGCCCGAGACGATCGAGTCACTGGCCAGCCAGGCAGCGCTCCACCTCAGCGCGCTTCGCACAGGCAAGGAACCTGAGGTCAAGGTGTCGCGCATTGGCAGATCCCGACAGTGGGAGCTGACACTCGGCGGGGACTTCGTCCTCGGCCGCATTGGTGAGGAGGCCCAGACAGCGCCTCGGATAGCTGAGGGGACAAAGGCGGAGTCGAAGTTTAGTCCGCTTGTCCCGGGCTGGAGCGGGGTGACCTATCACCCGAAACTCACTGCTCCCCGGAGGGCACCGATGCTGCGCCGGGCTAATGGCAGAAGGGTGGTTCCGCATGCCGTGTACGGTTCCGAGGACCGGCAGATCTACTACCCGAGCGGCTATCCCTGGCGATGCATCGGCAAGGTTTACGTCTGGGATGACCCCGCCGGAAGGCCGATAAGCTACGGGACGGGAGCGCTGGTCGGGACTAACGTCGTGCTAACCGCCAGCCATGTGTGCCCATGGGGAACGTCGCCCTGGATGATGCAGTTCATTCCGGCCTACTACGATGGATCCTCGCTGCTTGGCTCAGGGGTCTCTTCCTATGTGCAGGCCTATCGCGGCTACGAAACTGATGATCAGGGAAACGATATGGCCGTGCTGAAGCTCTACGTGCCGTTGGGAGAATCGCTTGGCTACTTCGGTTTCCGTACGTATGACGACGACTGGGAGGACGGCGATTACTGGACGAAGTGCGGGTATGCCAGCTCCATCACGTCCGAACGACCCAACCGGGTGACCTGGTTCCCGATTATTGACGATGACGAATACACCTTTGGCACTGGCACCGAATTGGAGTACTATGCCGACGCAAGCGGTGGTGACTCGGGCGGACCGATATTCGGCTGGTGGAGCGGCGAGCCGCATGTGATCGGCACCCACTCGGGCTGGGAAGAGGAGTACCATTTCCCCTTCTCAATAGTCGACCACAACCTCGCGGCCGGAGGGTCAGCCCTCTCCAATCTGATTGACTGGGCGAGAAGTAACTGGTGACGGCGAGTCGCCGACACCGCCTCCCAGTCGCCCCGCATCGTCACACCCTGCACGTACAGCATCTCGCCCTGGCCCGGGCTCTTCCCGGTGGCGCTGTCACCGGACTTCTACGAGGCGGCCCAGCACCACGGGCTGTTCAGCTCGGCGTTCATCACGCCGTTCCTGTCGATGTCGGCATGACCTCAGGGCATGGCGACGAGCCGTGGCGGGTCACCTGGTCAACGGCGCGCACCACGTCCTCAACCGGCCCCGACTCCATCACGAGTTCGCCACCATGAACGGCGAGGCCTCGGTCACGATCCTCAAGGAGGCCATGCGCCCGCACCACGACCCGCACCCCTGGGACGACTTGTGGCGGGACGTCGCCGTGCAGCACCAGCTGCGCGACGAGTTCTGGGACGAGCGTGACGTGCGCACGCTGCTGGCCGACGTCGACATCCCCGTGTACCTCGGCTGCGACTGGCAGAACGTGCCGCTGCACCTGCCCGGCACGTTCGACGCCCTGCAGGCGCTGGAAGACAACCCCAACGTGCGTGTCGGCCTGCTCGGCGACTTCGGGCTGACCTGGCCGTGGCAGAGCCTCCACATCGAGGCCCTCGCCTGGTTCGACCACTGGCGAAAGGGTCACGACACCGGGATCATGGGGGTCCGCCGATCCGATACGCCGTGTCCGGTGCCGACGGGTGGCGCAGCTCTGACCAGTGGCCGCCGGCAGATGCCGTGCTCCAGGAGTACGCCCTGCGGGCCGACGGCACCTTGGCCGTCGACGAGGGCGAGCCGTGTCGGCGCGACTACATGGTGCTCGGCGGCGGCCTCGGTCGCGTCAAGCCGAGCCCGACCGACGCGCCGTCCATGCTCACGTGGACGAGCGCACCGCTGGGGTCGGACCTCGACGTCGTCGGAGCCATCGAAGTGCGCCTCGACGCCATCGCGACCGCCGCCGACACGGCGTGGATGCTCACCCTGCAGGACGTCGCCCCCGACGGCTCCGTCGTTGCCGTGACGGCGGGCTGGTTGCGAGCGAGCCTGCGTGAGGTCGACGAGCAGGCCAGCCGTCCCGGCGCGCCGGTGCTGCCGTGCCGTCGAGCCGTCGCCGTGCCGGTTGGAGAGACCGTCCAGTACCGGATCCCGCTCGTGCCCAACGCGCGGCGCTTCGCCGCCGGTCACTCGATGCGACTCGTCGTGACCAGCGACGACCAGGACACCGCGAGCCCGGCGATCATGTCGTTCCGTCATGCGTCCGTCGGCACCAGCTCGCTCAACACGATCCTGTCGTCGACCCGACTCGTGCTCCCGGTCATCGCGTCCTGACGACGCACCACCTCGGCATCACCGGATACCTGAACCGGGACGATCCAGAATGGGAAGGACGCCTCCATGCCGGTCATCGACGCCCAGGTCCATTGCTACGAGCGCAACCACCTGGGCCGGCCGTGGGCCGCCGTTCTCCCCGGGCCGCCGGAAGTGACCGGCCCCGACATGATCAAGGCGATGGACGAGGGATGTCGTGGGCGACGACGGCGGGCCAGATCGGTGACGGCGGCCTTGGTGCGGTCCATCGCCTGCCGCGACCCGTCGCCGACCACCTCCACAGGGGTGACCGTAGCGTCGCCCCGCGTAGCACACTGACGCGAACGTGCTTCGACATCGGTCGGACGGAGGTGGCGCCCGTGGCGTCGTCCGCACAGGCCCGTGGCGGCGCGTCGACCCGACAGCTGCACGCCTGGATGTCGGCGGTTGCGGACGTCGTCCGGGCGGTGAACGCCGCGGAGCCCCTGGATGAGCTGCTGGGACGGGTTGCCGAGCAGGTGTGCCGGCTCGTCGGCTTCGACTACTGCGCCGTCATGCTGCCCGACGATGCCGGCGAATGGCTGGCCGCGCGGGGTTCGCACGGCCTGCCCGCCGAGTACGTCGACGAGCTCAACCGCAGCCACGCCCTTGTCGTCGATCCCGATGGCCCGGAGGCCGACACGCTGGCCGCGCGGGCCTTCCGGGAGGCGGTCACGCTGACCGTCCCCGACGTCCATCGCGATCGCCTGCACGGGTCCACCCGCAGGCGGGCGATCGCGCAGGGGTTCCGCGCCCTGCTGGCCGCGCCGCTGCCGTCCGCCACCGGGCCGGCCGGGGTGATCGTCGCCTACTCCCGCGTGGCCCGGGAGTTCACGCCCGCGGAGATCGACATGGTCGAGCTGCTCGCGCAGCACTCGACGCTCGCGCTGGAGACCACGCAGCTGCGTGCCGTCCAGCAGGACACGATCGCGGAGCTGGAGACCAAGCGCGAGGTGCTGGAGTGGGCGGAGGCGCAGCATCGGAGCCTGATGCAGCTGCTGCTCGACGAGGCGGGCCTGCCGCGGCTGGCCGAGTCGCTCGCCGGCGCGCTGCGGTGCTCGATCACCATCGAGGACGTCGACGGGACGGTGCTGGCGGTCGCACCGGCGGGTACGGCGGTGCCGGCGCCCGGCGCGGCGGCGCGCCGGCGGCGGCTGATCCGTGCCGCGCTCGAGTCGCTTCGCGAGCGCTACGAGGTGGTGCCGGTCGCGCCGACCCGGCGGGACGCTGGCCACAGCTGGGTCGCCCCGGTCGTGATCAGCGGCCAGCTCGTCGGCCGACTGTGGGGCACCGGCCTGACCGCCGCGCCCGAGCCGGCCCAGCGCAGGGCGATCGAGCGCTTCGCGCTGGTCGTCGCCGTCGAGTTGCTGAAGCGCCGCTACCGGGTCGACACCGAGAACCGCATCGCCGGCGACCTCGTCACCGAGCTACTCCGGACGGACCCGTCCCCGGTGCCGGACGTGCTGCGGGAGCGGGCGGCGGCGCTGGGCTGCGACCTGGACCGCGAGCAGGTGCTCGCCGTCGTCGCGGTAGACCGGGCTCCCGACCAGCTGACCGACCTCGTGCGGCTCGCCGCGGCCACGCCGCCGCGGCCACTGGTCGGCACCTACGAGGGCGCGCTGGTCGTCCTCCTGCCGGCCAGCCCGGACCCGCTCGCGGCACTGACCCGGGTGCACGAGCGCATCGCCGGGTCGGGCCGGGTGACGACCGTGCTCGGCCCGACGGTGACCGGCTGCGGGTACGCCGGCGCCTTCTCCGTCGCGGCCGGCGCCGCCGCGCTCTGCGGTGCCGGCGCCGGTGTGGTGGACCTGCGGGATCTCGGGCTTGCCGGATACCTGCTGCGGACTGGCACCACTGCGCAGTTGCGCGTGTTCGTCGACCGCCTCCTGGGCCCGATCGAGGAGCAGGACGCGCGGCGCGGGTCCCAGCTGGGGGAGACGCTGCGCGGCTGGCTGGCGGCGGGATGCTCGGTCCCCGGCGCGGCCGCCGCGCTCACCGTGCACCCGAACACCGTCGCGTACCGCCTGGGCAGCATCGAGCGCCTGGTCGAGCGCAACCTCCGGGCCACACAGACCCGGATGGAGCTCCAGCTGGCGGTCACGATCAGGGACGTCCAGCGGTCCACGCCGATTGGGGATCCGCCCGGAGAGTGACCGGGTTGTCTGGGCGGATCCACATAGGCATGCGCATCCGACGACACCATGCTGCAAGGGGTGACGGGAAGCACAGCACCGGTCGCGATGGTCACCGGGGCCAACCGAGGCATCGGACGCGCGATCGCCCTCGCCTACGCCGGGGCGGGCTTCGCGGTGGCGGCGACCGCCCGGGACCCCGCCACCCTCGACGACGTCGTCGCCGAGATCGAGGACGTCGGCGGCGTCGCCCTCGGGCTGCCCTGCGACGTGGCGGAGGAGGACTCGGTCGCGACGATGGCCAAGGGCGTGCTCGATCGGTTCGGGACGGTGCACACCGTCGTCGCCAACGCCGGGATCGCCGGCCCGACGGCGCCACTGCACGAGATCGACCTGGCGTCCTGGCGGGAGTGCCTCGCCACCGACATCGATGGCGTCTTCCTGACCTTCCGCGCGTTCATCCCGACGATGGTCACCGCCGGCACCGGCAGCCTGATCGCGATCTCCTCGATGACCGGCAAGCGCCCGCTGCACGGCCGCACCCCGTACGCCGCGGCGAAGATGGCGGTGATCGGCCTGGTCCGGACCCTCGCGGTCGAGCTGGGACCACACGGCGTGCGGGTCAACACCGTCTGCCCGGGCGCGGTCGCCGGCCCGCGGCTCGACGAGGTCGTCCGCAAGCAGGCGGCGAGCCGCGGTGTCAGCGAGGACGAGGCGCGCGCGGCGTTCACATCGGCGTCGCCGCTGGGCCGGTTCGTCGGGGCCGAGGAGGTCGCCCGCACCTGCACGTTCCTGTCCTCCGACGCCGCCGCGTCGATCACCGGCGAGGACCTGAACGTCAACGCCGGCGTGGCCATGTACTGAGCTGATCCTCGGAAGGAGCACCGATGCTCGACCGACTCGACTCGCAACCCCGGCTGAGCCGCAACCAGCACAAGCTCATCGCCGCCGCGACGTTCGGCCTGGTCCTGGAGTTCCTCGACTACTTCCTGATCGGCTTCGTCCTGACGTTCGTGGCCCGGCCGTGGGGGCTGTCGGTCGGGACGTCCGCGTTCATCCTGCTCTCGTCGGGCGTCGGCGCGATCATCGGCGCGTTCCTGTTCGGCCGGCTCGCCGACCGGATCGGGCGCCGGCCGGTGTTCCTGCTGACGGTCGCCATCTTCAGCGCCGGCACCGGGGCACTGATCCTCACGCCGGACTCACCCACCGCCGGCCCGATCTACCTCATCGTCTTCCGGTTCCTGGTCGGCCTGGGCGCGGGCGGCCTGTACTGCGTCGACCTGCCGCTGGTGCAGGAGTACGTGCCGACGCGGCTGCGCGGGCGGATCTCCGGCATGGTCACCGCCGCGATCCCGATCGGCTTCCTCGCCGGCTCGGTGCTGGTTACGTTCGGCACGCCGATCCTGGGGTGGCGCGGGCTGTTCGCGGTGCCCATCGTTCTGAGCCTGCTCACGCTGCTCATCCGGGCCTGGATCCCGGAGTCGCCGCGCTGGCTGTTGCGCCAGGGCCGGGCCGACGAGGCCCGCGCGTCCGTCGCCTGGGCCCTCGACGTGCCGGCCGACACGCTGCCAGTGGACACGGCCGTGCCGCAGGAGAAGCACGTGCCGTTCCGGGCGCTGTTCCGGCACCGGCGCAGCCTGCTGGCGTCCTGGCTGACCAACCTCGGCGGGCAGACCGGCTACTACGGCCTCGCCCTCTGGGCGCCGGCGCTGATCGTCGCGATCCTCGGTGTCCCGCCCGGCCAGGCCGCCTACTACATGATGTTCGTCGCACTCGCCGGGCTGGTCGGGCGGCTGCTGGTCGCCTACCTCTCCGAGCGCTACGGGCGCCGCGTCACCGGGATCGCGACGAGCTTCGCGGCTGCCGCCGCGATCGTCCTGACCGGGTACGCAGGCGACGCCAGGCTCGGCGCGGTACCGCTGCTGATCGCCCTGCTCATGCTCGCCAACCTGCTCTGCGACGGCCAGTTCGCCGTCGTCGGCCCCTACTCGGCCGAGGTCTGGCCGTCCGCCCTGCGCTCGACGGGGATGGGCTCGGCCTACGGCTTCGGTGGGCTCGGCAAGGTGATCGGGCCGCTCGGGATGGCGTTCATCGTCAGCTCGCCGGCCCTGTTCAGCCCGCAGCCCGATCCCGCGGCCCTGGAACCGGCCTTCCTCTACTTCGCCTTCTGGTACGCGCTCGCCGGGCTCGCGTTCGTCGTGTTCGGCATGGAGACCCGCAACCGCACGATCGAGGATCTCGATGCCGAGCTGACCGGCCGGCCTCTGATGGAAGGAACCACGCGATGACCACGACCGTTCCGAACGTCGACACCGTGCGCGAGCTGGCCGCGCGGTACAACACCTGGGGCAGGTGGGGAGCCGACGACCAGCTCGGCGCGCTGAACCACGTCACGCCGGAGAGGATCCGCGCCTCGGCCGGCCTGGTGCGCAAGGGCAGGGTGTTCTCGCTGGCCCTGCCGCTCGACGACACCGGTCCGCAGACCGGCTCGTTCAGCCGGTACAACCCGCTGCACCACATGATCGTGGACGGAGGCGACATCGCCGCCGGCGTCCAGGACCATCTCGCCGAGGTGCGCTACACCGACGACTCGGCGTACATCATGCTGCAGTCGTCGACGCAGTGGGACGCGCTCGCACACATCTTCCACGACGGGAAGATGTACAACGGGCTGGGCACCGAGCTGGTGACCAGCAAGGGCGCGCAGCGCAACGGCATCGAGAACGCGAAGGACCGGATGGTCGGCCGGGGCGTGCTGCTCGACGTTCCGCGCTTCCAGGGCAGGCCATGGCTCGACCCGGGCGAGGCGATCCAGGACGCCGACCTGGACGCCTGCGCTGCGGCGCAGGGCGTCGAGGTCGGCGAGGGCGACTTCGTGCTCGTCCGCACCGGTCAGATCGCCCAGCGCCGCGACATCGGCGACTGGGGCGACTACGCGGGCGGGCCCGCGCCCGGGTTCGGGGTCAGCGTCGCGAACTACTTCTGCCCGCGCAACGTGGCAGCGGTCTGCACCGACACCTGGGGCACCGAGGTGCTGCCCAACGAGACACCGGATGTGTTCCAGCCGCTGCACATCATCATGATCGTCAACGCCGGCATCCTACTCGGCGAGATCTGGGACCTGGAGGAGCTGGCCGACGACTGCGCCGACGACGGCGCGTACGAGTTCCAGCTCATCGCCCCGCCCCTGACCATCACTGGCGCGGTCGGCTCGCCGGTCAACCCACAGGCCATCAAGTGAAGCCCGCGCCGTTCGCCTACCACCGCGTGACGACCGTGCCCGAGGCTCCGCTCGGCGGCGGGCACGCGGGGTGCTCGTCGGCGGGCAGTCGCTGGTCCAGAAGCTGAGCGCGCGCTCGATCACCGCCGAGCTGCAGGCTGACCGTTCGACGACCTTCGCCCGGTCTGCAGACGAGGTTCGCCGCCTGACGTCGAGGAGCCGCCTCGCCGAGGAAAGGACAGCACGTGCGTTTGGGTGCGACGCTCGCCCACCTGTCCCAGGCGCCGCCCTTCGCGGTCTCCGAGTGGGCGAGGCGCCTGGCGGGTGGAGGTTTCGAAAGCTTGTGGATACCTCAGGTGATCGGGCGCGGTTTCCTCGTCCCGGACCCGTTCGTGACGTTGGCGGTGGCAGCCACGGTCACCGAAGGCGTGGAACTGGGAACGGCCACCGTGCAGGTCCCGCTCCACCACCCCGCCGACCTCGCCCACCGGATCCTGTCGCTCTTGTCCGTTTGCGGCGACCGCCTGACTCTCGGTATCAGCCCCGGGTCGACCGACGTCGACTACGCCGCCTTCGGTCGGGACTACGCCGCGCGCTTCCGAACCTTCGACGAGAACCTGGCGCGGCTGCGGGTCCTGCTCGCCCGCGGGCGGGACGAGCGCGCCGACCTCGCCCCCGCCCCACGGGCCAACGGCATTCCTCCGCTGCTGCTCGGCTCGTGGGGTGCCAAGGTCGAGCGGGCCGCCCGGGAGTTCGACGGCTGGCTGGCCTCCGGCTACCGCAGCACCCCCGACCAGATCATCGCCGCCCACGCCCGGTACCGGGCGGCGGGTGGCCGGCGGGCGATGGTGTGCGCCATCCCGCTGTCCAGACCTGACGACCTCGGACCCACCCGCGACACGCTTCTTCGCTACGCGGAGGTCGGATTCGACGACGCCATCGTGCTGATCGAACCAGGAGGGCCGGATCCCGAACTGGTCAGAGCCCTCCTCCCGTGAGGGACGTACCTGCATCAGATGAGATCGAATCTGCAGATCGGCCCAGCAGCCAAGACCAGCTGAGCGTCACATGTGATCAATGGGCTGTCGAGGCGCTCGGCCAACGCGACGTATGCAGCGTCATAGGCAGTGACGTTGTGTCGTAGGGCCCACATTCGCTCGAGTAATGGATGCAGTGGCGTGCGTCGGATAGGAAAGCCAGCCAGGTGTGTGAGGGCACGGGGAACCGTTCGGTCCAAGACTGGGTTGTCCCGGGCCATGCCGCGAAGTGCGGACACCACCTCGGCGTCGAGATGAGCCGGCGCGAACAGTGCGTTGTCTGTCGTCAGACGAGCGATGATCTCGACGCGGCGAGGGTCATCGGCGGCATAGAAGGCGGCCAGCACGGACGCATCGACGACCGCCAGGCTCACGATGCTGCGCGGACCTCGCGCACTGCAGCGGCGGCGTCCTCGACCGTGATGCCAGTGCCGTGAGGTGTGGGATAGGAAGAGAGGTATTCCGCGATTCGGGCCACCTGGGCAACTTCACTGAGTCGATCAACAACAAACGCACTGAGTGACTGTCGGTTGCCCGCGGCCGCGGTGGCGAGGGCAGCGTAGAAGACGGCGCGTCCAGTAGCGCGTCGGTGCGGGCGGCGACTGGGTCATCAAGCACGTGGGTGCAGCGTGCTCCCTGCCGATGGCGTACTGATCAGCGCCGGGATCCTCGCTCCCCAGGGATCGACAGAGGTAGGTCTGGGCTGCGCCCTTCGACCGGATCCTGGTCCACGTCCACGTCACGTCGACGTCGACGTTCTGGACTACGCCGCGTTCCCCATCGCGGAGAACAGCGAGCTGCGCGGCGGCCTCGCGCTGCACGAACTGACCGCGCTGCTCGTCGAACTGTGCGGCCTGCCGAACTGGCGCATGATCACCGTGTGCGAGGTGAACCCGCCAACGCGCCCGACGAGCGTCGCAGCATCCGCGAGCTGATCGCCATACTCACCGAAACCCTGACCTGGCCTTGCCGCGGACGGACCGAGCATGGTCAGCTCCGAACGAATGATCGACGCGAATCACCGTTGGGGTGGAGGTCGCCGACCAGTCGGCCGCGGTGCTGCTCGCGGTCTGGAGCATCGCGCACGTCCCGGCCGCGCTGTCGATCCAGGCGCTGGCCAAGTGCCTCCGGCGCTCGAACTTCTGGTCCGGCTTCACCTCGAGCCTGATCACGACGGGCACGCTCGGGGGACTGCTGCACCCGCCGGGCCGCTGGTCGGGCCATGGCGGTGGGCGACGCTGGTCGGGCTCGGTTCCGGCGCCGGCTTCGCCCTGGGCATCGGTGACATCGTCGCCGGTCTGGGCCGTTGCTGCTGGGTCGGCTCATCGCCCTCGGCGGCTCTTCTGCTGCCATCCTCGTCCTACTGGTCGCTGCCGGCGCGGTTGCGGCCGCAATCGTCAAGATCGGCGCCCCATCCGCCCCGGCGAACAGTGGTCGACGCCTCGACCAGTTCACAGGAGGAACGCCATGAGTACCAACGAGCTTCGTGCAGACACAACGGTCGCGGGTAACCCGATCGTGACGGACTCGTACACGTCTGATCCGGCCGTGCTGGTCCACGACGGAACCGTCTACCTCTACACCGGCCACGACGAGGCCCCGCCCGGCGTCGACGAGTTCGTCATGCGGGACTGGCTGTGCTTCTCGTCGGCCGACCTGCTCACGTGGCGATCGCACGGCCCGCTGCTGCACGTCGACCAGTTCGCTTGGGCCAGCGATGGAGCCAAGGCCGGGACGGTTGTCGAACGCGGCGGTCGGTTCTTCTGGTACGTCGCGGTCAACCACGGAACCGTCGGCGGCGGTGCGATCGGGGTGGCCGTCGCCGACCGCCCCACCGGCCCGTTCCGCGACGCGCTGGGTTCGGCGCTGGTCACCAACGACGTGCCGTTCGACACCGGCGGCGACCACACCATCGACCCGTCCGTCATCGTCCACAACGACCGGGCGTACCTGTTCTGGGGCAAGGAGCGCTGCTTCTCCGCACGGCTCGACGACTCGATGACCGCGCTCGCGGGACCGATCACGGAGATCGACCTTCCCGATTTCCAGGAGGGCGCACACGTCCACGAGCGCGGCGGATGGTTCTACCTGTCCTACGGCTTCCGGTACCCGCAACGCGTCGCCTACGCCCGAAGCCGCAGCCTCGACGGCCCCTGGACGTTCGAGGGAATCCTCAACGAGGTGCCGGGCAATTGCGCGACGAATCGCCCGGGAATCGTGGAGTTCGACGGCGACTGGTACTTCTTCTACCACAACGGTGTGCTGCCCGACGGGGGCAGCCACCGGCGATCCGTCTGCGTCGACCGGCTGACCTACGACGCGGACGGCCGCATGAATCGCGTGCACATGACCACCGAGGGCCTGCGCGCGCCGAGCCCGCGGGCGTGACTGGGGCGCGCCACGCACCAACGGTTGGACCCGCGTGCACCGCGGGAATCCGCTGTGATGGAGATCGAGCTGATCGGTGTGCCTTTCGACGGATACGGCCGGCCGGGTAACCAGGCCTCGGCACCCACCGCCCTGCGCGAAGCGGGGCTGGCCGCCGCGTTCGGGACACACCAGGTGAACGACGCCGGCGACCTCGCGCTGCCCCCGCCGAATCCCGAGCGCGGCTCCGCCACGAGCCTGATCAACGAGGCGGCGCTGCTCGCGATGGCCGAGGGCGTGGGCGGGCGAGTGGCCCAGGCGATGGATGGGGGCCGGTGGCCTCTGCTCGTCGGCGGCGACTGCACCTGCCTGCTCGGCGTCGTCCCGGCACTGCGAGACATCCTCGGCGGTGCCGGCCTGGTCTTCGTCGACGGGCACGAAGACACGATGCCGCTGGACGTCTCCGAGGACGGCGAGGCCGCGAACACCGAGATCGGGCTCCTGCTCGGGCTGACCGGCCAGCTCGTGTCCGGCCCGCTGCGCCACCGTCTCGCCACGTTGGAACACGACGCGCTGGCGATGCTCGGGCAACGTGACGAGCGGTGGCGCCGGCAGTTCAACGTCGGATCGCTCCGTGAGCACGGCGTCTGGCTCCGGAACGCCGACGAGGTGGCCGCCGATCCCAGACGAGCCGCTCGTGAGGCCGTCCAGCACGTGTCCCGGGCCGTCGAGCGGTGGTGGCTGCACGTGGACCTCGACGTGCTCGACCCCACCGAGTTCGCCGCGCAAGGACTGTCCGATGTCGAGGACGAGCCAGGAGGGTTGTCCGTTGCGCAGCTGACCGAGCTACTCGTCACCGCAGCCGATACCGGCGGGTGTGCAGGACTGAGCCTCGTCATCTACGACCCCGACCAGGATCCCCACCGGCGCGACGCGCACCAGCTGATCGAGCTGGCCGCGGCCACAGTCGCTGCCTGGTCGTGAGGACGGCTGGGTCCGACTGTGAGGCGTTGGTAACACGAGTGGCGTCCGCCGGCTTTGATCACTTCGCGGGCCCTGAGTACGTTCCCATCATGATCACGTGCGTGGTGGAGTACACGATCGACCCGACGAAGCTGGCGGCGTTCGAGGACTTCGCCCGGGCCTGGATCGGCCTGGTCAACCGTCATGGTGGACAGCACCACGGCTACTTCCTGCCGAGCGAGGGGGCAAGTGATCGGGCACTGGCGCTGTTCTCCTTCCCATCGTTCGCGGCCTACGAGGTCTACCGCGGCGCCTTCGGTGTCGACCCGGAGTTCGTGGCGGCCGACCGGATCCGCGACGACAGCGGCTGTGTGCTGCGGTACGAACGCTCCTTCATGCGGCCCCTGCTCGACGACACGGCCGGAGACTGAGCGCGCGTGACTCTCGGTGCCGTCGACCTTCTCGACCGGGTTGACCGGTCCCGGTCTCGGGTACGCGCGCCAGTAAGCGAGAGCGAAGGAGGGCGAGAGATGGCCGACCTACCCGCGAAGAAGCGCGAGGAGCTCCCCGCGAAGGACTTCGGACTGCCGGAGAAGGCGAGGACGAAGTCCGCCAAGAAGGAGTCGGGCAACTACCCGATGCCCGACGAGTCGCATGCGCGGAACGCCAAGTCCCGGGCCACCCAGCAGGAAAGGGCGGGAAACCTCACGAAGGAGGAACGCGAGAAGATCGACCGCAAGGCCGACAAGATCCTCGACGATTAGCGGCACCGCGCCACAGTGACGCCGGCTCCCGCGCAACCACACCGACAGCGAACTGCCACACTCACCCAGTGACATCACTGGGACCGACATGGGCCACCGCCACCGGTTGGGAAACGGTCGAGGATTGGGTGGATGCGAGACTGAGTTCGCGCTGGGGCGCAGCAGAGGGCGCAGATTTCGATCAAGAAGGTCTTTGCGTCGAGGTGCGCGAGGTGATCAACGACAATCTCCCAGCTGGATGGACCCTCGAAGAGAACCAATTTGTCGGCCCGACCCCGATCTCCGACAACACACTCGACATCATCCGCAACGCCATTGACGAGATCGACTTCTGGGGGATGGCCCAGTACTACGACAACGGCGATTGAGGGAGGACAACCCTGGTGTTGAGCCTGCTGGTGATCGCGCCGTGGCTGAGCCCCTCGGTCACCTCAGGCAGCGCGGGAGGGCGCAGACCGACAGCTCGCTGGAGGACAGTCAGTAGGCGCGCCGCACGCGCATCCCCAGCGGCCGGCCGTCCGGGTCGAGGAACGCCCGGTAGATCGGAGCTGTGATCCATCGCTGCCGGACCGGGAGCGCCTGCGGGGTGGTCAGGGCGTGCCGCCGCAGCCGACCGCGCGGTCGCGGCCCCGGGCATCCGTGGCGGTGCCACGCGTCGAGGTGGGCGGCGCTCTCCCGGACCACCTCGGCGGCACGGGTCGGGGTCGAGCAGGTCGCCGTCGTCGTCGAGGTCGAGGTGCTCCCGCAGGAGCGACAGCCGCAGCTCGCGGGCGAACCGCCGGGCCCCGTCCCCCAGGCCCGCCGGGTCCACGGGCTCCCGGGGGTCGCGCTCGTCGTCCAGCACCGCGGCGGTGAGCTCGGAGTCGTGGGTCCACGAGCGGTTGTTGACGTTTGCACTGCCGACCGCCGCCCACACGTCGTCGATCAGGCAGAGCTTGGCGTGGACGTAGATCGGTCGGCCGCGGTCGTTCTCCACGTCGAGGACCTGCACCCGGTCCCCGCCCGCGGCGTGCACGATGGCCAGGGCCTCGCGGTGTCCTAGCCGCGCTGGGTCGGTGTAGAAGGGGTTGACGTTGTCCGGCCGGCGCGGGACCACCGCGACCAGGTGCAGCCGCGGCGCGCGGGTCAGCGCGGCGGCGAAGATCCGGGCGACGTCGAACGACCACAGGTACTGGTCCTCCACGTAGATCATCCGCTCGGCGCGGGCGATGGCCTTGCTGTACGCCCGGGCGACGCTCCGCTCCCCGAGCGGCGCGAACGGGAACGGCGGCCGGCGCCGCGGATAGGTCCGCAGCAGCTGGACCGCGCAACTGCCGGCCGCCGGCGGAGCGGGCGCGGCCGGAGGCAGCGGCGAGGCGGACCGGCGCAGGCCGCGGAACCAGTCCGGCACCACCTGCCAGGGCAGCCGGGACAGCGCGGCCGGGTCCTGCCACCGCTCCCGGAAGACCTCCTCCGCCTCGCCGACCGCCGGTCCGCGCAGCTCCAGCTGCACGTCGTGGTAGGCCGGGTTGTCCCCGTAGAGCGTGCTGGCGCCGACGCTGACCGCGTCACCACGGTGGTCCGTGTCGTCGCGTGAACCGTGGTCGAGGTCGATCCCACCGACGAACGCGACGTCGTCGGCCGGCCGTCCCCGGTGCCGGAGCACGACCAGCTTCTGGTGGTGGCTACCGAGCGGACGGATCCGCTGGTCGAGCAGCACCTCGCCGCCCGCGGCCGTGACCAGCTGCGCCACCGCGCGGTTCTGCCGGATCTGGTAGCCGAACACGCTCAGGTGCGAGCGCCACAGCAGCCCGTGCACGTCGGCCCCGCGAGCGACGGCGCCGGACAGCGCCGTGCCGACCGTCGGGCCGTCGTCGTCGAGCGGCTCGTCCACGTCGGCCCGCCAGCCGACCATCTGCACCGCGGCGTCGGGGCCGGCCGTGGCCAGCGCCGAGGCGAGGGTCGCGAAGTAGGTGCGGCCGTGCACCAGCGCCCGGACCGCGTTGCCCTCGGTCCACGCCCGCAGCCGGGTGGCCCGGTTGCCGCGCTCGAACGCGGTGAGCAGCCAGTCGGTGGCCGCGGGACGTCCGGTTGGGCGGGCGAGGCCGAGGCCGTCGCGCACCAGCGGCAGCAGCTCCTCGCCGTTGGGCGCGGAGACCACGGCCACGTCCCGCGGGGGCGGCACGTCGAACGCGGGCCGGTCGACGTCAAGCACCTGCCGCAGAGCGATCACCGCCACCCGGTCCGGGTGGCGGTCGGCGAACTCGAAGTAGGCCTCCGGGTCGTGGCCACCGTCGTCCCCGACGAGCACCCACCGCACCTGCGGCAGTCGCCCGGCGAGGTGCTCGACCGCGGCCAGCTTGCTCAAGCGGCTGCCCCCGAGCAGCCACCGCGGCGAGTAGTCGGGACCCGTCGTGATCAGAGTCCCGGACGGGTGACCGTCTCGTTCGATCAGGCCGGTGATCGCCGGGGCCATGGGGAACGGCAGCCCGGTCAGGTAGAACACCGGCGGCTCGTCCAGCTCGGTCACCAGGGCCCGGACCAGCGGCGCCATCGCCTGCACCGAGCGCCGGTCGTGCGGGCTGCGGCTCAGCAGCACCCCACGCATCCGACGTACCTGGCGGCGCGGGGTCGCCAACCGGAGCACGCCGTCCACGTCGTAGATCACGCCCACCGGTCCGCTCGTCACCGGCGGGAGTCTCCCCGGCCGGGGCGGCGGCACCACGCCCGCCGGGCCGTTCGGCGCGTCCGGATCACGCGGGCGGCGTCAAGAGCGGCGACCGCTGCAGCCGCTTGCGCCTTCGGACATGAGCAATGCCGGACGAGACCTGATGTCACTGGCGACGTGCGCCGTCAGGTCAAGATCTGTGGACGCCGCTCACCCACTCGGGTCAGCGCCTCGAACGCGGCCGCGATCTCGAGCAACCTGCGCTCCTGGTTGTGCCGGGCCACCAGCTGGATCCCGACCGGTAGCCCGGCGGGGGTGAACCCGGCCGGAACCGAGATGGCCGGGCAGCCCGTGACCGTGATGACGTAGGCCGACCGCATCCAGTCCAGGTAGGTCGTCATCGGCTTTCCGCTGATGGTGGTCGGGTACTCCTCCTCGACCAGGAACGGCGGAACCTGGCTGACCGGCATCAGCAGGACGTCGTACCGATCGAAGAAGTCGACCATCCGGTTGCCGAGCGCGGTTCGCTGGAGTAGGCCCGCGCGATGTCGTCGCCGGTCAGGTCGGCCCCGGCCCGGATGTTGTCGGCCAGGGCAGGCTTGAAGCCGTCGGGTCGCTCGGCGAGCTGCTCGGCGAACCGTGCGTGGAAGTTCCAGGCCCGTAGGGTGCGGAATACCGATTCGGCCTCGCGCAGGTCCGGATGGGCCGGCGTGACGTGCGCGCCAGCATCGGCGAAGGGCCGTCGCCGCCAGGTGCACGACGGCACGCACGCCGTCGTCCACCTCGAGCTGGCCGCCGAGGTCGGGGGGCGAAGGCCACTCGCAAGCCCGGCGAGCTCGCGGGGCTGCGGTGCAAGTGAAGTCCTCGGCCGCCAGTGACTGCGGCGCCCGCGGGTGCGGACCGGCGATCACCGACAGCAACAGGGACAGGTCGGCCACCGTGCGGGCCATCGGCCCCCCGACCGCGGTCGCCTCCCACCCGTTGAGCTGCGGCCACTCCGGAACCCGGCCGAGCGACGGGCGCAGCCCCACCACGTTGCAGAACGAGGCCGGATTGCGCAGGGAACCACCCATGTCCGAGCCGTCGGCCAGCGGCACCATCCCCGCGGCCAGCGCTGCGGCGGCACCGCCGCTCGATCCGCCCGCCGAGCGGGACAGGTCGTACGGGTTTCGGGTCACCCCGAACACCGCGTTGAACGTGTGCGAACCGGCTGCGAACTCCGGCACGTTCGTTTTGCCGATCATGATTGCGCCAGCGGCTCGTATCCTGGCCACCAGCAGCTCGTCGTGCTCGGCGACGTTGTCGGCCAGCAGTGGCGAGCCGTAGGTGGTGCGCCACCCTGCCAGTGCGTGGGTGTCCTTGACCGCGAACGGGAGCCCGTGCAGCGGGCCGAGCTCGCCCCCGCCGGCGCGATGCCGGTCGGCGGCGCTCGCTGCCTGGAGGGCGCGCTCCGCGTCCAGACTGACCACGGCGTTCACCGAAGGGTTGACCTCGTCGATCCGCGCCAGATGCAGCTCGAGCAGCTCGCGCGCTGAGACATCGCCGGCGTGGGTGGCCCGAACCATCGCCCGCGCCGTCGCGTATACGTCCAGATCCCCCATCACGACCTCACCTCGACCGGCGAGGCGACCGGCCCGGCCCGACCGCGGCGCCGTTCAGCATCCCATCGATCGACTGCCCTGAAGAAGTCGCCTGCCATGCGCTTGCTGAGCGAGCCCAGCATTCGCTGCCCGATCCCACGCTGCATCGTGGGGGAGGCTTCAGTTCGGTAGCGGGCGGTCGTCGACGACCTTCTTCATGACCAGCGTCGAGTTCATCCGCGCCACGCCGGGCAACACGGAGAGCACATCGTCCTGCAGTCGCTGGTAGCCCGCGAGGTCGGTGGTGACGATTCGCAGCAGGTAGTCCGGATCGCCGAAGAGTCGCTGCGCCAGCAGGACGTTCGGGATTCGGGTGACGGCCTCCTCGAAGCTCAGCAGCGTCACCCGGTCCTCCTGGTGCATCGTGACGAACACCAGAGCTTCAAAGGTCAAACCGAGGGCGACCGGGTCCACGATGGCGCGATAACCGCGGATCGCGCCCGTGCGCTCGAGCTCGCGCAGCCGACGGTGACACGGCGACACGCTCAGCTGCACCCGTGCTGCGAGATCGGTGAGTGTCAACCGGCCCTCTTCCTGCAGCGTTGTCAGGATCTTCCGGTCAATCGCGTCCACGGAGCCGATCCTTCCACGTTGGAGCCGTACGACCAGCAACAGTCGGAAGCCTCTTCGGCCTGTTCACGCATATCGTTCCGCGGACGACACTCAACCGCCGGAAGGAGCCTGGTGCCCCTCAGCGCAATGCTCGGCTTCTGGGCCGTCGCCGCCGTGCTCATCATCGTCCCAGGACCCGACTGGGCGTTCGCGATCAGCGCTGGCCTGCGCGGTCATGTCGTACCCGCGGCTACCGGCATCGTGCTCGGATACCTCGCTCTGACGATCGCGGTCGCCCTGGGCGTCAGCGCGCTCGTCGCCTCCAGCCCGGTGGCTCTGACAGCCCTCACCGTCGTCGGCGGCATGTACCTGATGTGGCTTGGCGCCACCGCCGTCGCCCACCCCGCCCAGCCACCGACCATGGAGACCCCCGACCAGGTCTGGCGCTCACCAGCGTCCACAGTCGCTCAGGGCGTCGGGGTCAGCGGGCTGAACCCGAAAGGGTTGTTCATCTTCGTCGCGATGCTGCCCCAGTTCGTCGTGTCCGACGCGACGTGGCCGATCGCCGCCCAGATGGCCGCCCTCGGCTTGGTGTTCACCCTCACCTGCGCCGTGGTGTACCTGATCGTGGGCGCCTCCGCCCAGCGCGTCCTGCGCGCCCGGCCGGTAACCGCCCGCATCGCGTCGCGGATATCCGGCATCGGCATGATCGCCCTCGGTGGGGCGCTGCTCGCCGAGCACTTCCTGCTGGGACACGCTGCGTAACGTCGACCGAGTCGGAGTTCCACGGCTACCCGACGAGCCTCCCGTGAGCGGTCACTGATCCGATCACGCAGACTCTCCGAGGACGCGATGCGCACTCCTGTCGATCAGGCGTCCGTGATCGACGCTGGGAGGTCGGTCAGTGGGTCCAGGTAGTGGATCGCGTCCTGCACCTTGACCGCCAGATCGGCGGTGCTCCGGGAGTTGTAGAGCGGGCCGGTGCCGTCGGTCAGCAGCAGGTTCGCGAGGGCGACCCCGCGCGCCGACACCGGGTTCGGAGTGCGCAGGACGCCGATCATGTGGCGGATGTCGTCCGCGGCCGCGCGTACCGGAGATCGTTGCACGGGTATCCGGGGGTCCGCCGGGTGCCGGGGCCGGGTGGTCCTGGTGAGCACGTTCTCCCAGCAAGCGGCCAGCTTCTGGCGCTCGGGTAGCGCGGTGAGCGTGCCGGCACGGATGGCGATGAGCCGGTCGTCGTCGGCGTGCTGACCAGCGGCGAGTCGCCCGTCCAGCGTGACCTGTCGACATCGCACGAGCACTCGATCCCAGGCTCGTACCCGAACGAGCTCCCAGCGCCCTGTGTCGGCCGCCGCCATGAGCACGGTCTGATGCATTGGGCGGCCCGCGGATCGTTGGATCAGCGACATACCTCGGATCGTGCCCCTGGCTGTGCGGCACGGTAAGTGGCATCATTGTCGCGATGCACGCAAAAGAGGCCAAGATCGATCCTGTCTCGTCGACGGCACACACGATCGCGATCGTCGTGTTCGACGGACTGGCCATGTTCGAGTTCGCCGTCGCGTGCGAGGTCTTCAGCACCGCCTACCCTCGCGGTTCGGGCGTGGGGTGGTACCGGCTGCTCATCTGCGGGTCGGGTCCGGTCACCCTCGACAACGGCGTGCGGATGGAGGTCCCTGACCCACTGGCGCAGCTGTCCTGCGCCGACACCGTGCTCGTGCCGCCCTGCGACGATCCGCATGGCCCACCGGAAGCGGTGTTGCAGGCCCTGCGGCGTGCGCACGCCCGCGGGGCTCGGCTGGTGTCGCTGTGCACCGGCGCGTTCGTGCTGGCTGCCACCGGACTCCTCGACGGGCGGCGCGTGACCACGCACTGGGCGGAATGCAGCGACCTCGCGGCCCGCTACCCGTCGCTGACCGTGGACCCCGACGTGCTGTACGTGGACGACGGCGACATCCTCACCTCCGCCGGAAGCGCCGCGAGCATCGACCTGTGTCTGCACCTGGTCCGCGAGGATCACGGCGCCGAGGTCGCCACCCGGGTGGCGCGCGACCTGGTCGTCCCGCCGTTTCGCGATGGCGGCCAGGCCCAGTTCATCGACACGCCACTGCCCGCCGTGGACGCCAGGGACCTCTTTGCCGACGCCATGACGTGGGCGCAGGAACATCTCGACGAGCCGATCACTGTCACCGACCTCGCCCGGCGCGCGGCGATGAGTCGACGGACCTTCGCCCGGCGTTTCGCGGCAACCACCGGTACGACGCCCTACCAGTGGCTCCTCCATCAGCGACTACACCGCGCGCAACGCATGCTCGAGACCAGCGAGTCGACGATCGACGTGGTCTCCCGCGAGTGCGGGTTCCTCAACGCGGGCAACCTGCGCAAGCACTTCGCCCGCGCTCTGCACACCACCCCGCAGGCCTACCGCAACACGTTCCGCTCACGCCGGGCCGCTCTGCAGGCCACCTGAGGCCGGCGATGGCACAGCTCGGTCGCGATCTCCGGGTGGTTTCCGCGGCGAGCAGCGCGAAGGTGATCGCGACGCGAACGGCGGCTCTCCGCTGATCTCGTCCGTGCCGACGCAGACCGAACGCCATCACGGCAGCCGCGATGAGCGCGGCGACCACCGGCACGACCAGGGCGGCGCGGTAGCCCTCGAGCATCGCCTGCGGTGTCGGGTTGCTGCCGGTGGCCCACACGTTCACGGCGGTCACGGCGGAGAGTCCCAGCGCAGCGCCGAACTGGAAGGAGGTCTAGCAGGCCACCGGCCAGGGTCCCCATCCTCTGTGCCGATTGGGTGGCTGTTCACGTCCGTCCGTTCCTCTCATTGGGGTTGCTTGATCACCTCGATCAGGCTGGCGAGCGCCTGGTCGGTGTCGTCCGCCGGCGACCCGGCGGTCGATGAGCGCCTGATCGTGGACGGCACCTCGACGCTGATGCCATGAGCGGTGCTCGCCTCGACGAGGTGTCCGATGGCCGCGGCGTTGACCGCCAGGCTGGAGACCTCGGTGGCGTAGTGGCCGGCGTCGATGTCCTGCGCCTCGGCGGGCAGCATCGCGGCGACACCACCGAGCCACTGTGCGGCCAGCGGTGCGAAGGTGGCCGCCTCGATCTTCTCGGTGCCGAGGAGCGCTGCGGCGTGGTAGAAGCCGGCCAGGGTGACCACATGAGGCCGAGCAGGGCGAGGTCGTAGAGCGCGGCACGACCGGGTTCGGAGCCCAGATAGGTCTGGGTGCCGAGGCGGTCCAGCGCGGGTCGGGCGATCTCGACGGCTTCTGGTGCTCCGCTGGTGAGGAGTATGGCGTCGGGAGTCCCGATGATCGGTGGCACCGCGATGATCTTCCCGTCGAGGTGGATGCCGCCCAGCGCCGCGGTCCACCGGGCGGTCTTCCATCACGGGTCCTGGCGGTCCGGTCAGCTCCGCTGCGCGGTCGTGGGTGTCAGCGAGAAGATGCTGGTCCAACAGCTCCGCGAGATGGAGTCCGACGGGCTCGTGCACCGAGAGGTGCATCGCGAGGTCCCCCCCGGGTCGACTACTCCCTGACCGAGTTGGGGCAATCGCTCAACACCGCGCTGCTGCCCTCCCGGGGACTGGGGTGACGAGCACATGCTGCACATCGCGAACCGGCGCGGCTGAGGACGGCCCGCATCAGTCGATCGGGAGCGTGCGGGCCCGTGACAGGTGAGATGAACAAGAGCGGGCCCGGCCTCGAATTCGAGCCCCGCCACGTTCACCTCACCTGCTGTTCTGGTCGACCGGGACTTCCCACAGCCGACGTGGTCTCGACTCACCCGCGCTCCAGGAGCCCTCATGGACGACCCACCCGACCGCCGCCTCCGCCCCCACGATGGTCCGGACTTCCTCCCACCCACCACCGGACCGGCACGCCCGGAGCCGGCGCCGCCCGTTCAGCCCTTCCGGCCGACACTTCCGCCACCGCTCGGCGTCGGCCCGCCGCCTACCGTCGGCCCGCCGAGCCTGCCGGTGGGCATCGCGCATCCGGGCACCCGGGCTCCGGCACGCCGCCGACTCCTCGTCGCCGCGGTCCTCGCGGCCGCCCTGACCGGCAGCCTGTCGGGCGTGGCCAGCGCGCGGCTGACCGAGCCGGCGAGCACGACCGATCTGTGGTCGCTGCCGCGGTCGGTCGGCCCGGCTCCCGCTGTGCCGGGAACGGCGAGCGGGATCTCCGAGGTCGCCGCAGCCGTGCTACCCAGCGTGGTGTCGGTCCAGGTCCGTGGCCCGGGCGGCGGTGGGACGGGTTCGGGATTCGTGCTCGACGACCGCGGCCGCGTACTGACCAACGCCCACGTCGTCGGCCGCGCCCGCCAGGTACAGGTCGCCTTCGCCGACGGTCGCCAAGCGGCCGCCGACGTCGTCGGAACCGACCCGGCAGCGACATCGCCGTCCTGCTCGTCCCGCAGAACCCCCTCCCGCCGCCGCTTCGGCTCGGCAGCTCCGCCGCGCTGCGCGTCGGCGACACCGTCCTCGCCGTCGGATCCCCGCTGGGCCTTTCCGGAACGGTCACCGCCGGGATCGTCAGCGCTACCGACCGCCGGAACGGTCACCGCCGGGATCGTCAGCGCTACCGACCGCGACACGCGCCTCGGGGCCGGCGGCAGCCGCCAGCCCGCCGTGCAGACCGACGCCTCCATCAACCCCGGTAACTCCGGCGGGCCGCTCGTCGACGCCGCCGGCCGGGTCGTCGGCGTCAACACCTCCATCGCCACCCTCGGCACCGGCAGTCCCGGCAACATCGGCATCGGCTTCGCCATCCCCGTCGACCGCGCCGCCGCCGTCGCCGAACAACTCATCAGTCGAGCGTGAACGACGCTTGATGCGGTCCCGCCACCACGCACCTGGCGAAGATCCTCGCCATCCCGACCAGTCTCAACGTGGAGTGGCACGCTGTCCTGTCCCAGCGGCGGGTTCCGGTGCGTCGAAGGGCGTCCGGACGGATGATCGCTAGGCTGGCCCGGTGCCGGAGCCGACGAGCTCGCCGACGCTGACCCTGGTCCTGCGCCACCTGCGGCGGACGCGGCCGCGGATCCTCATGCGGACGGCGGTCCGCGAGCTGATGACCCACAACGTCCTGGTGCTGCGCGAGACCCCGAACGATCCGGGCGACGGCCCGGGACGGCTCGTCCTGCTCCGCGGGCCCGAGGCACCGCCGCCGAGCCGCTCGCTCCAGCTCGTCGCCCGCGCGGTCGAGGCCGTTCCCCCGGAGCTCGTCGACGGCGAGGACGCCCGGGACCTGACCGTGGTGGCCACCCAGCTCACCGGCCGGCCCGACCTCGGCCGGAGCGTGCGCAATGCGGCGCTGCAGGAGCTGGAGACGGCCGGCCTGATCACGATGACCCAGCGCACCTGGCTCGGCGTGATCCGGTGGACCCGGGTCGAACGCACCGAGCCGGGGCGGGGCCAGCTGGACCAGCCGGGCCCGCGCATTCCTCGGCGGGACTCCTCGGACGGCGTCGCGGTCATCGGGCCGGTCGGCGCCGACGGCTCCCGCCCCGACGACACCCGGCTCAACGACGCCGGGCTCCATACCGCCTGGCCCGATGGTGTGCACCCGGACTTCGACGCGGCCTTCGACTCGGGAGCAGGCGGGTCCGGCGGTGGCGATGGCGGGGACGGCGGCGGTGGCGGTGGCGACTGAACCCCGCTGCGGGGGTGGTGCTGTCAGAGCTCCTGGATCCGGGCGATCGCGTCGCGCTCGTCGGGGTCGCTCTCATCGACGGAGAGGAACGCCCTCACGCAGTCCACGGCGACGTCGGGGGCGGTCCGCTTCAGACTGAGCGTGAGCACGTTGGCGTCGTTCCACCGACGGGCCGACTCCGCGATCCACGGGTCCCACGCCTGTGCGGCCCGGACGCCCTTCACCTTGTTGGCGGCCATCGCCGTTCCCGTCCCGGTCCAGCACATGAGAACGCCGAAGTCCGCCTCGCCTTGCGCAACCTTCTCCCCGACGATCCGCGAGAACTCGGGCCAGGTGTCGCTCTGCCGCACGACCTCGACGTCGGCGACGGACCGGAGGTACTCCACGACGGCGGTGACGCACTCGTTCTGGTCGTCGGTGCCGAACGCCACCCGGTGCCGCACGTCCTCGCGAACCCCCTCAGGTCGCCTCCGTGCCGCCAGTCTCCGGCGCGGCGATGGCCGCGGCAAGCGGTGGGTCGACTCGTCTTGAAAGCAGGTGGCAGCCGAGCCTAGTGTCGGTGGCGTGCCACGGATGCCGCTCGTGCGTCGGCGCTTCGTCGACCTGATGCGGGTGCACGCGGCCGGCTGTCCGGGCTGACTCTTCGGACCAGTCGTCCCCGGTCGAGCCCGGGCACGGCCTCCTCCCCGCGGGCCCACCGCGGACGCGCTGTCCTCGACATCGTCGCGTCGTGGGCCGCCGCTGCAACGACTGCCATGACTGCTCCGAGGAGGTCGCGTGTCCGCGACCCTGCCGCCCCTCGTGTCCGCCGACGATCTCGCCCCCCACCCCCGCCCATCCGAAGCACCCCGAAGAGGAGATCCTGTGTCGGTCGACACGTCCACCCCCGCACTGAGCGCGACACCGTCATCAGCTCCGTCATCGACGCCACACGGCCGCGTGCGACGATCCCGATCAGGGCCACGCACTGTTCCGCGCCACCGGTGAGGGTGGCGACGGGGTGCGGACCGACATCCGCGTCGGTCGGCACGCCATGGTCATCGACGAACCCGCCGCGCTTGCCGGGTCGGGACGCCGCCCCGAACCCGGTAGAGGCCGCGCTGGCCGGCCTGCTGTCCTGCCAGGTCATCACCTACCGCTTCTGGGCGGTGCGGCTGGGCGTCCCGCTCGACGACGTGGCCGTCGAGGTCGAGGGCGACCTCGACGTGCGCGGCTTCTTCGGGCTCGACGACGCCGTCCGGTCCGGGTTCAGCGAGGTGCGCGTGGCCGTGCGCCTGTCCGGACCGGCGTCGGACGAGGACTACCGCCGCCTGCAGGCCGCAGTGGACGAGCACTGCCCGGTACTCGACCTGTTCCGCCGGGCAACCCCGGTCCGTACGCGGCTCGCCTGAGCAGGGACAACAGCGAGGAGACCGAGTGCCGATGACCACCTACAACCCGTCCATGCAGAAGGCCAGCCTGACCTCGATCGAGAGCGATGTGCACGGCCTCATCTCGAAGCGGACCGCCGAGCTCGACGGCCTCAGCGTCACCGAAGTGACGTTCGAACCCGGCGCCCGCTGGTCGACCGACCTGAAGGCGTACGCCGGCACCGAGCTCTGCGAGCTCCCGCACGTCGCGGTGGTCCTCGATGGGCGGCTCGCGGTCCAGATGGCCGACGGGTCGAGCGAGGAGTTCGTCGCGGGCGACGTGATGCTGTTGCCGCCCGGGCACGACGCCTGGTCGGTGGGTGAGCAGGCCTGCCGGTTCGTCGAGTTCTCCCGCGGGAACGACTACTTCTCGTGACCGGATCGTGGATCTCGATCGGCACCTCCGGCTCGCTCATGGCGGTGTGAGCTCGGCGGCGCTGTCGAGGAAGGCGTGGACCGCGGCCTGCGCGGCTGGTGAGGGGGCGGCGGCGGTCAGGATCGAGAGCTGGCGGGCGGGCAGGGTGCCGGTGTTCCGTACGGGGAGCCAGCGGACGTCCCTGGGTGCGGCGTCGGCCGCCAGGCCGGGTACGTAGGTGATTCCGAGTCCGGCCGCGACGAGGCCGAAGCGTGTCGCCCAGGTTCGGGCGGCGGGACCGATCCGGGGGTCGGGGAGTCCGGGCCATGGACCGAACTGGGGCTCCTCGGCTGAGCTGGCGCCCACGATCCAGGTCTCCTCGATCAGGTCGCCGACGTCGACCTCGCGGTGACCGACGAGGCGGTGCGTGGCCGGCACCCCGACCCCGGGGCCGCGTGCGATGTGTACGGGCTCGCGACGGAGCCCGCCCAGGTCCTGGTCGGGCATTCCCTCGCCGGTCGCGACCAGCGCCACTTCCACCCTTCCGGCCCGCAGGAGGCGGATCTGAGCGGGGCTGGCTCTCTCCTGGAGGTCGACGCTGATGTTCGGGTGCCGGGTCGTGAGCCGGGCCATCGCCCGCGGAGCCAGCACGGCGGCGGCGGTCGGGAAGGCAGCGACGACCAGCCGCCCGGCCAGACGGTCCCGGACGCCGGCGACCTCCTGCAGGGCGCCGTCCACTTCGCCGAGGACCCGTTGGGCACGACGGACGACGATCTCGCCCGCCATCGTCAGGCGCACCCCTCGCGGGAGGCGCTCGAACAGCGCCGTTCCGCTGACCGCTTCCATCGCGGCGACCTGCCGCGACACGGCCGACTGCGTGTACCCCAGGGACCCCGCAGCTGCGCTGAACGATCCTTGTCGGGCAACCTCGTGCACCACCCGCAATCCGACGATCGTCAACTCCGACATGCTCTCAACGTATGCGTTCCGAGCATGCCTGGCATGCTGAATGCTCGCTTGTCGCATGTCCGGTTCCGGCGCAGGCTGGACGCATGGCAACGAACAAGGTCTGGTTCATCACCGGCGCGTCCCGGGGCTTCGGTCGACTGTGGACCGAAGCAGCGCTTCGTCGCGGCGACCGTGTCGCCGCGACGGTGCGGGACACCTCGGTGCTCGACGATCTGCTCGCGACCCACGGGGACACGCTGATGCCGATTCGTCTCGACGTCACCCAGCGCAACGACGTGTTGGACGCCGTGAACGACGCCGCGAAGCGCTTCGGTCGGCTCGACGTGGTCGTCAACAACGCGGGCTACGGCCACTTCGGCGCGGTCGAGGAACTCAGCGAGCACGATATCCGCGCCCAGATGGAGACCAACTTCTTCGGCGCCCTGTGGGTGCTGCAGGCGGCCCTGCCGCTCATGCGCGCACAGGGGAACGGCCACCTGATCACCGTGACCAGCGAGGGAGGGGTGCGGGCCTTCCCGGGCATCGGCGCCTACCACGCGTCGAAGTGGGCGATGGAGGGCCTGACCCAGTCCATGGCCCAGGAGGTCCGCGACCTCGGGATCACGGTGACGAACGTGGAGCCCGGTCCGTACGCAACCGGGTGGCTCGAGGTCGGCTCCCGCCGAAGCACGCCGCTGGAGGCCTACGACCGGATGCGCGAGACCCGCCCGGAGTTCGAGGTCGGGGATCCCGCCGCCACCGTCGCTGCGCTCTTCGCGGTCGTCGACGCGGACGAGCCCCCGCTCCGGATCTTCTTCGGCCGGTCGTTCGAGGACGTCCGCGCGCAGTACACCGCGCAGATCGCCGAGTGGCAACGCTGGCAGACGACCGCCCTCGCCGCGTTCGGGTAGATCGAGGTCGAAGTCCCCCTCAGACCGGCTCGCCCACCAGCTCGTCGACGAGGTCCTCGAACCGGGTGGGTGTCGTGTTGTCCGGCGTGCGCCCCGCCCGCGAGGCGATCCTGCCGTCATTGATCGCCTCGCACATCGCGACGTGCAGCGCGGCGGCGTCGGCCGAGAAGCCCGCGCCCACCAGCGCGCCGATGACCTCCCCGGCGGGCAGCTGGACGTAGGGCAGGTCCGGGCGGCCCAGCCGGGCGCCGAGGATCGCAGTCACCTCGATCGGGGTGAGGTCGCGCGGGCCGAGCAGTTCGGCGACGCCGGTGCGGTCCCGGCTCGCGAGCGCGGCCACGGCCACGTCCGCGACGTCGCGGGTGGCGACCATCGGCACGCCCACCTCGGGGGCCAGCGCGTCCGCCGCCACGCCGAGCTGCTCGATCGCGGGCAAGGACGCCGCGGCGTTCTCCAGGAACCAGCCGGGCCGCAGCACGAACAGCGGCACGCCGGTGGCCCGCAGCCGCTGCTCCTGCGCGTGCAGGCCCTCGATGAACCCCGTCCCGGCCGGAAGGTCGGCGCCCAGGCTGCTCAGCATGACGACGTACCCGACGCCCGAGGCCCGCACGGCCGCGGCGATCGCCTCGCCCTTCGCGTCCTGCGCGGCGCGGTGGTCGGGCTCGGACGCGTCGTCGGGAAGCATCGTGAACACGGCGTCCGCCCCCTGGAACGCCGCGGTCAGGAACGTGGCGTCGGCGGCGTCCCCGGCGCACGGCTCGGCGCCGGTCGCGGCGATACGGTCGGCGGAGCGCCCGATGCCCCGGACCTCGTGGCCCTGTTCGCGCAGCAGCAGGGTGACCCGGCGTCCGATGCGACCGGTCGCGCCCATCACGGTGATCATGTCGTGGTCCTCTCCTCGTGGGGTGGTGCCGTCCAGCGTGGCGGGCGCGGATCGGACGATCCATGACACGACGTCGCCGATGGATGCCCGATCGTCCGAGGCCGTGGACGATCGGTACTCCGAGCGGCGACACTGGTCGCGTGGACGCCCCGTGGACCGCCGCTCCTCCCGACCCCCTCGCGGAGGCGCTGCACCACCTCCGCATGAGCGGGGTCTTCTACTGCCACTCCGAGCTCACGGCGCCGTGGGGGGTCGCGGTCCCCGCCATGCCCGGCTGCCTGTGGTTCCACGTCGTCACCGCCGGCGAGTGCCGCCTGGAGGCCGACGGCGTCGAGCCCCAGGTGCTGCGGCCCGGGGACGTCGCGCTGGTCCCGCACGGCGAGGGCCACCGGCTGCGCAGCGACCCAGGCACGATCGCACCGAACGTCCTGGACCTGCCGCACGTGTTCTCGAACGAGCGCTATGCCGTGCTGCGCCACGGCTCCGGCGGCGTCCCGACCACGATCGTGTGCGGGGCGGTGCAGTTCGACAGCCCGGCCGCGCGCGGCGTCGTCGACCAGCTGCCCCGGTTGCTGCACATCACGGCGTCCCCACGCACCGAGTCGATGCAGGCCATGCTGCGGATCATGGCGATCGAGGCCCACGAGCTGCGACCCGGCGGCGAGGCGGTGCTGACGCGGCTGTCCGACGTGCTGGTCGTGCAGGCCGTGCGCTCCTGGCTGGAGACCGACCCCGCCGCCCGCACCGGCTGGCTCGGCGCGCTGCGCGATCCGCAGATCGGCCGGGCGGTCGCCGCCGTCCACCGCGACGCGGCCCGGGCCTGGACGGTGGCGTCGCTCGCCGCGGAGGTGCCGATGTCGCGGTCGGCGTTCGCGGCCCGGTTCACCGCGCTCGTCGGCGAGCCGGCGCTGGCCTACGTGACCCGCTGGCGGATGCACCTCGCGCTGGACCGGCTGCGCGCCGACACCCCGGTCGCCGACGTGGCGGGCCGGCTCGGCTACCGCTCCGAGGCCGCGTTCAGCCGAGCCTTCAAGCGCGTGACGGGCACCTCGCCGGGCGCGGCCCGGCGCGCGGTCACGACTCCGACACCGTGACGATCGTAGCGAGTCGGCGGCGTACTGTGCGGCCGCCTCATCCGAGGTGACCGGAATCAGCTGAACCCACGTCGACCGCGAGTTCCTTCGGATCGCGGGTGATGAAGTGACGCTGCCCCCAGTCTTCGTCGCGAAGCGACAGTTCGATGGGGAGACAACGCGCCTGCGCGCGCTCGTGAACGGCGTCGACGTCCTCGACCTCGATCGTGATCAGGACGCCCGCTGCGGGCCGCCTGAAGGCTGGCGGCACCGACTTGTGGCCTCCGACGACCAGGCCGAGCTGTGCGTACTGGGTGGCGGGGGAGAGGAGTTGGACGTACCAGTCGGACTCGAACGCGAGCCGCATGCCGAGTAGGGCGCTGTAGAAATCGGCCGACTCGGCGAGTCGATCGGTCATCACGACGGGGAACAGGGATCTGACGCTCATCGTGTCCTCCTTGGGCGTTGTGTGTTCGGCTGGATGCCTGGGGCGAGCATCAAGCCTCACCGAGGGAGAGGGTCAACAGCAGCGCGTGCCCGAGGTCTCACTGAGTCCGTTCGGCCGACCCGGAGACGTGATCGAGGTGGCGGCGGACCGAGGGCCGAGGGCCGAGCGTCCTGAGCTGCCGCTCCGGGCCGTTCGTTCACCCTGTCGCTACCCAATCCGGGTCACGCCCATCGATACTCGACGCGTGCTGATTCGGGAGAACTTTCGGGAGTACCTGGACCATCTGCTGCGCGACGGCTACAGCGTGCGGCATGACGAGCACCTCTCCGACCCAGACCTGATCGACCCGGGGGGCAACCCGGTCGAGACCTGGCGCGAGGACTACCCGTACGACGAGCGACTCGACCGCGACGTCTACGAGGAGGAGAAGTACAAGCTGCAGATCGAGCTGCTCAAGTTCCAGTACTGGGCGCAGGACACATCGACCAAGCACATGATCCTGTTCGAGGGCCGCGACGCCGCGGGAAAGGGCGGCACCATCAAGCGGTTCATCGAGCACCTGAACCCGCGCGCGGCCCGCGTCGTCGCGCTGACGAAGCCCACGGAGACAGAGCTCGGCCAGTGGTACTTCCACCGGTACGTGACGCAGTTGCCGACCGCCGGAGAGATCGTGTTGTTCGACCGGTCCTGGTACAACCGCGCCGGGGTCGAGCGGGTGATGGGCTTTTGCACCGACCGCGACTACGAGATCTTCCTGCGGCAGGCCCCACTGTTCGAGGAAATGCTGCTCGAAGCCGGCTTCTCGCTCACCAAGTTCTGGTTCTCTGTCACCCACTCCGAACAGCGCACCCGGTTCGCCATCCGCCAGGTCGACCCGGTTCGCCGCTGGAAGCTCTCGCCGATGGACATCGAGTCCCTGGACCGCTGGGACGACTACACCACCGCCAAGGAAGAGATGATCGAGCACACGGACACTGACCACGCTCCGTGGACGTCGATCAAGAGCAACGACAAGAAGCGCGCTCGCATCAACGCGATGCGGTTCTTCCTCGATCAGTTCGAGTACGAGGGCAAGGACCTGACCGTGGTCCGCCCCGCGGATCCCCTTCTCGTGCAGCGCGGCCGCGACTCCATCAAGGATTGACGAATGCTCTGCCGCGCGGCGAGTCCTGCGCCGGCGGTACCGGTCCGACCTTCAGCTCGCGGTGAGGACCCCGCGGGTGGCGGCCCAGCCACCGTCGATCAGGACGTCCGCGGCGGTGATGTAGGCGGCGGCCGGACTGACGAGGAAGGTGACGAGATCGGCGATCTCGTCGGGCTGCGCCACGCGGCCGAGGGGGACCTGGGCGTTGTAGGCCGCGTGCACCGCCGGATCGCCGGTGACGAAGGCCCCCATGTCGGTGGCGACGATCCCGGGCAGCCGATCGGTCAGGGCGGCAGCGCTCGCCGCCCTGACCTGACGATGCAGAGGTCCCCGGGGGAGCGGTGGAGGTATCGCTCCGCGTTCTCAGGTGCCGCAGTAGGTGACGTGTGGGGGGCAGCCGGCGGGGGCCGGGCCGGCGAACTCCTCCAGGCCGGGACGTTCGTCGAACGGCCGTGAGACGACGTCGACGAGCCGACGGAACGGCTCGGTGTCGCCCGCGGTGGCCGCGGCCAGTGCCTCCTCGACCCGGTGGTTGCGGGGCACGTACAGCGGGTTGACCCGGTCCATCGCTGCCGCCACGGCGGCCCGGTCCGCCGGCAGCAGCGCCTCGCGCCGCGCGGCCCACGCGTCGAACGGCTCGGGCTCGGTGAACAGCTCGCGGGCCGTACCGGCCGACAGCGCGCGGAAGAAGCGCGTGAAGTCGACGCGCTGGCCGCGCAGCAGCGCGAGGACGTCGGTCACCAGGCCGCGGTCGGGCGCAGCGAGGCCGAGCTTGGCGGCCGACCCCTCGGCCCACCGCTGCTCGTAGCGCTCGGCGAACCCGCCCAGAACCTCCGTCACCGCCTCCACCGCGGCCTCGCTGCGCTCGTCGACGAGCGGCAGCAGCGCCTCACCGAACCGGGCCAGGTTCCACTGCGCGACCGCCGGCTGGTTGCCGTAGGCGTAGCGACCGCCGTGGTCGATCGAGCTGAAGACGGTGGCCGGGTCGGTGGCGTCCATGAACGCGCACGGCCCGTAGTCGATGGTCTCGCCGGAGATCGTCATGTTGTCGGTGTTCATGACGCCGTGCACGAAGCCGACCAGCATCCACTCGGCGACCAGCTCGGCCTGGGCGTCGACCACGCGGCGGAACAGGTCCAAGTAGCGGTGGTCGGCCCGGGCGGCCTCGGGGTGGTGGCGGGCGATGGCGTGATCGGCGAGCCGGCGCAGCAGGTCGAGGTCGCCCTTCGACGCGGCGGAGCGGGCGGCGTACTGGAAGGTGCCCACCCGCAGGTGGCTCGCCGCGACCCGACAGAGGACCGCACCCGGCAGCGGCCGCTCGCGGAACACCCGCTCGCCGGTGGCGACCACGGCCAGCCCCCGCGTCGTCGGGACGCCCAGCGCGTGCATCGCCTCGCCCATCAGGTACTCGCGCAGCATCGGTCCCACCGCGGCCTTCCCGTCGCCGCCACGGGCGAACGGGGTGCGGCCCGACCCCTTGAGGTGCAGGTCGCGGCGGCGGCCGCGGGTGTCGATGACCTCGCCGAGCAGCAGCGCACGGCCGTCGCCGAGCCGGGGCACGTAGGAGCCGAACTGGTGTCCGGCGTAGGCGTGGGCGACCGTGGTGACCCCCTCCGGCACCTGTCCGACGAGCAGCGCGACCCCCGGGGGCTCGCGCAGCGCCGCGGGCTCGACCCCGAGCTCGACCGCCAGCTCCTCGTTGAGCACCAGCAGCTCGGGGGCCGGTGGCTCGGCCGCCGTCCAGGGCACGGACAGGCCGGGCACCTCGCGGGCGTAGGAGTCGTCGAACTCGAACAGCGCTGTCGCGACCGTCATGCCACCGAGGCTACGGGCCGACCGCCGTCTCGCTGGTGTGCTCGCAGCCCGACGGACGATCGACGGAAGGCTGCGAGGACACGCGCGCGGGTCCTACGTGGTGAACCATCCGGACGGGCCGAGGGTGGCCCCGACCTCGAGCCGGGGGGCGTACTGGTCGTAGAAGACCTTGGCGAGGAGCTCGCGGCGGCTACGCACGCCGGCCTTGTTGAAGATCGACTTCAGATGGTCCTGCACGGTGTAGCTCGACAGGTTCAGCGTGCGGGCCATCTCGCCCGTCGTCACCCCCTGCATCGTGAGCGTCACGACGTCGCGCTCCCGGCCGGTCAGACCCAGCGCCGCGACGACCAGCGGCACGATCTCCGGCGGCCGGGCCTCCTCCAGCGTGATGACGATGTCGGTGCCGCTGCCGTCCCGCGAGAGCAGCGGGGAAGCGTGCGCCACCAGCCAGTGGCCACTGCGGGCGCGGAGGCGCATCCGCGGGACCGTCGGGTGCTGGCCGCGTCCGAACCGTCGGGCGGCCCCGACCAGGGCGCGCAGGCCGAACGGCAGCGCCGATCGACCGATCGGCTCACCGGTCAGGTTCGCCAACCCCTCGGTGGCGTTCACGCTGACGCGCACCACCTCGTCGGCGCTGTCGACGACCAGCACGACCGGGCCGTGCGGCGCCGGCAGCAGCTCGGGGGCGGCCGACGCGAGCATCCCGGCGCGAAGACCAACGCCCAACGCCCCTCGCACGCCGCTGAGATAGGCCTGCTCCGCGCCGGTGAACGCCGATCGGGGGCCATCGCGGAAGAGCGCGAGAAAACCCCAGGTGGCGCCGTCGGTCTGCAGCGCGATCCGCGCTTCGTCACCGATGTCCCAGTGGTGGTACAGATCGGTGAACCGCTCAGAACGCTCGAGGTCCCCGTCGGTCTCCACCATCGCCGTAGCGACCCCACCAGGCCGGCCCGTGACGACCTGGAAGTTGAAGGGGTCCGGGCCCTCGTACTCGTGGAAGATCCACTGATCGTCGTACTCGTCACCGACCCCGCCCCACTTCAGGTTGCCGGTGATCAGCCCGGTGGCGGGGTCGGCCGGCGCCAGGCATGCGGCCGCGAACGGCACCGCGCGGGTCAGAACGTCCATCGCCGCCTGGCCGAAGGAATGGATGTCGAGGCCTGCCCTCGCCAACGCCTCGATCTCGACGCGCGCCCGTTCCGCGTTGCCCGGCACGGCTTCAGTATGGGCGCCGACGCTCCGGTCGGTATCCCAGTCTTCTGGGGTAGCCGTGGGCCAGGTTCATGGGATGGGCAAGGACATACCGCGGATGCAGGCTTGTCGTCCGTACGAACGGAGCGCACCCACTCCGCTGGACGGTGGGTGCATCGATTCCGCCGCCGGTCGCTCGGACTTCCGGTCCCTCCGACGCGGACGCGACCAGACAGCGAGGAGCAGTCATGGAAGCCATCGCAGCGCAGCGCAGCGGGTCGGCGCGCATCGCCGGGATCGTGGGTCTCGTCGGCGGTCTGCTCGGGGCGGCCGTCGCTGTGTTCGAGCTGGTGACCCTCCCCGCCGAGGTGAGTGTGGCCGCGGGCCTCCGCAACGCCCTGGTCCACTTGACCGCGATCGTCGGGCTCGCGGGGCTGGCCGCGCTCGGTGCCGTCGGCTCCGCATGGTGGGGTCGGGTCGGGATCGGCGTGGCGGTGATGGGTTTCGTCGGGCTGATCAGCGCCGAGCTCATCGAGCCGTTCACCCCGGCGACCGCCGGGACGATCTTCGAGATCGCTCCGCTCGTGATCGGTCCCGGCATGGTGCTGGCGGGCGTCGCGGTGCTGCGTGCTCGCCGGTGGTCGGGGTGGCGACGGATCGTCCCCCTGGCGGTGGGGGCCTACGTGTTCGTGGTCTTCCTGCCGGTGGTGATCTCGATCGGCAGCGACGCGGCGTTCTGGGCGGCCCTCGTCGGGTGGTATCTGGCCCTGGCCGCGATCGGGCTCGCGGTCGTCCAGGAGGCATCCGCGCCGGTCAGCTCGCGCGACCGGTCCCGCGTGGCCTGAGGACCTCGTCGACCCCGACCGAGTGACGTCATTCAGCCGCTCAGCGTTCAGCCGCTCGCGGCGAGCAGCACGCTCGCGCCCAGGGCCAGGCCCGCGCTGGTGAGCTGCAGCCCGGTGAGCCGTTCCCGCAGGATCATGCGGGCCAGCAGCACCACGACCACCGGGTACAGCGAGACGATCACCGAACTGACGCCGAGGTCGCCGCTGCGGGTGGCGAGCAGGAACAGCACGTTGGCCGCGGTGTCGAACGCGCCGCACGCGATCATGAGGCCGACCGGCGACCCGCGCAGCGACGTCCGGTTCTGGGTCGCCAGGACCAACACCCCCAGCAGCACCACCGACGTCATCCGCCCGCCCACGAGCGGCCAGAGCCCGGAGTCAGGCGGGGTGGCGTCGAGCCCGATGAAGAACAACCCGAACCCGACTCCCGACCCGAGCCCGAGCAGCAGGCCGGTCCGCCCGCCCGTGCCGCGCGCGGTCCCGGCGGTGGCCAGCACGATCGCGACCAGCGCGACGACGATCGCGATCACCGTGAGCACCCCTGGACGCTCGCCGGTGACCAGGCCGATGATCAGCGGCAGGCCCGCCCCGACGACCGCCGACAGCGGTGCGACCACGCCCATCGGCCCGACCGCCAGGCCCCGCAGGTAGAGGAGTACCCCGAGCGCTCCCGCGATGCCGGCCAACGCCCCGAACCCGAACGCGGCCCACGACGGCTGCCCCGGGAACAGCCCGATCGCCGGCAGCAGACCGATCAGCCCGACGGCCTGCGCCACCACGGTGACGACCAGGACGGGCGCGCGCCGTGCGGCCAGTCCGCCGGCGAAGTCGGCGATGCCGTACGTGAGGGCCCCGGGCACGGCGAAGGCGACGGACATCAACTTCCTCGGTTCATCAGAACGTACTCACGCAACCAGTACAGCGAACGTAACAAGCGCGTCAGACGAAGTACAACCAACTGTTCGGCTCGGTACGGCAGACTGTCCGCCATGCAGTCACCCGATGCCGTGGCCACCGCGGTCGGGCGCAACGTGCGCGCTCTGCGCCAGCAGCGTCGCATGACGATCGACGCGCTCGCCGCCGCCGCCGGCGTCAGCCGGGGCACGGTGATCCAGATCGAGACCGCCCGCGGCAACCCCAGCATCGGCACCTTGGTCGGGCTGGCCGCGGCACTGCGGGTCGGCGTTGCATCCCTCGTCGACGGCGACGCCGAGCCGCGCGTCGTCGTCCGCCGCGACGCGGAGGCCGCGCGCCTGTGGGCCAGCGCCGCGGGCAGCAGCGCAGTCTTCCGCATCGGCACCGACCCGCCGGACGTCGTCGAACTCTGGGACTGGACGCTCCAACCGGGTGACGGCTTCGACGGTGAGGCGCACCCGATGGGCACGCAGGAGGTGCTCTCCGTGCTGTCCGGCCGGCTGGATCTCCGGGTCGGCGCGACGGATCAACACCTCGAGGCCGGCGACACCGTGCTGTTCCAGGCCCACGCCCCGCACCGCTACAGCGGGGCCGGGGACGTCGCCGTCCGGTTCGTCATGGTCGTCCTGCAACCCGGCGACGCCGGCCTGGTCCCGCCCACGAGCATCGCGGAGGCCGAATCGGCGACCCCATGACGCCGGCGGGTTCCGTCTGCGCCGCCCGGAGTGCCACAGCTCGCCGCTGAGGACGATCGCCGACCCGGCGGGGCACGCGAGGATGACCTCGTCAGGGTGGGGCGAGGTCATGCCGCGGTGGAGCGCGCTGACCTCGCACGCGAGAGGGCGAGCGAATCACACCAACGGGCTGGTGGCGTGCCGGGTGTCGGTCGCTGGTGGAGCTGGTGTTGGCGGGGAGTCTGGGTCCGCGGGCGTGCCACGGCGGCGAGCGGAGATCGTCCGCATGTGTTCCTCGCCCCAATCGCCAAGGGAAAGGAGCGCGGTGTTCAGAGACTCTCCGAGCGTGGTGAGCGAGTACTCGACCCGCGGCGGTACCTCCCGATAGACCTCGCGGTGGACGAGCCCGTCGGACTCCATCTCGCGCAGCTGTTGGATCAGCATCTTCTCGCTGATACCCGCCACCCCGCGGCGCAGCTGGCCGAACCGGTGCACCCCGGCGTGGAGCTCCCACAGGATCAGCGGTTTCCACTTCCCACCGATGACATCGACGGCTGCGTCTAGCCCGCAGCTGTAGGGCGGTCGTGCCATGCCGGCCTCCTCACTTACCAATTGGTATGTATTGGACGAAATAGTGGGTACTTGCGCACAGTACAGCGGCCGTCGCAGTATCGACAGCGGTGGCGGTACCGATGACTCACGGAGATCCGATGGACATCTACGCAGGTAGGAAGGCTGTCGTCGTCGGTGGCACGCACGGCATGGGACGCGCCATGGTGGACGCCCTGCTCGGCGGCGGCGCCGAGGTCGTGTTGACCGGCCGCGCCGGTGAGAACCTCGATGCGGCACGCCGCGAGCTCAAGGCGACGCGTGCCCACGTGCTGGCATCCGACATCACCAGGCCCGACGACGTCGCGGCGCTCGGCGCGCTGGTCGAGCGGGAGCTCGGCACCGTCGACGCCGTGTTCATCAACGCCGGGCACGCGCAGCTGCGCGCGATCGCCGAGGTCACCGAGGCCGACTACGACCGGACCTTCGCCGTCAACGCCAAGGGCGCGTTCTTCACCATGCAGCGCCTCGCGCCGCTGGTCCGCGACGGTGGCGCGTTCGTGGTCACCACCTCCATCGCCGACGAGACCGGCTCCCCAGGGATGAGCGTCTACTCCGGCGCCAAGGCCGCGCTGCGCTCGTTCGTCCGGGTGTTCGCCGCGGAGCTGCTGCCGCGCGGGATCCGCGTCAACGCGGTCAGCCCAGGATTCGTCCGAACCCCAACGATGGGCATCAGCGGCGCCTCCGCCGAGGAGCTGGCCGAGTTCGAGAAGGAAGGCAGCGCGATCACCCCGATGGGCCGGATCGGTGCGCCCGAGGAGGTCGCGCGGGCGGCGCTGTTCCTGGCCTTCGACGCCACCTTCACCACCGGCACCGAGGTGCCCGTCGACGGCGGACTGGCCCAGCAACTCGACGCCCCACATGCCTGAAAGACACCGGTCAGCGCGCAGGAGGACGAACACATGAGCGCTGGCCCATGGACGTGACCGTGCTCTGCCTCGCCAGCTCTGCTCACCGCCAGGCCGTTCCTGACCCGCTCACGCCGGCGCCGGCCGGGTCGACCGGCCGGCGTCGAGGTGCACAGCGGACGGCTCAGAACCGCACCGTCACCTCGGCCGACACCGATCTTCAGACCCTCCTCGAACAGCGTGGTGTCGATGACGAACTCCTCGACACCGAGCTCCCCGTCCCCGGCTCACAGACCTCCATCGGACAGTACGAGCGGCGACCGCACCGTCCCGCTGGCCGCTCGGGAGCCTCGGCCGAAGCGCTGCCGGTTGACCGGGCCCGACCGGAAGGCGAGAGGATGAACCGTGGCTCGCCAGGACCGATTCGCAGTGACGCCCGCCGACGCCCGCGAGCCGCTCGTGCTCGCCGTCGACGTCGGCTCGACGGCCACCCGCGCTGGCATCTACGACGCGACCGGCCGGCCCGTCGGACGGCGAGCGAAGCTCGCCCACGCATTCACCTCCGACGCCGACGGGACCTCACAGATCGATCCCGACCAGGTCTGCGACGAGATCGGGGAGCTGCTCGACGGGTTCGGCGGCGCGGGTCGAGGCCTCCGGATCGCCGGCGTGGCGCTCGACACCTTCGCCTCCTCCCTCGTCGGCGTCGACGCGCACGGCGCCGCGCTGACCCCCTGCTACACCTACGCCGATAGTCGGTGCGCCGGTTGGGTGGACCACCTCCGGCACCGGCTCGACGAGGCCGCCGTCCAGCAGCGCACGGGGACCCGGTTGCACACGAGCTACCTCGCCCCGCGGTTGCTGTGGCTCCAGCAGACCCAGCCGGACGTGGTGCGGCGGGTCGCCCGGTGGCTCTCGCTCGGCGAGTTCGTCCAGCAGCGGTTGCTGGGCACCACGGTCGCCGGTACCCCGACCGCCTCGTGGACCGGACTGCTCGACCGCCGCACGGGCCGTTGGGACGGCGAGATGCTGGCCGCGTGCGGCGTCGGAGCGGACGAGCTCTCCCCGGTGCAGGACCCCGGTGTCCCGATCGACGGTGTGGACGGTGCCCGAGTGGCGAGCAGGTGGCCGGCGCTGGCGGATGCAGCATGGTTCCCGGCGGTCGCGGACGGCTTGTCGAGCAACCTGGGCACCGGCGCGGCGGACGCCTCGGCGATCGCGGTGGCGGCGGCCACGAGCGGCGCCGTCCGCGTGCTCGTTCCCGGCATCCCCGAGCAGATCCCGTCCGGCCTCTGGTGCTACCGGATCGATGCCGGGCGCAGCCTGCTGGGCGGCGCGGTCAACGACGTCGGTCGGCTCCTGGCCTGGCTGCGCACGGTCCTGCGGCTCCCGGACGACGATGCCGCGCTCGACACGGTCCTGGCCGCCGACCCCGATCGCCGCAGCCCGGCGGTGGTGCCGTTCCTCACCGGGGAGCGCAGCACCGGATGGGCCGCGAGCGCCCGGGCGGTCATCGCCGGTCTCTCGGACGGCACGACTCCGGAGGCGGTCTTCCGGGGGAGCGCGGAAGGTGTCGCGGTCAGCTACGCCCGGGTCGTCGAGGAGCTCACCCGGGTGGCCGGCGGGTCCACCCGGATCGTGGCGTCCGGGCGGATCACCCAGAGCCTGCCGCACCTGCTGCAGCTCGTCGCCGACGCGGTCGGCACGCCCGTGGAGCACGTGGCCCTGAAGCGAGCGACGCTGCGCGGTACCGCACTCCTCGCGCTCGAGACCCTCGCGCCGGACGTCCCTCGCGCGGAGCCGCCAGTGGTGCGTACATACCGGCCGGAGCCGAGTCGGGGGTCGCACTACGCAGCCGCACGGAATCGCTTCGACTCCCTGTACGCGGTGTCGACGTCTTCCGTCACCGCGGCCGGTGTCCCGGGCCCGCCGGCTGCCGGTGTCGCGCCGCGTCACCGCGGCTAGGAACGCGCTCCTCGGTGGTCGGTGGTCGCCACAGCTGAGCCGGGACCCGCCGGGTACGAGATCCGCGACATCGACGTGCAGTTCCACCGGTCCTTGTCGACGGTGGCCAGGCGCCGGCACCGGGCATCCGCCGCTGTCCAGCGAGGAGATCACCGACCAGGCCACCGAGCATGGGGGACGTGCTCATCCCGTTCGGCTCGGTCGACCCGCACGCCTCCGCCCCGATGCTGCTCGTCGCGAAGCCGATGTCTACATCGACCTGTCTGGCTGGTCGCCAAAGGACTTCCCGGCCCAACTCGTCCGCGCGCGAAGGGCGTACTCAAGCGCAAGGTCCTGTCCGGCTCCCACTTCCCCGTCATCATCCACGCCCGGTGGGTGGTGCTCGAGGTGGTGACCGGCGTATCGCTGCACGTCATCGCGACTGTCGGCCACCACCGGCAGTCGACCGCAAACCTCGGATCGTGACTCTCTGACCAGCAGGTTTGCCGGCTTCAAGATCTGGGATGCAGATCGAGCACCGCTCAACCGCCGCCTAGCGGGTGTCCTTGGCTAGTAGCTCTGGTGGACTACGCGATCGGAGGGCGGCAGCCCCGGCCGCCTGACGAGGCCTTCTGCGTCCGGGGTCCTCTTCGCCCGCCGCGAACAGAAATCATGTGAACTGCTCAAGGATGTACGAACCAGGAAACAGGCGGAGTGCGGTGGGCCGGGCGGTAACCTGACCAGGCGGACGTCGCGCGCACGTTGACCGCAGCCGTGACAAGGGACGGCGACTGGTACGCAGCCCGCTGCCTGGAGATCGAGGTGGCCAGCCAGGGCGAGACCGTTGACGAGGTACTTCGAGGACGACGAGGTGCCCGCCTCCTTCGACCACCCACTCGTGACGTCGATCGAGATCCGTATACCAGCGTGAGCCCCGCTCTGCCCCAGGTCTCCGGACGAGAGGTCCTGCGCGCGCTGGAGGTCGCAGGTTTCCTCCACAAGTCGACCAAGGGAAGTCATGCGAAGCTCCGCCATTCCGACGGTCGGGTCGTCATCGTTCCGCTGCATCGCTCGATCGCCCGGGGCACGCTGGGCTCGATCCTGCGCCAGGCCGAGCAGTTCATCAACCTGCTCGGCTGACCACGCGGAGATCATCGACACCGCTCAACTCTCGCTAACCGCCACCAACGACCGCAAACATCCGGGAACGACCGATGGCGCGTATTCGTTGTTCATGCAGGTCGACACATATGTCGGCGGTTCGTCGCAGCTCCTCGCAAGCCTCAACCGTGATTCGCAGGATTACTGGTTCAGTCGCCTCGCCGGGCGGCGGCGGTCGACGGAAACGCGAGCCTGGCGCCGGACCCAACTTCCCACATCGACGTGGTGGACGCTGTCACAGACTCAGCAGCAGGTCCCGAACGGTGGCCGGCTGAGACAGGAACGGGTGGTGGCCGGCGTCGAGCTCGACGACCGTGCCGGCTCTGCGGGCGAACTCGCGCTGCAGGTCTGCAGGCGTGCCCCTGTCCCGCGTGCAGACGAGGTAGGTCGAGGGCACCCGCTGCCAGGCCGCCGCGCGCACTGGTTGCTGGGTCACGCGAAGGCTCTGCCGCGCCAGGCGGCCCATCGCCTGGGTGGTCGTGTCGGCGTCGCAGTCCTGCAGGAACGTCTCCGCCAGGATGTCCGGGCGGACGCCGAACGTGCCGGCGTCGACGTCGACGTCGAGGAACGGGGCCGGGGTGCCGTCGCCGAACGAGGACAGGCTCTGCCCGACCTCGGGCAGGTAGCTGGAGATGAGCAGCAGATGACTCACGGAGTCCGCCTCTGCGGCCGCTTCCGCGGCGACGATCCCTCCGTAGCTGTGGGCCACCACGATGGTCGACTCGTCGCTGCCGTGCAGCACCTGCCGGACCGCGGCGACGTCGTCGGGCAGACCCGGACCGTCCGTCCCCGCCGGTTCCCCTGCTTCACCGCAGCTGGGCAGCGTCGGCGTTGCACTCTCGACACCTCGCTCCTGCAGCAGCTCGCTCGTGCGGTGCCACCACCACGACCCGTCCCGCACGCACGCTCCATGCACGAACACGACTCTCACCACTACCTCCGCTTCCGCGTCCATCTGGTCTGGAGCCAACGGTAGACGTAGCGGTTGTTACGCGAAAAAATGCGCGTATGGGCAGGCACAAGCAGCCGGAGATCAGACAGCGGCTCCTCGAAGCCTGCACCGACCACACTCTCGCGCACGGCCTCCCCGATCGCCTCGAACCGCTCGCCGCTGCGACAGGCACCTCGGCGCGCATGCTCATCTACCACTTCGGCACCCGCGACACGCTGCTGCGCGCGGTCCTCCTGCAGGCGCGGCAGCGGCAGGTCCAGGCCTTCTCCGAGCTCCTGCGCGTACGGCCCGGCGAGCCGTACACCACGACGTTGGCCGCCGCCTGGTCCGCGTTCACCGGGCCGCTCGGCCAGCCCTACCTGCGCCTGTTCGGCCGCCTGCACGACACCGCCGGCCAGCCCCTGTGGCCCGATTTCCGGCGCACAGCGACCACCGACTGGCTCGCCCCGCTCGAAGAAGGCATGCGCAGCATGGGGCACCCGGAGCTGGCAACCGTCGTGCTCGCCGTCATCCGCGGCCTCCTGATGGACCTCGACGCCACGGGCGACGTCGCACGCACGAACCAGGCATTCGCCGGCTTCCTCGACACCATCCGCGCTGAGGATCTGGTCTCGGAACCGTGTTCGATCGTCGTGCCGCAGTCGGACGGAGATGTGGCGTGATGCCTGAGATCGGCGTGGTGGACGGCAGTGTTCGCAAGATCTGCCAGCTCACCGGTGAGCGCGATCGGCAGTGGAACACGGACGCCTTCAATCGAACCGAAAGCCGGTTCGGCGTCGTCGGCACCGACCTCGGTTCTTCGTTCGAGCACGACGGGCGGCTCTGGTTCCTCTTCGGCGACACCTGGCCGGACGCGGAGAGCGGGGACAGCGTGGCGTGGACGGTCGACCGCACGCCCGAACCGGGTATCGAGTTGCATTTCCTTTCTTCCGGCTCCCGATTCACGTCCCCGCGGGTGTCGACCCCGATGGGCATTTCGTGTCGACTCGAGCATTCGAGGTTCCGTTGGCCGGCTTCAGCGCGAACGGTCAGATGTACGTCTTCCGGTCGACCGAGCACTACCGCGAGGGCGGCCGTACCGGAGGAGCGACGCCTACTTCGCGTGCGCACCCCTCCGGTTCGTGGAGGACGAGGAGCGTTGGCGATTCTTCTGCGGAATCGATCGCCGGTCGGAGCGGCCGATCTGGAGCGAGCACGAGAGCGACGCACTCGCGCTGTTTCCGCACCGGCAGATCGGCGAGCTGTCCGTGACCTGGAATGCGCCGCTGGGCGTGTGGTTGCTGTTGTACAACGCCGGCTCGCCGCGGGGCATCAATGCCCGTGTCGCATTCCACCCGTGGGGGCCTTGGTCTGCTCCGGTGGTCGTCTTCGATCCCGATTGGCCGGAGACCGGTTACGGGGCCTTCATGCACATCAAAGACGCTCCGGACGGTCTTTCCGACGCGGGTCGGCAGGACGAGTGGGGCGGCGAGTACGGTCCGCACGTCATCGACCGGTACACACGTGCCTTGCCGGGCCATCGCGCCGCGGTGTACTTCGTCATGTCTACGTGGAACCCGTACAACGTCGTGGAGATGAGGATGGTGTTGCAGGGTAGATGACGGAAGGCGTCCCGAGACTCGTGCACAGGAAGTGCTTGACGCCGAGCCGTCGATCTCCGGATCCGGCGAGCGCCGCTGAACAGAGCGTTACCCTCCACTCCGACTGCGACGACGCCGGAGGCCGCCGTGAACGAGCCCGTGCACGTCATCCCGCTCGACCGGTTCACCGATCACGAGCTCTACCCGGGGTACGAACCCCGGCTGGACGCCCGCCCGTACATCGCCGAGCCGCTGGCGGTGTTCGGCAAGCACGACGAGCACCGCTTCTGGCTGCGCGACTCGATGCACTTCGGCGAGGGCCTCACCCCGGCCAGCATCGCACTGCTCGAGGATGCCCAGACCTGGGGCACCCAGATCGGCGCTGAGGTGACAGGCATCCCGCCGACGGCGGGAATGGTCAACCGGCTCGCCGGTGTGCACGTCTACCTCGGGCAGGTCCCGGTCACGTCGCACTGGGAGATGGGTGCGCGGGCCCGGCGGTTCGGGCCGATGCTCGCCGCCAAGCTCGCCGACTTCCCGGCCTACTGGCAGGCCTACGTCGACGAGCTGGAGGCCGGCTACGCCCACTTCGACCAGCTCGCTCCCACAGCGATGAGTCGCGACGAGCTGTGGGCCGCCCTGCAGGACGCCTACGTCTTCCACCGGCGTGGCTGGGCGATCCACTTCGAGGTCATGTACCTGCTGGCCGCCAATTACCTGGGTCTCTACGGCCTGGTGGGCGAGTTCGGACTGGACCAGCGGCAGGTCGCCCGCTGGCTGGCAGGCGAGCGGACGGCGTTCCTCGCCACCGACGAGCGGTTGTGGGCGCTCACGGTGCGGGCCCGTGAGCTCGGCGTGGACGGTGCGTTCACGGCGGCGCCGGAGGGCACCGGACCGGAGCAGATACGGGCCCGCGTCACCGCGCTCTCGCAGGGCGAGGTGTGGTGGAAGGAGTTCGACGAGTTCCTCGCGACCTGGGGACATCGCACCGACGAAACCTGCACGATCGACCGTGCGTCGTGGGCCGAGCACCCCGCTACCCCTCTCGCGACGATCCGGGAGTTCCTCGCGACGGGCGAGACGCACGACTTCGCCGCCGCGCAGCGGGCGGTGCTCACTGAACGGGACGCGCTCGTCGCCGCCGCGCGGGAGGCGATCCCCGACCCGGCCGACCGGGAACGGCTCGACGCCGCGCTCGCGTCCAACCGGGCGGCGAACTTCGTCTGGTGGAACGAGGAGCACAACTTCCTGATCGACAGGCGCATCCACCTGCCGGTTCGGCGGCTGTCGCTGGCACTGGCGAGCCACCTCGTCGCCGAGGGCGACATCGCCGCACCCGAGGACGTGTTCTTCGTGTTCAAGCCCGAGCTGTACGACGCGATGGCCGGCCGCGACGACTGGTCGCGACTGGCCGCGCTCGTACCCACTCGTCGCGCTTACTACGAGGAATGGCGCACCCGCGGCGACGACCTGCCGCCGATGCTCGGCACCGTGCCCGAGCGCGTCGACGACCCGCTCATGACCGAGATCTTCGGCCTCACCCCGGAGTACCTCTCGACGATCCGCCACGGCCTCGCCACTGCCGAGCTGAGCGGCCACCCGGCGTCGGGCGGTGTCGTCGTCGGGACGGCGCGGGTGGTGCGCTCGGCGCGGGAGATCGACCAGATCCGGGCCGGGGAGGTGCTGGTCTGCGGTGGGACGACGACGGAGTGGACGCCCGCGTTCGGGATCGTCGCGGCCGCCGTCACCGACACGGGCGGCAGCCTCGCGCACACCGCGATCATCAGCCGCGAGTACGGCATCCCCTGCGTGGTGGGCACGGCCGTCGCAACATCGACGATCCGGACGGGCGACAGGGTGCGGGTCGACGGCGACCGCGGGATCGTCCAGGTACTCGGGTGACGGGAGATGCCGCCCCGGCCCAGTGGGCTGAGACGGCCGAGCGGGCGGCCCGGGCCGCGGGTGCCGAGCTGATGCGGATGCGTGGCGCTCCGGGGAGCGTCGTGCTCAAGGACGTCCGCGTCGACGTGACGAGCTCGGCCGACCTCGCCGCCCAGCGCGCGGTGACTGCGGTCATCCGGGGGGCGCACCCCGACCATGTCGTGATCGGCGAGGAGCACGATGGCGAGCAGGAGAAGAAGAAGAAGGCGACGGACGGTCCGGTCTGGTTCGTCGACCCCCTCGACGGCACCCGCAACTACCTCAACGGCGTGGGGTACTTCTGCACCTCGGTGGCGGTGACCGTGGGATCGGAGGTGGTCGCCGGCGCGGTCTACGACCCCACCCACGACGAGCTCTACCGCGCGAGCCGCGGCGGCGGGGCGACGTGCAACGGCGCCGCGCTGCGGGTGTCGGTGACTCCGCAGGTCAGCGAGGCACTCGTCGTGACCCAGGCGCAGTCGTCGGATCCTGCCGTGATCGCCGAGTTCCTCGACCTCATGGGCGTGCTGATGAACGCCACCGCGGGCGTCCGGTTCCCCGGTGCCCCGGCCCTGGTGCTCGCCCACGTCGCCGCGGGCCGCTACACGGCCTACTGCGAGCGGGTCATGGACCCGTGGGACGTCGCTGCCGGCCGGCTGCTCGTCGAGGAGGCGGGTGGCCGGTTCACCGACTTCCACGGGCGGCCCGTGGGGACCGCACGCACCGACGTCGTCGCGAGCAACGGGCTGGTCCACGACGCGCTGCTCGCCACGATCACATCCCGTGCCACCGCCGAGGAGGCCGCATCATGAACGGCGCGATCGACGGCCGCCCGCCGCTGGCCGTCACGACCACGGGAGGCTGGGCTCGCCCCGGCTGGTGGGACGTCCTGGAGGAGGGCGAGCGCGCCGGGCGCTTCGGCCCTGCCGATGAGCGCGAGCTCTACGACGACTACTGCCGGCTGGCGATCCAGGACCAGGAACGGTGCGGGCTCGACATCGTCACTGACGGGGAACACCGCCGCCGCGGCTGGATCGAGAACATCACCGCAGCACTGCCGGACCTCTCGCTGCGCCCCGCACCGCGGCGCCTCGGCGCGCTCGGCTACGACATGCTCGACGTCTGGGAGCTCGCCCGGCCGTTCGAGGGCCTCGAGCGGCTCTGGGACTTCGAGCAGGAGTTCGCGTTCCTGCGCGAGCACACCACCCGGCGGCCACGGGTGGGCATGCCCGGCCCGTACGGGATGACCACCGAGCTGGACTTCGCGGCCGTGTACCCGAGCCGGAAGGCCTGCGCGGAGGCGTTCGTCCCGGTGCTGCGCACACACATCGGTGGCCTCATCGACGCCGGCTGCGACTACATCCAGCTCGAGGAGCCGATCACACCTGCCGTTGCCGACGACGACCGCACACCCGCGGCGATGGTGGATCTGATCAACCAGACCGTCGATGGCTTCGACGGCGCCACGTTCACGGTGCACATCTGCTTCGGCTCGTTCCGCCGCCTGCCCTACGCCAAGCGCACCTACCGATGGCTGTTCCCGCGCCTGCTCGACGCGAACGTGCACGGTTTCAGCCTGGAGTTCGGTGCCCGGGAGATGGCGGAGATCGACCTCGTCGGGCAGTGGGACCGGGGTCGGATCCTCTCCGCTGGCCTGATCGACATCAAGACGCACTACGCGGAGACCCCTGCGGACATCGTGGAGCGGGTGCGGACGTGCCTGCAGTACCGGCAGCTCGACGAGCTGGAGATCTCGACCGACTGCGGGCTGCGGCGGGTGCCGCGCGCGCTCGCGATGCGGAAGATGTCGGCGGCGGTCACCGCGGCGCGGGAGGTGCGCGGTGGCTGAGAGGTTCCGGGCCGACACCGTCGGCAGCCTGCTGCGACCGCCCGAGCTCAAGGCGGCGATGGAGCGCGGCGCCCCGCCCGCCGAGTTGCGCGGACTACAGGACGATGCCGTCCGGGGTGCCATCGCGCTGCAGACCGGGCTCGGTTTCGGCGTGGTGGGGGACGGGGAGCTGCGCAGGCGCATCTGGCACGGCCCCGTGTTGGAGATCGCCGAGGGGTTCGACCCCACGGGCTTCGTGCGGACCTGGACCGACGCGTCCGGCAGGACGGTCAGCCACACCTCACCCGTGGTGGACGGCAAGCTCCGCCGCCGGGGCAGCATGGTCGACGCCGAGGCGCGATTCGTGCTCGACCACACCGAGCTGCCCGTCAAGGTGACGATGCCGGTTCCGAGCAACTTCCTCAGCTACTGGTCCGACGGCATCTCCGACCGTGTCTACCCCGACCGCAGCCGCTTCCTCGACGACCTCGTCACGATCATGAACGCGGACGCGCACGCGCTGGCTACCGCCGGCGTGCGCTACCTGCAGCTCGACGCACCGAAGTACACGTTCTTCGACGAGCGGCGCCTCTATCCCGACCCGGACCGGCTGGCCGAACAGCTGGCCGAGTACGTGCGTGCCGACATGCGGGTCTTTGAAGGGCTGGGAGGCGTCACCACCGGGATCCACATCTGTCGCGGCAACTACCGGAGCATGTGGGAGAGCAGCACGCCCTACGAGGAGTTCGCCGAGACGCTGTTCACCGAGGCGGGCTACGACCGCTTGCTGCTGGAGTACGACGACATCCGCTCCGGGGGGTTCGAGGCGCTGCGGTACGTGCCGGAGGAGACCACTGTCGTCCTCGGACTGGTGACGACCAAACGGCCCGAGCTGGAGACCGCTGACGACCTTCGCCGGCGCATCGACGAGGCCGCCCGCCACGTGCCGTACGAGAGATTGGCGCTGAGCCCACAGTGCGGCTTCGCAAGCACCTGGGAGGGCAACGAGCTCACAGCCGACGACCAGCGACGCAAGCTCGAGCTCGTGGCAGTCGTCGCGGAGGAGGTGTGGGGCGGGCAGGGGTGACCACTGCCCGATGATCAGCGGTTGCCGACGACGTCAGTGGGCCGCGAGCAAGCACCACGCGTCAGGATGTGCTTGATGCTCCGTCCGCTCGGTGCCTCTCGATCGGGGAGACGGCGAGTATCGGTTGCACGGTCGCGACGACCATTCGGGCAGCGTCTTCGGTCGTCACCCGCTCGGCGCGGATCTCCTCCGCTGCGCCGTGCAGGACGTGGTGCACGACGCTGACCAGCCAGGTGATCGGCAGGTCGGTGCGGAACACACCCTGGGCCTGGCCGCGGCGCAGCAGTTCTTCGACCCGTTGCGCGGGGCCAGCGTGCAGCTCCCGGATCCGCCCGGCGGGAAGGGTGTCCTGGGCGGCCGTCAGCAGCGCGATCGACTCCGCGACGAGGGACCAGCTGGAATCGAGCAGCCGGGCCACGGCGTGCCGTGCGTCCCCGGTCAGATCGATGGCCGACAGTGTCTCCTCGCCGGCCCGCAGTGCGTCGACCATGGCGGCCTCGACCAGCTCGGCCCGGCTGTGGAAGTGGCCGTACAGGGTCATCCGCCCTACCCCTGCGGCCTGGGCGATGTCGTCGATGGTCGCCTCAGGGTTGGCGCTCAGGCTGTGGCGCGCCGCCGAGACGATGCGGGCGATGTTGCGTTCGGCGTCCGCGCGTCGGCGCGGGCGAGCGTCAGCAGCGGGCATGATCGCCATCCTACGCAACTTGTACGGGCGCGTACAGGATAGTACTCTCGAACTCGTATGCGGATGTACGAGCTAGTGCGCGGAGGGGACCCGATGACAGCCAGGGCGTTCCGGCGCTGGGTGCCGTGGCAGGGACCCGCCACCCGCGTCGATGTGGCCCTGATCGGTGCGATTCTCGGGGTCGTCGGGCTCGGACTGGTGATCAAGCCGCTCAAGCCGTTCCTGCTCGCCGACCACCCGGTGCTGCTGGGGTTCGTCAGCGGCGACCTCGTGGCGATCGGGGCCGGTGCCGCATTCGCTCGCATCGGCGAGGCTCCGCTCTGGCTGGTCGTCGTGGCCGGGGCTATCGGAATGGTGAAGTTCGACTGGCTGGCGTGGTGGGCCGGACGGCAGTGGGGCGCGGGCATCATCAGGATGTTCACCGCCAGCGAGCGCGCTCAGCGATCCGCCGCCCGCGCCACGGAAGGGAACCCGTGGATCGTTCGGCTCGCGGTCGTCCTCGCCGTCCTGCCCGGTATCCCGACCGCCGTGGTCTACGCCGCGGCGGGCTGGGCCCGGATGCGGCTGATCACCTTCCTGCTACTCGACCTCGTCGGTGCCGCGCTGATGACCGTCCTGGTTGCCGGTCTCGGCTACAACCTCGGCCAACGGGCCGTCGACGTCGTGCTGCTGATCGACAGGTACGCATCGGTGGTGAGCCTGACCATGATCACGGTAGCGGTGCTGATTCCCGTGCTGAAGCGGGGGATTCGGCGCACCGGACAGGCTCGCCATTCCCAGATGTCGCGATCAGGAGACTGGTGTCGTGACCGACCAGCAGCACGCGGAACACCCTGAGGGCGACCACGACCGAATGCGCCTGGTCATCTGACTGATGCCGGTCCCGCCCACCCTGGCTACCGTCTCCTGATCGGGAACCGGCAGCGAGGACCTGGAGAGCGACGCCATGACCGAGACCGAGACCGCCCTCCGCGGGCTGCACCACGTCACCGCGATCGCCGGAGACCCCCAGCGCAACGTCGACTTCTACCGCACCGTCCTGGGCCTCCGGCTGGTCAAGCGGACAGTCAACTTCGACGCGCCGGACACCTACCACCTCTACTACGGCGACGCGGCGGGCCGGCCCGCGACCCTGCTCACGTTCTTCCCCTGGCCCGGCATGCCTTCCGGGCGCGCCGGCTCCGGGCTCGTCACGACCACGGCGTTCAGCGTGCCGCCCGACTCCCTCGGCTGGTGGCAGCGGCATTTCGGTGAGCTGGGGATCGACGCCGGCTTCCCCCACGACCGGGACGGGCAGGAGGTACTCACCCTGCGCGATCCCGATGGGCTGGTCCTGGACCTGGTCGCCACCGACGGCGACGTCCGTTCGGCCTGGGACGGGGAAGGCTGGGTGCCGATCGAGCACGCCGTTCGCGGGTTGTACTCGGTCACAATGTCCGTACGGTCGCTCGACGCCACGACGGCCCTGGTGACCGACCTGCTCGGGATGCGGCCGGCGGGGGAGTTCGGTGCCCGGGCCCGCTTCGAGATGGCCGATGGTGGCGCGGGCACAGTGGTCGAGGTGGTCGCCGACCGGGGGCCGGCCGGTCGGCAGGCCGGCGGGACCGTGCATCACATCGCGTTCCGGGCTCCGGATCGCTCGACCCAAGAGCTGTGGCGCGACCAGCTCATGGCCTCGGGCGTCGGGGTCACCGAGATCATCGACCGGCGGTACTTCACATCGGTGTACTTCCATGATCCCAGTGGGATCCTGCTGGAGATCGCGACCGACCCACCCGGCTTCCTCGTCGACGAGACCCTGCTGGAGCTGGGCCGCTCCCTGCAGCTGCCGCCGTGGCTGGAGCCCAGCCGTGAGGAGATCGAGCGGGCGCTGCCACCGATCCGCCTCGATCACACGGTGCCGATGTGAGCGGCGCGGCCGGGGCGACGCTGGACCGCCCGCACGTCTGGCTGCCCGGTTCGACGGTCGCGCCACTGTTGCTACTGCACGGCACGGGTGGTGATGAGCACGATCTGCTGCCGCTACGGGACCGGCTCGCGCCGGGGGCCGCCGCGCTCGCGCCGCGTGGCACGGTTCTGGAGAACGGCCTGCCTCGCTTCTTCCGGCGTCTCCGCGAGGGCGTTTTCGACGAGGACGACCTGCATGAGCGGGTGGCGGAGATGGCGGTGTTCCTGAGCGCGGCCGGCGAGGCTCACGCGGTGTCGAGCGGGTCCTGGATAGCGGTCGGGTTCTCCAACGGTGCCAACATGGCGTCCGCCATGCTGTTCGACCGGCCCGAGCTGCTGGGCGGCGCCGTCCTGTTCGCGGCCATGGTGCCCTTCCGCGCCGACCCGGTATCGGCCGACCTGACCGACCGGCGGGTCGCTGTGTCGAACGGGCGGCGAGATCCGCTGGCCACCCCGGCGGAGACCGCGTTGCTGGTGTCGCAGTTGCGGCGGGCCGGTGCCGTGGTGGGGGAGTTCCCGCACGGCGGCGGTCACACGGTCGACGGGCGGTTGATCCCCGACATCCGTCGGTTCGTCAGCGGCCGAGAGTAGGGCTGCTGGTCTGGGCTGTATGCATCTGACCGGTACCAGCCGACGGCGCCAGTATCGCCGGATGGTGCGTGACTCACGCGATCCAGACGAGGATGGTCGGCTGACGTGTGATGTGGTGGCCGCGCCGGGCGGGCAGGATGGCGGGTGCCATTCCCGAGGGACGTTGGGAGTCCGAGATGCCTGACGAGTACGACGACGACGTCACCGAGCAGTTGGACGCCGGGGACACCCTCGACGACCGTGGCCCGGCCGACTGGCTGGACGAGGGGTACTCCCCGCCGGAACGGCCGTGGGCGATGGACGGGTGGGGCACCACCTCCCGGGAGGAAGCCCTGAGCGAGAGCCTCGACGGGCGGCTGGCCCGCGAGCTCCCGGACGCCGAGCGCGACGTCGGTGACGGCCTCGGCGACGCCTCCGACACCGATGGTGAGTTGTGGGACGACGAGGTGGGTGGCCGCCGGTCGGGCCGCCTGCTGGCCGAGGACCAGGGCGGAACCGCTGACCAGGACGCCGAGTTGTTCGCAATCGACGTCGGGATCGACGGAGCCGGTGCGTCGGCCGAGGAAGCGGCCGTTCACGTGGTGGAGCAGTAACGGTTCTCGGCACCCGCCGGCCCGCCCGGGGGTCCGTTGGACGGCGCCGCGGTCCTCGACGACCGATGCCTGGACGACGAGCAGGTCGTCGCGGCGCCCACCGCGGCCATGCTCTGGGCATCCCTGCGCTCCGGGCGGCAGGGCTAGTGTCTCTCTCGACGTGGTCGCCCTGGTGGGGCGGGAGCACCCGGACGAGGAGCTCGCGCGGGAGCTGGAGGAATCCGCCCGGCGGCTCCTGGACCGGGGTGACGCGGGCGGCGCGATCGCGGCTTTCCATCGCAGCGCCGTCCTCACCCCGCCCGGGCCGGTCCGCGCGCACCGCGCCGCCCGCGCGGCCTACATGGACGCGGCCGTCGGGGGCGACCTGGGCGCCGCCCCGACACAGCTGCGCGGCCCGCTCTGGGCCACCGCTGCACGTGGTCACGTCCTGCTGCACGGAGACGGCGACCTCGACGCAGCCCACCGTCTCCTCGTCGACGCGGCGGAGGCGGTGGGCGCCGACCCGGAGACCGAGCCGGCGGCGCTGACCGCGGCCCTGGACACGCTGTTCGTCGCCTGCCGGCTCGCCGACCGGCCGGCGCTGTGGCGGGAGGTCGCCGAGGAGTCCGGAGTCGCCGACGTCTCCGCCCGGGCGGCGCGGCCTGGCCTCCGACGCGGCCCTGCTGACCGACCTGGTCCGGAGCATCGACGGTCCGGTGGTGCTGGTCGGGCACTCCTACGGCGGCGCCGTCCTGACCGGCGTCGACGCGGGCGCCGGCGACATCCTCGCGCTCGTCTACGTCGCGGGGTTCGCCCTGGCTCCCGGGGAGAGCCCCGGCGACGCATCGGCCCTGGCGCCGGGTTCGACCCTCGGTGACAACCTGGTCCGGGTACCGCTCGCGGGCGGCGGAACCGACCTGTACATCGCCCAGGAGCGGTACCACCAGCAGTTCTGCGCCGACCTGCCGGCTGAGCAGGCCGCGCGCATGGCGGTCGGCCAGCGCCCGGCCACCGAGGCGGCGCTGTTCGAACCGTTGGGCGACCACGCGCTGTGGCGGTCCGTGCCGAGCTGGTTCGTGTTCGGGGAGCTCGACCACAACATCCCGGCGGACGCCCACCGGATCATGGCCGAGCGTGCTGGCGCCCGGCGCATCGTGGAGATCCCCGGCGCGTCGCACGTCGTGGGAATCGCTCAACCCGACGAGGTCGCGAACGTGGTGCTCGAGGCGGTGGCGGATCGCGCGGCCGTGCGCAGCTCACGCTGAGCGAGCCCGGCCGGACCGACGTCCGGCAGGGTTTGGGTCCCATCGCAGGATAACCCTCACTCATCGGTGCCCTGGTCCACGAACGTCGACAGCGGCTCTTCGACCTCCACGATGTAGGTGGAGAGCATCCGGCCCGTGTCGGGTCCGAGGTCGAGCGCGTTGTGCGGCACGCGTGGCGGGATGAGGAACGGGTCGCCGGCGTGGAGGGTGAGCGTCGGCTGGTCCTTGATCCGCATCTGGACGGTCCCGGCTGCGATGAACCCGACCTCCTCGCCCGGGTGGATGTGCCAGCCGGACTCGACGCCGGCCGGGATCTCGGTGAGCACCTGGACGATCTCGCGACCGGGGATCGACGACGCGGACCGCTGCAGCACGGTGCGCTTGAGAGTGCCGGTGAGCTCGTCGGCGGGCTCGGTGCTCGTGGTCTCCGTGTTTGTGGTCAGGGGCTCGGACGACATGACGTGCTCCTGTCGTTGGGGGGATGGACCGAGGCAGGTCCCGGCCACCCCTCAGCCTTCGCCGGCGATCCCCGGCGAGCATCCGTCGTCCTACCCGTGTTCGTCGTCGTCGACCGTCCGCCCGTTCTCGGCGGGCGCCGGCATCGGGACGATGAGGAGCGCGGCGCCGCGCAGATCCAGCAGCATCCTGTCGGCCTGGGTTGCGAAGCGCAGCACCACCTCGGCGCAGCTCGGGCAGCGCAGCACGAGGGCCGGCGAATCGGCGTAGAGGTGGTGCGAGCCGAGCATCGAGGTCGTTCCGCACGAGGCGCACCGCGACCGCGCGACCGTCAGGTCCACGGCGAACAGGTCGGTCATCGCACCCCCGGCGGCGTTGCCGTCGAGTCGACGTGCGGAGACGGTGTCGATCGGCTCGGTCATGACAGCCCTCCAGAGTTCCCGAAGCGTTCGATCCTGATGCCGGACGGGTCGTGGCCGAGCTCGACGAGGGTCGTCGCGACGAACTCGGCGAACAGGGTGTTGCCGCAGACGAAGATCCTGGGCCGCATCGCCGGCGCGAACGTGCGGCGCGTGAGCATGTGGGCGTCGATCCGCCCGGTCTCGCCCTGCCAGCCGGTTGGCGCCGTCCTGGTCAGCGTGACGGTCGTCTCCGACCCGATGACGTCGCCGGCCAGGAGATCGTCCTGGGTGGGGGCGGAGTACAGGAGGCGCATCGGGGTCGAGCTGTCGTGCCGGTGATGGTGGTCGACCATCGCGACGAAGGGAGCGACCCCGGACCCGCCGGCGACCAGCTGGACCGGGCGTCGGGCCGCGTCCGGGTCGGCTCGGTCGGTGGCGGCCGACCAGACGAAGTAGCCGCCGATCGGGCCGCGCAGCTCCAGGAGGTCGTCGGGCCGTGTCTCGTCGGTGAGATAGGGCGACACCTCCCCGTCGTCGAGCCGCTCGACCAGGAGATGAATCGGGGCGACCTCCGGTGGGGAGGCCACGGAGTATCCGCGCTGTGCGGTGTAGCCGTCTTCGGCGGTCAGCCGGAGGTCGACGTGCTGTCCGGGTAGGTGCCCCGGCCAATCGGGGACGTCCAGGACCAGCCGGTGCACCCGCGAGGTCTCCGGCCGGTTGTCCAGCACCCTGGCACGCAGCCAGCTCAGTCTCCGCTGTACCGCTGCTCGCGCCATGGATCACCGTAGTTGTGGTAGCCGAAGGTCTCCCAGAATCCCGGTTGGTCGTGCTGGAGCAGGGTCAGCCGGCGAAGCCACTTGGCGCTCTTCCAGAAGTACAGGTGGGGCACGAGTAGGCGAACCGGTCCGCCGTGTTCCGGAGCCAGCGGCTCCCCGGCGTAGGTGTCGACGACCCAGGCCCGGCGACTCGTCATGTCCTCCAGCGGCAGGTTCGTGGTGTAGCCGCCATCGGACAGCGCCACCACGTGGGTCGCGGTGGTCGGCAGCCCGTCCAGCAGCGTGTCGATGGCGACTCCCTCCCACCGGGTGTCGAACTTCGACCACTTGGTCACGCAATGGATGTCCACCGATACCGCCTCGCGCGGAAGCGCCCGGAACTCCTCCCAGGTCCACCGGCCCAGGGCATCGGCCTCGTCGTGCACGCTGAGGTCCCATCGCTCCAGGGGCGTGTGCGGGGTCGGCCCCGCCGACAGCACCGGGAACCCGCCACCGACGTCGTACTGCCCGGGCGGCAGCCGATCATCGGCCGCGCGACTCCTGCGTCGGCCGAAACCCCGTGACAGGACCGGCATCATGCCTCCTCCCGACCGGACACGTCGAGCAGCATCGGCCCGCGTCGCCGCGACCACGCCGCGCACCTGACGCTAAGGCATGATCCGATGGCCGTCATCCGTCATGTGACTGGCCCCGGCCCGGTGGGGGTCGTCGACGAGGCCGGACTGATCGTCTTCGCCAATCCCGCGGCCGTCACGGCTCTCGGCTACGGCGACGCGGCGGAGCTCTACCGCAAGCCCAGCCACGCCACCGTGCACTACAAGCGGCCGGACGGCTCGCAGTATCCCCAGGATGACTGCCCGATGCTCACACCTCGGCAGACCGGCGAGACGGTGCACGGTGACGACGAGTGGTTCGTGCGGCGCGACGGGTCGATGTTCCCGATCGCGTGGTGGTCGGCGCCCATCGCCATGGCGGAGGGCAACGGAGCGGTGGAACTCGGCCGCCGTGCGCGGGCAGGTGGCCCTGGTCGGGGTGACACCGTCAGGGTGGGACGAGTTCGGTCGTCCCGCCGCTCCTCGCCTGGCACGTGCCTCGCCGATCAACTCTCAGGTTGACACGTCGTAGCAGGTGGCGATCGCGGCGGCGCGGTTGCGCAGGGCGGTGCGCAGCCACTGCGGCGCCAGGGCTTCCGCGCTCGTGGCGAGCTGCCACAGCGCCCATTCGGCGTGTCGCGGATCGCTGAAGGTCACCTCCAGTCGCAGCCAGCCGTCCGCGTCGGGTTCCTCGGCGCGGACGGCCAGCGCGGTGCCCACCAGCTCCTCCCGCCGCGTCGGGTTCACCCGTACCAGCACGGTGACCTGGTCGCCGCCGGCCAGCAACTGCGCGCAGCGTTCCCGCCAGACCCGGTCCAGATCGACCCGATCTGGTCGCTGGGCCGGCTCGGGGAGTTCCTCGGCGGCCAACACCCGGGACAGCCGGTAGGTGCGGTCCGCGCCTGACCTCGTGGCCAGCAAGTAGCCCCGGCCGCGCACGGTGACCAGGCCGATCGGGTCCACCGTGCGCCACTGCGGTGTCTCGTCCACGGCCCCGTAGTGGATGCGCAGCTTGTGTCCGGCGAGCACCGCGCGCCGGACCTCGGCCACGATGCCCTCGGGCACCTCCTCGGTGACCAGCCGGTGCGAGAGCAGGTCGGTCTCCGGGTCGACGAGCAATCGCTGGGCCGCGCCGGACGCGGTGTCCCGATAGCTCTCGGGCAGCGCGTCAACCACCTTGCGCATGGCCGAAGCGAGCGCCGAGCCGAGGCCGAACGCCTGCTCGCCGCGCCGCGATCCGGCGACCAGCAAGGCGAGCGCCTCATCCTGGTTCAGGCCGGTGAGCTCGGACTGGAAACCGGGCAACAACGCGAAACCGCCGTGCCGGCCGCGTTCGGCGTAGACCGGGACCCCGGCCGTGGACAGCGCCTCGATGTCGCGCAACACGGTGCGGGCGGATACTCCGAGCTCGCGGGCCAGCGTGGCCGCGGACAGCCGACCGCGCTGGCGCAGCAGCAGCACCAGCGAGACCAACCGGTCGGCGCGCATCCGAACACTCTACAGCGATACATGACACAAGATGTCGCGATTCGTTGGGAGGCTCACCAGCATGACGAGCAAGAAGGTGGCCGCTGAGCCGAACGATCTGGGCAATACTTCATCGAGCGCGCCAACGCGGGCGACGTCGAGGGGTTGGTGGCGTTGTACGAGCCGAACGCCGTGCTGGCGTTCCCGCCGGGCAACCTCGCGGCCGGTCACGCGGAGATCCGCACGGTGTACGAGCAGTTCGTCGCGGCCGCGCCGGTGCTCTCGCCGGGCAGGCAGCATCCAGCACTGGTGAGCGGAGACCTGGCACTGACAGCGAGCACGCTGACCACGGGCGAGGTGACCGTCGAGATCGCCCGTCGCCAACCGGACGGGTCGTGGCTGTGGGCCGTGGACGAGCCGTCACTCGGGCCGTAGCGGGGCGGCGGGTGGACGGCGTGACCGAGCACAGCGGTGCTGGCCGGCTGCTGCGATGAGGCGCATCGCGACGATCGGGGTCTACGGCTTCGCAGCCGAAGCCTTCCTCGAGAAGCTCACCGGCGCGGGCGTGGGGCTGCTGCTCGACCTCCGCCAGCGCCGCGGCGTGCGGGGCCCCGACTACTCCTGGGCGAACTCGGCGCGGCTCCAGCGCGCGCTCGCCGCGGCGGGCGTCGGCTACCGGCACGTGAGGGAGCTGGCGCCGACGACCGAGCTGCGCCAGCTCCAGTACCGCGAGGATGACCGCCGGGGCGTGGGCAAGCGCAACCGCATCGCGCTCGCGCCCGAGTACGCCGAGCGCTACACGCGCGAGATCCTCGACCCGTTCGACCTCGGCGCGCTCGTGTCCGAGCTCCCGGGCGACTCGGCGGCCGCCCTCCTCTGCGTCGAGCGCGATCCGGAGGCGTGCCACCGCTCGCTCGTGGCCGAGCGCCTGCGCGCCGAGCACGGCCTGCCGGTCACGGACCTCCGCCCGGGTTGACGGCGACCGTGAGGACGCCGTGTCCGGCCAGGAGGTGTACGGCGATGTCGATCCGTCGCCACCGGGGGGCCGACATCCGGCGCGGAACCGGGCAGGCTCGGCACCGGGTCCCGGACGAGGAGGGCGGACATGTCTCACGTGACGCGGGGATTCACCGGCAGGAAGCACGCCGGCCCGACCGGACGGCTCCCTCCCGGGCAGTACGACGTCGGTCACGGGTTCCCCGTGCTCTCGGCGGGCCCCACTCCGCACACCACGCTCGACGCGTGGGACTTCACCGTGCAGGGCGCGGTCGACGCCCTGCGGCGGTGGAGTTGGGCGGAGTTCCGGGCCCTGCCCAGGGAGCCGGTGACTGTCGACATCCACTGCGTGACGACCTGGTCGAAGTTCGACACCTCCTGGGAAGGGGTGTCGGTCGACACGCTGCTCGACGGCGTCGACACCGCCGCAGACTTCGTCCTCGCGTTCAGCGACGGCGGCTACTCCACCAACCTGCCCCTGGAGGATGTCACCGGCGGCAGGGCGTGGGTCGTCGACACCTACGAGGGCGAGCCCCTGACACCTGCCCACGGCGGGCCCGCCCGCCTACTCGTGCCGCACCTGTACTTCTGGAAGTCGGCGAAGTGGATCAGAGGCCTGGCGCTGACCCTCTTCGACGAGCCCGGCTTCTGGGAGACCTTCGGTTACCACAGCTACGGGGACCCGTGGCGCGAGCAGCGCTACGCCGATGACTAGCCCGAGCATCGCCTCAGCAGGCCCGCACGGCGAGCTGTTCGCGGTGGAACGTCACCGCGGCGGCGCCATCGAGGTGCGGGGTTCCCATGGCCGTCCTCAGCTGCTACGACGGGTACGTCGGGGAGGTCGCTCGGCGTCCTTTCCGCTGCGTCGATAGTTGGGGGGCGAGCAGATGGCTGCGCCGGCGACGAGTGCGGGCAAGCTGGGCCGGACAACGCTCTGGGTCATCGCGATCTGCTGGGTCACGATCATCTTCGACGGCTATGACCTGATCGTCTACGGGGCGGTGGTGCCCGCCCTGCTGGAGTACGAGGATTGGGATCTGTCGCCCCAAGAAGCCGGCGCGATCGGCAGCTACGCCCTGTTCGGGATGCTCATCGGCGCTCTGATCGCCGGCACCGTGACCGACATCGTCGGGCGACGGAAGATCATCCTGTTGTGCATCGCGTGGTTCTCCCTGGCGATGGGCCTGTGCGCGATCGCACCCACCCCGGAGTTGTTCGGCGTGTTCCGGTTCGTGGCGGGGCTCGGGCTGGGCGGCGTCGTCCCGACCGCGAGTGCCATCACGATCGAGTACTCGCCGCCTGAGCGTCGCAAGTTCCTGTATGCGCTGATGTTCTCCGGCTACTCGGTGGGCGGCATCATGGCCGCCCTGCTGGCGATCCCGATCGTGCCGGAGTTCGGGTTCCGGGCCATGTTCTGGATCGGGATGGCGCCGCTCGTGCTGGTCCTCCCGCTGGCCTGGAAGTTCCTTCCGGAGTCGATCTCGTTCCTGATCGCGCGCGGGCGTCGCCAGGAGGCCGAGATGCTCGCGCGCCGCTACGACGTCTCCCTGCCTGCCGACGAACCTGCGGTAGCCGCGACCGGCACGCCAACAGTCGGAAGGTCCGGCACGCTCGCCCCCCTGGCCTCGCTGTTCAGTCGCAACTACCTGCTGGCCACAGTGATGTTCTGGGCGATCTGCTTCCTGATGCTGCTGCTGGTCTACGGCCTGAACACCTGGCTGGCGCAGATCATGGCCCAAGCCGGCTACCCGATCGGATCGTCCATCGCCTTCCTGGCCACGCTGAACCTGGGCGCGATCGTGGGTGCGATCAGCGCTGGCCGGGCCGCGGACCGGTTCGGCTCCAAGACGTTGACCGCAGTCGGGTTCCTCATCGGGGCCGTCTCGATCGCTGCCCTCGTGACGAGGCCGCCGCAGGCTCTCGTGTACCTGCTGGTATTCATCGGCGGCTACGGCACGATCGGCACGGCGATGATCGTCAACGCTTACGTCACCGAGCACTACCCGGTCGCCAGCCGTGCGACTGCCCTCGGCTGGGCGCTCGGAATCGGGCGGACCGGGGCCATCTGCGGGCCGATCGTCGGCGGTGTCCTGCTCGGCGCCGGTTTCGCTCTCGAATGGAACTTCTACTTCTTCGCGCTCGTCGCCCTCACGGCGGCGATCCTGTGCGCGCTCGTTCCTGCGTCTCCACCGCAGCGGCGGAGCTCCACGGCCGCATCGCCGCCAGCGCCCGGTCAGGCCAGGTAGTCAGCTACCTGGCGAGCCATCGAGTGGGCGAAGGTCTCCCGGCCGTCAGCGTCAACCGCCCGGCGGCACCAGCGCGCGGCGGACGGTGTCGCGCAGCACCGCGCGCCGCCGCTGGTGCTCGGCGGCGTCCTCCTCGGGCGACGCCGTGTATGTCGCGCTGATCGGCGACCACGTGCCGGCGAGCGCGATGATGAGCGCGTAGACCTCGTCGGGCCGGACGCCCGCGACGATCCGGCCCTCGGCCTGGGCGCGCGCGATCGCCTCGTGCTTGGGGTCGGCGAGGCCCGGGTGGGCGGCGAGCATCTCGCCGGTCGGGACCCGCTCGAGCCGGTTCCAGCTCGCCAGGCGCACGAGCTCGGGGTCGGTGAGGTAGGAGTCGTAGAGCGAAGCGGCGTAGCCGGGGAGGTCGTACGGCGTGAACGGGACGGCGTCGACGATGCGGTTCAGGTGCAGGGCGAAGACCGCCTCGAAGAGCCCGTCCTTGGAGCCGAACCAGCCGTACATCTGCGCCTTGTTGACGCCGGCTGCCTCGGCGATCCGGTCGACGCGAGCGCCGGCGATCCCGTAGGCGGCGAATTCCGCCGTCGCTGCGTGGAGCAGTCGTCGCCGGCTGCGCTGACCGTCTCGCATACCGGCAGTCTAAGGATAACAAACTAGTTGGTACCCTGAGGCCTGGCTCGAATCACGAACGACTACGACGACCGGACCACCGCGCTCGAGGTGGTCGAGGACATCGACCTAACCGGCCGGCGCGCGATCGTCACCGGCGGCTCGTCCGGCATCGGGATCGAGACCGGGCGCGCCCTCGCCCACGCCGGAGCGCAGGTGACACTGGCCGTGCGCGACACCGCCGCCGGCGAGCGCGCTGCCGCCGACATCGCCCGCATCAGCGGGCGCGACGACGTCGCCGTCGGTCACCTCGACCTCGCGGACCTGGAGACGATCGACGCATTCACCGCCGCGTGGGACGGACCGTTGGACATCCTGGTCAACAACGCGGGCGTCATGGACACGCCCCGGGGCACGACGAAGCAGGGCTGGGAGACGCAGTTCGGCACCAACCACCTCGGCCACTTCGCGCTCGCCGTCGGGCTGCACGCCGCTCTCGCGGCCGCGGGCGACGCGCGGATCGTCTCGGTCTCCTCCAGCGGCCACGCCAGCTCCCCGGTCCACGTCGACGACCTCTTCTTCGAGCGCCGCGAGTACACGCCCGGCTCGGCCTACGGCCAGTCGAAGACCGCCAACGTGCTGTTCGCGGTCGAGGCCACGCGGCGCTGGCGCGACGACGGGATCACCGCCAACGCGCTGATGCCGGGCGGCATCTGGACGCCGCTGCAGCGCCACTGGAGCCCAGCGCAGCGCGCCGCCGGCCAGGAGCAGGCCCGGCAGGCCGAGGCGGCCGGCGTGTTCCGCATGAAGACGACCGAGCAGGGCGCCGCCACCTCGGTGTTCCTCGCGACGTCGCCGCAGGTCGCGGGCATCGGCGGCCGCTACTTCGAGGACTGCCACGAGGCCGAGGTCGTCGACGAGCTGCGCGCCGGCATCTTCGGCGTACTGCCCCATGTCCTCGACGCCGAGGCGGCACGGCGGCTGTGGGACGCATCCGAGGTGCTGCTGGGGGCAGCGCGCGGCTGACGGTCCGCCGTCCCGGCTGACGGGGAGTGATCTGCGGTTGCGTCCCGAGCCGCGGGGGACGCAGGAGCATGGTCCAGTGGCGCAGCTCGGCACAGCAACGGCTGTACCGCCTCGAGCCGCAGCAGCTCGCGGAGGCGGCTGCCTGGGTCGACCGCGTCCAGCAGCGGTGGGCAGGTCGGCTCGATGCGCTCGAGCGGCACCTCGACGGCACCATCTCGACGACGCGCGGAGGAAACCATGAGTGACCACCGACAGGACGCACCCGATGACGGCCGCGGCTCGCTCATCCTCGGTCCCGATGACCAGGGACAGGTGCTGTTCCGCCGGCACCTGCGGCATGCCCCCGAACGGGTGTGGGCGGCGCTGAGCGAGCCGGCTCAGCAAGCGCAGTGGGTGCCGGGCGTCCAGATCGACGTGCGGGTCGATGGAGCGGTGCTGTTCGATTTCGACGAGCAGGTGGGAAGGCCGAGGGCGTGGTCCTCGTCGCCCAGGCGCCGCGGGTACTCGAGCACACCTGGCTCTGGCCCGACGAACCGCCGTCGACGGTGCGATGGGAGCTCGAGCCGGATGGCTCGGGCGGGACGCACCTGCTGCTGCTGCACCGTCCCGTGCGCACGGCATCTGCGGCGGACTACGCCACCGGCTGGCACGTCATGCTCGACGCGATCGGTCTCCACCTGAGCGGCGAAGGCCTCACCGGCTGGGAGCCCGACTGGGCCGGGCTCGCCACCGTCTACAACGCCGCAGCGGAGCCGACGTCGTCCTGACAGGAGTCGTGGACGACATCGTGGCGGGCCTGACCAGTCACCCGTCGTCGGCCCGCTGTCTAGCATGACCTCATGACCGTCGACCTGTTCGCGGGCATCCCCGTCCGCGACTACACCGTTGCGGCGTCCTGGTACGAGCAACTCCTCGGCGCCCCGCCGTCGTTCCTGCCCAACGACACCGAGGCGGTGTGGGAGCTCGCCGATCACCGGTTCATGTTCATCGAGGTGCGGCCGGAGCACGCCGGACACTCCATGCACACCGTGTTCGTCGGCGACTTCGACGCCCGCATCTCCCGGATCGTCGAGCGGGGCCTGGAGCCGGCCGAGCGCGAAACCTATTCCAACGGTGTCCGCAAGGTCACCTTCCGCGACCCGGACGGCAACGAGATCGGATTCGGCGGCGCACCGGCCTGAACGAGACGGACGGCAGCCTCCTGCGGAACAGGTTCGTCGGGTCGTACTGCGCCTCGACCCACCCAGCCGGGTGTACTTCGCCGGGCTTCGTCAGATGATGTTGAGCTCGGTGCGGTGGAACGCTCCGCTGAAGCGTGTGGCGTCGAAGACCGACACATCGACGACGGGCTTCCGACCCAGGTAGAGGTCCCGCACTGCCTGGCCCACTGCGGGTCCTTGCAGGAACCCGTGTCCGGAGAACCCCGCTGCGTAGAGGAAGCGGAAACCATCGGTGTCCGCCTCCCCGATGAGGGCGTTGGAATCAGGGGTGATCTCGTACAGCCCGGCCCAGCCGTGGGCGAGCTCGGCGTCCGCGAGGGACGGCGCGAACATCGCGAGGGCGGCACGAAGCTCCCCGTGCCAGTCGGTGGTGACCGCGGTGTCGAATCCGACCCGTGAACTCTCGTCGGCGATACCGAGGAGGAGGCCCGAGCCGTCGTCGTCACCGTGGAAGTAGGCGGTGGTGGAGTAGTCGATGGTGAACGGAACGCGGGGCGGTCGCGGGTTCATCGAGCCGGTGAAGACGATCTGGCGACGGAGGGGTTCGATGGGCAGCTGCACGTCGACCATCGCGCCGATCTGCGGAGACCAGGCACCACAGGTGCAGATGACCGTTGGCGTGACGTACACCCGCCCGTCACGCGTGCGCACGGCGGCCCTGCCGTCGCCGACCTGGTCGATCGCTACGACGGGGGAGTGAGCGTGGACCTCGGCGCCGAGCTCGGCCGCCGCCGCGGCGTAGGTGTCGACGACCACGGACGGCCGGGCGAAGCCGTCGGTGGACGACCAGGCCGCGGCGACGACCGTGGTCGCGTCGACGTAGGGCGAGCGCGCGGCGGCATCGGCTGCGGAGATCATGCGGCTGTCGACACCGAGCGAGTTCTGCAGCTCGATGCTGGCCCGGTAGCGGGATACGTCGGCGGCCTCACGGATGAGGAACAGGTAGCCGACCTGCTGGAACCCGATGTCTACACCGAAGTCCTCGGTGAAGCGCTGGAACACCCGGAGGCTCCGCGCCCCGAGTTCGATGTTGGCCGGGTCCGAGAACTGGGCCCGCACTCCACCGAGCGGTTTGCCCGAGGAACCCGAGGCGAGCTCATGCGCTTCCAGCAGCACCAGGTCCCGTACCCCGGCGCGGGCGAGGTGGTACGCGGTACTGGTGCCCATCACGCCGCCGCCGATGACGACCACCGTCACGTCCTCGGACGAGCTCGGGGATCGGATCACGCCGTCACTCATCACACTTCTCCATCCTGGAAAGACCACGGCCGAGGTGCACGACTACCACGACGTCGACGCCTGCGTGCTCGCTTGGCCATCGTCCAAATTCGCGACGAGCCGGTCGACGGCCAAGAATAAGGACAGGAAGTGACCTCAATGCGCCATAGGGTCTGGTCCGTCAGGTGAACCTCACCGAGAGGAGCGGATCATGTCGCAGCGCGACGAGTACCCGGCCGGAGTGCCGTGCCTCGTGGACACCGGCCGCAGGGACGCAGACGCGGCCAAGGGCTTCTACGAGGACCTCTTCGGTTGGGAGGTCGAGCGGGTCTCTCCCGAGGGCGCCCCGCCGTACTACAGCGTGACGCTGGGCGGCCGCACCGTGGCCGGGATGGGCTCTCAGCCCGACCAGGACTGGACGCCGGTGTGGAACACCTACGTGCGCGTCGACGACGCCGACGCCACCGCCGCGAAGGTGACCGAGGCGGGGGGGCGGACGACGATGGGACCGTTCGACGTCGGCCCGGCCGGTCGGATGGCCGTGCACGAGGATCCGGCCGGGGCCGAGTTCTGCACCTGGCAGCCGGGCACCACCCGAGGAGTACAGCTGGTCAACGAGCCGGGGACGTGGGTCTTCAGCACCCTCAGCACCGACGACGCGGCGGGAACCGAAGCCTTCTACGGCGCGGTCTTCGGCTGGACGCTCGGCCTGGGGGTGAGGACGGCAGCGCCATGTTCATGAAGCCCGGCTACGCCGATGCCCAGGAGCGGCAGGAGCCCGGTTTCATCGAGCGGCTGGAGCGGTACGGCTCGCCCGAGGGCTTCAGCGACGTGGTGGCCACGACGATGCCGCTCTCGGACGGCGAGTCGCCGCACTGGCACGTGACGTTCGCCGTCGCGGACGCCGACGCGAGCGCGAAGCGAGTGGGCGAGCTCGGCGGCGAGGTCCTGGTGGAGCCCTTCGACGCCCCTTGGGTACGCGTCGCGGTGGTGCGCGACCCCGAGGGCGCAGTGTTCACCGTGAGCCAGTTCGTGGGGCCCGACGGAACCTGAGCCGGCTCACCCTGACGATCAGGTTCGTCAGAGACGCGTCGCGGTCCGGACGAGGGCGGCGAGGGCCCGGGACCGGCTGTGCGGTGGCCATGCGATCACCGTCGTGACCGTCGGCGCATCCCGCACCGGCACGGCGGCGAGGTCGTCGCGCAGTTGGGCTCGGCACGAGTCCGGGAGGATCGCCGAAGCGCGGGCGAGCGCGATCAGCTGCAACAACTGCGCATGGTCCCGAACCTGCGGACCGGGGCCGTCCGGGTACCTTCCGTCGCGGCCGGGCCAGCGCGGCATCGGCAGGCCGGGCAGCGCGCTGACGTCGGCCAGCTGCACGTGGGTCCGGCCGGTGAGGGGATGCCCGGCCGGCAGGACCACGACCTGTCCCTCCGTGCTGAGCTCCTCGGTGTCGAACCCGGCCGTCGCGTCGAACGGCCGGTGCAGCAGAGCCACGTCGGCCCGCCCGTCGCGCAGCAGCCGCTCCTGCTCGCCGATCCCGCACAGGAGCACGTCGACGGTGACCGCATCGGGTTCGGCGGCGTAGGCGTCGAGGAGCTTCGCCAGCAGTTCGCTGGACGCGCCGGCCTTCGTGACGAGAACCACGCCGGCGTGGCCGGTCGCGGCGTGTGCGGCGCGACGGGTACGGCGGTCGGCAGCCTCGACCGCATCCAGCGCCGCCCGGCCCTCCCGCAGGAGCACCGACCCGGCCTCGGTCACAGCGACCGCGCGGCTGGTGCGTGTCAACAGCGCCGCCCCGAGGCGCCGTTCGAGCTGGCGGATCGCCCGCGACAGCGGGGGCTGCGCGATCCCGAGCCGCTGCGCGGCCCTCCCGAAGTGCAGCTCCTCGGCGACGGCGACGAAGTACCGCAACTCGCGAGTCTCCACGCTGCCACGGTACCCGGCGCGGGAGGGATCAATACCCGCGCGGTATCGCCGCCCACCCGATCGGTCTTGGACGCTCCGCTGGGGCCCGCGGAGGATCGACCGCATGAGTGAGAAGACGATCGCGTTGGTCACCGGCGCGAACAAGGGCATCGGGTACGAGATCGCGGCCGGCCTGGGCGCCCTCGGCTGGAGCGTCGGCGTCGGCGCCCGGGATGAACAGCGGCGCGAGCTCGCCGTGGAGAAACTGCGCGCAGCCGGCGTCGATGCGTTCGGTGTTCCGCTCGACGTCACCGACGACGCGAGCGTGGCCACCGCCGCCGGGCTGGTCGAGGAGCGCGCCGGACGCCTCGACGTGCTCGTCAACAACGCCGGCGTGACCGGCGGCGGGCCGCAGGAGCCCACCACGGTCGACCTCGCGGCCGTGCGGACGGCCGTGGAGACCAACGTGGTCGGCGTCATCCGCATCACCAACGCGATGCTGCCGTTGCTGCGCCGTTCGGCGTCGCCGCGGATCGTGAACATGTCCAGCGGCGTCGGCTCCCTCACCCGGCAGACGACTCCCGGTGCCGAAACGGGTCCGATCTCCGTCGCTTACGCGCCCTCGAAGACGTTCCTCAATGCGGTCACCGTCCAGTACGCCAAGGAGCTGCACGACACGAACATCCTGATCAACGCGGCCTGCCCCGGCTTCGTCGCCACGGACCTCAACGGCTTCCGTGGCGTCCGCACCCCGGAACAGGGCGCGGCGATCGCGATCCGACTCGCGACCCTGCCCGACGACGGCCCGACCGGTGGGTTCTTCGAGGACGCCGGGGTGGTGCCCTGGTGACATGCTCGACGGCCATCACCTGCCCGTTGCCTCGGACTCGATGCGAGTTCACCACGTCACGTGGAGTGATTCGAGTCCGCGGAAGAAGTAGCTGGCGATGTAGGTCGGTTCGTAGCCCTCGGCGAGGCGCAGCCCGGGCAGGCGTTGGACGAGGTGTTCCAGTGCGACTCGGATCTCGGCGCGGGCCATCGGCGCTCCCGGGCAGACGTGCAGGCCTCGGCCGAACGCGAGGTGCTCGCGCACGTTCGAGCGGTCCAGGTCGACGGTGTCCGGGTCCGGGAACACGGTCTCGTCCCGGTTGCCGGATCCGAACAGCAGCAGCAGGGGGGTGCCGGCCGGCAGCGACGTGCCGCCGAGTTCGGTGTCACGGGTGGTGATCCGGAACAGGCCGCGGTGTGGAGCGTCTCGACGCAGCACCTCCTCGGTGGCTCGCGGGATCATCTTGACCGGGTCGGCCAGCACTCGCTCGCGGATCGACGGGTTGTGCAGCACGGCCAGCATCGTCGAGGTGATGGCGTCTCGGGTGGTGTCGAATCCGGCCACTCGGGCGGCGCCGCGCGCGATGCACTGCGTGTAGTCGTCGGGCAGACCGGGGTAGCCGTTCGCGCCGTGGATCAGGTCGGAGAGCAGGTCCTCGCGCGGGTGAGTGCGGCGCTCATCGATCAGGGCCTGCAGGTAGCGGGTGTAGTCACCCATCCGCTCGGCCGCCGCCAGGTGCTGCTCGACCGGGGCCAGGACGTTCCACAGCGTGTTCTGGTCGTCGGTCCAGATCTGGATCTGCTCGGTGTCCTCCGGCGGGAAGCCGATGATCGCGCTGATCACTGTCTGCACGAAGGGGATGGCGTACTCGCCGACCAGATCCGCCCCGTCGGCGGGGAACGCGTCGATCAGGGCGTCGCCTGTGGCGTGCATCGTGGGCACCATGGCCCGGACCCGGGCGCCGGTGAACCCGGCGTCGAACACCCGGCGGATCGGCGTGTGCTCGGGCTCGTCCTCGTTGACCACGGCGCTCGTCTCCGGGACGTTGCCGCGACGCAGCACCTCGACGACCTCGGGCGTGTTCGAGTAGATCTTCGGCACGGCCGGCGTGGAGGAGTACGTTGCCGGATCGTCGATGACCGTCCGGAGGTCCTCGTAGCGGGTCACCATGTATGCGCCGAGTGTCGGGCTCATCTGCAACGAACGGGCGCGGGCGGCGCGGTAGAACAGGTGCGGGTCCTCGCGGTGCGGGGAGATCAGCGGGTTGAAGTCGAAGGCGGCGTCATCGGCCGGCAGGTCGGTGGTCGTCACGACGGCATCTCCTTCGAGGCACGTGTCGCGACGACGATAGATGTGGCCCGGGTTGCGGTCGATCCGCTGCGCGCACCCGCGGTGCTCTCGTGCCCTTGCGGATGAGGTCCACCCGGTGGATCCGCAGTCCCTCCGTCATCCCCGCGAGCCTGGAACCGGAATTCGGGGCATCTGCTCGACCGGAGGACCGCAGGCAAGGGATGATCGAACAATGCCCTCGGCCGTCCTGATCCTCGGTCCGGCCGCTGACGATGGGTGATCCCAGGGAGAGCCCGTCCGGGGGACCGGCCTCGGTGACGCACGGGTGGCTGCCGGGGGTGGATGTGCTGCGTGGGTACCGGCGCTCCTGGCTCAGGGGCGACGTCCTCGCCGGCGTGGCTGTCGCCGCCTATCTCGTACCGCAGGTCATGGCGTACGCCGAGATCGCGGGTGTCCCGGCCGCATCGGGGTTGGCCGGAGCGTGTGCCGCCTTGGTGGTTTACGCGGTTCTGGGCTCGTCGCGGCAGCTGTCGGTGGGCCCGGAGTCGACGACGGCGCTGCTCACCGCGGTGGCTGTTGCGCCGCTGGCCGCCGGCGATCCGGCGCGGTACGGCGCGCTCGCGGCCGGGCTGGCGCTGGTGGTCGGGGCGCTCTGCCTGCTGGCCAGGCTGGCGCGGGCCGGGACGCTGGCCGACCTGTTGTCGAAGCCGGTGCTGGTCGGCTACCTGGCGGGCGTCGCGGTCAACATGATCGTCAGCCAGCTCGGCAAGGTGACCGGCGTCGAGGTGGACGGGGATGCGGTACCGGCCCAGCTCGTGTCGTTCCTGACCGGGCTGGCCGGGCTCAACGTGCCCACGCTCGTGCTCGCCACGGCGCTGCTGGTGTTCCTGTTCGTGGGGTCGCGGCTGCGCCCCCGGTGGCCGATCCTGCTCATCGGCATGCTGATCGCATCGGCCGCGGTGGCGCTGTTCTCCTTGCAGCGCTACGGCATCTCGGTGGTCGGGTCGGCGGCCGCCACGCCGCAGCCCCCGGGGCTGCCTCTGCTGGGCGTCGACGACTGGCTGGCGCTGCTACTGCCTGCGGTCGGGATCACCGTCGTCGGCTACTCGGACAACATGCTGACCGCCCGCTCGTTCGCCGGCCGCCGCGGTGAGACGGTGGACGGCAACGCAGAGCTCGTCGCGCTGGGTGGGGCGAACCTGGCGGCGGGCCTGGTGCGCGGCTTCCCGGTGAGCAGCAGCGGTAGCCGGACGTCGATCGGGAACGCGCAGGGCAGTACCACCCAGCTGCACTCGCTGGTCGCGGTCCTGGTGGTCGTCGCGATCCTGGTGCTCGGCCAGGGCGTGCTCGCCAGTTTCCCGAACGCCGCCCTGGGAGCGGTGGTCATCTTCGCCGCCGTGCGGCTGATCGACGTGGACGAGTTCCGGCGGATCGGCAGGTTCCGTCGCAGCGAGCTGATGATCGCCCTGGGTACGGCGGCAGCGGTGATCATCGTCGGGGTGCTCTACGGGGTGCTCGCCGCCGTGGCCGTGTCCGTCGTCGAGCTGCTCCAGCGGTTGGCTCGCCCGCACGACGCCGTGCTCGGGTTCGTGCCCGGCCTCGCCGGCATGCACGACCTCGACGACTACCCGGATGCCGAACCGGTTCCCGGCCTGGTCGTCTACCGCTACGACGCCCCGCTGTGCTTCGCCAACGCCGAGCACTTCCGCACCTCCGCGCTGGCTGCGTCGTTCGGCGCGCGGCCGGGAGCGGGTCCGGTGGTTCGTGCTCAACGCCGAGGCCAACGTCGAGCTGGACGTGACGTCCGCCGAGGCGGTGCACGCGCTGATCTCCGAGCTCCGCCGGCGCGACATCGTCTTCGCGATGGCGAGGGTCAAGCAGGACCTGCGCGAGCTGCTCGACCGAGCCGGGCTGATCGAGGAGATCGGCGCGGACCGCGTGTTCCCGACCCTCCCCACCGCCGTGGCCGCATATCGGGCCGCGGAGCCGGAGGGCTGAGGTCGCGGAGAGCCGGAGCTCCTCCGTGCGGCAGAAGTAGAGTTCGACCGGTCGGTCGACTGTGGGGGAGACCCTGATGAGCTGGGAGCTCGACGACGAGCACCGCGAGTTCCGCGCGATGTGCCGTTCCTTCACCGACCGCGAGGTCCGCCCGCTGGTGGACGCGGCCGAGGCGGCGGGCACGTTCCCCGCCGAGTTGTGGAAACCGCTGGGCGCCGCCGGTCTGCTCGGGCTGGTCACCCCCGCCGACGATGGCGGGGCCGATGGCGACGCGCTCGCGGTGGCCGTGCTGGGTGAGGAACTCGCGAGGGCCTGTGGTGGTATCGCCGTGACCGTGCTGGTCAGCGCGTACATGGCGGGCCCGCACATCGTCCGGTACGGGACGGACGAGCAGCATCGGCGCTGGCTCGCGCCGCTCGCAGTGGGGGAGGCCGTTGCCGCGATCGCGGTGACCGAGCCGGGAACCGGCTCCGATGTCGCGGGGATCACCAGCACCGCTCGTCGCACGGACGAGGGATGGGTGCTCGACGGCCGGAAGATGTTCATCACCAACGCGGGGCTGGCCGACGTCCTGGTCGTCGCGGCACGCTCGGGAGGCCCGGGCCACGGTGGGATCACGCTCTTCCTCCTCGAGCGCGACACCCCCGGCCTGTCGTTCGGTCGTCCGTTGGCGAAGATGGGCTGGCACTCCTCCGACACCCGTGAGGTCGTGCTCGACGGCGCAGTCATCCCGGCTGACGCAGTGCTCGGCGCCGAAGGTCGTGGATTCCACCAGATCATGGAGGGCTTCCAGCTCGAGCGGATCGCCCTCGCCGCCATGGGGCTCGGGCACGCGGCCGAGTGCCTCGAGCTGGCGGCTGCCTACGTCGGCGAGCGCGAGGCGTTCGGATCCCCGCTCGCCCACCTGCAGACCATCCGGCACCGCATCGCGGCGATGGAGGTCGAGCTCGAGGCGGCCCGGCTGATCACCTACCAGTCGGCCGCGCGGCTCGACTCCGACCACCCGGAGGCCGCGCGCTCGGTGGCGCGGGCGAAGTACCTGGCCGCGGTGGCGGCCAACCGGATCGTGGACGACGCCGTGCAACTGTTCGGCGGCGCGGGATTCCTCGAGGAGTCGCCGGTCGCCCGGCACTACCGCGACGTCCGGATCCTGCGCATCGGCGGGGGCACCGACGAGATCCAGCTGGAGATCCTCAGCCGCGGGATGGCCCGATGAGCGAGCTTGCGAGCGGATCATCGACACAGCGCGTCCGGGCATTGCCGACCGAGCGCAGCGAGGGAGTGCGATGAGCGAGCTTGCGAGCGAATCATCGACACAGCGCGTCCGGGCATTGCCGACCGAGCGCAGCGAGGGAGTGCGATGAGCGACGCCGACACCACGACCGTCCCGGACGCGACGCCCGCTCCGGACGAGGTCGCCGCCGCGCAGGAGCGCGCCCATCGTGGCGGCGACCCCACCCGATGGCCGGACAAGCTCCCCGTGCGGGACCGGCTCGCGGTGCTGGTCGACCCCGGATCCTTCGTCGAGGACGGGCTGCTCGCCACGGCATCGGACGTCGGGCTGCCTGCCGACGGAGTCATCACCGGTGTGGGACGGGTGGAGGGCCGGCCGGTGGCCGTCATCGCCCATGACTTCACCGTCAAGGCGGGCTCGTGGGGCGAGCTGACCTGCGAGAAGCAGATCCGCATCCTGGAGCGTGCCGACCGCGACCTGCTTCCGGTCGTCTACCTCGTCGACTCCGCGGGCGGGCGCCTCACCGACCAGATGGGCTTCTTCCCCGGCCGGCGCGGCGCGTCGGCGATCTTCCACCTCCAGGTGAAGCTGTCGGGACGGGTACCACAGCTGTGCTGCTTGCACGGGCCGTCGGCCGCCGGCGGGGCGTACATGCCGGCGTTCTGCGACTGGGTGGGCATGGTGGCAGGCAACGCGTCGATGTACCTCGCCAGCCCGCGGGTGGCCGAGAAGGTCACCGGCGAGCGTACGACGCTGGAGGAGATGGGCGGGGCCGAGATGCACGCCACCGTCTCCGGTTGCGGCGACGAGGTGTTCGACGCCGACTGGGAGGCCGTGGCGGCCGCACGGCTCCTGCTGACCTACCTGCCCGACGACTTCCGCACCCCACCGGCGCGTCGCGAACCCGTCGCGCCCGAGCGCGAGGACTGGGTCGGGCTGGTCCCCACCGACCCCAACGCCCCCTACGACGTTCGCGACGTCGTCGACCGGATCGTGGACGCCGCCTCGTTCTTCGAGATCAAGGCCCGGTGGGCGCAGGAGATGGTGGTCGGCCTCGCCCGGCTCGACGGGCGGGTCATCGGGATCGTGGCGAACCAACCGAGCGTCCGCAGCGGGGCGATCTTCGTCGACTCGGCCGACAAGGCGGCTCGTTTCATCTCGCTGTGCGATGCCTTCAACATCCCGCTGCTGTTCCTGCAGGACGTGCCCGGCTTCATGGTCGGGGTGGAGGTCGAGCGGCAGGGCATCATCCGGCACGGGGCCAAGATGATCGCCGCGATGGCCTCGGCGGACGTTCCGCGGTACACGGTGGTGCTGCGCAAGGCCTACGCGGCCGGCTACTACGCCATGTGCGCACCCGGCTTCGAGCCGCGGGCGACGCTCGCGCTACCCACGGCGACGATCGGACCGATGTCGGCCGAGGCGTCGGTGAACGCCGTGTACGCCAACAAGGTCGCCGCGATCGACGACGTCGAGGACCGGGCAGCGTTCGTGGCGGCGCGCACCGCGGAGCAGCAGGTCGACATCAACCTGCTGCGGATGGGCAGCGACCTCGTGGTCGATGCCGTCGTCGAACCGGGGTCGCTGCGCACCGAGCTGGTCGCTCGAATGGTCGACGCGGACCGCTGGACGCGCACGTCGTGTCGGCGCCACCACCTGATCAGCCCGGTCTAGAGCCTCACGGAGGAGGACGACGATGTCCGACACACCCGACAGCCTGGCTCAGCTCATCGACAGTCCGCTGCTGCCGCTGCCGTCGGACTGGACCATCACCGGAGCGCGTGGAGCAGCTGCGCGCCGCCCGCGGCCTCGGCGACCCGGACGCCTACTGGGAGTGGGTGGCCCGCCAGCAGCGGTGGTCGACGCCGTGGGAGACGGTGCGCTCCGGCGAGATCGAGGACGCCGGCTACTTCGCGGGCGGCCGCATCAACGTCGCCGAGAACTGCGTGGACCGCTGGGCGGAGGACCCGGCCACCGCGGACCGCGCCGCCGTGGTCTGGGAGGGCGAGCCCGGCGACACCCGGACGCTGACCTACGCCGAGCTGGCCGTCGAGGTGTCGCGGCTGGCCGCGGGGCTGCTGGACCTCGGTGTCCGTGCGGGAGACGTCGTGGGCATCTACATGACGAACCTGGTCGAGGCGTTCACCACGATCCACGCCTGCAACCGGATCGGGGCCATCTACACGGTGCTCTTCTCCGGCTTCGGGGAGGAGGCGGTGGCCGCCCGGCTGCAGGCGGCGCGGGCCTCGGTGGTGGTCGTCGCCGACGCGAGCTACCGGCGCGGCCGTCGGGTGCCGCTGCTGGCGACGCTGCGCGCGGCCCGCGGCCGCACGCCCACCGTCCGAGCGACGGTCGTCGTCGACCGCACCGGCGACGCCGTACCGCTGGATGAGGGCGAGCACGCCTACGCCGCGGTGCTGGAGTCGGGCCGCGCCGGCACGCCCGCGGTGCCGCTGGACCCCAACGCGCCGTCGTTCCTGATCTTCACCAGCGGTACCGAGTCGACGCCCAAGGGGGTGGTGCACAGCGTGGGCGGGTTCCTGCTCGGGACGTGGGCCAACGCCCACTGGCAGGCCGGCTACGAGGACGGGGACGTCTACTGGGTTGCCGCCGACGTCGGCTGGTTGACCTTCCCGATCCAGGCCGTCGTGGGCGGGCTGGCCTGCGGCATGACGATCGCGTGCTTCGAAGGTGCCCTGGACACCCCGACGACCGCGCGGTTCTACGAGATCTGCGCGCGGCACCGGGTGACGAAGGTGCTCGCCGCCCCGACGCTGGTGCGGATGCTGCGCAAGTTCGGCGACGACCTCGCCGCGGCGCACCCGCTGCCCGCACTGAAGCTGATCACGATGCAGGGCGAGCCGCTCGACGCCGACACGTTCACCTGGACCACCTCGACGTTCGGTGTACCGGTCGTCAACGCCTACGGACAGACCGAGACGGGCTCGACCTGGACCTACCCGGTGTACGGCGCCGAGCCGCTCAAGGCAGGGTCGGTCGGCACCGCGGTGCCGGGCCACGCCTTCGCGATCGTCGACGACGACGGCGCTCCGGTACCGGCCGGGGTCAAGGGCAACCTCGTGCTGACCGCGCCGTTCCCGACGCTGGCCCGGACCGTGTGGGACGACCACGAGCGCTACCACGCCACCTACTTCTCCCGCTTCCCCGGCCGCTACGACACCCACGACGAGGCGGTCCTGGACCACGACGGTCACCTGTGGGTGCTCGGCCGCGCCGACGACGTGATCAACGTGGCCGCCCACCGCATCTCCACCATGGAGATCGAGGCGGTGGTCACCGCGCATCCCGCCGTCGTCGAGGCCGCGGTCGTCGGAGTCCCGGACGACGTCAAGGGAACCGTTCCGATCGCGTTCGTGACGCTGAGTCCGGACGCCGAGACCGGGTCGGTGCGCGAGGAGATCGGACGGCACGTCATCACCGAGATGGGCGGCTACGCGCGGCTCGAGGCGATCCACGTGACGTCCGTGATGCCCAAGACCCGCACCGGCAAGACGATGCGCAGGCTGCTGCGCGACCTCGTGGTGCACGGCGAGCCGACCGGCGACACCAGCGCGATGGAGGACCCCTCGGTGCTCGACGTCGTCGCGACTGCGGTCCGGGCGTGAGGGTGAGTCGATGCGGCACTACGACCTCGATGACCGCACCATCGGCAGGATCCTCGCCGACAAGGCCCGCACGGTCGGGGACCGGCCGTTCCTCACCTTCGGCGGCGAACGGTGGACCTACGCCGACACGCACGCCCTGACCAGCTCCTACGCCGAGGGCTTCCGGCGCATGGGCGTGCGGCGCGGTGACCACGTCGCCCTCATGCTGCCCAACCGCCCGGAGCTGCTGTGGGCGATCTGGGGGCTGGGCAAGCTCGGCTCGGTGGCGGTGCCGATCAACACTGCCGCGAAGGGCGAGCTGCTCACCTACTTGCTCGACCAGTCCGACTCCGTGCTGCTGTGCGCAGAGGACGGCTACCGCGACCGCGTCGACGCCGCGGTGACGGCCGTTCCCGCACTGCGCGATGTGATCGGCCCCGAGCGGCTCGCCGAGTTCGCCGAGCTGCCGTCGGGCGACCCGCCCGAGATGGCGGAGGTCGGCCCGTCCGACCCGCACCTGATCATGTACACGTCGGGTACGACCGGCCCGTCCAAAGGTGTCGTGTGCCCGCACTCGCAGGGCCACGCCGTGGGACTGCAGATGGCGTCGCTGTCGGGCTACCGGCCCGACGACGTCCTGTACACGTGCCTGCCGGTGTTCCACGCCAACGCGCTGTGGTACACGATCTACGCGGCGCTGTGGGCCGACGCCTGCGTCGCGCTGTCTCCGGGCTTCTCCGCCCGCCGGTTCTGGGACGAGATCCGAGAGTCCGGCGCCACCGTCTTCAACGCGCTCGGCGCCATGGCGAACATCATCTGGCAGCAGCCGCCCTCACCGCGCGACCGCGACCACCGGGTGCGCATCGCGATGATGGTCCCGAGCTCACGCGAGCTCGCGGACGGGTTCGCCCAGCGCTACGGCATCGGCGTCACATCGGTCTACGCCATGACCGAGAACTGCGCGGTCACCGTGTTCGGCCCGGACGACCCTCCGGAGAAGGCGTCCTCGGCCGGCCGGGTGCGCGACTACATGAGCGTGCAGGTCGTCGACGACGCCCGGCGGCCCCTGCCACCAGGCGAGGTCGGCGAGATCTGCATCCGGCCCAACGAGCGGGGCAGCATCATGCTCGGCTACTACGACATGCCCGCCGCGACCGTTGCCGTCGACCCGCGACCTGTGGTTCCACACCGGCGACCGCGGCCACCTCGACGCCGAGGGCTACCTGTTCTTCGCCGACCGCACGAAGGAGGCCATCCGGCGGCGCGGCGAGAACATCTCCGCCTACGAAGTCGAGACGGTGCTGTGCCGCCATCCCGCCGTGATCGAGGCCGCGGCCGTTCCCGTGCCCTCCGAGCTGGGCGAGGACGACGTGATGGCCTACCTCGTACCGGTCGAGGGCGCCGAGGTCGACTTCGCCGAGCTGATCGCGTTCTGCGCTGACCACATGGCCTACTACATGGTGCCGCGCTACCTCGACGTCATCGACGCCCTGCCCAAGACGCCCAGCGAGAAGATCGAGAAGTACAAGCTGACCGTCGCAGCGCGCGAGCGCCTCGACGAGCTGTGGGACCGGGAGAAGGCCGGCGTGGCGGTGGCGCGCTCGTGACGCGCGACGTCGTCGTCGACATCGACGGCAGGGTGGCCCGGGTCATGATCGACCGGGCCGCGGCGAAGAACGCGTTGAGCCCCGCTGTGCTCGACGGCCTGGACGCCGCGCTCGACGCCGCCACCGCGGCCGGCTGCACCGTGCTGGTGCTCCGCGGGGCGGGTGGAACGCTGTCGGCGGGCGCTGACCTGCCGCATCTGGCGACCCTGCTCGGCGACCCGACCGGAGCCAGGGCCGCTCTGACCGCCTACATCGCGTCGATCGGTGCGGTGCTGGACCGGATCGAGGCCGCGCCATGCATCTCGGTCGCGGTGATCGGCGAGTACGCGCTGGCCGGTGGCTGCGAGATCATGCTCGCCTGCGACCTGGCCGTGGTCAGCGCCGACGCCCGCATCGGTGACCGGCACCTGGAGTACGGCCTGCTCCCCGGCGCGGGCGGCTCCGTGCGCCTGCCCCGCGCCCTGCCGGCCGCCCTGGCGCGGCGTCTGCTCTACACCGGCGAGATGGTCGACGGGACCACGGCTGCGGCGTGGGGGCTGGCCAGCCACGTCGCGCCCGCGGCGGAGCTGGACGCGACCGTCGACGCGCTGGTCGCCCGGCTGGCCCGGCACGGCCCCGACGCGCTGGTGCGGATGAAGCGGATGCACCACGACTCCGCGGCTCTCCCGCCTGCGCAGGCGCTGGCCGCGGAGCGCGTCGCGCTCGTGGAGCACCTGATGACGTCGCCGGAGGCGGCCGAGGGCCTCGCGGCGTTCCGGGCCGGGCGTGAGCCGGTGTTCACGCACGTCGCCCGCCCGATCGAGCAGGAGGTGTGATGGCCGGCCGCTGGTTCGAGGAGCTCCCGGTCGGCACGGTGGTGGAGCACGCCACCCGGCGCACGGTCACCGAGACCGACAACGTGCTGTTCACGACGATGACGATGAACCCGGCCCCGTTGCACCTCGATGCCGACTACGCGTCGCGGACCGAGTTCGGCCGGCCACTGGTCAACAGCATGTTCACCCTGGCGCTGGTCGTCGGGCTGTCCGTGCCGGAGCTGACGCAGGGCACGATCGTCGCGCAGCTGGGGATCTCCGAGGTCGCGTTTCCGGCTCCGGTGTTCCCGGGCGACACGATCCGGGTCGAGACCGAGGTCGTCGAAGCGCGGGCGTCGCGTTCCCGGCCCGACGCCGGGCTCGTCGTCTTCGAGCACCGCGCCCGCAACCAGCGCGACGAGCTGGTGTGCCGGGCCCGCCGCACCGCTCTCATGCACCGCGAACCGACCGGTACGGCAGAGGAGCCCGGGACCCGATGATCACCGAGTACCTCGACGGCATCTCCGTGGGCGATCGGCACAGCAGCCGCGCCCGGACGATCACAGAGACGGACATCGTCACGTTCGCGATGTTCACCGGCGACTGGCACCCCATCCACACCGACGTTCCCTACGCCGAGGCCGATCCCCGGTTCGGTCAGCGCATCGCCCACGGAGCGCTGGTGATCTCGGTGGCGCTCGGGCTGGTGGAGTTGCGGCCCGACGCGATGAAGGCGTTCTACGGCATCGACCACCTGCGCTTCATCGCCCCGACGCACATCGGCGACACGCTGCACGTCGAGACCGAGGTGGTTGCCATCGAGCCGCGGGGCCCCACCGATGGCGTGGTCACCTCCCGGTTCGTGGTGCACAACCAGAACGGGGTCGAGGTGGTCGTCGCGACGCTGACGACGCTGGTCGTGCGGGAGGGCGCCGGGTGAGCGGCCCGCCCGCGGCGCTGCGCAGCGTGCTGTTCGTCCCGGGTGGCCGGACCGACATGCTCGCGAAGGTCGCCCGCGTGCGGCCCGACGCCGTCGTCGTCGACCTGGAGGACGCCGTCGCGCCCGGCGCCAAGGACGAGGCGAGGGCGGCCACCCTCGCATCACTCGCGGCCGAGCGACCCGGCGCGGGCGTCGTGCTGCTGCGGGTCAACGCGCCCGGCTCGCCCTGGTACGACGCCGATGTCGAGGCCGCCGCCGGAGCGGCTGTCGACGGGGTCGTCCTGCCGAAGTACGAGCAGGCCGCGCAGCTGGCCGAGCTGCGAGCCGGGCTGCCGGCAGGTACTCGCGTGGTCGTCGGGCTCGAGACGGCCCTCGGGGTCGCCGACTGCCGGCCGCTGCTGGCCGAGCGGCCCGACGCGGCCTACTTCGGCGCTGAGGACTTCGTCGCCGACACCGGGGGGCGCCGGACCGCAGCCGGCACCGAGGTGCTCTACGGCCGCAGCCGGGTGTGCCTCGCCGCCCGTCTGGCCGGGGTGGTCGCCCTGGACCAGGCCGTCGTCGCCGTCCACGACGCCGCCGCCTTCCGCGCCGACGCCGCACAGGGCCGCGACATCGGCTACCGCGGGAAGATCTGCCTGCACCCGGCGCAGGTCGCCGTGGCCCACGAGGTGTTCACCCCCACCGTGGCCGAGGTGCAGCACGCCCGTGCCGTGCTGGACGCCGCGGGGGAGGGCGTCGGCGTCGTCGACGGGCAGATGGTCGACGCCGTACACGTGGCCATGGCCCGCTCGGTGCTCGCCCGGGCCGGGGAGGAGGACGCGTGCGGATCGGTCTGATGGTCCCGCCGCAGTACGACACCGGCCGGATCGTGCCGCTCGCCCAACGGGCCGAGGACCTGGGCTACGACGTCCTCGCCTGCGGCGAGCACGTCTTCTTCCACGGCCCGACGCCCAATGCGTTCGTCGCCCTCGCCGCCGCGGCCGGAGCGACCCGGCGGATCCGGCTGCTCAGCGCGACCACGGTGCTTCCCGTATACCCCGCCGCACTGGCGGCGAAGATGGCCGCAACCCTCGACACCGTCAGCAGCGGACGCTTCGAGCTCGGGGTGGGGGTCGGCGGCGAGTACCCGGCGGAGCTGCGTGCCTGCGGGATCGACCCGGCCGAGCGGGGGCCGCGCACCGACGAGGCGCTGGAGGTGCTCACCCGGTTGTTCGCGGGCGAGCAGGTGCACCACCGGGGCAGGTTCGTGCAGATCGAGGGCGACCGGCTCGACCCGCCCCCGGTGCAGCGGCCCCGCCCACCGCTGTGGATCGGCGGCCGGAAGGCGCCCGCACTGCGCCGGACCGGACGGTACGGCGACACGTGGATGCCCTACCTGGTCGAGCCCGCACAGTTGGTCGACGGGCTGGCGCGGGCACGCGCTGAGGCCGTCGCGCACGGCCGCCCGGCCGGCGCCGTGAGCGGAGCGTTGTTCTGCTGGGCCGCGGTCGACAGCGACCCTGTCCGGGCCCGGCGGACCGCGCTCGACGCGCTCAGCCGGATCTACCGGCAGGACTTCGGCCCGCTCGTCGACCGCTACGTCCCGACCGGCACCCCCGTCCAGGTGGCCGCCCGGCTCGACGAGTACGCCGCCGCGGGTGCCGAGGCCGTCGTCTTCGCCCCTGCCTGTCCCGACGACGAGGTGGAGCAGATGGTCGAGACATTCGCCCGCGAGGTCGCGCCCGCGCTGCGGGGTGCCGCCCGGTGCTGACCGACGAGCCGCGCACGCCGCTGCGCACAGTGCTGGTCGCCAACCGGGGGGAGATCGCCGTGCGAGTGGTGCGGGCCGCCCGTGACGCCGGGATGCGCAGCGTGGCCGTCCACACCGCACCCGACCGCGGTGCACTCCACGTCCGGCTGGCGGATGACGCCCGCGAGATCGACAGCTATCTCGACGTCGAGGCCGTCATCGCCGCCGCGTGCGGCGCGAGTGTCGATGCCGTGCACCCCGGCTACGGATTCCTCGCGGAGAACGCGGACTTCGCGCAGGCCGTGCTCGGCGCGGGGCTGGTGTGGGTGGGGCCGCCGCCGCAGGCGATCCGCGAGCTGGGCGACAAGGTGGCCGCCCGACGGATCGCCCGCGAGGTCGGGGCACCACTGGCCCCGGGCACGGCGGGGCCGGTCACGGGCGTGGTGGAGATCGAAGCGTTCGCGCGCGAGCACGGCCTGCCGCTGGTGATCAAGGCGGCGTTCGGGGGCGGTGGCCGCGGCCTGAAGATCGTGCGCACGGCGGCCGAGATCGCCGAGCTGTTCGCCTCGGCCACCCGTGAGGCCGAGGCCGCGTTCGGCCGCGGCGAGTGCTTCGTCGAGCGCTTCCTCGACCGGGCCCGGCACGTCGAGGCACAGGTGCTCGCCGACGTCCACGGCCGGGTCGTCGTGGCGGGCACCCGCGACTGCTCCCTGCAGCGGCGCCACCAGAAGCTGGTGGAGGAGGCCCCGGCGCCGTTCCTCACCGACACGCAACGGGGCGCGATCCACATGTCGGCGAGGGAGGTCTGCCGGGCCGCCGGCTACGTCGGCGCGGGAACCGTGGAGTACCTCCTCGGGGAGGACGGAACACTCTCCTTCCTGGAGGTCAACACCCGGCTCCAGGTCGAGCACCCGGTCACGGAGGAGACGACCGGTGTCGATCTCGTGGCCGAGCAGCTCCGCCTCGCGGCCGGCGCCGCGCTCCTCACCGACGACGACCCGCCGGCGCGGGGGCACGCGATCGAGTTCCGCCTCACCAGCGAAGACGCCGGCCGGGACTTCCTGCCCACCCCCGGCACCATCACGACCTACCGCATGCCCGCCGGTCCCGGCGTCCGCATCGACTCCGGCGTCGAGGCCGGCACCGTGCTCGACGGCCGATTCGACTCGATGTTCGCCAAGCTCATCGTGACGGGCGCCGACCGGCGCGAGGCGCTGCACCGCGCGCGCCGCGCGCTCGCGGAGGTCCGCATCGAGGGCGTGCCGACCCCCGTGCCGTTCTACCGGCAGGTCGTCCACCACCGCGACTTCGTGGGCGACGGGCACGCCTTCGGCGTCCACAACCGGTGGGTCGAGGCCGACTTCGACGGCCGGATCGAACCGTGGTCAGACCCCGCAGACGCTCCCGACGCGGACGAGCTGACCGTCCGGGTCGGGCGGCGCGTGCTGCCGCTGCGGGTCCCTGGGCTGGCCGCGCTGGGCGACCGGGCGGCAGGCCTGCGGGAGCAGGCGGCCGCGCTGCGCAGCGACGCCGCGCCGCTGGTCGCGGGCACCGCGGTGACCGCGCCCATGCAGGGGACGATCGTCCAGGTTGCCGTCGAGGAGGGGCGGCACGTCGACGAGGGCGACCTGGTCGCCGTGCTGGAGGCGATGAAGATGGAGAACCGGGTACTCGCGCACCGTGCGGGCGTCGTGACCGGGCTCGCCATCGCCACCGGCGACTCGATCGGCCAGCACACCGTGCTCTGCGAGATCCTCGACGCCGGCCGGTGATGTGACGGTGCTCGCGCCGACTCCCCGTCACCCGTTCCGCTGAGGTCGGGGGTCCTCCCCGGTGAGCAGGGCGGTCGCTTCCCGGGCGCAGCCCCAGGACAGGGTCACCCCGCTGCCGCCGTGGCCGTAGTTGTGCACGCACCGTGCTCCGTCGAGCTGTTCGACCTCCAACCGCACGGTCGGTCGCGCGGGGCGCAGGCCGACCTGGTGGGCGCGTACCCGGGCGTCCCGCAGTCGGGGCTCCACCGCGATGCAGCGCTGACGGATCTGCTCGGCCAGGACCGGGTCCGGTTCGGTGTTCTCGTCGTCCTCCGCCGCAGTGCCGCCGAGCACAACGTGATCGGGGTAGGGCCAGTACGCCGCCCACGCCGGGCCGAACGGCGCCTCCACGAAGAACTCCTCCAGCCCGGGATTATCGACGATGACGTGCTGGCCGCGCAGCGATCGCACGGTGGGGTCGGGGACCAGTTCGCGGGCGCCGAGTCCCGCGCAGTTGACCAACAGCGGCGCCTCCCTCGCGACCTCACCGAGCGCATGCACCTCGCGATCCTCGATCCGCCCGCCGGCGTCGTGCAGTCGCCCGACGAGGTAGCGGAGGTAGACCGGCATGTCCACCAACGGCAGCGTGGTCCAGAACCCGGCCGCGAAACCGTCGGGCAACTGCTGCGGCGAGCATGTGCGCAGACCGGGTAGCGACGGACCGGGCTGACGGCTGGCCAGTCGCCCGCGGCGGAGGGCCACCCCGGTACCGGCGACATCGGCGAGCGCGGTGAACTCCTCGACCGAGACGCGCTCACGCGCCCCGACCGGGTCGTACGTCGGGGCGAGACCCGGCCCGATCATCGCCGAGGCGACCGCCGAGGTGGTGGCCGACGGGGGTCTGCGGGCCCACAACTGCACCTTGAGCCCCTGCTCGGCCAGGCAGACGCCGACGGTGAGCCCGATGACGCCGGCGCCCACGACGATCACGTCCGGTCTCCGGTCACTCACTGCTCGACGCCCCTCCCGCTCAGCAGCCACGCCGGCCCCGACGTCACCCGCCGGCGGGATGCCCCGTCGTTCACCGTGCCGACGGTGGCGGCTCCTGCGCCTCCGCGGATTCCTCTGTCGTGGGTGGCCAGCGGATCCCACAACGCCAGCATCGGGCCGGGCTGTCGGCGGTCGGCATGGCGCCGCATTCCGGGCACAGCCGGTGTGCCCAGCACACCGGATCGCCGGTGACGTCGACGTCGGTGTCGCCGCCCTCGTCGTGGTTCACCTGGCCAGTCAACCACCCTGCCCGACGGCGGTGGCTCGATTCCGGCGTGATCTCGAGACGGTCGAGACGGAGCCGGCGAGGCTCGGGCATCTCCACTGTTCTGCAGCACCTCGGCAGGATGTTGCGACGGGGATAGGGTCCAGCTGAGATCGGCGGAGGTGGTGATGCGGCGCGTCCGGCTCAACGGTGCGGAGTTCGAGTACGAAGTCACGGGCGAGGGTGACCCTGTGCTGCTCGTCCACGGCAGCCACATCGGCGGCTCGTTCGTCCCCCTCCTGACGCAGCCCGCTCTGACCGACGACTACCTCCTGATCCGCTACCACCGCCGCGGGTTCGGCAACAGCTCACCCACTCGCGGCCGGGTGAGCGTGGCCCAGCAGGCCGATGACGCCAGGGCGCTGCTCGAGCACCTCGAGGTGGGCCCGGCGCACGTCGTCGGCCATTCCTACGGTGGCCTCATCGGCCTCCAGCTGGCCGCCGACGTTCCGGCGGCGGTGCACACCCTGGCCCTTCTGGAGGCCGCCCTGCTCACGGTGCCGGGTGGCGAGCAGGTGCGTGAGCTGGTGGCCGTCGCGGGCAAGCTCTACCGAAACGGCGACTGGGAGGCGGCCGAGGACTTGTTCCTCGGCTCGCCCAAGGAGCGCGCCGACATCTCCCGCTCGGTTCCGGGTGGCCTGGAACAGGCCCTGCGTGACGTCGACACGTACTTCGTCACCGAGGCCCCGGCCCACGACGAGTGGGTGTTCGGTGCGGCCGAGGCCAGCCGGATCCGCTGCCCGACCCTGTTCGTGAACGGGTCGGAGAGCTCGCAGCTCTATCGCGAGGCGCGCGACGAGGTGACGCGGTGGCTGCCGCAGACCGAGACGGCGGTGTTGCGGGGGGCGTCCCACCTGCTGCACATCCAGCAGCCGAGGAGTGCGGCGGAGTTGCTCGCCGAGTTCTTCGCCGCACACCCCACCGATCTGACGGTCAGCGAGGGTCGGACTGCGCGAGGGCGTCGTCGGCCGACGGGTGGTGGGCCGGGGCACTACAACGCATCTGTCGACATCCTGGAGGCCAACCTGGAGCAGGGCCGGGCCGATGCGGTGGCGATCACCACCCCGGCCCGGGACTGGACGTACGCAGACGTGGTCACCGGCGCCAACCGGTCCGGCAACGCGCTGCGCGAGCTCGGTGTCGAGATCGAGAACCGGGTGCTGGTCGCCGTCGAGGACTCCCCGGAGTTCGCCGTGACCTTCTTCGGGGCGATCAAGATCGGAGCGGTCCCCGTACCGGTCAACACCAACCTGCGGGCCGAGGACTACGTCCACGTGCTCAACGACAGCCGGGCCAAGGTCGCCCTGGTCAGCGAAGCGGTGGCCCGGACGCTCCGGGCGTCCCGGCGGCATGCCCGTCACCTGCGTCACCTGGTGGTCGTCGGGGAGCCGGGTGATGGGGAGCTGAGCTTCGGGGAGGTCACCAGGGCGGCCGACCGGTCGCTCGAGCCGGCGGACACGACGCGCGAGGACGTCTGCTTCTGGCTCTACACCTCGGGCACCGACGGGCGGCCGAAGGCCGTGGTCCACCAGCAGCACGCGATGCGCTCGTGCATCGACAGCTACGGCCGGACCGTGCTGGGCCTGAGCGAGTCCGACACCACCTACTCGATCTCCAAGCTGTACTTCGCCTACGGCCTGGGCGCCGGGCTGTACTTCCCGTTCGCCGCCGGCGCGACGACGCTGCTGGTGGCCGAGCCACCGCAGCCGCGCACCGTGCTGCACGTGGTCGGTCGGATGCACCCCACGGTCCTGTTTGGGGTGCCGACCAGCTACGCGAGCATCCTCACCAGCTCCCGCACACCCTCGATGACCGACGCCTTCGAGTCGGTGCGGATGTGCGTGTCGGCCGGCGAGCCGTTGGCCGCCACGCTGCTCTCCCAGTGGAAGGAACGGACCGGCCGCGACATCGTGGAGGGCATCGGCTCCACGGAGTCCTGCCACATCTTCATCTCCAACCGCGCCGACGACATCGCTCCGGGCTCCACCGGGACGGTCGTCGACGGCTACCAGGCCAGGATCGTCGACGAGCAGGGCCAGGACCTGCCTGCCGGCGAGACCGGGACGTTGCTGGTCAAGGGCGAGTCGACGTTCGCGCACTACTGGCGTGACCGGGAGCTGTCGCGGCGCAGGCTGGTCGGCGACTGGCTCGACACCGGCGACGTGTTCCGCCGCGACGAGGCCGGGCGGTTCTACTTCCAGGGTCGGCTCGACGACATGTTCAAGGTCGCCGGGATGTGGGTCAGCCCGATCGAGGTCGAGACCGCCCTGATGGAGAACGACCTGGTCGCGGAGTGCGCCGTCGTCGGCGTGCACGACGCGATCAACCTCGTACGGCTCATCGCGTTCGTCGTGCCACGAGGCGACGGGAGCGCCGGTGAGCTCGAGACCGTCCTGACGCAGCACGTCCGGCAGCGCCTCGGCGGCAACAAGACACCGCGCGCCTTTCGCGTCGTGGACGCCCTGCCCCGGACCGACACCGGCAAGGTGCTGCGAGCCGAGCTGCGGGAACACGCCGCCGGGATCGTGGCGGAGCCCTGACGCCCACCCGCCCCCGGCTGTCCCGGATCGCTGGGCCTCGTCGACGATGACCCCATCACCGACGTGGGTGGCGACCGTCGGTCCGCGCCGTTCACCTAGTCTCAGGCCGAAGCCGCCGTCGTGGATTGCGCACGAAGACGTGACCGAGGAGGTGGCCGTGGATCGCGATGCCCGGCCGGCCGCGCTGGAGGCGGCGCTGCGCAAGCGGCTCCGTCGTGCCGGGCCCCTTCTCGTGGCCTTCTCCGGCGGTGTCGACTCGGCACTGCTCACGGCCGTGGCGGCGCAGGAACTCGGCGCGCGCGCCGTCGCCGTCACCGCGGTGTCGGCGAGCTTGTCCCGCTCCGAACGTGTCGCGGCCCGGGCGTTCGCGCGCGACCGCGGAATCGCCCACGTGGAGGTGTGCACCGACGAGTTCGACCGGCCGGAGTACCGAGCGAACGCCGGAGATCGTTGCTACCACTGCAAGTCGGCCTTGCTCGACGCCCTGTCGCCACTGGCCGCCCTCGGCGGTGCACGGATCGCCCTGGGCACGAACCTCGACGACCTCGGCGACCACCGACCGGGGCAGCGCGCCGCATCGGCACGGGGGGCGGTGGCGCCGTTGATGGAGGCCGGGCTCGGCAAGGACGACGTGCGACGGATCAGTGCCCGGCTGGGCCTGCGCACCGCGGAGAAACCGGCGTCGGCGTGCCTCGCTTCGAGGGTCGCCTACGGCGATCCGGTCACCGTGGAGATCGTCGAGCGCATCGAGCAGGCCGAGGACGCGGTACGGGCACTGGGCTTCCCGGTCTGCCGCGTGCGGTCGCACGCGAACGGCTCGGTCGCCCGGGTCGAGGTTCCCGTGGCCGAGATCCCGCGGGCGACCACCGTGCGCACCGAGTTGGACGCGGCGGTGCGGGCCGCGGGCTTCGCGTTCTGCGCGCTCGATCTGCAGGGCTTCGCCAGCGGTCGGATGAACGTGATGCTCGGCCTGCCGGCGATCCCGTGAGCGAGCCCCTCCCGGCGGGATTCGCCGACCTCGGGTACGCCCGGCCCGACGTCGACCGCGAACAGCGGATGGGCGTGCCCGAGGTCGTCTACGGGCCCGGCAAGACTCCGGAGCAGATCGTCGGCGTGGTGCGGGCGTTGTTGGCGAGGAACAGCGGGCCGGTCCTCGTCACCCGCCTCGACGACGCCGGGGCTCTCGACGTGGGAGCGGCCGTGTCCGGCGGGGAGTACGACCCGTCCGCCCGGCTGTTCGTCCTGCGCCCCGCACCGCGGCGGGGCTTCCGGGTCGTCGTCGCCTCGGCCGGCACCGCGGACGCTCCGGTGGCTGCGGAGGCCGCGGCGGTGGCGACCGCCCTCGGGCTGGACGTCCACGAGCTGCGGGACGTCGGGGTGGCCGGGTTGCACCGGTTGCTCGCCGAGACCGAGGTGCTGACCGGCGCCGATGCGGTGATCTGCATCGCCGGCATGGAGGGGGCGTTGCCCAGCGTCGTGGGCGGGCTCGTGGGGTGTCCGGTGATCGCCGTGCCGACATCGGTCGGCTACGGCGCCGCGCTGGAGGGGATCACGCCGCTGCTCGCGATGCTCACCTCCTGCGCGGCGGGCGTGGTCGTGGTGAACATCGACTCCGGCTTCGGGGCGGCGATGGCCGCACACCGGATGGCGCGCTCTCGGTCCGCACACCCGTGATCTGCTGGCTCAACCCGTTCAGCGGCATCTCCGGAGACATGCTGCTCGGAGCGCTGCTCGACCTCGGCGCACCGCTCGACGGCGTCCGGGCGGCCATCGCGACCACCGGCCTGGACGGGTGGAGTCTGGAGGCCCGGCGCGTCACCCGGGGAGCCGTGAGCGGGACCCGAGCCGTTGTGACCGTGCACGACGCGGCCACCGATCGGCGGGCGGGCGAGCTGCTCGTACGGGTGGCGGGCAGCCCGCTCGCCGAGCGCGCGGTCCGCGCGATCGCCGAAGTGGAGGCCCGGATCCACGGCGTCGACGCCACCGAGGTGCACCTGCACGAGATCGGCGGGCTCGACACCGTCGTGGACGCAGTGGGCACCGCGGCGGCCCTGGACCTGCTCGGCATCCTCGCGGTGCACTGTGGACCGCTGGCGCTGGGCAGCGGCACTGTGTCGACCCGGCACGGCATCCTCCCGCTGCCCGCGCCCGCCACGGCGGCGCTGCTCGCGGCCGCCGGCGCGCCGGTGACCGGGGCGGGGGAGGGCGAGACGGTCACCCCGACGGGTGCCGCGTTGCTCGTCGCCGCAGGAGCGGTGTTCGGTCCGGTCCCCGCGATGCGGCTGGTGGGCGTCGGATACGGCGCAGGCCAGCGGGACGACCCCGAGCGACCCAACGTGCTGCAGGCCCTGCTCGGCGAACCGCTCGGCCCGGTCGCGGGGATGGTGCTGCTGGAGACGAACGTCGACGACGTCACCGGCGAGGTGCTCGGACACCTCGTCGGCCGGCTGCTCGGCGCGGGCGCTGCGGACGCGTGGCTCACGCCGATCGTGATGAAGAAGGGCCGACCCGCCCACACCGTTCACGTTCTCGTGGCCCCCGACCGGGTGCCGGCCTGCGAACGGATCGTGCTCGCCGAGACGGGCAGCCTCGGTCTGCGACGCACTGGCGTCGACCGTGTCGCGCTGCCCCGGAGCACCTCGACCGTCGACGTGGACGGGCACCCGGTCCGGGTGAAACACGGCCCGTGGGGGGCGAAACCGGAGCACGACGACGTCGCCGCCGCCGCCGCGGCGCTCGGGCTACCCCTGCGCGAGGTCGTCCGCCGGGCCCTGCTGCTCGGCGGTGACGGTGATCTCGGGTCCCAGCTGTAGCGTTCTGGTCACGTAGCAGACGCGCTCGGCCGCAGCGATCAACACGTCCAGTTCGGGACCGGACGGCCGCTCTGCCTGCACGGCGATGCGCAGGTCGGAGAACTGCGGACCGTCGTAGGTACCGGTGACGTCGACGTGCAGGCCGGCCAGCTCGACGTCACGTTGTCGCGCGACGTGGGCGACCGCGATCGTGAAGCAGGATGCCACCGACGCCAGCAGCAGCTCGGTCGGTTGCGGCCCACGTCCGGTGCCGCCGAAGGACTCCGGTTCGTCGACGACCAGCTCGAACCCCCCGGCGTCGACGACGGCGCGCAGGTCGCCGTCCCAGCGCGACCTCACCGTCCGTTCGGACACGGACGCCTCCTCGTAGCCGGCGTGCAACAACGGTGCAATGTCGGGATGGAGGGTGGCGAGCAGCAGTGCAGCCGGCCGCCGCCGGCTCCGCACCCTCCCGAGGAGCTGATCATGACGATCCTGTGCCGTACCGACGTCGCCGTGACCCCGTCGGCCTGCACCGCGGGATGCGCGGTCGACCCGGCGCTGCGCGCCCACCACGACCGCCTGCTCACCGTCGAGCACGACATCGACGAGCTGCTCGAGCTGCTCGAGCTCGCCGTCACCTGGGCGGAGCTGGAGTACGCCGACGAACCCCTGCTCGGGCCGGAGCAGTGGGTCGATTTCGCGGCCACCCACCTCTGGGCCGAGCCCGAACGCGCGACGCGGATCTTCAGCCTGGCCGCGGACGTCGCGGCGGGGGTGCGGCCGGTGGAGCGGCTCGTGTCGCTCGCCGGGTAGCCGGTCATCGGACCAGTCCGGTCACCGGCTCGGCGCCCACGTCGAGCACCGTCGCGACGGCGTCGCCCCGGCGCAGTGCCAGCAGGCCGGTGTCGTCCAGGATGCCGAGCACCGCGGCCCGCAGCCCGCGAGCCGTGAACGCCCCGGCCAGCTCCTCCTCACGGCCTGCCGGCGCGCACAGCAGGAAGCCGAAGCTGGGGAAGCAGGTCAGCCACGCTGCGAGACCCACCCCGTCGGGTACCGGCAGCGCGTCCAGGTCGACGGTGACCCCGAAGCGGCCTCGTTCCAGCAGCATCGCCAACGAGCCGGCGAACCCGGCCATGCTGATGTCCTTCGCCGCCACGCACGAGCCGGTGGCGGCCACCTCGGCGAGCAGCCGCACGTCACCGGCACAGCGCCCGCGGCGCTGCTCGAACGCGGGGAAGAACGGGAAGTCCGGCCGCATCGCGCCGTCGAGCGCGTACGCCACCACCAGGCGTTGGCCGGTCGCCATCCGGGTGACCGACAGCGGGTGGGTCGCGGAGCCGATCCCGAACGCCGACACCGCGGGCTCCCCGTCGTGCGCCGTGAGGTGCCCCCCGATGATCGGCACCTCGAACAGCGCGCAGGCGCGGCGCATCCCCTCGAGCGCGGCCCGCGCCACCTCCTCGGTCGCCACGATCGTGTCGACGATGCCCAGCGGCACCGCCCCCATCGCAGCCAGGTCGTTCACGTTCGTGAGCACCGCGGCGAATCCGGCGCCGTGCGGGTCGGCGCGCACGAACGGCGGCCACATCGCCTCCCCGCAGGCCACCGCGGACCCCCCGAACGGCCCGACGACCGCGCCGTCGTCACCCGGCCCTGCGAGCCAGTCGCTGCCGCCCAGCACCGTCGAGACCAGGCCGATCGCCGCCTTTCCCCGCAGGCCAGGGTGGGTGCGAACGGCAGCCACGAGATCGTCCAGCGCAGCCGGGTCGTCGGGCATGGGACCTCCGGTCGGGGAACGTCGTGACGTTTCCGATGATAGGCATCCCTCCACTATGTGACCTACCATGACCGCCGTGGCCGACCCGTCCTTCCGCCTGGATCTGCCGGCGCGCTCGGGCAAGCCGCGCGTCACGGGGCTGACCCACGTGCTCGACCCCGGAGCGCCCCCGGGTGCCACCGCCGACCTCCTCGACTCGGCGGCCGCACACATCGACATCTGGAAGATCGGCTGGGGCACCGCGTACGTCGATGCGGCGTTGGGCGCCAAGCTCGCGTTGCTCGCCGGCCACGGCGTTCCCGCCTGCCTCGGCGGCACGCTGCTGGAGATCGCGTGGGCCCAGGGCCGGGCACGCGAGTGCCTGACATGGGCGCGTGACAGCGGGTTCGGGCTCGTCGAGGTGTCCCGCGGGACGGTGTCCATGTCGACGGCGGAGAAGCGCGAGCTGATCGCCCTCGCCGTGCGGGACTTCACCGTGCTCGCCGAGGTGGGTGCCAAGTCCCCCGGTGAGCAGTTCGCCGCCCGCACCTGGCCGGCCGAGGCCCTCGCCGACCTCGACGCGGGGGCGCACCTCGTGGTCACCGAGGGTCGGCAGAGCGGCACCGTCGGCACCTTCGACGCGGCCGGTCGCGTGCGACCCGACGTCGTGGAGGCCGTCGTGGCGGCGGTCGGGGTGGAGCGCATCGTCTTCGAGGCGCCCCGCTCCTCCCAGCAGGCGTGGTTCATCCGCCGCTTCGGGCCCGACGTCAACCTCGGCAACGTGGCGCTGTCCGACGTGCTCTCGGTCGAGACGCTGCGGCTGGGACTGCGCTCGGACACCGCGGCACCGAGCCACCAGGAGGATGGCGCCGGAGCGGGGACGGCGTGACGCCGCGCGGCGGACCCAACCTCGTGCCCGGCCGGTACCGGGGGGTGTCCGTGGCGGCGCTGCCCCCGGGCGTCGGCATGGACGAGGGTTCGTTGCGCAGCTACTTCCTCGGCCGCGACGCCTACCGCCGCACGCGGTTCGTCGTCGCGCGGTCGGGGCCGGCCACGGCGCTGCTGCACGTGCAGAAGGCATCGGACGCCGAGCTGTTCGCGCCGATCGTCGACGTCACGCTCCTCGCCGGTCCGGACGAGTGCGCCTACCTGCACGATCCCGAGATCGACACCGCGATCCCCTCGGCGCTGGCCGCCGCATCAGCCGCGGCCTCCGGGGCCCGGGCGGTCGTCGTGCAGGGCCGCTACGAGCACGTGAACTTCATCGTCGACGCGTCGCCGCTGCGGATCGTCGTGCGCGAGGTGGTGCCACCGGAGCCCGCCAAGCTCTATGACCAGGCGCGCCGCATCCTCGCCACCACCGAGGACCTCCCGCCGATCGAACTCGTGAGCGAACTGACCGACCTCGGTCGAGCTCGCCGCCGCCCACCCGGCCGGGCACTACCTGCTGCCGTGCCGCGGCTCCGGTGGCGACGCCGGGCGAGCGCGCGTCTCCTACCTCGACGAGCACCCGCCGTTCGCGGACTGGACGCTGCTCGGCTGCACGCGCTCGCAGCAGATCCACGCGTGGTTCTACGGTACCGAGGTCCCCACCGTCGACTTCTGCCCGAAGCGCGCCCGCGGACCGCACCCGGCGGTGCTGCTCACCAAGTGCTGCCTGCAGGAGGAGCACACCGAGGCCGGGCCGGGGCGGGTGACGGTGCCGTGGGGCTCCTCGCTCGAGCACGTCCGCGAGGCCCTGCGCGCCCTCGCCGCGCAGCAGGAGCCGGTATGGGCACCCGCCTGAGCAGCTCCCTGCTCTACGCCCACCTCTGGGGCACCCCCGAGCTCGCGACGATCTTCGACGAGCGGGCCATGCTGCAGACGTGGCTCGACGTCCTGGCGGCGCTCGCCCGGGCCCAGGCTCGGCTGGGCATCGTGCCGGCCGCGGCCGCCGCCGCGATCGCCGACGGCGCCCGGGTGGAGGCGCTGGACCTCGACGACGTCGCCGAGCAGACGCGCGCCACCTCGCACTCGACGCTGGGCCTGATCCACGGACTGCACGCGGGTGCTGCCCGAGCGACGCCCGGGAGCACGTCTACGTCGGCGCCACGGTTCAGGACGTCTCCGACACCTGGTTCGGGCTCGTCATGCGGGACGTCGGCGCGATCGTGTGGCGGGACCTGCGCGCGCTGGAGGCCGCCCTGCTCGCGCTCGCCGCGGGAGCACCGCGACACGGTGATGGCGGGTCGCACCCACGGCCAGCCCGGCGCCCCGATCACGTTCGGGTTCAAGGCGGCGTCCTGGGCCGACGAGGTGCGCCGGCACCTCGACCGGCTGCGCGAGGGCCGCGACCGCTGGCTCGTCGGGCAGCTCGGCGGCGCGGTCGGGGCGCTGGCGTTCTTCGGTGCCGCGGGCCCCGAGCTGCGCGCGCGGTTCTGCGCCGAGGTCGGGCTGGCCGACCCGGGGATCTCGTGGCTCATCGCGCGCGACCGGATCGCCGAGTTCGGCGAGCGTGCTGGCGATGGTGTGCGGCACGCTGGCGCGGATCGGCACCGAGGTCTACGAGCTGGCGCGCCCGGAGATCGGGGAGCTGGCCGAGGCCGCGCCCGCCGGGGCGGTCAGCTCCATCACGATGCCGCACAAGCGCAACCCCGAGGGCAGCGAGCACCTGGACACGCTCGCGCGGCTCGCCCGTTCCGCTGCCGCGGTGCTCCTGGAGGGCGTGGTCGCCGGGCACGAGCGGGACGGGCGGGCGTGGAAGGCGGAGTGGATCGCGCTGCCCGAGGTCTGCCAGCTCACCGGCACGGCCACGGCGCTGGCGCTTCGGCTCGCTCGCCGGCCTGGAGGTGGACACCGCGGCGATGGCGGCCAACGCCGAGCGGTATGGCGGTCGGCCTGACCTCCGAGCGGGTGCTGGCCGGGCTGTCCGGCACGGTCGGCAAGCACCGCGCCCAGCAGGTGCTGCACGAGGTGCTGCGGGAGTCCGGCGACGGACCTGGTCGGCCGGCCTCGTCGCGCGCGGGGTGGCCGACGAGGCGCAGGTGCGCGCGCTGGGCGGCCGGCCCGCGGTGGAGGCCGCGGCCGGGCGATGGTCGACGGTGTGCTCGCCCGCGCGCCATGCCGCGCGCGCCGCCGAGCCGGAGCGATGCGACCCGGTGAAGGTCCCCGACCGGTTCCCGCTCGGGGTGTTCCCCACCCCGCTGCACCGCGCCCACCGCCTGGAGACGGCCCTCGGGTGCGGGCCGCTGTGGGTCAAGCGCGACGACCTGACCGGCTTCGCGGTGGCCGGCAACAAGGCCCGGCCGCTGGAGTACCTGCTCGGCGCCGCGCTGGCCGCGGGCGCCGACGTGCTCGTCACCGGCGGCGGCCCGGGCTCGAACTTCGCGCCGGCCGCGGCGCTGGCCGCCCGCGCCGCCGGGCTGGACTGCGAGGTGCTGGTCGCGGGCGACCCGCGGGCGCGACCGAACCTCGCGCTCGCGGCCGCCGCTGGTGCGACCCTGCGGTCCGACCGGCCAGGCACCGCGGGGCGCTCGACCGGCTCGTCGTCGAGCGGGCCGCCGAGCTGCGCGCTGCGGGGCGGCGGCCCTACGCCGTGCCCCGCGGCGGCTCGACCGCGCTGGGCGCGGTCGGGTTCGCCGTCGCCGCGCAGGAGCTCGCCGCCAGGAACTGACCGCCGGCACTGGTCGTCCTCGCCGTCGGGTCGGGCGGCAGCTCGCCGGGCTGCTCGACCGGGTTCGCCGCGGTCGGCGTCGACGTTCCGGTCCTCGGAGTGTCGGTGAGCCGCCCGGTCCCGGACATCGCCGCGCACGTGACCGGGCTGGCCGCAGGATGCGCGGCGCTGATCGGTGCACCCCTTCCCGGCCCGCCCGAGCTGATCGACGGCCGCGGCGCCGGGTTCGGCGTCGCGTCGGCGCCCGAGCGGGTGGCTGCCCGGCTCGCCCTGCACACCGAGGGCCTGCTGCTCGACGACACCTACGGCGCCGAGGCGTTCGCCGCGCTGCTCGACCGGCTCCCGGCCGCCGGCCCGGTGGTCTACTGGCACACCGGCGGCCTGCTGCCCGCTCTCGCCCACCTGACGGAGGCCAGCGCGTGACCACACCCCGCCGACCCGCGAGGGGGGCCCGCCGCAGGGCGGCCCGGCTCCCGAGCTGGTCGAATCCGGGTTCGCGCTGGAGAACGCCGACGCGCCCTTCCTGCACCGCGGGCTCAACCTCGCCGACATCGCCCACGTGCTCGACCTCGCGCGCCGCGGCATCATCCCGTCCGAGGCGGAGCGGGAGCTGCTGGCCCTGCTGCTCGACGTGCAGGAGATCGCGGCTGCGGACTTCCCCTACGACCCCACCTTCGGCGAGGCCTACAACTCGCGCGAGCACTACTTCGTCTCGCGCATCGGCGACGTCGCAGGCTGGCTGCACGCCGGCCGGCCGCGGCGGGAGGCGACCCGCATCGCGCTTGCGGCTCCACCTGCGCCGCCAGCTCGCCGAGCTCGTCACGGAGGCCGTCGCGTTCGCGCGGGAGGCCTGCGCCCGCGCCGAGGAGCACGCGCACACGCTGCTGCCCGACCAGACCTACCTCCAGCAGGCGCAGCCGTCCACGTTCGGGCACTACCTGCTCTCGTTCGTCTACTCCTGCGTCCGCGACGCCCGCCGCCTGCTCGACGAGCTCGACTGGGTGGACTGCAGCCCCGGCGGTGCCGGCTGCGTCAACGGCACGCGGCTGCTGGAGGACCGGGGATTCATCGCCGTCGTCGCTCGGCTTCGAGGGCGTCATCGAGCACACCCGCGACGCGATGTGGCAGGTCGACGGACTGATCCACGTGCTGGCCACGGCGTCGAGCCTGCTGTCGAACTTCTCCAAGCTCGCCGAGGACCTGGAGATCTTCTCCTCCAGCGAGTTCGACTTCGTCGACCTCGACGACGCCTTCACGCGCTCGTCGATCCTCATGCCGAACAAGCGCAACCCGTACGCGCTGGCCATCGTGCGCGGTGCGTCCGGCGTGATCATCGGGCGGCTGTCGGGCTTCCTCGCGGTGACCAAGAGCCCGTCGGCCCGCAGCGACAACCTGATCTTCGCCTACGGCGAGGTGCCCCGGGCGCTGGATCTGACGCTGCGGATCACGCGGTTGATCACCGGCGTGGTGCGCACGCTGCGTGTCAACGCCGACCGGATGGCCGAGGAGCTCGCCCGTGGCTACACGCAGGCCACCGACCTGGCCGAGCACCTCGTGCAGACCCTCGGCGTCGACTACCGCACCGCCTACGTCGTGGTCGGGCGGACGGTGCGCGCGGCCAGCAAGGCGGGTGTGCCGGGCGCGGCGATCACGGGCGAGATGATCGACGAGGCCGCCCGGGAGCACACCGGGACGGCATGGGGCCTGGCCGGCGTCGACCTGTCGGCCGTGCTCGACCCCTGGCAGATCGTCCTGTCGCGGGCCGCGCAGGGAGGCGCGGCCCCGGACGCGCTCCTGGCCATGGTGACCTCGCTGCGCTCCCGGCTCGACGAGCTGGAGGCACTCGCCGCGACCCGGACCGCGGGGTTCGACCGCGTCGAACAGACCTTGCTGGACACCGCACGCGCCGTCGTGGAGGAGAAGCAGGAGAAGGAGGACCGGTGATGGCGCAGCTCACGCTCCCCTCAGAGGTGGCGGCCGTCGTCAACGTCGGGTTGCCGATGTTCGCCGACGCCGTGCGTGACCAGGGACGGGCGGTCCAGCACGTGGAATGGTCGCCGCCGGCCGGTGGTGATCCTGGCCTGGTCGCCGCCCTCACCCGCGTCCACGGCCCGCGCGCGGCCGCGATCGACGCGGCGAACGCCGAGGTGTTGCGGCGGCTCGACGAGGGCGTTCCCACGCTCACGGGAGTCGCCCGGGTGGCGGACGTGCTGCCCGCCGTGGGCGACCGCACCCTCCTGCACTGCGGTCCCGCCATCGAGTGGAACCGCGTGTGCGACCCGCTGCGGCGTTCGATGCGCGCCGCCGTCGTCGCCGAGGGCTGGGCATCCGATGTGGAACAGGCCGGGCGGTTGCTCGCCGAGGGGGCCGTGGCACTCTCTCCGGCCAACGCCCACGACGTCGTGGTCCCGATGGCCAGCGCGATCGGGCCGTCGACGCCGGTGTGGGTGGTGGAGTGCCCGCAGGGCGGCACCCGCGCCTTCGCGCCGATCAGCCAGGGCCCCGGCGACGTGCCGTGGTTCGGCCGGGAGACCGGCGCCGCGATCGACCGGCTGCGGTTCCTCCGTGACGTCGCCGGCCCCGCGCTCGCGCAGGTGGTCGAGGGCGCGGGCCCGCTGGACGTGTTCGCGCTGGCCACGCAGGGCGTCGCGATGGGGGACGACCTGCACATGCGCACGCAGGCCACCACCAACCTGCTGATCCGCACCTGGCTGCCGCAGCTGGCCGACCTGGGCTCGCCCGAGCGCGCGCAGCTGGCGCGGTTCCTGTCCGGCAACCACCTGTTCTACCTGACGCTCGCGATGGCCGGGGCGCGGTCGCTCACCGCGTGGGCCGGCCAGGTGGCGGGGTCGAGCGTGGTCACCACGATGTGCCGCAACGGCACCGACTTCGGGATCCGCCTCGCCGGCTCCGACACGTGGCACCTCGCGACCGCTCCGCCCGTGCAGGACGCGCTCTACCACGCCGGCCTGGGCCCCGACGACGCAGCGCCCGACATCGGTGACAGTGCCGTGCTGGAGCTGACCGGGCTCGGGGGACCGGCTGCGGGTGGGTCCCCCGCCGTCGCCGGGTTCCTCGGCGGCACGATGGCCGATGCCGCGGCGGCCACCGAGCGGTTCGCGCGGATCTGCGTCGGTCGCAGCAGCCGCTTCACGCTCCCACCGATGGGCTTCGCGGGCACCCCGCTGGCCGTGGACGCGCGCCGGGTCGTCGAGTTGGGCATCCGCCCGCAGGTCACCACCGGGATCCTGCACGCCCACGACGGCAGCGGGCAGGTCGGCGCCGGAGTGGCCACGGCCCCGGCCGAGTGCTTCGAGGCGGCGCTCCAGGAGTTGGCGCTCCAGGAGCCGTCGCGGCGGGAGCCGGTCGTCGAGCCGGCGGGTGAGCGGTAGCGGTGGGCCGTCCCACCCCGCTCGATGCGGGCCTCGGCGCCCGGGAGGTCCTCTCGACGCCCGGCGCGGGGGAGGTGGTCGGTGTCCACCGGGTGGCCGCGTACCTGCGGTTCCGGAGCGGAGTCATGGCGCTGACGAGCGGGCTCGCCCCATCTGGCCCGCTGCACCTGCGGGTGGCGGTGCTTCCGGCGCTGCGTGTGGGCGACCCGGCCCGTACCGACGGCGAGGTGCTGCGCGGGCCGGGCTGGTCGGTGGCGCTGGACGTCCCGACCTGGACCGGTGCGTTGCCTGCCGTGGTCGACGGGGCTGACCACACCCCGCCCCACGTCGATCTCCCCGCACTCGCCGCCCGCCTCGGCGGCCGCGGCCCCGGGCTGACCCCGGCGGGTGACGACGTGCTCGCGGGTGCCCTGCTGGGTACCCGCGCAGCCTGCGGCCCGTCGGCCGAGCCCGCGCTGCGGGCCGTCGCGGCATCGGTGCGCACGACCGACATGGCGGGTGCGTTCCTGCACTGGGCCGCTCGCGGGCAGTGCATCGAGCCCGCGCACGCGTGGCTCACCGCGAGCGGGAGCAGCGACCGCGACCGCGCCGAGCAACGGCTGCGGGCAGTCGGGGCGAGCTCGGGCGCCGCCCTGCTCGAGGGTCTCCGACTCGTCGCCGGTCAGCTGTCGGTGACCGAGATCCAGAGCATTCGGACCGTCCCGGGACCCGGGTTGGACCAGCGGTGCGGGCGATCGGTGGGGTAGTGGAGGGCGTCGCCGGCACGCAGCGTGTACCGCTCGGTGCCCACCTCGAACTCCAGCATGCCCTCCTCCACGAGCACGAGGTCCTCCCCGGGACGCGTCCGCGTGCCGCCGGTCGCCCCCGGGGCGATCGAGCCGACGGCCGCAGCCGTCCGGAACCGTTCGGCCGGCCCGCTGATCCCGGCCAGCTCGACCCCGGTCGCCTCGGCGGGCACGGTGCCCCGCGCCGCCGCCGACGTGAACCTCGCAACGGGTGCGGTGGCCCCGTCGTCCTCCACGAAGTGGGCGATCGGCCGGTCGAGCGCCGCCGCCAGCTTGAGCAGGGTCGTGATCGTGGGAACCATGTCGCCGCGCTCCACCTTGTGGATCGCGGCGGCCGACACCGCGGCGCGCTGGGCGAGCTGCTGGAGCGAGAACCCGAGCTGCTGACGGCGATCACGGACCTTCGGGCCGATCGCACCGACGATCGGCTTCCACGCCCCGGCGTCCGACGGGCGGCGGGTGTCCGACGGGGCGGTGGTCATCCGGCCTCCTTGACAGCGTGATCGCGAACAGTATATTGAATCGTCGTCACGTATGGTGGACGATTGCGCGATCGTCGCCTCGGACACCCGCCGCGACCACGGGAAGAGGGTTCGTCGTGCCTCGCAAGACGGTGATCATCGGCGGCGGGGCTGCGGGCCTCGGTTCCGCGGGCGGGGTCAAGGCGGCCGACCCCGCCGCCGATGTCGTGGTCTACACCCAGTACGAGGACGTGGCCTACAGCCCGTGCGGCATCCCCTACGTGCACGGTGGCGAGATCCCGGACTTCGAGCGCCTGTTCCTGGCCGGGAAGCAGGCCTACGTCGACGCCGGCATCGACGTGCACTACGAGACCGAGGTCACGTCGATCGACACCGCGGCGAAGACCGTCATGGTGACGGGCGAGGGTTCCGTCCGCTTCGACGAACTGATCATCGCCACCGGCTGGAACTACGCCGATCCCGGCGTCCCGGGTGGAGAGCTCGGCGGCCTGTACTACGTCAAGAACATCCGCAAGGCGATGGAGTGGGACAAGGTCATCTCCGAGACGAGCGAGCGCGGTCGTCGTCGAGGCCGGCCCGCTCGGCCTGGAGATGGTGACGGCGCTGGCGCACCGCGGCGTCGAGACGCATCTGATCGACCCCAACCCGTACGCGCTGGCGATGATGGCCGATCCCGACATCATGGAGCCGGTCGAGGACTCCTGGCGCGAGCTCGGCGCGCACCTGCACTTCAACACCACGCTCGAGGAGTTCCTCGGTGACGCCGACGGCAAGGTCCGGGCCGTGCGGACCTCCGGTGGCGAGATCGCCGCCGACCTCGTGGTCATCTCCACCCACAAGACGCCGGAGAACTCCCTGGCCAAGGCGGCCGGGATCAAGCTCGGCTCCACCGGCGGCATCATCGTCGACGAGCGGATGAAGACCTCGGCGCCGAGCGTGTGGGCGGCGGGCGACGTGGCCGAGATCCCGCACGGGCTCACCCGCACCCCGCTGCAGGGCCTCACCGGCTCGCACGCGTACGCGCAGGGGAAGACCGCGGGAACCAACGCGGGTGGGGGCAACCGGGCCTACCGCGCGGTGTTCGTGCCGTGGGCGACACCGGCGGGCAAGTGGGTGATCGGTGGTGCGTCCTTCGGCGAGGCCACGGCGACTGCGCTGGGCATCCCGTACGTCACGGCCGAGGCGCAGGGGATCTCCCGCGCCCGGTACTACCCGGGCGTCCAGCCCGTCAGGGTCAAGCTGCTCGCCGAGCCGGGCACGCTGCGACTCATCGGAGCCCAGATGATCGGCGGGGGCGAAGGCATCAAGGAGCGTGCCGACTTCCTCGCCCAGGCGATCCGGTTCGGCATGACGCTGCACGACCTGTCGACGATGGAGAACGTCTACTCGCCCGCCATCGGCGCGCTGAACGAACCGATCGTCGTCGCGGCGACCAACGGCCTCGCCGAGTTGTCGAAGGGCTGAGGCGATGGCCTCGTTCTTCAGCTGGCTGCGCAGCAACTCCGAGCACTACCTGCTCGTCGCCGCCCACCAGAAGCTCGCGAGGACGCAGGGCTCGCCGGCTCCCCGCGCACCCCGGGGCCCGAAGGAGATCTTCTGGCTACGGATCTTCGCGCCGACCTACGCGGCGCTGCCGTGGCCGGTCCGCAACAGGATCATGCGCGCGATGCCGGGCAGCCATCGCCAGACGTGGGCACCGCCACCCCGAACGCAGGGCCCAGCGGTCTGACCCCGGACACCATCCATCGAGAAGAAGAAGAAGCAGAAGGAGAACCGCCGTGGCTCAGATCGCCGGTGAGAGGGTCAACGTAGGCGACGCGATCGTCGACTACGAGGAGAAGGTCTTCGAGGACATCCAGGCGAACGAGGGCGAGAAGGCCTACATCTTCATGCACACCGTGCCCTTCGAGGGATCGGTCGGCCTGGTCAACATGCTCACGATGACCCGGATCAACCGGAAGGGCTTCGACACCAGCCTGGTGCTCTACGGACCCGGCTCCCTGATGGCCTCGGCCACGCGCGGCTACCCCAAGGTGGGTGACGAGGCGTTTCCCGGCGCCATGGCCTACAACAGGCAGCTGGAGACCTTCATGAAGGAGGGCGGCAAGGTCTACGCCTGTCGGTTCGCCGCCGCGATGCTCTACGGCATGCGGGAGACCGACTTCATCGAGGGCGTGAAGCCGATCAACCCCCTCGACGTGCTGGACGCGACCCTGACCGCCCGGCGCGAGGGCGCGCTGGTCCTGCAGACCTGGACGATCTAGCGACCATCGAGCACCGGTGGCACCCCGATGGGGCGAAGCGCACGTTCTTCGTCCCATCGGTCACGTCCCAGGGACCGGAGGTGACGAGCGATGGGAAGCACTGCCGACATCGGTGGCACGGACGGCTGGGGGCGGGCGACGGCACCGACCGCCGACGAGCCGGTGTTCGCCGAGCCGTGGGAGGGGCGGGCCTTCGCGATGACCGTGCTCACGATGGGTCGGATCTCCGGACGCAACCTCGACGCGTTCCGGCACGCCCTGGGCCGCCTGTCCCGCGAGGACTACCTCGAGGACGGGTACTACGGACGCTGGCTGAACGCGGCCGAGCTGATGCTCACCGACAGCGCGATCCTGGCGCCGGGCGCGGTCGACGCCCGGGTCCGGCTCACCCGCGGTGAGCAGGTGGCGGAGCCACCGGCGCCGGAGCACGACGCCAAGCCGGACTACAAGCCCACCGCCGCCGGGTCGATGCGACCGGTCGACGAGCCGCCGCGGTTCGCCGTCGGCGACCGGGTGCGCACGAAGGACGAGGAGCCCGTCGGGCACACCCAGCTGGTGGGGTACCTGCGCGGACGCTCCGGCGTCGTGACGATGATCCAGCCCTCGGCGCTGCTGCCCGACACGCACGCGCACTTCCTGGGTGAGAACCCCCAGCACGTCTACGCGGTCGGCTTCGACTCCCGGGACCTCTGGGGTCCCGCGGCGGAGCGGTTCACCCTGCACGCCGACCTGTTCGACGACTACCTGGAGCCCGACCCATGAGCACCGGCGTGAACCCGGACCGGCTGCCGCCGGCGCTGCGGACCGAGGCCCTCGAGCAGCTCCTCACCGAGCGCGGTCTCGTCGACCCCGCGGTGATGGACAAGTTCATCAGCACCTACGAGAACGACGTGGGGCCGATGAACGGGGCGAAGGTCGTGGCCAAGGCTTGGATCGACGCCGGGTACCGCGAACGGTTGCTCGCCGACGGCACCGGGGCCATTCGCGAGCTCGGGTTCTCCGGGCCGCAGGGCGAGCACATCGTCGTGCTGGAGAACAGCGACACCGTGCACCACGTCGTGGTGTGCACCCTGTGCTCGTGCTACCCCTGGCCGGTTCTCGGCCTGCCGCCGAGCTGGTACAAGGACCCGGCGTACCGCGCTCGGGTCGTGCGGGAGCCGCGCGCCGTGCTGGCCGAGATGGGCCTGGAGCTCTCCGAGGACGTCGCGGTCACGGTGTGGGACTCCAGCAGCGAGGTGCGCTACCTCGTGCTGCCGCAGCGGCCCGCGGGCACCGACGGCTTGTCGGAGGACGAGTTGGCCGCGCTGGTCACGCGCGACGCCATGGTCGGCGTGGCGACGGTGGAGGGATCAGGGCGGTGACCACCGCCGTGCTGGACGTCGAGGGCCCGGCCGCGCCGCCGCGTGCCAACGGCGAGCTGGTCTTCGCCGAGCCGTGGCAGAGCCGCGCGTTCGGTCTGGCCGTCACCCTGCACGACGCCGGTGCCTTCGCATGGGACGACTTCCGGGCCCACCTCGTCGAGCGGATCACCGCCTGGGAGCACGAGCATCCGGCCGGGGAGTGCCTCGACTACTACGGCTGCTGGCTGCAGGCGTTGGAGCTGGTGGTGGTGGACCGCGGCCTCGTGGACCCGGGCGGCGTCGACGGCCGGGCGGGGGAACTCGCCGTGCGTCCCGACGGGCACGACCACGCCGACGGCGACGACGGGCACGACCACGTCCATCGCCCTCACGGGCTCTGAGGTTCCGGCGGCTGGTCAGGGCCGCGCGGCGCGGACATCGGCGTAGATCTCGCGATGCCGCTCGGCGCTGGCGGCCCACGTGAAGCGGTCCACGACGATGCGGCCGCCGGCCCGGAGCCGATCACGCAGAGCGCCGTCGGTGGCCACCCGACGAAGGGCGACGGCGAGCGCGGCACTGTCGCCGACCAGTGGGAGCAGTGCGTCGCAGCCGTCGGTCAGGTACTCGCCGAACACGGCCAGATCGCTCGCCACGACCGGCAGATCCATGCTCAGCGCCTCCAGCACGACGAGCCCCCAGCCCTCCTTCACCGAGGGGAAGGCCAGCGCATCGGCGGCGGTGTACCACCCCGCGAGCTCGGCCTCGTCCACCGTGCCGAGCTCGACGACGTCGACGCCGAGCTCCAGGCCCAGGCCGGGCAGCGCGGCCAGCGCGGCGTCGCGGTAGTCGGAGTAGTCCTGGAACGAGTGGCCACCCACCACCGCCAGCATCGGCGACGGTTCCAGCTCGGTGGCCAGCGTCCCCAGCGCCTCGAACAGGTGACGACTGCCCTTGCGCGGCTCCACGCCGCCGACGGCGAGGAACAGGAAACGGCCCTGCGCCCCGATCCGCTCCCGCAGCGCAGCCCGCCGTGCAGCCGGAACGACGGGAAAGCGTCCGGTGTCGACGCCGTTCGGCACCACCTCGGGCACCACCCCGTAGTCGTCGCGCAGGATCCGGCGCCACTGCTCGCTCACCACCAGCACCCGGTCGGGCTCGTGGATCGCGCGGGCCTGGCACGTGACGAGCGCGGGCGTGGTGAAGTCGTCGACGTGGTGCACGGTGCGCACCACCGTCACCGGGGCGCCGCCGTTCCGGACGGCCACCGCAGCCCGGGCGGAGATGCAGTCCTGCGGATGCAGGATGTCGAAGCGGTCGGCAAGGCCGGTCAGTCCCTCGGTGAGCGCCTCGATCGCGGCGAACACCCGGGCGTCGAGGCTCCCGGCGCGCTCGCGCACCGGCACGACCGTGTGCGGCACCTGGACGGGACGGAAGAACCCCACGTCCGGGTCGCCGAGGGTGACGACGTGCACCGGATAGCCCTGGCGGTGCAGCTCCTCGGCCAGGCACAGGGTGTGCACCACGCCTCCCCGCGGTTTCGTGGAGTAGGTGAGGAGCGCGACGGCCCGGGTCACACGGGCCTGCCGACGAGATCGGGGTCGCGGCGGGCGATGGCGGCAGCGGCGAGGGCGGCCCGCGCTGCCGTGTCGGTGACGACGCAACCGGCCTCGACGAAGACGCGCCGCTGCGCCTGCCACCCCTGCGGGTCCTGGTCGGTGCCGAGCACGTAGACGACGATCCGCGGCCCACCACCGGCGATGATCTGCGCACACACCGGGGCCAGCTCGGCAGCCGGGTCGGGATGCGAACCGTGACCGAGCACCACATCGAGGACGATCACGGCGACGTCCGGATCGGCACCGTCGGTCCGCAACATCTCGATCCGCGCCTCCGGGTCGATCATCGGGTGCGGTCGGCCCTTCGTGTACTCCTCCTCGCCGAGGTCCAGGCAGGTGTGGCTGCCCGCAGGGGCCGGCATGCCGAGCGAGGAGTCGATCGGGGTGTTGGAGTGCACGTCGCCGAGCGTGTCGGCGAGGACCACCAGCGCCTCGTAGCAGAGCGTGCCGCCGGAATAGAGGCCGCGCAGCAGCGTCCGCTTCCCGGGGAGGTCGACGATCGCGTCCGACACCGCCGCGCGCAGCCCGTCCGTCGGATCCGGGGTCGGGCGTCCCAGCGCCTCGAGCGCGCGCACCACGCCGGTCTCCAGCGACCCGGCGAGCGTCACGCCGTCCGGGGCGTCGATCGCCCCGGGATCGAGCCCGATCAGCGCGGCCACCACCGGCTTCCCGGAGGCCGCCTCCAGCACCGATCGCGCCACGTCGACGTCGGGTGGCTTCGACACGAGCAGCACCACCTCGGTCGCCTCGTCGGCGCGCAGCGCCGCGAGTGCCGCACCGGCCATCAGGCCACCGACGGCGGCGGACAGGTCCCGCCCGCCGAGGCCGATGACGTGCGAGACACCCACGCCCCAGCGGTCGAGCAGGCACATCGCCTCCTGGGCGCCGGTTCCCGCAGCCGCCACGACGGCCACCGGACCCGGGGTGGTGATATTCGCGAAGCCGAGGCAGGTACCGCCCAGCATCGCTGTGCCGGCGCCGGGACCCATCACGAGCAGGCCCAGGTCCGCGGCGCGCCTCTTGAGCTCCACCTCGGCATCGACGGAGACGTTGTCACTGAACAGCAGCACGTGGAGGCCGGCGGAGAGGGCGTGGTGGGCCTCCAACGCGGCGTAGTCGCCCGGTACGGACACGACGGCGACCGAGGCGTCGGGCACGAGCTCCAGCGCCTCGCGGATGGTGCGCGCGCTGCGCGGTGCGGCGTCCTGGGAGCCCCCCGAACCCTGGCCGAACATGGCCTTCTCCCCGGCGGCCGTGGCCGCTGCCACCGCATCGACGGATCCGGCCCGCACCGCGATGAACAGGTCGCCCGCGCCGGCGCCCGCCCACTCGGCGGCATCGAACCCCTCGGCCCCCAGGGTCTCCAGGTTGGCCGGGGTGGCCATCGCCGCCGACGCCCAGTCGACGCCCTCCACCTGCCGCATGGTGCGCGTGCCCGACAACTGCACCACCGAGTCGAGGTACGTGTCGTGGAACAGGGTCACCCTGTGGGTCACGGCGCTGCGCCGATCGTCGTGCCCGTGGCCGGGGTGACGATCCGCGTGCCGGTGTCGCCGTCCTTCCCACTGAGCGTGGCGCGGACGCGCCGGGCGTCGCTGATGACCGCGAGCCGCCCGCCGTGCCGCACGAACTCGATCGCGGCGCTCATCTTGGGTCCCATGCTGCCCGGTGGGAACTGCCCGCCGTCCAGGTGGTGCTGCGCATCCTCGACGGTCATCTCGGCGATCGAACGCTGGCGGTCCGTGCCGAAGTCCAAGGCGACGCGGCCGATGTCGGTGATCAGGACGAGTGCATCCGCCCCGAGCGCGGTGGCGATCAGACGCGCGGTGAGGTCCTTGTCCACCACCCCGTCCACGCCGTGGAAGCCCCGCCCGTCCTCCACGACCGGCACGCCCCCGCCCCCGCCCGCGATCACGATCATGTGTTCGGCGACGAGCGCGCGGACGGCGTCGATCTCCACGATGCGGCGTGGCCGCGGGGACGCGACGACCTGGCGGTATCCGCGCCCGGAATCCTCTACGACGGACCACCCGCGCTCCGCGGCGAGCCGCTGCGCCTCGGCCTTCGCGAAGAACGGGCCGATCGGCTTGGTGGGGCAGCCGAACGCCGGGTCGTCACCATCGACGACGACGTGGGTCACCATCGACACCACGGCCTGCTCAGCGTCGTCCACCACGTCGTGCAGCGCCACCACGAGCAACGTGCCGAGCTGGCCCTGCGTCATGGCGCCCTGCACGAACAGCGGGAGAGCGGGCACATCGGCGGCAGCTTCGTGCTGCTGGATCGCGAGGTTACCGACCTGCGGGCCGTTGCCGTGCACCACGACGACCACCCAGCCGTCGTCGCGCAGCTCGCAGATGGCCGTGGCCATCGACCGAGCGTTGGCCGCCTGCTCCGCGTGGGTCCCGGCCTGCCCGGCGCGGGTGATGGCGTTGCCTCCGAGGGCGACGACGGCGATCCTCGGCATGTCCGGTGCTCCAGGCGCGCGCAGGATGAGAACGGTGGATCTACTATAGTTGACGACTTCTTCGGGGAGCCAGGCGTCGGGCAGGGGTGCGGTGTGGAGGGTGCAGCGGGGCAGCACGCCGAGGTGCTGGCCCGGGCCCGGTGGGGGGCCGCGGAGGACCGGATCTACCCGATGGCGATGAGTGATCCTGACCGCTTCCGTCAGGGGCTCGAGGCCGTGCGCGCGCTCGTCGACGAGCTGCGTCGCACCGCCGGCACCTTCGACGACCTGCTCGCCGTCGAGGCCGAGCCCACGCCGCTGCTGGCCGTGCTTCCGGGCGGCGGGTCACCGGTGCCGGTCGATCTGGTCGTGCAGGCAGCATGCGGAGCGCGGGGTCGGGAGCTCGTGGCGGCCCGGGACGGCGAGCGCCGGTCCGCTGCGGTCGCCGCCGCTCGCGCCGCGGGTCGGCCGTGGGTGGTGCTGGACGGGCCGGAGCGGATCGAGGACGTGGCCGTCGGCACGTCCGTCGCCGCCCACCTGGCCAGCGGTCGAACGCTCGTGGCCGCGGTCGATCCGTACGCGGGCGCCGATCGGTACCGGCTGCAGGAGTTCGGGTCGGCCGGCGAGGCTCGCCGCGACGAGACGTTCGCCGACCCTTCGTCGTGGATGGCCGCGCGGGACCGGTGGCGTGCGGAGATCGAGTCCTCTTGACAACCCCACGCGGGTGAGTCTCCTATGAGGTATGAACGCTCCCTATAGTGAACCGTGCGGCGAGGTGGGGTGAGGTAGTGAACACTGAGCGGAGCACAGGGTCGGCCGTCGACGTCACCTCACTGATCATCGAGCTGCAGAGCGTGGGCCTGCGCGTGGAGGCGCCGGTCGAGACCCGGCAGGGCGGTGCGGGCCCGTCGGACTCCGGGATGATGTGGATCGAGGGTGTGCCGGCCACCGTGCCCACCCAGAGCGAGGCGGCCCGCCGCTCGCCCTACGTGCTCAAGGCCGAGGACGACGGGCAGGGCATCTACCGGGACGGTGTCAAGCTCGCGTCGGTCGCGGCGAGCCGCCGCCCGCGGTTCTACGACCTGACCACCGCGGACGGGGTGCCGTACTGGAAGATCGCGCTGCTGCACCTGGACTCCCTGGCCAGCACCGTCCTGCAGACCTGCAACTACTGGGGCAACTCCGACCAGTGCCGGTTCTGCGGCATCGGGCTCTCACTCGACTCCGGGCGCACGATCGCGAAGAAGTCGCCCGCGCAGCTCGCCGAGGTCGCCGTCGCCGCCCGTGACCTGGACGGGGCCGTTGATGCGACGCTCACCACCGGGAGCACCCGCGCTCCGGACCGCGGCGCCCGTTACGTCGCCGAGTGCGGCCGGGCGGTGAAGGAGGCCTCCGGGTTGCCCGTCGAGGTGCAGTTCGAGCCGCCGCACGACCTCGCGGTGCTCGAGGAGGTGCACGCAGCGGGCATCGATGCGGTCGGGATCCACGTGGAGTCGTTCGACCCGACGGTGCTCGCGCACGTGGCCCCGGGCAAGTTCCGCACGGGCATCGAGACCTACTTCCGCACGTGGGAGCGCGCTGTCGAGCTGTTCGGGGAGGGTCGCGTGTCCACCTACGTCATCCTCGGGATGGGGGAGGACCCGGACCTCACGATCGCCGCGTGCAAGCGGGCCGTCGAGATCGGTGTCTACCCGTTCGTGGTTCCGCTGCGTCCGGTGGCCGGGTCGCTCATGGAGGACGTCGCTCCGCCCACCGCTGCGTACACCGAGCGGCTCTACCGCAAGGTGGCCGGGTACCTCACCGAGCGCGGCATCGGTGCCGACACGGCGGTGGCCGGGTGCGCACGCTGCCAGGCCTGCTCCGGGATCAACGGGCTGCAGCACGAACTGAGCCGCGGCAAGCCGCTCCTGCAGATCGGGTCGCGGCCCGGAGCCCTGGCATGACCCGCGTGGTGGGCGCGCCGCCCGAGGTCGGCTGTCGGCTGGCCGAGGACGGACCCGACCTGGTCGAGCACCACCGCGTCCGACACGAGGTGTTCGTCGTCGAGCAGGGGATCTTCGTCGGCTCGGACCGCGACGTCCGCGACGGCGAGCCGTCCACGGTGCACGTCCTGGGACTCGTCGATGGCCGACCCGCCGGAACGGTCCGGCTCTACGCGCTCGGCGACGGGCTGTGGCAGGGCGACCGGCTCGCCGTGTTGCCCGCACATCGCGCCGCCGGCCTCGGTGGCCCACTGGTGCGGTTCGCCGTCGCCATCGCGGGCGCGCGGGGCGGAGCGCGGATGATCGCTCACGTGCAACCGCCGAACGAGCGCTTCTTCCTGCGCCTCGGTTGGACCCGCCGCGGTGGCGTCGAGGAGTACGTCGGCCTCCCGCACCTGCGGATGGACATCCCGCTCAGGTAACGATGATCGCTCGGCAAGCTCCGCTCAGGTAACGATGATCGCTCCGCAAGCTCCGCTCAGCGGGAGCTGACCGGTCTCGCGGCAGGGCGGGTGTAGGACGCGCGGAGCTCGACGGGCAGGGCGCGGGCGATCCGATCGTGTGCGGCGGTCCGGTCGGTGGGCGAGCCCAGCCGGCTGACCAGCAGGTCCGAGCCCGTGCGCGCAGCGACCCGGGCGGCCGCCTCGCTGCGGCCGAGGTGCGCGAGCGCCAGCGCCTGGTACTTGGGCGACGAGTACTGCCGGGCGTGGTCGAACAGCGCCTCGGCCCAGGTGCGGTCGAACCGGGCCCGCATCTCCAGCAACCGCATCGCTGCGCGAGGCCGGAAGGGCAGGGAGCGCTCGAGCATGGGGGCGGCGGCCTCCACCCGGGCGCCCGCGTCGTCGTGGCGCCCCAGCAGGAGATCGCAGTCGGCCAGCGCGAGCAGCGCGTGCAGCTCCTGCTCCAGCTCCAGCGCCCCGCCGCCGCGGCGAGCGAGCTCGACGGCCTGCTCGGCGTGCTCGCGCGCCCGCCCGACGTCGCCGAGCTCCTGCCACAGCCATGACGTCGTGGTCTCGATCCCGGCGCGGTAGAAGCTCACCCCGTAGCCGTCGATGAGTGCGCGGGCGCGGTCGAGGGAGGCCAGCCCGCCACCGAAGTCACCGACATCGCCGCGGGCCAGGCCGATGAAGAACAACGTCTGCAGGAGCGGGCGGAACTGGCCGGTGCGCCGGCAGAGGACGGCGGCCCGCTCGAGCACGGCGCGGGCGTCGGCGAAACGATCCTGGTGCTGCAGCAGAGCCCCCTGGTAGGCCAGGGCCATCGCCGTGGTGCCCTCGACGGTCTCGGTGCCGAGCACCCGGTCGTACGCGGCTCCCGCGCCTGCGTAGTCGCCGTCCCAGTGCCGCACGCGACCCAGCAGCAGCGTCGCACTCGGCAACGCACCCTTCGCCGCCGCAGCCGACTCGGCCAGCTGGGTGGCCCGCTCCGCGAGGTCGACGGCGCCCAGCACGTCGCGCGCGTAGAAGGCGGTCCAGCCGAGCTGCTCGAGCACTCTGGCCTCGAGCTCCTCGTCGCCCAGCTCACGAGCGAGCACCAGCGCGTGCTCATGGTCGTCGCGGGCGGCGTCGTGGCGGCCGAGCTCGGTGCGGATCTCACCGCGCCGAAGGCGGAGGACGGCGAGCAGGGCGCGATCTGCGCTCAGTTCGGCCACGCCGAGCGCGTCGGTGAGCAACCGCTCCGCCTCGTCGTTGGCGAACGCCAGGTGCGCGGCGTGCGCGGCGAGCTGCCAGGCCCGTGCGGCCTCCACCCAGTCCCGGGCGGCGGCGAGGTGCCTCGCGGCCGCTTCGGGCCGCGCGTCCACGAGCCTGGCCGCCCGCCGGTGCCGGCTGACCCGGATGGGTTCGGGTACCGCGTCGTAGGCGACCGTGCGCACGATGTCGTTGGGGAACCGGAAGCGGTCCCCGCGGGCGACGAGCAGACCTGCGCGCAGGGCCCGGGCCGCCCGCCGCGCGCAGTCCTCGACGTCGATCCCGGCCAGTGCGGCGACGTCGTCGAGCGAGAAGGAGCTCCCGAGCACTGCACCCTGGGCCAGGAGCGTGTTGACGTCCTCGCCCGCGTGGGTCAGGCGCCGGGCGACCATGTCGTGGAGGGATCCGGGGATGGCCAGCGCGGCAGTACCCGACGCGGGGTGGCGCAGCAGCTCGGTGACGAACAGTGGCGACCCACCGGTCCACTCGTACAGCTTCCCCACGTCGTGAGCCAGGCCGTAGTTGTGGACCAGCTCGGCGACCGCGGCCTCGGGCAGCGGCCCGAGCTCGTGCACGAACGCGACGTCGCGCAACCTGGACGTCCCGGACGGGTGCTCGTCGGTCCGCTCGGTGCGCTCGGTGGCGACGGCGAGGATGCGGCCGCGCTCCCAGCGGGTGGCCAGGAAGTGCAGGGCCTCGATCGTGGACGCGCCGGCGTGCTGCAGGTCCTCGACGACGAGCAGCACCGGCTGCTCGTCGGCCAGCCGGTCGAGGAAGGAGGCCAACGCCTCCAGGCTCTTGCGGTGCTCGAGTTCGGAGCCGACGCGTTCGTAGGGCACCGGACCGGTGGCTCTGGCGATCTCCGGGATCAGCTCGATGAGTGTCCCCAGCCACTCGCCGGCGAGCCGGCGCAACTGCCGGGGCTCCTGGTGCGCGACGCCGCCCCGCACGGCCTCCAGCAGTGGCTGCAGGTAGAGCGAACGCTCCGCCTCGAAGCACGAGCCGGCGAGCACCAGCGCACCGGTCCGGCGGGCCCGCGCGGCGAGGACGTCCACGAGTGCGCTCTTGCCGATACCTGCCTCGCCGACGACCAGGGCCAGACCGGGCCGGCCCTGGAGCGCGTCGGTCCAGCGGGCGAGCAGCTCGGCCAGCTCGGTATCCCGGCCGACCAGCGGTGTGGGCTCGGGCGCGGTAGCCGCCGTCGAGACCCGGTGGGTTGGCACGTTCTCCTCACGCAGCACCGAGAGGAACAGCGCCTGGGTGGCGGGCGACGGATCGATACCGAGCTGCTCGGCCAGTGCGGAGCGCAGGGCCTTGTACACCAGGAGCGCACGGCCCGGCTCACCCGAGCGCTGGTGAGCGGTCATCGCGGCCCGGCAGGCCTCCTCGTCGAGCGGATCGACGCTCAGCGCTGCGAGGGCCACATCGATCGCGTTCCGGAGGTCGCCCAGCTCCAGCGCCGAGGTCCACCAGCACCGGCGAGCGCGGCGCAGCAGGTGGTCGGCGAGGCGTCGCACGTCTGCGGTCCACGGCGCGTCACGCTCCTCGATGAGCGGGCGTCCGGCGGCGAGCAGGCCGGCGGCCCGCTCGGCGCTGGCCGCGGCGAGGGAATGGCGGCGGTGGACGAGCTCGCGCTCGGCCGTGGCCACGAGGCCCTCGGCCTCGAAGAGATCGATCGTGATGCGGTCGTCGAGCACGAGTCGGTAGCCGGGAGGCCCCCCGTCGATGCGTTCGCGACCCAGCGCACGCCGGAGCCTGCTCACCAGCGCGGCGACGTTCCGTTCTGCGTTGTGCGGCGGACCCGAGCCCCACAACGCGTCGATCAGCACGTCGATGGGCACGACATGGCCGTGACGCACGGTGAGCTGCTTGAGCAGTCGTTCGGCCTGGCCGCTCGGAAGGGGTGCGGCCAGGTCACCGTCGACGTGGAAGGTCCCGAGCAGAGACACTCGGAGGGCTCCGGGTCGCACCTCGGGGATCGTACCGCCGCGTCGTCGAACCCCCGTCCGGAGCAACCTCTGCGCTCAAGGCATACTCTCTTGCGTATGGAGCATGAGCCGACGGATGTGGACGCGGTGATCCGGCAGCGGATACGGGGGCTGCGGTTGGCTAGAGGGTGGTCGCTGGAGTCTCTCGCCGCGCGGTGCCACCTGAGCCCGTCCAACCTGAGCCGTATCGAGACCGGGCACCGCCGGATCGCCCTCGACCAGCTGATTCCCATCGCCCGGGCCCTCGACACCACCCTCGACCAGCTCGTCGAGTCCGCTGATGACGACGACGTCGTGATCCGACCGCAGGCCTGCCGGACGGAGGGGACGACCATCTGGGCGCTCTCACGCGAACGGACACTGCACGGCGTGACCGTGGCCAAGATGCGCATCACGCCCGATCGTCCCGCCGGGCCGGAGCACGCGGCGGTTCATCCGGGCCGTGAGTGGTTCACCGTCCTGTCCGGCACGGCCCGCCTGCACCTCGGCGAACGGACGATCCTCGTTCCGACGGGCAGTGCGGCCGAGTTCACGACCATGACGCCGCACAACGTCGCTGCGCACGACGGTCCCGTGGAGATCCTCACGATCTTCGACCACAACGGTCAGCGGGCCCACATGCCCGCTTCCGGCGCTCCACATCCCCCGTAGATCTGCCGCCGGGCAAGGTGTCGACGTGAAGATCGATCTTGCCTCATGCGCAAGCGTCCGTGTCTCCTGAGCAGCACGTGTCTACGGTGAGAGCATGACGGAGCAGGCGCACCAGCACCATCACCCGCAGCGCCACGCCGAGGGGACAGGCCGCGGCGACGAGGCAGGGCTCGCAGACGTGTTGGACCTGGATGCCGACGTGTTGGGGTCGTACCTCGACGAGGTCGTGGCACGGGTCGGTCAGTACGCGCCGGCTGCTCCGCGCACGATCGTCGACGTGGGCGCCGGGACCGGTGCGGGCAGCCTGGCGCTGGCGCAGCGTTATCGGGCTGCCGAGGTGGTGGCGATCGACAGCTCGGCGCTGATGGTCGGTCGCCTTCGACGGACGGCCGCCGAACGCGGCCTGGCCGACCGACTCCGTGTCGTCCAGGCCGACGTCGATGCCACCTGGCCCGCGATCAGCGCGGTCGACCTCGTGTGGGCCGCCTCGTCGCTGCACCACGTCGCCGACCCGGACCGGGTGCTCCGCGCCATCCGCACGGCACTGAACCCCGGTGGCCTACTGGTGGTCGTCGAGATGGACGGCCTGCCACGCTTCCTGCCCGAGGACGTCGGCCTGGGTCGACCCGGCCTGGAGACCCGTCTCCACGAGGCCGCGGCGCAGGCGGGTTGGAACGCGCACCCGGACTGGCGGCCGCACCTGGAGCGGGCGGGCTTCGAGCTCGCCGAGCAGCGCCGGTTCACCGTCGAGGTCAGCGCGGCGCCACCGAACGCCCGGCGCTACGCGCACGAGCTCCTCAGCAGGATGCGCCCCGCCCTCGGGCACCAGTTGGACGGCGACGACGAGGTCACCCTCGACCGCCTGTTGGCCGACCACCTCGACACGTGGGCGCACCGCGGCGACCTGACGATCCGCAACAGCCGGACCGCCTGGATGGCCCGTCGTCCGTGACGACTCCTCCAGTGGCGTGCTCGGTGGCGTCGGCCGCCGTGCAACCTGGTCAGGTCGCGTCGTGGAAGACGAGTCCGAGCGTGAAACGCTGGCCGGACCGGATCACCGACACCCCGTGCCGGACGGGTGCGGCGGACCATCCCCGGGCGGACCGCACGGGTCGGTCGCGAGTGGTGAACGCCAACCCGTGGCCCTGCGGGATGAGGGTGGCGGTGGCGCGGGACTGGGCACGTGGTCGCTGCTCGTAGACGAGGAACTCGCCGCCGGTGTGGTCGCCGCCGGGTTCGCTGAGGTTGATCACGACCTGCAAGGGGAACACGAGCTCGCCGTACAGGTCGCGGTGCAGCGCGTTCCAGCCACCCGGACCGTACTTGAGCAGGATCGGAGTGGACTTGGTCTGCCCGGCGGCGTGACACGTGTCCAGCCACTCGTCGAGGGTGTCGGGCCACGGGACCTGGCGGCCCAGTCGGGTCCACCAGTCGCGCGCGATCGGCAGCAGCCGCGGGTACAGGGCGTGCTTCAACGCCACGACGGCGTCGGGGAACGGTTCGGCGAAGTACCGGTACTCGCCCTCACCGAAGCGGTAGCGGCGCATGTCGACAGTGGACCGGAAGCGGGAGTCGTCGCCGTAGAGCGCGGCGATCCCGGCGGCCTCGTCCGCGGACAGCAGCGAGCCGATCAGCGCGCAGCCGTAGCTGTCGAGCTCTCCTCCGATGGTGTCCCAGTCGGCCGCCTCGACCCGGTCCCGCCACGACCCTGCGACCGGGAGTGCGGCGGCAACTGATCGGGTGGTGGTCATGCGGCTGCCTCCAGGGTGAGCAGGGTGCGCTTGGCCTCGACCCCACCCAGGTAGCCGCCCATGCTCCCGTCGGAGCGCACCACCCGGTGGCACGGGACCACGACCGGCAGCGGGTTGGTCGCGCAGGCGGTGCCGACGGCGCGGACCGCCTTCGGGTTGCCGGCCAGCGCGGCGACGGCGCCGTAGCTGGCCGTGTGCCCGTAGCCGATGTCGGGGAGTCGATGCAGCACGGTGGCGCGGAACCCGGCCGACAGCTGCCAGTCCAGGGGTACGTCGAAGGCGCGGCGGGTGCCGGTGAAGTACTCGTCGAGCTCCCGCGCGGTCGTGTCGAGGCGTGCAGGGGCGTGCAGGATGCGGGGGCTGATCCGGTCGGCGAGGGACTGCAGGACCGTCTCGTGGTCCTCGCGCAGGTAGGCCACCCGGACCAGGCCCAGGTCGGTGGCGGCGAGCAGCAGCGGACCGACCGGGCTGTCGACGATGCGGTAGGCGACGTCGAGGATGCCCTCGGCCTGGGCGGTGGCGGCGAGGTGCTCCCGCAGTCGGCGCAGGTCGTCCGGGGTGTCGGGGTAGGCCCGCGCCAGGTGGCGGGGCAGGTCGTCGTGGAGGCTCATCGGATCTCCCCGTTCCTCGTGGAGCTGTGCGGGTAGGTGCGTCGGAGGGTCGCGATGCCGTCGGCGGCGGCGCGGCGGGCGGCCTCGGTGCTGCCGCCGAGGATGGCGGCGACGTCGGCGTGCGGCAGGCCGGCCAGGTAGTGGTAGGCGACGGCCTGCCGCTGTTTCGGCGGGAGCCGGGTGACCGCCTCGACGAGGTCGGGGTCGGGCCTCTCGGGAGCCGGTGCCGCGGGCAGGTCGGGCACCTGCCCGGTCGGGATCGCCCGACGTCCCGCAGCGCGGACGATGTCGATCGCCTTGCGGTGGGCGATCGTGACCAGCCACGCCTCGACGTTGGCGTCGGCGGGCAGGTCCGGATAGGCCCGCATCGACGACAGGAACGTCTCCGACCAGGCGTCGTCGGCGTCGCCGGGCCCGAGCAGGGCACGGCAGACGCGCAGCACGGTGGCCCCGTGGTCGGCGACGACGGTCTCGAACGGCTGCTTGCTCGTCACGGTGGGTAGACGCCCCGGAGGTCGGGACCGTGAGATCCGACGAGCATATCGTCGGTGATCAGCGATGGCATCATCAAGGTCGGCCGCGTGGTCTGCTCCAGGTCGAGCAGGAGCCGCTTCCGTGCGACACCTCCCGCGTAGCCGGTCAGCGCGCCGGCTGCCCCGACAACTCGGTGGCAGGGCAGGAAGATGCACAGCGGGTTGCGGCCCACCGCGGCGCCGACCTGTTGTGCGGTCACCTCACCGCCGAGACGGTCGGCCAAGCCCCCGTAGGTCACCGTGTCGCCGTAGGCAACGTGACGGACGAGGTTCCACACCTGGTGCTGGAACTCGTTGCCGCGCGGTGCCAGTACCAGGTCGAACTCGTGACGCTGCCCGGCGAGGTACTCGGCGAGCTGGCCGACGGCATCGGCGAACCCGTCCTCCCGGCGGGGACCGAACGTCACGGGGTCCGGCAGGTGCCAGTGGTGTGGGTAGTACAGACCACGCAACGCATCCTGATCACGCACGAGGGTCAGCTGCCCCAGTGCAGTCGGCACCACGGTGTGCCAGGTCGTCGCGTCGTTCGTGTCGGTCGCCATCGCCGTCTCCTCTCAGCTCGATCGCACACAGAAGACGCGCCACGGTCGCAGAACGTGAGCGCGCCATCCGCAGACGACCTGGAGGGACGGGCGACACCGGCGTTCTCCTACACGACCGCGGTCTCGCCCCAGATGTCCTCGAGGTAGCGGTTGCTCGTGCGCAGTCCCGCGAGCCAGGCCTCACCGTCGGCCGCACCAGCGCCGGTCTTGGCGCGGAACACCGAGATCAGCGCGGCCCGGACACCGGGGGCCATGGTCGAGGCGTTGCCGCACACCAGGACCACCGCGTCCTGCTGCATGGTCTCCCACACCTGGTCCGCCGACGCCTCGAGGGCGTGCTGGACGTAGCGGTGCGGGTAGCCCTTGATCCGGGAGCACGCCGTGATCACCGTGGCGACCCCGTCGGCCTCGTAGGCCTTCAGCTCGTCGGCGTAGAGCAGGTCGTCCTCGCGGTCCCGGCAGCCGAGGAACAGCAGCGACGTGGCGATCGGGACGCCCCGGGCCCGCAGCGACTCCCGCTCCTGGAGGAACCCGCGGAACGGGGCCATCCCGGTGCCGGCGCCCACCATGATCATCGGAACGTGGGGGTTCTCCGGCGGCCGGAAGGGGATCGTCGGCTGCCGGACGAAGGCGAACACGGTGCCGCGCTCGGGAACCTCGCTCAGGTGCCCCGAGCACACGCCGCGGAACGTCGAGCCGTCGCCGGAGCGCGCCGGGCCCTCGAGCACGCCGACGGTCAGCGCGACGTCGGAGCTCATCGTCGGCGACGAGGAGATCGAGTAGTAGCGCGGGCGCAGCGGCGGCAGCCGGTCGAGGAACTCCGCGAAGGGCAGGTCGCACTCCGGGTGCTCCTCGAGCAGGTCGAGCAGCGTGCGCCGCGGGACCGCGATCTTCTCCCGGTAGCGGGCCTTCGCCGCCTCGTCGTCGGTCCCGGCCAGGCCCGTCGAGCTCGTCCCGGGCGGACCCCTCCGGCATGTGGGCGGCCATCGCCGCCAGGCCGGCGCGGCTCGCGACGTCCTGCAGCTCGACGCAGCCGGCCAGGATGCCCAGCAGCGGGTAGGGCTCGCCGACGGGCAGGTGGGTCGGCGTGCTGCCGGTGGCGGTGAGCGTGACGTACTGGCCTCCGTCGAGGCCGAAGCGGGCGAGCACCCGGTTGACCACCGACACGTCGTTGCGCGGCAGCAGCCCGAGGTGGTCGCCCGCGGCGTAGGACGTGCCGGCGGGCAGGGTGATCTCCAGGTGCCGCACCGAGCGGCCGCCCGGGGTGCCCGCGCGGGCGGTGAGCTCGCGGTTGACCCGCACGGTCGCGGCCTGGCCGCGGTAGGACTGCAGGATCGGGCTCGCCGTGCGGCGCTGCTCGAGCTCCACGGCCAGCCGCGGGCCGCTGCCGGCTGCCGCCGTCGTCGAGGCTTCCAGTCCCAGGGCCGAGCCCAAGGACGTCCCACAGCCCGGCGTACCAGGCCTCGAACTGGCCGTCGAAGTCGCCGCGGGCGTCGCCCTCGCCGCGCGGGTACACCCGCGTCGCGCCGCGCGCCTCGAGGCCGGCGTCGACCCGCATCGGCACCGCCTGGTAGGTCGCGGCCCAGTCCCGGTTGCCGCAGCCGAAGACCGTGTAGCGCACCCCGGCCGCCGAGGACGCGGCGTCGTCGACCCACGTGCAGAACCGGCCCGCGTTGTCCGGCGGCTGCCCGTTGTAGGAGGAGGTGACGACCACGACGGCACCCTCGGTCGGCAGCTCCCCGACGGCGTCGTCGAGTGCCGCGGTGCGGGCCGTGTAGCCCCGGTCGGTCGCGTCCCGGCGCGATCCGCGTGGCGAGGTCCTCCGCCGCACCGAGGTTGGAGCCGAAGAGCACCAGCAGCGGCGTGCCGTGGCGGTCGGCCGGCGCGACAGCCAGCGCCGCGGTCCGCGGCTTGTCGGCGGCAGCCGACCGGTCGCGGCGCCGAGCCCCAGGTCCGTCCGCTGCGGGGGCGGATCGTGATCGTCAGACCGTCGGGCTTGAGGGTCAGCGACTCCTTGATCCGGAGCTGGTAGTTCGCGTGGTCGACGAACTCGAAGCGCTGGATGAGCATGCCGAGCACCAGCGTCGCCTCCTGCAGGGCGAACTGGCGCCCGATGCAGGCCCGCTGCCCCGACCCGAAGGGCCTGAACGCGTTGGCGGGCAGCGCGTCCCGCCGCGGCGGGTCGAAGTGGTCCGGGTTGAAGTCCTCGGCGTCCGTGCCCCAGACCTCGGGCAGCCGGTGCAGCATCGGCGTCAGGGCGATGATCGCCTGCCCGGGCTGGAAGGGGCCCCACCCGCCGACCGTGTCGCGGCCGGCGGGCCTGCGCGGGTGAACGCGGGCGCCGTCGGCCACAGGCGCAGCGTCTCGTCGAGGATCTGCCGGATGTAGCCCAGCTGCTGGACCTGCGCCACGGTCGGCGGCACCGACGGGTCGGTGCCCAGCACGCGGTCGACCTCCTCCTGGGCGCGGGCGACGACCTCGGGGTGCTTGAGCAGGTAGGAGACGGCGAACGACAGCAGCCCGCTGGTGGTCTCGTGGCCGGCGATCAGGAACGTCCCGCACTGGGCGACGATGTTGTGGTCGGGCAGGGAGTTCCCCTGCTTGTCGGTGCCGACGAGCATGTGCCCCAGCAGGTCGGTCCCGGGATCGCCGCTCGCCTTGCGCTCCGCGAGGATCGCGCCGACCGTGTCGTCCATGTACTTGCTGTCGGCCATCAGCTGCCGCTGAGCCCCCCGCCGCGCCTTGATCGCGATCGGGAGCAGGCGCTGCGCGGGCCTGGGTCTCGTGCAGCGCGCGCATCATCGCCGCGACGAAGGGGTGCTGGGTGTCGCGGTAGAACGAGTTGAACCGGTAGCCGAACCCGCACAGGGCGATCGTGTCGAGGGTCAGCCGGGTCATGTCGGCGGCGACGTCGACCGGCTCGTCCGGGTTCAGCCGCTCCCACTTCAGGCACAGCTGCTCGGCGATGTCGATCATCGGATCGAGGTAGCCCTTCATCGCCCACGTGCTGAAGCTGGGCAGCAGGATGTCGTGCGCGGACTTCCACAGCGGGTCGTCGGTGTCGGCGGTGAACAGGCCCGCGCTCTTGTGGGTCTTGCGGAGCTCCCGCTGGCTGACCCCGACGAGCTTGTCGAAGCGGGCGTCGTCGCAGAGGTCGTCGACCATCTCCAGGCCGGAGACGATGTAGCGCGGCCCGGCGGGGGTGGTCAGCTTGAAGATGGGGCCCCACTCGCGCGCGAGCTCCATGAGGTCCTGGACCATCGTCGCCTGCTTGATCTCGAACATGTTGCCCAGCAGCGGCACGCCCTTGGGGCCGGGGATGTCGTCGAGGGACTTCGACGCGGCGGGGGTGGTGGACGCGGTCATGACGGGTCGCTCCTGAGGCTCGGGCGGGCGGTGTCGTGAGGCACCTCGGTGTCGGACAGGGGTTCGGGGGCGGCGTGCGCTGCGTCGCGCCGGGCGTGGCGCAGGAGGACCACCGAGATCAGCACGACCCAGGCCGGGAAGACGAGGACGGCGGCGGGGTTGCTGGTCACGGCGAGCAGCAGGAACGCGGCGAGCAGATAGGCGACGACCGCCGGGATGCGGGGCAGCACCCCGGCGTTGCGCAGCAGGGTTGTGGTGGTGATCGCGAACATGCCGGCGCCGCGGACGGCGAAGACGAACACCAGGCCGTAGCCGACCGCGGTGAGCGCCCGCGCCGCCGCCGGGTCCTCGACGGGCGCGTGGCCGAAGTAGACCCCGAACGCGACCGCGCCGACCGCGGCGGTGCCGGCGAACAACAGGGTGACGAAGATGACCCCGGCGAGCAGGTTGAGCCCGTGCGCCATCGTCGACGGCGCGGGGGTCAGCGTGTCCAGGACGTTGCGCATCGCGGTCATGTGCCAGAGGAACGCGATACCGGCGAAGGGGACGAGATAGAGCCCGACGGCGACGAAGACCTGGTCGCCGCCACCCGCGTAGAACGCTGCGTACGCCGCGTCGGGGTCACCGAGCTTCGGGGCCCGGTGCAACAGCACCAGGGCCACGACGAACAGGAGGGCGAAGACGAGCCCGCTGATCGCCGCGATCCGGGCCGCAGAGCTCGTGCCCGACGACACCGGCACCGCCGCGGGCGCGGTCATCGGGGCCGCCGTGGCGTCGGCACCTCACCGAAGGCCGGGTCGGCCGGCGGCTCGAGGTCCTCCAGGATCCGCAACAGGTCCAACGTGCCGGAGAACGTGCGTTCCCGGCCGGACTCGGTGGTCACGATGCCCTCCAGTCGCCCGTCGGCGGTGCGGAGGAGCTCGACCGTCAGGTGCATGGCGCCTCCCCTCAGACGCACCCAAGGGTGGCAGGAGAGGAGTCGACGAACCACCCTCGGAGCTTCCAGTAGACCTTCCAGTGCTCGACGCCGTCGCGCGGACACTCACGACATTCGGTGTCGGGACCTACCCGGACGGCGTCGCGGCCTCG
>CAVQFJ010000002.1:0-176034 GCA_963711715.1 uncultured Actinomycetota bacterium
GAGGCGATCCTCGCACTGGTCGCCGAGCCGGGCCGCGCGGCGGAGCTCGGTCGCTGCGGGCGCGACCATGCCCGGACGAACCATGGGGCGACGCAGGCGATGATGGGATACGACCACTGGCTCGACGCGCTGATGGCCAACGGCGTGTGCCGATAGTGAGCGCCGCCCCGACGATCATTGCTTGCGACATGACGACGCCCGGAGCACCCGCCACGCCGCCGACCCAGCGAGAAACGGACCACCTCGTCGGAGGAGCACAACCTCGGTTGCCGTGTCCCGTAGGCCGGCCAGATCGTCGAAAGGGCGAACCGTCATGCAGGTCTTGTATCTGATGGCCAAGGTCCCAGTTCCGGCCAACAGCGGCGACGCCATGCGCAACTGGGCCCTTCTGCGGTCCACCCGCTCCGTGGCCGACCGGCTCGACCTGATCACCTTGCCACAGAACCCCGGCATGGGGGTCGACGAAGGACTGGCCCGGACCGAGGAGCTCTGCGACTCGATCACGGTTGTGGGGAGCCCGATCGGCGAGCAACTCGGAACCCGAGTCAACCGGCTGCGGACCGTTCTCGGCCGTCCCTACTACCATGCGGTCGGTCATGCCGCCGACATCCAGGCCGCGGTCCGGGACCGCATTGCGCCGTCCGCTACGACGTCGTGGTGCTCAGCCAGCTTTACCTCGCATCGGCACTGCCTGCCGACGTCCTACCCCGCACCGTGTACGACTCCACAACGTCCACCACCTCCGGTTGCGGGAGTCGCTGGCCCGTACGCGATTGCCGACGGCGGTGCGGAGCGGATCAGCAGGCAAGGTCCAGGACGAGGAGACACGGCTGATGGCGCAGGTCGCGGTCACCGTGGCCTGCTCGGGGCCGGACGCGGCGGCGCTCACGGCAATGTGCCCCGGTATGCGGAATGGAGCTCATCCCGAACGGCATGGACGTGCCGGCAGGGCCATGCACACCGGCGGCTCCGGCCCGCGCCCGCTGTTCCTGGCCAGCCTCGACGCCACTGCCAACATCGAGGGCCTGGCCCACCTGGTGGACCACGTACTTCCGCGACCTGTCCCCCGACGTACGGATCGATGTGGCAGGCAGCAACGCCGCGGCCGGTCGTTGCAAGATCCTCGAACGCGCCGGTGACCGCTTGCGATACCGTGGCCAGGTGCCCGACGCCCGCGCGACGATGGTCGACGCCACGCGCGTTGTTGGTACCGCTGCACACCGGCGGCGGAACCCGGCTGAAGGTGCTCGAGGCGTTCGCGGTCGGGCTGCCGGTCATGTCGACGTCCAAGGGGATGGAGGGCATACCGGTGATGAAGTGGCCGGCACGCCCTGGTCTCTGACTCGCCGGCCGGGTTCGCGGGCCGCGATCGACCTCACTGGCGACCCCCGGTCGGGCGGCCGCTCGCTCGAACGCTCGATCGCTCGTCGAGGCAGGGTTCACCTGGACCGGGCTCGGTACGCGGTTCGCGAATTGCTCGTCCGAGATCGCCGACCACCTCGGTCCGAGGACCATCGGTGGCTCGCCGAAAGGTGAGACGCACGTCGCAGGCGGACCCGGGCGAGGCCACTGCGCTGGCGGGTAGACCGGACACCATCGGAATCGCCGCCGTCCTGAGTGTTGACGAGCTGCCGGCGAGTGCCGAGGCGCCCACACCGCTCCGGCCCCCGCTCTCGCGACCGCGACCGGCGCGAACTGTGGCGGTGCCACCCCGGATCGGCCCGGGCGGCGGGACTTGGGAATGCCGCTGGAGCGACGAGTTCGACGGCGACCGCACTGGCTGCTGTCTGGCGACCCATCCCTTACGGCCTCGGAAGCGCCTGTCTGTTCGGTGATCCCGAGTATGCCCAGGTCGGCGACGGCGAGCTGCGTCTGATCGCCAAGCGCTTACCGCCCGCACATTGGTGCACCAAGGCGTACGGGCTCGAGTACGGCGGCGGCGGCATCCAGACGCAGGGCGGGTTCGCCCAGCAGTACGGACGTTTCGAGATCCGGGCCCAGATGCCGCCGGGCTCCGGATTCTGGCCGGCGTTCTGGCTACTTCCGGACGACGAGTCCTTCGCGAGCGAGATCGACATCGTCGAGATGTACGGCGGGCGCGGTAACAACGCAGACTCAACCCTCCACGTGCCGGCAGCAGGTCCGGGTCCGCAGCACATCTGTCCGGTCACGCCGGACTACTCGTCGGCGTTCCACATCTACACGATGGAGTGGACGCCAGGCTCCATGCGGTTCCTCTTCGACGGCAAGGTCTGCGGCGAGTTCACCGGGATGTCCGCCGACGGCACAGCCCCACCGGGCTGCCCGCGGCGTTCGATACTCCGCACTACATCCTGCTGGACCTCGCCGTGCAGCCGTTCTGGCCGCCCGACGCCGCCACCCCCTTCCCCGGTGTCATGCGCGTGGATTACGTCCGGGTGTGGGTCTGAACAAGCGGCAACGACGGGAGGCACCGCCGAACGGAGCTAACGTCGGGCGGCCGCTCGACGAGTTCCCAGCGGGACCCTCAGCCAGCAAGGAGCCTACGTGCCCCACCGCGATCGCACGCCGAGATGAGGCTTCGTATGCCGGCATCGACGGCTGCGGCCCCGCGCGCCGTCTGGAATGTGGTGGACCAGGCGTTGGCGAGCCTGGCGACGTTCGCGGTGACGATCATTGCCGCCGGAGCCGCGACCGCGGAGGGATTCGGGCATTTCGCGGTGGCGTTCACCGTATACCTGTTCCTGCTGGGCGTGTCCCAGGCGCTGGTCAACCAGGTGTACCTGATGAGCTACTCCGGGGCGGCCCACGACGAGGCGTTGGCCGGAGCAGGGGCCGCAACCGGGCTCGGCGTTACTGTTCGGCGCTGGCGTGCGCCGCCGTGGTCGCGCCCCTCGCACTGCTCGTCGCGGGCAACTCGGGCCGAGCATGGCCACCATCGCCGCCCTGTTCCCCTTGGTGTTCGTACAGGAGGCCTGGCGCGGGGTGCTCGTCGGGCGTGGTCGGCCACGCTCGGCTGCCTTCAACGATGGTGTTCGGGCCGCACTGCAGATCGGCGCCATGATGGCGGTGATCGCGCTCGGGCGCACGGCGACCGACCGACTGCTCTCGGCATGGGGGCTCGCCGGCGGAGTGGCGGCGTGCCTGGGTGCGATTCAGATCGGCGGCGCGCCGTCGCCGACGGCCGGGCTCCGGTTCGCCCGCCGCCACCTCGACATCTCCCGCTTCCTCGTCGCCGAGTGGGTGCTGGTGCTCGGCGCGGCGCAGGTCGGGCTGCTCGCCGTGGCCTGGCTCGGCACGCCGGCCGACGTCGGCTCGTTGCGCGGGGCGCAGACGCTACTCGGCCCGATGAACATTCTCGGTCTGGGAGTGTTCAGCTTCCTGCTCACCGAGCTGGTCCGCCGACCGGATCTGACCGCTGCCAAGCTGCGCACGGGTGGCGGCGGCGTCCGGCGGCGTGCTCGCCGCGATGGTCGGTCGCGTGGGGCATGTTGCCTGCTGGCCCTGCCCGACGCGGTCGGCGTCACTTTGCTCGGCGAGACCTGGAGTGGCGCCCGGGACACCGTGCTGCTGCCATGACGTTCTACTTGCCGGGCGGCCGCGGGCGCACCGGAACCCTGGCGGTGCTGCGCTCGATGGGCGACGCGCGGTCGACGTTCGTCGTCAATACCGTGCTCGGACCGCTGATGCTCGGCGGCGTCGTGGCCGGGCAGCTCGCCGGCGGCGCGGCCGGCGCAGCCTGGGGCTTCGCCGCCGCCACCACGCTGGTCGTCCCGCTGTTCTGGGTCCGGATGGAGGTCGACCATCCGCCGGCCGGCCGGCAGCCCGTGCAACGCAGTCGGACGGCCGCACGGTGACGAGGGTCCGGACGTGACGCGACCGACGATCGCGGCGGTGGTCGTCAACTACAACTACGCCCGGTACCTGCCCGACGCGGTCGACAGCGTGCTGGGCCAGCATGTCGCCTTCGACGAGGTGATCGTGGTCGACGACGGGTCGACCGACGACTCGCTCAGGTCCTGGCCGGGTACCGGGACCGGGTCCGGGTTCTCGAGATCCCTAACGGCGGCCAGCTCGGCGCATGCCGCGCCGGGCTGGCGGCGGCGACGGCCGACTACGTCTACTTCCTCGACGCGGACGACTATGCCCATCCCGATCTCGTGCAGACGGTCGGGGCGGCAGCTCGCCGACTCGCCGGTCAAGGTGCAGTTCCAGCTCAAAGGCGTCAGCTCGACGGCCGAGGCGCTACAGTCGGTGTTCCCGACCTTCCCGACGGCTACGACGCCGCGCCGATGCGTGCCGACAACTCCTCCATCGGCTTCTACATCTGCCCTCCGACGTCCGGCAACGTCTACTACCGGCGCAGCGCGCTGCTCGGACCTGCCGCTGGACATGCTCGATCAGCGCGACTTCATCGACGGTCCGGCGACGCTTGCGCTGCCCTACATCGGCGAGATCGGGTCGGTCAACCTCCCGCTCGCCTCATACCGCGTACACGCGGACAACCACAGCCAGTGGTCGGAGCCGACGGCCGAGCTGCTGACCCACGAGATGGACTGGTTCCGCCGCCGCTGGACCCAGACGTCCGGGCTGCTGGGTAGGCGCCGCTCCGCCGTTCGGCGACCGGGCGCCGCTCTACCTCGTCGAGCGCGGAGCTGATGATCGCCGCGCTGCGCGGTGGCCCGGATCCTGCCACTCGTCGCCCGCCTGCTGCGGACGCTGCCGGCTACCAACCTGCCCGGCCGCCAGAAGCTCATGCTCGGCGGCTGGGCGTCGCGCTGGTCCGTTCCCGTTGCCGAGGCGCGCCGTTCGCTGGTGCGGGCCCGCCGGTCGCCGCTCAACCGATCCCGCTGGATGCGCCGCCTGGTCCGGCTCATGCTCGTCAGCCGGGCGTCGTCCCTCGTCGCCAGGCGACAGGCCGAGTCCGTGAGGCTGAGGAGTGGCATCGGGGAGACGTAGTGCGTGTGACCGCATCTGCGGCACTGCTGGCCATGCGGATGTGGTGGCCGATCATCGTGATCTTCGCCGTGCTCGGCGTGGCCGGCGGGATGTTGGCCATCCGCGACGCGCCTTACGCCGCCGTGACCGCGGTTCGTGTCGACACGGCGGGGTTCGGCGAGGTCGCCCAGCAGTCGATCGTCGAAACCTCGCGGCTGCTGGTCGACTCCAACCGGACGTACTCCAAAGTGGTCGGCGAGTCCCCCGGCGCGATCGAGGAGATCCGCCAGCGGACCGCGGTCGAAGCGTCGCGACATCGTCCGTGCTGGAGATCGGCGTGTCCGCCCAGACCGCCGGGCAGGCCGAACGGGAGGTGGATGCGCTCGCCGAGGCAGCGATCACGGTCGTCCGCGAGCTCGCCGACGAGCAGTTCGACGGGACCATCTCGGGCGGCGAGCGCGGGTTGGCCGCCGGCGGCCTCGCCCGATGCCGTCGCCGAGAACGCCCGGCGGGACGCGCTCGGTACCGCGATCGCAGAGCAGCAGGACAACGCGTTGCGGCTCTCGGGCTAGCTCAGTCGCATCGGCGAGGTCCTCCCCGCGACCAGGCAGGGCTAGGGTCGCGACTTGCCGCGTTGATCGGCCTGTTCGCCGGGTCGCTGGTCGGCTGCGGAACTGCGCTGTTCCTCGGGGTCGGCCGCCGGAGGATCCGATCGCTGTCCGACGTCCAGGTCGTCTCCGCGAGGCTGGTCGACTGCGAGCCGCATCCCCGAGCCGAGGGCATCACGCGTGTTGCAGCCGAATGTTCACGCCTGTCGTATCCACTGGTCGTCGTCCTCGCCCTGCCCGGCGCCGAGGCCGACGTGGAGCAGGTGTCAGCCCAGCTGACGCACCGAGCTGCACCACGACGGCTGCCGACCGTTCCGGCTCGACCAGGCCGAGCTGCGTCACGCAGTCGCGCCGAGGCCTCAGCCGCAGTTCGGGCGCGGCGGGACGCTGGCCTACAACGGCGTCGCCGAGCCCAACGGGAACGGCTCGGCGCATCGTGGTCTCAGCGTCGCGCACGCTGGGTCGACCAGCAGCTGCGGTCATGCCCGCCCTGGGGATGCCCAACCGCGCCACAGACCTCGCCGCTGCCGATGCCGACATCTTGCTGGTGACAGCGGACGCCGACGAGCGGACGATGCAGAAGATCGCGGGGCGGGCCGACGTCGCCCTGCTGGTCGGCCGACGAAAGTCGACCCGGCTCGGACAGCTGGCATCGGTGGTCGCCCTGCTGCGTGCGGCCAGTCCGCCGGTTGTCGTTGTTTCCGACCCACGAGCCGTTCCCACCACGAACATGGAAGGTGCCTCCGCCGCACCCGACCCGATACCCGAGCAACCCACGCTGACCGGAGCCGGTGTCGCCGCGGTCGTCGGCGTGCTGGCCGCCGGCCACACCCATGCCCGGTGCAGGCGATCCGACCGTCGCCCCAGCGCCCAGCGGAACCTCGGAGCCGGGCCGGTTGCCCGGTTCCGATCCTGCCCCGGCGGCACCACCGGCCGCTGAACCTCCGGCGACAGCAGCCACCGACGATCCCGAGCCACTCGCAGCAGGCACCGACGATCCCGACCCGTCCGAGGCGGCCGCGACGAGCCCGACCGGCGGGGCGCCGGCACCGGACCGCCCCGGCCGCAGCCGGACCGCGCGCCCAAGCCCGCACCCCAGGTGAGGGGCTTCGATGCCGACGAGCCGACCGTTGCGCTGGCGAGGCCGGCGATGACCGGTGTGACGGCTCGGTTGCCACCCGTCCTGGATGGGTTCTCCGCTCTACGGTGCTCGATGGCGGGCCGGGTGGACGATCCCCCCGATGCCGATGCCCTCCGTACGGCCCGCTGGCTGGGCACGCTGTTCGCTCTAGGAATCCTCCTCCAGCGGTTCGCCGTGCCGACCCAGCCGGTGGCCCTGCTGCTGCCGGTCCTCTATGTCTGGGCCGCGTTCGCCCTGCGGGCGCGGGTGGTGGAGCTGGACGCCCGTCGGTTCATGCTCTGGTGCGTCATGGCCGCCGTCTCGGGTGTCGCCCTGCTCCTGCAGACCGCAGTGCTGCCCGCCCCGCTTATCAGCACCAACTCCTGGGTGTTGTTCCTGGCTGTGTGGCTCCCGGCCGTCGTCCGGTTCCGGGACCGCAGGCTGAGCACCTATGTCCTGAGCCTGCGCAGGGTGATCGGGTTGCTCACCTTGTTGGCACTGGCGTGTATCGCGATGATGGCCAGCCAACTCGTCGGCATCAGTTACCGCGACCACCTGGCCCGCATCGTGCCCTCGCCATTGCTGCTGCAGGTCTTCGTCACCACCTACCCGATCGAGTTCGGCTCCTCGATCTACCGGGCGAACGGCTGGATCGGGCTGGAAGCGTCGGTCGTTTCCTTCCTCATCGGCGTCGGCCTGCTCGCGGCCATCCTCACCAGGGCCCCGTGGTGGCAGTGCCTCGTCCTGACGACCGGGCTGTTCTCCACGTTCGCCGGCTCGGGCTTCTTCGTCCTCCTCATCGGCACCGTCGTGATGCTGGCGTTTCCTGCTCGGCGCCTGCTGGTGCGCTGCGTTCTGCCGGCCATCGCGATCGTGCCCATCGCAGTGCTCACCCCGCTCGCCCGCCCGCTGATCGACCGCTCGTCCGGCGAGTTCTCCGACGACAGCTCATCCTTCTCGCTGCGGGCGATCCGGCCCTACATCGAGCTGTGGCCGCGGTGGTCGAATGACGAACTCGGGGCGGTCCTGGGACGGGGAGCCGGCTCGGCACAGCGGTTCATCAACTATCTCGGCGTCGACGACCTGCTCATGCCCACCTTCGGCCGCATCATCTTCGACTACGGGCTGGTGGCCGGAGCCGTCATCATCGCCGTCCTGTTCATCAACTACCTGGACGGTCCCAGCGCCGCGATCGCCTGTGCTTCGTTCGTCTCGCTCTGGGCGTTGCAGCCCGGCGGGAGTCAGGTCGTCTTCGCACTGCCGGTCATGGCACTGGTGACGTTCTTTGCTCCCCGGACCCATGCTCGGCTCGAGGACGACCTCTCCGTGACTGCGAGGGCGGCGAGGCCTCGCCGTCGGTCGGCGTTGCTGCACTCGCCCCGTTCTGCGACGGGCTGAGCCGAGCGTCCTGCGGACGCCGGATCGTCGCTGCCAGGCAGAGCACCAGTGCCAGGGACATCGCGGCGGTGTCGACCCGATCGGCGCCAGTCGGCGTCAAGCCGGGGACGACGTTGATCGACACGCGGTGCACGTGGACCGTGGGCAACGCGGCGAAGATCCACCGCGCTCTGTCCATTACGCCCACTCGCTCGCGGTCGACGATCCAGGCGATCCCGACGCACAACGGCAGGCTGAGCACCAGCAGGTCGTAGAACTGGTGGATGAAGCCCAGCAGCAGCACCGTAGTGACCCCGGCCGTGAGCACGATCAGCGTTCGGCTGCGTACGACCAGCCACGCTGCCAACACCATCGAGGCCAGCGGTACGCCCACCCTGATCAGGGTCGGCGGGTCGATCCCGAACCTGGCGAGCTGACCGACAAGATCGATGCCTACGTTGAACCGTGACGACAGCCCGGCCGCCGACTCCGCGGATGTCGATCTTTCGAGGTTGCTGCGGACGCCGTGGAGGAAGCCGGACACACCACCCGACGCGATCACGCACGCGGCGAGCACCGGGGCCGACGCCACCGCCAGGCCCAGGACGCCACGCCAGACCGCGTCCCACCGGCGCCCGGCGAGCGCGACGACAACCATCAGCAGCCCGAACTGTGGCTTGATCATCGAGAACGCGACCCCGAGTGCGGTGGCGCCGGTGCCGATCCGATGGTCGGACCCATCGGTCTCAGCCGCCTTGCGGTACCACACCCCGCGAACGACGAGGACGACCCCGAGGACCACCAACGCCGTGGAGACGTTCGCCAGCGCGTACCGGCCGGCCGCCCACACCGTGAGCCACAGCAGCCCGATCGGCGTGCCGATCGCGAGGTAGGACGGCAGCGTCAGCCGGAGCAGCACGCGGATCAGTACCAACACGACCGAGATCCCGAGCACCTGGTACAAGCCGTTGGCGATGAGGTAAGGCAGCGGCGCCAGCGGCAGCGACACGAGCAACCAGGCCGGGGCGTACAGCGCGAGTCCCTGAGTCCACGGCACGGCTGCGAGGTAGCTCGCCGTGTCGAAGGGGTTGCCGCCCGAGAGCAGGTAGCGTCCCGGGGTCCAGACAGAGTCGCGGAAGTCGACCAACTGGCCCTGCGACTGCCACGGCTCGCCGGGCAGCACCGGGTTCGATGTACTGCACGACCAGGCTCACAGCCAACGCGATGATCGCGAGCCCCCACACCACGACGAGCAGCCACCACGGCGGGTCGGCAAGCAAACCAGGACGGATTGCGCGGAGCCAGCGCGGCCGGGTGCCCGCATCACTCAGCATGGCCGGGCCCGCGCTCGGAGACCGCCGACACCGACACGGGCCACCTCACGACCGGACCGCGGCCTGGGCGCGGAACCAGTCGACGGTCGAGGCGATCCCCTCCGCGAGCTCGATCTGCGGGCGCCAGCCCAGCGACCGGACGCGGCTGACGTCCAGCAGCTTCCGCGGGGTACCGTCCGGCTTGCTCGTGTCCCACTCGATCTCCCCCCGGTAACCGACAGCGGCCGCTACCAGCTCCGCGAGCTCCCTGATCGTGACGTCCACACCCACCCCGACGTTGATCGGAGCCGGGTCGTCGTAGGTCTCCAACAGATGCAGGCAGCCTGCGGCGAGGTCGTCGACATGCAGGAACTCCCGACGGGGGGTTCCGCTGCCCCAGCACACCACGCGGAGGTCGCCGGCCCGAGCAGCCGCGTCGAACCGGCGGATCATGGCGGGAAGGACGTGGCTGTTTGTGAGATGGAAGTTGTCACCCGGGCCGTAGAGGTTGGTCGGCATCGCCGAGATGAACGACACACCGTACTGGCGCCGCAGCGCCTGCACGTGCAGCACTCCGGCGATCTTCGCGATGGCGTAGGCGTCGTTGGTCGGTTCCAGCGGTCCCGTGAGCAACGCATCCTCGGTCATGGGCTGCGCGGCGAATTTCGGGTAGATGCACGACGACCCGAGGAAGAGCAATCGCTGCACCCCCGTCCGGTGCGCGGCGTCGAGCACGTTGACCTGGATCTGCAGGTTATCGCTCAGGAACTCTGCGGGCCGAGTGGCGTTCGAGTGGATTCCGCCGACCCGGGCGGCGGCGAGGACGACATATTGGGGGCGAGCGTCCGCAAAGAACTCGAAAACCGCCGGGCGGTCTCGCAGATCAAGCTCCTGGGAGGTCCTCCCGATCAGCCGAGTGAAACCTCTGGAGTGCAGCTGCCGCCATATCGCCGAGCCGACGAGGCCGCGATGTCCGGCGACGAGGAAGGGAGCATCCCGGTGCAACATCGACGGCGCAGCAACGGCAGGAGAAACCGACACCCCGCAAGCCTAGCGCCTCGTGAGGTAACGATCCAGCACCGGGGACCGAGTCATCAGGTAGGACGGCACACCAGCGCCTTTGCACCGCTGCATTCGACTTGCGAGGCCAGATGACATCCTCTGCCCCGACCGAGCCCAAGATCGCGTTGGTCAGCGGTATCACTGGCCAGGACGGCTCCTACTTGGCGGAACTCCTACTTGACAAGGGCTACGAGGTGCACGGCCTGATCCGCCGAGCCTCGACGTTCAACACCCAGCGCATTGATCACCTCTATACCGACCCCCACGATCCACAGGCGCGACTGTTCCTGCACCACTCCGATCTGACTGATGGGTCCCGACTGGTTACGCTGCTCGACAAGATCCGTCCAGACGAGGTCTACAACCTCGGGGCACAATCGCATGTCCGAGTCTCTTTCGACGAGCCGGAATTCACTGGACTCGTGAGCGGGATCGGCACCACGCGACTGCTCGAGGCCGTCCGGATGACTGGGCTGCAATGTCGCTTCTATCAGGCGTCGAGTTCGGAGATGTTCGGCGCCTCATGCCCGCCGCAGGATGAGGAGACGCCGTTCTATCCACGGTCGCCCTACGGAGCAGCCAAGGTGTATTCCTACTGGATGACGCGCAACTATCGCGAAGCCTACGGGATGCACGCCGTGAACGGGATCCTCTTCAATCACGAGTCGCCCCGCCGGGGTGAGACTTTCGTGACCCGCAAGATCGCTAGGGCGTGCGCCCGCATCGCAGCCGGCCTGCAGGATCACGTCTACCTCGGCAACCTGGACGCGGTGCGCGACTGGGGCTACGCCAAGGAGTACGTCGAGGCGATGTGGCTGATGCTCCAGCACGATGAGCCGACCGATTTCGTGGTCGCCACCGGCATTCCGTGCACGGTGCGCGAGTTCGCCGATCATTGCTTCGCCGCTGTCGGGCTCGACTATCGTAGCCATGTGCGCTTCGACCCCCGCTACCTTCGACCGACTGAGGTGGACGCCCTCATCGGCGATGCGACAAAGGCCCGTGAGCTGCTCGGCTGGAAAGCCAAGGTTGGGCCCGAAGAACTCGCCAAGATCATGGTCGCCGCCGAGGTGGCCAACATCGAATCGCCACGGCGAAGTTGTCCGACGGTGGCATGATACGGCGAGCGCCCGCGGGCGACCCTGATCAGGCGCTTGACCTCGTAATCCGCTGCGCGAGGTCACGAAAACGTCGCGCTGCAGCTCTTGCGAGGGGCTTGGCAGCGGGCGGGCAGGCAGCTTCCAGAATTCCTCGCCACCGGGGCTCCCGGTGCAACGTCCAGAGCAGATCGCGCCCGTTCACCTGAGCAGTCTCGAAGGCCACTAACGGCTCGTGCTCGGCCAACTCGCGCAACCGAGCGATGAACGGCGCAGAATCCCCCTCCCACATCGCGTAGAGCTTGCCTGACACGCACAACGGAGTGAGACCCGCATTCGCGCAAGCCTGCCACGTCGCGGCAGCTACGCCCGGCGCGTGCGGGGCGAACACATCGTCGAATGACACCACACCGCCCGGTTTCAGCAGCTTCCGAGTCAGTTCGATGTCGGCACGCACCTCGTCAAACAGGTGGGAGCCATCCACGTGAATGAATCGGAACGTACGACCAAGCTCGTCCGGCCTCAGCTGACTCGATGGCTCGACGATGATCTCCGGCAGTTCGTCGTGAAACCTCTGGTAGTTCCGCACGAATCCGTCGACCCGGAGGTCTGAGTAGTACGTGCTGTTCTCAGCTCGGTTCAGCTCGGGCTGAACCTCCGCCTCGAACGGGTCGCACACGACGAGCCGCTCGTCGACACCTCGCAGGTAGCCCAACAGAACGGCGCACTTTCCGAGGTATACGCCGATCTCGAGCAGATCACCCTGCAATCCGAGCTCACGCTGGATCTCGTCGATCAGCGTGAAGATGGCGGCGTCCGTCCGCGAGAACCATCCCGGGATCTGCATGATCCCTGTGCTGATGTAGGTGTCCACGGCAGACTTCCGTGGACGTCGCCCGACAGGGGCCGCACTTCGCCACAACGCCATCGCCACGGGTTGCACTCCGTTCATGTCGATCCGAACCCGGCCTCGGAACCGGGCCGGCCACGAGCGATTCCGCCGGCCGTCACACGGCGAGCGTGCTCGCCCGTGCCGACGACGTCGAAGTGCTCGCTGCATCGGCGGTCAACGCCCAGCGCGACCACGCCAACCTTCTCCGCCGCGGGCAGGGCCATCCCGGGGAAGAACTCGAGCCGCGGCGCGTCACGTGCGTCCAGCAGGTCCAGCGGGTGCAGCAGCATCGACGGGCCGACACCGCGCAGCCGGCAGGCGCCGCAGCGCGCGCGGCGAAGTAGCGCGCGGGCAAGCCGCGGCGAGAGCTGGTGCAGGTGCAGCAGGTACGACACGTGCATCGGCACCCGCATCAGCGGCATCGTCGTCACCGGGAGCTCGAGCAGCGTCGCACCGGCGTCCAGCTGCCACCGGTACGGATGCACCGGGCGCAGGCCCTCCGACGCCGATCCGAACAGGTATGACCGCTCGGCGCGCTGCTCCGGGCGTCAGCTGACGCGCTGCGGAAGTAGTACGCCCGCGCCAGCGGCCCGATCCAGGTGGGCAGCGTGCTCGCGTCGTAGATGTAGCCCCGTTCGGCCAGCAGCTCGACCAGCGTCGGGCGAGAGGCTGTAGCCCGGGCCCCGGAAGCCCACCGGGCGGGGGCGCCGGCCGCGACCAGCGCGTCCTCGGTGCGGGCCAGCTCCTCCTCCAGCTCGCCCGCGCTCGTAGCGGTGCAGCCACGGCTCGTGCTCGTAGGAGTGGTTGGCCACCTCGTGTCCGGCCGCGGCGATGGCGGCGACGGCCTTGCGCGCCGTCCTCCCGCGCCGCGTCGGCACCGACCACGAACACGGTGGCGGTGAGCCGATGCTCGCCGAAGAGCTCGAGCATCCGCGGCACCAGCGCGTTGAGGTAGCTCGGCCGCGGCTGCCAGTCCGGGTCGCCGTGGATCTTCATGTAGGACCACAGGTTGTCCATGTCGAGCGACACGCTTGCGGTCGGGCGCGCACGGTCATGCAAGTCACCTCCTTCGCGGGCGCCCGAGCCCGGGACCGCTCGGACCGCGGACCGGGCCCATGGCAGCTGCGGGCCATCCCTCGTCGAGCAGCTGCAGGGTCTGCTCCACGTTCAGGGTGCCGACCGTGATCTGGGCGCTGCCCAGGGTGAACAGCCCGGGCACCGACGTGCGCACCGGCGGCACCCGCTCCGGGTAGCCGGGAGTCGGCACCGGCATCACGTAGCGCGCCCGGGCCACCGAGAACGACACACGTCGCGGCTCGTCGAGGCCGTACATGTCGAGGAACGGCTGCAGGAACTCGGCCTCAGCTCGGCGTCGGTCGCGTCGAAGGCCGGGTCGTCCGGGTCGGTGTAGCGCGGCAGGTAGACGAGGGTGTGCCCGCCAAGCTCGGCCGGGTCGACCAGCGCCGTCATCTCGATCACCGCGGTGAACGGCCGCGGGTCGGTGATGTAGGTGATGTAGGCGCCGGTGACCGGCCGGCGCAGCAGCACCGACGGGCAGATCACACCGAGGTACTCCACGGCGTCGAGCCGCTCCCGCTCGCTCGTCGGACAGGTCCGGAGCACAGCCCCGACGCGATCGGGGCCGCCGTGGTGACGAGCACGCGGTCGAAGTGCTCCGCCGGCGTCCGGCGGCCTCGACCCGCACACCACCGCCGGGTCGCGGCCGCCACCGCCGAGCACCCGGGCCCCGGTGCGGACCTCGACCCCCGCGCGCGGTCGAGCGCCTCGGCCAGCGCGCCGAGCACCGCGGCGTAGCCGCCCAGGACGTGCCCGAAGCGGTCGCCGTCGCGGCCCTCGAATCGGGCGCTGACCAGGCGGCGGATCGTCGACCAGATGAACACGGCGGACGCCCGCTCGGCGCAGCCGCCGAGCTTGGCCCGCAGCAGCGGCAGCCACAGCTGCTCGGTCGCCTGCCGGCCCGACCAGCGGCGCAGCCAGCGGGCCGCGGTGATCCGGTCGAAGCGGCCGCCGGAGCGACCACAGCGCGGCCCAGGCCACGGTGAGCGCGATCCGCAGCTTGGCGACCGGGCCGAGGAACGGCAGCCCGACCAGCTCGGCGGCCGAGGATGCCGGCAGCGCCCGCCCGCCGGTGAAGCAGGCGGCCTTGCTGCGGCCCCACACGACCTCCGCGGCGTGCCGAGCTCGTCGAGCAGCGCCAGCACGCGGCGGTCGCTGCCGAGGATCACGTGGTAGAAGCGGTCCCAGGTGACCGGCGGCCCGTCCGGCACCGGCAGCTGCCAGGCCGAGGTCAGCCCGCCGAGCGCGGGGGCCGCCTCGTACAGCACGACCTCGGCACCGATCCGCGCGGAGGCGCCGGGCGGCGGCGGCGCCCAGCATCCCGCCGCCGACGACGGCCCACCGCGTGGGCTCGTCGGCTCGGTTCGGACACTCCGTGTCCCCTATGTCGAGGCCAGCGACAGGGCTTGCCGGCGGCCGTATTCGATCGGCGGCCGAGGCAGTGTCACAGCCTGCTGCTTGATCTCGGTGCAGCGGCGAGCGCGCACCGGTTCGCGGGGCGACTCCAGCGTCGACGAATCCCCGAGCCGCTGACTGCTGGTAGAACAGCTCCTCGAAGCCCCGCTTGACCTGGATGCTGAGCGACCGAGACGAGGCAGGCGGAGAACCCCGCGACCATCATCGACACTGCCGAGGACGGTCAGCTCGATCCGGCTCGCAGGCATCATCAGCGTGGCCAGCCCGAGCAGGCCACCGAGGAAGGCGAGGAGCATCCCACCGGCGGCGAAAACCAGGTAGGGCCGGAACAGGACGCCGCGACCACCATCTCGTAGATCTTGGCCCGGGTGCGCCGGTTGCCGCGGATGCTGGTTCGCCCGGCGCGGGTGCTCCAGCCCACGCCAGTCCAGAGTGGCCGGCACCTCGACGATGCGCCCGTGCAGCAGGCCTGGTCTTGTACAACGCCTCGACGTTGATGACATCGTCGACACTTCAGCGCAAGTGCTCGCGGATGAACGGCCCGTCGTACGCGCGCACCATGCCGGTCAAGGTGTGCAGCTCGCTCGGGACGAGCCTGGCGAGGAACCTGTTGGCGATCCGGCTGCGCCGCTCCAGCGCCGGCGGCACCCCGATTGTCGAGCCGCCCGGCATGTACGGGGACGCGACGGCAATCTGGGCCTTGCCCTCGCACGACCGCGCGGACCAGGGGGGTGATGTGGTCGGGATGGTAGCTGAGGTCGCAGTCGACTACGACGACGACGCGCCGGTACTCGCCGCGAAGCCGGTCTGCAGCGCGCCCCCGAGCCCCCGGTTGGCGACATGGCGCAGCACCCGCACGGCCACCTGCGGCGAGTCAATGCGCGCGGCAGCCGCCTCGGCGATCACGGCGGTGCCGTCTGAGCTTCCGTCGTCGACGACGAGGATCTCCCAGTCACGGTCGGCGAGCTCGGCGGCCAGCACCTCGGTGATCCTTCGCATCGTCTCGGCGACGCAGTCCGCCTCGTTGTAGGCCGGGAGGAGAATCGTTCCGGTGGGGGGCAGCAGCGCGGAGCCACTGCGGGTGTCGGTCATCGCCTCCCCTTCCCCTCGGCCAGCGCTAGTCGATCGACGGGCACCTTGGCGTGATGCGGCTGCGACGGCCGCCATCACGACGACCCCGAGCACGACGAGCGCGAGCCCCCCTGCCACCCACAAGACGCGACCGTCGGCGATCTGGTCACCCAGCAAGGCGAGCCCGACCACCGAGGCGAGCAGGACACTCGTGGAGTCCATCGACGCCATGGCGGCTGTAGTCGAGCCGCGCTGCAACGCCGCGGCGAGCAGCGCCTGGCCAACGACGGCACCGACCACCATCAGCCAAGCCATCGGGTTCAGCGGCAGCGTCGGCCAGCGGACTGCCGGCCAGCGGCCGGCTGGCGATCGCGAGGACCGCAAAGGCCAGCCCGGCGAGCAGCCCGAGCGCCACCGCGCCGCGCGCGCCAGCCAGCCTGCTGGCCGGGATTGCCAATGCCGCAACGGTCACCAGCAGTGCGCTGAGCCCGACGCCGGCGGCCGCCGAGATGTCCAGCGCCGGACCCGGCTTCGCGGCGCCGACGAGCAGGACCAGTCCCACAGCCATCACAACAAGTGCCCCGATCTCGGCTGACCGGATCGTCCACTTCAACAGCACCGCGCCGAGCACCGCAGCGATTCCGACGGCCGACATCGCCCCGGCCTGGACCAGGTAGAGCGGCAGGTCAGCTCTGGCCAGGAATGCCAGTACGAACCCCACGCACTGCGCAGCGAAGCCGAGCAGGTAGACACGGTCGGTGACCAGCCTGGCGAGCAGCCCGACGTCAACCCCGTCGCGTCGTTCGGCGCGCTGGGCGGCGACGGTCTGCGCGACGATGCCGACGGCGTAGGACGTCGCCAGAGCGCCAGCAGGACGTATCCCACGGCGTTGCCCTAGCCGCCCAGGTCGGAGACGGACGCGGCCGGGTCGCCCGGGAACTCCAGCTCCGTGCCCGGACCGCCCTGGTGGAGCAACATCGGCGGGATCTCCCCCAGCGGGTCATGCACAACGGCACCCGCCGCGCACCCCGTAGGTGAGCTCGCAGTGCCGCGCAGGAGTACTCGCCGTCGGCCAGGAAGCCGTCGCGCAGGCTCGCGATCGGCCGACCGCAGCGGCACACCAGCGCCACCGGCCGCGCGGGTGCGCCCAGCACCAGCGTGTACGGCGGTACCGACCGGGTGACCACGCGCGCCCATCCCGATGACCGCGAACCGGCCGATCACGACGTCGGAGCCGATGGTTGCCGCAGGCGCCGATCGTCACGCCGTCCTGCACCGTCGTGAACGTCGTGTGCTCGTCGACCTCGGACGGGCGCAGCTCGGACAGGTCGTTGACGCAGGCGCGGGGGTAGAAGTCGTTGGTGAACGTGGTGTGCGCGGCGATGAACACCCCATCGCCGAGCGTGACGCCGGAGCAGAGGTAGACCATCGCGTTGACCTTGCAGCGGTCGCCCATCCGCACGCTGTTGGCGAGGTAGGACTTGCCACCAACGATGCAGTTCTCGCCGACCACCGCGCCACGGCGCAGATGGGCATGATCCCAGATGCTGGTGCCGGCACCGATCTTCACGTGCTCCTCGATCAGCGCGGTGTGGTGGATGAACGGGGCGCTCATGACACGCACGTCCTGAACCGCGACCCATCTGCCGCGCGCGGCGGACGGCGTAGCCGGCCTCGATCACCGCGGCGACCGCGACGCCGTCCGCGGGCATCACCGGGAGCGGCTCCCCCGCGGCGAGCGCGGCGAGCACCGCCTCCAGGTTGGCGCGCAGCGAGTCGATCTTGCGGTAGCCGGAGCCGAACGCGGCCGGCTCGGTCGCCCCGGCGGTCAGCGCCCGGGCTCCCCGCCAACCGATCTCCACGCATCCGGTGGTGCCGTAGACGGCGCAGTAGACCGGGGAGAGGCGGCGGAACGACCAGGTGACGTCGACCTGCGCGAGCACGCCGTCCGCGGTCCGGGCGAGCAGGGTGGACGAGTCCTCGACGTCGACGGCCTGGCCGGCCGGGCCGTCGAGCGACGCACACCTCGACGATCTCGCCGACCAGGTGTCGAACCAGGTCGACGGCGTGGGTGGCGTTGTCGATCAGCACGCCGCCGCCGGCGACGCTGCGGTCGGAGTTCCATCGGCTGGCCATGTCGACCGGCCCGGCGAAGCTCACCTCGACCTTGACGACGTCGCCGAGGGCACCGGCGGCGATCATGCGCGCGGGTCTGGACGATGTCGTCGACGAATCGGAACTTGGTAGCCATGGTCAGCGGGGTGCCGGTGTTCGCGGAGATGGCGGCGAGGCGACGGGCGGCGACGAGATCGACGGCGATCGGCTTCTCGCACATCACTGGGACGCCGGCGCGCAGCAACGGCTCCACCACGTCGAGGTGGGTGGACGGTGGCGAGGCGACGACGACCAGGTCGAACCGGTTCGGGTCGGCCAGTGCGGCGACCGGCAGGGCCGGCACGTCGTGCTCGGCGCCGACCGCTGCGGCCGCCGCGCCGTCGACGTCGGCCACGCCCGCGAGACTGCCGGCGGCGAGCCCGGCGGCCGCCTGGGCGTGTGCCCTGCCGATCCCGCCGGTGCCGATCAGCCCGACGCGGCCGGTGTGCTGCAGCGTCGCGGTCATGCGGCGGCCCCCGTCCGGGCCCGCTCGATCGCGGACCGCAGCCCGGAGGCGACGAACTCGGCGTGCTCGGCGGTGTAGCGCTCGTTGAACGAGAGCACCAGCACCGAGTCGAGGAAGGCGAACGTGCCGGGGAAGCGCTCGGCGGAGTAGTCGACCGCCTCGGGCCGGGCGATCGTGAAGGGCCAGCGGCTGGCGCCGAAGGTCTTCTGGTCGGCGAACACGCCGCACCGGAACGCCGGCTTGGCGATGTAGCGCGGTGCCGAGGGGATGCCCTGCGGGCGCAGCGCCGCGGCGATCGCGTCCGGCCCGCCCGGGAACGACCTCCCGGTCGACGTTCACGACGTAGCGCCAGTAGGCGTGCTCGTCACCGGGCGCGGCGACGGTGGCCGTGATGCCGTCGAGATCGGCCAGCGCCTCGTCGAGCAGCGCGGCGATCTCCCGGCGCCGCGCGACGTCGGCCGGCAGCTTCGGCAGCTGGCCCAGGGCCACCGCGCCCTGCAGCTCGGTGAGCCGGTAGTTCAGCGCGAGGGAGCGGTGGTCCGGGTTCGGCTGGCCGTAGGGCCAGGCTTTGTTGACGAAGGTGCGCACGGCATGTGCGGTCTCGGCGTCGTTGGTGGTGACGAAGCCGCCCTCGCCGCAGGTGATGTGCTTGCCCTGCTGGAGGCTGAACGCCCCGGAGTCCCCGATCGAGCCGACGAGGCCGAGCGGCGTGGCCGCCAGGTAGGCCTGCGCGGAGTCCTCGATGACCGGCACACCCGCTCGCGCGGCGACGTCGCGGATGCCGACCACGTCGGCCGGGTTGCCGAACAGATGGGTGACGATGATCGCGCGGGTGCGGTCGGAGAGTGCGGCGGCGACGCTGTCCGCGGTGACGTTGCCGGTGATCGGGTCGGTGTCGGCGAACACCGGGACGGCGCCCTCGTAGACGATCGGGGCGAGCGCGCCCATGTCGGTGATCGACGTGGTGACGATCTCCTCGCCCGGCTCGGGGTCGACCACGGCGACGGCCGCGTGCACGGCCGCCGAGCCGGATGCGCAGGCGATGGCGTGCGAGACGCCCATCATGTCGGCGACGGCCTGCTCGAATCGTGCGACCATCGTGCCCTTGGTGCTGGTCAGGGTGCCGGAGCGAAGGGCTTCGGCGACCAGCGCGAGCTCGCTGTCGTCGAAGCTGCGACCACTCGCCTCCTGATCGGATGGAAGCGCAATTGTCTGGTCGGCCGATGCCACTGTCACGGAATTCCCCTCGCGTGGTCCGGTCGAGCCGGACTCCTCGGTCTCCAAGGACGTCGGCGGTCATCCGCGCCGATGACCGATACTTGCGTTCACCGGGCTCAACCGCAGTCGACCTTCGGCTGGCCCTTACCCCCGACCGTGAACTCAGGCCTTAACTCGCCGCGTTTGGTCGACGCGTTACCTACACGACCCTGTCACCGATCGAGTTCTGTCCGACCGCCCAGTCCTCAGGACGCGCGCACAACCCGAGCAACCAACCGATCGCGGCGGCGCTCCGGCGTGCCGAGGCACCGTCGCCGAACGGATTGCCGCACGCTGGCGCCGCCCACAGTCCGTCGAGGAACCCTTTCGCGGCCGCCACGATGCGCGCCGGGTCGGTACCAACCAGCTGTGCCCAACCGGCGTCGACGGCCTCCATCCGCTCGGTGAGCTCCCGCAGCACCAGCACCGGGACCCGGAACGACGGCGCTTCTTCCTGGATGCCGCCGGAATCGCTCAGCACGATGGTCGCCGCGGCCAGCAGCCGGCACAGCGCGCCGTAGGGCAGCGAATCGGTCACAACCACCCGGGGATGGTCGCCGAGGGCCCAGTCGACCTGCGCTCGCACAGCCGGGTTCGCGTGTGCCGGAAGCACGCAGCGCAGGTCAGGATGCTCGTCGACGATCTGCTCGACGGCCGCGAGAACGCGGTCCAGCGGCCCGCCCCAGTTCTCCCTGCGGTGCGCGGTCACCAACATCAGACGGGCCCGGCCGTCTGCGACGAGCGCATCGACCTCGGCCAGGCGCGCGTCCTCCAGCGGCGCGTTGCTTGCCGCGACAGCCAAGACTGCGTCGACCACGGTATTGCCGACGAGCACCACCCGGTCGGCCGGAACGTGCTCGCGGGCCAGCGCGTCGGCGGCCCGCCGCGTCGGTGCCAGGTGCAGATCGGCGACGACCCCAATCAACCTTCGGTTGGCCTCCTCCGGGAACGGGGCGGCTAGGTCGCCCGAGCGCAGGCCAGCTTCCAGGTGCACGAGCGGCACCTTGCGCCAGAACGCGACGAGTCCGCCGACCAGTACCGACGTGGTGTCGCCCTGCACGACGACGGCCGCCGATCCGTCCACGGCCAGTACTCGGTCCAGCGTCGGAGCGAGCTCGGCGACGAGCTCAACCTGCTCACCGGTCCGCCGGTCCAGTTCCAGCGTCACGTCAGGGCGCTGACCGAACGCCGCAAGTGCCTGACCGACCATGGTCGTGTGCTGGCCGGTCGCAACGACGACCGGCTCAACGAGGCCGGACGCACGCAGCGCGGCCACCAGAGGGGCCATCTTCACTGCTTCTGGCCGCGTTCCTATCACGACGTGGACGCGCGGCTTGCGGCCAGAACGGATGGGCGAGGTACGCGGGGATGTCGACACGCCTGCTTCTCGCTGCGGCATCGCGTCGCGTTAGGGCCGACTGTCGTCCGTTCGGGTCCCCGGGCTCGGTCACCTTAACGATTCCCGCGAGTTCGACGACGTAACGGTCGCACCGGTCGAACCAGCAGCGGCGGGATGCAGAGGGGAACGGAGTCAGTACGTGCCCAGCGGTGGACCTCGCGTGCTTCCTTCTCTCCCGAGCGCGGCCGCGACGGGTGTCTGGTCACGCCTGTCGGACCGAGACGCGAAGCACACCGTCCCGACCCCCGCGCCCGTCAGCGCGGTACGACCGGGCCTCGTCTCGTTCACCGTCACCATCGTCATCGCACTCGGCTTGTCGTGGTGCGCCTGGTGGGTGCACGACGGGACGGTCGGAGTCGTCGGCTGGGTCACAACGGTGCTCTGGACGATCCCGCTGTCGAGCTCGCTGATCGGTCTCGCCGGCGGCCTGCGGACGCGGCGGGTGCTTCGGGCATCCCGCGACGCACCCCCGGTTGGCGTCGTCGAGGACGAGATGCTCCTCGTCGTCGTGCCGACGATCGGTCGGCTCGACACCTACCCCGCGCTCGAACGCGTCGTGCGCTCCTACTGCGAGCATCTCCCGGCCATGTTCCGCAGCCTCCGCGTCGACATCGTGATCGAGGAGAACTGCGCTGCCCGCGAAGCGATCGCCGTGCTGACCGGACCGATGGTCCGGATCGTCACGGTGCCGGCGGCCTATGCCACGCCCGCCGGCACGCGGTTCAAGGCCCGGGCCAACCACTTTGCCAACGAGCTGCGCATCAGCCAGGGCGAAGCCCGCGACGACGTCTGGGTCCTGCACATGGACGACGACACGGGGGTCGGGCCCGATACCGCTTCGGAGCTGGCCCGTTTCGTCCACGCGCAGCGCGGCCGGCCCGACGGTCTGCACCTGGCGCAGGGCGTACTCACCTTCCCGCGCGAGCACGCCGTGCGGCCGCTGATCTGGCTGGCCGACGCGATCCGCCCGGCCCAGGACGTGTCCCTGTTCGCGATCACTACCGGGCGGGGTACTCCGCGCGCGGGTCTGCACGGCGAGCTGCTGCTGGTGCGGGCGAGCATCGAGGCGGAGATCGGGTGGGACTTCGGCCCGCGGGCGGTGGTCGAGGACAGCCAGTTCGCGTTGCAATTCGTCCAGCTCCATCGCGGCCGTAGCGGCTGGTTCCCTGGCCGGTCGTTCGGAGCAACGCCGGTGAGCGTGAACGATCTCCTCAGACAGCGGGAGCGCTGGGCATGGGGCCTGCTCGAGCTCGCGGCGGACCGGCGCATCCCGCTGCGGCACCGGCTGCTGCTCGTTCACAACATGATCGTCTGGTCGTGCGGCCCGCTCCAACACATCGGCGTCGTGGTAGTCGCCGGCGGTCTGCTCGGCGACCTTGACACCTTCCCCGCGTTCGCGGCTCTGCTGCTGCCGCTGTGGGCTTTCAACGTCGGCTTCCAGGTGTGGACCTACTGGGAGGGCCTTGCCATGAATGCGTCGGCGTCGGCGCAGCCCCTCGTCCGTTCCTGGGAACGGCTGGGGTGCTTGGGCTTGATCCCGCTGTTCTCCTTGTGGGAGACGGCCGGCTTCCTTCGCGGCTTCGTCCGCTTCGTTCGGCACGGGGAGTCCACGTTCGCCGTGATCTCGAAGCCGCTGTGATGTGTGCGCCCATGACGATCCCCAGTGACAGCCGATGAGCCGCTGGCGCTGGATGCTGGGCGCCGCTTTCGTGACAGTCGTGGCGGTGGCGACATGGTCCCAGCCCCAGGAAAGCTCGACCTCGCCGGCGAAGGTCGCCATGGGCGGTGGCATCGCGGCGTCCGGGCCCGCTGGTTCAGGGCCGCAGATCGCCGTGCCATGGCGGCCCGGGCGTCCACAGCTCGGCATCCACGTCTACTGGGAGGACAACCCGCTCGACGACGACCGGGCGGTGCGACGCAAGGCCAGGCGGTTGCTCGACCAGATCGTCGCCATGGAGGCGAATTCCGTCGCCGTGTCGTTCCCGTTCTTCGCCGACTCGATCACCGCCAGCATCGTGCGCACCGACGCCCGTACGCCATCGCCCGCCCGGATGGCGATCTTCCTGGACGAGGCGCGGCAATCCGGACTGCGCACTACGCTGCGACCGCTGCTGGACCAGTTCAACCTCGGGAACGTCGATCCGCTGGCATGGAGGGGCCAACTCGATCCGGCTGACCGGTCGCTCTGGTTCGCCTCCTACACGCTCTTCCTCGTGCCGTACCTGCAGATGGCGCAGGCCGCAACGGTCAACACCGTGATCCTCGGCGCGGAGCTCAGCACGATGCAGACGGACCCGGGGTGGAGAGGGCTCGTTGAGACAGCGCGCCGGCACTACAGCGGGGAGCTGAGCTACTCGGCCAACTGGGACGCGTACCCGAGTGCCGTCGCCGGTGTGCCTGTCGACGTCATGAGCATCGACGCCTACCCCTACCTGCATCTGAATCCCTGGGCCACCGAGCCCGAGCTCGCAGGCGCCTGGCGGGCCTGGCTGGATGCCACGGCGGCCGGGGATCCGGGGCGGCTCGTACTGTCCGAGGTAGGCGGGATCGCCGAGCGGGAGCTCGTGTACAACCCGGCGGCCTACCAGACACCCGATGCACCCTTGGACGAGGACATGCAGCGCCGCTGGTTCGCGGCCGCCTGCCAGGCGGGCCGAGACCGCCAGGTCGCCGGCTTCTACTGGTGGAAGCTGGACTTCCACGTCGACCCGGCGCTGGCCGACCCCGATCGCGACCTGCACGACTCGTTCCTCGGCCGGCCAGCGGAGCGGACGGCCCGCGACTGCTTCGAGTCCTGGGGCGCAGCCTTTTGAGCCTCGGCACCGGAGCCCCGTTTCGTCAGCGACTGGCAACGGCGTCGCCCACGCTGACCGGGCTGACGGGGCTCGCCGTGTTGACCGTCGTGCTTCAGAGCAGCGGTGGGTTCACCGTGGAGCTGCTCGGCCCCGACCTCCTCCTCGTCGTGGCCGGGTTCGCGCTCACCTCTGCAGTGCTCACCGGTGCCGCAGGTACCGATCGGGCGGCACTGTACGCGTGGTGCCGGGAACAGGCCGCGTTGCGCGCTCCGCTGCTGGTCATGGCGGTCGCTGCCGTGATCGTCGTGGGTGCGCTTGTCGGTCAGGGCGACGAGATTGCCCACGCGGCGACGGACAGCTTCATCGGCCTCTTCGCGGTCGGCTGGGCGCAGCTGGCACCACCGTCCGGACCTCTCGGGCGGGTGGACCCGCTGGGGCCGTTGTGGTTGATCAGCTTGCTGGCCCTGTTCGGCCTGAGCTGGCCGATCCTCCTGGACGCCCTGTGCGTGCGCCTGCGGGTCGCGGACGGGCTCCACGTCCTGACGGTGTTGGCGCCCGCCCTACTGGTCTGCGCCGCTGGGGCGTGGTTGGTCGGGCCCGTCCGCGCGGCGACCGGCGCCGGCCTCGCCGAGCTGGCTGTCGGCAGCCATGTCCGGCTCACGGAGTGGTTGGCTGGCGCCACTGCCGCGGCCGCAGCCGTCGGGTTGCAGTCCTACCGGGCGACATCCACACCGGCGGCGTCGCGGATCGTCGCGAATCTGCTCCGGTCGACCAGGTGGGCACCACTACTGGCCGCGCTCGGCGGCACGGTCCTGGCCACGATGGCCGCGCTCGCGGCGTGGCAGCCGACGCCCTGGCTGCGCCACGGTGGCCCGGGCGTTGCGGCGTTCGGGGTTGCGGCCGTGCTGCTCGCCCTGCACGCGCCGGGAATGGACAGGCCGGCGCGCGCGCTCGGCCACGGCCTGCCGCGGGAGCTCGGCCGCATGGCCTACCCGCTGCTGGTCTTGCACGCTCCGCTGTTCTGGCTGGTGCAGCTCGCCGTGCCGGGAGCCCGGCCGTTCGCGCTGCTCGTCGTCGGTGGCGCCCTCTCATGGCTGCTGGGGCTGCTGATCCAGGACGGGCTGGTCCGGCGGTGGCACGTCCGGGGCACGGTCGCGCCACGCGCATTGATCGTGGGTGCGCTCGCCGTCCTCCTGGCGGCGTTGACGGTGGCGGTTACCGCACCGCCGTCGCGCCCCGTCGGTGCGGGTCCCCTTCGGCAGCCCGTGGTGCTCGTGCTCGGCGGTTCGACAGCGGGGGAGCTGGCCGCCGCACTCGACCGCTCCGGCTCCCGCTTCGCCGTGGCCGACGGCAGCCGTCCCGGCTGCGGGCTCCTCCCTGCCTCACCTTCCAGCTGGCTGCAGGCCCGGACCACCGCTCAGGCCCAGGCACCCGCCACTGCCCCGAGTTGCGGTGACTGGCCGCAGGTGTGGAGGGCGCGAATCGCCGCGGTGCAACCGGATGCTGTCGTCGTCGACCTGAGCGCGGACGCCACGCCCCGCGGCGGAGCCTCTCCGCCTACGGCGCCATGCGCCCCGGCGTTCCGCGGGATGTACCGCACGCTGGTCGAGCAGGCCGTCGGGATCTGGACCGATGGGGGCACGACGCGGCCGGTGCTGCTGACAACCGCCCGCGACGACGGAACGTCCGCCCCGGTGCGCTGCCTCAACGCTCTGGTCGGGGAATCTGCGGGCAGCTATCGCGAGCTCACCCAGCTAGACGTCGGCGCTCAGCTGTGCCCGGACGGGATCTGCCGCACGCACACTCTTGACGGCGAACCCCTGTTCAACAACGGCATCTTCCTGAGCCAGGCCGGCCTCGTGGAGCTCGGAACCTGGCTGGACGAGTCCATCGCCGAGCAGGTCAACGTGCGTCCGTGACCGACTCGTGAGATTCACGTGTCCTTCCGCAGCAAGATCTCGTAGTACTGGTTCTCGTACGCAACGTTGTAGCGCTCGTCCAGCTCACTGCGCCGAGCGTTCCAGTAGTCGATGGTCGACACGCCATCCGCGTCAGGAGCCCTGCTCATGACCAGCCAGCGGTCGTACCGCCACGGTTCGTCGTACGACACCTTCCACGTGCTCGACTCGACGATCTCGTCGTACTGCCCCAGCGGGATGCCCGCCGTCAGCATGATCCGATGCTCCTGGGCTGAACCAGTCATGATCATTATCTTGCCACCGTCGTAGGCCGAGCTCAGGGCCTCGCCGGTCTGCACGGCGAACGGATTGACGTGATAGGTGAACCCGTTACGCGCGTCGAGGTGCATCGGCACCCAGTCGATCACGATCATGAAGGCGTGCAGGACGAGCGACGCGGCCAGTGCGACCGTGACCACCGCGCGTCCGCCTCCTGCCCCGCGACCCAGACCCTGCACGCATCTGACCGCGAGCACGATCAGCACGGGCGAGAGCAGGACTAGGTAGCGGGAGTTGAACCAGAAGGTCATCTCGCCGATCCCGACCACCAGGGACGCCATCGTGAACAGCGGCGGCAGGGCCAGGAAGAGCACCAGCAGCCGGATGTCCGTGCCGCCGCGCGGACGCCCGCGTACGACCTGCACGACGCCGATCACGGCCGCGGACAGCAGGATCGGCCCGTACACCGTGAACGCGGTGACACCGTAGACCGACAGCACGTTCGCGGGTTGGAGGAACAAGGTCTCCCGAATGTCTCGACTCTGGGCCTGCGATGCGGCCGAGTAGTACTCGGAATTGGCGAACTCCAGCGGGTCGCCGTACTGGTACGCGTTGTGGCCCAGCCAGAGCAGGACACCGGCGAGCGACGCGAGGCCGAGAGCGAGACCCGCAGCCTGGCGGCGCGCGGGCACGTCGGCTCGCGCCATCGACAGGACGACCAGCGGGACGAAGAACAACGGAAGGATCCAGCCTTCGTACCTGCACAGCGTGGCCAGCACGACGAACATCGACGACCACAGCAAGCTCCGCATGTCGTCCGGCTGTCGGTACCACTTCTGCAGGAAGTAGGCGGAGCCGACGAAGAAGAGCATGAACGGGGCCTCGGTCATCGGTGTCAGGCCCAGGTAGAGGATGTTCGGGTTCAGCGCGTACAGCAGCGCCCCCGCGCCCGCCAGGAACGCCGGTCCGGCGAGATGATTCTTGATGATCTTGTAGAGCAGCACCGCCGTCAACGCGACACTGGGCAAGCTGACCGCGACACCCGCGAATCCGCTCGAGAACAACGAGCTCGCGAGTGTGAACGGCAGGAGGAGGAGATGCGGTACCGGCAGCCAGACCGTGCCGAACCGCGCGAGGCCAGGGTCCTCGCCCCAGTCCGCCAGCTTTCTGGCCTGTATCAGATGAGAAGTCGAGTCGCCGAAGTACACCAGCGAGTTCTTGTCGAGGTGGTAGAGGAGAAGCGCTGCGGACGATCCGAGCACCATGACCACGGCGAAGACGACCCAGTGCCCGCTGCTCGCCATCCTGTTCTGGAGGACCAGCGCTCGTGCGGCATGCCGGGACGGGAAGTCGATCGTCGCCCGCTGCACGTGCGCCACCGCCTCGCTCCGGCCCCTGGGGCCGGCTGATCAGCTCAGTTCGTCATCGCCGCGGCGGGCAGCGCGTCGACCCGGCCCCAACTGGTACTCGCGGCTGTGCTGAGCAGCGTTAACCTCGGATGCCGTTGATTGCCACACGCGGTCCGGGCACGCCGCGCGCGGGCACCGTTTCTGGCCGGCTCCCCCGATCAGGCGCGCGGCCACCGGCCGATGGGCGCCGACGAGGCCCGCATCGTTACCTTCCTATCGATGACACGCTCCCCGTCGGTCAGCTCCCCGGAGGCCCCATGAGAGTCACCCTGTTCGGACTCGGCTACGTCGGGTCCGTGACCGCGACCTGCCTCGCGGCGCGCGGCCACCGGGTCGTCGGCGTCGACACCGACGCCGGCAAGGTCGACGAGCTCAACGCCGGGCGATCCCCGGTCGTGGAGCCGGGGCTCGACGACCTCGTCACGCAGGTCATCGGCGCGGGCGAGCTGCGCGCCACCGCCTCGGTCGCGGACGGACTCGCCGACTCGGACCTCTCGCTGGTCTGCGTCGGGACGCCGTCCGGCGCCCGGGGGCATCCACCGACCTGGGGCAGATCACGCAAGGTCGTGGCCGAGATCGGGGCGGTGCTGGCGGGTTCGGACCGGCCGCACACCGTCGTGATCCGCTCCACCGTGCCGCCCGGCACCGTCGAGGACGTCGTGACGCCGCTCCTGGAGTCGGCCTCGGGCCGTCGGGTCGGTAGCGATGGCGCCGACCTGCAGGTGGCCATGTGCCCGGAGTTCCTCCGGGAGGGTTCCAGCGTCGCGGACTTCTTCGACCCCCCGTTCCTGGTGATCGGCGGTCTCCCGGCCGCCGCAGCGAGGGTGCAGGAGCTGTTCGGGTTCCTCGACTGCGGCGTCCACGTCGTGGAGATGCGGGCCGCGGAGAGCGTCAAGTACGCCAGCAACGCGTTCCACGCGCTCAAGGTCTCCTTCGCCAACGAGCTCTCGCGGCTCTACCGCCTGCTGGACGTCGACTCCCGGGAGGTGATGGAGGTCTTCGTGCAGGACCGCCAGCTCAACGTCTCGCCGGCCTACCTGCGGCCCGGCTTCGCGTTCGGCGGATCCTGCCTGCCGAAGGACCTGCGGAGCCTGCTGCACCTGGCGCGGATGAACAACGTCGACCTGCCGGTGCTGGAGGGCTCGCTCGCCTCCAACGACATGCTGGTGCGCGATGTCGCCGAGCGCGTGATGGATGCCGTGGACGTCGCCGGCGGACACAACCGGCGGGTCGCCCTGCTCGGCCTGTCGTTCAAGCACCTCACCGACGACCTGCGGGAGAGCCCGAACGTCGCGCTGGCGGAGATCCTCATCGGCAAGGGGCTGGAGGTGTCGATCCACGATCCGGTCGTCAACACGGCCCGGTTGTCCGGCGCCAACCTGCGCTACGTGGAGGCCCGGCTGCCGCACCTGCACAAGGCGATGCACGACGACCCGGCGTCGGCACTGGACGGGGTCGCAGGTCGCCATCGTGTCCTCGACGGACGAGGGCGTGCGTCGACGCGGTCGTCGCCGCCGACCCGCCTGTCGTGCTCGACCTCAACGGCCGGCTCGGCCGCCCGGTCGAGGCGCTGGCGGGCTACCAGGGCGTCGGATGGTGAGGCTCCGTCGGGCCTCAGGGAACGCCGTCGCGACCGACGCCGGCGTCGGTCAGCCGCGCGTGGCGACGGGCGACAACTGTCTCTCGCGAACCATCCTGAGCAGGGTCCTCGCCCGGCGGGCGAACGTCGCGCCGGGTCCCCGCCTCACATGGATGGAGTCGCGGGACAAGCCGTTCGCCCGCAGCGCTGCGCGGCACCCCTTCACGTCGTACGGCTCGGCGAAGAACCGGGCCTCGTCCTGGTCGAGGTCCACGAGGGCGAAACGCGCTCGAGGCACGCTCTCACGCTCTCGGGACTGGCCCACGGCGCCGGGGTTGATCAGGTAACGACTCGACGCTGCGAGCGGGAAGGCGCGGCCGGAGGCGCACTCGGCAGGTACGACCGTGCCTGCCGCCTCCTCGAAGAGCCACTGGCGGTGGGTGTGACCCAGTACCAGCAGGCGCGCGTGCTCATGGCCGGATGAGAGCGTGCTCAGCTGCCCGGCGGCCTGTGATCCGCTCCGGACGTACTCCTCGGGATCGTCGAGGGACCCGTGTGCGACGACCACTCCCGGTGCGTGCGCGACGCGCGGCAGCGCCGCCAGGTAGGACCGGACGTCGTCCCGGATCGCATCCCGGGTCCACGTGAGGCTGGTGCGGGCCAGCCGGCCTGCGCGCTGTGCGGGTATCGCGCCGAGCACCAGCAGCTCGTGGTTGCCCGTCACAGCGATCGGGTCGAGCTCGGCGATCCTCTCGACGCACTCGTTGGGATGCGGTCCGTACCCGACGAGATCGCCGGCGCACACCCATGAATCGACGCCCTCCGCCTCAAGCCGCCGCAGTGCGGCCTGCAGGGCGAACAGGTTGGCGTGGATGTCACTCAGCACACCGATGCGCACGGATCCTCGTCAGTCGATGACAACCGGCGACCGCCGCGACTTGCCCTTGGCGCGGACCGCCATCATGCCCACGAGCGGGCCCGGGTCGTCCCACCGCCATACGGCCTTCACGGGGCGGGTGCGCCACACCCACCTCAGCCACTCCGACGCCCACACACCTTGCTGGCGTGCGGCGACCAGATCCTTCGGATGCACCCAGTTCAAGCCGACCCGGGTGAGGGCGCACGCGGGCCGGCGCCGGTCGGACACATCCGCGTACACGAGCGCGGGGAGGTTGACTCCTGCTCGCGCACCGGGATGGACCCACAAGCTGAACCGGGCGTTGATCTCGAGGAGGTAGAGCCGACCGTCCGGTGCGTACTTGAAATCGAGCTTCGCCACTCCGCGCAGGTCGATCGCACGGCACACCTCGCGACCGAGTCGGGCGACCTCGGCGTCATCGGTGATCGTCAGCGCGCTCGTGTGGCCGTACTCCGCCGGTGTCGTGCGGATCTTCCGACCGGTGAACTCGCCCACGACCTGGCCGCTCTCGTCGACGTAGACGTGGTAGCTGACCACACAGGTCTCGGGACCGGGAATGCACTGCTGCGCGATCGCCGGACCGCTCAGCCCGGCCAGGGCGGGCCAGAACTCGAGCAGCTCATCCATCGTCTCGACACGCAGCGCCTTGGTGTCGCACCCCATCGCCGTCACCCAGGTGCTGTCCCGGACAGTGGGCTTCAGGATCAACGGAAAGCCGAGCTCCACCAGCTCGTGCGGCGGAGCCGCCAGGTCGGTGTCCAGGACCATCGTCGTGGGCACGGGAAGCGACTTCTCACTCGCCAGGGCGCGGAACAAGGCCTTGTCCGCCATCGCCTCGACCAGTCCGGCCTCGGGCACGACGAACCGGAATCCATCGGCCAACCGAGCTCGATGCCGGGAGACGAAGAGCATCGACTGATCGGAGCAGTACAGCAGTACAGGAGGTTCGTCCTGCCGCTTTCCGTACTCGACCAGTTGGTCGGCCAACACGGCATCATGACATTCGAGCGGAAGCATCCAATCCCAGGTGATCACATCGCGGACGTATCGGGACCACCGGGCGGGATCACCGGTCGGGGCCACGACGGCACAGGGCGCTCCACCCATCGACAATGCTCGAACTACCTCGATGCTCCGAGCCCCCAGAACAACAGCCATCGGGCCGGAGGATCCGCCAACGCTCATGAACGCCCCTGTCTTTCACATGGCAAGCAAGTGTTCAGAGTCTGTCTACGAGTGGGTTCCGCAGCTGGTTGCGGGTGTCCAGTACGCGGTCAGCAAACTGGTCCACCAGATCCCAGTCAAGATCATCGTGCTCGGTGAGTACAACGATCAGGTCGGACTTCCTCAGCTGCTCATCGTCGCACGCCACCATTTCGATACCGGCCGGGACGTAGTCCGACTGGATGAGGGGGTCGACGGCACGCAGTTCGGCACCCAGTGCGGCCAATCGCTCAGCGACGGCGATGGCGGGCGACTGTCGCGCGTCTCCCGAGTTGCGCTTGTACGCCAGGCCGATCAGGAGCACCGAGCTCCCGTTCACAGCCATGCGGCGTCGATTGAGGTGCTGCGTCGCGCGGCTGACGACGTAGTCGGGCATGTGCTGGTTGACGTCGTTGGCGAGCTCGACGAAGCGGAAGTCCGTGCCCAGCGAACGGCGAACCTGCCACGACAGATACGACGGGTCGATCGGGAGGCAGTGTCCACCCACACCCGGCCCCGGGGTGAACTTCATGTAACCGAAGGGTTTCGTCGCAGCTGCTTCGATCACTGACCAGACGTCGATTCCGAGTCCGTTGCAGAAAATGGCGAGCTCGTTGACCAGGGCGATGTTGACGTGTCGGAACGTGTTCTCCAGGAGCTTGGTCAGCTCTGCCTCACGGGTGCCGGGTACCGTGACGACCGTGTCGACGATCGCCTGGTAGAAGTCGCGGACCACGCGCAAGGACTCGTCGTCGACGCCCGACACGATCTTCGGCGTGTTGCCGAGCTTCCAGGTCGGATTGCTCGGATCGATGCGCTCGGGGCTGTACCCGACGTGGAAGTCGACGCCCGCCCGCAATGTGCCGCCTGCTTCGAGGATCGGCACGAACACGTCCTCGGTGGTACCGGGGTAGGTGGTCGACTCGAGGATCACGCAGCATCCGGGCCGGAGGTGCGTGGACAGCGCGGCCGCCGCCTGCTCGACGTAGCTCAGGTCGGGGGCGCCATCACGCAACGGGGTGGGAACCGAGACGACGGCGACATCGAAGCCGGCCATCGCCTCGGGGCTGGTGGTGGGGAGGTACCGGCCGGTGGCCAACGCGCTGCGGAGCTCCCCGTCGCTGATGTCGTCGATGAAGGCCTCGCCGCGCGCGAGCCGGTCCACGCGGGACTTGTCGACATCGAAGCCGATGACGTCGAAGCCGACGTCGACGGCCCGCATGGCCAGCGGCAGACCTACGTACCCCTGGCCGAGCACGACCAGGCGGCGGCCCTCGTCGATGTTCACTCCAACTCCTCAATCTCCGTTGTGCTGCCGCAGGTGGATCGCGGCGAGGCGTCAGCAGAAATACCGGTAGAGCAGGGAACCCGCCTGCGCGGCAACGGCATCCGACACCGCGTCATCGGTCAGGAGCGTCGTCAGTTCGCCGAGCAGTCGACCGAATTCGGGCGCGGCCACGGGCTCCCCCGATCGGAGTGTCACGATCCGCCGCTCCGTACTGCCCCATTTGCGCTTGTAGCGCACGAGCCCGGGTTGGTCCAGATCGGACAGACCCCAGTCCAAGGACCGGAGGTTGCGCTCGCTCGCCCACTGGATCGCCGTCCAATGAATGGCATCATTGGGCCGGAGTGGGAGGTGGTCACGGACCGAAGCCCCGAACTTGTAGTAGAGGACGTCGCCCCAGACCAGGTAGAGCGCGCCCGCCACGACCTCACCCTCCACATAGGCGAGCAGGGTGACGATCCCGTCGTGGGTAGTGAATTCCTCCCAGATCCGTTCGAAGAACTCGACCGGTTGGGCCAGTAGCCCGTACTTCTGTTTGCGGAGCCGAACGTGCAGATCGTGGAACGTCCGGACCGCCGACACGTCGGTGCTCGTCACGACCTTCACGTCGTTGCGTTCGGCGGTCCGGATGTTCCGCCTCGCGACCGGCGCGAAGCCGGCGGTGATGTCCTCGAGCGAGCCTTCCACCGACAGACCGTGCCAGGCGGCCTCGCCTGTGCGAGTCAATCCGGGTCGGGCGACCACCGGGGAATCCTCGAAGCACCGGATCGACATCGGGAGTTGCGAATCGAGCGCGTCGCGAGCGAGCTCCGCCCACACCTCAGCGCTGGAACAGAGCGGCTCCGCACGATCACTGAACGGTAGGCTGACGAGCCTGTTCCCCCGCAGATCATCGATCGGTACCCACGTGAATCCGGCAACCGCTTCGCCGTCATCGCCCAAGGCGATGCGCCCCTCGGGTCGGAAGCCGTAGCTGTCGCACACCGCCCTGATCCAGGGCGGAGACGTGAAGACACTGCCCTCGGGCGACAGGGCGAGCTGATGCCATCGCGCGTCGCTCCGGGGGTCGACATCCTCAATTCGCACGACTCGGCTCACCGCCCAGTCCTGCTGATCGAAATGCCATCGCTCCACCCGACATCATGCGCCTTTTTGCTCCTGGGAAACAATCGTCATCGACGTTGTCGGATGAGCGTACCAGTGCCCGGTTCGCGCGTTCACAGCGGCTCCGTGCAGCGTGGCAGCAATAGATCTTCCGGACGATTTCTCGCGCTGACCTGCGTTCCACGCGGTTCCTCCAGGCGATGCACATACCGGACAAATCCTCATGGAACAATGAATTGATGCGCTGCAGATCGGCTGCGGAGACTGGCGAATCGGTCAGGCGAGGGCGAACTTCGGCGCCTGCGCAGTGGTCGTCACCACGTCGTTCCCCATCGATCCGAGCAGGGTCTCCACCGTCAGGTCGGCGACGGGGCAGCGAGCGCCGAGGCCTCGGCGTTCCAGCTCGTCGGCGAGCTGGCCCTGGTGGTCATCCACCGCCTCGCCGTGGACCTGCTCCCGGACGGTCAGCACCGGGAACCGACCGGCGCCCAGCACGGCCAGCGCCGACCCGGTGCCGGCGTGGCTGACGACGATGTCCGACCGCGCGAGGGCGCTGTCGAGCTCTCTGGCCGGCAGGAACGGCGTGGCCTGCAGAGGAAGGTCATCGACCGGAGTCCCACCGGTCTGCCACAACACCTCGACGGGCCGGCCGGTGACACGCTCCAGCGGCCCGTCCGCGCCGAGCAGGCCCGCCAGATGGACGAACAGCCGCCGGAAGGGGAACTCGGTGGCCGTACCCACGGTCACCACGACACGCACCCGATCGCCGAGCTGCCGAGTGCTCGCCACCGCACGGTAGCGGTCGAGCACGCTGCCGCCGTATCGCCACCGTCCGCCGCTCCAGTGCCGGTACTGGGAGTAGGTGTGCACGCGTGGAACACGTTCCAGGACCCGGCCGGTGAGCGACGGGCCGCTCACCCGGGCCGCGCTCTCGATGTAGTGGCACGGCACACCTCGGGCCGCCAGGTACGGCAGATAGGCGAGCGCGATCCCCGATCCCGTCGAGTAGGCCGCCGTGATCCGCCGGTGACCGTGCAGCTGATGGGCCAGGCGCATGGTGCGAACGATGCTGCGTACGTCGCGCTTGCCGACGTACGGGACGAACTGGACGTCACGGTCGGCGAGCAACGATGTGCTCTGCTCGTTGCGATGGGTCACCCACACGGCGTCGCCGTCCACGGCGAGCTGGTCCGACAGCTGGACGAGCTGGGCCAGGTGCCCTCCCGTGGTCGCGACGAACAGTGTGGTCATCGAGCCCCGTCCTGCCGGAGCAGGGTGGGGACCGTCCGCAGGAGGATGCTCATGTCCGACGACAACGACCGGTTCCGGACGTAGCGCACGTCGAGCTTCAGCATCTCCTTGGTGCTCATCGTGCTGCGGCCACTCACCTGCCACAGCCCGGTCAGACCGGGAACCACGCTGAAGCGCGGCTGGTACTCCGGCGGGAACATCTCGGCCTCCCACACGAGGCAGGGACGCGGTCCCACCAGCGTCATCTCGCCGCGCAGCACGTTGAGCAGCTGGGGCAGCTCGTCAAGGCTCGTCCTGCGCAGGACCGCACCCACGGGCGTGATCCGGGGGTCGGAGTCGATCTTGTAGCTACCGTTCACCGGCGCCGCGTCGTCGCTGAGCTCCTGCTTGATGATCTCTCGCAGCCGCGCGTCGTTGCCGTGCTGGTGCATGGTCCGGAACTTGTACATCACGAACGATCGGCCGCCGTAGCCGACGCGGTGCTGGCGGAAGAGGGCCGGGCCCGGGCTGCTGTGTCGAACGGCCAGCACGATGCCCAACATGACGATTCCCAGGACCAGCAGAGCGACCGCCGCCACGATGACATCGATGGTGCGCCGGGCGAGTTCATCCCAGGAGCGGTAGTGATAGGTCGTGATGGGGCTACAGATGCTGGTCACGATGCCGTCCCAACCGTGTTGGCGAGCAGGGCGAAGATCGGGGAGCGTCACTTGCGGGTCGAGGATGCTCATCACTGAGTAAGACGCATCAGACGACGCCCGGTTGCGCGGACGGTGGCAACCCGCAGTGAACTGCGTCCCGTCAATCGCCCGCACCCCGACCTCCACCGGAACCCGACGGGCAGAGGACGGATAGCCGGGCGTCGCGGATCAGGTGCCGCAGGCGCCACGCGCGCCCGGCCACGCGGGAGACCAGTCGGTAGGGCAACGAGAGCTTCAGCCGGAAGCTGGTGAGGCTGTCTCCGCGGAAGATGCCCACCCGGTCGATCGCGAACCGGCCGCCTTCGCGCGCAACGGCGAAGGCGGCCGAGTAGCCGGCGACCGCGACGGCCTCGCGCGAGGCGGTGTCCCATGTGCCGTACGGGTACGCGAAGGATCGGCCCGCGTGACCGGCGTCGGTCAGGACGTCCCTGGCCGTGGACGTGTGCTGCGTCAGCGCGCCCGCATCGAGAGCTTGCATCCTCGTGTGGTCGAAGCCGTGCACGCCGATCTCCATGCCGAACCGCTCGACGTCCTTCAGTTCGTCCATCGTGAGGAGCCGCTCGTTCTCGTACTCCGGCGTCCACGATGCCGTTCCCCCCATCAAGCCGGAGGGGACGAACAGCACCGAGGGCACGCCGGCCGCGGCGAGCACGGGAGCGGCGATCCGCAAGGCCGAGTGGTGGCCGTCGTCGATGGTCAGCAGGTACGAACGGCGAGGCGTGGACGCACCACCCAGAGCGGACAAGTACTGGTCGAGCGACAGTGGCTGCCAACCGCGCCGTCGTAGCCAGGACAGTTGTTCGATCAGCGCGTCGCGGCTGACGAAGAGTCCCTTCGGATCACCCGTGGCCGGAACATCACCGAAGAAGTGGTACATCAGCACGAGTGGCATGCGCCAGCTCACGGACCGTGGGAGAGGCGAATCTCGTCGCTGAGACACAGCCATCTATCCCCGTGTTCCACGAGGCGCCGGCACCAGGGCCAGCGTGCCGCCGACGACACCCTGCTCGGTGATCACCATCGCAGACCTCGAAGGGCATCACACACCCGTTCGACCTGCGGGTCGGTCAGGGTGGACGACATCGGCAGTGAAACGATCCTCTCGCTGACCTCCTCGACGACGGGCAGCACCGCTGCGAACTCCGTGAACGCGGGTTGGTGGTGGCACGGCACCGGGTAGTGCACTCCCCATCCCACGCCCGCGGCGTCGAGGGCGCTCGTCGCGACGGCACGGTCGGGTACCTGCACGACGGCCAGGTGGTGGACGGCCTCCGCACGCGGGTCGACGTCGACCGGCCGGCAGTCCGGCGGCAGCAGCGACTGGTAAGTGCTCATGGCGCGCCGGCGGGCCGTGTTGGCCACATCCAGGTCCGCGAGTTTGACCGACAGCAGCGCCGCCTGCACGGTGTCCAACCTGCTGTTGCGGCCCCGTAGATCGTGGTGGTACCGGTTGCTGGCGCTGCGACCGTGGTCGGCGATGCGGCGGATGCGGGTGGCCAGCTCGGGATCGGAGGTGGTGACGGCTCCGCCATCACCGAGTGCCCCGAGGTTCTTGCCGGGGTAGAAGCTGAACCCGGCGGCCACGCCGACGCTGCCGGCCCGGTGGCCGTCGAAGCGGGCCCCGTGCGCCTGGGCCGCGTCCTCGATCAGGGCGAGGCCGAGCCGGTCCGTGATCGATCCGAGCGCGGTGACATCGGCCATCTGGCCGTAGAGGTGAACCGCCATGACGGCCGCGGTCGCCGGGTTCACGGCAGCCTCCACGGCGGCCGGATCGAGGAGGAGCGTGTCGGGCAGCACGTCCACGAAGCGCGGACGGGCGCCGACCGCGACGACCGCTTCAGCGGTGGCGATGAACGTGTTGCCCGGGACGATGACCTCGTCCCCGGGCCCGATCCCCAGGCCGGCGAGGATCAGCTCGAGCGCGTCGGTGCCGTTGCCCACTCCCACGCAGGTGCTCGCCCCGCAGTAGTCGGCGAACTCCTCCTCGAAGCGCGCGACCTCCGGCCCACCGATGAAACGACCGTGGCCGAGCACCGCCTTCCACGCGAGGTCGTACTCGTCGCGCAGCGCACCGTTCACGCCGGCGAGGTCGAGGAACGGGATCGCGTCGTGCGGATGGGCCATCAGGCGACCTCGGTAGCGAGGTGGGCGTCGCCGGACGGCACGTCCAGCCGGCGGCGCGGCACGCTCGTCTCGAGCCCGGTCGTCGCGGCGATGTCGGTGGCCGTCAGCACCCGGACGACGTCGAGACCCCGTTCGCCGGACGTGTCGGGCGTCGCGCCGGTGCGCACACACTCGATGAAGTGCGTGTCCTGCACCAGGAGCGGCTCGACGAAGGGGATGTACGGCGAGACGATGTCACCGCTGCGGTAGGTGACCGGCATGGCGTAGGCCGAGTGCGCGTCTTGACTGGTGGGATCGACGCCGACGTCGTAGATGCGGATCCGTTCGTTGTCGGACATGTCGTTGTAGAGCGCCATCTTCTTCTCACCCACGATGGTGACCCGGCGCACCTTCTGCGGGTCCAGCCAGCTGACGTGCACGAAGGCCGGCGCCGACGCCTGGTCGAACCCCAGGCGCAGGTAGGCGACATCGGCGTGGAGGTGTCCGACGTTGCGTTGGGCCCAGACCGACACGGTGGAGGGCACCTCGTCGAGGAGGAAGGACACGATGGAGATGTCATGGGGCGCCAGATCCCAGATGACGTTGCAGTCGTTCTGGTACCGCCCGAGGCCGAGCCGCGCGCAGTCGATGTAGAGGATGCGGCCGAGCTCACCGGACTCGATGATCTCCTTGAGCTTCCACACCGCGGCGTTGTACTCGAAGGTGTGGCCGGCCATGAGGGCGACGTCGTTCGCGCGGGCGCTCTCGACCAGTGCCTCGGCCTCCTCCACGGACGTGGTGAGCGGCTTCTCCACCATCGTGTGCAGGCCGGCACGCAGTGCCTTCAGCGCGACGGGCGCATGTGTGCCGGGTGGCGTCGCCACCACGACCCCGTCGAGCCGGTCGAGCACGTCGTCGAGCCGCTTGGCCGTGCGGATGACCGGGAAGCTGGCCTTGGCCTCTTGCCGCCGCTGGTCGTTGGACTCCACCACGGTGACTTCGACGTCGGGCACGCCCGTCAGAACCCGGACGTGCTTCGACCCCCAGTACCCGTAACCCACGACACCAATTCGGGTAGAAGCTCGGTCCATCGTCACACTCCCTCGAACATGCCCGCACGTGTGCGTGCTGGACCCCCTGGCCACCGGTCATCGCCGCGCTCGACAACGCTGTTACTGCCGGCACTCGGCGAGCGGGGCTTCCTGCGCGTGTCGACACCGCTCTCCAGCGTCGGTCGCAGAAAGCCCCTGCCCGGTCGGGTCAGACGTCACGGCGACCCGGTCAGGCGGCGCGACAGTACAGATCCGTGTCGATCCCCCCTCTCGTACCCGCGTGGGTGGACGCGGGCCCTGGTCACGTACACCGATCGCCTGCTCGGGCACCGTTGTCCGAGCCTGCATGCCCACGGCGCACGGTCCCGCACGGTTCTGAGGATCGCCCGCACGCCGGGCCGGGCTGCGCCGACCGCGCGCCGAACGGACGCTCACGATCGGTGGATCGCCGGACCCCGGCCGGCTGCCGGCCGCGCCGGCACCCGTCGACGACGCAGGAAGCGTCATCAGACTCTCGGGCGCCAGCCGGGCCGTCTCCCCCGGGACGCCCGCACCCTTCTACTCTCGCCGCGTGCGTGCAGTGGTCACCGGCGGCGCCGGGTTCATCGGGTCCCATCTCGTCGACGGCCTGGTCGCACGCGGCGACGACGTCCTCGTCCTCGACGACCTCAGCCACGGGCTCGAGGCGAATCTCGAGGGTGCGCTGGCCCAGGGGGCCCGGCTGGCGCGGGTGGACGTCCGGGACCAGCAGGCCGTGGACGAGGAGATGGGCTCCTTCTCCCCGGAGCTCGTGCTCCACCTGGCCGCGCAGATCGACGTCCGGACGTCCATGGCCGAGCCGGCCCGCGACGCCGAGATCAACGTGCTGGGATCGCTGCACGTCCTGTCGGCCGCGCGGAACGCCGGCGTGCGCCGCGTCGTGAACACCTCCACCGGCGGGGCGATCTACGGTGAGACCGACATCGTTCCCACCCCGGAGACCGAGCCGGCCCGCCCGCTGTCGGCCTACGGGCTCGGCAAGCACGCCGTCGAGGAGTACGGCGAGTGGTTCCGCCAGGCGCACGGCCTCGACGTCGTGACGCTGCGTTATGGCAACGTCTACGGACCGCGGCAGGATCCCCGGGGGGACGCCGGTGTCATCGCCATCTTCTGCGACCGCGTGCTGGCGGGCCGCCCGCCAGTGGTGTTCGGCAACGGCAAGCAGACCCGCGACTACGTCTTCGTCGGCGACATCGTGGCGGCCAACCTCGCCGCGGCCGCCGTATCCCGACCGCTGCACAATCTTTACAACATCGGGACCGGCACGGAGGTGAGCGTGCTGGAGCTGTGGGACGCCGTGGCGGCCGCCGCCGGCGTCGCGCCGACACCTGCACCCGAGTTCCACCCCGCCCGTGGCGGCGAGGTGCTCCGCAGCTGCTTGGACGTGGCGCGGGCCCGCTCCGAGCTCGGGCTGGGCGAGCCCACGTCGCTGACCGACGGGCTGCGCAGCACCCTGGAGTGGGTCCGCACCACGGTCCACTGAGATGGGACGTCCGACCCCTCGGGGGGTTGCTCCGAGAGCCGAAAAATGTGTTCAACGGTGCCCGATAAGCGATTAAGGGAATTGCAGTGTCGCGTTGAGTGTCGCGTGTGGATCCACCTTTGGAGTATGCATATACTCCGCCCGTCCATTGCTCCACCGAGCCGCCGACGCGTCTCTTCCCCGGACCCGCACATCCCCTACACGCTCCCCGACTCACCCCAGATGAGGTCACCATGCGCCTTCGTACTCTTGCCGCTGCGTTCGTCGTCTCGGCCGTCGCGACGCTCCCCCTCGCAGGCGTGGCCGCCGCCTCCGACGGTGACACGTGCCCACCTCCCGCACCTCCCGCACCGGCCACCAGCGAGGGCGACGTTCTGGACGACAGCTACTCCGACGACTCCGACGACTCGGACGACGAGGAGTCGGACGACTCGGACGACTACTCGGACGACGAGGAGTCGAGCGATGACGAGGCCACCTCCGACGAGCCCGCCGCCGCGCCCGTCGAGGCCGAGGTGACCTGCACGCAGGTGGCCGTGGTCCCCGTGGGCGGCGTCGAGACCGGCGACGGCAGCTCCCCGACCGACCCGACGCCGGCCCTGGTCGTCATCTTCGGGGCGTCGGCGCTCGGCGTCGGAGCGGTGGTGCGGCGGGCCGTGCGCCAGTCGGGCTGACCGTGGTGGGCAGCACGGTTCGCCGTCCCGGCCTCCCCATCGGGCTGCTGGTGGCGGTGCTCGTGCTGCTGCTCGCCGGGTGCACGAGCACGGTGGTACCGGCGAGTCCGGCAGCCCCTGCGGTCACGCAGGACGGCTCCGGGCTCGGACCGGACTCGTCGGTCACCGCGCTCGCCGGATCGAAACCGCTCCGCCTCCAGATCGGGTCGATCGGTGTCGAGACCGGCCTCATCGATCTCGGCCTGCAGCCCGACGGCACCATGGAGGTCCCCGCCGACGGCTCGACGGCCGGCTGGTACACGGAGTCCCCCACGCCGGGCGAGCTCGGCCCGGCCGTGCTCGCCGCCCACGTGGACTGGCGCGGGGAGCGGGGGATCTTCTACGACCTCCAGCGGATGAAGCCGGGCGACGTGATCTCGGTCGAGCGCGCGGACGGAACCACGGCGACGTTCGCCGTCCAGCGGGTCGAGCAGTTCGCCAAGGACCGCTTCCCGAGCGCCGAGGTCTACGGCGACGTCGACAGCGCGCAGCTCCGGCTGATCACCTGCGGCGGCGAGTTCGACGACAGCGCGCGCAGCTATCGGGACAACGTCGTCGTGTTCGCCGAGTTGGCCGGAACGACCTGAGCACCTCGCCGGAGCGCGAGCATCTCCAGGATCAGCGCGGAGCCCAGGACCGCAACGACGGCCGCGCAGAACCCGCCGATGGTGTCGGTCGGGTAGTGCCAATCGCGAGCGACGAGCAGGATCGCCATTCCGCCGCCGGCCACCAGTCCGCCGCCGGCGACGGTCAGTACGCCGCCGGCTGGACGCGGTTCGAGCAGGCTGACCACCAGCAGAGCCGCGACCAGACCGAGTGCGGTCGCACCGCCCGTGTGCCCGCTCGGGTAGGCGAGGTCGCCATCGAGGGTCCGATCGACCAGGGGTTTCGTCAGGGTGGTGACGAGTCCGGTGAGGCCGGGTCCCGCGATGGCCAGCAACGCCAACCTCCGACGCCCGAGCCACAGGCACAGCCCCGCGATCAGGACGGCCGTCACGACGACGACCGTCGGGTCACCCAGTCCGATCAGGAGCCCCACCGGACGGATCCGGCCGGACAACGCAGAGTCGACCAGCAGCTGCGAGCGGTCGTCGAGCCGGCCGGGCCGCGCGCCCCCGCCGTAGCGAGCGGCCAGCACGGCGAACACGGTGGTGGACAGCACCACCGCCGCCGCGGCCGGGAGGAACAGCGCTCGTGGCAGGGCGGGTGGCCCGCTTCGCAGGAGTCCGATCGACACCCGTCCCACCATACAGCGCGGCGGCCCGGAGGCCGCGGTCAGGCGGAACGATCAGGCGGCGACGGTCAGGCCGCGGTGGCCAGCCACGGCTCCCACGCGGGCAGCGGCTCGACGGCCAGCACCAGGACCCCCCCGGCGCTGCGGCGCGGCGGGCGGGGGAGGAAGGCGAGCGTCCAGCCCAGCTCCTCGAGCAGCCGGTCGGCCTTGCGCGAGTTGCACACCCGGCACGCCGCGACGCAGTTGTCCCAGGTGTGCGTGCCGCCGCGGCTGCGCGGCACGACGTGGTCGATGGTGTCGGCGCTTGCGGCCGCAGTAGGCGCAGCGGCGGCCGTCGCGGCGCAGCACGCCGGCGCGGGTCATCGGCACGGCGCGGCGGTAGGGCACCCGGACGTAGCGGGACAGGCGCATCACCGACGGCGCGGGGATGGTGAGGCTCTCCGAGTGGAAGGCGAGGCCGGTGAGGGTGGCCTCCACGCACTCGGCCTTGCCGGCGAGCATCAGGACGACGGCGCGCTTGGCGGTGACGACCGCCAGCGGCTCGAAGGTGGCGTTGAGCAGCAGTACCCGGGACCCCATCGGGGTCACGCCCGGGTCCGGCGTGACCCCCGGCGCCTCCCCTGGTTCGGGGTCGGCACCGGTGGGGTCGGGTTGTCGATGCTTCACGCGACCACCTCCCTGCGCAGATCAGACCATAGCGGCTGCGGGTTGCGCACGTGTGATATCGCGCCGGCGTCGCACGGGCCGACGGCGGAACGGCGAGCCTCGGGTCGCGCTCAGCGTCACCGCGTCCAGCGCGGCGACGCACGTCGGCGACCAGGTCGGCCGGGTCCTCGCAGCCCGCGGAGAACCGGACCAGGCCCGGGCGGGACGGCGTCGCCCCAGCGCTGCCGGCGGTCGGCGCGTGCTGCGCAGCCCGCCGAAGCTGGTCGCCGAGCCGACGAGCCGGGACGCGGCCAGGAACTCGCCCCACCGCCTCCTCGGACGGCAGGGTGAACCGCAGCACCCCGTTCCAGCGCCGCATCTGCCGCGCCGCGACCGCGTGCGCGGGGTCGCCCGGGATCGGCCCGGCCAGCGCACGTCGGACACCGCCGGGATGCCCGAGCAGCAGCCTCGACCAGCGCGGCGGCGTTCGTCGCCTGCCGGGCCAGCCGCAGGTCCAGCGTGCCCAGCCCGCGGTGCGCCAGCCAGGCCTCCATCGGCCCGGGCACCGCGCCGCCCCGGGTGCGGGCCGCGCGCAGCCGGTCGGCCAGCGCCGGCGTCGCGCGTGCTGACGTGCCCGAGCACCACGTCGCCGTGCCCGGCCAGCGCCTTGGTGTCGCTGCGCCACGACCAGGTCGGCGCCCAGCTCGAGCGGCCGCTGGCCGAGCGGGGTCGCGGTGGTGTTGTCCACGGCCAGCAGCGCGCCCGGCGGCGTGCGCCGCCGCGGCGGCCGCGGCGATGTCCGCGACCTCCAGCCCCGGGTTGGACGGGGTCTCCAGCAGCACCAGCGCCGCCCCGTCGAGCACGCCGGCCGGCCACGCCCCCGCCGTCGGCACCTCGCGCACCGTCACCCCGAGCGGGGCCAGCTCGTCGTGGGCCAGCGACCGGGCCAGGTAGTAGCCGTCGGACGGCAGCACCAGCGCGCCGTCGGCGCGCGGCCAGCCCGAGCACCGCCCGGATCGCGGCCATCCCGGAGGCGAACACGCACGCACTCGCCGCCGTCCAGCTCCGCCGATCGCCGCCTCCAGCGCCCGCCAGGTCGGGTTGTCGGCCCGGCCGTAGGAGTCGGGCGGCGACGGGTCTCGCCGGCGAGCCCGAGGTGGAACGCCGAGGACAGCACCGGCCCGGGGTGCAGCGGGCTCCCCCGGCGCGCGTCCGGCGTGCCCGCCGTGCACGCACCGCGTCCCGTCGCCGCGACGCCGTCACGAGCGTTCGGCGCCGGGGCGCGCGGCTGATCAGCTCCTTGCCCATCTCGGCCACCGAGAGCCCCTCGTGGCAGACCCGGCGCACCGCGTCCGCGATCGGCAGCTCCACCCCGTGGCGCTCGCCCAGCGCGCAGATCGACGAGCACGACTTGACGCCCTCGGCGACCTGGCCGTGGTTGGCCTCCTCGGCCTGCGGCAGCGTCTCGCCGCGGCCCAGCCGCTCGCCGAACGTCCGGTTGCGCGACAGCGGCGACGAGCAGGTCGCGACCAGGTCGCCCAGCCCGGCCAGCCCGGCGAAGGTCAGCGGGATCGGCGCCGAGCGCGACCCCGAGCCGGGCCGTCTCGGCCAGCCCGCGGGTGATCAGCGACGCCCGCGTGTTGTCGCCGAAGCCCATCCCGGCGGCCATCCCGCAGGCCAGCGCGATCACGTTCTTGCCGGCCCCGCCCACCTCGCAGCCGATCACGTCGGTCTCGGTGTAGGCCCGGAAGTAGCCGGTGCCGCAGGCGTGCTGCAGGGCGACCGCGCGGTCGTGGTCGGTGCAGGCGATCACGGTCGGCCGTCGGCTCCTCGGCGGCGATCTCCCGGGCCAGGTTCGGCCCGGTCAGCACGGCGACCTGGTCCGGGCCCACCCCGGCGACGTCGATGCACCACCTCGCTCATCCGGGCAGCGTGCCCAGCTCCACCCCCTTGGCCAGGCTGACCAGCAGCGCCCCGGGCGGCAGCAGCTCCCGCCAGCCGCCAGGTTGGCCCGCAGCGTCTGCGACGGCACGGCCAGCACCACCGCGTCGGCGCCGTCCAGCGCGCGGCCGCGTCGGTGGTCGCGGAGAGCATGCGCCGGCAGCGCGATGCCGGGCAGGTAGTCCGGGTTGGCGTGGCCGCTCGTTGATCGACGCCGGCCACCTCGGGCCGGCGCGCCCACAGCCGCACGTCGCGGCCGGCGTCGGCCAGCACCTTGGCGAACGTCGTGCCCCAGGAGCCGGCCCCGAGCACCGCGACGCGGCGATCTCCACGCCCGGTCACGACGACGCCTCCCGCGCGGTAGAAGCCGGCGGGCGCCGGCTCGCCGCGGACCTCGGCGAGCAGCTCGCGCACCCGCGCCATGATCAGGTCGGTGACCTCGCGCAGCAGCCGTCGCGTCGATCGGGCGGCCCCGGTAGCCGGACAGGTCGACCGGCTCACCGCACCGCACGGTGATCGGCTTGCGGGGCAGCGGCCGGAACCGGTGCCGGTGGTAGCCGTCGAGCACCTCGCGGGTGCCCCAGTGCACCACCGGCACGACCGGGACGTCGGCGGACAGCGCGAGCCGGGCGACGCCGGTGCGGCACTGCATGGGCCAGCCGTCGGGGTCGCGGGTGATCGTGCCCTCCGGGTAGATGATCACGACCTTGCCCGCCTTCAGCGCGTCGGGTGCCCGCGCGCAGGCTCTGCTGGGCGTCGGCCGTGTTGCGGTAGACCGGGATCTGTTCGCTGCCGCGCAACGCCGGAGCCGAGCAGCGGCACCCGCCACAGGCTGTGCTTGGCCAGGAACCGGGGCACCCGCCCGGCCTTGTGCACCACCAGCCCGCTGAAGATCGGGTCGAGGTGCGAGACGTGGTTGGCCACCAGCGAGCACGCCGCCCTCGGCCGGGATGTGTTCCAGCCCCTCGAACCGCGACCGCCCGACGAGCCAGCCGGTCGGGTAGAAGAAGACCGCACAGAACGCGATCCAGAAGCCCCGCTTCTCCCGCCTCACACACGTTCCTCCGCTCGACGATCCGTCGAGAGTCTTCCTGGCGGGGCGGCCGCGGTCCACCTGGACGTGCCGGGCCGGCGGCCGTTCCCGCCCTCCCGATGACACCATGGTGGCGTGCTCGGGGAGTCGCCCGCCGTGGACCTGGTCGTCCCGGTCAAGCCGCTCGGCGCGGCCAAGTCCCGGCTGCGCGGCGCGGCCGACTGCGGGGTGGGCGAGGCGCGCCGCCACGCGCGGCTGGCCCTGGCGCTGGCCCACGACACCGTGGCTGCGGCGCGATCGGCGCGACGGGTGCGGCGACTGCTCGTGATCAGTGCGGACCCGGTGGTGGCCGCCGAGCTGGCTGCCGTCGGGGTCGAGGTGGTGCCGGACGGTCCGACGCCGGGCCTGAACGCCGCCTACCGGCTGGGCGAGGCGCTGCTGCGGATCCGCGACCCGGCGGGCGCGGTCGGAGCACTGCAGGCCGATCTGGCCGCGCTGCGACCCGCCGAGCTGGACGCCGCGATCGACGAGGCCGCCGCGGCGTTCGCCGCGGGCCGCGCGGCGCGCGCCTTCTGCGCCGACGCCGACGGGACGGGCACCACGTTCCTGCTGGCCGCGGCGGGCCGGGCCCTGCGGCCGCGGTTCGGCGTCGGCTCCGCGCGCCGCCACCGCGACTCGGGGGCCCTCACCTTGCGGGGCGCCTGGCCCGGCCTGCGCCGCGACGTCGACACCACCGACGATCTGCGCCGCGCCGCCGAGCTGGGCCTCGGCGCGCACACCCGCGGCGTGCTGGCGCCCTGTCCGCCCGGCTGAGCGGAGCTTGCGGAGCGATCGTCGTTACAGGAACGCAGGGGGCGTCGGGAGAGTTCACCCGGATGTCGGTGGACCGGTGGGGTCCGCCGGCACCGAGGTGGGCGACAATCACCGCCGTGGGTGACGAACGTGAGCAGGATCCCGGACCCCGGCGCTTCCGACGGGACCTCACCCCCGCTGGCCCGGCGCCGCCCGCCGGGCCGGTCACCGCGGCCGTCCAGCCGGCGGGTGCATACCGCGAGCCGCCCGGTGAGCGGACCACCGCCGCCCCCGTGCGCGAGGCTCCCCGTTGGACCCCGACGCGGCGCCGAACGGCCACCACCCGTCGGGCGAGCCCGGCCCGGTCGCGCCGCCGACCGGCACCTCCACTGCCGATGCCCCCGCCGTGTCCCTCGCCTGTCGGCGGTGCCGGTCAACCCGCCGGCCCGCACGCTCGCGCCGGCCTCGGAGCTGCCCGACGACCGCTACCTCAACCGCGAGCTGTCCTGGCTGGACTTCAACGCCCGGGTGCTGGCGCTGGCCGAGGACCCCAGCCAGCCGCTGCTGGAGCGGGCCAAGTTCCTGGCCATCTTCGCCTCCAACCTGGACGAGTTCTACATGGTCCGGGTGGCCGGCCTGAAGCGCCGCGACGAGACCGGGCTGGCCGTGCGCAGCGCCGACGGGCTGTCCCCGCGCGAGCAGCTGGCCCGGATCGCGGCCCGCAGCCAGGCCATCGCCGAGGCGCAGGCCCGGGTCTTCCTCGACGAGGTCCGCCCCGAGCTGGAGGCCGAGGGCATCCGCATCCTGCGCTGGGACGAGCTGGCCGAGCACCAGCGGGAACGCCTGCACGACTACTTCTCCGCGCAGGTGTACCCGGTGCTCACCCCGCTGGCCGTGGACCCGGCCCACCCGTTCCCCTACATCTCCGGGCTGTCGCTGAACCTGGCCGTGACCGTGCGCGACCCGGAGGGCCGCACCGAGCAGTTCGCCCGGGTCAAGGTGCCCAACAACGTGCCGCGGCTGGTCCGGGTGGCCACCGACGACAGCAGCATCACCTTCCTGCCCCTCGAGGACCTCATCGCTGCGCACCTCGATGAGCTGTTCACCGGGATGGACGGTGGCCGAGGTGCACGCCTTCCGGGTCACCCGCAACGCCGACCTCGAGGTCGAGGAGGACCGCGACGAGGACCTGCTGCAGTCGCTGGAGCGGGAGCTGGCCCGGCGCCGGTTCGGGCCGCCGGTGCGGCTGGAGGTCACCGACTCGATGAGCGAGCACGTGCTGGAGCTGCTGCTGCGCGAGCTGGACGTGGACCCGGCCGACGTGGTCACGGTGCCCGGGCTGCTCGACCTGACCGCGCTGTGGGCGGTGCACGGGGTGGACCGGCCGGACCTCAAGGACGATCCGTTCGTGCCGGCCACGCACCCCGCGTTCGCCGAGCGGGAGACCCCGCGCAGCGTGTTCGCCACCCTGCGCGAGGGCGACGTGCTGGTGCACCACCCCTACGACTCGTTCTCCACCAGCGTGCAGCGCTTCGTCGAGCAGGCCGCGGCCGACCCGGGCGTGCTGGCGATCAAGCAGACGCTCTACCGCACCTCCGGCGACTCCCCCATCGTCGACGCCCTGATCGACGCGGCCGCGGCGGGCAAGCAGGTGGTGGCGCTGGTGGAGATCAAGGCGCGGTTCGACGAGCAGGCCAACATCCGCTGGGCGCGTGAGCTGGAGAAGGCGGGCGTGCACGTCGTCTACGGGCTGGTGGGGCTGAAGACGCACTGCAAGACCGCTGCTGGTGGTGCGCCAGGAGGGCTCGACGATCCGGCGCTACTGCCACATCGGCACCGGCAACTACAACCCGAAGACCGCCCGGCTCTACGAGGACATGGGCGTGCTCACCGCCGACCCGACGATCGGCGCCGACCTCACCGACCTGTTCAACTCGCTCACCGGCTACTCGCGCCAGACCTCCTACCGCAGCCTGCTGGTCGCGCCCTACGGCGTGCGCCGCGGCATCGTGCGGCGGATCGAGGACGAGATCGAGGCGCACGGCGCCGGCGACGAGCGGGCCCGGGTCCGGATCAAGGTGAACTCGCTGGTCGACGAGCAGGTCATCGACGCGCTCTACCGGGCGTCGCAGGCCGGGGTGCCGGTCGACGTCGTCGTGCGCGGGATCTGCGCGCTCCGTCCGGGCCGACGAGGGGCTGAGCGAGAACATCCCGGTGCGCTCGATCCTCGGCCGCTTCCTCGAGCACTCCCGGGTGTTCCACTTCGGCGCGGCCGACGAGTACTGGATCGGCAGCGCGGACATGATGCACCGCAACCTCGACCGCCGGGTCGAGGTGCTGCTGCGGGTGGCCGACCCCGCGCTGGCCGGCAGCTCGGCGACGTGCTCGACTCGTGCCTCGACCCGGCCACCCGGTGCTGGACGCTGCACGCCGACGGTCGTGGGAGCCGTCGCCGCCGCCGGGCTCCGACGTGTCGCCGGTGCGGGACCACCAGGCCGAGATGATGCTGCGGCACGCCGTCACCGCGGCGTCCACCGCGAGTGACGGCCGGTACTCCGCTCACCGTGGATACCGACAAGGGGACGTCGGCACCGGGACGGCCCGCACCGCGGAGCCCAGCTCGGTGGACCGGCCACCGACGTGCTGGCCGCCGGGGCGGTGCTGTGGCGGGCCGGGACCGGCGGTCCCGAGCTCGCGCTGGTGCACCGGCCCCGCTACGACGACTGGTCGTTCCCGAAGGGCAAGCTGGACGGCGGCGAGTCGATGCCGTTCGCGGCCGTCCGCGAGGTCGCCGAGGAGACCGGGTACGCGAGCCGTCTCGGCGCCCTGCTCGGCGACGTGCGGTACCCGGTGGCCGAGGGCAGCAAGCTGGTGCGGTACTGGGCGGCGCAGGCCGGCGGCGGGGCCTTCGCCCCGAACCACGAGACCGACGAGCTGCGCTGGCTGTCCCCGGAGCGCGCCGCGGACCTGCTGAGCTACCGGCACGACGTCGACATGCTGCGACCGCTTCACCGAGCTCGGCCCCCCGACGTCGGTCCTGCCGTGGTCCGGCACGCCAAGGCCGGCAGCCGTCAGCGGTGGGAAGGGGACGACGCGCTGCGGCCGCTGTCGCCCGCGGGCCGGCAGCAGGCCGGGTCGTTGACCGCGCTGCTCGCGCTGTTCGGGCCGGACCGGGTGGTCAGCGCGCCGCCGGTGCGCTGCCGGGAGACGGTGGAACCACTGGCCGAGGCGATCGGCGTGCCGATCATCGACGAGCCGCTGCTCGGCGAGGACCGGCTACTGGCACGACCCCCCGGCCGGGCTGGCGCGGCTGGGGCACTGGGCCGGGCACCACGGCGTGACGGTCGTCTGCAGCCAGGGCGGGGTGATCCCGGACATGGTCGGCGCGCTGGCCGCGAGCGCCGACCTACCCGACGTCGATCCCGAGGACGTGCCGGCCCGCAAGGCGAGCACCTGGCTGCTGACGTTCGACGCCCGGGGGCCGCGTTCGGCGGACTACTACCCCCACCCCACGGGGTGAGGACGAGGGACCGGATACTGCACGGCTCCCGGTCCCAGAACGGCGATCGACGCGGGCGATCGGGCCGGTCGGCGCTACTTCTTCGCCTTCTTGCCCTTGCCCTTGCCGCTCTTGGACTCCTTCGCCGCCTTGCTCTTCTTCGCCTTGCCGCCGCCGCCGCCGCGGCCGCCCTTGCCCCCGGCCTCGACGTCCGACGCCGGGGCCTCGACGACCGGCGCGGTCGCGGCGGCCTGCGCGGTGGAGGCGCGCGTGCGGCGGCCCGCTCCGGAACGCGGTCCCGACGCCGCGCCGCTCCCGACCGCGTTGCGGAAGCCCGTCCCGGGTCGGAACGCCGGCACCGTGGTGGCCGGCACGTCCACGGCCTCGCCGGTCCGCGGGTTGCGTGCGGTCCGCGCCGCCCTGGCCCGGCTCTCGAACACCCCGAAGCCGGTGATCGACACCGATCCGCCGGCGCGCACGGTGTCCACGATGGTGTCGAGCAGCCCCTCGACCGCCGAGGCCGCGGTGTGCTTGTCGCCGAGGCGCGCGGCCAGCGCGTCCACGAGCTGGGTCTTGTTCATGGGCGCGACCGTAGAGCCCGGGTGGGCGGTCGCGCCAGTGGCACAGCCGGCCGGATCCCTTGCGCCGGCAACGGATCCGGCGGCCGGTCAGCGTGGGGTGGTCACCGGGAGGCGCGCCGGGCGGGCGGCCTCGAACGCGGCCACGTCGTCGGCGTGGCGCAGCGTGAGGCCGATGTCGTCGAGCCCCTCCAGCAGCCGCCAGCGCGTGTACTCGTCGATCGTCGAACGGCACGGTGAGGTCGCGCGCCTGCACGGTCTTCTCGATGAGGTCGACGGTGACCTCGGTGCCCGGCTCGTTCTCCAGCAGCTTCCACAGCAGCTCGACATCGGGCTGCGCGACCTCGCGGCCAGCAGACCCTGCTTGGCCGAGTTGCCGCGGAAGATGTCGGCGAACCGGGAGGAGATCACGACGCGGAACCCGTAGTCCATCAGAGCCCAGACGGCGTGCTCGCGCGAGGACCCGGTGCCGAAGTCGGGCCCCGCCACCAGCACCGAGCCCCGCGAGAACGGCTCGACGTTGAGGACGAACGACGGATCCTGGCGCCAGGCCAAGAACAGCCCGTCCTCGAAGCCGGTGCGGGTGACCCGCTTGAGGTAGACCGCCGGGATGATCTGGTCGGTGTCCACGTTGGACCGCCGCAGCGGGACGCCGATGCCGGTGTGGGTGCGGAACGGTTCCATCAGTCCAGGTCCTCCGGTGAGCTGAGCGTGCCGCGGACCGCCGTGGCGGCGGCGACGAGCGGGGAGACGAGGTGGGTCCGACCGCCCTTGCCCTGCCGGCCCTCGAAGTTGCGGTTGGACGTCGACGCGCTGCGCTCGCCCGGCGCGAGCTGGTCGGGGTTCATGCCCAGGCACATCGAGCAGCCCGCGGAGCGCCACTCGGCCCCGGCCGCGGTGAAGACCTCGTCGAGCCCCTCGTCCTCGGCCTGGAATCGCACCCGCATCGAGCCGGGCACCACCAGCATCCGCACGCCGTCGGCCACGCGCCTGCCCTTGATCACGGCCGCCGCGGCACGCAGGTCCTCGATGCGGCCGTTGGTGCAGGAGCCGACGAAGACCGTGTCCACGGCCACCTCGCGCAGCGGGGTGCCGGCCTGCAGTCCCATGTAGGTCAGCGCCTTCTCCGCGGCGACCCGCTCGTTCTCGTCGACGATCCGGGCCGGGTCGGGCACCCGCTCGCCCGAGCGGCAGCCCCTGCCCGGGGTTGGTGCCCCAGGTGACGAACGGGGTGAGCGCGTCGGCGTCGATGTCGACCTCGGCGTCGAACACGGCGTCGTCGTCGGTGCGCAGCGATACCCAGTCCTGCACGGCCCCGGCCCACTGCTCGTCGGCCGGCGCGTGGTCGCGGCCCTTCAGGTACGCGAGGGTCGTCTCGTCCGGGCGCGATCATGCCGGCCCGGGCACCCGCCTCGATCGACATGTTGCAGATCGTCATCCGAGCCTCCATCGAGAGGTTCTCGATGACGTTGCCGCGGTACTCCAGCACGTAGCCCTGGCCGCCGCCGGTGCCGATCTGGGCGATCATCGCGAGCACGACGTCCTTGCTGGTCACGCCCGCACGCAACGAGCCGTCGGCGGATGTTGACGTTGATCGCCATGGTCCGGAACCGCTTGAGCGGCAACGTCTGGGTGGCCAGCACGTGCTCGACCTCGGAGGTGCCGATGCCGAAGGCCAGCGCGCCGAACGCGCCGTGGGTGGAGGTGTGGCTGTCGCCGCAGACGACGGTCATACCCGGCTGGGTGAGCCCCAGCTGCGGGCCGACCACGTGCACGATGCCCTGCTCGGCGTGGTTCATCGGGTAGAGCGGGACCCCGAACTCCGCGCAGTTGCGGCGCAGCGTCTCGACCTGCGTGCGCGACACCTCGTCGGCGATGGGCAGGTGGACGTCCTGCGTCGGGACGTTGTGGTCCTCGGTGGCGAGCGTGAGGTCGGGCCGGCGCACCGGGCGGTCGGCGAGGCGCAGCCCGTCGAAGGCCTGCGGGCTCGTCACCTCGTGCACCAGGTGCAGGTCGATGTAGAGCAGGTCGGGCTCGCTGCCCTCGCCGCGGCGGACCAGGTGCAGGTCCCACACCTTCTCGGCCAGCGTGCGTCCCACGCCCACCGCCTCCTCGCTGGTCGTCTCAGATGTCGAGAAGTTAGTATCGGAGCGTGAGACAGCATAGCCTCTCCGGCGCGCGCAGCGGCATCGGCGTCCTGGACAAGGCGGTGGGGGTGCTCCGCGCGGCCGCCGCCGAGCCGTGCGGCCTCGCCGAGCTGTGCGCGCGCACCGGCCTTCCGCGCGCCACCGCGCACCGGCTGGCCGTCGGCCTGGAGGCGCACGGGCTGCTGCACCGCGCGGCCGACGGGCGCTGGCGGCCCGGGCCGACGCTCGCCGAGCTCGCCGCGGCCGGGGTCGATCCGCTGCTGGAAGCCGCGGGCGCCGTGCTGCCGCGCCTGCGCGACATCACCGGCGAGAGCGTGCAGCTGTACCGCCGCGAGGGCAACCAACGGGTCTGCGTCGCCACGGCCGAGCCGACCAGCGGGCTGCGGGACACGGTGCCGGTCGGCTCGCGGCTGCCGATGACGGCCGGGTCGGGGGCCAAGGTGCTGGCGGCGTGGGCCGAACCCGGGATCCAGCGCGCAGTGCTGGTCGAGGCGACGTTCGGCGAGCGCGCGCTGGTGGACGTCCGTCGCCGGGGCTGGGCCCAGAGCGTGGCGGAGCGCGAGCCGGGGGTGGCGAGCGTGTCCGCTCCGGTTCGCGACGGTTCCGGACAGGTCGTCGCCGCGGTCTCGGTGTCGGGCCCCGTCGACCGGATCGGCCGCCGGCCCGGGGTGCGGTGGGCCGCCGACCTGCTCGCCGCCGCGGAGGCGTTGCACCACCGCATGTGACGCCGCCCCCGGGTCCCCCCGGTCGGGGCCGGACCGTGGCGCTACCGTGACGTCCGCTCCGGGGCTCGACCACGCCGGGGGCCGGGACACGAACGGGTGATGATGGGTTATCTGCTCGGGATCGACGTGGGCACGACCCGCACCGTGGCCGCCATCGGTCGGCCGGAGGCGCGCCCCGGCGAGATCGAGATCGTCGACCTCGGTGACCGCTCGAGCGCCGTCCCGTCGGTGATCTACGTCGGCGACGACGGCAGCGTCCTGGTCGGTGACGCCGCCGAGCGCCGGGCCGGGACCGACCCGGACCACGTGGTCCGTGACTTCGAGCGCCGCATCGGCGACCCGAACCCCATCGTGGTCGCGGGTCGGTCGTGGGCGCCGGAGGAGCTGTCCGCGCTGCTCGTGCGGTGGGTCGTCGACCGCGTGACCCAGCGTGAGGGCGATCACGCCGACCGCATCACGGTCACCCACCGCGCCTCGTGGGGGTCCCACGCGCAGGACCGGATGGGCGGCGCGCTGGCCGGACAGGGCGTTCCGGTCACCTTCCTCGCCGAGCCGCAGGCAGCGGCGTTGCACTTCGCGGCGGCGGAGCGGTTGGAGCGCGGCTCCACGATCGCGGTGTACGACCTCGGCGGCGGCACGCTCGACGCGGCGGTCGTCCACAAGGACGGCCAGGGTTTCGGCCTGCTGGGCCGGCCCGAGGGGCTGCGGCTCGGGGGCGTCGACTTCGACGAGGCCGTGTTCGACCACGTCTGCGAGGCGCTGCCGGAGGCCTTCGAGGGCCTCGACGACACCGATCCGGCGGTGCTCTCGGCCATCGCGGCGGTGCGGCGCGAGTGTGCCGAGGCCAAGGAGGCGCTCAGCAGCGAATGGGAGGTGTCGATCCCGGTCCTGACGCCGGCCTCGCAGGGGTCGGTGCGGCTGCGCCGCAGCGAGTTCGAGGCGTTGATCTGGCCCCGGGTGGAGGAGACGGTCGACGCACTGAGCCGCACCATCGACTCGGCCCGGCTGGTCCCGGCCCAGCTGTCGGCGGTGCTGCTGGTGGGCGGGTCCTCCCGTGTCCCCCTCGTGGCCCGGCTCGTCTCCGAGCAGCTCGGGCGCCCGGTCGCGGTCGACGCCGATCCGAAGGACGCGATCGCCCTGGGGGCTGCCCTGTCCATGACGCGGGCCGGGGTGTCGGCCTCGGGTGGTGCGGCGGTGCACCGGTCCGGGCCGTCGGGTCAGCACACGGTCGTCGCTGATGCCGGGGCGGCCGCGGGCACCAGCCTGTTCGAACCGTCCGGACCATCGAGCTCCGGGCCCCACCGGTCCGGGCCGATCCCGACGACCGTGATCGGGTCGGGTCCGCTGACCCGACGGGTGCCGAGTGGTCCGGCCATGCCGCCGTCCCCGCCGCGGCCCGGCGCCTACCCGGGCCGCCCGCCTCCGGATCCTGCCGGCGACAGCGACGTCGAGTACGCCGACGAGCGGCCGGGCCGCAGTCCTGCGCTGCTGGTGAGCGCGGGGGGCGCCACGGCGGCCGTCGCCGTCATCGCCGCGGTGTTCCTCTGGCCGTCCGGGAGCCCGATCAGCACCGACGCCGGCCTGCTGCGGCCGATCGTCCCGACCTCGGTGGCCCCGCCGGCCAGCTCGACACCACCGCCGACCACCGCGGCGGAGCCCACGACCGAGAAACCCGCGCCGCCGCCGCGGAGGCGGACGACGACGCCGCCCCCACCGCCCCCGCCGGTCACCACGCCGCCGCCGGCGACGACGACCGCGCCGCCGACCACCACACCGCCGACCACCTCCCCGTCGGCGCCGACCTCGACAACGCCGACGCCGGCCGGCGGGCCACCCCCGCCCTCGGGGTCGGCCGGCCCGGCCTGACGCTCCCCGGAGAGCGCGGGTGGGATGCGCACCGATGCGGTGCCACCACCGCCGGACCGGCGAGGGCCGTGACCGACCCTCAGACGTCGCCGCCCTCCGCGTAGAGCGCCTCGATCACGGCGGCGTACCGCTGGGCGATCGGCCCACGACGAAGCTTGAGGGTGGGGGTCAGCTCCAGGCCGCCGGGTGGCCAGATGTCGTCGAGCACCGTCCAGCCGACGACCTTCTCGGGCTCGGCGAGCCGCGCGTTCGCCCGCTCGACCGCCGCGGCCAGCTCGGCGTGCGTCCTGGGGTCCTGCAGGGACGCGCCCGCGGTGGGTTCGAGGACCAGCAGCGCGGTGTTGTACGGCCGGCCGTCGCCGATGCAGACCGCGGTACCGATCAGGGGGCTGGCGGCGTGCAGGACCGCCTCGACGTTGGCCGGCGACATGTTGTGCCCACCGGTGCTGATGATCATTTCGGTGCAGCGACCGATCAGCCGCAGGTAGCCGTCGGCGTCCAGCTCGCCGACGTCGCCGGTGTGGACCCAGCCTCCGGTGGCCGACCCGGGGCTTCGCACCAGTACCTCCCGACCGGCGCCGATCCGCACCTCCACGCCCGCCAGCGGCCGCCCGACCGTGCCGACCTTCACCCGGTCCGGTGGATTCGCACTGATGGTCAGGGTCTCGGACGCGCCGTAGGCCTCGCTGAGGGGCACGCCGAGCGCGCGGAAGAACTCGACGAGCTCCGGTGGGGTCGGCGCGGCCGCGATCCACGCGTTCTCGAGCCGGTCCAGGCCGAGGGTCCGCACCGGGTCGTCGCCGCCGGCGATCGCGGTCTCGGCGGCGACCCGGAGTCGTGACCAGACCTTCGGCGGCCCGCACGCGACCGTGGGCCGGGCGTCGGACAGCGTCGCGGGCAGCGCGCGGACGTCGGGACAGCACGTGATCGTGCCGGCCAGCGCGAGGCAGCAGTAGTGCTCGACCACCCGTGCGACGACGTGCGCCAGCGGGCCGTACGACACGGTCGACAAGCCGCTGCGGTAGGCGGGAAGCGTGGCCCGGAGCGCGTCGATGCACGCGAGCGCGTTCGCGTGCGTGAGCCGCACGGGCTTGGACGGGCCCGTGGTCCCCGAGGTGTGGACGATGGTCACCACGTCTGTGGACCGGACGTCCCGGTGCGCGCCACCGAGGTCGAAGCCGGGATCGCCCACCGCCTCCACCTCGGCGAGGCTCGTCATCCCGGCGCCCCCGTCGACCGACACGACGTGCTCGACGGCGGGTGCGGCCGGCAGGGCGGGCAGCAGCCGGTCGGTGAAGGCCTGCTCGGTGACGACGACCCGAGCGCCGGTGTCACGCAGCACGTGCGCGATCTGCTCGACGGACGAGGGGTTGTAGATCCCGAAGGCGACCGCGCCGAGGTGCATGACGGCCACGTCGACCCAGAAGAACTCGGGCCGGTTGGTGAGCATGAGCGCGACCCGGTCGCCGCGACGCACGCCGAGCGCCGTGAGCCCCGCCGCCGTGCGCCGGACCCGTTCCGCGTACCCCGCCCAGGTCACGACGGTCTCGTCGCCCACGGTGCGGATCGCCACCCGGTCGGGGTGCTCGGCCACGGCGCGGGCGAAGGCCGCACACAGGGTTCCCGCTGTTCCCGCTGTTCCCGCCGTTCCGGCTCGGTCGCGTTCGGTGTCGACCGCGCGTTCCGTCGTCCGGATGCTCATCGCGCGCCTCCTCGGTGTTCGACGAGCAGCGTGGGTCCGCGAGCGGGGCTGCGTCATCCGGACCCCCTACCGAGGTTTCAGGTCAGCGCGGCGTGCAGCTCGGTGCGTGAGGTGACCGCGAGCTTCCGGTACGCGGCGTTGAGGTGCGTCTCGACGGTCCGGCGGGTGACGAACAGCGTCTGGGCGATCTGGCGGTTGCTCAACCCCGAGCAGGCGAGGTCCGCGACCCGCCGCTCGGTGGCGGTGAGTGCGGCCGCACCCGTGGTCGCGAGCCGGCGCGGCCGAGCACCCGCGGCCAGCAGCTCGGCGTGGGCGCGCGCGGCCAGCGGCGCCGCGCCGCAGCCGTGGGCGAGCCCGAGCCCCCGCCGGAGCGGTTCCCGGGCCGCTACCGGCTGCCGGGCCCTCCGCAGCGCGGCGCCCAGCTCGACGAGCGAGGACGCGAGCTCCAGCCGGCGCGGCGAGGTCTCGAGCACCGCGACCGAGCGCCGCAGCAGGTCCGTCCCGTCCTCACCGCCGACGAGCACACCCTTCGCCCGCAGGGTCGTGCCGACCGCGCTCGGCACCCCCACCGCAGTGGCGGCCCGGAGCTCGTCGTCGATCAGCCGAGCGGCCGACGCCGGGTCGTCCTGCCGCCGGCACGCCTCGGCCGCGATCAACCGCACGCCGACGGGCATCCCGGGCGTGCCGGGCACAGTGCGGGTGTCGAGGAATGCGAGCGCGTCGGCCCGCGCTTCGCCGGGACGCCCCTGCTCCAAGCGCAGCTTGCCCCGGGTGGCGGCGAGCAGCCGGGTCGGGGCGGTCGCCGGCGCGGCCGCGGCCAGATGCATGGCGAGCTCGCGTTCTGCGGTGTCCAGCTCGCCTCGGTCGATCAGTGTGTGGACGAGCCAGTTGAGGACGTAGTGCACCATGTTGTCCAGCTGGGCGAGCCCGAACGTGTGCAGCGCTGCGCGGCACTCCGCCTCCGCCGTCGACAGCGAGCCGCGCAGGTAGGCGACGAACCCGAGGGCGCTCATGATGTGGGCGAGCCCGCAGGCGCCGCCACGGGCGCGAACGGACGCCGTCGAGTCGTCGATCATCGCCTGCGCCTCGTCCAGCCGGTCGAGCCGCGCGAGGAGGTGGATGGGCAGGAACGTGGCAACGCCTTCCAGCTGCGCCTCGGCGATCAGCCGGCCCTCGCCCCACGCGGCGAGCGCGGCCCTGGCGATCTCGTCGGCCGGGGCATCCGCCCTGCGCCACCGGTACATCGCCAGTCCGACGAGCAGGACTCGCTGCGCGGCCGTCGCGCGCTCCGGGTCCTGCCACAGCTCATCGGAGCCGGGAGGCAGCCGGGGCCAGCTCGTGTTGACCAGCGACGCGCCGGTCAGGTAGTCGGCTTCCAGCTGCACCCGACGCTCCCGCTCGCCTGCTGGCAGCCGCGCGATGGCCGCATCGAAGACGGCGAGTGCCTCGTCCTGGTGGCTCGTGGCCAGCAGGGCACCGCCCAACTCGCGCGCCGCCGCCACGACGTCCGCGGGGCTTCGCGCGAGGTCGAGCGCCGTCCGCAGGTGCGCGATGGCGCCGGGCCGACCGGCCAGTCGGGTCGCCCGGCCCAGCTCGAGGGTGAGCGGGCCGCGGGTGGGGGCGTCGGGGTCCTCGGCCACTGCCCGCCTGAGCAGGTCGACGGCGGCGTCGGGGTCGCCGCGGGTGAGTGCCCGGCCGGCGGCCGCCCGCAGGCACTCGACGGCCCAGGCGCCCCCGCCCGGCAACGCCAGGAGCAGGTGCAGCGCGACGCGGTCGCCGGACACGCCGCAACCGTGCAGGATCCGGGCCGCGCGACCGTGCGCGGCGCCGCGCTCCACCGACGGCAGACGTTCGTACACCGCGGCCCGCAGGATCGAGTGCGCGAAGCGCAGCGGTTCACCACCGACGAGCAGGCGGGCCTGCTGCAGTTTCACGGCGGCGCCGGCCGCCTCGTCCGCGGAGAGCTCCGCGAGCGCGGCCGCGTGCGGGAGCGTCGCATCCGTGTTGAGCACCGCGACGGCCTCGGCGAGCGGGGCTGCCGTCGGCGGCAACCGGGACAGCCGCAGCAGCACGCTGCGCGCCACCGCGGCCGGGCCGAGCCGGTCCACCCGCGCGGCGGACTGCGCCGACGGGGTGAGCTCCTGCTCGGCGGCCGCCTCGAGCAGCTCGCCGAGCAGGAACGGGTTGCCGCCGCAGGCCCGAGCGCAGGCCCGGCAGAACGCGTCGTCGGCCGCGCCCCCCAGCCGGTCCCGCACGATGTGCGCGGCAGCCTGCTCGGTCAGGGGCCGCAGCCCGATGGTGTGTGCCTGCGCCTGCGCGCGCAGCGTCTCCAGCAGCGGCGCGTCGCTGTCCGGTTCATCGGATCGCCACCCGACCAGGACGGCGGCCGCGACCCCGTCGAGGCGTCGTCCGAGGTAGACCAGCCACCGCAGGGAGGCCGCGTCGGACCAGTGCGCGTCGTCCACGCAGAGCAACAGCGGGGCGTCGGACGCGAGGCTGTCGACCAGCCAGTACAGACCGTGCTGCGCGGCGAAGACGGCGTCCGCCGCGTCGAGCCGGCCGGCGGGGGCCACCCCCAGCGCTGGGGCGGCCAGCTGCGCCGCGTCCGCCAGCAGGGCTCGCCGGCGCTGCGGCGCGGCCCGTCGGAGCAGCGGCTCGAACAGCTGGCGTGCCAGCCCGAACGCGAAGTCGCTCTCGAGGACGCCGCCCCGCGCCTCGAGCACGGTGAACCCACGATCCCGGGCCTGCTGGGCCGCGGCGGCGAGCAGCGTCGATTTCCCGATGCCGGCCTCGCCCTCGACGATCGTCACCCCGCCCTGCTGGCGCTCGGCCGCGTCGAGCAGCTCGGCGATCCGACCCAGCTCGACCTCGCGTTCCAGCACCGCACCCCTCCCCGGCCGCGGCGAGCTCACCGACAGCGAGGGTACGCCCGGGCGGTCCAACCGATCACGCGATGCGCACCGAAGGGCATCGCGTGCGGTCGGCGCTCGCGGTGTCCGGGCGCGGAACCACGGGATGGCCGACGACCGATCCCGGTGCAGCCGAGCCGGCCCAGGTGCCGGAACCGTGCCGGCGCTGTGCGGTTGAGCGGAAAACAGTTGTAGCCCCGACGGGATTCGAACCCGCGCTACCGCCTTGAGAGGGCGGCGTCCTAGGCCACTAGACGACGGGGCCGTGCGAAATGTTCTGCAATTGTGAACCCGGAACGATTTCCGCTGGGGTACCAGGACTCGAACCTAGACTAACTGAACCAGAATCAGTCGTGCTGCCGATTACACCATACCCCAAAGATCACGATCATCCGGAGCCCCAGCAGGTGGAACCGAACCGGCGTCCGCGTCCTCTCGCCAGCACTCTAGCCGAGGCCGCGGGCCCGCTCCAACCCGGCCCTGAGCCTGCTCAGCGACCGCTCGCGGCCCAGCAGCTCCATCGACTCGTACAGCGGCGGTGACACCGTGCGCCCGGTCACGGCCACCCGCACCGGTGCGAACGCCGTGCGCGGCTTGAGCCCCAGACCGTCGATCAGTGCCGCCTTGAGGGCCGTCTCGATCTCCGCCGCCGACCACGCCGACACGGCATCCAGGCTGCTCAGGGCGGCATCGAGCACCGGTACGGCCGAGGCTCCGAGGGTGCGCTCCACCGCGTCGACCTCCGGGAGGAACGCCTCCTCGGCCACGAAGAGGAAGCCCAGCATCCGCGCCGCGTCGGACAGGACGACGCTGCGCTCCTGCACCAGCGGAGCCGCTGCCGCGAGCAGCGCCCGCTGCTCGTCGGTCGGCGTGCCGATGATCACACCCTCGGCGCGGAGGTACGGCTCCACCCGATCCACGAACTCGTCGACCGGCAGCGCGCGCAGGTGCGCGGCATTGATGGCCTCGGCTTTCCGCACGTCGAACCGGGCGGTGTTCGCCGATACCCGGGAGACGTCGAATGCGTGCACCATCTCGTTCATCGTGAACACATCGCGGTCCTCGGAGATCGACCATCCGAGCAGCGCCAGGTAGTTCAGCAGTCCTTCGGGCGTGAATCCGCGATCACGGTAGAGGAACAGGTTCGACTCGGGATCGCGCTTGGAGAGCTTGCGGTTCCCCGTTCCTGTCACCAGCGGCAGATGCCCGTATCGGAAGGGACCGTTCCCGATCCCCACCCGCTGCAGTGCCTCGAGCAGCGCGATCTGACGTGGGGTGGATGACAGCAGGTCCTCCCCGCGCAGCACGTCGGTGATGCCCATCAGCGCGTCGTCGAGGGGGTTGGTCAGCGGGTAGAGCGGGGTGCCGTCGCCGCGGGCGAGCACGAAGTCGGGCACCGTGCCGGAGCGGAAGGTGATCTCCCCGCGGACCAGGTCGGTGAAGGCGATGTCGCGGTCGGGCATCCGCAGCCGGTGGACCGGTGGGCGCCCCTCGGCACGGAACGCCGCGCGCTCGGCCTCGGTGAGGTCGCGGTCGGCGTTGTCGTAACCGAGCTTGGGGTCGCGCCCGGCCGCGCGGTGCCGGGCCTCGACCTCGGCGGCACTGGAGAACGACTCGTAGACCTCACCGGCCTCGACCAGCGCCCGGAGCGCGCCGGCGTACAGCTCGCCGCGCTCGCTCTGCCGGTACGGGCCGTGCGGGCCGCCCACCTCCGGCCCCTCGTCCCAGTCGAGTCCGAGCCAGCGCAGCGCGTCGAGGAGCGCGGCGTAGGACTCGGCGGAGTCGCGGCTGGCGTCGGTGTCCTCGATCCGGAACACGAACTGGCCCCCGTGGTGCCGGGCGTGGGCCCAGTTGAACAGGGCGGTGCGGATCAGGCCGACGTGGGGCGTTCCCGTCGGGGACGGGCAGAACCGGACCCGGACGGCGGGTGTGGCAGTCATGGTGCGACCAGCCTATCGGGGCCACCCCTGGCCTTCCGGGGCCGATCGCGGTAGAATTCAACGCATGTTGAACACCGCGCGCACGACCTGCATCGTCGTCGGTGGCGGCCCGGCCGGACTGGTCCTCGGGCTGCTGATGGCCCGCGCCGGGGTCGACGTCACCGTGCTGGAGAAGCACGCCGACTTCCTCCGCGACTTCCGCGGCGACACCGTCCACGCGTCCACCCTCACGCTGCTCGACGAGCTCGGCCTCGGCGAGCGGTTCGCGGCCCTCCCGCAACGGCGCCTCGATCGCGCCCAGGTACAGCTGGACGGTGGCGTCGCGCAGCTGGCGGACCTCACCCACCTGCCGGGGGCCCACCAGCACATCGCGATGGTGCCGCAGTGGGACTTCCTCGACCTGGTCGCCGACGCCGCCGAGGAGTTGCCGACGTTCACCCTGCGCCGGAACGCCGAGGTGGTCGGGCTGCTCCGCGACGGGGGCCGGGTGGCCGGCGTGCGGTACCGGGATCGGACCGACGGCGCCGAACACGAGCTGTGGGCATCGCTGACGGTGGCGTGCGACGGGCGGGGCTCCGCCGTGCGGACGGCGGCCGGACTCGTGCCGCGCTCGTTCGGCGTGCCGATGGACGTCTGGTGGTTCCGGCTGCCGCGTCGCACGGACGACCCGGCCGGCGGGGTGGGACGGCTGTCCAGCCGGCAGTTCATGGTGATGATCGACCGCGGAGACTACTGGCAGTGCGCCTACCTCATCGGCAAGGGGACCGACGCCGCGATGCGGGCCGCCGGGATCGCGGAGTTCCGGGCCCGCATCGCCGGGCTGCTGCCGTGGATGGCCGAGCGGCTGGACGCGCTCGCGTCGTTCGACGACGTGCGGCTGCTCGACGTCCGGCTGGAGAGGTTGCGGCACTGGCACGCCGACGGCCTGCTGCTGATCGGGGACGCGGCCCACGCCATGTCCCCGGTCGGTGGGGTGGGCATCAACCTGGCCGTCGCCGACGCGGTGGCCACCGCGCGGCTGCTGGCACCGGCCCTGCGCTCCGGCGGCATCGTGCCGCGGTCGCTCCTGCGCCGCGTGCAGCGGCGCCGCTGGTGGCCCACGGCGTTGATCCAGGGCGCGCAGCGGATCGCCCACCGCGCGATCGTCGGCGGCCGCGCGGCGACACCAGGCGCCCTGCCGGTCACCGCCCAGCCGGTCACCGCCGGGGCCGAGGTACCGGTGTCGGGCCTGATCGGCCGGGCTACCGGTGCCGCGCCCGCGCCGACCGGGCGCCTCCCCCTGCCGCTGCGGCTGCTCCGCCGGTTCCCGGTGCTGCAGCGCGTGCCGGCGTACCTGATCGCGATCGGGCCACGGCCCGAGCACGCCCCGGAGTGGGCCCGGCGGGCGCCGGAGCCGGTGACCGGCTCGCGGGTCGGGAGCAGCCCCCGACAGTGATCGACACTGCGGTGATCGATGCTGCGGTGATCGATGCTGCGACCACCGCGATCGACACTGCCGTGGTCGACCCGTGGTGATCAGCCGTGGCCGGCTCCCACGGGAGCCCGCCCGCGGCGTGGGCCCGGCCCGGCGACGCCCGTCCCGTTGCCGGCGGCGGCCGCGTACGCGAGTGCGTCGACCAGGGCGAGCCACGAGGCCTCGACCACGTTGCCGTGCACGCCGATGGTCGTCCACGTCCCCCCGTGGTCGGTGGACTCCACCAGTACCCGCGTGACGGCGTCCGTGCCGTGGCTGCCGGCCGACCCGCCCGGGGTGAGGATGCGGACCTTGTAGTCCGACAGCTCCACCTGCTCCAGCCACGGGCACGACGCCGCCAGCGCGGCCCGCAGCGCGGCGTCGAGGGCGTTGACCGGGCCGTTGCCCTCCTGGGTGGCGATCAGGCGCTCGCCGTCGACGACGACCTTGACCGTGGCCTCGGCCACCACCTCAGCCGTCGGATCGGTGCTCGGTGATCACGCGGTAGGACTCGAGGGTGAACGGCGCGGCCACGCCGGCGCCGAGCGCGGAGCGCATCAGCAGCTCCAGCGAGGCGTCCGCGGCCTCGAAGGACCAGCCGAGCGCCTCGCGCTCCTTCACCGTCGCCACGACCGAGGACACCGCGTCGGGATGGCCGGCCAGGTCCAGGCCGAGCTCGGTCGCCTTGAGCTCGACACTGGCCCGGCCGGCCATCTCGGTGACCAGCACCCGCTGCCCGTTGCCGACCACCACGGGGTCCATGTGGTTGTACAGCTCGGGGTCCACCTTGATCGCACTCGCGTGCAGGCCCGCCTTGTGGGCGAACGCTGACGTCCCGACATAGGCCTGGTGGGTGTCGGGAGCGATGTTGGCGATCTCCGCCAACGCGTGCGAGGTGCGGGTCAGCTCGCCGAACGCACCGTCCGGGAGGACTGGCATGTCCAGCTTGGCCACCAGGTTCCCGACCACGGCGAACAGGTCGGCGTTGCCGGTCCGCTCGCCGTACCCGTTGGCGGTGCACTGCACGTGGGTCGCGCCGGCCTGCACCGCCGTGACCGAGTTGGCCACGGCGCAGCCCGTGTCGTCCTGGCAGTGGATGCCGAGGCGGAAACCGGTGCGCGCGGCCACCTCGGTGACGACCTCGGCGATGCCCAGCGGGAGCATGCCGCCGTTGGTGTCGCACAGCACCGCCACGTCGGCGCCCGCCACGACCGCCGCGTCCAGCACCCGCAGGGCCGTGTCCGGGTCGAACCGGTAGCCGTCGAAGAAGTGCTCGGCGTCGAGGAACACCCGCCGACCCTGCGCTCGCAGGAACGCCACGGTGTCGGCGACCATCGCGCAGTTCTCGTCCACGTCGGTGCGCAGGGCCCGCTCGATGTGGCGACGGTCGGACTTGGCCACCAGCGTGACGACGGGCGCGTGGCTGTCGAGGAGGGCACGCACCTGCGGATCGGTCGCCGCCGTCAGACCGGCGCGCCGGGTCGCGCCGAACGCCACCAGCGCGGCGTGCCGCAGCTCCAGCTCCCCCGCCGCGGCCCTGGCGAAGAACTCGGTGTCCTTGGGCAGCGCGCCCGGCCAGCCACCCTCGATGTAGCCGACGCCGAGCGCGTCGAGGTGACGAGCGACTCCGAGCTTGTCGGCCACCGAGTAGGAGATGCCCTCCCGCTGGGCGCCGTCGCGCAGGGTCGTGTCGTAGACGTGGAACGCGTCGCCGAGCGGGGTTCCGGCGGGCTCGGTACGGGTCATGGCGCGGACTCCTGGCGGGTTCGGGCAACAAAAAAGACCCCCCGCGGATGCGAGAGGTCTGCGCGTCGGCTGTGGTGCTGGTCAGCCGGCGCGCTCGTCGATAATCAGGTGCTGCACGGGCGGAGTGTGGCACGAACGGTTCCAGGGTGTCACATGCGCTTCCCACATCCTGGGACAGGCATGGGCCCGGCGAACACGATCCACTAGGCATGAGGGCGGAGCCGGCGGGCATCGTCGCCCGGTGGCCCACCACCCGGAGGTGCCGCCATGTACCAGCTCACCGCGCTCTACCGCCACCCCGAAGACGCTGCCGCGTTCGACGAGCACTACCGCAGCGTCCACGCCGGACTGGGCGCCAAGTTCCCGGGCCTGAAGAGGTTCACGATCAACTGGCCGCAGCCCGGGCCGGACGGCGCCCAGCCGCCGTACTACTTCGTCGCCACGTTGATGTGGGACTCCGAGGCCGAGTTCCAGGCCGCGACCGGCGGGCCCGAGTTCGCGGCCGCGCTGGAGGACCTGCCCAACTTCGCGGGTGCCGGCGTCGACATCATCTCCGGACGGGCGGAGTCGATCCTCTAGCACGCCCCGCGGCGGCCCGGGGCGGGTCACTGCTGCCTGCAGGAAAGCCACTTTCCTGCAGTGAGATTGCGTGAACGTGGCTTTCCTGCAACGAGAATCGAGGAAGCGCCGCGGGCTTGGCGTCCTATCGTCCAGCATGCCGTGATGGCGCCCGCGGTCTCTCACATCGGGCTGAAGACGGCGTTCCCCGAGGGCGTTGCAACAGTTCGACAGCTGGTCGGTAGTGGACTGCGCGAGCGAACGGTCTACCAGCGCTGCATCGAAGGCGGCCCCTGGCAGCGCGTCCTTCCAGGAGTCGTGCTGCTGTTCACCGGTCGTCCGACCCGGCGCCAGCAGGTGCTCGCGGCGCTGCTCCTGTGCGGACCCTACGCCATGGTGACCGGGCTGGAGGCCTGCCGACGCCATGGCGTTCGCCGCGGTCCGTTCCGAGAATCGGGCTCGACGGGGACCGTCGAGGAGGTTCACGTGCTGATCCCCGACCGACGGCAGGTGCGGTCCGTGGGGTACGTGCACGTCGAGCGAACGGCACGACTTCCCCATCCCGTTCATCGCGATGGGCTACCCCTCGCCCCCGTGGTCCGGGCGTGCGTAGATGCCACTCGGCGACTGCGGGCGGAAGCGGACGTGGCCGAACTGGTGTCCGACGTGATCCAACGGGGGCTAGGGACCGTGTCTGCGTTGGGGATCGAGCTGGAGACGGGCTCCCGACGCGGCACGGCGGTACCGCGCCGCGTGCTGCGGAGCGTCGGGCTCGGTGTTCGGTCGGCGGCCGAGCTCGCAGCGAAAGAACTGTGGCGAGGTACCGGTCTGCCCGAGCCGTGGTGGAACGCACGCGTGCACGACGCGGACGGCGAGTTCCTCGGCGTAGTCGACTGCTGGTCCGACGACGTCGCGATGGCGTGGGAGATCGAGTCGACCGAGTGGCACCTCAGCCCTGCCGATCACGATCGCACCGTCGAGCGTGCGGCTCGCTTCGTGGCAGCCGGTGTCGTCTACACAGCGTCGAAGCCGAAGAAGATCACGACCGAACGGGCATCGGTTATCCGAACACTTCGTGCCACGTATGCCCACGCCGCTGCCCGCCCTCGTCCTGGCGTGTGGGCCTCTCACCCGACGTCATCAGTGAGCAGCAACTTCAGCAAAGCCACTTTCATGCGCTGACACTGCAGGAAAGTGGCTTTCCTGCACGGTCAGGTCGAGCTCACGGTGGCCGCGGCCCCGCTCGCCCGCTCGGCCAGCCGGTCGCCGATGGACCGGGTACGGGTCGGCTCGGCCGGGTCGCGCGCCGCCAGGTCGGAGGCCACCGCCGCCTCCACGCGGCGCGCGGCCTCCCCGTCCCCGAGATGGTCGAGCATCAGCGCCACCGACAGCACCGCGGCCGTCGGGTCGGCCACGCCGTGCCCGGCGATGTCGGGCGCGCTGCCGTGCACCGGCTCGAACATGCTGGGATTGCGGCGGCTCACGTCGAGGTTGCCACTCGCCGCCAGCCCGATGCCGCCCGTGACGGCGGCCGCCAGATCGGTGAGGATGTCACCGAACAGGTTGTCGGTGACGATCACGTCGAAGCGTCCCGGGTCGGTGACCATGTGGATCGTGGCCGCGTCGACGTGTTGGTAGGCCACGCTGACGTCGGGGTGCTCGAGCGCGACCTCCTCGACCAGCCGTGACCACAGCCGCCCGGCGTAGGTGAGCACGTTGGTCTTGTGCACCAGGGTCAGGTGCCGGCGGGGGCGTTGCGCGGCGCGACCGAACGCGTCGCGCACCACCCGCTCGACGCCGAACGCCGTGTTCACGCTGACCTCGGTGGCGATCTCGTGCGCCGTGTCCGTGCGCAGCAGCCCGCCGGTGCCGGCGTACGGCCCCTCGGTGCCCTCCCTGACGACCACCATATCGATCTCCCCGGGGTCCGCGAGCGGGCCGCGCACACCCGGGTAGAGGCGGGCCGGCCGCAGGTTCACGTGGTGGTCGAGCTCGAAGCGCAGGCGCAGCAGCAACCCCCGCTCCAGGGTCCCGCTGGGCACGGACGGATCACCGACCGCCCCGAGCAGGATCGCGTCCTGCTGGCGCAGCTCGGTGAGCACCGACTCCGGCAGGAGCTCGCCGGTGGCGTGCCAGCGCGCTGCGCCGAGGTCGTAGGTCGTGGTCTGCACCCCCGGCGAGACCTCGGCGAGGACCTTCAGCGCCTCGTCGACGACCTCCGGCCCGATGCCGTCGCCCGGGATGACCGCAAGGCGCATGCCCCTGTCCCCTCTCCAGTCCGGTACCGCCGAGGTGTGCCCGATGGGCGCGGTGGTCGGATCAGTCGTCGAACGAGATCAGGCGGGTGGTCCGGGCCCCGACCGAGGCCCCGATCGGCTCGAGCACGCCGGGGTCGACCCGCCGGTCGACCCGCAACAGCATGATCGCGTCGGTGCCGTCGGTGGTCTGACTGATCTGTGCGGCCTCGATGTTGACAGCGGCCTCGCCGAGGAGTGAGCCGACCCGGCCCATCACGCCGGGACGGTCGGCGTACTCCAGGAGCAGCACGTCGCCCTCGGCCCGCAGGTCGAAGTGCCGGCCGTTGACCTCCACCAGCTTCTCGACCTGCGCCCGGCCGGTCAGGGTGCCCGACACGGTGATCGACTCGCCGTCGGGCATCGCGCCGCGCAGCTGAACGACGCTGCGGTGGTTCTCGCTCTCCGGCGCCGTGGTGACCTCGACGTCGACGCCCCGCTCCGCGGCGAGGGCCGGCACGTTGACGAACGTCACCTGGTCGTCGACGACCTGGGTGAACAGTCCACGGAGGGCGGCCAGCGCCAGCACCGCGACGTCCTCGGACGCCAGCTCGCCGGCCACGTCGACGGTGACCGAGCTGGGCAGCCGACCGGCGACGGCGTTGAGCACCGTGCCGAGCTTCTGCACCAGCGGCAACCACGGGCGCACCTCCTCGCCCACCACGCCGCTGACCTGCACGTTCACTGCGTCGGGCACGAACTCGCCGGCCAGCGCCAGCTGCACCGAGCGCGCGACGTCGGTACCCGCGCGGTCCTGCGCCTCCTCGGTGGACGCCCCGAGGTGCGGGGTGACGACGATCTGGGGCAGCTCGAACAGCGGGCTGGAGGTGGTGGGCTCGGTGACGTACACGTCGATGCCCGCGCCCCCGACGTGGCCGCTGCGCACCGCCTCGGCCAGCGCGTGCTCGTCGATCAGACCGCCGCGGGCGGCGTTGACGATGAGAACGCCCGGCTTCGTCAGCGCGAGCTGGTCCTTGCCGATGAGGCCCAGCGTCTCCGGCGACCTCGGCAGGTGGATGGAGATCGCGTCCGCACGTCGCAGCAGCTCGTCGAGCGCGACGAGCTCGATGCCGAGCTGCGCGGCGCGGGCCGGGGCGACGTACGGGTCGTAGGCGATCAACGCCACCCCGAAGGCGGCCAGCCGCTGCGCGACCAGCTGGCCGATCTTGCCCAAGCCGACGACGCCGACGGTCTTCCCGTCGAGCTCGACACCGGCGAACGAGCTGCGCTTCCACTGCCCGGCGCGCAGGCTGGCGTCGGCGGCCGGGATGTGGCGCGCGGTCGCCAGCAGCAGTGCGACGGCGTGCTCGGCGGCCGAGACGATGTTGGACGTGGGTGCGTTGACGACCATCACGCCGCGGGCGGTCGCGGCGGGGACGTCCACGTTGTCCAGTCCGACGCCGGCCCGCGCCACGACCTTGAGCCGGGTGGCCGCGCCGAGTGCTTCGGCGTCGACCCGGGTGGCCGAGCGCACGAGCAGCGCATCGGCCTCGGCGATGGCGGCGAGCAGCGCGGGGCGGTCCGTGCCGTCCACGTGGCGGATCTCGACGTCGTCACCCAGCAGGGCGACCGCGGACGGAGCGAGCGACTCGGCGAGAAGGACGACAGGACGGGCGGCGGCGGTGCTCACGGCGGTGGCGTGCTCCCGGATCGATGACTGGTTCGCCCGCAATGGTAGTTGCGCCGATCGGGCGGTTCCCGGCGACCGAGCGAACGGCACTCTCGTCCCAGCGGGTTGGACGGGAGTGCCGCTCGTACGCCTCAGGTCGCCTTCGCGCCCACCCAGCTCATCAGGCCACGCAGCTTCTCGCCCACGTCCTCGATCGGGTGCGCCGCGCCCTCCTTCTGGAGGCGGGTGAAGTTCGGGCGGCCGGCCTCGTCCTCGGCCACCCACTCCCGCGCGAAGCGCCCGTCCTGGATCTCGGCGAGGATCTTGCGCATCTCCTCCTTGGTCTGGGCGTTGACGATGCGCGGTCCCCGGGTGAGGTCGCCGTACTCGGCGGTGTCGGAGATCGAGAAGCGCTCGTTGGCGATGCCGCCCTCGTACATCAGGTCGACGATCAGCTTGAGCTCGTGCAGGCACTCGAAGTACGCGATCTCCGGGGCGTAGCCGGCCTCGGTGAGCACCTCGAACCCCGTCTGCACTAGCGCGGCGGCGCCGCCGCAGAGCACGGCCTGCTCACCGAACAGGTCGGTCTCCGTCTCCTCCGTGAACGTGGTCTCGATGACCCCGGCCCTGGCTCCGCCGATGGCCGCGGCGTAGGAGAGAGCAAGCGCCTGCGCGCCGCCGCTCGGGTCCTGCTCCACGGCGATGAGGCAGGGAACGCCCTTGCCGTCGACGAACTGGCGGCGGACGAGGTGGCCGGGGCCCTTCGGCGCGACCATCGCGACGTCGACGTCCGCCGGCGGGGTGATCAATCGGTAGCGGATGTTGAAGCCGTGCCCGAAGAACAGGGCGTCGCCGGACTGCAGGTTCGGTGCCACGTCCGCGGCGTAGATGTGCCGTTGCTTGGTGTCCGGTGCCAGGATCATGATCAGGTCGGCCTCGGCGGCGGCCTCGGCGGGCGTGACCACCCGCAGCCCCTCGTCCTGCGCCTTCGCCCTGCTCGTCGAGCCCTCGGGCAGGCCGACGCGGACGTCGACGCCGGAGTCGCGCAGCGACAGCGCGTGCGCGTGGCCCTGGCTGCCGTAGCCGATCACGGCGACGGTGCGGCCCTGGATGATCGACAGGTCCGCGTCGTCGTCGTAGTAGATGTTCACGCTCATGGTGGGTGGGATGTCCTCTCGGGAGGGGCGGGTGCAGGTCAGCGGATGGCGGCGGCCGTGATCGACCGCGGGCCGCGGCCGACGGCGATCGTGCCGGACTGCACCATCTCGCGGATGCCGAAGGGCTCGAGGTTCCTCAGCAGGGCCGAGATCTTCTCGGCGGTCCCCGTGGCCTCGATGGTGACGGCCTCCGGCGTGACGTCGACGGCCTTCGCGCGGAACAGGTCGACGACCTCGAGCACCTGGCTGCGCACGCTCGGGTCGGCCCGCACCTTGACCAGCAGCAGCGCGCGCTGCACCGACGCGCCCGGCTCGAGCTCCACGATCTTGATGACGTGCACGAGCTTGTTGAGCTGCTTGGTGACCTGCTCCAGCGGCAGGTCGTCGACCGCGACGACGATCGTCATGCGGGAGATGTCCGGGTGCTCCGTGGGTCCGACGGCGAGCGACTCGATGTTGAAACCGCGCCGGGAGAACAGCCCGGAGACCCGGGCGAGGACCCCGGGCTTGTCCTCCACCAGCACCGACAGCGTGTGCGGAGCCATCACGTGGCCCCGGTGGTCAGGGCGTCCGCGGTGGCGGCCGCGATCTCGTCCACCCCGGCCACGATCTCGTCGCCGTCGAAGAGCGGGCGGATGTCGCGGGCGGCCATGATCTGGTCGTTGCCCGTGCCGGCCGCGACCATCGGCCAGACCTGGGCGTCCGCGCCGACCACGAAGTCGATGACCACCGGCTGGTCGTTGATCTCCATCGCCTTCTCGATCACCCGGTCGACCTCGTCCCGGGACTCCGCACGCAGCCCGACGCAGCCCATCGACTCCGCGAGGAGCAGGAAATCGGGGATGCGGCGCCCGACCCGGCCCGACCCGTGCGTGCCGAGGTCGGTCTGGGAGTAGCGCTCGGAGTAGAAGAGGTTCTGCCACTGACGGACCATGCCGAGGTTGCCGTTGTTGATCACCGCGACCTTGATCGGGATCCCCTCGATCGCGCAGGTGGCGAGCTCCTGGTTGGTCATCTGGAAGCAGCCGTCGCCGTCGATCGCCCACACCACGGCATCGGGGCGGGCCATCTTCGCGCCCATGGCCGCGGGCACGGCGAAGCCCATGGTGCCCAGCCCACCGGAGTTGAGCCACGACCGCGGCTTCTCGTAGCGGATGAACTGCGCGGCCCACATCTGGTGCTGTCCGACCCCTGCGGTGTACACGGCGTCCGGGCCGGCGATCTGCCCGATCCGCTCGATCACGTACTCCGGCGACAGCGCGCCGTCGGCCGGCCAGGAGTAGCCGAGCGGGTAGGTGCGACGCAGTCCGTCGAGCTGCCCCCACCAGGCGTCGAGGTCGGTGTGCCCGTGCTCGGACCGCTCGGCGCGAACCGCCTCGATCAGCTCGACGATGACCTCCTTGCAGTCGCCCACGATCGGCACGTCGGCCCGGCGGTTCTTGGAGATCTCCGCGGGGTCGATGTCGGCGTGGACCACGGCGGCGCGTGGGGCGAAGCTCGCGAGCTGACCGGTGACGCGGTCGTCGAACCGAGCGCCGAGCGCGACGAGCAGGTCGGCGCGCTGCATGGCGGCCACCGCGGCGACCGTGCCGTGCATGCCGGGCATCCCGATGTGCTGCGGGTGGCTGTCGGGGAAGGCCCCGCGCGCCATGAGCGTGGTGACCACCGGGATCCCGGTGAGCTCGGCCAGCTCGATCAGCTCCGTCGACGCCGTCGCCTTGAGCACACCGCCGCCGACGTAGAGCACGGGCTCGGCGGCCGCACAGATCAGCTTGGCGGCCTCGCGGATCTGCTTGCCGTGCGGCCGGGTCGTCGGCCGGTAGCCGGGCAGCTGCATCTCCGGGGGCCAGGAGAACGTGGTGTGCTCCTGCAGCACGTCCTTGGGGATGTCCACCAGGACCGGGCCGGGTCGGCCCGTGCTCGCGAGGTGGAAGGCCTCCGCGATCGCCCTCGGGATCGCCGCGGCGTCGGTGACCAGCGTGTTGTGCTTCGTGATCGGCAGGGTGATGCCGGTGATGTCGGCTTCCTGGAACGCGTCGGTGCCGATCAGTGCGCGGCTCTGCTGCCCGGTGATGGCGACCAGCGGGATCGAGTCCATGTGCGCGTCGGCGATCGGGGTGACGAGGTTCGTGGCCCCTGGTCCGGAGGTCGCCATGCAGACGCCGACCTTGCCGGTGGCCTGCGCGTACCCGGTGGCCGCGTGCCCGGCGCCCTGCTCGTGGCGGACGAGCACGTGCCGCACCCGCGTCGAGTCGAGCAGCGGGTCGTAGGCCGGCAGGATCGTCCCGCCGGGGATGCCGAAGACGACCTCGCAGCCCACCTCCTCCAGCGACCGCACCAGCGACTGAGCGCCGGTCATGGGGACCGCGTCGAAGCGCGCGGCGGGGTCGGGTGCCGACGCGGGCGTCTCCGCCCGCGGGGCGGTGTGCGGCGCTCGGCCTGGGGGTGGGCCCGGTCTGGGGCCCACCGGGTTGGATCGGGGTGTTGCGGTGGTCATCTGCGGGTCAGCCTCGCTGCGTTGCCGGTTCTTCGTGGGCCGAGCATGAAAAAACCCTCGGCCGCCGGATCCGGCGGAACGAGGGTGGCGCGTCGACGACCGAGACTCGCTCAGGCGTGGACGCGCCTGCGGAGTACGAGCTCATGGGTCATGGTCGACGACGCTAGCCGCCGCCCGGAGCCGCCGTCAATTCCGTGGGACGGCAGTACCAGATGCTGGGAGCGGCCCTGCTCGGGCGGCAGTACTCGGCCGGTCGGGTGCGACGATGGCCAGATGGGCGCCGACGCCGGTGAGCACACGGGCCGAGCGGTCTTCCGCACCTCGCCGCTCACGGTGTTGGCCGCGCTGGCGTTCGCCGCCTGCGCCACCCCGCTCGCGTTCGCCGGCCCGTTCCTGTGGCTCGTCTACCTCGTGCCGCTCGCCGTGGTCGTGTGGACGCTGCGGGTGCGCACGGTCGTCGACCCCGATGCCCTCACCGTGCGGAAGGTGGTCGGGCAGCGGCGCGTCCGGTGGTCGGAGATCAGCTCGTTGCGGCTGGGCGAGCGTCGCGTCAGCGCAGTCCTGCACGACGGCCCCGAGATGGCGCTCCCCGCCGTCGGGGTGCACGACCTGCCCCGCATCGCCGCTGTCAGCGGCGGCCGGCTACCCGACCCGGCCAGGGAGTGAGTGGGCACCGATCGCGTCAGACTGTGCGGCGCAGCAGGACGTACACGAGGACGCCCGCGGCCACCCCGATCACCAGGGCCAGCACGCCCCACGACGCCGGCCGCCGGTGCCAGGGCCGGCCGTTGTCGAGGGCGATCCGGCCGGGGCCGGTGAACACGATCGCCGCGGCCGAGAGCCCGAGCACGACGTCGAGCTCGACCGCGTCCGCTCCCGCCGGAGAGGCGACGAAGAACCCGCTGCTCAGCTTGATCAGCACCGCGTTGATCTTCACAGCCACCAGTCCGGCCGCCGCGATGGGGGTGAGCACCCCGAGCACGACGAAGGCGCCGGCGACGAGCTCGCCGATCCCGGTGACCCAGGACAACGTCGTGGCCTGCTGGTAGCCGTAGCCGTCGAGCATCCGGGCGAACCCGGCGATGCCCGGCCCGCCCCACAGCCCGAACACCTTCTGCATGCCGTGCGCGAAGAACGTGCCGCCGACGGCCAACCGCAGGAGCAGCAGGCCGATGTCGGTGCCACCGTTCCAGACGAGCGGGCGGCGCGTCGGCCGCGTCCCCGACTGCTCGGCGTCGCCGTACCCGGAGCCCCCGAGGATCGACGTCTGCTGGTCGCTCATGGCCCCGGAGGGTAGCGTCGCCGGGCCGTCCGTGGTCGCCGGACGCGGCTCCCCAGCCCTGGTCAGTAGCCGTCCTCGACGAGGTTCGGCGGGCGTTCGCCGCGGGCGAACGCCGCGATCTGCTCGGCCGCCACGGCGTAGGCCCGGCGCATCCCGCCCGGGACGCTGCCGCCGACGTGGGGCGTGAGCAGCAGCCCGGGGGCGTGCCACAGCGGGTGGTCGGCGGGCAGTGGTTCGGGCTCGGTGACGTCCAGCGCCGCCCGCAGCCGGCCGCCCGTCAGCTCCGCGGTGAGCGCGTCGGTGTCGGCGACCGGGCCGCGGGCCGCGTTGACCAGGACGGCCCTGTCGGGCATCGCGGCCAGGAACGCGGCGTCGACGAGGCCGCGGGTCGCATCGGTCAGCGGCACGATCACGACGCAGGCGTCGTGGGTGGGAAGCAGGTCGAGCACCTCCTCGATGCCGTGCACCCCGTCCCGGGCCCGCCGCCCGACGAGGGTGGTGCCCACCTCGAACGGCGTCAGGCGCCGCACGATGTTCTCGGCGACGTCGCCCGCCCCGACCACGAGCACCTGCTTGCCGGCGAGCTCCTCGGTTTCGTGGTAGTCCCAGCGCGCCTGGTCCTGCGCGCGCACGAACTGCGGGAGGTGGCGGTACACCGCCAGCAGCGCGCCGAGCACCCACTCCGCCGTGGCGCCGCCATGGGCGCCGCGGCAGTCCGACAGGCCCACCCCGTCGGGCAGCCGCCCGACCCAGCTCTCCGCCCCGGCCGTCAGCAGCTGGACGAGCCGCAGCTCGGGGAGGTTCTCGGCGAGCGACACGGCCTCCGCCGTCGCGAGGAACGGCGGGACCAGCACCTGCGCGGTCGCCGCGTCCGGGAGCCGGGCGCCGGGGTCGGCCACGTCCGGGTCGTAGCGCACCGGCGAGACGCCGGGAACGTCCGCGAGCGCTGCGAGCCCCTCCTCGTGCGGGACCAGGACACCGATGTCGACCACGACAGGACCGTACTCACCGGCCGCTCACCCGGCCCGACCTAGCCTGGCCCCGTGGCGGGACGGGTACGACGCGGGCTGGGCGTCGGGCTGCTCGGCCTGCTGCTCGCGGGGTGCGCCACCTTCCCCGACTCGGGACCGCGGGACTGGCGCGAGAAGCTCGACGGCGCGGGTGAGCTTGGCGGCCCACCGGTGGTCCCGGGCCCGTCGACCCCACCACCACCCGGCGGGGATCAGGCCGGGCAGCCCGGGGAGCCCGCGCGGCCGTCGGGATGCGTCGACCCCGACCCCCAGGTCGTCGCCACCTGCCTGCAACCGGTGGGCGCCATCGCCGTGCTGCCCGACGGACGGTCGGCGCTGGTGGGCGAGCGGGTCACCGGCCGCGTGCTCCAGGTGCAGCGCGGGTCCGATCCGGTGCTCGTCACGACGGTGCCGGTGGATCCGGACGGTGGTGGTGGCCTCACTGGACTGGTGCTCTCGCCCGGGTTCGCCGAGGACCAGCTCGTCTACGCCTACGTGACCACTGCCCAGGACAACCGCGTGGTGCGGATCGCCAACGGAGAACCGGCCGAACCCGTGCTGACGGGCATTCCGCGGGGTTCGACGAACAACGGCGGCGCCCTCGGGCTCGACGCCGCCGGGTCGCTGCTGGTGGCCACCGGGGATGCGGGCGGTGCGGGACCGCCCGGCTCCCTCGCCGGCAAGCTGCTGCGCATCGACACGCTCGGGCGCGCCGCCACCGGCAACCCGGACCCGGCCTCGCCGGTGCTCAGCTCCGGCCTCCGCGCCCCCGGCGGGGTCTGCACCGATCCGGCGTCGACCATCACGTGGGTGACCGACCGGACCGGGCCGCGCGACGTCCTGCACCTCGTCGTACCCGGTCCGCTCGGGACACCCGCGTGGACCTGGCCCGACCGGCCGGGGGTGGCGGGATGCATGGCTGAGCCCGGTCTCGTCGCGATCGCGCAGACCGGCGCCGCCGCGCTGTTCGTGCTCCGCCCCGGCGAGGACGGCGGGTTCACCGGCGCCCCCGAGACCCTGCTGGCCGGGACCTACGGCCGGCTGTCGGCCGCCGCGCTCGCACCGGACGGGCTGCTCTGGCTCGGTACGGTCAACAAGGGCGGCGGTGGCCGGCCGGCACCCAGCGACGACCGGGTGATCCGGATCCAGCCGCCGGCCGGCGGCGGCGAGAGTCGGGCGTAGCGCGGTCCACGGCGCTCCTGTGATGATGTTCGCTCCGCAAGCTCCGCTCAGTGACGATGTTCGCTCCGCAAGCTCCGCTCAGTGACGATGTTCGCTCCGCAAGCTCCGCTCAGCCGCAGCGCTCGATCACCAGCTCCCGCACGCGCCGGGCATCGGCCTGGCCCCTCGTCGCCTTCATGACCGCGCCGACGATCGCGCCCGCCGCCGCGATCTTGCCGGCCCGGATCTTGTCGGCGACGTCGGGCTGCGCCGCCAGTGCCTCGTCGACCGCGGCGACCAGGGCGCCGTCGTCGGACACGACGGCGAGACCGCGGGCCGTGACAACGTCGTCCGGCGATCCCTCGCCGGCGAGCACGCCGTCGACGACCTGGCGCGCGAGCTTGTTGTTGAGCGCGCCCGACGTGACGAGCGCGATCACCCGTGCCACCTGCGCCGGGGTGATCGGCAGTGCTCTGAGCTCCACGCCGCGGGTGTTGGCCTGCTGGGTGAGGTAGGCCACCCACCACGAGCGGGCCTCGCCGGCCGGGGCGCCCTGCGCCACCGTGGCCTCGACGAGGTCGAGCGCGCCGGCGTTCACCAGGTCACGCAGCTCCTCGTCGGTGAGGCCCCACTGGGCGGAGATCCGCCTGCGCCGCTGCCACGGGAGCTCCGGCAGCGTGCCGCGCAGCTCCTCGATCCACTTAGCGGGCGGGGCGATCGGCACCAGGTCCGGTTCGGGGAAGTACCGGTAGTCCTCGGAGGTCTCCTTGCGCCGGCCCGGGCGGGTCGTGCCCGAGACCTCCTCGAAGTGCCGCGTCTCCTGCACGATCGGTTCGCCGGACAGCAGCACGCCGGCCTGCCGCGCCATCTCGTACCGGACGGCCCGCTCGACCGACCGCAGCGAGTTGACGTTCTTGGTCTCGGTCCGGGTGCCGAGCACGCCGGAGCCGCGCGGGGACAGCGACAGGTTCACGTCGCAGCGCATCGACCCCTGGTCCATCCGCACGTCGGAGACCTCGAGGGCCCGCAGCAGGTCACGCAGCGCGGTGACGTAGGCCCGGGCCACCTCGGGCGCCCTCTCGCGGGTGCCCGGGATCGTCCTCGTGACGATCTCGATGAGCGGCACCCCGGCGCGGTTGTAGTCGAGCAGGGAGTACTCGGCGCCGTGGATGCGGCCGGTGGCCCCGCCGACGTGCAGTGACTTGCCGGTGTCCTCCTCCATGTGCGCGCGCTCGATCTCCACCCGCACGGTGGACCCGTCGTCCAGCTCGACGTCGAGGTACCCGTCGACCGCGATCGGCTCGTCGTACTGCGAGGTCTGGAAGTTCTTCGGCATGTCGGGGTAGAAGTAGTTCTTGCGGGCGAACCGCGACCACGGGGCGATCGAGCAGTTGAGCGCGAGCCCGATCCGGATGGCCGACTCCACCGCCGTTCGGTTGGCGACCGGCAGCGAGCCCGGCAGACCCAGGCACGTCGGGCAGACCTGGGTGTTGGGCTCGGCACCGAACTCGGTGGCGCAGCCGCAGAACATCTTGGTGTTCGTGCTCAGCTCGACGTGCACCTCGAGCCCGAGCACCGGGTCGAAGTGCTCGACGACCTCGGCGTCGTCGATCAGCGTCGGGGCGTTCACCGGGGCTCCGGGATCCGGTGCGCCAGCGACCCGCCGTCGTCGGCGTCCCGGGCGGCTTCGTACGCCGCCGCCACCCGGTACAGCACGACTTCGCCGAGGGCGGGAGCCATGACCTGCAACCCGACGGGCAGGCCGTCGTCGGCGAGCCCAGAAGGGACCGACAGCGCGGCCGTGCCGGCGAGGTTCGTCGGGATCGACGCGACGTCGTTGAGGTACATCGCCAGCGGGTCGTCCACCTTCTCCCCGATGGGGAACGCCGTGGTCGGCGCGGTCGGCGAGACGAGCACGTCGGCCTGTCCGAACGCCGCGGCGAAGTCGCGGGCGATGAGCGTGCGCACCTTCTGGGCCTGCCCGTAGTAGGCGTCGTAGTAGCCCGACGAGAGCGCGTAGGTGCCCAGGATGATGCGGCGCTTGGCCTCGGGTCCGAATCCGGCTTCGCGGGTGAGCGCCATGACCTCCTCGGCGCTGATCGCGCCGTCCTCCACGCGCAGTCCGTAGCGCATCGCGTCGAACCGGGCCAGGTTGGACGACACCTCGCTCGGCAGGATCAGGTAGTAGGCCGCCAACCCGTAGTCGAAGTGCGGGCAGCTCACCTCGACGAGGTCGGCGCCCAGCTTCTCCAGCTGCCGCAGCGCGGCGTCGAAGGAGGCCTGCACGCCCGCCTGGAAGCCCTCGCCGCCGAGCTCGCGCACGACCCCGACGCGCACTCCCGAGAGATCCCCCGATGCCCCCATCCGCACCGCGTCGACGACTGCCGGGACGGGAGCGTCGATCGACGTGGAGTCCAGCGGGTCGTGCCCGCCGATCACCTCGTGCAGCAGTGCCGCGTCGAGCACGGTGCGGGCGCAGGGGCCGCCCTGGTCCAGCGACGACGCGCACGCGATGAGCCCGTACCGCGAGACGCCGCCATAGGTCGGCTTGACCCCGACGGTTCCGGTCATCGCGGCGGGTTGGCGGATCGAACCTCCGGTGTCGGTGCCGACCGCCAGCGGGGCCTCGAAGGCGGCCAGCGCCGCGGCGGAGCCGCCGCCCGAGCCGCCCGGGATGCGGGTGGTGTCCCACGGGTTGCGCGTGGGCCCGTACGCGGAGTGCTCGGTGGAGGAACCCATCGCGAACTCGTCCATGTTGGTCTTGCCGAGGATGGTGATGCCGGCGGCGCGCAGCCGGGAGGTGACGGTGGCGTCGTAGGGCGGGTGCCAGCCCTCCAGGATCCGCGAGCCCGCGGTAGTGGGCATGTCGCAGGTCGTGAAGACGTCCTTGAGCGCCAGCGGCACGCCGGCCAGCGGTGACGCCGGCGCGCTGCCGGCCGCGAGCCCCGCGTCCACGAGGGAGGCCGACTCGAGCGCGGCGTCCGCGGCGACGTGCAGGAACGCGTGCACGGTGCCGTCGACGGCGGCGATGCGGTCCAGGTGGGCCTGCGCGACCTCCACGGCCGACACCTCGCGGCTGTGGATCTTGCCGGCCAGGTCGGCTGCGGTGAGGCGGATGAGGTCGGTCATGCCTCTTCCCCGAGTATCTGCGGCACTCGGAAGCGCCCGTCCTCGGCGGCGGGGGCACCCGAGAGGGCCTGCTCCTGGTCGAGGCTGGGCCGGCGCTCGTCACGGCGGAAGACGTTCTGCAGGGGCACGGCGTGCGACGTGGGCGGGATGTCGTCGGCGGCGACCTCGCCCACGCGGGCGACCGCGCCGAGGATCACGTCGAGCTGACCGGCCAGGACGTCGAGCTCCTCGTCGGTGACGGCCAGGCGGGCCAGCCGCGCGAGATGGGCGACCTCGCCCCGGCTGAGGCCGGCAGTACGGGCGGATCCCTCTCCTGGACTCACCGCCGGAAGTCTAGTCCTGCCGCTGGAGGCTCCTCGCCGGTGCTGACACAATCGCTCCCCAGTGCCGTGTCGGCCCGCCCGCGAGGCACCGGGTCGCCGTGCGGCTCGGAACCGGGTTCCTGGGGTCGAGGAGGCGTGCGGCGTGTCGTTCCTGCTCCGGCTGGTGCTCCCGGACAAGCCGGGGAGTCTCGGAGCCGTCGCCACGGCACTCGGCACCGCGGGTGCGGACATCCTCGGGGTCGACGTCGTCGAGCGGGCCCACGGCCACGCCGTGGACGACCTGGCCGTCGAACTGCCCGCGGGCCGCCCGCCCGACGTCCTCATCACCGCGGCCGAGTCGGTGCCCGGGGTGGAGGTGGAGTCGGTGCGGCCGCACTCCGGACGGCTCGACACCAATCGGGAGCTCGAGCTGATCGAACAGATCGCCGGGGACCCTGGGCACGCGCTGCACCTGCTCGCCGAGGGGGTCCCCCGGATCTTCCGGGCCGGCTGGGCGCTGGTCGCCGTGCGGGAGGGGACGCAGGCCCACCGGCTCGCCGAGAGTTCGGCGGCTCCCGAGACCCGGGCCGGTGATCTGCCGTGGCTGCCGCTGGCGCGCGCGATCGTCGTCGATCCGGCCGTCCACTGGGTGCCCGAGCCGTGGAGCGCGCTGGACACCGAGCTGGCCGCGGCTCCGTTCGGCCCGGAGTTGCGGGTGCTGGTCGTCGGGCGTCCGGGTGGCCCGGCGTTCCGGCCGTCGGAACTGGCGCGCCTCGCGCACCTGGCCGGGATCGTCACGACCGTGCTGGGCGCCTGAGCGGGGCTGCGGGTGGACCGGCCGTGGGCACGCGTACCGCAGTGGGTCGGCCCTGCGCTGCGACCGGAGCTGGCCGCTGCGACGGACGAGATCATCGCAGCCGTCCGCGCCGAGGTGCAGGACTACGCGCGTCCGCTGACGGGACGGTTCGGCACGCGCATCACCGAGGGCGTCTCCGTCGCGCTCGGGCAGTTCATCGATCTGCTCGGCCACGACGAGCCGCTCGCCGACGACCGTGTCTACCGGGCGCTCGGGCAGCTGGAGCATCGCGAGGGCCGCACCCTCGCCGCGCTGCAGTCGGCCTACCAGGTGGGCACCCGAACGATGTGGCGCCGGCTCGCGGGCAGTGCGACGGCCCGGCAGCTGCCGCCGGAGGTGATCTTCGGGTTGGCCGAGGCGCTGTTCGGCTACATCGAGCAGCTCTCGGCCGCCTCCGTGGCCGGCTGGGCCGACGAGGAGGCGAGCCGGGCTGGCTCGATGCAGGCCCGCCGGCACGCACTGGTGGAGCTGCTGGCCCGGCACCCGCCGGCGTCCACCGCGGAGGTCGAGCGGGCAGCCGCGGCAGCTGGATGGGCCCTGCCGGGGCGGCTCGCGGCCCTCGTCGTGGAGGACGCGGTGGCGGTGGCGTCGAGACTGCCCGCCGCGGTTGCGGCCGATCTGGATCCGGTCGGGGTGGCGCTGGTCGCCGTTCCGGACCGCACCGGCTGGCTCGACCGCGTCCGCGCCGGCCTGGCCGGGCGGCGTGCGGTGCTCGGTCCGGTGGTCGATCCCGCGCAGGCCCGCCGCTCGGTGGCGCGCGCGCAGGCGGCCTGGCCGCTGCACGTCGCCGGCCTGCTGCCGCCCGGCTCCGAGGAGACGCTCGCGCGCGCCGACGAGCACCTGCTGCACCTGTTGCTGGCCGCCGAGCCGGAGCTCGCGACGGACCTGCGTGAACGCGCACTGGCCCCGCTGCGTGGGCTGCCCGCGGGCGCCGCCGCCCGGGCCGAGGAGACGCTACGGGCCTGGCTGGATGCCCACGGCGACGTCACCGCTACCGCGACCGCACTGCACGTGCACCCGCAGACCGTCCGCTACCGCCTGGCGGGGTTGCGCGAGACCCTGGGCGGCGCGCTGGACGACCCGGCGGCGCGCCTGGAGCTGGCCGTCGCGCTGCGTACCGGGTCGCCGGAGGACTCCTGACCGAGCTTTGCTCTGCGCACTTCCGCGCATCGCCGATGCGCGGGGGTGCGCAGAGCCTCGGTCCACGGTGAATCGACGCGGTCCACGATGCCGCCCGCGCGGCCCACGACGCGGCGATCATCGTCGTGATCGCGGGTTCGGGACGGGGAACCGCGCCAGATCCGGTCGGTGGTCCCGGTTCGTCGATCACGCGACGCCGTGAGCCGGGTCCGGGCCCTGATCGTTGCTCTGGGACTGGGAACCGCGCCAGATCCGGTCGGTGGTCCCGGTTCGTCGATCACGCTGGGGGCGGGTGGGTCAGCCGGCAAGGCGAGCGGGCCGCCGCGCGACGCTGGGGGCGGACGGCGGTGCCGGCAGCTCGTGAACGGTCGCGGCCGGCCGCCCACCGGGCAGGGCCAGCCGGGCGATCTTGCGGAGCACCGTCCCGTACTGGCGCGGCAGCGACCCCGCGGTGTACGGCAGCCCGTAGCGCCCGCAGATCTCGCGCACCTTCGGGGCGATCTCGGCGTAGCGGTTGCTCGGCAGGTCCGGGAAGATGTGGTGCTCGATCTGGTGGCTCAGGTTGCCGGTCATGAGGTGGAAGAGCCGGCTGCCGGTGAGGTTGGCCGACCCGAGCATCTGCCGGACGTACCACTGGCCCCGGGTCTCTCCCTCCAGCTGCTCCTCGGAGAACGTCTCGGTGCCGTCCGGGAAGTGCCCGCAGAAGATCACCGCGTGCGACCAGAGGTTGCGGACGAGGTTGGCCGTGCCGTTGGCAGCCGCCGTCGACAGGAAGCCGGGCCCGGAGAGCAGCGGGAACAGCACGTAGTCCTTGGCGAGCTGCCGACGGACCTTGCGCCAGAGGGTGCCGAGCTCCGAGCGGGCCTGCGACCAGGGCTTCGTCCCATCCTTGACCTTCTCCAGCTCGATGTCGTAGATCGCGACACCCCACTCGAAGATCATGGCCAGACCCATGTTGACGAGCGGCTGGAACAGGTCGGCCGGCTTCCACTCCTGCTCGGGGGTGATCCGCAGAACGGCGTAGCCGAGGTCGCGGTCCCGGCCGCGGACGTTGGTGAACGTGTGGTGCTCGTAGTTGTGCGACTTCTTCCACGACGCGGCGGGCGCCGCGTGATCCCACTCCCACGTCGTCGAGTGGATCTTCGGATCCCGCATCCAGTCCCACTGACCGTGGAGGATGTTGTGGCCGATCTCCATGTTGTCGAGGATCTTGGCCACCGACAGCGCCGCGGTGCCGGCCAGCCAGGCCGGCGGGAACCGCGAGAAGATCAGCACGGCCCGGCCGCCCACCTCGAGGCCGCGCTGGACGGCGATCACCCGGTGGATGTAGCGGGCGTCGGCCTCGCCCAGGCTCGCGACGACCTCGGCGCGGAGTGCGTCGAGCTCGTCGGCGAGGGCGTCGACCTGCTCGTCGGTCAGGTGTCCCGCCGCGGAGCGGTTCGTCGACACCGCCGCGGAGCGGTCAGTCGACACGCCGCGGAGGTCGACGCAGTCGCGGAGCGGTTCGTCGACACAGCAGCGGAGGTGGTGATGGTCATCGTCGGACTCCTAGAGCTCGATCTCGACGTCACCCGCAGCACCGGAGACACAGGTGCGGACGGGTTCGCCGGGGGTGTCGTGCAGGTCACCGGTGCGCAGGTCGCGCACCGCGCCGGAGCGCAGCCGGCCCACGCAGGTGTGGCAGATGCCCATGCGGCAGCCGTTGGGCAGCAGGGCGCCCGCCGACTCGCCGGCCACCATGAGCGGGGTGCCGGGCTCGGCGTCGGCCTCGATCCCACTCGTGGTGAAGTGCACGCGGCCGCCGGTGGCGTCGACCGCCACCGGAGCGACCGGCGCGAAGCGTTCGAGGTGGAGCGCCTCGCGGTGACCGGCGTGGTCCCAGTGCTCGACGAGCGCGTCCAGGAACCCGGACGGGCCGCAGGCCCAGGTCTGGCGGGCCGCCCAGTCCGGCACGACGTCGGTGATCGTGTCCGGGGTGAGCCGGCCCTCGGCTGCGGTGTGCCGCACCACGAGCGCCATTCCGGTGGACGCGGCCAGCGCCCGCAGCTCCGGGCCGAACACCAGATCCGCCGGGGTGCGGTCGCAGTGCACGAGCACCACCCCGCCGAGCGCGTCGGGACCGGTGGCGGCCAGGTGGCGGAGCATGCCGATCACCGGCGTGATCCCGCTGCCGGCGGTGAGGAACAGGAGCTTCTCCGGAACCGGGTCCGGCAGCACGAACTCACCGCCGGGTGGGCCGAGTCGCAGCAGGGCACCCGGCGGGGTGCGGTGGGCCAGTGCGCCGGAGACGACCCCGCCCGGCTGCGCCGTCACGGTGACGGCCAGCACCGGATCGTCCGGCCGGGACGTCACCGAGTAGGTGCGCCAGTGCCAGACCCCGGCGAGCCGGACGCCGACGCCGACGAACTGGCCCGCGCGGTGCGCGCGCCGCCCCGGACCGGTGCGCAGCAGGAGGGTGGTGGTGTCGGCGGTTTCCCGGCGCAGCCCGACGACGCGGGCGTGCGGTTCACGGGTGGACCACAGCGGGTTCAGGGTGCCGAGCAGGTCATCGGGAAGCAGCGGCTGGGTGAACCAGCTGACGGCCGTGGCCGCCGACCGTCGCGCCGAGCCGAGCAATCCCATGTACTCGACGGTATTGCGCCGTTCGCACAAGAGGCCACGGCCGCGCCCACGTCCCGGGCCCCATATCTGTTGCGTGGCCCAAACGCACTGGTCAGACGCGGATCGACAGCGCCGACCGGGCCAGGTCGTCGTTGCCGGTGGCGAGCCACCCGTCGGGCCGCACGAGCACGTCCTCGAAGCCGATCCGGGTGTCGATCCCCATGCGCAGTGCGTACTCCAGGACCGGCCACGCCCCGCTCTCCTCGCCGTGCAGCAGCACCGGCACGGGCAGGGTGCCGAGCGCCCGGAGGATCCGGATCGACTCGGCGACGGCGGTCTCCGGATCGGCGACGGTGGACTCGGCGAGTACCCGCCGGGTGCCGGGCGGGACGCCGTTGTTGCGCAGGGTGACGGCGTCGCCGCTGGTCCAGACACCGAGCTCGACGCCGATGCCGACCCGTGCGGCGGCGCCACAGACGTCCACCCACCCCTTCTCGTGCACGTTCACCGAGCACACGTCCGGCTTGCCGACACCCAGGTGTCCCCAGGCCAGCACGGCCTCGATGCGCTTGATCGGATCGGGCTGGATCCAGCGGCCGGTGGTGACGCCGATCTCCATCCCGGGCACCTCGGCCCGGATGGCCGCGACGGCGTCGCCGACGTGCACCGGGTCGAGCGTCTCCTGCGCGTCGGGCCCACGCGGGTGGACGTGCACCGCGGCGATGCCCAGGCGGGCCACCGCACGGGCGTCCCGGGCGAGGTGGCGGGCCAGCACGGGGAGCGCAGGGTGCGCGTCCTCGGGCCGCGACCCGTTCAGAACAGCCTGCAGCACGGTGACACCCCCATCCTCGACACGGTAGTCGTCGGCGACCGATGCCCACCGCCCCCGAACGGAGACCCTCGGGATGCGGATCCTACGGACGAGCGCACGGTGCGGGGCGTCGCTCTCACCCAGCGGTGGTGGCGGTGGCGCGAGCGGCGTCCGGGCCGCGTTCGAGGAGCACGCGGAAGCCCGCCTCGTCGAGCACGGGCACGCCGATCTCCAACGCCTTGTCGTACTTGGAGCCCGGGGCGTCGCCCGCCACCACGAACGCGGTCTTCTTCGACACCGAGCCGGCCGCCCGGCCACCGCGGGCCGTGATCGCCTCCGTCGCCTCGTCGCGGGAGTAGCCGTCCATCGACCCGGTGATCACGATGGACAGGCCGTCAAGGGTGCGCGGGACCGACTGGTCCACCTCGTCGGCCATCCGGACCCCGGACGCCCGCCACTTCGCGACGACCTCGCGGTGCCAGTCGACGGTGAACCAGTCGCGCACCGCGGCCGCGATCGTCGGCCCGACCCCCTCGACACCCGCGATGGGGGCCAGCGCGGCCGCCAGTGCCTTGGCCTCGGCCCGGGAGGCGGCCCGGGCCGCCTTTCCGGCGGCGGCCTCGTCGGCGGCGACCTCGTCGGCGATCTCGTTGGTGGCGACCTCGTCGGCGGCGTCCGCGGCGGTGGTACCCGTCGTCGGGTCGTCGGCCGCACCGTCGGAGCTGATGGCCACCCCGGCCGCGGCCGTGTCGCGCGCCGCGGCCGCGGCGGCGGCCTCGATCGCGTCCATCGTGGAGAACTCACGGGCCAGCGCCTGCGCGGCCGTGGGCCCGACGTGCCGGATCGAGAGCCCGACGAGCACCCGCCACAGCGGTCGGTCCTTGGCCACCTCCAGGTTGGCCAGCAGCTTGCGCCCGTTGGCCGAGAGCTCCCCCGCCTTCGTGCGGAACAGCTCGACGCGCAGCAGCTCCTGCTCACCGAGGGCGAAGACGTCACCCTCGTCCTGCACGACACCCGAGGTGAGCAGGCCGGTGGCCGCTTCGTAGCCCAACCCCTCGATGTCGAAGGCGCCCCGGCCGGCCACGTGGAACAACCGCTCCCGCAGCTGGGCGGGGCACGACCGCCCGTTGGGGCAGCGCAGGTCGACGTCGCCCGCGCGCTGGCGCGCGAGCTCGGTGCCGCACTCGGGGCAGTGCGTGGGCATGACGAACTCCCGCTCGGAGCCGTCGCGCTGCTCGACGACCGGGCCCAGCACCTCCGGGATGACGTCGCCAGCCTTGCGGATGACCACGCGGTCGCCGATGAGCACGCCCTTGCGCCGAACCTCGTCGGCGTTGTGCAGGGTGGCCAGCGACACCGTGGACCCGGCGACGACGACCGGCTCCATGAACGCGAACGGGGTGACGCGCCCGGTGCGGCCGACGTTGACCCGGATGTCGAGGAGCTCGGTGGTGGCCTCCTCCGGCGGGTACTTGAACGCGATCGCCCACCGCGGGGCGCGCGAGGTGGACCCCAGCCGCCGCTGCAGCGCGACCTCGTCGACCTTGACGACCACCCCGTCGATCTCGTGCTCGATGTCGTGGCGGTGCTCGCCCCAGTGCTCGACGTGGGCCACGACCCCGTCGATGCCCTCGAGCACCACCGTGCGTTCGGAGACCGGAAGGCCCCAGGCGCGCAGCGCGTCGTAGCCCTGGGACTGGCGCTCGAGGGCGAAGCCCGTGCGCTTGCCGAAGCCGTGACAGATCAACCGCAGGTGCCGGGACGCGGTGACGCGAGGGTCCTTCTGGCGCAGCGAGCCCGCCGCGGTGTTGCGCGGGTTCGCGAACGGCGGCTTTCCCGCCTCGACCAGCGCCGCGTTGAGGGCCTGGAAGTCCGCCAGCCGGAAGTAGACCTCCCCGCGCACCTCGACCAGCGCGGGCACCGGGAACTCCTCGTTCCCGCCGAGGCGGTCGGGCACCTCCTCCAGCGTGCGCATGTTGAGGGTGATGTCCTCGCCCGTGCGGCCGTCGCCACGGGTGAGTGCCCTCGTGAGCAGGCCGTTCTCGTAGAGCAGGTTGACCGCGAGCCCGTCGATCTTGAGCTCACAGAGGTAGTGGACCTCCTCCGTGCCGACCGCCCGGGCGACCCGCTCGGCCCATCCGCGCAGCTCCTCGCCGGTGAACGCGTTGTCGAGGCTGAGCATGCGCTCGAGATGGTCGTGCGCGACGAAGTCGGTGTTGAACCGACTGCCGACGTTCTGCGTGGGCGACTCCGGCGTGACGAGCTCCGGGTGCTCCGCCTCCAGCGCCAGCAGCTCCCGCCACAGCTCGTCGAACTGCCCGTCGGAGAGGACGGGTGCATCGAGCACGTAGTAGCGGAACTGGTGACCGGCGACCTCCTCGGCCAGCCGGGCGTGCCGCTCACGCACCTCGGGGGCGGTCTCACGCCGTGACACTGGTTCGCTCGCCGGCTCACTCACGGGGCAGAGGTTATCGACGGAGACCGACATCCACACCGACGACGATCCGGTCCGGTCGGTCAGCGGTCCTCGGGCGGGTCGACGAAGGCCTCGCCGAGCTCGCGGGCCAGCGCCATCGCCCGGCGGGCCCACTCCGGGTCGGCCCCGGCCAGCCCGCACGTGGGTGTCGGGACGGCGAGGGTCGCCAGTCGCGATCGGTCGAACCCGAGACGGTCGGCGAGGTCGAACGCCGGCCTGGCCAGCTCCCGGCTCGTCACCGGGCGCGGCGGAGCGAGCGCGGGCACCAACCCGAGCAGCAACGGCGTTCCGGCGTCCCAGGTCTCGCCCAGCGCGTCGAGCGCGGCGGGCTCGGCGGAGCTCGCGGAGACGGCGGGCTGCCGGGCGTCGATCCCGATGGCCGCGGCGCCGATGTCGTTCAGCAGCCCGACCGGCGGGCGGTCCGCGCAGCAGTGCACCACGACCGGCACACCCAGTGCGGCCACCAGCTCGCGCAGCACGTCCTTGGCGGCGGTCTCCGAGACCGACCGCACGGTGCCGTACCCGGATGCGGTGGGCAGCGTCCCCGCAAGCACCGCGGGCAGGGACGGCTCGTCGAGCTGCACCACCACCTGCGCCCCGGTGCGGGCCGCGACCTCCGCGATGTGCAGGCGCAGCCCCTCGGTGAGGCTGGCGGCGAACTCCCGCACCGCGCCGTGGTCGGTCAGCACCCGGTGCCCGGTCCGCAGCTCGACCGATCCGACCAGGGTCCAGGGGCCTGCGGCCTGCACCTTCACCCAGCCGGGGCGGACCGGCTCGCACGCCTCGTCGAGCGCGTCGACGTCGCCGCGGAGCAGGTCGACGCCGCGGCGATGCTCGTGGCCCGGACGGGAGGCGACCCGCCACCCCGATGGCCGGACCTCCACGGCGAGGTCGACGAGCAGCACCGCCGTGCGTCCGATCATGTCCGCGCCGACGCCGCGATCGGGGAGCTCGGGCAGGTGTGGCAGCAGCGGCAGCTCTCCGACGACGGCCGCGGCGGCCTCACGCGCGTCCGTGCCGGGCAGGGATCCCACGCCGGTGGCGGCGCCGTCGGGCCACCGGGCCGGGCCGCTCACGGCGGGAGTGTCGTCGGCGCTCACGAGCGGTGTCTACCAGGACCCGCGGTCAGGCCTTGCGGTACCGGGCGTCGAAGAGGCAGTAGACGCCGAACGCCGCCAACCCGAACGCCAGCGCGAACAGCAGCACCGGGCCGTAGGGCTCGGCGGCCACGGCGTGCAGTCCCGCGTCCAACGTGGTCGGCGTCTTCGGGTCGTACTGCACGGCGGCGATCACGAGCAGCACCCCGGGGAGCCCGTACACGACGCCGAGCGCCACCCAGCCGACCCGTCCGAGCCGGGTGACCAGGCGCGTCCGCCGCGTGCCTGCCCCGCTCAGGTCGAGGTCGCGCAGGAACGCGCGCGTGATCCCGCGGTACACGGCATAGCCCGCCCCGACCACCAACCCGAGACCGGCCAACCCCACGAGGTACCGACCGCCAGGCATCTCGAACACGGTGGTGGCGAAGGACTTCGACGGCTCCGGTGACCCGCTCTGGGCGGCGATCGACCCGGCTGACCAGGCCAGCACCCCGAACAGCGCAGCTTCCGCGAGGCTGATCGCGACGCGCAGGGCCCGCGTGCTGCCCGAGACGTTGCGGTGCCCCCAGACGGCCTCGCCGAGCTGCCAGACGACCAGCGCGGCCAGCCCCAGCGCCACCACCGACAGCAGTACGAGCCCCGGGCCGGTCGCGGCGACCTCCTGCAGGGCGCCCTTCTTGTCGGCCCGCTCGCTGTCGCCGAACGGGATCTGCACCACCAGGCCCGCGATGAGCAGGTGGACCACGCCGTAGGCCGTGAGACCCACACGGCCGAGCACGCGCACCGGGGTGCTCTCCGCGACCTCCTTGGCCGGGCGGGACACGGCCGAGCTGGACGTCCTGGACATGGGAACACCTCCGCGGGTTCGCGCCAGCCTCCCGCACCACCGGGTCGGGCGGCGCCCGGGGTCCGGGATCCGGCGCGTCGGGGTCCGGTCAGTGCGCGCGGGTGATGGTGGCGCTGCCCAGGACCACATCGCCGTCGGCGTCGGGGCGGTAGAGCGCGACCGCCTGACCCGGCGCGACGCCGCGCAGCGGCTCGTCGAGGTCCACCCGCAGCCCGGCAGTCGACACGACGCCGGTGGCGGTGGCCAGCCCGCCGTGCGCGCGGACCTGCGCGACGCACCGGAAGCGGTGGCCAGGAGCGCGTCCGGTGCTCCACACCGGGCGGGTCGCGTCGATCGACCCGACGTCGAGCGCAGCGGCCGGACCGACCCGCACGGTGCCGGTGACCGGCTCGATCCCCAGCACGTAGCGGGGACGCCCGTCGGGCGCGGGGGCGGCGAGGCCGAGGCCGCGCCGCTGGCCGACGGTGAAGCCGTGGACACCGTCGTGCCGGCCCAGCTCGGCGCCGGTCGCGTCGTCCACCACCGGGCCCGGCCGGACGCCGAGCCGTGCGCCGAGGAAGGCGCGAGTGTCGCCGGAGGGGATGAAGCAGATGTCGTGGCTGTCCGGCTTGTCGGCCACCCGCATCCCCCGGGCGGCCGCCTCGGCACGGACGGCGGACTTCCCCGTGTCGCCGATCGGGAACATCGCGTGCGCCAGCTGGTGCGCGGTCAGCACGGCCAGCACGTAGGACTGGTCCTTGCCGGCGTCCACGGCGCGGCGCAGCTCGACCTCGCCACCGGCCGCGCGGGGGGCAGGAAAGCCACTTTCCTGTCCTGTGGGGGCAGCAACGTGGCTTTCCTGCCCATCGGAAGGGGAGCCGGGGCGCGTCAGACGCGCGTAGTGGCCGGTGCACACGGCCTCGAAGCCCAGCCCGAGCGCCCGGTCCAGCAGCGCCGAGAACTTGATCTTCTCGTTGCAGCGCAGGCACGGGTTCGGGGTCTGCCCGGCCGCGTAGGCCGCGACGAAGTCGTCCACGACGTCCTCGGAGAACCGGGCCGCGAAGTCCCAGACGTAGAACGGGATGCCCATGACGTCGGCCGCCCGCCGGGCGTCGGCGGCATCCTCCCGCGAGCAGCATCCCCGCGATCCGCCGCGCAGCGCGGCGGGCCTGGCCGAGAGGGCGAGGTGCACGCCGACGACGTCGTGGCCCGCGTCGACGGCCCGTGCCGCGGCCACCGCGGAGTCGACGCCGCCGCTCATCGCGGCGAGGACGCGCACCGCTACCGGCCGGCGGCGACGACGGTGGCCGGCTGCCCGGCGCGGCGCGCCCGGTCGACGACCTGGCCGATCACCGCGGTCACGGCGTCGACGTCCGCGGAGGTGGAGGTGTGGCCGAGGGAGAACCGCAGCGACCCGCGTGCGGTGGCCTCGTCCGCGCCCATGGCCAGCAGCACGTGGCTGGGCTGCGCGACGCCCGCCGTGCAGGCCGATCCGGTGGAGCACTCGATGCCGTGCGCATCGAGCAGCATGAGGAGGCTGTCGCCCTCGCAGCCCGGGAACGACAGGTGCGCGTTGCCGGGCAGCCGCGACGGGCCGCCGTCGACGACGCCGGTGCCGGGGTCCCCGTTGAGCGTGGCGTCCGGCACGGTCGCGCGCACCTTCCCCACCAGGTCGTCGCGCAGCCCGGCGAGCATCGCGGCGCGGCGCGGCGCGTCCGCCACGGCCACCTCCACCGCGCAGGCCAGTCCGACGACCGCGGGCGTGTCGAGCGTGCCCGAGCGCACGTCGCGCTCCTGGCCACCGCCGTGCAGCAACGGGGTGAGCGCGACCTGGCGGCCGACCAGTAGCGCGCCCGCGCCGTAGGGACCGCCGAGCTTGTGCCCGGTGAGGGTGAGCGCGTCGACGCCGGAGGCGGTGAAGTCGACCGGCAGGATGCCGACGGCCTGCACCGCGTCGGTGTGCAGCGGCGCGTCGAACTCGTGGGCGATGGCGGCCAGCTCACGGACCGGGTTGACCGTGCCGACCTCGTTGTTCGCCCACATCACCGAGACCAGTGCCACCCGCTCGGGGTCGCGCGCGAGCGCGGCCCGCAGCGCGGCGGGCCGGACCCGTCCGACGTGGTCGACCTCGAGCAGCTCCACGTCGGCGCCCTCGTGCTCGGCGAGCCAGTCGGCCGAGTCGAGGACCGCGTGGTGCTCGATGGCCGAGACCAGCACGCGGGTGCGGCGGGGGTCGGCGGCACGCCGCGCCCAGTACAGGCCCTTGACGGCGAGGTTGTCGCTCTCGGTGCCCCCGGTGGTGAGCACGACCTCCGACGGACGAGCGCCGAGCGCCGCGGCGATCCGCTCGCGCGCCTCCTCCACGTCGCGGCGCGCGCGCCGGCCCGCGGAGTGCAGGGACGAGGCATTGCCGGTGCGGCGCAGGGCGGCCGCCATGACCGTCACCGCGGCGTCGAGCATGGGCGTGGTCGCGGCGTGGTCGAGGTAGGTCCCCGCGGTGGCCCACGCGCCGGGGACGGTCGTCGGCGAGGCGGTCATGCCGACCGCCTCTGCGGACAACCCGTTGCTGAACTCGTCGCTGCCATCCACCTCGGTTACCCGTTCCCTCGATGATCGAGGGCCAGGGTAGTCGCCCACCATCACGAGGGACACGTGAGTTGCCCTGTGTCAAGCTGCGGTCGATTGATCTTGGTTGAGGATGCGTTGCAGGGCGCCGTGTTTGGCGGGGTCGTAGCGCGTGTTGGTGGTCCAGCAGGCCCAGATGATGTCGACCCATGCGCGTGCGAGGACGCGCACGGCGTGGGGGTGGTCTTGTCCACGGGCGCGCGCTCGTTGGTAGAGGTCAGCGGCCCAGGGGTTGGCTCGGCGGCTGTCGCCGGCGAAGTCGCAGATCGCGTCGCGGAGTTGCTTGTCGGCGCCCCAGCGGAAGCTGACGGCTTTGATCTTGCCGGACTGGCGGGTCGAGGGGGCAACCCCGGCCAGGCAGGCCAGCGAGTCGGCGGTGGGGAACCGGCCGCGGGCGTCGCCGATCTCGGCGAGCAGTCGGGCGGCGCGCACGCAGCCCGACCGGGGCAGGCTGGTGAAGATCGGGGCGTCGGGGTGCAGGGTGAGTTGCTCGGCGATCTGGGCGGCGAGGGCCTCGATCTGGGCGGTGATGGTGCGCAGCACGGCGACGAACGCGGCGGTGACGGTGGCAGCGGTGTCCCCGGCGGGGCCGGTGGCGCCGTGGGGGGCGGTGCGCAGGTGGGTGTGCAGGGTTTCGGGCGGGGTGCGGCCGCAGTAGCCGACCGAGGACAACCACGCGGCCAGGCGTTTGGGCGAGAGCCGGCCGGCACGGTCCTGGGTTCCGAAGCGCTCGAGGAATCGCAGGCTGATGCCGGAGTCGATGTCAGCGAACAGCCCGACTGCGCCGGGGAAGCAGATCTGCAGGTGAGCGCGCAGCTGGTTCGCGACCGCTACTCGATGAGTGACCAGGTCACGGCGTGCTCGCACGGTCTGGCGCAGCGCGGTCGTGGCCGGTGCGTCGACCAGCAGCGGACGCAGCCGGTGGCGGTCGGTGCGCACGACATCGGCCAGGACGTAGGCGTCGAACCGGTCGTCCTTGTTGCCGGCCGAGCCGTAGCGGCTGCGCAGGTTCTTGAGCTGGCCCGGCGCGATGACGTAGACGACGAGCCCTGCCGCGCGCAGGGCGTCGACGACGGGTCCGTCAGGGCGTTCGATCCCGACCCCGGCCACTCCGGCGCCGAGCAGTTTGCGAACCAGGGTGCGCAGCCCGGGCGCGTCGTGGGTGACGGGGAACCGGCCGGTCTGCTCGCCGTCAGGGTCAACGATCGCCACGGCATGATCGGCGCTGGCCCAGTCCACCCCCGCGGTCGGTCGCGGCGGCTGGGTGGGATCGGCGACACTCATCGTTGTCTCCTCGCTGTTGGCGCAGTGGGAAGACACCCGGTGGTCCCGGGACGCGGCTGCCGGTCGCTCACTGATCGGCGCTCGATGGCGCACAGCCCTGTAGCCAGTCGGCGCGTCCTGGGCCACCGGACCTCGCAGAACTCACGTTGGACCTCAGGGGTCAAGCGAGCAGGGCGATGGCCCGGTGGGGACCTCAGGTGCGCCCAAATCCTGGATCAACAACCAGGCTCGGACACAAGGAGGGTGCACCAGTGAGCGAGCTTGCGAGCTCACCATCCAACACAGCAGCGCCGCGAACGGGCCCGACGAGCGTCAGCGAGGAGGGATGCGTGAGCGAGTGCGGCGGTCTGCTCAGCCCTTGCGCTTGGTGACCTCGTCCTTGAGCTGCGGCACGACGTTGAACAGGTCGCCCACCACGCCGAAGTCGGCGATCTCGAAGATCGGCGCCTCGGTGTCCTTGTTGACCGCGATGATCGTCTTCGACGTCTGCATCCCGGCCCGGTGCTGGATGGCGCCGGAGATGCCGAGCGCGATGTAGAGCTGCGGCGACACCGTCTTGCCGGTCTGCCCGACCTGGAACTGGTGCGGGTAGAACCCGGAGTCCACCGCCGCCCGGGATGCGCCCGACCGCGGCGCCCAGCGAGTCGGCCAGCACCTCGACGACCTGGAAGTCGTCGGCGGAGCCGACCCCGCGCCCACCGGAGACCACGACCGACGCCTCGGTCAGCTCCGGGCGGTCCCCACCGACGATCGGCTCCCGGGACAGCACCGTCGCCGACCGGCCCTGCTCCGCCGGCACCTCCACGGACTCCTCGGTACCCGCCGCCTGGCGCTGCTCGATCTCGACCGACCCCGGCCGCAGGGTGATCACCGGATGGGCGGTGTTGGCCTTCGCCTCCGCGACGTACGCGCCACCGAACACCGAGTGGGTGACTCCGGTGCCCTCGGCATCGCCCGAGACCGCCACCACGTCACCCAGCAGCGCCGAGCTCGTGCGCACCGCCAGCCGGCCGGCGATCTCCTTGCCGTCCGCGGACGACCGCGACCAGCACCGCAGCCGGGATCCGCCGCCTCCACGAGCGTGGCCAGCACGTCGACCTCAGGGGTGAGGAAGTCCTGGCGCTCGGTCTCCGCGACGTAGATCTTCTCCGCGCCGTGCTCGCGCAAGCCCCTCGGCCAGCCCGCCCGCCGTGCCCGGGGCCCCGACCACCACCGCCGACGGCTCGCCCAGCGCGCGCGCCGCGGTGAGCAGCTCGTAGGTGCTCTTCTTGATCTCACCCTCGAGGTGGTCGACGAGGACCAGAACCTCGGCCATGACTCTCTCCCTGCTTCGCGTCGATCTGTCGGTGGGTCGGTCGGAACGGGCTCAGATCAGCTTCTGCGCGACCAGGAACGCCGCGATCTTCGCGCCGCCGTCGCCCTCGTCGGTGACCTTCTCGCCCGCGCTCTTGGGCGGCTTGGGCTGCGCGGAGGTGACCGCGCTCGTGGCGTTGGCCAACCCGACCTCGGACGGGTCGATGCCCGCGTCGGCCAGCGACAGCGTCGACACCGGCTTCTTCTTCGCGGCCATGATCCCCTTGAACGACGGGTACCGCGGCTCGTTGATCTTCTCCCCGACCGACACCACCGCCGGCAGCTCCGCCGACAGCATCGTGATCCCGTCGTCGGTCTCCCGCTTCACGGTGACCGACGAGCCCTCGACGGTGATCTCCCTGGCGTGCGTCAGCGCCGGCAGCCCCAGGACGTCGGCCACCATCGCCGGCACGGCGGCACTGCGCCCGTCCGACGCCTCGTTGCCGGCCAGCACCAGGTCGACGCCCTCCAGCGTGCCGATCACCGTGGCCAGCGCCCGCGCCGTCTGGACCGCGCACGACCCGTGCAACGCCTCGTCGGACAGGTGCACCGCCTTGTCGGCGCCCATCGACAACGCCTTGCGGATCGCGTCGGTAGCCCGGTCCGGACCCATCGTCACGACGGTCACCTCGGAGCCGTCGTGGGCCTCCTTGATCTGCAAGGCCGCTTCGATCGCCCGCTCGTTGATCTCGTCGAGCACGGCGTCGGTGGCGTCCCGGTCCAGGGTGCCGTCCGAGGCGTTCAGCTTGCGTTCGGAGTAGGTGTCCGGCACCTGCTTGACCAGCACGACGATGTTCATCGGACGCTTCGACCTCCTGCCGGTGCGGGCGTTGGGGCGTGCGGACGCCAGCGCGGGTGCCGCCACCCCGACTGTGCCACCCGTCGCCGCCGTTCCGCGCGTCGGGCGACCGGTGACCCTGATGTTACCGAGGGGTAGCCCCGAGGCAACCCGGGCGCCCCACCGCGTGTACCTGGTGGACGCACGGGTAGCCGCAGTCATGGCCATCATCGATCGCATCCGCTCGTTCCTCGCCAGCCCGCAGGGCCGCCGCACCTCCGACGCGGGCCGCCGGATGGTGTCGGATCGCCGCAACCAGGAGCGGGCCCGCGGTTGGCTGGCCCGCTTGCGCCGCCGCTGACCGAGGCCTGGCCGCCGCCCCGCCCCGCGCGGGGACGGGGTCGGGGCAGAAAGGGTCGCCGCGTCGGCACGGACACGGCCGGCGCGGATAGGGTCTGGGCACCGTCGAGCAGGGGGTGCACCGTGGTGGTGACCGGGTACGACGACCGGCACGGGTGCGGCTACGTGCTCAGCACCGGGACCGACGCCGCCGACGCCGCGCCCGGAGCCCAGGCCGTGAGCCACGACGGGATGATCGTGCTCGCCACCCCGGAGCTCGCCGCCACGCTGCGCGACGCGCTCGCCCACCGCCCGACCGCCCTGTTGGGATGGTCCGGGCCCCGGGTGCCGCTGACCCTCGACGACGCCACGATGCTGGCGTGGCTGACGCACGACGTGGGCGGGGTGCTGACCGTCTCCGGCGCCCCCCGTCCGCGCCCGACGGCACCGGGGCACGGCGGCTGAGGGACGGGCACCGACGGCCGTCCCCCTGACGTACCCCTGCGCGTGCCAGACTCGCGGCCCGTGAACCGGCCCGCCCCGCCGTGCCCGCTGCCGTTGACCGGCGAGCGCACCGTGCCGGGCGTGGCGTGCGAGAACTACTGGTTCGTCGCGACGTAGAGCGGCGTGCGTAGCGTAGGATACGTGCAGCGCATCCGCGAGCGGCATGCGCGATAGTTTCTCGTGGCATCGACGGCCCCATAGGCGGGGCCCGGACGGTGCCCTCTGAGCACGTCATCAGAAACCTGCAACTCCGGTATGCCCGGTAGGCCGCCGGGTCGTCGAACACAGGTTCGGGCGCGGCCAGCTCAGCAGCGCAGTCGCCGTGGAGCTCGGCGCCGCCCGGGTATTCGCGGAGCGGGCCGCGCTCGTCGTCGGCGGGCTGCGCTCAGGCGTCGCAGAGGTCCATCGGGGGCTCCTTCGGGCGTTGGGGTCGCACCAAGCCTGACTGAATCGATTCAGTTGCGGCTACCCTGGGTAGTTGCTGGCCAATCGACCAGCCCGGTTCGGTGTTCGCTCGTGCGCGTGTCTGGCTTCGGCCGCGGCGCGAACCCCGTCCGGCGTGCGGCCCTGATCGCGGCCGGGTCGTCCGGCGCCGGGTCAGCGCAGGCCGGCCGCGCTTGCGCTGTGCGGGGGAGGAGGTGGCGTCCTGCCCAGGGAGCGGCGCGACGTCGCGGCGGTCCGCCCGGCAGGCCCGAGCACCACAGCGGGTACTTGGTGAGCCCCGGGGGTAGCTCGGCCGGGAAAGCTAGGTCGCAACCCCGGCAGTGGACGCGGCCGTCGTCGCCCGGCGGGTTGTCGACGTACGGCGCCGCGCACGAGAGGCAGCGCTCCGGTACGAAGTGCGCGTGGTCGCAGTTCGGGCACCACTTCCCGCACTCGACGCACTTGTGGGAGAGGACGCCCGGCGCCAGCTCCACCCGGCTCACGGCGTGCTGCCGTTCCCGGTCTGAAACGCCGCGTACTCGATGACCTCGCCATCGATCACGGCCGGCTCGGGCACCTGGACAAACAGCTCGCCGCCCGGTTCGCCGAGCACTCGCATGCCGACATCATCACCAGCATCGACGGATTCGGGCCGGTCCTGGGCGCCGAACTGCTCGCCGACACCGGCGGCGACCTTGCCGCCGCGTTCGGCACCCCCGACCGGCTGGCCGCCTACGCCGGGCTGGCGCCGGTCCCGCGAGACTCGGGGCAAGTGCGCGGGAACCTGCACCGACCCCAGCGCTACCACCGCGGCCTGCGCCGGGTGTTCTACCTCGCCGCGCTCTCGGCGATCAAACGCACCGACGGGCCCTCGCGAGCCTATTACCAGCGCAAACGCGGTGAAGAGGGAAGCGACACGCCCAAGCCCTGATCGCACTGGCACGCCGACTGGTCAACCTCGTCTGGGCCCTGATCCGCGACAACCGCACCTTCACCACCGAGGCGCCAGCCCAAGCAACTGCCGCCGCTTGACGCGGTCATTGAAACTCCTCTCGCCATCGATCACGGTCGACTCCGGGACGTTCATGACCTCGACGGTGATGGCCTCGCGGGGCATGCGTTCGAGCACCCGCTCATACGGCTTCAGCTCTACCGAGACGTCCAGGGCTTGCTTGGCGCCGAGCCCGGCCCGGTCCCAGCGCATCCGTTAACGCGGCGAGCTTGATCGCCGGCGGCATGTCCGGGTCCTCCGCCATTCCGAGCAGCTGCCGCGCGAGCCGGTCCGCCGCGTTCTCCAGCCGCGCGCGGGCGGCCCTCCTGACGTGGCCGGCCGCCCCGCCGTGCGACCGGCGGGCGGCGGGGTGAGGGGTGGGCGGCCGCGCTTGCTCCCCGTTCTGGGGGCGGCGTTGGCGACTACTGCGTCCACGCCCACCGTGGCGTCCCGCGCGCGGTCCTCGGCGGCTGACGACCTGCGCTCCACCCGGCAGGCCTTACACCAGAGCGGGTACTTGTCGACCCCCGGCGGCAGCTCGGCCGGGAACGGCCGGTCGCAGCCCCGACAGTGGACCCGGCCGTCCGCGCCCGGCGGGTTGTCGACGTAGGGCGCCGCGCACGGGAGGCAACGGGCCGGCACGTAGTACACGTGGTCGCAGCCCGGGCACCACTTCCCGCAGTCGACGCACCGGTGCGACAGGACGCCGGGCGCCAGCTCGACCCGGTTCACGGGGTGCTTCCGTTCCCGGTCGGGAACGCCGTGTACTCGATGACCTCGCCATCGATGACCGTTGCCTCGGGGACAACCTCGACTGTGATGGCCTCGCGGTTCATCCGGTCGAGCACGCGCTCGTACGGTTTCAGCTCGTGCGTCACCTCCAGGGCCTGACGGGCGTCCCGGAGCAGCTCGACAGTGGCAGAAGGTCGCCGCCGTAACGTTCCGCGGCCGGTGAGCGAGCACCAGTCGGCGGGGGGGCCGGAAGAATGAGCCCGGTTGGTGGCTTTCCCGCCACGCCTATCGACGCGCGCGGGACAAGAGTAGGCGCCCCGAGTCCATGGAGGCCGCGATCGACGACCAGTTGCCGGAAACCGGGTACGGCCCACACTTCATTCCCGAAGGCGTCAGCCCGCTTCCGTGAGCTGTTCGGTCGGCCGCAGCCGTAGGCCTGAGACCTCTACACGCGAGGGAATGCTTGCCGTGATCGTCGAGAGGGTGCGGCGCAGCCTGGCACGGGCCCGCAAGCTCGCCCGAATCCTTCGGGTCCCCGCCTATCGCCGCGCCCTCCGCATGGGAGTCGCCGCCGCGGTGGAACACGAGCGTATCGACCTGCCGTCGGACGTCCGAACCGTCATCGACGTCGGGGCCAACCGCGGCCAGTTCGCCCTGGTCGCAGCCCGACGATGGCCTTCGGCCCGGCTGATCTGCTTCGAGCCGCTGCCCACGGCCGGCCGTCAGCTGGCCATCGTGCTCGCCGACCTGCCTGCCGCGCACGTCCGTGACCTCGCGCTGACTGACGAGAGCGGCGAGGTGCATCTGCACATCGCGCGCGCCGACGACTCGTCGTCCCTGTTGCCGATCGGCCCACGCCAAGTCGCCACCTTCCCCGGTACCGAGGAAGTCGCTACCGCTCTGGTCCGCGCCGCTCGACTAGACGCCGAACTGTGTGGCGCTGGCCTCGAGCGCCCGGTATTGCTCAAGATCGATGTGCAGGGAGGCGAGCTGCAGGTCCTGCGCGGAGCGACGGGAATCCTCGCAGAGATCGATGTGGTGCTGGTGGAGGCTTCGTTCGTCGAGCTCTACGCCGGCCAGCCGCTGGTCCACGACCTCATCGAGTTCCTCAACGGGCACGGGTTCTTGCTCAGCGGCGCCGGCACGCCGACGACCGACACTCATGGGCGGGTCGTCCAGCTTGACCTGGTCTTCACCCGGCGGGATCCGTGAGCCGGCCAGCATCAGGCCGGGCGCACATCGCTGGCCAGGTGGGCCCCGAGCTGCTCTACGTCACCGCGTACATCAACGATCCGGCGGTGCACCGCCGGATACGGATGCTGCGCCTCGGGGGATGCAGCGCCTGGGAGTCGTCGGGTTCCGACGGACTGCGGACCCAGTCGAGGACATCGAAGGAACATCGACCATCGACCTCGGGCGAACCGAGGACGGTCGGCTAGCTCGACGAACGGGCACGGTTGCGACGGCCCTACTGCGCACACGCCGGTGGGGCTCGGCGCTGGGTCGGCCGTCAGTGATCTTGGCTCGGTCGCTGGAGGCGCTACTGCTTGCTCAGTCCTTCAGACGCCGGTTCGCGCCACACGCGCCCCTCGTCTACGAGACGCTCGACATCCACCGCGCGCTGCTAGGCGCCGGCTACGCCGCAGTCGGCCTGCGCGGGCTCGAGGCACGGCTGCTTGCCGGCTGTGGCCTGGTGTTGACGAGTTCGCCGGCGTTCATCACGCAGTACTTCGCCCGCTTCCACCCCGAGGCGCCGGAGATCGCCCTCGTGGAGAACAAGATGCTGACCTCCGAGATGGCGCCGGACGTGCTCGGTGCGATCGCCGTCAACCGGGCGGCTGCGAAAGGGCCGCGGGCGGGCCCGCCATGGCGGATCGGGTGGTTCGGGCTTCTCCGTTGTCCACGCAGCCTGCATGCTCTCGCTGATCTTTGCCGCTGCTTTCCCGGGCAGGTAGAGGCGTACAGCGGGTCGAGACCGAACAGGACCGGCTGCACCTCATCGATCACCTCTCGAGCGTGCTCAAGGAAGTCCTGCCCATTCAGCGGCGCCATACCGAAGACGATCTCTAGGGGCAAGTCTTCCAAGTTGACCTTGTACGCGTCGGCGACCCGTTGGGCCCGGCGCTGGAACGGCTCCCGGCCACCCTCCGCGATGTAGAGCACGACCGGGCCGGGGTGCTCGACCGGGAAGTGGCCGAACATCGGCTCCCCGCTCGCCACGGCGACGGATCGCCAGCAGGTTGTAGGTCTTGAGCGTCTTCTTCTCACCACCGAGCGGACCGAAGCTGTTCAAGGCCCACAAGTCCTGCACGAGCCAGCGCATCGGCGGCACCGGGGCCGCCAGCTCGCGCGCGGAGACGCGGGTGAAGATCGGCCGCGAGGGGACCTTGTCGCGGTCAAGCTTGGCGAGCGTGGCCGCTGGATCAGACGCCAGCGCAGCGCCGACCGCGAACCGGGCCAGACCTTCCCACTCACCAGGGTCCGGCCGCCCCGCGTACGACGCATCCCACCGAGCACGGAGGCTGTCGTGTGCCTCGCGGGCCGGGTAGGCGCCGGCGTAGGCCTCCGCATCGCCCAGCACAGCGCATCCAGGGCCGTGTTGTGCCGTTCGTTGTCGGGCTGCGGGGAGAACTTCGACAGAGCGCGATCTCAGAGCGCGTTCAGAGGGCCGCTGCGGGGCCTCCGTGCACCATGGACATGATCATTCCCGGCACGGATTTCAACACCCTGGGAAAAAAGGTCCACGTGGTGCCGGCTGTACGGGGGTGATCTTGGTTCAGAAAACACCCCCCACCCCCTCACACCAGGTGTATCTCAGAGCGCGCTCAGCGGGGTTCTGCGGGGCCCTCGCTGTGAGCATGATCGTTCGGGGTCCGACTTCTCGACTGCCGGGGAGGGATGTGTCCACGTGGTGCCGGGTCTACGGGTGTGCCCTGCCCGGAAAACCGCCCCCCCGTCACACCACCCACGGTGTCCGAGCTGGTGCAGGTACGGGCTCGGTGCCGCACCGCACGCATCCCTCGTGCCACCACAATGCGTGCCACCCCCCACCCGCGCACTTGATCATGCTGCCGTCCCTGGACAGGGTGCCGGCCGGCGCGCCTTCGAACCCGACGATGATCATGTCATCGCTGAGGTTGCTGTGCGCGATGACCTGGCCCTTGCCCCGCCATCCGCCCTGGTTGGCGCTGATGTTGCAGCGCGCGTGCGAGGCGCCCACGTAGCCGGGCCCGTCGTCGCGGTGGTCGAGGTGCCACTCGCTGCCCGGCACGATCGGCCGCCCACAACGCGCGCAGGCGACGCCGCCTGCCTCCATCTGCGCGGCCACCGCCCGCCGGACGTTGCGGTGGCGTCGGTCGTACCGCCGGTCGTAGCCCACCGCTAGCTCACACTCGCAGCGGCCGCGCGGACCTTCTTTCACGGCCGTGGTGACCATTCCGGCGCCGGAGTCCGTGCGCAGGATGCCGGCCCCGATGAGATCGGTCCGGAGACGCGCGAGCCTGTTCAGGTCGGTCACCGCTTCCCCGCGCAGCGCGCACGCGCTCGCGGTCTCCGCGCCGAGCTCCATCGCCTCGGCCGGGTGGATCACCCCGCGCCGCTTGAGGATCTTCGCCGCGTCGCTGTGCCGCTTCGTCGCGCCGTCGATCAGTCCACGCAACGCCTTCCCGAGCGCGGCGTGATCGTCGGCGAGGACATTCCGGGCCTGGTCGGCGAGGAGGCTCCGCGCCTGATCGAGCAGGCCGACGAGCACCCGGGAACGTCTCGCCAAGATCGTCGACAGTCGGCGTGTCAGCTCGTCCTCGGGCAGGTTGCCTGCGGCGAGGTCCTCGGCCAGCGTCGTGGTTATCGCGTCGGTGGTGTTCGCGAAGCTGGGTGCCACGAGCTCGCGGGCCATGATCTCGCGGGCCCGCGCCATCGCTGGCGTAGTGATCCCGGCCGCTTCGAGCTGGCCAAGGTAGTAGCTGGTGGTCATGGTGTTCTCCTTCGAGTGGGTTGGTCAGGACGCGCGGGCGAGGTGCCGGAGCACGGCCCACGGGTATGCGGCTCGGCTGACGATCGCGACGTGTTGGATCTCGACGCGCTGTGGGTGGTGCAGCAGTGGCCCGTTCGGCGTCGGTCGAGTCACCTTCGGCTTGGTGAGGTGCTTGAAGCAGACCGACAACGGGATCGGCTCGGTTGTGTTGCCGAGGAAGTCGACGATGTCGTCGGGCAACCTGCTGCGCAGGCACCAGGACACGTCGAGTCCGCTCGCGGTCGCGCGGGTCTGCACGTGGTCACCGATGATCAAGCTGCTGTTGTCGGGGTTCTGCTCGGGATGACGGAGCACGAGCTTCGGTGCACACCCGGCGCGATGACGTGCGGGCCCGCGAAGAACTCCTCCAACGCCGGCCGCACCCGCGCGACCTTGTGCCACTGCAAGATCGTGCCGCTCACGAACGGCCAGGAAGTCTCGGTGCTGCGGTGCTCGATCGGAATGCGGTCGAGCACCGACCCGCGGTGGGTGACCCGGCGACCTCGGCCAGCCGCACTCCGCCCACGGCGGTGATCGAGCCGGACCCCGCGCTGTGGAAGTGCACCTCGCCCCCGTTCGGGTCCACTCCGCGGACGAGCTCGCCGCCGGTGGCCGCACTCTGGACCACACCGCCGGGGACCCTGTATTGCTGCTCACCGCCGCCCTGCAGGAACTCCGCGTACTCGGTTCGGGTGAGGACGCCGAGCGGGTCGGGGCCGTAGTCGATCATCGGTTCTCCTTCGTGGTGGGTGTGGTGACGGGCCGCGTCCCTCGCGCGCGTGAATGCACGCCGTCCTTCTGTCCTTCTTCCCCCTGACCTGCGGTTATGTGTTCCCCCTTCCCGTCCCCCTTGTCGTCGTTCTTGACAAGGGGGACGGGTTGGAAGGGGACAGGAGGGGGATGACAAGGGGGACGGTGTTTCCGCAGGTCAGGGGGAAGAGGGACAACAGGGGCGTGTAGCTCCCCGCGCGCGTGTGCGCGCGACTCACGCGGCACCGCCGTCGCGCAGGGACCACACCCACGGCGAACGCTGCCCCGCGTCCGTCTTCTTCGCGACGAGGAACAAGCCGGTCCGACCCGCCTTCCGCTTCGCGGTGTCCCACTTCTGGCCGTGAGCGTTGGCTGCGCCCATCAGCGTCCGCGCCGGTACCGGTTCGGGGTGCGCGGCCGTGAGCCATGTCCAGTAGCCACGTCAGGTTCGCGGGCAGCTCGGAGGAATCGGGCTTCTCCTTCTCGCCGAGCATCAGCTCGGACAGGGTGGAGTCGGTGCTGCCGGTGATGGTGAACACCGGTTGGCTGACCTTCTCGCCCTCGATCAGCACGTCGACCGAGGTCATTTCGTAGGTGAGCCGCGGGACGTCGTCCCCGGAGCGGCCCAGGTTGTTCTTGTCCTGGCCGAGGACCCGCTCCCCGTCCGGGCCCTCAACGAACGCCAGGACCGCGCGGACGGTGTCGCGCAGCCCGTGACTGCCCGAGAGCAGCGCGGCGAGGTCACCGGTGCGCTGCTCGTTGAAGTGGGCGATCCCGAGGACAGCGGCCCGGGTGCGGTGGGCCATGGCGACGAGCGGGCGCAGACCGGCGCGCACGTCGTCGGTCCGGTTAGTGTCCGCCCCGGAGCGGTGGACGTCGTGCAGCGGGTCGATCACCACGGTGGCGGCGCCTACCTCGGTCACGAACCGCTCGATGAGCGGCAGGTCCCGCAGCCAGGCCAACGGCTGTTCGCCGTCCTCGTCGGTGGCCGTGCCCATGAGCAGGTGGATGCGGTCCATGTCGGCGCCGGCCGCGATGAGCCGCGGGATGGTGGTGTGCTCGTGGCTGTCCTCGGACGCGTAGATGACCACGTCGGTGGGCGTGCCGAACCACTGCCCGGGCAGCTCCCCTTGGGTGAGGCAAGCGGCGATCCACAGCGCGCACGGGGACTTCCCGACGTTGCCCCGCCCGGCCAGCAAGCTCACCTCTCCGACCGGGATGCGCCGTACTCCTCGGTCTGCCACAGCCAGTGCGCGGTCTTCGGCGTGACCTGCGAGCCGCGGACCACGACGAGACGGCGGACGTCCGCCGTCTCCCCCGTCTCCGGTTCGGGCCGGCGCCCGGCGATCCACCCGGATCCGGGGTCGCGCCGGTTCTGCCGGTCGACGTCCTGGCCGAACGCGAGCCCGCTGGACATGGTCAGCTCAGCGGCCTGCGCGTCCGTGTCCAGGTAACCGGTCTTGGCGAGGGCCTCGCGCAGTAGTTCCTTAGCCTTGGCCTCGTCGAAGAACTCGGGCACGAAGTGCCCGAGCACGGTCGCAGCCTTGTTCAGGGCGATGTTCCGACCGGTGTCCCGCGTCGCGGCCAGCGGTGCGAGCGCCTGGCCGCGGATGAACTGCGATGCCTCCGCGACCGTGAACAGCCGCGGCCCGTCGTACGCGCCGCTCGAGCTATCCGTACCGCCGGTCGTGATCGGCACCCGCTCGCGCAGCTCGGCGAACGTGTACACCTCGCCCGAGCGGTGCTCGATCGTGCACATGACCGGTTCGGCCTTGCGGTTGACGGTGCCGGGGATGCGCCACACCCGCGCCGCGTCCTTCACGTCGTCGATCGAGTAGCCGCGCTCGGCGAACGCCGCGCGGGCCACCTCGAACACGTCGACCAGCAGCTCCCGCACGGCCGGGGAGTCCGCGACGGGCTCGGCGAAGGACCACACCGGGTAGAGCCCGTGGCCGCTGTGCACCCAGTCCGTGACCGGCGGCACCGCGGACGCCTGGACGATCTCGACGACGGTGTACTCGTTGGGCGCGTACTTGTTCTTGCCGTAGTCGAGGTCGAGCCGGATCGCGAGCCACGCCTGGGAGTGCTCGTCGCCGCCGCGCTTGCCCCGCTCGGGCGCGACCGAGAGTGTCGTGCCCCGGTGTTAAATGCCATCGGCGCCCTGGCCGTCGAGCAGCTCCACGTACCCTACGGCGGCCTCGATCCCGGCCTGATCGGTGGCGAACGTCTTCCCGGCCCAGTTCCCGACGTAGCAGACCTGGAGCAGCCCGGGAACGTCGAGGTAGGCGTCGAGCGCCAATGCCACGGTGTCGAGCTCGGCCACCAGCACGGCACTCGCCCGACCCGCCCCAGCCACGTTAGACTCGGCCGTGACGTTGATCGCGTCGGTTGGGTGCTCGTTGCCCCTCGGCTCCTGCTCGGGCTGGGGGGCCGCGCCATTTTCTGAGGCTCATCCGGCCGGTGCCTTCGTGCGGCTCCGCGCACTGCTCGACGCGAGCGCGAGCCGTCCGAAGTGGGCGCGGCGGGCGCACTCCACACGGCGAGCACGCTCGGCGGGATCGAGGACGTTGTCCGGGTCTACCTCACGCTCGAATCTGCGCGTGAGCCCTTCCTGGCCGCGGACGGCGTTGAGGGTTGGGTCCTCGCGGGACCATCGGGTGTTGGCGGCGATCTGAGCGCTGAGACGCCGTTGTTCGGCCGTGGTGGCCATGCCTGCTCCCCGACCACGGCCCGCCGGGGCTGGTACACGTCGCGGGGAGCGCAGCAGGGCCCGCGTGCCGTCCCCTCGCGCTCGCGTAGCCGTCCGGCGGTCAACGGGGATGATGTTCAGGTGTCGAGGTGCCGCCCGACCGGCGGCATGCGGCTAAGGTATACGTGTGATCCTTCTATGTGGTCACTGCACCCGGAAGATGGGCGACGCCACCTTCGGCCCGCTGTGGGGGTCGGGCGCAGACGGGCGAGACGTTGTGATCCGTGGGCCGCAGTCGATGACTCCGCGCAATCGATACGGTCAGGCGTTCGACTGCCCCAAGTGCCAGCGTCCGCACCGGGTCCGTGCCGATCGTCTGCGCGCCGCCTACGACCGAGCAGTAGCCGAGGGGCGGAAGCGGCTCACGCTGCCGAATGACCTCCGCGGCCTGTCCGGCTAGACCCGATCACCCCGCGCGAGTCGCCGAGCGGAGTCCCGTGCTCGACGATCGGCGACGCTACGTCCGTACCGCCGGACCATGAGCGGCGAGGACCACCCGGCCAGCCGCTCCACGTCGCCTTCGTTTGCACCGTGCGACAGGAGGTCATCGGCCCAGGTGTGGCGGAACCGGTGCGCGCGGAGGTGCTCCAGTCCCGCGGCCTCGCACCGTCGGGTCAGCATCTCCCCGACTCCGCCGCCGGTCAGTCGCCACGTTCCCGTCTGGTCCGACCGGACGGCCAGGAACAGGGCCGCCGAACCGGACGCAGCGTGACGTTCCCGGGCCCGCAGGTACTTGCGCAGCGCGAGCGCGGTCCGGCCACCGAACGGCACGACGCGCGCCTTTCCGCCCTTCGTCCTGCGGAGCGCGATCTCCTGGTGCCGTAGATCCACGTCGTCGACGTCGATGCCCACCAGCTCGCCGCGACGGACGCCGGTGTCGAGCAGCAGCCGCACGATGGCCGTGTCCCGCCGGTCGATCAGCGAGTTCCCGGCCATCGAGCGCAGCAGGACCATGAGGTCCTCGTCCGCGATCACCGGCACCGGTGGGAGCTTCTCCTCCGGGAGGTCGACCTCGGCGGCCGGGTTGCGCGTAACCCCGCTGTCCTCCTGGGTGATCAGGTACTTGAACCACAGCCGCAACGACTTCAGCCTGATCCGGCGCGTGTTCTCCGAGCGGCCGGCATCGGCCATGCCCGACAGGTACGCACCGACGTGCCGGGAGGTGATCTTGGCCGGCGTGGTGACGTCCGGGTAGGCCTCGGCCAGGAACTCGCGGAGCTGGCGAACGGCGCGGACGTAGGTCACCCGGGACAGCGCGGCCACCTTGCGCTCGTGGGTGAGGACCAGCTCCCACTCGTCCTGCCACTCCGCGAGCTGGTCCACTGGTGTAAGTTACCAGTCCAAAGTGCGGCATGCGCAACTCGAACTGTGAACGGAGGCTGGGCAGTGTCGAAGAAAGTTCCTGCTCAGGCCCCTTGCCTTCCGCTCACCGGAGAGCGTACAGTCCCCGACGTCAGCCACGAGAACTACTGGTTCCGACGCCACGAGGTCGTCTACGCCGCGCTCGTGCCGCGATGCGCCGGGGCGGTGGTGCTGGAGGCGGGGTGCGGCGAGGGATACGGAGCCGACCTGCTGACCGGCTCGGCATCGACCGTACTGGCCCTGGACCTCGACGCGCCCACCGCCAGCCACGTCATGGCCCGGTACCCGCTGGTCCGCGTCGGCCGGGCCGATCTGGCGGCGCTGCCGGTGCGCGACGGCAGCTGCGACGTCGTGGTGTCGCTGCAGGTCGTCGAGCACCTCCGGGAGCAGGAACGGTTCCTGCAGGAGTGCTTCCGCGTGCTGCGCCCGGGTGGCGCGCTGCGGGTCTCCACGCCGAACCGGCTGACGTTCTCCCCGGGCCGGGACTCGCCGCTCAACCCGTTCCACACCCGCGAGCTCGCCGGCGGGGAGCTGGCCGGGTTGGTCACCGGCGCCGGCTTCGTCGACGTCGAGGTGCTCGGCCTGCACCACGGGCCGCGGTTGCGCGCCCTCGACGCCCGGCACGGAGGTTCGGTGGTCGAGGCGCAGATCAGGGTGGCCGTCGCGGGCGGGGAATGGCCCGCGACCCTGCTGACCGACGTCGCGGCGGTGTCCGCCGAGGACTTCGAGCTGCACGCGCGCGACGTCGACGCGAGCCTGGACCTGGTCGCACTCGCCGTGCGGCCGTGACGCCCCCTGCCGTCGGCACGTTCTGCCTCGTCCTGCACAGCCACCTGCCCTGGCTCGCCCACCACGGGCGCTGGCCGGTGGGCGAGGAGTGGCTCTACCAGTGCTGGACGCACGCCTACCTGCCGGTGCTCGACGTCGTGCGCAGGCTGTCCGGGGAGGGCCGGCACGACCTGCTGACCCTGGGCGTCACTCCGGTGCTCGCCGCGCAGCTCGACGACCCGCACTGCCTGCGCGGTGCCCACCACTGGATCGGGGACTGGCTGCTGCGCGCCCACGCCGCCGTGGGGAACCCGGTGCTGGCGGCGTACGAGCACCGCCGCGCGACGGCGGCGCTGGAGCTGTTCGAGATCCACTGGCGACACGGCGCGTCGCCCGGGCTGCGCGCACTGGCCGACGCGGGGGCGGTGGAGCTGCTCGGCGGGCCCGCCACCCACCCGTTCGGGCCGTTGCTGCGACCGGAGATCGGCGCGTTCGCGCTGGAGACCGGCCTCGAGGACGCCACGATCCGGCTCGGCGCCCGTCCGACCGGGATCTGGGCCCCGGAGTGCGGCTATGCGCCCGGCATGGAGGCCGGCTACGCCGCGGCCGGCGTCGAGCGGTTCCTCGTCGACGGCCCGGCGATGCACGGCGCCACCGGTCTCGCGCGCCCGGTCGGGACCTCGGACGTGATGGCGTTCGGGCGCGACCTCGACGTCAGCTACCGGGTGTGGTCGCCGCGCTCGGGCTATCCGGGTGGGCGCGACTACCGCGACTTCCACACGTTCGACCACGCGTCAGGACTGAAGCCCGCCCGGGTGACGGGACGCTCGGTACCCCCGCCGGACAAGCGTCCCTACGACCCGGACCGCGCCGCCGCCGCGGTGGCCCGGGACGCCGTCGACTTCGTCACCGTGGTCCGGGAGCGGCTCGTCGGGCTGCGGGAGCGGCTCGGCCGGCCCGCGCTCACCGTCGCGGCCTTCGACACCGAGCTGTTCGGGCACTGGTGGCACGAGGGGCCGGCCTGGCTGGAGGCGGTGCTGCGGGCGCTGCCCGCCGCGGGGGTGCGGGTGACGACGCTGTGCGGGGCCGTCGACGCCGGCCTCGTGGGCCGACCGGTCGACCTGCCGCCGTCGTCGTGGGGATCGGGCAAGGACTGGCGGGTCTGGGCGGCTGGGCCGGTGGCCGACCTCGTCGCCCGCAACGATGCAGTGCAGGAGGAGGTGCTGCTCAGCGCCACGCCCGGCCGGTCGCTCGCCCGCGACCCGCTGCGCGACGCGCTCGCGCAGGAGGCACTCCTGGCGCTGGCCAGCGACTGGGCGTTCATGGTCACCACGGGCTCGGCCGTCGACTACGCCCGCGGCCGAGCCCACGGTCACGCGGGGCGGGTCGAGGAGCTGGCCGGGCTGCTGACCGCGGGCCGGCGCGACGCCGCGGCCCGCCGGATCCGGACCTGGCCCCCGCAGCCCTTCGGCCACATCGATGCCCGCGCGCTGACCCCGGGGCCGTCGAGCACGAACTCGTGGTGATCATCGGAGCCTGTTGACCACCACAAGTTCGTTCTCGACGGGGCTCAGGGGACGCGCGTGATCGTGATGTCCAGCGGGTGCGGGACCACTCCCGGTCTCCCGGGGAGGGCGATCCCGGCCAGGTACGCCAGCACCTGCGCGCGGACCGGCGTGGACATGGCGGAAGTGCGGGCGCCGACGAGGAAGTCGAGCACCGCCTCACCCCGCCCGCGCGGGTCGATGAGCGCGTCGTGCAGGTCGAGCCGGCCGACGAGGGTCTCCGCGCGGACGTCGAGCCCCCGCGCGTCGAGCGCGGCGCGGACGTCCTCGGCGAACCACGGCCGCTGCCCGCCCCACGGACACAGCAGCTCGGTGAGGACGCACAGCGGCTGGAGAGGCGCGGTCGCGGCCAGCAGCAGCCCGCCCGGACGCACCATCGACAGCGCGTGGTCCAGGGCGGCGTCGAGGTCGTCGACGTAGTACAGCGAGTGGACGAAGTGCACGAGATCGGCGGGATGGCCCGGATCGTGGTCGGCGAAGGCCCCGATCACCACGGCGGGGATGAGCGCCGAGGCGTCCAGCGCGGCCAGCCGCCCCGCGAACCCGACGGCAGAGGCCGCGTGCGGTTCGACCCCCGTGTAGCGGACCCGGCGCCCGTCCGCGGCCAGCGCGGCGGCGAGCGGGGCGTCGACGCTGCCGTCACCCACGCCGACCCCGACGACGCGCACCGGGTCGCGGCCGTCGAGCAACGGAGGCAGCTCGCGGGCCAGCCAGCTCTGCAGCCGGGGCCGCTGGTCGCTCGCCGCCTCGTAGACCGCGTGGGTGCGGGCGTAGCGCTTCGCGGAGAGCGCGGGCAGCGGCGATGTCCCCCGCACCACCTCGCGCAGCAGGTCGAGCGAGGCGGTGGGACGAGGGGCGGGCGGGCTGAGCATGGGCACCACTCGAAACTAGGCGGCGTTCCCACTCGTGGCGCGGCGAAACCAGCGCTGTGGTTGGGTCGGGACGTGCCCGCACCCGACACCGCCCAGCGCAGCCTCGATCACTGGAGCGAGGCGGGACGGGCCGGTATGCAGGCCTTCTACACCCTCGCCACCGAGGACTACCGGCAGCTCGCCGCCGCCCGCGACTGGGCCGCCGACCTGCGTCGGCGCGCAGTCGGCGGCCGGGTCCGGCTGCTCGACGTGGCCTGCGGGAGCGGGAAGTTCCCCGCCGCCCTGCTGGCCGCCGGGCTGCGCCGCGAGCCGGCCGTCGCCGTCGACCTGCTCGATCCGTCGGCGTTCAGCATCGCCGAGGCGCGATCCGTGCTCGCCCCGCCGTTCGTCGCCGCCGGCGAGCACGAGACGGTGCTGCAGGAGTTCGACGCCCCGGGCGCCTACGACGTCGCGTGGGCCACGCACGCCCTGTACGCGATGCCGTTCGCCGAGCTCGGCACGGGGGCGGCTCGGATGGTGGCCGCGCTCGTGCCCGGCGGTTTCGGCGCGGTCGCCCAGGCCAGCCGACGCTCGCACTACCTGGCGTTCTACGAGGCCTACCGGGCCACCCATGCCCCGGACGTGCAGCCGTACACCGACGCCGAGAGCGTCGGCGACGCACTGCGCGACGCCGGGGCGGACGTCGAGGTGCAGGTGCTGCACTACCGCACGGGGTCGGCCGACCGGGCCGTGGTCGAAGGCTTCCTGCAGCGCTGCGCCTTCGACGACACCCTCCCGCTCGAACGGATGGAGCGCGACGGTCCGCTCGCCGAGTACCTGACCGGCTGCCGCGACGCCGACGGCGCCTACACCTTCGCGCACGAGGCGCACCTGATGACGTGGGAGACCCCGTGACGAACCCGCACCTCTCCGAGCGGACGGCGGCCGGCGGCGCAGCGGACGTCCAGGTGGAGTGGGATCGTGGCAACGACCAGTGGTGGGACTGGTACATGTCCCTGGCCGACGGGCCGGGGATCGACGGTCCGCTGGTCGAGCCGCCCCCGCACGACCCCGGCCCGCTGCCGTCGGACGACGAGGTCGTCGCCGAGCTGGCCGAGCCGTACCCGCTCACGCCGGCCCACGTGGCGAGCTTCCGGGCCGATTCCTTCGTCAAGCTGCCCGGTGTGCTGTCCCCTGGGGCGGTGGCCCGGCTGCGCGGGCGGCTGCGCGAGATGCTCGACGCCGCCGTCGACCCGTCCGTCGGGTTCCAGAGCCTCGAGATGATGTGGCTGAGCGATCCACTGGTGCGTGCCGCGGTCCTCGCGCCGCGGATCGGCGGGATCTCGGCCGCGCTGCTCGGGGTCGAGCGCGTGCGGCTCTACCACGACAACGCCCTGTCGAAGGAGGCCGGCGCGGGGCGCACACCCTGGCACTACGACGCCCACCACTTCCCCCTCGACTCCGCAGACGTCCTCACGGCCTGGATCCCGCTGCAGCCGACCCCGCGGGAGATGGGTCCGCTGGCCTTCGCGCGCGGCGCCGACACCTGGACGCTGGCCGCCGACGTCGAGTTCGACAAGCACGGGACGTCCTACGACAAGGGCGTCTCCGCGGCCTTCCGGGAGCGCGGCGTGGCCGTCGAAGACGGGCCGTTCGCCGCGGGCGAGGTGAGCTTCCACTCGGCCGCCTGCTTCCACACCGCCGGCGCGAACCGGACGACCGTGCCCCGCATGGTCCTGGCCACGACCTACTTCGCCGACGGAGTGCGCGTGGTCCCGGCCCCGACCATGGTGAGCGGCGACTGGCGCAAGTTCATCCCCGGCGCGCAGCCGGGCGCCGTCGTGGCGAGCGAGCGCAACCCGGTCGTCGAGTAGTCGGTGACGCCCCCCGACGGGCCGCCCCACGACGGGCCGCAGATGCGGGTGCTGATGGTGTCCTGGGAGTACCCCCCGGTGGTCGTCGGCGGCCTGGGCCGGCACGTGCACGCGCTCGCCACCGAGCTGGCGGCCGCCGGCCACGAGGTCGTGGTGCTGTCCCGGCGGCCCGCGGGCACCGACGCCGGCACCCACCCCACGATCGACGAGGTCGTCGACGGGGTGCGCGTCCTGCGCGTCGCCGAGGACCCCGCGCACCTCGAGTTCGAGCGCGAGATGGTCGCGTGGACGCTGGCGATGGGCCATGGCCTGCTCCGCGCCGCGCTGGGCCGCCTCGGCGGCTGGCGACCCGACGTGGTGCACGCCCACGACTGGCTGGTGGCACACCCGGCGATCGCGCTGGCCGACGTGCTCGGCGTCCCGCTCGTCGCGACGATCCACGCCACGGAGGCCGGCCGCCACGCGGGCTGGTTGTCCTCGCCGCTGAGCCGGCAGGTGCACTCGACGGAGTGGTGGCTGGCCCACCGCGCGGACGAGCTGATCACCTGCTCGGCCGCGATGCAGGCGGAGGTGGCCGAGCTGTTCGACCTGGACGCGGGCGCGATCGCGGTGCTGCACAACGGGGTCGCCGCGCGCGGGTGGCATGCCACGCCGGTCCGGGCGGCGGCGGCCAGGGCCCGCTACGCCCCGGACGGGGAGCCGCTACTCGTCTACTTCGGACGGCTGGAGCACGAGAAGGGGGTGCAGGACCTCATCGCGGCCCTGCCCCGGATCCGGCGCCTCCGTCCCGGCACCCAGCTGCTGGTCGCCGGCACCGGCACCGGCGCGGACGCCCTGGCGGAGGCGGCGCGGGCGCACCGCGTGCGGCGCAGCGTCCGGTTCGTCGGCCACCTGCCCGACGCCGAGCTGGCGGCGGCGATCGCGGCGGCGGACGCCGTGGTGCTGCCCAGCCGCTACGAGCCGTTCGGGATCGTCGCGCTGGAGGCGGCCGCCGCCGGCGCACCGCTGGTGGCCTCGAGCGCCGGCGGGCTGGGCGAGGTGGTCGTCGACGGCGAGACGGGGGTGTCGTTCGCGCCCGGCGACGTCGGGGGGCTGGCGCGGGCGGTCGAGGTGGTGCTCGCCGACCCGGCGGCCGCGGCGCGGCGGGCGGCGGCGGCCCGGGCCCGGCTGGGCGTCGACTTCGACTGGCGCTCGATCGCGTCCGCGACGGTCGCGGTCTACGCGCGGGCCACGGCGGGCGGGCCGGTGGAGCTGGCGCGACCGAAGATCCCCACGGGCAACGTCTTCGGCCGCTGACCGGCGCGCGGGTCCGCTGGGCCGACCGACCGTGCGGCCGATCGGCTCAGGCCGCCTCGTCCCGCATGATGTCCAGGGCGGCGTCGGGGTACTCGGCGGCGAGCTCGCGGACCAGGTCGTCCCGGTCCTCCTCGATCGCCCGGTTGACGGCCTCGGTGTACTCCTCGTCGAGGGCTCGGAGGCGGCGCTCGGTGGACTCGTTCATGGTGGGTCCTCTCGTTCTGCGGGTCCGTACACCCGTTCCAACGGGACCACGCGCCCCACGTTACCGATGTAGTCGCAGCTCACATCGATTCAGACGACGAGGAGGCCTCTGCACCGGCCCGTTCGGTGCGGGCCAGTCGGGCCGCAACGGCCTCCGCACTCTTGCGCGCCATGTCCGCGATCGCCGCCCGCTCCGCCGCGGCCGCCTCGTAGTCGGCCACGCGATCGCGCACCACGCGGGCGGGCGCGCCCACGGCCACGGAGTACTCCGGTACGTCCCCGCGGACCACCGCGTGCGCCCCGAGCACCGAGCCCCGCCCGACGCGCGAGCCCCGCAGCACGGTGACCTTGGCCCCGAGCCAGCAGTCCGGACCGATCCGGACCGGGGACTTGACGATGCCCTGGTCCTTGATCGGGACGTGCACGTCGGCGGTCCGGTGGTCGAAGTCGGTGACGTACACCCAGTCGGCGACGATCGTCGCGGCCCCGATCTCGACGTCGAGGTAGCAGTTGATCGTGTTGTCCTGGCCCATCACGACCTTGTCGCCGATGCGCAGCGAGCCCTCGTGGCACCGCAGCGTGTTCCCGTCCCCGAGGTGCACCCACCGCCCGATCTCCAGCCGCCCGAAGCCGGGCCGCGCGTGCAGCTCCACCCGCTTACCGAGGAACACCATGCCGTGCAGGACCACGTGCGGGTGCGCGAGCCGCAACCGCAGCAGGCGGGCGTAGCGCACGAGGTACCACGGCGTGTACGCGCGGTGCCGGAGCACCCAGCGCAGCGACGCCACCGTCAGGAAGCGGGCCTGCCGGCGGTCCCGCCGCCCGGCCCCACGCCGGCGGTCCCACCACGACGCACCCGACATGCCGGTCATGGCGGTCGAACCTAGCTGCGGTGCCACAGCGGCGCGCCGACCGGGCGTGCGGGGAGGCGGGCCGGACGTGATCACGGCGGAGCGAGGTGAAGCGACCGGGCGTGATCACTGGTTGGGGACGGGACGGGCCCGGGATCTGCCAGGGTTCCCGGTCCCCGAGCGGTGATCACGCGCACTCCTCCCCGGTCCCCCAGCGGAAGACGCGCACAGCCGAGCGTCCCGATACAGCGTGATCATTCGTTGGGGACGGGCAGCCGGATCAGCTACGGTCCCCCGTCCCCGAGCGGTGATCGCGCACCGTCCCCGCTCCCCAAGCGATGATCACGCACAGTCCCCGGTCCCCGACCGCTGATCACGCACCGATCCCGGTCCCCAAGCGCTGATCAGCGACGACAAGCGCCCTCCGTCCACCCGCTCCGGCACGGAGTCCGGCGTTTGGCCGCCGGTACCGGCCGGGTAGCCCGGCCGGTGACGAGCGACAGCGCGCCCGACGCCCCGGCAGGGGCGGGTCCGGACGGGACGAACCGGACCGAGGAGGATCGCGTCGTCTCCCGGCGGGTGGACAACCCGACCAGCGCGAGCCCCGACGACGAGCGGTCCTACCGGGCGGCCGAGGCGAACCCCGATCCGAACCCGACCGACCCGACCCGGCCGAGCGGCGGCACGTCGGACAGCGCGCGCCGGGACCTCGACGCCGACGCGGAGAGCGAACCCGACCGCTCCGAGTGACGGGCGGCCCGCTCGGCCCTCGTGCTGTGCCCTTGTGCTGGGGACCGGTGATCGACGATCGTCGCGCGGTGCCCCGGATCGCCGTCGTCGGCAGTGTCAACCTCGACCTCGTCGCCCGCGTGGCCCGGCTGCCGGAACCCGGGGAGACGCTCTCCGCGAGCACGCTGCGGCGGGTACCGGGCGGGAAGGGGGCGAACCAGGCGCTCGCCGCCCGCCGGCTCGGTGCAGAGGTCAGTCTGGTCGCGGCGGTGGGCGAGGACCCCGCGGCCGAGGAGGCGCTCGACCTGCTGGTAGGCAGCGGGACCGGGCTGGAGCGGCTGCGCCGTTCGCCCGATGAGCCGACCGGCCACGCGCTCGTCACCGTGGACGACGCCGGTGAGACCACGATCGTCGTCGTCGCCGGCGCGAACGCCACGCTGCGGGTGGAACCGGCCGACGTCCGCGGCGCCGACGCCGTGCTCACCGTGCTGGAGATCCCGGACGCCGCAGTGGTCGCCGCCGTCGAGCACGCGACCGGCCTGGTCGTGCTGAACGCGGCACCGGCGAGGGCGCTCCCGCCCGAGCTGCTCCGACGGGTCGACCTGGTGGTGGTCAACCGGGCCGAGCACGCCGCGCTCGACGGCCTCGACGCGGCGGGGGCCGTCGCCGTCACCCACGGGGCCGAGGGCGCCGTGCTCCGCCGCGCCGGCCGGGAGGTCGCCCGCGCCGCGCCGCCGCCGGTGACCGTGGTGGACGGGACCGCGGCGGGCGACGCCTTCACCGCGGCGCTCGCCGTCGCCCTGCTGGCGGGAGCCTCGGACGCCGACGCGCTGCGGCGGGCCTGCGCGGCCGGTGCGCTGACCGTCGGCCGCGCCGGGGCGCAGCCGTCGTTGCCGACCGCGTCCGAGCTGGCCGACGCCGTGGCGGCGGCCCGGTGATCCCGCTGGTCATCGACACCGACCCGGGGGTGGACGACGCCGTCGCGATCATGCTGGCGCTGGCCTCGCCCGAGGTGGAGCTGCGCGCCGTCACGACCGTGTTCGGCAACGTCGCGCTGCCGGCGACCACCACGAACGCGGGTCGCATCCTGGCCCTGTGCGACCGGTCCGACGTGCCGGTGGCCGCGGGGGCCGCGCGCCCACTCGTGCACCCGCAGCGGGAGCGGGCCGAGGCCTGGCACGGCGGCGACGGGCTGGGCGGGCGCGCCGCGGCGCTGCCCCGACCAGGGGCGGACCCCGATCCGCGCGGCGCCGTCGGGCTGATGGCTGCGGTGCTGCGGGAGTCGGCCGAGCCGGTGACGATCGCCGCGATCGCGCCGCTGACCAACGTCGCGCTGCTGCTCGCCGTGCACCCCGAGCTCGCCCACCGGATCGGGCGGATCGTGGTGATGGGCGGCGGCCTGGGCGTCGGGAACGCCGGCGGCATCGCCGAGTTCAACGTCCACTGCGACCCGGAGGCCGCACACCGCGTCCTCACCCAGCCCGACGTCGCGGTGACCATGGTGCCGCTGGACCTGACTCTGCGCTGCCCGGCCGGCCCGGAGTGGCTCGACGGCCTCGCTGCCGCCGGGCCCCGCGGCGGCGAGCTGGCCCAGGTCATCACGCACTACCGCGTCGCGTACCGGCGCCGCCACGGGATCGACGCCGTTGCGCTGCACGACGCCGTGGCCGTGCTGGAGGCGGTGCAGCCCGGCACGCTGCGCACCACGGCGATGCCGATCCGGGTGGCCTGCGACCTCGGTCCGGCGCGCGGGGCCACGGTCGCGGTGCCCGGTGACCCCGGCCCGCCGGTGCAGGTGGCGCTGGATGCCGACCCCGACGCCGTGCTCGCGGAGATCCTGGCGCGCCTGCGCGCGCTGGGGTGACCCGTCAGTCGTCGGCCAGGCCCTGCTCGATGGCGTAGCGCACGAGCTGCACCCGGCCGTGCAGCTGCAGCTTGTGCAGCGTGTTCTGGACGTGGCTCTCCACCGTGCGGTGCGACACCCCGAGGCGCTCGCCGATCCGCCGCGCCGTGAGGCCCTTCGCCACCAGCCGCAGCACCTCGGTCTCCCGGTCGGTGAGCGCAGGCGGCGCCCGCCGGGGCTCCGCCGACTCCCCGGCGAGCCGGCGGTACTCGCCGAGGACCAACCCGGCCAGACCGGGCGTGAAGACCGGGAAGCCGTCCGCCGTGCGCTGCACCGCCGCGAGCAGCTCCTCCGCGCTCGCCGACTTGACCAGGTAGCCGGTGGCCCCCGCCGTGACCGCTGCCAGCACGTCGGCGTGCTCGCCGCTCGCCGAGAGCACGAGGATCCCGGTGCCGGGCAGCTCGCGGAGGATCCCCTCGATGGCCCGCACCCCCGACGTCGCGCCCAGGTTGAGGTCCATCAACACCACCCGGGGCCGGACGGCGAGCGCGATCCGTACCGCCGCGTCGGCGTCCGGAGCGGTGGCGACCACCCGCACCCCCCGCTCGGTCAGGTCGCGCGCCACGCCCTCCCGCCAGATCGGGTGGTCGTCCACGACCATCACGGTGAGCTCGTCCGGGGCGGTCATCGCGCTCCCGCCCGCGGCACCCGGATGATCCAGTCCGTGCCCCGGTCCGGGCCCGTCTCGCAGCTGATCGTGCCACCCAGTCCGAGCACCCGGTCGCGCATCGACCCCGCCACGCCCATCCGTCCCTCGGACTCGGCGGCGACGAGGCGCCCGGCCGGGATGCCGGGGCCCTCGTCGCGCACGCTGATCTCGACCCCGGCACCGAGGTCCTCGACCAGCACCCAGGCCGGCGCGTCCGCGGCCACGTGCAGCGCGACGTTCGCCAGCGCCGCACCCACCACGGCGACGAGCTCGTCGACGACCGCGGCGGGCAGCTCCACCGGATGCGCCGGCGTCGAGACACTCACCCGCGCCGAGGCGAGCATCCGGAGGGCCGCCGCCAGGTCCCGACGCCCGTCGACGTCGACGGGCGCCGGCCCGGTGGTCAGCAGCGACCGCAACGCGAACTCCTGCTCCCCCGCCAGCCGGCCCAGCTCTCCGGCGTCCCCGCCCAGCTCGGCACCGCGCCGGCGCAGGTATCCCAGCACCTGCAGCACGCCGTCGTGCACGGCCCGGGCCAACCGCTCGCGCTCGGTCACCGCCGCCTCCGTCGCGACCGCCGCCCGCACCCGTTCGGCCGAGCGCCGCAGCACCGTCGAGGCGAAGCCGATCGCCAGGGCGACGAGCACGATCAGCTGGATGTCGCCGAGCTCGTTCTCGACCCGCGCCTGGAACAGCAGCAGAGCGGCGGACAGCACCGCCGCCCCCGCGAGGCCGCCGCGGACGCCGTGGGCCAACGCGCAGGCGAGCACCGCCCCCGGCGTCCAGATCGAGCCCATCACGGGCGCGTCCGCGGCGAGCTGCGCGGGCGTCTGGACGAGCGGGGTGGTGGCGACGACGGCCACCGTGACCGCGAGGTCGGCGATCGCCACCACGCCGCGCCGGTCGGTGGCGCCAGGTGGAGGACGGACGTAGGCGTAGCCGGTCACCGCCGTCCAGGCGACCATCACGACCAGCACGGCGACGGCGCCCGCGGGGGCGGCGTAGGAGTCGAGCGAGACCACGACGACGGTCACCGCGCTGAGCAGCGTCAGGACGCGGTACACCAGCAGCCCCCGCCACAGCGGTTCGAGCGGCTGCTCGACGACGGCCACGGCCTGTGACGAGGTGGGGGCCGCGGCGGGCGGTGGCGCCATCAGCCCTTCGTACCGGTCACGAGGGCGTTGTAGAACCACGCGCGCGGCACCACCCGGGCCAGCAGGTGCCGGTCGACCCACGACAGCCGCTGCCAGCTGCGGTAGGCGAACCAGGCCCAGCGCATCCCCAGCTTCCCGGCCGGCACGGCGGCCTCGACCGTGCGGACCGGCCAGCCCAGCATCGCCGCGGTGAGCTCCTCGGTGACCACGCGGACGCCGCAGGCGCCGGCCCGACGCGCGGCGTGCTCCAGATCCGCCGGGTCGAAGGTGTGGACGTCGACCAGGGCCTCCAGCGCCGCGGCGCGTGACGACTCGTCCAGCTCGTCCTGCGGGCGGCGCCAGGCCCGCAGCGCGGGCAGCGTCGTCACCGTCGTCGCCACCGTCCAGGTGAGGGCGCCGAGCCGGCGGGCGTAGCGGTCGCCGATCCGGGTGGGCTCCCCGGCGAACACGAACCTCCCGCCGGGCCGCAGCACCCGCAGCACCTCTCGGAAGGCGGCGTCGAGATCGGGGATGTGGTGCAGCACCGCGTGCCCGACGACGACGTCGAACGTCGCGTCGCCGTAGGGCAGCCGTTCGGCGTCGGCGACCCGGCCGTCGACGTCGAGGCCCAGCTGTCCGGCGTTGCGCAGGGCGGCCTGCACCATGCCCGGCGACAGGTCGGTGACCGACCCGCTCCTCGCCAGCCCGGCCTGCATGAGGTTGAGCAGGAAGAACCCGGTGCCGCAGCCCAGCTCCAGCGCGCGTCCGTACGGCCAGTCGGCGTCTCCCGCCACGGTCCGGAACCGGTCGGCGGCGTAGGTGGTGCAGCGCTCGTCGTAGGAGATGGACCACTTGTCGTCGTAGGAGCCGGCTTCCCAGTCGTGGTAGAGGACGTTGGCGAGTTTGCGGTCGTGCCGAGCCGCTGCCACCTGCTCCGCGGTGGCGTGCGGGTTGGGGGCCGGATCCGCGCTCATGGGGACGGAGCATAGGGAGCTGTTCGTGGAGGGGCCGCCCTCAGCGGCCGGTGAACGCCGCCTTGCCGGGACCGTTCTCGATGAACGACGCCATGCCCACCCGCCGGTCCTCGGTGGCGAACAGCGCGGCGAAGATCTCGGCCTCCAGGTCCAGGCCGGTGCGCAGGTCCGTGTCGAGGCCGCCGTCGATCGCCTTCTTGGCGGCCGCGAGCGCGACCGCCGGGCCGTCGGCGAACTGCTCGGCCCACCGTCGGGCCGCGGTGTAGACGTCGTCGGGCGCCACGACCTCGTCGACGAGCCCGATGACGAGCGCCTCGTCGGCCTTCACCATCCGACCGGTGAAGATGATGTCCTTGGTCCGCGGGGCGCCGATCAGCCGCGCCATCCGCTGCGTGCCGCCGCCGCCCGGGATGACGCCGAGCAGGATCTCGGGCTGGCCGAGCTTCGCGTTGTCGCCGCAGACCCGGCGGTCGCAGCCCAGCGCCACCTCCATTCCCCCGCCGAGCGCGTAACCGGTGATCGCCGCCACCGTCGGCTTCGGGATCTCCGAGATCGACCCGAAACAGGCCGAGAGCCGCCGCGCGACCGCGGCCATGTCCGCGTAGGACATGCCGGCCATCTCCTTGATGTCGGCGCCCGCGGCGAACACCTTCTCCCCGCCGTAGACCACCACGGCCCTGACGTCGGCGCGCCGCGCGGCCTCGTCGGCGCACGCCCGCAGCTCCTCCTGCACCTGCCGGGTGAACGCGTTCATCGGTGGCCGGTCCAGCCGGATCGTTCCCACGCCACCGTCGACCTCGAGCTTCACGAACTCCGTCACGGGGGCACCCTATGCGCCCGGACGTGCCGCCCGCCTCCGCTCATCGCTCTCCCTCGCTGCGCTCGGTCGGCCCATCGCGAGTCGTCTCAGCGCGGGAGCGCTGTGACACTGATCCACTCGCAAGCTCGCTCATCGGAGCCACGCGGTGTACCGGCCGCGGCGGCGCGCGAGGGTCAGCGGCACGTCGAACGTCGCCGTCAGGTTCTCGTCGGTGAGGACGTCGTCGAGCAGCCCGGCCGCGATCACCGCCCCGCCGCGCAGCAGCAGCACGTGGCTGTAGCCGACGGGGATCTCCTCCACGTGGTGGGTGACCAGCACCGACGCCGGCGCGTCCGGGTCGGCGGCCAGCGTGGCGAGGCGCCCGACGAGGTCCTCGCGACCGCCGAGGTCGAGCCCGGCGGCCGGCTCGTCGAGCAGCAGCAGCTCGGGATCGGTCATCAACGCCCGCGCGATGAGCGTGCGCTTGCGCTCGCCCTCGGACAACGTGCCGAACGTCCGGTCGGCCAGGGTGCCGACGCCGAGGGCGTCGAGCAGCTCGTCGGCGCGGTCGGTGTCGGCCCGCTCGTAGCTCTCCCGCCAGCGACCGAGCACGCCGTAACCGGCGCTGACCACGAGGTCGCGGACGACCTCGGCGGCGGGCACCCGCAGACCCAGCGCTGCGGAGCAGAGCCCGATCCGGGTCCGCAGCTCGAAGACGTTCACCTGGCCCAGCCGCTCGCCGAGGACGTCCACCGAGCCCGAGCTGGGGTGCATCTCGGCTGCGGCCAGCGCCAGCAGGGTGGTCTTGCCGGCTCCGTTCGGACCGAGCACCACCCAGCGTTCGTCGAGCTCCACGGTCCAGTCGACGTCGTGGAGCAGCGTCGCGGGCCCCCGACGGACGGCCACGTCCTCCATCCGGATGACGAGATCGCCCTGATCACTCACCACAGGGACCGTCGCTCCCTGTGGTGAGCAACGACGCACGGGACGATCCAGGAGCAGCCACCGACCTATCCTGACCGATCGTGCCGATCTTCCCGCTGGGTGCCCACGTCGACACGCGGGGCGTCCGCTTCGCGGTCGCCTCCACCGGTGCCGAGGCGGTGGACGTGTGCCTGGTGGACGGGCCCGACTCGGCGTTGATCGAGCGCCGTGTGGCCCTCCCCGAGCGGACGTTCGGGGTCTGGCACGGGCTCGTCGAGGGGGTGCGGCCCGGTCAGCGCTACGGCTACCGCGTGCACGGCCCGTACCGCCCGTGGGACGGCCTGCGCGCCAACCCGGCCAAGATCCTCGTGGACCCCTACGCGCGGCGGATCGTCGGCCGGGTCACCGATCTGGACGCGGCGCGCGGCTGGGTCGACGACCCGATGACCGGCACCCCGAGCACCGTCGACTCGCTCGGGCACGTACCGCTGTCGGTCGTCACGGAGCCCGACGTCGCCGCGCCGGCGGACCGGCCGTACGTGCCGTGGTCGTCCACCGTGATCGCCGAGCTGCACGTCCGCGGCTACACGATGCGCCACCCCGACGTGCCGCCCGAGCACCGCGGCACCTATCTCGGGCTCGCCCATCCCGCCGTGGTCGAACACCTGCGGCGCCTCGGGGTCACCGCCGTCGAGCTGCTCCCCGTCACCGCGTTCGCCGACGAGCCGCCGCTGCTCCACCGCGGCCGGTCCAACTTCTGGGGCTACGCGACCCTGGGCTTCCTCGCCCCGCACGCCGGCTACGCGAGCATCCCCGGTGCGGAGATCGCGGAGTTCCGCACGATGGTGGCCGCGCTGCACGCCGCGGGCATCGAGGTGATCCTCGACGTGGTGCCCAACCACACCGCGGAGGGTGGCGTGGACGGCACCACGCTCAGCTACCGGGGCCTCGACGCGCCCGCGTACTACTCGCTCGGTGGCTCGGGCCGCGACGCCGACATCACCGGTACCGGGAACACCCTGGACTCCGGCTCTCCCACCGTGATCCGGCTCGTGTGCGACGCCCTGCGGTACTGGGTCAGCGTGCTCGGCGTGGACGGCTTCCGCGTCGACCTCGCCAGCGTGCTGGGCCGGCCGCGCTCGGGCACGTTCGACCCGAACGCCCCGCTGCTCACGGCGATCGCCGTCGACCCGGTGCTCTCGCGCGTGAAGCTGATCGCCGAGCCGTGGGACGCGACCGGTGAGGGGTACCGCGTCGGCGGGTTCGGGGTGGCGTGGTCGGAGTGGAACGGCCGGTACCGCGACGCGGTCCGTGACTTCTGGCGCGGACACGGCGGCATCGGGGAGGTCGCGTCCCGGCTCACCGGCAGCTCCGACCTGTACCGCAGCTCGGGGCGGCGGCCGTGGGCCTCGGTCAACTTCGTGACCGCCCACGACGGCTTCACCCTCCGCGACCTGGTGTCCTACGAGCGCAAGCACAACGAGGCCAACGGCGAGCGCAACCGCGACGGGACCGACGACAACCGGTCGCAGAACTTCGGCGTCGAAGGCGACAGCTCGTCTCCGGTGATCGGGGCGCGGCGACTCGCCACGGCGCGGGCGATCCTCGGCACGCTGCTGCTCTCGACCGGCACCCCGATGCTGCTCGGCGGCGACGAGCTCTGGCGCACCCAGCACGGCAACAACAACCCCTACTGCCTCGACGACGAGACGTCCTGGGTGGACTGGTCACCGGGTCCGGCGGCTGCGGCGCTCACCGCGTTCACCGCGCGCGTCGCCGCGGTCCGGCACGGCTCCGAGAACCTGCACCGCGACCGGTTCTACCGCGACGGCGAGGTGCTGTGGTGGCATCCCGAGGGTCGCCTCCTGGAGGGGGCCGACTGGCACGACTCCGGCCTGCACAGCCTGGGGTTGCTGCGCGCGGAGTGGCTGCTGCTGCTGCACGGGGGCGAGGACGCGCTGGCCGCGACGCTGCCGCCGGGGGGACCGTTCACCGCGGTGCTGGACAGCACCCGGGCCGACGGCCGGCCCGTCGGCAGCCGACCGCTTCCCGGCGGCACGACGATCACCCTCCCCCCGCGGTCCCTCCTGCTCCTGCAGGTCACCCCGTGATCGGGGAGCTGACCCGCTGATCATGCGTCGTCGGTGGCGGCGGGAGCTATGCTCGCGACGTGCCGCGCTACGACTTCCGCTGCCGCCGGTGCGGCGAGACCTTCGAGGTCACCCGGCCGATGAGCGCGGCGGGCGACGCCGCGTCGTGCCCGCAGGGCCACGGCGACACCGTCAAACTGCTCACCACGGTGGCCGTCGGCGGCCGCCGCGGCGGCGACACCCGCCCCGCGGCCGCGGCGGGCGGTGGCGGTGGCTGCTGCGGCGGGGGCTGCTGCGGGGGCTGATCCCACGCTACGAACGGCACTCCCGTCCAACCCCGCTGGACGACAGGGCCGTTCGCTCGCCGCCACCCCCGCTGCGCGCCGCCACCCCGCGACGCGGGGATCAGCCGGCCAGCACCACCTTCCCCAGCTCCGCCGACGAGGCCAGCAGGGGATGCGCGGGCAGCACCCGCACGGTGTACCCGGTGAGCCCGGCGTGCGGGAGCTTGACCACCGACTCGAAGCGATCGCCGTCACCGTCGATGCTGTCCACGTGCTCCATCGCCACGGTCACGGCGTCGGCCAGGTCATCGGTCTCCCCGACCCGCCCGACCACGGCCTCCACCACGACGTCCGACGGGGCGAGACCGCCCAGCTCCACGGCCGCGCGCACCGTCATCGCCGCGCCGACCTCCGGGGTGTCCGGCAGCCCCGACGCGTCGACGCCGACCACCCGCACCCTCGACCACGACTCGTTCAGCCGGGCCCGGTAGGCGGCGAGCTCGCGCGCCGGGCCGAACCCGTCGGCGACGATCCGGGCGGCAGCTCGTGCGGCGGGGGCGTACCAGTCCTCGACGTACTCGCGCACCATCCGGGTGGCCTGCACCTGCGGACGCAACGTCATGAGCGTGTGGCGCACGAGCTCCACCCACCGGGGCGGGACGCCCTCGGTGCGCTGGTAGTACGCCGGCGCCACCTGCGTAGCCAGCAGCTCGTAGAGCGCGTTGGCCTCGAGGTCGTCGCGGCGGACCGGGTCGTCGATGCCGTCGGCGGTGGGGATGGCCCAGCCGTTGGCGCCGTCGTAGAGCTCGTCCCACCAGCCGTCGCGGATCGACAGGTTCAGCCCGCCGTTGAGCGCCGACTTCATGCCCGACGTCCCGCACGCCTCCAACGGGCGCAGCGGGTTGTTGAGCCAGACGTCGCAGCCCCAGTAGAGGTAGCGGGCCATCGACATGTCGTAGTCGGGCAGGAACACGATCCGGTGCCGCACCGCGGGGTCGTCGGCGAAACGCACGATCTGCTGGATGAGCGCCTTGCCGCCGTCGTCGGCCGGGTGCGACTTGCCGGCGACGACGAGCTGCACGGGCCGGTGCGGGTCGAGCAGCAGGTCACGGAGCCGGTCCTTGTCGCGCAGCATCAGCGTCAGCCGCTTGTAGGTGGGGACGCGGCGGGCGAAGCCGACGGTCAGCACGTCCGGGTCGAAGACGTGCTCGGTCCACCCCAGCTCCGGGGTGGATGCCCCGCGCTGCAGCCAGGCCTCCCGGACCCGGCGCCGGATCTCGAAGACGAGCCGGGCGCGCAGGGCGTTGCGCAGCTCCCACAGCACCTCGTCGGGAACCGCGAACGGTTCGTCCGACAACCCCGCCGCCCCGAGCGCCGCCGTGATCTCCCGAGCCTCCCAGGTGTGGCCGTGCACCCCGTTGGTGACCGAACCGATCGGCACCTGGTCGACGTCGAAGCCCTCCCACAGCGCGCCGAACATCCCACGCGACACCGCGCCGTGCAGGCGGGACACCCCGTTGGCCCGCTGCGCCAGCCGCAGCCCCATGTGCGCCATGTTGAACATGCCGGGGCTCTCCTCCGCCCCGAGGTCGAGGACCCGGTCGATCGGGACGCCGGGCAGGAGCGCCCGGACCGCATCCAGGGCGCCGCCGCCGTCGTCGCGATCACCGGAGCCGGCACCGCCGGACGTCCCGGCGCCGTCTGCGGACTCGGGGCGGTCGTCCGAGGAGCCCTCGGCGGACGCCCAGGAGACCTCGACGGGCGCGGAGCCGTCGTCAGCCGACGATGCGCCCTCACCGGAGGTGGTCGGGCCGGGGGCCGAGAAGTAGTGGCGCACCAGATCGACGGGGAACCGGTCGATGCCCGCCGGCACCGGGGTGTGGGTCGTGAACACCGTCCCGGCGCGCACGGCGGCCACGGCCTCGTCGAAGGCCAGCCCTTCGTGGGTCTGCAGCTCGCGGATGCGCTCCAGCCCGAGGTAGCCGGCATGGCCCTCGTTGGTGTGGAACACCTCCGGCTCGGGGTGACCGGTCGCGGCACAGAACGCGCGGACGGCGCGCACCCCGCCGATCCCGACCAGGATCTCCTGCCGGATGCGGTGGTCCTGGTCGCCGCCGTAGAGCCGGTCGGTGACACCGCGCAGGTCGGGCTCGTTCTCCTCGATCTCGGAGTCGAGCAGCAGCAGGGGCACCCGGCCGACGGCGGCCTGCCACACCCGCGCCCGCAGCGTGCGCCCGGCCGGCATGGCCACCTCCACCAGCACCGCCTCGCCGTCGGAACCCGTCAGCAGCTGGAGCGGAAGGCCCTGCGGGTCGAGCACCGGGTACTGCTCGAGCTGCCACCCGTCGAGCGAGAGCGACTGCCGGAAGTAGCCCGACCGGTACAGCAACCCGACGCCGATGAGCGGAACGCCCAGGTCGGACGCCGCCTTGAGATGGTCGCCGGCGAGCACGCCGAGGCCACCGGAGTAGTTCGGCAGCACCTCGCTCACCCCGAACTCCATCGAGAAGTAGCCGATCGCCGCGGGCAGCGACGGGTCGTCCTCGCGCTCGATCTGGTACCACCGCGGCTCGCCAAGGTAGCTCTCGAGTTCGTCGGCGAGCTCGCGGATCGTGACGACGGTGTCGGCGTCGCGCGCCAGCTCGCCCAACCGCGCCGAGGAGATCTCGCCCAGCAGCCGGACCGGGTCGTGCCCCGCTCGCTCCCATGCGGCCGGATCGAGCGCCGCGAACATGTCCTGGGTCGGGGGGTGCCAGCTCCAGCGCAGGTTGGTGGCCAAGGCCTGGAGCGGCGCCAGTGGCCCCGGGAGCTGGGCGCGAACGGTGAACCGACGGAGAGCCTTCACGGACGAGACGATAGTGAAGGCGTACGGAGATCGGTTCCGCCCCGCTCCGGGTGACGATCCGGTGAACGGTCGGCACGCGCCGATCACCCGTTCCCGCCGAGGGCCGAGCGGGTGGGTAGGTTCGAGACCGACGCAACGGGGGTGAGCCGATGACCGGTCGGTTGGGTATCGACGACGTCCGCCCGTCGGTCGGCGGTGGGCGTCACCCCAGCAAGGCCGTCGTCGGCGAGGTCGTCCCCGTCGAGGCCACCGTGTGGCGCGAGGGCCACGACGCCGTGAGCGCCAACGTCGTGTGGCGGGGGAAGGTCGGCGGCCCCGCCCGGCACGTACGCATGGCGCCGGTCGGGCTCGGCACCGACCGGTTCGGCGCCACCGTCACGGCCGACCAGCCCGGCCTGTGGACCTTCCGCGTGGACGCCTGGAGCGACCCGTGGGCGACGTGGCGCCACGCCGTCACCGTCAAGCTCGCCGCCGGCCAGTCGGCCGATGATCTCGCCAACGACCTCGAGGTCGGGGCGCGGCTGCTGCAGCGGGTGGGCCGCCGGCCGGCGGAGCGGGCCAGCCGCGACCTCCTCCTCGGCGCGGCCAACGCGCTGCGCGACACCGCGATGCCGCTGCGCCAGCGGGTCGCGCCTGCGCTGTTCCCGGCCGTCGAGGCGATCATGACCGAGCGGCCGGTGCGCGAGCTGATCACGCGCGGCCGCACCCAGCAGGTCTACGTGGATCGCGAACGCGCGCTGTTCGGGTCCTGGTACGAGTTCTTCCCGCGCTCCACCGGCGGGCGCGACGAGACCGGACGCGCCGTGCACGGCTCCTTCGTCACTGCGGCGAAGGAGCTCGACCGCGTCGCGGCGATGGGCTTCGACGTGGTGTACCTGCCACCGATCCACCCCGTCGGCACGGTGCACCGCAAGGGCCCCAACAACTCCGTGAACGCCTGGCCCGGCGACGTCGGCTCACCCTGGGCGATCGGGTCCGCCGAGGGCGGCCACGACGCGATCGCGCCCGAGTTGGGCACGCTCGAGGACTTCGACGCGTTCGTGCAGCGCACGCGGGACCTCGGCATGGAGGTCGCACTGGACTTCGCGCTGCAGGCCGCACCCGACCACCCGTGGGTGACCGAGCACCCGGAGTGGTTCACGGTGCGCCCCGACGGCACCATCGCGTACGCGGAGAACCCCCCGAAGCGCTACCAGGACATCTACCCGATCAACTTCGACAACGACCCGGCGGGCATCTACGCCGAGTGTCTGCGGGTGGTGCTGCACTGGGTGGAGCACGGGGTGCGGATCTTCCGCGTCGACAACCCGCACACCAAGCCGCCGAACTTCTGGCACTGGTTGATCTGGCAGGTGAAGTCCCGCTACCCCGACGTGCTGTTCCTGGCCGAGGCGTTCACCCGGCCCGCGCGGCTGTTCGGGCTCGCGCGGCTGGGCTTCACCCAGTCCTACTCGTACTTCACGTGGCGCACCACGAAGGCCGAGCTCGTCGAGTTCGCCCTCATGCACGCGGAGCGCGCCGACGAGGCCCGGCCGAACCTGTTCGTCAACACCCCGGACATCCTCCACGAGTCGCTGCAGAACGGCGGCCCCGGCATGTTCGCGATCCGGGCCACCCTGGCCGCGACGATGGCACCGTCCTGGGGTGTGTACTCGGGCTTCGAGCTGTACGAGAGCCGGGCGGTGCGGCCGGGCAGCGAGGAGTACCTCGACTCCGAGAAGTACGAGCTGCGCCCGCGCGACTTCGAGGGCGCGGCGGCGGCCGGCAACTCGCTCGAGCCCTACCTGACCCGCCTCAACGAGATCCGTCGCACCCACCCGGCGCTGCAGCAGCTCCGTGACCTGCACGTCCACCACGTCGACAACGACGCGATCATCGCCTACTCGAAGACCGACCCGGCCACCGGCAACACGGTGCTGGTGGTCTGCACCCTCGACCCGTCCGTCGCCCAGGAGGGCGTCACCGCGCTCGACCTGCCGGCGCTGGGCCTCGACTGGGGCGACCGGCTGACCGTGCACGACGAGGTGACCGGCGAGCGCTACGACTGGGGCCAGTTCAACTTCGTCCGGTTCGAGCCCTGGCACCACGTCGCCCACATCTTCCACGTGCTGCCGCTCTAGGCCGCCGGGCGTCTGCGCACTACCCGGTGCTCGCCGGCGTCTCCTCGTCGCGGGCCGACTCCGAGGCGGCCACGGCGCGCCCGCGGCGTCCCCTCGTGACTCCCCAGATGACGAGCAGCACGACCCAGGACAGCAGGCTGAGCAGCAGCTGGGAGCGGGTGTCCTCCTTGACCGCCATGGATACGAGCACGGCGAGGATCGAGGCGATCGTGAGCACGGTGAGGCCGGGGAACAGCCACATCTTGACCTCGAGCTTCGCCGGGTCGGTGCGCCGCCGCAGGATGAACTGGGAGACGGCGATGAGCAGGTAGACGAACAGGATCACCGCGCCGGAGGAGTTGAGGAGGAACAGGAAGACCGTGTCCGGCGAGATATAGGCGGCGATCACGCACAGGAAGCCGATGACCGTCGAGGTCACGATGGCCGAAGCCGGCACGCCGCGACTGTTGATCTTCAGCAGCGCCCGTGGCGCCTCGTGCCGGTCCGCGAGGACGAAGAGCATGCGCGACGCGGTGTACAGCCCGGAGTTCAGGCACGACAGCACCGCGGTCAGCACGACGGCGTTCATGATGTGGTCGGCGTACGGGATGCCCATCGTCCGGAACGCGCTGACGTAGGGCGAGTCCCCGAGCTCCGTCGAGTTCCACGGCAGGATCGTGGCCAGCAGGAACACCGACCCGACGAAGAAGATGGCGACGCGGAAGATGACCGAGTTGGTCGCCTTCGCGATGGCCCTGGCCGGGTCGGCGGACTCGGCGGCGGCGATCGTGGCGATCTCCGCGCCGACCATCGAGAAGATGACCACCACGATGGCGGAGAAGATCGCCCCGACCCCGTTGGGGAAGAATCCGCCGTTCACCGTCAGGTTGGAGAAGTCCGCGGCCTTGTTCGGCCAGAGGCCGATCACGAACAGCGTGCCGAGCACGAGGAAGACGATGATCGCGAAGACCTTGATCCCGGCGAACCAGTACTCGAACTCGCCGAACGAGCGCACGGAGAACAGGTTGGTCGCGGTCATGAGCAGCATCAGAACCAGGGCCATCGTCCAGAGCGGCAGGTCGATCCAGAACTGGAGGATCTTGGCCCCGGCGACCGCCTCGAACCCGACGACGATCACCCAGAAGTACCAGTACAGCCAGGCGACCGAGAACCCGGCCCAGTCGCCGAGTGCCCGCCGCGAGTAGTCGGCGAACGAGCCGGTCGACGGATTGGCCACGGCCATCTCGCCGAGCATCCGCATGACCATGACGATCAGGACGCCGGTGATCGCGTAGGTCAGGAACGCACCGGGGCCGGTCTCGTTCAGCACGGCGCCGGACCCGACGAACAGGCCGGCCCCGATCACCCCGCCGATCGCGATCATCGTGAGGTGTCGCTGCTTGAGGCTCTTCTGCAGCGCGGGCTGGAGTACCTCGGGCTTGTCGGACATCGGCCCTCCGTTCAAGCGATCATCGGGACGACGATGTCGGTGTGTGAAGTCACTGTGAACCGTCGATGGCGGGTCCGCAAACCGAGGGTGCCGAGCACGGCCGCTCGCTGCCGGCCGGTAGCTCGACCGGACGCGGCGACCCGCGATCATTCGTCCTCCGGTTTCCCGGGGATGGAGCGGTCGAGGAGCTACCCTGCTGGACGTCGCCGATTCCTGTCGTGCGCGCGGAGCACCCGCCCGCTGTGACGGGTCCGGTGCGCCCTTCGCCCACTGTCCCCGCCCGGTAGGAACGCGATACCCCCATGTCGATCGTCAGCTCCGCCTCCGGCACCGAGGGCAGCCCACCCGAGAACCAGGTCCTCGAGATCCAGGACGACGACCAGCTCATCGAGCACTCGGCCGACGACTACGGCCACGCCCGGACGCTCGACGTCGACCGCGAATGGTTCAAGCGGGCCGTGTTCTACGAGGTGCTGGTGCGGGCGTTCAACGACTCCAACCGGGACGGCACGGGCGACCTGCGCGGACTCACCGAGAAGCTCGACTACCTGGCCTGGCTCGGAGTCGACTGCCTCTGGCTCCCACCCTTCTACGACTCCCCCCTGCGCGACGGCGGCTACGACATCCGCGACTTCCGGACGGTCCTGCCCGAGTTCGGCACCGTCGAGGACTTCGTCTACCTGCTCGACGAGGCCCACCAGCGGGGGATCCGGGTGATCACCGATCTCGTGATGAACCACACCTCGGACACCCACCCGTGGTTCGAGGAGTCGCGCCGCAACCCGGACGGGCCGTACGGCGACTACTACGTCTGGTCCGACGACGACTCGCGCTACCCGGACGCGCGGATCATCTTCGTCGACACCGAAACGTCGAACTGGACCTACGACCCGGTGCGCGGCCAGTTCTACTGGCACCGGTTCTTCTCCCACCAACCCGACCTGAACTACGACAACCCGGCCGTCCAGGACGCGATGATCGAGGTCCTGCGCTTCTGGCTGGACCTGGGCATCGACGGATTCCGCCTCGACGCGGTGCCCTACCTGTTCGAGCGGGAGGACACCAACTGCGAGAACCTCGCCGAGTCCCACCAGTTCCTCAAGCGGTGCCGCAAGGTGCTCGACGACGAGTACCCCGGCCGGGTACTGCTCGCCGAGGCCAACCAGTGGCCGAGCGACGTCGTCGAGTACTTCGGCGACCCCGAGGTCGGTGGCGACGAGTGCCACATGGCGTTCCACTTCCCGCTGATGCCACGGATCTTCATGGCGGTCCGCCGCGAGAACCGCTTCCCGATCTCGGAGATCCTGGCGCAGACCCCGGCGATCCCGTCCGGCGCGCAATGGGGCATCTTCCTGCGCAACCACGACGAGCTCACGCTCGAGATGGTCACCGATGACGAGCGCGACTACATGTACACGGAGTACGCGAAGGACCCGCGGATGAAGGCCAACATCGGCATCCGCCGCCGGCTGGCCCCGCTGTTGGAGAACGACCGCAACCAGCTCGAGCTGTTCACCGCGCTGCTGCTCTCGCTCCCCGGGTCCCCGGTCCTGTACTACGGCGACGAGATCGGCATGGGCGACAACATCTGGCTCGGTGACCGCGACTCGGTCCGCAGCCCGATGCAGTGGACCCCCGACCGCAACGCCGGGTTCTCCACGTGCGACCCGGGCCGCATGTATCTGCCGATCGTGATGGACCCGCTCTACGGCTTCCAGGCGGTCAACGTGGAGGCGCAGGTCAACTCCACCACGTCGCTGCTGCACTGGAACCGGCACATGATCGACGTCCGCAAACGGCACCACGCCTTCGGCCTCGGCGAGTACCACGAGCTCGGGGGCACGAACCCCTCGGTGCTGGCCTACGTCCGGTCGCACGGCGACGACGTGGTGCTCTGCGTCAACAACATGTCCCGGTTCCCCCAACCGGTGGAGCTCGACCTCTCGGCATGGCAGGGTCGGGCTCCGCACGAGCTGACCGGCGGCGTGCCGTTCCCGACGATCGGCGAGCTCCCCTACCTGCTGACACTGCCGGGGCACGGTTTCTACTGGTTCTCCATCAACCCCGCGGATGGTCAGTGATTGCAGTGGTCACGGACTGTGACCGAACGGCGCCGACCGGTGCCAGCGAGGAGGCGTTGTGACACTGGCCGAGGAGCTCCCTGCTCTGCTGTCCGGATGGCTGCCCCAGCAGCGCTGGTTCCCGGCGAAGGGTCGGCCGGTCCGTTCCGTCTCCGTGGCCGCGGTGACGCCGCTGATCACGGAGGGCGAACCGCTCCTCGATCATGTGGTGCTGGCCGTGGCGTTCGACGACGCCTCGCCGCAGCAGCACTACCAGATCCTGCTCGCCCGCCGACCGCACGTCCGCGCCGAGCTCGAGCACGCGACCCTGGGACGGGTCGGCGATCTCAGCGCCTACGACGGACTCTGGGACCCAGGGGTGACCGGCTGGCTGCTCGACGCGATCCGCAGCGGTCGCACCGTGGGCGAGGTCCGGTTCGTGCCCGAAGCGGGTGCGGAGATCCCCGAGGACATGACCGGGCGCGTGCTGGGTGCCGAGCAGTCCAACACCTCCGTGTCCTGGGGCGAGAAGTCGATCTTCAAGCTGTTCCGACGCGTGACGCCGGGGGTCAATCCCGATCTCGAGCTGCACCGCGCGCTGCGGTCGGTCGGCAGCCACGAGGTGGCGGCGCTGCAGGGTGCGGTGGAGGGCGTGTTCGACGGCGAGCCGGTCACGCTCGGGATGTTGCAGGACTACGCGGCGAACTCCGCGGGCGGCTGGGCGATGGCGCTGGCGAGCGTGCGCGACCTGCTCGCCGAGGGTGACCTGCGCGCGGACGAGGTGGGCGGGGACTTCGCGGGCGAGGCCTCCCGGCTGGGCGAGACGATCGCGGTGGTGCACCGCGAGCTCCGGCAAGCGCTCGGCAGTGCGGAACGTGATCCCCAGGAGCTGGCCGCGAACTGGCGCGAGCGGCTGAGCACCGTGGTCGAGCAGGTGCCCGCGCTGGCCGGCCACGAGGAGCCGATCCGCGCGGTCTACGACGCCGTGGCCGCGCTCGACGGCACGATCCCGGCCCAGCGCGTGCACGGCGACCTGCACCTCGGTCAGACGCTGCGCACCCCGCTGGGCTGGCTCGTGATCGACTTCGAGGGCGAGCCGTCGGCGTCGCTGGCCGAGCGGGTGCGGCCCGACTCGGCCCTGCGCGACGTGGCCGGGATGCTCCGCTCGTTCGACTACGCGGCGTTCCACCAGCTCTCCCGGTGGGAGCCGAGCGGCGACTGGACCGACCCCGACCACGACTCGCAGATGACGTGGCGGGCCAACGAGTGGGCGGGACGGAACCGGTCGGCGTTCTGCGACGGGTACGCCCTCAAGGCCGGCACCGACCCGCGCGAGCACAGCGCCGTACTGCGGGCCTTCGAGCTCGACAAGGCGGTCTACGAGGTGCTCTACGAGACGCGGAGCCGGCCGTCCTGGGCTCCGATCCCGCTGGCGTCGATCGCGCGGCTGACCGCGGAGGCGGGATCGGACGCGGGGGTCTGAGCTAGACCTCGTTGCCGGACGGGTCGCAGGGCAGGGGCCGGGTGGGGTAGTCCTCGGACAGGTCGTCGGCGACGCGTTCGATGTCGACGGGCTCGACCGCGATGAGGCCGTCGTAGGGGCGATCGATGTCAGCGATGGTCAGCTGGACCAGGACGAGCATGAGCGCCAGCGCACTGACGGCTCCCAGCTGGACCCGACGACGGACCGTCGGGAGGGTGAACGTGGAGAGGCCGAGCACGGCGACACTCGTAGAAATGATCATGAGGACCGTGAGGGGCACCGGAACGGCTGGCCGGGCCTCGGTCAAGCGTCTCCAACTTGACGCCCTGCACCTCGCTCTTCGCGAAGGGTCGGACCCACCGGTTGGCGACGAGCCCGATCAGGAGTGCAGTGACCAGGCAGGCCACGATGATCAACGATATCGAGAGCATCCGATCAGACCTTGCTGCAGGCGTGCGGGAGGCCACTTCGTACGAGCGCCCTCCGACGCGGTGACGTGCCGATCTTCCTAGTGCACCGCACGGGAGCACGGCAAGGGCCGGCTCCGCGGCCTTCGAGCTGACGAGGCGGTCTCGGCGGTGTCCGACGAGACGCCGCGCCGGGCGTGGATGTCGAGTAGCAATCGCAAAGACTTTCCCGGTCAAGGCGTTTCCGAACGCCTGTTCGAATAGTGTGGGGTCGTGCCTGTCGAAGCGCTCCGTTCCGCGCATCGCCTCCTCGAGGAGGCGATCGACGCGCTGAGCGAGGCCGCAGGGCAGGAGTCGGTTTCCGACGACGAGCTCCTGTCGGTGCTCACGCTGTGCGAGGGGATGACGCGGCGGATCGACCGGCTGGTGGTCGACGTGGGTATCACGATCGGAACGGCGCGGGGTGTTCGCGGCGCGGGGCTACCGCAGCACCGCCGGCGCTCTGGCTGATCTCCTGGGATGGGAGCGGTTCGAGGCTCGTCGCCGCACGATCGCCGCCGAGCAGGTGGGAGCTCGTGTCGGCATCGACGGCAGCGTGCCGGAGCGACTGCCCGCAGGCGCGGCGGAGTTCGCCGCCGGACGGATCGGGCTGCGCCACGTGGAGGCGATCGTTGCGGTGCTCGGTTCCGCTGCGGCCGCGCGGCTTGCGCCCGAGGTGTGGGCCGGCGCCGAGACTCAGCTGGCCGATCGAGCCACCGAGTACACCCCGAGCGAGCTGCGGACGTGGGGTTCCGCTCTGATCGAGACCCTCGACCAGGACGGTGCCGAACCCGACGACCGGCCTCCGGCGGAGGTGAACGAGCTGCACCTGACCCGGAACCGCAACGGCTCGGGCGGACGCATCGCCGGTCGCTTCGACGACGCGGCGATGTTCGACGCCATCTCCACCGTGGTCGACGCCAAGTCCGCCCCGGTGACCGGCGACGACGAGCGTACGGCGGCGCAACGGCAGCAGAGGCACTCGCTGATGTGTGCGGGTACGTCCTCGACCACGGCGACCGGGTCCCCGAATGCGGCGGCCACCGACCTCACCTCAGCGTCATCGTTCGGCTGGAGGACCTGGAGGACCGAGCCCGTGCCGCGATGCTCGACTTCGGTGGCACGCTCACCCCGGAGTCGCTGCGCCTGCTGGCCTGCGACGCCGCGGTCGTCCCCGTTGTGATGAACGGCGTCGGGCAGCCCCTCGACATCGGCCGGGCCACCCGCACGATCCCGGACGGTCTCCGTCGGGCGGTCGCGGCTCGCGACCGGGGCTGCGCCCACCCCGGGTGCGACCGGCCGCCATCCTGGTGCGAAGTCCACCACCTCGTGGCCTGGGAGAACGGCGGCGACACCGCGCTGGGCAACTGCGTGATGGTGTGCAAGATCCATCATCGGCTGCTGCACCACTCCGAGTGGATCGTGCGGATCCGCGACGGGCTCCCCGAGTTCGTCCCGCCACGGTGGATCGACCCGGCGCAACGGCCTCGCCGAAAGCCACTTCCGCACGTGGCCGTCGCATGACCGTCGCCTCCCGGGGTTCGCCGGCCTCCGCCCATCGACGTCACGTCCGGGTGCCGGCTGGGCTTGCCTCGGGCGGGCGGCGATCCGCGTCGTTCCCCGCAGCCGATGACTGCCACCGGATCGTTGCGGCCAGGGGCGGCGACCGGCTGCTGAGGGCAATAGGGTGCCCGGGTGGATCGCGAGGAGAAGAGCACCCGGACGATCAGGCCGGATGCCACGGCCACGCCCGGGCCGGCGGCGGGACCGGGCGGGCTGGTCGAGCCGAGCGTCCCGGTCGAACCGAGCGACCCGGCCGAGCGGGTCGGACCGGTCGAGCCGGGCGGACCGGCCGATCCGAACGTGGCGGCCGACCCCACCGACGAGGTCGCCCGGCCGGTGGACCCGGGCGCGCCCGACCCGGCCGCCGTTCGCCGACTTCTCGACGGCACCCATCACGATCCGCACTCCGTGCTGGGTGCCCACTTCCACGGGGACGGCACGGTCGTGCGCGTGCTGCGCCCCCATGCCGACGAGGTGCACGTGGTGCGCGAGGGTGGTGCCGGGCACGCGCTGGTCAAGGTGCACGACGCCGGCCTGTGGTCCGGGGTCGTGCCCGGGCCGCCGCAGGACTACCGCCTGGCCGTGCGCTACGGCGAGCGGGTCGACACCGTCGACGACCCGTACCGCTGGCTGCCCACCCTGGGCGAGATCGACCTGCACCTGATCGGCGAGGGTCGCCACGAGCGGCTGTGGGACGTGCTCGGGGCGCACGTGCACCACTACGACACCCCCGCCGGGGCCGTCACCGGCACCAGCTTCGCCGTGTGGGCGCCCACCGCGCAGGGGGTCCGCGTCACCGGCGACTTCGACGGCTGGTCGGGCTGGGCGCACCCGATGCGCGCGATGGGCAGCTCGGGGGTGTGGGAGCTGTTCGTCCCCGGGCTCGGAGCCGGTCAGCGCTACAAGTTCCGGGTCCTCGGTCGCGACGACCGGTGGCGTGACAAGGCCGACCCGATGGCCTTCCGGGCCGAGGTACCGCCCGCCACGGCGTCGATCGTCGACGTCGTCGAGCACGAGTGGGCCGACGGCGAGTGGATGGCGGCGCGGGCCCAGCGCCAGGCCCACGCCGAGCCGATGAGCGTCTACGAGATGCACCTCGGTTCGTGGCGACCCGGGCTGGACTACCGGGAGATGGCGCGCGAGCTCGTCGCGTACCTGGACGAGACCGGTTTCACCCACGTCGAGCTGCTCCCGGTGGCCGAGCACCCGTTCGGCGGGTCCTGGGGCTACCAGGTCACCTCCTACTACGCCCCGACGGCGCGGTTCGGCCTCCCCGACGACTTCCGCTGGTTCGTCGACCACCTGCACCAGCACGGCTACGGCGTGATCATCGACTGGGTACCGGCGCACTTCCCCCGCGACGAGTGGGCGCTCGCCCGCTTCGACGGCACCCCGCTCTACGAGCACGCCGACCCCCGCCGCGGCGAGCAGCCCGACTGGGGCACGCTCGTGTTCGACTTCGGACGTACCGAAGTGCGCAACTTCCTCGTCGCCAACGCGCTGTACTGGCTCGAGGAGTTCCACATCGACGGCCTGCGCGTCGACGCGGTGGCCAGCATGCTCTACCTGGACTACTCCCGTCCCGAGGGCCAGTGGCTGCCGAACGCGCACGGCGGGCGGGAGAACCTCGACGCCGTGGCGTTCCTGCAGGAGATGAACGCCACGGTGTACCGGAACCACCCGGGCGTCATCACGATCGCCGAGGAGTCGACGGCGTGGCCGGGCGTCTCCCGACCGACGCATCTCGGCGGGCTCGGCTTCGGGTTCAAGTGGAACATGGGCTGGATGCACGACACGCTCGACTACGTCGGCCGCGACCCGGTCTACCGGGGCTACCACCACAACCAGATGACGTTCTCGCTGATGTACGCGTTCACCGAGAACTTCGTGCTCCCGCTGTCCCACGACGAGATCGTGCACGGCAAGGGCTCGCTGTGGACGCGGATGCCGGGTGACGCCTGGAACAAGGCCGCCGGCGTGCGCGCACTGCTGGCCTACCAGTGGGCGCACCCGGGTAAGCAGCTGCTGTTCCAGGGCGGCGAGTTCGGCCAGGAGCGGGAGTGGTCCGAGTCACGGTCGCTCGACTGGTACCTGCTCGACGACCCGCTGCACGCGGGCATCAAGACGATGGTCGGCGACCTCAACCGCGTCTACCGGGCCCATTCGGCGCTCTGGACGAAGGACTCCACGCCGGCGGGGTTCTCCTGGATCGACGCCAACGACGCCTCGGGCAACGTGTTGAGCTTCCTGCGGCACGGCGTCGACCCGGACGGCAAGCCCACGGTGCTGGCGTGCATCGCCAACTTCTCCGGCACACCGAAGCCGGACTACCGGGTGGGCCTGCCGTTCGCGGGCCGCTGGCGGGAGGTGCTCAACACCGACGCCGAGGCCTACGGCGGCTCGGGGGTCGGAAACCTCGGGGCGGTGGAGGGCGACCAGACCGTCTGGCACGGTCGGCCGGCGTCGGCGGTACTGCAGCTGCCGCCCGCCGGGGTGCTGTGGCTGGCTCCGGAGCCGGTCGACGGGGTGGTGAGCCGCCGAGGAGCGGTGCAGACCGCCGCGACCGACGACGCCGCGACCGATGGCGCGGACGTGACCGGCACTGTCGTGCCCGGTGATCCCGAGCCGATCGTCGCCGAGGCACCCGCCGCGCCGGTCAGCGGCACCGCGCCGACGGTCGCCCCGCCCGAGCCGGACCGGGCTCAGTCCGCGGTCGAGACCGGGCCGGAGCCGGTCACGACGGCGTCGCCGGCCGTCACCTCCGTTGCCCCCGTCGAGGACACCGACGGCGTGGAGATCGACGGCCCTGATCCCGACGGCGGGGAGCCGGACGACGAGGACCCCGACGATCGAGCGGCTGACGTCAGGAACGCCCAGTAGGCCAGCAGGACGACGCAGTACAGGGACTTCCCGACGTGGCCGCTGTCGGGTGGCCACTCGGCGTTCCACGACACCGGGATCACCGTCACGGCGAGCAGGACGGCAGCCACCGCCCCGCGTCCCAGCGTGATCAGTACCAGCACACCGGGCCAGAGCAGCATCAGGTAGTTGTGCCAGGCGATCGGGGACAGCAGAAGTCCGGCGGCGAGCACGGCGAACGGCGCCGTTCCGGCCGGGTCGATGCGATCCCGGTTGCGCCCGCACCACACGAGCGTCCCGACGAGGACCGCCGCGCCGAGCAGGGTGCCCAGGAGGGTCGGAACCCCGAGGCGGATGGCGAGTCCGGGCAGCGAGGCGTTGTCGACCGTGTCGGGCACCGGCTCGGTGACCGCGATCCGCAGCCACCGGACACCGCTCGACGGACCGGCGACGAACACCCCGAGCAGCGTGGCGATGGCGGCGGCCGCCAGTCCAGCCCGCAGCGGGACCCACCGCCGCTGCACCGCGGGGAGCAGCAGGAGCGGCGCGAGCGACGGCTTGAGCGCCACGGTGATCCCGAACAGCGCGGCGGCGAGCACCGGCCGTCCGCGCCGCTCGGCGATCCATCCGGCGACCAGCCCGACGAGCAGCAGGGGATAGATCTGACCCAGCAGGAGAGTGCCGTGCAGCGGCGAGGACGCGAGCACGGTGAGCACGATCGCCGTGGTGGTCGAACGAGGCAGCCGCAGCTCGCGGGCAACGGCGACGACCGCGCCCACCACCATGAGCAGTGTCACCACCACGAAGACGCGGTAGGCGGTCACCACGTCGAGCACCGCGAGCGGGGTCAGCAGGGCGGTGAGCAGCGGCGGGTTGAGGTTCGTGAACTTGGCCGGGGTGTCGTAGATGTCCTCGCCCCTGGTCAGCGCGACGGCGGACTGCCAGAAGGTGTCGAAGTCGACGTGCAACTCGTACATGTCGGGGGCCGGCAGCAACGTCACCAGGGCGTCGGGGTGACGCACGTGCAGCGCCACGGCCGTGACGAGGGCGGCCACCACCAGCAGCGCGGCCACCGCTCGCCGCCCGGCGGCGGTGGAACCCATGGCACGCACGGGGCTTGACGGTATCGGAGAGGACGTGCGGCGGGCCCACCCCCGCCCGGCGCTCAGAAGAGCGCGCGGGCGAGGGCTCGTCGTGCCGCCATGACCCGCGGGTCGTCGGGGGCGAACAGCTCGAAGAGGCCGAGGAGGTGCTCGCGGACCCGGTTGCGCTCGTCGTCCGAGGTCCGCGCCACGGTGTCGACGAGCCGCGCGAACGCTGCCTCGACGCCGTCGTCCGCCACCTCGGCGTCGGCCGCGGCGAGCTGGGCATCGATGTCGCCGGGTGCGGCGTCGGCCCGCGCCACGGCGCTGGGATCGACGTTCTCCGCCCGCGCCAGGAAGCGCACCTGCGACAGTGCGGCCGTCGCCTGCTCGTTGGCCGGCTCGGCGGCGAGGATCCGCTCGTAGGCGGCCTCCGCCTCGTCGTAGTCCCCGCGCTCGAGCGCATCCTCCGCGGCGGTGAACCTCGGGTCGTCCGGTTCCTCTACCGGCTCCTCCGCCACGCCGCCGCCGGCCTCGGCCTCACGGATCGCGGGCATCCGCTCGCGCAGGGCGTCGAGCAGGGAGCTGAGCCACTCGCGGACCTGCGGCTCCGGCTGCGCGCCGTTGAACGCGTCCACCGGCTGGCCGCCGACGACCGCGACGACCATCGGGATCGACTGGACGCCGAAGGCCTGCGCGATCCGCGGATTGGCGTCAACATCGATCTTGGCCAGCACCCAGGCGCCGTTGGCGGCCATCGCGAGCCGCTCCAGCACCGGCGAGAGCTGCTTGCACGGCCCACACCAGGTGGCCCACAGGTCGACGACGACGGGAACCTGCAGGGAGCGCTCGAGCACGTCGGCCTGGAAGCTCTGCTCCGTGACATCGAGGACGAACGGGCTCGGGCCGCCCTCGGCGGACGCCGGCGGCGTCGGCCGGGCGGCCGCTTCGGAACGGGCCTTCAGCGCGGAGAGGTCGACCGCGCCGGCCATGGCGGACGACAACGCGGCCGCCTGGGCCGGGGGGCGGGTGCTCGGTCGGGACACGTCCTTCATCCTGGCACGGACCGGTGGGGGCGTGCGCCTCGCGGGGCGCTCACAGGGGTCGCAGGCCCATCGGGTTCGGGGTGAGGAGCCCCTCCCCCGCGACGATCGCGGCGACCAGCGGGGCGGTGAGCTCGACGAGCCGGTCGGTGCGGGCTTGCCCGACCGTCGCCCACGGGACGTCGGCGAGCGCGTCGGTGCGGGCCTCGACCTCGGCGTGGACGTTCCGCCCCGCCGCGGTGAGCCCGTCGGGACCGAGCAGACCGCGCTCGGTGAGACGAGCCGTGGCCGCCTCCCACTCCGGCACCGTCCACCCCCGCCGGTGGCGCAGCCACCCCGCGTCGATCTCCTGCGCGGCAGCGAAGACGACGAGCGTCTCGACGGGGTCCAGCCCGGCCGTGAGCAGCGCGGCCACGTGCCCGTCGCCCCGGTGCTCACGGAGCACCGTCTGGGCCTGCCACAGCACGAGGTGCGGCGCGTCGGGCCAGCCGAGCGCCGTGTTGGCGGCGGCGAGGGCACGACCCGCCGTCGGGGCGGCGAGCGCCGCGGTCCGTGCGATGTCGGCGGCCTCGGCCACGGCGTCGGATCGCAGCACCGCCGGGCCGAGCAGCCGCGTCAAGGCCGCGTCGACGGCGTCGAGCCGCACGGCAAGGAACCGCTGCGGATCGGCCACCGACCAGACGTCCGGTACCGCCCTACCGACCAGGCCCGGCGCGAAGTTGTAGAACAGGGCCGCCACCAGCTCCGGCGGGACGGCCCCGAGCGGTGCGGCCCGGAGAGCGAAGTAGCTCATCCAGTAGCCCCTGGTGCCCAGTGCCTCGCAGCCGGACCGGGACTCGGGGGCGAAGTAGATGACGGCGTGCACCGGCTCGAGCGCGCGCCACATCCGACGGGACCGGTGCTCGTCCTGCTCACTCATGTGCGTCCCCTCGGACCGGTTGTCGTGGCCGACCCATGCCTCAACCCTGCTCCAGCGCCGCCTCCACCCGCTCGACCTTGGCCTGCAGCTGCCCGCTGTGTCCGGGACGGATGTCGGCCTTGAGCACCAGGCTGACGCGCGGGGCCCGGGCCTGCACCGCCTCGACCGCTCGCTTGATCACCGCCATCGCCTCGTCCCAGGTGTCGGCCTCGATGGTGGTGAACATCGACGTGGTCTCGTTGGGCAGGCCCGACTCGCGCACGACGCGCACCGCGTCGGCGACGACGTCACCCACGCTGTCCGAACCGGATCCCGCCGGGGCGATGCTGAAGGCGAAGAGCATGGCGACAGCGTGCCGCAGCGGCGCTGTCGACCGCGAGCCCGGTCGCGGCAGTGTCGACGGCGAGCCCGGCCAGAGCGGCACTGCTAGCGTCGCGCCCCATGTCCTCCCGGGGCCCGCTCCCGTTCGACCCGATCATGCGGGCGGCGGCGCTGTGGGACGAGCGGATCGGGCCAGCGGGCACCATGGCCGCGGTGACCAGCGTGATGCGGGTGCAGCAGATCCTCCTCTCCGCGGTGGACGGCGTTCTGCGCCCGCACGGGCTCACCTTCGCCCGGTACGAGGCGCTGGTGCTGCTGACGTTCGCCCGCACGAACCGGTTGCCCATGCGGGTGATGGGCGAGCGCCTCCAGCTGCATCCGACGAGCGTGACCAACATCGTGGACCGCCTTCAGGCCGACGGGCTGGTGCGCCGCATCCCGCATCCGACGGACCGGCGCGCGACGCTCGTGGAGATCACCGAGGAGGGTTCCGCCCTTCTGGAGAAGGCGACCGAGGCCGTGACGGCCATCGAGTTCGGCCTGGAGGGCCTCGACCCGCAGGAGGAGGGCCGGTTGACCGAGCTGCTCGGCAAGGTGCGGCGGGCGGCCGGCGACTTCGAGTGACCCCCACCGGTGCGGTCGTCATGCCGGCGGCCCCCCGGGGGACCGGCGCTCTCCTGGCTCCCCGCCGTCCGCGCCACGACGTCGACGATCGCGCCGGCGCCCACCCGGCCACGCTCGCATCGTCGCCCCGCCCCCACCGTGCCGGCCGGCTCGGCGGTCCGGTCGGCGCCGGCGGCGCCGTCGCCCCGTGCAGTAGCCGGTGACCACCCCGCCGGCCGCGCCTCCCAGCACGCACACCGAGCACGTCGTCAGGTCCATGCCGCCTCCCCCTCTGGGCTGTTGACGCCTGGTTGCGTCAACGGAGTTGACAGTAGGCGCCGACCCCGACAATCTGGGGATGTGATCGAACGACCCTCCGCAGCCACCGCCCTGCGAGCCGCCCGGCTCGCACGTGGCTGGTCGCAGTCCGACGCGGCCCGGGAGGTCGCTGCTCTCGGCCGGGGCCGCGGCGTCCCGGTGGCGTCCGCGACCAGCCTGAAGACCCTGCTGTCCCGCTGGGAGAACGGCCACGTCGTGCCGGAGCCGCACTACCGGTCATTGCTCGGCGAGCTGTACGACCGCACCCCGACCGAGCTCGGGATCTCGGCGCCGCCGCAGGGCCCGCCGTCCACCGGGCCGGCCCGCCTCACGGAGGCGATCGCCGCGGCGTCGGCCGTGGACCGAGCGGGCATCGAGCTGTGGTGGGAGCAGCTCGCCGCCGCCACCCGGCTGGACGACGAGCTCGGCGCCGCCGCCGCGGGCGGGATCGTGCGCGCGCAGGTCGAGAGGCTCGACGAGACGCTCGTCCACACGCTCTCGCCCCCGGCGCGTCACGCCGTCGCGGCCGTGCTGGCGGCTGCGGCCGCGCTCGCCGGCACCCAGGAGCTCGATCAGGGGGCTCACGACCGGTCCTGGCGCCACTTCCAGCGGTCCCGCACCGCGGCACGGGAGGCCGAGCTGCCCGTCGCCACCGTCGTGGCCCTGGCCGGGCAGGCCGAGGTACTGGTCGACGCCGGCGAGCCGGACGCCGCCGTCGCACTGCTGGACGGCGCCGAAGCCACCACCGGCCCGGCCCGGGTGCGGCTGGACGCGGCCCGCGGTCTCGCCCGCGCCGCGGTGGGCGACCACGCCGCGTCGCGCGCGGCCTTCACCACCGCCGAGCGGAGGTTCCGGAGCACGACCATCGACGTGATCGCACCCCGGGACGGCCCGGCGGTCGAGCTGGCCGACCTGCACCGCTGGCACGGGCGCGCGCTGGCGGCGCTCGGGGACACCGAGGCCGTCCGCCCGCTCGAGCTCGCCCTCGAGGCCCGTCCACGCGCGGTGCGCGACCGGGCCGAGGTCCATGCCGACCTGGCGTCCGCGCTCCGGGCCGCCCGTCCGGTCGACGCCGCCGAGCACGCCAGAACCGCCCGGCAGCTGGCCACGAGCATCGGAGCGGAGCGGATCGCCGCCCGGATCGGTGGCACCCATCCCCCGTGACGGCAGATCAGGCCGGACCGACGCGGCCCATCAGCTCGTCGGTCGCCCGGTAGGGGTCCAGCTCGCCGGCCGACACCCGCGCGGCCAGCTCCGCGAGCTCGCGTTCCCCCGCGAGGTCACCGATCCGCACCCGCACCTCGTGCAGCGTGAGAGCCGTGATCTCGGCCCTGGCGCGCGCGAGGCGCCGGCGCGCGCGCTCGCCGCGGGCGTCGATCCACTCGCGGTGGGCATCGAGGGCCGCCACGAGATCGGCCACGCCTTCTCGCCGCGTGGCGACGGTGCGCACCACCGGTCGCGTCCAGCCGTCGGGAGCTCGCTCCTCGAGTGAGACCGCGTGGAGCAGGTCGTGCACGGTCTGTTCGGCGCCGTCCCGGTCGGCCTTGTTCACCACGACCACGTCGGCGACCTCGAGGATGCCGGCCTTGGCCGCCTGCACCTCGTCGCCGGCACCCGGGGCCAGCAGCACGACGGTGGTGTCGGCCAGCGCCACCACCTCCACCTCGGCCTGACCCACTCCGACGGTCTCCACCACCACGACGTCGCACCCCGCGGCATCGAGCACGCGCAGGGCCTGCGGTGTCGACCACGCCAGACCGCCGAGGTGCCCGCGCGTGGCCATCGACCGGATGAAGACGCCTTCGTCGGTAGCGTGCTCGCCCATCCGCACCCGATCACCGAGCAGAGCGCCGCCGGAGAACGGTGACGAGGGGTCGACGGCGAGCACGCCGACCCGCCGGCCGCGCATCCGCAGCATCCTGACCAGCCCGGACGTGGTGGTCGACTTGCCCACACCGGGCGGTCCGGTCAACCCGACGACGTGGGCCCGGCCCGTGTGCGGAGCGAGCGCCACGGCCATCTCGCGCAGCACCGCCTGACCCCACCGGTCCGGGTCCTCGACCAGCGAGATCAGCCGGGCGACGGCCAGCTGCTCGCCTCGCCGCGCCCGACCGACCAGGTCGGCGACGTCGGGACGACGGGACACCGGCGATGTGCTCAGCTCGCCCCCGGCACGCGGATGATCAGGGCGTCACCCTGACCGCCGCCGCCGCACAGCGCCGCCGCGCCCGTTCCACCGCCGCGGCGCCGCAGCTCGAGCGCGAGGTGCAGGACGATCCGAGCGCCGGACATGCCGATCGGATGGCCCAGCGCGATGGCCCCGCCGTTGACGTTGACCTTCTCCGGATCGATGCCGAGCGTGCGCGTCGACGCGATGCCGACCGCGGCGAACGCCTCGTTGATCTCGACCAGGTCCAGGTCCGTGGCCGCGAGCCCCTCCTTGGCGCATGCCGCGGCGATGGCGTTGGACGGCTGCTCGTGCAGGCTGCAGTCGGGCCCAGCGACCACGCCGTGCGCCCCGATCTCGGCCAGCCACTCCAGCCCGAGCTCCTCGGCCTTCGCCCGGCTCATCACGACCACGGCGGCGGCGCCGTCGGAGATCGGCGACGACGAGCCGGCGGTGATGGTGCCGTCGGGCGAGAAGGCGGGCCGCAGCTGACCCATGATCTCGCTCGTCGTGTCGGGGCGGATCCCTTCGTCGGCGTCGACGACCAACGGGTCGCCCGTCCGCTGGGGGATGCTGATCGGCGTGATCTCCTCGGCGAACGTGCCGTCCGTCGCGGCTTTTCCGGCGCGCTGGTGGGAGCGTGCGGCGAACGCGTCCTGCTCCTCGCGGGTGATCTCGTAACGCGAGTTGAACTTCTCGGTCGACGCGCCCATGGACATCTGGTCGAAGGCGCAGAACAGCCCGTCGTTGGCCATGTGGTCGAGCATCGTCACGTCGCCGTACTTGAAGCCCTCGCGCGACTTGCTGAGCAGGTGGGGCGCCTGGGTCATCGACTCCTGGCCGCCGGCGACGACGATGTCGAACTCGCCCGCCCGGATGAGCTGGTCGGCCAGGGCGATCGCGTCGATGCCGGAGAGGCAGACCTTGTTGACCGTCAGCGCCGGCACGCTCATGGGGATCCCGGCGGCCGCGGCGGCCTGCCGGGCCGGGATCTGGCCCGCGCCCGCGGTGAGCACCTGCCCCATGATCACGTACTGCACCTGTTCGGGGGCGATTCCCGCCCGCTGCAGCGCGGACCGGATGGCGAACCCGCCGAGCTGCGCGCCCGAGAAGCTCTTGAGCGAACCGAGCAGCCGGCCCATCGGCGTACGGGCTCCAGCGACGATGACGGATCCGGACACGTTTCCTCCAACCAGCGCGGTGGCGCAACTGCTCGACGGTACCTCCGCGACGCACCGACGCCGATGGCTCGGGATCCGGTCGCGACCGTGATGCGGCGCACACGCGCAGGTCACGGCCGGCTCGGCTACATTCCGGCGATGGGAGTCGATCCAGGGACGGGCGACCACGGGGTCGTCGGGGTGGACCACGTCGGCATCGCGGTGGCCGACCTCGACGAGGCGATGGCCTGGTACGCCGCGACCTTCGGCCTCGTCGTGACCCACGCCGAGACCAACGAGGAACAGGGCGTGCGCGAGGCGATGCTCTCCGCACCCGGTGACACCGGAGCGGCCGTCCAACTGCTCGCTCCGCTGCGCCCGGACTCGCCGATCGGGAGGTTCCTCGACCGCAACGGTCCGGGGATCCAGCAGCTGGCCTATCGCGTGACCGACATCGACGCCACCTGCGCCGCGCTGCGGCGCAGGGGGGTCCGGCTGCTCTACGACGAGCCCCGCCGGGGCACAGCCCGTTCCCGCGTCAACTTCGTGCACCCCAAGGACGCCGGCGGGGTGCTCGTCGAGCTGGTCGAGCCGGCCGGGTCGGCCTGAGCCCGCTGCCTCGACGGACGTGGCGCTGGTCACCCTTCTCGCACGACCTGACGCCGCATCGCCACCGTCCGGGTACCATACCGCGCAGTAACTTTCGGGATACCATGCAAGGTGATCGCACCAGCGGAGGTCGGTCGTGCAGGAGATCCTCGACGCCATCATCGCCGAGCAGTACGACGCGCTGGGCGGGTTGGCCGTGCCCGAGCACTACCGCGGCGTCACCGTGCACGCCGACGAGATCGAGATGTTCGCCGGCATCCCGTCGCGGGAGAAGGACCCCCGCAAGAGCCTGCACCTCGACGACGTCCCCACTCCGGAGCTGGCGCCCGGCGAGGCCCTCGTCGCCGTGATGGCCAGCGCCATCAACTACAACACGGTGTGGACGTCGATCTTCGAGCCGGTGCCCACCTTCGCGTTCCTGCAGCGCTACGGCCGGATGTCCCCGCTGACCGCGCGCCACGACTTGCCCTACCACGTGGTCGGCTCCGACCTGGCCGGCGTCGTGCTCCGCACCGGGCCCGGGGTCAACGCGTGGAAACCCGGCGACCAGGTGGTGGCGCACTGCCTCTCGGTCGAGCTGGAGAGCCCCGACGGGCACGGCGACACGATGATGGACCCCGAGCAGCGGATCTGGGGCTTCGAGACGAACTTCGGTGGCCTCGCCGAGCTGGCGCTGGTCAAGTCCAACCAGCTGATGGTCAAGCCACCCCACCTCACGTGGGAGGAGGCCGCGAGCCCCGGCCTGGTCAACTCGACGGCCTACCGGCAGCTGGTCTCGCGCAACGGGGCCGACATGAAGCAGGGCGACACCGTGCTCATCTGGGGCGCGTCGGGCGGCCTCGGCTCCTACGCCACCCAGTTCGCGCTCAACGGCGGGGCCACGCCGGTCTGCGTGGTGTCGTCGCCGGAGAAGGCGGAGATCTGCCGCCGGATGGGTGCCGACCTCATCATCGACCGCAGCGCCGAGGGCTACCGGTTCTGGCGGGACGAGAACAACCAGGACCCGCGGGAATGGAAGCGCCTCGGTGCGCGGATCCGCGAGCTGACCGACGGCGACGACCCCGACATCGTCTTCGAGCACCCCGGCCGCGAGACCTTCGGTGCGAGCGTCTACGTGGCTCGCCGCGGCGGCACCATCGTGACCTGCGCGTCCACCTCGGGCTACGAGCACACCTTCGACAACCGCTACCTGTGGATGCACCTCAAGCGGATCATCGGCTCCCACTTCGCCAATTACCGCGAGTCGTTCGAGGCCAACAAGCTGATCTGCAAGGGGCTGGTGCATCCGACGTTGTCCACGGTCTACCCGCTCGCGGAAACCGGCCAGGCCGCCATGGACGTGCACTCCAACAACCACCAGGGCAAGGTCGGCGTGCTGGCGCTCGCACCCCGGGAGGGGCTCGGGGTCACCGACCACGAGAAGCGCGCGAAGCACCTCGACGCCATCAACCGCTTCCGCGGAGTCTGACCCGGCGGGGAGTCGCACCGCGCCGATCCGCGTCCGGCGCGACCAGTGGTTTCGGCCGGTACGGTGACGCCATGGCCGGAGATCCCGCTGCGCGCGTGTCCGACGCCGGCTTCGAGGTGGTCAAGAGAGGCTACGACCAGGTCCAGGTCGAGGAGCACCTGCGCCGGCTGGACGCCGAGATCCGGATCCTGGCCACCGACCGGGAGGCCGCAGTCGACCAGTCCAGCCAGCTGGCCCGGGAGCTCGACGAGACGCGCGCCCGCACCGAGCGGCTGCGCGCCCAGGTGCGCACGCTCGTGAGCCCGCCGCAGAGCATCCAGGGCATGAGCGAGCGGATGCGCTCGATGCTCCGGCTCGCCGAGGACGAGGTCGCCGAGATGATCGGCCGCGCCGAGGTCGAGGTCAACCGGCGGATCCGGGCGGCCGACCTGCGGGCGACCGACACCCTCACCTCCGCCCACGCGGACGCCGACAGCATCCGGTCCGCGGCGCGGGCCGACGCCGACCAGGCCGCTCGCGACCTCGCGCGGTCGCGGTCGGAGTTCGAGGCCCGGCGCCGGGCCGCCGAGGAACAGCTCGTCGCCGACCGCTCCGCCATGGAGCAGCGGGCCGCGGCCGACGCCGCCCGCGCCGAGCAGGAGCGCGCCAGGGCCTGGTCCGAGTCGGAGGCGCGGCGCGCCCTCGTCGAGGAGGACTTCACGACCGCGATGGACCAGCGCCGGTCGGAGGCGCTGAGCAAGCTCACCGCCGAGTACGTGCAGGGCCGTCGCGAAGTGGCGCAGACCCGGGAGTCGGCCGCTGCGGCGGCCCGTGAGCAGATCGCCCAGGCGGAGAAGACCGCCCGCAGGATGGTGACGGAGGCCGAGCGCCAGGTGGCCGAGCTCGTGGCACTGCGGCGGCGCATCTCCCAGCAGGTGGACGGGGCGCGCTCCCACCTCGACCACACGCTGGCTCACCTGGGCCCGCTGCCGGGCGAGGAGTCCACCCGTCAGCGGCAGGAGCCGCCGGGGCCAGCCGGTGGGTCGTCGCCGGTGCAGAACGGGGCCGGCGGGACCCCGCGTCCCACGGCGCGGGATCCCAGCCGCTCCCGCGCCGGGTCCACGCGTCGCTGAGCCCCGTTGGTGGTGGGGTCGCGCGGGCATGGCGCGGTCACGCGTCCCCAGCCGGCGATCACGCCGTGGCCAGACCGGCGCAGCCGGCATGATCAACGTGAGGGGACAGGCAGCCGCACGACGGGTCAGCGGGCCGCGTAGTCGCGGAACCCGTGGCCGGTCTTGCGACCCAGCCGGCCGGCCGTCACCAGGTGCTCCAGCAGCGGCGCGGGAGCGAGTCCGGACTCCCGGAACTCCTGGTAGAGCGAGCGCTCGATGGCCAGCGACACGTCGAGCCCCACCACGTCGAGCAGCTCGAAGGGCCCCATCGGCAGCGCACAGCCGGTCTTCATCGCCGCGTCGATGTCGTCGGCGGTGGCGTAGTGCGCCTCGAGCATCTTCACGGCGTCGTTGAGGTAGGGGAACAGCAGCGCGTTGACGATGAAGCCGGCCCGGTCGCCGCAGGACACCGGGATCTTGCCCAGCCGTTCGCACAGGGCGAGGGCGGTGGCCGCCACCGTCGGGCGCGGTGGTGATCGTCGAGACGACCTCGACCAGCTTCATCGACCGGGGCGGGGTTGAAGAAGTGCAGGCCCACGACGTCCTGCGGGCGCGAGGTCGCCGCCGCGCACTCGACGACCGGCAGCGACGACGTGGTGGTGGCCAGGATCGCGCCCGGCTTGCACACCTCGTCGAGGGCGGCGAACACCGCCCGCTTGACGTCGAGCTCCTCGGCGATGGCCTCGACGACGAGGTCGACGTCGGCGAGGTCCTCCAGCCGGGTGGTGCCGGTGATCCGGGCGAGGGCGGCGTCGCGCTCGGGCTCGGAGATCCGTCCGCGCACGACGGCCTTCTCCAGCGACGTGCGGACGGCCGCGACCGAGCGCCGGACGTTGGAGTCGCTGCGCCCGCGCAGGACGACGTCGAACCCGGCCCTGGCGAACACCTCGGCGATGCCGGTGGCCATCGTCCCGGTGCCGACGACCGCCACGCGCTGCACCTCGCGGACCGCCACGTCCTCGGGCACGGTGCCGGTCGGCGTCTCCGCGTCGCGCACCAGGTCGGAGCTGTGGGGCATGGCGTAGGTGTAGAAGCCGCGCCCGGTCTTCCGGCCGAGCAGCCCAGCGGTGATCATCTGCTTGAGGACCGGCGTGGGCGCGTGCATCTGGTTGCGGGACTGCCGGTACATCGTGTCGAGGATCTCGTAGGAGGTGTCGAGCCCGATGAGGTCGAGCAGGGCGAGCGGACCCATGGGGTACCCGCAGCCGTACCGCATGGCGGCGTCGAGGTCCTCGCGGCTGGCGTAGCGCGACTCGTACATCCGCGCCGCGTGGTTGAGGTAGCCGAACAGCAGCGCGTTCGCGATGAAGCCGGCGCGGTCGCCGATCACGACCGGGACCTTGTCGAGGGTGGCGGCGAACTCCTTCGCGTCGTCGACCACGTCCTGCTCGGTGACGACCGTGCGCACCAGCTCCACCAGCTTCTGGACCGGAGCGGGGTTGAAGAAGTGCATCCCGATCACCTTGCCGGGCCGCCCGGTGCGCACGGCCAGCTCGGTCACCGACAGCGACGACGTGTTGGACGCGAGGATGACCTCGGGCCGACACACCTCGTCCAGCTCGGCGAACACCGCCGCCTTGAGGTCGAGGTGCTCCGGGACCGCCTCGATCACCAGGTCGGCCTGGGCCATGTCGGCGAGCGACGTGGTCGTCGAGATCCGGCCGAGCAGCTCGTCGGCGCCGGATTCGGGTCAGCTTGCCGCGCTCGACCGCCCGCGCCGTCGACGTCTCCAGGTGTGCGCGACCGCGCAACACCGCGTCGTCGTCGGTCTCGGCGGCGATCACCTGCAGGCCGTTGCGGGCGAAGACCTCGACGATGCCCGCACCCATCGTGCCCAGGCCGACCACCCCGACCGTCCGGAACTCGCGTGCCACCCGCCCACCTCCCGTTGCGCCGCCCGACCTCGACCGGATCGTCCCATCTCCGCGCACGGCCCGCGTCCGTGCCCGTGTGCCTGTGTGACCGCTACCTCCCGAGCCGCAGCCGCACGACACCCAGGAGCGCCTTCATCCCACCGGACGTGCGCCGGAAGCTGGTGACCGCGATGGGCAGGGCGTACCGCTGCCGCGTCACCGACTGCGGTCGCGCGAACTCGCGCAGCCCGTCCTCGCCGTGGATGCGACCGAACCCCGAGTCGCCGACTCCCCCGAAGGGCAGGCTCGGGATCCCCGCGAACGAGATCACGCTGTTGATCGACACCATCCCGCAGCGCAGCCGCGCGGCGATCTCCTCGCCCCTGGCCTTCGAGAACACCGCGGCGCCCAGGCCGTAGCCGGTGGCGTTGGCGCGGCGCACGGCCTCGTCCACGTCCGGGACGCGGTTCACGACGAGCACCGGCCCGAAGGTCTCCTGCGTGACGGCGGCGCTGTCCTCCGGCACGTCGGCGATCACCACCGGCTCGACGAACGGTGGGCGCACGGACGCCACGCCACCGACGAGCGCCCGACCCCCGCGGTCCAGCGCATCCTGGACGTGGCCACGGACCACGTCGGCCTGCGACGGCATCGTCATCGGCCCGAAGTCGCCGTCCGAGCCCGTGCGCAACTCGCGCGCTTTGGCCGTGACCCGCGCCGTGAACCGTTCGGCCACGGCGTCGACGACGTACACCCGCTCGACGCCCACGCAGGTCTGACCGGCGTTGGACATCCCGCCCCAGACCGCGGCGTCCGCCGCGGCATCCAGGTCGGCGTCAGCGTCGACGATCAAGGGGTCCTTGCCGCCGCACTCGATCAGCACAGGGGTGAGCGTCTCCGCACAGGCGGCCATGACCCGCTTGCCCGTGGCGGTGGACCCGGTGAAGGCGATCTTGCCGACGCCCGGTGCCCGGCACAGAGCCGCTCCCGTCTCGCCGAATCCCGTGACCACCTGGAGCAGGGGCTGCCCTTCGACGATCTCGGCGAGGCTGTCGGCCACTGCCGTCCCGACTCCGGGGGTCAGCTCGCTGGGCTTGAACACCACGGCGTTGCCGGCGGCGAGGGCGTACGCGATCGAGCCCATGGGCGTGAACACCGGGTAGTTCCACGGGCCGATCACCCCCACGACGCCGATCGGGGGGTACGCGAGCGTCGCCGCGTGGTTGCCCGCGAGCAGGGCCGACCCCACCCGACGTCGGCGCAGCACCCGTTCGGCGTTCTTCGCGGCCCAGTCCAGGTGGCCGATCGTCAGCACGAGCTCGAGCCGGGCGTCGTCGAAGGGCTTGCCCGTCTCGTCGACGACGACCGCGGCGATGCCGTCGAGCCGTCGCACGAGCGCCTTGCGCCACTCCCCGAGCCGGCGACGGCGCTCCGCGAAGCCGAGCCCGGCCCACCACCGGGCTGCGCCCTCGGCTCGTCCCACGGCGGACTCGACCGCGGCCGCGTCGTGCACAGGGTAGGTGCCGACCACGTCGCCGGTGCGGGGGTCGAGGGATTCGAAGGTGGGGAGCGCCGCGGTGGTGGTCACCCGGCCAGCGTAGGTCGGGCTGCGCGGTCCGGGCCGCGCAGAGATCCGGTCCGCGACCCGGGCGTCAGAACAGACGCAGGTCCCGGGTCTCCACTCCGCGGAGCGCGTCGTAGTCCACGGCCACGCACCGGATACCCCGGTCCTGCGCCAGCGTGCGGGCCTGCGGCTTGATCTGCTGCGCGGCGAACACCCCCGTGACCGGCGCGAGAAGCGGGTCGCGGTTCATCAGCTCGAGATACCGCGTGAGCTGCTCGACCCCGTCGATCTCGCCGCGGCGCTTGACCTCGACGGCGACACTCGAGCCCCGGCCGTCGCGGCACAGCAGGTCGACGGGGCCGATCGCCGTCATGTACTCGCGACGGACCAGGGTGAACCCCTCGCCGAGCACGCCGGGATGGGCGGCGAGCAGCTCCTGCAGGTGCGCCTCGACGCCGTCCTTGACCAGTCCGGGATCGAGGCCGAGGGAGTGGCTGGTGTCGTGCAGCACCTCGTCGATGGTGATGACGAGCGACTCGTCGGCCTTGTTGCGCACCGTCCAGACGCCCGGCTCCTCCTCGAGCCAGCACGGTGGGCTCATCCAGTTGAGCGGTTTGTACGCGCGGTCGTCCGCGTGCACGCTCACGGACCCGTCGGCCTTGACGAGCAGCAGCCGCGGCGCCATCGGCAGGTGCGCGGTGAGGCGGCCCACGTAGTCCACCTGGCAGCGGGCGATGACGAGGCGCACCGGTGGAGCGTAGGGGGTCGGCGCGGGGGGTCCCCACGGCGGCGCGGCGACCCTCGTGAGCACGGCCACCACTCGTCGGGCACCGTGGTGCCGTGGAGACGCTCAGCAGCCGGCAGGTCTACGCCAACAGCTGGATGACGGTGCGCGAGGACGCGATCCGGCGCTCGGACGGGAGCAACGGCATCTACGGGGTGGTCGACAAACCGACCTACGCACTGATCATCCCGCGGGACGGGGACCGGTTGCACCTGGTCGAGCAGTTCCGCTACCCCGTTCGCCGACGGCGGTGGGAGTTCCCGGCGGGTACCGCCCCGGAGCGCGCCGAGATCGACACGGCCGACCTGGCCGTCGCCGAGCTGCAGGAGGAGACGGGCCTGCTCGCCGGCCGGATGGAGCTGATCGGGCACCTCGACGTGGCGCCGGGGATGTCCAGCCAGACGGGCACGGTGTGGCTGGCCACCGAGCTGGCCACGGGCCCGGCCCGCCGCGAGGCCACGGAGCAGGACATGCGGGCGGCGTGGTTCACGGCGGCCGAGTTCGAGCAGATGGCCCGACGGAGCGAGATCACCGACTCCCAGAGTCTGGCCGCCTACCTGCTGTTGCAGCTGCACGACGGCCGCAGCTAGGCGATCGGACAGCACACCCCGGGCCTGCCGACGAGCTACTGGACCGAACGCACCGGAAGGCGCGCCAATCGGCGCATCCCCGGCACCGGCATCCACTCCGGCTCGTCGACGGCGAGCGCCAGGTCGGGGAACCGGTCGAACAGCGCGTGCAGTGCCACCTCCGCCTCCTGCCGGGCCAGCGCGGCGCCGAGGCAGTAGTGCGGACCGTGCCCGAAGCCCACGTGCCCCTCCCCCCGGGCGGCGGGCCGCCGCAGGACGTCGAGCCGGTCGGGGTCCTGGTACTCCCGCGGGTCGCGATTGGCCGACACCAAGACCGCCTGCACGACCTCGCCGCGCCGGATCGACACTCCGCCGAGCTCGAGGTCCGTCGTCGCGTAGCGGAGCTGGGTGACCTGCACGGGGCCGCACCAGCGCATCAGCTCGTGCACCGCCGCGGGCCACAGCGTGGGGTCGGCGCGGAGCAGATCGAGCTGGTCGGGGTGCGTGAGCAGCGCGTAGGCGCCGTTCGCGATCAGGTGCGCGGTGGTCTCGTGACCGGCCATCACGAGGGAGAACACCAGCGTGACCAGCTCGGTGTCGGTGAGCCGGTCGCCGTCCTCGTCCTGGGCGTGGACCAAGCCGCTGAGCAGGTCACCCTCCGGGTGGATCCGGCGCCGGTCGACCAACTCGTGGACGTGGTCGACCATCTGCCGCACCGCACCGGGGACGGTCGCGCGGTCCATCGTCAGGAGCGCCTTGCCCCAGCCCCGCCACGCCGGGCGCTCGGCCTCCGGGACCCCGACCAGCTCGCAGATCACCGTGATCGGGAGCGGGTAGGCGAAGGACTCCACGAGGTCGACCGTCGGTGGGAACCCGTCGAGCAACGCCGACGTGATCGCCTCGACCCGCGGACGGAGCTCCCCGACGCGGCGCACCGTGAACGCCCGGGACACGAGCTTGCGCAGCCGCACGTGGTCGGCTCCGTCGACCGAGAGGATGGACCGGGTGAGGTAGCCGACGAGATCGCCGCGGATGCCGAGCGACTCGAGCATCCGGTCGCGCACGCTGTTGGCGTCGCCGCCCGCCACCGAGGCCGCGCTCGTGACGAACCGGGGGTCGCCCAGTACGGCGCGGACGTCGGCCTGGCGGGTGACGTACCACGCCGGGCTGCCGTCGATCGCCCGCCCGCGCAGCACCGGGGCCTGCTCGCGCAGCCGCCCGTATCCCGCGTAGGGGTCGGCGAGCAGCTCGGGGTTCATCAGGTCCGGTTCGAGTCCTGTGGTCATGTCCTGCCTCTTCCTCCTCGGCGACACCGGTGCGGGATCACCGGACGCGGCGGCGCCACTCGTGGTCGACGTGGGTGATCAGTGATCGGAAGCTCTCCGCGATGGCCGGTGCCACCGCCCGCAACCCGTCGATCGGCGGGTCCGGCACCTGCAGTGCGGACGCGATCGCGAGCTCGAGCAGCTCGGCGCGCACCCGGGGATCACGAGGTCCGGTGGGCTGCGCGTCCACGAAGAAGAAGCCCGCAACGATCGCCGTGACGAGGTACAGCTGGGCGTCGACGTCCAGGTCGACGCGCAGGCACCCCGCGTCGCGCAGCAGCCGGAACTGCTCGTGCGCCACCCGGTCCCGCCGTCCCGCGAGCTCGCCCAGCGTGTCGGCCGCCTCGTGGACGAGCCGGCCGAGGATCTCGCCGTCGCCGAGGTAGAGCGCCCTGGACATGGGGTCGGCCACCAGGGCGAGGTAGGTCGAGCGGAACATCCGGGCCGGCAGCGCGTCGGTGGGGTCGGCCTCGATCCGGTCGGCGATCCTGGCGACGGTGCGGCGGTGCGCGCGCAGCAGCACGGTGAGGAACAGCGCGTCCTTGGTGCGGAAGTGCAGGTAGACCGTGCCCTTCCCGATCCCGGCGTGCCTGGCCACCTCGTCGATCGTCACGCGCTGGTAGCCCCAGCGCACGAGCAGCTCGGCGGCGGAGTCCAGCACCCGCTCCAGCCGCACGTCTGACCCGGTGACCGCATTCACCGATCTGGTCATGCGGTCACGCTAGACCCTGTGCGACGACGGCGACAAGGGCCCGGGTCGCCGACTACCGTTTCCGGCATGGCCGACTACGAACACCTGCTCGTCAAGCACGAGGGCGAGACGGTCCGCATCACGATGAACCGGCCCGATCGCCGCAACGCGCTCTCCGAGGCGCACCTGCGAGAGCTGCTCGACGCCTTCGAGACGGCCGGTCGCAGCGACGCCACGGGCATCGTGCTGGGCGCCGAGGGCAAGGCGTTCTCGGCCGGTCACGACTTCACCGATGTCGCCGCCCGCGACCTCGCCGGTGTGCGCGACCTGCTCCGGCTCTGCACCCGTCTGATGCAGACGGTGCAGGAGGTCCCGCAGGTCGTGATCGCGCGGGTGCAGGCGGTGGCCACCGCGGCCGGCTGCCAGCTCGTGGCGTCCTGCGATCTCGCCGTGGCCGCCGAGTCCGCCGCCTTCGCCCTGCCCGGCGGTAACGGGGGCTGGTTCTGCCACACGCCTGCGGTGCCGGTGGCACGCACCATCGGGCGCAAGCGACTGATGGAGATGGCGCTGACCGGCGACCCGGTCGACGCGGCGACCGCCGCGCAGTGGGGCCTGGTCAACTACGCCGTTCCCGACGCCGAGCTGGACGACCGCGTGGACGCCCTGCTGGCTCGCGCCACCCGGGGCAGCCGCTTCGGCAAGGGAGTGGGCAAGCAGACCCTCTACGCCCAGCTCGACCGGCCGGAGGCCGACGCCTACGCGATCGCGGTGGAGGTGATGGCGTCGCTGTCGCAGACGCCGGGCGCCCGCGAGGGGATGGCGTCCTTCCTGGAGAAGCGGCCGGCGGTCTGGCCGGACTAGCGTGCCGCTCACCCGCCGGTGCGCGAGGATCAGCGGATGTTGCGCATCGCCGGGCTGCCGGTGTGGGTCGGGCCCTCGGACATGGTCGCCGGCGCACGGGCCGTGCTGGGCTGGACCGACGAGGCCGTCGAGCTGGTCGCGTCCCTCCCGGAGCGCGTGACCGGGCTGCTCGACGACGTCGAGCAACTGGTCGGCCGGCTTTCCGCCATCGCCGACCGCGTCGACGCCGTCGCGCTGCGCGCCGACGCGATCGCCGGGCGGGTGGACGCTGTCGCGGCGCATGCCGATGCGGTGGCCGACCGTGCCGCCGAGGTGGTGGCCGGGGCCGTCGCCGTGACGGCGGATGCGCGCGCCGTCGTCGTCGCCGCGGGCACCGTGACCGAGGGCGCGGGTGCCGCGGTCCTCAAGGCCGCCGCGGTGGCCGACCGGTCCGACGCCGTGGTGGAGCAGGCCGCCGCGGCCACCGCCGGAGCCTCGGCGATCCTCGGGGTCTACGAGCCGATCCTCGAGCAGGCCGCGCCGCTCGCCCAGGCCTTCGTCTCGGAGTTCTCCGGGGCCGAGCTGGAGGCCGCGATCAGGTTGATCGACCAGCTCCCGCAGCTCACCGAGCACCTCGAGACCGACGTCATGCCGATCCTGGCCACCCTGGACCGCGTCGGGCCCGACGTGCACGAGCTGCTCGACGTGCTCAAGGAGGTCCGACTGGCGATCCAGGGGATCCCCGGCTTCCGGTTGCTCCGGCGCCGCGGCGAGGAGCGCGAGGACGCCGAGCAGAACTCGCACTGAGGTCGGTGCGGGCCGATCAGCCCGCGTGGTGCGCGGCCCGAACCAGGGTCACGATCTCGTCCATCATCTCGGTGAGGCGGTAGTCCTTCGGCGTGAACACCGCCGCCACGCCGCGGTCGCGCAGGACCGCAGCGTCCTCGGGCGGGATGATGCCGCCGACGACCACCAGGACGTCGTCGGCGCCCGCGGCGCGCAGGCCGTCGACCACGGCGGGCACGACCTCCAGGTGCGATCCGGACAGCACCGACAGCCCGACGACGTGCACGTCCTCCTGCACCGCGGCCGCGACGATCTGGGCCGGCGTGAGCCGGATGCCCTGGTAGACGACCTCGAAGCCGACGTCGCGGGCGCGCACGGCCACCTGCTCCGCTCCGTTCGAGTGCCCGTCGAGCCCGGGCTTCCCGACGAGCATGCGCAGCCGTGAACCGATCTCCTCGCCCACTGCCTGTACGCGTTCGCGCACGGCGGCGATGTCGGTGGACGGCTCACCGGAACCGGTCCCGGCCGACACCCCGGTGGGGGCCCGGAACTCGCCGAACACCTCCCGCAGCACCCCGGCCCATTCGCCGGTGGTCACACCGGCCTGCGCGCAGGCGATCGAGGCATCCATCAGGTTGGCGTCGGTCTTGGCCGCGTCCCGCAACCCGCGCAGGGTCGCCTCGACGGCTGCGGCGTCCCGGCTCGCCCGCCAGGTCCGGACGGCCTCCACCGCCGCGGCCTCGGTGGCCGGATCGACCGTCTCCACCGCCGCCGCCCCTCCGGCCTGCAGCGGGCTCGGCTCGGTGCTCTCGAACCGGTTGACCCCGACGACGACGGCCTCGCCGGACTCCATCCGGTGCCGCCGCCTGGCGAGCGACGAGACGAGCTGGCCCTTCATGTAGCCCGACTCCACGGCCGCCACCGCGCCGCCCCTCTCCTGCACGCGGTCGATCTCCGCCCGCGCCCGCGCCACCAGGTCGGCGACCTTGGCCTCGACGACGTGGCTGCCCTCGAACAGGTCCTCGTACTCCAGCAGGTCGGTCTCGTAGGCGAGGACCTGCTGCATCCGCAGGGCCCACTGCTGGTCCCACGGTCTGGGCAGGCCGAGTGCCTCGTTCCAGGCCGGCAGCTGGATCGCGCGCGCCCGGGCGTCGCGGGACAGCGTCACCGCGAGCATCTCCAGCACGATGCGCTGCACGTTGTTCTCCGGCTGCGCCTCGGTGAGCCCGAGCGAGTTGACCTGCACCCCGTAGCGCAGCCGTCGCCGCGCCGGGTCGTCGACCCCGTAGCGGTCGCGGGTGATCTCGTCCCACAGCTGCCCGAGGGCCCGCATCTTGCACATCTCCTCGACGAACCGCAGGCCGGCGTTGACGAAGAACGAGATGCGCGCGACGACGTCCGGGAAGCGGTCGGGCGCGACCTGGCCGGAGTCGCGCACCGAGTCGAGCACGGCGATGGCCGTGCAGAGCGCGTAGGCGAGCTCCTGCTCGGGCGTCGCGCCCGCTTCCTGCAGGTGGTAGCTGCAGACGTTGATGGGGTTCCACTTCGGGATCTCGACGACCGACCACGCGATCATGTCGGTGATCAACCGCATGCTCGGCGCGGGAGGGAAGACGTACGTCCCGCGCGAGAGGTACTCCTTGACGATGTCGTTCTGCGTCGTGCCGGTGAGGGTCGCGCGCGGTGCACCGGTCTCGTCGGCGACCGCGACGTAGAGGGCGAGCAGCCACATGGCCGGCGCGTTGATCGTCATCGAGGTGTTGGCCTGTGCGAGCGGGATGCCGTCGAACAGCGTGCGCATGTCGCCGATGTGGCCGATCGGCACCCCGACCTTGCCGACCTCGCCCTTCGCGAGCTCGTCGTCCGGGTCGTAGCCGGTCTGGGTCGGTAGGTCGAACGCCACCGAGAGCCCGGTCTGGCCCTTGGCGAGGTTGCGCCGGTACAGCGCGTTCGACGTGGCGGCACTCGAATGACCGGCGTAGGTCCGGATCACCCACGGCCGGTCACGGTCACCGTCGGTCGGGTAGGGCACCGGGCACCTCCGCCATCGTGGATCGACGGAATCCTACTGGCGCGTAGCCCGCGCGGACGGTCCGCACGACCGCCGTCACACTGCGTGATCGATACAGGCGGGTGATCGATCCCAGGCCGGGGTGATCGATACAGGCGGGCGGCCGCGCCGCCGCTGCCGGACAATGTCCCCATGGCCGATCAGGCGACGCGCTTCTTCGTCCTCTTCGGCGGGATCATCATGATGGCCGGGATCATCCTGGCCCTGCGATGGACGTTCGGCACGGGCAAGAACCAGCCCGGGCCGCGCATCCCCGACCCGGACGATCCCACCGGCGACGGGCTGCTGGAGGAGGTGTCCCGGGTACCGACGGTGCCCGCCGCCCAGGTCCTGCAGTCCCGGTTGGGCGCGGCCGGCATCCGCGCCACGATCGGGCGGGAGGACGGCACCTACCGCCTCCTGGTGTTCCACGACGACGTCGTGAACGCCCGCGTCGTGCTCAGCCGGGGGGCGCTCGATTAGGGCGCCCGACCGGCGCGGCTGCCTACACCCGGTGGTAGCGGGCGTCGAAGAAGCAGAAGACCCCGTAGGCGGCCAGCCCGAACGCCACGGCCATCAGCAGGAACGGCCCGAACGGCTGGGCGGCGAGGCCCTTCAGCGCGGCGTCGAGACCGGACGCCTCCTCGGGCCGGAACCGGACCGCGGCGACCACCACCAGGATCCCGATCAGCCCGATCGAGATGCCCTTGCCGATGAACCCGACCTGACCGATGCGGACCGCGGCCTCGCGGGCACGGTGGTCCGACGGCAGGTCCATGTCCTCGCGGAACTTCTGCTGCCAGCCCTCGACGACCTCGACGACGCCGGCGGCGAGGATCCCGAGGCCGACCGCGCCGACGATGAGCTGACCACCCGGCAGCCCGAGGATGCCGGCAGCGGCGCCCTGCTGCCCACCGCCACCACCCCCACCGCCCGCCGCCGTCTGGCCGGCGAGGAACGCGAACACCAGGAAGACCGCGGCCTTGGCCCCGCTGACCGCCCGCTTGCGGACGTTCTTCGTGTGGTCGGACACGTAGCTGTATCCCCAGATGGCCTGCTCCAGCCGCCACAGCGCCGCGAAGACGAAGCCGATGACCAGCACCCAGAGCAGCACCTGCCCGAAGGGCTGCTGGGCCAGTGCCTGGAACGCGCCGTTCTGGTCGGCCTGCTCGCCGCCCTGCCCGAACGCGACCTGCAGCGCCAGCCCGGCGATCAGCAGATGGGTGACCCCGTAGGCCACGATGCCGATCCGTGCCCCGATCTTGACGGGGCGGCTCTGGGCTACCTGCTTGGCGGACTGGTTGGCGGACTGGTTGGCGGACTGGTTGGCGGACTCGGCGGCGCTGGTCACGGGCGCACCCTGACACGAACGCTCCTGCTCCGCATCGCCGGGTAGCCCGACACGCCGCTAGCGCTCGGGTTCGGTGCTCATCCTGGTGACGGTCGCCCCGAGGCGACGCAGGTTCTCGACGAAGCGCGGGTAGCCGCGGTCGATGTGCTCGACGTCCCACACCTCGGTCTGGCCGTCGGCCCACAGCGCGGCGAGGACGAGTCCGGCACCCGCTCGGATGTCGCTGGCCCACACCGGCGCGCTGGACAGCCGCTCGACACCCCGGACGACCGCGTGGTGACCGTCGGTCCGCGCGTCGGCCCCGAGCCGGACCATCTCGTCGACGAACCGGAACCGCGCCTCGAACACGTTCTCCGTGATCATCGACGTGCCGTCCGCCACCGCGGAGAGCGCGATGGCCATCGGCTGCAGGTCGGTGGCGAAGCCGGGGTAGGGCAGGGTCACGAAGTCGACGGCCTGCGGCCGGGCGGCGCATCGCAGACCCTGAACTCCTCGGCGCCGATCTCGGTCCGGGCTCCGGCGCTGCGCAGCTTGTCGAGCACGAGCTCGAGATGGTGCGGATCGACGCCGCGCACCGTCACGTCACCGCGCGTCATCGCGGCGGCGAACGCCCACGTCGCCCCGACGATCCGGTCGCCGATCACGCGGTGCCGGGTGGGCTGGAGCCCGGTCACCCCGTGCACCGTGAGCGTCGAGGTGCCGACCCCGTCGACCTTGGCCCCCATCTGCTGCAGCATCGTGCAGAGGTCGACGATCTCCGGCTCCCGAGCGGCGTTGTCGATCACGGTGGTGCCGTCGGCCAGCACCGCGGCCATGAGGATGTTCTCGGTGGCCCCGACGCTCGGGAAGTCGAGCCAGATCTGCGCGCCGCGCAGCTCGTCGGCATGCGCGACCACCCGGCCGTGCTCGATCTCGGTGGTCGCGCCGAGCTTGCGCAGCCCGGCCTGGTGCATGTCCAGCGGACGCGAGCCGATGGCGTCGCCGCCCGGCAGCGGGCACCACGGCGCGCCGGCAGCGGGCGACCAGCGGCCCGAGCACGCAGACCGAGGCCCGCAGCTTCGACGACCGACCGGTAGTCGGCCTGGGCCCCGGGCTCGGCCGGGACGTCGATGGTGACGGTGTCGCGGTCGACGACGACCGTGGCAGCCGAGGCTGCGCAGCACGTCGGCCATCAGCGGGACGTCGAGGATCTCCGGGCAGTTGGTGAGCGTCGTGGTGCCCTCGGCCAGCAGCGCCGCCGCCATCAGCTTCAGCACGCTGTTCTTCGCCCCGACCACGTCGACGGCGCCCACGAGCCGGGTGCCGCCGCTCACGGCGAAATGCTCAGCCACGGCCGTCGACGCTATCGCCCCGGGTCGGGCGCCCGGCGCTACCGTCGCCCCATGGCCGTGCACCTGACCAGGATCTACACCAGGACCGGCGACGACGGGACGACCGCGCTCGGCGACTTCAGCCGCGTCCGCAAGACCGACGTCCGGCTCGCGGCGTACGCCGACACCGACGAGGCCAACGCCGCGATCGGGGTCGCGATGACGGTCGGCGGCCTCTCCGAGGCGGTGCGGGCGCCGCTGCGGCAGGTCCAGAACGACCTGTTCGACGTGGGCGCGGACCTGTGCTCGCCGATCGTCGAGGAGCCGCAGTACCCGCCGCTGCGGGTCACCGAGGAGTACGTCACGCGCCTGGAGGGCTGGTGCGACGAGTTCAACGAGGGCCTGCCGAAGCTCGACTCGTTCATCCTGCCCGGCGGCACCCCGGGCGGGGCCTACCTGCACGTGGCCCGGACGGTCACCCGCCGCGCGGAACGGTCGGTGTGGGCCCTGCTGGACTCCGACGCCGAGCGCACCAACCCGCTCACCGCGACCTACCTCAACCGCCTCTCGGACCTGCTGTTCATCCTGGGCCGGGTGGCGAACCCCGACGGTGACGTCCTGTGGCGCCCCGGCGGAGCGCGGCACCTCGTGACGGCCGGGACGGATCAGGACGCCTGGCGGTAGCCGGTGCTGCGGCCGGGCGGCGAGGCCTCGAGCCAGGACAGGAAGCCGGTGAGCACCCCGGGGGTCATCGCCGAGCTCCAGCTGCGCCCCTCCTGACCGGCAGCGCAGCACCGCAGCGCCCGGCGGGAGCGCGTCGGCCTCGGCAGGTCCGGGGGTGCGCCGATCGACGATCTCGAGCTCGGTGCGGTCGAGCACGACGGTGGGCCCCGGGCGGAAGCTCGTGAGCCGGTGCCACGCGAGCTGGTTGCCCCGGTAGCGCCCGACGCCGAAGTGCCATCCGGCGCCCGTAGTCCCGACGCCGGACCGGGGCGGCGGCGCAGGCACACGTCCACACCGCCGCCCCGCATGAGGCGGACTCGCCGAAAGGCAGGTAGCCGAGGCAGCAGGCAGAACACCAGCAGCAGGATGCCGACGATCACCGCCATTGGCCCCACCGCGGCTCCAGCTACTCCGCGGCGTCGGCGGCCCTCAGCCGCGCGTTCGCCCGGGCCGCCGCTGCGGCCCCCTCGGGTTCGGACTCGTCGGCCCGGTCCAGGGCGGCACGGGCCCGCGACACGTCGATCTCGGTGGACAGCTCGGCGGACTCCGCCAGCACCGTCACCCCGTCCGGCGGTGATGTGCAGGAAACCGCCGTGGACCGCCACCGTGGTGGACGACCCGTCGGCGCCGTCGATGCGCACGACGCCGGCCTCCTCCAGCTGCGCCAGCGTGGGCTCGTGGCCCGGCAGGACGCCGATCTCGCCCACCGTGGTCCGGGCGAGCACGAACGTCGCCTCCCCCGACCAGATCCGCCGCTCGACCGCGACGAGCTCGACCGTCATCTCAGCCACTGTCGGCCAGCTTCTTGCGGTTCTTGTCGAGGTCCTCGAGGCCGCCGCACAGGAAGAAGGCCTGCTCGGGAACGTCGTCGAACTCGCCCTTGGCGATCTTGTCGAACGACTCGATGGTCTCCTTGAGCGGCACGGTCGACCCCTCCTGGCCGGTGAACTGCTGGGCGACCAGCAGGTTCTGGGACAGGAAGCGCTCGATCCGTCGGGCCCGGCCGACCAGCTGGCGGTCCTCCTCGGAGAGCTCGTCGATGCCGAGGATGGCGATGATGTCCTGCAGGTCGGCGTACTTCTGCAGGATCCGCTTCACCTCGTTGGCCACCCGGAAGTGGTCCTCGCCGACGTACTGCGGGTCGAGGATCCGCGAGGTCGACGTCAGCGGGTCGACCGCAGGGTAGATCCCCTTCTGGGAGATCGGCCGGGACAGCTCCGTGGTGGCGTCGAGGTGCGCGAACGTGGTGGCCGGCGCGGGGTCGGTGTAGTCGTCGGCCGGCACGTAGATCGCCTGCATCGACGTGATCGATCGGCCGCGGGTGGAGGTGATGCGCTCCTGCAGCTCGCCCATCTCGTCGGCGAGGGTGGGCTGGTACCCCACCGCGGACGGCATGCGGCCGAGCAGCGTCGACACCTCGGACCCCGCCTGGGTGAACCGGAAGATGTTGTCGATGAACAGCAGGACGTCCTGGTTCTGCTCGTCGCGGAAGTACTCGGCCATCGTCAGCGCGGACAGCGCGACCCGCATCCGGGTGCCGGGCGGCTCGTCCATCTGCCCGAACACCAGCGCGGTGTCCTTGATGACGTCGGCCTCGGTCATCTCGGTGATGAGGTCGTTGCCCTCGCGGGTGCGCTCGCCGACCCCGGCGAACACCGACGTGCCACCGAAGTTCTTCGCGACGCGCTGGATCATCTCCTGGATCAGCACGGTCTTGCCGACGCCGGCCCCGCCGAACAGGCCGATCTTGCCGCCGACCACGTAGGGGGTGAGCAGGTCGAGCACCTTGATGCCGGTCTCCAGCATCTCGGTCTTGCCCTCGAGCTGGTCGAACGCGGGCGCCGAGCGGTGGATGCCCCACAGGTCGCCGGTGATCTCGAGATCGGGCTGGTCCAGGCACTGCCCGAGCGCGTTGAACACGTGCCCCTTGACCTGGTCGCCGACCGGTACCGAGATCGGTCGGCGCAGGTCGGTGACCTCCGCCCCGCGCACCAGCCCGTCGGCTGGCTGCATGGAGATCGTGCGGACCAGGTTGTCGCCGAGGTGCAGGGCGACCTCCAGCGTGATCGTCTTCGCCAGATCGCCGAACGTCACCTCGACGGTGAGCGCGTTGTAGAGCTCCGGCAGCTCGTTGCGTGGGAACTCGACGTCGACGACCGGTCCGGTGACCCGAACGACCCGGCCGACCCGGGTCTGGGTCTCTGTGCCCTCATCGGTGGCGGTCATCAGTTCTCGCTTCCTACGCTGACGAGAGCGTCGGCGCCACCGACGATCTCACTGATCTCCTGGGTGATCTGGGCCTGCCGAGCCTGGTTGGACTCCAGTGTCAGGTTACGGATCAATTCGTTCGCGTTGTCGGTCGCGGCCTTCATCGCCCGCTGCCGGTTCGCCGATTCCGATGCCGCCGACTCCAGCAGAGCCGCGAACAGCCGCGCACCGATGTACTTGGGCAGCAGGGCGTCGAAGAGCGTGTCGGCATCCGGCTCGAACTCGTAGAGGGCCCGGGGACCCGACGGCGCCGAGTCGTCCGACTGCTCAGGCTCCGACTCCGAGTCGGAGTCCGAGTCCGTGTACTCGATCTCCATGGGAGCCATCCGCCGCGCCTGGGGGACCTGGTTGACCATGTTCTTGAACTGCGTGTAGACGAGGTGCAGCTCGTCGACGGCCTCGACGTCCTCGGTCTCGGTACCGGCGAACTCGGCGGCCTCCTCGGCATCGCGCTCGCCGGCCCCGGCCATGAACGCCGCCACGAGCACCCGCGCGGCCTCGGCCGCATCGGCGTAGGTCGGCTGCTCGGAGAACCCGGTCCAGGACGCCACCACCTCGCGCTTGCGGAACCGGAAGTAGTTCACGCCCTTGCGGCCGATGACGTAGAGCACCGGCTCCTTGCCCTGCTCGCGCAGCAGGGACTGCAGCTGCTCGGCCTCCCGCAGGACGTTCGCGTTGTAGCCGCCGGCCTGCCCGCGGTCGCTGGTGACGACGAGCACCGCCGCCCGCTGCGGGTCCTCCCGCTCGACGAGCAGCGGGTGGTCCAGCGCGGAGTTGCTGGCCAGCTCGGTGAGCATCGCGGTCATCTGCTCGGCGTAGGGCTTGGACTCGTCCACCCTCGCCCGCGCCTTCGCGATGCGGGAGGTGGCGATGAGCTCCATCGCCCTGGTGATCTTCTTGATGGACTGCGTCGAGCGGATCCGCCGCCGCAACACCCGGATCTGGGCCGCCATGTGATCGCCCGCCTACTTCTTGCTGTCCGACTTGCTGTCCGACTTGTTCGACTTGCTGTCCGACTTGTCCGAGTTGCTCCCCGACGGCTTCGGCTTGTTGACCTTCACCGTCTCCTGGTCCACCTCGTCCTCCTCGAGCGCCTCTTCTTCCTTCTGCTTGGGCACCACCGAGGACCCGTCGGACGCCTCGAACTGCTTCTGGAACTCGCGGACGACGTCGGAGAGGCGCTCGATGTTCTCGTCGCTGAGCTTCCCGCTGTCGCGGATCTCGGCGAGGGCTCCCTCCTCGTCGCGGCGGAGGTGGTCGAGGAACTCCGACTCGAAGCGGCGGATGTCGTCGACCGGCACCGCGTCGAGCTGGCCCGAGGTCCCGAGCCAGAGCGAGACGACCTGCTCCTCCACCGGCTGGGGCCGGAACTGGGCCTGCTTGAGCAGCTCCACGAGCCGCCCGCCGCGACCGAGCGCCGCGGCCGACGCCGCGTCGAGGTCGGACCCGAAGGCCGCGAACGCCTCCAGCTCGCGGTACTGCGAGAGGTCGAGGCGCAGCGAGCCGGAGACCTGCTTCATGGCCTTCACCTGGGCGGCGCCGCCCACGCGGGACACCGAGATGCCGACGTTGATCGCCGGGCGGACGCCCTGGTTGAACAGGTCGGACTCGAGGAAGACCTGGCCGTCGGTGATCGAGATGACGTTGGTCGGGATGTAGGCCGACACGTCGTTGGCCTTCGTCTCGATGATCGGCAGGCCGGTCATCGAACCCGCACCCAGGTCGTCGGACAGCTTCGCGCAGCGCTCCAGGAGCCGGGAGTGCAGGTAGAAGACGTCGCCGGGGTAGGCCTCGCGGCCTGGCGGGCGCCGCAGCAGCAGCGAGATGGCCCGGTAGGCCTCGGCCTGCTTGGAGAGGTCGTCGAAGACGATCAGGACGTGCTTGCCCTGGTACATCCAGTGCTGCCCGATCGAGGAGCCGGTGTAGGGGGCGAGCCACTTGAACCCGGCGGGGTCGGACGCGGGGGCCGCGACGATCGTCGTGTACTCCAGCGCGCCCGCCTCCTCGAGCGACTGCCGGATGCTCGCGATCGTGGAGCCCTTCTGGCCTATCGCGACGTAGATGCAGCGGACCTGCAGCTTCTCGTCCCCGGACTCCCAGTTCTGCTTCTGGTTGATGATCGTGTCGACGCAGACGGCCGTCTTGCCCGTCTTGCGGTCGCCGATGATCAGCTGACGCTGGCCGCGACCGATCGGCGTCATGGCGTCGATCGCCTTGATCCCGGTCTGCAGCGGCTCGTTCACGCTCTGCCGGTCGATCACCGATGCGGCCTGCAGCTCGAGCACGCGCTGCTCCTCGGCCTCGATGTCGCCGAGGCCGTCGATCGGCGAGCCGAGCGGGTCGACGACCCGACCGAGGAACCCGTCGCCGACGGGGACCGAGAGGATGCTGCCGGTCCGCTTCACCTGCTGGCCCTGTTCGATGCCGTCGTACGGACCGAGGACGACCGCCCCGATCTCGCGCTGGTCGAGGTTCAGCGCCACGCCGAGCACCCCGCCGGCGAACTCCAGCAGCTCGTTGGTCATGGCAGAGGGCAGGCCCTCGACGTGGGCGATGCCGTCACCGGTGTCGGAGACCATCCCCACCTCCTCGCGGGAGGTGTCCGTCTCCAGCGACGAGACGTAGCTCGAGATCGCACTCCTGATCTCCTCGGAGGAGATCGTCAGCTCTGTCATGGCGGTCCGCGTCCTTCTGCTTCTGCTTCTTCTCGACTTCGGTCGTCGTGCTGTCGTCGTGCGATCGGATGTTCGCGGCAGGTCGGGAGGGCTCATGTCACGATGTTCGCTCCGCAAGCTCCGCTCAGTCGGCCAGCTTCCGGCGGGCTGCGGCCAGCTTGCCGGCCACGCTGCCGTCGATCAGCTCACCGCCCACCCGGACGACGAGCCCGCCCAGCAGGTCGGGGTCGAGCTCGGCCTGCAGCGAGATCGGACGGCCGTAGAGCCGGGTCAGCGTGTCGGTGAGCCGCTGCTCCTGTTCGGCGGACAGCCGCACCGGGGTGCGGACGTGCGCGACGTAGCGGTCCCGGCGGGCCGCCGCGAGCTCGGAGAGCTCCTCGGCCGCCAGGTCGAGGCTGCGCCCCCGGGGAGTGCGCACGGTCTGCTCCAGCAACGACGCGGTGACCGGCGAGACCCGGTCGTCGAGCACCTGCCGCAGCAGCTCGACGCGCTTGTCGGCCGGGGTGCCCGGGTCGGCGAGCAGGCCGGCGAGCTCGGGCTCCCGGTCCAGGATCCGGCCGAACCGGAACAGCTGGTCCTCGACCTCGTCGAGGGTGCCGTCCTTCTCCGCGACGCCGAGGGTGGCCCGGCGGGCCAGCACCTCGAGCGCCTCCACCAGGTCGACCCCGCGCGACCAGCGCGAGGAGACGAGGTCCGACACGACGTCCAACGCCGGTCGACCGATCTTCCCGTCCAGCAGCCGATCGGCGAGCCCCGACCGTGAGGACTCCTCGACCGAGGGATCGGCGAGGTGCCGGCGCAAGGTCGGTTCGGCGACCACCAGGCGCAGCACCGCGAACAGGTCGCTCCCGAGCTGCTCCAGGTCGCTCCCCGACGGGCTGTCGACGACGGAGTCGAGGCGGGCCCCCGCCTCGGCGAGCGACTCGCGACTGGCCGACTGCAGCATGACCGCCATCAGCTCGACCCTCCGCCGGTGGCCCCGGCGGCCTGCGGCCGCCGCCCGGCCGGGTCGCCGCGCTCGGGCCCGTCGTCCTGGTCCGGGTCGTCCTGGTCGTCCTGGTCCATGTCGTCCAGGTCGTTGAGGAACTGGTCCACGGTGCCGCTGCGGCTCGAGTCGTCGGCCAGTGACTCGACGACGATGCGCTCCGCCAGCTGCATCGACTGCGCGCCGACCTCCGTGCGGAGCTGGCGGATCACCTGGTCGCGCTGGGCGGCGAGCTGCTCCTGGCCGCGCTGCTTGATCCGCTCCACCTCGCGCTCGGCCTGCTCCGTGAGCTCCTCGCGGATGCGGGTGGCCTGCGCCCTGGCGTCGTCGCGCATGCGGGCCGCCTCCCGGCGCGCCTCCTCGACCGAGGACTCGAAGCGCTTCTCGGCGTCCTGCAGCCGCCGCGTCGCCTCCTCGCTGTCGTCGACCTGCTGCTGGATGTTCTCCTGCCGGCGGCGCACCATCGGCTTGATGACCGGTAGCACGTAGCGGTAGAGCACGAACAGGATGACCAGGAACCCGACGAACTCCGCGATGAGGACGGCCATCAGTTCGGCCCTCCCGCGGCCTGCTTCTGGTCGAGGTCGGAGACGAAGCTGTCGATGGTGTCGCGCTGCGGCCCGTCGGTGCCCATCGGCCGGGCCAGGATGCGCGACGCCAGCTCGGTGGACAAGCCACCGATCTCGGTGCGCAGCTCGCGGACCGTCTGCTCGCGCTGGGCCGCCAGCTGCTCCTCGCCCTGCTGCCGGATCCGCTCGACCTCGCGGTCGGTCTCCTCGCGCATCTCGCTGCGGATCCGCTGGGCGTCGGCACGGGCCTCGTCCCGGATCGAGTTGGCCTCGGCCCGCGCCTCCGCGAGGGCGCCCTCGTAGCGCTCCTGCGCCTCCTTGAGGCGACGGGCCGACTCCTCGCGCTCCTGCGCCTGCTTCTGGACCATCTCCTGACGCCTCCGCATCGCCGCGGTCAGCGGCGGCACGATGAAGCGGGAGAAGACGAACAGGATGATCAGGAACAGCACGAACTCGACGATGATCGTGGCGTTGGGCAGCAGGAAGTTGTTGGTCTCCGCCGCCAACGGTGTGGTCATGGGGATTCCGATCAGCTCTGGCCGGTGACGAACACGAACAGCGCCATGAACGCCAGGTTGATGAAGTACATGCCCTCGACCAGACCGATGATCAGGAACATCGTGGTGTTGAGCCGGCCGGCCGCCTCGGGCTGACGGGCCACGCCGTTGATCATGGCCGCGCCGACCAGGCCGTCGCCGACCGCCGCGCCGATCACACCGCCGCCCAGTGCGATGCCACCGCCGACCATCGCCAGCCCGAGCAGCACGGGGTCGGGACCCTCTGCCGCCTGGGCAAGGACCGTGATTGCACTCATGTCTCTCCTCGTTCTTTCCCGTGCCACGCGGTGCTCCGCGTGGCACGCATCGTCTGTTGGGGAGCTCGGGGGCAGGGACGCCTAGTGCGCCGCCTCGTCCTCACTGCCCACCGCTTCACTGAAGTAGATCAGGGTGAGCAGGGTGAAGATCAGGGCCTGGATCACGCCGACGAACATGTCGAACAGTTTCCACGCCGCGTTGGGCAGCCACAGGATGTAGGCCGGGAGCAGGGCGATCACCGCGACCATGATGCCGCCGGCGAAGATGTTGCCGAACAGCCGCAGGGCGAGCGAGACCGGGCGGGAGAAGTACTGCGTGATGAACTCGATGGGGGCCAGCGCGGGGTACGGCTTGGCCAGGTGGCCGAAGAAGCCCTTGGCGCCCTGCTTGCGGATCCCGGCGACGTTCACCCAGATGATCACCAGCAGCGCCATCGGGTAGACGAGGTTGACGTCGGACGTGGGCGGCGGGATGTAGGCCTCGAAGGGCAGCACGGCGAGCCAGTTGGCCGTGAGGATGAACGCGAACAGCGTGACGCACAGCTCGACCACCCCGCGCGGCGCGCGGAGGCCCATCCCCTCCCGGACCTGGTTCTGGACCCAGCCAGTGAGGGCCTCGAACGCCAGCTGCAGCGCCGTCGGCCGACCCTTCGTTGCTCCGCGGGCCATGTAGAGGCCGAGGCCGCAGATGATCGCTCCGGCGATCACCGTGCCGATGATGGTGTCGACGTTGAACGTGAGCCCCGCGATCTCGACGGTCCAGTGCTCGCCGGGAGTGATCTCCCCGCCTTCGGCGGCGAGGACGACGTCGGTGCTCATCGCGGAGGGGTCATCTCTGGCGGATCTCCTTGATCAACGGCAGCATCGAGCTCGCGACGGCGAGGAGCTGGAACAGGGCGAGACCACCGAACACCGCGAGGCCGGCGGGGCGGAACAGCAGCGCGCAGGCGAACGCGGCCACGGTGACGAGCGCCAGCCGGCCCAGTACCGATCCGGAGAACCGGACCTTCGACGGCCGGGCGACGGCGAACCGGGCAACGGCCTGCACGACGAGGCCGGAGTTGAGGGCGCCGAGGGCGAGCCCGACGCAGACGAAGATCGCGTACTGCCCGTACCCCGTGGGGACCATGACCGCCAGCGCCACCACGCCCGCGACCAGCGCCATCTGGACCGACCGGCGCAGGGTGGTCCGGGTCACGGGCGGGATGTACGGCGTCCCGGTCACCACGACGATCTCCGTTCCGTCACGAGTACCTCTTGAACGTCTTGTAGAAGTAGAGGCAGGCGGCCACGACCCCGAGCGCGAGGCCCGCGAGGGCGAACGCCGGGAACGTGTCGAAGGGCATGTCGGCGAGCCAACCCAGACCGAAGCCGGCCACCAGGCAGAGGGCCAGGGTGACGCCCATGCTGAGGAGGTCGCCCAGCGCCGGCCCGCCGCTGCTCACCGGGACGATCAGCCGATCCGAGCCCGACGACCGACCCGGAAGTGAGCATCCACGAGCAACTCCTCGCCTCGGCGTTGAAAGAGACCTGGTTCCGCACCGCACGCAGGAACCGAGCTGTGGGAACAGATCGGGCCGTCGCCCGTTCGGCGAGGGCGACGCTACCACAGCGTCGCGCCCCCGCCGGACGGGCCGTGACCTGCGGGAAGGCCGGGTCGATCACGCCGCTTTGCGAGGGTGGTCCGGTTTCGTACTACTCCTCGTAGAACACATGGACGGGGGTTACCGGGCGGGGTCGCGCGACCTCATCCGCGGCACGGCGGACGCGAGCACGGCGACCACCAGACCGATCCCCACCGCCCAGAGGACGATGAACGGATCGTCGATCAGCGCCAGCGCGACCGCGCCGAACGCCAGCAGCCCGGCCCACAGGTAGATCAGCAGCACCGCACGCCGGTGGCTGTGGCCGATCTCGAGCAGCCGGTGGTGCAGGTGCATCTTGTCCGGGGAGAACGGGCTCATGCCCTTGCGGGTGCGCCGCACCACGGCCATCAACAGGTCGAGCAGCGGCACGAAGAGCACCGCGGCCAGCACGATGAGCGGGGCGAACAGCGCCAGGATGTCGGTGCCGTCGATCACGGTGATCGAGATCTTGCCGGACGCGCTCGTCGTGGCCGCGGCGAGCAGCAACCCGATGAGCATCGAGCCGGAGTCCCCCATGAAGATCCGGGCCGGGTTGAAGTTGTGCGGCAGGAACCCCAGGCAGGCCCCGGCGAGCACAGCCGCGATGAGGGCGGGCGAGTAGGCCGCCGGGTCGTTGCCCACCCGCCGGACCAGTCCGATGGCGAACAGGCCCGTCGCACCGGCCGCGATGAGCCCGATGCCGGCAGCGAGCCCGTCGAGACCGTCGACGAAGTTCATCGCGTTCACCAGCGCCACCGTGAGCAGCACCGTGATCAGCACGCCCTGCTCCTGCCCGAGGATCAGGTACGACCCCGAGATGCCGGAGCCGCCGCCGCCCCACGGCACCCAGAACACGGTCCACTGCACACCGACCAGCACCAGCACCCCGGCCGCGGTGATCTGGCCGGCGAACTTCGTGAGCGCGTCGAGCTCGAAGCGGTCGTCCAGCGCACCCACGCCGACGAGCAGGACCGCCGCGGCCAGGATGCCGAGGATCTCGACCGGGCTGTTGTCGAACGCCAGCCGCAGTGCGGGTAGCTGGTAGGCCATCCCGACGCCGGCCAGGACCCCGCCGAGCATCGCCAGTCCGCCCCACCGCGGTGTCGGCGTGACGTGCACGTCGCGTCCCCGCGGCCAGGCCACCGCGCCGAAGCGCAGGGCCAGCACGCGCACCGGGCCGACGAGCAGGAACGTGATGACCGCCGCCGTCAACCCGGCGAGCAGGTACTCCCTGATCGGCAGGACGAGGGAGGGCACCACGCCGGCCCGGCGATCAGGGCCGCGGGTAGGCAGGCGTGCGCGCGACCAGCGCGGAGACGGCCTCGGCCACCGCGGCCAGCTCGGCGTCACCCTCGGGCCTCCCTGCTCGGCCCGGACCGCACGCCCGACCAACGTCCCGACCTCGGCCATGTCGGCCTCGACCATGCCCTGGGTGGTGACGCTCGGCGAGCCGACCCGCAGGCCGGACGGCGTCATCGGCGGCGCCGGGTCGTACGGGATCGCGTTCTTGTTCAGCGTGATCCGCGCCGCGTCGCAGCGGCGTCTCGGCCTCGCGCGCCGGTCACGCCGATCGGCGCGCAGGTCGATCAGCGCGAGGTGGGTGTCGGTGCCGCCGGACACCGCGCGCATCCCCTCGGCCTCCAGGCCTTCGGCCAGCGCCTGCGCGTTGGCGACCACCTGGCGGGCGTAGGCCTGGAACTCCGGCTGGGCCGCCTCCCGCATGGCGACGGCCTTGGCGGCGACGGCGTGCATCAGCGGGCCGCCCTGGGTGAACGGGAACACGGCCTTGTCGATGGCGCTCGGCGTGCTCCGCGCGGCACAGGATCATGCCGCCGCGCGGGCCGCGCAGCACCTTGTGCGTGGTGGCCGCGACGACGTCGGCGTACGGCACCGGCGACGGGATCGCCCTGCCGGCGACCAGGCCGATGAAGTGGGCGGCGTCGACCATCAGGTAGGCGCCGACCTCGTCGGCGATCTCCCGGAACGCCGCGAAGTCGATCAGCCGCGGGTACGCGGTGGCGCCGCAGATGATCATCTTGGGCCGGTGCTCGCGGGCCAGGTCGCGGACCTCGTCGTAGTCGATCAGCTCGGTGTCCTCGGCGCACCGTGTAGCCGACGGTGTGGAACCACTTGCCGGAGAAGTTGACCTTGCTGCCGTGGGTGAGGTGACCGCCGTGCGGAGGTCCATGGCGAGCACGGTGTCGCCGGGCTTCAGCAACGCCGCGTACGCGGCCAGGTTGGCGCTGGCGCCCGAGTGCGGCTGCAGGTTGGCGTGCTCGGCGCCGAACAGCTCCTTGGCCCGCGCGATGCCGATCTCCTCGGCCTGGTCGACCACCTGCGCAGCCGCCGTAGTAGCGCCGGCCGGGGTAGCCCTCGGCGTACTTGTTCGTCAGCGTCGAGCCGAGCGCGGCCAGCACGGCCGGCGAGGTGAGGTTCTCGCTGGCGATGAGCTGCAGCCCGCCGCGCTGCCGGTCCAGCTCGTCGAGGACGACGTCGGCGATCTCCGGGTCGTGCTGCTGCAGCTCGTCGAAGTCCGGTCCCCAGAACGGGGTGGCGGTCGGGCTGGTGGTCCGCTCGCTGCGCTCGTTCACGCTGGCCCACGCTACCCGCGCGGCCCGGATCACCGTGGGCGTGCCTCGGCGACCGGGCCCGTCGAACGGGACACCGGGGTCCGACGATCATGCCCGCGATGCACTGGCGTCCCGTTCGGCGTCGACGGCTCGCGGGGTCCGCCGGTCCAGCAGATCCCGGACAG
>CAVQFJ010000003.1:0-13725 GCA_963711715.1 uncultured Actinomycetota bacterium
TTTAGCAATACGCGACCAGTAGACGCACAACGCATTGCTGCGTACGTCGTCCACCGTTGTTCGGTGGTGGGATCGACGCGGACCAGGCGGTAGAGCGCGGTCTCCACGCGCCAGTGCTTCTCGCTGCTGTAGACCCAGGCCATGTAGTCGCCGAGCGGCTTGTACACCAGCGCGAGGAGCACGACGAGGGCGGCGACCTGCAGCAGGCCGGCGAGCGTCGAGGTCATCAGAACCGCTCGGGCGCAGCAGGGCGACGAACAGGTAGACGAGCAGTCCCAGGGCGATCAGCGCGCCCGCGACGTCGGCGATCACAGCGCGTCCAGCCCTCGCACCACCAGGACCAGGAGTGCGAACCCGCCGATCAGCAGCAGCACATAGGCCAGGTCGGCCATCGGTGAACCCTTCCCATACGCGCCCGTCGTTGCGGCGAGCCGACCGTCGACAGTCGTCGTCGAGGCGCGTGGTCGGCTACGGCACCAACGGCGCCTTGACGCGCCGAGCGGACGGCATCGACGCGTTCTTGACGCCCACACACGTTCTTGACGCCCACACACGTTCTTGATGCCCAAGCACGTTCTCGAGCGCAGTCAGGGAACGAGGCCGAGCCGACCCAGGCGGGCGGGGTCGGCGAGGATGTCGATCTCGACGATCCGGCCGCCCGCCACGGTGAACGCCATGAGCCCGAGCACCTCGCCGTCGAGGACCGACACGACACCGGCGACCCCGTTGACGACCACCGGCCGGCCGACCGGGCCCAGCCGGGCGAACAGGAGCGCCTGGGACGCCACGTCCTCGGCGCCGCGCACCAACGACAGCCCTTCCGCGCGGTCCACCCGGAGCACGACATCGGGATCGAGCACCGCGACGAGCGCCTCGAACCCGCCGCCGCGCGAGGCGGCGTGGAAGGCGTCGACGACCTTCCGCTGCCGCACGAGGTCGACGTCGGGGGCGGTGGTCGACGCCTGGACCCGCCGGCGGGCCCGGCTCGCCATCATCTTGGTGGCGGCCGGAGAGCGTTCGACGATCGGCGCGATCTCGTCGAACGGGACCGCGAACATGTCATGGAGCACGAAGGCCAGCCGCTCTGCCGGATTCAGCGTGTCGAGCACGACGAGCAGGGCGAGCCCGACGGCGTCGGAGACGAGCGCCTCGTTCTCGGGATCGGCCCCTTCCCCGTTGCTCACGACGGGATCGGGGAGACGCACCTCCCAGGGTTCCTCGCGTCGTGACCGTCGCGACCGGAGCATGTCCAGGCACACCCGGGAGACGACGGTGGTCAGCCAGCCGCCCAGGTTGTCGACGGCGGCGGTGTCGGTGCGCTCGAGTCTCAGCCAGCTCTCCTGCACGGCGTCGTCGGCCTCGCTGACCGAGCCCAGCATCCGGTAGGCGACGGCCCGCAGATGGGTGCGGCGGGCCTCGAACTGCGCGGTCAGAACGTCGTCCACCGTTACCTTTCCCGGCCTCGTCTCGTCAGAGCAGTGACGGACACGGTAACGAGCACGACACCACCGGGAAGGTGAGGACCATGAAGATCGCAGTAGTGGGAGCAACGGGACGGGTCGGCCGCCACGTGGTGGACGTCCTCGAGGGCCGGGGCCACGACGTCGTCGCGGTGTCCCGCGGCCACGGCGTCGATGTGATCACCGGGACGGGGCTCGACGCCGCCCTCGCGGGTGTGGACTGCGTGGTCGACGTGGCCACCGGGCCGTCGGCCGACCGGGACGAGGCGACCCGGTTCTTCACGACCGCGGCCGCGAACCTGCAGCGGGCGAGCACGCAGGCGGGTGTCCGCCGCATCGTCGTGGTGTCGATCATCGGGATCGACCGGTTCCAGGACGGCTACAACGCCGCCAAGTCGGCCCACGAGCAGGCGATGCTCGCCGGGCCGGTTCCGGTGCGCATCCTGCGGGCGGCGCAGTTCCACGAGTTCGTCGGCCAGCTCGTGGACTGGGGAACCCAGGGTGAGGTCGCGTACCTCCCGAGGATGCGCACCCAACTGGTCGCCGCCAGGAGCGTGGCCGAGGCACTGGCCGACCTGGCCACCGGCCCGGAGGCGAACGCCGTGCCCGAGACGATCCTGGAGATCGCGGGGCCACGGGAGGAGGACCTCGTCGCGATGGCGACGCTGCTCGCGGCGAAGCGCGGCGGGCCCCGGGCGGTCGAGGGCGTGCGCAACCCGGACGACCCGGACGCCGTGCTCATGGAGACCGGGGCCCTCCTCCCCGGTTCGGACGCCGTTCTCGCCGGCCCCACGTTCGAGGAATGGCTCGACACCACACGATGAGCGCCGCAGCCCCCTGCGGCGGCGTCATCGCCGCGACCACGGGGTCACCGGCCGCTCCTGCGGCACGCCATCGAGGACGACGTCGGTGCTCTCGTCGAAGAAGCAGACCAGGTCTCGGATCGGTGCCGCCTCCCGCAGCGGGTGCTCGTAGGTCCAGGCCAGGTCCGGCACCGTCCTCTCGCCCACGACGAGCGAGAAGTAGGACGCCTCGCCCTTGTAGGCGCAGAACGTCCGGGTCGGGCTCGGCACCAGCTCGGCGCGCACGTCGTCGCGGGGGAGGTAGTAGCGGGTGGGCAGCAGGGTCTCGAACAGCAGCGTCGGGCGCGCGCTCTCGGCGAGCACCGCGCCGTCGAGGCCCAACCGGACGTGCCGGGACGCGGCGAGGACGTCGATGCGGTGGAACGGGTCCTTCGGGTGCGACACCACCGGCTCGTCCTCCTCCCACCAGGCGTCGAACGCGGCGAAGTCCAGGACGACGTAGCCGCCGAGATGCGCGTCGACGAGCCGGAACGCGGCTCCGGCCCGGTGCTGACCCCCGATCCGGAGGTCGAGCGGATCCCCGTCGGCGGTGTGGACGGCGAACGGGATCGACGGATCGAGCACCGGCCGCTGGGACACCTCCGGCAACGGGAGCCCGACGTCGTCCGCGGGCACCGGAGCGGCGGCGGTGCCGACGAGCTCGGCCCGGACGTCGTCCCCGGGCACGGCGTAGGTGGGCACGACCCGCCGCGGCTCCCAGAGCAGCACCGCGCGGACGGTGTCGACCACGGTCTCGCCCCCGAGGACCGCCCTGATGCGCTTGGCCGTGGGCTCGTGGCGCAGTTCGCCGAGCCTGCTCACCATCGCGTCCCGCATCCGGAGGCTCATGGCACTTGAGGATGGCGCATCACTGTCGCCAGGGCACTCATCAGGCGCGTCACATCGGCCTCGGTGACGTGCAGGTGCGGGGCGATGCGCAGCGACTCTCCGCGCACCGCCGCGAAGCAGTCGACTGCAGCGAGCGCCGGGAGGATGGACGTGCGCACCGACTCGGGCAACCGCACGCCGAGCATGTGGGGGCCCCGCTGCTCGACGGGTAGTGGATCCAGTCCCAGCGCGGCCGCCTCTGCGGCGATGGTCGTGGTCAACCGACCGAGGGCGGCGGCCACCGCAGGAACTCGCCACGATCGGAGCTGTTCCAGCGCGGCGATGGCCATCGGGACCAGCTCGAACTTCGTGCGCTGCCCGACGTCGAAGCGGCGGGCCCCCGGCTGGTACCCGTCGCGGTAGTCGACCAGGCGAGCGAAGTCCTCGGATCCGTCGCGCACGATCCAGTTCTGCTCCACCGGTTCACCCCCGCGGTGTTCCTCGGCGACGTAGAGGTAACCCACACCGAAGGGGCCCAGGAGCCACTTGTAGCCGACGCTGACCACGAAGTCCGGTCGCAGTGCGCCGACGTCGAGGGGCATCGCGCCGACGGATTGGCTGCCGTCGATCACCAGCCGGGCGCCGACCTCGTGACTGCGGGCGCTGACCGCCGCCAGGTCGATCAGCGCGCCGTCGGTCCAGTGCACGTTCGGCACGCTGACCACGCTCACCGACTCGTCCAGCCTGTCGAGGATCGCCTCGGTCCACGTCTGCCCGCGCTCACGCACGACGGTGAGGATGTGCGCGTCGGCGGCCCGGGCAGCGGCCCGCCACGTGTAGATCCCGGACGGGTACTCCTCCCCGAGGACCAGCACCCGTCGGCCCGGCTCCAACTCGATGTTGCGGGCCGCCACGGCGAAGCCGTAGCTGGTCGCCGGGACCAACGCGACCCCTTCGGCGTCGGCTCCGACGAGGGCACCGAACAACGCCCGCAAGCGCTCCACGTCGGAGAACCAGTCATCGGACGAGATCGTCCACGGCCGCGCTCGGCGTTCCAGGGCCGCCTCGCCCGCGGCGCGCACCCCGTGCAACTGGGGGGAGAGGTTCGCCGTGTTGAAGTACGCGATGCCCGGCGGGACGTCGAACGCCTCGCGCTGAGCGCCCAACTCGCCACCGGGCGCTCCCGCGCCGTCGCCGGTGCCTCCAGCTGCCGTGTCATCGCTCACGGATCGAGGATTCCCGGCGAAGGCCACCTGTGGTGTAGTACCACCGGGTCACCGGCGAAGACTGCGGTTGCGGAGCCTCGGACGGGGTCATCCCAGCACCGCCCGCAGGCGGGGCTCGAAGCCCTCGGGGTCCTCGGCGAAGGCGATGTGACCGCCGGGAAAGCTCGTCGGCTCCGTGCCGAGGGCCTCCGCGAGCGCGATCGACGTGCGGTCGCAGAACTGGCCCGCCGAGTCCTCTCCGACGCCGACCACGACGCGCGTCGGACCGGTGCGCAGGGCCGCGATGTCGGGCGTCCAGTAGGTGGACGGGCGCATCTCGTGCCGGAACCAGAAGTGCTCGTCGGCGCCCTGCTGCGGGTCGGGCTCTCCCCCGAACATCTCCTCGAACACGTCGTCGGGCAGGGTGATGTCGGCCTGGGCCAGGAACTTCGCCCACGCTCCTCTCCGGTCGCCCGCGAGGTAGGTGGCCACGAGGTCCTCGGTCCGCGCCCGGAGCTCGTCGCGGTCGTCGAGCAGCTCGCCCAGCGGAGGCTCGTGGGCGACGACGGTGTGGACCAGCTCCGGGTGGGCCTGGGCGAGGGCCAGCGCACTGACGGCGCCGCCGCTGGAACCGAAGACGACCGCCGGTCCGGCGTCGACGTGGGCGATGAGCCGGGCGAGGTCGTCGCCGCGCATCTCCGGGGTCGAGTCCCGGTCGGGGTCCGCGACGGAGCTGCGGTGGATGCCGCGCGGATCGACGGTGAGCACGGTGTGGTCGGTCGCGAGCAGGTCGGCCAGCGGCGCGAAGGCACGGGCGTCCATCGGGGAGCCGACGAGCACCACCAGCGGTCCCCGTCCCCGCAGCTCGTAGTGCAGGCGCGCGCCCGGGACCTCGAGGGACCCGGCGGTGACGGTCGGTGTGGGGTTCATCGGAGTCTCCTTGGACGAGGCGATCGTTCCCGGTCGGGGAACGAGACTGCGGACGTGGGGCAGAATCATCGCCTGTGAGCGAGAACGTCACGCAGACCGTGGACCGGACCCCGGCGGACGACGAGGAGGCCGGCCTCGCCCGGGCGCGGGCGGGTGACGACGCAGCGTTCACCCGTCTCGTGGAACCGTTGCGCCGGGAGCTGCACGCGCACTGCTACGGCATGCTCGGCTCAGCGCACGACGCCGACGACGCGCTGCAGGACGCTCTGCTGCGGGCGTGGCGCGGGATCGCGCGCTTCGAGGGTCGCAGCTCGCTGCGCTCGTGGCTCTACACCGTCGCCACCCACACCTGCCTGGACACCGTGAAGAGTCGCGGCAGGAGGGCGCTGCCGGTCGATCTCGGGCCCTCCAGCGAGCGCGCCGTGGTCGGCGACGCCCCGCTCGGCGAGGTCGCCTGGATGGGCCCCTACCCCGATGGGGAGCTCGGCGCCGGCCCGGTCGGTCCGCACGCGACGTACGAGCGGCGGGAGGCCGTCGAACTCGCGTTCGTCGCCGCCTGCCAGCACCTGCCGGGCAACCAGCGGGCGGCGCTGCTGCTGTTCGAGGTCCTCGGCTTCTCCGCCGCCGAGATCGCCACCGCGATGGACACGACGACCGCGTCGGTCAACAGCGCCCTGCAGCGGGCCCGCCGGGTGGTCGCCGAGAAGGTCCCTCCCCGGACGCAGCAGCGGACGCTGCGCGAGCTCGACGACGTGCGCCTGCGAGAGATCGTCACCGGGTACGCCGACGCGCTGGAACGGGGTGACGCCGACGCGCTGGTCGCGCTGCTCACCCAGGACGTCACCTGGTCGATGCCACCGCTGCCGCGCTGGTACCACGGCATCGCCGCCGTCACCGACTTCGTCGTGCGGGTCCCGCTGACCGGGTGCGGATCCTGGCGCCACCTCCCGACCGGTGCCAACGGCCAGCCGGCGGTGGCCGCCTACCTCTGGAACGACGACGCCCGCGCCCATCTCGGCTGGTCGATCGACGTGCTGACGCTCCGCGGCGACAAGATCGCCGAGGTCACCGCGTTCATCGGTCCGGACCACTTCACGCTCCTGGGGCTGCCGGCATCCCTGCCGTGAGGGGCTCGATCGGCCGGGCCTGATCATGCGCGGCCGGGCTCGGCGGCCCCAGTTGTGATCAACTCAGGGCTGGGGCTGGGCGCTCAGCGTGTTCCCAAGAATGTCGGGGGTCGAATGTATGTTCGATTCGTGGACACAGCGGTTCTCCCCGACGACCTGACGGCTCTGCCGCCGGGCACCGGGTTGGCCGCGGCGCTGAACGACGTGGATCCGGCTCGGGTGCCCAACGACCGGATGCTGGAGGTGCTACGGGCGCAGTACCGGCAGCTGTGTCACGAGCAGGCGCGGATGGCCGCGGTGCTGGCCGAGCTCGGTCGCTGTGCGGGCTACCCGGAACCGGGTGCGGTGGACCGGCTCGACGTCCCGGAGCGGTACGCGGCGGAGGAGGCGCGGGCCGCGTTGCGGTGGACCCGGTGCGCCGCCGAGCGCGAACACGACCTGGCCGAGACGGTGGTGCACACGATGCCGCTGCTGCACGCGGCCTGGCTGGCCGGAGCCGTGGATCGGCCGCGGGTGGCGGTGTTCGACCGGTTCCTGGTGGGGTTGGCACCCGGGCAGGTGGGCGCGATCTGCCGGGTCGCGGTGCCGCGGGCATCGAAGCTGACGACCGGGCAGCTCGCGGTGCTGCTGCGTCGGATGGTGCTGGCGGTGGATCCGCAGGCGGCGGCCCGCTGGTACCGCAAGTCCATCCGGGAGCGCAACGTCGTCGCCTACATCGGCCCGGACGGCTCGGTCACGATGAGTGCGAGCGGTCTGCCCGCCGACGAGGCCGAGGCGGCCTGCGTGCGGCTGCAGGACTTGGCGGCTGCGGCGAAGCAGGCCGGGCACCCGGGCTCGATCGGTCAGATCCGCTGTGACCTGTTCCTGGGGTTGCTCGATGGCCGGTTCCACCACCTCACGCGCGAGCAGATCCTCGCGAGGTTGATCGCCGACTACCGTCCCGACGGGCCGGGTGCCGCCGGCGACGGGGTCACCGATCCCGCAGATCCCGCCCGTCCGGCGGCCAGCTCACCGGCAGGCGCGCCCTCCAATGCGAGACCGGGCAGCGCCGAACCAGAGGGTGCCGGATCTGAGGGCGCCGAACCGGACAGGGCCGAACCGGACAGGGCCGGATCAGACGGGGCCGGATCAGACGGGGCCGGATCCGTCGATGACGGGGCCGGATCAGACGGGGCCCGGATCCGTTGATATCCGGGCCGACAACGGCGGGTCCCAGGCCGGCGGGTCCTGCAGGGCCGGTTGGGATCCTCCGGCGTCCGGTCGCGGGCCCCTTTCCGGCTGTGGGGTGCAAGTCGGGATCGAGGTGCGGGTGGGGTTGTCCACGCTGCTGGGCCGTGACGAGCACCCCGGGGAGATCCCCGGCCTGGGTCTGCTGCCCGCCCCCGACACCCGGGCCCGGGTCGCGCGTCAACCCCGCGCGCAGTGGCGCTTCGCGGTCACCGACGCTGAGGGCCGGTTGCTGTCGGAGGGGGTGACCCGCCGCCGCCCACCCACGATCGGGGGGTTCCCGGTCCGCCGGGACGGCCCACCCGCAGGCATCGTGGAGATCCACATCCCGGTGGAGCTGCTCCACGAGCTGACCGCGCCCGGTCCGGCGGCGCCCCGGCGGGCGACACCCGAGCCGGCGGCCGGCGGATGGTCCGGGGTGATCGCCGACGTGGCCGCCCAACACGCCCGCCGCTACCACCACCTCGCCGACCTCGACGCCCGCCCCCACGACCGGCTCCCGGCCGCCGCGCTGCGCCGCCACACCCAGATCCGGGACCGCACCTGCACCTTCCCCGGCTGCCGGCACCGCGCGAGCACCGCCGAGGTGGACCACACCCGCGAGCACACCACCGGCGGCGCCACCGTCGGCGCCAACCTCGGGCCCGTCTGCGACCACGACCACGACGTCAAACACCGCGCCGGCTGGACCGTCACTCAACCCGAGCCCGGCGCGTTCGTCTGGCGCAGCCCCCTCGGCGGCCAGTACCACACCCGCGGCGAGTTCCTGCTGCCCGAGATGCCCGAACCGTGCCCCGTCGACCTCGGCGAGCACTTCGACCACCCCACCGCGCCCGTCGAGGGCCCGATCCTGCAGCCCCACCGGCCGGTCGAACACCCCCGCCCACCACCCCCACCGACCCCGGCCGCGGACCTGCCCGACGAGCCACCTTTCTGATCTGACCCGACCCGCGTCCGGCGGCACGCCGTTCGTCCTCGGGTGAGTCGGCATGGTCGTGCGACCGGATCGCTGAGATCACCTCGTTCATGAGTCCGGATCACTTCGCACTCGTGGGGCTGCCCCCTCCCTGCGGGAGGGCCTGATCGGCCGGTCCTGATCATGCGAGTGGCAGGCTGCCCGCATGGCCGGATCGGACCTGAAAACGAATCTGCGTCGATACTTGCAGGCCGCTCGCGATGCCCTGCTGTGGAAGCTCGATGGGCTCTCGGAGTACGACGTCCGGCGCCCGCTGACACCCACCGGCACCAACCTGCTGGGGCTGATCAAGCACGTGGCCAGTGTCGAGCTCGGGTACTTCGGCGCTGTCTTCGGTCGGCCCTCCGACGAACCACTGCCCTGGTACACCGACGATGCCGAACCCAACGCGGACATGTGGGCCACCGCCACCGAGTCGCGCGAGCAGATCATCGGCCTCTACCACCGAGCCTGGGCGCACGCCGACGCCACCATCGACGCGCTGGCGATCGACGCACCCGGCCGTGTTCCCTACTGGCCGGCCGACCGCACCGAGGTGACACTGCACCAGATCCTGGTGCACGTGATCGCCGAGACCCACCGGCACGCCGGGCACGCGGACATCGTCCGTGAACTCATCGACGGGGCCGTCGGGATGCGGGCGGACAACGACAACTTGGCCGTCGGCGACCAGGCCTGGTGGGAGAACCACCGGAGTCGGGTCGAGCGGGCGGCCCGAGAAGCCGCCACCGCTGAGCCGACCAGGTCATGATCGTCACCGTCTGACCGCCCACCGACGCAGCTCGTGACGATCGGCCGAGCCGGTCTTGGCGAGGAGCTGCGCCACGTGGGTGTCCACGGTGCGCCTCGAGAGGAACAGGCGCTCGGCGGTCTGCGCGTTGGTCAGCCCGGTGCCGACGAGTGCGAGCACCTCCGCCTCGCGGGCGGTGATGCCGCGGGCTCGCAGCTCGGGCGGCACCGGCCCGCCGCGCCTGCGGGTCGGCGCGCCGGCGGCCCGCAGGAGGTCACGGCACGTCCGGGCCAGGTCCTCGGCGCCGGCAGCCTCGTGGGCGGCGAGGTCGGCCCGCAGTTCCGGGACCGGGTCGCCCCAGCGGTCGACGACGGCGGCTTCCAGCGCCAGGAGCCGCAGCAGCCGGTTCCACCACGGCAGGCGGGTGATCGTCGCGTCGGCCTCGGCGAACCGGGCCGTGGCCTCGGCGCCGTGACCGGCCCGACCGGCGGCGATCGCGTCGGCGTAGGCGAGCGCGGCGCGGTTGCCCGCAGCGCCGATCGACCGGTGTCGGCGCAGGGTGTCGCGGACGGGCCCGTCCCGGTCGGCGACCGCGGTGCGCAGCAGCGCCCAGAGCCCGAAGTGCTCGATGGGGATGGCCGAGCCGTGCTCCAGGAGGGTCGGGAAGGCCTCGTCGAACAGGGCCGACGCCCGCGCAGGTCGTGGCGCATCAGGTGCGGCAACCCGCGCACCATCGGGCCGAGCGTGACGACCTCGGCGGGCGCGTCGGCCCGGGAGCCGGCGCGGCCGAGCAGCGTTGTCATCGCGGGCAGGTCGCCGGCCAGCGCCGAGTCCGCCGCGGCGAACAGCTCGGCCATCGCCTGCATGGCGGTGAGCCGCAGCCGGCCGGCCCGCTCGGCCATGTCCAGGAGCAGCGGGAGGGCGGCGACCGGCCCGTCGACGAGCAGGACGGCGTCGGCGCGCAACAGGTCGGCCTGCACCGCATGGACGAGCAGGCCGGCCTCCAGCGCGAGCTCGCGGGCGAGGGCCAGCGACGGCGCGGCCGGATCCCCCGCGGTGTGCTCGTGGCTGCCCAGCCCGAACAGCGCCTCGACGCGCCAGGGGGTCAGCCCGTGCTCCGCAGCGACCTGCGCGGCGCGCCGCAGCATCGACTCCGACTCCGCCGGATCGGTGCCGAACGTGCCGCGGGCGAGGACCGTCAGCGCCTCGCACAACAGCGCCGCGTGCTCGGGCGTTGCCACACCCGCCTGCTCGACGACCTGCACCGCGGCCCGACCCGCCGTGAGGGCCCGCGCCACGTCACCTGCGCCGTACGCCGCATCGGCCGTGAGCGTCAACGAGCGCGGGTCGGCGGGCCGGCCGGCGCGCTCCACGAACTGCTCCGCGACGGCCCATCGACCCGCGACGACGGCCGCGCGGGCGAGCCGCAGGCACAGCTCGGCGTGCTCGTCGCCGACCACGATCCCCAGCGCGGCTCCGCCGACCTCGAGGGCCTCGGCGGCCCGCCCGAGCAGGCTCAACACCCGGACCTGCTCGATGGCGACGGGACCGGCCGGCGCGCCGGTCGCGGCGGCCCGCTCCAGCAGCATCGCCGCCGTGCGGAGCGCGCCGCGGCGAACGTCGCTGCGGGCGAGGCCCACGAGGATCTCGGCGCCGCGGCGGCGGTCGCCGGCCTCGACGTAGAGCCCGGCCGCCGCGGCACGGTCCTCGGGCTCGCCCCGACCGTCGAGCGCGTGGGCGGCGCGGGCGGCCAGCGCGGCCCGCTCCGGTGGCAGGAGCGTGGCGAGCACGGCGTCCCGGGTCAGGGCGTGCCGCCAGCACAGCCGCCCGTCCTCGACGATCAGCAGGCCGACCTCGACGGCACCACGCAGCGCCTGCAGGACCGTGCGCTCCGCGGCATCCGTCACCGCGCTCACCAGCCGCCAGTCCGGGTCCCCACCGGCCACCGCGGCCGCGACGACCAGCGGTCGGGCGGCCGCGGGCAGCCCGGCCAGCCGCCGCGCGACCAGGCCCGCGAACGTCGGCGGGACCTGCGGCGATCCCGCGCCCGCGCCGAGCAGCTCCTCGACGAGGAACGGCAGCCCGTCCGAGCGCGCGACGAGCTCATGCAGCTCGGGGACGGGCAGCGGGACGCCGCCCCGGCAGGCCGCGGCCAGGGCGCCGACCCCGGCCTCGTCCAGCCTGCCGAGCGGCAGCACGGTGACGCCCGGGGCGGCGGCGAGCCGCGCCACGCCCGGCAGTACGACGTCGTCGCGGGCCGTGAGGACGAGCAGCACCCGCGTGCCCGTGACCGCGCCGGCCAGGTAGCCCACCAGATCGAGGGTGTCCGGGTCGGCCCAGTGCAGGTCCTCCAGCACGAGCAGGCAGCCCCGCTCCCCGCCGGCTTCGGCCAGCAACGCGAGCACTCCCTCGCCGAGCACCACGCTCGGGTCCAGCCGGTCCGGAAGCTGCTCCGGCTCCGACTCGGTCGCGCCGGGGAGCAGCCCGCCGCAGCGCTGCTCGGAAGGGCCGCAGCCGTGGAGCGTCCAGCAGCGGCCCGCGTCGGAGCGGCCGCGCCAGCGCCTCGGCGACCGGGCGGAAGGTGCCGCCGCCGTCGACCGCGTGGCCGACGAGGACGTCGAGCCCGCCCGCCTCCGCGCGGGCCCGCACCTCAGCGACGAGCCTGGACTTGCCGACACCCGCCTCCCCGCTGATGAGCAGGGCCGCGCCCTGCCCGCGGGAGGTGGCGTCGACCAGCGTGCGGGCGGCGGCCAGCTCGGCACGCCGCCCGACGATCATCGAGCTGCGACCGGCGGGCACGGGTCGAGCGTTCCGGTCCCAGCCGGGCGGCGCTACCCGCCCGGCCGGATCGCCACCGCGGTAGACGCGACGTCGAGCTCCTCCCGGCCGCCGTCAGACGGCGACGGCGGTCGGCAGGGCGGTCCCGAGCGCGGTGCCGACGGCGGCCGCCAAGGCGGCGGCGTGGTTGCGGCACGGACCGTCGTGCCGCCACACGACGACGCCGTCGGGCCGCACGAGCACCGCGGAGTCGGCGTCGAGCCGGTAGGCGTGCCGCACCGCACCGCGGGGGTCGGGCAGGTCGCGGCCCACCCGGAGCACCGCGATCGGCAACCCGGCGGGGCGGGTGGCCGACAGCGCCCGGTCCCACCCGGCGCCCGCGGACTCGGCGAGGACGGTCAGCCGGTTCTCGAACAGGTCGAGCGTCGACGTCCTGCGACCCCGCAACCGCATCCACACGTGGGGGGCGCGCTCGCCCGGCCGGGCGCCGCGATGGTGACCGACCGCGGCCAGGCGCCCGTCGTCGGCGATCACCGTCGAGCGGTACGTTCCGCCGAGGTCGCGCGGCAGCCCGTCGGCGGGATCACGCTCCTCGCTGAGGCTCCGCTCGGCGTTCGCCCTTCCCACCGGCTCGCGCTCGGCGGCGTAGCTGTCGAGCAGGGCGTCTCCGGCCAGGCCGCGCGCGACCCAGGCCAGCCGCCAGCCGAGCTCGTGGCCGTCGTGGATCGCGGTGTTCATCCCGATTCCGCCGAACGGGGTCATCCGGTGGGCGGCGTCGCCGACCAGGAAGCCCGGCCCCGCGCGATACGCACTCGCGACGTCCGCAGCCATCGTGAACAACGACGTCCCGAGGATCTCCGGTTGCAGGTCGGCGAACCCCGTGGCGGTCCGCAAGAGGGCGGCCCACCGATCCGGCGACAGGCCGGCCTCGCCCTGACCGCGCTCACGGACGAAGCCCCAGCGGCCGGCCCCCATCGGGGCCAGCACGCCTCCGGCGTCCGGATGCTTCACGAACGCCAAGGCGTTCGTCCGACGTTCCAGCCGCGCGGCCAGGTCGGGACGGAACAGCGCCAGCTCGAACTCGCCCAGCGTCCCGAGACGCTCCGACTCGATCCCCAGCGCGGTACGTACCGAGCTGCGCGGGCCGTCGGCGCCGACGACGAACCGGGCCCGGACCCGCCCGGCCGGTCCGAGCACGGCCCGCACACCGTCGGGGGTGGTCCGCAGTTCCGTCAGCGCGGTGCCGAACCGGACCTCGCCCCCCAGCCGACGCACCTCCGCGGCCAGCACCGGCTCGATGTGGTCCTGCGGGCACAGCACGGGCAACGCCGGGCTGGCCGCCAGCATGTCGCGCAGCGGCGGGTAGGCCAACGGAACGATCTCGTCCGGTTCGTCGGCCAGGGTCCGGGTGATCGCGACCGTCGGGTCGCAGTCGACGCTGCCGGCGCGGACCGCATCGGCGACACCCCAGAAGCGGAACAGCTCCATCGTGCGCATGCTGATCCCGGTGGCCCGCGGGACGGTCGAGGTGGAGGCCCGGCGCTCGACGACGAGGACCCGAGCGCCGTGGCGCAGTGCGGTCAGGGCGGTGGCGAGACCGGCCGGGCCGGCCCCGACGACGA
>CAVQFJ010000004.1:0-20362 GCA_963711715.1 uncultured Actinomycetota bacterium
ATATGCAGCTGGCGTGCGGCTCGCGCGGCTTGATCATCGACCTCACCGAGCTGAGCTTCCTGGGCTGCGCGGGAATCCTCGTCCTCCTCCATGCCCGGGAGGCCGCGCAACGCAAGAAGGTGCCCCTCCAGCTGGTCTGCAACTCACCAGCGGTGCTGCGGATCCTGAAACTCAGCGACGTCCTCGACAGGTTCGCGTTATCTCCCACACTCCACGACGCCCTCGGCCGGGCCACCCAGATTAGCGATCAAGGCGCTAGTGTCGCGTGTCGTTAATCTGTTTACGGTTGGTGGTGCGGGACAATGAGTCATGTCGGTTGCTTCGCCGTTGGTGCTGCGTGAGGGTGATCGGTCTCGACTGGAGGCGTTGACCCGGTCTAGTTCCAATACCGTTCAGTTAAGATGACATCCGTGTAGTTTGGCGGTTGTGCCTCGTGCGGGATGGGTGAAGCCGGTCTCGGATCGCCGGTTGTCGGATCTGGTGTCGGTGGGTGTGCTGACGCGGGTGTTCCCGCCGGAGCTCGTGGATGCGGTGGTCGCCGCGTCGGGGCGGACCGAGCGGCGCAACCGGACGCTGCCGGCGCGGGTGGTGGCGTACTTCTCGATCGGGATGGCGTTGTACTCCGAGGGCTCCTATGAGGACGTTCTGGGGCAGTTGACCGACGGTCTGGCCTGGGCTTCAGGTTGGTCGGATCCGGGCTCGGACAGCTACCGGTTGCCGTCGAAGTCGGCGATCTTCCAGGCCCGGGTCCGGTTGGGTGCCGAGCCGGTGGCCGGGTTGTTCGCTGCGGTGGCCCGCCCGATCGCCACCCCGCAGACGCCCGGCGCGTGGTTGGCGGGGCGGCGGCTGGTTGCGGTCGACGGGACGTGTCTGGATGTGGCCGACACCGCGGAGAACGTCGAGTACTTCGGGCGGCCCGGGGTGAACAAGGGCGAGAAGGCGGCGTTCCCGCAAGCGCGGGTCCTTGCGCTGGCCGAGTGCGGCACACACGCCGTGTTCGCCGCCCGGACCGGGACCTATCGGGAGTCCGAGGGCAGGATCGCCGAGCGGCTGCTGGACGCGTTCGCCCCGGGCATGCTGGTGTTGGCCGACCGCGGATTTTTCTCCTACGTGCTGTGGCGCAGAGCCATCGCGACCGGCGCGGAGCTGCTGTGGCGGATCCGAACCGACAACTCCGGCCCCAAACCGACGCATGTGCGCGACCTCGCCGACGGCTCCTGGCTGGCGCACCTGCGCGGCCTCACCCCGGCCGCCGCCCGCCGGGAGGAGCCGATGCTCGTCCGCGTCGTGGACTACACCCTCGATGACGGACGCAGCGATGGACGCAGCCATGGACGCAGCGATGGACGCAGCCATGGACGCAGCCATGGACGCAGCCATGGACGGGGCGACGGACGGGGCGACGGACGGGACAACCCGACGGTCTACCGGTTGTTCACCACCCTGACCGACCCCGACCAAGCATCCGCGGCCGAGCTCGCCGCCGCCTACGCCCAGCGTTGGGAGATCGAGAACACCTTCGACGAGCTCAAGACCCACCAGCGCGGACCCCGGATCGTGCTGCGCTCGAAGTCCCCCGACCTGGTCCTCCAAGAGATCTGGGGCCATCTGTGCTGCCATTTCGCCATCCGCAAGCTCATGAATGACGCCGCCCGCCACGGTGGGCACGATCCCGACCGCGTCAGCTTCACCGCAGCACTGCGCATCGTCCGTCGCTCCGTCGCCCACCAGGGCGCATTTCCCCCCTGACCACCTCGCCACCGCCGCCGAACGGCACTGGCAAGCGTTCCTGCGGCGTCTGCTCGCCCGCCTCAACCCCCGCCGCCGTCACCGATCCGCACCCCGAGTGATCAAACGCAAGATGCCGAAATGGCACGTCAAACGCGCCGCACACACCTCATGGCCACGGCCAACACACGGACCCACCTACGCCATCCAAGCTCTTAACTGAACGGTATTGGGTCTAGTTCGGTCCGGGCGGGACTGGTGTCGCGGGCGCGGATCGTGTTGTTGGCCGCTGACGGGCTGCCCAACGCGGAGATCGCCCGGCGGACCGGGACCAGCCGCCCGACGGTGGTGGACTGGCGCGCCCGCTACGACGCCGGCGGGATCGGCGCCCTGCACGATCAGCCGCGCAGTGGCCGGCCAGCAGAGATCGACGAGATCGACGTAGTGGTCGCGACGCTAGCCGATGACGGGCGCCCGCCGGCGCACCTGGGGGTGACGCACTGGTCGGCTCGGCTACTGGCCGGCGAGTTGAAGATTTCCTTCGCCACAGTGGCCCGGATCTGGCGTAAATGGGACCTGCAGCCCGTGGCGGTCGGAGACTTTCAAGTTCTCCACCGATCCCGAACTCGATGCGAAGATCCGCGACGTCGTCGGACTGTATATGGACCCGCCCGAGAAGGCCGTTGTGCTCTGCGTTGACGAGAAGTCGCAGGTCCAAGCCCTGGACCGGACCGCGCTGTCCGCGTACGAGCTCATGTGTAGGTCCGCGTACGAGGTGATCTGTCGTTGAAGGTCCCGGCGAGTCGTTGATCGATTCGCTCGAGGGCGTGACCACCCTCCGGCTTGTCAGCCGCCAAGCAGACAAGACCGGAGGGGGTCACCCCGTGATCCTGCCCGTGGAGGCATGGATGGACCTACGCCGCTACAAGCCGTTGCGTGATGCCGGTGCGACCTGGCGAGAGATCGCCGATGAGGTCGGCCTGGACTGGCGCACCGTGAAGAAGTACCTGTCGACCGACGCGCCGTCCGGGCCGCCGAGCGCGCCGTCTCGGCGCGGGTGCGTGGCCCGCAAGATCGACGCGCTGGCCCCGGTGATCGATGCCTGGCTGGCCGCCGACCCGCGGCTGCAAGGCCAGCGGTGATCCACGAGCGGCTGGTCGCCGAGCACGGCTTCGACGGGCACTACCAGCGGGTCAAGCTCTACGTCGCCGAGGCCCGGCAGCGGCTGGCCAGCGAGGACGACGACCGAGTCGGGCCTGCACGGGTTGCATCGCCGGTTCGAGGTGGTCGCCGGCGCGCAGGCCCAGGTCGACTGGGGCGACGAGGGCGCGGTCCTGCTCGAGGCGGGGATCGCGCGAGGTCTACTCGTTCCACATGACGTTGTCCTACTCGCGGGACCCGTTCTGCTGCTTCACCACCAGCCAGGACCTGGGCACGTTCTTCGACTGCCACCGCCGCGCGTTCGCCCACTTCGGCGGGGTCCCGGGAGCGATCGTCTACGACCGCACCAAGACCGTCGTCCGCCGCCACGTCGCCCCGCGCGAGGCGGTGCCGCTGCACCCGGAGGCGGCCGCGTTCGCCGCGCACTACGGGTTCGTCATCGACGTGCTCGCCGCCTACCGCCCGACCGGGAAGGGCCGGGTGGAGCGGCAGGTCGCGATCGTGCGCGACCACGTCCTGGCCGGGCGCAGCGTTCGGCTCGCTGGCGGAGCTGGACGGGGCGTTCAACCAGTGGGTGCCGATCCGCCGCGCGCAGCGCCACCGCACCCACGGCGAGCTCATCGGCGCCCGCGCCGCGGCCGACCGGGCCGCGCTGGGCCCGCTGCCCGAGCTGCCCTACCTGGTCTGCGAGCGGCATCTGCGCCGGGTCGGGCGGGACTGCCTGATCAGCTTCGAGGGCTCGCACTACTCGACCCCCGCCCGCGCCGCCGACGGCCGCCCGGCCCGGGCCGGGCAGCGGGTCGAGGTGCGGGTCAGCGCGGCCACGATCACGATCCACCGCCTGCCGGTGCGACGGGGAACCGATCGTGCTCGCCGCCCATGACCGCGCCGCGCGCCGCGGTGAGCTGGTGGTCGACCCCGCGCACTGGGACGGGCTCCCCGACGGACACACCCGCGCCACCACCCTCGACCCGCCACCCGAGCCGAACCCGACCGACACCGCGCCCGTTGAGCTCGACCCGCTCGCCGACGCTGCTGGCCCACCTCGGACGAGAACGTCGGTCGCATCCTCGCGGCCCAGCAGCGACGGGCGAGCTAGGGGCCGAGGGCTTGCCCGACCGGTCGGAGGAGATCGCCATATGACCATCCACCACCGCTCCCGGCCGGTCCACCGCGGTGGACCCGCCCGGCCAGTTGCGCCTCGGCGCCGCCGTCATGGCCGTCGCCGCACTGGGGTTCGTCGGCTACGCCGTCATCTTCTTCGGCCGCAGCTTCACCGGTGCGTTCCTCGAGCTCGGCATCGGCCCCGACGAGGTCGACGTCACCCCGGAGCAGATCCACCGGTTCAGCCTGGACCTGCACCATTACATCTCCCACCTGCACGTCGCGCTATCCGGCTTCATCGCCGCCACCGGCGTCGCCACCGCCGCGCTGTCCTGGTTCGGGTCCGCCGCGGCCAACTCTGGGCGTACCTGACCGCGGTCGCGACCCCGGTGCTCGGCCTGGCCGTCGCGCTTCCCGCGCACTACCCGTGGGGCTTCGACACCCTCGGCCATCTCGGCCTGGTCTACCTCGCGACCGCGATCTTCGTCGTCGGCGCGCTGCTCGCCCTCGGGCCGCTGTGGTCGGCCCGGGCGCATCGCGGCTGACCGCGCTCACCCGACACCCTTCCGTACGCGCGTGGCACGAGAGAGGTTGACGATCATGACGGAGCGCACCGAGGTCGGTGGCAGCGCCCCACGCTGGGGACCGCTGTTCGGCGCCAGGGCAACCGACTGGGCGCAGAGCTGGGAAGGTCGCAACGGCTGGGGAATCTCGGTGTACGGCCACGTGCTCGACCACGCGCGAATCGGCGCCGGTACCCGCGTGCTGGACTGCGGATGCGGCGCCGGGCGCTTCGCCCGGATGGTTCCAGTACGACCCGTACACGCGGCGGGTCCCGCCGGACACGGCCGCACGGACGACGGGGACGTACTCGGCGAACGTCGGCGCCGGGGCGCGGTCCGGCGCGGCAGTCAGGAGGTCGGCAGGGGAGACGCCCAGCCGGGCGAGTAGCAGTCGGGCGGCGTCGAGGTCGGCGGCGGTCGGCGTGGCGCTGGGGGGGTTGCGAGGGTCATTCGGGTTCACCGCCAGATCGGGTCGGGCTGCTGGGTGAGTGCCTGGTCCAGCACGGTCGGGGGGTAGATGGTCAGGTGGGAGCGGCCGGGGTCGGCGGCCAGCAGCACGCGGTCGCCGGTGGCCAGGGCGCAGCGGTGGCGCAGCGCGGCGGGGATGCGCAGGTGGCCTTGCCCGGTGACTTGGGCGTCGCCGTCCGGGTCGGGGACGACGGTGAGCGTGCCGGCGGCTTCGCGGATGGTCAGCCGGTGCCCGGCGGGCCAGCCGAGTGCGTGCAGGACCGTGCGGTCGGCGATGCGGCCGTGACAGTCCAAGCGTGGCCATGCCGTAGACAGGTGCATCGGGTGGGCGCGGAGACCGAACCCCGGGCAGGGGCAGACCGCGGCGCGGGCCGGTAGAGCCGGGCCCTGGCAGGGCCGCCGATGACGAATCGCCGGTGACGAGGCCGGGACGAACAGCGGGATGACAGCCGGGATCGGCGAGGCGACGGTCACCGCGACCACCACCCAGCGGCGGCAAGCCGACTGCTGAGAGGGACGAGGACTTAGGATGTAGCAGGGATGCGACGAATCTGTGTCCGAGGGGGGACTTGAACCCCCACCCCCTACTCGGGGACTAGCACCTCAAGCTAGCGCGTCTGCCATTCCGCCACTCGGACTCGATCGCGGCTGGGCCGCGTCCGCACGAGGATAGCTCACCGTGCCCGACGGTCGTGTGCCGCGGTGGCCGATCATGCCGCGTCCGGCGTCCGAAGTCCTGGGTGAACGGGGTCAGCGGAAAGTGGTTGAAGCGCACGACAGCGCCCGGCTGACCCGGGACGATCCCGGGCCGAGAGGTATCGGCCGGGGTGTGCCGGGTGGCCCGACGAGAGCGACATGGTGGTGCTTCTCGGTGCCGGGGACGACGATCATGTCGCGCTCGTCCGGGTGAAGGCGCGCGGTGCACGTGGGTGCGCCAGCGGTGGGGTTCGGGACTCCGGGCCGGTGCGCAGCTGCCCGCCACCACCGCCTCAGCACCGGAGCGGAGGCTCTCGGATGGCGCCGTCGTGGGCGTGAGTCGGCCCGCGGTGGTAGGAAGTCCCGCGTGACCAGCGACGGGGTAGCAGCAGCCGAGGACGAGGTCGTCGAGCTGTGTTCCGAACTGATCCGGATCGACACCACCAACACCGGTGACCCGGACACCGTGACCGGGGAGCGGGAGGCCGCCGAGTACGTGGCGGCCAAGCTGTCCGAGGTCGGGTTCGAGGTCGAGATGGTGGAGTCCGGGGCGCCGCGGCGGGACAACGTGTTCTGCCGGCTGCCCGGGCGCCGACCCGAGCCGGGGGGCGCTGCTGGTGCACGGGCACCTGGACGTGGTGCCGGCCGACGCGACCGAGTGGTCGGTGCACCCGTTCTCCGGGGCGGTCCAGGACGGCTACGTGTGGGGGCGCGGGGCGGTGGACATGAAGGACATGGTCGCGATGATCATCGCGGTCGGCGCGGCGGTTCCGGCGCGACGGGATCGTGCCGCCGCGGGACCTGGTGTTCGCCTTCCTGGCCGACGAGGAGGCCGGCGGCGCCTACGGGGCGCAGTGGCTGGTGCACAACCGCCCCGATCTCTTCGAGGGGTGCACCGAGGCGGTCGGGGAGGTCGGCGGGTTCTCCCTGACCGTCGCCGAGGACCAGCGGGTCTACCTGATCGAGACGGCCGAGAAGGGCATCGCCTGGATGCGGCTGACACGCCCGCGGCAAGCCGGGGCACGGCTCGTTCCTGCACGACGACAACGCGGTCACCAAGGTCGCCGAGGCGGTCGCCCGGCTGGGCAACCACACCTTCCCGCTGACCCTCACCGACACCGTCGCGGGCCTTCCTCGAGCAGATGTCCGCAGCTCACCGGGCTGGAGTTCCCCGAGGACGACCTGGAGGGGTCGCTGCGCAAGCTCGGGCCGCTGTCGCGGATCGTCGGGGCCACCGTCCGCGACACCGCCAACCCGACCATGCTCAAGGCCGGCTACAAGGCCAACGTCATCCCGTCCAATGCCGAGGCCGTGGTCGACTGCCGGGTGCTGCCCGGCCGGCAGGAGGCGTTCCTGCGCGAGGTCGACGAGCTGCTCGGCCCGGACGTCACCCGGGAGTGGGTGACCGACCTGCCGCCGCTGGAGACCACGTTCGACGGGCCGCTGGTCGAGGCGATGGCCGCCGCGCTGCGCGCCGAGGACCCGGGCGCGCGCACCGTCCCGTACATGCTCTCCGGCGGCACCGACGCCAAGCACTTCGCCGAGCTGGGCATGCGCTGCTTCGGGTTCGCCCCGCTGCGGCTGCCGCCCGGACCTGGACTTCGCCTCGCTGTTCCACGGCATCGACGAGCGGGTGCCGGTGGACGCGCTGCCGTTCGGCACCCGGGTGCTCGACCGGTTCCTGCGGACCTGCTGATGGAGCTGCGCGGGCAAGGCCGCGCTGGTCACCGGGGGCGCGTCCGGGATCGGGGCGGCGGCGGTGCGCCGGCTGGCCGCGGCCGGGGCGCGTGGTCGGCGTCGCCGACCGGGACGAGGCCGCGCGCCCGCGCGCTGGCCGACGAGGTCGGCGGGCTGGCGCTGCCCGGTGACGTGTCCGACCCGGACCTGATGACGATGGCCGTCGACGTGGCCGAGGACGCGTTCGGCCGGCTCAACATCGTGCTGCTCAACGCCGGGATCACCGCGGGGCAGTCCGGCGTCGAGGACCTCGACCTGGCCGGCTACCGGCGGATCATGGGCGGTGAACGTCGACCACGTCGTGTTCGGGCTGACCGCGGCGGTGCCGGCGCTGCGCCGGGCCGGCGGCGGGCACGATCGTGGCCACCGCCTCGCTGGCCGGGCTGGTGCCGATGCCCGGGGACGCGCTCTACACGCTGACCAAGCACGCCGTCGTCGGCTACGTGCGGGCCGCCGCGCCGACGCTGGCCGCGGAGGGGATCCGGGTCAACGCGGTGTGCCCCGGCTTCGCCGACACCCCGCTGATCGCCGCGGCCCGGGACCAGTTCGGCGAGTTCCCGCTGCTGACCGCGGACGACGTGGCGGACGCGATCGAGGCGGTGCTGGAGCGCGGGGAGCCGGGGGAGTGCTGGTTCTGCCAGCCCGGCCGCGAGCCCGCGCCCTACGGCTTCCGCGGCGTGCCCGGCCCGGCCGGCGGCAGTGCCGCCGCCGCCGATCAGCTGGGCCGACCACTGACGGGCCGCGCCGGTCGTCAGAATCGAGACAGTTCGGGCAGCATCCGTGAGCTGCGCCGGCGGCGCAGCACGACCTTGCGCACCCCGCCGGGGTAGAGCCGCACCCGGGACAGCTCCCAGCCGCCGAACTCGGCCTGGATCTGCAGTCGCACCGCCGCGGTCAGCCGGGACACCTCCCCGGGGAGCTGGACCGGGCGGTACTCCCAACTCCCCGTCGATCGCGTCCCCCTCGACCGTGCCGGTCAGGCCGCTTCGCTCCACCGGCTCACCTCCCGCCAGCTCGACGTCCACCCCGCGGATGAGGTGAACGGCGGGTGGATGCCCACACCATAGGCGCGGCCGCGGCCGCGTGGCCAGGTCCGTGCGACGAGCGGTGGCTCAGGCCGCGGCCGGGCGCTGACGTCGTCCAGCGCGGAGCGGATCTCGGCCGGCAGGGTCACCGACTCGGTGGCCATCGACGCGGCCAGCTGGGCGGCGTCCCGGGCGCCGACCACCGCCGCGGCCACCCCCGGCCGGTCCCGCACCCAGGCCAGCGCCACCGCCAGCGGCGAGGTGCCCAGCCCGTCGGCCGCGGTGAGCACGGCCTGCACGATCCGGGCCGAGCGCTCGTTGCGCCGGGCCTCGACGTACGGGGCCAGCGCCGGCGACGCCGCCCGCGAGTCGGCCGGGGTGCCGTCGGCGTACTTGCCGGTGAGCACGCCGCGGCCGAGCGGGGCCCAGGCCAGCAGCCCGACGCCGTGGTGCCGGGCGGCCGGCAGCAGCTCGGTCTCCGCCGCCCGGGCCAGCAGCGAGTACTCGACCTGCGCCGACACCGGCACCGTGATGTTGCCCAGCGCCCGGGCCCGCTCGGCCACGGTGGCCAGCTGCCAGCCCTGCGGCGCGACCAGCCCGGCGTAGCGGACCTTCCCGGCCAGCACCGCCACCTGCACCGCGGACAGCGTCTCGTCCAGCGGCACCGTCGGCGTCGAACCCGGGCAGCTGCCACAGGTCGAGGTGGTCGGTGCCGATCCGGTTCAGCGTCGCGTCCAGCCCGGCGAGCAGCGCACCGCGGGCCGCGCCGTCGCCGAGCGCGCCGCCGGGCAGCGTCGAGCGCCCGGCGATCACCAGCTGGTCCCGCGGACACCGACCGCGGCCAGCACCTCGCCCAGCACCTGCTGGGCCGCGCCGTCGCCGTAGCCGTCGGCCGTCTCCACCAGCGTGCCGCCGGCCTCGACGAACGCGGTGAGCTGGGCGGTCGGCCGCTTCCAGGTCGGTGCTCTCGCCCCACGTCATGGTGCCCAGCCCGATCCGGGACACCTCCAGACCCGCTGGCTCCCGACCCGCCGCCGTTGCACGCCACGGAGCCTATTCGGGGGCTGCGATCGGCGCACCGGTACGGTCCGCGCCAGTGAGCTGGCTCGAAGTCATCGTCCTCGGTGTGGTCCAGGGGCTGACGGAGTTCCTGCCGATCTCCTCCTCGGCCCACCTGCGGATCGTCGTCCGAGGTCTTCTTCGGGCGGGACGCCGGCGCCGCGTTCACCGCGGTCACCCAGCTCGGCACCGAGGCCGCCGTGATCATCTACTTCGCGCGGGACATCGGGCACCTGGTCGCGACCTGGTTCCGCGGCTTCCGCGACGCCGAAGGTGCGGGCCACCGCGGACTACCGGCTGGCCTGGCTGGTGATCATCGGCACCATCCCGATCGGCGTGCTCGGGGTGCTGTTCGAGGACCAGATCCAGACCGCGGCCCGCAACCTGTGGCTGATCGCGACCACGCTGGTGGTGTTCGGGCTGCTGCTCGGGCTGGCCGAGCGGGTCGGCCGGCAGGCGATCGAGCTGCGCGAGATGACGCGTCCGGCGACGGCATCGCTGCTCGGCTTCGCCCAGGCCATGGCGCTGATCCCGGGGGTGTCCCGGTCCGGCGGCACGATCACCGCCGGGCTGTTCCTCGGGCTCACCCGGCCGCGGCGCGTGCGCTACTCGTTCCTGCTGGCCATCCCGGCCGTGGTCGCCTCCGGGCTGTTCCAGCTCCCGGACGTGTTCGCCGGCGACGGGCCGAGCCCCGGTGCAGATGGTGGTGGCCACGGTGATCGCGTTCGTGCTCGGCTACGCCTCGATCGCCTGGCTGCTGCGCTACGTCGCGCGGCACAGCGTCTACGTGTTCGTCTGGTACCGGGTCGTGCTGGGGCTGCTGCTGTTCGTCGCGCTCGGCACCGGCTGGCTGTCCGCGACCTGAGTCGCGGCGCAGCGTAGGCTCGGACGATCGTGGCCACCCTGATCCTGCTCCGCCACGGCAGGTCCACGGCCAACGGCGCCGGCGTGCTGGCCGGCCGCAGCCCCGGCGTGGAGCTCGACGAGACCGGCGCGGCGCAGGCGGACAGCGTGGTCGAGCGGCTGGCCGGGGTGCCGCTGGCCGAGATCGTCGTGCTCGCCGATGGAGCGCTGCGAGCAGACCGTCGCGCCGCTGGCCGCCGACCGCGGGCTCGCCCCGGTCACCGAGCCCGAGCTGGCCGAGGTGGACTACGGCTCGTGGACCGGCAGCGCGCTCAAGGCGCTGGCCAAGGAACCGCTGTGGCGGGTGGTGCAGGCGCACCCGTCGGCCGCGGTGTTCCCCGGCGGGGAGGGGCTGGCCGGCATGCAGGCCCGCGCGGTCGCCGCGGTGCGCCGGCACGACGCCCGGATCGCGGCCGAGCACGGACCGCACGCGGTCTGGCTGGCCTGCAGCCACGGCGACGTGATCAAGGCGGTGCTGGCCGACGCGCTGGCCACGCACCTGGACAACTTCCAGCGGATCATGGTCGACCCGGCTCGATCAGCGTGGTCACCTACACCGAGACCCGGCCGTTCGTGGCCCGGGTCAACGACCTCGGCGGCGACGTCGCCGGGCTGATCCCGCCCGAAGCCGCGCCGCCGCCGCAAGCCGAAGGCCGCCCAGCTCGGACGCCGTGGTGGGCGGCACCACCGGCTGACGAGCGTGCCAGCCGGCGCGCAGAAGGCCTACCCTCGACATGCGTCATGTCCCGAGTCATCCATGTCTTCCGCCAGCCCGAGCGCTTCGTCGCCGGGACCGTCGGCGAGCCCGGCGACCGCTCGTTCTACCTGCAGGCCATCGAGGACGCCCGCACGATCAGCGTGCTGCTGGAGAAGCAGCAGGTCAGCGTGCTCGCCGAGCGCATCGGCGCGCTGCTGGACGAGGTGGCCCGCCGGTTCGGCTCCGAATCGCGCCGAGGCAGCCGCCGGCGGCCGACCTCGACCCGCTGGCCGTGCCGCTCGAGGAGGAGTTCCGGGTCGGCACGATGGGCCTGGGCTGGGACGCCGACTCGCGCTCCATCGTCGTCGAGCTGCTCGCCGTCACCGAGGAGGAGATCGACGAGTCGGTCGTCCTCGACGACACCGAGGAGGGCCCGGACGCGCTGCGCGTGTTCCTGTCCCCGGTGCAGGCCAGGGCGTTCGCCGAGCGCGCCGAGAAGGTCGTCTCGGCCGGCCGCCCGCCGTGCCCGCTGTGCGCGGAGCCGCTGAGCGCGGACGGCCACGTCTGCGCCCGGCTGAACGGCTACCGCCAGCGGTCCCCGGTCGCGGACTGAGCGCACCGCTCTTGGACCCTCGCGACCCGGCCGTGCCCGAGCTGCTCCGGCACGGCCGCATGGACATCACCGGCCGGCTGGTCGACGCCTCCAACGCGACCCTGTTCGGCACCGTCGAGCGCCGACGGGGTCGCAGCTGCAGTGCGTCTACAAGCCGGTGCGCGGGGAGCGGCCGCTGTGGGACTTCCCGGACGGCACGCTGGCCGGCCGCGAGGTCGCCGCGTTCCTGATCTCCGAGGCCGCCGGGTTCGACGTGGTGCCGCCCACGGTGCTGCGCGACGGGCCGTTCGGGCCGGGCATGGTGCAGGTCTGGGTGGACACCGACGACGAGCGCGAGCTGGTCGACGTGTGCGCGCCCGCCGAGGCGCCGCACGGGTGGATCGGGGTGCTGCGGGCCCGCGGCGAGCGCGGTCGACCGGCCGTGCTGGTGCACGCCGACACCCCGGCGCTGCGCCGGATGGCCGCGTTCGACGTGGTGGTGAACAACGCCGACCGCAAGGGCGGGCACGTGCTGGCCGGCACCGACGGGCACGTCTACGGCGTCGACCACGGGCTGACCCTGCACGTGGAGGACAAGCTGCGCACCGTGCTCTGGGGCTGGGTCGGGCAGCCGCTGCCGCGCGGACGTGGTCGAGCCGCTGGAGAAGCTGCGCGCCGAGCTCGACGGCGGGCTGGGCGAGGTGCTGCGCGAGCACATCACCCGCCGGGAGGTCGCGCACCCTGTCGCGCCGGGTGGACGGGCTGCTGGCGGCGGGCTGCTTCCCCGAACCGTCCGGGTACGGCCCGGCCGATTCCCTGGCCCGCGTTCTGATCGGCGCCTAGGCTGCTCCGGGTGAGCACACCGTCACCGATGCCGGCCGCGTTCATCGGGCACGGCAGCCCGACGAACGCGCTGGAGCAGCAACCGCTACACCCGCAGCTGGCACGCGCTGGGCGCTGCGCTGCCCCGGCCGCGGGCCATCCTGGTGATCTCCGCGCACTGGTACATCAACGCGACCGCGGTGACCGCGATGGCGCCGCCCGCGCACCATCCACGACTTCTTCGGCTTCTCGCCGCGACCTGTTCGCGCTGGACTACCCGGCGCCGGGCGCCCCGGAGGTGGCCGCGGAGGTCGAGGAGATCGCCAAGCCGACCTGGGTCGGGCAGGACGTGGACAGCTGGGGCCTCGACCACGGCACCTGGTCGGTGCTCACCCACATGTACCCGGACGCCGACATCCCGGTCGTGCAGCTGTCGATCAACGCGATGAAGCCCTTCGACTACCACCTGGAGCTGGGCGCCAAGCTGGGCCCGCTGCGGGACAGCGGCGTGGCGATCGTCGGCAGCGGCAATGTCGTGCACAACCTGCGGGGGATCGACGTGTCGCAGCCGGACGGCGGGTTCGACTGGGCGCACCGCTTCGACGAGGACGCCCGCGAGGTGATGGCCGGCGCCCCGGACACGCTGCCCGGCGTGCAGGGCGCGCCCGACTTGACGCGGCGGTGCCGACCCCGGACCACTTCATCCCGCTGCTCTACCTGGCCGGGCTCGGGGCCGCAGCCGGGCGCGGGCGCGGACGTGCTGGTGGACGGGTACGCCTACGGCTCGCTGTCGATGACCGCCTACACCCTTGACCTGCCGGCACCGGTCACCGTGGATCGCAACCCCGGGTCCGGTGCGCTGCCGGTCGAGATGCCCGCCGGACGAGGCCAACATCTAGCACCAACATTCGGTGGCCGGGTGCGACACCGCCGACGCCGCTCGGGCCGTCAGCGCCCGAAGGACTCGAACCACGCCTTGTCGATCCACGGCGGGCAGGTGCGGCGGGATCCGGGTCGAGATCCGGTGTGTCCCGGAAGGTGACGGTCGCCGTGCCGTCCGGGCCGGACCCGGACCCGGACGTCCTCCAGGTGACGGGGTTCGCCGGGGTCGGACCCGCACGCGGCGGCCACGAACGCGCGCATCGGTGCGGAGTGCGTGGCCACCAGCACCAGCAGCTGCTCGGGACCCGCCCGGCCGACCTCGACGATCCCGCGCCACATCCGATGCGCCGCCAGGTGCGGCGGCTCGAAGTAGAGCGTCGGGTTGCGCAGCCAGTACTCGATCGGGTCGCCGGCCGCGGCCGTCGCGCCGTAGTCGGTGTCGAACCGGTCGTACTCCCGCACCCAGTCCGGCGGCTCGCCCTCCCAGGCCAGCCGGGCGGCCACCGCCTCCGACGGTGTCGACGCCCCTGCCCGTGCAGCGAGTAGCGCAGGTTGTCGAACCACGGGTCCGGGTACAGCGGACCGATCTCGGTGCCGTCCACCCGCTCCGCACCGAGCGCTCCGACCAGCGCGGCGCGCAGCGCCACCCGGTGGCGATGGCGCGGGCGGTGCGTGCGTGCGGAAGCCGGACCGTGCTGCCCGGCTTGATCTCGGCGGCCAGCGCGGCGCCGCGCTCGCGGGCCTGCTGCTCGCCGCGCGGGGTGAGGCCCAGATCGCCGGCGTAGCCGATCGTCTCGCCGTGGCGCAGCAGCACCACCTCGTAGTCCGACCCCGTCACGGCCCGGACGCTACGGGGCGGACTGCCGGCTCGTCGTGCCTGCGTGTCGGATGGCGGAACACCGGCCGCGCACCGCCGGCGCGGCCGCATGAGGTCGATGATCGCGCTAGCGTTCGAGATCGGGCCCGCGTCACGACGGGCATCGAGGAGGCACCGTGAAGATCGGTCTGCACATCGCGGACTTCACCTATCCAGCTGGCGCCGCCGGCGCTCGCCGACGACCTGACCCGCATCGCCGCGGAGGCCGAGGAGCAGGGCTTCGCGCGGGTCAGCGTGATGGACCACGTCTGGCAGATCTCGGTGATCGGCCCGCCCGAGCACGACATGCTGGAGGCGTACACGACGCTGGGCTACCTGGCCGCCCGCACCGTCGCAGGTCGAGCTGCTGGCCTGGGTCACCGCGGTCAGCTACCGGGAGCCGGGCATGCTGGCCAAGCTCGTCACCACCCTGGACGTGCTGTCCAAGGGCCGGGCCTGGCTGGGCATCGGCGCGGCCTGGAACGGCGAGGAGGCGACCGGGCTGGGGCTGCCGTTCCCGCCGACGGCCGAGCGATTCGAGCGGCTGGAGGAGACGCTGCAGATCTGCCTGCAGATGTGGAGCGGCGACGACGCCCCGTACGAGGGCACGCACTACCAGCTCGGCCGCACGCTCAACGTTCCGGCGGCGCTGACGCCGTCCGCACCCGCCGATCCTGATCGGGGGCGGCGGGGAGAAGAAGACGCTGCGGCTGGTCGCGCAGTACGCCCAGGCCTGCAACCTGTTCCCCGGGCCCGGACCTGGAACACAAGCTCGACGTGCTGCGCGGGCATTGCGAGGCCGTCGGCCGCGACTACGACGACATCGAGAAGACCGTCATCATGCCGCTGGACCCGGGGGATCGCGGCGAGAAGATCGACGATCTGCTCGGGCAACTGCGCCGGCTGGCCGCGTTGGGCGTGGCGCACACGCACGGCTTCGTGCCCCGGGTCGCCGAGATCGAGCCGCTGAAGCTGCTCGGCGCGCGAGGTCATCCCGGCGGCCGCCCAGCTCTGATCAGCCGCTTCCACGCACCACGCTGGGTCGTGGGTCCTGGCGTCGTGGCCCGGCGAGCGCCACGTGCTTCACCGGCGGCGCTGATCGTGGAAGGCTCGCGTCAACCCAGCCACCCCCGAGGGAGAGCGATGACTGAGTCGACCGGATCGAGCCGCATCGGAGTGACCGGGCTGGCGGTGATGGGGGCCAACCTGGCCCGCAACATCGCTCGCCGCGGAGTGCCCGTCGCGGTGCACAACCGCACCACCGCGCGCACCAAGGAGTTCATGGAGGCCTACAGCGGCGAGGGCACGCTTCACCGCCGCCGAGACCACCGAGGACTTCGTGGCCGCGCTGGAGCGCCCGCGGCGGATCATCGTGATGGTCAAGGCGGGCAAGCCGGTAGACGCCGTGATCGACGAGCTGACCCCGCTGCTGGACGAGGGCGACATCATCATCGACGCCGGCAACTCGCACTTCCCGGACACCAAGCGACGTACCGAGGAGTGCGCGGCCAACGGGCTGCGCTTCATGGGCGTCGGGGTGTCCGGCGGCGAGGAGGGTGCGTTGCTCGGGCCGAGCATCATGCCCGGCGGTGACCCGGCCGCCTACGCCGAGGTCGAGGAGGTTCTCACCGGGATCGCTGCGGTCGTCGACGGCACCCCGTGCTGCGTACACGTCGGGCCGGACGGGGCCGGGCACTACGTGAAGATGGTGCACAACGGCATCGAGTACGCCGACATCCAGCTCATCGCCGAGGCCTATGACCTGCTCACGCACGTGGTCGGGCTGGACGCGCCGGCCATCGGCAAGATCTTCGAGGAGTGGAACACCGGCGACCTGGAGTCGTTCCTCATCGAGATCACCGGCAAGGTGCTGGCCAAGACCGACGAGAAGACCGGTAAGCCGCTGGTCGACGTGATCGTCGATCAGGCCGAGCAGAAGGGCACCGGCACCTGGACCGCGATCGACGCGCTGGGCCTCGGTGTGCCGCTGACCGGCATCACCGAGGCGGTCTTCGCCCGGGGGCTGTCTGCGTTGCGCGCCGAGCGCAAGGCCGCCTCGACCGCGCTGGCCGGTCCGAACCCGAGTGCCGCAGAGGACCGCACCGACCTGGTCGATGACATCCGCAAGGCGCTCTACGCGAGCAAGGTGGTCGCCTACGCCCAGGGCTTCGCCCAGATGCGCGCCGCGTCCGAGGCCAACGACTGGAACCTCGATCTGGGCGCGATGGCCACCATCTGGCGTGGAGGCTGCATCATCCGCGCGCAGTTCCTGAACCGGATCCGGGATGCCTACACCGAGCACGGCGACGTCGAGAACCTGTTGATGGTTCCCTACTTCACCCAAGCGATGGCCGACGCGCAAGACGCCTGGCGCAAGGTGGTGATCACCGCCACCGAGCAGGGCGTGGCCATCCCGGCCTTCGCGAGCTCGCTGAGCTACTACGACGCCTACCGCCGCGAGCGCGGCCCGGCCAACCTGATCCAGGGGTTGCGTGACTTCTTCGGCGCGCACACCTACCGCCGGATCGACGCCGAGGGCGCCTTCCACACCCGGTGGGCCCAGGACGGCACGGAGGTGCGCACCGACGCCTGAAGCCCACGATCCAGGGCTACCCGAGCCGGATCAGGTCGATGTGGGCCGGGAACGGGAGATCGGACTGGAACAGGCCGGACACCGGGTCGGCATCGACGTAGCCGAATCCGCCGGCCAGGTGGCACTCGGTCAGGCTCGGACCGTCGAGCAGGTCGACCATCCAGTAGCGGTCGATCCCGGCCTCGGCGTATTCGGCGTGCTTGATCACAGTGTCGGTGCGGCGGGTGGTCGCGGGATGGATCTCCACGGCCAGCACGACGTCCCTCGCCCGGAGCAGACCGCCCTCCGCCCGGACCCGGAGGAACCCGGCGCGCGTGACGACCACCAGGTCCGGCACCCGCACGGTGCCGGGTTGGTTGGGCGACACCAGCTCGAGATCGACGTCGACCCCGAGCAAAACCTTCAGCGACGGTGGGGCCTGCGACCGTAGCTGGACGTAGAGCTCGCCCAGGCAATCCTGGTGGTCGGGTACCGGCTGCGCGGCCATGACGATCGCGCCTTCTTGCAGCTCGAACCGTGCTTCCGCACGCTCGGGCAGCGCGGCGAACTGGGCCGCGGTGAGCGGTGGAGCGGTGGCTGCGGGCAGGGCGATCACATCGTCGAGTGTGACACGGTACGGCCGATCAGCACCCGAGTTGTCCACAGGGCGAGTGGTTGGTGCGGCGGACTCGGGAACGATGCGTTCGGTACGTCAGTCGGCGGCGCCTCGAAGGAGCCGATCACGGCACTTGTCTACGCCGGCGCGACGACTGGACGGAGATCGACTTCCTCGTGGTCGTCGATCGCCACTGGCCAGCGTTGTCCGATCTCGAGCTGGTCACCGACCGTGGCCCGTCACGATGTACGGCTCTGGCCCTCGGCAGCCAGGTCGTCGATGCCGAAGTTGCCGCCGCAGAGCACGAGGCCCAGCCGAGCGGTCGACCCGAGCCGCGGCAGCAGCCGTGCGGCGGCCGGCACCAGGCATCCGGCCGCCGGCTCGGCCCAGACCTTGGCCTGCTCGGCGAGCACCCGGACGCCGCGCAACGCGTCGGCGTCGGACACCACGAGCACGTCCTCGACCAGCTTGCTGACGTGCGCGTAGGTCGTGGCCGACACGTGCGGAGCGCACAGCGAGGTGACGACCGACGTCGGCGTGATCGGCACTGGGGCCCCCGCACCGAGCGCGCGGGACATGGCGTCGGCGCCCACGGTCTCCACCCCCCACACCCGAACCTCGGGCCGCCGGGCGCGCAGCGCCGCGGCCACCCCGGAGATCAGCCCGCCACCGCCCACACTGACCAGCACGTCGGTCAGCTCCGCCCCGTCCTCGGCCAGCTCCAGCCCGACCGTGCCCTGGGCGGCGATGACGATCGGGTCGTCGAACGGGTGCAACAGCGTCGCGCCCGCGGCCACCAGCTCGTCCTGCAGCGCAAACGCCGCCGGCATGTCCGGCGCGATGCGCACCGCGGCGCCGGCGGCTCGGCAGGCCTCGACGGCGGCCGCCGGGGCCGCCGCGGGCATCACCACCGTGGCGGCCACGCCCAGCGTGCCGGCGGCCTCGGCCACCGCACGCGCATGGTTGCCGCCGCTCACCGCGGCCACCCCGGCCGCCCGCTGCTCAGCGGTGAGCATGAGCAGCTTGTGGAACGCCCCGCGCACCTTGAACGACCCGGTGCGCTGCAGCAGCTCCAGCTTGACCACGACCGGCACGCCGAGCCGGGCCGAGAGCCCCGGGCTGGGCAGCGTCGGGGTGCGCAGCACATGTGCGGCGATCCGCTCCCCGGCCGCCGCGATGTCCTCGATGCCCACCAGCTCGCTCACCTGACCACAGTATTCCGGGCACGATGGGTTCGGTGCTGGTCGCCCAGCCGTCGACGGTCGGGTCGAGGCGACCGCTACGGTCCGCGGGTGCGCTGGGTCGGGGTGCTGGTCGTGGCGGTGCTGTTGAGCGGGTGCAGCCCCGCCGTCGGCGACCGTCCGGCGGGATCGGCGGGCCCGATCTCGCTCCCGCCGCGCCCGCAGGAGCTGCGGATCGACGGCGTGCAGCCGTGTTCGTTGCTGACCGAGCAGCAGCGGGCCGAGCTCGGGTTGGAGCTCCGCGCCGACCCCTTCGTCGACGACTCGCGGCTCTACGGCCGGCCGGTGCCGTCGTGCCTGTTCCAGGCACGATCGCCGCGGGCGACGACGGTTTCCACCAGAGTGGTATCCACGGTCGGGGTCGAGCGGTTTCTTGACAGTGATGTAGAGGTCGAGCTGCGCGGCGCTGCGGCGGAGGGTTATCCCGTCCTGGTAGTGCTGCCACGCCGCGTGACGGACTACTGCAGCGCAGTGATCGATGTCGCACCTGGTCAGCTGATCGCCGTTCAGCTCAGCGACGTGGCCGTGCCGCCGCCGATTACGCAGCAGGAATTGTGTGCGGATGCGGTTCGGGTAGCCGAGGCAGTCATGCGAACGATCGCCAGAACCTGATTTGCGACGCCTCGTTCACGGTCGCTAACTGTTCTTTCAAAGGCCAGGCGGCGGGGCGTCGCATAGCTACCGTCACGATAGTGCTAGCTCCGGCAGCCGGACGAGGGGGACATTGGTGACCGGTACCCGTGGAACCGCAATGCTTCGTATCCAGCCGAGTGCGATTCCAACGGTCAGGGCCGCATTTGAAGAGGCAGCGGTCGACGCCAGTCGGCTCTTGGACAAGCTCCGTCACGACGGCTACCTCGGGGAGCCCTGGCTCGGCGACGAGATGAGCCGCGAGGTGCAGGACTTCTACAACCGCCAGGTGATGGATTCGGCGCACGGACCGTACGCCGCGCTCGTCGCGTATCACGCCGAGCTGGTGAGCGTCCGGGACACGCTGCTGCAGACCGAGCAGGAGTACCGCCGCACCGAGGGCGAGAACTCCGCGCTCTGGGGCCGGCCCTGACGGGACCTCGGGAAGTGCTGAGCCGTGCTCTCACGGCTACCTCGGGGAGCCCTGGCTGGGCGACGAGATCGCCACCGAACGGCCGGCAGGGCTCGGGTGGAACCGTGCTTGTGGTCCGGCGAGATGGCGACCAGGGCGCTCGGCTGTAGATCGAATAACTCTGATCGCCATCCCGGGACGACACACCACAGCCCGGTCCACCGGGCCGTGGCGGCCAGGCCAGCGGCACGACCTCCGGCGCGTCCATCCGGGCGAGTCGGCGGTCTGGTCGTCGGGCATGCGCTGGCTCTCCCGCTCCGCATCCACCCGCTTGCGGTAGTGCCCGACCTCGCACTGCACGGTGTCGACGGCGGGTTGCGAAGGGTTGTTCCGACCGCCCGGCTCGCTCCATCAGCAGGTCACAACCGACACGCGTGGACCGCGGCCGACTGAACGTTCGACATTGTCGAACGTAACCCGTTGCTGACCTCTCACCCTCGCGTTAGCTTGCTCACAGCTACCTCGAGGTGCCGGAGCGGACAGGGGCGGACCGAGTTGCCGATGCTGAGGCACACGGCTCGTTGTTGTGTGTTCGTGC
>CAVQFJ010000005.1:0-19071 GCA_963711715.1 uncultured Actinomycetota bacterium
GGCGGTGCTCTATCCCCTGAGCTACGGGGGCGGACCGGTGGGAACTCTAGCCCACCTCGTGACCTACGACGGCAGCGCCTGTCCACCGCGCTCGGCGAGCAGCTGGCGCAGGTAGTCGGTCTCCGCGGTCTGCGAGCTGAGCATCTGGGTGGCGAGGTTGCGCACCTGTGGGACGGCCGCGTGCTCGGCGCCGTAGTCCAGCATCGACGCCCCTCCCTCGTGGTGGCGGAGCAGGAGCTGGAGGAACAGCACGTCGAGTTCGGGACCGCTCGCGGCGCGCATCGCGCTCAGCTCCTCGGCGCTGGCCATCCCGGGCATCGTGGCCATGGGCGCGGCCGCGGGGTGGTCGTGGCCGGGTGCGGTCATCCAGGCCATGTGACCTCCGACGGGCAACGACGCGGCGCCCCACAGCTCGAGCCAGCCCTGCATCCGGCCGATCTGCGCGGTCTGGGTGGCCTCGACGTCCGCCGCGAGCTGCGCGACGACGGGGTCGGTGCTGTGGTCGCGCGCCCACGACGCCATCTGCACGGCCTGCTGGTGGTGCACGGTCATGTCCTGAGCGAACCCGACGTCGACGGAGCCGGCGTCGGGCGTGGTCGGGCCCGCCGAACCGGGCAGGCCGACCAGCACTCCGGCCGTGGCGCCGAGCAGGAGCAGGGTCAGCACGGCCGCCACGGCGACGAATGGCCGCACCCAGCGGGCCTCTCCCGATGCGGCACCGGAACCGGACCGGCCGGCCTCGTCGTCAGGCGGGCGCGTGCTGCCACGCTCCGGTGGCGCCATGGGAGTGCTCACCCCGCCCATCATGACCCCGCGTCGGGCACCACGCCCGCGCCCGCGGACGTCTCGGGCTGCGATCCCGGCGTTCCCGGTGCGGGCGCGGGGACGAACGGCGGCGGGTCGTCCTGGGAGAAGCTGCCCGGCCCCAGCTCGTTGCAGCTCGCGCCGGGCTCCGGGTGCGTGTACTGGTTCGTCCGCAGCGCCGCGATGAACTGGTCGATCCGCTCGTCGTCGGCGCTCGAGAGCTTGAGCTGGTGGGCCCACGACTGCAGGGCGATCGGCTGGTCCAGGCCCGGGTAGGGCGACATCACGGTGTAGGGCTGGTTCTCGACCTTGGACGTCAACGCGTCCAGCGCGCCCCCGCTGATCCGCTCGGGGTCGTAGGCGATCCACACCGCACCGTGCTCGAGGGAGTGCACGAGGTTCTCGCTGCGCACCGGCTCCGGGTAGACGACGCCGTTGCACGCCGCCCAGCTGTAGTCGTGGGCCCCGCCGAACGGCGGGCTCTGCGTGTAGGCGACCTGCGCGGTCGGGTCGACGTGCTGACCGCCCTCGTACGGCTGCACCACCACGCCCTCGATCTGCGTCGACGGGTCCTGGTTCTCCGCCGTCGGGGTGAACGGCGCGAGCGCGGCGGCCCGGTCCTGGTTCTCCTGGTTGCGCACGAACGCGTAACCGAAGATCGCCACCGCGAAGAGCACCACCACGGAGACGGCCGCGATCAGTCCCCACGGTGGGGACTTGCGGCGGACCACGACCGGAGCCGTCCTGCGTGCCGACTTGCTCCTGTTGCCGCTGACCATGAACCGTCCAGACGTCTCCGACGAGTGGCCGTCACCCGGACGGCGCTTGCGGATGTCGAGTGTAGGAGCGGCGCCTGAGAAACCCGTGAGCAGCACTCCCTAGACTTGACCGGTGACTCCCGCCCTGCTCGCCGACCTGGTCCGGACGGCGGCGTCCGACGTGCTCACCGACCACGGCCTGGACCTCGCCGCGTTGCCCGACGACGTCGGGGTGGAGCGCCCGCGCAACCCCGAGCACGGCGACTACGCCACCAACGTGGCCCTGCGCACGGCGAAGAAGGCCGGTGTCCCCCCGCGCGAGCTCGCGGGGTGGCTGGCCGACGTCCTGGCGGGTCGCGACGGCATCGCCAGCGCCGAGATCGCCGGGCCGGGCTTCATCAACCTGCGGCTCGCGGCCGATGCGCAGGGCGAGATCGTGGGCGAGGTGCTGGCCGCGGGCGCCTCCTACGGCACCGGCGACGAGTACGCCCAGACCAGCATCGACCTGGAGTTCGTCTCGGCCAACCCGACCGGTCCGCTGCACCTGGGCGGAGCCCGGTGGGCCGCCGTCGGCGACGCACTGGGACGCGTGCTGTCCGCCCGCGGCGCCTCGGTCACCCGCGAGTACTACTTCAACGACGCCGGCACGCAGATCGAGCTGTTCGTGGCCTCGCTCGTCGCCGCGGCTGCGGGGGAGCCCACGCCGGACAACGGTTACGGCGGCGCCTACATCACCGAGATCGCCGAGCAGGTCGTCGCGGCCGAGCCCGACGCACTCGCGCTCCCGCCGGCCGAACGGGACGAGGTGTTCCGACGCGCCGGTGTGAACCTGATGTTCACCGAGATCAAGCGGGCGCTGCACGCCTTCGGCACCGACTTCGACGTCTGGTTCCACGAGCAGTCCCTCTACGACTCCGGCGCGGTCGACGCCGCGGTGGAACGGTTGAAGGAGTCCGGCCGGCTCTACGCCGCCGACGGCGCGTGGTGGCTGCGCTCCACCGAGTTCGGCGACGACAAGGACCGGGTGGTGATCAAGAGTGACGGCCGACCGGCCTACATCGCGGGCGACATCGCCTACCTGCTCGACAAACGGGCGCGAGGGCACGACCTCTGCATCTACATGCTCGGTGCCGACCACCACGGGTACATCGCCCGGCTCAAGGCGGCTGCGGCGGCGCTCGACGACGACCCGGCGGTGGTCGAGGTGCTCATCGGGCAACTGGTCAGCTTGGTGCGCGATGGCCGGCCACTGCGGATGAGCAAGCGGGCGGGCACGGTCGTGACGATGGACGACCTCGTCGACGCGGTCGGCGTGGACGCCGCGCGCTACTCGTTGATCCGGTCGTCGGTCGACTCGACGCTCGACGTCGATGTCGACCTGCTCACCCGGCGCAGCAACGACAACCCGGTCTTCTACGTCCAGTACGCGCACGCCCGGCTCGCGTCGCTGGCCCGCAACGCCGCCGACCTCGGCGTCACCCCCGGCGATGCCTACGGCCTGCTCGGGCACCCCCGCGAGGGCGACCTCATCCGGACGATCGGGGAGTTCCCCGCCGTCGTGGTCTCGGCCGCGGAGCTGCGTGAGCCGCACCGGGTGGCGCGCTACCTGGAGTCGCTGGCGAGCGCGTACCACAAGTTCTACGACGCCTGCCGCGTGCTGCCGATGGGGGACGAGCCGATCACCGACCTGCACCGAGCCCGGCTGGCGCTGTGCGTCGCCGCCCGCCAGGTGCTGGCCAACGGGCTCGGCCTGCTCGGCGTGTCGGCCCCGGAGCGGATGTGACCCGCCGACGTACTCCTTCCCGCGGAGGCGGCATTGTGACCGCCGACGTGCTCCTTCCCGCGGAGGCGGCATCATGAGGGCGCACCCCGCCGGCCCGCTGCACGCCGACATGCAGGCGGTGTCGAACACGGCGGGCGCGCATCCCGTCGACGCCGCCGGCCTCGACGCCCTCGCCGCCGCGGTCTGGCCACGCACCGCAGCCCGCGGCCCGGGCGGGGTGCTCGAGATCGCGGGCGTGGACGTCCGCGACCTCGCCGAGGAGTTCGGTACCCCGCTGTTCGTCCTGGACGAGGCCGACTTCCGGTCGCGAGCCGCCGAGTTCGCCGCCGCCTTCGGCGCGGAGTCGGTGCACTACGCGTCCAAGGCGTTCCTGTGCTCGGCAGTCGCACGGTGGGTGGCCGAGCAGGGCCTGAGCCTGGACGTGGCCAGCGGAGGTGAGCTGGCGATCGCGCTGCGCGCCGGGTTCCCCGCGGAGCGGATCGCCCTGCACGGCAACAACAAGTCGGTCGAGGAGCTCGTCACCGCGGTCGAGGCCGGGGTGGGGCGGGTCGTGCTCGACTCGTTCCACGAGATCGCCCGGCTGGACGCCGTGGCGCGGGACCGGGGCGCCGTCATGTCCGTCATGATCCGGTTGACCGTGGGCGTCGAGGCGCACACGCACGAGTTCATCGCGACCGCGCACGAGGACCAGAAGTTCGGCTTCTCGATCGCGGGCGCCGGCACGAGCGACGCCGCGGAGGCCGCGCGGCGCGTGCTCAAGGCCGACAACCTGCAGCTCGTGGGGCTGCACAGTCACATCGGCAGCCAGATCTTCGACACCGAGGGCTTCGAGGTCGCAGCGCACCGCGTGGTCCGCTTCCTCGCCGAGCTGCACCGGGAGCACGGGTCGGACGCCCTCGCGGCGCTCGAGGTGCTCGACCTCGGTGGCGGTTTCGGCATCGCCTACCGCGCCGACGAGACCCCGCTGGACGTGGCCGAACTGGCCGGGCAGCTGCGCGGCATCGTGGCGCGCGAGTGCCGGGCCGAGGGGTTGGCGATGCCCGAGATCGCGGTCGAGCCCGGCCGCGCGATCGCCGGACCGGGCACGATCACGCTCTACGAGGTCGGCACGCTCAAGGACGTGCCGCTCGGCGGCGAGGCCGGGCGCCGGTACGTGTCCGTCGACGGTGGGATGAGCGACAACATCCGGACCGCGCTCTACGACGCCGTGTACGACTGCCGGCTCGTCTCCCGCAGCTCCGAGCGCGACGGTACGGGCGAGGCGGTGCTGTCGCGGGTGGTCGGCAAGCACTGCGAGAGCGGTGACGTCGTGGTGCGCGACTGCTGGCTGCCCGCCGATCTCGCACCCGGTGACCTGCTCGCGGTGGCCGCCACCGGGGCGTACTGCTACTCGATGGCCAGCTCCTACAACCGGTTGCCGCGACCGGCCGTCGTCGCCGTGCGTGACGGGCGGGCGCGCGCCCTCCTGCGTCGCGAGACGGTCGAGGATCAGTTCCGGCTGGAGGTGGCGGAGTGACGCGCGCGATCATGGCCGCCCCCCATCGCGGGCGCCCCGCGGCGAGCCACGCCTCACGCGCGGCGGGGTCGGTGTGAGCACCGTGCCGGTCCGCGTCGCGTTGCTCGGCTGCGGCACCGTCGGCCGCGAGGTGGTGCGGCTGCTGCGTGATCAGGCCGACGAGCTGACCGCCAGGGCCGGCGCCCCCGTCGAGCTGGTCGGGGTGGCGGTCCGCCGCCCGCACAAGCACCCCGAGCTGGGCGACCTGCTCACCACGGACGCATCGGCCCTTGTCGGGCGGGACGACGTGGACGTCGTGGTCGAGGTGATCGGCGGCATCGAGCCCGCCAGGACCCTGTTGTTGGAGGCGCTCAAGGCGGGCAAGTCCGTGGTCACGGCGAACAAGGCACTGCTCGCCGAGGACGGCGCCGCGCTGGGCGAGGCGGCCGACGCGTCGGGTGCGGACCTGTACTACGAGGCGTCCGTCGCCGGGGCGATCCCCCTGCTGCGCCCCCTGCGGGAGTCCCTGGCCGGCGATCGGATCACCCGCGTGGCCGGGATCGTCAACGGCACCACCAACTACATCCTCAGCGCGATGGCCGAATCCGGTGCGAGCTACGCGGACGCGCTGGAGGAGGCCACCCGGCTCGGTTACGCCGAGGCCGACCCCAGCGCGGACGTCGACGGCTACGACGCGGCCTCGAAGGCCGCGATCCTCGCCTCACTCGCCTTCCACACCCGCGTGACCTCCGCCGACGTGCACCGCGAGGGGATCCGGTCGGTCACCGCCGCCGACATCGCCGCGGCGGCCGGGATGGGTTGCGTGATCAAGCTGCTGGCCATCTGCGAGCGGATGGGCGGGCCGTCCGACGGCGCCGCCGACGACCCGACCGAGTCGGTGTCCGCCCGCGTCCACCCGGCGATGATCCCGGCCACGCATCCGCTGGCCGCCGTGGACGGTGCGTTCAACGCCGTCTTCGTCGAGGCCGAGGCGGCCGGGCAGCTGATGTTCTACGGGCAGGGCGCGGGTGGCGCGCCCACCGCCAGCGCCGTGCTGGGCGACCTGGTGGCGGTGGCCCGCAACCGCGTCGTCGGCGGTCGCGGGCCGCGGGAGTCGGCGTACGCCAGCCTGCCGCTCCGGCCGATGGGTACCGTGCCGACCCGCTACCACGTCAGCCTCGACGTCGCCGACCGCGCCGGCGTCCTCGCCGCGATCTCCGGCGAGTTCGCCCGCCACGGCGTGAGCATCGCGGCGGTCCGCCAGACCGGCGGCGGGGACACCGGCCGCGCGGGCGACGGGAGTGCCGCCCGGCTGGTCGTCGTCACGCACGCGGCACCGGAGGCCGCCCTGGCCGCCACCGTGGAGGTACTGATCGGCCTCGAGGCCGTGGTCGCGGTGGACAGCGTGCTGCGGGTCGAGGACCTCGGCCGGACGGGCGTCGCCGGATGAGGGCGTCGACGAGGTCGACCCGCTGGCCGGGCGTGATCGAGGCGTACCGGGACCGCATGCCGGTCGAGCCCGGCTGGACCGTCGTCACGCTCGGTGAGGGCGGTACCCCGCTGCTACCCGCCCCGCACCTGTCCGCGTTGAGCGGGTGCGAGGTCGTGCTCAAGGTCGACGGGGCCAACCCGACCGGCTCGTTCAAGGACCGCGGGATGACGGTGGCCGTCACCGACGCGGTGGCGGCCGGCAAGCAGGGCGTGATCTGCGCGTCCACGGGCAACACCTCGGCCTCCGCCGCCGCCTACGCCGCGCGGGCCGGCCTGACCTGCGCCGTGCTCGTCCCGCAGGGCAAGATCGCGCTCGGGAAGCTCGCACAGGCCGTCGCCCACGGCGCGCGGATCCTGCAGATCGACGGCAACTTCGACGACTGCCTGGAACTCGCCCGCAAGACGGCGGCGGACTTCCCGGTGGCCGCGTTGGTGAACTCCGTCAACCCGGCCCGCATCGCCGGGCAGGCCAGCGCGGCCTACGAGATCTGCGACGAGCTCGGGCGCGCGCCCGACGTCCACTGCCTGCCCGTGGGCAACGCCGGCAACATCACCGCCTACTGGGCCGGCTATCGCGCGTACCTCGACGACGGGCTGATCGGCACGCCGCCACGGATGTTCGGCTATCAGGCCGCCGGAGCGGCACCGCTGGTGCTCGGGGCTCCCGTGCGCCGGCCCGAGACGATCGCGACCGCGATCCGGATCGGCGCCCCGGCGTCATGGGCCGCCGCGACCACGGCACGTGAGGAGTCAGGTGGCCGGTTCGCCGCGGTCACCGACGACGAGATCCTCGACGCCTACCGGCTGCTGTCGGCGCGCGAGGGGATCTTCGTGGAACCGGCGTCGGCGGCGAGCGTCGCCGGCCTGCTCCAGTCCTGCGCGGACGGGACGCTCCCCCGCGGGTCGTCGGTGGTGTGCACCGTGACGGGGCACGGCCTGAAGGACCCCGACACCGCGCTGCTCGCCGCGGACCCGCCGACCGTGGTGCCGATGGATCCCGCCGCCGTCGCCGACGCGCTCGAGCTGGACTGATGGGGCGTCCATCGGAGATCCGGGTGCGGGTGCCGGGCTCGGCGGCGAACCTCGGGCCCGGGTTCGACTCCCTCGGCCTCGCGCTGGCCCTGTACGACGACGTCGAGGTCTCGGTGGCGTCCGAGGGCGCGTCGGTCGAGGTGCTCGGAGAAGGCGCGGGCCGGGTCCCCTGCGATGACGCGCACCTGGTCGTCCGGGCGATGCGCACGACCTGGAACATCATCGGCGACGCACCACCCGGCGTTCGGCTGCGCTGCCGCAACGCGATCCCGCACTCGCGCGGGCTGGGCAGCTCCGCGGCCGCGGCCGTCGCGGGGGCGGTGGCGGCCGTGCTGCTGTCCGGACGCGACCCGCAGCTGGAGTACGACACGTTGTTGCAGGTCACCGCGGGCATGGAGGGCCATGCCGACAACGCGGCCGCCAGCCTCCTCGGCGGCTTCGTGATCGCCTGGGAGACGGCAGGGAATACCGCGGAACGGTTCCACGCTGTACGTCTCGACGCGCACCCGGACATCCGCCCGGTGGCGTTCGTCGCGGGGAGCGAATCGCTCACCAGCACCACCCGAGGGTTGCTGCCCGACCGAGTTCCGCTGGTCGACGCGGCGTTCACGGGCAGCCGCACCGCGCTCGCGGTGCTGGCCTTCACCCGCCGGCCGGACCTGCTCCTGCCCGCCACGGAGGACCGACTGCACCAGAGCTACCGGCGTCCGGCGTACCCGGCGTCGGCCGATCTCGTTGACGCGCTGCGGGGGCACGGCATCCCGGCCGTGATCTCCGGCGCCGGACCCTCCGTGCTCGCGCTGACGACCGGCGCCGGCCTGCCCGACGGCCTGGACCTGCGCGGCTTCGCGACGCTGGCCCTGCCCGTCGACACCGAAGGCGCCCGCGTCGAGGTCGGGTGAGGGCCCGTTCGCGCCGCGGCGACACGGAGGGGAGGGGGTGTTGTTGCCCCGACCAGTGAGAACGTCTACTCTCGGCAGCGCAACGGCGATCCGCGCGTCATCCGTGTGGCCACTCGAGCCGGGTTCATCTGCACACCAGATCATGGGCTCTTCGACGAGATCCGGTTTCCGACCCGAGCAGCCTCACCCGCGACCGTCGCGACGATCGCCGCCCTTGCCTGTCGGGGCGGCCGCTCTTCCGCGACCCGTTGACCGACATGTCGTCCGGCACACCGTCCGGGCGAGTGTGTGAATCCCGCTGACCTGGGCAGACCCGGTCGGTCAGGAAGGACATCAGTGAGCGAGACCGATCTCGTCAGCTCCGAGACATCACCCGCGCCACGCAAGCGCGCCGGCCTCACCGGCATGGTGCTGGCGGATCTCCGCCGGCTGGCCGGGGAGCTGAACATCCCGGGAACCTCCGGGATGCGCAAGGGCGACCTCATCGCCGCCATCAAGGAGAAGCAGCAAGGCGGCCCGCCCGCCCGCACCGGGGCCGGCACCCAGTTGCCGCTGCCCGACGACGGGCCGCCGGCGAACGGCGTCGCCACTGCGGGCGCCCCGGCCACGTCGGCCGCACCCGCCGCCGAGTCCGGCGACGCCCGCGGGAACGGCACCGCCCCGGCGGCCGGCACCAGCGCGCCGTCGCCGCAGCGCTTCCCGGCCCGCGGGAGCACCCGACAGCCCGTCCACCGTGAACGGCGCGGCACCGGGCACCGGCACCGCCCCGACCGCCGACGCGGCTGCGGCGGCCGACACCGCCACCGTTCCGGCCGACACCGCGAGCGACGACACCGCGGTCAACGGCGCCGCTCCGACGGCCAGCGCCGCTCCCGCGCAGGCGCGCCCGACCAGCACCGCTCCCGTCGACGCGCCTCCGGCGAGCACCGAACCCGACCAGGGCAGCCGACGCTCCCGGCAGAACCGCCGCCGCGGCGAGCAGTCCGACGGTGACGCCGGTGCCGGTGAGAACACGGGCGAGGAGCGTCAGCGGGGCCGCAACCGCGGGGACGACCGCGGCGAGCGCCGCGACGACAACCGAGCCGACGGCAATCGGGCCGACGGGCGGACCGACGGCAACCGGACCGACGGGCGGACCGACGGCCGACCCGACCGCGGCGGCCGTCAGGGCGATCGCGGCGACACGCGCCAGGACAACCGCAACGACCGCGGGCCCCGGGACAACCGTCCCGACGACGACGATGACGACGGTGACGGCCGCGGCCGGCGCGGCCGCCGGTTCCGGGACCGTCGCCGGGGCCGCGACCGCAACGACCGCGGCGGGGGCCAGGGCGGCGGTCAGGGCAACGTCGACACCGAGGTGCGCGACGGCGACGTCCTGCTCCCGGTGGCCGGCATCATCGACGTGCTGGACAACTACGCGTTCGTCCGCACCACCGGCTACCTGTCCGGACCGACCGACGTCTACGTGTCGCTGTCGATCGTGCGCAAGTACGGGCTGCGCCGCGGGGACGCCATCACCGGAGCCGTCCGCGAGGTGCGCGAGGGCGAGCAGACGCGGCAGAAGTTCAACCCGCTGGTCCGCGTCGACTCGATCAACGGCCAGGACCCGGAGAGCTCGCGCAGCCGCCCCGAGTTCACCAAGCTCACCCCGCTCTACCCGAACGAGCGCCTCCGGCTGGAGACCGAGCCGCACCTGCTCACCACCCGGGTGATCGACCTGGTGATGCCGATCGGCAAGGGTCAGCGGGCGCTGATCGTCTCGCCGCCCAAGGCCGGCAAGACGATGGTCATGCAGGCGATCGCCAACGCCATCGCCACCAACAACCCGGAGTGCCACCTCATGGTCGTCCTCGTGGACGAGCGGCCGGAGGAGGTCACCGACATGCAGCGGTCGGTGAAGGGCGAGGTGATCGCGTCCACGTTCGACCGCCCGCCGGACGACCACACCACCGTCGCGGAGCTGGCCATCGAGCGGGCCAAGCGCCTGGTCGAGCTGGGCCACGACGTCGTCGTGCTGCTCGACTCGATCACCCGCCTCGGCCGGGCCTACAACCTCGCCGCGCCGGCGTCGGGTCGCATCCTGTCCGGTGGTGTCGACTCGACCGCGCTCTACCCGCCCAAGCGCTTCCTCGGCGCCGCCCGCAACATCGAGGACGGCGGCTCGCTCACGATCTTCGCCACGGCGCTGGTGGAGACGGGGTCCACGATGGACACGGTGATCTTCGAGGAGTTCAAGGGCACCGGCAACGCCGAGCTGAAGCTGGACCGCAAGATCGCCGACAAGCGGGTCTTCCCCGCGATCGACATCGACGCGTCCGGCACGCGCAAGGAGGAGATGCTGCTCGCCGCCCGACGAGCTGGCGGTCATCGTCAAGCTGCGCCGGGTGCTCTCCGCGCTGGACGACCAGCAGGCCCTCGACCTGCTGCTCACCAGCTCCGCAAGACGCGCACCAACATCGAGTTCCTCATGCAGGTGGCGAAGAGCACGCCCGGCGCCGACAACGACTGATCACCGCCCGGACCGCCCGTGGGAATCGTCGGGCGGTGCCGGTGGTTGAATGAACTGTCACGCTCCGGCTCCGGTTCACCCCTCGCCGAGGGGACCCGGCGCCACACCGAGAGGAACCACCGTGCGCTCAGGCATCCACCCCGAGTACGTCGACACGCAGGTCACCTGCGGGTGCGGCAACCAGTTCACCACCCGCAGCACCAAGGCCAGCGGGAACATCACCGTCGAGGTCTGCTCGGCCTGCCACCCCTTCTACACCGGCAAGCAGAAGATCCTCGACTCCGGCGGCCGCGTCGCCCGCTTCGAGGCGCGTTACGGCAAGCGGCCCGGCAAGAGCTCCTAGCTGCATCGACGGCGCCCACCGACATCGGTGGGCGCCGTCGTCATGTTCGGGGCCGGCACCAGGGCCGGACGGGGCCAGGATCGGACGCAGAGGTGGGGAGGTGGGGATGACCGCACCAGCGGTGGAGGCCGTGCTCGCGGAGCACGCCGACCTGGAGCGCAGGCTCGCCGACCCCTCCGTGCACGCCGATGCCGCGACCGCGCGCAAGCTCGGCCGCCGCTACTCCCAGATCGGTCCGGTCGTCGCCGTCGCCCGGGAGCTCGCGGCGCTGCGGGAGGACGAGGCGGCCGCGCGCGAGCTCGCCGCCGAGGACCCCGGCGTTCGCCGCCGAGGCCGACGAGCTGGCGGCCGGGCCGACGTCCTGGGACCCGGCTCGCGCGCCTGCTCGTGCCGCGCGATCCGCACGACCCCGACGACGTCGTCCTGGAGGTGAAGTCCGGCGAGGGCGGCGAGGAGTCGGCGCTGTTCGCGGGCGACCTGGTGCGGATGTACCTGCGCTACGCCGAGCGCCGCGGCTGGCGGACCGAGATCCTCGACTCCGTTCCGTCGGACCTGGGCGGCTACAAGGACATCACCCTGTCGGTGCGGTCGTGGACACCCACCGCCGACGGGGTCTGGCGCGCGCTCAAGTTCGAGGGCGGCGTGCACCGCGTGCAGCGCGTCCCGGTCACCGAGTCGCAGGGCCGGGTGCACACCTCCGCGGCCGGCGTGCTGGTGTACCCCGACACGGGCGAGGACGCCGCCGTCGAGGTGGAGAGAACGACCTGCGCGTCGACGTGTTCCGCTCCTCGGGCCACGGCGGGCAGAGCGTGAACACCACCGACTCCGCCGTCCGGATCACCCACCTGCCCACCGGCATCGTCGTGAGCTGCCAGAACGAGCGCTCACAGCTGCAGAACCGGGCCCGGGCGATGGGAGGTGCTGCGCTTCGCGGCTGCAGGCCGTTTGCGGAGGCCGAAGCGGAGGCCTCAGGCGTCGGCCGACCAACGCCCGCAGGTCCGCACCGTCGACCGGTCCGAGCGGATCCGCACGTACAACTACCCGGAGAACCGGATCTCCGACCACCGGGTCGGGTACAAGGCGTACAACCTCGCCGCGGTGCTCGACGGCGACCTCGACGGAGTGCTGGACGCGCTGACCGCGGCCGAGCGCGCGGAGACGGTCGGCCCGTGATCCGGCGGGGTCGCGCGGGCAGGAAAGCCACGTTGCTGTCCAGGAGGGCAGGAAAGTGGCTTTCCTGCCCCGCGGAGAGGGTGGGCCATCGTGAGCCGGCAGCCGCTGCGGCTGGCGATCCTCGAGGCCGAGCGGATGCTCGCCGCGGCCGGGGTCCCGTCGCCCCGGCACGACGCCGAGGTCCTCGCGGCGCATGTCGTCGGCGTCGAGCGGGGCCGGCTGCTGCTCCAGCCACTGGTGGACCCACCGGTGACGAGGCCCCTGAACCGGCTCGTGGGGCGCCGAGCGGCCCGGGAGCCGCTCCAGCACCTGGTCGGCACGGCCGTGCTCGGGCCGGTGGCCGTCGCCGTCGGGCCGGGGCGTTCACGCCCCGTCCGGAGACCGAGCTGCTGCTCGAGTGGGGGTTGTGGGCCGTCACCGGGATCCCGGCGCCGCTCGTCGTGGACCTGTGCACCGGCTCGGGCGCGCTCGCGATCGGCGTCGCCACTGCCCGTCCGGACGCCGTGGTGCACGCCGTCGAGGTCGACTCCGGCGCGCTCAGCTGGGCGCGGCGCAACGTCTCCGAGCACGTCGGAGCCGGCGGCACCCCGGTCGTGCTGCACGCGGCCGACGTGCGCTGGCCGGGCCTGCTCGCTGAGCTGGACTCCCGCGCCGACCTCGTGCTGTGCAACCCGCCCTACGTCCCCGACGGCACGTCCGTGCCCCCGGAGGTGGCGGAGTGGGACCCGCCCGGCGCCGTGTTCGGTGGCCCGGACGGGCTGGACGTCATCCGCGCGGTCATCGCGGTGTCGGCCGGGCTCCTGCGCTACGGCGGGCACCTCGCCGTCGAACACGACGACACCCACGGCGAGGTCGTCCCCGCCCTGCTGCGTCGACGGCGCGTGCTCAGCGATGTCGAGGAGCACCTGGACCTCGCCGGCCGTCCCCGCTTCGCCACCGCCCGCCGCCGGGTCTCCCCGGACGCCCCGGACGCCCCGTCGGCGGATCGGAGGGTACCGCGCGTGGCTCCCACCTACGACTGCGCCGACCCGGACGCCCGCGTCGAGGGCCTCGCCGCCGCGGCCCGGGCGGTGCGGGCCGGGCGACTGGTGGTCCTCCCGACCGACACCGTCTACGGCCTGGGCTGCGACGCCTTCTCCGGCGCTGCCGTGCGCGCGTTGCTCGCGGCTGGGAAGCGCGGCCCGGACATGCCGGTTCCCGTGCTGGTCGGCTCCTGGTCGACGATCGACGGCCTGGTCCTCGGCGTCCTGCCGGCCGCGCGCCGGCTGATCGAGGCGTTCTGGCCCGGCGGCCTGTCGCTCGTGCTGCCGCACGCGCCGTCGTTGGCCTGGGACCTCGGCACCACCAAGGGCACCGTCATGCTGCGGATGCCGCTGCACCCGGTGGCGCTGGAGCTGTTGCGCGACGTCGGCCCGATGGCCGTGTCCAGCGCCAACGTGTCCGGTTCCGCTCCCGCCGCTTCCGCCGCGGAGGCGCAGGCCCAGCTGGGTGATCACGTGGCCGTCTACCTCGACGGCGGCCCGTCCGGCGAACCGGTCGCGTCCACCGTCGTGGACCTCACCGGCGACAACCCGCGGATCCTGCGTGCGGGCGCGGTCGCGACTGGCTGAGGTCGCCGCGGTGCTGGGCGCGAGGTCGCCGTCGCGCTGAGCATGGAGCGCGCCGGGTCGTCGCAGTGGGCAGGAGTCCTCGTCCAGGCTCCGCCGGCGGCTGCTGGACCACGACCTCCGCGAAGTCGGCTGCACCGGCACCGGAGCGGTCCGGCTTGCGGGAGGGACCGGTCCGGCCAGGGACTCGTACCCTGCGGTGCGATGGGACGGCCTCCGCGCTACGTCGCCGCCGACGTCTGTCACCGTGTGCCCGAACAGCTCGGTGCTGGTCGCCGGCCGCTGGAGGCTGCTGCCTGCGCCGGCACCGCCGGCCGATGGGGTGCGGGTCAGCGCCGAGCTCGGGGCGAGGGCGGTCCGGGTCGGGGGTCGTGCGTCGGCGCCGGTCGACGAGCGCCACCGCGCGGCAGCCGGTCCGGCCGCAGCCCGGCCAGCCGCGTGCCGCACCTCGCGCCGCGCCGCGGGCGCGTGGCCGCTCCGGCGCGGCGGTGGCGCCGGCGCGACCGACGAGGCTAGAGCCCGGGAGCGCGGTCGCTGGCGGCCGATCGTGCGACGCACACTGGCCGCGGAGCACGCCGCGCAGGTCTGGCGCTGCCAGCGGGCGCGCGCCAGGTCGATCGCGGTTGCGACCCGCGGCGCACGGTCTGACCCGGCTCGACCGAGGGGACCGGCGTCGACGAGCGCCGGTCGGCGACCTGACGCCGGACCGGTCGGCGGGACGTCCGGCCGGGGCGGTGGCGGCACATGCGCGCCGAGCAGAGGCCACGGCCCGAGCGCCGCCGTCGACGTCCGCGACTGCGAGACCTGGCGGCACCCGGCCGAGCCGGCGAGCGTGGACACGGACGCCAGGCGGCACGCCGGGGCGATCTCGCGCCGGCGCGTGTCGGTGCGGGTCCGGCGCGCGGCGCCCCGGTCGGCCCCGGTGATCGGGGCCGGCGTGGCAGCGTGGCCGAGCAGTGGAACCGAGAGCGCCGCGAGGAGCGGCGCCGGGACGCAGTCCCGACCGCCACGCCGTTCTGGGGCCCGGACTTCGCGCGCTGCAGCAGCAGGACCCGGAGATCGCCTACGTGGTGCTCGATGAGCTCGAGCGGCTGCGCGGCGGGCTGCAGCTCATCGCCAGCGAGAACTTCACCAGCCCGGCGGTGCTTGCCGCGCTCGGCTCGACGCTGTCGAACAAGTACGCCGAGGGCTATCCCGGCAAGCGCTACTACGGCGGCTGCCAGACGTCGACCGCGCCGAGGAGATCGGCATCGCGCGCGCCAAGGAGCTCTTCGGCGCCGAGCACGCAAACCTCCAGCCGCACTCCGGCGCGCAGCGCCAACCTCGCCGCCTACGCGGCGTTCGCCCAGCCCGGCGACACCGTGCTCGCCATGGACCTCAAGCACGGCGGCCACCTCACGCACGGCTCGCAGGTCAACTTCTCCGGGCAAGTGGTTCAACGCCGTCTCCTACGCCGTGCGCCGAGGACACGAGCTGATCGACTACGACCAGGTGCGCGACCTGGCCCGTGAGCACCGGCCGAAGATGATCATCGCTGGCGCGACCGCGTACCCCCGGCTGATCGACTTCGCCGCGTTCCGGGAGATCGCCGACGAGGTCGGCGCGAAGCTGATGGTCGACGCCGCGCACTTCATCGGGCTGGTCGCCGGCAGGGCGATCCCCCGCCGGTCCCGTACGCCGACGTCGTCACCGCCACCACGCACAAGGTGCTGCGCGGCCCGCGCGGCGGCATGATCCTGTGCCGCGCCGAGCACGCCAAGCCGATCGACAAGGCGGTGTTCCCGTTCATCCAGGGCGGCCCGCTGATGCACGCCGTCGCCGCCAAGGCCGTCGCGCTGCGGGAGGCGGCCCACCCGAGTACCAGGGGTACGCCCATCAGGTCGTCGCCAACGCGCGGGCGCTCGCCAAGGGCCTGGAGGCCGAGGGCAGCGCGCGGTCTCCGGCGGCACCGACACCCACCTGGCCCTGGTCGACCTGCGCGCCGCTCGGCGTCACCGGCGCCGAGGCCGAGCCGCCGCTGCGACGCGGCGCGGATCACGCTGAACAAGAACGCGATCCCGTACGACCCGGCGCCGCCGATGACGCCTCCGGCATCCGCGTGGGCACGCCGTCGTCACCACCCAGGGCATGGGCGAGCCGAGATGGCGGAGATCGCCGTTTTCGCCGCGCGTCAGGTCCGGCGGCCACGCCTGCGGGACGCGGAGCCCGCCGAGATCGCCGGCCTATCCGCCCTGGTAGCCCGCACACCCCGCCTACCCCCGGGTCTGACGCGCGGATCCCGGCAGAACTTCCAGCCTGTGGGGCAGCCCGTCCGTGAATACCTGCTGGTCTCGCTCACGGCTGCGGTGTACGTTCCTGTAACCGGGCCGGTGCGGCGATTCGCGGTGGCGGGCGCGGTGGCGGACCGCGGCACGTGACGTGCACGCGCGGAACCCCAGCAGGCGGCCTCGCCATGACTCGGCAGTATTCAACTGGCCGGCATGCGGCTCGCGGACCAGCTGACGGCGCTGCGGGGTGTTCGAGAACTCGCACGAGACCGCGCGCCCTGCTCGGGGGCCGCCCTGATCTGGTGATCGGGTCCTCGACGACCGGTTCGAGTCGACTCCCTCATCAAGCTCGCCGGCCAGATCATCGCCGCCGGGCATCCTCGTCCTGCGGGGTCTGAGGATCCTGTGGGTGCCGTTCCCCGGCGTCGGCTCGGCATCGAGGGCTCGCGCTGACCCGACCAGAACCAGGGCGCCATCCTCACCGTGCGCACGCGGTCACAATGGTCAACGCCATGAACTTCGTCGACGGGCTCGACGGCCTCGCCGCGGGCATCGGTGTCATCGCGGCCGCCGCGATCTTCCATGTTCGCCTCCGCACCTGCTCCGGCTCGGGGTGGACCCCGCCGCCACCCGCCCGCCCTGTTCGCCGCCGTCCTGGCCTGCGCGTGTCGGCTTCCTGCCCCACGACTTCCAGCCCGCCAGGATCTTCATGGGCGACTGGGCTCGATGCTGATCGGCCTGTGTCGCGGCGGCCAGCACCTCGGCGTCTGGCAAGGTGCAGAGCCGGGAGCGGCGGCGAAGGAGGATCTTGGTTCTGCTCTCCCCGCTGCTCGTGGTGGCCGCGGTGCTGTTCGTGCCGGTCCTCGACCTGCTGATGGCCGTGGTCCGGCGCACCCGCAAGGCAATGACTCGCTGTTCCATGCGGACAAGATGCACCTGCACCACCGGCTACTGGAGATCGGTCACTCCCAGCGCAGGGCCGTGCTGCTGATCTACTTGTGGGCCGCGATCCTGGCGTTCGGCACGGTCGCGCTGAGCCTGTTCGACGACGCGTTCGCCGTGGTCTGGGGGATCGGGATCGGTCTGGTGGTCGCCGTGCTCGCGTCCGCCGTGCCGCGGATGAGGTCGCGCGACCCCGCCCGGTAACCCCCGTCCATGTGTTCTACGAGGAGTAGTACCAAACCGGACCACCCTCGCAAAGCGGCGTGATCGACCCGGCCTTCCCGCAGGTCACGGCCCGTCCGGCGGGGGCGCGACGCTGTGGTAGCGTCGCCCTCGCCGAACGGGCGACGGCCCGATCTGTTCCCACAGCTCGGTTCCTGCGTGCGGTGCGGAACCAGGTCTCTTTCAACGCCGAGGCGAGGAGTTGCTCGTGGATGCTCACTTCCGGGTCGGTCGTCGGGCTCGGATCGGCTGATCGTCCCGGTGAGCAGCGGCGGGCCGGCGCTGGGCGACCTCCTCAGCATGGGCGTCACCCTGGCCCTCTGCCTGGTGGCCGGCTTCGGTCTGGGTTGGCTCGCCGACATGCCCTTCGACACGTTCCCGGCGTTCGCCCTCGCGGGCCTCGCTCTCGGGGTCGTGGCCGCCTGCCTCTACTTCTACAAGACGTTCAAGAGGTACTCGTGACGGAACGGAGATCGTCGTGGTGACCGGGACGCCGTACATCCCGCCCGTGACCCGGACCACCCTGCGCCGGTCGGTCCAGATGGCGCTGGTCGCGGGCGTGGTGGCGCTGGCGGTCATGGTCCCCACGGGGTACGGGCTGTACGCGATCTTCGTCTGCGTCGGGCTCGCCCTCGGCGCCCTCAACTCCGGCCTCGTCGTGCAGGCCGTTGCCCGGTTCGCCGTCGCCCGGCCGTCGAAGGTCCGGTTCTCCGGATCGGTACTGGGCCGGCTGGCGCTCGTCACCGTGGCCGCGTTCGCCTGCGCGCTGCTGTTCCGCCCCGCCGGCCTCGCGGTGTTCGGTGGTCTCGCCCTGTTCCAGCTCCTCGCCGTCGCGAGCTCGATGCTGCCGTTGATCAAGGAGATCCGCCAGAGATGACCCTTTCGCGATGAGCACCGACGTCGTCCTCGCCGCCGAAGGCGGGGAGATCACTCCCGGCGAGCACTGGACCGTCGAGATCGCGGGGCTCACGTTCAACGTCGACACCATCATCGGCACGGTGATCGCCGGCGGCGATCGTCTGCGGCCTCGGCCTCTACATGGCCCGCGGAGCCACGAAGGGTCGGCCGACGGCGCTGCAGCTGGCGTTCGAGGCCCTCACCGGCTGGGTCCAGAACCAGGTCCGGGAGGGGATGGGCCTCCGCGCGCCGCGCGGGGTGGTCGAGCTGTGCGTCACGCTGTTCGCGTTCATCCTCACGGCCAACTGGCTCGCCGTGCTGCCCTTCGAGGCCTACATCCCGCCGCCCACGTCCGACGTCAACCTCGTCTACCCGATGGCGCTGCTGGTGATCATCTGGGTGAACATCGCCGGGATCCGCAAGCAGGGCGCCAAGGGCTTCTTCGGCCACCTGGCCAAGCCGTACCCCGCGCTGGCCCCCATCGAGTTCATCACGCAGTACTTCTCCCGCCCGGTCTCGCTCGCCCTGCGGCTGTTCGGCAACATCTTCGCCGGCGGCATCATGGTCGCGGTGATCGCCCTGCTCCCGGCCTACATCCTGTGGCTGCCCAACGCGGCGTGGAAACTGTTCGACATGTTCGTCGGCGTGATCCAGGCCCTGATCTTCACCCTGCTCACCCTGATCTACTTCAGTGAAGCGGTGGGCAGTGAGGACGAGGCGGCGCACTAGGCGTCCCTGCCCCCGAGCTCCCCAACAGACGATGCGTGCCACGCGGAGCACCGCGTGGCACGGGAAAGAACGAGGAGAGACATGAGTGCAATCACGGTCCTTGCCCAGGCGGCA
>CAVQFJ010000006.1:0-529861 GCA_963711715.1 uncultured Actinomycetota bacterium
CCTTCACCGCGTCTCGAAGGGCCGCTGCAATCGTTCCAACCGTCACTGCTGCGCCCGGAAAATTCAACGGCCCATCGAACGCTACCTGGCGACGTCCGCTGCTACTTATCAGTACGCGTTTCTCGCCAGCCGCAGCAGTTGGACGGTGCTGCAGAGCATTCGCTCACTCGCGATGTCGTTTCCCGTCGCACTCTATATGCTTCGCTGGGCCACAGCCGGCCGAGAGCCGACCGTGCAGGACGTGGCCAGGATGGTCGCGACGCTCGATCGGGGTCAGGGGTTTCGTCGCTCTCTGATACGCGCTATCGCAGCGTGCTGATGCTGCTCGAGATGCAGGAGGATCTGGAAAAACTCGCTGTGTGGTATGCGCGTTAGTTTTTCGCCGAGGTCAGACTCGCCCGAAGCGGGGCTTCAGGCTACGTGCTACGCCAGCAGTGCATACGTCAGAGTTGGTAAAGTTCGCCGGTTCGGAAAGCGCCGCGCTGCCTGACAAAACGGGCGAACCTTGGAACACTCCCGCCGCCGATAAGCGTAATACAAACCCGTGAGCTCGCACCTCAAGCTCCCTAGCTGCTCGCCCCGCTGACGCCCGCCCGAATATCCCACCAACATCCCCCACCACTGCCACCCCGCGGCCCGCGGCGGTGCGCGGTTTGGCCTTCCCCCCGCGGAATATCGCATCATGCGCGCGTGCTACTCGTCTGCCCTCGCTTTGGCAGCGGCGGTTGTGCTCTCGTTCCGTCTCGCCGGCAATGTTTCCGCCCAGTGCAACGAGTGTGGCGATGCCCCGCACGGTTGCGACCTTGGTCGCGGTTGCCGCGGCGACAAGTGCAAAAACAAGCACAAGAAGTACTCTCGAAGGCAAGGATCGCAGCTTCAACTGCGGCTGCAACGGCAGCTACAAGTTCCCGTGCCGCCGCTCTATACCTATCACTGGCCGGGCATGTAGTCGGCCCAGCTCATGACCGACTACCACAGCCCGTGGCGTTCCCGCCGCTCAAGCCGTACATGGACGAAGTGCCGCCCCCGCCCGGCGGCGTGACCAGCAAAGCGCTGCCGAGCGAACTGCAGCCGATCACGCGGCATCCTTCCGCTTACCAGCGTCGACTCGCGGCCGGGCGAACCGGAGTCGATGGGTCGCGAAGCTGATGAAGAGCTTCCGCTAGTCTTACTCCCTCTCCTCGGTACTCCGGGGAGAGGGCCGGGGTGAGGGGCAGAACTGCAGCAAACCCCAGCGCACCGTATACCCTAGATCGCCGAGCCAGTACGATTGCGGCATTCGAGCCCGCCATCCTACTCACTCGGCGATCTTTCCATGCACCAACTCTTGGGCACTCGTTCTGGCAGTTCTTGGTTCCGCGTCGAGCGCGCTGCTCGCACTCGCCAGGAACCACTCGAAGACACCAAAACCGATCTCGTCGGCCGCTCGCGGGAAGAGTTCATCGTCACCCCGGTGAATCAACTCCTCACGCCGTTCGGCCGCCTTGTGGAATTGCCCGGACTTCGCCCGCAGGCGATTGCCCTGTCGCCGGATGGCAAACTGCTGGTCACTTCCGGCAAGACCAGCGAGCTCGTCGTCATCGATCCGGCACGAGGCGAGATCATGCAGCGCGTGAAACTCCCCGGCGATGACAAAACCGAGCCGCCGGAAGCACCGTCCACGAACATCCTGATGCCCGACACCAAGGGCCAAGTCAGCTTCACGGGTTTGATCTTTTCTCCCGATGGCAAGCGGATCTACCTCAGCAATGTCAACGGCTCGATCAAGGTCTTTGCGGTCACCGCGGAAGGGTGGCTCCCTCGCACACGATTCCGCTCCCTCCCGCCAACGCCCCGCGACGCAAGCCGGAGATTCCCAGCGGGCTGCGCTCTCAGCGCGATGGCAAGCTGCTGTATGTCTGCGGGAATCTGTCGAACAAGCTGCTGGAGATCGATACCACGACGAACAAGGTCCTGCGGACGTTCGACGTCGGCGCGGTTCCCTACGACGTCGTCCTCGTCGGTAAAAAGCATATCGTCAGCAACTGGGCCGGCCGGCGACCGGGCGAAGGCGATCTCACTGGTCCCGCCGGCCGCGGCACGGAAGTTCGCGTCGATCCGGTGCGGTTCATCGCCAGCGAAGGAAGTGTGAGCATTGTCGACCTGGAAGGAAAGGCCAAGACGAAGGAACTCCTCACCGGGTTGCATGCCTGCGCTCTCGCCGTTTCGCCCGATCAGGAATACGTCGTGTGTGCGAACGCGGGGAGCGACCACTCAGTTTGATCGATGTGCAAGTCCGAGAAAGTCATCGACACGATCTGGTGCAAGCAGAAGCCGCGGATTTGTTCGGCGCTTCTCCCGATGCGCTTGTCTTTGCGCCGGACGGCAAACGGCTGTATGTCGCGAATGGTTCGCAGAATTCGATCGCGGTGATCAAGTTCGATCCGGAGGACAAAGGCGAATCGGTCTTGCAAGGCTTGATTCCCGTCGGCTGGTTTCCCGGCGCATCGTCTTCGACAAGGAGCGAAAGCACCTCTACGCGGCGAACATCAAAGGCCTGCCGCTCGCGCCGAAAAAGCAGCCGGGACGGGAATGCGAAGGCATTCAACTCGCATCACTACTCCGGCTCGGTTTCGCTCGTGCCGCTCCCCGCCGATGACGCGACGCTCGCGAAGCTCTCGCAGCGGGCGGCGGTCAACATGCGCCGCGGACGACTCGCCGAAGCCGGTTTGCCGCCGCGGCCGGATCAGCCGCCGCGAGCGATTCCCGAGCGGATCGGCAATTCGTGGCCCTGTTTCTGTGTCCTGGGTCGAGATTACGTATTGCTACACCCGCCTGCGTGCTCGCCCGCTGCAGGTTCGCGGCCGCGGTCGTGAAGAACCGGGTCGCCTCGTCCCGGTCGGCCGACGGCCCGGTGGCCACGTCGACCACGCAGTCCACACCCGCGAGGGCGGCGTCGAGCCCCGTCCCGGTGATCACATCGACGCCGTGGCCGCGGGACACCGCGACGACATCGTGACCCCGGCCCTCGAGGACGTCCACCACGTGGCGGCCGACCCGTCCCGTTGCTCCCACTACTGCGATCTTCATGGTCCTCACCTTCCCGGTGGTGTCGTGCTCGTTAGCGTGTCCGTCACTGCTCTGACGAGACGAGGCCGGGAAAGGTAACGGTGGACGACGTTCTGACCGCGCAGTTCGAGGCCCGCCGCACCCATCTGCGGGCCGTCGCCTACCGGATGCTGGGCTCGGTCAGCGAGGCCGACGACGCCGTGCAGGAGAGCTGGCTGAGACTCGAGCGCACCGACACCGCCGCCGTCGACAACCTGGGCGGCTGGCTGACCACCGTCGTCTCCCGGGTGTGCCTGGACATGCTCCGGTCGCGACGGTCACGACGCGAGGAACCCTGGGAGGTGCGTCTCCCCGATCCCGTCGTGAGCAACGGGGAAGGGGCCGATCCCGAGAACGAGGCGCTCGTCTCCGACGCCGTCGGGCTCGCCCTGCTCGTCGTGCTCGACACGCTGAATCCGGCGGAGCGGCTGGCCTTCGTGCTCCATGACATGTTCGCGGTCCCGTTCGACGAGATCGCGCCGATCGTCGAACGCTCTCCGGCCGCCACCAAGATGATGGCGAGCCGGGCCCGCCGGCGCGTCCAGGCGTCGACCACCGCCCCCGACGTCGACCTCGTGCGGCAGCGGAAGGTCGTCGACGCCTTCCACGCCGCCTCGCGCGGCGGCGGGTTCGAGGCGCTCGTCGCGGTGCTCGATCCCGATGTCGTGCTCCGGGTGGACCGCGCGGAAGGGCTGTCGTTGGTGCGCGGCGCCGAGGACGTGGCGTCCCAGGCGCTCCTGTTCGCCCGGCTGGGCCCGGTCGGCCGGCCGGTGGTCGTCAACGGGGTCGCCGGTGTCGTGTCGGTCCTCGACGGCGAGGTGCTCGGGCTCATGGCGTTCACCGTGGCGGGCGGCCGGATCGTCGAGATCGACATCCTCGCCGACCCCGCCCGCCTGGGTCGGCTCGGCCTCGTTCCCTGACTGCGATCAAGAGACGTGCTTGGGCATCAAGAACGTGTGTGGGGCGTCAAGAACGTGTGTGGGCGTCAAGAACGTGTCAATGCCATCCGCTCGGCGCGTCAAGGGGCCGTTGGTGCCGTAGCCGACCACGCGCCTCGACGACGACTGTGGACGGGGTCGGCACGCCGCAACGACGGGCGCGTATCGGGAAGGGTTCACCGATGGCCGACCTGGCCTATGTGCTGCTGCTGATCGGCGGGTTCGCACTGCTGGTCGCTGGTGGTGCGGGGCTGGAGCGCGCTGTGATCGTGCGACGTGATCGGGCGCGCTGCTCGCGCTGGGGCTGCTCGTCTACCTGTTCGTCGCCCTGCTGCGCCCCGAGAGGTTCTGATGACCTCGACGCTCGCCGGCCTGCTGCAGGTCGCCGCCCTCGTCGTGCTCCTCGCGCTGGTGTACGAGCCGCTCGGCGACTACATGGCCCGGGTCTACACCACCGAGAAGCACTGGCGCGTGGAGACGCGCGCTCTACCGGCTGGTCCGGCGTCGATCCGGACACCGAGCAGCGGTGGACCGACCTACGCGGCCGGCGTGCTGGGCTTCTCGTTCGTCTCGGTGCGTGCTGCTCTACCTGCTGCAACGGCTGCAGCCGCTGCTGCCGCTGGCCTTCGGCCGCGGCACGCGCGACGACGTCGCCACCGCCCGTGCCGTCGATGGCGTTCAACACCGCCGTCTCGTTCGTGACGAACACGAACTGGCAGTCCTACGTCCCGGAGCCGGTGCTCGGCCACACCGTGCAGATGGCCGGGCTGACCGTGCAGAACTTCGTCTCGGCGGCCGTCGGGCATGGCGGTCGCGGTCGCGTTGATCCGCGGCTTCGTCCGCGCCGGCGACCGATCGGCTCGGCAACTTCTGGGTCGACCTGACCCGCGGCGTCGTGCGGATGCTGCTGCCGTTCTCGTTCGTCGGCCGCGGTCCTGCTGCTCGTCGCTACGGTGTCGTGCATGTCCCTGCGCTCCGGCGTGGACGTCACCGGCGTCGACGGCGCGCCGCACACCGTTCCGCTGGCGCCCGGTCGCCTCCCAGGAGGCGATCAAGGAGCTCGGCACCAACGGCGGCGGGATGTTCAACGCCAACTCCGCGCACCCGTTCGAGAACCCGAACGCGCTCGGCGAACCTGCTTCGAGATCTTCCTGCTGCTGGTGATCCCCGTCTGCCTGACCAGGACGTTCGGCACGATGGTCCGCAACGTGCGGCAGGGCACCGTCCTGGTCGCCGTCATGGGTGTGCATCTGGGCGGCGCTCGCTCGCGCGTGGCCTGGCTGTTCGAGGCCGACCCCAACGGCCCGGCGGCATGGCGGCGGGTGCGGCCATGGAGGGCAAGGAGGTCCGGTTCGGCATCCCGTCCTCGTCCTGTTCGGCGTGTCCACCACCGGCACCTCGACCGGCGCGGTCAACTCGCTGCACGACAGCTACACCGGCGGGCGGGCGGGGTCACGCTGCTGAACATGCTGCTCGGCGAGGTCGCGCCGGGCGGGGTCGGCGCCGGCCTCTACGGGATGCTGGTCCTGGCGGTCATCGCGGTGTTCCTGGCCGGCCTGATGGTCGGTCGCACTCCGGAGTACCTGGGCAAGAAGCTCGGCCGGGTGCAGGTCACGTGCGGCGGCGATCTCGCTGCTGGCGATGCCGGCCCTGGTGCTGCTCGGCGCCGGACTGGCGATCGCGCTGCCGGAGACGCATCGGATGCGCTGAACAACGACGGGGCCGCACGGCTTCTCCGAGGTGCTCTACGCCTACGCCTCGGCGGCCAACAACAACGGCAGCGCGTTCGCCGGCATCACCGTGACCAGCGACTTCTTCCAAGCCACGCTCGGTGTCGCGATGCTGTTCGGCCGGTTCGTGCCGATCCTCGCGGTGCTCGCGCTGGCCGGCTCGCTCGCCCCGCAACGCCGCGTCGAGCCCGGCGCCGGCACCCTGCCCACCGACACGGCCGCTGTTCGGCGTGCTGGTCGGCGGCACCGTCGCTGCTGGTCGCCGCGCTGACCTTCTTCCCGGCGCTCGCGCTGGGCCCGATCGCAGAGGCACTCTCATGACCACTACTCCCACCCTGGACCGGTCGATCACTGAGCGCCAGGGACTGCACGCGCAGCGCACCGGCCGGGTCTCGGCCGGGGCGTTCCGCCCGGCCAGCTGTGGCGCTCGGTGCCCGACGCGCTGCGCAAGCTCGACCCCCGAGCCCAGTTGCGCAACCCGGTGATGTTCGTCGTCTGGGTGGGTTCGGTGCTGATCACGGTGCTCGCGATCGCTCGAGCCCGAGCGTCTTCGCGTGGCTCGATCGCGGTCTGGCTGTGGTTCACGGTGCTGTTCGCGAACCTGGCCGAGGCCGTCGCCGAGGGCCGCGGCAAGGCGCAGGCCGACTCGCTGCGCCGCACCAAGACGGACACCATGGCCCGGCGCATGGGCGCCGACGGCGCCGAGGAGCAGGTGCCCGGCACCGAGCTGCGGATCGGCGACCTGGTCGTCGTCGAGGCGGGCGAGATCGATCCCGGGCGACGGCGACGTCGTCGAGGGCATCGCCACCGTCGACGAGTCGGCGATCACCGGCGAGTCCGCACCGGTGATCCGGGAGGCCGGCGGCGACCGCAGTGCGGTGACCGGCGGCACGACGGTGCTGTCCGACCGGATCGTCGTGCAGATCACGACCAGGCCCGGGGAGTCGTTCGTCGACCGGATGATCGCGCTGGTCGAGGGGGCGGCCCGGCAGAAGACGCCCAACGAGATCGCCCTGACGATCCTGCTGGCCGCGCTGACGATCATCTTCCTGCTCGCCGTGGTCGCGCTGGCAGCCGATGAGCGCCTACGCCGGCCAGCGCAGTCGCTGGTCGTGCTGACCGCGCTGCTGGTCTGCCTGATCCCGACCACGATCGGTGCGCTGCTGTCGGCGATCGGCATCGCCGGCATGGACCGGCTGGTGCAGCGCAACGTGCTGGCCATGTCCGGCCGGGCGGTCGAGGCCGCGGGGGACATCGACACCCTGCTGCTGGACAAGACCGGGACCATCACCTTCGGCAACCGGCAGGCCACCGAGCTCATGCCGGTCGGCGGCGTCGCCGGTGCGCGAGCTGGCCGAGGCGGCCCGGCTCGTCCAGCCTGGCCGACCAGACCCCCGAAGGGCCGCAGCATCGTCGCCCTGTGCGCGTCGGAGCACGGCCTGCCCGCCGACGCCACGGTCGCGGAGGCGGTCGCGGAGTTCGTGCCGTTCACCGCGCAGACCCGGATGTCCGGGAGTCGACCTGTCCGACGGGCGCTCGGATCCGCAAGGGCGCCGCTGCCGCCGTGCTGGCGTGGGCCGGTGCGCGGCCGACACCGGCGACGGTCGGACGCGATGGTCGACGAGATCTCCGACGCCGGCGGCACCCCGCTGGTCGTCGGCGGAGCGCCGACGACGGATCGACCGGCGGAGCGCGCGGTCGCCCGGGTGCTCGGCGTGATCCGGCTCTCCGACGTCGTCAAGCCCGGCATGGCGGAGCGGTTCGCCGAGCTGCGGGCCATGGGCATCCGCACCGTGATGATCACCGGCGACAACCCGCGGACCGCGCGGGCGATCGCGGCCGAGGCCGGCGTGGACGACTACCTGGCCGAGGCCACCCCCGAGGACAAGATGGCGCTGATCCGCACGGAGCAGGAGGGCGGGCGGCTGGTCGCGATGACCGGCGACGGCACCAACGACGCGCCCGCGCTGGCGCAGGCCGACGTCGGCGTGGCGATGAACTCCGGGACGGCCGCGGCCAAGGAGGCCGGCAACATGGTCGACCTCGACTCCGACCCGACGAAGCTGATCGAGATCGTCGAGATCGGCAAGCAGCTGCTGATCACCCGCGGCGCGCTGACCACGTTCTCGATGGCCAACGACCTGGCCAAGTACTTCGCGATCCTGCCGGCGATGTTCGCTGGCGCTCTACCCGTCGCTGGGCCGCTCAACATCATGGGGCTCGCCACGCCGGAGTCGGCGATCCTGTCCGCGGTGATCTTCAACGCGCTGATCATCGTGGCGCTGATCCCGCTGGCCCTGCGCGGTGTCCGGTACCGACCGACGTCGGCGCCGCGAACCTGCTGCGCCGCAACCTGTTGATCTACGGCCTCGGCGGCGTGGTCACGCCGTTCGTCGGGATCTTCCTCATCGACCTGCTCGTCCGACTGATCCCGGGGATCTGGACATGCTCACCATGCTCTGCGCCGCCAGACCGCGACCGGCCTGCGCCTGCTGCTCGTCCTCACCGTGCTCTGCGGCGTCGCCTACCCGCTCGCTCGTCTGGGCGGTGGCGCAGCTGCCCGGGCCTCGCCGACCAGGCCGAGGGCTCGGTCGTCACCACGGCCGACGGCACCCCGGCCGGCTCGTCGGCTGATCGGGGTCGACCCGGTGCCGGCCGACCCGGCCGCCGACCCGTACTTCCACACCCGGCCGTCGGCGTCGTCCGAGGACGTGCTCGGCCCGGCGGACACCGTCGACCTCCGGCGGCTCCAACAACGGCGGCGTTCGACGCCGACCTGCTCGACACGGTGACCCAGCGCCGGGCGCTGATCGCCGCCCGCGAAGGCGTCGCCCCGGCGGCGGTCCCGCCCGACGCGGTGACGGCGTCGGCGTCCGGGCTGGACCCGCACATCAGCCCGGAGTACGCGGCGCTGCAGGTCGCCCGGGTGGCCCGGGTGACCGGCCTGCCGACGATGACGTGCGCGGCGCTGGTCGCCGAGCCACGACCGACGGCCGCGTGCTGGGGCTTCCTCGGCGAGCCGACGGTCAACGTCACCGAGCTGAACGTCGCGGTGGCGGCGGCGACACGCTGAGAGCGGGCGACGCGCTGACAGGATGGAGGCCGTGACCAGGCGCGGTGAGCTGCGCATCTACCTCGGGGCGGCGCCCGGGGTCGGCAAGACGTACGCCATGCTCGGCGAGGCCGCCGCCGGCTCGAGCGGGGCACCGACGTGGTCGTCGGGCTCGTCGAGACCCACGGCCGGCCGCAAGACCGCCGAGCTGCTCGACGGCCTCGAGGTCGTGCCCCGGCGGCGGTCACCACCGCGGCGCCGACTCGACCGAGCTGGACCTCGACGCCGTGCTGGCCCGCCAGCCCCGAGGTCGCGCTGGTCGACGAGCTCGCGCACACCAACGCCGCCGGGGCTCGCGCAACGCAAGCGCTGGCAGGACGTCGAGGAGCTGCTCGACGCCGGGATCGACGTCCTGACCACGGTCAACGTCCAGCACCTCGAGTCGCTCAACGACGTCGTCGAGCGGATCACCGGGGTCCGGCAGCGCGAGACGGTGCCCGACGAGGTGGTGCGCCGCGCCGAGCAGATCGAGCTGGTCGACATCACCCCGGAGGCGCTGCGCCGGCGGATGGCGCACGGCAACATCTACGCCGCCGAGAAGGTCGACGCCGCGCTGGCCAACTACTTCCGCCCGGCAACCTCACCGCGCTGCGCGAGCTGGCCCTGCTCTGGGTGGCCGACGAGGTCGACGTCGCGCTGCAGCGCTACCGCAGCCGACAGCACATCACCGAGGCCTGGGAGACCCGCGAGCGGGTGGTCGTCGCGCTGACCGGCGGACCCGGAGAGCGAGACGGTGCTGCGCCGGGCGGCGCGCATCGCCAAGCGGTGCCGGCGCGGCCGATCTGCTGGCCGTGCACGTGCTGCGCGGCGACGGCTGGCCGGGCCTCCGGTCGGCGCCCTGGCCGGCAGCTGCGCCGCCTCGCCGAGGACGTCGGGCGCCAGCTTCCACACCGTGGTCGGCGGCGACGACGTCCCGGCCGCGCTGCTCGACTTCGCCCGCGGCGTCAACGCCACCCAGCTGGTGCTCGGCACGTCCCGGCGGTCCGGCTCGCCCGGCTGTTCGCCGAGGGCATCGGGGCCCGGGTGATGCAGGACTCCGGGTCACATCGACGTGCACATGGTCACCCACGACGAGGCCGGCCGCGGGCTGCGGCTGCCCGGCGCTGCGCAGCGGGCTGTCGGCCGTGCGCCAGGCTGCTCGGCTGGGTGCTCGCGGTGCGTGCTGCCGCGCTGGCCGCCGCCGGCTGGGCGTGCTGCTGCGCGACGTGCATCGGGCTGTCCACCGACGTCGTGCTGTTCTTCCTCGCCACCGTCGTCGTCGCGCTGGTCGGCGGGCTCGGGCCGGCGCTGCTGGCCGCGGTGCTCGGCGGGCTGCTGCTGAACTTCTTCCTCACCCCGCCGCTGTACTCCTTCACCATCGCCGAGCCCGAGAACGTCGATCACGCTCGGCGGCCATGGTGCGTCGTCGCGGTGCTGGTGGCGCTCGTCGTCGACCGGGCCGCCCGGCGCGCCGCAGCAGGCCGCCCGGGCCCGCGCCGAGGCCGCGCTGCTCGCCTCGTTCGCCCGCACCGTGCTCACCCGCACCGACCCGCTGCCCCGGCTGCTGGAGAAGGTCCGCGAGGCGTTCGGGCTGAGCTCGCGTCGCCGCTGCTGGAACGGTCGACGGTCCGGGCGGCTGGACGTGTCGCGGCGTCCGGGCCGGCGCGGACTGCGCCGGACACCGGACGAGGCCGACGTCGACGTCGCCGTCGAGCCCGACCTGCACCTGGTCGGCACCGGCCGGGCGCTGCCCGCCGCCGACCGGCGGCTGCTCGAGGTCGTCGGCGGCCAGGCGCTGCTGGCGCTGCGCAGCCAGCGGGCCGCGGCCGAGCCGCGCGAGGCGCGCGGCGCCGGGCCGAGGCCACCGAGACCCGCAGCGCGCTGCTCTCCGCGGTCGGGCACGACCTGCGCAGCCCGCTGACCTCGATCAAGGCCGCGGTCGGCAGCCTGCGCGACCCCGACCTGCGCGCTGTCCGGCGACGGACCGGCCGAGCTGACTGGCCACCATCGAGGAGTCGGCCGACCGGCTCGACCGCGCTGGTCGGACAACCTGCTCGACTCGTCCCGGCTCGCCGCCGGGCGCGGTCACCCCGCTGCTCGCGCCGGTCGGCTACGCCGAGGTCGCCGTGCGGGCCCTGGCCGGGATCGCCGGCGCCGACCGGGTCGCGGATCGACGATCGACGAGCCGCTGCCCGACGTGCTCGCCGACCCCGGCCTGCTGGAGCGGGTGGTCGCCAACGTGGTGGACAACGCGCTGCGCCACGCCGGCCGGCGCGCCGGTCGGTCGCTGCGCGCCAGCGCCCACGCCGACCGGGTCGAGCTGCGCGTCGTCGACAGCGGCCCGGGGTGCCCGCGCGACGGCACCGAGACGGCTGTTCGCCCCGTTCCAGCGGCTGACGGGGCGAGCCGGCGACCGCGACGGGGCGCCGGGCGTCGGGCTCGGGCTGGCGGTGGCCCGCGGGCTTCACCGAGGCCATGGGCGGCACGCTGACCGCGGAGGACACCCCCGGCGGCGGGCTCACCATGGTCGATCGCTGCTCGCTGCCGGCCGGAGCCGCTGCCCGAGCCGACGCGCGCCGGCCGATCGGCGGAGCGCGTGACCAGGTGCTGGTCGTCGACGACGACCCGCAGATCCTGCGCGCGCTGCGGATCAACCTCACCGCGCACGGCTACCAGGTCGCGCTCGCCGCGCGACGGCGCGACGGCCCTGCGGACCGCCGCCGACGGGCGCCCGACGTCGTCGTGCTCGACCTCGGCCTGCCCGACCTGGACGGCATCGAGGTGATCGACGGGCTGCGCGGCTGGACCACGGTGCCGATCATCGTGCTGTCCGCGCGGCACCGACTCCGCCGACAAGGTGCGAGGCGCTCGACGCCGGCGCCGACGACTACGTCACCAAGCCGTTCGGCATGGACGAGCTGCTGGCCCGGCTGCGGGCGCGGTGCGCCGGGCCGCGGTGTCGACAGTCGACGGCGAGCCGGTCGTCGACGCCGGCGACTTCACCGTCGACCTCGCCGCGAAGACAGGTCGCGCGCCGACGGCGCCGAGGTGCACCTGACCCCGACCGAGTGGGGCATGCTCGAGACTGCTGGTCCGCCACCGCGGGCAAGCTCGTCGGCCAGCGCGAGCTGCTGCGCGAGGTGTGGGGGCCCGACTACGGCACCGAGACCAACTACCTGCGGGTCTACCTGGCCCAGCTGCGCCGCAAGCTGGAGCCGGACCCGGCCGGCCCGCGGCACCTGATCACCGAGCCGGGGATGGGCTACCGCTTCGAGACCTGACCCGGCGCTGCGTCCGTCGGGTGCCCCTCGCGAGGTTCTAGGATCGCGACCGTGTCCATCGAGAAGCGACCCGCCGGCACCCGCGGCACGAGGCCCCCGCCCCGGCTGCTCATGAAGCTCCTCCTCCCGGTCTTGGAGAAGATCCATCGGCGGAGCGGCGACACGTTCAGCGGTATGGATGTGCTGTACCTGCACACCGTCGGAGCCCGCAGCGGGGAGAGTCGCAGCTCGACCGTGGCGCGGATGGACGACGGCTCGGGTGGGACGCTCGTCGTGGCCTCGTTCGGTGGCGCTGCGCAGCACCCGGCCTGGTACCACAACATCGCTGCCCACCCCGATCAGGTCTGGATGGAGTTCGGCGGCACGAAGCAGCACGTGTCCGTCGAGCAGTTGGAGGGCGACGAGAGGGCCGCCGCCTGGCGGCGCATCACCGAGCGGGCGCCGCGGTTCCGGGGCTACGAGGAGAAGACCGACCGCGAGATACCGGTGCTCCGCCTGACTCCGGTCCCCTGATACCGCGTTCGGCGGAACGCGCCGCCGCGTCGCCCGGTCGTCGCTCGGGCTCGGTGACACCGCTGGTGCTGCGGCGAAGTCGTTGGGGGCTGGAGCCGGGCACCCTCTCGATCAGGCAGCGGGCTTCGAGGTCGACCTTCGTGTACGTGCAGTAGTTGCGCAGGCGGCCGTTCGGGAACGCAGGGTGCGCGCCGAACCGCGCCTGGGCCGATTCGACGACGTCCTTCAGGAGCACCTCGTCGGCGTCGTCCACGAGGTCCAGGATGTGGCCGCGCATCAGCTCGTACTGCGTCAGGTCCATGGTCCAGCCGTCGAGCCCGCCCGGTCGGGTGGCGTTGAAGATCTGCACCCGTCCCCGCCGGCGCGCGGCGTCGTCCGCGGCCCAGGCGCTGTCGGGCACGGGCCCGTGGTGCGGGTCGCGCGTCATGCCGTCGAGGAAGTCGTCTCGACGTGGAGCTTGAGCAGCCGCAGGTCCTCGACGTGCAGGCGGCGCACCCGCCGGCCGAGGACCAGCTCGGCCAGCTGACGCGCGCCCGGAGGCAGCGGCGCGGTCGCCCGGAAGTCGAGGTGCACGCGCGTCCGCGTCCCGTCGAGGTCGTCGAGGCGGAAATCCACCTCGGGAGTCATCTCCCGTCCGGCCGGGCCGCGGTTGCGCAGGCGGTACTCGATCCGGTCCGGCTCGACGGAGGTCAAGCGCTGACGTCCCTGCTCGACGCCGGTGCGATCGCGGAACACGATCGCCGAGCCGGTCGAGCGGCCGTCACCGTCGACGGCGCAGGTGTAGCCGGTGGCTTTCGGCCAGGCCGACCACTGCATCAGCTCGTGCTCGTCGGCCACGGCGCGGTGCACCACGGGGAGCGGGCGGTCGATCACGATGCTCTCGGTCCATTCCACTGACGTGACCCCTTCGCTTCGAAGCTCGAACAGTGAGAGTATCGAAGCATGACCGTGGACGACGCGCATCCCGATGACCGGCTCCTGCTCGCGTGCCGGGACATCGGACGCGCGATGGACCTGTTCGACGAGGCGGCCGCCCAGGCGCTGCGGGTCGGACGCAGCGATCTGCGCGCGCTGAACCTGTTGGAACACGGGCCCGTCGGAGCCACGACGCTCGCCGACCACCTCGGCCTCTCGCGACCCTCGGTGACGGCGCTGGTCGACCGGCTCGAAGCAGCGGGGTACGTCTCGCGGGTGCCTGCGCCCGGCGACCGTCGAGCCGTCCGGATCGAGCTGCGCGCGGCGACGTGGCGCGCGTTCGCCGAGGTCTACCGACCTTTGGGTGAGCGCGTCGGGGCGGCGACCGCCGGGCTGCCCGAGCGCGACCGCGGCGCGGTGGTCTCCGCGCTGACGGCCATCGCGGACGCCTTCGACGCCGCCCGCCTCGGGATGGCGGCGGGTCAGTAGCCGATCCAGGTGGTCCCGCGTGCTGCGCGGCGAGTGGTGAGCACCGGCGCGATCAGCCACGGTGGCGAGCATGGACGTCGACGCGCTGCGGGCCCAGACCCCGGGATGCGCCCACCGGGTGCACCTGAACAACGCCGGTGCTGCACTGATGACCCGGCCGACGCTGGACGCGATGACGGCCCACCTGCGGCTGGAGGCCGAGATCGGTGGCTACGAGGCCGCCGCGGCGGCGCAGGACCAGGTCGACGCCACATACGTCGCCATCGCGGAGCTGCTCGGCGGTCACCGCGATGAGGTGGCACTGTTCGACAACGCCACCCACGCGTGGAACGCCGCGTTCTACTCGATCCCCCTCGGGCCCGGGGACCGGATCCTGACCGGCCGCGCCGAGTACGGCAGCAACGTGCTGGCCTACCTGCAGGTCGCGCAGCGCACCGGCGCGGAGGTGGTGGTCGTCCCCGACGACGACCACGGCCAGCTCGACGTCGCGGCCCTGGCCGAGCTGGTGGACGACCGCACCCGGGTGATCGGCGTCAGCCACGTGCCGACCAGCGGAGGTCTGGTCAACCCGGCGGCCGAGATCGGACTGATCGCCCGCAACGCCGGCGTGCTGTTCCTGCTCGACGCCACCCAGACGGTCGGTCAGCTCCCGCTCGACGTCGACGAGCTGGGGTGCGACCTGCTGACCGGTACCGGCCGCAAGTTCCTGCGCGGTCCCCGCGGAACCGGCTTCCTCTGGGCCCGTGCCACGGCGCTGGGCCGGCTCGACCCCTTCGTGGCCGAGATCCGCTCGGCCACCTGGGACGGCGAGCGCGGCTTCCGCTGGGTCGACGGTGCTCGCCGGTTCGAGTCGTGGGAGAACAGCTACGTGAACGTCGTCGGGCTGGGCGCGGCCGTCCGGCAGGCCCTGGACCTCGGGCTGGACGCGATCGGCGAACGCGCCCGCACGCTCGGCGCGCGGCTGCGCACCGGGCTCGACGACCTGTCCGGCGTGACGACCCACGACCTCGGACGGACGCGGTGTGCGATCGTCACCGCGCGCGTCGACGCCATGCCGGCCGCGGACGTCGCCGCCGCCCTCGCCGCCGCGAACGTCAACGTCACCACCACGGTCGCCGGGCACTCCCCGTTCGACACCGAGGCCCGCGGCGTGCACCCGCTCGTGCGGCTGTCCCCGCACTACTACAACACCGAGGACGAGATCGACCGGACCGTCGAGCTCGTCGCCGACCTGACGTGCTGACGGTTCGTCTCTCGTCGGTGCGGTCCGCATCCTCGCCGTGGTGCTCACGGCCCGGCGTTCGACACCCCGCCCGCGAGCAGCGAGATCACGTACCGCCACGACCGGTCCCGGCCGCGGCGCGCGACGTGCACGGCCTCCTCGCCGAGGACGAGCGCGATGCCGTTCGTCACCACGACGCGGTGGCTGTCGGCGACGTAGCTGCGACCGTCGGTCAGCAGCCGCGCCCCGACCCGACCGATCTCCGGGCGGCCGCACGCTGCCGGCAGCCCCTCCGCGACGAGGACCCCCGCGACCTCGAACAGGCGGGTCAGCGCCGCCGGATCGCCCAGGACGAACGCGTCCTCCAGCAGGGTGTCGAGCTCCTCGGGGGACCGGGCGCCCGCCGGCACGTCAGAACGTGACGTTGTGGCGCGCCATGATCGGGCCGGTCGCCTCGAAGTCGAGGTCGCAGCCGTACTTCCCGGCCATCGCAGCGAGGGCGTCCGGGCTGGGCTCCTCGGTGAGCGTCGCGAACGAGCGGAACAGCTCCTCCAGCCCGGACGGCGAGATCAGCTCGAGCACCGCCGCCGGTTCGTCGCCGGCGTTCCAGAACGTGTGCCACTGGTCCCGCGGCTTGAAGATCAGGTCGCCGGGACCCCCCTCGATCTCCTCGCCATCGAGGACGGCGCCGATGCGGCCGGTCAGGATGTAGGTGTACTCGTCCTCGTCGCGGTGGCGGTGCATCGGCGCGGCCAGCGCACGCGGCTCGAACAGGTGCTGGACCAGGGCGAACCGGCCACCGGTCTCCTTGCCGTCGATCATGAAGCGGTCCCGCACGCCGCCGAGCGCGGAGTGGTCGCCGTCCTGCGGTCCCAGTACGCGTGCTGCGGTCATGGCGTCCTCCCCGGTCTGGTGCTGTCGGTGCTGTCGGGGCCGAACGGTAGGGCGGGATGGGGCCGGGCCGGCATTCCACAAATGTGGCATTCCGCCCGCCGCGCCGTTCGGCGTACCGTTCCGGGTCGTGCCCGCGCCCGACCTGCAGCGCGCCGCCGACAAGCTCACCCGGCTGGCGGCCGAGCCGCGCGACCTGGTGACGCTGTGGCAGGAGTCGACCGACGTCCTCACCTCTGCCGTCCCGTACTACTGGACCCCGTGCTGGTACACCCTGGATCCGGCGTCGCTGCTGATCACGAGCCACTTCCACGACGGGATGGCCGAGTTCCCGCCCGAGTGGCTGACCGCCGAGTACTACGACGACGACGTCCACAAGCTCGTCGACGTCGCGCGCTCGGACAGCGGGATCTCCACGTTGCACGAGGTGACGAACGGTGATCCGAGCGGCAGCCCGCGCTGGCACGCGAACATGTCGATGGGCGGCGACCAGGAGCTGATCCTCGGGCTGCGGACGCGGACCGGCGAGGTGTGGGGCGCGCTGGGCCTGTACCGCGAGCCCGGGGAGCCGCTGTTCGACGCGGCCGAGAAGAGCTTCCTCCGCACGGTGGCGCCCCGCCTCGCGGAGGGTGCGCGGCGGGCGTTGCTCGTGGGGGAGGCCTCGGACCCGGAGGGTCCGGACGCTCCCGGGCTGGTGATCCTCGGGGACCGCTTCGAGGTCGAGTCCGCCACCCCGGGCGTCGAGCGGTGGCTGGCCGAGCTCCCGGACGGCGACCCGGACGCCGGACGGCTGCCGTCCGCGGTGCTGTCGGTGGCGGCGCGGGCCGCCCGGTCCACGGCCGGGCAGCCCGGCGAGATCGCGCTGGCCCGGGTGCTGTCCCGGGGCGGTACCTGGGTGGTGCTGCACGGGGCGCCGCTGGTCACGGACGGGGCGCGACGGGTTGCCGTGATCGTCGAACCGGCGCATCCCGCGCGCATCTATCCCCTGCTGATGGCGGCCTACGGGCTGACCGAACGGGAGCGCGACGTCACGCGGCTCGTCCTGCAGGGCAGCTCGACGGCGCAGGTCGCCGACGAGCTGGTCGTGTCGACGCACACCGTGCAGCAGCACCTCAAGAGCATCTTCGACAAGACCGGGGTCCGGAGCCGGCGCGACCTGGTGGGCAAGGTCTTCTTCGCCCACTACGAGCCGCGGTTCCGCGAGAACGAACGCCGGGTGGCGAACGGCGAGCCGGTGCGTGGCGGTCCGGTCGAGTAGCGGTGTTGCCGGGGAAGGTCCAGCACCGCGGTGGGGCTGGCCACCGTTAGACAGGGATCACGTCTGCTCGGCAGACTGCTGCGCATGAGTTCGGGGCCCGGAGTCACAACGGTGGGCACCGAGCAGCGCCTGTCGACCCTCGGTGTCGCCGCGCCTGTAGTCCGGGAGGTCACCCGAGCGGCGCTCGCGCACGGCGAGCGTCCCGCCCCGGTCGATCCCCGGTCCGTCGCCGGGTGAGCGTGGCGCTCGCCGCCGCACCGGTACTCATCGTCCTCGGCGCCCTGCTACTGCGGCGCCCAGCATGGCAGGCTGCGGCCGCGGGCCTGGCCGTCCTGGCGGTCACCTCCTGGCTGGCCGACCGACCGGTCGCGGACCTCGGCCCGGCCGCCGGGAACAGCGCCGTGCTGGTGCTGGAGGTCGGGCTGGTACTGCTCGGCGGGATGGCGCTCGCCGAAGTGGGCCGCGAGCGCGGCTTCCCGGAAGCGGTCTCGGCCTACGTCGCGGCCACCGGCGCACCCCGGCCCACCGTCGTGCTCCTGGTCGTGCTCGGACTCACCCCGTTCGCCGAATCCGTCACCGGGTTCGGGGTGGGCGCGGTGATCGCCGCTCCGATCCTGCTCGCGCTCGGGCTGAGCCCGCCCACAGCGGCGGTAGTGGCCCTGCTCGGGCTGTGCACGGTGCCGTGGGGCGCGCTCGCGCCGGGCACCCTCGTCGCCGCGGCACTGACCGGGCTGGACCCGGACGCACTCGGCGTGACCAGCGCCGCGGCGTCCCTGCCGGTGTTCCTCATCGTCGGTGGCGCGGCCGTCGTGATCAGCGACGGTCGTCGGGCCGCAGTCCGGCACATCCCCGACCTCCTGGCCGTGGCCGTTGCGCTCGCTGCCGGCATCCTGCTGGCCAACCTGATCGTCGGCACGCCCCCGGCCGGCGCGATCGGCGCGCTCGTCGCGACGGCGGCCGCGACAGCGGTGGTGCGGATGCGCAGCCGACGCGCGCTGCCTCCGGTCGGCACGGTGGTGCGCACTGCCTTCCCCTATCTCCTCCTGCTGCTCGGACTCATCGGTGGCCGCGCCGCCGCCGCACTCCTCGACGGCAACCCCGCCGCGGCCCTGCTCGGCAGCCCCGCGACCTGGTTGGTGGTGGTCAGCGTCTGTATACCGGGGTCGCGCAGTGGCCGGGGGTGCTCCGGGACTGGTCCCCGGTTGCCCTCGTGACCAGCTGCTTTCCTGGTCCTCGGCGGTACTGCTGACCGCCACCGGGCAGGCCGCCGAACTGGGTCGGGCGGCCGCCGCGCTGGACATCTCCTACCCGGCCGTCGCCCCGTGGCTCGGCGGGCTCAGCGGCTACCTCACGGGCTCGAACGCGGGCGCCAACGCCATGCTCGCTGCCGCTCAGGCCGAAGCCGCCGCCGACCTCGGGCTGTCGGTCATCACACTGGTGACCGTCCAGAACGTCAGCGCCAGCCTGCTGACGATGGCCTCGCCAGCCCGAGTCGCCATGGCCGCAGCCGTCACCGGGGCCACCAGCCAGACCGGCTCGATCACCGCCCGGCTGCTCGCCGTCGACGCCGTCGCCCTCCTGGCGTTGACCATCGGCAGCGTTCTCGTCGCATGACCGGCACCCGCTGAACCACGTCCCAGCTCGGCATGGTCGGCATCGGAGGCGGTGTCGCCCCCATCACCGGCGCCGCGGTGGCCATCGACGGGGGATGGACCGCGCAGTGACCGCGGGTTCGAGCAGCACCTGAGCGCCGCAGCTCACGGTCCCGGCGCGTCGAGGAGGCCGCGCACGGCGTCGGCGGAGTCGGCCGCCAGCGCCGTCGCGGCCACGGCGGCCGCGTCGGCGCGGTCGATCCTCCGCACGGCGTCCTTGACCGTCGGGACCGCGCGCGGCGTCACGCTGAGCTCGCCGACCCCGAGCCCGACCAGCACCGCGTGCCGCGCGCTCGTCGGCGGCCATCTCGCCGCACACGGCGACCAGCGTGCGGGGCCCGGCGCCGCGGCAGACCGCGTCGATCAGCTGCAGCACCCCGGGATCGAAGGCGTCCCCGACCCCGGCGACGGCGTGGTTGCCCCGCTCCGCCGCCAGTGCGTACTGGGTGAGGTCGTTGGTGCCGATGCTGAAGAAGTCGACGTGCGGCGCGAACGCGCGGGCCTTGAGCGCCGCGGCCGGCACCTCGACCATGATCCCGACCTGCAGGCCGGCCGGCTCGCCGCGACCGACCAGCGTGACGGCGTCGTCGAGCATCCGGCGGGCGGCGTGCAGCTCGCTCAGCGTGCTGATCATCGGGAACATCACGCTCACCGGCACGTCGTGCGCGACCCGCACCATGGCCAGCAGCTGCTCGGCGAGCAGCTCGGGACGCGCCAGCGCGAGCCGGATGCCCCGGAGCCCGAGGAACGGGTTGGTCTCGGCGGGCATCGGCAGGTAGCCGAGCGGCTTGTCGCCGCCGACGTCGAGCGTGCGCAGCGTGAGCCGGCGCCCGTCCAGCGCCGCGGCGATCTGCCGGTAGGCGGCTTCCTGCTCGTCGACGTCGGGCGCACGCGGCGCGATCGAGGAACAGGAACTCGGTACGCACGAGACCGGCGAGGTCGGCACCGCAGCTCGGCCGCCATCGCGGCGTCCCCGACCGAACCGACGTTGGCGCCGACGAGCACCTCCACCCCGTCGCGCGTCACCGCCGCCGAGGCCGCGCCGGCGAGTGCCGCCCGCTCCCGGCGGCCGAAGGCAGCGGCACCGGTCCCGGAAGACCGCCTGCACGTCCGGCGGGGGATCGGCCACGACCTCACCGCTGGTGCCGTCGACGGCCAGCAGCGTTCCGTCGGGGATGTCGAGCACCTCCTCCCCGGCGGCGACGACGGCCGGGATGCCCCGGGCCCGCAGCAGGATCGTGCTGTGGGCCAGCGGACTGCCGAACGCCTGGACGACCGCGGCGACCCGGGAGCGGTCGAGTCCCGCCGCTTCCGCGGGGGTGAGGTCGGCGGTCACCAGCACCCCGGACCGGCGCTGCGGCCCCGTCCGCCAGGCCGAGCAGGGCGCGCAGCACCTGGTTCCCGACGGCCGCGACGTCGGCCGCCCTGGCGCGCAGGTACGGGTCCGCGAGCGCGCCCAGCTCGGCGCCGACCCGGCCGACCGTCGCCGACCAGGCGGCGGGCGGCGCTCTGCCCGGAATCGCACCCGGGACCGCACCTCGTCGAGCAGGTCGGTGTCGTCGAGCAGCAGCAGGTGGGCGTCGAAGATCGCCGCCTCGGCCTCGCCGACCTCGGCCACGGCCCCGGCCCGAACGCGCTCCACGGTGCCGCGGACGGTCGTGATCGCTTCCTCCAGCCGGCGCCACTCGGTGGCGGGGTCGTCGGCACTCCCGTTCGCCACGTCGATCGGCGCCGTGTGCAGCGCGGACGCCGGGCCCAGCCCGATCCCCGGGGACGCCCCGATCGGACCCGGCCGGCCCGGCCGATCCGGCCGGTCCGGCCGGTCCGACGCGTCAGACGGCCCGGACTCGGGGCTCTGCGGGCGAGCCTCGACCTCGTCGAAGCCCCGCTCCGCCAGCGCGACCAGGTGGTCGAGCGCCTCCCGTGGCTGCGCGCCGGAGACCCGGACCTCGACCTCGTGGCCGCGCAGCACGCCGAGCGTGGCCACCTTCGTCAGGCTCGACGCCGGCACCCAGCCCGAGTCGGTCGTGCGGTTGCGCAGCGCCACCTGCGCGTCGAACAGGCGGACCGCCTGCACCACCCGGGATGCCGGCCGGGCGTGCAGGCCGTGCGGGTTCGTGACGGTGAACGCGCCGACGAGCTCGCCGGGTTCGGTGGCGCCCGGATCGTCCGACGGGCCGGCACCGGCCGTCGAGGGCCCCAGGGCCGCGGCCTTGCCGTCGAGTGCGGCGCCGGCCTCGGCGGCGACCTGCTCCCGGTCCGCGCCGCCCGCGGCCGCGACCGCAGCGACGATCAGCCCCTCGACCAGTGGGGCCGGGCACAGGAGCACCCGGTTGCGGGCCCTCTCGTCGCTGTCGTCGGGGCCGTCGATGCCATCGGCGTCGTCGAGCAGCTCGAGCGCGAGCTCGGCGGAGAGCACGGCACTGCCGAGATCCATCAGCACGACCACCCCGGCGCCCCCGTCGGCCGCGGTGATCGCGGCGACGATCTGCCCGGCGTCGGTGCCGAACGTGGAGTCGTCGAGGCCGGCGGCGATCTCGATCGCGGACCCGCGAGCCGTGCAGCATCTCCTCGGCGAGCGCCACCGCCGCCGCGGCCAGCGCCCGGCTGTGCGAGACGACGACGAGCCCGACGGGCCCGGTCGGCTGGGGTCCGGGATCGGCCACGGCCGGGCGCCTCAGCCCGGCCCCGCCAGCGCGGTCGCGGCGGCCGCGATCAGCAGCGCCGCCGACGTCGCGCCGGGGTCCTGGTGGCCGACGCTGCGCTCGCCGAGGTAGCTCGCGCGTCCCTTGCGGGCGAGCATCGGGATCGTGGCGTCCCGGCCGTCCTCGGCGGCGCGGACGGCGGCACCCAGAGCCGGGTCCAGGGCGGGGCCGGCGGCGAGCGCGGCGTCCAGCGCGTCGACGGCCGGGGCCAGCGCGTCGTACATCGTCTTGTCGCCCGCCTCCGCCTTGCCGCGGGCCACGACGCCGTCCAGCCCGGCGCGCAGCGCCTTGGCGAACGCCGGGCCGTCCAGCGACGTCACCTCGCCCGGACGCGGTCGCCATGCGCAGGAAGAACGTGCCGTAGAGCGGCCCGCTGGCCCCGCCGACCGTGCTCACCAGGGTCATCCCGACCTGCTTGAGCAGCGCCGCGGCGCTGGCCGGGCGAGGACCCGTCGCAGCGCCGCGACGACCGCGGTCATGCCGCGGTCCATGTTGGCCCCGTGGTCGGCGTCGCCGATGGCCGAGTCGAGCCGGGTGAGCAGGTCCTTGTTCGCCGCGACCGGCGCGGCGAACTCCCGGATCCACCGGTCCAGTGCGTCGACGTCGACCACCGTCACGCCCGTCACAGCCCCAACGCAGGGCCGGGGTGCGCACCGGTGCGTCCCAGAGCCGCAGCAGCTCGTCGTCGACCTTGAGCAGCGTCACCGAGCAGCCGGCCATCTCCAGGCTGGTGATGTACGGGCCGACCAGCGACCGCGCCACCCGCACGCCGGCCTTCTCCAGGATGGCGGCCACCTCGTTGTACATCAGGTACAGCTCGATCAGCGGCGTGCCGCCCATCCCGTTGACGAAGGCGATGACGCCGTCGCCCGCCGGTGAAGTCGAGGTCGGAGAGGATCGGCTCGACCAGGTACTCGGCGACCTGCCGGGCCGGGGCCAGCGGCACCCGTCGCCGGCCGGGCTCGCCGTGGATCCCGATGCCGATCTCCATCTCCGTCTCGGGCAGGTCGAAGGTGGGCTTGCCGGCGGCCGGCACGGCGCACGAGGTCAGGGCCATGCCCATGCTGCGGCCGTTGTCGTTGACCCGCCGCGCGACGTCGGCGACCTCCGCCGAGGGGGCGGCCCTGCTCGGCCGCGGCTCCGACGATCTTCTCCATCAGCACGGTGACGCCCACCCCGCGGCGGCCGGCGGTGTAGAGGCTGTCCTGCACCGCGACGTCGTCGTCGGTGACGACCGCGACGACGTCGACGCCGGTCTCGGCGGCCGCGAGCTCGGCGGCCATCTCGAAGTTCATGACGTCGCCGGTGTAGTTCTTGACGATGTGCAGCACGCCCGCGCCGCCGTCGACGGACTTCGTGGCCTCGAGCATCTGGTCGGGCACGGGGGAGGTGAAGACCTCGCCGGCGCAGGCGGCGTCGAGCATCCCGCGCGCCGACGAAGCCGCCGTGCATCGGCTCGTGCCCCGACCCGCCGCCGGAGATGAGCCCGACCTTGCCCTGCGACCGGGGCGTCACCGCGATAGATGATCTTGTGCTCGTGGTCGACCCGCAGCTCCGGATGGGCAGCGGCGATGCCGCGCAGGGCCTCGGAGACGACGTCGGCCGGGTCGTTGATGAGCTTCTTCACGGTGGGCTCCTCCTCAAGCTCGGGTGGGATCGGGAACGAGCGGGTCGTCGGCCGTGGCCGGGTGGCTCGGCTCGGCGGTGGTCCCAGAGTCGTCGTGGTCCAGAGTCGGTCGTGGTTCCAGAGTCGGCGCGCGTCCGCGCGAGCAGCGTGTAGACCAGCGCCGCGGCCACGCCGGCCAGCAGCTCGGCGACCAGGTAGATCGGCAGCTGGGCCCACTCGACGGCCCCGCCGGCGACCTGCTGGACGAGCATCGGCCCGACGGTGCGAGCCGGGTTGATCGACGCGCCGGTGGCCGGGGCGACCGGGATGATCGCGGCGAACACCACGAGGCCGATGGCGAGCCCGGCGAAGCCGACCGCCGCCTTGCGGTGGATGACACCGAACACGGTGAACACGAGGATGAACGTACCGACAAACTCGGCCACGAACGCCTGTCCCGGCCCGACTCCCTCGCCGAACGCCGCGACTCCCAGGCCCACCTCACTGGCCGCCATGCCCAGCACGCCGAGGATCGCAGCCGCCCCGATGATCGCCCCGACCAGCTGGGCCCCGACGTAGGCCGGAACCTTGGACCAGGGGAACTTCCCGGTCACCGCGAGGCCGAGGGTGACGGCCGGGTTGATGTGGTTGCCGGAGATGTGGCCCAGCGCGTAGACGGTGGCGACGACGATGGTCGCGAAGGCGAACGAGATCATGCCCAGGTCGGCCATGGTGAACGGCGCGTCGCCGTTCACGATGAGGGTCGCCGGGACCGCGCCGACGCCGACGAACACCAGGAAGGCGGTACCGATCACTTCGGCTGTGAGCTGTTGGAACAACGATGGCTCGTCCATGGCGCCCTCCCTGGGCTCTGAGATTTGTCGAATGGCATTCGACTATGTCGAATGTGTGTCGGAAGGTACGCTGCTGTGACGCACGGCACAAGGCCCGTTCCGTCGGATCCGGCCCACGATGTCCGACGAACGGCGGAGCAGAGGAAGTCGATGATCCAGTCGGTGGACCGGGCGCTGCGCATCCTCACGGTGCTGCAGGGCGCCCGACGGATGAGCCTCGGCGAGATCGCCGCCCGGCTCGACCTGGCCCCGTCCACCGTGCACGGCATCATCCGCACGTTGCTCGCGCACGGCATGGTGGCGCAGGAGCGCGACTCGGCGCTCTACCGGCTCGGACCGGCGACACTGCGCCTCGGCAACGTCTACCTGGACACGCTCGAGCTGCGCTCGCGCGTCTCCAGCTGGGCCGGGGACCTCGCCCGCCGGACGGGGTGCGCGGTCCGCACCGGGGTGCTGCTGCTCGGTGACGTCGTCGTCGTGCACCACGAACCGCGCCCGGACGGCAGCCGGCAGATGCCCGAGGTCGGGATCGTCATCCCGGCCCACGCCTGCGCACTCGGCAAGGCCCTGCTCGCGTTCGCCCCCGGCGGCCTGGACGGCGCCGCGGAGCACCTGGCGCGCAGCATGACCGGGGAGACGATCACGGACCCGGCCCGGCTGCACGCCCAGCTCGACGACGTGCGCCGGGTCGGGATCGCCGCTGAGGTCGAGGAGGCCGTGCTCGGGGAGTGCGGCATCGCGGCCCCGCTGGCGGACGCGGCCGACGAGGTGGCCGGGGCGATCGGGCTGGTCGTGCCGACCGGCGAGTGGCCGCTGGACCCGCCGGCGGCCGATGCGCTGCGTGCCACGGCCCGGGCCGTCTCCCGCGAGCTCGGCGCGCCCGCCTGGCCGCCGTCCGTGCCCGCCGCGCTGCCGCCGTCGGCGACGGCCTGAGCGAGGGGTGCCATGTCCCGCCCTGCACCCGACGCAGCGACCCGACTCGGCATCGGGCTGGCCGCGCTCGGCCGTCCGGCCTACCTGAACTCCGGGCGGCCCGCCGACCTCGGCGACGACCGGACGGTGGCCGACCTCCGGGCGCGGACATCAGCCGTGCTCGACGCCGCGTACGCGAGCGGGATCCGCTACGTCGACGTGGCCCGCTCCTACGGCCGGGGCGAGGAGTTCCTGGCCGGCTGGCTCGCGGCCCGTCCGGAGGCCGACGACGTCGTGATCGGATCGAAGTGGGGCTACCGGTACGTGGGGGACTGGCGGCCCGACGCCGAGGTCCACGAGGTGAAGGACCACTCGCTCGACGCGTTCACCGAGCAGTACCGCGAGTCACGAGCGCTGCTGGGCGATCGGCTCGCCGTGTACCACGTGCACTCGGCGACCGTGGAGACCGGCGTGCTCGAGGACACCGAGCTGCACCGCGCGCTGGCCGACCTCCGCGCGGCCGGGGTGCGGGTCGGGGTCTCGACCTCCGGGCCGCAGCAGGCCGACGCCGTCCGGCGGGCCGTCGCGGTCCGGGTCGACGGCGAGCCGCTGTTCACGTCGGTCCAGTCGACGTGGAACCTCCTCGAGCCCTCGGCCGGGCCGGCGCTCGCGGAGGCTGCGGCGGCCGGGGCGCGGGTGATCGTGAAGGAGGTCGTCGCGAACGGACGGCTCGCCCCCGGCGGCGACGACGAGTCGCCGGCGACGCGCCGGGCAGCGGCCGTGGCCCACGAGCTGGGCATCGGCGTGGACCAGCTCGCGATCGCCGCCGCGCTGCACATGCCGTGGATGTGGCGGGTGCTGTCCGGAGCGGTGAGCCCGGACCAGCTGCGGAGCAACGCCGAGGCGGGTGCGGTCACCCTGGCCGACGGGGTGCTGGCCGAACTGACCACGCTCGCCGAACCGCCCGCCGACTACTGGGCGGCCCGGTCGAGACGGCCCTGGTCGTGACCGAGGGCGGATGTCGCCTCGCGCGCCCGGTCGACGTCGACGCCGGCCTCGACCAGCAGCCCGGTGAGCATCAGGCCGAACAGGTTCCTGGACAGCTCCGGCCCGGTCAGCGGCGGCTGCCCGAAGACCTCGGCGATCAGGTGACCCTGGATCCGCAACCACCCGGCGACGAACATCGCGCCGAGCTCCGGGTCGTCGGCACCGCCGTAGGCACGGGCGACCCCGGCCAACTCGTCGGCGAACGGCCCGGCCGGCGGCGCCACCCCGGGCCAAACCTTCCCCGGCACCCGCACGGCCCGGACCAGGCGCGTGAACGCCGTACCGATCCGCGTCGCCGCCTCGACGACCGCGGCATCGGTGTGGTGGCCCGGCACCGGCGGCCCGAACACCAGCGTGAACTCGGCGGGGGATCGCAACGCCCAGTCGCGCCAGGCGGCGGAGGCCGCCACCATGGCGTCGACCGGGTCGGGCGTCGAGGACTCCGCCCGCTCGACGGCGTCGGCGAGCTCGGTGTACGCGTCGCCGAGCAGGGAGTTGACGAGCTCGTCCCGACCTGCGACGTAGCGGTACAGAGCCGAGGGCACGACGTCCAGCTCCCGGGCGACGGCGCTCAGGCTGAGACCGTCGGGTCCGTGGGCGGCGAGCACCCGCCGCGCGGTGGCCCGGATCTCGGCGGCGGACGCCTCGTGCGTCCGCCGGCGCCGTCGGCTCGGGCGGCGGGTGCCCCCGTCGGGGGTGTCGGCGGCGCTGCTCACCAGGGGAGCGTAGCCCGGGGGAGAGGCACCATCACGGACGGCACAGGCCCTCATTCGCCGGGGCGCCGCGATCTGCCTGCTGGGCCCGGGCTCGGGCGACCCCGCCCAGCCATGATCGACCCGTGGGGTCCGAGAACCGTGCCGGATCCGGCTTCGCGTCCCCGACCGGCGATCACGGCCGGACGCGGTGGCAGGTGCTGCCTGTTCGACGGGCTCACTCACGCGGCCGACGCGACCGCGGTGTCCACCCGCGGGCGGGGCAGCTCACGACGGCTCCCGGCGAGCACGCGGATCGCGATCGACGGCCGCATGAGTGAGGACGGTCCGCGCAGCAGACCGATGACCTCGCTCCACGCCCCCGCGACGACCGGGTCGACCACCGCCCGCCGCTGCACCCGATCCACATAGGACCGCACCAGACCGGCCCCTGGCCGGGCTCGCACCCCGGTCGACGGCACCCGCCAACGGAGGTCCTCACCCGAGGCGATGGTCCAGGCGTCGGCGACGCTGCGCGCGAGGGCGCGGCGGAACCGGCCCTCGAAGTCGCGGCCGGGCCGACGGAGGGTCGCGTCGAGCACGAGTGCGTCCATGGCGCTGACGGTCATGCCCTGCCCGTAGATGGGGTTGAACGCGCACACCGAGTCGCCGGTCCCGACGAAGCCCCGTGGCCAGCGGCGGAGCCGCTCGAAGTGCCGCAGCCTGCTCACCGGGGTGTGGGCCCCCTGGATCGGGGTCAGCGGCGTCCCCGCCTCGATCGCCTTCGCGACGGCGGGGTCGGCGAGCTCGCGCGCGTAGTCGAGGAAGCCGCTCTTGTCGAGCGGGGGGAAGGTGCCGGCGAGCCCGCCGACGGTGATGGTCCATCGGCCGTCCTCGACCGGGAGCACCAGCCCGACCCGCGGTTGTCCGGCGCGCGCGCGTTGACCACGGCCGAGACCCACGGCTCGTCCCAGTCGTCGGGTCGGGCGAACCACCTCGTCGCGTAGCCGATGCCCGCCTCGATCGTCTCCTCGGGAACCTCGCCGTAGCCCAGCGCGGCCAGCCAGCGCGGGGCCCGGGAACCGCGTCCCGTGGCGTCCACGACGAGGTCGCTGGGGACGACCTCAGTCGCACCGCCGTCCCGCGACCGCACGGTCACGCCCTCCACGCGGGCTCCCGTACTGGTCGCCACCAGCTCTACCGCGTCGTGGCGGGGCCGCAGGGTGACGTTGCCCAGCGCCGACACCCTGGCCCGGACGTGCCACTCGAGCAGCGGGCGGCTGAACCCGACGAAGGGCGCACCGGCCGGTGCCGAGGGCAGCGGGCCGGCCGGCGTGACCATCCGCAACGCTGTGCCGGCGTCACCCGTGTAGGCGTGGTCCGCGACGAGCGCGGCGAGGAGCCCGGGGAACAGCTGTTCCATGATCTCGGCGCCCCGCGGGAGCAGCGCGTGGGCGTGCCGGGACTGCGGGACGCCCTTGCGGTGCACCGGCTCGGTCGGGAAGTCGTCGCGGTCGATGACCGTGACCTGCTCGAAGTGGTCGGACAGCACGCGCGCGGCGAGGAGCCCGCCCATGCTTCCGCCGAGGACGACGGCGTGGGTGCGGGCGACGGTGTCGGACATCGGTTGCCTCCACAGTTGGTGACGCCTCTTCCTTGAAGAGAAGGACTATCTCGAAACTATCGCATCGGCTCAACGATGCGAAGTGCTATCTCGTCAGTGACGAGCATTTCTCTCGAGTTCGCGGCGTAGCGGTTGCTACAGTCCGCGCCGTGGATCGCCGCGCCGAACTCACCGAGGGCGCACTGGCCCACGTACTCACCAACGGCCTGATCGGGCTGTCCCTGCGCCCCCTCGCCGCGAAGCTCGGCACCAGCGACCGCATGCTGCTCTACCACTTCGGGAGCAAGGAGGCGCTGATCACCGAGGTCGTCGCGCTCGCCAACCGCCGCATGTCGGCCACGGTCGGGCCCCTGGACCCGCCCCCGCGCAACGTCGCCGACCTCGTCCGCTCCGCGTGGAGTGCGCTCAGCACCCCCGCCACGATCGGCGCGATGGGCCTCTACCTGGAGATGTGCGTGCTCTCGGTCCGGGAACCGGAGCGCTGGACCGCCGCGCACGAGCAGCTGCGCGAGCCGTGGCTCACCCTGCTCCGCTCGGGGCTGGCCGACGTCGGCGTCCCCGCGGCACGCATCACGACCCTTGCCGACCTCGTCCTCGACGCGATCGACGGGTTGCTCCTGGACCGGCTCGTGAGCCGCGACCCGGCGCGCTCCGACGCCGCCGCCGCGGCCTTCGCCGACCTGCTCGAGAGCAGCGCGGTCGCCGGATCGACACCGGGCGACCCGCCGTAGCCGTCAGTCGACGCGACCGTTCCGGGCGGCCCGCTCCAGGTCGGTCCCGTCCCGATCGCCCGAGTTCCTACACCCCTTCGACGTTCGACGGTGACGTCGTTTCGACAACCGCTCGTGGGCGGTATGCGGCCAGGAAGACGTCGACGGCGTGGTCGGCAGCTCGATCGATGTCGGTGGTGGAGGGATCGGCCTGGTCCACGTGGAACATCCCCCGGTCGAGCGGCTTGCCCAGCAGCAGGAACGCGAAGTCCTCGGCCGCTCGGGTGGGGTCGGTGACCGGCAGCAGTCCCCGGTCGCTGAGCCGGACGAGTTGATCGGCGAGGGCGGCCAGGACGCGAGCCGGTGCGCGGTCGTAGTAGGCGGCGGCGAGCTCGGGGAACCGGGTCGCCTCGCTGATGACCAGACGGCGCAGGGCGAGCACCTGTGGATTCATCACCGAGGCCAGGTAGCGGCGACCCAGCAGACGCAGCGCGGGCTCGACGTCTGCGGCCGTCTCGACGCCGGCGAGGGTCTGCGGAAGTGCGGCGGCGAACTCCTCGGCGGTCGCCGTGACCCCGAGGATGATGTCGCGGAACAGGCTCTCCTTGTCGGCGAACTGGTTGTAGACCGTCTGCTTCGACACGGCGGCGGCTGCGGCGATCTGGTCGGTGCCCGTGGCCTGGTACCCCTGACGCAGGAACAGCTCGGTCGCAGCGCGGATGATCGCCACCCGCTTGCCGTCGGAGCGCGACCCATCAGGGAGGGGGATGGGGTCGCCAGCGCCGGGACCGGACCGCCTGATCCGGACGAGCAAGCCGTCGCCGGCGGGGGCTGAAGGTTCGGCCACCGTTCTCCACCCCTCCCGGAAATAGGACTGGACGTGACGGTACTGCATTGAGTACCGTCCAGTCCAGTCAGTACCGATCAGTCCAGCATCAGTACCCGTCGGTCCAACCGGAGGAACGAGATGATGACCAGCTCGAGGCCCACCGCGTCGACCCCGTCCGCCCGGGCCACCGGCCCGTCGGGAAGCCCGCTGGTCGGTCGTGGCGACGCCGACCGCACCGCGGCGATCACCCGATCCCTGCTGGGCTACGGCGTGCTCGCCGGCCCCTTCTACCTCGTCGTCGGGCTGGCCCAGGCTCTGACCCGCGAGGGCTACGACATCTCCCGCCACGACCTCAGCCTGCTGGCCAACGGCCCCCTGGGCTGGATCCAGATCGTCAACCTCGTCCTGTCCGGACTGATGACCGTCGCCGCCGGGGTCGGGATGCGCCGAGCGCTGCGCGTCCTCGGCGGCGGGCGGGGTGCGGTCTGGGGGCCGCGCCTGGTCGCCGGCTACGGCCTCGGCCTCGTCGGCGCCGGGATCTTCGTGGCCGACCCCATGTACGGCTTCCCGCTCGGCACCCCCGACGGGCCTACCGTCACGACCACCATCGGCGGCGTCGGCCACATCGTCTTCGGCGCGCTCGGGTTCGGCTGCCTCGTCGCGGCCTGCCTGGTGTTCGCGCGCCGCTTCGCGAGCGAGCGACGTACCGGCCTCGCCTGGTTCTCCCGCGCGACCGGCGTGCTCTTCCTCGCCGCCTTCGTCGGTATCGCCAGCGGTGCGGTCAACCCCGCCGTCGTTCTCGGCTTCTGGGCCGCGGTCGTTCTGGCCTGGACGTGGCTGGCCGTCACGTCGATCGACCTCTACCGCCGCACGCCCCTGCTCACCCCCGCCGTCTGACCCGCTGGAGGACCCAGATCACCGCCCGGGACCGCGCAACCCGAACACCAGCTGCGGATCCCCCGGGGTGAAGGTCCCGTGGCGCTGCGACGCGTCGCCGATCCTCCGGTTGCGCTCCAACAGCTCCCGCCCGAGCGCGAGCTGCCGGCGCTCCCACTCCGGCAGGGCCGCGTCCAGGTCTCCCCGGTGCGCGGCGATCTGGGCGGCGAGCTCCCAGCCGTCGGCGGCGGCCTTCGCCGTGCCGGCCGCCGCGTGTGGGCGGACGGCGAACGCGGCGTCGCCGATGAGGCAGGTCCGGCCGTGCACCATGCGCGGCACCTCGATGTCGAAGACCGCCTGCACGAACGGTTCGGCCACCCGCTCGACGACCTCGGTGATGACCGGTGCCAGCCGACGCCGTGCGTCCGAGCGCACCTCGTCGACGAACTCGGGCCGTGCCGCGCCCGGCGGGAGTGAGACCGGCCGGGGGACGCCGTGCCGATCCGTCATGAGGCTCTCGAACGGCGCACCGACCTCGACGTTGCGGTACCAGACGAAGTTCATCAGCCGCTCACCCGGTCGCAGGGACCCGGAGGGTCCGGGGATCGGGTAGACGAGGACATGACCGCCGCCCCCGGCTCGGGTGGGGAGCACCTGGTAGGTGATGGCATCGGCGAGCGCGTGCAGGGTCGCCGGTTCGAGCTCGCCCTCCTCCACCGTTCCCCGCCACGCCACGTACCCGGAGTAGCAGGGCTCGACATGCGGAAGCACGGCGGCCCGACCGGCCGAGCCGATGCCGTCGGCGCGCACCTGCAGGTCGACTGTCGCCCGTTCACCCGACCGGAGCACGAGCTCGACCCGCGCACCGTCCTGATCCGACGACACCACCTCCCGATCCAGCAGGTAGCGCTCCGCCGGGAGCTCGTCGAGCAGCGCCCGGTACATCGTGTTCCAGGACGAGAAGCGGTAGCGGTGCGCGCGCTCGTGCACGACGGCACCGTCGGATCCGAGGAACCGGACCGTGCTCGTGGAGCTGCACAACGCATCCGGGCTCGTGCTGCTGCGCTCGGCGAACCAGCGGACGGTCTCGTCGAGCACGGCGATGCCCGCACCGCGCGCCTCGAGCGTGGCGGGAGACCGCTCGAACACCGTGACGTCGCAGCCGATGTCGGCGAGCACCAGGGCGGCGGTCAGTCCGCCGAGCGATCCGCCGACGACCGCGACCTCGGGCATCGCCACGAGGTCACGGCCTCCCGAAGGTCGCGACGCGGTCCACGGAGAACTCGAACAGGACCCGGCGCTCGTCGATCGCCGGGTCCCGGAGGGCGTAGGGCGGCTCGTTGCCGGTGTACTTGGTCCAGATCCGGTCCAGCTGCGCCGTGACCCGCGGACCCTCCTCCGGGTCGTCCTCGGAGAGCTCGCGCCCGACGGTGCACTTGATCGACACCCAGTGGTAGGCGTTCTCCGGGTTGACCAGGAGGAAGGTTGCCTGCGGGCTGCGACGCAGCCAGTCCACCTTCTTGCGATGGGTGGCCAGGTTGAGGAGCACGAGGTCGCCTGCGTAGTCGAACCAGACCGGGGTGAGGTTGGAACGTCCGTCACGGCCGGTCACCGAGACGATCGCGGTGATCGGGTCGTCGAGCAACCGCTTGTAGATCGGGTCGAGGTCGGAGAGCGAGGTGATGGAGTCGTGGTCGCCGACGGTGAATTGACCGGGCTGCACGCCGTCGGCCACGTCGAGCAAGCGAGCAACGCTGATCGTCATGGCGGCTAGCGTAGGCATAGTGTCGTCCGGAGCGCCCGTTTCGGTTCCCACCGCCGAGGGGCTCGCCGACGGGCTGCGGGCTGCCGGCGTGCGCCGGCTGTTCGGGATGCCGGGCGGCGGCCCGAACCTGGACATGATCGGTGCGGCCGCCGAGCGGGGCATCCCGTTCACGCTCGCCCACGGCGAGACCGCCGCCTGCGTCATGGCCGGGGCGTTTGGACTGCTCACCGGCACTCTCGGGACGGCGCTCGTGACCCGCGGGCCCGGGCTGACCAGCGCCGTCAACGGACTCGCCCAGGCCACCCTCGACCGCGCGCCACTCCTGCTGCTCAGTGACCGCGTGCCCGCCGGGCATCGGGATCGGGTCGTCCACCAGCGCCTCGACCAGCTCGCCGTCTCGGCCCCGGTGACCCGCTGGAACGGTGTGCTGGGCCGCTGCGACCCGGCGGGAGCCGTGGCGGCCGCGGCGGCGCTCGCACTCGGCCCGCCGCCGGGAGCGGTTCATCTCGACTACGACCCCGGACTGCCGGGCGATCGTCCACCGGCTCCCGAGCCTCCCGCAGCGCCGGTGGGTCTCGATCGGGCACTCGCCCTCGCCCGGAGTCGATGCCGGCCGGTGGTCGTGCTGGGGGTGGACGCCATCGCGCACGCCGAGGCGCTCCGCCGGGTCCTCGACGGGGCCGGCGTGCCGGTGCTGACCACGTACCAGGCGGCCGGCACGGTCGACTCCCACGCGCCGTACGCGGCCGGGATGTTCACCAACGCCGCACTGGAGCGTCCGCTGCTCGACGCCGCGGATCTCGTGGTCGGGGTCGGCCTGGACCCGGTGGAACCGGTGCCCGCGCCGTGGTCCGTCGGGATCCCGACGCTGCTGCTCACCTCGGTCCCGGTCGACGTCGCGTACTTCGGTGAACCCGTCGTCGTCACGGGACCGCCGGTGGAGAACCTCGCGGCAGTGCTCGCGGCGGTGACCCCGGAATGGCCGGCCGACGCCGGGCAGTGCCACCGGAGAGCGACGCTCGCGGCGCTCGGGAACGACGGGCCCAGCGACGACGGGCCCAGTGACGACGGGCCCGGCGGCGGCCTGCGCCCCCTGGACCTGGTGCGGACGGTGCACCGCTGTGTCGGCGACGTCCAGGTCACCGTGGACGCCGGCGCCCACATGCTCGCGGTGATGCCCTGCTGGCCGGGCCGTCGTCCGCACGGCGTGTTGATCTCCAACGGGCTCGCGACGATGGGCTACGCGGTGCCCGCCGCCATCGGTGCGGCGCTGGCCCGACCGGGTGAGCGCGTCGTGTGCCTCACCGGGGACGGCGGCCTCGGCATGGTGCTGGCCGAGCTGGAGACCCTCGCGCGGCTCGCGCTGCCCGTCACCGTGGTGGTGTTCGACGACGCCGCGCTGAGCCTGATCGAGCTCAAGCAGCGGGTCGGGCAGGGCGACGAGCGGGCCGTCCGGTTCGACCCGGTGGACTTCGCCGGGATCGCCCGAGCCGTGGGCGTGCCGGCCGCGACCGCGGTCGACGTCGCCGGAGTGGAGGCAGCGCTGCGCGGAGCGCCCGACGGGCCGTTCCTGCTGGACGCGCGGATCGACCCGGCGAGCTACCGGCATCTGATGGCGGTCTCGCGCGGGTAGGCGGCAGTCAGCTCGCGTGGTGGGCGGCGCGGTGGTCGGCCAGGGTGTCCACCCCGAAGTCGCTCTCCGGGTCCCGCCAGACCGAGTGCGCGTGGTTGGCGTCGCGGGCGGTGTTGTCCCATTCGACGAGCAGGCGCGGGCCCTGCAGCCGGTAGTAGTGCGGCGCGCCCCGCTCGGTGGGGCCGGCCCACCCGACGTGCACCGCGTCCTCGTCGAGCGGTGCGGCGAGGCCGTCGGGCACGCGGCCCCGGTACGTCGCGAGCAGGGCGCTCAGCAGCTCCCGCTGCCCCGCGTCCATCTCGGTGGCCGGCAGCCCCTGGGGATCGGCGGTCAGTGCGAGCCGCCGATGGTCGGCGGGGCCGTAACCGGTCGCCTTCTCCGCGCGGTCGCTCATCCCCGCCAACCGGTCGACGAGACGGGTCTCGTCGAAGTGCCCGCGCCAGATGTCGGGGAGCAGCAGCATCTCGTCGCCGTGCGAGATCCGCGCGCGGTTGCCGCCGACGATGTCCGACGGAGCGCGGTCGTGCAGCAGCGCGCGCGCCCTGAGCCCGGGGGACAGCGAACGGACCAGCTCGCGGGCGAGGTCCTCGGCGCCGGCCAGCGGGCGGAGCGGGGCCGGTCCGAGCAGTGGGGCCGATGCGGGGTCGGCGCCGAGGAAGCACGGGGTGCAGGCGCGCACCCGCCCGTCGACGACCAGGTGGTTCAGCGACACGTGGTGTCCGCCGAACCGCCAGCCCCACGGCCCCGTGCTACCCGGCTCCCCGAACACGCGCAGGTAGTACAGGCCCGGATCGCGGCCGCGCTCGCGTCCCCAGTCGACGGCGAAGTCCTCGACGTGGTCGAGCACGTTCTCCAGCCCCATCACCGTGCTCACGGTGACGTACCCGGCCGTGGACAAGCCGCTGGCCACGAGCCGCATCGCCAGCCCCTGCTGCGCGGGACGCTGTGCTCCGACGGGCAGGCCGCCGTGATCGGTGGGCGTGTAGTACCAGCGGAGCCGTTCGGCCTCGGTCTCCGGAGCCCCCGGCGCGCCCCAGTGTGCGAGCCGGCGCTGCTCGGCCGACAGCGACTCCAGCCATGCTCCCGCGGCGTCGGCCATCCGTCCTGCGACGGCGCGGGCCGGGTCGGCGTCCGTCACGGCACGGTCGTCGGTCATGGCAGGCACCGTACGGCGCGGTGACGGATCCGTGCAGTCCGATCGGTGATCAGCGGAATCGGGACCTGTGGCGCACCGGTGCAGCGGATGTCCCGATCTCGCCGATCATGGGCCAACAGCGGCGACGACGCCGATGCTGTGGACCTTGCCCCCGGTGCCACCCGCGGGCGACAGTGCTGCGGTGAGCGCGCCGGAGCTCTCCGCGTCGGTGCGGCCGTGGATGTCGGCCGTGAGCGAGATCGCGCGCGCCGTGAACGCCGCGGAGCCGCTCGACACGCTGCTCGGTCGGGTTGCCGAGCAGGCCTGTGCGCTCATCGGCTTCGAGTACTGCGCGGTGATGCTGGCCGACGCGGACGGCGAGCGGCTGGAGGTGGCCGGCTGGTCGGGCCTGACACCGGACTACGTCGCGATGGTCAGCGACGGCGGCTCGCTCGTGGTGGACCCGCCGGGCCCGGAGCTGGACACGCCGGCCGCCCGCGCGCACCGCGAGGGCCGCGCCGTAGCGGTGCCCGACGTGGCCGATGCTCCGCACTACGGACGCTTGCGCGCACTGGCCGCGGCGGGGGGCTACCGGGCGTTGCTGGCCGTGCCGCTGCGCACCTCGGCCGAACGGGCCGGGGTGGTGGTCGGGTACTCGACGGCGGCACGGGAGTTCGGCCCCACCGAGCGGGAGCTCGTCGAGCTGCTCGCCGACCAGGCTGCCCTGGCCCTGGAGACCGCCCGACTCCGGTCCGGGCAGCAGAGCGTGATCGCGGAGCTGTCCCGGGCCAACGCCGAGTTGCGTGAGCGCCGCTCGATGCTGGAGTGGGCGGAGCAGCAGCACCGCGGGCTCATGGAGCTCGTGCTCGCCGACGTCGGCCTGGCCGGCATCGTCGCGTCCCTCGCGGAGTCCCTCGGTGCGTCGGTCACCGTCGAGGACGCCGAGGGCCGGTTGCTCGCGCGGGCGCCGGAGCACGGCTACCGGCCGCCGCCAGACGCCGCGGCGCGCCGGCGGCGACCCACCCGGGCCGCACTGGAGGCGCAGGCCAGCAGCTACGAGGTCGTCCGCGTGCCGGCCGGCCGGCCGGCGCGTGCCGACCGCGCCGCGTGGGTGGCGCCGGTCGTGCTGGGTGGGGAGCTGGCCGGCCGGCTCTGGGTGATCGATCCGGCCGTCGCCCCGCAGCCGGTCGAGCGCCGGGTGATCGAGCGGTTCGCCCTCGTCGTCGGGCTCGAGCTGCTCAAGCGCCGGCACCTCGCCGACTCCGAGGCCCGGTTGTCGGGAGACGTGGTCGGTGACCTGCTGCGCTCCGACGCGCCCGACCACCTGCCCGGGATCGTCGAGCGCGCCGCCGCGCTGGGGCACGACCTCGACCGCCCGCACGTGCTCGCCGTCGTGGCCACGGACCCACCGACAGCGGTGACCCGGTGGGCGGAGCTGGTGCGGGCCGCCGAGCCGGACGCGCGCATCCTCGTCGGCCGCCACGAGGACGCGCGCGTGCTGCTCCTCCCCGCCGAGCCCGACCCGGTCGCGGTGCTGCAGCGGGTGCTCGGCCACCTCGAGCAGGCGGTGGGCGAGCGTGCGGACGTCACGCTCGTGGCCGGACCGGCCGCTCGGCGACCCGGCGAGTACGCAGCGGCCTACCGGGTGGCCGCCGGCGCGGCCCGGCTGCGTCGGGCGCACCGGCCGGGCGGGTTCGTCGACGTCCGGAGTCTCGGGCTCTCGGCTCTGCTGCTGGAGACGGGCACACCCGAGGCCCTCCGGCAGTTCGCCGAACGGTGGCTGGATCCCGTCGCCGCCCATGACGATCGTCGCGGTGGCGATCTCGTCGCGACGCTGCGCGTGTGGTTGAGCGTCGGCTGCTCGACGCCCCGCGCCGCGAACGCCCTGGTCGTGCACCCCAACACCGTCGCGTACCGCTTGGCCCGGGTCGAACAGCTGACCGGGCGCGACCTCCGGCGACCGGAGACCCGGCTGGAACTGCAACTGGCCGTCACCGTCCGCGACGTCGTGCAGCTGGGTGCCGAGCACGCATGCACGGATGTGACCGCCGCTGCGAGATTGTGAACGAGCCCAACGTTCCCGGCACTTTCCTGGGTCGTCCCACATGTCGGACGGTCCGCCGCCGGACCACGATCGGCGCAGGGGCGCGGGCCCGGGCCGAGCCCCTGCTCGTCCGCGTCGAGGAGGCCGCCGTGAAACCGCCGCCGTTCCGCTACGCCGTGCCGAGGACGGTGTCCGAGGCCGTTGGGCTGCTCGTGGAGCACGCCGGCATCGAGCCGCGGGTGCTAGCCGGTGGCCAGAGCCTGGTGCCGTTGATGAATTTCCGGTTGGCCCAGCCCGGGCAGCTGATCGATCTGCGTCTGGTGCCCGAGCTGGCACAGATCCGGACCGAGGGCGATGCCGTAGTGATCGGCGCGATGGTGCGCCAGTCGGCGGCGGAGCGCTCCCCGGAGGTGGCGCTCGCAGCCCCGCTGCTCGCGGAGGCGCTCGGTCACGTCGCCCATCCGCCGATCCGCAACAGCGGCACCATCGGCGGCAGCATCGCGCACGCCGACCCGGCCGCCGAGCTGCCCGCCGTCGTCCTGGCCATGGACGCCGAGCTCATCGCGGTGGGGCCGGGCGGGGAACGCACGATCCCGGTCGCGGAGTTCTTCCGCGGCCCGTTCACCACGGCACTGGAGTCCGACGAGATCCTCACCGCGGTCCGCCTCCGACGATTCGACGGGGGGCACGCCTTCGTGGAATTCGCCCGCACCCACGGCAACTTCGCGCTGGTCGGCGTCGCCGTGCTCGTCGCCGTCGAGGACGGCCGCACCTCACGGGCGTCGATCGCGCTCAGCGGTGTCGGGCCGACCCCGGTGCGCGCGATCGCCGCCGAGCGCGTCCTGGTCGGGTCAACACCCGATGCTGCGGGGGTGGCAGCCGCAGTGGACGCCGCCGCGGCGGACCTGCACCCCGCTGGCGACCTGCACGGCAGCACCGAGACCCGCACGGACATCGCCCGCAGCTACCTGCGTCGCGGCATCGAGCTGGCGCTGTCTCGCGCCCAAGACCGGAGGTGACGACCGTGGAACGGCATGAGATCACTCTCACCGTGAACGGCCGGACCTCGACGCTGTCCGTCGAGGCCCGCAAGCTCCTCGTCGACGTCCTGCGCGAGGATCTCGGGCTGACCGGCACCCACGTCGGGTGCGAGCACGGCGTGTGCGGGACCTGCACCGTGCTGCTCGACGACGCGAGCATCCGCTCCTGCACCACGTTCGCCGTGCAGGCCGACGGCGCCGAGATCCGCACCGTGGAAGGACTGGCCGACGGACCCGAGCTGCATCCGCTGCAGGACGAGTTCTGGGACAAGCAGGGCCTGCAGTGCGGGTACTGCACGCCGGGGATGCTCATGCGGGCCTGCGAGATCATCGAGCAGAACCCCGACCCGACCCACGAGCAGGTCCGCGAGGGGATCGCGAGCAACCTGTGCCGCTGCACCGGATACCAGTTCATCACCGAGGCCGTCAGTGCCGCCGCTGCCCGGATGCGCGTCGACGAACCCTGGGACCCGACGAGGGCGACGGAGGCGAACCTGTGACCACCGAGGTGGACCGCACTGCTCCGCCCGTCCGCACGCACAAGGAAGGGCGGACATGGGTCGGCAAGTCGATCCGCCGCGTCGAGGACCCGAAGTTCCTGCGCGGTCGCGGCGGCTACATCGCCGACATGACGCTGCCCGGGATGCTGCATGCCGCGGTCCTGCGGAGCCCGCACGCACACGCGGCCATCGCCGCGATCGACACGGTCGAGGCGTCGGCCGCGCCCGGTGTGCACGCCGTGCTCACCGGCGCGCAGGCCGCCGAGCTGTGCGACCCGATGCCCGACTTCGGCCCGAACCCGGGCGCGCACACCTGGCGCTGCCTGGCAGTGGACAAGGTGCGCTACGTCGGGGAAGGGGTCGCGGTGGCCGTTGCCGAGAGCCGCTATCTCGCCGAGGATGCGCTGGCGCTCATCGAGGTCGAGTACGAGCCGCTACCCGCCGTGGTGGACCCGGAGCGGGCGCTCGACGACGGTGCTCCTCTCGTTCACGACGACCTGGGCTCCAATTGTGCCTACGAGCGCACCTTCGACTTCGGTGATGTCGAGCGCGACTTCGCAGACGCGGAGGTGATCGTCTCCGACCGGTTGCGGTGGCGGCGTTCCGGCGGGCAGCCCCTCGAGACCGTCGGTGCGGTCGCGGACTTCGACCACGCGACCGGCGCGTTCACGGTGCACACCAACTCGTTGAGCTTCACCAGCTACCTGTTCATGGTGGCGGCCACCATGAGGATTCCGGCGAACAAGCTCGACGTCCGACCGGTGCCGGCGGGCGGCAGCTTCGGATCGAAGCTGTTCGCCACGAAGCCCGCGGTGATCGCCGGCATGTGCTCGCGGGCCACCGGGCGACCGGTGATGTACCTCGAGGACCGCGTCGACAACATCTCCAACTGCGACCATCACGGATCCGACCGTGTCTACGACGTGCAGCTCGCGGTCATGCGGGACGGCACTCTGCGCGGAATCAAGATCGATACGGTGGACGACTACGGCGCCTACATCCAGTTCGGCGTCGGCCACCACGGCAACGCCCTCGCCCAGGTCGTCGGACCCTACTCGATGACCAGCGTGCGGTACCGGGTGCGCGCGGCGCTGACCAACAAGAACCAGCAGGGCGCCTACCGCGGCTTCGGCTCCGAGGTGAACAACTGGATGCTGGAGCAGATGGTCGACAAGGCAGCACGAGAGCTCGACATCGATCCGGTCGAGATCCGGCGCCGCAACTTCATCCGGGAGTTCCCGCACTTCATCCCGACCGGCAACGTCTACGACTCCGGCGACTACGACACGGTTCTGGACAAGGCGCTGGCGCTGTCCGACTACGACCACTGGCGGGACGTACAGGCGAAGGCGCGCGCCGACGGCCGGTACATCGGGATCGGGCTGATCACCGCCCAGGAGCGCTCGGTCTTCTCCGCCACCGAGTTCTGGTTCTGGTTCGACGAGCCCGGCGCGCCGGTCACGTCGATGCCCGAGAGCGTGACGCTCAAGGTGGACGCGACCGGCGGGATCACCGCCACGCTCTACTCGTGCGCGTTCTGGGGCAACAGTCCCGAGACAATGGTGGCTCAGCTGGTGGCCGAGGAGTTCGACTGCGACCCGTACGACGTGTCGATCGTCTACCAGGGCAGCAAGAACGGGCTGCCAGCCACGGGTCCGGGCGGTTCACGCACGACGGTGATGCTGGCCGGCGCGGTGGAGGGGGCCACCGCGAAGATCAAGGCGAAGGCCCTCCGCGCGGCTGCGCACCTGCTCGAGGCCAACCCGGACGACTTGGAGTGGGTGGACGGCGGCTACCAGGTCAAGGGGGTGCCCGAGCAGCGCAAGAGCCTGGCCGACATCGCGATCATGCTGCACCTGTTCAAGCACAGCTTCCCCGAGGACATGGAGTCCGGCCTCGAGGACTCGAAGGTGTTCGATCATCCGTACACGACGATGCCCTCGGCCGACCGCAAGGACCTCGGCGTCTTCTACCCCTTCATGGGCCACGCCTGCCACGTTCCCGTGATCGAGGTGGACATCGAGACCGGCTCGGTCTCGTTCCTGGCCTACGCCGCCGTCCACGACTGCGGCACCCTGGTGAATCCCCGCTCGCTGGCCGGGCACATCGTGGGCGGCACCGCGCAGGGCATCGGCACAGCCTTGTACGAGGAGTTCGTCTACGACGCTGACGGGCAGCTGCTGACCTCCAGCTACCTCGACTACCTCATCCCGTCGGCGATGGAGGTGCCGGAGCTCAAGATCGGGCACCACGAAACGCCGTCGCCGTACACCCTGCACGGGATCAAGGGCGGTGGGGAGGGCGGCCGGATGATGGCGCCGGCAGCGATCAACGTCGCAGTCAACGACGCGCTTGCGCCACTCGGGGTGCGGGTGACCGAGCTGCCGATGACGCCGGACCGGCTGCGCGCCGCGATCCGCGCTGCCCAGGCGACCGGCGTGTCGGGGTGAGACGGCCCGGGACCCGACGGCCCCGGATCGGGTCGGGATGAGCCCGCGGGTCGCCGTCGTCACGGGGGCCAATCGTGGCATCGGGCGTGCCATCGCCGTCGCACTCGCGGCGGACGGCTTCGCCGTCGCCGCCACGGCCCGGGACCCGGCGACGCTCGCGGAGACGGTCGCCGACGTCGAGGCGGGCGGCGGAACCGCGTTGCCCCTGGCGTGCGACGTGCGGGACGAGGCGTCCGTGGCCGCCATGGCCCTGGCGGCAGCCGAGCTCGGGCCCGTCCACACGGTCGTCGCCAACGCCGGGGTGGCCGGCCCGACCGCGCCGCTGCACGAGATCACGCTCGCGGAGTGGCGCGACTGCATGGCGACCGACCTCGACGGGGTGTTCCTCACCTTCCGGGCGTTCGTCCCGGCGCTCGTCGCGGCGGGCGAGGGCGTACTCGTCGCGATCTCGTCCATGACCGGCAAGCGCCCACTGCACGGCCGCACGCCCTACGCGGCCGCGAAGATGGGCGTGATCGGGCTGGTCCGCACCCTCGCCGCGGAGCTGGGCCCGCACGGGATCCGGGTGAACGCCGTGTGCCCTGGCGCGGTGGCCGGACCGCGCATCGAGGACGTGATCCGTCGGCAGGCCGCCGCCCGCGGGATCAGCGAGGACGACGCGCTCGCGGCGTTCACCGGGTCCTCGCCGCTCGGCCGGCTGGTGGAGGCGGGCGAGGTGGCGCGGGCCTGCGCCTTCCTCGCCGGCGACGGAGCCGCCGCCATCACCGGTGAGGACCTGAACGTCACCGCCGGCGTCGTCATGTATTAGGAGGACGGATGCAGCTCATCGACCTGTCGCAGGACATCTACGAAGGCATGAAGGTCTACCCCGGCCACCTCAAGACCGTGCAGTTCGACCACGCCACCCACGAGGAGACGGCGCCGCGGTTCGACAGCGGGTTCTCCTTCCAGACCACCGGGTTCATGCTCAACGACAACGGCCCGACCCACGTCGACTCGTTCTCCCACCTCGACCCCGACCCCTCGGCCGAGACCATCGAGAAGATGTCGCTCGAGCTGTTCTACGGCACGGCGGTGTGCCTGGACGTCACCGGTTTCGAGCCGCAGACCGACATCACGGCCGAGGACCTCGACAGGGTCGAGGCGGACTCGCCCGTCGAGGTGCGGCCCGGGGACATCGTGCTGTTCCACACCGCGACGTGGAACCGGTACGCCGGCGACAAGCGCTACCTGTCGGAGTTCCCGGGGCTGGGGCCGTCGGCGAGCGAGTGGATCGTGCAGCGCGGCGTCAAGACGTTCGGCGTGGACAGCCCGACGCCCGACAACCCCGCGAGCACCAGCTACCCGTGCCACATGATGTGCCGCCGCGAGCACATCACCCACTACGAGAACCTGGCCAATCTGGACCGGGTGGTGGACACGCGCTTCACGTTCGTCGGGTTCCCGCTCAAGCTGCAGGGCGCCCACGGAGGCCCCACGCGGGCGGTCGCGCTGGTCGACTGATCATCTCATCCTGCTGTGCTCGACGGCGAGGAGGCCGGAATGCGCAAGATCGTGGACACCGTCCTGCCGACCACCATGATCGGCTCCTATCCGAAGCCCCGCTGGTTCAGCCGCTACAACCTGGCCGGGGCGGACCTGCTCGAATGGTGGAAGCTGGAGGAGAACTGGCACGCCTGGTGGGACGCCACCACCGCCTGCATCTCGGACCAGGAGCTCGCCGGACTGGACATCGTCACCGACGGCCAGATGCACTTCGACGACTACGGCGGCGGGATCGGCTCGTTCGTCTGGTACTGGTACGAGCGCCTCGGCGGCTTCACCAAGGCCAAGCTGCCCAACCCGCTCGCCACGGGCCATCGAGGCGAGCGCGGACGGTGACCTGAGCCAGGCGGCCTGGATGCACAACTGGGGCGGCACCGCGGTCACCGGCCAAGTGCACCGGGGCATCCCGGGACGGTTGAGCGAGATGTACACCGCCGCCCGCCGGCTGACCGACAAACCGCTCAAGGTGTCCGTGGGTGCCGGGCCGCCGAACCTCACCTACCACGTCGACTTCGGCCACCCGGACTCGACGTACTCGGGTGCGCGCCAGCTGGCCGAGGACCTCGTCCCGATCTTCAACGAGGACCTCAAGGACCTGGTGGCCCACGGCGCCGACTACATCCAGATCGAGGACCTCGGTGCCTGGATGCTCGCCCTCGACGAGGGCAACGACTGGGTCATCGACGTGCTCAACGCCTGGATCGACGGCGTCGACGCGACGATCGCGTGGCACTGCTGCCTCGGCGCCGGCTACGGCAACACCTTCCGTGCCGTGGAGGACGCACTGCCGCGGGTCCTCGAGCGGTGGATGGCGGTCAACGTCGACCAGTACGCACTCGACTTCGCGCTGCGCGACATGGCCGACGTGAAGGCGCTCAAGATGGTGCCGAAGGACAAGGAGGTGCAGGTGGGGGTCATCGACATCCGCACCCTCTACATCGAGTCCGATGACGAGATCGTGGAGCGGATCCACCGCACGCTCGAGCACATCGAACCCGAGCGGGTGACCCTGTCGACCGACTGCGGTCTGAAGGCCCTGCCGCGGTTCTGCGCCTACGAGAAGCTGCGCGCGCTGTCCCGGGCCGCCGCCCGGGTGCGTTCCGAGCTCGGTTGAAGGCACAAGCGGCGGTCCCGGAACTGATACGCTAAACATCGCAATCGTGTGAGTTTCGACACTCAGGGTCGATGTCTGCGGAGGGTGCGATGAGCAGCAACGAGGACCTCCCCGAGGGGCCGACCACTTCGGCCACCGGCCGGGTCGGCACCGCGCTGTCGGTCGGTGACGCGATCGGGTACGGCTGGCGCCGCTTCAAGGCCAATCCCTGGACGTGGATCGCCGTCGTCGTCATCGCGGCGATCATCCAGAGCATCCTGAACTCGCTCCTCGGGGAACGCAGCGCGTTGCGCGTCGACACGTTCGGCCAGTCGGTGTTCACGTTCGCATGGATCGTCGGCAGCATCGTGTCGGTCGTGGTGGGCTACCTCATCAACGCCGCACTGGTCCGCGGCGCCCTGCACGAGGTGGACGGCGAGCGGCCGACGATCGGTTCGTTCTTCCGCTTCACCAACGTCGGGAACGTGATCCTCGCGAGCATCCTGGTCGGGGTGGCGACCGCGGTCGGCCTGATCCTCTTCATCATCCCGGGCCTGATCATCCTGTTCCTCAGCTGGTGGACGCTGCAGTTCGTCATCGACCGGCACGACTCCGCCGTCGAGGGCTTCCGCTCGAGCTTCCGGGCCATCTCCTCGCAGGCCGGTCCAGTGTTCCTCCTGGCGCTCGCACTGATCGGGATCAACATCCTCGGAGCCATCCCGCTGGGGCTCGGCCTGCTGATCACGGTTCCGCTCTCCACCATCGCCTCGACCTACGCCTACCGCGTCGTCAGCGGGGGTCAGGTGGCCCGCTGACCCGCCGCGGTCGGTACTCGTAGGGATCGGACGGCTCGGACCCGACCTCGACGGGCCGTCACCGACGGGGTCGGCACGTGGTCGGTGGCCGGGGTGGCACTGCCGGCTGGGTGCGGCCGGTCATCGACGGTTCGGGGCCGGGAGCCGTGCTCAGCGGATGATGATCGACGGGTCAGGACGGGCAGCCGTGCCCATCGCGGTCCCAGGTCCCAGAGCGATGATCACGCCGACCGGGCTGGGCGCTGATCGATGGCTCGGGACCACGAGCCGTACTCAACGCCGCCCTCCGTCCCTGAACGGCGATCATCCCGACGGGCTCAGCGGCGAAGGGGCTCAGCGGCGCAGGGCTCAGCGGTGCAGGGGCTCAGCGGCTCGACGGCTCCGGGCTCGGCGGCTCCGCGCTCAGCGGCCCATGATCGACGGGTCGGGACCGGGAGCCGTGCCCACCGCCGCCCCAGGTCCCAGTACGACGATCACGCCGCCGGGCGCGACCGGTGATCGACGGCTTGGGGCCAGGAGCCGTGCCCAGTACCGTCCCGGGTCCCGACACGATGATCACCTGCCGGGCCCGGAACGGCCCACCGTCACCCGGGCGCCGCCGCGTTGAACCGAAGCCCGACCGAGCCACGAGGAGATGTCATGATCGAGAACCAGACCACCGGCGGAGGAGTACCGGGAGATCGCCGGCCGCTTCACCGAGCTCGTCGAGGGTGTTCCCGAGGAGACGTGGGCGCGTCAGTCCCCCGTCGCGGAGTGGACGGCGCGCGACGTCGTCCGCCATCTCGTCGAGTGGTTCCCCGGCTTCCTCGCCGACGGCGCCGGTGTCACCCTGCCGAAGGGCCCGGACGTCGACGACGACCCGGTCGCGGCGTGGCGGACGATGAGCAACGGCGTGCAGGCCCTGCTCGACGACCCGTCGTCTCAGGAGAAGGTGTTGGTCAACCGGCACATCGGCGAGGTGCCGCTCCCCGAGGCGATCTCGACGTTCTTCACCGCCGACGTGTTCATGCACACCTGGGACCTCGCGCGCGCGACCGGGCAGGACGAGACGCTCGACCCGCAGCGGTGCGCGCTGATGCTCGACGGCATGCAACCGCTGGACGAGCTGCTGCGTTCCAGCGGCCAGTACGGGCCGAAGGTCGAAGTGCCCGACGACGCCGACGTGCAGACGAAGCTGATCGCGTTCATCGGCCGGGACCCTCGCTGACGGCCGGCGGCCGGCCGAGTGCCCGCCCGCGTGCCCTGCCGACCGCGCCACCGCCCGACCGCGACCGCCGGGAACGGGTTTCGTCCGCCACCGCTCGGGAACGCGGTCGCGTGCGGATCGCGATGGTGCACGGGCGCGCCGATCCCGGGCGTGACGGCGTCGCCGACTACGTCCGGCACCTCACGGCGGCGCTGGGGGACCGGGGGGTCGAGGTCGTCGGGATCGGTGTCGGCGGCCTGCTCGAGACGGCCCGCCGCATCCGGGCCGCTCGTCCCGACGTGGTGCACGTGCAGTTCGCCCCCTCCGCCTTCGGCTTCTCCCCGCGGCCGGGGCTGCTGCCCGACCTGATCCGCGGCACAGCGCCGCTGGTCACGACGCTGCACGAGTACGGCTGGTGGTCGACGCCCGCGTGGATGCCCGAGCGGGTGTGGCGGATGTGCGAGCGTCGCCGGCTCCTGGACCGGGAGACCTGGCGGCTCGCTCCGGCCAGCGTGGCCGCGGTCGTCACGAACGCGGGGCACGCCGACACGCTGAGCCGCCGGCTCGGCATGGACGCGATCCGCGTGCCGCTCGCTCCGAACGTGCCCGACTGCGGCCCCGTGGAACGGGAGACGGTCCGGGACCGGCTGGGCGTCCCGCGTTCCGCTCAGGTCGTCACGTTCTTCGGGTTCGTGCACCCGGTGAAGGGCGTGCGCTACCTCATCGAGGCCGTCGCCGCGCTGCGCCGCGACGGGCGGCCGGTGCACCTGCTCGTGCTCGGCGGGTTCACCTCGCTCGCCCTGCCGGAGGACGAGGCCACCGCGTTCCGCGACGAGCTCGCCGGCCGGGCGCGTGCCGCCGGCGTCGACCGGCACGTGACGCTCACCGGGCACCTCCCGGCGGCGGAGGTGTCGGCGGCGCTGCACGCGTCGGACATCGCGGCCTACCCGTTCACCGCCGGAGCGACGACGAAGAGCGGTGCGCTGCTGTCGGCCTTCGCCCACCGGCTGCCCACGCTCGTGACCGCGGCCGAGCCGCCCGACCCGGAGCTCGTCGACGGCGAGACAGTGATCGTGGCGGCCCGGGTCCGTGACGTCGATGTGCTGGTGGACGGGCTGCGCCGGCTGCTGGACGACGACGCGATGCGGGAGCGCGTCGCGCGCGGGGGTGCCGGTCTCGGCACCGACCGGACGTGGGAGCGGATCGCGGCCGCGCACTGTGATCTCTACGCCGATCTCTACGACGACCTCGACGACGGGGTGCTGCGTGCGTCATGACCGGGTGCTCGTCGTCGACCTGCTCGGCGGGCTCGGCGACCTCGTCATGGTGCTGCCGGTGGTGCACGCGCTGGCCCGGCGGCACGGTCCGGTGCGGGTGCTGACCCACGCCCCGGGCGACGTGCTCCTCCGCCACGATCGGGACGTCACGGGCGTCGCCGTGGCCCCGCGGGGGGAAGAGCGGGCCGCCGTGGCCCGCGCGCTCGACCGCCTGCGCCCCGACCTCGTCGTGAGCACGACGCGGTACGGCGGGATCGCCGAGGAGATCGAGTCGCGCGGCGTCCGCTGTGTGACCGACCTGTGGCGGGGCCCGCCCCCGCACGAGCCGGTGAGCGAGCGCTACCTGCGGATCCTCGCCACCGAGGGGCTCGTCGACACCGATCGCGGGTCGCCCGAGGTGCGGCTCACCGACGCCGAGCTGCGGGCCGGTGAGCGCGCGCTCGGGGTCCCGGTCTCCGAGCCGCCGCCGGTGGTGCTGGTGCCGGCGGCCGGGATGGCGGTCAAGGTGTGGCCGCACTGGCGGGCTCTCGCAGCGCGGCTGGCCGCCAGGGGATCGCCGGCGTCCGTCGTCGGCGAGGCGGCGGAGCTCGTCGCCTGGCACGCCGCGCCGGTCCGGCTGCTGCCCCCCACCGACCTGCGCGGGCTGGCCGGGATCTTCGCCGCCGCGGGCCGCCGCGGGGGCGCCGTCGTGGGTCCGGACACCGGGCCGATGCGGGTGGCGGCCGCGGTCGGCGCGCCCACCGTCGGGCTGTTCGGGCCGACCCTCGCGGCCCGGTACGGCCTCGGGTCCGGCAGCACCGACCTGCAGGGGCTGCCCGACTGCCCGCACCGCCGCCCCACCGCGATCACCGAGCAGGTGTGCTGGTGGGACGCCGCGTGCCCGCTGTCGGTCACCGGCCCGGCGTGCCTGGCCGACCTCGACGTGGAGACGGTGCTCGCGGCCGTGCTGGCCCGCGTCACGCCGCCTTCTGCAGGGCCTCCGCCAGGCCGGCCGGCTGGGTGAACAGTGACTCGTGGCTGCCGGGAGCCTCGGTCGGCTGCACGCCGAGGCGGTCGGGGAAGCGCGGCGCCCAGCGCGAACTCGCCCGGTGGCAGCGAGATGTCGTCGGTGGACACCACGTAGCTCGACGGGCACACCGAGGGCGGCGGGATCCAGCGCAGGGACCGTCGCCGTGAAGTACTGCAGCGGCTGCGGAACGAGCAAGTCGTGGACGAGTCGCTGCACCGGCTCGGGCGCGTCCTGGATGAACGCCGCGGCGAAGACCTCGAACGGCAGGACGATCGAGTCGTCGCCCGACGCCGCCGCGAGGCCGGTGAACAGCTCGGCGAACGGCGGCGGGCACCTCGTCGAGGAGGGAACGGCCCTCGGCCGGGACGAACGCGCTCCAGTAGACGAGCTTCTTCAGCCGCGCCGCCAGTCGCGGGGCCGCGCCGGTGATCGGGTAGCCGGCCCAGCTGTGCCCGACGAGCGTGACGTCGGTGAGGTCCTGGCTCTCGACGTGGTCGACGACGAAGTCGACGACGTCGGAGAGCTGGTGGCGCGTCGGGTCGTCGCCGTCGGCCAGCCCGGGCAGGGTGGGGGTCAGCACCCGGTGCCCCGCGGCGCGCAGGTGCTGGGCGACCGGCCGCCAGGCCCATCCGCCGTGCCACGCGCCGCCGATCAACACGAACGTCTCGGCCATCGGTGCTCCCTCGCCGCAGGTGACGCCACCGGGGCGGCGGAGTCGGTGCGGGCCATGATGGAGCGTCCGTTCGACGGCCGTCAACGCAACGCCTGAGCCCTGCGGCACCGCGGCGACGATCTCCGCGAGCGGCCCTCCAACCTGGTCGTCACCAGCCCGGGGGACGTTCACGGCGATCATGAGCTGGGGACGGATCCTGGACGGCCGTCGCGGACAGGGTCCACCCTGGAGACGACCGGGACCGCGCAGGAGGAGGGATCACGACCGTGACCGCCACCGACGACTCGAGGCTCGCCGACCCGACCGCCGAGGAGGAGGCCGCGCTCGAGCGCCTCTACGCCGACTTCGCCGCCGCGCACATGGCCCCCCTGTGGACGCAGCGCGCCGGGCTGATGCCGACGACGCCTCAGCCCGACGCCGTCCCGATGCTCTGGCGCTGGTCCACGCTGTACCCGCTCGCCGCACGCAGCGGCGAGCTCGTGCCCGTCGGCCGCGGCGGCGAGCGGCGCGCCATCGCGCTGGTCAACCCCGGCCTCCCCGGCACCGCGTACGCCACCCCGACGCTGTGGGCCGCGATCCAGTACCTCGGTCCGCGCGAGGAGGCGCCCGCCCACCGGCACACCCAGACCGCGTTCCGGTTCGTGGTCGAGGGCGAGGGCGTCTGGACCAACGTCGAGGGGGATCCGGTGGCGATGCGGCGCGGCGACCTGCTCCTCACCCCGGGCATGTACTTCCACGAGCACCACAACACCACCGACCACCCGATGGCCTGGATCGACGGCCTGGACATCCCGCTCGTCCGCCAGCTCGACGCCGGGTTCTTCGAGTTCGGCCCCGAGGTGCTGGCCACCACGGAGACCCCGTCGACGTCGCGCAACGAGCGCTTGTGGGGCCACCCCGGCCTGCGCCCGGTGGGCGGACCGCAACCGGCAGTGACCGCTGCGGCGTCCCCGCTGATGGCCTACCGGTGGGAGCACACCGATGCCGCCCTCACCGCCCAGCTGGAGCTCGAGCGGGCAGGACACACCGGTGTCGTCTCGCCGGGGCACGCCGCCGTGCGGTTCACCAACCCGGCGACAGGTGGCGACGCGCTCTCCACGATCCGCACGGAGATGCACCGGCTCGCGCCGGGCGCACGCTCGGCCACCACCCGGGTCGTCGGGTCGGCGGTGTGGCAGGTCTTCGCCGGCTCCGGGGTGGTCGCCGTCGGGCCCGAGCGCTACGAGGTGGCCACCGGTGACCTGTTCGCCGTGCCGTCCTGGGCGCCGGTCACCCTCGAGACCGACGAGGGCCTCGACGCGTTCCGGTTCAGCGACGACCCCGTCTACGAGGCACTGGGTCTGGCGCGGGCGGCCACGACGTGACCGGTTCTGCGCCCGCCGCGCCGGGGACCGGCTGACTTCCGTGCGGATCGCGGTGGTCGGCGGGGGGCCGGGTGGCCTCTTCTTCGCCGCGCTGATGCGCAAGGCCGATCCGGCGATCGACGTCACGGTGTTCGAGCGGAACCGCGCCGACGACACGTTCGGCTTCGGAGTCGTCTTCTCCGACCGGACGCTCGCCGCCATCCACGACGCCGATCCGGTGCTGCGCGAGGGCCTCGCGCGAGCACGGAGTGCACTGGGACGACATCGAGGTCCGGCTCAAGGGCGAGCGGCTGCGGTGCGGCGGCAACGGGATGGCCGCGATCTCGCGACGGGTGCTGCTCGGGCTGCTCCAGGACCGCGCCCGGGAGGTCGGGGCACAGCTGCGGTTCAGCGAGGAGGTCGACCTGTCCGAGCTCGACGATCACGACCTCGTGGTGGGAGCCGACGGGACCGCGTCGACGATCCGCACCGCCCTCGCCGACCAGATCCGATCCACAGTGGACGTCGCGACCGCGAAGTTCATCTGGTTCGGCACCGACTACCTCTTCTCCGGGCTGACGTTCGTGCACGAGCGAGGCCCGCACGGGGTGTTCGCGGTGCACGGCTACCCGATCAGCGCCGAGGTCAGCACGTTCATCGTCGAGACCGACGAGGCATCGTGGCGGGCGCGCCGGGCTGGACGGGTTCGACGTCACCCAGCCGCCGGGACCCAGCGACCTGCGGACGAAGGCGTACCTGGAGGAGCTCTTCGCCGAGCGGATCGACGGTCGCTCGCTGCTGGTCAACAACTCCCGGTGGGGCAACTTCCGGACCCGACGCTCGCGTCGATGGTCGGTGCTCGAGCCGCGGCCCATCGCGCTGCTCGGCGACGCCGTGCACACCGCGCACTTCTCGGTGGGTTCCGGCACGAAGATGGCGATGGAGGACGCGATCGCCCTGACCGCGGCTCTCGTGGGCCACCCCGGCGACCTGCCCGCCGCCCTGGTGGCCTACGAGGCCGGCCGCGCGGCCGTCGGTGGAGGCAGATCCAGGACTCGGCCCGGCCCAGCCTGGCCTGGTGGGAGCACTTCGGGCGCTACCACGACGCACTTCGCGCCGTGGCAGTTCGCCTACCACTTCCTGTCCCGCAGCATCACCGACGCCCGGCTCGCGCGCCGGGACCCGCGGTTCGTCGCGGCCAGCCACGAGCGGTGGGTCGCCACCCACGGGGCCGAGCCGTTGGAGACGCCGCTGACGGTCGGGGGGTCCACGTTCCCGGGCCGCGTGGTCGAGGTCGAGCGCGCGGGGGACGGTGCGGTGCTGCGCGGTCCCGGCGGAGCGCTGCCGCTGCTACCCGCGGCTCACCGGGGGCAGGAAAGCCACTTTGCTGCACTGTCAGGACAGGAACGTGGCTTTCCTGCCCCTGCCAGGCGCCCCACGGAGGCGTGGGGGGCGTGGCTGCCCGCGCCGGACGACGAGCGCGGGCTCCCCGACACGTTCGCGCTCCTCGCCGAGATGGTGGCCGGCGGTGCGCAGGTCGTCGCGGTCAACGGCGGCTCGTCGTTCACCCGGACCCTCGTGTGCGAGCAGGTGCGGATGCATCACCGCCTGCCCGCCCTGCTCGTCGAGGACGAGTTCGACGAGGATCGCGCGGTCACGGCGGTGCTCTCCGGTCGGGCGGACCTCGTGGCCCGTCCGGGACCGGCCGGCGCCGCCGGGCCCGTCGGCGATGCCCCGCCCGTCGCGGACGCCCCGAGCACGGAGGACGCCGATGCCCACGCCCATCGCTGAGGGGACCGTGCCCTGGCCGGCGGACGCCGTCGACCGCTACGTCGCCGCCGGGTACTGGGCGGGCCGCCCGCTCGGGGCGCACCTGCGTCGACGCGGCCGACCGCACCCCCGACGCCGTCGCGCTGGTCGACGGCGGACCTCCGCCTCACCTACGCCGAGCTGCTCGCCCGGGCCGACGCGGCGGCGACCCGGCTCGTCGGCCTCGGGCTCGGCGCCGGGCGACCGGATCGTCGTGCAGCTGCCCAACGGCTGGCGAGTTCGTCGTGCTCACCCTGGCCTGCCTGCGCGCCGGGCATCGTGCCGGTGATGGCGCTGCCCGCGCACCGCCGCGCACGAGCTGCGCCTACCTCGCCGAGCACGCCGAGGCGGCCGCGATCGCCGTCCCGGACGTGCTGCGCGGCTTCGACCACCAGGCCATGGCCGCCGCGCTCGTCGCCGAGGTGGCGTCGCTCCGGCACGTGCTCGTGCTCGGCGGCCGGTCGAGCCGCCGACGCGCCGGCCACGTCGATCTGCAGCGCCCTGTGCGCGCCGGGCTCGGACCCGGCCGCCGACCGCGCGCGCTGGGACGCCGACAGCTCCGCACAGCCGCGACGTCGCGGTGTTCCTGCTGTCCGGCGGCACGACCGGGCCTGCCCAAGCTGATCGCCCGCACCCACGACGACTACGCCTACAACGCCACGCGCCAGCGCCGAGGTGTGCGGCGTCGGACGCCGGACACCGTCTACCTCGGTCAGCCTGCCGGCCGGCGCACAACTTCCCGCTGGCCTGCCCGGGCATCCTCGGCACGCTGCTGGCCGGCGGCCGGGTCGTCATGCTGCCCTCGCCCGGAGCCGGAGCGGGCGTTCGCGACGATCGCCGCGCGAGGGCGTCACGCACACCGCGGTCGTGCCGGCGGTCGCGCGGCGCTGGCTGGAGCACGCCGCCGAGCACGGCGCCGACCAGCTCGCGAGCTGCGCGTGCTGCAGGTCGGCGGCGCCCGGCTGGCCGACGAGCTGGCCCGCACGGTGCGGCCGGTGCTCGGCGCGCACGCTGCAGCAGGTGTTCGGGATGGCCGAGGGGCTGCTCAACTACACCCGGCTCGACGACCCCGACGACGTCGTCTGCACCACCCAGGGCCGGCCGCTGTGCCCGGACGACGAGGTGCGGCTGGTCGACGAGCTCGACCGCGACGTCCCGGACGGCGAGCCGGGCTCGCTGCTCACCCGCGGTCCGTACACGCCGCGCGGCTACTACCGCGCCGCCGGAGCAGAACGCCCGCGCGTTCACCGCCGACGGCTGGTACCGCAGCGGCGACATCTGCCGGCGCACGCCCGGACGGCAACCTGGTCGTCGAGGGCCGGGACAAGGACATGATCAACCGCGGCGGCGAGAAGATCACCGCCGAGGAGGTCGAGAACCTCGTCTACCGGCTCCCGGCGGTCGAGCCAGGTCGCCGCCGTCGCGATGCCCGACCCGGAGCTGGGCGAGCGGGTGTGCGTCTACGTCGTCCCGCGGCCGGGCGCCACGGTCACCCTCGACGAGGTCCGCGCGCGTCGATGGCACGCGGCCGGGGTCGCGCGGTTCAAGCTGCCCGAGCGGCTGGTGCTCGTCGACGAGCTCGCCACCACCAAGGTCGGCAAGATCGACAAGAAGGCGCTGCGCGCCGACGTCGCGGCCCGTCTGGCGGCCGGCCGGTGAACCGCCAGGACGTCGCCGTCACGCTGCCCCTGATGGGCGCGGGCACCGAGTTCCTCGACAGCGCGGTCGACGCCCTGCCCGACGATGCACTGCGGGAGCCGAGCGCGTTGCCGGGCTGGAGCCGGGCGCACGTCGTCGCGCACGTGGCGCGCAACGCCGAGGCCCTGACCCGGCTGGCCACGTGGGCCCGCACCGGCGTCGAGACGCCGATGTACGCCGACCGCGAGCAGCGGGCGGCCGAGATCGAGTCGTCCGCACGCGCGCCGGCCGAGACCCTGCGCGCGGAGCTGATGCAGACCGCCGGAGCGTTGGATGCCGCCCTGGCGGCCCTCGACGACGAGTCGTGGTGGGCGCCGGTGCGCAGCGCGCTCGGGCGGGCGATGCCGGCCGCCGAGGTGCCGTGGATGCGGATCCGCGAGGTGTGGCTGCACGCCGTCGACCTCGATGCCGGGGCCGTCCTGACCGATCTGCCGCCGGAGGTGGTCGACGCCCTGCTCGACGACGTCACCGGCACCCTCTCGTCGCGTGACGGCTGTCCCGTCGCGCGGCTCGCACCCACCGACCGCGACCGGACGTGGACCCTCGGCTCGGCCCCTGAACCGGGCGCCGCCTCGGAGCTCGTCGAGGTGCGCGGCGAGGCGGCGTCCGTGATGGGCTGGCTGGTCGGGCGCTCGGACACCGCGGAGCTCACGGTGGTGGGTGGCGCGCTCCCGGCGGTCCCGCGCTGGTTGTAGGTCCGCGTTGGTTGTCGGTCCGGGCGCGTCCGCTCCCGGCGAGCCGATCGTGCCCGCCCCGGATACCGTCGGTCGGTGCTCGGCAGCCCGCTCTCCCGCCCCTGCTGACCGGAGATGGCCGAGGGCGACACCATCGCGCGGCTCGCCGCGCGGCTCGACCCGGCGGTGGCCGGAGCGGGCATCGTGCGCAGCGACTTCCGCATCGGCAGGTGGACGGACGTCGACCTCGGTGGCCATCGGGTCACCGGCTGGCACTCCCGCGGCAAGCACCTGTTGATGCGCACCGATGCCGGGATTCCCATCTCCGGATGAGCGGGCGCTGGACGACCCTGCGCGCCGGCAGCCGGCTGCCGCGCAGCGTCGCGACCGAACCGACCGCGCGCTGCACGGGCGGGAGACGTGGTGGTGCCCCACCTGTCAGGCTTCGTGAGACTCCGACGACTGTCGCGAGGAGTACAGAGAGCAGAGGAGCATCGCGATGCCGCAGCCCGATGGCCCGCAGCTGGAGGCGGTCCGCGCCCGCCGCGCCGCGCTCAAGGACCAGTACCTGCACGAGATCGGCGACCGCCCCGCCAGCACCGTGCGCGGCGTGCACCACATCGCCCTGATCGCGCGCGATGTCGAGGAGACCATCCGGTTCTACCAGGAGCTGCTCGGGTTCCCGCTGGTCGAGCTGGTCGAGAACCGCGACTACCGGGGGTCGAGCCACTTCTTCTTCGACATCGGCAACCGCAACCTGCTCGGCTTCTTCGACTTCCCCGGGCACGACCACCCGGAGTTCTCCGAGACGATCGGTGGCGTGCAGCACCTCGCGCTGTCCACCTCGCCCGAGGAGTTCGCCGCCGCCCGCCGCCGTCTCGACGAGGCCGGCATCGACTACCTCGGCCCGGACCGCGGCATCGACAACAGTCTCTACATCCGCGATCCCAACGGGGTCGGTATCGAGTTCTACGCCGAGGAGCTCGGGGTGTTCGAGGGCGAGCCGCTCCTCGCCCCGTAGGCGCCGGTCGGCGAGCGGTGTCGGCGGTCACGGAACCCCGTGGGGACCTCGTGCGTCTTCTGCTCGTGGGATCGATGCGCCGCCTGCGTATCGTGGCCGTCCGCCGGAGGCGAGGGCTCGGCCCGCGACGGGATGGTGGACAGCATGAACGGTGAGAACCGCGGGCGGATCGGCCCGCCGGGCCGGCCCCTGGGTCCTCCCCCGCGGCGAGGTGATGGCCCGGGGTGGGGACCACCGCCGCGACCCGGCGGGTCTCCGCCGCCGCGGCCGCAGGTACCGCGGCCCCCGGCGCCGCGGCGGGAGGCGCCACTCCACGCGCCGGCCCCCCAGCCACCGCCGCAGTCACCACGACGACCCCAGCCGCCCGGCCACCAGCCACCCGGACCTCCCCCGCCCGGGTACCACCAGGCGCCCGGACAGCAGCCGGCCCCGCAGCAGGCGCCCCGCCCCGCGCAGCGTCCATCCGGCTCGCCACCGCCCCGCACGGCGGTCATGCCGCCGGATCGTTCGCACTCGGCGGAGGCCCGACCGGCCGCTCCGCCCCGTCCACCCCGTCCACCCGCCGCTCGACGTCCCGGGCGGCGGCCGCGCTGGGGTCGGCGGATCGCCGCCGTCCTGGGGGTCCTGCTGCTGCTCGTGGTCGGTTTCGCCGTCTACATCGACGCGACGCTGAACCGCGTGCCGGCGCTGGCCTCCGACAGCACGGCGTCGTCCGCCGGGACGAACTGGCTGATCGTCGGCTCGGACAGCCGCGCTCAGCTCACCGACGAGCAGCGTTCCGAGCTCGCCACCGGCAGCGAGACCTCCGAGCTCACCGACACGATCATGCTGCTGCACACCGGCAACGGCCCGACCACGCTGGTGAGCATCCCGCGCGACTCGCTGGTCGACATCCCCGGCCACGGCCGAAACAAGATCAACTCAGCCTACGCCCGCGGTGGTGGAGCGGACGGCGGTGGCCCGGAGCTGCTCGTCCGTACCGTCGAGGGCGCCACCGGATTGCGCATCGACCACTACGCCGAGATCGGCTTCACCGGTTTCGTGTCCGTGGTGGACGCGGTGGGCGGCGTCGACCTCTGCGTGCCGGAGGCCATCGAGGACCCGAAGGCCGCGCTGGACATCCAGGCCGGCTGCCAGACCCTCGACCAGGCCACCGCGCTGGGCTACGTCCGCACCCGCGCCACCGCGTCGTCGGACTTCGGGCGCGTGGAGCGGCAACGCGCGTTCCTCGCCGCGCTGCTGGCCAAGGTCACGAGCCCCACGACGCTCCTCAACCCGTTCCGGTCCGTGCCGCTGGCCACCGGCCTGTCGAAGGCGATCACCGTGGACGATGGCGACCACGTGTGGAACCTCGCCGCTCTCGGGCTCGCCATGCGCGGGCTCGCCGAGGGCGTCACCACCACCGTCCCGGTGCGGGACGGTGCCGTGAACTGGGACCGTGAACGCGCCGGTGCGCTGTTCGAGGCGCTGGCCCAGGACGAGCGGCCGCCGGAGAACGCCCTCGGTCCCTGAGGTCCGCCCGCCTGTGATCACCGGTCGGGGACGAGGAGCCGGATGGGACACGGTTGCCGGTCCCCGTTCCGCGATCAGGGGAAGCCCCGGACCCTCCGAGCTCAGGCCGGCTTGCGGGTGCGCTTGCGGGATGCGGGCGCGGATTCGTCGGCGCCGTCCTCCTTCTGCTGCTGCTGCTGCTTCTTCTTGGCGGCGGGCTTGCGGGCCGGAGCCTTCTCCTTCTTCTCCTCTTCTCCCTGCCCCTTCTCCTCCGACGTCGAACCCCCACCCGACGAGCCGCCCGAACCCGCCCGCGCCGCCTCCACGCTGGCCTGCAGCGCGCTGAGCAGGTCGGTCATGCTGTCCGGACCCTCGTCGCGCTTCTCCGCGACCGGGGCCGGCCGGGTGTCCCCGGTGGTGCGCTTGCGCTCGATGAGGTCCACGACGGCGTCGCGGTACTCGTCGTGGAACTGCGTGGGATCGAAGTCCGCGCCGAGGCTCTCCACCAGCGACGCCGCCATCGTCAGCTCCTGCGGGCCGCAGCTCGACGTCGGCGTCGAGGATGTCGAACTCCGGCTCGCGCACCTCGTCGGGCCACAGCATCGTCTGCAGCACGATCGCCTTGTCCCGCACCCGCAGCAGCGCGAGCGTCTCCCGCTGGCGCAGCGCCACCCGCACGACCGCCATCCGGTCGGTCTGCACCAGCGCCTCGCGCAGCAGCGCGTAGGGCTTGGCCGCCTTCGCGTCGGGCTCGAGGTAGTAGCTCTTGTCGAACAGCAGCGGGTCGATCTGGTCCGCGGGCACGAACTCGATCACGTCGATCTCGTGCCCGGACACGGTCGGCAGCGAGTCGAGGTCCTCGTCGTCGAGCGTGATCAGCTCGCCGTCGTCGGTCTCGAAGCCCTTGACGATGTCGGCGTACTCCACCTCCTCCCCGTCGATCGAGCAGGTGCGCTTGTACTTGATGCGCCCGCCGTCGGTCGAGTGGACCTGGTGGAACCGGATGTCGTGGTTCGTGGTGGCCGAGTACAGCTTGATCGGCACGCTGACCAGACCGAACGACACGGCGCCACTCCACATCGCGCGCATGCGATGCCCCTGTTCTTGCTGCTCGTCTCCGGGGATCACCGTGTGTGATCTCTCCCGATGGGTGCCAGCATGACGTCGTGCAGCCCATGCTCGCCACCCCTGGCGCCCTTCCGGCCGGTCCGGACTGGCTGTTCGAGGTGAAGTGGGACGGCATGCGGCTGCTCGCCGACGTGGTCGACGGGTCCGTGCGGCTCACCAGCCGCACCGAGCGGGACGTCACGGCCAACTTCCCCGAGCTGGCCGACATCGCCCGGCTCGCGCCCGACGTCCTGCTCGACGGGGAGGTGGTGCTGCTCGACGGCGGCATCCCCAGCTTCGCCGCGCTGGCCGACCGGATGCACGGCCCGGTCGACCCGCGCACGGCGCACGCCCGGCCGGTCACCTACATGGTCTTCGACGTCCTGCGGCTGTACGGGGTGTCCCTGCTGGACCGCCCGCTCGAGGAGCGGCGCGCCACCCTCGAGCGCCTCGACCTCGCCGCGGTGCCCGCCCTCTCGCTGTCCCCGGGCTACATCGACGGGCCGGCGCTGCTCGACGCGACGCGGAGCCGGGGCATGGAGGGGGTCGTCGCCAAACGGCGGGACAGCGTCTACCGGCCGGGACGCCGCAGCCCCGTCTGGGTCAAGGCGGCCCACCGGCACACGCAGGTGTGCCTGGTCGGCGGCTGGCGGCCGGAGAAGAGCAGCGCGGGCCGCATCGGCGCGCTGCTGCTCGGCCTGCCGGATGCGAGCGGCCTGCGGTACGCCGGGAAGGTCGGGTCCGGGCTCGCCGGCGGCACGGCGCAGCGGGTGCTGCGTGAGCGGCTGGTCGCCGCCGAGCGCCCGCCGTTCTCCGAGCGGCTGCCGCGCCCGGACGCCGTGGGCGCGCGCTGGTGCGCGCCGCTGACCGTCGTCGAGGTCGCCCACCTCGGATGGACCGACGGCGGACGGATGCGGCAACCGGTGTTCCGCGGGATCCGGGACGACGTGGAACCCGACGAGGTCCACCTCGAGCCGTGATGCACCGGGCTGGACCGCCGGCGGAGGGCCGGTGTCCGCGGGGTCGTCTACGGTGATCCGGTGACGACGATGCTCACGTGGCAGGCCGATGACGGTCACGGGCTGGAGGGCGTGCGGCTGCTCCTGCACCCCGGCAACGGGTTCCGCGCCCTCGGCCGGATGGTCCGGGCCGACTCCGACGGCGAGTTCACCGCCTCGTACCGGCTGGTGGTCGGCGAGGACGGCACGCTGGAGCGCCTGTCCCTCACCAGCGCCACGGCCGAGCGGGAGCGGCACCTCACGATGAACCGCACCGAGGACGGGTTCTGGCTGCTGGACACGGGGTCCGGCGGGAGCCGAGCCGCGTTCGCCGGCGCGGTCGACGTCGACCTGGCGTACAGCCCTCTGTTCAACGCGCTCCCCATCCGTCGCCTCGACCTGCACCGGCAGGACGGCGAGCACTCCCTGGCCATGGTGTTCGTCACGTTGCCCGAGCTCGAGGTGCAGGAGGTCCGCCAGACCTACCGGACGGTGTCGGTGCTGGACGGCGACCGCAGGCCCGCGGTCGTCGGGTTCCAGCTGGGACGACTTCACGGCGGAGCTGGTGGTGGACGCCGACGGGATGGTCGTGAGCTACCCGGGCGTCGCCACCCGGATCACGCCGGGTGTCGCACCCGCCGTGGGCTGAGGGTCACTCCTCCCAGCCGATCACGACGTCGCCGCGCCGGCCGATCTCGCGGAGCTCCGCGAGCCGGTCGGGCCCGGCGCGCCGCACGCGCAGCCCGCGCGGATCCCGGGTGGCGGCCCAGCGCTGTCGTCCCGCGTGGCCGGCCTGTACTGCAGCCGCGAGCCCACCGGTCGTGGCGAGCGCGGCACGGGCCGCCCCGAGGCGCCCCACCGCGTCGTCGACGGCGGCGAGCAGGGCGTCCCGGTTGCCCTCGCACATGGCGAGCACGAGCTCGGGGCGGGTGCCCGCGACCCGCGTCCCGTCGGCGAAGGACGACGCGGCGAGCGCCAGCGGCAGAGCGTCCTGGCCGGCCGCCCCGACCGCAGCGAGCACGGCGGCGAGCAGGTGCGGCAGGTGCGACACCCGGGCCACGGCGAGATCGTGCTCGTGGGCGGTCGCCGGCACCACGCGCGCCCCGGCACGCCCAGGCCAGCTCGGCGACGTCGGCCCAGACCTCCAGGTCCAGGCCGTCGTCGGCGGCCACGACCCAGGCGGCGCCGGCGAACAGCCCGGCCCGGCCGGCGTTCCAGCCGGACTCCGCAGTGCCGGCCATCGGGTGCCCGCCGATGTAGCGGGCGCGCGGCGCGAACCGGGCGACCGCCTCCGCCACCGCGACCTTGACGCTCACCGCGTCGGTCAGCCGGCAGGTCGGAGCCACTTCGTGGACGCGGGGCAGCACGTCGGGAAGGACCGTGAGCGGGACGGCCAGCACGACGAGCGCGTCGGCCTCGGCGGCCCGGAGCAGGGCGGCGTCGGTGTCGGTGGTGACGTCGAACCCGTCGGCACCGGCGCGTCGTGCCGTCGCGGGCGACGCGCTCGTGCCCCAGACGGGGCGGCCGGCCCCGCGCGCCGCGCGCAGCAGCGACCCCCCGATCAGGCCGGTGCCGATCACGCACACCGCCCGCCCGCTCGGCGATGTGTCCCTCGCCGGTCGATCGCGGGCCAGCACCCCGGCGACCGGAGCACGCCGCGCTCCTCCACGCCCGACGCCGACCACCTGCACCCCGCCGGCAGCCCGCCGTCGGGCACCCGGCCGGGCACCGACACCGCGGGCCAACCGGTGAGGTTGAACGGCAGCGTGAGCGCGAGCAGCGACGTCCACACCGGCACGGTCGCGCCCTCGATCTCGGTCGCCAACGCGCCGATCGGGGTGGCCCGCAGGCGGGTCGTGGGCAGCACCAGCACGTCGACATCACCGACCGCCGTCCGCAGCGCCGCCGAGAGCCGCTGCCGCGTCGCGCTGCGCGTCGACGTAGCCGCGGGCGGGCTGCTCCGCCCAGGGCAGCATGCGCTCCCGCGTCATCGGCTGGTAGTCCTGCGGTCGCTCGGCGAGCCAGCGTGGCGTGCGTGGCGTACGCCTCGCCGCCCACGATCGGGGCGTAGCTGGCGGCGAGCTCGTCGATCATCGGCGTCCGGAGCTCGACCACGTGCGCCCCGGCCCGCGCCACCGCCTCGACGGCGTCGTCGACGGCGGCGACGATCGCCGGGTCGGCGGCCCGCCAGTAGTCGTCGACCAGCACCCCGACCCGCACGCCGGCGATCCCGGGGACCTGTATGCCACCGCCGGTGCCGTCCGGGCCGCGACAGCGACGTCCCACGCGACCGACGCGCCGTGCACGTCGGCGGCGAGCAACCCGACGTGGTCGCAGGTCTCCGACAGCGGGAACACCCCCTCGGTCGTCAGCCCTCCGCGCGCCGGCTTCAGGCCGACCACCCCGCACAGCGCCGCCGGGGTCCGCGACGCTCGCGCCCGTGTCGGTGCCGAGCGCGAGCGGGCAGATGCCCGGCGGCGACGGCGGCGGCACAGCCCGAGGACGAGCCACCGGTGATCCGGGTGGGGTCGTGCGGGTTGCGGGCCGGTCCGGTCGCGGACACGTCACCGGTGGGGCCGTACGCGAACTCGTGGGTGTGCAGCTTCGCCGACGACGATCGCGCCGGCCTCGCGGAGCCGGGCGATGACGGGGGCGTCAGCCGCCGCCGGCGGGGCGTCGGCGAGCACGTTCGAGCCGGCCCGGGTGGGCAGCCCGACCACGTCGAACAGGTCCTTGATCCCGACCGCGACGCCGTGCAGCGGTCCGCGCCACGTGCCGTGGGCTAGCTCCTCGGTCAGCGCGGCGGCGTCGGCGAGTGCCCGCTCGGCGTCGAGGGAGATCACCGCGTTGTGGGTGTCGGCGGCGAGCCGTCCGAGGACGTCCGAGACGTGCTCGGTGGGGAGAGCTCGCGGGACCGCAGCGCCATCCCGAGCTCGCGCAGGGAGGGGATCACCGCACCACCCTGCCTGGACGCCCCTCCCGGTGGTCAGCCGGGTGCGGGGCCGTGTCTCAGCGCAGGGTGTCCAGCGCCAGCCCCGCGTAGACGGCCACCCCCGCCGCCATGGCGAGCTCGTCGAACACCACCCGGTTGGAGTGGTTGGGCGGCGCGGACGTGGGGTCGACCCCCGGCGGGCAGCCACCGAGGAACGCGAGCGCCCCCGGCACCTCGGCGAGCACGTAGGAGAAGTCCTCGGCCCCCATGATCGGGTTCGGCATGGTCTCCACCCGCCCGGGCCCGAGGACCGCGGTGGCCAGCGTGTCGACGCGCTCGGAGGCCCGGGGGTCGTTGACGGTGACCGGGTATCCCGGCTGGATGTCCACCTCGGCGGTGCACCCGTGGGCCATGGCGATGTGGTGGCAGACGCGCCGGATCTCCTCGCGCAGGACCGTCCGCGTCGACTCCGACAGGGTCCGCAGCGTGCCCTCCATGAACGCCGTCTCCGGGATCACGTTGTTGGTGGTGCCCGCGGCGATGTGCGCGATGGTGAGCACGGCCGGCTGATGGGTGTCGACGCGCCGGGTCAGTGCCGTCTGCAGCGCGCCGACCATCGCGGCGGCGGCGGGCACCGGGTCGAGCGCGTCGTGCGGCGCCGAGGCGTGCCCGCCGCGACCGGCGACGGTCACCCGGATCGCGTCGGCCGCGGCCATCAGCGGCCCCGGCCGGACATGGATCTCCCCGGACGGCACGGTCGCGCTGACGTGCAGGGCGAAGGCGGCGTCCGGGCGCCCGGCCGGTCCGGTGGCGTCGAGCAGCCCCTCGTCGATCATGTACCGGGCCCCGTGGAACCCCTCCTCCCCGGGCTGGAACATGAACAGCACCCGGCCCGCGAGCCGGTCGCGCCGCCGGGCCAGCACCCGCGCAGCCGAGGCGAGCATCGCCACGTGGGTGTCGTGCCCGCAGGCGTGCATGACCCCGTCGACCTCGGAGGCGAACGCGAGCCCGGTGTCCTCCGGCATCGGCAGTGCGTCCATGTCGCCGCGCAGCAGCACGGTCGGCCCCCGCCGGTCGCCCTCCAGCACCGCCACGACCGAGCTGACCGAGCGCCCCAGGTGCACCTGCAACGGCAGGTCGGCGAGGGCGGCGACGACCGCGTCCTGGGTGCGGGGCAGCTCGAGGCCGAGCTCGGGATGCCGGTGCAGCGCCCGTCGGAGCGCGACCGTCCGGGGCTGCACGCTGCGGGCCTCGGCGTGGAGGCCGGTGATCGACCCGTCCGGCGGCATGGGGCCGATCCTGGCGCGCCGTCGACGCCGCAGGCCACCCCCGCACTGTGGTTTGGACCACAGTCAGAGGGGGCTTACCGTAGTCTCATGGCGGTGCAGAGCGTCCAGGCGCGCGAGGACCTGCAGGGGCAGGCCTTGCCCGGCTACGCCGTCGCCGCGATCCGGGAGGACGGGCGCTGGCGCTGCACGCGGCTCACCTCCGACGCGCTGGTCGACCTGGATACCGCGATCACTGAGCTGCGGGAACTGCGGTCCACCGGAGCGGTGCTGGGCCTGCTCGACGTCGACGACGAGTTCTTCGTGCTCCTGCGGCCCACCCCCGGCGGCGTGGCGCTGATGGTGTCCGACGCCGTCGCCGCTCTGGACTACGACGTGGCGGCCGACGTGCTCGACCTGCTGCGCGTCGAGCTCCCCCCCGACGACGACGCGCTCGACGACCCGTGGCCCGAGGGCGACCTGTCCATCGTCGCCGACCTGGGTCTGCCGGCCGACGAGCTCGAGGTGCTCGCCGGCGAGGTCGAGCTCTACCCCGACGAGCAGCTGGCCGCGATCGGCCGTCGTTGCGGGTTCGCCGAGGCCCTCGCCGAGGTCGTCGACACCCAGGTGACCGCGCGGAGCGAAGGCGGAGCGCGCATCGACACCGCGCGGAGCGAAGGCGGAGCGCGCATCGACACCGCGCGGAGCGAAGGCGGAGCGCGCATCGACACCGCGCGGAGCGAAGGTCGCCGCAGCACGGCACGGACTGGTGACGACGGCACGGTGCGCATCGGGTCTACTGCCCCCGCCCCGGGCGACGAGGCGCTGGTCCGGCGCGCCCTCGAGGTCGCCGCCGCGGCTCCACGCACCGGAGACGTGCCGATCGGGGCCGTGGTCGTCGACCCCGCCGGGCGCGAGCTCGCTGCGGCCTGCAACGGCCGGGAGGCCTTCGGTGATCCCACCGCCCACGCCGAGGTGCTCGCCCTGCGGGCGGCCGCGGCGGTGTCGGGGGAGTGGCGGCTCGAGGGCTGCACGATCGCGGTGACGGTCGAGCCGTGCACGATGTGCGCCGGCGCGATCGGACTGGCCCGGGTCGCCCGGGTGGTGTTCGGGGCCTGGGAGCCGAGGACGGGTGCGGTCGGGTCGCTGTGGGACGTGCTGCGCGATCGGCGGCTCAACCACCGGCCGGAGGTGGTGGCCGGGGTGCTGGCCGACGAGTGCGCCACGCTGCTGGAGTCGTTCTTCGCCGACCACAGGTGACGCAGTACCTGCGGGTCCCCGGCGTCACGCGCCGCTCGTCCCGGGCGGGAGGTCACGTCCGGGCTCCCGTATCCTCGTCGGCGGTAGCGTGTCCGAGCGGCCGAAGGAGCACGCCTCGAAAGCGTGTGAGGTGCAAGCCTCCGTGGGTTCAAATCCCACCGCTACCGCCAGCCTGACCAGGCGAAACGCCGGGCCTCCCGATCAGGGACGCCCGGCGTTCTGCTTCTCGTCTCAGTTCTAGTCTCACTTGCGTGGCCTACGGCCTGGCCGACGAGGTGATCGGCGGTCCGGTCGGGGCCCCGGAGTCCGGCACCCCGGCGTAGTCGGGCAGCTCGATGCCGTTGATCGCGCGCTCCACCAGCTCCATGAGCGCCTCCATGTCGGGCTCCGGGCTGGGCTCGGCGTCCGGCGCGGGGACATCGCGGCTGTGCACGTGCAGCCGGCCGATCTCCTGGTTGGCCTCGACGAACGAGCGCATCCGCTCCTCGTAGCCCGCGAACCCGGCCTCCGGGTCCCACCCGGCGGCGGCCAGCTCGCCGGCCAGCAGGTACGCGCCGACGAGTGCCAGCCCGGTGCCCCCTCCGGACATCGGCGACGAGCTGAACGCCGCGTCGCCGAGCAGCCCCACGCGACCGTTCGACCAGCGGTTCATCACCACCTGCGCGACCTGGTCGAGGTAGAAGTCCGGGGTGTCGTCCAGGTGCGCGAGGATGCGCGGGGTCATCCAGCCGAAGCCGGCCATCCGCTCGCGCAGCAGGCGCTTCTGGGCCGCGACGTCGCGGTAGTCGACGTCGAAGTCGGCGGCGCTGAACGAGAGCATGGCCATCGCCCGGGTGGCGTCGGGGAGGGGCCGCAGGCCGGCGGAGCGCCCGGGCTCCTGGTAGTCGATCAGCCAGCGGTCCAGCCCGAACTCGTTGGGCACGGTGTAGAAGGCCAGCACCATCCCGAGGTGGCGGACGAACTGCTCGTGCGGCCCGAAGACCATCGCCCGCAGCGCCGAGTGCAGCCCGTCCGCTCCGACCACCAGGTCGAAGCGCCGCCGGTCGCCGCCCGCGAAGGCCACGTCGACCCCGTCCGGGTCCTGGGTGAGCTCGACGATCCGATCGCCGAAGACGTACTCGACACCGTCCCGGGTGTCGTCGTGGAGCACGTGGGACAGGTCCCCGCGCAGGATCTCGATCTCCGCGATGAACCCGTCGCCGCCGTGGTCGTCCGCGCGGTAGGTCTCCAGCACGTTCCCGTCCACGTCCACGGTGAACGCGCCGGCGGTCTCGGTGCGGGCCGCGCGCACCGCCGCGTCCAGCCCCATCCGGCGGATGACCTCCTTGGCCACCCCGCGGGCGTCCACCGCCTGCCCGCCGGGACGCAGCTCGCGGGCCCGCTCCACCACGGTCACCTCGGCCCCCCGCCGGCGCAGCCAGTGGGCCAGCGCGGGCCCCGCGATGCTCGCCCCCGCCACCAACACCCTGGTACCGCTCACCGCGCCACCTGCTCACCCGTCCGGATCACGGTCCGGATCGTACGGTGGCCTACGGCCCCGGCCGGCGGGTGACCGGCGGTTCCGGCTGACAAGAACACCGGGCTCCGCCCGCACCCGGCACCGCTTAGAGGACCACCAGCCCGAGGCGCGCGAGGACAAGGGCGGCGACGGTCCAGTGTGGCGATCTTCCCCAGTCTCAGTTGTCGTCTCTGGCAGACCTCGAAAGCATGTGAGGTGCAAGCCTCCGTGGGTTCAAATCCCACCGCTACCGCCAGCCTGAACGGGCAGAACGCCGGGGTCCCACGATGGGGTGCCCGGCGTTCTCGTTCTCCGGTCTCATTCGTGATCACCGCAGCCACCGAGTGGAGGGATGCTGACCCGATGCCGCCACTCACCGCCCGGCTCTGCCGTCGCATCGAACGGGACTTCCCTGAACGCGGCCGCTCTGCGGAGGTCATGAGACTCGTCAGCGAGTGGTCACCGGACGGATGGAAGGTGGACGTCGAGCGCGTTCAGGCGGCGATCGTGCTCCTGGCGGGTGGCAGGATCGACGGGTTGCTGGCTGCGATGGAGGACGCCCGCACGGACTGGCGAGACGTCCTCGTTGCCGCTGATCTCGCACAGGCCGATTGGCCGGACAGGATCGCGGAACAGTTTCCGTGACGGCTCGAGGCAGCCCGATTCAGCGGACGTCGTCCTCGGTGCGGCCCGCAGGACCACTCCGTTCTCCTGCCAGGCGTGCGATCATCCGGATCCGTGGGAGGTGGCACCACGCCCGGATCCGGTATCCGGCTCACCGAGCTGCTGGCGGCGTTGTCGCTGGGCACCGATCTGGGCATGGGTCATCCGATGGAGCACGTGCTGCGGCAGAGCTTCATGGCGTTGCGGCTGGCCGAGCGCGTCGGGCTCGCGGCGCCGGAGCGCGAGGTCGTCTACTACTCCTCGATGCTGGCGTGGGTGGCGTGCCACATCGACGCCTACGAGCAGGCGAAGTGGTTCGGTGACGACCAGGCGGTGAAGCACGACATCCGCAAGGTCGATCTCGGGAAGCCCGTCGAGAGCGCGGCGTTCGTCCTGCGACACATCGGAGCGGGCCGGCCCCTGCGGGAGCGGGCCCGCCTCGGCGTCGCCTTCCTCGGTGACGGCCGCCGCGCCATGGACGCGATGTTCGACAACCACTGGCGCGCGGCCGAGGCGCTGGCCGAGCGGCTCGGCCTCGACCAGCGCGTCCGCGACAGCGTCGAGCAGACCTTCGAGCGCTGGGACGGCAAGGGCGAGCCGCACGGGGCCAGCGGCGCGGAGGTCCTGATCTCCTCCCGGCTGGTGAACCTCGCCGACGTCGTCGAGGTCTTCCACGAGATCGGAGGCATCGACGCCGCGGTCGCCGTGGCCAGGGCCCGCAGCGGGACCCAGTTCGACCCGAAGCTCGTCGAGCTCTTCTGCGAGGTGGCGCCGGACCTGTTCGACGAGCTCGACTCCGTGAGCAGCTGGGACGCGGTGATGGCGGTCGAACCGGCCCTCGGCGTGGACCTCTCCGACGCCGAGCTCGACGCGGCGCTCGACGCGGTCGGCGACTTCGTCGACCTGAAGTCGCCCTACACGATCGGCCACTCGCGCGGGGTCGCGGATCTCGCCGGTGCGGCCGCCCGGGAGCGGGGGCTGCCCGACTCGGACGAGCGGACGCTGCGCCGAGCGGGACTCGTCCACGACCTCGGGCGGCTCGGCGTGTCGAACGCGATCTGGGACAAGCGCGGACCGCTGACCCCGGGCGAGATGGAGCGGGTCCGGCTGCACCCGTACTTCACCGAGCGCATGCTCGCCTCGTCCCCGGGCCTGGCACCGCTGGCCGCTCTCGCTGCGCAGCACCACGAACGGCTCGACGGATCCGGCTACCCGCGCGGGCTGTCCGGCGACGCGCTCACCGCGGGCGGGCGGATCCTCGCCGTCGCCGACCGGTACCAAGCCAGGACCGAACCTCGACCGCACCGGCCGGCCTGGTCCGCCGACGAGATCGCGGCCGACCTGCGGACCGAGGTGCGGGCCGGGCGGCTCGACGGCGACGCCGTCGACGCGGTGCTGCGTGCCGCCGGGCACCGCGTCCGCCGCCGCCGCGACCGGCCGGCCGGGCTGACGCCCCGCGAGATCGACGTGCTGCGGCTGCTGGCGCGCGGGCTCTCGCACAAGCAGATCGCCGAGCAGCTGGTGATCTCCCGCAAGACGGCGAGCAACCACGTCGAGCACATCTACGCGAAGATCGGGGTCTCCAACCGGGCGCTGGCCAGCGTGTTCGCCAGCGCCCACGGCCTCCTGTGACACGAACATGGGGAGCGCGCCCCATGATCCGGCCGGGCGCCGCCCCTATCGTCGGGTCATGACGACCACACACCCCGCGGTCGACGAGCAGGCGGCGGAGGAGTTCGCCGCGACGGCTGCAGCCGACCTCGACGAGACCGCCGCCCGCCTGACGGCGCTCGCCGAGCGGGCCGGCCTGCGGGTGCTGGTCGTGCCCGCGGACGAGCCGCCGATGTGCTTCGGCACCGCAGCACGGACGAACCTCGGTGTGACTGCGTTGCCCGGCGCGATGACGATGACCTGGATCGAGACGGCCGACGCCGCCGAGGACGCCGAGGTCGAGCAGCGAGGGGAGGCCATCGTCACGGCCATGGCCGCCGAAGCCGGCTTCATCGGCTTCGTCGGCACGAGCTTCGCCGGTCGCGGTCACACGTTCAGCGCATGGACGACGCCCGAGGCCGCCGAGGCGGCCCTCGCCCACAACCGGGCGCACGGCGAAGCCCGGGATCGGTTCCTGCACGGCCCGCTCGGGCAGCGGGGCTTCACCAGCATCTGGGTCCCCCACCGGCTCAACCCGCAGCACGTGCGCTGCCCCGGCTGCGGCGTGCGGCACGCCGTCCCCCGGGTGCGACGCCTGCCCGCTGCCGCTGCGGCACCGAACCGAGCGTCGTGTCGTACTTCTGATCTGGCGTGGTTGTCCCACGGGAGTAGCGCTGACCAGCGACGCCCACCCCGCGCCTCGAGTGGCACGAACATGGGGAGCACGCCCCATGACCCGGCCGGGTGCCGTTCCTACCGTCGAAGCATGACGACCACGTACCCCACGGTGGACGAGCAGGCGGTGGAGGAGTTCGCCGGCCGGCTCTTCGAGCTGTTCACCGGCGGCATGCTCACGTACCTGATCGACATCGGCCGGCGCACCGGCCTGTTCACCGCGGCCGCCGCGGGCCCTGCGACCAGCGTCGACCTCGCGGACCGCGCCGGCCTCGACGAGCGGTACGTCCGCGAGTGGCTCGGTGCGATGGTGACGGGCGGGATCGTCGAGTACGAGCCCTCGACCGGGCACTACTGGCTGCCGACCGAGCACGCGGCCTGCCTCACCGGGCCCGGCGTCCAGAACCTGACGCCGGTCGGCCATCTCACGACCCTCCTCGGCCAGCACGTGGCCGCGGTCGCCTCGGCGTTCCGCACCGGTGGCGGGGTGCCCTACGCGCAGTTCCTCCCCGAGCTGCACGACGTCATGGATGCGTTGTGGCGTCCGATGTACGACCAGCTCCTCGTCGACGCGATCCTGCCGCTCGCCCCGGGACTCGCGGACCGGCTCGCGACCGGTGCGTGCGCCGCGGATGTCGCCTGCGGTACGGGAAACGGCCTGCTCGTGCTGGCCGCCACCTACCCCCGCTCGACCTTCGTCGGGTACGACCACGACGGCGCCGCCATCGCGCGGGCGCGGGCCCGAGCCGGCGACGAGGGGCTGACCAACCTCCGCTTCGAGGTCCGCGACGCGGCCGCACTCGAGGTCGAGCAGCCCTTCGACGCCGTCTTCGTCTTCAACGCCCTGCACGACCAGGCCGATCCCCGTGCGGTCCTGAGCCGGATCAGCTCCGCTCTCGTCCCCGGCGGCGCGTTCGTGATGCACGAGCCTCGCGTGTCGAGCCACCTCGACGACAACATCGGCAACCCCGTGGCCCCGTTCACCTACGCCGTGAGCACACTGCACTGCCTGACGGTGTCGTTGGCCGACGGCGGTGTCGGCCTCGGCACGGCGTGGGGGGAGCAACTCGCCCTGCGGATGCTCGCCGACGCCGGATTCCGCGACGTCGCGGTGCACGACGCGCCCGGCGATCCCGGCAACGCCGTCTTCGTGACCCACCGACCCGAGACCTGACGGGGTGGCGATCCTCGAGACGCCCTCTGTCCACCCCTCCGCACTGACGGATGGAGATCTCGCCTGGGGGTGGGTCAGGCGGTCACGGAGTCGAGCATGGCGGCGTCGTCACGCGTTGTAGGCGGCGTACCCGTCTGCCAGCGCCTGTGCCGTGGCCTGGTCCACAGCGCTCTCACCCCCCTCCGCCGGAGGCGAGCAAGGACGCGTAGCGATCGAGGTCGATGTTGCCGCCGCTGACGATGACCCCGACCCGCTGTCCGGTCAGCTCGTCGGCCAGCCGGCGGACGGCGGCGAGACCCAGGCCACCGGTCGGCTCGACGACGATCTTGAGCGTCGAGGCGAACACCCGCATCGCCTCGACCAGCTCGGCGTCGGACGCCGTGTGTATCTCGTCGACCTCGCGGCGGATGATCTCGAAGGTGAACCGGCCCAGGTGCTGGGTCTGGGCGCCGTCGGCGATGGTGACCGGCGTGTCGATGTGCACGATCCTGCCGGCGCGCAGCGACTGTTGGCCGTCGTTCCCGGCCTCCGGTTCCACGCCGTGGATCCGACACAGCGGCGACAGCGCCCGCGCCGCCAGTGCGGCACCCGCGAGCAGGCCGCCTCCTCCGAGGCAGACGAACAGCGCATCGAGCTCACCGACCTCCTCGAGGAGCTCCTTGGTGGCGGTGCCCTGACCGGCGATGACGTCCGGGTGGTCGTAGGGCGGGACCAGCGTCAGGCCCCGCTCCTCCGCGAGCTCCCGACCGATCTGCTCGCGGTCCTCGGCGTAGCGGTCGTAGACGACGACCGTGGCCCCGTAGCCGCGGGTGGCAGCGACCTTGCCGGTCGGCGCGTCGTGCGGCATCACGATCGTGGCCGGGACGTCGAGGATGCGCGCGGCCAGAGCGATGGCCTGCGCGTGGTTGCCCGACGAGAAGGCGACCACGCCCGCACGCCTCTGCTGGGCGTCGAACCGCGACAGCGCGTTGAACGCGCCGCGGAACTTGAACGCCCCGATGCGCTGGAAGTTCTCGCACTTGAAGAACAGGTGGGCGCCGACCTCCGCGTCCACCCGCCGTGACGTGAGCACCGGCGTGTGGTGGGCGTGCCCCCGCAGCCGATCGGCCGCCGCGTCGACGTCGGCGTAGGTGGGAGTGGCCGTCAGCATCGAGCCGTCCGACTCCGGCTCGGTGGTCATCCGACACCCCCGACGAACACGGCGGTGGCGGCGACGATCTGCCGCTGGGCTTCGGCACGCCCCACGGTGGGTCGGCCGTCACCGGGTTGCGCGCCGTAGTCGCCGAAGAACGCGTGGACCGCCCCGGGCACGACCGTGAACGCCGTCGCGGGTGGCAGCAGCAGGCGACTGGCCTCGATGTCGGCCGGGGTGGCGAGCCCGTCGCGCTCCCCCGAGATCGAGGCGAACGTCAGGCCCGAGGCGGACAGGTCGCTCGCCGGGTACGACGCCCAGAAGAACACCCCGCGCACGCGAGGGTCACCGTCGTCGGCGGAGAACGCGGCCGCGGTGCCACCGAGCGAGTGGCCGCCGAGGACCCACCGGCGCACCTCGGGATGGGCGCCGAACACCCCGGTCGCCACCCCGGTGGACAGCAGCGCGATGCCCAGAGGTGCCTTGGCCACCACCACGAGATGCCCCTGCTCGGCCAACGGACGGAGCAACGGGAGGTACGCGCGGGAATCGACCCGCGCACCCGGGTGGAAGAGGACTCCGGTGACCCCCGGGCCGTCGCGGGGCCGCAGCTCCCACGTCGTGGCGGTGGAGACGTCCACTCCCGGCGACGGGCCCGTCGCCTCGGCGGCGACCGGATCGGCCGGGAACGGACGCAGCCAGACCAACGCCGCGAGGACCGCGACGACCGCGACCGCTCCGACGACGTGCGCGGCGATCCGCAGCGGTCCGCCGGTTCGGGCCCGCCGGGCCCGAACCGCGAGCACCGCCCCGAGGACGGCCACGGCGACGAGGGCGACCGGGTAGGCCGGATGGTCGGCCAGCACCGTGGACCAGCGGGTGGCCACGACCCACACCGGTACGGCGAGGCACGCGAGGGCCAGCAGCAGCCGCAGGACCACGGTGCCGGTGCCGGTGCCGGTGCCGGCCCGCGCAAGCGCCGGGGCACTCATGCGGACCCGCTGCGCGGCCACGGCTCGCACCCCCGCTCGGCACCCGACTCGTCGTCCACCTCGACATTGTGCGGGTCGTCCCCGACAGGGATCGACGAGCCGGCAGCCGCTCCCGACCCCGGAGACGGACGAACGCCGGGCCCGTCCGAAGACGGGCCCGGCGTGTCGGGGGATGGTCTCGGTCAGCGACGCACGGACCTGCGGCCGTACACCTGGGTGAGCACGTACACACCGATGGCGGCGACGACGACCTGGACGAGCAGCTCGAGCCAGTCGATGCCGCTGGTCGCGGTCGAGATGCCGACCGCGCGGGCCAGGAACGTCCCGACGAAAGCGGCGACGATGCCGATGACGATGGTCAGCCAGATCGGGATGTTCTGCTTGCCCGGTACGACCAGTCGACCGAGCGCACCGATGATCGCGCCGATGATGATCGCCGTGATGATGCCCGTGACGGTCACGGTTCCTCCAGTGGTGGCGTTGGGGTCGCTCTCGACGGCCCGCTGAACGGGGTGTTCCCACGGATCGGCGCATGATGTGCGACGTGGCGCAATCGTTATGCGTCTGGGTCGCACGGGTCCACTGTGGTCGAGCCCTCGCGAGCGGCTCTGGCGTCAGCGGACCCACCCGACGGCAGCGTTCACGGGCGTTCCCGGCGCATGATCACGAAACGGGGATCGGCGACCGTGGCATGTACGGTTCCGCGTCCCGGAACGGTGATCGAGCGCGGTGGCCGGCCGTCGTGATCACCGGACAGGGGCCGGTGGCCGCAACCAACGCAGCCCTGTGTCCCGGTGCGATGATCATCATGGCCGTGGATGGGCCGCCCGCACGACGTCAGGACGAGGCGTAGCGCGAGAACGTGATGCCGCTCCGGAAGGCCTTGGCGTCGAGCAGGGTCAGCCGGGGCATCTCGAACCCGTCGGGGAACAGGCGGCGGCCGCGCCCCTGCACGACGGGGTAGACGAACAACCGGTACTCGTCCACCAGTCCTGCAGCGATGAGGGTGTGGCACAACGTGATGCTGCCCGTGGTCACGATGTCCTGGCCCGGCCGCTCCTTGAGCGCGCGGACCTCCTCGACGGGGTCGCCGGGGAGGACCGTGGTGTTCTGCCACCCCGGGTCGGTCAGCGTGGAGGAGACGACGTACTTCTGCACCCGGTTGAGGTAGTCGGTGACGCCGGTGGCGTCGTCGGTCTGCTTCGGCCAGTAGCCACGGAGATCCTCGAAGGTCTGCCGGCCCGTGAGGAACCCGTCGGCGGTGCCGTCCTGGCGGTGCAGCTCCTCGAGCAGGTCCGAGTTGTCGACGCCGGCCTGCCCCTGCGGGTCGAACCAGTCGCCCAGCATCTCGATCGAGCCGTCGACGGTGATGTTCTGGGTGATCGCGAGCGTGCGCATCGCGGACCTCCTCGGATCTCGCGGTCATGGGCATCGTTCGAGCTCTTCCCAGGGTGGACCCGACTCACGGATCGGAGTCATCGGTGGTCGGAGTACGACCGTTCCTCGGGCCTCAGCGAGCTGAGCCCGTCGGGTACAGCGCTGCTCCGACGGCAGATGTTGCTGCTGCGACGAGAAAGGCCCCCGTGGCGGTGGTGAGGTCGGTGAGCAGGCCGATGAGGGGTGCTCCGAGGGCCTGACCGATGGCGATGAACAGGAACGCGGCGCCGACACCGAAGGCCGGACGATCGGGATGGACGCGGATTCCCCACACCAGCAGGAGCCCCGTCAACGCGATGTAGACGGCACCGAAAACCGCTGCTGCGGCGAAGATCGTCGGGTAGGAGGACGCGCCGAGAGCGAAGCCGGCGGTGGCGACCGCCAGGGTGAGCATGGCGACGATCCACGCGCGAGCGAGGCCGAACCGGCCGATGAGGGAGCCGGTGAACGCGCCGAGGAGTCCAGCGGCGCCGAGGATGATCCACATGAGCGTGGAGGCGAAGGGGCTCGCGCCGCCGGTGGTGACGACGAAGTCGCGGCCGAAGGTCCAGACCGCGGAGCTGGCGATACCCATGATCCCGGCGGCTGCCAGCAGCCGCGGCAGCCCTGCCGGCATCGGTGCGCCCCGTCGGGCCGGGATCGGCTGCGCGGGGACGTCGTCGTCGGGGAGGCGACTCGGCACGGTGACGGCGATCCACACGGTCACGGCCACTGCGGCGAGTGCGAACGCCCACCACGCCAGTCGCCAGTTCTGACCGGCCATGAGCGCGACCGGGCCGGACACCATGACGCCGAGCCCGGTTCCGGCGTTGATCACAGTCTGCATTCGGTCGGCGCGGTCGGCGACGACCCAGCGAGCGACGGCGTCCGCCAGCGGCGGTGAGGCCAGACCGGTGCTGGAGCCGGCGATGACCACTCCGGCGGCGAGGACACCGACATGGGGCGCGACGGCGATCAACCCGGTCCCCACGGCGGCCGTCACCCCGGCCAGGACGGCGACCGGGCGCGCGCCGAACCGGGCGGTCGCGAGTGCGGCGCCCACGATGGCCACGCAGTAGGCGACGTAGCTGCTCGCGGCGACTGCACCGGCGGTGGCGCCGTCGAGCTCGAACTCGACCCGCAGGACGGGCAAGAACAAGCCGTAGGCGAAGCGGGCGAGGCCGTAGCACACGGCGATCAGCACCAACCCCGCCGCCGCGAGCCGAGCCGGGCTCGCCGGCCGCCCGACGGCTGACACGCCGACGGATCGCTTGCCGCTGCTCATCGGGTCCTGGTCGACCACAACCCTGCCTTCCACTAAACCGGTCGGGATAGTCGACAGCGTGCCGCCGAGGTGCCGACAAGTCAACCCACCGGTCGGTATAGTTCCGGCATGACTGCTCGCACGGGACTGACCGCGGCCGGGCGGCGGGTTCTCGACGCCGCGAGCAAGCTGTTCTACCTGCACGGGATCAACGCCGTCGGGGTGGCGCAGATCGCCGAGACCGCCGGGGTGACGAAGAAGACGCTGTACGACTGTTTCGGGTCCAAGGCGGCCTTGGTCGCGCGATACCTCCAGGACCGGCACGAGACGTGGTGGTCGTACCTCGAGCAACGGCTGGTCGATGCCGAGCGACCCCGGGCCATCACCCTCTTCGACGCCTATCTCGACCACCCGAGCCTCGACGTCAGCAGGGGATGCGCGTTCCTCAACGCCGCCGCCGAGCTCCCGGTCGACCACGCCGGCCGCGACGTGATCGTCCGTCACAAGGCGGCCGTGCGCAGCCGCCTCTCCGAGCTCGTCGCCGAGGACGTCACCGGCACGGACGCGGAGGTCGTCGCCGAGCACGTCTTCCTGATCGTGGAAGGGGCCATCGCCGAGGTCGGCGTCGACGGGGGTCGCACCGGGCAGGCCCGACAGATCGCCGCGGCTGTCCTCGCCGACCACCGTGACGTGGCCGGGTAGAGGCGCGGGTGGTGCGCGGAGTCCGGAGGCCGACGCCTGGCCCACCTCGGCTGAGGTGGCTCGACGTGGAACGTGACGGTCGGCTGCGAGTACCGCTTGGACGGCCGGGAAAGGCCGAGGATTCGGGCTGTGCCAGCGTGGTCATCAGCCGACCGCGCGCGCCGCCGGCGCGATGGCGCGGATCACTGCGATCGCCGCGTCGGGACCCACCGGTGGGTTGAGGATCGGCAGGTCGACTCCCGCCTCCCGATAGGCGCTCAGCCGCTCGCGGCAGCGCTCCACGGGTCCGATGAGACAGAACGACTCGAGCAGCGCGTCGGACAGCGCCGCCGCGCCCGCGCCCTGCGCCATGCTGTCGGCCTCGGCGGTGAAGCCGCTCTCGCGCCACATCCGCTGGAAGTACGGGAAACCGGTGTAGAGGGCGAGGTTCTGGCGGGCCTGGTCGCGCAGCGCGGCGAGGTCGTCACCGAGGAAGATCGGCAGTCCCAGCGTGAGCTCGAACGGGCCCGGTTCCGCGGCCCGGTCCCGACCGCGGGAGATGACGGGCAGGCTGCCTGCGACCCGTTCCGGCGACCACATCGTCGGCATGATGCCGTCGGCGATCGCGGCCGCCCGTTCGACCGCGGCCATGCTAAGGGTTGCGACGTGGATCGGAACCGGTTGCGGTGCCGCCTGCTGCGGTAGGTGGGTGGTCGGCCCCTCCCCGCGCAGCCACGCGCGCACCGCGAGCACGTAGCGCTCCAGGTCCTCGGCGGCGCGGGTCATGTCGACGCCGAGCGCCGCGTTGACGGGCTGGTGGCTCACACCGAGCCCGAGGACGAGGCGACCGCCGGTGTCGTCAGCGACGAGCTCCGCGCCCTTCGCGCAGGCGTAGGAGTGCCGCAGGTAGATGTTGGCGATCCAGGTCCCGACGCGGATGCGGGACGTCGCGCAGCCCATCACCTGCGCGGTGGTCAGCGTGTCGCTGTTGACCTCGGTGGAGAAGATCGCGTCGAAGCCGGCCCGTTCGGCCTCCGCCGCGACGGTTCGGACGTCGGCGGCGCGCCACCCCGCGCCGGGAATGACGGTGATGCCGATGCGCTGCGGGTCCATGCCGGGCTCCCTCCTCGGGCAGGCGCGGCGGCCGAGGCGGGTCCGCCGCCGGCCGCCCAGGGTAGGGAGGGCGGACCGAGCCCATCAACCGCCGAGCGTCGCACTACTCGGGAGTACGGCGAGGCAGTCAGCGAGGCGACTCGCCCGGGCTGAGATCGCGAGGAGGCGGTGCCCGATCGGCTGAGGCGGCCCGGAGCGTGCTGCTCAGGTTGGCGGAGGATGGGGGATTCGAACCCCCGAGGGCGTGAACCCAACACGCTTTCCAAGCGTGCGCCATAGGCCACTAGGCGAATCCTCCGCGCAGCAGCATAACCGCCTCCCCGGAGGCCCCGGGGACGGCACTACACTCGTCGTCGGACCCCGCGCGGCGTCCATCCTGTGAACTCCCCCAGGGCCGGAAGGCAGCAAGGGTCAACGGGCTCTGGCGGGTGCGCGGGGTCCCCTTACATCCGGGGTCGGTCGCGGGCTGCCTGCCGAGAACTGTCGGACCCCCTCGGCACACTCCCTCGCATGAGCCGAGGCAACCGGGAGAAGCGGGCCGCCGCGCAGCGCAGCAGGCGCCGGGCGGGAGCCGCGAGGGAGCGGGGGTCCTGGCTCGGCGCGGACCGGGTCGGACCCCAGGAGGTCCTGGTCGCCGCTCTCCGGGCCGCGGCGCGGTGTCCGTGCGGCGAGGTCGAGGACCACGCCCGGGAGCTGCTCGCCGAGTTCGGGCCCGGCGGGCGCGAGCTGGATCTCGCCGCCGACGTCGCCGTCCTCCACGCGATCCGGGGAGCGTGGGAGGCGGGGTGGTCACCGTCGGACCTGCACGAGATGTCCCGACGCCGGCTCGAACCGCCGGTCGGCGACTGCCTGCTCCAGGCCGTCGTCGTCGAGTCCCGTCGGTACGCCGGGGTGACGCTGCATCCCCGATGGCACGCTGCCGTCACCTCGATCGCGGCGGAGGTCGACGACGAACCCGGATCCCGGCTGCTGCGGAGCTGGGCTGAGCGCCGTGCGGCATCCCGCTCCACGGCGCTCGCGGTGCTGCTGCAGGTGCTGGCAGCACTGGCGGAGCTCCCGGTCCTGGAACGGCTGCTGCCCCTACCCGGCACCGGCCGGCACGCGATCGACCCGACGGCCGAGGTGGATCGGAAGGTGCTCGCCAAGGTGCGCGCGCTGCTGGCGAAGGCGGAGTCCACCGAGTTCCCGGACGAGGCCGAGGCGCTCTCCGGCAAGGCCCAGGAGCTCATGAGCCGCTACTCGCTGCACCAGGCGGTGCAGGAGCACGGTCGGGGCCGGGCTCCGTCGGCGGCCGGTCGCCGGCTGTGGATGGACGCGCCCTACCCGGGAGCCAAGGCGCTGCTGGTGCAGGTGGTGGCCACGGCCAACCGCTGCCGCGCGGTGTGGTCGGCGGAGCCGGGCTTCGTCACCGTCGTGGGGGCCGACACGGAGCTCGACATCGTGGAGCTGCTCACGACATCACTGCTGGTCCAGGCCAACCGCGCGATGCTCGTGGCCGGTAGCCAGGTCACGCGGAGCGGAACGTCGCGCACGAGATCGTTCCGGCAGTCCTTCCTCGTCGCCTACGCGACCCGGATCGGCGAGCGGCTCGATGCAGCGAGCACCACCGCGGCCTCGGCGCAGGCGCGGGAGGACGCCGGGCTGCTCCCGGTGCTGGCGGCGCGGAGCAAGGCGGCCGACGAGATGACCGACCGGCTCTTCCCGACCATGGTGCGTCGGTCCGTTCCGGTGTCGAACGCCGCAGGTTGGGGTGCCGGGCGGGCGGCCGCCGACCTGGCTCTCTTCGACGGGCACGGTTCGATCGCCGGGTAGCGCACCGGCCGGCGTCCTGTCGGTGTCGATGGGTAGCCTCGCGGCCGTGGCGCTGGCCCTGTACCGCAAGTACCGCCCGGCGACGTTCGCCGAGGTGGTCGGGCAGGAGCACGTCACCGAGCCGCTGAGCACGGCACTGGCGGCGGGGCGGATCAACCACGCCTACCTCTTCTCGGGCCCGCGGGGCTGCGGCAAGACCTCGAGCGCGCGCATCCTGGCCCGCTCGCTCAACTGCGAGCTCGGCCCCACGCCCGATCCGTGCGGCGTGTGCCCGTCGTGCGTCTCGCTCGCCCCGGGCGGCCCGGGCAACATCGACGTCACCGAGCTCGACGCCGCGTCCCACGGCGGCGTGGACGACACGCGCGAGCTGCGCGACCGGGCGTTCTTCGCCCCGGCGGAGTCGCGCTACCGGGTCTTCATCGTCGACGAGGCCCACATGATCACCACGCAGGGCTTCAACGCCCTGCTCAAGATCGTCGAGGAACCGCCCGAGCACCTGGTGTTCGTGTTCGCGACCACCGAGCCGGACAAGGTGCTGCCCACGATCCGGTCCCGCACCCACCACTACCCGTTCCGCCTCATCCCGCCCGGCACGCTGCGCAAGCTGCTGGGGCGCATCTGCGCCGACGAGGGTGCCGTCGTCGCCCCGCCGGTGTTCCCGCTGGTCGTCCGGGCAGGTGGGGGCTCGGCGCGCGACTCGCTGTCCGTGCTCGACCAGCTGCTCGCCGGGGCCGGGCCCGAGGGAGTCACCTACGAGCGGGCGGTGGCGCTGCTCGGTGTCACCGATGTCGCGCTGATCGACGACGTCGTCGACGCGCTGGCCGCCGCCGATCGGGGAGCGGTGTTCGAGGCGGTCGACCGGCTGGTGGAGGCGGGCCACGATCCACGCCGGTTCGCGGCCGACCTGCTGCAACGCCTGCGCGACCTCACCCTCCTGCAGGCGATGCCGGAGGCCGCCGAGCGCGGGCTCGTGGAGGCCGCGGACGACGAGACCGCGCGCATGGTCGAGCAGGCCGCCAAGCTCGGTCCGGCCACGCTCACCCGCTACGGCGAGATCGTGCACACCGGGCTCACCGAGATGCGCGGGGCCACGGCTCCCCGGCTCCTCCTGGAGCTGCTGTGCGCGCGGATGCTGCTGCCCGCGGCCACGGTGGCCGAGCCGGGACTGCTGGAGCGGCTCGAACGTCTCGAGCGGCGCAACGCCATCGCCCCGGCGCCGCCTCCCCACGGTGGGTCCGGCGCCGACGACGGTTCCAGCGGCGGGTCCACGGACGCGCCCACCGACGGCCGCCGCTCGTTCCGGCGCGCCAGCGACCGACCGGCCGACGCGGGCGCCGGAGGTCCCTCCCAGCCGGGTCCGGCCGACGGCGGCACCGGCGGATCCGTCGAACCCGCGACGGCCGGCTCCGGCACCGCGGGGTCCGTCGAGTCCGGGTCGGTCGCCGCCGCGACCGGAGGGTCCGCAGACCCCGGGTCGTCCGGTGCCGGTCGATCGCGCCGGAACCGCGGATCCGCGGACGTCGATCCCGCCGAACCGGACCGACCGAGCCGCGCAGGCCCGCCGGAGGCGGCGGAGAGGGCGGTGCCGGTCGACCCGCCACCGGTTGGCCCGCCGCGCTGATGCGGAGGCGCGGCCCTCCCGAGGCGATGCGGCCGCCGGCGACGCCCAGGTCGTCCCGACCACCGATCACGACGCGGACTCGTCCGGGGGCCCGGATACCGACATCGACACCGACACCGCCGCCGCGCCGCCACCCGCAACGGAGCAGGCCGTTGCCACCGCCCTCGACGCGGCGTCGGTGCGCCGCGCGTGGCCCGAGGTCCTGGCCGCCACCAAGGAGCGAAAGAAGCGCACGGCCGCCCTGCTGGTGAGTGCCACCGTGCGGGCGGTCGAGGACGACACGCTCGTCCTGAGCATCGGCACAGCGCCGCTGGCCCGGCTGCTGTCCGAGCAGAGCAACACCGACGTCATCGCCGAGTCGCTGCACGCCGTGCTGGGGGTGCGGTGGCGAGTGCGCTGCGAGCACGGCGACGGCGCACCCGCGCCGGCGCCGCCCCGCGCCGCGCCGGCCGCCACCCCACCGCCCACCCGCCGGCCGCCGCCGGTCCGGCGCTCCACGACCCCGCAGGACGGCGAGCCGCTGCCACCGGAGCCACCCGACGAGGAGGCCCCGCCCGACGACGAGGAGTCGATGCTCGCCGAGGCGGCCGCCGGCTCCGGCCCCGCGCCGCAGCGGCGCGATCCGGAGGAGGCCGCCATCGAGCTGCTCACCTCGCAGCTGGGGGCCCGGGCCATCGGCCAGCGCTGACGGCGCCGAGGGACACGTGAGGGTTTCCGCAACAACGCTCACTGTCCCTCGCGCCTCGGCGGCCGGCCGCCCCGCCATGATCACCATCCGGGGTCGGGACCGGGACCGCGCACCCGGGCACCTGCGTAGGCTTCGTCCACGTGTCCACCACCCAGGAGCGGACCGACCTGGTCCACGGTCTCACCGCCGAGCAGGTCGCCGCGCGGGTGGCCGCCGGGCACACCAACGACGTGCCGGCCCGCGCGAGCCGCAGCGTCGGCGAGATCGTCCGCGCCAACGTGTTCACCCGGTTCAACGCGATCGTCGGCGTCCTGTTCGCGATCATCCTCGTGATCGGGCCGATCCAGGACGGCCTGTTCGGCTTCGTGATCATCATCAACACGCTGATCGGGATCGTCCAGGAGCTGCGGGCCAAGCGCACACTCGAACGGCTCGCGATCATCGGCGAGGCCCGACCGATCGTGCGTCGCGACGGGGCAGCGGTCGAGGTCTCGCCGAGCGCCGTCGTGCTCGACGACGTCATCGAGCTCGGCCCGGGCGACAAGATCGTGGTCGACGGGGTGGTGCTCGCGGCGGACAGTCTCGAGGTGGACGAGTCACTGCTCACCGGCGAGTCCGACCCGGTGCACAAGCTGCCCGGCGATCCGGTGCTGTCGGGAAGCTTCGTGAGCGTGGGCGAGCGGCGCGCAGCAGGCCACCAAGGTGGGACGGGAGGCCTACGCCGCCCGGCTGGCCGAGGAGGCCAGCCGCTTCACCCTCGTCGACTCCGAGCTGCGCTCGGGCATCAACCGGATCCTGCAGATCATCACCTACCTGCTGGTCCCCGCGGCGGTGCTGATCATCTGGAGCCAGCTGCGCACGTCGGGGGCCGACCTCGACGACGCGCTGCGCGGCATGGTCGCGGCCTTGGTCCCGATGGTGCCCGAGGGACTCGTGCTCCTCACCAGCATCGCGTTCGCGGTCGGCGTCGTGCGTCTCGGTCGGCGGCAGTGCCTGGTGCAGGAGCTGCCGGCGATCGAGGGCCTGGCGCGCGTCGACGTGGTGTGCGCGGACAAGACCGGCACGCTCACCGAGAACGGCATGCGGCTCGCGCAGGTGCGCGCGCTCGACGGCTTCGAGGAGGATGCGCTGCGCCGGGTGCTGGGCGCCCTCGCTGCCGCGGACCCCCGGCCCAACGCGAGTCTCGCCGCCGTCGCCGAGCAGTGCCCGTCCCCGTCGTGGAAGGCCACGGCGACGGCGCCGTTCTCGTCGGCGCGGAAGTGGAGCGGGGCCAGCTTCGAGGGACCGGAGCCCGACGACGGCGGGGACTGGGTGCTCGGGGCGCCGGACGTGCTGCTGACGGCCGGCCGCCCCGAGCGGGGCGAGGCGGAGCGCATCGGTGCGGGTGGGCTGCGTGTGTTGCTGCTCGGTCGCACCGACCGCACCGTCCACGCCGACGACCTCGGCGTCGTCCGGCCCGCCGCGCTGGTCGTCCTCGAGCAGCGCGTCCGTCCCGAGGCCGCCGGGACGCTCACCTACTTCGCCGAGCAGCAGGTCGCGGTCAAGGTCATCTCCGGGGACAACGCGCTGTCGGTCGGCGCGGTCGCGGCGTCGCTGCACCTCCCGCGCGCCGAGGCGCCGGTCGATGCCCGCGAGCTCCCGCACGAGCGCGCCGAGCTGGCTGCCGCCCTCGACAGCGGTTCCGTGTTCGGCCGGGTCACGCCCGCCCAGAAGCGCGACATGGTGGGCGCCCTGCAGTCCCGCGGTCACACAGTCGCGATGACTGGGGACGGCGTCAACGACGTGCTCGCGCTCAAGGACGCCGACATCGGGGTGGCGATGGGGTCGGGCAGCCCCGCCACCCGGGCGGTCGCCCAGATCGTCCTGCTCGACGACTCGTTCGCCACCCTGCCCCACGTGGTCGCCGAGGGTCGGCGCGTGATCGGCAACATCGAGCGCGTCGCGAACCTGTTCCTCACCAAGACCGTCTACTCGGTGCTGCTGGCCGTGTTCATCGGCGCGATCGGCGTGCCCTTCCCGTTCCTCCCCCGGCACCTCACTCTGATCGGCTCGTTGACGATCGGGATCCCGGCGTTCTTCCTCGCGCTCGCGCCGAACACCGAACGGGCCCGGAAGGGGTTCGTCCGACGGGTGCTGCGGCTGGCGATCCCGGCCGGGGTGATCGCCGCCTCGGTCACGTGCGTCACCTACCTGCTCGTGCGGGGGGACGGTTCGTCCACCCCGATCCAGCAGAGCACGGCGGCAGTCGTCGCGCTCTACCTGGTGGCCACCTGGGTGCTCGTGGTCGTCGCGCGGCCGTTCGCCTGGTGGAAGGCGCTGATGATCGCGGCGTCGCTGGCGGTGTTCAGCTACGCACTGTTCCTGCCGCTTCCCCTCGGGCAGGAGTTCTGGCAGCTCGATCCGGGCCACTCTGCGACGCTGCTCACGGCGGTAGTGGTCGCCGGGGTGGGCGCGGCACTCGTGGAGCTGGCCTCGTGGCTGGTGGGCCGCCGTCAGCGACCCAGGAACGCGAGCACCCCGGCCGCGATCGCGGCGCCGTAGCGCTCGCGCCCCTCCGGCGAGGAGACGAGCGCCGCCTCGGCCGGATTGCGCATGTTGGCGCACTCGACGAGCACCGCGGGGCGGGTGGCCAGGTTCAGCCCGGCCAGGTCCGACCGTGGGGACAGGCCGTCGCGGCCGACGTAGTCGGAGTCCAGGAAGCCGGCCGAGCGCATGGCGTCGCGCATCGCCGTGGCCAGCCGGCGGGACGGCTCCTCCTGGGCGGGGTGCACCGGCGGATCCGAGAGCGCGACGTGGTAGCCCGAGCGCGCGGCCGGCGCGCCGTCGGCATGGATCGACACCACGGCGTCCGCGCCCGCCACCTCGCCGGCCCGTCCGCGCTCGTCGACGCAGGGGCCGACGCCGTTGTCGTCCGCGCGGGTGAGGACGACGCGTACGCCCGCCGCGGTCAGCCGCTGGGCCACCCGGCCGGCCACGTCGGCGGTGAACGCGTGCTCGGGGTAGCCCGCGTCGGAGGCCGTGCCCGTCGTGTTGCACGCCTTCGTGCCGCCGCGCCCGTCGGGAACCAGGCGGTTCACGGCCGCCGGCTCGTCGGCGTTGCGGCCGTTGTGCCCGGGATCGAGCACGACCACCGGCGCCGCAGTGGCCGCGGACGCCGTGACGACCGCGGAGGTGCGAGTCGGACGCGGCTCCGCGGCGCAGCCGGCCGTCGCGGTGAGGACGACGACAGCAGTGATCAGAACGGCAGAGCGGGACGGGCGGATCAGGACGGCACGGGAGATCAGGACGCGACGGGCGGCTCGCACGCCGGGCACCCTGCCACGGCTACCCTGACCCGGGAGCCGGTCGCTGTCGTGACGCGCCGGACGACGACGTGCGAGGAGACCGCTGGTGCAACCGGGTCAGCCCGACATGCAGATGATCCTGCAGCAGGCGCAGAAGATGCAGGAGCAGCTCATGGCCGCCCAGGCCGAGCTGGCGACGGCCGAGGTGATCGGTCAGGCCGGCAACGGCCTCGTCCAGGTCACCATGACGGCGGCCCAGGAGGTGCGCGACATCCGGATCGATCCCGGTGTGGTCGATCCCGACGACGTCGAGACGCTGCAGGACCTGATCGTCGGAGCGTTGCTCGACGCGGCTCGGGCCGCCCAGGAGCTGCAGGCCGAGAAGATGGGCCCGCTCGCCGGCGGACTCGGCGACGCCGCCGGCGGCCTCGGCCTACCCGGCCTCGGCTAGGCCGTGTTCGAGGGACCGGTCCAGGACCTGATCGACGAGCTGGGCCGCCTGCCGGGCGTCGGCCCCAAGAGCGCGCAGCGGATCGCGTTCCACCTGCTGTCCGCCGACCCCGCCGACGTGTCCCGGCTGCAGGACGTGCTGCAGAAGGTCAAGGAGGGGGTCCTCTTCTGCGAGGTCTGCGGCAACGTCTCCGAACGACAGCGCTGCCGGTACTGCGCCGACGCCCGCCGTGACCCGACGATCGTCTGCGTGGTCGAGGAACCGAAGGACGTGATCGCGGTCGAGCGCACCCGCGAGTTCAAGGGCCGCTACCACGTGCTGGGCGGGGCACTGGACCCGCTGGCCGGGGTGGGCCCCGACGGTCTGCGGATCCGCGAGCTGCTGGCCCGGCTCGGTGGCACGGGCCCGGCGCCGGACGAGACCGAGATCGCCGAAGTGATCATCGCGACCGATCCGAACACCGAGGGCGAGGCCACCGCCACCTACCTCGTCCGGCTGCTGCGCGACTTCCCCGGCCTGTCGGTCACGCGCCTGGCCTCCGGGTTGCCCATGGGCGGTGACCTCGAGTTCGCCGACGAGCTGACGCTCGGTCGGGCGCTGTCGGGCCGCCGCGCGCTGTAGGCGCGCGCGGCGGCCGGACGTCGGCGCGGTCACCCCCCGGGAGCGCGCCGGTCAGTCCTCGTCCCACCTGCTGTCGTCGAGCCCGTGGTAGGAGGGCCGGCGGGCCTCCCACGCCGCGCGGCGTTCCGCCGCGATCCATCGCCTCTCCGGTGCCTGGGCGGCCTCGATGACGCCGACCACGATCGCGATCACGGCGAGGACGACGATCCCCACGACCAACAGCGTGATCGCGGCGATCATGGCGACCACCCGTTCCGGTGGACCGAGGTGCCGGTGCGCTGTGCGTTGATCGTCATCATCGAGCTCCTTGACCCCGTGCGCGAACGCCGGCTGGTTGCCGGACGGCGGTGGATCCCGGTCGGGGCCGGGACGGGGACGGTCGTTCCGGGTCGCGGAGCGGCCGCCGGGCTGGAGGCACGACCGAGGAGGGGCGCGCACCGGACGGGTGATCCCACGGCGGCCTCCTCTCCGATCGCCCGCCCCTCGGCGTGGTGACTTCCACCACACTGCGGGCGGGTGCTTAGATTGCCTGAAGACAGTGCTCAATGCAATTGCAATTTTTCGCCGTCGGCGGCACCGGATCCGGAGGGGACATGGCCGCGCCGCAGAGCCCGCTCGGCTCCCGTCGCCGGCTGGGAGCCGAACTCCGGCGGCTCCGGACCAAGGCGAGGTTGACCCTCGACGAGGTCGCCGAGCAGATGACCTGCTCCACGTCGAAGATCTCGCGTCTCGAGACGGGCAAGGGCATCCCCAAGGCACCCGACGTCCGCGAGCTGATGCGGATCTACGGCGTCACCTCCGACACCGAGCGCGACATGCTCCTGCGGCTCGTGCGCGACGGGCGGGTGCACGGGTGGTGGGAGTCCTACACCGAGGGCGTCGCGCCGGAGCGCTTCGTGATGGACAGCCCCGGTCGCTACGCCGCCCTGGAGAACGACGCCACCGCCGTGTGGTCGTTCGACCTGGCGATGGTGCACGGGCTCCTGCAGACCGAGGACTACGCGCGCGCCGTCCTCACGGCGGCCCTCCCGCACCACCCGGACGACGAGATCGACCGGCTCGTCGAGCTCCGGATGAAGCGCCAGGATGCGGTGGCCCGCAACGACCCGCCCGCGCTGCACGTGCTGGCAGTGATGGACGAGGCGGTGCTCGAGCGGTCGGTCGGCGGTCGCGGGGTGATGACCGGGCAGCTGCAGCGACTCCTGGACCTCGCCGAGCTCCCCCACGTCTCCCTCCACGTCCTGCCCTACGAGGCCGGCATCCACCGCGCGCACTCCGGGCACTTCGTCGTCCTGGAGATCCCGGAGGCGCTGGGTTCCGACGTCGTCTACATCGAGGGTCATGCCGGGGAGACCTACCTCGACGGGGAGTCTGATGTGGACCTGTATAAAGACGTCTTCACCGACGTCCTCCGGCACGCGCTGTCCCCCAGCAGCTCGCGGGAGGTCATCGCTCGGTACCGCATCGCGCACGCTCCCTGAGGAAGGCCTCGCCGTTGTGATCGAGTACAGGATCAGCAGCTTCTGCACCATGGGTGGCTGCGTCGAAGTGGGTCAGCTGCCCGGCGGCGCCGTCGCGGTGCGCGACAGCAAGGACCCCGAGCGGCGCACGTCGCTCGTCTTCACCGGCGACGAGTGGACCGCGTTCCTCGCCGGTGTGAAGGCCGGCGAGTTCGACCCCGCATGACGGCGTGCGCGGCACCGCGCTGCGCGACACTCGGGCCGTAGCGGAACCGTGACTCTGCTGTCTACCGATCGGTACCACTGCCCATTACCGTCTGCGGGTCTCCTACGAAGGGGTGCCTGCACCATGAGATCTGTTCGACGCGTGTCCGCCGTCTGTGCGGCCGCAGCGCTCGCCGTGACCCTCACCGCCTGTGCCACATCCGAGCGCGAGGGCGGCGCGGAGGGCGGCGCCGGCGCCGCCGGCGGCACGCTGGTGTTCGGTGCTCCCGGCGCCCCGGACAACTTCGACCCGGTGTTCGCCCAGGACGGCGAGACGTTCCGGCCCGCGCGGCAGATGTTCGACACCCTGATCACCTACAAGCAGGGCACCTCGGACCTCGAGCCCGGCCTGGCGCTGGAGTGGACGCCGAACGCGGACTTCACCGAGTGGACCTTCACGCTCCGCGAGGGCGTCAAGTTCCACGACGGGACCGACTTCAACGCCGAGGCCGTCTGCTTCAACTTCAACCGCTGGGTGAACCTGCCCAACGCGGCCGCGCAGACCCAGGCGATCTACTACAGCGACACGTTCGAGGGCTTCACCAACAACCTGGCCAGCGCCACCGGCACACCGGTCTACAACTCCTGCACGGCGCCCGATCCGACCACCGCGGTCGTCAAGCTGAACAAGGCCAAGGGCGCGTTCCCGGCGGCGTTCGGCCTGACCTCGCTGTCGATGTCCAGCCCCGCGGCGCTGCAGCAGTACAACGCCGACCAGACCGAGCAGAGCGGCGAGGCCTTCACCTACGGGCCCTACGCCACCGACCACCCGACCGGCACCGGCCCGTTCAAGTTCGAGAGCTACGACCGCACGGCCAACGTCATCACGCTGGCCCGCAACGAGGAGTACTGGGGCGAGAAGGCCAAGGTCGAGAAGCTGATCTTCAAGGTCATCCCCGACGAGAACGCGCGCAAGCAGGAGCTGCAGGCCGGCACGATCGACGGGTACGACTACCCCTCGCCCGCCGACTGGCAGTCGCTGCGCGGGGAGGGCTACGACGTCCTGATCCGCCCGGTGTTCAACATCCTCTACCTGGGGATCAACCAGAAGAACAACCCGGCACTGCAGGACGTGCGCGTGCGCCAGGCCATCGCCTACGCCACCGACCGCGAGGCGCTGGTGCGCACCCAGCTGCCCGAGGGGGCCGTCGTCGCCACCCAGTTCATGCCCGAGACGGTGGACGGCTACGCGCCGGGCCTGACACCGATCCCCTACGACCCGGAGAAGGCCAAGCAGCTGCTCGCCGAGGCCGGGCAGTCGAACCTGACCCTGAACTTCTACTACCCGACCGAGGTCACCCGGCCGTACATGCCGAACCCGACCAACATCTTCACGGCGCTGGCGGAGAACCTGCGCCAGGCCGGGATCACCATCAACCCGGTCCCGCAGCCGTGGAACGGCGGCTACCTCGACTCGGTGACGGCCAACGGCGTCCACGACCTGCACCTGCTCGGCTGGACCGGTGACTACAACGACGCGGGCAACTTCGTCGGGACGTTCTTCGGCCGCAACAAGCCCGAGTTCGGGATCACCGACCCGGCGCTGTTCGCCGAGATCGGCGCCGCGGACGGCACCGTGGACCCGGCCGGGCACGCCGCGGCCTACGAGCAGGTCAACCGGGACCTGATGGAGAAGTACCTGCCGGCGGTCCCCGTCAGCAGCTCGCCGCCGGCCCTGGTGGTGCGGGACAACATCACCGGGTTGATCCCGTCGCCCCTGACCGACGAGCGGTTCTACACCGTCAGCAAGGGCTGATCGATCGACCCCGGGTGGCACCGCCGGGCGCGGCGGTGCCACCCTCGTCCGTCACAGGATCGTCCGGTTGCGCGCCGGGCTGCCGAGCGCGCATGGAGTCTGCAGAGGGGGGACGATGCTGCGGTTCGTGCTGAGACGCCTCCTGCAGGTGGTCCCGACACTGCTCCTCCTGTCACTGCTCGTCTTCGCCTGGCTGCGCAACCTCCCCGGGGGACCGGCCTCGGCGTTCCTCGGCGACCGGGCGACGCCCGAGCGCATCGCCGAGCTCAACCGGGTGCTCGGGCTCGACCAGCCGATCATCGTGCAGTACGGCCGGTTCCTCGGGCGCGTCGTCACCGGTGACTTCGGCACCTCGACGATCACCGGTCAGCCGGTGCTCGTCGAGATCGGCCGCGCGCTGCCGGCCACCGTCGAGCTGTCGATCGCTGCGCTGCTGATCGCCATCCTGCTGGGCATCCCGTTGGGGTACCTCGCCGCCCAGCAGCGGGGCCGCCCGCTCGACATCGCCACCGTGATCGGCACGCTGGTCGGTGTGGCCGTCCCGGTGTTCTTCCTGGGCTACCTGCTGAAGGCCTTCTTCGCCGTGGAGCTCGGCTGGTTCCCGCCGTCGGGACGGCAGGCCGTGGACGTCGATGCCACGAACGTCACCGGATTCGCCGTGCTCGACGGCTTCCTGACCCGCGAGTTCGACGCCAGCCTCGACGCGCTCTCCCACCTCGTGCTGCCGGCGATCACGCTGGCCACGATCCCACTCGCCATCATCGTCCGGATCACCCGGGGCTCGGTGCTCGACGTGCTGGGCTCGGACTTCGTGCGTACCGCCAACTCCAAGGGGCTCGCCCCGGGCACGGTCCGATCGCGCCACGTGATGCGCAACGCGTTGCTGCCCGTCTCGACGACGATCGGGCTGCAGGTCGGGTTGCTGCTGGGCGGGGCGGTGCTCACCGAGAAGGTGTTCGTCTGGGGTGGCATCGGCACCCTCCTCGCCGACGCCATCACGTTGAAGGACTACCCGCGGTTGCAGGCGTTGCTGCTGCTCGGTGCGCTGGTCTACGTGCTCGTGAACCTGCTCGTCGACCTGTCCTACGCGGTCATCGACCCGCGGGTGAGGCTGTCATGAGGGTCTTGGCTATGACGGTCTTGGCTATGACGGTCTTAGCGATGAGGGTCTTGGCTATGACGATCTCGGCGACGACGATCTCGGCGACGACGGGACCCCGGCGATGAGCACGACGTTCGCCGGCCGGCGCAAGGAACGCATCGACGACCTGGCCGCCGGCCGCAGCCTCACCTCCGAGGCCTTCCGGCGCCTCGCCCGCGATCCGGTCGCCATCACCGGCGCGACGATCGTCGGCCTGTTCGTCGTGGTCGCCGCGCTGGCGCCGTTGATCGCCCCGCACGGGGCTGCCGAGACGTTCCCGCAGCTGCAGGAGGAGCTGCGGCCCGGCTCGATCCCGGGCCCGCAGCCCGGCTTCCCACTGGGAAGCGACCAGCTGGGTCGCGACTTCTACTCGCGCATGATCCTTGCCTCCCAGCAGACCCTGCTGGTCGGCGTGCTGGCCACGCTGATCGGGCTCGTCGTCGGCGTGGTGATCGGCACGGTCGCGGGGGCGTTCGGTGGCCGGGTCGACACGGTGCTCATGCGCATCACCGACGTGCTGCTCGCGATCCCGAGCCTGCTGCTCGCCATCTCGGTGGCCGCGCTGGCCGCGAGCCCGTCGCAGACCACCGTCATCATCGCGGTGGCGATCGTCGGTGTGCCGATCTTCGCGCGGCTGCTGCGCGGGTCGATGCTCTCCCAGCGCGAGAGCGACCACGTGGTGGCCGCCACCGCGCTCGGGGTGAAGCGCACCGCGGTGGTCCTGCGGCACATGCTGCCCAACGCGATCGGACCGGTCATCGTGCAGGCCACGCTGACGCTCGCCACGTCCATCCTCGACGCGGCCGCGCTGTCGTTCCTCGGACTCGGCGACGCCGACCCGGGCCGCGCCGAGTGGGGGTTGATGCTGGCGCAGGCGCAGACCTACCTCGATGTGCGCCCCGCGCTGGCCTTCTACCCGGCGATCGCGATCATCGCCGTGGCGCTCGGCTTCACGCTGTTGGGCGAGTCGCTGCGCGAGGCGCTGGACCCGAAGGGGCGCCGATGAGTCGCGCGCGGGCTCGAGAATCCGTCCCGATAGGGAGGGCGGAGCCGCTGCTCGCGGTGCGCGACCTGCGCGTCGCGTTCCAGCGCCGCGGCGAGCCGGACACCGTCGCCGTCGACGGGGTCAGCTTCGACGTCGCGCCGGGCCAGGTGGTCGGGCTGGTCGGCGAGTCCGGCTGCGGCAAGTCGGTCACGTCGATGGCGATCATGCGGTTGCTGCCGGCTCGCGGGACCGCGATCAGCGGCAGCGTGCGGATGGACGGCGACGACCTCCTCACGCTCTCGGAGTCCGAGATGCGCGAGCGCCGGGGTCGCGACATGTCGATGGTGTTCCAGGACCCGCTGTCCTCGCTGAACCCGGTGATCCCGATCGGTCTGCAGATCACCGAGGTGCTGCGACGGCACCGCGGGATGGCGAAGGAGCCGGCGCGCCGCGCGGCCGCCGAGCTCCTCGAGCGGGTGGGGATCCCCGATCCGCGCCGCCGCCTCGACTCCTACCCCCATCAGCTCTCCGGCGGGATGCGCCAGCGGGCCCTGATCGCGATCGCGCTGGCCTGCCAGCCGCGGTTGCTCATCGCGGACGAGCCGACGACGGCACTCGACGTCACGATCCAGGCGCAGATCCTCGAGCTCCTGCGCGAACTGGTGCGGGAGACCGGAGCCGCGCTGATCATGATCACGCACGACCTCGGCGTGGTCGCCGGGCTGTGCGAGACGGTCAACGTCCTCTACGGCGGCCGGATCGTGGAGCGGGCCCAGCGCCACCGCCTGTTCGGCACGCCACGGCACCCGTACACCCATGGCCTGCTCCGGTCGATCCCGCGCCTGGACGCGCCGTCGGGGGAGGAGCTCAACGCGATCAGCGGTTCGGTGGTCGACAACCTGCCGTGGACGCACGCGTGCGCGTTCGCCCCGCGCTGCCCGCGGGCGATCGAGCCCTGCACCGGCGTCCCACCGGAGGCGGAGACCACGGGCGGTCGGCTGCTCCGGTGCCACAACCCGGTCCCAGCGAGTGCGGAGTGACCCGCGGAATGACCACTGTGGAGGAGTCCCCTGTGGAGCAGTCCCCTGAGGACGGCGGCCCGCTGCTCGACGTCCGCGACCTCGCCGTCCACTTCCCGATCAAGCGCGGTCTGATCCTCGACCGCACCGTCGGCTACGTCTACGCCGTCGACGGGGTGTCACTGCAGATCGAGCGCGGCGAGACCTACGGCCTGGTCGGGGAGTCCGGGTGCGGCAAGTCCACATTGGGCCGAGCGATCCTGCGGCTGGAGGAGCCGACGGCCGGGCAGGTGTTCTTCGAGGGCCGGGACATCGCCCCGCTGAAGGGTGAGGAGCTGCGGACGATGCGCCGCCGCTTCCAGATGGTGTTCCAGGACCCGATGTCCTCACTGGACCCGCGGCAGTCGGTGGAGTCGCTGCTCACCGAAGGCCTGAAGGCGCACGGGCTGTCCCACGGGTCCGCCGCCGACACCGGCCGGCTGCGTGAGCTCGTCGACTCCGTCGGGCTGCCGGCCGCCGCGCTGCGCCGCTACCCCCACGAGTTCTCCGGCGGCCAGCGCCAGCGCATCGGGATCGCCCGCGCGCTGTGCGTGGAGCCCGACCTGATCGTCGCCGACGAGCCGGTGTCCGCGCTCGACGTCTCGGTGCAGGCGCAGGTGCTCAACCTGCTCGCACGGCTGCAGGCCGAGCTGGGGCTCACGTACCTCGTGATCGCGCACGACCTCGCCGTCGTCCGGCACGTGAGCGACCGCATCGGCGTGATGTACCTCGGCGGGCTCGTCGAGGAGGCGCAGTCGCAGGCGCTCTACGACGACCCGCAGCACCCGTACACGCGCGCGCTGCTCTCCGCCGTGCCGGTGCCCGACCCCGAGCTGGAGGACCACCGCGAGCGCATCCTGCTCACCGGTGACCTGCCCTCGCCCGCCGCGCCGCCCACCGGGTGCCGCTTCCACACCCGCTGCCCGTGGCGGCAGCCCGAGCGCTGCGACGACGAGCGCCCGCAGCTGCGGATGATCGACGGTGCCGCGGCGGGGCACCGGGTGGCCTGCCACTACGCCGAGGACATCCGCAGCGGGGCGCTCCAGCCGCACAGCGTCGATCCCGCTGCCGCCGACGACGTCCTCGCCCCCCGCGCGATGCCGGACCACCCGGGCTCGGTCACCGAGATCCTCGGCCGCTGACCCGCCGGGGGGGTCAGCGCATCGCCCGGTTCACCGCGGAGACCACGGCGCGCAGGCTGGCGTTGACGATCGAGCTGTCGACCCCGACGCCCCACAGCACGGTGTCCTCCACCGTGCACTCGACGTAGGCGGCGGCGCGCGCGTCGTCGCCGGAGGACAGGGCGTGCTCGTGGTAGTCCAGCACCCGGACGTCGAAACCGATGCCGGCGAGCGCGTCGACGAACGCCGCGATCGGACCGTTGCCGCTGCCGGTGATCTCGTGCAGGTCGTTCTCGACGCGGACGGTGGCGACGATCTCGTCGGTGCCCTCGCCGTCGCTGGTGAGGCGGTGGCGGATCAGCTTGAGCGGGGTGACCCGGTCCAGGTACTCGGTTTCGAAGGTGTCGCGCATCTCCTTCGGTGAGACCTCCCCGCCCTCGGAGTCGGTCACCTCCTGGATCACCCGGCTGAACTCCATCTGGAGCCGGCGCGGCAGGTCCATCTGGTGCTCGGCCTTCATGATGTAGGCGACGCCACCCTTGCCGGACTGCGAGTTCACCCGGATCACGGCCTCGTAGGTGCGCCCGATGTCCTTCGGGTCCACCGGCAGGTAGGGCACCTCCCAGCGGAACCGGTCGACGTCCACCCCGGCTGCGGCGGCGTCGATCTGCATGGCCTGGAACCCCTTGTTGATCGCGTCCTGGTGGCTGCCGGAGAACGCGGTGTAGACGAGGTCGCCGCCCCACGGGTGCCGCTCGGGGACCGGCAGCTGGTTGCAGTACTCGACCGTCCGGCGGACCTCGTCGATGTCGGAGAAGTCGATCTGCGGGTCGATGCCCTGGGTGAACAGGTTCATCCCCAGGGTGACCAGGTCGACGTTCCCGGTGCGCTCGCCGTTGCCGAACAGGCACCCCTCGATGCGGTCCGCCCCGGCCTGGTATCCGAGCTCTGCGGCGGCCACCGCGGTCCCGCGGTCGTTGTGCGGGTGCAGGCTCAGCACCACCGCGGGCCGGCGTTCCAGATGGCGGTGCATCCACTCGATCGAGTCGGCGTAGACGTTCGGCGTGGCCATCTCGACGGTCGCCGGCAGGTTGACGATCATCGGCGATTCCGGCGTCGGTTGCCAGATCGCGGACACGGCGTTGCAGACGTCGACCGCGTACTGGAGCTCGGTGCCCGTGTAGGACTCCGGGGAGTACTCGAAGCGCCAGTCGGTGGCCGGGTACTTCTCGGCGAACCGCAGCACGTCCTCCGCGCCGTCCGTCGCGATCTTGGCGATGCCGGCGCGGTCGGCGCGGAAGACCACCCGGCGCTGCAGGATCGACGTCGAGTTGTAGAGGTGGACGATCGCCCGCGGCGCGCCCTCGCACGCCTCGTACGTGCGCTCGATCAGCTCCGGACGGGCCTGGGTGAGCACCTGGATCGTGACGTCGTCCGGGATCAGGTCGTGCTCGACGATCTCGCGGACGAAGTCGAAGTCGGTCTGGCTGGCGGCCGGGAACCCGACCTCGATCTCCTTGTAGCCCATGCGCACCAGCAGCTCGAACATCCGCCGCTTGCGGGCCGGGCTCATCGGGTCGATCAGGGCCTGGTTGCCGTCGCGCAGGTCGACCGCGCACCAGAGCGGGGCCGTCGTGATCCGCGTTTCGGGCCATGTGCGGTCGGGCAGCACCACCGGCTCCACCACCTCGTGGAAGGGGCGGTAGCGGTGGAAGGGCAGCTGCGATCCGCGCTGCCGGTTCCAGGCGGGCTGGCCGTCGGGCGCAGGACCCGACGGTGTGCGCAGTCGGGCGGCCGAGGACGAGACGTACGCGTCGGGTGAGGTGGTCATGCGGGTGCTCCCGGGGGTTGGCCGATCGGTGTGATCAGAACACGACCGGCGGCACGCCGAGAACCCGCGACGAGGGGCCGGTCGGTCAGACCCCGCCGCGGCGGCGAAGGAGCAGGCGCACCACGTGTCCGAGGGTAACCGGTCGGCGGGGGAGGTCCGCAAGCGACTCCGCGAGCCACCCCGCCGTGGGCTCCGACCCATGTCACCATGTGGGCCGTCGGAGGAGGAGGTGGCCGGTGGCGAGAGCCGCTGTGCGTCGAGGGGCGGACGTGCTGGCCACGGCCCTGCGCCTCGCCGGGCTCGTGATCGTGGGCGTGCTCGTCACCCACATCGTGCTCACGCTGCTCGACGCCAACCCGACCAACGGGCTCACCATGCTGGTCCGTGACGCCGCCGCCGTGGTCGACCTCGGCCTGTCCGACCTGTTCCTGCCGGCCGACCCGAAGGTCGCGGTGCTCCTCAACTACGGCACGGCCGCGCTGCTCTGGTACCTGATCGTGGCGGTCGTCGTGCGGCTGGTCCGGCGCCGCGCCTGACCGGGGAGCCCCGGTAGGGTGGGTTCCCGACCGGAGCGCGCCGCGCGGCGCCGGAACAGGAGGTCGGCGGTGGCGCTCGTCGTGCAGAAGTACGGCGGATCGTCCGTCCAGGACGCGGACCGGATCAGGAAGGTCGCCGAGCGGATCGTCCGCACGCACAAGGAGGGCAACGACGTCGTCGTCGTGGTCTCGGCGATGGGGGACACCACCGACGAGCTGCTCGACCTCGCCGACCGGGTCTCCCCGGCTCCGCCACCGCGCGAGATGGACATGCTGCTCACCGCGGGAGAGCGCATCTCGAACGCGCTCGTCGCGATGGCCATCCACGCCCTCGGCGCCCAGGCCCGGTCGTTCACCGGCTCGCAGGCGGGGATGATCACGACGTCCCGGCACGGTGACGCGCGGATCGTGCAGGTCAACCCCCAGCGGTTGCGCGACGCGCTGGACGAGGGCTCGATCGTGCTGGTGGCGGGCTTCCAAGGGGTCAGCCAGGACTCCAAGGACGTCACCACGCTCGGTCGCGGCGGGTCCGACACCACTGCGGTGGCGCTGGCCGCCGCGCTCGGGGCCGACGTGTGCGAGATCTACACCGACGTGGACGGGATCTTCACGGCCGACCCGCGGATCGTGCCCGACGCCCAGCGCCTCGACGGCATCACCTACGAGGAGATGCTCGAGATGGCCGCGTGCGGAGCGAAGGTCCTGCACCTGCGCGCGGTGGAGTACGCGCGCCGTTACGACGTCCCGCTGCGGGTGCGCAGCTCGTACAACGACAAGCCGGGTTCGCTGGTCAGCGGCTCGATCGAGGAGATTCCCGTGGAGAACGCGATCATCACCGGGGTCGCGCACGACCGGTCCGAAGCGAAGATCACCGTGACCGGGGTGCCGGACACCCCCGGCATGGCCGCCCGGATCTTCCGCACGGTCGCCGAGGCCGAGATCAACATCGACATGGTGCTGCAGAACATCAGCCACGACGGCATGGATGCCGCCTCCGCGGGACGACTGCATGCGTCGGCCAGTGCCGATGCCGCCTCCGCGGGAGGACGTGCGTCGGCGGGCGACCGGCGCACCGACATCACCTTCACGCTCTCGCGCACCGACGGTCCCCGGGCGGTGGCCGTGCTCAGCGCGGCGCAGGCCGAGATCGGGTTCGCCGAGCTCCTGCACGATGCCGAGGTGGGCAAGGTGTCGCTGGTCGGGGCGGGCATGCGCAACCACCCCGGTGTCACCGCGACCTTCTGCGAGGCGCTGTCGACGGCCGGCATCAACATCGAGACCATGAACACCTCCGAGATCCGCATCTCGGTGATCTGCCGGGTGGAACAGCTCGACGACGCGGTCCGCGCCCTGCACGCCGCGTTCCGGCTCGGCGGCGAGGAGCCGGCCGTGGTGCACGCGGGGAGTGGGCGATGAGCGAGCGTGCGAGCGAATCATCGACACTGAGCGAGCGTGCGAGCGAATCATCGACACTGAGCGAGCGTGCGCGAGGGCCGGTCGTGGCGATCGTCGGCGCCACCGGGGCCGTCGGCTCCACGATGATCGAGATCATCGACGCGCGGGGGTCGGTGCCGTGGTCGGAGATCCGGCTCGTCGCGTCAGCCCGTTCGGCGGGCCGAGTGATCCGCGTGCGCGGGCAGGACCTCACCGTGCAGGCGCTCACCCCCGAGGTGTTCGACGGGGTGGACGTCGCGATGTTCGACGTGCCCGACGAGGTGAGCGCTGTCTGGGCCCCGGTCGCGGCGGCCCGCGGCGCGGTGGCCGTGGACAACTCCGGCGCCTTCCGGATGGATCCCGACGTGCCGCTGGTCGTGCCCGAGGTCAACGCGGAGCAGGCCGCACACCGGCCGAAGGGGATCATCGCCAACCCGAACTGCACGACGCTGTCGATGATGGCCGCGATGGGTGCGCTGCACCGCGAGTTCGAGCTCGAGGCGCTCGTCGTCGCGTCCTACCAGGCGGCGTCGGGGGCCGGACAGGGCGGCGTCGACCGCCTCTACGCCGAGCTCGACGCCGTGCGGGGGCGCGAGGTCGGCGTGCGCGGCGGCGACGTGGCCGAGGCACTGGCCGCAGCCGGGCTCGATGCCGCGAGTTCGCCGTTCCCGGCGCCGCTCGCGATGAACGTCGTGCCGTGGGCGGGCTCCCTGAAGGACGACGGCTGGTCCTCCGAGGAGCTCAAGGTCCGCAACGAGTCGCGCAAGATCCTCGGCCTTCCCGACCTGAGGGTGTCGGCCACGTGCGTACGGGTGCCCGTCGTCACCACGCACTCGCTGGCCGTGCACGCCACGTTCGCGCGGGAGGTGCCGGTGGACGCCGCCCGCAAGGTGCTCGCGGCCCAGCCGTCGATCGTGCTGCACGACGACCCCACCGCGGGGCAGTGGCCCACCCCGGCCGACGTCGTGGGCGGCGACCCGACGTGGGTCGGCCGGATCCGGCAGGCACTGGACTTCCCGAACACCCTCGACCTGTTCCTGTGCGGCGACAACCTGCGCAAGGGCGCCGCGCTGAACACCTACGAGATCGCCGAGACGGTCGCGGCCGGGCTGTAGCGATGGCCTTCGAGGAGCTCATCCGTCGCCACGAGGCCGGCGGCGGCCACCTGGCTGCGGCCCACGCCGACGGCGTGGCGGCGGCGCCTGCGCTGCGCACGGTCGTGCTGACCTGCATGGACTCGCGCATCAACGTCTTCACCCTCTTCGGGCTGGACCTCGGCGAGGTGCACGTGCTGCGCAACGCCGGCGGCGTGGTCACCGACGACGTCATCCGGTCCTTGACGATCAGCCAGCGCAAGCTGCGGACCACCGACGTCCTGCTCGTGCAGCACACCGGCTGCGGGATGGCCACCTTCACCGACGACGACTTCTCCGAGGAGCTCGCGACCGAGGTGGGGATGCGCCCACCGTGGCGCACCCACGCCTTCCGCGATCCGGTGGTGAGTGTGCGTCGCGATCTGGCCCGACTGTCCCGCGACCCGTTCCTGCTCCCGGGCACCCGGGTGCGGGGCTTCGTGCTGGACATCGAGTCCTTCGACCTCGAGGAGGTCTTCCTCGACGACGACCGGTCCGCCGCGGAACCGCCCACTGCCGGATGAACGTGGTGGGCAGATCAGGACGCGGGTGCGGGTGACGGCCGGGACCGTGGACGGCGGGCCAGCAGCCCGGCCACGCCAGCCGCCGCCACTCCGGCCAGCCCGACGGTGAGGATCGCGACGGCGGGTGACGCGACGTCGATCAGCAGCCCGGCGAGCGGGGTGCCGACGGCCGCGCCGAGGGTGATGGCGGAGCCCTGCAGCCCGGTGACGACGCCACGCACGTGCTCGGGCGCCAGCATGCTCACGGTCTCCGAGCTCGCGGCCAGCGACGGGGCGCAGAGGAGGCCGGCCGGGACGAGCAGGAGGGCCCACGACCACCACGGACCACTCAGGGCGACCGGGAGGGTGGCCGCTCCGAGTGCTGCGACCAGCACGAACAACGAGTACGACCGTCGAGCGGCGCCGTAGAGGAACCCGCCGGTGAGCGAGGCCAGGCACCAGATCGCGTTGACCACCGCGATCCAGCCGACCTGCCCGCTGGTCTGCAGGCCGGCGATCATCGACAGCTCGGTGCCGAACACCACGACGACCGCGGCGGACGTGGCGAGCAAGCCCGCGAGCAGGCGCCGGTCGAGCCACTCGCGCACGGGCGGTACGGGGCCGTCGGTGGCCGATCCGGGCGAGCGCGTGGGGGGGTTGAGCACCCAGAGCGCCAGTCCGGACAGCACCCATCCCGCGCCGACCACCCACAGCGCGACGGCGGTGGACAGCGCCACGGCGAGCAGTGTGCCCACGGCCGGCCCGATGATGTAGGACAGCTCGACCGACATCGAGTCGATCGCGAACGCCGGCCGCCGTCGCGGCGGGGGCACCAGTGCAGCCAACGACTGGCGCACCACCGAGTAGACCGGTACCCCGAGCAGGCCGCCGAGCAGGGCCCCGACCAGGAGCGCGGGGTAGCCGAGCAGGGGCGCGAGGCCCCAGAACACCGCGTCGGCGGCGAGGGCGAGGGCGAGCATGGTCCGCAGCCCGCGCCGGTCGACCAGCCGCCCTTGAAGTGGGGCGCCGATGGCCATGCCCACGGTGGCGGCGCCCCCGACGAGCCCGGCGGCGGCGTAGCCGTGGTCGAGCGTGAGCACCACGTGCAGCGTGAGCGTGATCGCCGCGGCCGACGCCGGGACGCGGGCGAGGAACGCGACGGCGACGAGCCCGGCCACGCCGGGCAGGCCGAGGATCGCCCGGTAGGCAGCCGCCCCTCCGGCGCGCTCGCCCGACACCGTTCCTGCACCGGGGTCCACCCCGACATGGTGACCCGGGGGACCGTCAGGGCACGACCGAGTTCGCGGGTGAGACCGGAAACCCGCTGCTCATTGTGAGACGCGCACCCATGACAACCATCTCCACCGGGTATGCCCACAGGACGACGACGAAGAAGAGAAGACGGAGAAGGAGCCACTGTGACCGCAACCGAACCGCGGCCGACCACCACGGACGGCGGCGTGCCCGTCGCGAGCGACGAGCACTCGCTCTCCGTCGGCCCCGACGGCCCGCTGCTGCTCCAGGACCACTACCTCATCGAGCAGATGGCGAACTTCAACCGGGAGCGCATCCCGGAGCGCCAGCCGCACGCCAAGGGCGGTGGCGCGTTCGGCACGTTCCAGGTCACCCAGGACGTCAGCGCGTACACCCGGGCCGCGGTGTTCCAGCCCGGCACCGAGACCGAGGCGGTGATCCGCTTCTCCACCGTGGCCGGGGAGCGCGGCAGCCCCGACACGTGGCGCGACCCGCGCGGCTTCTCGCTGAAGCTCTACACCTCGGAGGGCAACCTCGACATCGTCGGGAACAACACCCCGGTGTTCTTCCTGCGCGACCCCATGAAGTTCCAGCACTTCATCCGCAGCCAGAAGCGCCGCGCCGACAACAACCTGCGCGACCACGACATGCAGTGGGACTTCTGGACCCTCGTGCCGGAGTCGGCCCACCAGGTCACCTGGCTGATGGGCGACCGCGGCATCCCGCGCACGTGGCGACACATGAACGGCTACTCCAGCCACACCTACATGTGGATCAACGCGGCCGGCGAGAAGTTCTGGGTGAAGTACCACTTCAAGACCGACCAGGGCATCGAGACCTTCACCCAGGACGAGGCGGACCAGATGGCCTCGGCAGACACGGACTACCACCAGCGCGACCTGTACGAGCACATCAAGGCCGGAGAGTTCCCCAGCTGGACGCTGAAGATGCAGGTCATGCCGTTCGAGGACGCCAAGACCTACCGGTTCAACCCCTTCGACCTCACCAAGGTGTGGCCGCACCGCGACTACCCCCTTCAGGAGGTCGGCCGCCTCACGCTGAACCGCAACGTCACCGACTACCACGCGGAGATCGAGCAGGCGGCGTTCGAGCCGAACAACCTCGTTCCCGGTACGGGCCTGTCGCCGGACAAGATGCTGCTGGCCCGCGGGTTCTCCTACGCCGACGCGCACCGGGCGCGGCTGGGGGTGAACTACAAGCAGATCCCGGTCAATTCCCCCCGCTCACCCGTCCACAGCTACTCCAAGGACGGCGCGATGCGGATCAACAACGTGACCGATCCGGTGTACGCGCCGAACTCCTACGGCGGCCCCAAGGCCCAGCCGGACCGCACCGACGACGGTGGGCTCTGGTACGCCGACGGAGAGATGGTGCGCACCGCCTACGCGCTGCGCCCCGAGGACGACGACTGGGGCCAGGCCGGCACGCTGGTGCGCGAGGTCCTCGACGACGCCGCGCGCCAGCGGTTGGTCGACAACATCGTGGGTCACCTGCTCAACGCGGTGAGTGAGCCGATCCTGCTGCGCGCGTTCGAGTACTGGCGCAACGTGGACAAGAACCTCGGCGACAAGGTCGAGGCGGGCGTCCGCGCGAAGCAGGACGAGAAGGACCCGAAGGCTGCCGATCAGTCCAACCCGGCGCGGGAGTCCATGCAGGCGAAGGCCTGAGCCCCCGGTAGGCAGAGCTCCGGCAGCCGAGCGAACGGCACTCTCGTCCAACCCGGATGGGACGAGAGTGCCGTTCGTCCGTGACCGGTGCCGCTCACTGCCGGGGCCAGGACTGCTCGATGAACGTGAGCGAGTCCTCCGTGCTCTTGCCCGTGATCCAGTCGGTCATGCCCCGCCCGAACGAGGCGGAGCCGACGGAGGCCGGCATCAGATCGGAGCCGTCGAACCGGAACGTGTGGGAGAAGTCCTGCAGGATCTCCGCCGACAGCTTGTCGATCGGGCTGGTCAGGTTGGCTGGGTCCAGACCGGTGTTGGCGCTGATCCAGCCGCCCTCGGGAGTGGCCTCGGCCTTCTCGTTGGCCCACTCCGGTGAGGACAGGTAGGCCTGGAAGGCCTGCACCTCGGGCCGGTCGGCGAACGCCGCCACGAACTCGCCGCCGACCAGGATGGTCGTGGGCGCGGCGGGGTCGATCGGCGGCAGCTCGAAGGTGTAGGCGTCACCGTTCTCCGAGACGTCGGTGCCCTCGGGGAAGTTCGTCGCGTAGGAGTTGGCCTGGCGGTGCATGAAGCAGGTCTCGTCGAGGATCGGTAGACCGCCGTCCTGGAACGTGGTGGTGGCGATGGAGGAGACGTCGCCGAGACCGCCGTTGACGTACGCCGGGTTCTTCAGGATCGTGCCGACCCGGTCCAGCGCCGCGGCCACCTGCGGGGCGTTGAACGGGATGGTGTGGTCCACCCACTGGTCGTAGACGTCCGGGCCGTTCTCCCGGAGCATCGCGTCCTCGAGGAAGTCGGTGAGCGGCCACCCGGTGGCCTCGCCCGAGCTGATGCCGGCGCACCAGGGCTTGCCCCCCTCGGCGACGATCCGGTTGGAGAGCGTGATCATCTCGTCCCAGGTGGTCGGCACCGCGTAGCCCTTGGCCGCGAACGCCTTGGGCGAGTACCAGACGAAGGACTTGACGGTGGCGCCCAGCGGGGCGGCGTAGAGCGTGCCGTTCACGCTGCCCGCGGCCTTGTAGGTCTCGGAGAAGTACTGGTCGACGTTCGTCGCGACGGCCTGGGGGGCCGGCTTCACCGCGCCGGTCTGCGCGACCAGCGTGCTGAGCAGGCCCGGCTGCGGGATGTGGGCGACGTCGGGCGGGCTACCGCTCTGGATGCGGACGGGCAGCTGGGCCTCGAACTCCGTCGAACCCTCGTACCCGATCTGGGCACCGGTGCACGACTCGAAGGGCTTGTACGAGTCGATGTGCGGCTGGTCCTCGGGGGCGACGATCGAGGTGTAGAGCGTGATCCGCTTGCCGGACAGGTCGCCGTACTGCGTGTAGGCGGCGCACTCCGGGGCGGTGCCAGCCGGACCGGAGCCGCCGCCCCCTCCGGCGACGTTGCTGCCGCCGCACCCGGCGAGCACCAGGCTCGCCCCGAGGGTCGCACTCAGCAGGGCCGTCGTGCCCCTCCGCAGTGTCGGTCCGGACATGCACCCTCCGCACGGTGAGTGACGATCGTTGACCGTCCGTGGTTCTCCTGGTTCTTCGGGTGCCGGGATGACAGGCTGCGCAGGCCCCTCACACTCGGATCGTCCGGCACGTTCCTGCCGGTGGGAAGGAGCACAGCATGGCTGCTGTGACCTATGACAGCGCGAGCCGGATCTATCCCGGCTCCACCCGTCCCGCGGTCGACGCCCTCGACCTGGAGATCACCGACGGGGAGTTCCTCGTCCTGGTCGGTCCCTCCGGCTGCGGCAAGTCCACGTCCCTGCGGATGCTCGCCGGGCTCGAGGACATCGACAAGGGCTCGATCCACATCGGCGGCCGCGACGTCACGCGCGTCCCGCCGAAGGACCGCGACATCGCGATGGTGTTCCAGAACTACGCGCTGTACCCGCACATGACCGTCGCCGAGAACATGGGTTTCGCGCTCAAGATCGCCGGTCAGCCCAAGGCCAAGATCCAGGAGCGGGTGGCGGAGGCGGCCAAGATCCTCGACCTCGAGCAGTTCCTGGACCGGCGCCCCAAGGCGCTGTCCGGCGGGCAGCGCCAGCGCGTCGCGATGGGTCGCGCGATCGTGCGCCAGCCACAGGTCTTCTGCATGGACGAGCCACTGTCCAACCTGGACGCCAAGCTGCGGGTCTCCACGCGCACCCAGATCGCGTCGCTGCAGCGGCGGCTGGGCATCACCACGGTCTACGTCACCCACGACCAGGTCGAGGCCATGACGATGGGCGACCGGGTGGCGGTGCTCAAGGACGGGATCCTGCAGCAGGTCGACGCGCCCCGGGCGATGTACGACCGGCCGGCCAACGTGTTCGTCGCCGGGTTCATCGGGTCGCCGGCCATGAACCTGATGGAGGTGGACCTGGAGGGTGACGTCCTGCACCTCGGTGGCGCCGAGGTGCGTGTCCCGCGGCAGGCCGCCGACGCCGTGGGCACCACGCGGTCGGTCACCATCGGCGTGCGACCCGAGGACATGGAGGTCGTCGGCGAGGGCGCGGGTCTGCCCACCGAGGTGGAGGTCGTCGAGGAGCTCGGTGCCGACGCCTACGTCTACGGCAGTGCCGAGGTCGGCGGGGAGCGCCGTGCGGTGATCGCGCGGGTGGACGGGCGCACCCCGCCCGACAAGGGGGCGCTGCTCCACTTCGCTCCCCGCGAGGGTCGCCTGCACATGTTCGCCGGGGACTCCGGGGAGCGCATCGACGTCTGAGCGGAGCTTGCGGAGCGAACATCGATACCTGAGTGCGGGGCAGCGGGTCCGGCGGACGCGCCGGGCCCGTTGCTGTCAGGCCACTGACCGGGGCAGCGGCAGCGCCGCGCGCAGCCGCACCTCGCCGTCCACGATCTCCGCCGACGGGCGCAGTCCGGCTCGGCGCAGCAGCCGCGTGACGCCCAGATCGTCCGGACGGGCGACGCCGGTCAGCTCGGTGTGGCCCTGCTCGGCGGCCGTGTCCGCCATCCTCCGCAGCAGGGCCGTGCCCAGACCGCGGCCCTGCCAGGCGTTCTCCACCAGCACGCTGACGCGGGCCGACCCTGGGCCGACCGGATCGAGGTTGGCGAGGCCGACCGCGCTGCCCCCGTCGACCGTCACGGCCAGGACCGCGTGTCCGTGGCCCGGCCCGGAGCCGACGAGCTCGTCGAGCCGGTCGGGATCGAGGTGCGGGGTGGGGCTCAGGAAGCGCGCGCGACGGGTCTCCGGCGAGCAGCGGGCGTGCAGCGCCGCCACCAGCGGGGCGTCCGGCGTGCCGGCCGGCCGCATCCGCACCTCCGAGCCGTCCCGCAGCAGCAGGATCCGGTCGGCGAATGGCGGGCGGGCCGGCGGGCGCATCGCGAGCTGCGTGGCGAGCTCGAGCAGCGCGGCGGCCCGCGAGAGCTCGGTCGCGGTGAACGGCCAGGCCCGGCCCAGACGCAGGTGCTGGGCTCCGACCCGGATGGGGTGGACGTGGCCGGCCTGATCGGTGGCGGCCGGGTCGACCAGCCGGGCCCGCAGCATCGTGGCCACCGCGCGGGGAGCGCTCGCAGGATCGGCTACCACCATCCGGGCCAGCGCGAGCGCCGTGGTGGCCGGGTCGGACAGCTCCGTGGCGTCGGCCCGCACCAGCAACGTGCACGGGATGCCGGCGGCCTGCACGGCGTCGACGAGGTCGGCCGGATCCACGAGGTCGGGCACCTTCACCAGCAGCTCGTCGGTGACCGACCCGTCGTCGGCCGGCTCACCCACCACGTGCAGCGAGATGATGTTGCCACCGGCGGTGCCGACGGCGGTGGCCAGCTCGCCGAGCCGACCCGGGCGGTCCTCCAACTCCACGTGCACCCGCCACAGCGCCACGCGGTCCACCTCCTCGGGGATCGGATCTCAGCGTTCTCCCAGTGTGTTTCGCCACCGTGACCGGGCCGTGACAGCGCCGGGTCGTCTACGTTCAGCCGCAGAGAAGTGTTGTCCAACTCACGTCGAACGACCGGGGTCTCCCACGAGAGGACACAGGATGGCGGAAGCGCTCTACACAGCGGAGGCGACCTCGTCCGGCGGTGGCCGGGACGGGCACGTCCGGTCGTCGGACGGCATCATCGATTCCGAGGTCAAGATGCCACCGGCGCTGGGCGGCCCCGGCGGGGCCACCAACCCCGAGCAGCTCTTCGCCGCCGCGTACGCCACGTGCTTCCACGGTGCGTTGCGCTTGGTCGCCAAGAACAAGGGCGTGCAGGTGCCCGACGCCGGCACCGTCGACGCGTCGGTCAGCCTCGCGCCCGACGACACCAGCTTCGGGATCAGCGCGGTGATCACCGCCCACCTGCCCGGCCTGGACCAGGCGCAGGCCGACGAGCTGGTGCAGAGCGCGCACCAGGTGTGCCCGTACTCCAAGGCCACCCGCGGCAACGTCGACGTGCAGCTCACGGCCACGGTCTGAGGCTCGCGGCGCGGGTCGGGGGGTCAGGGAAGCCACGTTCCTGCCCGGTGCGGACAGCAACGTGGCTTACCTGCCCTCAGCCCACCGCCCGCCGGGCGAAGTCGATCTCCGTGGCGATGTGCCGCAGCGTCTCCTGCACCACCAGGGAGCCGTGGCCGGCGTCGAACCGGCTCACCTCGTAGGGCACGTCGCCGCGGGCGGCGAGCGCGTCGAGGTAGTTGTCGACCTGGCGGATCGGGCAGCGCGGGTCGTTCTCCCCGGCCAGCACGAGCACGGGGGCCCGTACCTGCGCCACGTAGGTCAACGGCGACGCGGTGGAGTAGGTCTCCGGGCGCTGCTCGGGTGATCCGCCGAACAGCGCTCGGTCGAACGCGCGGAGCTGCTCCATCTCGTCGGCGTACGCGGCGAGGTAGTCGGCGACCGGGACCCCGGCCAGCCCGGCGGCCCAGCGCTCCGGCTGCGTTCCGAGCGCCAGCAGGGCCAGGTAGCCGCCCCAGGACCACCCCTCGACGACGCAGCGTCGCGGATCGACCAGGCCAGCGGCGACGCAGTGGTCGAACACCGCCGCGACGTCCTCCAGCTCGGTGGTACCCGGGCGCCCCTCGATCGCGTCGCGCCAGGCCGAGCCGTACCCCGTCGATCCCCGGTAGTTGATCTCGACGACGACGAACCCGGCATCCACCCAGGCCGCCCGCATGGCGCTGAACCGGTCCTCGTCGGCGGCGTGCGGACCACCGTGGAGGCTGAACACCGCGGGTAGCGGACCGGTCAGGTCCGGGCGCGCGACGAGGGCGTGCACCGGCCCACCGGGGCCGTCGACCCACAGGTCCTCCACCGGCACCGATCCGGGCGCGCGTTCCCCCGGCGGGGTCAGCAGCACGCGGTCGGTCCCGTCGGGATGCAGGGCGCGCACCTGCGCCGGCTCGGCCGCCGACGAGCACGTGTACTCCACCGTGCCGTCGGGGCGCACCTCCGCCGACCCGACGCAGCCCGGGGCGACGGGCAGCTCGGTGAGCTCGCCGGACTCCAGGTCGTAGCGATGCAGCCGGGTGCGGGCGGCGTGGGTGTGCCAGACGAGGAGGTGGCGCCCGTCGGGGTGGAAGTCCGCCACGACCTCACCGGGCAGGTCGAGGGCCAGCTCGGTCTCCGTGCCGGCCAGCACGTCCCAGACCAGCAGCTCCTCGCGGCCGTGGCGCTCGTGCAGGACGAGCAGCCGGGCGTCGCCGCGCACCGGCGCGAAGACCAGCGGGGTGAGGCCCTTGCCCTCGCCGTCGGAGAGCTCCGCGACGGCGGAGCCGTCGGCGACCCGCAGCACTCGTACCGCGGGGTGGCGGGAGTCGCCGTGCTCCGAGTGGCTGATCGCCAGCAGGGTCTCGTCCTCGGAGAGGGCACCGACCCCGGCGTCCTCGGCGTGGGTGTAGACCACCTCGGCCGGCCCGTCGTCGCGCCACAGCCAGATGCGGGTGCCGTCATCGGTCGAGGTGCCGGCGGCGACCACCCGGCGACCGATCTCCAGGCCAGCCGGGTAGCCGTCCTCGACGCCGGGAACGGCGGCCACCGCGCCGCTGCCGGGGGCGCCACCGGCGAACGGTTCACGGACCCAGTGGCCGAACTCGTCGCCGTCGGTGTCGGCGAACCACCAGACCGTCTCGCCGTCCGGAGGCAGGGCCGTGGCGTGGGTTCCGCTCGCGCGGTCGGTGACCTGGCGGTGCGTGTCGGTCGCCCGGTCCCAGGCGTACACCTCCGTCGTCCCGCTCGCGTTGGACGTGTACGCGCAGCGGTCGGGAGCGTCGCGGGCCCAGCGGGGGCGCGACATCCGGGCCGCGGTGAATCGCGCCCGCCACCGCTGCTCGCGCTCGTCGTCGAAGAGCCGTTCGGGCACGGGCGCGGGGGGATGCTGGGTCGCGGGGGGATGCTGGGTCGCAGGGGGGTGCTGGGTCGCAGGGGGGTGCTGGGTCGCAGGGAAGTGCTGGGTCACGGAACCCGATCCTGCCGCACCGCGGCCCGGGGACGTCGTGGCAGGCTGGGGGCACGACGATCGGAGGGACGCCGAGCGTGAGCACTGCCCGCCGTCGCGGCTGCGTCGTCGCTGCGTTGCTCGTGAGCTCGGCGCTCCTCGTGGGGGGCTGCGGGGGCGCGCAGGCGGCGTCCGTCCCGGCGGTGGCGGCGGACGGAGCGCAGCGGATCGAGGTGGCGTTCGCCGCGGGCACGGTCACCGGCGGGGTGGCGCGGTACGCCGTACCCGTCGGGTCCACCGTCGAGCTCGTGGTGCGTAGCGACGTGGCCGACGAGGTGCACGTGCACGGCTACGACCGGCTCAGCTACGTCACGGCCGGGGCGAGCACCACGCTGCGCTTCGTCGCAGATCTCCCCGGGGCGTTCGAGGTCGAGCTGGAGCAGCGCGGGGTGCCGCTGGCCCAGCTCGAGGTCTCCTGACCGCCCGTAGGGTGGTCCGGTGACGGCGGTGCGGATCGGTCGGGTCCTCCTGCTCGCCGGGCTGGTCCTGTTCCTGCTGCCCGGCGGCGCGACCGCGGCTGCGGCGCACGCCGGTGGCCTGACGTCGTCCAGCAGCGAGGCGCGGGTGCTCGCGGTCGAGCCGCCCGTCGCCGGGCTGGACGTCCGTGCGGTCGAGTTCGGGGCGCGGCTGCGGATCGACAACGGCACCGGGGAGACCGTCGTCGTGCTGCCGCTGCCCGGTTCGCAGCTGTCCGGACTGCCGGTCGTTCCTCCCGGCGGGCGCGCCTACTGGTCCGACCCGCGGATCACGACGGCCGCCGCCACGGAACGTCGCGCCGGCGACCGGCTGGCGTGGGCCGTCCCGCTGCGGGTGGGAGAGGCGGTGGTGACCGTCCGCGGGGAGCAGTACTGGCCGCCGCCCCCCGCCGCGGCGCTCTGGTGGACCGTGGCCCTGCTCGCGCTGGCCGTCCCCGCGCTGGCCGGGGTGCTCGGCGCCGGGCGGCGCGGGGGTCGGCTGGTGCTCGCCGGCGCGACCCTCGTCGTCCTCGGTGCCCACCTGCTGCACGCGTTGGGCTCGGCCGGGGTGCCCGAGGACCAGAGCTACCCGCTGATGCTGCTCAGCGCGGCCGGGTACGCGCTGATCGGCTGGCCGCTCGGGGCGGCCGGCGCGTGGCTGACGGTAAGGGAGCACGCGATCGGCCCGTTGCTGTGCGTGGCCGCCGGCGGGCTCTTCGCCCTGGTCATCGCGCCGGTGGACGCCGTCACGCTGGTCGACGCCGTGGTGCCGTTCGCCTGGGGCGCGGACCTGGACCGGCTGCTGGTGGCGCTGACCCTGGGCGGCGGCCTCGGGGTCGTCGTCGGTGGCGTGGCGGTGCTGCGAAGCGGGACGGTCCCGGCGGCCTGAGTGCTGCACGCACACGGCATCGGCGGGGTCGACGGTCTGCCGCTCGACGGCGAGCTGGTGCTGCAGACCGGCGGCGTCGTCGTCCTCGTCTCGTTCGTCGCCGTGGCCCTGCTCTGGAGGCACCCGCGGTTCACCGGGCCGGTCACCGGCCGACCCCTGCCCGCGTGGCTCGACACCCCCGGGCTGCGCACCGCGCTGCGCGCACTCACCCTGCTGATCGCGACCGTCGTCGTCGCCCAGGGTCTCCTCGGCGAGCAGGACCCCGCGGCCAACCCCGCGCCCCGCGCGGTCTACGTGCTGTTCTGGGTCGGGATCGTCCCGGCGTCGCTGCTGCTCGGGCCGGTCTGGCGGGTCCTCAACCCGCTGCGGCTGCTGCACCGCCTCGTTGCGGGGGCGCTGCACCGCTCGGTGGACGGTCGCGCGCCGCTGCCCCCCTCGCTGGGGTACCGGCCCGCCGCCGTCGGGCTGCTGGTGTTCGTCTGGCTCGAGCTGGTCGCTCCCGATCGCGACCGGCCCGCCGTCGTGGCCGGTTTCCTGCTCGGCTACGCCGTGCTGCACGTCGCTGCCGCGCTGCGGTACGGCGCGCGGTGGTTCGACCGGGCGGACGCCTTCGAGGTCTACTCGACGCTGACGGGCGCACTCGCCCCGGTCGGTCGGCTCGACTGCGGCCGCGTGGGGCTGCGCTCCCCGTTCCGCGGGCTCGCCGCGGTCCCGGTCGCCGGCGGCCTGGTGGCGTTCCTCGCGGTGTGGTGGGGCTCGACGGTCTTCGACGGGCTGACGGGCTGGGTCGGGTGGCAGAGCGGGCGGCAGGTGCTCGCGGCCCCGGTGCTGGTGGACACGGCGGCGCTCCTCGGTCTGGTGCTGCTGGTCGGCGGGCTGTACCGGGCCGCAACGGGACGGCTCGGCGGGGCGCTGGCCAGCACCCTCGTGCCGATCGCCGTCGGCTACACGATCGCCCACTACGCGACGTTGCTGCTGGTCGAGGGCCCGCGTGGGCTGGCCCAGCTGGCCGGCCAGCAGCTCGGACCCGTGGTCGCCGTGCCGGCACCGGAGGTGGTGGCGGGGATCCAGATCGGGGCGGTGCTGGTCGGGCACGTCGTCGCCGTCGTCGCCGCGCACGACAGGTGCATCGCGCTGCTGCCCGAGCACCGGCGCCTCGCCGACCAGGTCCCGCTCGTGCTGCTGATGGTCGCCTACACGATGGCCGGCCTGTTCCTGCTCGTGATCTCCTGAGCCGGTGACGGTGGCACGGTTGGTCCTGCTGTTCGCGCTCGCCGACTACCTGGGCGCGGCGCTCTGCCTGCTCGGCGTGGCCGTGATCATGTACGCCCCGCGCGTCACCAGCTGATCTGCGCGCACCCGGTGCGGGTCCCGGGTGGTTCCACCTGCAGGGTGAAATGGGCGAGGCGGTGGCGTTCCACCAGGAGGTCCTGTGCGGCGGAGAGCACCGCCGCCGGGTCGCACTCCGCGTCGACGATGAGGTGCGCCGACCCCACCTCCATGCCGGAGGTGAGCGTCCAGACGTGGACGTCGTGCACGTCCCGCACCCCGCCGAGGGTGCCGAGCTCGGACCGGACGGCGGCCACGTCGACGTGCGCCGGGGCCGCCTGCACGAGGATCCGCACCGCCTGCCGTCCCAGCACGAACGTGCGCGGCAGCACGAACAACCCGATGGCGATGGCCACGATCGGGTCGGCGTAGGGCCAACCCGTCAGCAGGGTGACGACGCCGGCCACCAGCACGCCGACGGAGCCGAGCGTGTCGGCGAGGACCTCCAGGTAGGCACCACGGACGTTGATACTCTCCCGCGCGCCCGACCGGAGCAGGGCGAAGACGACGAGGTTCGCGACGAGGCCCGCCACCGCCGTGAGCACGAGGGGGAGGCCCGGCACGTCCGGCGGGTCGGCGAACCGCCGCACGGCCTCGACGACCACCCAGCCGGCGACCACGAACAACAGCACCGCGTTGGCCAGCGCGGCGAGGACCTCGGCGCGGTAGAGCCCGAAGGTCCGCCGGTCGGTGAGGGCGGCCCCGCGGGCGGCGATGATCGCCGCGAGGGCCATGCCGACCCCCAGGACGTCGGTGAGCATGTGCCCGGCGTCGGAGAGCAGGGCGAGAGACGAGGTCGCGAGGCCGACGACCAGCTCCAGCACGAAGAACGCGGCGAGCACGGCGAGCGAGATCGCGAGCCGCCGCACGTGCCGACCCGACGCGCTGCCGCCGGCCGCCGCATCGACGCCGTGCCCGTGTCCCACCCCCACGCCCGCCAACATATGCGGAACCATGCATGAGAGCAACGGCCGGGCGGGTGGGCGGGCCGCACCTCACCGTCGGTCCGTCGTGCCATCATCGGTGACGTGAACGACCCGGTGCGCGGCGAGGACATGCGCGTCTCGGACGCCGAGCGCGGTGAGGTGCAGGACCGGCTCCGGCGTGCGCACGAGGTCGGGCAGCTCGACCTCTACGAGTTCGACGATCGTGTGCGCTCCGCGTGGGCGGCACGCACCCGTAGCGAGCTGGCCCACGTGACCGCCGACCTGCCTGCGTCACCTGTCGAGCCGGGCCGGCGCCCCGTCTTCTCGTCCACGCCAGGCGGCGTCACGATGCGGGTGCTCACGATCATCTGGGCCAGCCTGGTCGTGACGAACCTGGTGATCTGGGGCATCGTCGCGCTGACCGTCGGCGAGCCGATCTACCCGTGGTGGGTGTGGGTGGCCGGGCCGCTGGGCGCGGTGCTGGGGGTGCTCTACGCCGCGGGGATCGGCCGGCCGCCTCGCTGAGCACCGGCGGACAGCCGGTGGCGAGGTGATCGTGGATCTGGGAGCGCTCGTCGCGCGTTCGGCGGAACATCGTGTCGATCAGGCGGCGCCTCCCAGATCGGCCGAGAGCCAGTGGTCCGGGCGGAGGAAGATCGCCACCTGATCACCGTGATCGGCCTTGGCGAACTCCACGTAGGACCGGGCCTGGTCGGGCGGCAGGTAGCGGCTGCTCATCGTCCACAGGTGTTCGTCATCGCCCGGGATCGTCCGGGTGACGGGCCCTTCCACGGAGACGTAGCGGACCGTCGGTTCGAGGCGTTCGACCATCAGGGTGAAGCGGCCCGCGGCCTCGATGAGGGCGGCCTTCCGGGAATCCGCCGAGGTCAGCACCCAGACGTCGCTCCCCGGGGTGTAGTGGTACCAGATCGGTACCGTCAGCGGACCACGCGCCGACCCGGCGGAGACGGACAAGGCGGCGATGTGCGGTTCGGCCAGGAACCGCTGGCGTTCGTCGAGAGAGAGCGGCATGACGTCAGGCTAGGAGCCGGCACCGACAGAACTGGCGTCGTCCACCGGCTGTACGCGTGGTCGCGTTCCGGGGAACGCGACTGTTGATCAGGCCACGAGCACGAGATCAGGCCGCGAGCACGAAGGAGATGAAGAATCCCGCAGCGGTCGTGCTGACGTGGGTGGCCTGCGCGGTGCTGCTGGCCGCTGCGGTCGTGGCGGTGAGCACGGCGGCATCATCCTCCGGCGCCGCCACGGCCGCCGGTGACGACACCGAACGGCCAGCGGTCTCTCGAGCCGCCGGCTGACGTTCGAAACCTCTACACCGTCTCGTCCACCGCTCGGTGGGTGGTCTCGCTGGCGTAGTCGGTGTACGTGTACGGGTTGTCCAGGAGCGTCGTCTCGGGGACGTCGGGGTTCATCCCCTTCTCCCAGGCCTCCTGGCCGAGTGCGGAGCGCAGGTGTTCCACGGTCCCGTCGACCTCGCGCCGGATCGCGGCCAAGTCGACGCCGACCAGGCGGTGCTCGTGCTTCACGATCCGACCGTCGACGAGGACGGTGTGAACGTCGCCGCGCTGGGCCTGGAACGCGACGTGGCCGTGCGGGTTGAGCAGCGGGAACGACACGGGGGAATGGTCGTTCTTGAGCAGCACCACGTCGGCCTTCTTCCCGACCTCGAGGCTGCCGAGATCGGCGCCGCGGCCGAGGGCGCGTGCGCCGCCGAGGGTGGCCCACTCGACGACCTTCTCGGCGCGCAGCGCGCAGTGGGTGACCGTCGCGTTCGCCGCGTGGGCCTGCAGGTGTTCGCGCGAGCGGTCGGCACCGAGCGTCGTACGCATGGCGGAGAAGAGGTCCCCGCTCCACCACACGCTGGTGTCCATGGACAGCGATACCGGGATGTCGTGCGCGCGCAGGGCCCAGGTGGGCGGATAGCCCTGCCCGGCACTCTGCTCGCTCTCGGTGGAGACCGACACCGAGCCGCCGGTGGCCGCGATGCGGTGGTAGGAGTCGGGCGAGAGCGTCGCGGCGTGCACGAAGATGCTGGCCTCGTCGAGGAACCCGGCCTCGTGGGCGAGTCGGATGCCGTCGTCGTTCGTAGCGCCCCAGACGCCGGCGTGGGTGGTGACGGGGACGCCGAGCTCGCGCGCGACCTCGTACGCCGCCCGCTCGGGGAACGCCGGGTCGCCGGTGACGTCGAACGCCATCTGGAAGGCGAGCAGGTCGTCGGCGGCGTCGAGGCGGCGCTGTGCGAACCCTCGGAACTCCGCCGAAGTGGCCCACTCCCACGGCGCCTGCTGGATGTTGCCGTAGGCGAGGACGAATCGGCCGGGAACCGCCTGCAGCGCGTCGACCGCGGCCTCGGCGTGGTCGACCGTCTGCAGGCCGTGCGACCAGTCGACGCAGGTCGTGACCCCGGCGTCGATCGCCTCGGCGGCGGCGAGGAGGTTGCCGGCGTGGATGTCCGCCGGTCGGAATACTCGCCCGGACTCGAGGTAGTACCAGACGAAGTACTGGGTGAGGGTCCAGTCGGCGCCGTAGCCGCGCATCGCCGTCTGCCACATGTGGCGATGAGTGTCGATCATGCCCGGCATGACGATGCCGTCCCGGGCGTCGATCTCGCGGGTGCCCTCGGGCACCGGCAGGTCCCGCCCGATGGCGGCGATGCGGTTCCCGACCACGAGGAGGTCGGTGGCGGGTAGCACCCGGTGGGCGCCGTCGACGGTGAGAACCGTTCCGCCGCGGAGCACGATCGTCTCGGATTCCCCGTCCAGCGCCATCGCTGCGACCTCCATCGTCGTGGAACGAGCCGGACAGGTGTCCGCATGCCGACGGGAAGCACTCTGGAGCGCCCCGAAACGGGTGTCAAGCCCCGAGCAGTGGCGTACGGTTCCCCGATGCGGACCGCTCGACGGGACGGGGTGCGCCATGGCGCGTGAGGGCACCGGGCCCGACTTCATCGAGGCGCTGGCCCGCGGGCTGGAGGTCATCGAGGCCTTCGGACCGGGTCGCCCGGTGCTGTCACTCGCCGATGTCGCGACCGCCACCGGGCTGGCCCGTCCGACGGCCCGGCGCATCCTCCTGACCCTGGTCGAGCTGGGTTACGTGCGGTCCGGCCGGGGCGGCTACCTGTTGACCCCCCGCGTGCTCGACCTCGGCGTCGCCTACGTGCGGTCGCAAGGTCTGTGGGACGTGGCGCGTCCGCACATGGAGGAACTGGTCGCGCGGACCAACGAGTCCTGCTCGATCGCGCAGCTCGACGGCTCGGACATCGTCTACGTCTGCCGGGTGGCCGTCCCGAAGATCGTCGGGTTGTCCGTGCAGATCGGAACCCGCTTCCCGGCGCTGGTGACCTCCCTGGGCAAGGTGTTGTTGGCGGCGTTGGCACCCGACGAGCTGGAACGGGTCCTCGCCCTGCCGACGCGCTCCGGGCTGGTGGCCCGGTGGCGACCCGAACGGGCCGAACGCGACGCGGCGCTGCGCGAGGTGCGTGCGCGCGGGTGGGCACTGACCGACGAGCAGCTCGTACCCGGAATCCGTTCGGTGGCCGCGCCGCTGCGCGACGGGGCCGGTCGGGTCGTCGCGGCGCTGAACGTCAACGCCCACGCCGCGGAGACACCGGTCGAGCGGCTCGTCGAGGACCACCTCCCGCTGCTGCTGCGGACCGCAGGGGCGATCAGCGCGGACTTCGCCCGGCTCGAGGAGGTCCCGCACATCACCGTTGCGGTCTGACTGGGCTCCGCCGCACCGCTGTGGCATGCTCGCAGCGGACAGTTGTCCGCGATGCGGCGGAGGGTGACCACATGGCAGACGAACGGCTCGGCCCGCTCGCCGGCATCCTGGTCGCCGACTTCTCCCGGGTGCTGGCCGGGCCCTACGCCACGATGCTGCTCGCCGACATGGGGGCCGACGTCGTGAAGGTCGAGTCGCCCGAGGGCGACGAGACCCGGACGTGGACGCCGCCCGCCCGTGGCGAGGTGTCCACGTACTACCTGGGGATCAACCGCGGGAAGCGCTCGCTGGCGCTGGACCTGCGCGACTCCGGTGACCTGGCCGTGGCCCACGAGCTCGCGCGCCGCGCCGACGTGCTGGTGCAGAACTTCAAGCCGGGGGGTCTGGCCAAGTACGGTCTCGACCACGCCACGGTGCGCGCCCGCAACCCGGCCGTCGTCTACGCCTCGATCAGCGGGTTCGGCCCGGGCGCGGGCGCCGCGGTGCCCGGGTACGACCTCATGGTGCAGGCGATCTCGGGCCTGATGAGCCTGACCGGTGATCCGGACGGTCCGCCCTATCGGGCCGGGATCTCGGTGTTCGACGTGATGGCCGGCAACCACGTGGTGATCGGGATCCTCGCGGCCCTGCGGCACCGGGACGCGACCGGTGAGGGCCAGGAGGTCGAGGTGAACCTGCTGTCCTCGGCCCTCTCGGGCCTGGTGAACCACAGTTCCGCCTACGTGGCCGGCGACGTGGTGCCCTACCGCATGGGCAACGCGCATCCCAGCGTGTTCCCGTACGAGCCACTGCCGACCGCGGACCGCGAGCTGATCATCGCCGCGCCCAACGACCGGCAGTTCCGCAAGCTGTGCGACGTGCTCGGGATCACCGCAGTGCCCGACGACCCGCGGTTCGCCCGCAACCGCGACCGCACCGCGAACCGGGCCGAGCTGCGACCGATCCTCGTCGAGCGGCTGGCCACCCGAGGCGCTACCGAGTGGTTCGAGCTGCTGGTCGCCGCCGGTGTGCCGTCCGGCCCGATCAACACGATCGACGGCGGGTTCGCGATGGCCGAGCGCTTCGAGCTGGAGCCCGTGGTCGAGGTCGGGAAGGGGGACCGGGCCGTACCGATGGCCCGGCACCCGATCACGTTCTCCGCGACCCCGGCGCGCTACACGCTCCCGCCACCGGAGCTCGACGAGCACGGGCCCGAGCTGCGGGCATGGCTGGAGCCAGCGGAGAGCCGCCCAGAGGAGAGCCACCCAGAGGAGAGCCGCGGTGGCTGACCGCGAGTACCCGACCGCCCTCGGCGCGTCCACCCGGGACACGATCACGCTGTTGGGTCACGACCTCGCCCGTGACGTCATGGGCGAGGTGGGGTTCGGCGAGCTCGCGTTCTGGCTGGCGACGCAGCAACGCCCGACACCGGGCCAGGTCCGGGTGTTCGAGGCCGTGCTCGCCGCGTTGGCCGATCACGGCTTCACGCCGACCGCGATCGTCACGCGGCTCACCTACCTGTCCGCGCCGGACTCGGTGCAGGGCGCCCTCGCGGCCGGCCTGCTCGGTGGCGGCTCACGGTTCCTCGGGGTCACCGAGGACACCGGGCGCTTCCTGCACGAGGTGCTCGAGGGGGCCGTGGAACCGACCGACGAGGCCGGCTGGAACGCGCTCGCGTCGGAGACGGTGCGGACGCGGCGCGCGGCCGGCGCGTTCGTGCCCGGGCTGGGCCACCACGTGCACAAGGACGGCGACCCCCGCACGCCACGGCTGATGCAGATCGCGCTCGAGGAGGGGCAGTTCGGGCCGCACCTGGAGCTGTTCGCCGCGATCGGCCGGGTGCACCCGCAGGTGCTCGGCCGGAACCTGCCGCTCAACGGGGCGGGCGTCTGCGGGGCGGCGTTGGCCGATCTCGGGCTGCCGCTGCCGCTGCTGCGCGGATTCGCGATGCTCGCCCGCACCGCGGGGCTGATCGGGCAGCTCGCGGAGGAGCTGCGGCACCCGGTCGGCAACGACATCTTCCTCTCGGTCGACTCGCACACCCGCTCCGTTCCACCCGATCCCTGGGTCCCACCTGATCCCCGGGTCCAGCCGTGATGCCCGCGGCCGTCGTCGAGCAGCCGGGTCGCCCGCCCCGGATTATCGAGCGCGCGCTGCCGGTGGCCGGCCCTGGCGAGGTGACGGTGACGGTGACCGCGGCCCCGATCACGCCGCTCGACCGGCTCTGCGCCTCGGGCACCTCCTACTTCGGCGCCCCGACCGTGCCTTACGTGCCGGGCGTGCAGGGGGTGGGGGTCGACGCGGACGGGGCGCCGATCTGGTTCGCCACGTCCGCCGGCATGGCCGCGGGCGACGGCAGCATGCGGGGCGTCGCGACCGTGCCCGAACCCGACGTCGTGCGGCTGCCCGCCGACGCCGACCCGGTGCTGGTCGCGGCGTTGGGCTTGTCCGCGGTCGCCGCCTGGATGGCGCTCACGTGGTGCGGGCAGCTGGCGGTTGGGGAGCAGGTGCTCGTTCTCGGGGCGGGTGGGGTGGTCGGCCAGGCCGGGGTGCAGCTGGCGCGGGCGGCCGGAGCCCGTCGCGTGGTCGCGGCCGCGCGGTCGGCGGAGGCCCGAGAGCAGGCCGTGCGTCTCGGGGCCGACGCCGTGGTCGCGCTCGGGCCCGCCGACGACGTGGCCGGGCTGGCCGAGCGGATGCGGGCGGCGGCCGAGGGACCGGTCGACCTCGTCCTCGACCCCCTGTTCGGTGTGCCTGCTGCGGCGTCACTGCGGACGCTGGGACCGGGCGGACGGTTGGTCAACCTCGGCGGCGCCGCCTCCGGCACCGCCGAGCTGGACTCCGCGACCCTGCGCAGCCGGTCGCTGCGCGTGCTCGGCTACACGAACAACGCGCTCACCGGCGAGCAGCGGCGCGAGGCGCTGACCACGGTCGTCGCCGAGGCGGTGGCCGGCCGGCTCACCGTCACCCATCAGCAGATGGCACTCACCGACGTCGACACGGCGTGGTCCTGCACGTCCGGTGGCCGCGTCGTCCTCGTTCCGGAGGCGTACTGATGCCCGTGCTCCCCACGTCGTTGGTCGGTAGCTACCCCCAGCCGGACTGGCTCATCGACCGCGCGAGGCTGGCCGGCCGGTTCCCCCCGCGGGTGCGGGCGGCGGAGCTGTGGCGGGTCGATCCGGAGCGGCTCGCCCAGGCCCAGGACGACGCCACGGTCCTCGCGGTCCGCGCTCAGGAACGCGCCGGGCTGGACGTCCTCACCGACGGCGAGATCCGGCGCGAGAGCTACTCCAACCACTTCGCCACCGCGCTGGAGGGCGTGGACATCGACCATCCCGGCACGGCGCTGGACCGCTCCGGGCACCCGAACCCGGTGCCGCGGATCGTCGGCCCGATCCACCGCCCCCGGCCGGTGCAGGTGGCGGACCTGGAGTTCCTCCGGGCGCACACCGACCGTCCGGTCAAGATGACGGTGCCCGGCCCGTTCACGATGAGCCAGCAGGCGCAGAACGACCACTACACCGATCCGGAGTCGGCGGCGATGGGCTACGCGGAGGCCGTCAACGCCGAGGTCCGCGACCTCTTCGCCGCCGGCGCCGACATCGTGCAGATCGACGAGCCCTACCTGCAGGCCCGTCCGGACGCGGCGAGGGCGTACGGGCTCGCCGCGCTCACCGCGGCGCTCGACGGGGTCACGGGCACCACGGCCGTGCACCTCTGCTTCGGCTACGCGGCGATCATCCACGAGCGCCCGGAGGGCTACTCGTTCCTGCCCGAGCTCGCCGGATGCCCCGTCCAGCAGGTCTCGATCGAGACCGCCCAGTCGGGACTCGACCTCGGGGTGTTGGCCGACCTGTCCGACAAGACCGTGATCCTCGGGGTGGTGGACCTCTCCACACCGGAGGTCGAGCCGGTCGACGCCATCGCCGACCGGGTGCGTCGGGCGTTCCCGTTCCTCCCGTCCGAGCAACTCGTGATCGCTCCGGACTGCGGGATGAAGTACCTGCCGCGGGACTCCGCGGACGGGAAGATGCGCGCGATGGTCGGCGCCGCGGCCCTGCTGCGCGCCGAGATCGAGGAGGAGGAGGCCTGATGCAGCCGGTCACCGAGGACAACGTCACCGACCTGGCGGTGCAGCGCTGGGCCACCGCCCACGACCCGCGGCTCGCGGAGATCATGACCGCGCTCGTGCGCCACCTGCACGATCTCGCCCGCGAGGTGCGGCTGACCGAGTCCGAGTGGATGGCGGCGATGCAGTGGCTGGCCCGGACCGGGCAGATCAGCGACGACAAGCGCGAGGAGTTCATCCTCGCCTCGGACGTGCTGGGCCTGTCGATGCTCGTCGTCCAGATGAACCATCGCCTGGAGCCGTCCGCGACGCCGGCGACGGTGCTCGGACCGTTCCACATCGACGGGTCGCCCGAGCTCGGGTTCGGTGCCGACATGTCCGACGGCCTGCCCGGCGTCCCGCTCTACGTCCACGGCACGGTCCGCGACCTCGACGGCGAGGCGGTCGGCGGTGCCGTGCTCGACGTGTGGCAGGCCGACACCGACGGGGCCTACGAGTCCCAGCTCGACGTCGACGAGGCTCGACTGCGCGCGAAGTACATGACCCGCGCCGACGGCACGTACTGCATCCGCACGATCGCGCCGCTCGGGTACGCGATCCCCATGGACGGTCCGGTCGGCGAGCTCATCGGTCGGACGGCCATCAGTCATTTCCGCCCCGCCCACGTGCACTTCCTGATCGACGTGGACGGGTACGAGCCGCTCATCACCCACCTGTTCCAGGAGGGCGCGCGGTACCTCGACGACGACGTCGTGTTCGGCACCAAGCGGGAGCTGATCGTCGCGTTCGAACCGCGCCCGGCCGGCCCGACGCCGGACGGCGGGGAGTCGGACCGGGAATGGGTCGAGGCGCGGTACGACTTCGTCCTGCAGCCGCGCAGTTCGTGACCACGTGCTGCCGACGATGAGAACCTAGGTGCCCCGGCCGGACGACATGGCGTCCGGCCCTGGTGGCGGAGGAGCCCATGTCCGTCTCGTTCTCGCTCTCGCCTGAGCAGGAGCAGCTCAAGCACGCGGCTCGACAGTTCGCCGAGGCGAACCTGCGAGGCCTCGCTGATGCCGTTCGCGCGGAGCGCGATCCGGTGCGACGCGCTGCGCTGGCGCGGCCCGCGTTCGAGAAGGCGGTGGAGGCCGGCTTCCTCAGGGGCCTCATCCCGGTGCCGTTCGGAGGAGCGGCATCGGGCGGCGTCGACGCGGCGATCCTCATCGAGGAGTGGGCCGCCCACAGCCCCGACTTCGTCATCTCGCTGGCCGGTCCGCTGATCGCGCTGGCCCCGGTGTACGAGGTCGGCACACCCGAGCAGATCCAACGGTTCGTCGCGCCTTTCCTCGTCCAGGAGGGCGCACCTGTCGCGGCCATGGCGTTCTCCGAGCCCGAAGGCAGCGCCAACTTCGACGCGCCGGCGCCGGCCGGAGGCACGCGGACGACTGCGGTACCCGACGGCGACAACTGGGTGATCAACGGACGCAAGGCGTGGGCGTCCCATCTTCCCGGCTGGGACGGCGACGGCCCGGACGTCATGACGATCGTCTGCCGCACTCCAGGAGGGGTGTCGCTGGTCGTCGCCGAGCGCGAGCACCTCGCCGGCCACATCGAGGTCGAGGAGTACTACGACCTGCCTGGCCTGCGGGGCTGTCTGACGGCGCGAATCCGGTTGGTGGACGTCCGGGTCCCGAAGTCGAATCTGTTGGGGCAGGAGGGCCAGGGTGTCGCCCTCACGCGCAACGCGTTCGTCGGCAGCGGTGCGTCCATCGGCACCTTCGCCGTCGCGGCGATGCGACAGGCCTTCGACGTCGCCTATCGGTTCGCGACCACCGAGAAGCGAGGAGGCCCGGTTCCCATCATCGAGCACCAGTCGGTCGCCGACGTCCTCTCCGATGCCAAGAGCAAGATCGAGGCCGTGAGGTTGCTGTCGTGGCGTGCACTCGACGCAGCATTGTCCCAGCACCCACAGGGCTTGGAGTGGGCGCTGCACGCGAAGGTGTTCGGCTCCGAGACCGGCGTCGAGGTCATCAACGACCTCATCAAGCTCGTCGGCGTCTCCGCGTACGACAACAACTTCCCGCTGGTGCGTTACCTGGACGAGGCGCTCGCCTACCCCGTCATCGAGGGTTCGAACATCGGTGTCCGGCGCCGGCAGATGCAGGGCCTCTTCCGAACTGCGGGCTACGACCCGCTCGCAGCATCCGGAATGGCCTGAGCCACGTCGCCCCGGAGCCGCAGCGGCAGGTCGCGGCGGTGCTGGTCTTCCGCGACCCGGACAACATCCAGCTCGAGATGTTCTTCATGGACACCTGAGGACCGGTGTAGGGGTCACGACGCTGGCACTGGCGGGACGTCAGAGTCGTCGGGAACCGGGTCGAGCAGCCGCGTCACCAGCGACCGCACGTGCGCGACAGGTGCGTCGTCGGCGAGCGACAGCACGGAGGCGTACACCCCCTCGAAGACCAGCATGAGCTGTCCGGCCAGCACCGCCGGATCCGGCACAGCGAGTGCGACGGCGAGGTCGTGCAGCTGGTCGCGGGTCCACCTCTTGACGCCGACGGCCTGGACGTGGCCGGGCAGCGCAGGGTCGGCGAGCTCGGCGATGCCGATCTGGAACGGACAGCCGCGACAGTCCTCGCCGCGCACCTGCACGGTGAGCGCGTCGAACAGCGCGAGGATGCGCTCCCGCGGTGGACTGCCGGGGGCACCGATGGCCGCGGTGAACCAGTCGCGATAGCCCTCGGCCTCCCGCTCGAGGTAGCCGGCGACCAGGTCGTCCTTGCTGGCGAACAGCCGGTAGAGCGTGGTCGGGGCGACGCCGGCTTCGGTCGCGACCCGGTCGACACCGGTGGTGCGGATCCCGTGCCGGTAGAACAGCTCGCGGGTGACCCGCAGCACGTGCGCACGCGTCTCCTCCGACGAGCGGCGCATCGGTCTCTCCTGCCTTGCGGTCGGCGTGGGCCCAACCTAGCCTCGGTGACGTAAGGGAACGATCCCTAACATTGGTGGGCTGATCCATGAGTGACTTCCTCGTGACCGGTGCGACGGGCAACGTCGGTTCGGCGGTGGTCCGGGCGCTGGTCGCGGCGGGCCACCAGGTGCGCGCGGTGTCCCGCCGACCGCCGGCAACGGCGTGGCCATCGGGTGTGCGGGGCGTGACCGCCGATCTCGATCGCCCAGAGACCCTGGCCGCGCCGCTCGCGGGTACGGCAGGTGCGTTCCTGATGAGCGGCTACGCCGACATGCCCGGTCTCCTCTCGCAGGTCCGCCGAGCCGGGGTGGAGCGGGTGGCGCTGCTGTCGAGCTCGTCGGTGCCCTCGGGTGACATGGACAACGCCGTGACCGCGTATCACATCCTGTCCGAACGGGCTGTCGAGGAGTCCGGGGTGGCATGGACGTTCCTGCGCCCGTTCGCGTTCATGTCCAACGCGTTGACGTGGGTCGACCAGCTCGCCGCCGGCGACGTCGTCCGCTTGCCGTTTCCGGACGTACCGGCTGCGACCGTCGATCCCGACGACGTCGGGGCCGTCGCCGCCACGGCACTCTCTCAGTGCGGGCACGACGGCGTGGCGTTGCACCTCAGCGGTCCGCAGACGCTCCTGCCGGCCGACCGCGTCCGCATCCTCGGCGACGTGCTGGGCCGCGATCTGCGTGTCGAGGGCATGACCGAGGCCGAGGCGCGCGCGGATCTCGACGCCACCATGCCCGCTGCCTACGCTGCGGCGTTCATCCGGTTCTACGTCGACCGCACCCTCGACGAGTCCCCCGTCCTCCCCACCGTGCGCGACGTGTTGGGGCGTGCGCCTCGCAGCTTCGCAACCTGGGCAGCGGCGCATGCGGGCGCCTTCTCCTCCTCCTCCTCCTCCGGTCACCCGCGTCGCACGTCTGCACGTGGCCGATGAGGTTCGGACTCCTCGGCACCGGCTGGTGGGCTCGTGACACCCAGGGACCGGGTCGGCGGTCCTGTCCCGACGCCGACCTGGTCGGGGTGTGGGGGCGCGACCGCGCGAAGACAGTGGCCCTGGCCGCGCATCTGGACACCCGCCCCTACACCGACGTCCATGCGCTGCTCGCCGACGTCGAGGCGGTGTCCATGGCCCTCCCGCCCGACGTCCAGGCCCCGCTCGCGATCGAGGCGGCCCACGCCGGCCGGCACCTGCTGCTGGACAAGCCGCTCGCGCTGTCGCTGAACCGTGCCGACGAGGTGGTCGCGGCCGTGGAGGAGGCCGGGGTGCGGTCGGTGGTCTTCTTCACCGGCCGCTACCAGCCCGATGTCGAGAAGTCGTTGCAGACCGCGATCGCGCAGGGCGGCTGGGACGGTGCCCGCGTCACCGTGTTCGTGTCCGTCCTCAACCCGGGTGGGGTGCTTCTCGACTCGACGTGGCGGGTCGAGAAGGGCGCACTGTGGGACGCCGGACCGCACGCGATCTCGCCGCTCGTGCCCGTGCTCGGCCCGATCGTCGAGGTCAGCGCCCTCGAGGGCCCGCGCCGCACGAGCTACCTGCTCCTGCGGCACGAAGGTGGAGCCGTCAGCACCGTGGCCACCACCCTCGACGCCCCGAAGGCCGCCGGAACGTGGAGCATCGACCTGCACGGCCGGCCCGGCTGGTGGTCGCTGCCCGGGTGGAACCTGCCCGCCTGCGATGCCTTCGAGCACGCCACCGCCGACCTCCACCGGGCCGTCACCCGTGGCACGGACACGTTGTGCGATGTCCGGACGGCGCGTGACGTCGTGGCGGTGCTGTCGGCCGCGGACGCCGCCATTCGCGAACGCCGCACTGTCCGCGTCGAACGCTGAGTTCCGAACGGGCCTGATCGCCGGGCGTACCCTTCGTGACGCCCGAGCGTGAACAGCATCGCGGGGGAGGCGGGAGATGGAGGATCGGGGCGGGGCGTCGGTGGAGACGCTGAAGGCGGTCGCGGATGCGTTCAACGCGCACGATCTGGACGCGATCATGGAGTTCTTCGCCGAGGACTGTTCGCTGGACATGCCGAGGGGGCCCGAACCATGGGGCCGGCGCCTGGCCGGCAAGGCGGCCGTTCGTGAGGGCCTGGCCACCCGCTTCCAGGGATTGCCGGATGTCCACTACGGCGATGGCCGGCATTGGGTCAGCGGCGATTTCGGCGTCTCCGAGTGGCTGCTCACCGGCACGACCCCCGATGGCCAGCAGGTGCGGGTGCGCGGATGCGATCACTGGGAGTTCCGCGGCGGCCAGATCATCCGCAAGGACTCGTACTGGAAGATCGTCGACCCCCGGCGTAGTCGAGGTGCAACCACGACCCGATCGCGGTCGTTCCGCGGCGGCGGTGGGCGTGCAGGAAGTCGATCATCCCCGCGAGATGGTCGGCGAGCGCACGCCTGCGGTCGGGAGGGGGGTCGCCGGCCAGTGCCTCCCGCATGCGGAGCAGGTCGCGGCGCAGGGCGTCGTGGACGATGCCCATCCGCGGTGTCGGCGGGGCCGTTCATGTCGTGCTTCATCGTGGCTCCTCGTCAGTGGTCGGGAACGGCGAACGGCAGTGGTCGGGGGAGGTCAGACATCGGGCCACCCCTCCCAGCTCAGGAGGACGGGCCGCAGCACGCGTTCCTCGACCTCGAGGTGCTCGAGGAGATGACCGGAGAGCGCGCCGAGGCTCGCCGCCAGCTGGGTCCTCGCGCCGACGGGGTCGGGCCCGTCGAGCTGGTGCGCCGCGGCTTCGACCGCGTCGAGCAGGTCGGACACCACGCGGTGGTCGGCCTCGAGCCGGTCGACGACGGTGCCCAGGTGCGGCGCACTACGCCGGACGGCGGGGAAGAGCGAGGTGTCCTCGGCGCCGTGGTGGGCGTGGACGAACTGGCAGTAGCGCACGCAGTCCACCCCGAGCCGCAGGTGCGGGCTCCGCGCGGCGAGCTGGCCCACGGCGGAGCGCAGGTTCGCGGCCGGGGCGCCGGTCAGGGCGGCGTCGGTGAGGTCCTGGCAGGTGCGCAGATCGCGGCGGAGCAGTGTCGTGGACCCGCTCTAGCTCCTGTACCAATAGGTTGGTGGCACGACGGGCCGAGGGCATGCGCGGCGCACCTCCTGACATGGTCGGATGCCCGACGCGGCGCTGGGCGCGGCGTCGTGGTGGCCGGGACCGGCCCGGTGGCGGGCCCGAACGGCCCGCCGGAACGCGATCAAGTGTCCATCCGCGACGAATCCTTGCCAAGCCGGCATTAGCCACTTACTCTGTCAGTGACTCGGGTCCGACGAGTAGGGATCGACCCGCTGACCGTGCACTACGTGGTCGAGGACGACCAGTGCCGCTCCTACCAGGCGGTGCTGGAGTTCATCGGCCGCCGCTGGGTCGGAGCCGTCCTGCTGGCCGGGTCCCAGGGCGCGCGCCGCTTCAGCCAGTACCGCACCCTGGTGCCCGGGATCTCCGATCGCCTCCTCTCCCAGCGGCTCAAGGAGCTCGAGACAGTACGGGCTGGTGGAGCGCGAGGTGATACCCACGACGCCCGTGCAGATCCGGTACAGGCCCTCCCCAGCGGCGCCGAGCTGATCAAGGCCCTGCAGCCGCTGATCGCGTGGAGCGCGAACCGTCCCGAGACCCACCGGCGGGGTTCACCCGGTCCGGCATCGGAACGCGGCACAACCGCGGAGAGCTGCGCGTCCTGTTCTCCGACGGCACCGTCCGGCTGATCCGTCAGACCGTCACGCTCGGGATCGGGCCCAGCAAGTCGATGCCGTGCTGCGCCGCCACGGCGAGCACGGCCTCCATGCTCGGGGCGCCGTCGACGGCGAGGGCGGCTGCGGCGCGGCAGAAGCCCTCCATCGGGGCTCCGGGGGCGTGCACGACGAACGCGACCGCCTCGGTGCCGGATTCGTTGCGGATGGTGTGTGGAGTGCGCCCGGCGAGGGGGACGACATCCCCGCCGGCCGCGGTCACCCGGCGCACCGGCGTGTCGTCGCCTCCGATGTAGAAGGTGAACTCCCCGCGGATCACGTAGTAGACCTCGCCGGGGTCGTGGCGGTGCATTACCGGCGGACCGCCACCTGGCGGTATCCGGGTCTCCACCGCGAACAGGGCGCCGCCGGTCTGGGCGCTGGTCGCGAGGATTCTGATCTCGTCGGTTCCCGCCCGGAGGTACTCACAGCTGGCATAATCGACAGGTAGCATGTCCATATCGCCCAGTTAGACAGGTTGCATGTCGAATGTCAAGGCCTCGACCCATCACCGCCGGTGGCGAGCGACCGGTCAACCTCGCCGTGTCGATGCGTGAGGCGTTCGTGGCGATCAACGACCTCGTCCTCGCCCGGCTCGCCGAACGGGGGCACGCCGCCGTACGGCCGTCCCACAGTGCGGTGTTCCAGTACCTCGACGACACCGGGACCACGGTCAGCGTTCTCGCCGAGCGCGCCCAGATGACCAAGCAGGCCATGGCCGAACTGGTCCGCCACCTCGAGACCCACGGCTACCTCGTCCGCGTCCCCGACCCGGCCGACGCACGAGCCAAGCTCGTGATACCCAACGACCGCGGCCGGGAGGTCATCACCATCGCACAGGAGCTGGTGCCCGAGATCGAGGACTGGACCACGAGCCTCCTGGGCCCAGACCGGGTGCGTGCCCTGCGCGCCGACCTGGACATCATCCGACGGGCAGCGGTCGAGTTGTCCATCGAACGACGTCCGAGCCGGTGAGCTGAGCTCGACGTTGCCGGGTTACCGGCGCGATGACGGTGTCCTCGGACCGCGCCAGGCGGCATCATTCGGCGCTGGGCAGCTCGACGCGCCGAAAGAGGGTCGATCATGGCGATGGTTGTGCAGGCATGACCGTGCCGGGCCGTGACCGGGCCGGGGAGCGAGCGCGCGCGACCGAGGCGCGGATGACGGACGACGAGCGGTTCTCGGTGCTGGTGAGCGTGATGGGCGCCAACTCCATCAACCCGGCGCGCGACGAGCGGATCCCCGATGACGTCCCGATGAGTGCGGGCTACGTCCCCGGCATCCCGCGCCTCGGTGTTCCCGCGCTGTTGATGAGCGACGCGAGCCTGGGCGTCACGAACCCCGGCTACCGGCCGGGAGACACCGCCACCGCGCTCCCGGCGGCCCTCGCCCTCGGTGCGAGCTTCAACCCGGCGTTGGCGCGCGCCACCGGCGTGATGGTCGGCCGGGAGGCGCGGAGCAGGGGGTTCAACGTGCTGCTGGCCGGCGGGATCAACCTGGCCCGCGACCCGCGCAACGGTCGCAACTTCGAGTACCTGTCCGAGGACCCGTTGCTGAGCGCGGTACTGGTGGCGGAGTCGGTCGACGGCATCCAGGGCGAAGGCGTGATCTCCACCGTCAAGCACTTCTCCCTGAACTGCAACGAGACCAACCGCCATTGGCTGGACGCGGTCATCGACCCGGCCGCGCACCGCGAGTCGGACCTGCTCGCCTTCGAGCTCGCGATCGAACGGTCGCAGCCCGGATCGGTCATGACCGGCTACAACAAGATCAACGGGGAGTACGCAGGCGGCAACCGGGCGCTGGTCCTGGACCTGCTGAAAGGCGCGTGGGCGTACCCGGGATGGGTGATGTCCGACTGGGGTGCCACCCCGAGCTGGGAGTTCGCCCTCGCGGGCCTCGACCAGGAGTCGGGTGTGCAGATGGATGTGGCGCTGTGGGACGCCGAGGCGTTCACCGGAGCGCTGCGGGCCGCCCACGCCGACGGCCGGCTGCCGCCGGAGCGCCTCTCGGACATGGTGCGCCGCATCCTCCACTCGGTCTACGCGGTCGGCCTCGACACGTCGGGTCCGGCGCCGGACGTGGACATGACCCAGCACGGTGAGATCGCGCTCGACGCCGCACGCCAGGGCGTCGTCCTGCTGAAGAACGACGGCGTGCTCCCGCTCGATGCGGGCACGACTGCGCGGATCGCCGTCATCGGTGGCCACGCGCAGCTGGGCGTCCCGACCGGCACCGGCTCCAGTGCCGTCATCCCACCCGGCGGGTTCGCAGCCGTCATCCCCGTCGGCGGACCCGGGTTCATGGGTGCCACGCGCAACCTGTACCTCCTACCCTCCTCGCCGCTGGCGGAGCTGCAGACCCTGCTGCCGGGGGCGAGCATCGAGTTCGACCCGGGGATGAGCCCGGGCGAGGCGGCGCTGCTGGCGGCCCGCTCGGACGTCGCCATCGTGTTCGGGATCCGCCTCGAGGGCGAGGGCTTCGACAACGCCGACCTGTCGCTGCCCTGGGGGCAGGACGCGGTGATCGAGGCCGTGGCAGCGGCGAATCCGAACACCGTCGTCGTGCTGGAGACCGGCAACCCGGTCGCCATGCCGTGGCGCGACAGCGCCCGCGCGATCCTCGAGGCGTGGTACCCCGGGCAGGCCGGTGGCCGGGCGATCGCCGAGATACTGACGGGACGGGTGAACCCCTCGCGGTCGCCTGCCGATCACCTTCCCGGCCGACCTCGGCCAGACGCCCCGGCCGGACCTGCCGGGTCTGGGCACCGCGTGGGGCACCCCGGTGACGATCCACTACGACGAGGGCGCCGAGGTCGGCTACCGCTGGTTCGCCGCAACGCACGAGCGCCCGCTCTACGCCTTCGGGCACGGCCTCGGCTACACCACCTTCGACTACAGCGCGTTCGAGGTCAGCGGCGGCGACACCGTGACAGCGAGCGTCACGGTCACGAACAGCGGGCCCCGCGCGGGAGCGGATGTGCCCCAGCTGTACCTGACCGAGGCGACCGGCGACGAACGCCGACGCCTGCTCGGGTTCGAGCGGGTGGAGCTCCGGCCCGGACAGTCCTGCGTCGTCACTCTCACCGCCGAGGCGCGGTTGCTCGCCCGCTTCGACGGCGATGCGGGCCAGTGGCACGTCGCCGGAGGCACCTACCGGGTCGCGCTCGGCCGGTCCGCCGCCGACCTCGTCCACACCGGCGAGGTGCAGCTGGACGAATGGCGTTTCGGCAGCTGAGGCGATCGCTCTTGCCCTCGTTCCCACCGAGTCGGAACAATTCGTCCCCGATCGACCTCGTCAACGACATCCGCACGGGCTCGTCGACTACCCGCCCCGGGAGCGGCCGTCCCGGTCCCACCACCGACAGGGGGTCGGGATGACCGCCGAGCAGCGGTTGCTCGAGCTGTGGACGGTGCCGCCGGACCACCGCGACGACCCGGTCGCGGCGTTCCGCGCCTGTTACACCGACCCGGTGACGATCAACGGCGCACCGATGGCAGTCGCTGACCTCGTCGAGCGGGCTCGCGCGCTGCACCGCGCGTTCGACGACCACGTGATCGAGGTCGTGGACCGGGTGGAGTCGCCGGGCAAGCTGGCCATCGCCATCCGCCACACGGCCCGTCACACCGGGCCGTGGTCGACGCCGGTCGGGGTCGTCGAGCCGACCGGCCGAACGGTCGTCGGCGTCGGCATCGACGTGCTCACCATCGACGCCGCGGGAAGGATCTCCGCCATCTGGGTGCTCGCCGACGAGCTGCAACGGCTGGTCCAGATCGGCGCGCTCATCCCAGCCTGACCAGCTCCGGGCCACCCATCACCTTCCCGGTCCCGCGGCCGTTCGTCGCGCCGCTCGCCGTTCGTTCCGTCCTCTGCGCGGCCGCCCGACGACAGGAACGCACCCGGAACGGCTTCTTCCTAGCGTCCTCGCCCATGTGCACCACACAGGACCGGCTCGGCCACGACCTGGCCGGGCGACACCCATTCCCCCGCGGTCGGCTGTCCGCAGGGGTCGACGAGGGGCTACCAGTGTCCGTCATCCCCTTCCCCCCGCGCGGCTCAGCCGCACACGGTTGCGCCGGGCCGGATCCGACCGGGTCCGGGCCCGCCGTCACCGACGTCACCGACGTCACCGACCTCGGGACCGTCCTCGGCGTCTGGGCCCATCCCGACGACGAGGCGTTCCTGTCCGGCGGGTTGATGGCCGCCGCGCGCGACGCCGGCCAGCGGGTGGTCTGCGTGACAGCGACGCTCGGTGAGCGCGGCACGGCCGACCCGCACGCGTGGCCACCCGAACGGCTGGCCCGCGTCCGCCGTCACGAACTCGACGCGTCCCTAGCCGTCCTCGGCGTCGACGAGCACCACCTGCTCGGCATCACCGACGGCACCTGCGCCGCGCAGCCCCATGACGCGCTGGTGCGCCACCTCGGACGCATCATCGACACCGTCGCGCCCGACACGATCGTGACGTTCGGACCCGACGGTCTGACCGGCCACGAGGACCACCAGACCGTCTCGTCCTGGGTCACCGCGGCCCGGGCCGCGGTCGCGCCCGGGACGCGGCTGCTCTACGCGACCACCACCGAGGAGTTCGTCGACGGCTGGGAGCCCGCCCGGGACGCGTTCGACGTGTTCCTCAGCGACGGGCTGCCGCTGCGGACCCCCGCGTCGGCGCTCGCGGTACAGCTGCGGCTGGACGCCGCGACGCTCGACCGGAAGGTCGTCGCGCTCCGCGCGCAGGCCAGCCAGATCGCCGGCCTGATCGCGGCCGTCGGCGAGGAGCGGGTGCGGCAGTGGTGGGCGCACGAGGCCTTCGTCTGCGCCGACACCATCGCGGACGACGCCCGCACCTGGGGCACCTGGCGGGTGGCGGCATGAGAGAGCGTCAGCGAGCGAATCATCGACACAGCGCCTGCGCGGAGCGCCGGCCGAGCGCCAGCGAGGCCGAGCGATGAGCATCCTCGTGGACCGGGCGGCCTCCGCCCACCTGCACCGTGGGGTGAAGGACACGGTCGCCGTGATCGTCGCCTACGTCCCCTTCGGCCTGACCATCGGTGCGGCGATGGCGAACGCTGATGTGCCGCCGCTGGTCGCGTGGGCGTCCTCACCGCTGCTGTTCGGCGGCGCCGGGCAGCTGCTCGCCGTCCAGCTGCTCGGCGCGGGCGCAGGCTCGGCCGTCACGGTGATGGCCGCTCTCGTGGTCAACGCGCGGTTCCTGCTCTACAGCGCCGCGCTCGCCCCGCACGTCGCGGACTGGCCGCGGCGCGGGCGGTGGGCGGCGGCGTACCTGCTCGCCGATCCCGTGTACGCGCTGGCCGCCGCCCGGTTCGCGGCCCCAGGCGGCGTCGGACGGCCCGGGGACCGCATGGCCTACTACACGGGCATCGGCGTGACCCTGTGGAGCGCGTGGCTGGTGCTCACCGGGATCGGGATGCTGCTCGCCGGCGTGCTGCCCGCCGAATTCCGGCTCGACCTCGCCGCACCGCTGACGTTCCTGCTCCTGTTGCTGCCGATGCTCCAGGCCCGCGCCGCGGTGGTCGCCGCCGCGGCCGGTGGGCTCACCGCCGTCGCGACGGCCGGGTTCCCGCTGGGCCTGAACGTGCTGGTCGGCGCCGTCGTCGGAGTGGTGGCCGGCGCCGTGGCGGGTGGTCGTCGTGGCTGAGCCGCTGCTGGTGCTCGTCGCCATCGGCCTGGGCACCTACGCCATGCGAGCGGCGTTCCTCGTCACGGCCCGGGCGCAACCCCCGGCACCGCTCGCCCGGATGCTGCCGCACGTCGGGCCCGCGGTGCTGGCCGCGATCACACTTCCCGCCCTGATCGCCCCGCGCGGCAGCGTCACGCTCGTCGACACCGGACCCGCGCTGCTGGCCGCCGCGGTCGCCGCGCTCCTGTGGCGGCGCACGCGGAGCCTGCCGCTGGCGCTGTTCGCCGGCCTTGCCCTGTCCCTTCTCGCGCAGGCTGTGCTGCGATGACGGCCCAGCTGCGGGAGCCGGGCTCCGTCGAGTTCGGTAGCGGGTGGCACCCGGCCTTGCCGGGCCGGGTGGGCGTTCGAGACGCTGGTGGGAGGTTCCGATCGCGCGGGAGGTGAGCGGTGACGATGCACGTCACCCTGCTCGGTGAGCAGTTGCTCGCGGGGGCCGACGGGACGGTCCAGGCGCGGTCGTCGCGGACGATCGCGCTCATCGCGTTCCTCGTCGCGCGCGGGGACGCGCCGCAGACCCGCCAGCGCATCGCCGCGGCGTTCTGGCCGGACTCCTCCGACGAGCAGGCCCTGACGAACCTTCGTCGGGAGCTGCACCACCTGCGCGGCGTCCTCGGCGACGAGCCCGCGCTCGTCGTCACCGCGCGCGACCTCTGCTGGCGCGACAGCCCGACGTGCGTCGTCGACGTGCGCGCGTTCCGCGCCGACCGCGCGGCCGCGCTCGCGGCCGACGCCGGTGGTGACCGGGACGCCTTCCTGACCCACGCGGCGGCCGCCGTCGCCCGCTACGGGGGCGAGTTCCTGCCCGGCAACGACGACGACTGGGCCCGGGACACCCGCTCCGAGCTGGAACAGCAGTGCGTCGACCTGCTCGACCGGAGCATCGCGGCGTACCGGGCGACCGGCGACCCGACCCGAGCGATCGAGGCCGCCCGCCGCCGCGTGGCGCTGCGCCCGCTGGAGGAGGCCGGCTACCGCACGCTGATGGAGCTGCCAGGGCGACCTGGGCGACCGCGCGGGCGCGGTGAGCACCTACCACCACTGCGCGTCGGTCCTGGAACGCGAGCTGGGCGTCGAGCCCGACCCGCTCACCCGCATCACGCTGAACCGGCTGCTGGCCCGGTCCGGCCCCGCCGTCGCCGCGACCCCCGAGCCGCCGACCCCCCGGACGGGCGGCACGGGCCGGCGGTTCGTCGGTCGCGCGCGCGAGCTGCGGGCCTTGCGGGCGCGATGGCGCGCCGCCGCGGACGGGCAGGCCGGGCTCGTCCTGTTGCGCGGCGACCCCGGCGTCGGCAAGTCCCGGTTGATGACCGAGCTGGCCGACGAGGTCCGCCACGGCGGCGCCGTGGTGGCCGACGCCCAGTGCTTCGGCACCTCCGGACGGCTCGCGCTCGCCCCGGTGGCGGACTGGCTGCGCACGCCCGCCGTCCGCGCGGCCCTGCCCTCGGTCGACCCGGTCTGGCGGGCCGAGGTGGAGCGCCTGCTGCCCCCGACCCGCGACCCGCGCCGAGCCGGCGCGGCCCGACCCGCGGGCGATGGTCGACGCCTGGCAGCGCCACCGCTTCTTCGAGGGTCTGAGCCGGGCGCTGCTCGCGGTCGACCGGCCCGTCCTGCTGACGATCGACAACCTGCAGTGGTGCGACCAGGAGACGTTGGCGTTCATGACGTTCTGCCTCGGCCTCGCCACGGACGAGCCCGTCCTGGTGGTCGCGACGATGCGGAACGATCCCGACCCGGCCCTCAGGTCCTGGGTCGTCCGGATGCGGGCGACGGGCCAGCTCACCGAGATCACTCTCGACCCGTTCGAGGTCGCCGACACGTCCGCGCTCGCCGAGGCCGTCAGCGGCGACGCGCTGACTGCGGCCGAGGCGGACCTGCTGCACGCGACGACGGGCGGGTTCCCCCTCTACATCGTCGAGGCCGGGCGCGCGGGCGCGGGATTGCCCGCAGGCGACCAGCTGGCGTCGGTGCTGCAGAGCAGGCTGGCCACGGTGAGCGAGGAGGCCCGCGAGGTCGCCGGGCTCGCCGCCGCCGTCGGCCGCGACGTCACCCTCGACCTGCTCACCGAGGCCGCCGACCTCCCCGCCGACGCCGTGGTCCGCGCGGTCGACGAGCTGTGGCGCAGCCGCATCCTGCGCGAGGTCGGTGGCGGCTACGACTTCTCCCACGACCTGCTCCGCGACGCCGCCTACGCGGACGTGAGCCCGCCGCGGCGCTGGCTGCTGCACCGGCGGGTCGCGCAGGGCCTGGAGCTGCTGCACGCCGACGACCCCGACTCCGTGTCCGCGCAGCTCGCCGAGCAGTACGCCCGCGGCGGGCGCGCCGACCGGGCGGTCGGCTACTACCGCCGGGCCGCCGCCGTCGCCGCCGTCCATGTTCGCCCACGACGAGGCGATCCGGCTGCACGAGGCGGCGCTGGAGATCGTGCGCGCGATCCCGGCCGGGCGGGACCGCGACGAGCCGGGAGCTCGCCCTCTCGGAGTCGCTGGCGAGGCCCCTGACCGCGCGCTACGGCTACCGCCTCGCCGCTGATCCGGGAGACGCTGGAGCGATCGATCGCCCTGGCCGACACGCTCGGGCGGCGCGACTCCGCCCTGGACGCGCTCGTCGGGCTGTGGGCGTCGCAGTTCGTGCACGGGGACACCGCGATCGCCCACCGCACGGCGACGCGCGCGCTGGAGATGGTGCCGCCCGACTCCCCGCTGCGCGGACCGGCGCACTTCGGCTTCGCGGGCTCGGCCGCCAGCCTGGGCCGGCTCACCGAGTCCGTGGAGCACTTCGCACTGGCCGCCGAGTACGGCGGCGTGCACGCGCTGAGCGTCGGCACCCGGACGGACGTGCACGGCCCCGCCTGGGCCGCGCACGTGCACTGGCTGCTCGGCCACGCCGACCACGCCCTGCAGTACGCCACCGCAGCCATCGCGCGGGCCCGCGCCGGCGACAACGCCTACAGCCTCGCCGTCGCGCTGGCCTACGGCGCCGTCACCCACCAGTTCCGCGGGGACGTGAGCGAGCTGCGGCGCGTCGTCGACGAGCTGAGCGAGCTGTGCGAGCGCTACTCCTTCGCCTACTACCGCGAGTGGGCACTGGTGCTCGGCGGATGGAGCCGCGACGACGGGACCGGAGCCGCCCTCGCCCGGCGCGGCGTCGACGCGCTCACCGCCGACGGTTCGTTCGCGCGCATGCCGTACTGGCTCTCCCTCTGCGCCGACATCGCGCGGCGGGAGGGGCGCCCGGAGGTCGCCCGCGCGACGCTGGACGCCGCGCTGGCCAGCGGGCGGGCCCGCGACGACGTGTGGTGGCTGCCGGAGGTGATGCGCATGCGCGCCGCCTACGACGACGGGGACGAGGCCGTCGCCCGGCTGCAGGCCGCGGCCCGGCTCGCCGCCGAGCACGGCAGCGCGGCGCTGCTCGCCCGGTGCCACGACGACCTCGCCGCCCGCGGCGTTCCGGTCGTGCCGTTCGGGGTTCCCCCGGTGCCCGGCGGCCTCCGCTCCGAGGCGAACGGTGCGCGAACGGTGCGTTCCTAGCGTCGTGGGAGAGGCACCCGAGCAGTGCGGGTGCCCAGTCCGAGAGGACCTCCTCCATGACCACCACCTCGGCGACCATCACCACCTCCGCTCCCTTCGCCGACCTCGCGGCCGCGCTGCGCGGAGACCTCGTCACCCCCGGCGACGAGGGGTACGACGCGGCCCGCGCCGTCTACAACGGGATGATCGACAAGCGGCCGGCCGCCATCGCCCGCTGCCGGGACGCCGCCGACGTCATCGCCGCGGTCGCGTTCGCCCGCGCGCACGGGCTGGAGATCGCGGTCCGCGGCGGCGGCCACCACGCGCGCCGGGTTCGGCACCTGGGACGACGCGCTCGTCGTCGACCTGTCGCCGATGCGCAGCACCACCGTCGACCCCGAGCGGCGCACCGTCCGGGTCGACGCCGGCGCCACGTGGGGCGACGTCGACCACGCCACCGTCGCGTTCGGGCTGGCCACGCCGTCGGGGTTCCTGGCCTCGACCGGGGTCGCCGGGCTCGCGCTGGGCGGCGGCATCGGCTACCTGTCGCGCCGCTTCGGCCTCACCGTCGACAACCTGCTCGCCGCCGACGTCGTCCTCGCCGACGGCCGGTTCGTCACCGCGAGCGCCACCTCGCACCCGGACCTGTTCTGGGCCCTGCGGGGCGGCGGGGGCAACTTCGGCGTCGTCACCTCGTTCACCTTCCGCTGCCACCCGATCGGCGAGCACGGCACGGTCATCGGCGGTCCGGTGCTCTACGACATCGCCGACGCGCCCGAGGTGATGCGCTGGTACCGCGAGCTGGTGCCCGCGCTGCCCGAGGAGCTGTCCGGCTGGCTGGCGCTGATCACGATCCCGCCCGCGCCGCCGTTCCCGGAGGAGCTGTGGGGCCGCAAGGCGTGCGCCATCGTCTGGTGCTACACCGGCCCGCACGACCGGGCCGACGACATCCTCGCCCCGATCCGGGAGTTCGGGTCGCCGCTGGTCGTGGGGCTGCACGAGATGCCGTTCACGGCGCTGCAGTCGGCGTTCGACCCGCTCTACCCGGCCGGGCTGCAGTGGTACTGGCGCGCCGACTTCTTCCGCGAGATCAGCGACGCCGCGATCGAGGTGCACCGCGAGTTCGGTGAGCGGCTGCCGACCGGGCACTCGACGATGCACCTCTACCCGATCGACGGCGCCGCCGCTCGGGTCGCCGCCGGACGCCACCGCCTTCGCCTACCGCGACGGCGGCTGGGCGGGCGTCATCGTCGGGGTCGACCCCGACCCCGCCAACGCCGAGCTGATCTCCGGGTGGGCCAAGGAGTACTGGGAGCGGCTGCACCCCACGTCGGCGGGCAGCGCCTACCTCAACTTCGTGATGGACGAGGGCACCGGACCGGGTGCGCGCGTCCTACCGCGACAACTACGAGCGGCTGACCGGGCATCAAGCGCCGCTACGACCCGGACAACACGTTCCACATCAACCAGAACATCCCGCCCGCCGAGCGGGCCTGAGACACCGCACCCGCACCGCCGGTGCACCACACGATGAGGAGACGACCATGACCGAGCACGACCGACACTGCTACCTCCGAGGCGGCTGCCGACCGGGCGCTGAAGGCGCGCCACCGCACGATGTGGGCCCTCGGGGACTACCCGGCCGTGGCCGCCGACGTGATCCCCGAGCTGGGGCCCGAGCTCGTCGCGGCGAGCCGGGTGCGCCCCGGGGACCGGGTGCTGGACGTGGCCGCGGGCACCGGGAACGCCGCGGTACCCGCGGCGCTGACCGGCGCCCGGGTGGTCGCCTCGGACCTGACTCCGGAGCTGTTCGTGGCCGGTCGCGCGTTCGCCGCCCGCCACGGCGTGGAGGTGGAGTGGGAGGAGGGTGACGCCGAGGCGCTGCCCTACGGCGACGGTGCGTTCGACGTCGTGCTGTCCTGCGTCGGTGTGATGTTCGCGCCGCACCACCAGCAGGCCGCCGACGAGCTCGTGCGGGTGTGCCGCCCGGGGGGCACGATCGGTCTGCTGAGCTGGACGCCCCAGGGCTTCGTCGGCGAGATGTTCAAGGCGATGAAGCCGTACGCGCCCCCGCCGCCGCCGGGTGCTCAGCCGCCGCCGCTGTGGGGTGACGAGGACCACGTCCGGGCCCTGCTCGGCGACCGGGTCACCGACGTCGTCGCCCGCCGGCAGACGCTGACCAGTGACATCTTCGCGACGCCCGAGGCGTGGCGGGAGTACTGGAAGACCGTGTACGGGCCGACCATCGCGGTGTACCGCCACATCGGCGACGACCCCGAGCAGGTCGCGGCCCTCGACCGCGACCTCACCGCCCTCGCGGCCCGGTTCGACCGCGGCACCGACGCCACGGTCATGGACTGGGAGTACTTGATCCTCACCGCCCGCAAGCGGGGCTGAACCGGCGAGCCACGGTCGTGCAGTCGGCGACCGCGGCGCTCAGGACCAGGTGCACCCCGACCGCTCTCGCGAGAGCGGTCGGGGCACCTGGGCGGTCGGGGCACCTGGTCAGCTCAACCTTCCCTCCCATCGTCATCCGAGGAGCACGGCCGTGAACCACGTCGCCCACCTCGACCCCCTGTCCCACCGTGACCGGGCCCTGCTGACCGCGGCACGCGAAGGACGGTGCGACCTTGCTCGGTCCGGCGTGCCGGACCTGCGGGTCGACGGCCGATGGTTCTGCGATCAGCCACGAGCGCACGCCCTGGTGGGTGCGGGCCTGCTCGCGAGGGCGTCGGCGGAGCGCAGCCGCGCGACCGTTCCGGCCCGGCTCACCGACGCCGGTCGTGCCGCGTTGGCTGCCTGACCGGACTCGCGAGGTCACGCGGTGTCAGACGGCGCCATCGGAGAGCATCCGATCCAACTTGGCGTAGCCCTCGTTCACACCGACCTCCATGCCACTGCGCAGCCAGGCGTCCCGGCCCTCGATGCTGTCGACCAGGGACTGGGCGTGCAGGCGGGTGCGGCCCCCGCCGAGGTCCTCGAACGTCAGAGTCTCCAGCGAGACGCCCTCCGGCATGCCTTCCCAGGTGAAGGTCTGCACGATGCGCTGCGGGCTGACCTCGTGAAAGCTTCCGTGGAAGCCGTACTCCTGGCCGTCGTGGATGTTCAGGAAGCGCCAGCTGCCGCCGGTGCGCGCGTCCCAGTAGTCGATGGTGGTGCTCACCGAGTTCGGGCCCACCCACTGCCGGAAGATCTCGGCGTCGGTGTGCGCACGGAGCAGCTGCTCGGGAGTGGCGGCGAAGTCCCTGGTCATCCGGATGATCGGCAGGGTCGGGTCAGCCTCGATGGTGGTCTCGGCGATGGCGTTCATGACGCGGTTCCTTCCTCGATCTGGGGGTTGTGGTCCTGCTCGTCCATGGCGGCCAGCACGGCGTCCAGCCGCCGGTAGCGCTGCTCCGCCTCGCGGCGGTAGCGCTCGATCCACTTCGTCATGAGGTCGAACACCTCGGCTTCCAGGTGCACCGGACGCCGCTGGGCGTCCCGGCTGCGGGTGACCAGGCCGGCATCCTCGAGCACCTTCAGGTGCTTCGAGACGGCCTGCATGCTCACGTCGTACGGCGCGGCCAGCTCGCCCACCGTGGCGTCCTCGGTGGCCAACCGGGCCACGATGTCCCGGCGGATCGGGTCGGCCAGGGCCGCGAAGACCTTGGAGAGCCGGTCAGCCATGACATCGCCTCCTCCGCCCGACTGTCTAGCTCGTTCAACTGAGTGGTTTAACAACCATAGGGTTGGAAGATTGCCGTTGTCAACCACTGAGTTGAAAACAACGGGGGTGTCAGCGGTACCGTCGTCGACGTGCCGGTCCGAGCGGGCGAGCCGTCCGACGCGGCGTTCATCGTCGAGATGGCCCGACTCGCGTCGGCGATGGAGGACCGCCCGCTGCCGCCGGCCGACGATCCCGGCCTGGTGCGGGGGCTTCCCCAGTCACCGGACACGGCCGTGGTGGCGCTCGACCACGGTGGTCACCCGGTCGGGGCGGCCTGGTGGCACCTCCGAGACTGTCCGTTGGTCGTGGCGCCCGACGGCGCGCAGGTCCCCGAGCTCGTCGTCGCGGTGACGCCCGTCCGACCGCGGCCGCGGCATCGGTCGTTGCCTGCTCGACGCCCTCACCGCCCGCGCTGCCGAGCACGGCTACGACCGGTTGGCCCTCAACGTCCACATCGGCAACCCCGCCGCCCGGCTCTACAGCCGCGCGGGATTCGTGGTCGCGGGGAAGGGCCGCGGACCGCTCGGCGTCGCCATGGTCCTGCAGCTACCCGCGACACGGCCCCGCGACGGCACGCGTGATGAGCTCGACGCGGATGGCAGACCGCACTGAGGTAGGCGCATGGCGGCCTTCGACAAGATCGCTCAACCTGAACGATGTCTCGCGACACCTGTGCGCGATGTCCCGCGACATCACATGGTCGGGGTGACAGGATTTGAACCTGCGACCTCTTCGTCCCGAACGAAGCGCGCTACCAAGCTGCGCCACACCCCGATGGCCCGTGGGCCGTCGACCACTCTATCCGACGTCCACCGCCGCCGACGCGGGGGTTACCGTCGCGCGTCGGCCGCGCACCGCCGGCCGCGGCACGAGGGTCAGCAGGCTGGCCTCCGGCGGGCAGGCGAACCGCACCGGCGCGAACGGCGACGTGCCCAGGCCGGCGGACACGTGCAGCCACGTGTGCGCGCCCCACCGGGAGACCCCGCGGGCCCGGGAGCGGTCGATGCCGCAGTTGGTGACCAGCGCGCCGACCCCGGGCACCCGCAGCTGCCCGCCGTGCGTGTGCCCGGCCAGCACGAGGTCGTAGCCGTCGGCGGCGAAGCGGTCGAGCACGCGCGGCTCGGGGGAGTGGGTCAGGCCGAGGCGCAGCGCCGGGCTGGCCGAAGGGGCGGCCGGCGATGCCGGTCGTAGCGGTCCAGGCCCAGGTGCGGGTCGTCGACGCCGGCCACGGCCACGGCCAGCGCCGTCGACGTCCAGCCGGACCCGGGCGTGGGTGACGTCGGACCAGCCGCGCTCGGTCAGCGCGGCGCGCAGGTCGCGCCAGGGCAGCGGCTCGCCCTGGATCCGGCGCTCGCCCTTGACGAGGTAGCGGGCCGGGTTCTTCGGGCGCGGGCCGAAGTAGTCGTTGCTGCCGAACACGAACACGCCGGGCCGGTCCAGCAGCGGGTCCGAGGGCGGCCAGCACCGCCGGGCACGGCGCGCGGGTGGGCCAGGTTGTCGCCGGTGTTGACCACGAGGTCGGGCTCGAGCTCGGCCAGCGCGGCGACCCAGCGCTTCTTGCTGTCCTGGCCCGGGGTCAGGTGCAGGTCGGAGATGTGCAGGACGCGCAGCGGGCGCGAGCCCTCGGCCAGCACCGGCAGCGGTGGCCTCGCGCAGCGTCCAGCGGCGGCGCTCGATGCCCGCCGCGTAGGCGACCGCGGCCGCCCCGGTCGTCGTCGCGCCGACGGCGAGCCGAGCCCAGCTGTTCACCGCGCTCCAGGCGTACGGCGCAGGCCCGGAGCTGTACGGCTAGCGTGCACGCCCGTGACCACACTGAAGGAGCAGCTGCGCGCCGACCTCACCGCGGCCATGAAGGCCCGCGACGAGCTGGTGAAGTCCACCCTGCGGATGACCCTGACCGCGATCGGCAACGCCGAGGTCGCCGGCACGCAGGCCCGCGAGCTCGACGACGCCGAGGTGCTCAAGGTCATCGCCAAGGAGGCCAAGAAGCGGGCCGAGTCGGCCGAGGCGTTCGCCGCCGCCGGGCGCGAGCGAGCTGGCCGCGCAGGAGCGCGCCGAGGGCGAGGTGCTGGCCCGCTACCTGCCCACCCAGCTGACCGACGACGAGCTGGCCGCGATCGCCCGCACCGCCGTCGAGGACACCGCCGCCGAGCTCGGCGAGCAGCCCGGCCCGCGGCAGATGGGCCAGGTCATGAAGCGGGCCAACGCGGCCGCCGCCGGCCGGGCCGACGGCGGCCGGGTCGCCGCGGCGGTGAAGGCGCTGCTGGTGGACTGCACGCGTGCGCAGGAACGCCGCGCACTGTTCGCACAGGACGTGAACGTGCGCGTTGCTGACTCCGCAGGGCTGCGGGCTACTTGGCGGGGGCTCTTCTTGCGGGTCGGCGCGGCTTGCGGGCGGCTCGGCTTCTTCGGGGCCGGGCCGCGGGCGCGGCGCTCGGCCAGCAGCTCGGCGGCGCGCTCGTCGGTGATCTGCTCGACCTCGTCGCCCTTGCGCAGCGACGCGTTGGTCTCGCCGTCGGTGACGTACGGGCCGAACCGGCCGTCCTTGATCACCATCGGCTTCTTGGTGGCCGGGTCGGCACCCAGCTCGCGCAGCGGCGGGGTGGCCGCGGCGGTCGCGCCGGCCGCGCTGCTTGGGCTGGGCGTAGATCTCCAGCGCCTCGTCGAGGGTCACCGTGAACATCTGCTCCTCGCCGGTCAGCGACCGCGAGTCGGTGCCCTTCTTCAGGTACGGCCCGTAGCGGCCGTTCTGCGCGGTGATCTCCTCGCCGCTCTCCGGGTCGATGCCGACCAGCCGGGGCAGCGACAGCAGCCGCAGCGCCTCCTCGAGCGTCACCGTCTCGGTCGTCATGCCCTTGAACAGCGATCCGGTGCGCGGCTTCGGCTTGGCCGGCGGCCTTCTTCTTCGCCGTCCCGTTCGGTCTGGCCGCGGGCGGCTCCGGCGTCGGGCAGCAGCTCGGTGACGTACGGGCCGTAGCGGCCCTCCTTGGCCACGATCTCGTGCCCGGTCACCGGGTCGACGCCCAGCGAGCGGCCCTCCTGCGGCACCGAGAACAGCTGCTCGGCCACCTCGGGGGTGAGCTCGTCGGGCGGCAGGTCGTCGGGCAGGTTGGCCCGCTGCGACTGACCCCGTCGCGGACCCGCTCCAGGTACGGCCCGTAGCGGCCGACCCGGACCACGATGTCGTCGAACACCGGGACCGAGTTGATCTCCCGGGCGTCGATCTCCTCGAGGTTGACGCCGACCAGCTTCTTCAGCCCGCCGGCCCGGGCGATCGAGCCCTCGCTGCCCTGGGCGCCGCCGAAGTAGAAGCCCGACGAGCCAGTCGGTGCGGCCCTGGTTGCCGGCGGCGATCGAGTCGAGCTCGTCCTCCATCGCGGCGGTGAAGTCGTAGTCGACCAGCCGGCCGAAGTGGTGCTCGAGCAGCCCGATCACGGCGAACGCGATCCAGGACGGGACCAGCGCCTGGCCCTTCTTCCACACGTAGCCGCGGTCCTGGATGGTCTTGATGATCGACGCGTAGGTGGACGGCCGGCCGATGCCGAGGTCCTCCAGCGTCTTGATCAGGCTGGGCTCGGTGAACCGGGACGGCGGGTTGGTCGAGTGCCCCTCCGGGGTCAGCGTCGCCGCGGTGAGCGCCTGGCCCTCGGTCAGCTCGGGCAGCCGCGACTCGGCGTCGTCGGCCTCGCCGCCGGCCTGGTCGTCGACGGTCTCCACGTAGGCCTTGAGGAAGCCCGGGAACGTGATGGTGCGCCCGGAGGAGGCGAACGTGACCTCCTCGCCCGGTGGCGGCGGTGCCGGCGATGCGCACGCTGACCGTGGTGCCGCGCGCGTCGGCCATCTGCGAGGCCACGGTGCGCTGCCAGATCAGCTCGTAGAGCCGGAAGTCGTCGCCGTCGACCTCGCGGGCGATCTCGCCCGGGGTGCGGAACGTCTCACCGGCCGGCCGGATCGCCTCGTGGGCCTCCTGGGCGTTCTTGACCTTGCGGGTGTACTGCCGCGGCTGGGCCGGCACGTACGCGTCGCCGTACAGCTCGCGGGCCTGCGCCCGGGCCGCCGCGATGGCCGACTCGCGACAGCGTCGTGGAGTCGGTGCGCAGGTAGGTGATGTGGCCGTTCTCGTAGAGCCGCTGCGCGCTGCGCATCGTGCGGTCGGCGGAGAAGCGCAGCTTGCGGCCGGCCTCCTGCTGCAGCGTGGAGGTCATGAACGGCGCGTACGGCTTGCGCGTGTACGGCTTCGACTCGACCGACTCGACGGCCAGGTCGCGGCCCTGCAGGGCCTCGGCCAGCCGGCGGGCGCTCGGCCTCGTCGAGGGCCCGGGGGCGGCTGCGACTGCGCGCCGTCGGCGTCCTTCAGCCGCCCGTCCGGGCCGAAGTCGCGGCCGGTGGCGACCCGGTCGCCGTCGACGGCGACCAGCCGCGCCGGGAACTGCCGGGGCGTGGCGTCGGCGCCGGCGTCGAGCTGCGCGGCGATGTCCCAGTACGAGGCCGACACGAACGCCATCCGCTCGCGCTCGCGCTGCACGATGATCCGGGTGGCCACCGACTGCACGCGGCCCGCCGACAGCTTCGGCATGACCTTCTTCCACAGCACGGGGGAGACCTCGTAGCCGTAGAGCCGGTCGAGGATGCGCCGGGTCTCCTGGGCGTCGACCAGGTCCTGGTCGAGGTCGCGCAGGTTCTGCACGGCGGCCCGGATGGCCGGCTCGGTGATCTCGTGGAAGACCATCCGGCGGACCGGGATCTTGGGCTTGAGCGTCTCCAGCAGGTGCCAGGCGATGGCCTCGCCCTCGCGGTCGTGGTCGGTGGCGAGCAGCAGCTCGTCGACGGACTTCAGCGCGTCGCGCAGCTCGGCGACCTTGCCCTTCTTCTCCGGGGTGACGATGTAGAGCGGGGCGAACTGGTTGTCCACGTCGACGCCCGAGCCGCGCCCAGGACTCGCCCTTGTACTTGGCCGGCACGTCGGCAGGCGCCGCGCGGCAGGTCGCGGATGTGCCCGACCGAGGCCTCGACCACGTAGTCCTTGCCCAGGTACTGGGCGATCTTCTTGGCCTTGGTGGAGGACTCGACGATGACCAGCCGGCGGGTCGGCTGCCCGTTCGCGGTGGCGGTGGGCGTGCTGGTAGCGCCGGCCGCCGCCGCCCTTGGCGGCCGGGCCCGCGTCGCTCCGGTCTCGGGTGTCGATGCTCGTCGTTCCGGTTGCCACCTGGTCCTACTCCATCGTCTACGGCCCCGCATCGTCTACAACCCGGCGCGTTCGGCCGTCCTGCAGACCCGCGCGGGGTGCGCGGGGGGTGCCTCGACTTCGAGTATGCGTGTCCGGGATCCGGCACGTACCGGATCCTCACGTTCGCACACCTCGTCTCTCGTGTCGCATCCGTGCCGCCGAGGGCGCGCCGGACGGCGCGGCATCCGTGCGGCCTGCGCCGCGCGAGCGTAACCAGCCCGTCAAGACGCGTTCCGGCCCCAGTACCGTGGCCAGTCGGACGGGGCGACGATGGTCGGGCGCCGGTCCGACCAGCTCGACCAGCCGCTGCATCCGGCGGGTCCCGCTGATCCGCAGCGCCGGCCCGCGGCTGACCCGGGCCGGCGGGAGGCCGAGCCGGGTGGTCGCCGCGACCAGCGGCAGGTGCGTCTGCGGAGCGTGCGGGTCGAGGGCCAGCAGGTAGCCGCCGCGCTCGTCGGGCCGACCGGCGGCCAGCGCCCACAGCCGCAACGCCGCACCGTCGAGCTGCCATTCCGCCGGGACCGCCTTGACCGCACCTCGGGTCCAGCCCGCGGCCAGCTCGACCAGGTCGCAGCGGAACGCCGTGCGCAGCGCGGTGGCGCCGCTCTCGGTGCGCAGGAGGTGCGCGGTGACGCCGGTGAGCCGCGCAGGCCGCGCAGGACGGCGGCGGCCCGGCTCGCGTCGGCCAGCACGATCGACAGCCGGGCCTGGTCTCCCGCCCCGAACCGGACGATCTGGCCGGGCCCGCAGAGCAGGCCGGCGAGGTCGCGCGCACGCGGTGGGCGCGCGTCGGCGGAGAACAGCGACAGCTGCGGCACGACGTGACGGTAGAACACCCGTTCGAGGGGGCACCGCGGACGCGCCGGGCCTTTCCTCGGCGCGGTGGACGAGGCCGCGGGCGGGCCCGCCGGGTGCGACGATGACGGAGGCCGCCCACCCCGTGGGGTGGACGGCCTCCGGGCCGAACGGCGGATCGCTCAGGTAACGGTGTTCGCTCCGCAAGCTCCGCTCAGCAACGACGTTCGCTCCGCAAGCTCCGCTCAGCTGACCGAGCTCTCCGCCGGGGTGTCGGCGATCGTGGTGGAGCGGCGCTTGGACACCACGACCGCACCGACGATGATCGCGATCGCGACCAGCGCGATGGTGATCCGCAGCGGCGTGGACGCCGACTCGCCGACCGAGAAGGTGACGATGGCCGGCGCGATCAGCACCGAGACCAGGTTCATCACCTTGATCAGCGGGTTGATCGACGGGCCGGCGGTGTCCTTGAACGGGTCGCCGACGGTGTCGCCGATGACGGTGGCCTCGTGCGCGGGCGAGCCCTTGCCGCCGTGGTTGCCGTCCTCGACCAGCTTCTTCGCGTTGTCCCACGCGCCACCGGAGTTGGCCAGGAAGACGGCCATCAGGGTGCCGGAGGCGATGGCGCCGGCCAGGTAGCCGGCCAGCGGGCCGACGCCGAGGCCGAAGCCGACCGCGATCGGGGCGAAGATCGCGAGCAGGCCGGGGGTGGCCAGCTCGCGCAGCGAGTCGCGGGTGCAGATGTCCACCACGCGGCCGTACTCGGGGCGCACGGTGCCCTCCATGATCCCGGGGTTCTCCCGGAACTGGCGGCGCACCTCGAACACGATCGCGCCGGCCGCGCGGGTCACCGCGTTGATCGCCAGCCCGGAGAACATGAACACCACCGAGGCACCGATGATCACGCCGACCAGGGTGTTCGGGGCGAACACCTCGCTGGCGAACGCGGTGCCGGCGTCGTCGAGCGGCCGCTCCGGCGTCGGAGAGCGCCGTGTTGATCGCGTCGCGGTAGGAGCCGAACAGCGCGGTCGCCGCGAGCACCGCGGTGGCGATCGCGATGCCCTTGGTGATCGCCTTGGTGGTGTTCCCGACCGCGTCCAGCTCGGTGAGGATGTCCACGCCGGCGCCCTCGACGTCGCCGGACATCTCGGCGATGCCCTGCGCGTTGTCGGCGACCGGGCCGAAGGTGTCCATCGCGACGATCACGCCGACCGTGGTGAGCAGGCCGGTGCCGGCCAGCGCCACCGCGAACAGCGACACCGTGATCGAGCCGGTGGCCAGCGCGAACGCGCCGAACACCGCGGCGCTGATGACGAGCGCGGTGTAGACGGCCGACTCGAAGCCGACCGAGATGCCGGACAGGATGACGGTGGCCGCGCCGGTCAGCGAGGAGCGGCCGACGTCCTGGACCGGCTTGTCCTCGGTGCCGGTGAAGTAGCCGGTGAGCCAGAGGATGGCGGCGGCGAGCACGATGCCGATGATCACCGCGATCGTGGCGAGCAGGCGCGGGTCGGCGCCGGCCATGTCGGCGACGACGGTGGTGTCGGTCGGGTTGTTCAGTTCGTCGAAGCTCGCCGGCAGGTAGACGTAGGCGGCGATCGCGCACAGCACGGCGGAGATCACCGCGGAGATGTAGAAGCTGCGGTTGATCGTCTTGAGGCTGCCCTCGCCCTCGCGGGTGCGGGTGATGTAGACGCCGATCACCGCGGTGAGCACGCCGATGGCCGGCACGATCAGCGGGAACAGCAGGCCCTGCAGGCCGAACGCGGCCGTGCCCAGGATCAGCGCGGCGACCAGCGTGACGGCGTAGGACTCGAACAGGTCCGCGGCCATCCCGGCGCAGTCACCGACGTTGTCGCCCACGTTGTCGGCGATCGTCGCGGCGTTGCGCGGGTCGTCCTCCGGGATGCCCTGCTCGACCTTGCCGACCAGGTCGGCGCCCACGTCGGCGGCCTTGGTGAAGATGCCGCCGCCGACCCGCATGAACATGGCGAGCAGCGCGGCGCCGAAGCCGAAGCCCTCCAGCACCTTGGGGGCCTGGCCGGCGTAGACCAGCACGACGATGGACGCCCCGAACAGGCCGAGGCCGACGGTGAACATGCCGACCACGCCGCCGGTGCGGAACGCGATGCGGGTGGCCTTCTCCCGGCCGCCCTGCTCGCGCGCCGCCGAGGCGACCCGGATGTTCGCGGCGGTGGCGAGTCGCATCCCGAGGGTGCCGATCGTCGCCGAGAACAGGGCGCCGATGATGAAGAAGATGGACCGGCCGATGCGCTCGCCGAGGTCGTCTGCGGGGAGGGCGAAGAGCAGGACGAACACGACGATGACGAACACACCGAGCGTGCGGAACTGGCGGTTGAGGTACGCCATGGCGCCTTCTTGGACCGCTCGGCCGATCTCCTGCATCTTCGGGGTGCCCTCGCCGGCGGCGAGGACCTCCCGGCGCAGAATGAAGCCGATGGCCAGGGCGGCGAGGGCGACCACCGCGATCACACCGACGACGATGCGATCATTCGCCCCGAGCTCGATGCCCTGGGCGAGGGTGGACGCGGACATCCGTCCTCCTGGTTCAGTCAGTACCGGGCCAGGGAACTCAGACGGCATCCCTGGCGTCTCGACAAGCCCGTCGCCGCAGGTAGGCGCGGTACACAGGCGAGTGCAGTGTAGGAGAGTGGCCCACACCGCTCGGCAGTGGAGGTGCGGTGCCCCCGCTGGGTAACGATCTGGTCACGAAGCAGGCCGATCCACCCGCCGTCGAGCTCCCCGCCACCGACCGTCCCCCCGTCGTGCTGCGGACCCGTCACCTGCGCGTCGCCCGGGCTCTCCTGGCCACGGCCTCCGGGCTCGCGGTGGTGCTGGCGGTGTCGCTCATCGCCGGTGACGCCCCGCCCACGCGGGCCGGGCTGGCCGCGCCGTTCGCGTCGGGGTCGGTCACGGATCCCGCCGGCGCGCCGACGCCGCCCTCCGTCGCGGTGCCCGCTCCCGGTGCCACGGCACCCGCACCGGCCTCCGCGCCCGCTCCACCGGTCGTCCGTACCGGGCTCGCCCTGGCCGCGGTGACCGCTGCGGAGGCGGCGGCATCCGCCCGCACCGAGCTCGCGGTGGCCGTGCTGGACCGGGAGACCGGTGAGGTGGCGGTCGGCGGCCGCGGTGCCGAGCCGTACCTCACGGCGTCGTTGTCGAAGGTCGTCGTGGCGGTGGACGTGCTGAACCGCAGGCGGCTCGAGGGACTCTCCGTCTCGGACGCCGACATCGCCCTCCTGCAGCGGGCGCTCGGACCGAGCGACGACACCGCGATGAACGCGCTGTGGGACCGTTTCGACGGGGCCGGCGCGGCCGGCCGGATGCGGCCCGGCTGGGGCTGACCGGAACCACCGCGCCGCGCGACCCGTCGCAGTGGGGCGAGATGAGCGTGCCCGCCGTCGACATGGTGCGGATCTGGCAGTACGTCCTCGACGAGGTACCAGCGGCGGACCGCGACCTGCTGATCTCGGCGATGGCAGCCGCGCCGGCTCTGGCCCGTGACGGCTTCGACCAGGCGTTCGGCCTGCTGTCGCCGGGGGTGGACGGATCCGCCGCAGCGCAGGCGGTGGCCAAGCAGGGCTGGATGTGCTGCATCTCCGGCCGGTACTACCTGCACAGCTCCGGCGCGGTGGGCGCCGATCAGCGCTTCGTCGTGATACTGCTGTCGCGGCCGCCGCGAGGAGCCGGCTGGGGCACCGCACGGCAGGAGTTGGACGCGGTGGCGGCGGCGACGGCACGGGCCACGCGCTGAACGGTCGTGTCCTGTGCCAACCTCGGACCTCGTGAGCAGCGGGGGGCCTCGGACGGGCGTGGGCGGCCGGGACACCGCCGCCCGACCGGGTCGGGGCGAGGTGCTGCTGCGGCGGGTGCTCGCGGGGACGGGGGCCGAGCCGGCGGCCGACTGGCGGGTGGCCGAGTGGTCCGGCTCGGCTGCCGCGGGTAATCGTGCGGGAGCTAGTGGCGTGCCGGCCGGTGGTGTCGGGACCCGCGGTGCCACCGGAGGCGACGCGGCGGGACCGCTGCGCCACGCCGTGCGACTGCCGGCGCGCGCGGGCCGGACCGTCGGATGGCCGGGCTGGGTGCCGCCCGAGATCCGGGAGGCGCTGGGCCGCCGGGGGGTGCCCGCCCCGTGGAGCCACCAGGCGGAGGCGGCCGGCTTGGCGCACGCCGGCCGGGACGTCGTGGTGGCCACGGGCACCGCGTCGGGGAAGTCGCTGGCCTACCAGCTTCCGGTGTTGGCGCGTTTCGCCGAGGAACCGCGAGCCACCGCGCTCTACCTGTCGCCGACGAAAGCGCTGGCCGCCGACCAGCTGCGGGCGATCGATGCGCTGGAACTCCCCGACGTGCGGCCCGCCCCGCTCGACGGCGACACCTCGATGGACGAGCGCGACTGGGCGCGTCGGCACGGCCGCTGGCTGTTCAGCAACCCGGACATGCTGCACCGTGCGGTGCTGCCCCGGCACGGGCGGTGGGCGGGGTTCTTGCGCCGCCTGCGGTTCGTGGTGGTGGACGAATGCCACACCTACCGCGGTGTCTTCGGTTCGCACGTGGCCCTGCTGCTGCGCCGGCTGCTGCGCATCTGCCGGCGTTACGGGTCGGCGCCGACGCTGGTGCTCGCGTCGGCCACCGTGGCCGAGCCCGCGGCCTTCGCCACGCGGCTCACGGGCCGCGACGTGGTGGCCGTGACCCGGGACGGGTCGCCCGGAGCCGGGCGCACCGTGGCGCTGTGGGAGCCGCCATTGCTGCCCGAGTTGACCGGTGAGAACGGTGCCGCGGTGCGTCGCTCGGCGGGCGCCGAGGCCGCGCGCATGCTCGCCGACCTCGTGCTGGAGGACGCCAGGACGCTCGCGTTCGTACGTTCCCGCCGCGGGGCGGAGCTGACCGCGCTGGGCGCGCAGCGGCTGCTCGCCGACGTCGACCCGGACCTGCCGTCGCGGGTGGCCGCCTATCGGGGCGGCTACCTACCCGAGGAGCGGCGCGCGCTGGAGCTGGCGCTGCTGAGCGGCGAGCTGCTCGGGATGGCCACCACCAACGCCCTGGAGCTCGGCGTCGACATCGCCGGGCTCGACGCCGTGGTGGTGGCGGGGTTCCCGGGCACCAGGGCGTCGTTCTGGCAGCAGTCCGGTCGGGCCGGGCGGGCCCGCGACGAGGCCCTGGTGGTGCTCGTCGCCCGGGACGACCCGATGGACACCTATCTCGTGCACCACCCCGAGGCGCTGCTCGGAGCCCCCGTCGAGGGCTGCGTGCTGGACCCGCACAACCCCTACGTCCTCGCGCCCCAGCTGGTCTGCGCGGCCGCGGAACTGCCGCTCACCGAGGAGGACGTGGCGGGGGTCTTCGGCGGTGCTGCCGCCGCCGACGTGCTCGACGAGCTCGTGGCCGACGGTGTGCTCCGCCGCCGACCGACCGGCTGGTTCTGGCCGTCGACGCAGGACCGACCGGCCGGGTCGGTGGACATCCGCGGATCTGGTCGGGGTCAGGTGGCCGTGGTCGAGGCGGAGACCGGCCGGATGCTCGGCACCGTGGACGGCGCGTCGGCTCCGGCCACCGTGCACACGGGCGCGCTCCACCTGCACCGCGGCGAGAGCTATCTGGTGGACGAGCTCGACCTCGACGCCGGCGTGGCGCTCGTGCGGGCCGCCGACCCGGACTGGCGCACCGACGCCCGTTCCACCGCCGACGTGGAGGTGGCGCGGGTGCTCACACACCGCGACCTGGGACCGGTTCGGGTGTCGTTCGGAGAGGTCACGGTGACCTCCCAGGTGGTGGCCTACCAGCGCCGCGCCCCGGACGGGACCGTGCTGGAGACCGTGCCGCTCGACCTCCCGGAGCAGACGCTGCGCACCCGCGGGGTCTGGTACGACCTCGACGAGGTCGCGCTCGCCGGCGCCGGGGTACCCCCCGCGAGGACGCCCGGCGCGCTGCACGCGGCCGAGCACGCCGCGATCGGACTGCTCCCCTTGTTCGCGATCTGTGACCGCTGGGACGTGGGGGGCATGTCGACGGCGCTCCACCCGCACACCGGCCGTCCGACCGTGTTCGTCCACGACGGTCACCCCGGTGGTGCGGGTTTCGCCGAGCGTGGACACGCCGTGCTCGGCGCCTGGCTGGGCGCGACACGCGCGGCGATCCGCGAGTGCGAGTGCCGCACGGGCTGCCCGTCGTGCGTGCAGTCGCCCAAGTGCGGAAACGGCAACGCGCCGCTGGACAAGCCGGGTGCGATCGCCGTGCTCGACGTGGTGCTGGGATCGCTTCGCGACGGCCCGAGGAGCTAGGACTCGTCCTCGCGGGTTTCCACCGGGTCGCGGTGCATCACCGGCGGTGCTTAGGCCGCCGCCGGCCGGCCACGTCGGGGGCCGGGCCGGCCGGCGACGGCCGAGGCGCGGTGGAACCGGTTCGGGGGGCGCGTCGAGGGGACGCACCGGTCCCACCGCAGTCCGGGGAGCGAGCTCGTGGTCCGGTCGGCCGGAGCCGACGTGAACCGGCTCCAGTAGGCGCCCACGTCGGTCTGCCCGCCAGTGGCCGTCGCTCACCGGTTGTGCTGCGACGACGAGCGCCTCCGGTCTGCGCCGAGTTGTCGGGCGGCCGGCACGGAAGGGCCTGCGGTGCCGGGACGAGGCGCGCGTTCCGCCTGTCCGCCCCGAGCGACCTCTCGCCGCGGGTCGGCGCGGCGAGGACGGCGGCCTCGACGGGCTCTCGCGGTTCTCCGGCACGACGTCGGTGCCGGCGGGATCGACCGGTCCCGCCCGGGCCCGGCCGACTGCAGATCGGCCACCGGCCAGCGGCGCCGCAACGGCGACCTGCACCTCCACCAGCGCGTTCCACCCGGACAACCGGCAGCTGGTCACGTGCGCACCGACGGCAGTGGCGATCGCGGCAGCGCGGGCGCAGGCGGTGGCTGGACCCTCGACGGCGACCCCCGCCGCGGCCAAAGCGGCCAGGTCGGCGGCCGACTCCGCCCGGTGGCGCGCCACGATCGCCGACCCGAGATGCAGGCCGAGGAGCAGCGCCGCCGTCAGCACGGCGACCCCGGCTGCGGCCCACACGGTGGCGATACCGGCGTCGGGCGGGGCCGGACGGGCGCGGGTGGCGATGATCACGGCGCACCGACCCCGGGCTCGAGCGCCGCAACCGACCGACCGGCGACCCGGACCGCGAGCGGCGGCATCACCTGGGCCGAGACCTCCGCCACGAGGGTGTCGCCCTCGCGGACGAGATCGATCCGTGCGCTGCTCGGGGCCAGCTCGGTGGCAACGGCTCGTCCTCGCTCGGGTTCGCCGCGCGCGGCGAGGCGGGCCAGCTCGCGGGAGGCATCGATGCAGCGGATGGAGGCCGCGACCGCCGTGACCGCGCCCACCGCGAGCGCGAGGAAGATCGCGAGGCTGCACAGGGCCAGTGCGGCCTCGACCGTGACCGCGCCCCGGTCACGGTCGCGGTCGCGGTCATGGTCATGGTCGAACGCACCGACCCCGGCGGGAGGAGGCCGGAGTCGCGACGGCCGCAGACCCGGCACCCTCCCGGGCATCAGAACGTCACCGTCAGGGCCCGCTGAACGAGCTCGGTGAGCGCGGTGACGATCGAGTCGCCGCTGATGACCGCATACAGGACGGCGGCGAACGCCGCGGCGGCGACGGTGCCGATCGCGTACTCGACGGTGCTCATGCCTGCGTCGTCGTGCCTGAGGCGGCGCAGTGCCGCGGACACGGGCGGAAGGAACGGGGTGCTGGAGCGGGACATCGGACTTCCTTCTCTCTCTTCGGTGGGTGCGCAGTGGTTCACCACTGCGCGAGGGCCTCGGCAGCCAGGCCGATGACGACCGGGGCGATGCCGAGGACGAGGAACGCCGGCAGGAAGCAGAGCCCGAGGGGCCCGGTGATGAGCACCGCTGCGCGTTGGGCCCGGGCCTGCGCGGAGTCGATCAGCTCGGCGCGGACCCGGGCACCTTCGGCCCGCGCCACCTGGGCCAGCGCCGCACCAGTGCCGGCGGACCGGGCCGCGGCCCTGGCGAACGTCGCGAGCGCGGGGAGGTGTTCGGTGCCGGCCCACGCCTCGGCAGGGTCGGCGCCCAACTCGAGCAGGCCGGACACCCGGCGCAGGTGGGCGGCCGTGCGACCGGCGAGCGGGTCGGCTGCCGCGGACACCGCGACCGCCACCGGCAACCCGGCTTCGAGACACACCGCGATCAGTTCCCAGCTGCCGACGAGGTCGACGGCCTGCCCGTCCTGCCGTGCGGGCGATGCCATCCGGCGAGCGAGGAGTCCGCCGACGAGTGCAGCAGCACCGCCGGTCACCACCCCGGCCACGGGACCGGCCGTCACGGCGGCGACTGCACCGAACGCCAGCCCGCCGACCGCGACCCATCCGAGGCGCAACGGCCGCGCCGGTACGGCCGGGCGCGCCGCGGGCCCGACGACGGCGGCGGTGAGGCGGTCACGTCCGGGCCGGCCGCCGAGCGCGAGGACCGCCCCGGCCAGCAACACCGTGGCGGCGACGGCGCCAGCGGGCACCGGACCGAGAGCTGCAGCGGTCATCGCGGCACCGCGCTCCGCAGGATGTGCTCGGACCACGCGACACCCGCCGCGACCAGCGCGACCCCGAGGACGAGCAGGACCTGACCCAGCACGCCCCCGCGCAGCACCGCGATCGGGTCGGCACCGACCAGCTGCCCCAGGCCGATGCCGAGGAGCGGAAGGCCGCTGAGCACCACCGCTGTGGCGCGTGGCCCGGCGAGGTGCGCGCGCACCGTGCTGCCGAAACGGATGCGCCAGCGGATGTCGTCCTGTGCTCCGGCGAGCAGCTCGGTGAGGGGGATGCCGTGGCGATCGGCCAGCGACCACGCCACGGCGATCCGTTCGACGTCCGCAGCGGTCTCCGGTCGATCGTCGCGGTGCAGGCGCAACGCGGCGGCCACGCCGGCACCGAGCCGAGCGGCTGCGGCGGCCGGAGCCAGGATCTCTCGAGCCGCAGGGCCGTCCACCTGCACCGCATCGAGTGCGGCGGCCGGATGGCTGCCCGCTCGCAGCTCCTCGGTGATCCGCGAGACGGCATCGGCCAGCTCGCTCGCGGCGGTGACCGCGGCTGTCGCCGCGCGATGTCGCGCTCGCTGTCGGCGGACCGTCGCCGCGACGAGCGCCCCCGCCAGCGCGCCGGCGGGACCGGCGACCAGCACGCCGGCCAGCCCCCCGAGGAGGGCCGCAACTCCACCTCCCGGTCGCCACGAGCGGATCCGGGTCGGGGCCGGACGGAGGGTCGCGAGCCGGGCCACCGCGGTGGGCCCGGGAGCGATCCCGATGGCCGCGGCGAGCGCAGCACACGCCAGCGCGATCACCATGGCCCCCGTACGCCGCGTTCGACGAGCAGTTCGTCCAGCGCTCGATGGGCGTCGGCCGGGCCATCGGTGCGCGTCCACGCCGTGCGGACCGCAACACCCGACCCGTCGCGGGACAGGACCCCGACGGTGTCGAGCACGCGAGTGCCGCCGCGCAACCGCCGCATGTGCAGCACGATCTGGACGGCCGCGGCGAGCTGGCTGTGCAATGCCGCCGGCGCCAACCCGCCGGTCGCCGCGAGGGCCTCCATCCGGGCGGGAACCTCACGCGCCGAGTTGGCGTGAACGGTGCCGGCTCCGCCCTCGTGCCCGGTGTTCAGCGCGGCCAGCAGGTCGCACACCTCGGCACCCCGGACCTCTCCCACGACGAGCCGGTCGGGCCGCATCCGCAGGGCCTGGCGCACGAGGTCGCGCAGGGTGACGCCACCGGCGCCCTCGATGTTGGCCGGTCGTGCGACGAGCCTCACCACGTGCGGGTGCCGAGGCCGGAGCTCCTCCGCGTCCTCGACGCTGACGATGCGCTCGTGCGGCTCGACCGCGCTGAGCAGCGCGGCCAGGACGGTCGTCTTCCCCGCTCCGGTGCCGCCGGACACCAGGAAGGCGAGACGGGCCGCGACCACGGCGCGCAGCAGGGCCTCGCCGGCGGCGTCGACCGCGCCGAGGGACCGCAGGGCCGCGAGGTCGTGCGCGGCGGGCCGCAGCACCCGCAACGACAGGCAGGTGCCGCCGGCGGCGAGCGGCGGCAGCACGGCGTGCAGCCGCACCCCGACCTCGGCGAGCCACCCGTCGACGTACGGGCTGGCGTCGTCGAGGCGGCGACCGGCGGCGACGGCGAGGCGCTGGGCGAGCCGCCGGACGGCGGCGTCGTCGGCGAAGCGCACGCCGGTCGGCTCGAGGCCGGCTCCCCGGTCGATCCACACCGCTGAGGGGCCGCAGACCAGGACATCCGTGGTTCGGGGATCGCGCAGCAGCTCGTCGAGCGGCCCGGCGCCGACGAACTCCTGACGCAGACTGCGGAGCGCGGCGAGTACGTCGAGGTCGGACGCCACGCCACCGGCTTCGGCGCGTACGGCCGCGGCCACTGCAGCCGATGTGGTGACGCCGCCGGACGTCGCGAGCCGCGAACGCACCCGGTCGACCAGCGTGAGGTCGCGCAGCCCGGGCGCGCTCATGCCGGCGCTCCGGCCGCCGGGCCTGCGACGGCCCGCAGCTCGGCGAGCACCGTGCGGGCCGCACCGGCGAGGGGTCCGCGGGGCCGGCCCGGAGCCGTGCCCCGTTCCAGGGCTCCCGCCAGGCCCGGTTCCGGTCGCATCGCCGCGAGCAGCGGCAGTGCGAGCGCGGCGGCGACCTCCGAGGCCTCGACGCCGCCCGGGGCCGGACCGCGGACGACCAGTCGCACCGGACCGCCGTGCTCGGCGAGCACCGCCGCGACCCGGGCGCCGGCCGCGCACGACCGGACGTCGGCCGGGAGCACGAGCACCGTCAGGTCGGCCGCATGGAGGGCGGCGACCGCCGCCTCGGTGGGGTAGCGCGGGAGATCGCAGACGACGATCTCGCCGGCCCGCCGACCGGCGTCGATCACCGAGGTGACGGCGTCCGGGGAGGGCCCGTGATCGGAGCGGTCGCACGACAGGACGCCCAGCTGGCCCTCGTGACGACGCGCGACCGGGGGAGCGGGCAAGGCGTCGTGCAGGGCGGTGGCCGGGACCCGGCCGCCACCCAGCCCGATCCCGGGCCACCGCAGGCCACCGAGGTCCTCCGCGCCGAGCACGAGGTCGAGTCCGCCGCCGAGCGGATCGCAGTCGACGAGTAGCACCCGCTCGCCGTCGCGCACCGCTGTGACGGCGACCGCGGCCGCGAGCACGGACGCACCCGCTCCGCCACGGCCGCCCACGACGGCGAGCACGGCACCGCTGCGGTGGTGGCCCTCCGTCGCCTCGGTCAACGCGGCCACGAGCCAGGGTTCGGCCTCGGGCAGGGCGATGACGTGCTGAGCGCCGACCGAGACGGCGTGCCTCCAGACCGGTGGCGGCGGCTCGCCGCCGACGACGACCACGACGCCGTCGCGGCGCGGAAGCCTGGCCTCGGCGCACTGCTGCGCCGCCGGTCCATCGAGGACCACGAGCGGGGCGTCCGGCCAGTGGCGGCGGGCCTGCGCGGCGTCGGCCGTGCGGTGGAGCTCGCACCCGGCCGCCGCCGCGAGCCGCAGGACGGCGTCGAGGAGGTCGGGGTCGGACACCATCAGCAGCCCGCGTCGGTCGTTCCCGGTCTGGTGCACGTCCGCCTCCTCGTGACCCCACTCCGATCGGAGCGGTGGGACCAGCGTGCGGGCGAAGGGGGGTGCGCGACGGACTCGTCACCGACCTGTGGACAGCCGGAGGCCGATGTGGACAACCCGGCGCGGCGACGTGGGAGAGGGCCGGGCGTGTCGGTGCCAGGGCACAGGATCCGAGGATGTCGCGGTGCGGTTCGGTGGCGAGCGCGGGCCACCACCGGATGGCCCGCGCTCGCGGGGGTCACCGAACAACGGGTCACGGGACGGCCCCCGCCAGGGGGGATTGGCGGGGGCCGTCATCGGTTCAGCTCCGGGGGGTCGAGCTGAACCCGGGTCCGGACGTATCCGGACCGTGACAACTGTAGCCGTTGTGCAGCGGAGACGCGCCCCACAGGCGCTGCGCCGGAGGGTCGGCAGGCCCAGGGGTCGGCCCGGTCACCGGGCCGGTGGTGGTCACGCACAGTCGCGGTCGGGGCGCCACGGGCCCGCCATCCGATGCGGTCCGCCCCCTCTGAGCGCCCGAGCGTCGGTGGCCCGCCGGTCGCCAACGGGCTGCACGGTCGTCACCACCCTGCGTGCCTGTACCGGTGCACCGTCGCAGCACCCTTGCTGTGGCCCGGGTCACCGACTACAAAGGGGCCACGGACTCCTGGTCGGCCAGGGGCGGTGCGGCAGAGAAGCACCCGTCTCCCCCGAGCAGGTCTCCGTACGCGAAGCCGGGCACTCCACGCACAGCACGCCGCGGGAGGCATGTCGTCGTGGGCCTGCGTACCGGGACGCCGGACGCCGAGGCCACTTCCACGACACGTAGTGCACGCTGGAACTCGGTGGTCGCGTGTAGACGGGCGGTGCCCCCGCAAGGGGGCATCGCCCGTCTCACGTCCTGGCGTCAGCGATGGACAGGCCCTCGGCGGCCCCCGCCTCCCACTGCGCGCAGCAGTGCACCACCCAGTCCCGCACGGCACCGGGCGAGCCACCGGCGAATGCGGCGGCCGTGCGCCGGTACTCGCGCGCGTGCCGCAGGTGCCCCACCTCCGGCACCGCGAGCCCCTTGGGGTCCAGGCCCGCGGCCACCGCCGTGAGCCGCGCTGCAGCCCGCGCCACCACCCCGTTCGCGGTCGGGAACGGCGCGAGCGCGATCAGCTCTCCGTGGACCACCGCGACGAGCACGGGCGCGGGCACGTCGGTCCCCCCGGTCACGAGGTCGGCCAGCAGGCCCAGGCGCGCCGCCACTCCGTCCCCGGTACGGGGCCGACCGAGCTCGGTGTCGTGCCGTTCCGGGGGAACCAGGTCGGCCGCGGCCAGGAGGTGCAGTCGGGCCAGCGCCTGCCGCGGGGAGGTCCGCCAGACCGCGAGCAGTCGGCCCGTCTGCTCCGCGACCCGCACCGCCCCGGCCAGCACCGGGTCGGTCACCACGTCATCCGTCCCCATCGGCGCGCCCTCGAGGGCCGCCGACGCCCGCGCGGCCCGCAAGCTGGCCTCCGCGGCGCTCGCGGGCCAGCCCCTGCGGTTCACGGGGTGGTGGTGCAGGGCCACGAGCGCGTCCCGTACGCGGCCCACCGCGTCCGGGACGCCATCGAGGTCGAGCAGCGGCGCGAGCGGGTCGCTCGTGCGGGCCGGGGGCATTCGCGCATGGTGCCACCGGACCGTCCGACGATCGGTGCAGATCTCCGCGCACCGAGGCTGCACAGCGGGTACCCGGCCACTAGCGTCCTGCACGAGAACGCGGCGCCGGGCGCTGGAGCCCGACGACACGCCCATGACCAGGAGGGCACGAATGGCCACCGAGGAATCGACGCAAGCCGAAGCCACGCTGAGCAACCTGTCCACCGAGGACCGCACCTTCCCGCCGAGCGAGGAGTTCGCCGCCCAGGCGACCGCCACCGACGAGTGGTACGAGCGGGCCGACGCCGACCGGGAGGGCTTCTGGGCCGAACAGGCCGACCGGCTGCACTGGAACAAGAAGTGGGACCAGGTCCTGGAGTGGGACGCCCCGTTCGCGAAGTGGTTCGTCGGTGGCGAGCTCAACGTGGCCTACAACTGCGTCGACCGCCACGTCGACGACGGCCACGGCGAGCAGGTCGCGATCTACTGGGAGGGCGAACCGGGCGACTCGCGCACCCTCACCTACGCCGACCTGAAGCGCGAGGTCTCGAAGGCCGCGAACGCCCTGGTCGAGCTCGGCGTGCAGGCCGGAGACCGGGTGGCCATCCAGATGCCCATGATCCCCGAGGCCGTGGTCGCGATGTTGGCCTGCGCCCGCCTCGGCGCCGCACACAGCGTGGTCTTCGGCGGCTTCTCCGCCGGCGCGCTGAAGGCCCGGATCGAGGACGCCGACGCGAAGCTCCTGATCACCTCCGACGGCCAGTTCCGCCGCGGCAAGCCCGCGCCGATGAAGGAGAACACCGACGAGGCCGTGGCGGAGACGTCGTCGATCGAGCACGTGCTCGTCGTCAAGCGCACCGAGACCGACGTGCCCTGGACCGAGGGTCGCGACGTCTGGTGGCACGACATCGTCGAGCGGCAGTCCGACGAGCACGAGGCCCAGCCCTTCGACGCCGAGAACCCGCTGTTCGTTCTCTACACCTCGGGCACCACCGGGAAGCCGAAGGGCATCCTGCACACCTCCGGTGGCTACCTCACGCAGGCCGCCTACACCCACCACGTGGTGTTCGACCACAAGCCCGGCGAGAGTGTGTACTGGTGCACCGCCGACATCGGCTGGGTCACCGGGCACACCTACATCGTCTACGGGCCGCTGGCGAACCGGGCGACGTCGGTGATGTACGAGGGCACCCCGAACAGCCCCCACGAGGGCCGGCACTGGGAGATCGTCCAGAAGTACGGCGTCTCCATCTACTACACCGCGCCCACCCTGATCCGAACGTTCATGAAGTGGGGCAAGGAGATCCCGGAGAAGTTCGACCTGTCCTCGCTCAAGGTGCTCGGCACCGTCGGTGAGCCGATCAACCCCGAGGCCTGGATGTGGTACCGGGAGAACATCGGACACGACCGCTGCCCGATCGTCGACACCTGGTGGCAGACCGAGACCGGGGCGATCATGATCTCGCCGCTGCCCGGCGTGACGGCGACGAAGCCCGGCTCGGCCATGCGTGCCCTGCCGGGGATCGCGGCCAACGTGGTCGACGAGTCCGGCGAGCCCGTCGGTCCCGGTGGTGGCGGGTACCTCGTGCTGGACCAGCCGTGGCCGGCGATGCTGCGCGGGATCTGGGGCGACGAGGAGCGCTACCGCGACACGTACTGGTCGCGGTTCGCCGACCAGGGCTACTACTTCGCGGGCGACGGCGCCAAGTACGACGACGACGGTGCGATCTGGCTGTTGGGTCGCGTCGACGACGTCATGAACATCTCGGGGCACCGCATCTCCACGACCGAGGTCGAGTCGGCGCTGGTCAGCCACGAGACGGTGGCCGAGGCGGCCGTCGTCGGTGCCTCGGACCCGACCACCGGGCAGGGCATCGTCGCCTTCGTGATCCTGCGCGGCAACGTCGCCCAGGACGAGGCCAAGGGAGAGCAGGCCATCAAGGCCCTGCGCGACCACGTGGCCAAGGAGATCGGACCGATCGCCAAGCCGCGCCAGATCATGGTGGTCGACGAGCTGCCCAAGACCCGGTCCGGCAAGATCATGCGCCGGCTGCTGAAGGACGTGGCGGAGAACCGCGAGGTCGGTGACGTCACCACGCTGGCCGACTCGTCGGTGATGGACCTGATCTCCTCGGGCCTCAAGGACGACAAGTCGGACGGCTGACGGGCTCGTCCCTCGGGCATCCTGCGGGGGTGTCCGAGGGCGACCTCCCCGTGCGGGGACCGCTGGTGCTGCCCGAACGCGAGCTGCACTGGCGGTTCTCCCGCGCCTCGGGCCCGGGTGGGCAGGGGGTGAACACCACCGACTCCCGCGTCGAGCTGTCCTTCGACGTCGCGCGGTCGCCCGCGGTGCCCGACGCGTGGCGGGAACGGGTGCTGGCCCGGCTCGCCCACCGCCTGGTGGACGGGGTGCTCACGATCGTCGCGTCCGAGCACCGCAGCCAGCTGCGCAACCGGGAGGCCGCGCGGGCACGGCTGGCGGCGACCCTCCGGGCGGCGACCGAGCCCGACCCGCCCGGCGCCGGCCCACCCGGCCGTCGGCGGGGGCGCGGCGGCGCCGGCTGGACGCCAAGACCCGCCGCGGGCAGATCAAGCGGCTGCGCGGACGACCGGAGGACTGACACCTGCCGGTGATCCTCCTGATCTCCCGGGGCAGGGCGCGGCCGCGCGAGCCGTCGGTGCCGGACGCGGATGCGGGTAGGGTCACTGTCCGCGACCTCCGGAGCCGCCCGTGATCGCCCGTCGTCTGCTCGCCCCGGTCGACGAGCTCGCCCGCTACCTGCGCGCCGAGACCGTCGGCGGGATCATCCTGCTGGCCGCGACGGCCATCGCGCTGCTGTGGGCCAACTCCCGCTGGTCGTCGACCTACGAGACCGTGCGCTCGACGGTGGTCGGTCCGGCCGCCCTGCACCTCGACCTGACCCTCGCGCAGTGGGCGACCGACGGGCTGTTGGCGGTGTTCTTCTTCGTCGTGGGTCTGGAGCTCAAGCGCGAGCTCGTGGTCGGGGAGCTGTCGACCGGGCGGCAGGCGCTGCTGCCGGTCGCCGCCGCCCTCGGCGGGATGGTCGTTCCGGCGGGTCTCGCGCTGGTCGTCGGCCGGGGTGCGCCGGGCATGGACCAGGCGTGGGCGATCCCGGTGGCCACCGACATCGCGTTCGCGCTCGGGGTGCTGGCGCTGGCGGGGTCGGCGCTGCCGGTCACCGCGCGGGTGTTCCTGCTGGGTCTCGCGGTCGCCGACGACCTCGGTGCGATCGCCGTCATCGCGGTGGTGTTCAGCGCGGGTCTGCAGCCGCTCGCGCTGGCGGCGGCTGCGCTGGCCGCGGCGGCCTACTGGGGCCTGCAGCGCCGTCGGGTGCGCGCCTGGTGGATCTACGTGCCGCTCGCCGCCGTCACGTGGGTGGCCGTGCACGAGGCGGGCGTGCACGCGACGATCGCCGGGGTGCTGCTCGGCCTGCTCACCCGCGTCCGTCCCGACCCCGGCGAGGACGAGGCACCCGCACTGCGGCTCGAGCACCGGTTGCAGCCGTGGTCGGCCGGGTTCTGCGTACCCGTGTTCGCGCTGTTCGCCGCCGGGGTCCCGGTCGGCGCCGAGGCGCTGCGAGCCGTCGTCACCGAGCCGGTGGCGCTCGCCGTGGTCGTGGGCCTGCTCGTCGGCAAGGTCGTAGGCATCATGGGGGCGTCCTGGCTGGTCATCACGATCACGCCGGCCTGCCGGCCGCGCGGACTGGGCTGGCGCGACATGGCGGCGGTCTCGACGCTGGGCGGGGTCGGTTTCACCGTCAGCCTCTTGATCGCCGAGCTGGCCCTGGCCGATCAGGGCGCGCTCCTGGACGTCACGAAGGCCGCGGTGCTGCTCGCGTCCGCGGTCGCCTCGCTCGCCGGGGCCGCGCTGCTCGTGCGCCGTGGCCGGGTGCGCGCCGCGGACGGCGATCCCGACGCGTGAGGGTGGCGCGCGCCGCGCACGCCTGGTGGGCACCGGCCCCGTCGCCGTGGAAGGATGGCGTCCCGATCTTCGAGCAGTCGACCAGCACGCAGGAGGACCGCGGTGGCCAGCCCGACCAGCTCCAGCAGCGGCGCGGACGTTCCGCCCGTGCTCCCGTCGATCCCGCTCTCGGCCGAGCCCGCCACGACCGCCGGTGACCGGTCCATCGGTGGTCTCGTGCGGGAGGCCACGGCCCAGGTCTCCACGCTCGTGCGGGCCGAGGTGGAGCTGGCCAAGGCGGAGGTCACCGCCGAGGTCAAGAAGGGCCTGCAGGGCAGCATCTTCTTCATCGTCGCGCTGACGATCCTGCTGTTCAGCCTGTTCTTCCTGTTCTTCACCCTCGCCGAGCTGCTCGCGCTGTGGGTGAGCCGGCCGGCGGCGTTCGGCATCGTCTTCGCGTTCATGGTGCTCATCGCGGCGGTGTTCGGGCTGCTCGGCTACCTGCGAGTCCGCAAGATCCGCAAGCCGGAGCGGACGATCAGCAGCCTCAAGGAGTCGGCGCACGTCCTGTCCCGGCGCGGTGACGGGACGGACGCGCCGCACGAGCTGGACGGTCGCCCGCGCGCCACCGCCCGCTGAGCGGAGCTTGCGGAGCGAACATCGTGACGTGAGCGGGTCACGGCGGCGGCCGGACCCGTCCTCGGTCCGGCTGCCCGGGCCGTGGACCCACCGCGCCATCTCGGCCAACGGCATCCGGCTGCACGTCGCCGAGTGCGACGGCGGCGGACCGCTCGTCGTCCTGCTGCACGGGTTCCCGGAGTTCTGGTGGGCGTGGCGGCACCAGCTCACCGCCCTGGCCGAGCACGGCTTCCGCGGGGTCGCCGTCGACCTGCGCGGCTACGGCGACTCCGACAAGCCACCACGCGGGTACGACCTGTGGACCCTCGCCGGTGACATCGCCGGGCTCATCCGCGCCCTCGGGGAGTCGCGCGCGCACGTCGTCGGGCACGACTGGGGCGGGTTGATCGGCTGGACGGTCGCCGCGCTGCATCCCCGGCTGGTGTGCTCGCTCGCCGTGCTCGGTGCCCCGCACCCGCTCGCCGTGCGGGCGGCGGTGGTGCGTGACCCGCGCGGTCAGGGCCGCGCGACCCTGGGCCACGCGCTGGAGTTCCAGCTCCCGCGCTGGCCGGAGCGGAGCCTGCGGGCCGACGACGGCGCGCGCGTCGAGCGGATCCTGCGCGCGCGCGCCGGTCCGGGATGGCCTGCGTCCGGCGAGTTCCCCGAGGTCGCAGCGCGTTGCCGCGCCGCGATCCAGGTGCCCGGCGTCGTGCACTGCGCCATGGAGTACTACCGGTGGGCGCTGCGATCGCAGCTGCGCGCGGAGGGACCGCGGTTCGCCGCAGCGGTGGCCCGTCCGCCCACGATCCCGGTGCTCCAGGTGCACGGAGCGCTCGACCCGGTGCTGCTCGTGCGCACCGCCGCCGCCTCCCAGCGGTGGGCGGGACCCGATCACCGGCTGCACGTCCTGGCGGGCACGGGCCACTTCCCGCACGAGGAACGGCCGACGGCCACCACCGACCTGCTCGCGGGGTTCCTGACCCGGTGAGCGTCCCTGCGGTTCGCCACCGTTCCCGAGCCGATGACCACCCGCATCGAGGCGCACTGGTCGGACAACTCCCTCGAGGGTCTGGCCTCGGCCTGGCAGGACTGGGCACCGGACGCCCCGGACGAACTCACCGTCAACCTCACCCTGGTGTCCGAGCCCGGCGGACCTGTCCACGGCACCGCATTCGGCGCCTCCACCCTCGAGGAGGGATCGACCCGGGAGCTGCTGCGGGAGTTCATCGAGCGGGCGGGCGTGGCGCCTACGCTCGAGTTGCGCACCGGCCTGCCCTACCACCGTCTGAAGAGCACCTTCAACGACCCGCGGGATCCACCCGAAGGCGCCCTGCGGCTCAGGTCGGAGTTCTTCTCCCGCTCGATGGCCCACTGCACCCTCGCATCGCTCCTGACCCAGCTCGGCGAGCCGAGGACCACGGGCCGACGGGAGATCACGTTCACCGCGATCGGCGCGGCCTACAACAGGGTCGCGGAGGGCGCCACGGCGTTCGCCCATCGCCGCGAGCGCTTCCTGCTTGAGCACACCGCCGACGCGTCCGATCCGTGGGTCGACCGTTCATGGGCGACCGCCCACGCCGACGGGTCCGGGCGTGTCTACCCCAACTTCCCCGACCCCGCGCTCGTCGACTGGGCCGTGGCGTACCACGCGGGCAACTACCCGCGGCTGTCGGCGGTGAAGAACGCCTACGACCCGCACCGGTTCTTCGACTTCCCCCAAGCCATCTGACGTCGCCACGGCGGCCGCCGACTACGCCGCGTGGCGTGCCGACAACCCTCGCTGAAGAGGAGCAGACACATGCTCGACCCCGACGTGCGCCGCGTACTCGGCGGCACCTCGATCGCTCATCTCGCCACCGTCCTCTCGGACGGCTCGCCCCATGCCGTTCCCCTCTGGATCGGCCTCCATGGCGACCGGATCGTCTTCCTCACCGGTCCGGGCTCGCGCAAAGCGCGCAACCTGCGCCGCGACCCTCGGATGGCGCTGTCCATCGCGCCCGTCGACAACCCGTTCGAGCCGGTTGTCGTCCGCGGGCGGGTCGTCGAATGGATCGAGGGCGACGCGGCATGGCAGATCATCGACCAGCTGGCCACGAAGTACACCGGTGCGCCCTACCCCCGAGGGGAGGAGCGCGTCGTCGCCGTGATCGAGCCCGAGCAACAGACCGTCGGTGTCGGCTGACCTTCGTGCAGGGCCGGGACCTGCTCGACCAGAACGCCCAGGCGGCGGTGTCTGTCACCCGAGGGGCCGATCACGCGTCGTCGCGCGCCAGCATCGCCTCCTCCAGGTCGAGGCGGCGCAGGACCCGTCGCATGACCTCGTCGTCGATCTCGCCGCTGTCGCGGCGCGTGACGAACTCGTCGCGCTCCTGCGCGAGCATCTCCCGACGCAGTCGCCGGTACGCCGCCGCCGGGCTCTCGCCGGCCTCGGACGCGGGTCGCCCGAGCTCCTCCCACACGCTGTTCGCGCTGAGCTGCGCGAAGCGGCGGAGCTTCTCCGCGATGTGCTGGGTGGTGCTATCGGCGTCGTCGGTGAGCTCGTCGAGCCGGGCGATCGCCGCTTGCACCGCGGCGTGCTGGGCCTGCGCCTCGGCGAGGACGTCGGCCTGGGAGCTCTCGCTGCGCACCCCGAGCCACCGGATCACGGTGGGCAGCGTGAGGCCGTGCAGCAGCAGCGTCGCGATCGTGACGAAGAACGCCAGGAAGACGATCGTCTCGTGGCCCGGTACCTCCGGCGGGATCGCGAACGCGGCCGCGAGGGTGACCACCCCGCGCATCCCCGACCACGAGACGACCGCCGGCACCTGCCACCGCGGTGGAGGGTCGCGCTTGCGCACCCCCCGGAAGAGCGCCCGAGGCAGATAGGTGGCCGGGAACACCCAGACGATGCGGGCGGCGATCACGGCGAGCGTCACGACGACGCCCGAGAGCAGCAGTGGCCCGATGTCGCCCGCCTGGGCGACGACGCTCGTCAGCTGCAGCCCGATCAGCGCGAAGACGACCGACTCCAGGATCGTGTCGCTGGCCCGCCACACCGCCTGCTCCTGCAGGCGCGTGGCGTAGCCGCTCTCGGGGGCGTGGTGGCCGAGGTAGAGCCCGGCGACCACCACCGCCAGCACCCCCGACGTGTGCGCCTCCTCGGCGAGCAGGTACACCGCGAAGGGGACCACGAGCCCGAGGGCGCTCTCGACGTCGGCGTCGTCGAGCCGGCGACGGACCCAGTGCACCACCCACCCGACGGCCAGGCCGATGGCCGTGCCGCCCACGGCGGCGAGCAGGAACATGCCGGAGGCGTCGAGCACGCTCACCCCGGTGCCGGCTGCGGCCGCGACGAAGACGCGGAACAGGGTGAGCGCGGTCGCGTCGTTGATCAGGCTCTCGCCGCCGAGGATCGTCATGACCCGACGCGGAAGGCCCAGCCGACGTCCGACCGCGAGGGCCGAGACGGCGTCCGGCGGGGCCACGACCGCCCCGAGGACCAGCGCGGCGGCCAGCGAGAGCCCCGGAATCACCCACCAGGCGACGAGCCCGACGACCGCGGTGCTGAACCCGACGAGGCCGACGGCGAGCAGCCCGATCGGCCGCCGGTTGGCCCGGATGCCGACGTAGGACGACTGGAGGGCGGCCGAGTAGAGCAGCGGCGTGAGCACCAGCAGCAGGACCACGTCGGGGTCGATCTCCGCGACCTCCACCCCGGGCAGGAAGGACCCGGCGATCCCCACCACCACCAGGACGAGCGGCGCGGAGACGTCGAGGCGCCGGCACACCCACGTCACCGCCAGCGCGCCGACGATGATCGCGACGAGGGTCAGCTCGGCGTGCACGGGTACTCGCAGCGTTCTGAGGTCACGTGGAGCAGGATGGCTCATCGACGACCGGGCCCGCGAGTCGTCGCCGCCCCGTGGCGTCGACCGGGCCCGCCGGAGGAGAGCAATGAGCGAGCTTGCGAGCGAATCATCGACACAGCGTTCCCGCTGGCGAGGGAGCTTGCGACCTCGCCCTTGGACACAGCGCCCCGACGTTCTGACCGAGCGCAGCGAGGGAGTGCGGTGAGTTGCGAGCACACGGCGACGTTCGACGAGTCCGCCTGGACCGAGCCAGCGCCGGGCTCCACCGAGGGCTGCCAGGACTGCATCGCCCTGGGTGAGAACGTCTGGGCGCACCTGCGGCTGTGCCTGTCGTGCGGGCACGTGGCGTGCTGCGACTCGAGCCCGCACCGCCACGCCTCGCACCACCACCACGACGAAGGGCACCCGGTGGTCCGCTCCTTCGAGCCGGGCGAGGCCTGGCGGTGGTGCTACGTGGACGAGCTGATCGTCTAGCCCGGATCCGTCGGGATTCCGGCGCCGGTTCGAGCCGTTACCGGCCGTCGCGAGCGGCCACTGCGGTGTCGGGCTGGTCGGCGAACACCCCGTCGACCCCGGCCGCGAAGAACGCCGCGTACTCGGCGAACGCGTCGCCGTGGTCGGTCGGTGAGTCTCCGCGGCGCAGCCTCACCGGCAGGAACCGGTTCTCGTTGCGGAACGTGTAGGGGTGCACGAGCAGGTCCACCGCCTGCGCGTCGGCCACCAGCGAGGTGGGGCCCGCGAGGGCGCCTGCGGTGTCGCGGGGATCACCTGGATCTTGTCCGGGCCGACCGCATCGGCGTACTCCGCGATGGCGGCCAGCCCCCCGGGCGTGACGAGGTCGGCGTAGGTGCGTGGGTCCCCGGCGGCCACCAGGTCCGCCGGAGCGCCCTGCGCGCCGACCAGCTGCACGAGCCGGACCTCGAGCGTGCGGCCCAGCCCCTGGAGGTTCCCCGTCTCGAACGACTGCACGAAGACCGGCGCGTCACTCCGGTTCAGGCCGGCGTCGGTCAGGGCCCGCACCAGCCCGGGCTCCAGCGGCCGACCGATCGCGGCGAAGTAGGAGGGGTGCTTCGTCTCGGGGTACACGCCGATCTCGCGGTGCAGCTCGTCCGACAACCGCTCGCGCAGCTCGAGCACCTCGGTGAACGTCGGCACCTCGAAGCGCCCGTCGTAGAGCGTGTTGGGCTGGCGGACGGCGGGGATGCGCTCCCGCGCCCGCAGCGTCTTGAGCTCGGCGAGGGTCAGGTCCTCGGTGAACCAGCCAGTGCACGCGACGCCGTCGATGGTCTTCGTCGCCCACCGGTCGGCGAACTCCGGGTGGGCGGCCACGTCGGTGGTCCCGCCGATCTCCGGTTCGTGGCGCGCCACGAGGACACCGTCGGACGTCGTGACGAGGTCGGGCTCGATGTAGTCGGCGCCCATCCGGGCCGCGAGCTCGTAGGCGGCCAGCGTGTGCTCGGGCCGGTAGCCGGACGCGCCCCGGTGCCCGATGACCAGCGGCATGCCGACACCCTCACCCGCCCGGTGGACGGGCCGGCCACCGGCGGGCGTCGCGTCCCCGACGACCTGGTGAACGGCGGACGCGGGCGCGGGTGCGCCGCCGCCGGGATCTACCATCCTGCTTCGTGCGCGTCCTCGTGGTGGGCTCCGGTGCTCGTGAGCACGCCCTCGTCCTCGCCATGGCGCAGGACCCCGAGGTGACCGCACTGGCCTGCGCGCCGGGAAACGCCGGCACGGCGTCGGTCGCCGAGCGGTGGGGCGTGGACGTCCTCGATCCGGCGGACGTCGCGACGCTGGCCCGCGAGTGGCGGGCCGATCTCGTCGTCGTCGGGCCCGAGGCCCCGCTCGTCGCGGGCGTGGCCGACGCGGTCCGGGCCGCGGGTGTGGCCTGCTTCGGTCCGAGCGCCGCCGCCGCCCGCATCGAGGCCTCGAAGAGCTTCGGCAAGGACGTCATGGCCGCGGCCGGCGTGGCCACCGCCGGCTCGGTGATCGTCGACAACCCGGCCCGCCTCGATGCCGCCCTCGCCCGGTTCGAGCCGCCGTACGTGGTGAAGGACGACGGCCTGGCCGCCGGGAAGGGCGTGGTCGTCACCTCGGACCTGGACCAGGCCAGGGCCCACGCCAGCACGCTGCTCGACGGTGGCCATCCGGTTCTGCTGGAGACCTACCTCGACGGTCCGGAGGCGTCGCTGTTCTGCCTGGTCGACGGGGAGACGGTGGTGCCGCTGTCGCCCGCCCAGGACTTCAAGCGGGTCGGCGACGAGGACTCCGGGCCGAACACCGGCGGGATGGGCGCGTACGCCCCGCTGCCGTGGGCGGCGCCCGACCTGGTCGACGAGCTCGTGGCCGGCGTCATCGCGCCGGTCGCGCGGGAGATGGTGCAGCGCGGCACCCCGTTCAGCGGGCTGCTCTACGCGGGGCTGGCCCTGACGTCCTCGGGACCGGCCGTGATCGAGTTCAACTGCCGCTTCGGCGACCCCGAGACCCAGGTCGTGCTGGCCCTGCTCCGCACCCCGCTGGCGCCGCTGCTGCACGCCACGGCCACCGGAGGGCTGGCCGACCAGCCGCCCCTGCACTGGGCGGACGGGGCAGCGGTCGTGGTGGTCGTGGCCGCAGAGGGATACCCGGGCCCCCCGCGGGTCGGCGATGTGATCACCGGCGCGGACGCCGAGGGGGTCCTGCACGCCGGTACCCGGCGCCGTGACGACGGGGCCGTGGTGTCCTCGGGCGGGCGCGTGCTCTCGGTGGTGGGCACGGGCCCCGACCTGGCCCGGGCGCGCGAGGACGCCTACCGGCGGCTCGATCGCGTGCACATCGCCGGCTCGCACCACCGCACCGACATCGCGCTGCGCGCGGTGCGCGGCGAGGTCGCCGTCCCGGCGCCGGGCTGAGGCCGCCCCGCATAGGGTCGGGCCTCGTGACCACCTACCCCACCCCACCAGGGCTCACGGTGGCCCGGCGCGCCGCGATCCCCCCGTTCCACGTCATGGACGTGTGGGCCGCGGCGGGGGAACGCCGGCGCACCCACGGCGACCTGGTCAACCTGTCCGCGGGGCAGCCGTCCACGCCGGCCCCGGTCGCGGTGCGCGCGGCCGCCGCAGCAGCGCTCGCGGGCGACGTCCTGGGGTACACGGTGGCCCTCGGCGTCCCGGAGCTGCGGGCCGCGATCGCCGGGCACTGCGCCCGCGGCTACGGCCTGGACGTGCCACCGGAGCAGGTCGTCGTCACGACCGGATCGTCGGGTGGGTTCCTGCTCGCGTTCCTCGCCGCGTTCGACGCCGGCGACAGGGTGGCGATGGCGCGGCCCGGATACCCCTGCTACCGCAACATCCTGACCGCGCTGGGCTGCGAGGTCGTCGAGCTGCCGTGCGGCCCGGAGACCCGCTACCAGCCGACCGTCGCGATGCTCGAGGCACTGGACCCGCCGGTGAGTGGCCTGGTCGTGGCCAGCCCGGCCAACCCGACCGGCACCGTGCTCGCCCCCGCGGAGCTCGCCGCGCTGGCGGCCCACTGCGAGCGCACCGGCGTGCAGCTGGTGAGCGACGAGATCTACCACGGGATCTCCTACCCCGGTGCCCCGGAGACGTCGTCGGCCTGGGCCACCTCACGCGAGGCGATCGTCGTCGGCTCGTTCTCCAAGTACTTCTCGATGACCGGCTGGCGGCTCGGCTGGCTGCTGCTCCCGCCGCGGTTGCTGCGCGCGGTCGACTGCCTGGCCGGCAACTTCACGGTGTGCCCGCCCGCGCTGCCCCAGCTGGCCGCGCTCGGCGCGTTCACGCCCGAGAGCTACGCCGAGGCCGACGGGCACGTCGCCCGGTACGCGGTGAACCGCGCCCTGCTGCTCGACGGGCTGCCGCGCCTGGGCATCACCCGGCTCGCGCCCGCCGACGGGGCCTTCTACGTGTGGGCCGACGTCGCGCACCTGACGCCGGACTCGATGGACCTGACCTACCGGCTGCTCGCCGACGTCGGTCTCGCGGTGGCTCCCGGCCTGGACTTCGATCCCGTCGACGGCGGGCGCTGGATCCGCTTCTCCTGCGCGGGCGCGACCGAGGACGTCGAGGAGGCGTTGCGCAGGCTGGAGCGATGGCTCGGTGTCCAGACCTCCCGGCGTGACCCGCACGGCACGCGAGCCGGACCGGCGAGGAGCCGCGGATCGCTCGCCTGGGACGGGCTGGACCTGGTGCTCAGGCTGTGCTGCAGAGCTGCGGACGATCAGTGCCCGGCTGGACGAACTGGTGCGCGGCCGGTCCTGAGCCCCCGCACGGCGATCTCCGCGGCCTCGACGGGGCCGATCCGGTCGAGGGCCGCGGTGATGTCGGCGTCGGTGAGGTCGGCGTGGGTCATCAGCCGGACCTGCCCCGACGTCGTGGACGCGCGCACCCCCGCGGCCTCGAAGCGGCGCAGTGCGCCCGTCAGGTCGGCCACGCCGACGAGGACGACGTTGGTCTGCGGCGCCGAGACCTGCCAGCCCCGCTCACGCAGCCCGGTCGCGAGCACCGCGGCCCGCTCGTGGTCCTCGGCGAGCCGGTCGATGCGATCCAGGGCCACCAGCCCGGCCGCGGCCAGCACGCCGCCCTGGCGCACCCCGCCGCCGAGCATCTTGCGCAGCCGCCGGGCCTCCGCGGTGAACTCGGTCGAGCCGGCGACGACCGACCCGACGGGCGCGCCCAGGCCCTTGCTCAGGCAGACCTGCACCGTGTCGGCGCCGACGGTGAGCACGCCCGGTGGCACGCCGAGCGCCACCGCCGCGTGCCAGAGCCGGGCCCCGTCGAGGTGCACGCGCAGCTTCGCGGCCCGCGCCGCCGCGGCCACCGATGCGTGCTCCTCCGGAGCCGTGACGGTGCCACCGGCGGCGTTGTGGGTGTTCTCGAGGCACAGCAGCGTCGTGCGCAGCGTGTAGTACGGCCCGGTGCGGCCCGCGGCGCGGCGCACCGCGTCCGGCGAGACCTTGCCCGGGCCGGCGTCGTGCTCCATCGGTCGCGGCATACCGCCGGCGAGCCAGGCCGCAGTGCCGAGCTCGGCGTCGAGCACGTGCGACCCCGCCGGGGCCAGGAAGGCGTCGCCCCGGCCCACGTGGTGCATGAGTGCGATGAGGTTGCCCATGGAACCGGTCGGGGTCCACAACGCATCGGCGGCGCCCAGCAGGCCGGCCACCCGCTCCTCGAGCTCGCGCATCGTCGGGTCGCGGTCGAGGACGTCGTCGCCCACCTCGGCGGCGGCCATCGCGGCGCGCATCTGCTTCGTCGGCCGGGTGACGGTGTCCGAGCGGAGGTCGACCGGTCCGTCGCGGGCCGCCGATCGTCGAGCTCGCGTGGTGGAGCGCACGACAACCGATTCAACCAGCAGGTGGCGGCCGGGTGCGGCTGGGGTCACGAAACGGTCACGACGTTGGTCCGTCCGGGCGATCTCGGCGGGTCCGGACAACCGGTGTCGCCGCGGCTCACGTCCTGCAGGTGGACGAGGATGATGCCGCGGGGAGGGTGCCGCGTGGACGACGCCGGCGAGCGGGAGTTCGAGGAGTACTTCCGCGCGCGCCGCGACGCCGTCCGGCGCACCGCGTTCCTCCTCTGCGGCGACTGGGACCGCGCCGACGACCACGCGCAGGCCGCGTTCGTGGCGTTGCACCGGCACTGGCGTCGGATCCGGGACCGGGCTGCCCTGGACGCGTGGGTCCGGCGCACGCTCGTGCGCGCCGTCGTCGACGAGTCGCGGCGGCCGTGGCGCCGTGAGCGGTCGGTGCCCGAGACCGCCGACCCCGCGGTGGCTCCCGCGACCGACGCGGTCGCCACCCGTCACGTGCTGGTCGACGGCCTGCGGTCGGTACCGCCGCGGCAGCGCGCCGTCCTCGTCCTGCGGTTCCTGGAGGGCCTCGACGTCAGCGGAACCGCGGCCGCGCTGGGTTGCACGGAGGGCACCGTGAAGAGCCAGACGACGCACGGACTCGTGACGCTGCGCCGGGTGCTCGGCGACGCGCTCGAGGACCTGCGAGTCGACCGGGAGGGTGCATGAACGACGACGACGTGAGCACGTTCGCCAGGGTGGCGCGATGATCGACGACGACCGGCTCGCGGACCTGTTCCGCGCCGCGGCGGCGGACCCGGACGCACCGCCGGCCGCGTTCGACCACGCGGACGTCGTCGCAGCGTCGCGGCAGGTCACCCGCCGGCGCCGGTCGGCCGTCCTGGGCGGGCTGGCGGTGCTCGCCGTGGTGGGCGGCGGGGCGGCCGTGGCGCTACCGGGCGTCGACACCTCGTCGGACGCCACCTCCAGCGCGGCGGCACCCGCAGCACCGGAGGCCGCGGGCGATGCGGTGGCGCCGGGTCCCGCAGCGTCCGTCCCGCCGGGCCTCGCCGGCTGCATCGACGGGCCCGACCCGGCGCTGCGCGCCGCCGTGGAGCAGGCGCTGCCCGAGCTCGCGGGGTCCCCGCCGGCGGCCAGCGATCTGCGGCCAGGACGGCGAGCGGGGCGTCACCCTCGAGGTCGTCGACGACCGTACGGCCGGGCAGCTCGACGTCACCTACCTCCCGCCGGGGGTGACCGCGGCCCTCGTCGAGGGCGCCGTCGCCGCGCCGACCGCGTCGGGCGGCACCGTGGTCGTCTCCTCGCGAGCGGCCGCGCCGGGTGCCCCGAAGCCGTTCGCCGACCGCCTCGGCACCGTCGCCGCCGCCCTGGCCCCGCGCCTGTAGGCCCGTCGAGAACGAACCTGTGGTGATCCACGAGCCCTGTGGATCACCTCAACTTCGTTCTCGACGGGCGGGGGGCGGGACACTGGGCCCGTGGGCACGGCCAAGGGGGAGCGGCGGCGGCAGGAACTGGTGACGGCCGCGGCCGCGTTGCTCCGCTCCGGCGGCTTCGACGCCGTCCGGCACCGGGCGGTGGCCGAGCACGCCGGGCTGCCGCTCGCGTCCACCACCTACTACTTCGCCTCGCTCGAGGACCTGGTCACCGCGGCGGTCGAGCGCACCAGCCGCGACGAGCTCGCGGAGGGCCGCGCGCAGCTCGCCGGGCTCGCCGACGGGTCCGCCGACACCCCCGCGCTCGCCGAGATCGTGCTCGACCAGCTGCTGGGGCCGGAGTCGCGCGACGGCGGCCTCGACGCGGTGCTGCTGCGCTACGAGCGGCTGGTCGGGGCGGGGCGACGGCCCTACCTGGCGCCGCTCATGCGCGACCTGCGCGCCGAGCTGGACGAGCTGCTCGCCGCGATCCTCGTCCGGTCCGGTCACCCGCTGGACGCCGTCGCGCTGCGCGATCTCGTCGCGCTGGTCGACGGCGCCGTCATCAGCGCGCTCATCGAGGCCGCGCCCGATCCCCGCGCGGCCGGGCGTGAGGTGCTGCTCCGGAGCCTGTGAGCGCGCGCAAGCGCCGCCACGCCCGGCCCGGCGCAACGAACGGCACTTCCGTGCAGCTCCATTGGACGAGAGTGCCGTTCGCTCGGGAGTGGTGGGTGGCGACGGCCGTCGCGATCGCCCGAGCCGGCGCTACCGGATGTTGCGGTTCGACCGGAACAGGTTGTCCGGGTCGTAGGACTTCTTGATCTCGACGAGGCGATCGTAGTTGGTGCCGTACGTGGCGCGGACCCGCTCGTCGCCCTCGTCGGCGGCCTGGAAGTTGATGTAGGTGCGGCCGGTGGAGAACGGGTGCACCCGGGCCGCGGCGTCGCGGATCCACCGGCGGAACCGGTCCGCGTCGGGCTCCCCCGGTTCCCACATGCCGTTGACGCCCGCCACGTAACGCGCGTCGCGGTTGCCGACGGCGCCGTCGTCCTCGGCGCGCTCGTTGAGCGCCCCGCCGATGTGCAGGAAGCCCAGCTCCGCCCCCGCGATGGGGCACTCCGCGAACGACTGCCGGACGGTGGTGAGGAGCTCGTCGGTCAGCTCGGCGAGGCAGTCGGTCCGCCAGTAGTAGTGCATCCCCTTCGGTTCTCCGTCGTCCAGATAGGACTGGACCTGCGTGTACGGCTGTTCGCCCAGCAGATCCACGACGGGGTCGCCGATCGCGCGGATCGGGCCCAGCACCTCGTCGGCGTCGTCGAGGTCGCCGCTGAAGCAGACGGCCATGGCGCAGATCTTGCGGCCCTGCCATTCGACGGGCACGGCGGGCAGCGGCGGCGCGTGGATCAGGAGCAGCCACGCGGCCAGTTCCCGGGGCGCCTCGGTCGTGATCGTCCGGTAGGCGCGGAGGATCTCGTCGGCCCGCTCGAAGGGCCACGCGATCAGCCCGCCGTGGACCGTCGGGCCCACCTCGTGCAGGCGAAGGGTGAACGAGGTGACCGCGCCGAGATTGGCCCCGGCGCCGCGCACCGCCCAGAACAGGTCCGCGTGCTCGGTGCGACTGGCGCGCCGGACCCGGCCGTCGGCGGTGACGATCTCGACGTCGAGCAGGTTGTCGACGGTCCAGCCGAAGCGACGGGTCAGGTAGCCCAGTCCCCCACCCAGCGTGAGGCCGCCGACACCGACCTCGGAGACGAAGCCCAGAGGTGTGGCCAGGCCGTGCACCTGGGTCTCCCGGTCGACCTCGCCCAGTCGGCAACCGGCCTGGACGGTCGCTGTGCGCGCAACGGCGTCGACCTGGATCCCGCGCAGACCGGACATGTCGATGGTCAGCCCGCCGTCGACCAGAGCGGTGCCGGCGACGTTGTGCCCGCCGCCGCGCACCGAGAGCGGGAGTCCGGTGTCCCGCGCGAACTGGACCGCGGCCACGACGTCCGCGGTCCCGGTGGGCCGTACGACCAGCGCGGGAGTCTTGTCGATCATCCCGTTCCACGGACGGGTGGCGGCGGCGAACCCGTCGTCGCTCGGGCGCAGCACCGGGCCGCGCAAGAGGGCGCGGAGCCCGTCGACGATCGTGTCGGACACGTGGTCGGCAACTGTCGTCATGGCCGGCCCTCAAGGCCGGATCATCGGAGCTTCGGCGGCGTGCCGGACGCGCAGCGCCTCGTCCCACTCGCCACTGCAGTAGCCGACGACCTCGACGATCCGCCCGTCCCGCACCGTGCAGAGCCACATCCGCCGCGCCGAGAGCTCCTCACCCCCCACCACCTGACGCTCGACGTGCTCGGTGACGAACCCCGAGTCCGTCGCGACGGTGCGCAGGACGTCGAGGCGCACCTCACCGCGGGCGAGGTGCCGGAGCTGCGCGCCGAAGGCCTCGCGGCCCTGCAGCTGGAACCGCCACACGGGCATGTTCAGGTCGAAGAAGGCATCCCGTGCGAAGACGTCGTCGCGGGCGTCGAGGAAGCGGAACGCGTCGTGGAAGCCGTCGCTCAAGCGCTGCACGAGGGCGAGGTCGATCGGGGTCGCGGTCGTCGTGGTCATCATGGATGCGACGGTAGGAACCGGCGTCTCCGGCGTGCATCGGGAGAACCGTGCAGCTCGGACCGTCTCGAGTGGGTGAATACGTGCAGGACGGCTACACGAGCCCGTGCCGGAAGGCGTACGCGGTGGCCGCGGATCGGGACGACAGGCCCAGCTTGGTGAAGATGTTGGCCACGTGCCGCGCCACCGTCTTCTCGCTGAGGAACAACTCGGCGGCGATCGACCGGTTGGTCATCCCCGCCGCCACCAGGCCGAGCACCTCCACCTCTCGTGCGGTCATCCCGCCCGGCGGCCGACGGGCCGGGACCGCCGACAGCGCCTCCGTCCGGGCGAGGTCCGGGAGCGCGCCGAGCCGCTCGAACGCCCAGCGGGCGGCGTCGAGTTCCATCTCCGCGGAGTCCGCGTCACCCAGGGAGCGGCAGGCGAGCGAGATGAGCACCCGGACCCGCGCGGCCTGGTAGGGCACCTCGAGCTCCTGCCAGGACGTCCATGCCGGCCGCAGCGCGGCCAGCGCGGCTCGAGATCGACCCTCGGCGAGCAGCACCGCGCCGGCGGTGTGGGCAGCCGTCGCGCGCAGCAACGGCGCGCCGAGCTGGGCCGCGATCTCGGACACCTCGTCGGCCGCGGTACGGGCGGCCGCCACATCCGACACCGCGAGCATGATCTCGACGTAGGCCGGCAACAGCCGTGACCGGCCGGTCCGGTCGTGGGTCTCGTCCAGAACGCGACGGATCCCCGCGACCGCCGCGTCGGCCCGACCCTCGGCGAGCCGGAGCAGGGCGAGTCCCGGTTGTGGTTCCCGACCCCAGTGGCTCGCACTCCGGTAGGCCTGCTCGGCGTCGGTGAAGTGGCCGGACAACCGGTGGAGCTCGGCCCGCTGGTAGAACGCGGCGCCCGCCGCGGGGTGACCCGTCGGATCGACCGCCTGCTGGTCGACGGGTGGCGCGAGCCGGTCGCACGCCTGCTGGGCCGCATCGACCGCGTCGGGCCATGCGCCGTGCAGTTGCATGATCTCGGCGCGGTGCACCAGGCACTGGCCGCGATAGGGCACCAGGTCGGGCTGGTCCGCGCACCAGCGGCTCAGCGCCGCCGTCCACTGCCGAGCCCGGCGCAGGTCGAAGATCTCCTGGCAGACCTCGATCATCGCGCAGTAGACCAGACCGGCAACCACCGGTGAGACCTCGCCGGCCGTGACGGCCACCATCGCCTCGTCGAGGGAGGCCACCGCCTCGACGATCTGGCCCAGCCCGATCAGGGCCTGGCCCCGGCCGAGCCGTCCCAACGCCATCAGATCGTGGTCGACGAACCGGACACCGATCGCGTGGACCCGGGAGAACGTGGCGTGCGCGGTGTCGGCGTCTCCCGCGGTCAGACTCTCCAGCGCGACCGGAACGAGCAGGTACCCCTGCTCCGCGCAGTCCTGCCGGCCGTCATCGAGGAGCCGTTGCGCCCGGGCGAGCCACGCGCCGGCGCGGGCGTCCTCGCCACCCAGAGTCAGAGCGAGCCCCAGCCAGAACGCGCAGCGGACCGCTCGCACGGGGTCGCCCAGCCGGAGGAACTCCTGGTGGGCCCGTTCCCAGGCGTCGGCGCTGTCGCCGTCGCGGCCGGTCAGGTAAGCCGCTGTCGCGAGCCGCTCGAGATCGGCGGCGGCGAGCGGTGACTGCTGGTCTGCGGTCACGAGCTGTGCGTAAGCGTCGGCCCAGGCGCGCCGGTCGAAGGCGTCCCGCCCCTGGTCGGCCGCGCTCGCCGTGCCCATCACCGCTCCCGTCGCCGGGACACCGCCCGCGGCGGCGCGCCGGATGCTACCGCCGCGTCCGATGGCGGCACAGACTCCGGGGTGCAGTACGCAGGGAGTCCGGAGGTGGAGGTTGGCACTCACGGTTCGGAAGCACTCGGGCGCGCTCGACGACGAGCGTCGACGGGGGGCGATCTACGGTGGCGACCTGATCGTCTTCACCGATGTTCCACCGCTCAGGGAGTTCTGCGCGTACACGGACCGACAGATCCGGAAGGTCTTCGGGACCGAGGACCCGCAGCGGGCGCAGTTCGAGCTGGGCCGGGCCGAGTACCTGTCCTGCGTGCAGGCAGTGCAGAAGCAGGTCCGCACGGAGGCGAGGGCCACCGAGCTCTTCCGGGAGGTGCTCGATCACGTCGGCGTGGACCCGCGACGCACCTTCTGGGACCGGCTGTACCTGCGCGTCTCACCTCACGGCGCGCAGTACCCGGATCGACGGACCGCCGCACTCGGCGTCCACCGCGACACCTGGTCCTCGAACGTCTACGCGCAGACCAACTGGTGGGCCCCGATCCATCCCATCGACCCGGGCCGCACGGTGGCCTTCTACGCGGACTACTGGGCGCGGCCGCTCACGAACACGAGCGCGGAGTGGGACCTCGAGGAGATCCGGGCCGGCACGTCGAGCGTGCCCGTCGTGCCCGTGCCGGTGGAGCCCGTGGACACCGCCTCCGAGGTGCGGCTCGTGATCGAGCCCGGCGACCTCCTCTGCTTCTCGGGGGCGCACCTGCACGCCAGCGTGCCGAACACGACGGGTGTCGCGCGGTTCAGCGTCGAGGTGCGCACGGTGGACGCCGACGACGCGGCGGCCGGTCGCGGCGCGCCGAACGTGGACGGCGAGGCTCCCCGGGTGGCGTCCGACTGGTTCCGCCATCCCGACGACGGCACACCGCTACCGCCGTGAGCGCAGCGAGGCGGGTGTGTGCCGCCGTCCGGCGGCCCGGGCCGTGTCCCGCGGATTACCCTGACCCGACGTGATCCCCAACGTGCTGGCCGCCCGCTACGCGAGCCCGGAGCTCATCCGGCTGTGGTCGCCCGAGCACAAGGTCGTCCTGGAGCGGCAGCTGTGGATCGCGGTCCTGCGGGCGCAGCGCGACCTCGGGGTCGCGGTGCCGGCCGGGGTCGTCGAGGACTACGAGGCGGTCGTCGACCGGGTGGACCTGGGGTCGATCGCTGCCCGCGAGCGCGTCACCCGGCACGACGTCAAGGCGCGGATCGAGGAGTTCGACGCGCTCGCCGGTCACGAGCACGTCCACAAGGGACTGACCAGCCGCGACCTCACCGAGAACGTCGAACAGCTCCAGGTCCGGCTGTCCCTGGAGCACGTCCGCGACCGGTCCGTCGCCGTCCTCGCGCGGCTGGCGCGCCGCGCCGCCGAGCACGCCGAGCTGGTGGTGGCGGGGCGCAGCCACAACGTCGCGGCCCAAGCCACCACGCTGGGCAAGCGGTTCGCCTCGGCGGCGGACGAGATGCTCGTCGCGCACGCCCGGCTGGAGGAGCTCCGCGCCCGCTACCCGCTGCGCGGCATCAAGGGCCCGGTCGGCACGGCCCAGGACATGCTCGACCTCCTCGGCGGGATCCACCGAACGCCTCGCCGCCCTGGAGGAGCGGATCGCGTCGCACCTGGGCTTCACGGCCACCCTGACCAGCGTCGGCCAGGTCTACCCGCGCTCGCTCGACTTCGACGTGCTCGGCGCCCTCGTGCAGCTCGCGGCGGCACCGTCGTCCTTGTCGACCACGATCCGGTTGATGGCCGGCGCGGAGCTCGCGACGGAGGGGTTCGCGCCGGGCCAGGTCGGCTCGTCCGCGATGCCGCACAAGATGAACAGCCGTTCCGCGGAACGCGTCAACGGGCTGATGGTGCTCCTGCGCGGCTACGCCGGGATGGCGGGCGAGCTCGCCGGGGCGCAGTGGAACGAGGGCGACGTCTCGGACTCCGTCGTCCGGCGGGTGGCGCTGCCCGACGCGTTCTTCGCCCTCGACGGCCTGTTCGAGACGATGCTGACGGTGCTCGACGACTTCGGCGCCTATCCGGCCGTCATCGCCCGTGAGCTGGACCGCTACCTGCCGTTCCTCGCCACCACCGCTGTGCTGATGGCCGCCGTGCGCGCCGGCGTCGGCCGGGAGACCGCGCACGAAGTGATCTCCGAGCACGCCGTCGGGGTCGCGCTGGCGATGCGGGAGAAGGGCCGGGCCGAGAACGATCTCCTCGCGCGGCTCGCCGCGGACGAGCGGCTCGGCCTGCCCCCCGGAGCGCTCGACGGGCTGCTCGCCGATCCACTGCGCTTCACCGGCGCGGCCACCGCTCAAGTCAGGGCGGTGGTCGCCCGGGTGGAGCAGCTGGTCGACGCGCACCCGGCGGCGGCGGCGTACACGCCGGGATCGATCCTGTGAGGTTGCTGCACTCGGGCAAGGTCCGCGACGTCTACGCCCTCGACGGCGACCTGCTCCTCGTCGCGTCCGACCGGTTGTCGATCTACGACGTCGTACTGCCGACACCGGTCCCGGACAAGGGCGCGCTGCTCACCCAGCTGTCGCTGTGGTGGTTCGACCGGCTCGTCGACCTGGTCCCGCACCACGTCGTGTCGGCCACCGACGTGCCCGCCGAGTTCGCCGGTCGCGCGATCCGGTGCCGGCGGCTGGAGATGCTGCCGGTCGAGTGCATCGCGCGGGGGTACCTCGCCGGGCTGGGGTTCGCGGAGTACCGGGAGCGGGGCGCGATCTCCGGGGTGGCGTTGCCGGCCGGCCTCGTCGAGGGGTCGAGGTTGCCGGAGCCGATCTTCACCCCGACGACCAAGGCCGCGGTGGGGGAGCACGACGAGTTCCTGACCTTCGAGCAGGTGGTGGGCCTCGTCGGGGCCGCGCGGGCGGAACGGCTGCGGGACCTGACACTCGCCGTCTACCGCCGGGGCGCCGAGACCGCGGCCGCGCGCCGGCATCCTGGTGGCCGACACGAAGCTGGAGTTCGGCCTCGACGGGGAAGGGGAGGTCGTGCTCGGCGACGAGGTGCTCACGCCGGACTCGTCGCGGTTCTGGCCGGCCGACCGGTGGTCGCCCGGCGGGCCGCAGTTCTCCTTCGACAAGCAGTACGTGCGCGAGTGGTCGGCCACCGTCGGCTGGGATCGGACACCGCCGGGTCCCGAGGTGCCCGCCGACGTCGTCGCCGCGACCCGGGCCCGCTACGTCGAGGTCTACGAGCGGATCACCGGTCTCGAGTGGTGAGCCGCGAGTGGTGAGCCTCGAGTGGTGGTGTGGGCACCACCGTTTTCCCCGTCACGGCCAGCCGCCGTTCACCCGGCCGTGCGTCAATGCGGGCATGGACGCTCGCCTGGTCGTCTCCCTGTCCGGTCTGTCCGACGAGGACCCGGAGTCGTTGACCCTCGGCCGGGAGTTCGCCGCGGAGCTGGCCGCGCGGGAGGTGCCGCTCTCCCAGCTGGTGCGTCCGCGCGGCCGGGACGGCGCGATCCGGGCGCAGTCGCCGCTGGTCCGCTGGATGCACGAGCGGCGGTCGGTCGGCGATGCGCTCGTGCTGCACGGCTACGACCACAACGCCGATCCGGTCGAGGCGGGGAAGCTCGCGCTCGCCCGCGGTCGCCGGGCCGAGTTCGCCGCCCTGCCCCGCCACGAGGCCGGCCTGCGGCTCACCGCGGCCCGCCGGACGCTGACGGCTGTGGACCTGCGCACCGACCTGTTCGCACCGCCGCGCTGGCTCGTCTCGCCCGGTGCCGTGGAGGCGCTGCAGGAGCAGGGCTTCGCCCTGGTCGCGGACGGGACCACGGTGCGGTTCCTGCGGGGCCGGTCCGCCGGGGTGAGCGTCCCGGCCCGGGTGCTCGGCTTCCGAGCGTCGGGGGAGCGCCGGTCGGTGGCCGACCGCACCGCCGCCGATGTGTGGCGCGGCCGGCTGCTCGGGGCCGAGGTCGCGCGCACCGCACGGCGGGGTGGGCTGGTGCGGATCAACATTCGGGCGAAGGACCTGCGACGAGCACCGCGCGTCGTCGCGGCGCTGGCCGCGGTGGATGCCGCGCTCGCGCTCGGTGCCGTCCCCGGCACGTACCGTCCCGCGGAGCTGGCGGCGGCCGCCTGAGTCGCGCCGGGGCGGCTGGCGGGAGTGGAGCGGTCGGCGGCGACGACCGGTCCGGCGATCAGCGATCGGGGACGCGCAACCGCACTGGGCCCGGCCGCCGGTCCCGGGTGGCTGATCACGCCACGGGGCGCGACGGGTGATAGTCGCGTTGGGACACCCGACCGCACTACGCACGGGCCGGGGTCCCCGGACGCTGATCAACGCCGAGGGGGCCGGGCGGCCGAGGGGCGGGCGCCGACCGCCCGGGCGTCATCGCCGGGCGACCCTCAGAGCGTGACCGCCTCGGCGCGGTCGAGCACCCGCAGCGTGGTCTGCGCCGGGGCGAGCTTCTCGAACATCCCGTAGTGCATCCCCGGCACGGCCAGTACGGCCTCGTGGATCGGCACGGCGGTGCGCGGCGCGACCGCTCGCAGGTAGTCCACGGCCTCCGACAACTTGAGCCACGGCGCGCCCGCCGGCAGGAACAGCACGTCGACGGGCGCGGGCGGCGGCGTGAACGAGTCGCCGGGATGCAGGTGGGTGCCGTCGACGAGGTACGCGTTGTTGGCGATGACCGGGATGTCGGGGTGGATCACCGCGTGCTCGCCGCCCAGCACGTCGATCCGCGAGCCGCCGACCTGCAGCGACGTTCCAGTCGCGGCCACCTCGTGCGGGATCCCGGCCAGCTGCGCGGCGGTGCCGGAGTCGACGATCAGGCGGGCGTCGGGGTTGGCGTCGAGGAGCGGTCGGAGCCGGTCGGCGTCGAGGTGGTCGGGGTGCTGGTGGGTGACGAGCACGGCGTCGAGCCCCGTGACGGCCTCGAAACCGGCGGAGAACGTGCCGGGGTCGAGGAGCAGCCGGGCCACGCCGGTGTCCACGAGCAGGCAGGAGTGGCCGAAGTGGGTGATCTGCATGGATGAACTGTGCCACCGGAACGAGCGGATCGGTGCCGGGTGGCACCGCGGGCGGTCGGCTCGCCTCCTGACCGGCGGGTGCGCCCCACCACCGGGAGCCGCGATCACGCCCGACGTAGGCTCGTCGGGTGGCTCGAGTGGTGGTGGACGTGATGCCCAAGCCGGAGATCCTGGACCCGCAGGGCCAGGCGGTCGCGGGCGCGCTGGCCCGGCTAGGGATCAGCGGGGTGGCCGGGGTGCGCCAGGGCAAGCACTTCGAGCTCGACGTCGACGACGCGATGGACGACGACACGCTGCACCGCATCGCGGGCGACCTGCTCGCCAACCCGGTGATCGAGGACTGGGTCGTGACCCGCGGATGAGGATCGGTGTGATCACCTTTCCGGGCAGCCTCGACGACGTCGACGCCGTCCGGGCGATCCGGTACGCCGGCGCGGAGCCCGTCGCGCTCTGGCACGCCGACGAGGACCTGCGCGGCGTCGAGGCGGTGGTCGTCCCGGGTGGTTTCTCCTACGGCGACTACCTGCGCGCCGGGGCCATCGCCAGCCTCGCCCCCATCATGCGCGAGGTCGTCGACGCGGCCGGCCGGGGCGTACCGGTCCTCGGCATCTGCAACGGTTTCCAGATCCTCTGCGAGGCCGGGCTGCTGCCCGGTGCGCTCGTCCGCAACGCCGGCCTGCACTTCGTGTGCCGCGACCAGCGGCTGCGGGTCGACTCCACCGCCACGGCCTGGACGGGTGGCCTCGACGTGGGCCAGGAGATCCTGGTCCCGCTCAAGTCGGGGGAGGGTCGTTACGTCGCCGACGCCGCCACCCTCACCCGGCTGGAGGACGACGGCCGCGTCGTCTTCCGCTACGTGGGCGGCGACCCGAACGGCGCCATGTCCGGGATCGCCGGGATCAGCTCGGCCGACGGCCGCGTCGTCGGGTTGATGCCGCACCCGGAGCATGCCGTCGATGCGCTGACCGGACCCTCGGTCGACGGGCTCGCGCTGTTCACGTCGGTGGTGCGGGCCACCGCGTCGGCCGCGTAGGTGACTCCGAGCAGCGCGTCGGCTCCGGCTACGCTCTCCCGTCCCGCCGTTCACCCCGCCGGGTCCGAGGAGGGTCGATGACCAGCGCGGCACCGGTCACCCCTCGGCACGTGCTGGTGGTCGAGGACGATCCCGGCGACGTCTTCCTGGTGCGCGAGCTGCTGGCCGAGGTCGATCCGCAGCTCCTCGTGACCGTCGCCGAGTCGCTGGCCGAGGTCGTGGACGGCGGGCTGCTGGCGCAGATCGACTGCGTGCTGCTCGACCTCAACCTCCCCGGCACCGCGGGCCTCGACGGGCTGCGCGCGATCCTGCGGGCCGACGGCGCCGCGGCGGTCTGTGTCCTGACCGGGCTCGACGATGAGCACCTGGGCATGGCCGCCGTCGCGGCGGGGGCGCAGGACTACCTGGTCAAGGGCAAGGTCGACGGCCAGGTCCTGATCCGCGCCGTCCGCTACGCCGTGGAGCGCCGGCGGGCCGAGGCGAGCCTCCTGCGGCTGCGCGAGGAGGAGCTGGCGGCCGCGGAGTCGGTGCGTCTGGAGCGCGGGCTGCTGCCGTCACCCCTGCTGGCCGGCAGCCCCGTGCGGGCGCGGTCGTACTACCGCGCGGGCCGCGCCCGCTCGTTGATCGGTGGCGACTTCTTCGACGCGGTGCTCGGGCCCACCGGCGTCGTGCATGCGATCGTCGGTGACGTCTGCGGCCACGGGCCGGACGAGGCGGCGCTCGGCGCACTGCTGCGGGTGTCGTGGCGGGCGCTCGTGCTCGCCGGCGTCGACGAGCCGCAGGTCCTGCCGAAGCTGCAGCAGGTGCTGGTCAGCGAGCGGCACGACCCGTGGTTGTTCACCACGGCCTGCACGGTCGCGATCCGCACCGGTGCGCACGGCGCCGAAGCGCTGGTGCGGCTGGCCGGCCACCCCCCGCCGATCTCGCTGCTGCCGTCACCGCGAGCGGCGAGAGCGCCGATCGGCCTGCCGTTGGGGGTCGCTCCTGATGCCGCCTGGGAGGCGGTGACGGTCCCGCTCGACCCGCGATGGGCGCTGCTCCTGCACACGGACGGGCTGATCGAGGGACGGGGCCCGGTGCCGGGTGAGCCGCTGTGGGAGGAGGGGTTGCTGGACGTGCTGGCGCAGGAGCGCGGGACCGACATCGAGCAGCTGCCGGCCCGCCTCGTCGAGCGGGCTCAGGGCTTCCACGGCGGGCCGCTGGTGGACGACGTGGCGATCCTGCTGCTCTCGGCCGACGCTGCCCCGTCCGACGCCGCCCCGTCCGACGCTGCCCCGTCCGATGCCGTTCCGGCCGGGAGCGTGACCGGCGTGCGCGGTCACCGTTGAACGCAGCCGTTGACCTCACCCGGCCAGTCCGGCGCCGGGCGCTGCGCAACCGCCGGTCGACCGAGGTCGGCGGGCGCTGGACCCTCGCGCGCATCTTCGCCGTCGGGGCGACGGTCGCGGCGCTGATCTCCGTGGCCGCCATCGCGACGGGCGCGTTCGCCCTGTGGCGACTGGCGGACGCCCGGGCCGAGCTCGCCGACGTGGCCAGTCCGTCGCTGATCGCGGCGCAGCAGCTGACCGTTGCCCTGCTCGAGCAGGAGAACGGGATCCGCGGGTTCGGGTCGACCGGTCTCCCCGAGTTCCTGGAGCCCTACCGGACCGGGCTGGAGGCGCAGCGGGCGACGACGGCCGAGCTGAGAGAGCTGTCGGCCCGCGGCCTGGATGTCGAGGCCGACGTCGTGGCCGTCGACCGGGCCGCGCAGGACTGGCGCACGACCTACGCCGAGCCGGTCCTCGCCGGTGCGGCTCCGGCGCCCGAGCAGGGCAAGGCCCTGTTCGACCAGGTCCGCGTCGAGCTCGACGTGCTCGTCGCCGACCTGCAGACGCGGCGGACGGTCGGCCGCGGTCCGCGCCGACGCGGCCACGGGGTTCCTGTTCGGGGTGGGCGTCACGATCGCGGGCGTGTTGGCCGCCTTCCTGATCGCGACGGGCATCGGGTTGCGACGCGGGGTGTTGGCGCCGGTGTCGGCGCTGGCCGGGCAGGTCCGCGAGGTGGTCTCCGGGAGCGTGCAGCAACCGGTGCGGGCGAGCGGACCGGTCGAGATCGTCGAGCTCGGCGAGGACGTCGAGGCGATGCGCCGGCACATCCTGGACGATCTGGTCGACGCGCAGACCGTCAACCAGCGGCTCGACGCGCAGGCCCAGGAGCTGGAGCGGTCCAACCGGGACCTCGAGCAGTTCGCCTACGTCGCCAGCCACGACCTGCAGGAGCCGCTGCGCAAGGTGTCGAGCTTCTGCCAGCTGCTGCAGCGCCGCTACGGCGGGCAGCTCGACGAGCGGGCCGACCAGTACATCGAGTTCGCCGTCGACGGCTCCCAGCGCATGCAACGCCTGATCAACGACCTGCTGACGTTCTCGCGGGTCGGACGCACGACCGAGGGGTTCGCGCCCGTCGACCTCGGGGCCGTGGCGGCGACGGCCGCGGCACAGGTCGACACGGTCCGGGCCGAAATGGACGGCACGATCGAGATCGGCGAGCTGCCCGTCGTGCCCGGCGACCGGACGCTGCTGCACCAGCTGCTGGTCAACCTGCTGGGCAACGGGCTCAAGTTCCACCGCGAGGGAGTGCCGCCGGTCGTGCGGGTGCACGCGGAACGCTCGGGCGACATGTGGAGCGTCGCGGTGTCCGACAACGGCATCGGCATCGAGCCCGAGTACGCCGACAAGGTCTTCGTGATCTTCCAGCGGCTGCACGGCCGCGACCTGTACCCCGGCACCGGCATCGGCCTGGCGCTCGCGAAGAAGATCGTCGAGTTCCACGGCGGGCGGATCGGCCTCGCTTCCGCCGGCGGTCCCGGCGCCACCATCCGCTTCACCCTGCCCGCGGCCCTCGAGGAGAGCACCCCATGACCGACATGCAGCCCCGGATCGTCAACGTCCTGCTCGTCGAGGACGACCCCGGTGACGTGCTCATGACCCGGGAGGCGTTCGACGAGCACCTCCACAACCGCCTCGACGTCGTCACCGACGGCGCCGCCGCGCTGTCGTACCTGCGTCGCGAGGGCTCCTACGCCGACTCGCCGCGCCCGGACCTGATCCTGCTCGACCTGAACCTCCCCCGCCGCGACGGCCGCGAGGTCCTGCAGGAGGTGAAGGACGACTCCGACCTGCGGCACATCCCGGTGATCGTGCTGACCACGTCGCAGGCCGAGGAGGACGTGCTGCGGAGCTACCAGCTGCACGCCAACGCCTACGTCACCAAGCCGGTCGACTTCGAGAGCTTCGTCGAGGCGATCAAGCAGATCGACCACTTCTTCGTGAGCGTGGTGCAGCTGCCCAGCGGCCGGACCTCACTCCCGTAGGGCGCACCGCAGTTCGGCCCGTCCGCTGACCTCGAGCTTGCGGTACGCGCTGCCCAGGTGGTTCTCGACGGTCTTCGGGGTGACGAACAGGGACTGCGCGATCTCGCGGTTCGACGCCCCACCGGCGGCCAGATCGGCGATCCGGCGCTCGGTCGGGGTCAGGGCGCGCGGCCCGGTGACAGCGGGGCGGCGCGCGTGCACCCCGGCGGCGGCCAGCTCCACCCTGGCCTGCGCGGCCAGCACCTCGGCGCCGCACTCATGGGCCAGCTGCAAACCCTCGGTGAGCCGCTGCTGAGCGTCGGAGCGGTGGTTGGCCCGCCTCAGCGAGGCCCCGAGGTCGACCAGCGCTCGGGCCCGCTCCAAGGGTGCCGGGACCGGGCCGAGCACCTCGACCGCCTGGTCCAGGGTCTCCACCGCGCCCTCCACCAGGCCGGTGACCCACAGCGCGAGCCCCTCGGCGCGCCGGGAGGAGAAGCGACGAGCCGCCGCGAGGGCCTCCGTGGCGTGCTCGCGCGCCTCGTCCACCCGACCCATCCGGTGCAGGGCCAGGACGGCGTGCTCCCGCCACGGGACGACGTTGGGGTGCAGCACCCCGCGGCGGGCGAGCCTCTCCCCGCAGGCCAGGAAGTCGGCCAGCGCCTCGTCCGGACGTCCCCGGGCCAGGCGCAGACGGCCGCGCAGCACCAGCAGGTTCGACTGGGAGACCGACACCCCGCTGCGGGCCAGCTCACCGTCGACCTCGGCCGGATCGAGCCGCTCGACCAGGCAGTGCAGCAGCCACGCCTGGGTGTGCCGGCGCACCAGCGGGTCGTAGCCGGCCGCCATGCGATCGGCCAGGCGGGCGTCGGCCTCGGCGTCGGCCAACCGGCCGCGCCGGTACTGCACCTGCGCCCGCAGGGTGCTCGCGACTCCGAGGTCGAGCAGGCCGCCCCGCTGCCGGGCGGCGAGGATCGCCCGGTCCGCCGCGGCCAGGGCCGCGTCGAGCTGCTCGGTGGCGATGAGCACGGTGCCCGCCGCGTAGAGCGACCCGCCCTCGGCGAGGAGCATCCCGGAGGCGCTCGCCGCCGCCCGCCTCGCGAGCTCGGCCGCCTGCCTCGTCGAGGTGGGGTCGTGCAGGCCGCCCGAGGCGGCGAGCCGGAGCAGCAGGCAGGTCGGCGGCCCGTGGCGGGTCTCGGCGCGGACGGCGAGCTCCTCCACCCTGGCGCGGGACGGCCATCCCCGGCCGGGTCCGATCCGGCCGCCCAGGACGAGCTCGGTCTCCAGCTCGGCGACCAGCTCGGGATCGGTGTCGCCGAGCGCCTCGATCGCGGCCCGCACCATCTCGTCGGCCGGCCGGTAGCTGGCCCCGGACCGCACCGCGTGGGACAGGGCGAGCGCGATCCGGCCGGCGGCGATCGGGTCGGGCGCGCGGCGCCACGCCTCCTGCAGCGTGTCCAGGCCCTCGCGCCGGGCCGCCCGCACCTGGGCCGTGCCCAGCTCGCCGAGGACCGCGGGGAGGTCCTCGGGTTCGGGCGGCTCGTCGACCGCGCGGCGCAGGTAGGTCACGGCCGCAGCCGGAGCCCCCTTGGTCGCCGCCGCGGCGGCGGCCGCCCGCAGCCGGGCCACCACCCAGCCGTCGGCGAGCCGCTCGGTGGCGAGCAGGTGGGCGGCGACGCTCTCCGGGTCGGCGCCCTCCGCGGCCAGCCACCGGGCGGCGCACCGGTGCCCCCGGTGCAGCTCGGCGGCGCTCATCCGCTCCCGCACGGCATCGGCGATCAGCGGGTGGGCGAAGGTCGGCGGGCGTCCGGGCGTCAGCAGGTCCGCCGCCACCAGGCCGTCGACCGCTGCGCTCGCCCGGTCGACGTCGATCTCGGCCAGCGCGGCCACCCGCCGCAGCTCGGCGGCCGGTCCGAGCACGGCGACCGCGCGGGCGACCGCGCCGGCCTCGTGCGGGAGGTGTCGCAGGCGGGGGAGGACGAAGGTGGCGACGATCGACTGGGCGCGCTCCCGCACGACCGCGATCCCGGTCGCATCAGGGGCCGCGCCGTCCCGCTCCAGCGCCGCGACCAGCGCGGTCAGCAGCATCGGGTTGCCCGTCGTCACGTCGTGGCACGCGTCGAGGAACGCCGGCTCGGGCGCGGGACCCAGAGCCGCGCGGACCACGTCGGCGCAGGCTTCCCGGCTCAGCGCACCGGGCCGCACGATCTCGGTCCGCGGCTCCGCGCGCATGCTGTCGGCGGCGGGGTCGTCGAGGTCCGGCCGGCTGGCCAGCACCAGCGCGACCGGCAGCTCCTCGATCCGGCGCGCGAGGTAGGCCAGCGCCCGCAGGGAGGGCCCGTCGGCCCAGTGCACGTCGTCGACCAGCAGCAGCAGTGGGCCGTCGTCGGCCAGCGCGACGGTCAGCCAGTACAGCCCGTGCAGGCGTTCGCCGGTGACGGCGGCCGGCCCCTCCGGGCCGGTGAGCGTGACGACCGGGCTGGCCAGCCGCGCGGGTCCGACCAGGAGCACCGCGGGCTGTGCCGCGACCGCCGGCTCGTAGAGACCGCGCACCACACCGAACGCGAACTCGCGCTCCAGCTCGTTCCCCCGGGCCCGCAGCACCCGCACCCCGTGGAGCAGCGCGTGGTCGCGAGCGGCCTGCAGCAGGCGGGTCTTCCCGATCCCGGCCGGCCCCTCGACCCACAGCACCGCGCCGCGACCCGCTGCCGCGGCGTCGACCGTCGCCGTCACCGCGGCCAGCTCCCGCTCGCGCTCCAGCAGCGGTGGGGCTGGAACCTGCCCGCCCACGGTCGTCACCATCCCAGCCCCCACGCCGCGCCCACCAGCCCCCAGGGACCCGCCGTCCCGGAACCTGGGGGTCGATCCCTCATGCGCACCGGCGCTCGCGTCGGTGTGCTGGACCGACCACTCACGAGGGAGAGACACGATGACGACGACCGCGCGGCTCGCCGCGGCACCTCAGGTCTTCACCAGCCCCTGGCCCGAGATCGCGGTACCGGACCTGGCCCTGCCCGAGTTCCTGCTCGCCCGTGCAGCGGAGCGCGGCGACCGGCCGGCCCTCGTCGAGGGCCCCTCCGGTCGGACCATCAGCTACGCCGAACTGGCGGCGGGCGTGCGCCGGGTGGCCGCCGGCCTGGCCGCCCGCGGCCTCGGCAAGGGCGACGTCGTCGCGATGCTCGCGCCGAACGTTCCGGAGTGGCTGGTGGCCTGCTACGGAGCGATGAGCGCCGGTGGTGTCGTGACCGGCATCAACCCGCTGTACACCCCGCACGAGGTCGCGACCCAGCTGGCCGACTCGGGTGCGCACGTCTTGTTCACCGTGGCGCCGTTCCTGCCCACCGCCAGGGCCGCGATCGAGCTCGCGGGCACCGCGACGGAGATCATCCTGCTCGGTCCGCCTGCCGACGGGTGCGCGTCGGTCACCGAGCTGGTCACCGCCGACGCGCCGCCACCGTCGGTGGAGATCGACCCGGCCGTCGACGTGGCGCTGCTGCCCTACTCGAGCGGCACGAGCGGGCTGCCCAAGGGCGTGCTCCTGACCCACCGCGCGTGCGTCGCCAACGTGCTGCAGCAACACGCCGCGTTCGCCGTCGGGGAGGGCGACCGGTCGCTCGCCGTCGCGCCGTTCTTCCACGCCACCGGGTTCGGGGTGGTGGCGAACGGGGCGTTGCACGGCGGCGCGACGCTGGTGACGATGCCCCGCTTCGAGGTCGAGCCGTTCCTCGGGCTGATCCAGCAGCACCGGATCACGACCATGGTGGTCGTGCCGCCGATCGTGCTCGCGCTGGCCAAGCACCCGGCAGTCGACCGCTACGACCTGTCCTCGCTGAAGTGGGTCGGCTGCGGGGCAGCTCCGCTGGGCGCCGAGCTGCAGCAGGCCTGCGCGCGACGGCTCGGTCGCCCGGTGCTGCAGGGCTACGGGATGACCGAGCTGACGGCGGCCGCGGCCATCTGGCCGCTCGACAGGACCGTCACACCCGGTGCGGCGGGCATGTTGCTGCCCGGGGTCCAGGCCCGCCTGGTCGACCCGGTCTCGGGTGCCGACCTGGGCGTCGGCGACGCCGGAGAGCTGTGGCTGCGCGGGCCCGCGACGATGGCCGGCTACTGGCGCAACCCCGAGGCGACCGCGGCGACCATCGACGTCGACGGATGGGTGCACACCGGCGACATCGCCCGCCTCGACGCCGACGGCGCGCTGTTCGTCGTCGACCGGGTGAAGGAGCTGATCAAGGTGAAGGGCTTCCAGGTGGCCCCGGCGGAGCTGGAGGCGATACTGCGCACCCACCCGGGCATCACCGAGGCGGCCGTGGTGCCGGTCCCCGACGAACGCGCGGGCGAGGTGCCCAGGGCGTACGTGGTCCGGGCCGGCTCCGCGGACGCGCTGAGCGCCGAGGAGGTCATGGCCTACGTCGCCGAGCGGGTGGCACCGCACAAGCGGGTGCGGGAGGTCGAGTTCATCGACGCGATCCCGACCTCACCGGCCGGGAAGACGCTGCGGCGACTGCTCAAGCCGCGATGATCCGACCGCCAGGCGAGTCGGCGGCGGTACCGCCGGAGCGGGCCCGGGAGCGGCGGTCCGGTCCGACGTCGGAGGGGCGTCCGTAGGCTGAGCGGTCGTGACACCCGCCATCGGCCCTGCCTCCGTCATCGGCCCCACCCCCGCCATCGCCGACACGGTCGAGCACGCCACCGCGACCCCGGACCATCCCCAGCCGTACCGCGAGCTCGGGCTGCGCGACGACGAGTACGCCCGGATCCGAGAGATCCTCGGCCGCCGCCCGACCGACGCCGAGCTGGCGATGTACGCGGTGATGTGGAGCGAGCACTGCTCGTACAAGTCCTCCAAGGTCCACCTCGCCTACTTCGGCGAGACCACCACCGAGGCGATGCGGGAGCGGATGCTGGCCGGGATCGGGGAGAACGCCGGCGTCGTCGACATCGGGGGCGGGTGGGCCGTCACGTTCAAGGTCGAGTCGCACAACCACCCGTCCTACGTCGAGCCCTACCAGGGCGCGGCCACCGGGGTGGGCGGGATCGTCCGCGACATCATGGCGATGGGGGCTCGACCGGTGGCGGTGGCCGATCCGCTGCGCTTCGGCCCGGCCGACGCCTCGGACACCCGGCGTGTGCTGCCCGGCGTGGTGGCCGGCATCGGCGGCTACGGCAACTCCCTCGGGCTGCCCAACGTCGGCGGCGAAGTCGTGTTCGACGCGTCCTATGCAGGGAACCCGCTCGTCAACGCCCTGTGTGTCGGGGCGATGCGAGTGGAGGACCTGCACCTGGCCTTCGCCTCCGGCACCGGCAACAAGATCGTGCTGTTCGGGGCCCGGACCGGCTTGGACGGCATCGGTGGTGTCTCGGTGCTCGCGAGCGAGACCTTCGCCGGGGACACCACCGGTCCGGGGCGCAAGAAGCTGCCGTCGGTGCAGGTGGGTGACCCCTTCACCGAGAAGGTGCTCATCGAGTGCTGCCTGGAGCTGTTCCACGCCGGGCTGGTCGTCGGCATCCAGGACCTCGGCGGCGCCGGGCTCTCGTGCGCCACGAGCGAGCTGGCGAGCGCGGGCGACGGCGGCATGCACGTCGACCTCGACGCGGTGCCCCTGCGCGCCACCGGCATGACCCCGGCCGAGATCCTCTCCAGCGAGTCGCAGGAGCGCATGTGCGCGGTGGTCCGGCCGAGCGACGTCGACGCCTTCATGGCCGTCTGCCGCAAGTGGGACACCCTCGCGACGGTGATCGGGGAGGTCACCGACGGCGACCACCTGGTCGTCACCTGGCGTGGTGAGACCGTGGTGGACGTGCCCCCGCGCAGCGTGGCCCACGACGGACCGGTCTACCGGCGCCCGGTGAGCCGCTCGGATCAGCAGGACCGGCTGGTCGCCGACGGCCCCGACGTCCTTCCGCGCCCGGCCGCCCCGTCCGAGCTGCGCGAGGCGGTCCTGCGGCTGGCGGCGAGCCCCAACCTGTGCAGCCGGGCGTGGGTCACCGACCAGTACGACCGCTACGTCCGCGGCAACACCGTCTCCGCCCAGCCCGCCGACGCCGGGATGGTGCGCATCGACGAGGAGACCGGCCTCGGGGTGGCCGTCGCCACCGACGGCAACGCCCGCTTCGTGGCCCTCGACCCGTACGCCGGCGCGCAGCTCGCCCTGGCCGAGGCGCACCGCAACGTCGCGACGACCGGTGCGGTGCCGACGGCCGTCACCAACTGCCTGAACTTCGGCTCGCCGGAGGACCCGCACGTCATGTGGCAGTTCCAGCAGGCGGTGCGCGGTCTCGCGGACGGCTGCGCACAGCTCGGGATCCCGGTCACCGGTGGCAACGTGAGCTTCTACAACCAGACCGGCGATCGTGCGATCCTGCCCACTCCCGTGGTCGGCGTGCTCGGCGTGATCGACGACGTGGCACAGCGGATCCCGGCGGGCTTCCGCCGCGACGGTGACACGATCCTGCTCCTCGGCGACACCTTCGACGAGCTCGGCGGCAGCGAGTGGGCGCACGTGGTGCACGGCCACCTCGGCGGTCGTCCACCCGCGGTGGACCTCGACGCCGAGCGGCGACTGGCGGGACTGCTCGCGTCCGCGGCGGCCGACGAGGTGCTCACCGGTGCGCACGACCTCTCCGACGGCGGCCTCGCGCACGCGCTCGTCGAGGCGTGCCTGATCGGCGGCCGCGGAGCGCGCGTCGACCTCACGCCCGCGCTCGACCCGTTCGTAGCGCTGTTCTCGGAGTCGGCCGGGCGCGTCCTGGTGAGCGTGGCCCCCGACCACACGGTCGACGTGCTCTCCCGCGCCGCGGCGGCGGGGGTGCCCGCCCATCCGGTGGGTACGACCGGTGGCGCCGCGCTCGCCGTGTCCGGCGTCCCCGACCTGTCGCTGGACGAGCTGCGGTCGGCCTGGGAGGGCACGCTTCCCGCGCTCTTCGGACCGTGATCGCCACTTGCGGGACGAGCAGCGGCCCTGTGATCCCTGGTTCGGGACGCGCAGCGGGCCGTGATCGGTGGTTCGGGACGGGCAGCGGGCCGTGATCGCCAGTCGGGGACGTACGGCGGGCCGTGATCGGCGGCTCGGGACGGGCAGCCGGACCTGTTGCGGTTCCGTGTCCCGAAGCAACGATCAGCGGATCGGGGGACCCGGTCGGCCTGGGAGGGCACGCTTCCCGGGCTCTTCGGACCATGATCGCCGGTTCGGGACGTGCGGCAGGCCGTGATCGCCAGTTCGGGACGCGCAGGAGGCCGTGATCACCAGTATGGGACGCGCGGCGGGCCATGATCGACGAATCGGGACGGGCAGCCGGATCTGTTGCGGTTCCGTGTCCCGAATCAACGATCACCGCATCGGGGCCGATCGACCCCGTCCGCCGACCCCCGCCCGCCCGACCCCCGCCCGGTCGACCCCGCCTACCGACCCCCGCCCGCTCGACCCCCGCCCGATCGATTCCTGCCCGCTCGACCCCGACCGGTCTCGGCTACGGTCCAGCCGTGCCGGAGGCCGACGACGCCGGTCCACGCGCCGTCCTCGACTGGCTCGCCGGTGGACCCGAGCCCGACCGGGCCGTGCTGCGCGCCGCGGTGAAGGAGAGCCTCGCCGCGCTCGCCGGTGCCGCCCCGGGTCGCAGCGTCGAGGTGCGCGTGCCGCCACTGGGCGCCGTGCAGTGCATCAGCGGCCCGCGGCACGGCCGGGGCAACCCGCCCAACGTCGTCGAGACGGACCCGCGCACCTGGCTCGCGCTGGTCACCGGGCTCCTGACCTGGCAGGAGGCCACCGCCGCCGGTCGCCTGACCGCCTCGGGCAGCCGCAGCGGCGAGGTCGCCCGGCTCCTCCCGCTGACCTGACGGGCATCTCGCCGAGCGGGTGAACGTCGACCCCCGACGTGACGCGCCCACGGTCATTCCGCAGGATGGGGGTCGGCGGTCGGGGGAGGTGGCGGGTGGGGGCACCGCGCGACGCGACCGGACCCGGCGAGGCGCACCTCAGAGCGCTGTTCACCCAGGCTGCGGTGGGTATCGGCATCGCAGGTCTCGACGGCCACGTCCTCTACGTCAACCCCGCCCTCTACCGCATGTTCGGGCTGGACCGCCCGCTGGACCAGCCGCGTCCCGCGTCCGACTTCGTGCACCCCGACGACGTGGCCGATGTGGTCGGACGGATCCGCGGTCTCGCCCGCGGAGATCACACCGTCGTCCGCATGGACGTGCGACTGGTACGAGCCGACTCGCAGGTGCTGTGGGTGCACGCCGTCGTCTGGCGGGTGCTCGACGACCGTGGAGCGCCGTCACACCTCATGGCGGTGTTCGAGGACGTCTCCGAGCAGCACCGGCTGTGGTCGCGCCTGCGCGAGGCGTCCTACCACGACCAGCTGACCCGACTGCCCCACCGCGCCGTCGCCGAGCGGTGGCTGGACCGGGCGTTCGGCGCCGACGGTGCGGGCCGCGTCGGGATCTGCATCCTCGGCCTCGACGGGTTCCACCCGGTCGTCGACGGGCTCGGCCGGCAGGTGGGCGACCGGCTGCTGCTCGGCGTCGCCGGCCGGCTGCAGCTCGCGGCAGGTGATCACCTCGTCACCCGTACCGGGGACGACGAGTTCACGGTCCTGGTGGCCGAGCCCGAGCACGTCGGAGACGTCGCCCGGCTCGCCGACCGGCTGCTGGCCGTGCTGGCCGTGCCCCTCGAGATCGACGGCCACACCCTGGCCATGACGGCAAGCATCGGGGTGGCCGACTGCGTCACCAGCGAAGGGTCCCCGACCGAGCTCCTGCGCGCCGCGGACGTCGCCCGGTCCTGGGCCGCGGCCCTGGGCGGCGATCGGCGTGTGGTGTTCGATCCCGAGCGCGACGCGGCGGAGTCGACGCGGTTCGCGCTGGTCTCCGGGCTGCGCGGCGCCATCGGACGCGGCGAGTTCCGGCTGGCCTTCCAGACTCTGGTGGGGTTGACCGACGGCCGGGTCCGGGGCGCGGAGGCGCTCGTGCGCTGGCAGCACCCCGAGCAGGGTCTGATCGGCCCGGGCCGGTTCATCGAGCTCGCCGAGCACAGCGGCGCCATCGTCCCGCTCGGGCGCTGGGTGCTGGAGACCGCGTGCGCGCGGGCCGCGACCTGGTGGCGGGAGTTCGGCTCGGCGGCGCCCTACGTCAGCGTCAACGTCTCTCCCGTCCAGCTGGCCACGACCGGCTGGACCGACGAGGTCATCGAGGTGCTGGCGGCGACCGGCCTGCCCCCGCACCTGCTGCAGCTGGAGATCACCGAGCAGGCCGTGCTCGGGGACGAGAGCGCGGCGCTGGACGCCCTCGGCGCGCTGCGTGACGCGGGCGTGCGCCTCGCCCTCGACGACTTCGGGACCGGGTACTCCAGTCTCGCCTGGCTGCGCCGGCTCCCCGTGCACGCGCTCAAGATCGACGGCTCTTTCATCGACGGGCTGCGTCATCCGGCGGCCGATCCGACGGACTCCTCGATCGTGCAGGCACTCGTCGGAATGGCGCACGCCCTGAACCTCGAGGTGACGGCGGAGTGGGTCGAGACCGGACTCCAGTCGGAGCGGCTCGCCGCGCTGGGCTGCGATCTCGGCCAGGGGCGGTGGTTCGGTGACGCGGGCCCCGGGGAGTGGGTGCCCGAGCTCTACCGGCGTAGCATCGCGGACTGAGACGCCGTCTGCCGAGGGAGCGCGTGTGTTGAGTTCCACCAGGAACGAGCACCCGACCGACACCCCGCCGACAGAGCCCCGCATCGATGACAGCCCCCATGAGGAGTGCGGTGTCTTCGGCGTCTGGGCTCCCGGCGAGGACGTCGCCAACCTCACCTACTACGGCCTGTACGCGCTCCAGCACCGCGGGCAGGAAGCCGCCGGCATGGCGGTGTCCGACGGCCGTCGCGTGGTGGTGTTCAAGGACCTCGGGCTGGTCAGCCAGGTCTTCGACGAGCAGGTGCTGTCGTCCATGAAGGGCCACCTCGCCGTCGGTCACTGCCGGTACTCCACCACCGGCTCCACCACCTGGGAGAACGCCCAGCCCACCTTCCGCACCACGGCGACCGGGAGCGGCATCGCCCTGGGGCACAACGGCAACCTGGTGAACACCGCGGAGCTGCGTGACGAGGTGACCGTTGGGCGGACGCCGTCGCGGCAGGGCAGGACGCCGGTGCCGTCCACCACCGACTCCGACCTGATCACCGAGCTGCTCGCCGCGACCGCCGCGGACACGGGGGTCGAGGAGGCGGCGATGCGCTTGCTGCCGCGCGTGCGGGGTGCGTTCTCCCTCGTGTTCGCCGACGAGCAGACCCTCTACGCCGCTCGCGACCCGCAGGGCGTCCGACCGCTCGTCCTCGGCCGGCTCGAGCGCGGCTGGGTGGTGGCGAGCGAGACCGCAGCTCTCGACATCGTCGGCGCCTCCTTCGTGCGCGAGGTCGAGCCGGGCGAGCTGCTCGCCATCGACTCCGACGGCATGCGCAGCTCGCGGTTCGCCGCGCCGGAGCCGAAGGGGTGCGTCTTCGAGTACGTCTACCTCGCCCGCCCCGACACCGCGATCTCGGGCCGTTCGGTGCACGCGGCGCGGGTGGAGATCGGCCGCCGACTGGCCGTGGAGCATCCCGTCGAGGCCGATCTGGTGATCCCGGTGCCCGAGTCGGGCACCCCCGCCGCGATCGGCTACGCGCAGGGCTCCGGCATCCCCTACGGCCAGGGCCTGGTCAAGAACGGCTACGTCGGACGCACGTTCATCCAGCCGTCGCAGACGATCCGCCAGCTCGGGATCCGGCTCAAGCTCAACCCGTTGCGCGACGTGATACGGGGCAAGCGCCTCGTGGTCGTCGACGACTCCATCGTCCGCGGCAACACCCAGCGATCGCTGGTCCGGATGCTGCGCGAAGCCGGCGCGCTGGAGGTGCACGTCCGGATCGCGTCGCCGCCCGTGCGCTGGCCGTGCTTCTACGGCATCGACTTCGCCACCCGCACCGAGCTGGTGGCCGGGGCCCTGGACGCCGAGGGGGTCCGACGGTCGATCGGGGCCGACTCGCTCGGGTACGTCTCCCTCGAGGGCTTGGTCGCGGCCACCGAGCAGCCCCGCACCCGGCTCTGCTCGGCGTGCTTCGACGGTCACTACCCGATCGCGCTGCCCGAGGAGGCCCGGCTCGGCAAGCACCTGCTCGAGGAGCTCACCCTCACCCCGGCTGCGGATGTCGCGGACACCGTGTCCGGGGCCGCGTCGGGTGACCCCGGGCCGATCCGCGTGGCGCCGGCACCGCCCACGCTGGCCGGCCGGCGTGCCGGCTCGGGCCGGACCTGATCCCCGGGTCCGCCGGCCGCTGACCCGGGGCCTCGCGACCCACCGGCCCCCGAACCCGCAGGAGTGCTGCGACATCATGCCGCCGATCTCTACCGGACCTGACGGACCCGGCACCAGCTACGCCTCGGCCGGGGTGGACATCGCCGCCGCGGAGCGGGCCGTCGACGCGTTGCGGCCGATCGCGGAGAAGGCCGGCCGGCCGGAGGTGATGGGCGGCATCGGCGGGTTCGCCGGGCTCTTCGCGCTCAAGATCGGCCGCTACACCGAGCCGGTGCTCGCCGCGTCCACCGACGGCGTCGGCACGAAGATCGCCATCGCCCAGGCCGTCGACCGGCACGACACCATCGGCCTGGACCTGGTCGCGATGGTCGTCGACGATCTCGTCGTGTGCGGGGCCGAGCCGCTGTTCCTGCAGGACTACATCGCGGTCGGGCGGCTCCGGCCCGAGCAGGTGGCCACGATCGTGACGGGCATCGCGGCGGGGTGCCAGCAGGCCGGGTGCGCCCTGCTCGGCGGGGAGACCGCCGAGCACCCCGGGCTCATGGAGGACGGGAGCTACGACCTCTCGGCCACCGGCGTCGGGATCGTGGAGGCCGACGCCATGCTGCGGCCGGACCGGGTGCGGCCCGGTGACGTGCTCATCGGGATGGGGGCGTCCGGGCTGCACTCCAACGGGTACTCGCTGGCCCGCCACGTGCTGCTCGACATCGCGCGGATGCCCCTGGACGGCCACGTCGAGGAGTTCGGGCACACGCTGGGCGAGGAGCTGCTCGTCCCGACCCGGATCTACGCCCGCGACTGCCTGGCGCTGGCCGCCGAGACCGGGGTGCGGGTGTTCGCGCACATCACGGGGGGCGGGCTGGCCCGCAACCTGGAGCGGGTGCTGCCGCCCGGGTTGGATGCCGTCGTGGAGCGGGGCACGTGGACCCCGGCACCGGTGTTCAAGCTGATCGCGTCGCGGGGCCGGGTCGAGCGCGCGGAGATGGAGAAGGCGTTCAACATGGGCGTCGGCATGGTGGCGATCCTGCCCACCGACGACGTCGACCGTGCACTGGCCGTGCTCACCGCCCGGCACGTGCCCGCATGGGTGCTGGGCGAGGTGCGCCGGTCGTCCGGGGACCTGCCGTCGGACGCGCCGGTGGGTGCGCGGGTCGGCCTGCGCGGCGAGCACCCGCGGTTCTAGCTCCCGCCCGACGTCCGTAGCGAACGGCACGGTTCCGCCGGCCGGCGACCGCTGGGTCACGGGGCGTGACCGGGTCCACCTCCCGATGGGTACGCTCGCGCGCCAGACCGGCCGGCGTCCCGGCGGACGACGACGACGACCAAGGAGGCCTCCCGTGCCGACCCGTGAATCCGCTCCGTTCGGAGCGCCCTGCTGGATCGACCTGTTCAGCTCCGACCCCGACCGCGCGGAGGAGTTCTACGGCCGACTCTTCGGGTGGACCGCCGAGCACACCGGCGAGGAGTACGGCGGCTACGTCAACTTCCGCAAGGGCGACGCGATGGTGGCCGGGATGATGCGCAACGACGGCTCGGCCGGGATGCCCGACGCCTGGACCACCTACCTGGCCACCGCCGATGCCAAGGCCACCAGCGAGGCCGCGATCGCCGCGGGCGGGCAGGTGTTCCTGGAGCCCATGCAGGTGATGCAGCTGGGCACGATGGGGATGCTGGCCGACCCGAGCGGCGCGGCGATCGGGCTCTGGCAACCCGGCGTCCACCGGGGCTACGGCCTGGTCGGCGAGGCGGGGGCGCCGGTGTGGCACGAGCTGCACACTCGCGACTACGCCGGCGCCCTCGACTTCTACCGCACCGTGTTCGGCTGGGAGACCCAGTCGGTGGGCGACACCGACGACTTCCGCTACTCCCAGATGGTGCACGAGGGCGACCTCTACGCCGGGGTGATGGACAGCAGCGCGTTCCTGCCCGACGGCGTGCCGTCGACCTGGCAGATCTACATCGGGGTGGAGGACGTCGACGCGTCGCTGAACAGGACCGAGGAGTTCGGCGGGGCGGTCCTGCAGCCCGCCCAGGACACGCCGTTCGGCCGGTTGGCGCAGATCGGCGACCCGACGGGCGCGATCATCAAGCTGTCGTCGGTCGGTCCCGACGTGGCGTGAACGCGGCCTGGAAGGCGTCGAGCGCGACGTCGGGATCGTGTTCCGCCCACCCCTCGAAGCCGACGACGCCGGTGTAGCCGAAGCGGTGGAGGGCGGCGGCGACAGCCGGGTAGTTGATTTCTCCGGTGCCGGGTTCGCAGCGGCCCGGGACGTCGGCGACCTGGATCTCCCCGATGTAGGGGAGTGCCGTCGCGGACCAGCTCGATGAGGTTGCCCTCGCCGATCTGGGCGTGGTAGAGGTCGAGGTTGATCCGCAGGTGCGGGTGATCGACGGCCCGGACCAGCGCGAGGGTGTCGGCAGCGCGGGCGAAGGGAGTGCCCGGGTGGTCGACCGCGAGGTTGAGGTTCTCCAGCGTGAACACCCGGTCGGAGTGTTCGCCGAGCTCGGCGATCCGGCGCAGGGTGTCGGCGGCGGTCAGCCACATCGCCGGCGTGACGGTCTCCACGGGCCGGACCGGTAGCCCCCCTCGTCGAGGCCGGTGCCGTGCAGGTTCAGTCGCGGGCAGTCCAGGCGCTCGGCGACGGCGATGGACTCGGCCGCCGTGGCGAGCAGGGCCTCGATACCGTCCGCGGTGGTGAGGTCCCCGCGAGGTAGCCGGTCATCGAGGAGAACGTCACACCGCCGCGGACTGGTCGGACAGGGCACCGATGTCCTTGGTGGACCAGTCCCAGATCTCGACCTGGAGGCCGCGGTCGGCGATGCGGCGGACGCGTTCGGTGAACGGCAGATCGAGGTAGAGCATCTCGGCGCTGGCGGCGAGGGTGAAGGGGCTCATCGGCTGGCTCCAGCGCATCTCGTCGTTCAGAGGTCGAGGACCAGGCGCGGGCAGCGCGAGCGGGACACGCAGATCATCATGCAGTCGTCGGCCGCCTGCTCCTCCTCGGTCAGCACGGAGTCGCGGTGGTCGGGCTGGCCGTCGAGGACGGGGGTCTCGCAGGTCCCGCACGTGCCCTCGGCGCACGAGGACATGACGCCGACCCCGGCCTCCTCGGCGACCTCGAGGATCGAGCGGTCCGGCGGGATGGTCAGGGTCAGCTCGCTCTGGGCCAGCTCGACCTCGAACGATCCCGCGAGCACCGGCTCGGTCAGCGGCTTGGCGGTGAAGCGCTCCACCCGCAGCGACCCGCGCGGCCAGCTCGCGCACCGCTCCTCGACGGCGAGCAGCAGCGGCTCCGGCCCGCAGCAGTAGACCAATGTGTCCTGGACGGGCGTCCCGAGCAGGCCATCCAGGTCCAGCAGCCCGGTCTCGTCCTGCGGGCACACCGTCACCCGCGGGTCGGTCAGCTCCGGCAGGAACGCCATCGAGGACCGTGCCCGGCCGCCGTAGACCAGCCGCCAGTCCGCGCCGGCCGCCTCGGCGGCCGCGACCATGGTCAGGATCGGGGTGATGCCGATACCGCCCGCGATGAACAGGTAGCGCGGGGAGGGCAGCAGCGGGAAGTGGTTGCGCGGCCCGCGCACCCGGACCCGGGCGCCGGGATGCAGCACGTCGTGCACGTACGCAGAACCGCCGCGGCCCTCGAGCTCGCGCAGCACGCCGAGGCGCCAGAGGTGGTGGTCGGCGGGGTCGCCGCACAGCGAGTACTGCCGGGACAGGCCGTCGTCCAGCAGCAGGTCGACGTGGGCGCCCGGCTCCCAGCGGGGCAGCGGGTGGTCGCCGACCTCGCGCAGGGTGAGGACCACGACCCCGTCGGCGGCCTCCTCGCGGGTCTCCACCACGGTGTCGGCCTCGAACTCGCTCGCGATCACGGTGACCGAGGTGTGCCGGTCGCGCTCGACGTGGACGGTCATGACGCCGCCTCCGCGGGCGTGAACGAGACCGGAAGCCGGTCGAGCACGCGCATGTTCGGCGTGCTCCGGTAGAGCTGCATGTCCCCGGAGATGCGCAGGTCGCGCATCCTGGGCAGAGCCACCTCCAGCGCGACCCGGGCTTCCAGCCGGGCCAGCGGGGCGCCCAGGCAGCCGTGCAGCCCCTCGGAGAACGACAGGTGCCGCAGCTGCTTGCGGGAGACGTCGAAGCGCTCGGGCTCGTCGTACTGGCGCTCGTCGCGGTTGGCCGAGCCGTAGACCAGGAACACCCGACCGCCGGCCGGGATGGTGACCCCGTGCAGCTCGATCTCGCGGGTGGTGGTGCGCCCGGCCACCTGCAGCGGTGCGTCGTACCGCAGCGCCTCCTCGACTGCGGCGGGGATCCGCGACGGGTCGTCGATCAGCGCCTCGCGCTGGTCGGGGTGCCGCGCCAGCTCGCGGAACGCGGTGGAGAGCAGCGCCGACGTGCTCTCCACACCTGCCATGAACAGCACGAAGGCCAGCCCGACGATCTCCGAGTCGCGGTCGATGACCTCCGGGGCGTACGGCACCCCGGCGTGGTCCTCGGCCGCCGCCGTGACCAATGTGGACAACAGGTCGTCCCGCGGGTCGGCCCGGCGCTCTATGAGCACCTGGGCCAGGTAGTCCTTGGTGTGGTGCAGGGCGTTCCAGGCCACCGGGGTCAGCCGCGGGTCGTCGTTCTCGCGGTCCTTGAGCCCGTGCGACCACCGGATGAGGTCCTCGCGGTCCGAACCCGTGGTCGGCAGCCCCATCACGTCGAAGAACACCGCGTAGGGGATGGGCCAGGACAGGTTCTGGGCGATGTCTGCGGTGCCGGCGTCGGCGAACCGGTCGACGAGCCCGGTGATGACCCGCCGGACGTCGTCCTCCAGCTTGGCGATGGTGCGCGGCAGGAAGGAGCGCTGGACGATGCGCCGCAGCTGGTCGTGGCGGGGGTTGTCGATGTCGGGCAGGAAGCCCGGGGAGCTCATGTCCTTGGCCGTGTCGTCGATGTCGATGCCCTCGAACGACAGGAACGTCTCGTGGTCGCGGGCCGCGGCCCGCACGTCCTCGAAGCGGGAGAGGGCGTAGAAGTCCCACTTCTCGGAGTGGTACACCGGCGCGGTGTCTCGCATCCAGCGGTAGACCGGCCACGGGTCCGCCTTGAAGGCGGCGGTGTAGGGGTCGTAGACCGCAGGCGGGCTCAGCGTCGTCACCGGTTCCTCCCTCAGAGGCCAGTCGCTTAAAGCGCTTTAACTTCCGCTACTATCCGATCCGTCGGACGGGATGTCAAGGGAGGAACCGCAGTGACCTGGCCTGCTCGCCCAGCCGCCAACTCGAGCCGCCGGCCGCGGCTGGAGGACGTGGCCGCCGACGTCGGTGTCTCCACGGCGTCGGTCTCGCTGGTGCTGCGCGGGGTCGCCGGACCCAGCGCGGAGACGCGCGAGCGGGTGCTGGAGGCGGCCACCCGACTGGGCTACCGGGCCGACCGCTCGGCGAGCCTGCTCGCGCGCCATCGCACCCATCTGCTGGGGGTGCCGGTCGTGCTGCGCGACGCCTTCCGCGCGGAGCTCGCCGAGGAGGTGCAGGTCGCGGCGGACGAGCGGGGCTACACCGTGGCCCTCGGCGGGGTCACTGCGGCGCACGACGAGTCCCGCGTGGTGGAGACGCTGCTGGACCTGCGTTGCGAGGCGCTGCTGTTGCTGTCCCCCGAGCTCCCGCCCGGTGCGCTCGCGGAGCTCGGAGCCCGCCTACCGCTGGTGGTGATCGGCCGGCACCTGGCGTCAGCGGCGTTCGACGTGGTGCGGGTGGCCGACGACGAGGGTGTCGCACACGCCGTCGACCACCTCGTCGGGCTCGGGCACCGCGCGCTGGTGCACGTCGACGGCGCCGACGCCCCGATGGCCGCCGACCGCCGGAGCGGGTTCCTCGCTGCCGCCCGCCGCTACGGGCTGGCGGCCCGGGTGCTGCGCGGCGGATACGACGAGGCCGCCGGCGCAGCGGCGGCGCGGCTGCTCCTCGAGGGCCCCGGACCCCTGCCGACTGCCGTGGTCGCGGCGAACGATCGAGGTGCGATCGGGCTGCTCGACGTGTTCCTGCGGGCCGGGGTGCGGGTGCCCGAGGACGTCTCCGTGGTGGGCTACGACGACAGCGCGCTGGCCAGGCTGGCGCACATCGACCTCACGACCGTGAGCCAGGAGGCCGGCGAGCAGGCGCAGCGGGCGGTGGGCGCGGCCCTGGACCGGCTGGACGGACACCGCACCGCCCCGATCGAGCTGGTCCTGCCCCCGCGACTCGTCGTACGGGGCACGACCGCCCCACCTCGCCGGTAGCTGCCGCCGGTGACCGAACCGGCGGGTGAGATGCACGTGGTGGGGATTGCCGCGGCGCCCTACCAGGTTCATCTCGCGCGCGGCGCGCGGCTCAACTCTCCGACCACCCCCGACCGAGCCCCCGATCCGCGGCGGCGCGATCACCCCGCGGGGCACAGGAGGTCGCGCAGGTTCTCCACACTGGTGCGCACGTCGGCCACCGGTCCCTCGCCTCGTGGCTCCTCGGTGAGGATCGTGTCCTGCTCCAGCACGTACCAGCCGTCGTAGCCGTGCCCCCGCAGGTGCCCGACGATCGCGCCGAAGTCGACGTCGCCACGGCCCACCGGGCGGTACATCCCCTCCCGCACGGCCTCGGTGTAGGTGCGCCGGCCCGACTGCACCTGCTGCGCGAGGCCGACGTCCACGTCCTTCACGTGCGTATGCGCGATCCGGTGCGGGACCTGCCGCGCGAGCTCGGCGGGGTCGGTTCCCCCGATCAGCAGGTGCCCCGTGTCGAGGCACAGGGAGATCGACGAGCCGTCGAGCACCCGCTGCACCTCCGGACCGTTCTCCACCATCGTCCCGACGTGCGGGTGCAGCACCGCCCGCACACCGTGGTCGATCGCGACGGCGGCCAGCCGGTCCAGGTTGGTCAGCAGCGTCCGCCAGCCGTCGTCGTCGAGGGCCGGGCGCGCGTCGTACCCGTCCCGGCCGGTCACGGCGGACAGCACGAGGACCTCCGAGCCGGTCGCCGCGTAGGCCTGCAGCACCGCCTGCACCTCGGGTACCGGGTCGTGCCCGGCCACGTGCAGCAGCAGCGGGGTGAACCCGCCGATGGCCTGCAGGTCGTGCCGGGACAGCACCTCGGCCGTCGCCCCCGGTTCGGCCGGCAGGAAGCCGTCGGGACCGAGCTCGGTGGCCGCCAGCCCCACCGCGCGCATCTCGGTCAGCACCCGCGCCGAGGGCAGCTGATGACCCCAGCCGGGTACCTCGCAGACCCCCCAGGAGATCGGCGCACCGGCGATCCGGGTTTCCGGCTCGACGTTCACTGTGTCTGATAGTGACCTCGCACGCTCGCTCACACCGCCACCTCCTGCGTCCCGTAGACCACGCCCCCGTCGGTGGGCCGCGGCAGGACGGTCACGGTCCGCCCGGAGCGCCGGGACTCGTCCGCTGCCCGGGCCAGGTCGGACGCCGCCAGCGCGTCCAGTCCCGTGACGCGCGGGTCGGTGCCGGCGAGCACGCAGCGGGCGAAGGCGTCCAGCTCGAGGGCGTACGCGGCGGGGTAGCGCTCCTCGAAGTTCCGCGGGAGGTCGTGACTGGCCAGGCCGGGCGTGCGCCACTCGTACCCGTGTCGGCGCGGGGCGTCGATCCACGCCGTGGCCCGGGTGCCCACCACCTCGGTGGAGCACTCGTAGCCGTACCGCGCCGCCCGGCTGTTGTCGATCACGCCGAGCGCGCCGTTCGCGAAGCGCAGCACGACGACCGCGGTATCGATGTCGCCCAGCGCGGCGAAGGCGGGGTCGGCGGCGGCCCCGTGCGCCGTGACCTCGACGACTTCACCCACCATCCAGCGGGCCACGTCCAGGTCGTGCACGGTGACGTCGGCGAAGAACCCCCCGGAGCCGGTCAGGTACGCCGGGTCCGGCGGCGTCATGTCGCGCAGCGAGGTGCGGAAGAACGTGACCTCGCCCAGCTCGCCGGCGTGGATGCGCTCGGTCACCGCGACCCAGTCCGGGTCGAACCGCCGGTGGAACCCGACCTGCAGCGCCACCCCCTCCCGCTCCACGGCCTCGATCGCCGCCACCGTCGCCGCCCGGTCCAGCGAGATCGGCTTCTCGCAGAACACGGGCCGCCCGGCCTTGGCGGCGGCGACCACGAACTCCGCGTGGGTGGCGGTCGGAGTGGCGACGGCGACGGCGTCCACCGCCTCGAGCAGCTCCTCGTAGGACGCGGTCCACGGGACGTCCAGCTCCTCGGCGAGGGCCACGGCCACGACGGGGTCCGCGTCGTACACGCAGGCCAGCCGGGCCGACGCGCACCGCGACGCCAGGTTGGCCGCGTGGATGCGTCCCATCCGGCCCAGCCCGGCCAGGCCGACATCGAGCCGCTTCACGAGCGTCCGACGCCGTGCTTCGCGCTGTACTCCGCCACCTTCTCCCGGTTGAACACGAGCGACTCGCGCGCCCGCTCCTCCCAGGCGAAGACGCACACGGTGGCGATCCCGTCGAATCCGACCTCGGAGAGCGTGGCGAAGAACAGGTCCCAGTCGACCTCGCCCTGGCCCACGTCGAGGTGCTGGTGGATGCGCGCGGTCGAGCCCGGCGGGTTGACGATGTAGCGCAGGCCCGACGAGCCGGTGTGGTCGAACGAGTCGGCGATGTGCAGCTGGGTGAGCAGGGGGCCGGCGTAGCGCATGACGTCGGCGAGGTCGCCGCCCTGGTGGAAGGTGTGCGGCGCGCAGTAGAGGAACGTGACGAGGTCGGAGTCGATCCCCCGGATCAGGTCGACCGCGCCGCGCCCGTCCTCCATGAAGTCGTCCGGGTGCGGTTCGAGCACCAGCCGGACGCCCTCGGTCTCGAAGACGGGCAGCAGCTCCTCCATCGAGCGCCAGAACTGCGCCTCGCTCGCCGCCGCGGCCTCGGGGCGACCGTTGAACTCGGAGTTCATCACGTCGCAGCCGAGGTCCACGGTGACCTGGATCGCGCGGCGCCAGTACCGCACGGCCGCCTGCCGCTCGTCCTCGTCAGGGCCGGACCACCGGTAGAGCGGCAGCACCGAGGCGATCTCCACCCCGGCGCCGACCAGCTCGCGCCGGAACGCCGCGATCTGCTCGCGGCCCGCCCGCGGGTGCACGAAGAACGGCAGGAAGTCTTCGCGCGGCGAGAGCTCGAGGTGCTGGTAGCCCAGCTCGGCGACCAGCGCAGGGAGCTCCAGCAGCGGGGTCTTGCGCAGCATGTAGGGGTCGACGGCGACCTTCACCCGCTCGCCTCCTTCTCGTACAGATCGGGTCGTGCACGCAGCACGACAGGTTCGCGCCGCCCGCTGCGCAGCGCGGCCAGGCCGGTGCCGCAGACCACCGTGGCCGCGTAGCCGTCCCAGGCGCTCGGGCCGGTGCTGCCGCCCGCGGTGACCGCGTCGATCCACGCCTGGAACTCGGTGTCGAACGCCCGGACGAAGCGCTCCCGCCAGTCGGCCGGCACCCGGCCGGAGTAGCGGCCGGCGCGCTTGACGATCGCTCCGGCGCTCTCCGAGAGCTCGACCGTCCCGTCCTCGCACACGACCTCACCGCGGATGTCGTAGGCGAAGCCGGCGTTCACCGACGCCTCGATGTCGACGAGCACGCCGCTCGCCATCTCCAGCAGCACCATCAGCGGGTCGTTGAACCCCGCGGCCGCCTTGCTGCTCACCCGTGGCGTGAGCACCGTGACCGCGGCGATCTCGTCGTCGAACATCCAGCGGGCGACGTCGATGTCGTGCACGGTGCTGTCGTTGATGATCATGTCGCTGGTGAAGAACGACGGGACCGACGGGTTGCGGTGCGCGGCGTGCATGAGCAGCGGCAGGCCGATGTCGCCGCTGGTCACGGCGGCCTTCATCGCCCGGTACTGCTCGTCGTAGCGCCGCATGAAGCCGACCATCACCAGGCGGCGGCCGGCCGCCACCTCGGCGTCGACGATCCGCTCGCAGGCCTCCCGGGTGGTCGCGAGCGGCTTCTCGCAGAACACCTGCTTGCCGGCCGCGATGCCGGCGAGCACGTACTCCTCGTGGGTGGGCCCCCACGAGGTGACCACGACCGCGTCGACGCCCGGGTCGGCGATCAGGGCCGCACCGCTCTCGTGCACGGTCGGGCCCGGCCCGATCCCGCCGCCCAGGTCGTCGGCGACCGTGCGCGCCCGGTCCAGGTCCACGTCGGTCACCGCCGCCACCCGCACTCCCGCCAAGACGTGGGTGAGTCGACGGATGTGGTCCTGCCCGATCATCCCGGTTCCGATCACGCCAACGTTGAGCGTCACGTTCCTCCTTCGCGCGCGCGCCCATCGGTGGTGAGCGGCATGCTCTCCGCTAGCCGGGTCGGTTCGCGACAGCCCCGTCACCGTGCTCGCTGGTGGTCTCCTCGTGAGCGATGCCGAGCTCCTTCGCCTCCGCACCGAGCACCTGTGCCGCCTCGGCCGCGGCGCCGCCGCCCTGCTCGAGCTCGTGACTGAGCTCCTCGAGCTCTGCCCCACCCGCCATGAGCGCAGTGAGCTCGTCCCGGGTGACCTCGTCCTTCTGGTAGTAGCCGAGGCTGCGGCCCCGCTTGAGCAGGAGGAACCGGTCTCCGACGGGGAAGGCGTGGTGCGGGTTGTGGGTGATGAAGATGACCCCGAGCCCGCGTTCCCGCGCTCCGATGATGTAGCGCAGCACCACCCCGGACTGCCGGACACCGAGAGCGGCGGTCGGCTCGTCGAGGATGAGCACCTTGGCGCCGAAGTGCACAGCTCGCGCGATCGCGACGCACTGCCGTTCACCACCGGAGAGGGTGCCGATCGGTTGCTCGACGTCGCGCAGGTCGATGCCCATGTCGAGCAGTTCCTGCTTGGCCGTCGACTTCATGGAGCCGATGTCCAACCGCGGGCCCTTGCGCACCTCGTTGCCGAGGAAGAAGTTGCGCCAGACCGGCATCAGCGGCACGACGGCGAGGTCCTGGTACACCGTGGCGATACCCCGGTCGAGCGCCTCGCGAGGCGAGTTGAAGTGGACCTCCTCTCCCTCGACGTGATAGGTGCCTTCCGAGTGCTGGTGCAGGCCTGCGATGATCTTGATCAGGGTGGATTTCCCGGCGCCGTTATCCCCCAGGACGCAGGTCACCTCGGACTTCCCGACCTCGAGGGTGATACCGGTGAGGGCGATGATGCTGCCGTAGTGCTTGCCGGCATCGGTCAGCCGGACCAGCGGCGGCTCTGCCCCGCTGCTCCTGGCCTCTGTGGTCTCCGTGGTCTCTGTGGTCATTTCTTGGTCTCCGCACGTTTCCGGACGTAGGCGTTGAGGAGGCAGGCGAACAGCAGCATCGCGCCGAGGAAGAACTTGAACCAGTCGGCCTCCCAACCGGCCAGCACGATGCCCTGCTCGGTCATGCCGAAGATGAAGGCGCCGATACCGGCGCCGATCGCCGAGCCGTAACCGCCAGTGAGCAGGCAGCCACCCACGACCGCCGCGATGATGTACAGGAACTCGTTGCCGACACCTTGGCCGGACTGCACGGTGTTGAACTCGAACAGGATGTGCGTGCCGGTGAACCATGTCGTGAAGGCGACGAACATGAACAGGCCGATCTTCACCTTGTTCACCGGGACGCCCACCGCCCGGGCGCTCGGCGAGTTCCCGCCGACCGCGAAGATCCAGTTCCCGATGTGCGTGCGAAGCAGCACCCACGTGGCGATCAGGACGAACAGGATCCAGTAGAGCAACGTGATCCGGATGCTCACTCCACCGACCGAGAACTCCGAGGCGAAGATCGCCGCGGCCGAGTCGAAGCCGTCGATGTTCGAGATGTCCTGCGTCGCGACGCCACCAGAGATGATCTTGGTGACGGCGAGGTTCAACCCGGTCAGCATGAAGAAGGTGGCCAGGGTGACGAGGAAGCTGGGTAACCCGGTTTTGACCAGCAGGTAGCCGTTCAGCGCCCCGATCGCCAGTGCGGCGACGAGCGATACCGCCACGCCGACCCAGACGTTCACGCTCAGCTGGTAGGCGGTGATCGACGCGACGAGCGCCGCGGTCGTGACGGCCACGCCGGTCGACAGGTCGAACTCGCCGCCGATCATCAGCAGCGCCACTCCGACCGCCGGGATCCCGTACAGCGAGCTCTGGTAGAGCACCGTCGCCAGTGAGGAAGGGTCCCGGAAGGCCGGAGCGACGATGAAAAACAGGATGAAGATGACGATGGCACCGACCAGCGCGCCGATCTCGGGCCGGCCCATCAGACGGGCCGTCAATGACTTCTGGGCGAGCCGCTCGTCGGCCACCGCGGGAGGCGGCGGCCTGTCCAGTGTCTGACTCATGGGATCTCCTCGCATCGGGGTCCGGGAGGCGCCGGCAGGGCGCCTCCCGGACCGACTGCTAGCGCGTGCCGGCCTTCGCGTACTCGGCGACCTGGGTGACGTTGGTGCTGTCGATGAACGACGGGCCGGTCGCGACCTCCTGGCCACCACCGATGACGTTGCCGTTGCGCAGGTACAGCGCCATGAAGTCCACGGAGAGGTAGCCCTGCAGGTAGGGCTGCTGGTCGATGGCCCACTTCACATCGCCGGTCTCGATCGCGCCGACGAGCTCCGGGTTGGTGTCGAAGGTGACGATCTCCGCCTGGCTGCCCGAGCTCTGCTTCGCCTGCACCGCCGTCAGCGCGAAGGGCGCGCCGAGGGTCAGGACGTGGCTGATCGAGGGGTCCTGGCGCATCTTGGACTCCAGCGTCGACCGCACGGAGGTGAGGTCGGTGCCGGTGACGTTGATCCGCTCCACCGCGCCGCCGAACCCCTGCTCCACGCCGTTGCACCTGGCCTCGAGCTGGGCCTGGCCCTGGGCCTGGATGACGCAGAGGACCTTCGAGGCGCCCTCCTCCTTCAGGCGCTCGCCCGCGGTCTGCCCTGCGACGCTCTCGTCCTGACCGAAGTACATCAGGGCACCCCAGTCCTTGTAGGTGTCCCGCCCGGCGTTGAAGCCGACGACCGGGATCCCCTTGTCCACGGCCTTCTGGATCGCCGGCGTCAGCGCGGCCGGGGCCGGGACGCTGACCAGGAGCCCCTGCACACCGCTGTTCACGGCGTTCTCGATCAGGACCGCCTGCCTCGTCGGGTCACCGTCGTTCGAGTAGGTGTACTCGACATTGCTCTCGGCCGCCGCGGCGTCCGCACCCTTGCGGATGATGTCGAAGAACGTGTCGCCCGCCGGAGCGTGGGTGACCATCGCGAACTTGAGGGGCGGTCCGTCGGCCGCCGCCGGACCGGTCTCCTGGGCTCCGCCCTGGCTGCTGCAGCCCGCGACGGCGAGGGCGAGCGCGGCCGCGACGACCGCGACGCGCGCGATCTTCTGGTTACTCCTCATCGAGTGTCTCTTCTCTGGTCGGGACAGCCGGCCGCATGGCCGCCTGCGGGGGTCGTGCATCGGGTCGGTACGGCCAGCGCCGCACGGGGCCGAGGCCGCAGCCTCGGAGGTAGCCCGCGGTCCGGGCCCCGATCGGCAGCGGGATGTGCGGCTCGACCGGGTAGAGGTCCTGCTCGACGACGGTGAACAGGTCGGTGTCGATCTCCGCGAGGGCGTCGAGCAGCGGTGGCATCGCCGGCACGCCGTACGGCGGCTCGACCATCACGCCGAGCGGGACGGCCTCGGCGAGCGAGAGCCGCTCGGCGTGCACGCGGCGGCGGACCTCGGGGTCCACCTGCTTGAGGTGCACGTAGCGGATCCGCTCGGGGAAGCGGCGGATGATCGCGATGTTGTCGCCGTCGCAGTAGGAGATGTGCCCGGTGTCCAGGCACAGGTTGACGAACTGCGGGTCGGTGTCGGAGAGGAACCGCTCGACCCGCTCCTGGGTGTCGACGTGGGTGTCGGCGTGCGGGTGGAACACGAGCTCGACGCCGTACTCCTCGAGCAGCGCCTTCCCGAGCTGGGTGTAGCCGGTCGTGAGGTTCTTCCACTGCTCCGGGTCGATGTCGCCGGCCTGCACGGCCGCACCCGTGTGCATGTCGGTGTACTGCTCGGGCAGCAGGACCAGGTGCCGGCCGCCGAGGGCCGTGAGGAGCCGTGACTCCCGGCCACAGGCCTCGAGCGCATCGTCGAGCGCATCGCTGCCGCGGTGCAGGCCGGCGAAGATCGTGCCGCCGCAGAGTCGCAGCCCGCGGGAGTCGAGCTCGTCGCGCAGCTGCGCGGGGTCCTGCGGCAGGAACCCGGACGGCCCCAGCTCGGTCCACGTGTAGCCGGCCTGGCCGATCTCGTCGAGGTACTGCCGCCAGCCGACCTGGTGCGGGTCGTCGGCGAACCACACGCCCCACGAGTCCGGGGCGGTGCCGAGGGTGAGCGTCGCGAGGGTCGTCATCACTGCACCGTCAGGTCGCCGTCGGGAAGTGGAAGCTGGAGCCGCTGGCGTGCGCGACCTCGCGGCCAGCGGGCGGTGACGACCTTGGCGCGGGTGTAGAACGAGACGCCCTCCGGGCCGTGGATGTGCTTGTCCCCGAACAGGGAGTCCTTCCAGCCGCCGAACGAGTAGTAGGCCATCGGCACCGGGATCGGGACGTTGATCCCGATCATGCCGACGTTCACCCCGCGCTGGAACCGCCGGGCCGCCTCGCCCGAGGAGGTGAAGATGGCCGTGCCGTTGCCGTAGGGGTTCGCGTTGACCAGCGCGATGGCCTCGTCCACGGAGTCGGCGCGGACCACCGACAGCACCGGGCCGAAGATCTCCTCCCGGTAGACGTCCATCGCCGTGGTCACCCGGTCGATCACCGTGGGGCCGACGAAGAAGCCGTCCTCGTGGCCGGGTACCGAGAGCCCGCGGCCGTCCACCGCGAGCGTGGCGCCCTGCTGCTCGCCGGTGTCGATCAGGCCGAGGATGCGGTCGCGCGCGGAGCTGGTGACCACCGGCCCCATCTCGCTGTCCGGGTCCCGGCCGGCACCCACCTTCACCGCCCTGGCCTTCTCGCTGACCGCGGCCACCAGGTCGTCGCCGGCCGACCCCACCGCGACGGCCGCGGAGATCGCCATGCAGCGCTCACCCGCGGACCCGAACGCCGCGGCGACGAGGTGGTCCGAGGCGTAGTCGATCGGCGCGTCCGGCAGGACGATCGCGTGGTTCTTCGCGCCGCCGAGGGCCTGCACGCGCTTGCCGTTCGCGGTGCCGCGCTCGTGGATGTAGCGAGCGATGGGCGTCGACCCGACGAACGAGACCGCCGCCACCTCGGGGTGGTCGAGCAGGGCGTCGACCGACACCTTGTCGCCGTGCACCACGCTGAACACGCCGTCGGGCAGGCCGGCCTCGGCCCACAGCTCGGCCACCAGCATCGACGCGCTGGGGTCGCGCTCGCTGGGCTTCAGCACGAAGGTGTTGCCGCACGCGATGGCCACCGGGTGCATCCACATCGGCACCATGGCCGGGAAGTTGAACGGCGTGATGCCCGCGCACACGCCCAGCGGCTGACGGAAGGAGTAGACGTCGACGCCGCTGGAGACCTGGTCGGAGAAGTCGCCCTTGAGCAGGGTCGGGATGCCGCACGCGAACTCGACGACCTCCAGGCCGCGCTGCACCTCGCCGCGGGCGTCGGAGACGACCTTGCCGTGCTCGTCGGAGATGATCTCCGCGAGGTCCTGGGTGCGCGCGTTGACCAGCTCGCGGAACGCGAAGAGCACCTTCGAGCGCTGGGACAGCGACGACTGCGACCACCGCTCGAACGCGGCGGCGGCGCTGCGGACGGCCGTGTCGACGTCCTCGACGCTCGCGAGCGCCACCTCGGCTTGCTGCTGCCCGGTGGCGGGGTTCCAGATCGGACTGGTGCGGGTCGAGACCCCGGTTGCCGGCTTGCCGCCGATCCAGTGCGTGACGGTCCTCAACTCGGGTCCCTCCTGGTGGGGGCGATCAACGGACGCTGTTCGGCTTTGTGGGCGTCGTAGGTCTTGCGGGCCTGCTGGGTGCTGTCGAGGGCGGCGACCTCCGAGACCGGCACGTCCCACCAGCTCTCCGGGGACGGGACGGGCGCGAGCGGGTCGGTCTCGATGTGGATCGCCGTGGTGCGCTCCGCGGCCCGGCAGCGCGGCGATCGCGGTCCGGAACTCCTCGATCGTCCGCACCCGGATGACCTCGGCGCCCAGGCTCTCGGCGTTCGCGGCCAGGTCGACGGGCAGCTGATCGCCGTCGAGCAGCCCGGTCTCGGGGTTGCGGTAGCGGTAGGAGGTGCCGAACCGCTGCGAGCCGAGCGATTCCGAGAGCGAGCCGATGGACGCGAAGCCGTGGTTCTGCACGATGATCAGGTTCAGCTTGATGCCCTCGGACACGGCCGTCACGATCTCGCTCGCCATCATCAGGTACGAGCCGTCGCCGACCAGCGCGAACACCTCGCGGTCCGGCGCGGCCATCTTGATCCCCAGCGCGCCGGCGATCTCGTAGCCCATGCAGCTGTAGGCGTACTCGACGTGGTACTGCTTGGCGTCCCTGGCCCGCCACAGCATCTGCAGGTCCCCGGGCATCGAACCGGCGGCCTGCACGACGACGTCGCGCGGGTCGATCTCCTCGTTGAGCGCGCCGAGCACCTCGGTCTGGGCCGGCAGCGGCCGGTGGTCGAGCCGGAAGGCCTCGTCGACCACCCGGTCCCACCGCTCGCGGTGCGCGCTCCAGGTGTTGGCGATCCGGTAGCCGGCCAGCGCCTCGGTGAGCGCCTCCAACCCGGCCCGCGCGTCGGCGACGAGCATGGTGCCCGCGTGCTTGGCCGCGTCGAAGGCGGCGACGTTGAGGTTGACGAACTGCACGTCCGGGTGCTGGAACGCGGTGCGCGACGCGGTGGTGAAGTCGCTGTAGCGGGTGCCGATCCCGATCACCACGTCGGCCCGACGGGCCAGCGCGTTCGCCACCGGGGAGCCGGTGGAGCCCACGCCGCCGACGGCGAGCGGGTGGTCCCAGAGCAGAGCGCCCTTGCCGGCCTGGGTGTCGGCGACCGGGATGCCGGTGGCCTCGACGAAGCGACGCAGGGCCTCGGCGGCCTCGGAGTAGTGCACGCCGCCGCCGGCGATCAGCAGCGGCGCCTCCGCGGAGCGGATCAGCGCGACCGCCCGGGCCAGCGCGGCGGGCTCGGGCACCGGTCGTGGGACGTGCCAGACCCGCGGGTCGAACAGCTCGTCGGGCCAGTCGTGCGCCTCGGCCTGCACGTCCTGGGGCAGTGCGATCGTCACCGCGCCGGTGTCGGCCGGGTCGGTCAGCGCCCGCATCGCGCCGAGCAGCGCGGCCGGGAGCTGCTCGGGCCGCCAGACGCGGTCGAAGAACCGCGAGAGCGGCCGGAAGGCGTCGTTCACCGAGACGTCGTAGCCGGTCGGCTGCTCCAGCTCCTGCAGCACCGGACTCGCGACGCGGGTGGCGAAGACGTCGCTGGGCAGCAGCAGCACCGGGATCCGGTTGGTCGTGGCCAGGGCGGCCCCGGTGAGCATGTTGGTCGAGCCCGGCCCGATCGACGCCGTGCAGGCCATGGCCTGGAGCCGGTTGCGCATCCGGGAGTAGCCGACCGACGCGTGCACCATGCCCTGCTCGTTGCGGGCCAGGTGGTAGGGCAGGTCGGCCGAGCCCGTGCCGTCCCGGAGCTGCACCGCCGCCTCGAGCAGGGCTTGGCCGACGCCGGCGACGTTGCCGTGCCCGAAGATCCCGAAGCAGCCGGGGACCAGTCGCTGCTGCACTCCGTCACGCTCGCTGTACTGGTGCGCGAGGAACCGCACGAGCGCCTGGGCGACGGTGAGCCGGACGGTCATGTGATCACCTCGTCGGCGCTGGTCAGCGGCAGTCGCGGGTCGACCGGCTGGCCGTCCCAGGTGCCGCGGACCCAGGCGTGCGCCGGGTCGTCGCAGATCAGCCAGGCGCGGTCCGGGCTCGGGCCGGCCATGACGTTGAGGTAGTAGAGGTCGTAGCCGGGTGCGGCCATCGAGGGGCCGTGCCAGCCGTGCGGGACGAGCACGGTGTCCCCCGAGGCGACCTCCGCGCACACGTCGATCTCGCGACCGGGCCCGGAGGTGTACACCCGCTGGTAGCCCACACCGGGGCCGGCCGGCCCCGGCGACACCTCGAAGTAGTAGACCTCCTCGAGCCGGGCCTCGCCCGGGCGCTCCTCGTCGTGCTTGTGCGGCGGGTAGGACGACCAGTTGCCGGCCGGGGTGAGCACCTCGACCGCGATCATCTTGTCGGCCTCGAACGCCTGCGGCGTGCAGTAGTTGTTGACCTGCCGGCTGGCCTGACCCGCGCCGCGCAGCTCCACCGGCACGTCCTCGGCCGGCCCGTAGCGGGCCGGGAGCGGGCGGGTGGCGCGAGCGCCGGGCAGAGCGAACCGGCCGCCGCCCGCGCTGGACACGGTGACCTCGGCGTCGCGCGGGACGTAGGCGAAGTCGGTGACCCGGGAGAAGACGCTCACCCGGCCGGCCAGCTCGAACCGCTCGGCGCCGGCGTCCGAGGCGCACTCCACCACGCACGAGCCGGACAGCGGCAGGACCATCATCTCGTCCTCGCCGGTCCCGAACGTGACGCCACCGCCGGCGGGCAGTTCCAGCACCCGCAGACTGCTGTGCTCCCACCCCGCGCGCTCCGGGGTGATCAGCAGGGAGAACTCGCCCTCGGCGGCGCCCCCGCGCCGCACGACCGGGGGCAACTGGGTCACCGGGCGCGTCACAGCAGGCTCACCGCCTCGTCCACGGCCGCCGCGACGTCGTCGTTCGGCGGGTACAGCAGCGAGCGGCCGATCACCAGGCCCTGCACGGTGGGCAGCGAGAGCGCCTTGCTCCAGCCCGCGAACGCCGCCTCGGGGTCGGTGGACACCTCGCCGCCGAGGATCACCGCGGGCAGCGTGCTGGCGGCCATGGCCCTTTCCATGTCCTCGACGATCGGCACCTTGAGCCAGGTGTGCGCCGACGTGCGCCCCAGTCCGGCCGCCACGGTCATCGCACGGATCATCGCGTCGGCGGTGAGCTCGTTGCGGACCCGACCGTCGACGCGGTGCGAGATGAAGGGCTCGACCATCGCCATCAGGCCGTGTCCGGCCAGCTCGCCGACGGCGCGGGCGCAGGACTCCAGCGTGCCGACGGTCGCGGGGTCGTCGGGGTCGATGCGGATGAGCATCTTGCCGCCCTCGAGGCCGGAGGCGGCGATGCTCGCCGCGTCGTAGCCGGTGAAGCGATCGTCCATCTCGAACGTCGTGCCGGCCAGCCCGCCGCGGTTCATCGACCCCACCGCGACCTTGTCGTCCAGTGCGCCGAGGAGCAGCAGGTCCTCCAGCACGTCCGGTGTGCCGAGCACCCCGTTGACGCCCGGGCGGGACAGCGCGAGCACCAGCCGGTCGAGCAGGTCGGCGCGGTCGCCCATGGCGAGCGGGCGGTCGCCGGCCCGCAGTGCACCGCGGGCCGGGTGGTCGGCGGCGATCATCATGAGCCGGCCGTGGCTGCCGAGCAGCGAGGCGGGGCGGCGGCGCCGGGCCGCGGCCTCGGCGATCGCCTCCGGGTGCCGCACCCGCGTCTCGACGAGCCCCCGCAACCGGTCCTCACGCACTGACGGCCTCCCCGAGCTTGGCCTCGACCTCGTCGGCGGTCGGCATCGCGTCCGCGCAGGCCAGCCGCGACGCGACGATCGCACCGGCCGCGTTGCCGAAGCGCATCGTCCGCTCGAGTTCCCATCCAGCGAGAAGGCCGTGGCACAGCGCCCCGCCGAAGGCGTCGCCGGCCCCCAGGCCGTTGACCACCTCGACCGGCACCGGCGGGACCTCGATCTCGGCCGTGCCGTCCGAGGCCAGCACCCCGGCCGGGCCCTGCTTGACGACCGCGAGCTCGACCCCGGCGTCGTGCAGGGCCCTCGCCGCCGCGTGCGGCTCGCGGACGCCGACGGCGGTGTCGCACTCGTCGAGGTTGCCGACCGCCACGGTGACGTGGGGCAGGGCCTCCTGCATCCACCTGCGGGCCTCCTCGCGGGACGACCAGAACATCGGCCGGTAGTCCAGGTCGAGGATGGTCGTGCCGCGGCGACCGCGGGCGCGCAGCGCGGCCAGCGTCGCCTCCCGGCTCGGCTCCTGGGACAGCCCGGTGCCGGTCACCCACAGGACGTCGGCGTCGCGGACGGCGTCGAGGTCGAGCTCGTCGGCCCGGATCTGCAGGTCCGGCGCGGTCGGGAAGCGGTAGAAGTACAGCGGGAAGTCGTCGGGGGGGAAGATCTCGCAGAACGTCACGGGGGTCGGAAGGCCGGGTACCGCGGTCACGTACCGGTCGTCGACGCCGAACCCGCGCAGCGCGTCGTGCAGGTACTCCCCGAAGGGGTCGTCCCCGGTGCGTGTGATCACCGCACTGCGGCGCCCGTAGCGGGCGGCGGCGACCGCCACGTTGGTGGCGCTGCCCCCGAGGTACTTGCCGAAGGTCTCGACCGTGCGCAGCGACACGCCGATCTCGAGCGGGTAGACGTCCACGCCGATCCGGCCCATCGTGAGCACCTCGGGGGCCCGGATCGCGGCTGGATCGTCCAGCTCCATCGCTGTCCTCCTCGACACCCCGCAGGCGGGTCGCTGCGGTCTTGACGGTGACCGCGGGAACAGATGTACTCTCACGCCACGAGCACGTCAACACTTTGTCCTATCTAAGTGTGTGCGCGAGGTGGGAGGCGGCGGTGGCGGAGCGGGCGGTCGCCGGCGAGCCGGGCCCGGAGGCGGCGCTGGACCGGGCGAGCCCGGTACCCCTGTACTTCCAGGTGGCCACCCTCTTGCAGGGGCGCATCGAGGACGGCGACGTGCCTGTCGGCAGCCGGCTGGAGAACGAGGCGGATCTCGCCGACCGGCTCGGCGTGTCCCGGCCCACCATGCGCCGCGCGGTGCAGTACCTGGTCGAGCGCGGGGTGCTCGTGCGCAAGCGCGGTGCGGGCACGCAGATCGTGCACCCCAAGGTCCGCCGGTCCGTCGAGCTGTCGAGCCTCTACGACGACCTGGCCAAGAACGGGCAGGAGCCGCGCACCGAGGTCCGGACGTTCGAGGTCCGGCCGGCGCCCGACCACGTGGCCGAGGCGCTGGGGCGGCCCGAGGGCGTGGAGGTCGCGTGGTTCGAACGGTTGCGCCACGCCGGCGGTGAGCCTCTGGCGATCATGCGGAACGCCGTGCCCGTGGACGTGCTGACGCTGCGGTCCTCCGACCTCGAACGCCGGGGGCTCTACGAGTTGCTGCGCGCCGCGGGCCACGCTCCGCGGATGGCCAGCCAGGTGGTGGGGGCCCGCACCGCGACCGCCGCCGAGGCCAGGGTGCTCGCCGACTCCCGGGGGGCCCCGGTGCTGACCATGACCCGAACGGCGTGGGACGAGGCAGGGTGGGCGGTGGAGTACGGATCGCACATCTACCGCGCGAGCCGGTACTCCTTCGAGATCACCCTGACGACCTGATCACGGTGGTCACCGGTAGCGGCGGACCGGACCCTCGTCGCCGTCGACCTCCGCGTCGGGGGCGTAGGGGTCGGCGTGATCGTCCTCCGGCTCGCCGTCGTAGAGCACCGTCCCACTGCCGATCTCACGCTGGAGCGCGTCGAGATCCATCGTGGGGGAGCTGTACTTGAGCTCTCGGGCCACCTTCGTCTGCTTGGCCTTCGCTCGTCCGCGCCCCATGGCTGGTCCCCCTTACAACAGGGAAGGGGCGGCCGGATGTCTCGGCGGCCCCATTCATCTCATCAATCAATGTCCTGGGACCACCGTACCTTGCGCGGTGCTCGGCGTGCGATCTGGCACCGCCCGCCGTGGTGTCGTCACCGATCCGGCTCTCCGCCGCCCCGCTGCCGCCCGGCGGTCGGCGCTGCGGCGACCGGCGCGCGGTGCGCGGCGGGCTCGGCGAGGCGGTACAGGGCACCGACCGCACCCAGCGCGGCCACCGCTCCGATCAGCAGCATCGCGGGCCATCCCGCCACCTCGGCCACCAGCCCGCCGATCGCGGGCGTGGCGGCGGCGGCCATGTAGTTGGCGGTGTTCGAGGCGGCCATGGCGGTGGCGGCGCGGCCGGGAGGGGCCATCTCGCCCGCAGCGGTGAAGACGAGGCCGTTCCAGCTGATCGCGAGGGCCGCGGCGGGGACGACCGCGACGACGAGCACCGCGGGGACCGGCTGCACGAGGGCCGCCAGCGCGAACCCGACCGCCACGGCGACCGCGACCGCCCGCAACGGACCGAGCCGGCTCGCCACCCGGTCCGACCAGACCCCGGTGCCCAGCCGGCCCAGCGCCCCCAGGACCTGGGTCAGGGCCAGCAGCACGCCGGCGACGGCGAGCGGGAACCCGCCGCCGTCGTGCAGCAGCTCCACGAGGAACACCGAACCGAGGAACTGCGGGACCACGAGCAGCAGGCCGGCGAGGCTCAGCCGCAGCAGCCGGCGGTCGCTGAGCACGGCGCGGGTGCCGGTGCCGCTGCCCGGTCGTGGTCCGCCGGTCGGGCCCGGAGGCTCGCGCACCCACACCGCGACGGCCACCCCCACGACGAGGCAGCAGGCCGCCAGTGCGGCGAAGACGCCGGGGACGCCGACCGTGTCGGCGATCGGTGGGAGGGCGACGGCGGCGAGGGCCGCTCCGACCGGCACCGACGTCTGCCGCACCGCCATGGCCGTACCGCGGCGTTCGTCGGGGAACCAGGTGAGCACGGCGCGGCCGCTGGCCGCGTTCACACCCGCACCGGACGCCCCGGCGAGCGCGAGCAGCGCGCCCGCGGTCACCGGGTCGTCCGCGAGTGCGGTGGCGCCCAGCGCGCCGGCGGCCCCGACCAACCCGATCGTCATCACCCCACGCTCGCCGAACCGGTCCGCGGCGGCGCCCCACGCGATCAGGGTGATGACGAGGCCGACGGAGATCGCGCCGATCATCGCCCCGACACCGGCCAGGCTCAGTCCGAAGTGGACACGAAGGGCCGGGGTGACGGCAGCGAGGCCGAGGAAGTAGCCGGCCGTGGCGGCCTGGGCGGCCGTACCCACGGCCAGCACCACCCAGCGGTAGCGGGGAGAGCCGGCCACCTGCCGACCCTACGGCGGTCTCTCAACAGTTGGGAACTGATTCCCAATCTACGGGAGGCGCTCAGCCAGCAGGCCCGGCCGACCTGGTGATCGACGTCCGGGGACCGAGGGCCGCGTCCACCGCGGTTGCTCGTCCCGATCCGGTGATCATGGAGGATCGGATTGCCCGCCGCGCGACGGTGATCGACGTCTGGGGACCGAGAGCCGCGTCCACGCGGGTGCCCGTCCCGATCCGGTGATATGGCGGCTCGGTGGCGTGGCCCATGCCCATCGCGGTTGCGCGTCCCAACCCGGTGATCATGACGGCTCGGGTAGCCGGGCCCGCGGGCGTGATCGGCGCCCCGGGCCCGAGGGCCGGCGGCACGTGTGGCGACCCGAAACCCGTCAGACGCGGTGGCCGCCGCGGAGCCGGGCCACCCTGCCGGGCGGGGGAGCACCGTCCTCCGGAGGCACCGAGTCGGGGTCGATCGCGACGGGGGCCATGCGCTCCTCCACCCCCGCGGCCAACTCCGCGTCGACCGGCACCGACCGCTTGACGAGCGCGAGCGCCACCGGCCCGAGCTCGTGGTGCATCGCCACCGTGCCGACCCGACCCACCGCGCGGCCGCCGAGCTGCACGGGGTCGCCGGGCACCGGGAGGTTCTCGTCGCCGCCGTCGAGGTGCAGCAGCACCAGCCGCCGCGGCGGGCGACCCAGGTTCGCCACCCGGGCAACCGTCTCCTGTCCGCGGTAGCAGCCCTTGGTCAGGTGCACGGCCGAGCCGATCCAGCCCACCTCGTGCGGGATCGTGCGCTCGTCGGTGTCGAGGCCCAGCCGCGGGCGCCGGGCCTCCACGCGCAGCGCCTCGAACGCCATCGCGCCGGCCGGCCGCGCCCCGGCCGCGGTGAGCCGCTCCCACCAGGCGTCGAGGGCGGAGCGGGGCACCAGCAGGTCGGCCGCGTCAGCGCCCGGCCAGGTCATCCGCCGCACCAGCGCGCCGTCGGGCAGCAGGCGCACCCCGTGCGGCCGCTCGGGGACGTCGATGCCGGCGGCGGTCAGCACGTCCGCGGTGTCGGGACCGACGACGCTCACCACGGCGAGCTCGGCGGTGGCGTCGCAGGGCTCGACCGCGGACCAGAACACCATCTTGCGCAGGTAGTCCAGCAGCTCCGGCACCCCGCCCGGCTCGGTGTCGAGGTACACGACGTCACCCGCGTGCGCGACGACCATGTGGTGCAGCACCCGACCGTTGAGGTCGAGCACCAGCGCCTCGGTACCGGTGTCCGGGGGCAGCTCGCTCACGTGCTGGGTGAGCAGCAGGTGCAGCCAGCCGAGCCGGTCGGCGCCGGTGACAGCGATGACGCCCCGGTTGCTGCGGTCCACCACCGCGGCGGATCGGGCCATCGCGCGCTGCTCGGCCAGCGGGTCGCCGCGGTGCGCGGGCACGCCGGGATCGGCCGCGATCCCGGGCAGGGTGCCGGCGCCGTCCGGTCGGTTCGCGGGGTCCTGGCTCATGTGCTCGGGGCCTCCTCGGCGCAGGAGAGGCACACACCCGAGAGTGCGACGTGGGTGACGTCGAGCTGGAAGCCGCGGTCGGCGCGCAGCCGGTCGGCGAGCTCGTCCATCAGTCCCGTCGGGGCCTCGACGACCGCGCCGCACACGTGGCAGACCAGGTGGACGTGCTCGTGCTCGTGCGCCGAGTAGGTGGGCGCCCCGTGGCCGAGGTGGGTGTGCCGCACCAGGCCGAGGCGTTCCATCAGGTCCAGCGTGCGGTAGATCGTGGTGATGTTGACGGCCGGCGCGACCCGCTGCACCCGCGTGCAGATCTGCTCGGGCGTGGCGTGACCCAGCTCGCGCACGGCGTCGAGCACCAGCTGCCGCTGCGGGGTCATCCGGAGGCCCCGCTGGTGCAGGGTGCTTCGCAGCGAGGTGTCCACGCCACCGATGGTAGGCCGTCAGGCCGTCGACGTCGGGCGCCGTGCGGCGCACCCCGTCCACCGGCGACGGGAACACCGTCCGCCGGCTCGCTATGCTCCGTACAGGTGAACGACGGGGTTCGATGGCGACGATCTCCCTACCCTCGCGGGGTGGAGGGTGAGACCACGTTCGGGAGGGCCAACGATGACGGCTGACGGGAGCGCGCCGGGCGCCCCACATTTCGACATCGCCTTTCGCGGTTACGACCGCCGGCAGGTCGACGAACATGTCACACGCCTGCAGCGCGTCCTCGGTCGGCTGCGTGCGGACCTGGACGCCGCGCGCCAGCAGTCAGAGGCGGGCCCGCCGTCCCCCGCTCCGTACGGTGGCCGTCCGCGACCCGCTCGGCGGGCGCGGCCGGGCGCCCCCCCGCCCGTGCCGTCGCCCGACGCGATCGGCAGCTTCACCGACCGCATGCAGCGGATCCTGCAGGCCGCGGAGGACGAGGCCGCCGAGATCCGGAGGCAGGCGCACAAGGCGGCCCGCGCCGAGCAGGAGAACACGAGGGCGCAGCTCGCCCACATGATGCGCCAGCGGGACGCGGTGCAGGCTGAGGTGGCGCGGCTGCGCGACCAGATGGAAGGCCTGCTCCGCCGGCCCCCCGGCTGGATACCCGGTGTCACACCGCCTCGCGAGGACCGTGCGCGGGGGCCGCTGCCCGAGTCCGCTCGACCGGGTGCGCCGCGGAGCACCTCCTCTCCGTCCGATGCGGCCCCGAGCGGCGCGGGCAGCGCCCCCGCCGCATCAGGTGAGGTCATCCCCCATCGCGAACGAACCGGAGCGCCCGAGACGGGATCCTGGACGCCCCCGTCGCCAGCGGCCTCGGCCGGCACCCCGCCGTCCTCGTCCCCGCCACCCGCGCGGACGGCGGAGTCCCGGGCGTCGTCGGCACCGGCGAACGGCCGGGCATCGTCACCGTCCACCTCCTCGCTGGGCGCATCGTCGCCCAGCCCGCCTCGCGCCCCAGCCCGCCTCGTCCCAGCCCGCTGCCTCGACGCGCGAGGCGGCACCGGGGACGGGCCCGACCGTCGAAGGAGCCGCGGCACCGTCGCCGGGATCGGCCGACGCCGGCCCTGATGCCCGCGCCCAGGCCGCGGACCAGCCGGCCTCGAACCCGGCCCCCGACCGGCGCGCGGCGCACCGGCTCCCGTCCGGCGCGTATCCGATGGTCGGCGAGCCGGGGTCGTTCCGCCCCCGGTCCGACGCGGAGCCCGAGCCGGGCGACCTGTTCCGACCGGCCTCGGTGGTCGTGTCGCGGGCCGAACCGGCGGCTGGCGCGGAGGCGGAGCCGGAACCGGCGGGCGGGGCCGGCGACCGTTCCGGCCCGGTCGCCGCGCCGGGATCGACGGCGGAGAACGGCCGGACCGCGTACGGCGACACCACGACGGTCGTCGGCGCCGTGCGTCGATCGGATGCCGGCGATGCGCAGGCCGGGAACGAGCAGCAGCGGGAGGAAGAGGAGGAGGAGCCCGCGTCCGACAGTGAGGACGGGCCTGCCGCCTCGGCGTCGCGATCCGGCTGAGCGCCGCTCAGTCCGTCACCCTCAGCCGGCGATGCGGCGCAGCAGGGCCGAGAGGTGCGGCTGCAACGGCTGGCCCTGCATCGCCCGCTCGTCGACGTAGGCGAGGTCCCCACCCTCGACCAGCCCGTAGAGCCGTCGCGACGCCGTCACCTCCTTCGCCGAGGCCGTGCGCACCACCGCGTCGGTCTCGATCTCCCAGGACGTCAGGGTGCGGCTGCGGCCGTAGAAGATCTCGGTGATGCCGGTGGCGTGCGTGATCAGCACCTCGAGCTCGCCGTCGGGCTGCGCGCGCCAGAAGCCGGTCTCCCGCGCGGCAGCCCGGAGCACCTCGCCGTCCGGGCCGATCAGCCAGGCCCGTGACTCGTAGGACAGGAACGGGCCGGCCGTCGTGGGCGAACACGAGCTGCTGGCCGAACGTCCTCGGCCCCTCGATCGTCGGGTAGTCGACCTGCCCCTCCCCGCGCCACACCCCGATCAGCGGGAGCAGGCCCAGGCACTGCTCGTGCAGGTCAGGACCCTCCCGGAGGTTGGCCGTGTCGTCGGGCACCGGGAGGTCGTCGAAGCGGGGCCGGTTGCGCTGCGGCGCGTCGGGCGCGGCGTTGACGGGCCCGCTGATCGTGGCCGGAACCTCTGGATCCGGCGAGCTCACTGCACGCTCCGACGGGGCACGTCCGGTGCACCCGGCGCGGTGGTGAACAACCGCCGGAGCAGGTAGCCGGTGTAGGCGAGCGTGCCCGCGCTGGCCGCGATCAGCAGGCCGGTGAGGAACCAGTGCACGGGCGCGGAGCCTAGCCCGATGGGTGCCGGGGTTGCAGGAAAGCCACTTTCCTGCAACCACGTTGCAGGAAAGTGGCTTTCCAGAGTGTGCGGGGCCGCAGGCCAGCTAGGCGACCCGGACCTCGGCCTGGTGCAGGCCGGGCGCTTCGGCCCGCAGCTGCACCTCACCGCTGCCGGTACGCGACAGCGCCCGAACCGTCCACGTGCCGGGCGCGGCGAAGAACCGGAAGTCGCCGCCGGCCGACGCGACCACCTCCGCGGTGAACTCTCCCGTGCCGTCCAGCAGCCGGACGAACGCCCCGCCGACGGGCCGGCCGTCGGCGACGACGCGCCCGGCGAGCACGGTCTGGCGGCCGAGGTCGGTGTCCGCGGGCAGCTCCCCGCCCTGGTCCGGTGCCCCGCACATCAGCGACCGGCCCCCAGCTCGATCGGCACGCCGATCAGCGAGCCGTACTCGGTCCAGCTGCCGTCGTAGTTCTTGACGTCGCTGTGCCCGAGCAGCTCGTGCAGGACCACCCACGTGTGCGAGCTGCGCTCGCCGATGCGGCAGTAGGCGATGGTCGGCCGGCCCTCGTCGTAGCCGGCGTCGCTGTAGAGCTCCTTGAGCTGCTCGTCGGACTTGAACGTGCCGTCCTCGTTGGCCGCCTTGCTCCACGGGATGTTGATCGCCGACGGCACGTGTCCGGGGCGCTGCGACTGCTCCTGGGGGAGGTGCGCCGGGGCGAGGATCTTGCCCGAGAACTCGTCGGGCGAGCGCACGTCGACGAGGTTCTTGCGGCCGATGGCGTCGACGACCTCGTCGCGGAACGCGCGGATCGACAGGTCGGGCTCCTGCGCCGTGTACGTGGTGGCGGGACGGTCGACTTCGTCGGTGGTGAGCGTGCGGCCGTCGAGCTCCCACTTCTTGCGCCCGCCGTCGAGCAGCTTGACGTCCCGGTGACCGTAGAGCCGGAACTCCCAGTACGCGTAGGCCGCGAACCAGTTGTTGTTGCCGCCGTAGAGCACGACCGTGTCGTCGTTGCCGACGCCCTTGGCCGCGAGCAGCTGCTCGAACTGCTCCTTGCTGACGATGTCGCGGCGGACCGGGTCCTGCAGCTCGGTGGTCCAGTTGACCCGGACGGCCCCGGGGAGGTGGCCGCCGTCGTAGGCGGTGGTGTCCTCGTCGACCTCGAGGAACACGATCCCGTCGGCTCCGAGGTTCGACTCGGCCCAGTCGGCGGTGACCAGGACGTCCTGGCGGCTCATGTGGTGGCTCCCTGCTGGTGGTGGTGCGCGGAGGACGGACGGTGTGCGGAGGACGGACGGGAACGGACGCGCACGGGCGCGTGGGTTTCGGGCACGGTGGTTCTCCTGAAGGGCGGTGCGGGGGGCGCAGAACTCAGGAGGATCGACAGAGGCAGCTGCCGACGCGGCACAGATCGACGGCGCGTCGTCGGGTCAGCGGCCAGTACACGCGGCCGAGGGTAGTCGAGGAACCCGCCTCGACGCACCGGTCATGGCGGTCACACTCGCGGTAGCGCGGGCGTCACCCCGTCGGACCGGTCGTCCCCCCGCCCAGGACCAGGTTCCGGGCCTTGCCGCTGATCTCCAGTAGACCGTTGCGGGCCCGCAGCTTGGTCGGGGTCACCTCCAGCGGCAGCGAACCCGGGTCCACCCGCACGGTGAACTGCCGTGCGAGGGCCCGCTGGACGGCCACGGGCAGCGCGGGCGCACTGGAGTCCCCGAGCCGGATGTCGCGCGGCACGATCTGGGCCTGGCCGTCCACGAGCTCGAGCACGGCGATGACCGACACCTCGACCTCCCGGCCGAGCAGGGTGACGGTGCCGACGAGCCGCGCCGCGGTCTCGGGGTCGATCGTCGCGAGCGACGCCGCGCCACCGTCCTCGACGGCCTGCTCCAGCGCGTCCTCGTCGACCGTCTCGATCCGCAGGTCCTCGACGCCGGGCACGAGCCGCTCCAGGTCGTCGGCCGGGACGCGCACCGTGCCCTCGGCCTCCTGCACGTCGAGCGTCTTGGCGCCGGAACCGAGCAGCATCGGCAGCGGGGCGGACACCTCGCGCAGCTGCGCCGAGACGAACAGCTCCTTCAGCTCGCCGACCGCGATCCGTGACGCGTCGACGTCCACACTCGAGTAGTCGCCCGCGATCGCCTGCGTGAGGAACGGGAAGCCGTTGATCCGGACCGACGGGTCGTCGACCAGCCCGAGCTGCTCGCGCATCTGCCGGGACACGGCCGACTCCGCGAGTGCGGCCGAGCCGAAGTCGGCAGCCACCAGCAGACCCGCCAGCACGAGCAGCGCGATGACCAGCCGCCTCATCCGACCTCCGACCCTGCGGCCCGGCAGCACGCCGGGTGACGACCCGACGGTAGAGCCGCCGGCTGCGCCGTCGTCGTCCGGCCCCGCTGCGCCGGGCCGCGGAGGTCGCGGCACGAGCGGCGCGAAGTCGTGCCGCGGCTGCCACCCGGTTACGCTGCAACGATCCGCGGGCCGGCGTTTCCGGCTGGTCACGCGGGCGTGAACGGTGCCAGCGTGGTCCGCCGTGTCCGGACAGGGGTGCGGAACCGGCGCCCGGGCCCCGCTGGTGCGCGGCCACCGGTGCGGCACGCGAGAGAGCACGCGACACGAGGAGGCACCACGTGGAGCTCCTTCTGCTGACCGCCGACCCCGATCCGGGATCGGTCCTGCCGGCGTTGACGCTGCTCCCGCACGGTGTGCGCACCGCCGCGCCCGAGGTCGCCGCACTGCTCGACGCGGGCCCGCACGACGCCGTGCTCGTCGACGCCCGCACGGACCTCGTCGCCGCCCGCAGCCTGTGCCGGCTGCTCGGCAGCACCGGGACGGACGTCCCGGTGCTCGCGGTGCTCACCGAAGGTGGCCTCGTCGCCGTGTCCGGCGAGTGGGTGGTCGACGAGATCCTGCTGCCGGGGGCGGGTCCGGCCGAGGTGGACGCCCGGCTGCGGCTGCTGAAGTCGCGTCCCGGCGCCGACGCCGGCCGCGACGGCAGCGCGTTGGTCCTCGGTGAGCTCGTCATCGACGAGGCGACCTACGCCGCGCGGCTGCGCGGACGGCTCCTCGAGCTCACCTACAAGGAGTTCGAGCTGCTGAAGTACCTCGCGCAGCACGCCGGCCGGGTCTTCACCCGGGCCCAGCTGCTGCAGGAGGTCTGGGGCTACGACTTCTTCGGTGGCACCCGCACGGTCGACGTCCACGTCCGGCGACTGCGCGCCAAGCTCGGCACCGAGCACGACCAGATGATCGGCACCGTGCGCAACGTGGGGTACAAGTTCGTCCGGCCGAGCCGCGGCCAGCTCGGTGTCACCCCGGCGGGCATCGTCGAGGACGACGGCGAGGACGGCGGGGACGACGGTGGCGACGGGGAACGGGTCCCGGACCGCCTGTCCGGCGTCGCCGGGATGGCCTGACGCGACGGGGTCCGGCAGTAGGGTCGGGCCGGTGGTGGAGCTGTCGTGGCGTGGCGGCCTGGACGAGGCCGAGATCGACGAGGTGACGGCCCTGGTGGCTGCGGTGACGGCGGCCGACGGCGGTGCGCCGCTGTCCGAACACGTGCTGCTGCACCTGCGGCACGGTGGCGACGCTGCGGCGTCGCACCTCCTGGTGCGCGACGCCGAGGGAGCACTCGTCGGGTTCGCGCACCTCGACGCCACCGACCCGGTCGCCGGCGGCGCGGGCGAGCTGGCCGTGCACCCGGAGCATCGCCGGGAGGGCATCGGCACCCGCATCGTCGAGGAGTTGCTGCACCGGATGGCCGCCGCCGGGTCCCCGGCCGGTGGACGTCTGCGGTTGTGGGCGCACGGCGAGCACCCGGGCGCGGTCGCGCTCGCCGCCCGCCTGGGATTCGCCCGCACGCGGGTGCTGTGGCAGATGCGTCGCAGCCTGCTCGCCCCGCTGGCCGCCCCGGAGCTGCCCGACGGTGTCCGGTTGCGCCCGTTCGTGGTCGGCGCGGACGAGAGGGAGTTCCTCCGCGTGAACAACGCCGCCTTCGACTGGCATCCCGAGCAGGGTGGCTGGGACCTGGACCAGGTCAAGTTCCGCGAGGCCGAGCCGTGGTTCGACCCGTCCGGGTTCCTGCTCGCGGTGGACGCCCGCGACCGCCTCCTCGGCTTCCACTGGACCAAGGTGCACGCCCACGACGGCAGCGGGCACGAGCCGATCGGCGAGGTGTACGTGCTCGGCGTCGATCCGGCGGCGCGCGGCATGCGGCTCGGGGCCGCGCTCACCCTGGCCGGCCTGCGGCACCTGCGCGACCTCGGGCTGCGCCAGGTGATGCTCTACGTCGAGGCCGACAACGCCGCCGCCGTCGCGCTGTACGAGGGTCTCGGGTTCACCCGTTGGGACACCGACGTCTCCTTCGTCCGCTGAGCGGAGCTTGCGGAGCGAACATCGGCAGCTGAGCGGAGCTTGCGGAGCGAACGACGTCCGCTGAGCGGAGCTTGCGGAGCGAACGTCGTCCGCTGAGCGGAGCTTGCGGAGCGAACATCGTGGTATGACCGCCGTTCATCCGCCGGCAACCGGCCGGGCTGCGAGACCGATCACGTCGTCGCTGGTCACGCCGAGATCACGGTCGCGAATCGTTCACGTGTGCTCCCTCACGTCCGACGACGTGTTCATCCCCGGTTCACCTGATCGGGGGCGTCCGTCCACCGGGGTTACCTAGCGTGCGGCGACGTGCGGCCACCCCGAGCCGCGTGGCCCGTCCTGCGGGAACGAACGTACGGAGGAACACAGGTGAAGACCGTGCGGCACGGCTCTCGTGCCCGAATCGCTGCGGTGGGCCTCGCCACCAGCAGCGCCCTGCTGCTGGCCGGCTGCGCCGCGTCCAACGAGTCCGCCCCGGCCGGGGGCGGCGGGTCCGCCGGTGGCGGACCCGCGGTCTCCGGGTCGATCGCCGGCGCCGGCGCCACGTCGCAGGCGGCGGCCCAGGAAGCCTGGATCGCGGGCTTCACGGGCACCAACCCCGGCGCGACCATCGCCTACGACGGTGGCGGCTCCGGCGCCGGCCGCGACCAGTTCGTCGCGGGCGGCATCCAGTTCGCCGGTAGCGACGCGTACCTCGACGAGGAGGAGCTGCCTGCGGCCAAGACCCGCTGCAGCAACGCCGACGTCGTCGAGCTCCCCCTCTACATCTCGCCGATCGCGGTGGCGTTCAACCTGCCGGGCGTCCCCACCCTGCAGCTCTCACCCGCGGTCATCGCGCAGATGTTCAGCAAGAAGATCACCAACTGGAACGACCCGGCGATCGCGGCGGAGAACGCGGGCGTGCAGCTCCCCAACCTGCCGATCACCCCGGTCAACCGCTCCGACGACTCGGGTACCACCGAGAACTTCACCGAGTACCTGTCGGCCACGGCGCCCGACGTCTGGACCTTCAAGCCCGACGGGGTGTGGCCGCCCGAGTTGGCCGGCGGCGAGGCGGCACAGGGTACGTCCGGTGTGATCGCGGCGATCTCGGGAGGCCAGGGCACCATCGGTTACGCCGACGCCAGCCAGGCCGCCCAGCTCGGCAAGGTCTCGGTCAAGGTCGGCGACGCCTACGTCGGGCCGGAGCCGGCGGCGGCGGCGGCCGTGGTGGAGGCCTCCCCGCGGGTCGAGGGCCAGGGCCAGTACAGCTTCGCGGTGGACCTCCAGCGCGACTCGACCCAGCCCGGCACCTACCCGGTGGTGCTGGTCTCCTACCTGATCGCCTGCTCCACCTACCCGGATGCCGCGCAGGCGGACGTGGTCAAGGCGTACTTCGCCTACATGGCCAGCCCCGAGGGGCAGGAAGCGGCCGCCGGCAACGCCGGTTCCGCGCCGATCTCCGACGCGCAGCGCCAGACCTTCCAGCCGGCGATCGACGCGATCAAGGCCGCGGGCTGATCAGCGCAGGAGTAGTAGCCAGGAGGTCCGGGTGGTCGTCATCATGGAGGCCACCCGGCTCCTTCGGGCCGTTCGTCCAGCTCTGCGCGATCCGCCGGAAGGGATGACGTGAGCACCGACACGAGCCCCGGGCCGTCCCCGGACACCGCCGCTCCTCCGCCGGGCGGCCCGAAGCCCGTCGTCCAGCCGGGCGACCGGGTCTTCGCCGGTCTGGCGCGCGTCGCCGGGATCCTCATCCTCGTCGCCCTGGCGGCGGTCGCGGCGTTCCTCATCATCCAGGCCCTGCCGGCGCTCGTCGCGCCGGCGAGCGCCATCCCGGGCGGCCAGGGCCTGGTCGTCTACATCTGGCCGCTCGTCTTCGGCACGTTGCTCTCCTCCTTCATCGCGCTGCTCATCGCGACCCCGCTCGCGGTGGCCGTCGCCCTGTACATCAGTCATTTCGCGCCGCGGCGGCTCGCGCAGGGGTTGGGCTACGCCGTCGATCTGCTGGCTGCGGTGCCCAGCATCGTGTACGGCCTGTGGGGCGTCGCGGTCCTGGCGCCGGCGTCGGTCCCGCTGATGACGTGGCTCCAGGAGAACTTCGGGTGGATCCCGCTGTTCGCCGGACCGGTGTCGGCCACCGGGCGCACGATGCTGGTGGTGAGCGTGACCCTCGCGGTGATGATCCTGCCGATCATCACGTCGGTCTCGCGCGAGGTCTTCCTCCAGACCCCCACGCTGCACGAGGAGGCCGCGCTGGCCCTGGGGGCCACCCGGTGGGAGATGATCCGGATGGCCGTGTTGCCCTTCGGCCGCTCCGGCATCATCAGCGGGTCGATGCTCGGCCTTGGTCGAGCGCTCGGTGAGACGATGGCGGTCGCGATCATCCTCTCGGTGAGCGGGACGGTCACCTTCAACCTGATCAGCTCCGGCAACCCGTCCACGATCGCGGCCAACATCGCGCTGCAGTTCCCCGAGGCCACCGGCATCACGCTCAACACCCTGATCGCGTCCGGCCTGGTGCTGTTCGTCATCACGCTCGCGGTGAACTCCATCGCGCGCTACATCATCAACCGACGCCGTGAGTTCTCGGGGGCCAACTGATGACCACCACCGGCACCGGTACCGAGAAGCGGGACATCGAGCCGCCGCTCGAGTCCGCACCCCCCGATCTCCGGCAGCAGGGCCAGCTGCCGCGCTGGGCCGGCCCGGGCGCCCTGGTCGCAGCGGCCGTCGTGGTCGGCGTCCTGCTCGCGGTCACCGGAGCGTTCAGCGCCGGCCTGTTCGTGGTGGGCACCGTCCTGCTGTTCGCCGTCGGGCTTTACATCTGGTCCCGGCAGGTCGAGGGCCGGCGCAAGGCGACGGACCGGGTCATGACGATCATCGTCACGTCCGCGTTCCTGCTGGCCCTGATCCCGCTGGTCTCCGTGGTGATCACGGTCGTCGCCAACGGCATCAACCGGTTCGACGTGGAGTTCTTCACCTCGTCGATGCGGGGGGTCGTCGGGGAGGGCGGCGGCGCCTACCACGCCATCATGGGCACGGTGATCATCACCGCACTGGCGGCGTTGATCTCCATCCCGGTCGGCCTGCTCACGGCCGTCTACCTGGTGGAGTACGGGCAGTCCAACCGCTTGGCGCGCTCCATCACCTTCTTCGTGGACGTCATGACCGGCATCCCGTCGATCGTCGCCGGCCTGTTCGCCTACGCGCTGTTCGTGGTGTTCCTCGGCCCGGGCGCACGGCTGGGCCTCGCCGGGGCGGTCGCGCTGAGCGTGCTCATGATCCCGGTCGTGGTGCGCTCGACCGAGGAGATGCTCAAGATCGTCCCGAACGAGCTGCGCGAGGCGGCCTACGCGCTCGGCGTCCCGAAGTGGCGCACGATCCTCAAGGTCGTCATCCCCACCAGCATCGCCGGCATCACGTCGGGCATCACCCTCGCCATCGCCAGGGTCATCGGCGAGACCGCGCCGCTGCTCGTCACGGTCGGCATCGTCACCGGCGTCAACCTCAACCCCTTCGACGGCCGGATGGCGACGCTGCCGGTCTTCGCCTACACCTCTTACCAGTCGCCGGGTGTGCCGCGGGATCCCTACATCGACCGCGCCTGGACCGCGGCCCTGGTACTGATCATCATCGTCATGGTGCTGAACCTGCTGGCGCGTCTCATCGCCCGCGTGTTCGCCCCGAAGACCCGGTAAGGGGAGCGACTGTGGGCAAAGCGATCGACGCCAAGGACCTCAACATCTACTACGGCTCGTTCCTCGCGGTCGAGGGCGTGAACATGTCGATCCGCCCGAAGACCGTCACGGCGCTCATCGGGCCGTCGGGTTGCGGGAAGTCGACCTATCTGCGTTCGATCAACCGCATGCACGAGGTGATCCCCGGTGCCTACGTCGAGGGGGTTCTCGAACTGGACGGGCGGAACCTCTACGGGCCCGGGATCGACCCGGTGAACGTGCGCCGCCAGATCGGCATGGTCTTCCAGCGGCCCAACCCGTTCCCCACGATGTCGATCTACGACAACATCATTGCGGGTCAGCGGCTGAACAACAAGAAGATGAAGAAGGAGGCGACCGACGAGCTGGTCGAGCGGTCGCTGCGCGGCTCCAACCTCTGGGAGGAGGTCAAGGACCGCCTGGACAAGCCGGGATCCGGGCTCTCCGGTGGCCAGCAGCAGCGGTTGTGCATCGCCCGCGCGATCGCGGTGCAACCCGACGTGCTGCTCATGGACGAGCCGTGCTCGGCGCTGGACCCGATCTCCACGCTCGCGATCGAGGATCTGATCAACGAGCTGAAGCAGGAGTACACGATCGTCATCGTCACCCACAACATGCAGCAGGCCGCGCGGGTCAGCGATTTCACCGGCTTCTTCAACATCGAGGGCACCGGCAAGCCGGGGCACCTGGTGGAGATGGACGAGACCAAGACGATCTTCTCCCGCCCGAAGGAGAAGGCCACCGAGGACTACGTCTCGGGTCGCTTCGGATGACCTGCCGCCCACCCCGCTGATCAGGCGCTGCGGGCTCCGCCGTGCCTGGCCAGGATCTCGCGATGCAGGTCGATGAGGCGGGGGACGTCCGCGCGCTCGGCCCGAGCCATGCTGCACTCCGTGCAGATGCCCCACGGCCCCGCGCTGGCCGGTAGGTGGCGATCGATGAGCACGACCTGCGCGTCGGTGGTGCCGGGGGCCTGCTGGTCGGGGTGGTAGGGCACGAGGGCGAGGTACAGCTCGGTCACCGGCGCGGTGCGCAGATCGGCGAGCGGCGCGAAGTACGGTTCGTCGCCGCGGTCCTGCGGGACGGTGAACGAGATCCAGCCCGGTGCCCGCCGGGCTCGCTGCGCGACGGAGTTGGCCAGGCGGACCTGCGTGGCCAGTGACTGCGGCTCGATCATGTGTTGGTGTTCCGCGTCGCCGTAGCACAGGTGCAGCCCGGCGGGGACGTCGTCGGGGACGTGGTCGAGGAGGCCGGCGAGCTGTGCGGAGATCGCGTCGAGGTCGTCCGGCGCCCACTCCATCGTCACCGTCTCGACGGCGGCGTCCCACTGCACGGCGACGTCGTCGTGCGGGATCTCCGACAGCAGGCGGTCGAGGTCGGCAAGCAGAGCCCGCTCGTAGGACGGGAGGATCCGGGCCTTGTCGGCGGCGTGGAACAGGTAGCTGACGGCGAGCGGCGTCGGGTACGCGACCTGGAAGCGCACACCGGGCGGCACGACCCCCTGGTCCCGGAGCTGCGTGAACGTCGCGTAGGAGGCGACGTACTCCGTGGCGTAGCCGAGGTCGGACCAGGCGATCGTGTCCGGGTCGGTCCCCTCGGCCAGGCGGACCGTGGTCCCGCCCCCGTAGGGGCCCGCGGAACCCGGGGCCGGGTCGACCCGTTCCAGGCCGGGCGTGGCCAGCAGCTGCGGGAGCTGGTACCCGATCCACTTGGCCCGCTCGCCCGTCTCGCCGTCGGGTAGCCGGTGCACGCCGACGGGCACCCGCTGGGCGAGGGCCCGCAAGACCGTCGCGGTGTCGGGCAGGTTGACCCCGCCGTTGAAGTGGATGGCAACCGGCGGCATGGGAGACCTCCTGGGATGACGGACCGGGACGACGATCTACTCGCAGGCCAGCACGATGGCAGGTCCAGAGGTCAGCATCTGGCCGCTATTGCCGGCCGGCACCGACCGGTCCGGCGTCAGATCGGGATGGCCTCGGGCTCGAAGCCGGTGACGGCGTAGATCGTCTGGTGGGCGATGACCACCGCGTGGTCGGCGAAGCGCTCGTAGTAGCGGGCCAGGAGCGTGATGTCCACCGCCCGGGTGACGCCGTGCGGCCAACTGGGATCCATCAGCACGCCGAACATCCGGGCGTGGATGTCGTCGATCACGTCGTCGTCGGCGTCCAGCTCCTTGGCCATGACCACGTTGCGGGAGCGGAGGACCTCGCCCGCCTTCCGGGCGAGCTGCACCGCCACGCCGCCCATCTGCCGGAAGTCCTCGCGCACCTCCTCCGGCACCGCCGAGTTCGGGGCCCGCATGCGGACCACCTCGGCGACGTGCAGGGCGAGGTCGTTCATCCGCGCGATGTCGCTGGCCCCGCGGATCGCGGACACCACGGCGCGCAGGTCGCCGGCGACCGGGGCGTGGAAGAGCAGCGCGTCGCCCGCGAGGTCCTCGATGCGGTCGCGGAGCTCGCGGACCGGCAGGTCGCTGGCGAACGCCTGCTCGGCCAGGCGCACCCGCGACTCCAGCAGGGCCGCGGTGGCGCGCTGCATGGTGCCGGCCGCCGTGCCGGCCAACTGCCCGAGCAGGTCGGTCAGCTCGTCGAGCTGCTGCGACAGGGGCGCAGGAACCATGGAGCGAGCCTAGGTGGCCCAGGTCGTGCGGGCAGGCGACGGAGATGAACGAGCGATGAACGCCGGGGAGCGGATCGGCTCAGACCGTGAGCGGGCCCGGCATCCGCCCGGTGACCACATAGACGATCCGGCGGGCGACGGCGACCGCGTGGTCGGCGTAGCGCTCGTAGAAGCGGGCCAGCAGCGTGATGTCGACGGCCGGCCCGACCCCGTGGCTCCACTCGCGGTCCATGAGCACGGAGAACATGTGGCGGTGCAGGTCGTCCATCGCGTCGTCATCGGTCTCGAGCTGCGCGGCCATCGCCAGGTCGCGGGAGCGGATGACCTCGCCCGCCTTGCGCGCCAGCGCCACGCCGACCCGGCCCATCTCGGCGAAGTACGGCGCCACCTCCACGGGGAGGACCGGCTGGGGGTGCCGGCGGCGCGCCGCCTGCGCCACGTGCAGCGCCAGGTCCCCCATCCGCTCGATGTCGCCGGCGCCGTGGATGGCCGAGACGACGATGCGCAGGTCGGTGGCCACGGGCGCCTGCAGCGCGAGCAGCGCGAAGGCCTTCTCCTCGGCCGAGGCGCGGATCTCGTCGACCCGGATGTCCTCGGAGATCACTTCCTCGGCGAGCTGGAGGTCGGCGTCGAGGAGCGAGCGGGTGGCCTTGTCCATGGCCTCCGCAACCTGCGCGCACATCACCGCCAAGCTGTCGGCCAGTTGCTCGAGCTGCTCCTGGTAGGTGGCGCGCATCCCCCGAGGGTAATGGCGCGACCCGCCACGATCCGCATGTGCGGGTGAACCGCAGGTGAACGCTCATCGGGCAGGCCGGTCACGGGCAGGTGATCGCCGCGCTGGATCCGGGCTCGCCGGCTCGGGTCTCGACGGGCTCGGCCGGGGCCCGGACGACGTCGTCGAAGGACCGGCCGAGCACCAGCTGGAGCACACCGGTGCCGCCCGGATCGGGCGCCGGTGTCGCGGAGGGCACGCTCGCCCCGAGCAGCGCGGCGGCAGCGGCCTGGTCGGGGGAGAAGCGGATCACGGTCTGCGGAGCCTCTTCGGCGCTGCCCACCTCGCCCAGCCCGAACCCCAGCGAGCGCAGGGTCTCGCCGACCCGCGTGGCGAGCCCCCGTTGATCGGACGCGTTCACGACCGCGACGGTGACGTCGGCCGGCTCCAGCCCGGTCCCCGCGGTCACCGATCCGGGTGCTCGGGCCGGCAGCGGGGCGTCGGCGCGCACCGCGGCGAAGAGCTCGGTGGCGTCGGGGTCCCGCAGCGTCACGGCGCCTTGCTCGCCGTCCGACGTCGGCACCGCCATCGCGACCAGCCCGTCGGCGTCCGGCCGGCCGATCGAGCCGGAGAGCTCCGCCACCTCGTCGAGCGCGACGCCGTCGGCCACGAGCGCCCCGCCGAGCGCGGGCCGCAGTGCGGCCTGCCGCCCGACGTCGAGGAGCGCGGTGGGCGCTAGCCCCTCGTCGAGCACCGCGGCGAGCAGCGCGTGCTGGCGTTCGATCCGGCCGAGACCGGCCGGGGGATCCCCCTGGACGTCGGACGCGCGGGCGAAGTCGGCGGCGTGCACGGCGTCGAGGGTGACGGGGCCGGCGTCGGGCACGACCGGTCCGAGCGAGCCGTCCAGCACGGGGTTCCGGACGCAGATGTCGATGCCCCGGACCGCCTCGGCCAGACGCTCGATCGCGCCGATGTCCATGCCGACGTATCCCGTGATCGCGAGGCCGCTGAGCTGTTGCACGGCCCGGGTGGCGCACCGCGGGCCGCCGAGGTCGAGGGCGGTCGCGAGCGCCGTGCGCGCCTGTGCCGGCACCGCCTCGTCGAGGTAGGAGGCGGAGAGCGGGTCCCACCGAGCGCACGATGGTCGGTCGATCTCCAGGTCCGGAGGGAAGGACAGCACGACCGTCGGACCGCCATTGTCCGGCGTGTGCGCGACGGCGACGGAGCCGGCGGTTCCGCCTCCAGCCCGGTCCGCGGTCACGACCAGCACGTTCTCGTCGCCGCGCTGGCCTCCAGGGTCGACGATCGCACCCGAGCCGGGATCGAGGGCGGCGGCGTCGCGGACCGCAGCCTCGAGCCGTTGCTGCGACACCCAGCCAAAGGCCGTGGTGGCCATGACCGTCAGCGCCAGGAGGGCCACGACGAACCTCGCCGGTGACCGGCGCCGGCGCTGCTTCGCCGGGGGCGCGTCGTCCGTCCCGTTCCGGTGGGCCACGGCGAGCCCCGCGTGCGCAGCGGTGAGCCGGGTCAGCGTCTCGTCGATCCGACCTGCGCGTTCGGCGCGGTCGCCGGTGGACGTCCTCCGCCCGGCGCGGCGGGTCCGTTCGGCGCGTTCGCTGTCGTCCGGGACGTGGGTCGTCGGCTCGGCGGGGGCTGCGGCCGACTCGACCGGCGTCGTCGCTCCGTTGTCCACGCCGTCGACGTGGTGCCGATGGCGCGGATCGTGGGCCCGCCCGGGATCGGCGGTCTCCCGGTGTTCGGGTCCCTGCGGCGGGGGTGGCTCGGGTCGGCCCGGCGGGGGCGGGTCGGGTCGGTCCGGCGGGACCGTGATCGGGAGGAAGGGTGGTCCGGACGGCACGGGTGCGGATCCGGCGGACTGCGGCGGTCGTTCGCGGAGCCGGTGCCGGTGCTGGCCGGCCTCGACGGGTGGCGCGGCCGGCCCCGGGTCCCACGGGGCTGACCTGCGCGACTCGGGTGTCGGACCGGGCGGCTGGCCGGCTGGCTGGCGGGCAACGGCAGGCCAACCGCCCGGACGTGTTCCGGTCGGATGGTCGTCTCGGCCGTCCGCCCCGGATGCTCGAGGATCGGCGGGGGCGCCGGACGCATCCTCGTCGGCGGCTCGCCGCCACGCCGGGCCGGTCGGTGGTGGTGGTGGTGGGCTCGACGACGCGGAGTCGAGCAGGCCGTGGCGGGCGAGGATGTCGTCGACCGACTCCACGGCGGCTCGCCGGACCCGATCCCGACCGTCCTCCACGCCACCTCCTCGGGGCGACGAGCAGGGGGTGGTCCGGGTGGTCGCCCCGCGTCCACCCTCCTGACGCCGCTGGAGCCTACGGAGGGGGCCCGGCTCACCCCGGCGTGGGTGGGCGGGACCCGCGGCTCGTCGTGGTGGCGCCGATGGTGGCCCGTCCGGGCCGGCGCTGCTCTTATGAGCACTGGCTCGGGACCGGCAGCCGGATCAGCTGCGGCGGTAGGTCCCGGACCGGTGATCGGGGCACTGCCGGCGCCGACCGCCCCGCCGCCGGCGACCGCACAACGTGATCAACGGCTCGGGACATGTAGCCCCGGCCAGCTGCGGCGCAGCGCCCCGACGCGGTGATCATGGCTCCGCCGGCCTGGCATGATCAACGGTTCGGGGCCGACGACCGCACCAGTTGCGGCCCCCCAGGTCCCGAGCCGGTGATCGGGGGCATCGTCGGAGCCGAACGATCACGCCGATCGGCGGTCCCAGCCGGCGACCACGGTTCGGTGCTCGCGGATCACCCGCCGGAGTGCTCCAGCTCGGCGCCGAACGGGACGGCCGCGTCGTCGGGATCGTCGAGCCAGTGCTCGGGGAGGACGACCCGTCCCGGCGATCCCTGGCGCCCCCGCGGACCGTCGGCCTCGACGGGGAACTCCTGGTGCGGGTCGAGCCCGGCGAGCAGCTCGTCGAGCTCGTCGATGCTGCCGACCAGGCCGAGGCGGCGGCGGACCTCGGACCCGACCGGGAAGCCCTTGAGGTACCAGGCGATGTGCTTGCGCATGTCGCGGATGCCTTTGTCCTCGCCCATGTGCTCCTGCAGCAGGGTGGCGTGCCGGCGCATCGTGATCGACACCTGCCCGAGTGTCGGCGGCGTCGGCAGCGGTCGGCCGGCGAACGCCGCTTCCAGGTCGCCGAACAGCCAGGGCCGTCCCAGGCACCCCCGCCCGACCACGACCCCGTCGCACCCGGTGGCATCGACCATCCGCATGGCGTCGGCCGCGCTGAAGATGTCGCCGTTCCCCAGCACCGGCAGCTCGGCCGGCAGGGCGTCGCGGAGCCGGGCGATCGCCGACCAATCGGCCACGCCGGAGTAGCGTTGGGCCGCCGTGCGGGCGTGCAGCGCAACGGCTGCCACCCCGGAGTCGGCGGCCCGGCGCCCGGCGTCGAGGTAGGTGTGGCGCTCGTCGTCGATGCCGATCCGCATCTTGACGGTGACCGGGATGCGGCCGGCGTTGTCGACCGCGGCCCGCACGATCGCCTCGAACAGCCGCCGCTTGTACGGCAGCGCCGCCCCACCGCCGCGCCGCGTCACCTTGGGGACGGGGCAGCCGAAGTTGAGGTCGACGTGGTCGGCGAGGTCGCGCTCGGCGAGCATCCGCACCGCCGCCCCCACGGTGGCCGGGTCCACGCCGTAGAGCTGCATCGACCGCGGCTGCTCGTCGGGATCCATGGCGATCATGCGGAACGTGACGGGGTTGCGCTCCACCAGCCCGCGCGACGTGATCATCTCGCAGACGTAGAACCCCGCGCCCTGCTCGCGGCACAGCCGCCGGAACCCCGCGTTGGTGATGCCGGCCATCGGGGCCAGCACGACCGGCGTGTCGGACGCGTAGGGCCCGATGCGCAGCGGGGCGCGGACGGCGGTCGGGGCACTCACCGGGCCCATTGTCCTCGTACCGTCGCCGGGGCGGACGTCGACGGTGGGCGCCTCCTCGCTCGCGGACTCCGCGAGGGCAGAGGTTCGGCCGTGGGCCGTACGCTTGTCCAGCCGTCGCGCGCGCGGGGGCGCGGGCCTCTAGCTCAATCGGCAGAGCAGCGGACTTTTAATCCGCGGGTTCGGGGTTCGATCCCCCGGGGGCCCACCCCATCTGAGCAGCGCAGATGACCGCTCAGCTCCACTGGCTGTTCGATCTCTGTCAATCATCGTGCCGGCTTCCGACGAGGGAGAACGACCTGACCGGCGCGTCCTCTCGATCATCCGGTCAGCCCATAACGGCGGCGGCCACGGGGAACGGCACGATGCCTGGTCCCGGATCCCATCGCTGAGGCGGGGCACGGTCACCGGGGCCTGCGATGCGAACCCGGCACCGGGACCCGGACCAGTACCCGTACCACGCTCGCCCTCACGCAGGCACCACGGCGGAATGGTGCTGTGGCCAACGGGTGCCGCGTGGCACCCCGCAGCACACCCAGGAGATCTGCACTCGTGAACAACTCTTCGTCAGCGACCTGATCATCGACTTCCAAGAGCTCGTGGGCGTCGTCCCCATCGTCGTCCAGCCGCTCATCATCGCTGCTGCCGCCGCAGTTCCGTTCATCGAGGGGGAGCTGTCGTCGATCATCGGGGTGATCGGGGGCGTCAACCCGGTCGTCGCGGCCGCGGCCGGGATGGCCGGAAACTTCCTGTGCGTCATCGGCGTGACCATGGCGACCGCACGGGTGCGTTCCGCCGTCGTCGTCCGGGTCGGTCGACATGCCGACGAGCCCGACGAGCTGCCGAAACCGCAGTCCAAGGGCCGGCAACGATTCGCCCGTTTGCTCGAACGCTTCGGTGTCCCCGGTGCCAGCCTGCTCGGTCCGCTGGCGCTTCCCACCCAGTTCACCTCGGCCACGCTCGTCGCCTCCGGCGTCAGTGTGCCGCGGGTGCTGGTCTGGCAGGCCGCCGCGATCGTGCTGTGGACGACGGTCGCCACCCTGGGCGCCACGGGAGCCGTCGCCCTCAGCGGTGCTTGAGCATCCCGCCGGGGCACCGTGGCGGCCGCGGAGGCCGTGCGGACGACGGTCGCACTCATCGCCAGCGAGGTAGCTCTCACCACCCAGCTCGCCGCAAACCGCTGACCGCGGCTACCACGCCCGCCTGCACGTCCCTACCACGCCCGACCTGGACGGTAGAGCCAGGCAAGACGCCCACCGCCCATCCGCCACTGATCACCAGGAAGCACTGACGACCATGAACAACACCCGCCCCACCGTCCTCCTCGTCCACGGCGCGTTCGCCGATGGCTCCTCCTGGAAAGGAGTGGTCGCCGAGCTGCAGGCGGACGGCGTCCCCGTACGGGCGCTGGCCCACCCGCTACGTGGCCTGTACGCGGACGCCGCCTACGTCGCGCACGCCGCCGCGAAAGTCGATGGACCCGTCCTCCTTGGTGCACGCCAAGCTGTGCGCGGTGGCTGCATTGGCGGCGGACTGGACGACCGCGTGCTCGAGAACGTCACGTGCTTCGAGCCAGAGCGGGGCCAACGTCAGGCTCGAGGAGGGCTTGGCCGCGTCATCGGCGCCAACGGGCTCCGGGACGTGCTCCGTCGAACGAAGCCGACGGCATGACTGGACTGGTTCTGCGGCGACCCGGGACAAGGCCGGATAGCCGATCCGGCCCTGAGCAGGCGAAGCCGACCCAGGACACGACGACCAACGCCGCCACCAGCAGCTGCGTCGTGCGCAGGTGCTCGGGCGGATAGATCACCCCGGTCAGATAGGTGCCGACGAAGCCATCACCGAGGCCCTGCTGTCCGGCCAGCCGGCGGAACCGGTCCTCCCAGGCGGTGAGCGGACAGGGCACGCCAACGATCGCGCTGAGCAGCCCCCAGCCAACGGCTCCGGCGTGCAGCGCACGCACGCCGCGGACGCGCCAGGCGAGGAAGCCGCCGAGTGCAACGAATACCAGGAAGCCGAAGTGCACCAGCATCACTGCCTCGGCAAGCAGGCGGTAGGCCATACCCCACTGTGCCGCCCGAGCGCTCGGTGAACGGCCCTTGACCGATCCCGGGTGAAGCACGCCCGCCCAGCCAGCGGCGCGAGCGCGGCGACGACCAGGCCATGCGCTGGAAGCCGCGTTGAACGCCTTCGCGATCACCTTCGCCGGACGTATCGTCCCCACCAACGGAAGCTCGCCATCAAGCCGTTGTTACACCGTTCCTCGGACACTCCCGGCGGGTCAGAAATGACCCAACAAGGAGCGCGTCAGGTCATCGTGAGGACGACGGGGCCGGTTTCGGTGATCGCGACGGTGTGCTCGATGTGGGCGGCGCGGGAACCGTCGGCGGTGCGCAGGGTCCAGCCGTCGGGGTCGGTGCGGTAGGCGTCGCGACCGCCGGCGAGCAGCATCGGCTCGAGGGCGAGCACGAGCCCGGGCCGCAGCCGCAGCCCGCGGCCGGGGCGACCGTCATTGGGGACTGGGGGCGCTTCGTGCATGGCTCGGCCGATGCCGTGACCTCCGTGGTTGGCCATGAGCCCGTAACCGGCGCCGCGTCCGACCGAGCCGATGGCGTGGGCGATGTCGCCGAGACGGGCGCCTGGCTGCGCGGCGGCGATCCCGGCGTCGAGGGCGCGCTGGGTGGTGGCGATCAGCGCGCGGTCAGCGGCGGCGCGAGCGGGGTCGGGGTGGTCGCCGACGGTGAAGCTGATCGCGGCGTCGCTGCTCCACCCGTCGAGCTGAGCGCCGCAGTCGACACTGACCAGGTCTCCGTCACGGAGCCGGTAGGGCCCGGGGATGCCGTGCACGACGGCATCGTTGACACTGATGCACGCCACGGCGGGAAAGGGGACCGGAGCCGAGGCGGGTTGATAGTTCAGGAACAGCGGTCGGGCCGAGGCTTTATCGATCACCTCGGCGGCGACAGCGTCGAGTGCATCGAGGCGCACCCCGACCTCGGCGTGGTCCCGGACCGCGTGCAAGGCGGCGGCGGTGACGCGGCCGGACTCGCGCATCAGCGCGATCTCGGGTGGAGTCTTGAGCTCGATCATCACGTACCACCGTCGGTCGGGATAACTATCCCGGTATTAGTATCACGGTCATGGTGCGCCTGCCACTGACCCCCGAAGACCACGAACGCGGACAGCGGCTGGGACAGGCTCTGCGCCAAGCCCGGGGAGCGCGGAGCATGACCGCGGTCGCCGCCGCCGCAGGTGTGCCCGTGGAGACCCTGCGCAAGATCGAAAGTGGGCGGGTCCCGACCCCGGCGTTCTTCACCATCACCGCGCTGAGCACCGAACTCGGCCTGTCGCTCGACGATCTCGCCCTGACGTGCGCGAGCCCGGTCGATGAGCATTCGTCACATACGGCATGAATGGGCCGCCGCACGAGTCGGTGGCGCCCGTCAGCTGGTTGTTCCCCGATTCCGGAGGAGGCCGACGATGAGTGGCGTGCCGGTCGAGGACCTCCCTCGCGTGCTGCGCCTGCCGACTGGTGAGACGTTCACGATCGTGGCGTCGGGGCGGGACACCCGCGGCGCACTGTTCGAGGTCGATGCGCTGCTGCCGCCCAGGCTGGCGGGCCCTCCGCGGCACCGCCACCGCCGGCAGACCGAGACCTTCGCCGTGGTGGAGGGACGGATGCGCGTCATGATCGGCTCTGAGACGATCGTGCTGTCCGCCGGCGACTCCGCGACCGTCCCGCCCACCGTCGCGCACGCGTTCGCCAACCCGTTCGACGAGCCCGCCCGGATCCCGGATGCGCGAGACCCCGGCGGGTCCCGCTCGAGGAACAGTTCCGTGCACTCGCCGGCGGCGGCCGCATCCCCCCGCTGGGCGAGCTCGCGGCGATCAACGTGCGCCACGGCCTGTCCTTCGCCGTCCACGGCGTACCCGGACCTGCTCCAGCACCCGTTGTGGCGGCTCCGAGTTCTGGCTCGGGACCGGCAGCCGGATCAGATGCGGCGGTGGCTTCGAGGGTCGACGAGACGCGCAGTAGTGCTCGTATCGATACCGGGAGGCGAGGATGATGACACCGATGACCCGGTCGTGGATGGCGCGCGGTGGTGCCGCGGTGCGCAAGGTCGTGTCCGGCACAGTCCGACGGTTGCGGGAACGCGGGTGGTCGGCGCTGACCCGCGCGAGCCGGCTCACCTGCGCCGCGGTCCTCGCCTACTTGGCCGCAGAAGCGGTCGGGTTGACCGAGCCGCCACCGCTCATCGCCGCGCTGACTGCGCTGATCGTGGTGCAGGTGACGCTGACCGGCACGTTGGTCAACGGCGTGCAACGCGTACTCAGCGTGGTCGCGGGAGTCGCGCTGGCCGTGGGCTTCGCCTCCGTGGTCGGGCTGACGTGGTGGAGCCTCGGCGCGCTCGTTGCGGCATCGATCGTGCTCGGGCAGCTGCTGCGGTTGGGCCCGCACCTGGTCGAGGTGCCGATCAGCGCGATGCTGGTGCTCGGCGTCGGTTTCGCGGCCGGTGCGGAGATGGCGGCGGCCGAGCGGGCGTTGGAGACACTCGTCGGCGCGGTCACGGGGCTGCTGGTGAACGTGGTCGTGCCGCCCGCCGTGCAGAGCCGCTACGCCGGGGGTGCGATCCAGAAGCTGGCCGACGAGATCGCTCTGTTGCTCGAGACCGCTGCGGCAGAGTTCCCACGCGGGCTGTCGACGGATACCGCGACCCACTGGTTGGAGGACGCGCGGCGGCTCAACCGGCACGTGCCCCGGGTCGACCGTGCGCTCGCCCACGCGGAGGAGAGCCGGCAGCTCAACATCCGGGCACTGGCCAAGCCGGACCGGGCGGTAGGCCTGCGTGACGGGCTGGATGCGCTCGAGCATTGCTCGGTGACCGTGCGCAGCCTGTTCCGCTCGGTCCTCGATGCTGCGCGGGCGGACAGCGCCGCGACCGACGCCGTGGTCGACGAGCAGCACCGGGAACAGCGACAGCGGACTCACGCCGACCTGTTCACCGAGCTCGCCAACTCCGTGCGCGCGTTCGGTCGTCTGCTCGGGGCCGAGGTCGACGGGCACGAGCCGCAGGAGGCGGAGGCGGCGCTCGACGACGCACTCGGCAGGCTCCGGACCACCCGCGCCAGAGCCGCCGACCTGCTGCTCGTCGACCCCCGCGAGCACCCGGCGGAGTGGGAACTCAACGCCGACCTGGCGCAGGCCGTGGACCGGATGCTCGCCGAGCTCGACGTCGGCGATCACGCCAGAGCGCGGGACGAATTGCGGCGGGTCAGGGCGGCCCGCCATGTGCGGGCCGCGGAAGCGCTGAGCCGGCTGCGGCACCCCGGCGGCGCGCCGGACAGCTCCGCGTCGGGCGGCGGGCCTTGACAGGTACCGAGCAGAGCTACGCGGCAGGTCGCCCGTCGAGGCTGCCCGGTGATGCTCTGCGAGACGCTGGCCACTGCTGATCGGCCTTGCCTAGAGGGACCGCCACCGCAGTTGCCGGTGCCTGCAGTCGAGGCGCACAGTACCGGGATGACGACGATCTCCGAGGTGCCTCCCGGTTTGGCCGCGTCTGCTGCCCGGGCGGGGAGCCCGGACCGGGTGCTCAGCCAGGACGAGGTCAGCGCCTTCATCTCCGAGCAACTCGGGGGGTACGACGTCGATGGCCGCAGCGTGTGCATCCTGGTGCCGGACGGCACCCGCAACTGCCCGCTGCCCCAGCTGCTACGCGCGGCGCACGGCGCCCTGTACGGAAGGGCCACGAGAATCACCGTGCTGGTCGCGTTGGGCACACACGCACCGATGAGCGACGAGGCCTTGTCCAAGCACCTGGGCTACCGGACCGGGCGACTGGAAGACACCTATCCGGGTACGATGGTGATCAACCACGAGTGGTGGAAGCCGGAGATCTTCGCGGATCTGGGCACGATTCCGGCCGCCCGGATCCGCGAACTCTCGGCGGGCCGGATGGACGAGGACGTGCAGGTGCTGCTGAACCGCGCCGTGGTCGAGCACGACGTCGCCTTGGTGGTCGGTCCGGTCCTGCCGCACGAGGTGGTGGGCATCTCCGGCGGCAACAAGTACTTCTTCCCGGGGGTCGCCGGGCAGAAGATCATCGACGTCTCGCACTGGCTCGGGGCGCTGATCACTTCGGCGGAGATCATCGGCGCCACGGGGATAACCCCGGTACGGGCGCTGATCAACGATGGCGCCGCGCTGATCCCGGCCGAGAAGATCGCGATCTGCGTGGTGACCGCCGACAGTGCCGACACCCAGCCGGACGCCGAGATCAACGCCGACGACGAGGCCGGTGCCCGCAGGGTCGGGACGGGCAGCCGCGGCGCGCCCGACACCGGCATCGACATCGCTGACGGCACGGGAACATCCGGGCTGCGCTCGGTCTCGTTCGGCACGACTGAGTCGAGTTGGGCGAACGCCGCCGAGGTGTGCGCGGCCACCCACGTGGAGTATCTGGATGCGCCGGTGCGCCGCGTGTTGTCGATCGTCCCGGAGATGTACGACGAGATCTGGACCGGGGCCAAGGGTTTCTACAAGGTGGAGCCGGTGGTGGCCGATGGCGGGGAGGTGATCCTGTATGCCCCGCACATCACCGAGATCGCCTCCAGCCACCCGCAGATCCACGAGATCGGCTATCACTGCCGGGACTACTTCGTGAAGCAGTGGGCACGCTTCTCGGGGGTGCGTTGGGGGGTGCTGGCGCACTCGACCCATCTGCGCGGGGCGGGCACGTACGACGCCGAGAGCGGCGATGAACAGCTGCGCGTCGCGGTCACCCTGGCCACCGGCATCAGCGAGGACGTGTGCCGCTCGGTGAACCTCGGCTACCTCGATCCGGCAACGGTCGACATCGCTGCCTACCAAGCCGATCCGGATACGCGGGTGGTGCAGAGGGCGGGCGAAGTGTTGTATCGATTGCGCTGAAATTTGGCCCGAGCGCGTTTTCGTCGCGTCGAGATCGCCGCTTGTCGCCGGCAGTCGGACTTCCCTAGCCTTGCCCGATGAGCAATTTCGTCGTCGAAGACGGCCGGTTCGGCAGCCTGGAGACCCTGCACCTGAAGGCCTCCGACACGGGGACCAGCGCCGTCATCGCGCGGCGCGGGGCGACCCTCCTGCGCTGGGACGCGGCGATCGGCGACGAACCCCGGGGAGTCATCGACGGCGGTGTGGACGGGAACCTGGACGGCTACCTGGACGAGGACGAGTTCCTCTCCCAGGACGGCGTGCGCAACGGCGTGATGGCTCCGTTCTCGAACCGGATCCGGAGCGGCACCTACACCTTCGACGGTGAGCACCACGACCTCCTCCCGGGCACGCCCGAGCAGGACCGCCTGATCTACCACGGATTCCTCCGGGAGATGGACTGCGACGTCGTCGGCGCCGAGGCGAGCGACACCGGCGTCCGGCTGCGCCTGGCCACCCGGAAGATCCGGCCCGGCGCGTTCGCCGGATACCCCTTCGCGATCGACCTCGAGATCTCCTACACCTTGCACGCACACGGGCTGACCTTGGAGATCACCGCGCACAACGTCGGCGATCGAGCGGCGCCGTACGGGTGCGGCTGGCACCCGTACTTCCGGCTCGGAACGCCCGACATCGATCGGTTCGAGCTGCACGTGCCTGCGCGGACCGCGATCCGTACCGACGACGCCCTCATCCCGCTCGACGGCAAGGACGCGTTCGCTCCCATCGCCGAGGACGATCCGTCGACGTTCCGCGCGCCACGGATCCTCGGCGACCAGGTGATCGACGCCGCCTACACCGACCTGGTCCCCGACCCCGACGGCATCACGCGAACGCGCCTGCGTGACCCGCGGACCGGTCTCGCGCTGACGATCTGGCAACGGGGCGGACGCATCATGCACGTCTTCACCGGCGACACCGTCGCGCGTGAGCCCAGATCCTCGATCGCGCTGGAACCCGTCGAGCTGTTGACCGACGCGTTCAACCGACCGGACTGCCTCGACGCGCTGGTCCTCGCTCCAGGGGCGCACCGTGACTTCACCTGCGGCGTCGAGGCCTCCGCGGACAACTAGGGGTGTCTCGACGGTCATCGTCATCTCCTTGTACGCACCGTGACAACGGTCGACGCAAGGCCACGGCACCTCTGCCGTTGGGCGGATATCTCAGGAGCTGCGCTGCTTGACCGCTTCGCCGAAGGAGGTGATCTCTCCGAGCGAGGGCAGGAGGGTGGCCTGGTAGGCGTGGTAGATGTCGGGCTTCCCCTGCCAGACGGTGGCCGACGGACGGTTCTGCGGGTCCAGCTCGTGGCGCCACGACCCGAGTTCGTGGTCGATGAAGTACGTGTCGGCATGCGTCCACAGCCGTTCGTGCCAATCGGCGTACTCCTGCTCGCCGGTGACGGTGGCCAAGGTGAACGCGGCGGCCAGGGCCTCGGCCACCACCCAGTGCAGCCGGTCGCGGACCACGGGCTTGCCGTCGAAGTCCGTGGTGTAGACGAAGCCCTCGTTGCCGTCGACGTCCCAGCCATCGCGGATGGACACCTCGAACAGCGCGCGGGCGTCGTCGAGCAGCCAGCCGGGTGCGGAGTCCCCGAGGCCGGTGCGGACGTGCAGGGCCAGCCGTGCCCACTCCATCAGGTGACCGATCGTCGCCCCGTACGGCCGGAAGGGGTCGGCGGGCAGGTCGCGGTTGTAGTCGAGGCGGACGTTCCAGTTCTCGTCGAAGTGCTCGGGCGCCAGCCAGCCGTGTGCTTTGGCGTTGACGTGGATGATCCGCTCCACGATGCGCAACGCCCGGTGCAGGTACACGTCGTCGCCGGTCGCGTCCCGAACGGCGAGCAGCGCCTCGACGGTGTGCATGTTGGCGTTCGCCCCGCGGTAGGCCTCCAGGTCGGTCCAGTCGCGGTTCCACACGTCGACCGCCATGCCGTCGTCCTCGCGCCAGAACCGCTTGTCGAAGACGGATATCGCCTCGTCCAGCAGCGCGCCCCCGCCGGGGTGCCCGGCCGCGGCGGCCGTCGAGCCGGCGAGCAGGACGAATGCGTGGGCATAGGCCATCTTGGCCGTGTTGACCGGTCCGGTGTCGTTCACCTCGCTGAACCAGCCACCGTGCTCGCTGTCGCGCAGCCGGCCGGTCAGCGCCTCGACACCGTGGTCGAGCAGCGGTGGCGCCGCACTGTCACCCAGCATGCTGGCCAGGCCGAAGACGTGCGTCATCCGGCAGTTGATCCACAACTCGGCGCCGTGGGAAGGGTCCCGCCGCCCGGCGTCGTCCAGCCACCCGAATCCGCCCGCCGCGTCCACCGAGCCGGCACCGAAGCGGGTGAGCTGATCGCATTGTGCGGCGAACCAGGACGGCGTGAACTCGGTCATCGTGAGCTCCCTCGATGGGTCACAGCTTCTGGGCTGGTAGGTGACGGTGGTCTGACCCGCCGCAGTGCGCCGAGGTCGACCAGGACCTACTGATCACCGCCACTTTTCTGGTGTCGATGGTCTGGTATCGAGGAAACGAGGTCGTCTTGCGCACCTCCGGCGCCCAGGTGAAGAACCTCGTTTCCGCGGAATTAGCGCTTGCCGCTCTTGGCGTACGGGATGATTGTGTTGATGTTGCTGCTGTCGATGAACGCCTGCCCGGTCAACACGGGCTGGCCGGCGCCGATGACGTTGCCGTTGCGCAGATAGAGCGCCGACGACTCCACGGCGAGGAATCCCTGCAGGTAGGGCTGCTGGTCGACGGCCCACTTCACTTCACCGGCCTCCATCGCGGCGATGAGCTTGCTGCTCGTGTCGAAGGTGACGACCTCCGCGCGGCTGCCGGCGGCCTTGACCGCATCCGCTGCCGGGAGCGCGAACACAGCGCCGAGGGTGAGCACGTGGCTGATGCCCGGATCCTGCTTGACCTTGTCCTCCAGCGTCGAGCGCACCGACTCGAGGTCCGTCCCGGTCACATAGACCTTCTCCACCTGCGGGAAGGTCTCCTGCACGCCGTTGCAGCGGGCCTCCAGTTGGGACTGCCCCTCGGCTTGGATGGCGCAGAGCACCTTGGTGGCGCCCTCCTTCGTGAGCCGTTCGCCTGCTGCCCGCCCGGCGGCCGCCTCGTCCTGACCGAAGAACATCAAGGCGCCCCAGTCACGGTAGGACTCCAGGCCGGCGTTGAAGCCGACGACCGGGATCCCTGCGTCGATCGCCCTCTTGATCGCCGGGGTCAGCACGGCGGCGTTCGGAACGCTGACGGCCAGGCCGTCGACCCTGCTCGCCACGGCCTCGTCGATCAGAGCGGCCTGCCGGGTGGCGTCGCCGTCGCTGCTGTAGACGAGGTTCACGTTGCTCTGCGCCGCCGCGTCGATCGCACCCAGGCGGATGATGTCCCAGAACGTGTCGCCTGTCTGAGCGTGGGTGACCATGGCAACGGTTACCCGCGGCTCGGTGCCGCTCGGTACCAGCGGGACACCTCCGGGCGCCTGCGGTGACACTTCAGCGGCGCTGCATCCGGCGCCGAGGAGTGCGAGACCGGCCAGCAACGCCACCGTGATTCGCCGCTCTGGTGCGAACATGGAAATCCCTCCGGTGTATGGCTGGTTACCACTGGGTGTCCGACCGGCCGCCGGACGCGGGTTTCTGTCGCCGCTCATCGGGATCATCCCGGGCACGTGTTCACTTGTCTATGGGCTGGCTGGCCACTGAAGTGTGCCGCCCGACTAGGCCTGACCGACCTCTTCTGGCGCTTGAACGGCCCGGCCTGTGCGCTCTACTGTCGAACCGAACGCTGGTGAAAATCTGGTGAAGATCTCGAGAGCCGGCCTCTTCGAAGGAGTCTCCACATGCAGAAGAAGGCACCCGTGGTCGGCGAGTCGGCGAAGGCCGAAACGGGCTCGACCGTCGATACCATCGACGAGACCGAGACCGTCGAAGAGAGATCGACCGTCGACGAGACGGGCAGAGGGCTACCGCTCGTCTACCCGGACATGGTCATTCCGTTCGCCTTGTTGATCCTCTGCTTCATCGCCTGGGGTGTCGCCCAGGACCTGACCGCCCCGATGGTCGCGGCGTTCAAGGGGATCTTCACGATGAGCACTCTGCAGGCCTCGCTGGTGCAGTTCGCCTACTTCGGCGCTTACTTCGCCCTCGCGCTCCCCGCCGCGTTCATCAACCAGCGGTACGGCTACAAGGTGGGTGTCCTCGCGGGCTCGGGCTCGCGGCCCTCGGCGCGTTCCTGTTCTACCCGGCCAGCGTGGCCATGACCTACGAGTTCTTCCTCGCGGCGCTCTTCGTCATGGCCGCCGGACTCTCGATCCTGGAGACGTCCGCGAACCCGTTCGCCATCGCGATGGGCCCTGAAGAAAACGCCACCAAACGGCTCAACCTCGCCCAGGCGTTCAACCCACTCGGCACCAACCTGGGAGTGCTGCTCGCCATTTTCCTGATCTACCCGTACCTGAACCCCGCGACGGCGGAGCAACGGGAAGCGATGCCGGTCGAATGGCTGGTCGAGATTCAGCGCGCCGAGCTCAATGCCGTCATGGGACCCTATCTCGGCCTGGCGTGCGCGCTGCTCCTGATCTGGATCGCCATCGCCCTCAAGAAGACTCCGAAGAGCCACGAGGTCGTCACCAGCGAGACCGATGACGCCAATCTGGGTTTCGGGGCGACGGCTGGTCGGCTGTTCCGCAACCCCAAGTACGCCTTCGGTGTGCTCGCCCAGTTCTTCAACGTCGCCGCCCAGGTCTGCGTCTGGACCTACATCATCATCTACGTGGACGAGATCGTTCCGGGTGGCGACAAGATCATGGGGGGCTTCTTCCTGCAGGCCAGCCTGATCGTGTTCTTCATCGCCCGTTTCGTCATGGTGTGGCTGATGAACTACATCCGCGCAACCAAGCTCCTGGCGATACTCGGCGCCGCAGCGGTGCTGCTGTGCCTCTACGCCGCGTTCGTCCCCGGCATCTCCGGAGCCTGGGCGATCGTGGCGGTGTCCTTCTGCCTGTCGCTGATGTTCCCGACCATCTACGGGGTGGCGCTGCGGGGCCTGGGCCCGGACACGAAGTTCGGGGCCGCCTTCCTGGTCATGGCGATCGTGGGTGGCGCCATCATGCCGGCGGTCATGGGTGCGGTAACCGACGCCACCAACGTGGCGGTCGCGTTCATCGTGCCTGCGATCTGCTTCGCATTCGTGGCGGCCTACGGCGTCTATGACATGTCGAAGTCGCGTGGAGTCGACGAGCCGAAGATCGTGATGTCCGGCCACTGACGGATGCGGGCGTGTCGAAGGCCCGAGCCGCGGAGGGGACAGATGGCAGGCCTTGGACGCCCTCGACATCGCCCGCTGGCAGTTCGGCATCGTTACGATCTACCATTTTCTTGTTCGTTCCGCTGACGATCGGGCTGTCCTTTCTCATCGCGCTGATGCAGACGGTGTGGTATCGCACCGGCAACCCGAAATATCTGAAGCATGACGAAGTTCTGGGGAAAGCTCTTCCTCATCAACTTCGGCATGGGCGTGGTCACCGGAATCGTCCAGGAGTTCCAGTTCGGGATGAACTGGAGCGACTACTCCCGATTCGTCGGTGACGTGTTCGGTGCGCCGCTGGCCATCGAGGCGATGGTGGCGTTCTTCCTGGAGGCGACGTTCATCGGCCTGTGGATCTTCGGATGGGACCGGCTGCCGAAACTCGCCCACCTGGCCTGCATCTGGATGGTGGCGATCGGCACCAACCTGTCGGCGTTCTTCATCCTGGCCGCCAACTCCTGGATGCAGCACCCGGTCGGGTTTCGAGATCGACCCGGAGCGGGGTCGGGCGGAGCTCACCAGTCTGTGGGAGGTCCTCAACAACTCCACGAACCAGGTGGCGCTACCCGCACGTGGCCACCGCGGCCTTCGTCAGCGCCGCCGGCGTTCATCATCGGGATCAGCGCCTGGCACCTGCGCCGTCGCCAGCACGTGGAGGTGATGCGCGAGTCCATGAAGATGGGCATGGTGGTCGCCCTCATCTTCGGCGCCGGGGTGGCCCTGAGCGGTGACATCCAGGCCAAGGTGATGACCGACCAGCAGCCGATGAAGATGGCCGCGGCCGAGGCGATCTGGGACACCCAGGCCCCGGCATCGTTTTCGGTATTCACCATCGGCACCCCGGACGGGGAGAGCGGAGCTGTACTCGCTGCGCATCCCCTACCTGCTGTCCTACCTGGCTGACGGGCGATTTCACAGCAGAGGTCGAGGGGATCCGCGACGTCCAACGGGACTCCGAGGAGCAATTCGGGCCGGGCGATTACCGGCCCATCATTCCGGTGACGTACTGGAGCTTCCGGTACATGATCGGTTTCGGCATGCTGACCAGCGCGCTGTCCCTGCTGGGGCTGTGGTTGCTGCGCGGCGGCCGGCTGCCCTCATCGCCGTGGTTCTACCGGGCCGCGCTGTGGACGATCCCGTTCCCACTGATCGCCAACGCCTTCGGCTGGCTGTTCACCGAGATGGGTCGCCAGCCCTGGGTGGTGTACGGCCAGATGTTCACCCGCGACGGGGTCTCCCCGCTGGTCGGGCCGGGGATGGTGGCCACCTCACTGATCGTGCTGATGCTGCTCTACCTGGTGCTGGCCGTCATCGAGATCGCATTGATCGTGCGCTACGCCAAGGCCGGGCCGCCCGGGGACGAGCCCGACGAACCCGACGAACCCGCGGACGGCACGTCGGAGCGCGCCGCCGAACGACCGTTGACCTTCGCCTACTGACCCCCCGCACCGCGGAGCGCCCCATGTCCCTCGCCGAGTTCTGGTTCGTACTGGTCGCCTTTTTGTTCGCCGGCTACTTCTTCCTGGAGGGCTTCGACTTCGGCGTCGGCATGCTGCTGCCGGTGCTGGGTCGGGACGACACCGATCGGCGCGTAATGATCAACACCATCGGGCCGGTCTGGGACCTGAACGAGACCTGGCTGATCGTGGCCGGAGCGGCCATGTTCGCCGCCTTCCCGTACTGGTACGCCACCCTGTTCAGCGGGTTCTACCTGCCGCTGCTGCTGATCCTGGCCGCGTTGATCGTGCGCGGGGTCGCGTTCGAGTACCGGGGCAAGGTCGACGACATCCGGTGGCGGCAACGCTGGGACGCCTGCATCGTCATCGGCTCCGTCGTCCCGGCGCTGCTGTGGGGTGTCGCGTTCGCCAACATCCTGCGCGGCGTGCCGATCGACGCCGACGGCAACTTCACCGGCACCCTGTTCACCCTGCTCAACCCGTTCGGCCTGCTCGGCGGGCTGGCCACGGTCACCCTGTTCTGCACCTACGGGGCGATCTTCGTGGCGCTCAAGACGGTCGGGCCGATCCGGCAGCGGGCCCGCGACGTGGCGGCCCGCATCGGCGGGATCGCGGTGCTGCTGGGCGCGGCCTTCCTGGTCTGGAGCCTGCTCGTGCACGGTGACGCGGCATCCTGGGTACTGGGCGCGCTCACCGCGGCCGCCCTGGTCGCAGGACTGGTGGCCAACGCCCGTGGCCGCGAAGGACGGGCCTTCAGCCTGGTCGGGGGCGCGGTCGTCGGGCTGGTGGCGACCCTGTTCGTGGCCCTGTTCCCCGACGTCATGCCCTCGAGCACCGACCGGCGTTCAGCCTCACCGTCGAGAACGCCAGCTCCACGCCCACCACGCTGGCCCTGATGTCCTGGGTGGCGCTGTTCACCCTGCCGTTCGTGCTCGCCTACCAGGGGTGGACCTACTGGGTGTTCCGTCGGCGCATCGGACGCGGCCACATCCCGACCCGCCCGCAGCACGGCGCGGACCTGCAGTACGGCCGGTGGTGACCCGGCCGGCGACCACGGCGCGAGCGCGGCCCCTCGACCCGCGGCTGCTGCGGTACGGCCGGTCCAGCCGCCCGTACCTGGCCGTCTGCACGCTGCTGGGGTTGGCCGGTGCCGCTGCGGCGCTGACCCAGGCGGCCGTGCTGGCCGGCACGATCACCGCGGTCTTCCTCGACGGGGCCGATCTGGCCGCGGTCGGCTCCGCTCTCGCACTGCTCGCCGGGATCGTCGGGCTGCGCGCGGTGCTGGCCTATGCCAGCGAGACGGCGGCGGCGCGGGCGTCCGCCACGGTCAAGTCGCAGCTGCGCACCGCGCTGCTGCGTCGGGCGGTGGCGCTCGGACCGGCCTGGCTGGCAGAGTCGACGCAGCGGCGAGCTCGCGCAGCTGGGGCACCCGCGGCATCGACGCCGTCGATGCCTACTTCGCCCGGTACCTGCCGCAGCTGGTGCTCACCTGCTTGGTGCCACCCGATGTTCGTGCTCGTCATCTGGGTCACCGACTGGCTGTCCGGGCTGATCGTGCTGGTCACCCTGCCGGTCGTGGTCACCTTCCTGGTGCTGATCGGCGCGGTCACCGAGCGGCACACCCGCCGCCAGTGGCGCAGCCTGGAGCGGCTCTCGCACCACTTCCTCGACGTCGTGGATGGCCTGACCGACGCTGCGCGTGTTCGGCCGGGCCGGAGCGCAGCAGCGCTCCATCGCCGCGGTGACCGACTCCTATCGGCGCACCACGATGGGCGTGCTGCGGCTGTCGTTCCTCTCCTCGTTCGTGCTGGAGCTGGCCGCGAGCCTCTCGGTCGCGCTGGTCGCGGTGCAGATCGGGCTGCGGCTGCTGGTCGGCGACCTCCCGCTCGGCGCGGGCCTGCTGATCCTGCTGCTCGCGCCGGACGTCTACCTGCCGCTGCGCCAGCTCGGGGCGGCCCACCACGCCGCCGAGGAGGGGCGCGCCGCCACCGCCGCCGCCCTCGACGTCCTCGATCTCCCCGAGCCCGCATCGATCGGGCGCCCGGCGCCGCCGGTGGCCCGGCACGGGCTCGCGGTCCGGGGGGTGGCGGTGCACCGGCCCGGACGGAGCGGCCTTCCCCCGGTGTCGCTGGACCTGCGGCCGGGCGAGCTGGTCGCCCTCACCGGGCCCAGCGGGGCCGGCAAGTCGACGCTGCTGGACGTGCTGCTCGGCTTCGTCCGGCCCGACGCGGGGACGGTCCGGGTGGGCGAGGTGGACCTGGCCGAGGTCGACCTCGACCGCGTGGCGCACCCAGATCGCCTGGGTGCCGCAGTGCGCTGCCCTGCTGCCCGGCTCGGTGGCCGGGAACGTCGCCCTCGGCACCGCCGGACGCCTCCGACGCCGAGGTGCGCCGGGCGATGGCGCTGGCCGCCGCGGACGGACATCGACCCCGGGCGGGTGCTCGGCGAGGACGGCGCCGGGGCGTCCGCCGGGGAACGCGCAGCGGATCGCGCTGGCCAGGGCGCTGTTGCGGGCCGAGCGCGGCGCGGACCTGCTGCTGCTCGACGAACCCACCGCGCACCTCGATGGTCCGACCCAGGAGCGGGTGCTCGACGGGCTGCGCCGGGTCTGCGCCGGTCGCTGTGTGCTGCTGGTCGCGCACGACCGCGCGCTGGCCGCCGGGGCCGACCGGATCGTGCGGATGCCCACCGCCGGCCCGACGCCCGCTCCCGACCGACCCGGCGTGGCCGTGGCGGCCCGGTCATGAGCGAGCGTGCCGGTGCACGCGGTGTCACCGCGCCGCGAGACGCCTCGGCCCGACGCCACCGTGCGCCGGCTGGTCGCCCTCGGCCGCTCCCGACCGTGCGCGCTTCCTCCTCGCGTGTGACCTTCGGCGTGCTGGCTGTGCTCAGCGTGGTCGCGCTGATGGCCGCATCGGCCTGGCTGATCTCGGCCGCCGCCCTGCAGCCGCCGCTGCTGGTGCTGTCGCTGGCCATCGTGGCGGTGCGCGCGTTCGCGCTGGGCCGCGCCGCCTTCCGCTACCTCGAGCGGCTGGTCGCCCACGACGTGGCGTTCCGGCTGCCTCGGCACGGATCCGGGTGCACGTTCTACCGGCACCTGGAGCCGCTGGCGCCGGCCGGTCTACCCGGCCTTCCGCCGGGGGGACCTGCTGGCCCGGCTGGTCAGCGACGTCGACGCGGTGCAGGACCTGCCGCTGCGCTTCCTGCAGCCGGTCGCGGTCGCCGCGGCCGCGGCCGCCGTGTCGGTGGGGCTGGTCGCCGCCCTGCTTCCGTCGGCCGCCCTCGTGCTGCTCGGCCGCGCTGCTCGTCGCCGCTCTGGCCGTTCCGGTGGTGACCGCGTGGGCCGGACGGCGGTCCGAGGCACTCCTGGCCGGGGCCCGGGCCGACCTGACCGCCGAGGTGGTGACGCTGCTTCGGGCCGCGCCCGACCTCGATCGCCTTCGGTGCCGCGGCGGCGCAGCTGCGACCGGATCGAGGCCCGACGACGCCGAGCTCACCCGCATCGCCAGGCGGTCGGCCGCCGCGACCGGGCTCGGGCGCCGGGTTGGCCGCGCTGTGCTCCGGAACGGCCGTGTGGGGCTCGCTGGTGGCCGCGGTGCCGGCCGTCCGCGCCGACCGGCTCGACGGCGTCGCGCTGGCCGTGGTGGTGCTGGTTCCGCTAGCGGCGTTCGAGTCCGTGCAACTGCTGCCGACCGACGCTGCTCGCGCTGGCCCGCACCCGGAGCAGCGGCGAGCGGATGCTGGCCGTCTGGACCGACCGCGCCGGTGCCGGAGCCGCCGGAACCGGTGCTACTGCCCGCCGGTGGCCGTGGCCGCTGCGGCTGCGAGGGGCGACGGCGCGCTGGCCAGACACTGCGCGTGGAGCTCCGGCCGGCGATCGCCGGCCTCGACCTCGACCTTGAACCGGGTCGGCGGGTAGCCGTGGTCGGCGCGAGTGGCGCGGGCAAGTCCACCCTCGCCGCCGTGCTGCTGCGGTTCATCGACCTCACCGCCGGCCAGTACACCATCGGCCCGCGTGACGCCCGCAGCGTCGCCGGCGACCACGTCCGCCGGCGACGTCGGCCTCTGCGCCCAAGATGCCCACGTCTTCGACTCGAACGTCCGGGAGAACCTCCGGCTGGCCCGGCCGGGATGCAACGACGCGGCACTGCGCGACGCCCTGCACCGCGCCCGCCTGCTCGACTGGGTCGACGGGCTACCCGACGGCCTAGACACCGATCTCGGCGAACGCGGCGTCCGAATGTCCGCCGGCGAACGACAACGCCTCGCCCTGGCCCGCGCCCTGCTCGCCGACTTCCCGATCCTGGTCCTGGACGAACCCACCGCCAACCTCGACCCGCCGATCGCCGCCGCTCTGACCGACGACATCCTCGCCGCCACCGAGGGCCGGTCGTCCTGCTCATCACCCATCGCCTCACCGGACTGGAGCACGTCGACGAGATCATCGTGCTCGACGCCGGGCACGTCGTCGAACGCGGCACCAACGCCGAGCTGATCAATGCTGACGGTCGGTTCGCCGAACTGTGGTCAGCAGCGTCCGGAACTCGAAGCTGAAGGAAGACTCGGATGCCGGCGCTGCCGGTGCACGAACGCGTTGGTGACGCAGCGGCGCCAATGTGGACGCCGGGGCCGCCTGCCGGTCCTGGCCCTGGGGCGCAGGTCACCCACCGTCCGGCGGATTTGATCTCGCCGAATGCGTGAGACTCTTCGGGGCATGGGAGATCTGAATGTCGAGCAGCGAACCGACCCCATCGCCGAGCTTGGCGAGTGCCCGGTGTGGCACGGTTCGTGGCCCGGGCTGCGCTGGGTGGATGTGCTTGCCGGGGACCTGCTGACTCTCGATGATGCGACGGGCGATGTGGACCGCGCGCATGTGTCGAAGGTTCTCTCGGCCTTCCGACCGCGCCGCAACGGCGGGACCGTCGTTGCCGTCGAGCGGGGCTTCATGCTCCTGGACGAGGACCTGGCCGTCGATTACGCCTTCCCCGACCTGTGGTCCGACCCGGCGATCCGGATGAACGATGGCGGGTGCGATCCGGCCGGGCGTTTCTATTGCGGCTCGATGGCCTACTCGGAGGTCACCGATGTCGGGTCCCTGTATTGCCTCGATCTCGACGGCCGGACGCGACAGGTACTGACCGGAATCACCGTCTCCAACGGACTCGCGTTCCCGCCCGGCACGTCCCGCGCCTACTACGTCGATTCGCCTACCCGCCGGATCGACCTGCTCGAGCAGGATGAGGCCGGCGAGTTCATCGACCGCCACCCGTTCGTGCTGATCGAGGACGGCGCCGGGCTGCCGGACGGCCTCACCCTCGACGCCGAGGGAGGGATCTGGGTCGCGCTGTGGGGAGGAGGCCAGGTCCGTCGCTACGACCCCGACGGCCGGCTGGATGCCGTAGTCGAGTTGCCTGCCACCCAGGTCACCTCCTGCGCTTTCGGTGGCTCGAAGCTCGACCGCCTGTACATCACGACCGCGCACAGGGAGCTCGATCCCGGGGAGCAGCCGGAGGCCGGCTCGCTGTTCAGCTGCGACCCCGGCGTGGCGGGGATGCCGGTACTGCAGTTCGCGGGCTGAACCACAGGTCAGGGCACGATGGAGGCGGGTCGATGGTTCCCCGGAAGCGCTCGACGCAGGTACGACCAAGACGGATCGGCGGTGGGCGTCCGTGGCCTGTTCCTGAAGGCACCTCGGCGTTCTCGCGCGACCTGGACGAGGAGTGCGCGATGAAGGGTTTGAAGGGCAAGAAGGCGCTCGTGACCGGGGCCAGCTCCGGAATCGGGCAAGCGATCGCGGTGCGGCTCGGCGAGGAGGGTGTGGACGTCGCGATCAACTACATCGGTCCCTCCACCGACGCGATCGCGACGAAGGAGAAGGTCGACGCCGCGATGGCGGGTACGCGCGCGATCATCGTCGAAGCCGACGTCTCCGACCCCGCGGCGGTCGAGAGGATGTTCGCTGAGGCCACGGCCGAGTACGGCGGAATCGACATTTTGGTCAACAACGCGGGCTTTCAGATCAACAAGCCGTCTGAATTGCTGGCCATCGAAGACTTCGACCGGGTGCTCGCGGTCAATCTGCGTGGATCGTTCCTCTGCGCCCAACAGGCGATCCGCGGCTGGCTCTCGGCGGAGGCGCCGGGCTGCATCATCAACGTCTCGAGCATCCACCAGGTCATCCCCAAACCGGGCTACCTCGGCTACTCGGTATCGAAAGGCGGTATGCAGAATCTGACCACAACGCTCGCCCTCGAGTACGCATCGCGGGGGATCCGGGTCAACGGCATGGCACCGGGTGCGACCGCCACTCCGATGAACATGGCGTGGATCAACGATCCGGTGAAGCGGGAGGCCGTCCAGTCGCACATCCCACTGCGCCGGCCGGGCGGCTCGGACGAGATGGCCGCCGCCACCGCGTTCCTCTGCTCGGACGAGGCCGCCTACATCACCGGGCAGACGTTGTTCGTCGACGGAGGGCTGACGCTGTTCCCGGAGTTCGAGTACGCCTGGTCCTCCAACTGACGCGGCACCGGGCCGGTGGCGAATCGACCAGCCCCGTGTCTGCGGCGGTGGCGACGGACCTCGGTCAGGTGCCGACGTAGGCGGCGAGGTGCTCGCCGGTGAGGGTGGAGCGGGCGGCGACGAGGTCGGTGGGTGTGCCCTCGAAGACGACCCGGCCGCCGTCGTGGCCGGCGCCGGGGCCGAGGTCGATGATCCAGTCGGCGTGGGCCATGACCGCCTGGTGGTGCTCGATGACGATGACCGACTTGCCGGAGTCGACGAGCCGGTCGAGCAGGCCGAGCAGCTGCTCGACGTCGGCGAGGTGCAGGCCGGAGGTCGGCTCGTCGAGGACGTGGACGGATCCGCCGGCGCCCTTCTCTCCCATGCGGGTGGCCAGCTTGAGCCGCTGCCGTTCACCGCCGGACAGCGTCGTGAGCGGCTGGCCGAGGGTGAGGTAGCCGAGTCCGACGTCGGCGAGCCGGTCGAGGATCTTGTGCGCGGCCGGGGTTCGCGCCTCGCCGGCGCCGAAGAACGCCATGGCCTCGGCGACCGGCATGGCGAGCACCTCGCTGATGTCCTTGCCGCCGAAGGTGTACTCCAGCACCGACGCCTGGAAGCGCTTGCCCCCGCACTCCTCGCAGGTGGACTCGACGGTAGCCATGACGCCCAGCTCGGTGTAGATGACGCCGGCGCCGTTGCAGGTGGGGCAGGCGCCCTCGGAGTTGGAGCTGAACAGCGCCGGCTTGACGCCGTTGGCCTTGGCGAACGCCTTGCGGATCGGCTCGAGCAAGCCGGTGTAGGTCGCCGGGTTGCTGCGCCGCGAGCCCTTGATCCCGCCCTGGTCGACCACCACCACGCCCTCGCGGCCCGCGATCGAGCCGTGGATGAGCGAGCTCTTGCCGGAGCCCGCGACGCCCGTCACCACACAGAGCACACCCAGTGGGACGTCGACGTCCACGTCCTGGAGGTTGTGCATCGACGCCCCCCGGACCTCCAACGCTCCGGAGGACTCCCGCACCGACTCCTTGAGGGTCGCCCGGTCGTCGAGGTGGCGGCCGGTGATGGTGGCACTCGCCCGCAGCCCCTCGACCGTGCCCTCGAAGCAGACCGAGCCGCCCGCCGTACCCGCGCCAGGGCCGAGGTCGACCACGTGGTCGGCGATCGCGATCGTCTCGGGCTTGTGCTCCACCACGAGCACCGTGTTGCCCTTGTCCCGCAGCTGCAGCAGCAGGCCGTTCATCCGCTGGATGTCGTGCGGGTGCAGTCCGATCGTCGGCTCGTCGAAGACGTAGGTGACGTCGGTGAGCGAGGATCCGAGGTGGCGGATCATCTTGGTGCGCTGCGCCTCGCCGCCCGACAGGGTGCCCGACGGCCGGTCGAGCGAGAGGTAGCCCAGCCCGATCTCGGCGAACGAGTCCATGAGGTGCTGCAGGCCGGCGAGCAGCGGGGCCACCGACGGCTCGTCCAGCTTCCTGACCCAGTCGGCGAGGTCGCTGATCTGCATCGCGCAGACGTCGGCGATGTTCTTCCCGTCGATCTTCGACGACCGCGCTCCCGCGCTGAGCCGGGTGCCGGCGCACTCGGGGCAGGTCGTGAAGGTCACCGCGCTCTCCACGAACCGGCGCACGTGGGGCTGCATGGCGTCGAGGTCCTTGGACAGCATCGACTTCTGGATCCTGGGGATCACGCCCTCGTAGGTGAGGTTGACCCCCTCGACCTTGATCTTGGTCGGTTCGCCGTGGAGCAGCTGGTGCAGCTCCTTGCGCGTGTACTCACCGATCGGCTTGTCCATGGGGAGACCGGCGCCGCCGAATATCCGCCCGTACCAGCCGTCCATGCTGTAGCCGGGGACCTTCAGCGCCCCCTCGGCGAGCGACTTGGTGTCGTCGTAGAGCGCCGCCAGGTCGAAATCGTTGATGGCGCCCATGCCCTCGCAGCGTGGACACATGCCGCCGGTGATGCTGAACTCACGGCGCTCCTTCACCTTCTCCCCGCCGCGCTCCAGCGTGACCGCACCCGCTCCACTGATCGAGGCGACGTTGAAGGAGAAGGCCTGGGCCGAGCCGATGTGCGGCTCGCCGAGCCGGCTGAAGAGGATCCGCAGCATCGCATTGGCGTCGGTGGCGGTGCCGACGGTGGAGCGGGGGTTGGCGCCCATCCGTTCCTGGTCGACGATGATCGCCGTCGTCAGCCCGTCGAGCACGTCGACCTCCGGCCGCGACAGCGACGGCATGAAGCCCTGCACGAACGCGCTGTAGGTCTCGTTGATCATCCGCTGCGACTCCGCGGCGATCGTGCCGAACACCAGCGAGCTCTTGCCCGAGCCGGAGACGCCGGTGAACACCGTCAGCCGGCGCTTCGGGAGCTCGACGCTGATGTCTTTGAGGTTGTTCTCGCGGGCGCCCTGCACGCGGATCAGGTCGTGGCTGTCGGCGGCGTGCAGTGCGGCCGACTGCGGGTCCGTCCTCGTGGCCGTGCTCATCGTGTCTCCATCCGTGCAGGTCAGGGTGGCGATCGCCGACGGCTCACGGCACCTCGAAGATGCGGATCATGTTGCCCGCGGGATCCCGGAGGGCGCAGTCGCGAATCCCCCACGGCTGGTCGGTCGGCTCCGAGACGACGTCGGCGTCACCGGCCTGCAGCCGCTCGAAGGTGCCGTCGAGGTCCTTGGTGGCCAGGTTGATGCTGGCGAAGGTGCCCTTGGCCATCATCTCGGCGATGGTGCGGCGCTCCTCGTCGGTGATCCCCGGGTCGGCGGCCGGCGGATGCAGGACGATGGACGTGTCGGGCTGCCCGGCGGGACCGACGGTGATCCAGTGCAACCCCCCGTACTCGACGTCGTTGCGGACCTCGAAGCCGAGGACGTCGCGGTAGAAGGCCAGGGAGGCGTCCGGGTCGTCGTGCGGGAGGAAGGCCTGGTGGATGGTGAGGCTGGCTGGGGTGCTCATGGCGGTCACGCTAGGTGCGGCTCGGTGACGGGCGCTTCTCGATTCCTGACCGGTCTGGTCACCTGCTTCGCGACGCACGGGGGCATCCCCTCCGCCGGGCGCGCCGCATGGCGGCGGTAGACGCTGGGCGGCACGCCGACCAGCTCGGTGAACCGACTGCTGAAGGTACCCAGCGACGAACAGCCGACCACGAAGCAGACCTCGGTGACGCTGAGGTCGCCACGCCGCAGCAGCGCCATCGCGCGCTCGATGCGTCGCGTCATCAGGTAGGCGTACGGCGACTCGCCGTAGGCGAGCCGGAACTGGCGGCTGAGGTGCCCGGCCGACATGCTCACGCCGCGGGCGAGCGCCTCGACGTTGAGCGGCTTGGCGTACTCCCGGTCGATCCGGTCGCGGACGCGGCGCAGCAGTGCGAGGTCGCGCAGGTGCTGCGCCGCGGCGGGTCGGCTGGTCATCTGCGAAATCGTGCCACGTCGTGCTGTGGGTGCAGTCCCCTCCTCCGCTCGGTGGGTACCGATGGTTTCAGTCAGACTGTAACCTTGGAGGCATGCACGCCCAGATCGTCCTGTTCGACGGGTTCGACCCCCTCGACGTGATCGCACCGTTCGAGGTGCTCCACGCCGGCGGCGCCGCATCGGGTGGGGCGGTCATCGTCGAGCTGGTCTCCGCCGACGGTCCGCGCGACGTGGTCAGCGGAACCGGCGGGCTCACGCTCCGGGCCACCGCGGCGCTCGACCCGGACCGGGCCGATTGGGTGATCGTTCCCGGCGCGTCGGGTCCGCTCGGTTCGTCCGATCCGGACGGCGCGGACATCTCCGACGACGACCCGCCGGCCATTCCCACCCTGCTGGCCCGGACGCTCGACACACCGCTGCCGGCGCTGATGCGCAAGGCCCTCGACGACCCCTCCGTCCTCGTGATCACCGTCTGCGGCGGATCACTCGCGCTGGCCATGGCCGGTCTGCTCGAAGGCCGCCACGCGGTGACCCACCACCTCGGAATGGACCTCCTCGACGCCACGGGTGCCCACGCCGTGCCCGCTCGCGTCGTCGACGATGGCGATCTGATCAGCGCCGGCGGAGTCACCTCGGGGCTCGACGTCGCCCTCTACGTCCTGGAGCGGGAGCTCGGCCCGCGCATCGCCCGCGCCGTCGAACAGGTCTTCGAGTACGAACGACGCGGCACCGTCTGGCACCCCACGGGCCTCGACCCGGTTCCGATGTGACCACCCCCTGGCCCTCCCACTCGAGGTGAACCGCATGACCGTCGAAGGCACCTGGAACCTGGTCATCGCCACCCCGATCGGAAAGCAGCTCGCGACCCTGGAGCTGAGTCGAGAGGCCGGCCGCCTGACCGGTATCGCGAAGAGTGCGGCCGAAGACGTTCCGCTGAGGGACCTGACGCTCGACGGCAACCGGCTGACGTGGGCCCAGTCCATCACCCGGCCCATGCGCCTGAACCTGACCTTCGACGTGACGATCACCGGCGATGCCCTGACCGGCACCTCCAGGGCCGGACGGCTGCCCAGCTCCGCCGTCACCGGTCGGCGCGTGGATCCGAACCCCGCATCGAACGCCGCGGAGTAGCTCGGGGAGGCAGCGCTCGAGACCCGAGCCGGCTCTGCTAGCCCGACGAGTCAGGAGATCAGTGCCTCCGCGAGCCGGTCGGCTGCGGCGGGTTCGGCCTGGGGCAGGAACAACGACGGCTCGATCAACTCGATCTCGAGGACGCAGTGCCGGTCGTCGTCGTCGCGGACGAGGTCGACGCGGGCGTAGGCGGACTCGCCGAACCGGGCCGAGACGACATCCATCGCGGCCTGGGCGGCGCCGATCTGCTCGTCGTCGGCGACGTGCGGGGCGGTGGTCTCGGCGGCGAACAGGTCCTCGACGCCGCCGGGCGGGAGGACGACCCGTTTGCTGGCTGCGTGGCTGAGGCGACCGTTGAAGAACACCAGCGGCCATTCGCCGTGGGTCGCGACCGCGGCGAGCAAGGGTTGCACCAGGACGGATTCACCCCTGGCGTGCAGCCGGCCGACATGGGCACGGAACGCGGCGTCCTGTCCCGGGCCGTAGGACGAGACGTCGCGACTGCCCGCGCCGACGGCCGGTTTGACGACCGACTCCGATCCGGGGAAGACCGGGGTGCCACCGGGCTCGACGAAGACCGTGGGAACCACCGGGACGTGGGCGTCGGCCAACTCCGAGAGGTAGTGCTTGTCGAGGTTCCAGCGGACGACATCGATCGGGTTGACCAGCTCGGTCACCGCGTCGACCGCGTCGAGCCAGCCGAGGAACTCCGTGAGCCGCTGCGGGTAGTCCCACGTCGAGCGGATGGCGACCCGGTCGTAGGACGCCCAGTCCACGCTCGCGTCGTCCCAGTCAACGACCGCGACGTCCACACCCGCGCGGGCGAGAGCCGCGAGCGCGAGCGGCTCGTCCTCGTCGCGGCCGCGCGCGCCCTTCGTGGTCACCCACGCCAACCGATCGATCACCTGCGCAGGTTAGGGCCTGTCTCGTGGATCATGCGGTTGAGGCGCGGTACCCCGTCATTCCTCCTCGCTGCCCGGTTCGACGCCGACGGCGCGGTAGACCTGGCGGGCGCGGTCCAGCACCGCGACGAGGTCGCCGAGCTGGCGCTCGCGGTGCCGCGGATCGAACCGGCCCTGCTCGGTGGCCAGGTCCTGCAGCTGGTCGAGCATGGTGAGGCACCAGCGGGCGGATTCCAAACGGCCCACGCGGTGACCATCCACGTCGACGTATGTCGGGCTGGTGTGCGCGAACACCGGCGCGCCCACCGTGTGGGGGTCGCGGTCGCCGTGCGCGGCGGCGGCCAACCAGGTCCCGACCTCGTCGAGCACGACCTCGTGTTCCAGGACGTTCGCTTCCCCGGTGCGGTCGGTGGTGGCGAGCTCGCCGTCGGGGCCGTACAGCACCAGTCGCTGCACCCCGGAACCGACGGCCTGCGCGCGCACCACCAGCCGGTCGCCCGGCCCGCGGTCGAGGACGGCCCCGGGGCCGTGCCCGTCGACACCCAGGCGGAGCCAGGGGCCGTTGGTGACCATGGTGCGCCCGGCGCGGACCGCGGCGGTGAACGCGTCGATCGACAGGCCCGCGGCGTCGAGGTGGGCGTAGACGCGGCCCCAACCGGGCGGATTCGACGCGGGCGCGGGCCCGTGAGCGAAGGACAGGAAGGCATCGGTGCCGGCGGTGGCCGCCAGCCGCAGCCCGCACGACAGCAGGTGGTGGTAGAGCACGAGAGCGCCGCGGTCGTCGAAGCAGGAGACCAGCTCGATCGCGTCCACCAGCCCCAGCGCGGCGTCGGCCACGAGCTCGCGGGCCTCCACCATGCGGAACGGGCGGAACAGGTCGCCCGCATCGTCTCCCGGCGCGTGAACCGGGTGCGCGTACGTGGTCACCGCTCCGAGCTCACGCATCTGACTGCACGCGACACTGTTGGGCGGCCAGTCCCACGGACGGTCGGTGCCCTCGTGGCCGGTGTGCAGCAGCGCCGGCACGCCGGTCAGGCCCAGCGCGTGCACGTGCCCGAGCAGATCGTTGCGGAACTCCAGTCCGGCGCGAGCGGCCATCTCCGTCGCGGACCACAGGTCGGTGCCCGCGGTGGACTCCAGCAGCTCCAGGTCGTAGACCAGAGAGCCGCCGAGGTTCCCCGCCGCCAGCTGCATCAGATGCAGCCCTTCCCCGCGCTGCATGCGCGCGGCGTCGGCGGGATGCACGACGTGGTCACCGCTGTAGTTCAGGTGCACGTGCAGGTCCGCGCCGTACCAGCCCTGCGCGGCCGGGTCGAACCGTCGGGCAGGCCGGTAGTCCAGCTCCACCGTGTCCCCGGCGGCGGGATGGACCGCGAACTCCTGTCGCTCGAACTCCATCCCGCGCGCGGCAGTGACCTGCAGCGGCCCGGCCGGAACGGCCAGCGTGCACGGGCCGGGATCGGTGTGGAAGAACGGCCGGTCGTCGGAGTCCCACTTGTGGGGAACCCCGTCGGCGAACCAGGCGCCGCCGGTCGCGTCGAGCACCGACCAGCGCGCGCCGTGTGAGCTGATCAGCCGCAGCGTCGCGGCCGGTGCGGCGACGACGGCGTCGAGCACCTCCAGCCGCGCGTTCCCGAACGACACCACCAGCGGCGGGGCGTCGGCGTCGAGGTCGAGCGTGCGCATGCCGGCGCCACCTGCCGGCACCGGTACGTCCTCGCCCGCCACGGTCACCACGACGTCGCGGTCGAGCGCCGAGTCCACCACTGTGTCGAGCTGCACCCGACCGTCCATGATCACCGGCCGGGACGGGCCCGTGCGAGCCGACAGCCCGCCGTCGACGCCGACCGTGATCAGCACCAGACCGGCGGGCACGTCCTCGCCGACCGCAGCGCGCACCGCGCCCGACCAGTCCCCCGACCGAGCGAACTCGTCGAACACCGGCCCGAGCCGCGAGAACCGCGCCCACCGGAAGAAGTCCGGCAACGCCTCCTCACCCCAGCCGAAGCCCTGCTCGTCGCACATCCCGCGGTAGCGCGCCAGCATCTCGATCACCGCAGGCGGCACGTCCAGCTCTGTGACGTCGTCACAGCACATCGATGCTCCCTCCCGGATGAGCCGGTCATCTTCTGCTCATCGACTCCGCGGTCATCGGACCAACGCGATCATGGTCTCAGTCGAGTCCTGGCGATGGGTTTGACTGACCCAGCGCGTCCTACCACAGGACGCGCGCGATCCGGTCACGTGGAGAGGTGGAGCCAGTGTCAGCTGACATCAGCGGCCCGTCGTCCGGTCCGGAGCCCGACCCGGCGGCACGTCGAGCGGAGGTGCTCGACGCGGCACGGGACATCGCAGCCCGGTTCGAGCTCGGCGAGGTGGAGCCTGAGGTTCTCTACGACCTGTTCTCGGTCGTGGTGCACCTTAGGCCGACCCCGGTCGTCCTCCGGGTGCCCACGGTGCTGCCTCGCGGGTTCGCCGACGATCTGAGCCGTCGTGAGCGTCGGCAGGCGGACGAGCTGGCGGTTGCGGCGTGGCTGGTCGACCGCGGTTTCCCCACCATGCGTCCTAGCGCGCTCCTGCCGCAGCGGCCGCTGCGCTCGGGGCGGTGGACGGCTACAGCGTGGGAGTACGTGAAGCACTATGAGCCTGGCGAGGCCGCGGTCGCTGAGCTCGCAGACCAGATCGTGCCCATGGTGATCCGCCTGCATATCGAGCTCGAGTCGTATCCCGAGCCGCTGCCGTTCCTGGCGTTCTGGGACGACACCCTGGCCGATCTCATCACGGAACTGGACGATCGACCCGATCTGCTCCCGGCTTCGGACACGGCACGGCTGCGCCGCGAGCACACCGCGCTGAGCGCGGTCCTGGGTTCCGAGGAGGCGTTCCGCGGCCAGTTCACGGAGGTCGCGGTCCAGGTGATCCACGGTGACGCGCCGACCTACAACCTCGCCCGCACCACTGACGGAGTGCTCATCACCGATTTCGAGTTGGTCACGCGTGGTCCGATCGAGTGGGACCTCACCCTGTGGGGCGACGAGGGGCAGGCGGCCTACTCGGCCGCGGCGGTCCAGGCCGGGCGCCCACCACTGGACGAGGACGTGATGGCGGTGATGGAGGCGGCTCGACTGGTGCAGATCGTCGCCCTGCTCCCGCTCGATGCGCAGTCGCCTGGCCTGGCGGCGGGACTGGCCGGGGTCGTCGAGATGTGGCGCGCCGCCGCTGAGTACCGGTGAAGGCTAATTGGCCGGAGACCGACTGAGCTCCCGCATGCGTTCCAGCGCCCCGAGAACACCCTCGCCGCGCCAGGAGGCACCGGAGAAGCGCTCCTGGTCGACGCCGTCCCACTCCGGGCGCCGTGCACCGCCGTCGTTCAGCCGCACCTGCCCCGTCGCCGAGGTCAGGACGCCGATCTCCTGCACCGGGATGTCCGCACGGGCGAGCAGACGCCTGGTGGTCGCGGCGTCCTCCGGACGGACGGCGACCAGGAGACACCAGTCGCCCCACGTCTGTCCGAGTTGGAACGGGTGCACGCCGGCCTGCCGGCAGATCCGGTCGAGGACATCGCCGAGGTCCATGTCGACATCGATCAGCGCGCCGAGATCGTTGGCCCGGCACAGACTGCGGACGCTCGCGCAGAGCCCGTCGGACACATCGGTGGCGCTGGTGGCCAGTCCGTTGACCGCCAGCAGCCGGCCGGCGACCAGCTGAGCCATCGGCCGGCACGCCCGATCGACGACCCGCCTCCGGTCGTCCTCGGACACCTCGGCGAACCCGTGGTGCAGGAGGGCGGCAGCCCAGAGGTAGCCGGGCTGCCCGACGAGCACGAGCCGATCGCCGGCCTGGGCTCCTCGGCGGCTCAACCGGACCGCCGGCGCCTCCGGGTCGGACCGGCCGGCGCAGATTCCGACGGCGGTGGCGGACAGCCGCATCTCGCGGCCCTCGCCGATGTCACCGCCGAGCACCCTGGTGCCGTGCAGGGCGGCACACTCGTCGACGCCGTCCATGATCCGGCTCAAGGTGGCGACGGGCGTGTCGGGTGGGAGCGTGTAGTTGACGACCAGGCCTTCGGGCTCGGCGCCCGCCGCGGCCAGATCGGACAGGTTGACCGTCGCGAGCAGCCAGCCGGTGTGGACCGGATCCGCCATGCCCAGGCTCCCGACGAGCGCCGTGCCGCAGGAGTCGGTGGTGATGACGCGGTCGCGACCGAGCGCTGCACAGTCGTCGCCGAAGGAAGGGACGGACCGGTACCGCGGCTCGAGCAACTCGGCGACGATGCGCCGTTCGCCGAGCTCGCCCAGCCGGACGACCGCGGCCGCGCCGGGGGTGGTGTCGATGGTCGGTGGCTCGGCGGTCGGTGCGGTCATCTCGACACGCCACCTCTCGGGGCAAGGGTGGCGACCACGTCGGTCACCAGCCCGCGAACGTCCTCGGCGTCGATGAGACGACCGGGCCGTTCCACCAGAGCGTCGAGATCGGTGCCGTAGACGGCTGTTGCCGAGCTGACGTGTGGCCCCCGCACGACGAGCGTTGCGACCAGATCGGTTCCCTTCGGCACCACAGTATGGATCGTGGTCGTCACGGTTGTGTAGCGCTCGTGCGTCAGCACGTCGTACCGCCGCTCGTCCTGAAGGGACACCTCGATGTCCGGCACCAGGCCGAACCCGTCGTAGACGTAGCGGGTGACCGAGTCCTCGTCCCCGGTCTCCGCCTCGACGAACTCGGCGATCTCCAACCCGTCCCCGGCCAGCACCGCGGACGCGAAGTCCCATCGGTGGCTGTGCGGGTCCGACTCCCCGAGCCGTCCCTCGCCGGCCGGCCAGACGTGGAGCCGGATCCGGAACACGCGGCGTGCTGTGCAGCACCAGCTTGGCGAAGCCGTTGGCGTGCCAGTACGAACCGGCGACGACCTGCGCCAACTGCTCGGGCCGTTCGACGAGCGAGGTGAGCCAGCGGACCAGGGCCGCCGGGTCGGCGAGCAGCAGTTCGAGCGCGTCGGCGAGGTCCGCCGCACCGGGGGAGTCGGGCAGGCGCTCAGCGACCTGGCCCGGGAGGTGGTTGGGGAGGACCACCGTGGAAGTGGACAAGGCGTTCTCCGGTCTCGGGTTCGTGCGGTGCGGGGAAGCCGGCCAGAGCGGCGGCCGCATTCGCTGCGATGGCGTCATGACTCATCCGAACCGCAGTCACCGCCGTTCCAAGATGTACTCGTTGTCTTCATTGAACGCGAACTTCAGCAAATCGTCATAGTCCGCCGGTAACAAGTCATCGATGATGATACCGAAGGACTCTAAGAAGGAATCAAGAAGTGGCTTGGAGATGCTGTTGCGCTGGTATGGAAGTACTGGGGCCTTCTGCAGGTCGATCGGCTTGGCGCTCCTGAAAGTCTCTTCCAGGTCGGCAGTCACCACGTAGTACAGCTGGCTAGTCCTCTTGACTGCTAAGGCGGGAATCACCTTGTCCTCGTTGGTCAGGAGAGCCACATCATCAGAGACGTCGAAGCGGAGTGGAGATATCCGATTCAGGACCGCGATGTTCACCTGTATGTGTTCGTGTTGGCGATACCACGCCGCCGCCAGTACCGAGGAGGTACACTCAAGCTGAACACGCCGAGAGGTCCAGGATTCTGCAAGGTCAGAATCTCGCTGCGAAGCGAGACGTCGACGATACGTTGCGTACTGCTCGCAAACTGATCTGTCAGTAGGATCCAGTATTTGAATCGTCACCGTGCTTTTCGCTCCGGCACGGCTTCGCGCCGCAGCCGCGACGCGAGGAAGCGTTTCGGCCCGCAAGAAGCCGCCCATGCTTCCTCGGAAGTGCCAGATCTTCGCACTGTCTAGCGCTTCCTCGAAAGCGTTGTAGCGCGGGCGACCTTCTGGTAGTTGATGTACATCGCCTACTGATCTCACCAATCCCTCCAGCTGCTCAATATGGCCGCCTAATGATCGAACATCAGAACGTAGCGACTCGATTAGAGCAACTTCTCCCTCCCTCTGACTGCTCTGCCTCAGTGCGGCGAAGGCCATCAACGAGAGCACGGCAAGCGTGCTCGCAATGAGTGGCTTTGTGTCGTCGATGATGTCGAGCAGCGACAGTGCCGCAATCGTGGCCGACCCGACGAGGATTATCGTGTATTCTGGATTGAACCTGATACGGTTCCACCAGCGTCTCGGCCGGCTACCGCGGGGAGACCCGATCACGAGAACGTGCACCTTCCGCCGCCGTCAACGCACTCTCGACGCCGCTCGACGCAGGACCGTCGAGCGGCGGGCTGTGGTGCTGGCGATAGGTCAACGCCGTCCGTCGCGATACCGCTGGTGTTCGAATTCCTGCTGGGCGGCTTATCCTGTCGTGCCAGCGGGAGACCGCACTCAGTGTTCAGACCAGGCGGTGGACAGTCGATTCGAGAACCAGCTTGTGATCTCTGAGTAAGCCCGGTGAGCCGACCGGCCGGTGCCGAGCCGTCAGCGGATGGGATTTCCAGCGTGCCGGCCAGGTCCGTCGCCCGGGGGAAGTCGGATAGTCGGTCATCGGCCGGGCCGCGAAGGTGGCTGGGGAGGACCACCGTGGGAGTGGACAAGGCGTTCTCCGGTCTCGGGTTCGTGCGGTGCGGGGAAGCCGGCCAGAGCGGCGGCGCGCAGGGCAGCGACGGCGTCGTGACTCATCCAGATCGGGAGCCGACCGTCCTGCTTCCACGCCCACAGCCCCTCGGCCGGGACGTACGACGCCCAGAGGGTCTCGAAGGCATTCTCGAGCCGGTTCCGGGACACGCGACTGTGGCCGACGAGGGCCTGCACGACGTGCGCGGCGGTGAAGTGGTCGACCGGCACATCGAGCATGTGCCGTTCGGGATCGATTCTCATGATCTCGGTGATCCCGTCGTCGTTGCGGTCGGCGGCGAGCCACTCGACCCCCTGCCCGATGGCGTCCTCCGCCTCCGGCCGCTCGACCAACGCGCTGGCTGCGCGAAGGGCGACGACCGCCCGGGCCGTGTGGGCCACCGACGGTTCGACCCGTTCGGGCCCGGCTGAGGGGTTCGATGCCCACACCTGGACCCCGCCGGAGTCGACCCGCGCGTCGAGCAGCAGTCGCACCAGCTCGATGACGAGAGGGTGCTGTGGGCCGCAGCTGCGCCACGTTCTCCAGGACCATGCTGAGCACGAACGGCCTGCGGCGGTCCGACCCGTCGATCGACGTGCTCAGCCACTCCCACGCGGCGTCCAGATCTGCCGCGTTGCCGCGGCCGATCCGGGTCAGCGTGTTCAGGACGACGGCTGTGACGTCCGGACGAGGGACCTCGAGCTCGCGGTTCGACCAGCCACCGCCGTACTGGCGGCGGCCCATCGTGCGGGCGATGGCCCGCATGTCGACATCGACCCGGTCGAGCAGGAGCAGCGTGCGCACCGCGAGCGCCGTGCTCCACGGACTCGGCCGCCGCCCGCGGTCGATGCCCTGCGTCCATCCCACGCACTCGGCGTCATCGGGGTCGTAGATCATCGCTCGCACGAACCGGTCCGCGACGACGTCGAACACGCGGGCCAAGGACGTCCCCGACTCCGATGGCACCGGCCGGCGCACCGGTGCGGCGGCCGCGTCGGCGAGCCCGGCGAGCGTCCCCTCGGCGCCGAAGTGCTCGTCCAGGCGACGGAGCTTGTCGACGGACGGTGGGAAGCGGCCGCTCTCCCACTGCGACACGGTGGCCCGCTCGACGCCGACGGCGTCGGCGATCACCTGCTGACTGACGCCCGCTGCCTGGCGCAGCCGGCGCAGCTCCGCAGAAAGGGCAGTGGCCATTAGGCTCCCTACCTTCCCCTACTGCTGCAGTAGCTGCCATCGTCCTACGTGTAGGTCACTATGTAGCCTCAAGTAGGGAGAGTGTTGTGGTGCTGCGGCCGCACGCTACCGCATCCCGCCCGGGAGCCGACGAACGGCCCGGTCGTGCAGTCGTGTCGCAGCGGGCTGAGTACGGTGTGAATCAGTGCGGGGACGTCGCTGCCCTACCTCACGCCTACCTGCACGACGCGGCACCGTTCCGAGGTAGGGACACCAGTAGGGACGGGTCGGTGTGGCGGAGCCGGATCCGCGTTCTGCTCGTCCTCGTGGTCGGCGTCGCCATGGTCCTTTCGGTGTCGAGCTGCGCTCTCGCCGCGCGCATCCTCGCCACGGTCGAGGTGGTCAGCGCGATCAAGAGCATGGGCGACATCGACGCCGAGGAGGCGCCGGCCCCGGTGGTGGCGACCGAGGGCGCCGATGCGCGCGCCGTGGTCACCGGGACCGGGGGATCCGGGCTCCGACTGCAGGGCCGCCCCGGCGCCGACCGCCTGGCGGTGTTCCCCGACGGGACCGTCGTGACCGTGGAGTGCCAGGCCACCGGGCCGAACGTCGTCAGCCAGAGCGGCGAGAGTGCGATCTGGAGTCGCGTCCGGACGCCCGCCGGCAGCACCGGATACATGTCGGCCGCCTACCTCCGGTTCGAGTCCGACCCGGCAGCCGTGCCGGCCTGCGGCGACTGAGACGGCTCGGGACCACGGCCCCGCTCATCCGCCCGTTCCTGACCGAGTGCGAGTCCCGTCGGATCACGAGCCATCCGACGGGACGTCGCCTCGCAGGTGCGTCTCGAAGAAGCGCAGGATCCGCGCCCAGGCGTCCTCGGCCGACGGCTCGTGGTAGTCGACCCCGGCCACCTTCTCGAAGAACGCGAAGGGGCCGAGGTTGTGGCGGTTGAGGAAGGAGTGCCCGGCGTCGGGGTACTCCTTCACGTCGTGGCTGATCTCCAACCGGGTGAGGGTCTGCTCCAGTCGGGCTGCGGCACCGCGCAGGACACGATCGCGGCCGCCGTAGCTGGCCACGACCGGGCAGGCGCCGGCGAGTACGGCGTCGGCGTCATCGGGGACCACACCGTAGTTGGGGGCTGAGGCGTCGAACCCGCGCATGGCAGCGAGCAGGGCGAAGCCGCCACCCATGCAGAAGCCGATCACGCCGACGCTCCCGGTGCAGCCCTCCCGGTCGGCCAGCCAACGGCGACTGGCCTCGATGTCGCCGAACGCGGACCCTCGTCCCGCCGACAGGGCACGGAAGCTGGCGCGCAGGCAACGGATCGCGCCGGCCGTGAACAGGTCAGGGGCGACGGCGAGGTAGCCGGCGGCGGCGAGGCGGTCGGCCTGTTGGCGGGTGTCGTCGGTCAGGCCGAACGCCTCGTGCAGCACCACCACGCCGGGCCAGGGGCCCGACCGGACCGGTGGTACGGCCAGGTGTGCGCGGAGCGCGGGAGCGCTGACCGCGGACGGGATGGTGACGGCTGGCATGGGTCTCCTCGCGGTTCTGTTCGCCTGTCGCCGTCATCGTGCCGGGACGGCCTTCCTTCCTTCCTTCCTTCCGGGCACCCGGTGACGGTCAGCCTGCGCCGCGCCAGTGAGTATGGGCCGCGATGACGGTCGGTACCCGACGGATCACACGAGACAGGAGCGGTGGGATGAGCGACATCCAGGAGGTCGTGGCGGGGATCGCCGACGATGTGGTCGCGTCGGGTGCCGAGCGTGGGCTGCAGGTGGCGGCCTACGTCGACCAGCAGCCCGTCGTCGACGTGGTCGCCGGCCTCGCTGATCCGGCGCGCGGCCGGCCGGTCGAACCGGGGACCCTCTTCTACAACTGGTCGATCGGCAAGGGTGCCACCGCGACGCTGGCGCACCGCTTGGTCGACGCCGGAACGCTGCACTACGACACGCCGGTGGCGGAGCTCTGGCCGGAGTTCGGCCAACACGGCAAGCAGGCGATCACCGTGCGGCAGGTGCTCGACCACAGCGCGGGCGTTCCGGGGCTGCCGGCGGATGTGACCCTCGAGTCGGTCTGCTCGTGGGATGCCATGACGCGGGCGCTCGAGGACGCCGAGCCCTGGTGGGAGCCCGGCACCAGGGTCGGCTACCACGCCTACACCTTCGGGTACCTCGTCGGCGAGATCGTGCGGCGGGCGACGGGCCGTGAGCTCGGGGACGCGCTCGCCGAGCTCACCGCGGCGATCGGACACCCCGGCGAGATCCGGTTCGGCATGCCGGCCGCGGAGGCGTCGGGCCTCGCCGTGCTGGAGGACGCGCCGTCGGACGTCGACTGGTCGGAGATGCCCGACGACCTGCCGATGTTCCGGGCCGCGCCGATGGCGGTCTTCCCGAGCGCAGCGTTCGGCAGCGATCCCCGCGTGATCGCGGCCGACATCCCGGCCGGGGCCAAGGTCACCGCCCGCGCGCTCGCCCGGTTGTACGCGGGCTGGCTGGGTGAGGTCGACGGGGCCCGCGTGGTCACTGCGGAGCGGCTCGCTGCGGCGACCGCGGAGTCGTCCTCCGGGCCGGACCAGGTCTACGGGGGTGACATGAGCAGGTGGGGCCTCGGGTTCGCGCTCGGACTCCCGTGGGACGAGGCCGGCTCGACCCGGGTGTTCGGCATGGCCGGCGCGGGCGGGAGCTGGGCCGGCGCGGATCTCGAGCGCGGCGTCGCGGTCGCCGTCACCAAGAACGTGTTGAGCATGGATTTCGCGACGGTGCAGCGGGTCGTGGGAGCGATCCTCGCCGAGGTCGACCGCAGCTGACCGTCGCCTGAGCCCGCCGCGATTGCGCCGATCGGGTGACATCGGCGCTGCGCCGGCCCGCCGATCGGGGACTTCGCGCTGATCACGGCGCTGCGTCGGCCCGGACACCGGCTGCCACCGGCAGTGCGCACGCGGGCCGGTGAACTCCGGGGGCGGTGCGTGCGTGCATCTAGGGACGGACATGCCGCGCACCGGACCGAGGAAAGGCAAGGACTCCAGATTGGCCCTCGTCACCAGCTCTCGTCAGCCGCAGGCGCTGCCGCCGGGTCCGGAACCGTCGGCTGCGGACTCGGCGACGGATGCGTGGGTCGACCGCGGGGAGCGGGGGCGACGGCGGCTGCGGCGTGCCGGATGACGCTGCAGCTCCGCTCGACGGGGTGGCGCATGACGGCCGCCGCGGCGGAGTACGTGCCGTCGCGATGCGGGTGCTGACGGGCCTCGCCGCGCTGCTCGTGTTCGCCGCGCTCGTGGCGCCGAAGGAGTTCGCGCAGCTCACGCCGGCCGCGTTCGTCCGCATCCCCGTGGAGGCGCTTCTCGGAGTGGCGCTCCTCCTCGTCCTCCCGCCGAGGGCCCGGCAGGTGGCCGCCGCGCTGGGCGGGCTGGTCCTCGGTCTGCTGACCGTCCTGAAGATCCTCGACATGGGCTTCGTCGAGGTTCTCGCCCGACCGTTCGATCCGGTGCTCGACTGGGTCCTCTTCGACGATGCGCTGTCGTTCCTCACCGATGCGGTCGGAAGCGCAGGGGCGATCGGCAGCCTGATCACCGTCGTGGTGCTCGTGATCGCCGTTCCGGTGCTCCTGACGCTGGCGGTTCTGCGCCTGACCCCCGTGCTGGTCCGGCACCGGGCCACCACCGCCCGCGCCGTCGCGGCGCTCGCCGCGGTCTGGCTCGCCTGCGCCGTGCTCGGCGCCCAGATCGTCGCGCCGGTGCCGGTCGCCGCCAGGAGTGTGGCCTCCATCGCCTACGAGAAGGCGATGCAGGTGCGCGCGAGCATCGAGGACCAGCGGGTGTTCGCCGAGCTCGCCGCCGTGGATGCGTTCCGTGACACGGCGGGCGAGGACCTGCTGACGGCCCTGCGCGGCAAGGACGTCGTCTTCTCCGTCGTCGAGAGCTACGGGCGGGATGCCGTCGAGGACCCGGAGTTCGCACCGCAGATCGGTGAGCTGCTCGACGACGGCGACCGGCGCTTGAGCGCCGCCGGTTACGCCTCGCAGAGCGCCTTCCTCACCGCACCGGTGGCGGGGGGCGGCAGCTGGCTGGCCCATGCCACGCTCCTCTCCGGCCTGTGGATCGACAACAACCAGCGTCACCACAACCTCGTCTCGAGCGACCGGCTGACCCTCACCGGGGCCTTCCAGCGCGCCGGCTGGCAGACGGTCGGCGTCATGCCCGGCAATGACGCTGCGTGGCCGGAGGGCGAGTTCTACGGCTACGACCGGGTGCACGACGGCCGGAACCTCGGGTACCGCGGCCCGAAGTTCGGCTGGGCGCCCATGCCCGACCAGTACACCCTCTCGGCCTTCGAGCGCGCCGAGCACGCGACGCCGGACCGCGGACCGTTGATGGCCGAGATCGCCCTGACATCGAGCCACATGCCGTGGGCGCACATCCCCCGGATGGTCGACTGGAACGACGTCGGTGACGGGTCGATCTTCAACCCCATGGTCACGGACGGCGAGCCGGTCGACGCCCTCTGGCAGGACCCGACTCGGGTCCGCACCGAGTACCGGCGTTCCATCGAGTACTCGCTGAACAGCCTGATCTCCTACGTGGAGACCTACGGCGACGACGATCTCGTCCTCGTGTTCCTCGGCGACCACCAGCCGGCCCCGGTCATCACCGGCGACGGGGCCAGCCGGGACGTGCCGATCACGATCGTCGCCCGCGACCGGGCCGTTCTGGACCGGATCTCCGGGTGGGGATGGCAGGACGGCCTCAAGCCGGGTCCGCAGGCCCCGGTCTGGCGGATGGACGCCTTCCGCGACCGCTTCCTCACCGCCTTCGGATCGACGGGCAGTCCTCCGGCGGGGGCACCGACCGGAGCCCGGTAGCCGGGCGGCGCAGCCGCGTGGCGACGAAAGGGCGGCGACCGCGGCCGGTCGGCGGGTCGTGAGTTGGACGCGGTCGGAACGCGCCGATCGGCGCCGCGGCCGCTGTGGGGCGATGATCCGGTCGTCGCCGGGCATTCATGGCACGTGGCCCGCCACCATGGCCGGGCCGACGCGGACCGAAGGGTGAACGATGGCGAAGGCGTATTGGATCAACACGTTCCGAGCCGTGCACGACCAGGCAAGACTGGCCGCCTACGCCGAGCTCGCCGGCCCGGCGATGCGCGCCGCCGGCGGACGCTTCCTGGCCCGCGGAAATCCGACGCACGCTTTCGAGCTCGGAACGACGGAGCGCACCACTCTCGTCGAGTTCGACAGTGTCGAGCAGGCGGTCGCCGCCTATCACAGCCCGGCCTATCAAGAGGCGCTGGAGGCGCTCGGAGACGGAGCCGAGCGCGAGATCCGCATCATCGAGGCCCTGTCCTAGCTGATCGTGCCGGGGTGCCCGGCGGCCGCCAGTAGACCAGGTGATCGCCGTTCCGGGCCCTAGAGCTGCGGTGAGCACGGCTCCTGGTCCCGACGCGTCGATCACGAGTCGGACCCGTCGGTGTGGTCGTCGTTCGGGACCTGGAGCGGCGGTCGACACGGCTCGTGGACCCGATCCGTCGATCACCGGGTGTTCGGGCCGTGGACGGAGTGGCGCCGCGGGCGGCGGACAGGAAAGCCACGTAACTGCCCGCACAGGACAGGAACGTGGCTTTTATGCCCTGCGGGTGACGGCCGGGTCGCTCAGGTGAGGTGGTCGAAATCGCCGCGGACCCACCCGATGTGCCGGTCGGCCGAGCGTCGCACGACCGTCCGCGCGTCCGCACCGATGACGGTGCCGAAGTTGCCGTAGAGGCGATCGACGTCGAAGCGTTCGACGTGCGCGGCGATCCGCTCGACGACGGCGGCCGACAGGGGGATCCGGTTCGGGAAGCTCCGCATGAAGCTGACCGACCGCCGGTCGGGGTTGGCGAAGATGGTGTCGCTGCTCAGCAGCACGCCCCGCCCGCCGGCCCCTGCCGGCCAGTGGACGACCGCACTTCCCGGGAAGTGCCCGCCCACCTGCGAGAGAGTGAGGCCGGGCACGATCTGCGCCTCGCCGGACCAGCCGCGGATCACGTCGTCGGGGCGGGCCACCCATGCGAGGTCCGGCTCCGCGACCAGGACGGGCGGCCCACCGAGCGCCCGACTCCACTGCACCTGCACGCCGAACATGTGGGGGTGGCTGGCGGCGATGGCGACGACGTCCCCCTGCGCGCGCACCTGCCGCACGGCCTCGTCGTCGAGGTAGCCGATCGGATCCCACAGGAGGTTCCCGGCCGGAGTGCGGACGAGCTTGGTGTGCTGGCCGATACCGGTGTCCGGGACGCTCGTGATCCCGAACAGGTCGGGCTCGAGCTCGGCGACCTCGACGCGCCGCCCGGACGCGGCCAGCTCGTCCAGGGTCGTCCACTGCTGGCCCGACTCCGGCACCCACTGCCGCTCGTCGGCGCAGATCCGGCACACCTCGACCCGATCGGCGTGCTCGACCGCACACGTCGCGCAGATCCACCAGGTACCCAGGGCGTCCGCTCCTCTGTCGTCCACGACCCCTCCCCTTCCTCCTCCTCGACCCCGACGTCGAGATCCTCCCGCCTCAGCCGGCGGGCAGGGTCCGCAGGTGGCGGTGGACGGCGGCGGTGGTGCGATCGAGATCGTCGGTGGCGAGCAGGTCGAGGAGCGCTCCACGGAGGACGGCCAGCAGGAGGGTGGGATCGGCCCCTTCCGGCCCGGCTTCCCGACCGGCGAGCTCGGTCAGGAGCGTGAGCCAGTCGCGCACCGTGGCAGCGGCGAACCCGGCCCAGGGGCCGCCGGGCTCGACCAGCGACCGGCTGTACGCCTCGAGCCACAGGTTCAGCAGGGCGCGGTGCTCCGGCGCGGCGAGCCAGGTCCAGATCGTCTCACCGGCGGCGCGCAACCCGGTTCGGCCGTGTTCGCGGATCTCGTCGAGGGCGGCGAGCTCGTCGGCGCGAGCGCGCGCGAGCAGGGCGCGGACCAGCCCGTCCTTGCTGCCGAAGAGGAACAGCAGGACCCGGGGGCTGGACCCGATCGCCGCCGCCAACGGTCGCAGGGACAGCTCACCCAGTCCGTGGTCGAGTAGGTAGCGGTACGCGGCCTCCCGGAGTTCGAGCTGCCGGGCGGAGGGGACTTGGGCGGTGGACGACACGTGGCTACCCTCTCACTGAAACGACTGTGTCAGTAGAGAGCGGTGGTCATGTCGAGCACGCGCAGCCTGGAGACGCCGGTGATCCGGCCGCTCGGGCGACCCGGTGACCTGGGTTGGGTGGTGCAGGCGCACGGTGAGATCTACGCCGAGGAGTTCGGCTGGGACGCGAGCTTCGAGGCGCTGGTCGCCCGGATCGTCGCCGACTACGCGGCCCACCCCGATCCGGCTCGGGAGGCCGGCTGGATCGCCGAGGCTGACGGGCGACGGGTCGGATGCGTGTTCTGCACGGCGGCCGACGAGCAGACCGCCCAGCTGCGCATCCTGCTCGTGCACCCCGTCGCCCGCGGTCACCGCCTCGGCGCCCGCCTCACCCGGCAGTGCATCGACTTCGCACGCACCGCCGGCTATCGCCGGATACGGCTGTGGACCAACCATCCGCTCGTGGCCGCCCGGAGCATCTATCTCGGCGCCGGCTTCGCCCTCGTCGAGCAGGAGGAGCACCACAGCTTCGGGGTCGATCTCACGGGACAGGTCTACGAGTTGGACCTGGGGCAGGACCGATGAGTTGCGGTCGTCGCGGGGGTCATCATGCCGTGGACGCCCGGACGGACGCTCACCCGAGGCGCATCCTGGAAGGGACGGTGTGATGGCTGACGCGATGGCCGACGAGAAGCAGATCCGGTCGCTGATCGAGCGGTGGGCCCGGGCAGTGCACGACGGTGACATGGCCACGGTCCTCGCCGACCACGCCGACGACATCGTGATGTTCGACGTGCCGCCGCCGAACGACGGCGTTCGCGGCATCGACGCCTACCGCGAGACGTGGCCGCCGTTCTTCACGTGGCAGGAACGGGGCGCGTCGTTCGAGATCGTCTCGCTCGACGTCACGGCGGGCGACGACGTCGCCTTCGCCCATGCCCTGCTGCGATGCGGAACTCCTGAGGAACTGGACAGGGACCCGGAGAACCGCCTGCGCCTCACGGTCGGGCTCCGCAAGGACGCCGCGCGCTGGGTCGTGACCCACGAGCACCACTCGTTCCCGGACAAGGGCTGATGCCGGCCAGCCACCACCGATGAATCCCGGTCGTGGCCGTGGTCATCAGGGCATGACCAGTTTCGTGGATCTCGCTCCTGCGGCGGACCGGGTCGTCGGGCTCCTCGCCGGTGTCTCCGACGACCGTCTCGACGCGCCCACCCCGTGCGCCGACACGACGGTCGGCACTCTCCTCGCTCACCTGCTCATGCTGTCGGCAGCGTTCCGGGATGGCGCGGAGAAGGCGCCCGACGCCGGTCCACCCTCGGAACCGCCTCCGCTGCCTCCGGAGTGGCGGACGGCGCTGCCGTCGCGTCTCGACGCCCTGGTCGCGGCCTGGCGCGCACCCGCGGCGCGGGAGGGCGCGACCTCGGTCGGCGGCGTCGAGATGCCGGCGGCCGCGGTGGCCGTCGTCGCTCTCGACGAGCTGGTGCTGCACGGCTGGGACCTCGCCCAGGCCACCGGGCAGCCCTACGAGGTCGATCCGGCTTCCGTCGACGCGTGTCTCGAGTTCGTCGCCGCGATGTCCCGACCGGAGGGCGTGCCGGGCCTCTTCGGCCCGCCGGTACCCGTGCCGGATGAGGCTCCGAGGTTCGATCGGCTCCTCGGGCTCAGCGGGCGGGATCCGAGGTGGCCCGCGAACCCGTGAACCCGTGAGCTGCGCCCCGCAGCTCTGATGGTCAGGCGACGCGCGCGGCGACGGTGTCGTACTGCTCGACGGCGCGCGCAACGCCGTCCTCGGCGCGGATGCGGGCGCCGAGCTCGGCGCTGCGCAGCTGCATCCCCCGGTCGGCGACGGTGGCCCGCAGCGCCGTCGCGAGCGCGTCGGTGGTGAGGTTCCGGCGCGGGATCGGGCTGGGCTCGACGCCGAGCGCCGCCACCCGGGCGCCCCAGAACGGCTGGTCCACCGCGAAGGGCACGACGATCGACGGCACGCCGGCGCCCAGGGCGGCGCCGGTGGTGCCGGCGCCGCCGTGGTGCACCACCGCGGCGCAGCGCGGGTAGAGCCAGTCGTGCGGCGCCTCGTCGAGCACCGTGACGTCCCCGTCCCCGACCTGCGGTGCGGTGCGATCCGCCAGACCTCCCCAGCCGGACAGGAGTACCGCACGAACCCCAGCGCGGCGCACCGACTCGAGCACCAGCGCGGTCACGGCCCGCGGGTCCTCGGCGGCCATGCTGCCGAACCCGACGCACACCGGCGGCGGGCCCGCCGCGAGGAACGCCTCCAGCGAGGGTGGCGGGGACCAGCCGTCCCCGGCGGGCAACGTCCAGTAGCCGGTGACGTGCCGCTCGGTCCCCCATTCTCGCGGCGCCGCCACGACCTGCGGGCTGAAGCCGTAGATCACCGGCAGGTCCGGACGCGGTCGCGCTGGTCGCGCCGGCAGCCCGAGCACGTCGGTGCGCGCGTGCCGGACCGCCGGTCGGAACGGGATCTGCAGCGCGAGGGCGGACAGCCGATGGCTCATCCGACGCCCGGGCGCACCCAGCCAGGAGGGGACGTGCGGCATCAGCACGCCGGGAAAGGCGCTCGTCGGGGGCCCGATCGGCTGCAGATGCGCCTCGAGGAACGGCACACCGAGCTTCTCGGCCACCGCGACGCCGACCACCATGCCGCCGACGCCGCCGGTCAGCAGCTCGACGCCGTCGCAGCCGGCGAGCACCTCTTGCGCGGAGCGACCGACGGTGCGCACCGCCTGCTGGCGCATGAACCGGGTACGGGCGAGGCTGCTCATCTCGGCGACGCCGCGCGACCCGCGAGCGGGGTCCTCGCCGCTCCCCGTGATGGGAACGACCGTCAGTCCACGGTCGCGCAGGCCGGGAACGAAGGCGTCGGGAGCCACCATGCGGACCTCGTGACCCGCGCGCTGGAGGCCGAGCGCGAGTGCGGCGTAGGGCTGGACCCCGCCGCGGGTGTCGAGCGAGACGACGGCGATGCGCACGGGAGCTCCTGGATCGGACGAGAACGATCGGGCACGGGTGTACTGCGGTTCGTGGTGCGGGTGTCGCTGAGGTCGTGAGTCAGGTGGCGTCGTGAACCGCGGGGTCGAACGCCGGGTCGAGCACGGCGAAGGCCGCTTCGACGTGCGACCGGGGCGAGCCTCGCCAGCCGTCGAGCCCCCAGTGCCGGAGCCCGACACGCACCGCGGTGATGCACGACCCGGACATCACGCCGGCCCGTAGCCGGCCCACGTCGTGCCGGGGCAGCCGGGCGGCGATCGCGGCCGCGAGGCGGGCCTCGACCCGCGCGAAGTGCTCCAGCTGCCGACCCTGCAGGGCCGGATGTCGACCCTGCAGCTCCATGAGCCGCGGCAGGTCCTGACCGTCCTCGCGGAGTCGGTCGACGTCCTCGGCGAACAGCCGTGTGAGGTCGGCCCACAGCCCGGCAGCGCCACCGCCGGTGGCCAGCGCCGCCAGCCGGTCGTCGGAGACGGTGAGGACGTCGAGCAGCGCGGCGTCCTCCTTCGTGTCGAAGTAGTTGAAGAACGTCCGCGCCGACACCCCGGCCCGCTCGGCGATCTCCTCGATGCGCACGTCGCCCAGGCCCCGCTGCAGGCCGAGCTCCAGGGTCGCCGCCCGCAGCGCGCGTCGGGTGGCGCGCTTCTTGCCCTCCCGGGCGTCCGCTCGCGGGGCTGGGGGTGCGGTCACCCGACCATGGTTGCACTCACTGCAAGTTGCGTCAACTGCAGTTTTCGTGTGGCGTGCCCGCCCGGGAACCGGCGTCAGGAGTTGCGGTGCGAGGGCGGGCGGCCGTCGGGATGGCGACGGTGGCCGTTGACCCGGCCATGGCGGGCGGCTCCGGTGGCGTGGCCGGCAACGCCGTTCCGGCCGGGAGACCCGACGTGACCGGCCGTGCCGTTGCGTGCGGTCGTCCCACCGCGGCCGGCGGTCCCGGTGCGTCCGGCGGTCCCGTTGCGCCCGGCCGCCCCGTTGCGCCCGGTCGCCGGGTTGCGCGCGAGCCGCCCGAGCTGTGGGTCCTGCGGGTGCCACCCTTTCGGGCCGCTCGACGGCGATCCGGGTCCGCCGGACCGAGCAGCGAACGACAGGTCCCCGTGCAGCGCCGGATGCGACCGTGGATCCGTCTCTCCCGCGCTCGGGCGGGTCACGTCCGGGGCCGACCCACTCCCTGCCGGGACGACTGACCGCACCGGTTCGGTGCGGACGTGATCCTCGGCGGCGGTGAGCTGTGATTCGATGCCGTTCGCGGGAGGGGCATCGGCCGGATCTCCCAACTCCCCGACGGCCCGGCGATGCCGGGCTGCCGCCGGCTCGGAGGCGAGGTCGTCGGTCTGCAGTACCGCGCCGAGCTCGGCGACGGTGTGCTTCACCAGCAGCAGGGCCCAGAGCGCCACCCCGACCGCCTTCGCGCCGTCCTCGACGACGTACGGCGCGTTCAGGTCCAGCAGGACGTCGAGGGCGATCGACACACCCCAGCACGCGAACGCTGCGACGACCAGGAGCAGATCGACGCGGAGCCGTCGACGGAACCACCAGCCGAACGCGGCCGTCGCGATCCCGTACAGGACGAACACGGTGTCCTGGGGCACACCCAGGGACTGGTAGACGTGATCGTGCAGGAGGAACGCGTCGTCCAACCCCATCGCCGCCGTCAGGAGCCCTCCGACGAGCAGGAACCGGAACCCGGTCGTCCGCCCCGCCCGGCGCAACAGGGAGGCCCCCAGGAGAGCTGCCGTCGCGGGCACCGACCACGCCAGGATGACCACGTAGTGGAACCACCCGACGTAGAGGGGGCCGTCGAGCGTCTGCGTCGGGTCCTTGCTGAAGTCCTCGAACGTCGCTCCCCGCCACACCGCGGCGAAATGCACGGCGGCGACGACCGCGACGCTGACCGCGATCGTGCCGATCGCGAGCAGCAGCGTCCTGCCCAGTCGCGGCGCGGCGGGCGGCGGAGCCAGATCGGCGTTCATGCGGCGGAGGGTAAACGGTCAGCCAACTGACGATGCACCGAACCTTGCCGACCGGTATGGAGGGCGCGCTGGAAGGCCGTCCGCAACGTCGTGTGGTCGGTCCGGGACGGTGCGATCCCGCCGCGTACCTCTCCCGCCTCCCGGCTGGTGCCGCTGCCGCGTCGAGACGTGATCAACCGTCAGGGACGGAGATCGGGACCCGATGTGGCTACGGTGAGCACGGCCCGGGTTCCCGGACGACGACGACCAGGAGGAGCGAGCTCATGAGTGTCTACCGCGTCACTGAAGTCATCGGGACGAGCACCGAGTCGTGGGAAGCGGCGGCGCGCAGCGCGGTCGAGACCGCGGCGGCGACCGTGCGTGAGCTGCGCGTCGCCGAGGTGCTCCGCAAGGACGTCACCATCGAGAACGGCCAGGTCACCGGCTACCGGGTGCGCCTGGCGATCTCTTTCAAGTACAACGCGGAGGTCTGAGCCGCCGCTGGGGTCCGGTCCGGAGCGACCGGACCCCGGTTGCGGCGATGATCCTCACCGTCAGACCACGGCGAGCGGATCGAGCATCGATCCCGTCGCGCCGGCGATCTTGAGCGGAAGGGCCACGAACAGGAACTCGTGGACGCCGTCGGCGGCGAGCCCCTCCAGGTCGAGGCTCTCCATGATGTAGATCCCTCGATCGATGAGCAGTCGCGTGTGGACCGGCTGCGGGTTGGCGGGCTCGCCGGGATCGGGCGCCGGCTGGACCTCGAAGGTCTCGGTGTCGCTGCCGACCGCGATCACGCCGCGATCGGCCAGCAGCTCGGCCGCCGACAGGTCCGGGCCCGGCGACCGGTGCTCGGCCATGCGGGCGGTGTCCGGCCACAGGCCCATGTAGCCCGTGCGGAACACCACGACGTCCCACTCGCCGATCCGCACGTCCTGCGCCGCGGCGACGGCCTCGACCTCGGCGGCGTCGACCGGGCTGCCGGCCGGCAGGCACTCGACGCCACGGTGGCCAGCGACGTCGAGGAGGACGCCGCGCGTGAACAGCGGCGGCAGCCTCGCCGCATCGCCCGCGGTGGGCCCGAAGTCGCCGAGGTGCTCGGTGGCGTTGGCCCCGCCGTACCAGTGCGCGTCCTCGCCGATCGTGATGTGGGCCAGCGCGTCGATGTGCGCTCCGGAGTGCATCGTCGCGCTCACCACCTCCGTCATGCATCCGAGGTGCACCCGGTTCGGTGCGGGCGCCCACAGGTTCTCCCCGCCCACCTGCAACCCGTGCGGCGTCCGGTAGGACAGCACCTGGAACGGCGGGTGCCCGGGGAACAGCGGCATGCCGGGAAACCGGGTCGCGGCCAACGAGTACTGCCGCCCGGTGCGCACCATCGCTGCGGCCCGCACGCGCTGGTCGGCCGGCACGTCCCCGGCCGGGCCCACGTGCCCGACCGGGGAGACCGCGGTCACGAGGCCTCCTCCTCCCGAGCCCCCGCCACCGCGGCGACCACCCGCTCGGGGGTCATCGGCAGCTCGTCGATCCACACCCCGAGCGGCGCGAGCGCGTCGCTGATCGCGCTGGCGATGGCGGTCGGGGCGACGAGCCGCCCGCCCTCACCGGCGCCCTTGACGCCGTACTCGGTGAACGGGGAGGGGGTCTGGAGGTGCTCGAGGACGATCTCGGGCACCTCGTGCACGCTGGGCAGCAGGTACTCGCGGAACGTGGGTGTGCCCAGCGTGCCGTCGTCCCGGTAGCTGTACTCCTCCATCAGGGCGGCACCGATGCCCTGCGCGATACCGCCGACGACCTGGCCCTCGACGAGCGCTGGGTTCATCAGCGTGCCGCAGTCGTTCACCGCGTAGTACTTGACCAGGGTGACGATCCCCGTCTCCGGGTCGACCTCCACGATCGGGATGTGGCAGGCGTGCGACACCATCGGGTAGAAGGCGCCCATGTCCGTGCGGTCGGCGGACGGGGGAGTGGAGTAGGGGTGGTCGTAGGTGAAGGTCTCGACCAGCCCGCTCGACTCGCCGGCCGGATTGTCGTGCTTGAACAGATGGGCGCGCATCGCGACGTCGGCCATCGACAACGACGTGCCGGGTGCGCCCCTCGCCCGGAACGCCCCGTCGACGCATTCGATGTCGTCCGGGGCCATCTCCAGCGCGTGCGCGGCGATCCGGATCATCTTCTCCCGGACCGTCCGCGCGGCGCCGCGGGAGGCTCCGGACAGCATGATCGTCACCCGGCTGCCGCCCGGCCCTGCAGATATCGCGCCCGCCGTCGAGTCGGCGTACCCGACCGCGACGTCACCGGGGTCGATGCCGAACTCCTCCGCGACGACCTGGCTGACGACGGTCTCGGGGCTGTTCCCCCACAGTGGACACCCGATCTCGACCCGGATGCCCCCCGTGGCGTCGACGTCGAGCTTCACGCTCTCGGGCGTGCTGGTGGCGCCCAGCGGAGGGTTGTCGTAGAGGAACCACCACTCGCTGGCGTTGTAGCCGCTGCGCTCCTGGCACGTCGCCAGCCCGATCCCGAGATAGCGGCCCTCCCCGCGCAGGCGTTCCTGCTCGGCGCGCCAGCGCGGGAGATCGGCCAGCTCGAGGGCCCGGTCGAGCACCGCCGCGTAGTCGCCGCTGTCGTAGACGTTGCCGGTCGGAACCGTGTACGGGAACTGCTCGGGTGCGATGAAGTTGCGGCGCCGGAGCTCGGCCCGGTCGATCCCGAGCTCCTCGGCGGCCGCGTCGACGAGCCGTTCCAGGATGAAGTTGCCGGGATCGGCGCCCGCACCCCGGAAGAAGCCCTGCTGGACCTTGTTGGTCAGGACGCAGGCGACGTCGTAGCGCACGCTCCCGATCCGGTACGGCCCGGTGGGCTGGGACATGGCGTTGCCGTGCTGGCCGTGGGCGAACTGGAAGTAGGCGCCGTAGTCGTCGATGATCTTCAAGGTCAGGCCGAGCATCTCGCCGTCGGCCGACAGGGCCAGCTGCGCGTCGTAGAGGCGATCGCACCCGACGTTGTCGTTGGCTGCGATGTTGTCCATCCGGTCCTCGACGAACTTGACGGGCCGGCCGGTGGCCTTGGTCAGCGCACCCGCGATGTTGATCACTTTGTTGATCAGGTGCTTGCTGCCGAAGCTGCCGCCGACGGCACAGGGGATCATCCGCAGCCGGTTGTTCGGCACCCCGAGCATGCCGGCGAACGACCAGGGCAGGAAGTTGTAGAAGTTGGTGTTCGACCAGACCGTCATGTCCTGGGTGTAGGGATCGAACGAGCAGAGCGCACCGGCGGTCTCGATCGGCTGGGCGCCCATCCGGTGCCAGCGGGCGCGGCGGCGGACCACCGTGTGCGCGCGGGCGAGGTCGCCCTCGACGTCGCCGAAGTCCAGCGAGCGGTGGAACACGACGTTGCTCTCGAGGGTCTCGTGCACGCGCGTCGCGCCGTCGGCCATGGCGCGCACCGGATCGACCACGGGCTCGAGGAGCTCGTAGTCGATCTCGACGAGCGCGCAGGCGTCCTCGGCGGTGTAGCGGTCGGTCGCCGCGACGGCGACGACGGCCTCGCCCGGGTAGCGCACCTTGTCCACCGCGATCGCGTGCTGGGGCACCGGTTCCGCGCAGAAGGCGGTCATCGGGTTCACGTGGGCGAGGGCCTCGGCTCCGGTCAGCACGGCGACGACGCCGGGCACGGCCCTGGCCGCGCTCGTGTCGATGGACCGGATCCGGGCGTGCGCATGCGGGCTGCGCAGCACCGCGGCGTGCAGCATGCCCGGCACCGTGACGTCCCCGATGTACCCGCCGCGGCCGGTGAGCAGCTTCGGGTCCTCCTTGCGCGGCACGTTCTTGCCGACCCAACGGTGGCCGGTGTCCGGCGTCGTCTCGTGCTCGATGGTGGTCATGAGTCGGCTCCCGTCGCCGCACGGTGGAGGGTCGGCGTGCCGTCCGCGGCGGCGAGCAGCTGGCCCGCTGCGCAGACCGATCGCACGATGTTCTGGTAGCCGGTGCAGCGGCACAGGTTCCCCGACAGCGACTCGGTGACGTCGGCGGGCTCGGGCAGCGGGGTGTGCTCGAGCAGCTCGCAGGCCGCCATCAGCATCCCGGGGGTGCAGAATCCGCACTGGAGGCCGTGGTTCTCGGTGAACGCGCGCTGGATGGGGTGCAGGGTCCCGTCCGCGGCCGCCAACGACTCCACGGTCCGGACGGACGCCCCGTCGAGCTGGGCGGCGAAGAGCAGGCACGACCGCGTGGCCTCGCCGTCCAGCAGGACGGTGCAGGCGCCGCACACTCCCTGCTCGCATCCGGCGTGGGTACCGGTCAGCTCGAGCTCGTCCCGCAGGAAGTCGACGAGCAACGTGCGCGGTTCGACCAGGGTGTCGTGCGGGACGCCGTTCACGGTGATCGAGATGCGGACCTTCTCAGGCATCGGTGCCTCCTTGACGGGCCCGGGCCAGTGCGACCCCGAGCGAACGACGGGTGATGACCCTGGCGAGGTGGCGACGGAACGGAGCGGAGCCGTGACAGTCCCCGATGGGGTCGGCGTCCGCAGCGGCGAGCTCTGCGGCCTGCCCGAGCACGTCGTTCGTGGGACGTTCGCCCACGAGCGACGTCTCGGCCGAGTGGGCGCGGAACGGCCGCCTGCCCGCCGCGCACAGCGCGACCCGCGCGAAGGTGACGGTCCCGGCGTCGTCGAGCGTGAGCACGCACCCCACCCCGCAGATCGGGAGGTCGCCGTGGCGGCGGGCCACCTCGACGAACGCCGAGCCGGTACCGGTGGTGGCGGTCGCGGGGATCCGCAGCGCGATCGCCAGCTCGTCGGGGACGAGACTGTTCTCGAACGGGCCGGCGAAGAAGTCCTCGGCGTCGATGACGCGTTCGCCGCCCGTGCTCCGCGCGACGACCTGCCCGTCGAGGGCGAGCAGGGCGGCGGGCAGCTCGGCGCTGGGGTCGGCGAACGCGACGCTGCCCACGACCGTGCCGCGCCGGCGCACCGAGGCGTGCGCGACCAGCGAGACCGCCTCGGCGAACAGCGGCAGCCGGGAACGGACCAGTGGCGACAGCTCCGCGCTGCGTTGCCGCGCCGTGGCACCGACCCGCACGGTGTCGCCCTCGACATCGATGTGCCCGAGGTCGTCGATCCGGTTGATGTCGATCAGGACGGACGGGGTGGCGGCGCGGGAGTTCATGAGTCGGACGAGGCTCTGGCCACCGGCGAGCACCCGGGCTTCCGTCCCGTGCACGGCGAGCTGGTCCACGGCTTCCTCGACCGTGCGAGGCGCCAGGTAGGCGAACGCTGCGGGTTTCACTCCACACCTCCATGTGCGGCAGGGGACGACCGGGGTGGATCTATTCAGTGCCGATCTGGTCTGGGCCGATCTGGTCTGTGCTGATCTCGTTTGGGCCACCCATCACGAGGGCACCGAAGTACTCGATGTGGTGGCGCATCTCCTTGCCCGCCAGCTCCGGGTCGCGCTGGCGCAGGGCGTTCACGATCGGCACGTGCGCCTCCACCACGTGCAGCAGCGACGCGTTCGCCTTCACGTAGGTGATGAGGGTGCGGACCTCGGCGTGCAGGGACCGCCAGACCTCGAGCAGCAACGAGTTGCCGGACGCCTCCACGATGAGCTCGTGGAAGCGGGCATCGTGCTTGAGCTGGCCGGGGACGTCGTCACGAGCGACCGCCGACCGCATCGCCTCGATCTGCTCCTCGAGCGACGCCAACAGGTCATCGGTGACCACGGGCGCGGCCGCGCGACCGGCGACCTCCTCGAGCGCCGCGCGGACGGGATACATCTCGCCCATCTCCTTGAGGGAGACGCGACGGACCCGGACCCCGCGATGCGGCTCGCTCTCCACGAACCGCATCGCCTCCAGATCGCGCAGGGCCTCGCGGATCGGGGCCTGGCTGACGTCGTACTCCTTCGTGAGGCGGTTCTCGATGATCCGCTCTCCTGGCGCGTACTCGCCGTCGAGGATCCGCTGCAGGATCCGTTCGCGGATCTGCTCGCGCAGGACGACTCGCGACAGCGCGCGAGGGGGGTCCGGCACCGGTCACCTCCCGGATCGGGCGGTGGGCTGCGGCGGGATGTCGGCGCAACCGCACCGATGGCGGCGGCCACCGGTGTCGCTAGATTATCGATAATCAGGTGCCGGTCAAGAGATGATCGCCGTGGGCGCACCGCGGCGCCGCTCGAGATCGGTGTCCGTGTGCGCTCACCGCGATCATCGGCACGGGTCCGGCTAGCCGCCGCCACCACCGCCGCCGAAGGCCGTCTCGAACAACAGGCCGAGCGCGTAGGTCGTCGCGGCCGCACCGGCTCCGATCGCCAGCTGGCGCAGCGCCCGACGCAGCGGAGGGCCGCCGGACAGCACCCCCACCGTCGCGCCGGTGAGCATCAGCGCCAGCCCGACGAGCACCGCCGACACGACGACCGCCACGATCCCGTCGAGACCGACGATGAACGGCAGCACCGGCACCGCGGCACCGGATGCGAAGAAGGCGAAGCTGGACAGGGCCGCACCGAAGCTCGTCCCGACCACCTCGTACTCGTCGTCGGCCGGGGGGACCGCCACGGTCCCGGCTGGATCGTCGCTGCGCAGCACGTCCTCGGCGCGCCGGCGTGCCTCGTCGGCGGGGATGCCGCGCGCCCGGTACACCAGCCCGAGCTCGTTGGCGTCGACATCGAGGTCGGCCAGCACGGTGCGGGCGTCCCGAGTGTCGGGGGCGGATGCGGCCAACAGCTCCCGCTGCGAGCGCACGGAGACGTACTCCCCTGCACCCATCGACAGGGCGCCGGACAGCAGGCCCGCCAGCCCCGTCAGCAGCACGGTGCCGGTGGTCGCGCCGCCGCCGATCACGCCGAGGACGAGGGCCAGGTTGCTGACCAGACCGTCGTTGGCCCCGAACACGGCGGCCCGGAACGTCCCGGAGACCCGGGCGCGTCCACGGACGGCGAGCCCGCGCACCACCTCCTCGTGCACCCGCTCGTCGGCCGCCATCGCCGGCGTGGCGTCGGCATCGGCGCGGTACGGCGAACGGGTCTCGGCGCGCTGCGCGAGTGCGAGGACGAACACCGACCCGAAGCGCCGGGCGAGGAACGTCAGCAACCGCATGCGGCCGGTGGCGCGCCGGGCCGGGCCGACGTCGTCGCCCAGCAGTCGAGCCCAGTGCGCGGCGTGCCGCTCCTCGGCCTCCGCGAGCCCCAGCAGGATCTCGCGCTCCTCGCCGGACCGGCGCGCGGCGAGCTGCCGGTAGACCTGCGCCTCCTCGCGCTCGTCGGCCAGCCGCCGCCGCCAGCGCCGCAGTGATCTCGACGACGGGAGCGGCCCGGCTGCGGTGTCGTCCGGTGTCGCGGGGTCCATGCCGGAATCCTCGTCCCCGGTCAACGGCCGGGCGCGACCTGCCCGTAGCCGCCGAGCATCCGCCCGACGCGATCGATCTCCGCCGACGGCAGGATGCGCACCGGCAGCCCGGTGCCCAACGCGCGCAGGTGCAGGTCGCACACGTACTCCAGGTACGTCGCGAGGTCGAGGGCCTTGGCCGCCGTCGGCGCCACGACGACCGCGCCGTGGTTTCCCATGAGTGCCGCGGCCCGCCCGTCGAGCGCCGACGCGACGTGGTGCGCCAGCTCGGGGCTGCCGAAGGTGGCGTACGGGGCCACGCGCACCGGTCCACCGAACATCGCCGTGTAGTAGTGCGACGCGGGCACCTCGTCGAGCACGGTCGACAGCGCGGTGGACGCCACCGCGTGCGTGTGCACGACGGCCTGGGCACCGGTCGCCGCGTACGCGGCGAGGTGCAGCGGCAGCTCACTCGACGGGGCGAGCGGCGCCTCGACCGCGCTCCCGTCGAGCCGGTGCACACCGACGAGCTCGGCCGTCATGTCGTCGTAGTCGAGCCCGCTGGGGGACACGGCAACCTGCTCGCCCACCCGCACGGACACGTTGCCCGCCGTCCCGACGACCAGGCCCGTGCGGCGCAGGGTGCGACAGGCCTCGACGACCTGCCGCCGCGCGTCCTCGAGCAGCACCTCACCCGTCCGGGGCGGGGTGCGGGGCATCGGGCAGCCGCCACTGCATGCGGACGGTCGTCCCGCCGTCCCCGCGGTGCACGTCCAGGTCGTCCGCGAGACCCTGCATGATCATCAACCCGCGTCCCCGCCAGCCGGGGTCGACCGCCGCAGGCTGCCAACTCCCCTGGTCGCGCACCACCACGACCACCGCGTCGCGGTGGCACTCGACGTCCAGCCAGGCCTCGCCCGTGCCGTTGGGGTAGGCGTGGTCGGCCACGTTGGCGAGGGCCTCGTGGGTGGCGAGCACGAGGTCGTCGACCTCCGGGGGCTGCATCCCGGCCGCGGTCGCCCACTCGGCCAGCTGCCGACGGACCGACGAGAGGTGACCGGGCAGCGTCGGCGCGGCGAGGCAGAGGCTCAGGGGCGTGGGTGCCGACACGGCCACCTCCACCCCGGACCTCATCGCATGCGGACAGTCGTGCGGTACGTACCCCCGCGTGTTCGTGGCCAACCGGAGGCGCCGGGTGCGCCCCCTGCGGTAGCGTCCACGGCGCGATCACCATCGAGAACGGATCACCGCCCGCCGCCGTCGCCCGCGTGGTCGGTGATCTCGACACGCAGACCGCGCCCCACCTGGCCGAGGAGCTGGACGAGCTGCTGGTGTCCGGGTGCGTCCACGTCGAACTCGACCTGTCCGAGGTCCCCTTCCTCGCGGCCGCGGGTCTGGCCGTCCTCGCCCGCGCCGATCACCGGTTCCGGGAGGCGTCCGGGCGGCTGCTGCTCGTCCGACCGTCCGTGGCGAGCCTGCGGGTGTTCTCCCTCACGGGTCTGGACGCCGAGCTCACGATCTGCTGACCGTCTCACGACCGTCCGGACCGGAACTCGTCGAGGACGCGGCGTTCCCGTTTCGTCGGCCGGCCGGAGCCGCGCTCGCGGCGGGCCACCGGCACGCCGAGGTCCGGGGGAGGAGCGGGGGTGCGGTCGACGAAGCACGTGGCCGCGTCGGTGGCGCCCACCCTCTTCTGGATCACCCGTACGACCTCGACGATCCGGGTGGAGTCGTGCACCCTCGCGCGCACCTCGTCCCCGGGGTGGACGGGCGTCGCCGGCTTGGCCGGACGGTCGTTCACCCGCACGTGCCCGGCGCGGCACGCGGCCGCGGCGTCCGGTCGCGTCTTCATGAGCCGGACGGCCCAGAGCCAGCGGTCGAGCCGGGTGGCTCCACCTGACGATGTCGGCACCGGACGATGATGACGCGCAGGGAGCGTGGACGTCACGGCCGGTGCCGACGCATCGTGTCGGTCACCACCCGGACGCGCGGATCGGCGTACAGCTCCTCGACCGAGACCGGCAGCGGCAGCCGCCAGTTCGGGTACTGGTCGACCGTGCCGGGCAGGTTCGGCTGGCGCACCTCGCCGACCACGTCGTAGGGCGAGACGAGGGCCAGCCGACAGCGGCTGCGGGCCAGCAGCGCATGCAGCGCGACGACCAGCTGGTCCTCGCCGGGGTGCTCACCCTCGACCAGCCCCTCGGTCCGCAGCAGCTCCACGAGCTCCAGCCGGTCGACCTCGGCCCGGGCCTCCTCCGCGGCGACGTCGTCGAGGAGCCCGAGCTCGGCCCGGGCCCGGACGTGCTCGCCGCGCAGGAATCCGGTGGCCGTCGGCAGGTCGTGGGTGGACACCGTGGCCACCGACTCCTCGGGCCAGCGCTCCGGCGGCAGCAGCGGCTGGCCGGGTGCGTCGAGGTCGCGGGTGAACCACAGCACCGACGAGCCGAGCATCCGGCGCTCCGCCAGCCCGTCGGTGACCTCCGGCTCCACCGTGCCGAGGTCCTCGCCGATGACCAGTGCTCCGGCCCGGTGCGCCTCCAGGGTCAGCACGGCGAGCATCACCTCGGCGTCGTAGTGGACGTAGGTGCCGCGGACGGGGGATTCGCCCGGCGGCACCCACCACAGCCGCCACAGCCCGGCGACGTGGTCGATGCGCAGCCCGTCGGCCTGCCGCAGGAGCGCGCGGAGGAGGTCGCGGTAGGCGGCGTACCCCGTGGCGGCCAGCCGGTCCGGCCGCCACGGCGGCAACCCCCAGTCCTGTCCCTGCTGGCTGAACGCGTCGGGTGGCGCCCCGACCCGCACGTCGAGCGCGAGCACGTCCTGCAGCGCCCAGGCGTCGGCCCCCTCGGGGTCGCACCCGACGGCGAGGTCGTGCACCACCCGCACACCGGCCGCCCGGGCGGCGTCGCGCACTTCACCGAGCTGGAGCTGCACCTGCTGCTGCACCCAGGCGTGGAAGGCGACGCGGGGGGCCAGCTCGGTCCGCGCCGCCGCGACCCCGGGTCCGTCGGGCCTCCGCAACGCCGCTGGCCACCGGCTCCACCGTGTGCCGTAGCGCTCGGCCAGCGCGCAGAACGTCGCGAACTCCCAGAGGTCGGCGCCCGCGTCGCGGGGCTCGGGCCGACCGTCGGACCGCCACAGCAGCTCCAACGCCGCGCGCTTGGCGGCCCAGACGCGATCGTGCTCGATCCGTCCGCCCGCGGTCTCGGGCCGCAGCGCATCGACCTCGCCGCGGGTCGGGTCGTCCGCGCGGGCGTAGGCCTCCACGTCGGTGATCCGCAGCGCCAGCGGGGTACCGAACCGGCGACTCGACGGGGTGTAGGGCGACGGCTGCACGGGCGGCACCGGCGTGACTGCGTGCAGCGGGTTGAGCAGGACCGCGCCCGCCCCGTGCTCGGCGCCGGTCCATCGCGTGAACCCGCGTAGGTCGCCGAGGTCCCCGATGCCCCACGACCCGGCCGAGTGCAGCGCGTAGAGCTGCAGCATCCAGCCCCAGGCCCGGTCCGGCTCGGACAGTGCGGGCGGGGCGACGACGACAGTGACGTCCTGACCGGGCGTCGCCCCGATGACACGACCGGCGGTGCGCCCGGCGGCCGTCTCCAGCCGGTACCAGCCCGGCTCCAGGCCGGCCGGGATCTCGGTGACCTCCCGTCGGGCCCCCCGCTCGTCGACGAGGACCCCGGGTGCAGGGAGAGGACGCGAACGATCGGTGCGCGTCGCGATGGTGCCCGGGAGCCGCCCGGCTGCGGCGTCCATCCGGGCCGCCGCGAGCGCCGCGCCCCGGGCGTGGGGAGTGGCGGCATCCACGTCGAGCAGGCCCAGCACCCTGATCACCACGTCCGGATCGACCCGCGCCCACTGCCGTTGGCCGTCGCGGTACTCGGTCGCCACGCCGTGCGCTGCCGCCAGCTCGGCCAGATCGGTGTCCACACCGCTCCCGTCCCCCCGCCGTGCCGCTTCTACTCGCCCCCGGGCCGCCGTGGGTCCAGCGGATGCGGTGATGATCAGCTCCGGGCCAGTTGACCTGCGATAACGCACCGAAGTGCGGTGCGGGCCCGGCCCGCCCGAGATGCTAGGTTCTGGCCCGCGGGCTCGTCGCCCGGTGCTCGCGCAGCGGACGCCCGACCTCCTCGCGGCGGGACCCGACAGGCGGTGGTGAGGGAGCGGGGGTACCGGGATGGGCAGGCTGGGTCCGAGCGGCACAGCCGTCGTCGCGCTCGGCGCCGTGCTGGTGGTCGTGATCCTCGTGATGCTCGCGCTCCGGTTCCGCCGTCGACGGGCCGAGCGGGCCAGTCGGCCCCGGACCATCGCCGACCTCGTCCGCGTCCTCGTCGAGTCCGGACGGGTCGCACCGGCGAGACCCGCGGTGCCCGACCCCGAAACCGATGAACCCGACGGCGGGCCCGCTGGTCCTCCGGTGTCCGGGTCCTCCGAGGTCCGCCGGCCCGAGGCCGTGCCGGTCCGGGAGAACGCCAAACCCGACGACGACCCTCCGTGGAACCGCGCCGCGCGGATGGCTGTGGCCGGCGCAGACGGCGGACGCGATCGGCCGCCCGAGGTGGTGTTGCGGTCGATTGCGCCGCCGTTGCTGCTGGTCGGGGTGCCGTCGCCGGCCATCCGGCCCGTGTGGATCGCCGCGACACCCGAGCCTCTCGCGTCGACGGGCTGGCCGAGCTGGACGGATTTCGACCACGAGGAGGTTCGACCGCCGCGGCCCTCGCCCGTCCCGTCCTCGACGAACGGTCACCCCGCGACGGCCGCCACCGAGCCGGCGATCCGGGACGAGCCGCCGCTGGTCCGCCCGGTGGCACTGCTCCCGGTGCCGCTCACGGCCCCGCGTCCCGCCGCCGAGCCCGACCCCGCCCAGGACGAGGTGGCGGACTCCGCTCCGGCCGAGCCCGCGACGGGGGAACCCGACGTCGCTGCCGCTCCGGCGGAGATCGCTCCGGCCGAGCCGGCCGCCGCCGAGCTCCCCGACGGCTCCGCGCCGCCCGTGCGGTTCAGCGCCCGGCACCGAGACGGCACGCCGGTGCCCGGCGCCACCGCCACCCTCCTCGACGACCGCGGACGGAACGCCTCGGGCGGAGTCGCCGATCTCGACGGCTACGGCGAGCTGCCGGCCCCCGAGCCCGGCCGCTACCTCATGGTGTCCACGGCCGCCGGGCACCAGCCCGGGGCGGTCGTGCTCAGCGTGCCGGACACGGGGGCCGAGGCCGAGGCGCTGCTGCCCCGATCCGCATCGGTGTGCGGTGTCGTGCGCGGTGGCGACGGTCCGCTCACGGGGGCCCGGGTGTCCCTCGTGCAGCACGGCGAGCTCGTCGACGCCGTCGACACCGGCGTCGACGGGGGGTACCGGATCGACGACCTCGGTGCGGGTGAGTACGCGCTCTCCGTCGTCGCCGCGGGGTGCGAGTCGGTCGCGATCCGCCTTCCGGTGCCGGACGAGGCGGAGATCCGCCACGACGTCGTCCTCGCTCCCGCGCCGCTCCCGCCGGACCGACCCGACGGACGGCCCGACCGCCCCAGCAGGGGGCCGTCGTGAGGGACCAGCAGGACAGGGTCGAGGGCCGGCTGGACGGGGCTCGCGGCGTCGAGCTGTTCTGGCAGGGATGGCGTCCGGCCGGTGCGTCCCGGGGAGTGCTGCTGGTCTGTCACGGGCTCGGCGAGCACTCCGACCGCTACGGCAACGTCGTCGACGCCGTGCGACCGGACGGGTGGGCGGTCTACGGCCTCGACCTCCGCGGCCATGGTCGGTCCGGTGGTCGGCGGGCCCACCTCGACCGCTACGCCGACTGGTTGAGCGACGTCGACGCCTTCCGGCGCCACGTCGTCGGCATGCACGAGGGCGAGCCCGTGTTCCTGCTCGGGCACAGCATGGGGGGCCAGATCGCGCTGGCGTACGCCCTCGACCACCAGGACGACCTGCGCGGGCTCGTGCTCTCCGCGCCGGCGCTCGCGAGCAACGCGGTGCCGAAGGCCGCGGTGCCGGTGCTGCGCGCACTCGCCAGGGTGGCGCCGACCCTGCGCCCGGCGGGAATCGACGTGACGAAGGTGAGCAAGGACCCGGCGGTGGTGCGCGCCTACCAGGCCGATCCGCTGGTGCACCACGGAAACCCGACCCTCGGTCTCTCCTCGGCCCTGTTCGGGGCCTTCGACACGCTGCCCGAACGGGCCCGCGCGCTGCGCCTTCCACTGCTGATCCAGCACGGCGGTCTGGATGAGCTCACCGATCCCGCCGGCAGCCGGCTGCTGGCGTCGACCAGCGGCTCGCCCGATCAGACCGTGCGCTGGTACGAGGGCCTGTGGCACGAGATCTACAACGAGCCGGAGCGCGTGGGCCCGCTGAGCGACCTGCGGGAGTGGCTCGACGCGCGCCGCTGACCGCGGCGAACGGGTGGGCACGATGATCGAACAGCGCGGGGAAGCGTCTCGCGGCGGTCAGGACCCCCTGTCGGACATTGCGCTGGTTCTCCCGCGAGCTGGGACGAAGTGGCCGCGGCACGGTGCGATGTGATCGGATGACGACGTGCCTCCCGCCGCGGTCCTCGGAGAGATCTGGGGTTGCCGGCGCGCCGGACACTTCGACCAGTGGTGTTGCCCGAGCTGACGTCCGCCGTCCGCTCGCCCATCCGTCACCGCTGGAGCCACCCGTGCGGCTGCACGCCCCCACCTCGCTGCGCCTGGCCGATCTCACCGCGTTGACCCGTGAGGTCGCCGCCGACGTGCGCAGCGGCACGCACCTCGTCCGGATCGACCCCGAGCGTCGCTGGTGCCGGCTGCTGCGCAGCGACGGCCTCGTGGACGTCTGGCTGATCAGCTGGGCCACCGAGCAGGCCGCCGAGCTGCACGACCACGCCGGGTCGCTCGGCGCCCTCACCGTGGTGTCCGGCAACCTGGTGGAGAAGCGGTGGACGGGCGCCGTCCTGCGGTCGCGGCCGCTGCGGGCCGGGCGCAGCGTGGGCTTCCCGCTCGGGCACGTGCACGACGTCGCGAACCCCGCGCCCGGCCCCGCGGTCAGCGTGCACGCCTACTCGCCGCCGCTGACGGCGATGTCCTACTACGCGCTCGAGCTCGGGACCGACCTGAGGCGCACGCGAACCGTGCTCGTCGGTCCCGGGTCGTCGGAGGGAGTCGGATGACCACGGTGGACGAGCTGTTGTCGGCCGCCAGGGCCCGGCTGGACCGCCCGGACCCGTTGCGCGCGGCCGCAATGGTGCAGAACGGCGCGATCCTCGTCGACACCCGGCCCGGCTGGCAGCGCGAGCAGGAGGGTGAGCTCCCCGGGGCGCTGGTCGTCGAGCGCAACCACCTGGAGTGGCGGCTCGACCCCACGTCCGACGCGCGCCTCCCGCAGGCGACCGGGCACGACGTCTCGTGGATCGTGGTCTGCTCGGAGGGCTTCAGCTCCAGCCTCGCCGCCGCGTCGCTGCAGGACATCGGCCTGCGCAACGCCACCGACCTCGCCGGCGGCTACCGGGCCTGGAAGGCGGCCGGGCTGCCCTCCGCCAGGGCGGAGTCTCGCGGGTCGTGATCGTCGGGTCGGTCGATCGACGCGATCGCGCGAGGGACTACGGTTGCGATGACGGGTACCGAGCCGATGAGGAGCACGACTGTGTCATCGACCGAACCGACGGCCGGCAGTGAGACGACCGCGATCGACACGACCGTCGCGCACTCGCCGCGGATCTGGAACTACTGGCTGGGCGGCAAGGACAACTACGAGGTCGATCGGCAGGTCGGCGACGCCTTCACCGGGATGTTCCCCCAGATCGTCGACATCGCCCGGGCATCGCGAGGTTTCCTCAGCCGCGCCGTCGCGCATCTGGCCGGTCCGGCCGGCGTCCGCCAGTTCCTCGACATCGGCACCGGCTTGCCCACCGTCGACAACACCCATGAGGTCGCGCAGCGCGTCGCCCCGGACGCGCGGATCGTCTACGTCGACAACGATCCGGTGGTGCTCGCGCACGCACGTGCCCTCCTCTTCGGAGGGACGACCGAGGGTCTCACCCGCTACATCGACGCGGACCTGCACGACCCGCGCAGCATCATCACCGCGGCCCACGAGACCTTGGACTTCGACCAGCCGATCGCCCTGATGCTCATGAACATCCTCGGCCACATCGGCGACCTCGACGAGGCGCGGGCGATCGTGACGGAGCTGACGGAGGCCCTTCCGTCGGGCAGCTACCTGGCGGTCGCGGACGGCACCAACGTCGTGGACGGCCCGGCCTTCGACGCCGCGATCCAGATGTGGAACGAGGCGGGCTCGCTGCCCTACCACCTCCGCAAGCCCGAGCAGATCGCCACGTTCTTCGAGGGGCTGGAGCTGCTGGAGCCGGGTGTGGTGTCGTGCTCGTTGTGGCGACCGGGCGAGTCCGAGCTGGGTAGGAAGCCGGTCGACGAGTTCGGTGCGGTCGGCCGCAAGCCGTGACCGCGGCGGCGCGACGACCGCCGCGGCCCTAGGCGAACGCGCCGACGCCGGTGATGTCCCGGCCGACGATGAGCGTCTGCATCGTCTCGGTGCCCTCGAACGTGTGGATCGCCTCGATGTCGGCCCAGTGCCGCACGACATGGTGCTCCAGCAGGATCCCGTTGCCGCCCAGCAGGTCCCGGGCCTCGGAGAGGATCTTGCGGGCCGTGCGGGTGTTGTGCATCTTCGCCAGCCCGGCCACCGTGGGGGACAGCCGGCCGGCATCGGCGAGGCGGCCGAGCTGCATGCAGTACAGCTGCATCCCGGTGAGGTCGGCGAGCATGTGCACCAGGCGCTGCTGCACGATCTGGAACGACGCGAGCGGCTTGCCGAACTGCCTGCGCGCCTGCGCGTATCGCATCGCGGCGTCGTACCCGGCGGTGGCGTGCCCGAGGGCCATCCACGCACAGATGCCGCGGGTGTTGGCCAGCACCCGGCCGCAGTCCCGGAACGACCGCGCCTCGGCCAGCCGGTTCTCGTCCGGCACCCGCACCCCGGTCAGCCGGATGTCGGCCTGCCACACCGAGCGCAGCGACACCTTGCCGGTGATCACGCTCGCGTCGTAGCCCTCCGCCGGGGTCTCGACGACGAAGCCGAGGACCTCGCCCGAGTCGGTGTCCCGGGCCCACACGATCACGACGTCGGCGATGGTCGCGTTGCCGATCCAGCGCTTGACGCCGTCGAGGACCCAGTGGTCGCCGTCGCGGCGGGCGGTGGTCTCCAGCGCGATGGAGTCGGATCCGTGATCGGGCTCGGTGAGCGCGAACGCCCCGATCGTGTCCAGTGTGGACATCGCCGGCAGCCAGCGCTGCTTCTGCTCCTCCGAGCCGCACATCGCGATCGACTGCATGGCCAGCCCGGCGTGCACGCCGAGGAAGGTGCCCAGCGACCCGTCGCCGCGGTGCAGCTCCATGTGGACGAGCCCGCAGGCCATGGGGCTCATGCCGGCGGCGCCGTAGCCGTCGATGTCCTCGCCGACGATCTTCAGCTCGGGCAGCCGCCGGAACAGGTGCCAGGGCAGCTCGGCCTTCTCCCAGTAGTCGCCGATGTCGGGCAGCACCTCCTCGTCGACGAACCGCCGGACGGCGATGAACCGCTCCCACTGCTCCCCGGTGAACTGCTCGCGCACCGCGAAGAAGTCCGTGCCCAGTGCCTCACCGAGATGCTCGTAGGCGGTCATCGGCCGATCGTGGCACGCGGCCGGTCGCGGCACCCGGTGGATCTCGCAGCGCGTGACCGACACCATGGGCGGGAACGGACGATCACGACACCACGTCCGTCGGATCGGACGTGCCCACACTCATCGGAGGGGACCGGATGGACGAGCGGACGGATCTCACCGCCGGGACGGGTGACGGCGCGAGGCAGGACGACGCTGCCGACCACGCTGCCGTCGCCGGCAGCGTCGCCGTGGCCGACAGCATCGCCGTGGCCGGGAGTGTGGCCACCGCGGGCAGCGTGGCGGTGGCCGGGAGCGTGGCCACGGCGGGCAGCGTCGCCGTCTCCGGCAGCGTGGCCACGGCGGGCAGCGTCGCGGTCACCGGGAGCGCGGCCACCGCGGGCAGCGCCGCTGTGGCCGGCAGCGCCGCCACGGCGGGCAGTGTCGGGATCCTCGCCTGCGTGCTGACCCTGCTCAGCGCGGGCCTCCTGGCCTGCGTGGGCTGCATCGCGTGCGTGGGCTGCCGGCGGTGCGTGGCCTGCATCGGATGCGTCGACTGCGTGGGGTGCGTGGGCTGCGTGGGCTGCGTCGGGCTGCGGGGTGCGGTCGGGCAGGTCCGGGTCGCTGCCTGATCCGCGGGACGATTCGCCCGCTCAGAGCAGGGCAGCGGTCAGGATGTCGGTGTTGCGCTCCAGCCAGGCGTCGGTGCGACGGGCGCGGGCGGCGGCATCCGGCCCCCAGTAGGCCGCGAACCCCGGCACCCCGCTCTCGGCGCCCTCCCGCACGATGGCGACCATCCAGTCGTGGCTGTCGCGCACCCCGGCCACCAGGGCGGTCCGACCGCCGTCGTCCAGGCCGTAGGCGTCGACGAAGGCCCGCACCCTGGCGAGCCCGCGGCCACGGCGGACGTCGTCGATGTCGCACGGCGAGCGGAGCGGCACCCACAACCGGGCGGCCGAGGCCACGTCCCAGAGCGGGTCGCCGGGAGCCGCGAGATCGAAGTCGATCAGGCCCTTGGCGCGCCCGTCGCGGAAGACGACGTTGTCGAGGTTCGGGTCGTTGTGGCTGATCCCGCCGACGTGGTAGGGGGCGGGCGCCACGTGTGACCACGCGTACGGCGTCGGGTCGAAGCCGGCGGCTGCCTCGTGGAAGCGCCGCAGCAGCTGGCCAACGCTGCGCAGCGCGGCGTCGGTCAGTCCCCAACCGGGGGCCGGGGCGGTCACGGCGTCGCCGGGCAGGTAGCTGAGGACCTCACGACCCGCGTCGTCCACGCCGAGCACGCGGGGCGAGCCGTCGAACCCGACGTCCTCCAGGTGCCGCAGCAGGGCGTGGGTGGAGGCGCTGGTGGGACGCATCGGACGGCGGACGGTGTCGCCGACCCGATGGATGCGACCCCGGTTGGCGGTGCCGCCGTGCAACAGGATCTCGGCCTGCTTCGTCGTCATCACCCGGCCTCGATCAGCGCCGCCGCCAGCGTCGAGTGTGTGACCAGACTGTTCACCATGCCACCTCGCACCGCTGCGAGGACGGCGTGCACCTTGGCCATGCCGTAGACGATCCCGATCACCTCCGGTACGACGCGCATCTGCTCGGCCGTGATGCCGATCATCCGCTCCGTGAGGCCGGCGGCCACGGGCTCCCCGCACGCATCGACGAGGACCCCGGAGACGTCGGCGCAGACGCCGCGCCGACCCAGCTCGGCGCGCTCCGCCTCACCGGTGGCGTCGTAGAGCGTGGACTGTTCGGCGGCCCAGGCCCCGACCCCCGCGACGGCCGTGGTGACCGACGGGATGAGCGAGAAGGCGCGGGCCACCTCGGGCTGCTGGCGCAGCGCCCGCGCCGTGGCGGCGTCGGACACGGCCATCGGGGCGTAGAAGAAGTACGCCGGCCCGCCGGACACCCTGGCGACCTCACGGACCAGCTCGATCGAGCTGTCGTCCACCCCGGGCCGGGTCAGGGCCCCCGTGAGCTGGACGACGGGCACCGCCGCGAGCCGATGCAGCTTCGTCGCCATCGCGCTCACCGATCGGGCCCAGGACAGCCCGAGCACGTCGTCGGGGGTGACGAGCTCGGTCAGCAGGTCCGCGGCCGCCACTCCGAGGTGCTCGCGCAGTGACGCCGGGTGGTCGTCCGGCGTATCCGTGACGACGCAGTGCCGCAGACCGAGGGCCTCCATCAGCCGTCCGGAGAGCTCGACGTCGATCACGCCGGGGTGCCCGATCTCGATGCGGACGATCCCGCTGCTGCGGGCGTCCTCCAGCAACCGGGCCACCTTGAAGCGGCTCAGCGCGAACTCCTCGGCGATCTCCACCTTCGACCGACCATCGAGGTAGTAACGGCGCGCGACCGACGCCGTGAGGACGAGGTGGGCCGGTCCCCCGCCGTTCATCGTGACCATCTCGAAACCTCGATTGCTCATCTGAGCGTCGCGATGCCCATCCTCGCACATCCCATTGACTCGGCGTGATCCGTGACACAAGCTACCCCGTGTGATCAGGGCTTCGCTCGTATGAGCGCTGCCGGCCCGTTTCCCAGGAGGTCGACGCGATGAAGCGGTGGGGAAGGCGCGGAGCGGTGCTCGCGCTCGCGGTGATGGTGGCGAGCACCGGTTGCGCAGGTGCCGGGGGCGGCGGAGGGGCCGGCGGGGGCGGCGACGCCAACAGCATCTCGGTGCTGATGGTGAACAACCCCCAGATGGTGGACCTGCAGAAGCTGACGGCCGACAACTTCACCAAGCAGACCGGCATCACGGTCAACTTCACCGTGCTCCCGGAGAACGACGTCCGCGACAAGATCAGCCAGGAGTTCTCCAGCCAGGCCGGCCAGTACGACGTGGCCACGGTCAGCAACTTCGAGATCCCGATCTACGCCAAGAGCCAGTGGATCGCCCCGATGGACGACTTCATCGCCGCGGATCCCGCGTTCGACCAGGCCGACATCCTCAAGCCCATGGTCACGTCGCTGACCGGCGAGGACGGCAAGGTCTACGGCCAGCCCTTCTACGGCGAGTCGTCGTTCCTGATGTACCGCAAGGACGTCTTCGAGCAGGCCGGCCTGACCATGCCGGCCAACCCGACCTGGCAGCAGGTCGCCGACCTCGCCGCCCAGGTCGACGGCAAGCAACCCGGCATGAAGGGCATCTGCCTGCGCGGCCAGCCCGGCTGGGGCCAGGTCTTCGCCCCGCTCACCACGGTGGTCAACACCTTCGGCGGCACCTGGTTCAACGAGGACTGGACGCCCGAGGTCAACGCTCCGGAGTTCAAGCAGGCCACCCAGTTCTACGTCGACCTGGTCCGCAAGCACGGTGAGCCCGGCGCGCCGCAGGCCGGCTTCACCGAGTGCCTCAACAACATGACGCAGGGCAACGTCGCGATGTGGTACGACGCCACCTCCGCGGCGGGCTCGCTCGAGGCGGCCGACTCCCCGGTCAAGGGCAAGATCGGCTACGTGGCCGCGCCGGTCGTGGAGACCCCCAGCTCCGGCTGGCTCTACGCCTGGGCGTGGGGCATCCAGCAGGCCAGCACGAAGAAGGACGCCGCCTGGAAGTTCATCTCCTGGGCGTCGGGCAAGGAGTACGAGGAGCTGGTCGGTCAGCAGCTGGGCTGGTCGAAGGTGCCCGCCGGGAAGCGGTCGTCGACCTACGAGCACCCGGAGTACGTCGCCGAGGCCCAGGCGTTCGCCGAGCCGACGCAGGCCGCCATCGAGGCAGCCGACCCGAACAACCCCGGCGTCCAGCCGCGGCCCGCACCGGGGATCCAGTTCGTCGGCATCCCGGAGTTCCCGGACCTCGGCACCCAGGTCTCGCAGGACGTCAGCGCGGCGATCGCCGGGCAGATCACGGTGGACGAGGCGCTGAACAGGGGCCAGGAGTCCGCGCAAGTGGTGGCGGACAAGTACCAGAAGTGACCGGGCCGGTCGGGGAAGAGGTACCGGGATGAGTACTGCGGTCGAGCCCCGGCCCGGCGCGGGGGCGGAGTCCTCCGCGGCGGGCGGGGGCACCAACGGGGCCCTGCGGCGGAGCGGGGACTGGGCCCGGCGGGCCCCGCTGCTGCCCGCCCTGATCTTCATGATCATCGTGACCCAGCTGCCGTTCGTCGGCACGCTGGTCATCTCGTTCATGAACTGGAACGCCTACTACCCCGACGAGATCGGGTTCGCCGGGTTGGACAACTACATCACCGTCCTCACCGACCCCACCACGCGATCGGCGATCGTCACGACGATCGTGCTGACCGTGTCGGTGGTGCTGGTGAGCCTGGTGCTCGGCACTGCGATCGCGCTGCTGCTGGACCGGGCGTTCCTCGGGCGCGGGATCGTCCGGACGATGATGATCACGCCGTTCCTGATCGTGCCGGTGGCGGCGGCGCTGCTGTGGAAGCACGCCCTCTACAACCCGGAGTACGGCCTGTTCAACGGGTTGCTGCGCGGGGTGTTCGGTCCCGACGCCCCGCAGCCGGACTGGATCTCCCAGCTGCCGCTGACGTCGGTGATCGCCTCGCTGGTCTGGCAGTGGACGCCGTTCATGATGCTGATCATGCTGGCCGGGCTGCAGGGCCGGCCGCTCGACGTCATCGAGGCGGCGCGGATCGACGGCTGCTCGGCGTGGCAGATCTTCCGCTACATGACCTTCCCGCACCTGCGCCAGTACCTGGAGCTCGGCGGGCTGCTCGGCTCGATCTACATCGTGCAGAACTTCGACGCCGTCTTCACGATCACGTCCGGCGGGCTCGGCACGGCCAACCTGCCGTTCACCATCTACCAGATCTTCTACAACGCGCAGGAGTACGGACAGGCGTCGGCGGCGGGCGTGATCGTCGTCATCGGCACGATCATCATCGCGACGTTCGCCCTGCGGACCGTGTCGTCCCTGTTCAAGGAGGAGAACCGATGACGGCGACGACGGCCGAGGTGGGAGGAAAGGCCCGGCCGGAGGCGGCGACGGCCCCGCCGCGGCGGAACCTCGGCGGGCTCATGCTCGGGATCCTGGCGTGGTTCGTCGGGCTCGTGTTCGTGTTCCCGGTGCTCTGGATGGTGCTGACCTCGCTCCACAGCGAGACCGACGCGGCGACGAACCCGCCGTCGTTCTTCGCGCCGCTGACGCTTCGAGGGCTACGCCAACTTCTTCGGCGCCGCGACCGGCGCGAGCCCGTGGCCGCCGCTGATCAACTCGGTGATGGCGAGCATCATCTCGACGATCCTCGTCCTGATCCTGGCGATCCCGGCCGCGTACGCGCTGTCCATCCGGCCGGTCCGCAAGTGGACCGACGTGATGTTCTTCTTCCTGTCGACGAAGATGCTGCCGGTCGTCGCCGGCCTGCTGCCGATCTACCTGATCGCGCAGTACGTCGGGATGCTGGACAACATCTGGCTCCTGGTCATCCTCTACACCTCGATGAACCTGCCGATCGCGGTGTGGATGATGCGCTCGTTCCTCGCCGAGGTGCCGGGGGAGATCCTCGAGGCGGCGTCCATGGACGGCTGCGGGCTGCTCCGCACCCTGCGCACCATCATCATCCCGATCGTCCTGCCCGGGATCGCCGCGACCTCGCTGATCTGCTTCATCTTCAGCTGGAACGAACTGCTGTTCGCCCGGGTGCTGACCGCCACGGTGGCGCAGACGGCGCCGGTGTTCCTCACCGGCTTCGTCACCAGCCAGGGGCTGTTCCTGGCCAAGGTCTGCGCCGCGGCCGTCGCGGTGTCGCTGCCGGTGCTCATCGCCGGGTTCGCGGCGCAGGACAAGCTGGTGCAGGGTCTGTCGCTGGGGGCGATCAAGTGACCGCCGACGTGCTCACTCCCGCGGAGGCGGCGTCATGACCGCCGACGCACTTCTTCCCGCGGAGGCGGCGTCATGAGAGCAGCGGTGATCAGCACCGATGCCGTGACCGTCGAGACGGTGCCGGATCCCTCGCCGGGCCAGCGCGAGGTCGTGGTGGCCGTGGCCGGCTGCGGGATCTGCGGCACGGACCTGCACATCGCGGACGGCGAGTTCGCGCCCACTTTGCCGGTGACCCCGGGCCACGAGTTCGCCGGCGAGGTGGTGGCGGTCGGCACCGACGTCGACGCGGCGCTCGACGGGGTGCGGGTCGGGGACCAGGTCGCGGTCGACCCGTCGCTGCACTGCGGGGAGTGCTACTTCTGCCGTCGTGGTCGGGGCAACCTGTGCGAGCGGTGGGCCGCGATCGGGGTGAGCACCACGGGCGGCGCCGCGGAGTACGCCGCGGCTCCCGTCGCCAACTGCGTGGTGCTGCCGGACAGCGTCTCGCCCGCCGACGCCGCGATGATCGAGCCGTTGTCGTGCGCGGTCCGCGGGTTCGACGTGCTGGCCCCCAAGCTCGGCGACCACTACCTCATCTACGGCGCCGGCACCATGGGCCTGATGATGATGGAGCTGGCGAAGCGGGCCGGCGCGGCGAGCGTGAGCATGGTCGACCTCAACCCCGCGCGCCTGGAGACGGCCAAGGAGCTGGGCTGCACGGCCACCGTGACCAGTGCCGACGAGCTGGAGCGTCCGCGCGGCTGGGACGTCGTCATCGACTGCACCGGGGTGGTCGCGGCGATCGAGGACGGGTTGGGCCGGGTCATCCGCGGCGGCACGTTCCAGCAGTTCGGGGTGGCGAACGAGGACGCCACCGCGCGCTTCTCGCCGTTCCGGGTCTACAACGCCGAGATCCGGATCGTCGGCTCGATGGCCGTGCTGCACAGCTTCGAGCGCGCGGCCGAGCTGTTCGCCGACGGTGTGCTGCGTCCCGAGGTGATGATCAGCGACCGGAAGCTGCTCGAGGAGTACCCGGCGGCGCTGGAGCAGTTCCGCGCCGGGGTCGGTCGCAAGATCCAGGTGCGCCCCTGATGCGCGCCGCGGTCCTGCTCGGGGCGGGCCGCGTCGAGCTGGAGGAGCGACCGGCGCCGGTGCCGGAGCCGGGTGAGGTCGCCGTCGAGGTCCGGTCCGTCGGGGTGTGCGGCTCGGACGTGCACTACTACGAGCACGGACGGATCGGGCGCTTCGTGGTGGAGGAGCCGATGGTGCTCGGCCACGAGTCGGCCGGGGTCGTCACCGAGCTCGGCGCCGGGGTGAGCGGGCTGCGGGTCGGCCAGCGGGTGTCGGTGGAGCCGGGCGTGCCCGACCGCTCCTGCCCCCAGTGCCTCGCCGGGCGCTACAACCTGTGCCCCGACATGCGGTTCTTCGCCACTCCGCCGATCGACGGCGCGTTCGCGGAGCGCGTGGTGGTGCACGCGGCCTTCGCCCATCCCGTGCCCGACTCGATGAGCGACGACGCCGCGGCGTTGCTCGAACCGCTGTCGGTCGGCGTGTGGGCGTGCCGCAAGGGGGGCGTCGGCGCCGGGTCGCGCGTGCTCGTCACCGGGGCAGGTCCGATCGGCCTGGTCGCCACCCAGGCGGCGCTCGCGTTCGGGGCCACCGAGGTGGTGGTGTCCGACGTCAACCCGGCGCGGCTCGCGCTCGCCCGTTCGCTCGGGGCGACGGAGGTGGTGGACGCCCGGACCGCGTCGGTGCTGGACGTCGTCCCGCCCGGGGTGCTCCTGGAGTGCTCGGGTCACCCGCCGGTGATCTCGGAGGGCATCCGGGCGCTGGACCGGGCCGGCCGCGCGGTCCTCGTCGGGATGGGCGGTGACGAGGTGCCGCTGCCCCTGTCGGTCGTGCAGGAAAGGGAGCTGGAGGTGACCGGCACGTTCCGCTACGCCAACACCTGGCCGACGGCGATCGCGCTCGTGGCGTCGGGCCGGGTGGACCTCGACCGGCTGGTCACCGGGCACTACCGGCTCGACGACGCGGAGGCGTCGCTGACGGTGGGCCGGGAGGACCCCGGTTCGGTGAAGGTGATGGTGCATCCCACCGGCTGATGGTCCGTTCGCCGCCCGTCCCCACAGCGCAGGAAAGCCACTTTCCTGCGCTCACAATGCAGGAAAGTGGCTTTCCTGACCCGCCGCGGGGGACGGCTCAGCGCGGTAGCTCGTCGATCGCCCGTTGGATCCGCTTGATCGACACCGGGTAGCGGGTGCGCATCGGGTGCGCGTAGAGGCTCACGCGCAGCTCCTCGATCATCCAGCGGATCTCGTCGAGGGCCGGCGACGGCTCCACGCCCGGCGGGAGCGCGGCCACCTCGGCGCGGTACTCGTCGGCCACCGCGTGCACCTGTGCGGTCCACGCGGCGTCGCGCGCCGGATCGGCCCGCAGCTTCTCGATCCGCCGCTCGACGGCTTCGACGTAGCGCGCGACGTCGCCGAGCCGGGCGGCCCCGGCGGCGGTGACGAAACCCGGTCCCACCAGCGCGTCGAGCTGTTCGGTGAGGTCGGTCAGGCCGGCCGCCAGCACCGGAGCCCGCAGCTCGCCCAGCTGTTCCTGCGCGCGGTGCCAGCGACCGAGCACGCCACGGACGGCCTGCAGCACCTGCAGCGTGGTGGCGGCGAGTCGCTCGCGGAACAGCGCCTGCAGCCGCGCGTAGCCCGGCTCATCCCACGGCGGCCCGCCGGCCGCCACCATCAGGGCGTCGGCCGCGGCCGTCACGCAGTCGTCGAGCAGTGCGGCGACGGAGCCGTGCGGGTTGCGCGCCAGCGTGAGCCGGGCCGCGTTGTCCAGTCCGCGCTGCACCTGCCGGACCGGTGACGGGGTGTCCAGCAGGAGCAGCCGCCGCGTGCCGCGCCACATCGCGGGATCGCGCTCGGCCGCCGTCGGGAACACGCGGACGTCGACGGTCGCGCCCCGGTCCACCAGCCCCGGGTAGCCGGTGACGACGTGTGCCCCGCGGTGCAGCCGGTGCTCGCGGGGCAGCGTGCCGAACGACCAAGTGGTGAGCCCGGAGCGCTCGATCCCGGTGCCCGCGGCGGCCAGCTCGGCGCGCACCTCCGGCGCCAGCTGCCGCCGCAGCGCCGCCAGGTCGGTGCCGGTGGCGACTTCCCGGCCGGCCTCGTCCACCACCCGGAACGTGACGGTCAGGTGCTCGGGCAGCCGGTCGAGCTCCCACGCGTCCCGGGGGATGTCGACGCCGCGCATCCGACCGAGCTCGCGCTCCAGGCCGTCGAGCAGGGGCTCATCCGGTGCGTGGCCGGACCGCGCAGCCCGCATCCGCTCGAGCACGGCCCTGGCGTGGTCGGGGGCGGGGGCGAACAGCCGCCGCAGCTGCTTGGGCAGCGTCTTGATCAGGGCCGTGACCAGCTCCTCGCGCAGCCCGGGCACCTGCCAGGTGAAGGGCGTGGGGTCCACCTGGTGCAGGGCGGCGACCGGCACGTCGACGGTGACGCCGTCGGTGCGCGTGCCCGGTTCGAACGCGTACGAGAGCGGCAGCGTGAGGCCCCCCGCGGCGACGTGGTCCGGGTAGGCGGTGCGGTCCACTTCGGACGCCCGGGCGGTGCGCACCATCTCTTCGGTGAAGTCGAGCAGGTCCGGGTGCCGGCGAGAGGTCCTCTTCCACCAGGAGTCGAAGTGCCGGCCGGACACGACGTCGGACGGGATGCGGTCGGTGTAGAAGTCGACGAGCGTCTCCTCGTCGACCACCAGGTCCCGACGACGGGCCTTGTGCTCGAGCTCCTCGACGCCCTCGAGCAGCTCGCGGTTGGCGTGGAAGAACCGGTGCCGGGTCTGCCAGTCGCCCTCGACGAGCGCGTAGCGGATGAACAGCTCGCGGGCCAGCTCGGGGTCGATCCGTCCGAGGTCGACGGTGCGGCCGACCACGACCGGGATGCCGTGCAGCGTCACGCGTTCGGTGGCGACGGCGGCTGCGCGCTTGCGCGACCAGTGCGGCTCGGAGTACGTCCGCTTCACGAGGTGCCCGGCCAGCGGCTCGATCCACTCCGGCTCGATCCGCGCGACGGTGCGCGCGAACAGCCGCGACGTCTCCACCAGCTCGGCGGCCATCACCCACCGCGGCGGCTTCCTGGCCAGCGGCGAGCCGGGGAAGATCATGAACTTGGCACCACGGGCCCCGAGGTACTCGCGGGTCTCCCCCTCCTTCAGCCCCACCTGGGAGAGCAACCCGGAGAGCACGGCGATGTGGACGCGGTCGGGATCGGCGTCGGTGTCGTTCAGGGTCATGCCGGCGTTGCGGGCGGCGGACCGCAGCTGTGCGTGCAGGTCCTGCCACTCCCGGATACGCAGGTAGTGCAGGAACTCCTCGCGGAGCAGGCGGCGGAACCGGTTGCCCGTCAACGCCGCGCGCTGCTCGTCGACGTAGCGCCAGAGGTGGAGGAAGGCGAGGAAGTCCGAGCCGTGCTCGGTGAACCGGGCGTGCTTCTCGTCCGCGGCCTGCCGGTGTTCGGCGGGCCGCTCGCGGGGATCCTGCACGCTCATCGCCGCGGTGATGACCAGCACCTCGCGCAGGCAACCGGTGCGGTCGGCCTCCACGAGCATGCGGCCCAGCCGGGGATCGACGGGCAGCGCGGCGAGCGCGCGCCCGACGGCGGTGAGCCGGCGGTCGGACTCCAGTGCGCCGAGCTCCTGCAGCAGCGCCAGTCCATCGTGGACCGCGCGGACGTCGGGCCGCTCGACGAACGGGAACTCGGTGAGCTCCCCCAGCTCGAGCGCGATCATCTGCAGGATCACCGAGGCGAGGTTGGTGCGCAGGATCTCCGGCTCGGTGAACTCGGGGCGCGCGTCGAAGTCGTCGGAGGAGTAGAGCCGGATGCAGATCCCGTCGGCGACGCGTCCGCAGCGGCCGGCTCGTTGGTTCGCGCTGGCCTGGGAGACCTTCTCGATGGGCAGCCGCTGCACCTTCAGGCGGCGGGAGTACCGCGAGATGCGTGCGGTGCCGGGATCGACGACGGAACGGATGCCCGGGACGGTCAGCGACGTCTCGGCCACGTTGGTGGCCAGCACGACCCGCCGCCCGGTGTGCGGCGCGAACACACGCAGCTGCTCGGCCGAGGAGAGCCGGGAGTACAGGGGGACGATCTCGGTGTTGCCGAGATCGCGCCGGCCGAGCGCGTCGGCGGTGTCGCGGATCTCGCGCTCGCCGGGGAGGAAGACCAGGATGTCGCCGCCCCGACCGTCGACACCGCCCTCGCGCTGCAGCTCCTCGACGGCGTCGCCGATGGCGTCGAGCTGGTCGCGGTCGGGATCGGCGTCCGGATCGTCCGGGTCGACGACGGGCCGGTAGCGCACCTCCACGGGGTAGCTCCGGCCCGACACCTCGACGATCGGCACCGACGCGCCGGTGGCCGCCGCGAAGTGCTGGGCGAAGCGCTCAGGGTCGATCGTCGCCGAGGTGATGACGACCTTGAGGTCGGGACGGCGCGGCAGCAGCTGCGTGAGGTATCCGAGGATGAAGTCGATGTTGAGGCTGCGCTCGTGGGCCTCGTCGATGATCAGCGTGTCGTACTGGCGCAGCATCCGGTCACCGGTGAGCTCGGCGAGGAGGATGCCGTCGGTCATCAGCTTGACCAGCGTGTTCTCGCCCACCTGGTCGGTGAAGCGGACCTTCCAGCCGACGGCGTCGCCGAGCTCGGTGTGGAGCTCCTCGGCGATGCGGGCGGCGACCGTGCGAGCGGCGAGGCGGCGGGGTTGGGTGTGGCCGATCATCCCGCGGACCCCCCGGCCGAGCTCCAGGCAGATCTTGGGGATCTGGGTGGTCTTCCCGGAGCCGGTCTCGCCCGCGACGATCACGACCTGGTGGTCGCGGATGGCCGCCGCGATGTCCTCGCGGCGGGCGCTGATCGGGAGCGCGGTGGGGTAGCTGATCGCCGGCACGGCGGCACGGCGGCCGGCCAGCCGCTGCTCGGCTCCGTCGACCGCGGCGGCGATGTCCGCGAGAGCCTTCGCCCGGGCGGCGCCGTCGCGGGTGCGGCGGGCGGTGTCCAGTCGACGGGAGAGCCGGTGCTCGTCGCGCAGCGAGACACCCGGGAGTCGGTGCGCGAGCGCTCGAGGCGTCGGGAACGTCACCGCCGGCCTCGAGGGCCCGGTCTTCCTGCGGGGACGGGTCCTGCGGGGAAGGGTCCACGGGTGCCGCGTCCTGCGGCCGACCGGTCCGGGGCGTGCCGGTGCCCGACCGGGGGCGACGGCGGGGCCTGCGCTCTCGTCGCGCCGCGGGTGTGGACATCGTGGTGGGAGTCTGCTGGATCGACGCTCAGGCCGTGCGCAGGGTGGGTGTGATCTCGTCGGCCACCGGACTGTCGGCGGCGGGGTGCTCCACCAACGCCAGCACCCGGTTCGCGAGGAAGCGCGCGGTGCGGACGGTGCTGCCGCCCCGCGTGGTCTCACTGACCTCGACGACCCCACGCGAGTGCGTGATGCCGACCTTCCGGCCGGCGCGGGTGGCGACGATCTCGTACGTGCGCGTCGTCCCGCTGCCGGCGTCGATGACGATCTCGACCCGATCGCCCTTCATGGCGCTCGCCGTCCTCTGCTGTCGATGGAAAGGGTGTCCGGGCCAGGCGCCGGTCGCCTCTCGGCGCGTGGCGCACCCGTAGGCGGCGAATGGTGAGACCCGGGGACACGGATCGCCTGGCTCGGACACCAGTAGAACCACTCCGACCTGCGGATTGTTCCCGAAGGGGGAGTGGGGTCCGAGCCGAGCGCTGGTCGCCTCGCGGCGAACGGCACACCACGGCTCCAGCCGAACGATCGTCCGTGGCGGCTCTTTACTGGTGAGACCCGGGGACACAGGCTCGCCCGGCTCGGACAGCGGGCACAACGAGGCGACCCGCGGGGATGTTCCCGCCTCCACCCGACGGGCTACAGCGCCGCCAGCACCCCGTCGGTGAACGGCGGCCAGGCCTGCTCCGACCACTCGCCGAAGTCACGGTCGGTCAGCGCCACGCACGCGCCACCGGCGTCCGGGTCGACCCACAGGAACGTGCCGGACTGGCCGAAGTGCCCGAACGTGCGTGGGGAGCTGTGCGACCCCGTCCAGTGCGGCGACTTGCCGTCGCGGATCTCGAAGCCGAGGCCCCAGTCGTTGGGCTTCTGCCGCCCGTAGCCCGGCAGGATGCCGTCGAGCCCGGGAAAGGCCACCGGGTGGCCGCGGCGCAGCGTGTCGGCGTGGACCAGCGTGGGGGCCTGCAGCTCGGCGGCGAAACGGGCGAGGTCCGCGGCCGTGGAGACGGCGTCGGCCGCGGGGGAGCCCTCCAGCCGGGTCGCGGTGAGGCCGAGCGGCGCGCAGACCGCCTCGTCGCAGGTAGTCGGCGAACGGGATCCCGGCGGCCGCGGCGACGGTCTCGCCGAGCACGTCGAAGCCGGCGTTGGAGTAGATCCGCCGGGTCGCCGGGCGCGCCTGCACCGCGCCCGTCGGCGAACGACGAGCCCGGACGCGTGCGCGGCCAGGTGGCGCACGGTGGAGCCCTCCGGCCCGGCCGGGGTGTCCCACTCCACGGCGCCCTCCTCGACCGCGACGAGCGACGGCGTAGGCGGCGAGCAGTCTTGGTCACCGAGGCGAGCCGGAACTCTCGGTCCTGCTCGCCCGCGTTGCGGCCAGCACGCGTGCCGTCGGCAGCCGACGACGGCGACGGCGACGTGGTCGGCCGGCCAGTCGAGCGCCGACGTCGACGGCCCGCTGCAGGTCAGGCATCGCCGTACACCGGGATCGGCGGCGCCGCTGATCGGGGCGGCGTCCGGGCCGCAGAGGAAGGCGATGACCGTGGCGATCGCCGCCGGCGGCGACGGCGCGCGCGGCGAGGTCGTCGGACATCCAGCTGCGGTTGGCCGGAGTGTCGATCACCGAGGGGAGCACGGCGTTGACCCGGATCCGTCGCGGGCGCAGCTCCTCGGCGAGCAGCTGGGTCAGCCGGACGACCGCGGCCTTGCTGGTGGCGTGCGCGACGGGGCGCCGGGCCGGGGACCGCGGTCTTCGACCCGACCAGGACGACGGTGCCGCCGCCGCCCGCGGCGAACCGGGGGGCCGCCGCTTGCGCGGTCCACAACGCCGAGCCGAAGTTGGAGCGCCAAAGGCCGTCGAGGTGCTCCTCGTCGATGTCGACGAGCTTCCCGGGAGTGAAGCCGCCGGCCAGCCCGACGAGGGCGTCGGGCGAGACCGGGAGCGCGTCGATGGCTGCGAACGCGGCTCGCCCACCGCCGCCCGGGACGGACAGGTCGACCGGCACGGGCATGCACGCCGCCTCCTGCGCGCCGAGCGCGGCGAGCCGCTCCCCGGGCCGGTCCAGGGCGACCACCGCGCGCCCCGCGGCGACGGAACTCGGCGCACGACGCGCCCGCGCCCGAGCGGCGCCCGCCGCGCCGGTCACGATCACCGCACCGTCGATCACTCGCTGGGTCGATCGCTGGGTCGATCACTCCTGGGTCCACCCGGTCATCCTGCCCGGTGGTGGGATGCTGGCGCAGGTGGCACGGGCCTGGGTCGGGACCTCGGGGTGGCGCTACCCGCCGTGGCGTCGCACGTTCTACCCCGCCGGCCTCGCCCAGCGCCGCGAGCTGGAGCACCTGTCCCGGCGGCGTCGACAGCATCGAGATCAACGGGTCGTTCTACTCGCTGCAGCGGCCGGAGAGCTACCGCGCCTGGGCGCGCCGAGACCCCGGACGGACTTCGTGTTCGCGGTCAAGGGCGGCGCGCTTCATCACCCACCTGAAGCAGCTGCGCGACGTGCGGACCCCGCTGGCCAACTTCTTCGCGTCGGGCGTGCTCGCGCTCGGCCCGAAGCTCGGGCCCGCTGCTGTGGCAGCTCCCGCCGCGGCTGCGCTTCGACCGCCGACCGGCTCGCGGAGTTCCTCGCCCTGCTGCCGCGCACCACCGCCGCGGCCGCCGAGCTGGCCGCCGAGCACGACGAGCGCCTCGACGGGCCGGGCGCTCACCGAGACCGACGCCGACCGCCCGCTGCGGCACGCCCTCGAGGTCCGGCACGAGAGCTTCCGGCGACCCGGCGTTCGTCGCGCTGCTCCGGGCGCACGGCGTCGCGCTCGTCGTCGCGGACTCGGCCGGCACGTGGCCGACGGTTCGACGACGTCACCGCCGGACTTCGTCTACGTGCGCCTGCACGGCGCACGACGAGCTCTACGCCAGCGGCTACCCGCCGGACGCCCTGGACGCGTGGGCGGCGACCGGATGCGCGGCCTGGTCGCGCGGAGGGGCTGGACGTGGTCGTCTACTTCGACAACGACGCCAAGGTGCACGCGCCGTACGACGCGATCGCGCTGGCGGAGCGGCTGGCGGGCCGGTGACAGGCATGATCGTCCGCCGGGGTCCCGCGCCGGCATGATCATCGACCGAGGACGGTGGACCGTGTGTGGTGCGGCTCCGGGTCCCGGAACGGTGATCGGGCCCTCCTCACCCCGTCGGCGCGGCCGCCCGGGCCACCCGGTGGGCCACCAGCATCCGCCGGCCGAGCACCATCAGCGCGGCGCGCGACCAGCATCGTCGCCGCCGCGACCAGCCACGCCGTCGGGAACGACACTGCGCGGCGAGGAAGCCGAACCCGACGGGCCCGACGAAGCCGCCGCGCGTACACCCCGACCTGGACGATCGACGTGGCCGCGGCCGGCGCCGACGGGTTGAGCCGCACCACCGCGAACTGCAGCAGCCCCGGCCACGCCCAGCCCAGCCCGAAGCCGAGCACGGTGCCGAGGACCAGCGCGGGCGTGCCCGGCACCGCGAGCAGCGCGAGGCCGCCCGCGCCGAGCACCAGGCTCCCGGCCACGACCGCGACGTGTCCGCCCGTAGCGGCGGTCGGCGAGCCAGCCGTTGAGCAGCCGCACGGCCAGCCCGATGACGCTGCCGAGGGTCAGCGTCAGCCCGGCCAGCGCCGGCGTCGACGCCGCGGTCGACGGCGGAGGCGACGAGGAAGATCCCGAGCGCCGAAGCGGCCGCCGCGGCCAGCCCGGCGGCGAGACCGATCACCGACAGCGCCGCGGTGGCCCGCTCGCCGGGTACTGCGGGGGACGGCGCCCGGCCGGCGGTGTCCCGCGGCGCGACGAGCAGCGCGGCCAGGGCCAGCACCGGCGCCGATGACGAACGCCCACCGCCACCCGACCGTCAGCGCCACGGCGGGCACCGCCGGCGCCGGCCAGCAGCGTGGCCAGCGGGATCGCCGCCTGCTTGATGCCGAACGACAGGCCGAGCCGGGACGCCGGGACGTACCGGGCCAGGGTCAGGTTGGACGACGAGCTGGCCCAGCACGTTGCACCACGCGCCGCACAGCAGGATGACGACCAGGCCCGGGTACGAGCGGGCGAACGCGGCCACGAGCCGATCATGACCACAGCGGCGCCGAGCACCGCGACCCGGCTGGTCGGACCGGAACCGAAGCGCTCCACCAGCCAGCCGCACGGCAGCGACGCGAGCGCGCTCACCCCGAAGAACAGTGCCACCACCAGCCCGAGCCCGGCGGGGTCGAACCCGAGCTCCGCGGAGATCTGCACGGCCAGCCCACCGGCGAGGAACACCGGCAGCACGGAGACCGTGGTGGTCGTGACGGCCCCGATCGCCGCCCGCACCGCGCCAGGCGGCACCCCGTCGTCCACTCCGGCACGCTAACCCGGCGCGCCGTCCGGTCGAGCCGCGGATGCGGCTGGTCTCGTCGCCCCACTCCTTCTCGCGGAGCTCGAACTTCTGCACCTTGCCCGTGACTGGTCTTGGGCAGCTCGTCCACGATCTCCACGGACTTCGGCGCCTTGTAGCGGGCGATCTTCGACTTCACGTGCTCGATCAGCTCGTCCTCCGTGGCGCTCTCGCCCTCCGTGAGCACGACGAACGCCTTGGGCCGCTCGCCCCACTCCTCGTCCGGCACGCCGATCACCGCGGCCTCGACCACCGCGGGGTGGCTGACGACGGCCTGCTCGACCTCGATCGTCGAGATGTTCTCCCCGCCCGACACCACGACGTCCTTCGCACGGTCGCGCAGCTCGACGTAGCCGTCCGGGTGCATCACGCCCAGGTCGCCGCTGTGGAACCAGCCGCCCGTGAACGCCTCCTCGGTGGCCGCCGGGTCGTCGTAGTAGCCCAGCATGACGTTGTTGCCGCGCATGACGACCTCGCCCATGGTCGAGCCGTCGGCCGGGACGTCGTTCATCTGCTCGTCGACCACGCGCAGCCAGTCGGCGCACAGCATCCCGACGCCCTGCCGGGCCTGCAGCACCGCGCGCTCCTCCTCGGGGAGGTCGTCCCAGTCGTGCTGGTACTGGTTCACCGAGTACGGCCCGTAGGTCTCGGTGAGCCCGTACACGTGCACGATGCGGAAACCCATCCGCTCCATCTGCAGGATCGTGGTCGGGCTCGGCGGCGCACCGGCGGTGGTGATCGTCAGCCGGTTCTCCAGCGATCCGGCGCTGTGGGCGCGCATGATCGTGGTGACCACCGTCGGGCGCCCCGTTGAGGTGGGTCACCCCGTGCTCGCCGATCAGCTCCCAGATCACGTCGCCGCGCACCTCGCGCAGGCAGACGTGGGTGCCCCCGATCGCCGTGAGCGCCCAGGGCGTGCACCAGCCGTTGCAGTGGAACATCGGCAGCGTCCACAGGTAGACGCTGTCGAAGGTGTGCCCGGAGTGGACCACCTCCCCGAACGAGTTCAGGTAGGCACCGCGGTGGGAGTACTGCACGCCCTTGGGCTTCCCGGTGGTGCCGGAGGTGTAGTTGATGGAGATGCAGGACGTCTCGTCCTCCACGGCCCAGTCCAGCGGCTCGTCGTTGCCGCGGGCCAGCAGGTCGTCGTAGGTGACGCCGCTGCCGGTGCCGTCGCCCGGGCTCACCGGGTCGATCACCGTGATGATCTCCTCGACGGTCTTCAGCTCGCCGGCCACCGGCGCCACGGTCGGGTGCAGCGCCCCGTCGACCACCAGCACCTTGGCGCCGGAGTGGTCGAGGATGTAGCGCACCTCCTCGGTGGACAGCCGCGTGTTGATCGCGACGAGGACCGCCCCGGCCAGCGGCACCGCGAAGTGCGCCACGAGCATCTCGGGGATGTTGGGCAGAAGGTAGGCGACCCGGTCGCCCGGCTCGACGCCGGAGCCACGCAGGGCGTGTGCCACCCGGGTGGTCTCGGCGGCGAACTCGCGGTAGGTGTGCCGGCGCTCGCCGTACACGATCGCGGTCTTGTCCGCGAAGACCTCGGCGGACCGGCGCAGGAACGCCAGCGGCGTCAACGGGGTGTACCAGACCGGCGTCATCGGCTCTCCTCGGCGTGGGGCGGTACCGGGGATCCTCCAACGGTGCCGAGAGCCGGGCAACCGTGCGGCGAGGGAGACGTGAGCGTGGCGCGGACGACCGTCACGTGTCGCTGGTCGCCGGGTAGCGGCTCAGCTCAGTCGTCGACGAGGGAGATCGCCGCCCGCGGGCAGGACGCGACCGCCTCTTCCAGCTGCGGGCGCAGCGACTCCGGCGGGTGCTCGTCGAGGATGTAGAGGAAGTCGTCCTCCCGCACCTCGAACACCTCCGGCGCGATGCCCATGCAGATGGCGTTGGACTCGCACAGGTCGAAGTCGACCTTGACCCTCATGACGTGCTCCTCATACCGACATCGTGCTCCGCCGCCCGGACGGTGGGAAGCGGGTCGGCCTCATCGCACACCCACGAGCCGGGCGTACGCGACCACGTTGTCGCGGTACTGGCCGGTGCCGCGGTCGAACGAGCCTCCGCAGGTGATCAGCCGCAGCTCAGGGCCCTCGGTGTCGCCGTAGACGAGGTCGGTCGGGAAGTCCGACTTCAGGTAGCGGTCGACGCGGTGCGTGCGGAACACCGCCTCGGTGCCGTCGGCGCGCCAGACCTGCACCTCGTCGCCCGGCGCGAGGTCGCGCAGCCGCGCGAACACCCCGGACACCCCTGCGTAGTCGACGTGCGCCGCGATCACGGCCGGGCCCACCGACCCGGGAGCGGGTGCCAGGGCGAACCACCCCGCCGTCCCCGCGTCCGGCGGAACCTCCATCGCTCCGGCGGCGTCGATCCTGAGGTCGACCAGCGGCCCGGTGCGGACGCCGATCGCCGGCACCTCCACCCGGACGGGGGCCGACGGGCTGAGCGAGGCCACCTCCCGCACCGGTCCCGGTGACGTCGGACGGGCGGCAGGGAGCGCCGCGGCGGGTGCGGCGGGCGCCGCGGCCGGGGCCGCCGGGACGAGGTCGGTCGGAAGCGGTGCGGCACCACACCCGGCGAGCACGGTCGCGACCGCCAGCCCCAGCAGCATCCGACCAACTTCGGTCACGTGCCCGGGTTCCCCCCGGTCGCCACCCCGCCGAGCGGGAGCACCGCGACCTGCCGGCCCTCGGTGCCGAAGTGCTGCTCGCAGGCGACGCGGTCGGCGTCCGCGTCGAGCCGTTCCGGGTCGCCACCGCGACCATCCAACGCGGCCTGCGCTTCCGCCTGGGTGCCGAAGTCGGCGCAGTCCCGGTCCGTCGCGGGCTCGGGGGACGTGGCGGCGAGGGCGGCCGCGGTCGGGGCGCGCGGCGGCGTGGTGCCCGGAGCCTCGGGATCGCCCGGGCCGGTCGGCCGGCGCGGCCGCAGCTCACAGGCTCGGCCATCGGCCGGGGTGCCGTCGAGGTCGTGCGGATCGCTCGGATCGCCGTCGAGGACCGCCTGGGCGTCCTCCTGGTAGGTGAAATCCCCGCAGTCCAGGTCGGCCGCGGCGACCGCGGTGCCGGCCGTGCCGACGGCCAGGACGGCGCTCACCGCAGCGGCGAGCGCGGCGAGCCGCGCCCGGCGGGAGGAGGGCATGAGAGACGGACCTCTCGGACGGGCCGAGGCCGGAGCGGGGAGCGGCGGCCGATGCACCGTCATCTCCGGCCGCGACCTTCCCGTTACCCGCCGACCCTCCCCGGATCCGAAGTTGGTCCGTCCGGCCGCGCGATGACCCCCATTCGCCTCACGACGACGACGACGACGAAGGCCGGAGCACCGGCCGCAGCGCGTCGAGCACCCCGGGGTCATCGATCGTCGAGGGCACGGGCTCGTCGGCGCCGTCGGCGATCCCGCGCATCGTCTTGCGCAGGATCTTGCCGGAGCGGGTCTTGGGCAGCGCCGAGACGACCGCGACGTCCTTGAGCGAGGCCACTGCGCCGACCTGGTCGCGGACGAGCTGCACCAGCTCGGCGCGCAGGTCGTCCTCCGCGCGGTCGACGCCGGCCTTCAGCACCACGAAACCGCGGGGGACCTGCCCCTTCATCGGGTCGGCGACGCCGATCACCGCGCACTCGGCGACGTCAGGATGGCCGGAGAGCACTTCCTCCATCCCGCCCGTCGAGAGCCGGTGCCCGGCCACGTTGATCACGTCGTCGGTGCGCCCCATCACGTACAGGTAGCCATCGGCGTCGAGGTGCCCGCCGTCGCCGGTGAGGTAGTAGCCGTCGAAGGCCTCCAGGTACGAGGCGAGGAAACGGGCGTCGTCGTTCCAGAGGGTCGGCAGCGATCCCGGTGGCATCGGCAGCTTCACCACGATCGCGCCGTCGGTTCCGGCCTCGACGGGCGCGCCGGACGTGTCGAGCACCCGTACGTCCCAGCCCGGCAGCGGTCTCGTGGGTGACCCCGGCTTGATCTCCAGGAGCTCGATCCCGGCCGGGTTGGCCACCATCGGCCACCCGGACTCGGTCTGCCACCAGTGGTCGATCACCGGGATGCCCAGCAGGTCGGTCGCCCACCGGTGGGTCTCCGGGTCGAGCCGCTCGCCGGCGAGGAAGAGGTAGCGCAGCCCCGAGAGGTCGTAGCGCGCCGCGTACTCGCCGTCCGGGTCCTCCTTCTTGATGGCGCGGAACGCCGTGGGCGCGGTGAACAGGCTCTTCACCCCGTGCTCGGCGACCACCCGCCAGAACTGCCCCGCGTCCGGCGTGCCGACGGGCTTGCCCTCGTAGAGGACGGTGGTCGCGCCGGTGAGCAGCGGTGCGTAGACGATGTAGGAGTGCCCGACCACCCACCCGACGTCGGACGCGGTGAAGATCGTCTCGCCGGGCCCGACGTCGTAGACGTTCGGCATCGACCACCGCAGCGCCACCGCGTGGCCACCGCTGTCCCGCAGCACGCCCTTGGGCTTCCCGGTCGTGCCGGACGTGTAGAGGATGTAGAGCGGATCGGTCGCCTTCACGGGCACGCAGTCCACCGGCTGTGCGGCGGCCATCGCCTCGGCCCAGTCGACGTCGTCGGCACCCATCGCCGCCTCGGCCTGCGGGCGCTGCAGGACCACGCTCGCCGACGGCCGGTGCGACGCCATCTCGATCGCCCGGTCCAGCAGGGGCTTGTACTCGATCACCCGCTGGCCCTCGATGCCGCAGGACGCGGCGACGATTACCGACGGGGTGGCGTCGTCGATGCGCACGGCGAGCTCCTTGGGCGCGAACCCGCCGAACACGACCGAGTGCACCGCGCCGATCCGGGCGCACGCCAGCATCGCGACCGCGGCCTCGGGCACCATCGGCATGTAGATCACGACGCGGTCGCCGTGGCCGACGCCGAGGCGGCTGAGGACGCCGGCGAACCGGGCCACCTCGTCGCGGAGCTCCTCGTAGGTGTACGTGCGCCGGGTGCCGGTGACGGGGGAGTCGTACACCAGGGCGGCCTGTTCACCCCGGCCGGCGTCCACGTGCCGGTCGAGCGCGTTGTGGCAGACGTTGAGCTCCCCGTCGGGGAACCACCGGTAGAACGGCGGCCGGGAGTCGTCGAGCGCCCGGTTCGGCGGCACGTGCCAGTCGATGGCCTCGGCGGCCCGCAGCCAGAAGGCCTCCGGGTCGTCGGTGCTGGCACGGAAGACGTCCTCGTACGCGTCCACCGGGGGGCCTCCTCGCCGCTGTTCCGGTCGGTCGACGGTGACACTAGGACGTCAGGTCCCCTCGAACACTCCCGGCGTCAGGAGGAGCGGCGACGCAACCCGCGCAACGGACCGTCCCGCCGCCTCTCGGCCTCGGCGACCACGGCGTTGGGCCCGGTCGGGGTGTTCTCCCGGTCCAGCCGGTCGATCACCCAGTCGACCGCGAGGGCGCCGGGCGAGACCCCGCGCTCGGCCGCGATCCGGCGCAGCTGCTCGATGCGCCGAGCGGAGAGCCGCAGCTGGAACACCTTCGCGGACCCGAACCCGCCGGTGGTCTCGACGGCGCTGGGCGCGAGGGCGGCGAGGTAGGTGTCGAGCTCGGAGTCGTCGGCCCCGAGTCCGTCGGCCGGGACGTGCCCGGACTCGAGGGAGCGAGGGCGGGCGCGCCAGCGATCGCGGGACGGGGACATCGCGGCAGCCTACGACCGACCGGGCGGCCTCGCACTCACCCGGGAAGAGGCGTGCGCCAGGCGGAACCGGTAGGTAACGTGCCGGTCACGGCCACGGGGGTGGCTGCCGGGGAGGCGTCGATGAGTGGTATCGGGAGCGCACGGCGGGACATCGGGGACGATCGAACGGCGCCGGCCGGCGCCATCCCCACGCAGCGGTCGGCGGCCGACGCGTACCGCGTGTCCGACGACCAGCTGCACCGGGCGCGGATGGTGGTGGCCCGCAACTCGTCCGACTCCGACGACCTGCGACAGCTCCTCGACATGCTCGGGCTGATCTCCGGGAACCCGGACCAACCGCCACCGGTCAGCCGCTGACCACGCCGTCGTCGAGAGGCCCGCTGCCGCCGCGCCGGCGGGCTGGGGCACCCGGACCGCGAACTCGGGCCGAGCTTGTCCTATGCTGGACGGGCTCCCAACGGACAGCCGTTGCGGGCGGGGGCCGCACCCGTGGCCCAAGCCCCCATCGTCTAGCGGCCTAGGACTCCGCCCTTTCAAGGCGGCAGCGCGGGTTCGAATCCCGTTGGGGGTACGTTCCACCGGAAGGCAGCAGCAGCTGCAGCAGCGCAAGGCCCAGTGGCGCAGTTGGTTAGCGCGTCGCCCTGTCACGGCGAAGGTCGCGGGTTCGAGTCCCGTCTGGGTCGCTCCACCATCCGGCGTGCGCGCCGGTCCGGCCAGGTAGCTCAGTTGGTACGAGCGACCGCCTGAAAAGCGGTAGGTCGGCGGTTCGACCCCGCCCCTGGCCACCATCGACCATCAGCACGGCCGCCGTCGCTGGTCATTTGGTTCCCCAGGCGACGATCAGCTCGCAGGGGCCCTCGAAGCCCTCGGCGTCCTCGAACCGTGCCAGCTCGGTGCCGATCTCCTGCCAGGCCTGTTCCCGCTGCTCCGGTGCGAGACCGCTCAGCATCTGGTGCAACGCGCCGAAGGACTCCCGCTCGAACCGGACGCAGTCCTGCGCGTGCGGCATCCGCAGCACGGCTGGCACGGCCTGGGAGCCGACGTCGCGGAACCCCGCGTCCCGGAAGGCGTCGGTGAGCACGCCAGGGCCGCCGAGGCTGAACGGTCCGGGCTGTCCGGGTGCGGGAGGTGGCAGCTGCGCGCGCCGCCGGATGATCGACACCGGGATGGAGAAGAAGCCGTTGCGGTCCGCGGTGGAGTAGACGATGGCCGCGATCCGGCCACCGGGCCGCAGCGCGCGGTACTGGCCGGCGAGGGCGCCGGGCTGGTCGGGGAAGTAGATCAGGCCGAGTCGGGAGATCACGGCGTCGAAGCGGCCGGGTCGACGTCGAGGCGCTCACCGTCCAGCTCCCGGGTGGCGACGTTCGTCAGGCCCTCCGCGGCTGCGGCCGCTGCGGCGTGGTCGAGGATCGCCGGGGAGATGTCGGTGGCGAGCACGTGGCCGGTGGGGCCGACGCGGCGCGCCGCGGCCAGCGACTGCCCGCCCGCGCCGGCCGCGATGTCGAGCACGGTGCTTCCGGTGGTGATCCCGGCGGCGTCGAGCATCAGCGTCGTCGACTCGCCGAGCCAGTTCTCCACGGTCGGGCCCCAGGCGTACCAGGCGGCGGCCGCATCTTGCCACTGAGCGCGGGTGGTGTCCTTGTAGCGGACCGGATCGAAGGTGACGGTCATGGTGTGCTCCCGGGGGTCGGATGGACGGTGCGTACCCGGGTGGCGCCAGGATCGGCGGGGTGGCCGCCAGGACACGGCACGCAGTTCCGCTCGATCGGGTCTGGCGGCACTGGGCAGGGGCAGAATCCGGCTCATGTCCTTCGTGGGACGCGTCCGCGCGTTGTCCCGCTTGCTCGGGACCATCGACGATGCGGCCACCGGGCGGGCCCGTCTGGTGCTGGTGAGCGGCGAGGCCGGCATCGGCAAGACGACGCTGATCGGGGAGGCGACTGCGCGCAGCGGATCGCAGGTCGGCTGGGGGACCTGCGCCGACGCCGAACGGGCACCCGCGTTCTGGCCCTGGACCACGGCCCTGCGCGACCTGCTGACCGCCGTCGGGCCCGACGCCGCCGAGCGGTTGACCCGGATCGACACCGCCGAGCTGGCCCGGTTGCTCCCGGAGCTGGCCGGCGCGGGAGCCGACGCCGGCCTGAGCAATGCGCCGTTGGACGCCGACGCCGCGCGGCTACGGCTCTTCGACGCTGCCGCTCGGCTGCTGGAACGGCTCGCCCGGCACACGCCGGCCCTCGTCGTGCTCGACGACCTGCAGTGGGCTGACGAGTCGACGATGGCGCTGCTGCGGTTCGTCGCCCAGCCGTACCGGCCGGTGCCGCTGGTGGTGGTCGGTGCGTACCGGCACGACGAGGTCGGCGCCGACACCGCCCGCGCCCTGGCCGCGCTGGCCGAGCACGGCGAACCGGTGCAGCTGCGGGGGCTGTCGCGCGACGAGGTGGGTGAGCTGGTCACCGACGCGGCCGGGGCGGCCGCGGCCGACAGGTGGGCCGCCGACGTGCACCGCCGCACCGGCGGTCACCCGTTCTTCGCCCGCCAGCTCATCGAGCTCCTCACCGATCCGACCCAGCCCTCGGGCGCGGTTCCCGCCGCGGCCCACGGGTTGGTGGCCCGACGCGTGGAGCGGCTGTCCGCGGACGGCCGGGCGCTCGTCGAGGCGGCCGCGGTGGCCGGTACCGAACTGATGCCCGACGTCCTCGCCGACGTGTGCGGGATCGAGCCCGCCGCGGTGGCGCTGCTCGTCGAGCAGGGCGTACGAGCGGGCGTCCTGGCCCGGGATGCGAACGACGGTGAGCGGCCCACGACGAGCCGGCTGGCCCACGACCTTTTCCGGGAGACCATCGCCGCCGCACTCCCCGTCCCGGAACGGCTCGCGCTGCACCAGCGCATCGCCGACGCGCTCGAGCGCCGCCACGCCCGCGGCTCTCCGGTGGTGGCGGCCGATCTGGCCCGGCACACCGCTGCGGCCGTCCCGCTCGACGGCGGCCGTCGTGCGATCCACTGGGCCCGCTCGGCTGCCCGCGCCGAGTGCGCGCGACTGGCTTTCGGTGAAGCCGCCGCGCACCTCGCCCGCGCCCGCCGCGCGGTCGAGGACACCGGTGACACGAGCTCCGGCGCAGTGCTCGTCGATCTGCTCGTCGAGGAGGCCGACGCCCGCGCCCGGACCGGCGACCCGTCCGCAGCGCGGACGCTGCTCCACGACGCCCAGCACCGGGCCGTCACGCTGAACGACGCGCAGCGGCTCGGCCGGGTGGCATTGGGCGTGCAGCGGCTCGGCGGCCGGTTCGCGATGCCCCGCGACGCCGTCGTCGACATGCTCGACGCCGCCCGGACCGCGCTGGACGGAACCGGCACCGCGCTGCAGGCCGAGCTCACCGCCTGCTTGGCCCGCGAGCTGCACCATTCCGTCCCCGCCCAACGGGCCCGGGCTCGACCGCTGTCCGAGCAGGCGATCACCTTGGCCCGCGCGCTCGACGACCCGGAGACCCTGGCCGCCTGCCTGCTGGCCCGTCACGACGTGCTGTGGACCCCCGGCCGGGCCGCCGAACGGATCGACCTCGCCCGGGAGATCGCCGAGCTCGCCGGGCGCACGGGAAATGCCGAGCGCCGGGCCGAGGGGCTGCTGCTCACCGCCAACGCACTGCTCGAGGACGGATCCGCGGCGTTCCGGGCCGCGCTGACGGAGTTCCTCTACGCCGCAGACCGGTTCGGCCAGCCGCGCCACGACTACATGGCCCTGACTCGTCGCGGTGCCCTCGCCATGATCGATGGCCGGCTCGACGACGCCGAACACCTGATCGGCGAGGCCAGCGCGGTGGGCGACCGGATCGGCGAGCCCGACGCCGGCAACGTCCGGATGTCGCAGCTGCTCGGCCTGGTCCGCGCCCGGGGCGAACCGGACCGGTTGCGCGCCACGGCCGCCGAGGCGATCCGCTGGTGGGTCGGTGTGCCCTCGCACGCCCACGCGGTGGCGGCGGGCTTCCTGGTGCTCGCCGGTGAGCCCGACGATCTTGCCGCCGCCCGCAGGGCCCTCGACACCGTGATGGCCCTCGCGACCTGGCGCGAGGACCGGTCCTACCTCTGGTCGGTGTTCGTCGGCGGCATGACCACCGCTGCGGTCGGGCTGGGCGACCACGCGATCTGCGCGGAGCTGCTGGCCGAGCTGGAACCGGTGACCCACACCTGCGGGGTCAACGGCGCAGTGGTCTGCTTCATGGGCAGCAACGCCCACTGGGCCGGCATCCTCGCCGCTGCGCTGGGTCGCCGCGACGACGCCCACCGCTGGCTGCACCAGGCCCTGACCGTGCACCGACGGCTCGGCGCCGCCGCGTGGGAAGCCGAGACCAGCCTGGAGCTCGCCGTGCTGGACGCAGACGCCCGGCACGCCGACCGGGCTGCGCAGCTGGCCCGCGAGCTCGGACTGCACGGCGTCGCGACCCGGCTGGCGCGCGCGCAGGCGGCGGCGTCCCTCGACCGGGCCGACGCACCGGGCGCCGAGCTGCGCCGCGACGGCGAGATGTGGCGGGTGTGCCACCTCGGTTCCTCCGCGCTCCTGCGCGATCTCAAGGGGCTGTCCGACCTCGCCGTGCTACTGGCCCGGCCCGGCACCGACGTGCACGTCCTGGAGCTGGCCGGCGCCGGACACACCGAGGGCCACAGCGGAACCCTGCTCGACGCCACAGCCCGATCCGCCTACCGCCGCCGCCTCGCCGAGCTCGACGACGACCTGGCCGACGCGCACCACGACCACGACATCGGCCGCATCCACCACCTCGACGCGCAACGTTCCGCACTCATCGCGGAGCTGGGCCGCGCCGCCGGGCTCGCCGGACGAGTCCGGCCCCTCGGTACCAGCACCACCGAACGCGCCCGGAAGGCCGTTACCGCGCGACTGCGCGACGCGATCCACCGCATCGAAGCCGTGCTCCCCGGACTCGGCGCGCACCTCGACCGCTCGGTGCTGACCGGTACGACCTGCCGCTACGACCCTGCCGAACCCCTGACCTGGCTGCTCTAGCGGACGTACCCCGACAGCGCGGCTCCTGGTCCCGAAACGCTGATCACCGGGGAGTGAGCCGCCGGAGCGGTCGCGGCCCAGGCCGTCCTCGCCACGTCGCAAACTGAGACGTCGGAAGTGGCGTGGGTCACCAAGAATGGCGGGGCTTCCAGCTGATCATGTGCGCCTCGCGCTGCATCCGATCGCTCGACGTGAGGGAGACAGCCATGACGCCCGCGACGTCTGACGGTGCCCCGCCGACGGGGACGTTCCGCCTGATCTACCGCAGCCAGAACCTGATCCCTCCGGACGACCGACGGACCGAGCTCGGAGCCCTGTTCAGCACCGCGCGGTCCAACAACAAGAAGCAGCACATCACAGGGGCCCTCCTGCTCTCCGGCGACTGGTTCGTCCAGGTCCTGGAGGGCGAGGAGGCGGCGGTCCGAGCGCTGTTCTCGCAGATCGAGACCGATCCTCGGCACGACTCCGTGTCGCTGATCGACTCCCGGACCGTGGACGGACCGCTCTTCGCCCGGTGGGCCATGGCGAAGGTCGCCGCCGACGACAAGCCCGACATCCCGCTGATCGCCCACGTGGACGGGATCCACCGGGCGGCAAGCCGGGGCACGACCCCGGAGCAGGAGGAGATCCTCGACGTCATGCGCAGCGCGGCCCGGGAGGGCCAGCTCGCCGAGTGAGTAGTTGAGGTGAGGACGCGCCGACCAGCGCCCCACCCGGGCGCCGGCCCGTGATAGGTTCCCGCGCGGTTGCAGTCGTGTCTTCCTCGATCGTTGTGAAGCGTCCGTGGAGAAGTGACGCTGGGCATCACGGGCGTTCGACGAGAATCCCTCTGCGTTCGCCGGTGTCGCCGTGCAGCCCCCCGCCGGCACAGTGCCGGCAGGGTCCGCTTCACGTATGGAGAACAGGTATGCCGCAGGGCACCGTCAAGTGGTTCAACGCCGAAAAGGGTTTCGGCTTCATCGCGACCGACGACAACGGCCCGGACGTCTTCGTCCACTACTCGGCCATCCAGTCGGACGGCTTCCGCACCCTCGAGGAGAACCAGCGCGTCTCCTTCGAGGCGAGCCAGGGCGCCAAGGGCCCGCAGGCCGACACGGTCCGCCCCATCTGAGAGCCCCGCTCGGGACGAACATCGATGCCGGCGACCCCCTCGGGGGTCGCCGGCATCGGCATTTCCGGGCGGGTGTCGATGGCCCGACGGCCGACGACGCGTGAGATGTCCGTCGTGGGGCTCGATCGGCCGGCGGATCCCCACCATGTGAACCTCACCCGTCGACCACCCGACAGCCGCCGGTCCCCCCTCGGCCACCGGTCGTCCCGTTCGCCCTGGTAGAGGGCCGACTGCCGGGGTGGGCCCGCACCCGCTCGTCTCCGCATGCCGCTCGGTCGCCGCTCCGGGCCATCCGAACCGTTCCCCAGCCGTCCTGATGAGTGTGGAGTCCCAGGAGAAGCACACGCACCACACGCATCGGAGGTCGGGGATGCCGGGCTGGAACAGCTACCGCGCGGTGTACGGCGCGGAGCTGCGCGCGGCGGCGCGGGAGTTCGACGACCACGGCTGGCCGGTGGTGGCGCGGTCCGCCACCGCACTGCTGCTGGTCACGGGCACGGCGTTCGACGTCCTCGAGGTCACGGCGGCATGCGGGCGCCGGGTGTGCACCCGGCTGCGGGACGCGGGTTCGGTGGTCCCGGTGGCCGCTACCCCGACGGGCTCATGGTGGTTCCCGGTCACTCCGGGCGCCGTCCTCCCCGCCGAGCTCCGCGACACCGCCGGCGTGCTGCTGCACGCCGCGGGTGCGATGGTGCTCGCGCCACCCTCCGAGATGCCCGACGGATGGGTGCACTGGCGCGTCGCGCCCGCCCTCTCCGGTTACCGGGTGCCGGCCGCCGACCTGGTGGTCCGCGCCGCTGCCGCTGCCGTGCGGTGGCCGATCGACAACGAGAGGCACCCGGGCGCCCAGCGGCCCGCAGGTGCAGTGGTGGTCGGGACCTAGTCCCGGCCGCGGCCGGACCCGGCTCGCCCCCCGTTGACGCGGCTCGTCGCGCCGCGCCGGGGGGACCGGGACCGCCGGTGGTGCGGCGCCCGAGGGGGCACTCCTCCCTCGCCCGCGCGGCCGCACCGCAGAACGTGGCCGGGGTCGGTGGATCACCATCGACCCCGGCCAGTCCACTCCGGCGCAGCGGGGGCCGAGTACCCGGGTGTCGTGGGGGCAAGCACGAGCACCCTGCGGCACTGCTCCCGGCCGGAGTGACCCTGGCGGGTCCACCGGCGACCGGGCGCCGAGGTCCGGAGCAGCAGGCCGCGCACACCGGGGGCTGCGGTGTCCTCGGCGCCACTCCGAACACCGGGTCTACGGATCCGCGGGCACTATGGGTTCGTGCAGATGCCGCAGGCCCCCCGATCGGACGCACCGCGCTCGGGCGCTGGGCCGACCGGACGACCGGCGCGCCGCACGATGCCGGTCGTCGAGGTCGGTCTCGGTGTCGGGCGGGTCGATGCCGCCACCCGGGAGCGCGATCTGCGGCGGATGAAGGCACTCGCCACCGGGCTGCTGCTGGCCGCCACGGTGGTGTTCCTGCTCGCGCGGTGGTGGGAGGTGAGCGACGGCCCGACGTGGATCGGATACGTGCGCGCGACCGCGGAGGCGGCCATGGTCGGTGCCCTCGCCGACTGGTTCGCCGTCACCGCGCTCTTCCGGCATCCGCTGGGTCTGCCGATCCCCCACACGGCGATCATCCCGACGAAGAAGGACGTGCTGGGCGACAGCCTCGGCGACTTCGTCGGCGAGAACTTCCTGGCCGAGGACGTGGTGCGCGACAAGCTCGCGCGGGTGGAGGTGTCCTCGCGGGTGGCCGCCTGGATCGGCCAGGAGGCCAACGCGGACCGGATCACGGCCGAGCTCGCCACCGCGGCCCGCGGCATCGTCACCGTCCTGCGTGACGAGGCGGTGCAGGACGTGATCGAGCAGGTCCTCGTGCGCAAGCTGATGGAGCGCCCGGTCGGGCCGCCGCTGGGCACGGTCCTGCAGGGCGTGCTCGCCGACGGGGCGCACCACCGTCTCGTCGACCTGGTGTGCGACCGGGCCTACGACTGGGTCACGGCGAACCACGACATGGTGATGCGGATCGTGCACGATCGGGCACCGTCGTGGTCGCCCCGCTTCGTCGACGACCTCATCGCCGACCGCGTCTACCTCGAGGTCCAGACGTTCGCGTGGGCGGTGAAGACCGATCCGGAGCACCCGCTGCGCAAGGCGATCGACACGTTCCTCGGTGAGTTCGCGACCGACCTGCAGAACGACCCCGACACCATCGAGCGGGCCGAGCGGATCAAGCACCAGATCGTCGGCCACCCCGACGTGCAGAGGTTCATCGGACAGGCCTGGGGCACGGTGAAGGGCCTGATCCTGGATGCGGCCGCCGACCCGTCGAGCGCGCTGCGCCGACGGGTGCGCGACGGGCTCGTCGGACTGGGCAACCGGCTCGGCTCCGACCCCGAGCTCCGCGCGAAGGTCGACGGCTGGCTCGCCGATGCCGCCGGCTACATCGTGCGGCACTACCGGAGTGAGATCACCACGCTGATCACCGACACCGTGGCCCGCTGGGACGCCGAGGAGACCTCGCGCAAGGTGGAGCTCCAGGTGGGCCGGGACCTGCAGTTCATCCGCATCAACGGCACCGTGGTCGGCGCGCTCGCCGGCCTGGTGATCTACACGGTCAGCCAGGTCCTGTTCTAGTACCCGACCGCCGTTCCGGCGCGAGGCCCCGGCTCTGCGGGTGGGCAGCGCGTGGGCGTCAGGTGACGGTGCGCAGGAGAGCAGCGGTGGCGGCGGCGACCAGCAGTGCGACCACGATCGGGGCGCGGTACCAGAGGGCGAGCGCCCCGGCGCCGACGCCGGCGAGTCGGGCGTCGATGGTGAGCGCCTGCCCGTTGTCGGTCAGGGTGCCGACGACGACGAGCGAGGTGATCAGTGCAGGTGCGAGCAGGGCGATGACGCGGGTCACGGGCGCCGGTGGCTGACGTCCTCCGGCCAGCAGGGGCCCGGCGACCTTCAGGGCGGTGCTGCCGACGGCGAGGGCGGCGATGACCAGCCAGATGCTCACCTGCCAGCTCCATCCTCGGACGGGCGACGCAGGCCGATGGCTGCGGCGAGGGCGGCGGCGAGCACCGGCACACCGGGCGGTGCGAACGGGGTGAGGGCCACCGTGATGAGTGCGGCCAGTACGGCGGCGGCCAGCGGGCGGCGATCGATCGGGCGTCCGGGCTCGCGGTGGTCGCGGCGCAGTCCCAGCTCGGGTAGCAGCAGGCTGAGGTAGAAGACAGGGAACAGCACGTCCAGTCCCCACCGCTCGGGGTCTCCGATGACCCCGGCACCGGCGGCGCCGGCCGCGGTGCCCGCCACCCACGAGGCGTACTGCACCGGCGTCGCCCACGCGATCGCCGTGACGTCGAAGCGGTCACCGCCTCGGTGCCCGATGGCGAAGGACGCGTCGGCCAGCAGTGCACCCACGGCGGCCCGGCGGATGGGGCGGCCGGTCATCGACGGTGCGATGGCGAAGCCCATCGGGAGGAAGCGGGCGTTGGCCAGAAGTCCGGTGCCGGTGGCGATGGTGGGTCCGGCGCCGGCGAGCAGACCGGACAGGGCCGCGAACTGCGCTGTCCCGGACCACACCACCGCCGACATCACCACCGTCGGCACCAGCCCCACCGCGGGTGCCGCCAGCAGCCCGAAAGTGACTCCTACGGCTGCCGTCGGCAGCGCGATCGGCAGCGACGCCCGCAGGCCGACGGGCCATCGATCGATCATCCCGCCCACTCCTCTTAACGGTTTGAAATCGTCGAGACCATTACACTGCCCGAGCCTACGATAATGGTCACGAGGGGGCAAGAGACGTTAGGCTGCTGCATGGCCATCGACCGGTCCCGTGCTGGCACGCTGCCGCTGATCGGCGGCCGACCGGTGCTGGACCTGGTGAACACCCTCTCCTGGCGCGGCGACCCGGCCCGCACCCAGGACCACCTGCAGGGCGCCGGCGACGCGCTGACCTGGGCCCGTCACGCCGGCGTGCTGACATCCACCGAGGCGGCCGCCGTGCGGGCACACCTCGAGCGTCATCCGGGCGCGGAGCCCGGGATGCTCGGTGGACTGCGCCGCCTGCGCACCCTGGTGGCCGATGCCGTCCTGACTGCCGAGCAACCGCGAACGGAGGACCTCGAGCCGGTGCTGCTGGAGGCGCTGACACACAGCCACCTCCGACCGGAACGAGAGGCATTCACGGCCACCAGCGAGCGCAGCGGCGGCGCCCATCGGTGGCAGGTGACCGGCCTGGACGAGCACACCGTGACGCGGCGACTCGCTCTGGACCTGCTGGACCTGTTGAGCAGCCCCCACGGGCGCCTCGGTCAGTGCGCCGACCCCGCCTGCCGCTGGGCGTTCCTGGACACCAGCCGAGCGCAGAACCGCCAGTGGTGCAGCAGCACCGACTGCGGCAACCGGCACCGTGTGCGCGAGCACCAGCGGAGGCGCGGCACCGCCCGCCGCCCGGACCTCGACTCGCAGGACCGGCGGCCAGCTGCGGAGACGCACCCGGGCACCAGCGTCGATAGTTGATCGACTGCACGCGCGACGCCGTCGCCACCCGACCGGAGGGGTGCTCCATGGCCGTACCGCAACCGGCATCGCCCCGATGGCCTCTTCTCGCTGTGCTCGTGGCGGGGGGCGTCGTGGGGTGCCTGGCCAGGTACTACGTGATGGAGGTGCTGCCTACCCCGGTCGGGGGCTGGCCCACCGGCACGTTCACGGTGAACCTCATCGGATGCCTCGCGCTGGGCTTCCTCCTCGAGCACCTCGGCCACCGAGGCCCAGATGTCGGGCCCCGGCGACTGGTCCGTGTTGGGCTCGGGACCGGCGTGCTCGGCACCTTCACGACCTACAGCACGCTGGCCGTGGAGATCGACCTTCTCGTTCGCGACCGGGAACCGGGGCTCGCAGTCGGCTACGCCACCGCCAGCGTCCTCGGCGGCCTGCTCGTGATGACCGTCGGGATATCCGTCGCGGCCGCGCTCGCTGACCGCGACAGCCAGCCGGGAACAAGCACGTGATCGTTCTCGCGGTCGCGCTGGCAGGGGCACTCGGCACCCTGGCCCGCTACCTGCTCGACATCGGCGTGAAGCGTCTCTGGCCCCGGCACTCGACCATGCCGATCCTGGTCATCAACGTCACCGGTTCGTTCCTGCTCGGTCTCGTCACCGGCCTGGTCATGTTCCACGGTGCGCCGATCACGCTGCTCATCATCGTCGGCACCGGCTTCTGCGGCAGCTACACCACCTTCAGCACCGCCACGTACGAGACGATCGACTTGCTGCGCCGCAAGCGCTACATCTCGGGCTTCCTGCACGTGCTCATCACGGTCGTGGCCACCAGCGTCGCCGCTGTCGTCGGCCTGCTCGTGGCCGCCGGGGCCGACTAGCGGTTCCTCGGCGCCGTCCGCTTCAGCGGACCGCCGGAGCCGTACGCCAGGGGCCGGGATCTGTGGTAGAACCCACGTCACCAGCGCAAGCAGGCCGCTTGCAGGAGCTAGCAGACCTCGGTAGCCTCGGTGGAGACGCGGACGGAGGTGAGCGATGACGACGAGCGGTAGGAACGGGCGCGGCCACGCGGTGGAGCACGTCGGCCAGGTGGTCGAGCACGCCGGTCAGGCCGTCGGTCAGGCCGTCGACGACATCGGCGGCTACATCCGCAGCCAACGCGAGACCGCGCAGGTCTCCCTGCGCCAGCTGGCTCGCACCGCCGGGGTCAGCAACCCCTACCTCAGCCAGATCGAACGGGGCCTGCGCAAGCCGTCGGCCGAGATCCTCCAGCAGATCGCGAAGGGTCTGCGGATCTCCGCCGAGGCCCTGTACGTCAAGGCCGGGATCCTCGACGAGAAGCCCTCGAGCGACGTCACCGACGCCGTCCGTCCGACCCGACGCTGACGGAGCGCCAGAAGCAGGTGCTCCTCGACGTCTACCAGTCCTTCCGCCGGGAGAACGACCCGATCGTCCCCGACGCGATCACCCATCCCACGCACTGACGACCCACCGGAAGAGGAGAGAGATCATCATGGCCGTATCGCTGCCGACCGCCGCGGACGTGCGCAAGGCCCGTGAGCAGGCTGCCAAGAACGCCGCCGCGCGCGCCGAGCTCGCCCGCACCCCGCTGCTGGCCGTGCTGGGCGCCACCGACTACGCCGTCGCCACCGTGAGCCACGCCGTTGCCGAGGCCCGCGCCCGCGCCGCCGAGACCCGCGCCCGCGCCACTGCGCAGGCCGAGGACGTCCAGAGCCGGGTGACCCACCTGCCGCAGCGTCTCAACACCGACGAGCTGCGCAAGCTCGTCGCCGAGCTGCGCGTGCAGGCGGAGAAGTCCTACGCCGAGTTCGCCGAGCGCGGCGAGCAGGCATGGGGCCGGATCCGCAAGCAGCCGCAGGTCAAGAAGGCCATCGCGCGGATCGAGACCTACACCGAGAAGCTCGACGCGCGCGTCGACAGCGCCGTGGACGACGCCCACGACGCCGCGGAGAAGGCGCTCGGAACGGTGAGCCGGCAGACCCGGTCCACCGGTGAGCGGGTGGCCCGCTCCACGGAGCAACGCCGCGGCCGGCGCTGCGGACACCGTCGCCGAGGCGGGCGCGAAGCTCGCGGAGAACATCGACCAGGCCGGCGGCGAGGTGGCGCACGAGACCCGCAGCACCACCCGCAAGGCGGCCAACCGCACGGCCCCCAAGGTCGCGCCGAAGTCCGCGGTCCGCAAGCCGGTCCCGCACCCGACCACCGCGGACGGCACCAAGTCCGGCAGCTGAGCATCACGGGCGGCTCGTCCGCCCGCTCGCTGCACCCGCAGCGCCCCCGAGGTCTCCCGCGCCTCGGGGGCGCTGTGCTGTCCGGGGCCCCGTGCTGTCCGGGGCCCTGTGCTGTCCGGCGCGTCCCCCGGCCCGGGGATGTGCTGGGCTGCCGTGCGCACGTAGTCTGGGCGCGTGAGCGTGCTCGTCAACCTCGACACCTACATCCTCCTGGGGCTGTGGTTGCTCGCGATCCCGGTCGGCGGGTACGCCTTCGTGCACGCGCTCATGCAGCGGTCCGAGGCGTTCACCGCGGCCGAGAAGCTCACCAAGCCCGCCTGGCTCGGCATCACCGGTGCGAGCCTGCTGGTCCTCATCGTCTTCCAAGGCGGACCGCGGAGCAGCGGTGCGCTGTTCTGGCTGGCTGCGATCGTGGCCGTGCTCGTCTACATCGTCGACGTCAAGCCCGCCGTCGTCGGCGTGCAGGGCGGCGGCCAGCGCTGGTGAGCCGGCCCGACTGGGCGGTGCTCGGCACGCTGTCGGCCGTGCCCGCGCTCGACCGGCCCGACCTCCTCGGCGACCCCGTCGTCAAGGCGTTGACGCTGCTCGATCCGGCCGATCCGCGCTCGTCGGGGTGGCGGAGATCGATCCCGACCTCGCCGACACCGCCGCGTTCTGCGCCGCCTACTCGGCTCCGATGGACGGTTCCGCCAACTGCGTGGTCGTCGCCGGCCGGAGAGGCGACCGAGACGCGCCATGCCGCCTGCCTCGTGCTGGCGAGCACCCGGGCCGACGTCAACAGCGTGGTGCGCAAGCGCCTGAACGCGCGCCGGGCCTCCTTCGCCCCGATGGCGGAGGCGGTCGCGCTGACCGGCATGGAGTACGGCGGCATCACCCCCGTCGGCCTGCCGGAGGGCTGGCCGCTGCTCGTCGACGCCGCCGTCGCCGCAGCTCCGGCCGTGGTCGTCGGCAGTGGGGTGCGGCACTCCAAGCTCGCTCTCCCCGGTCGGCTCGCCGCCGCCCTCCCCGGCGCGGAGGTCGTCGAGGGCCTGGCGCGTTGACGGGAGGGCAGGAAAGCCACGTTGCTGCCCTCACAGGACAGGAAAGTGGCTTTCCTGCGCCAAGGGCGCCGGCGTCGTTCGCCGTCAGCGGACGTACTTGAACGCTGGAATGTGTTCAACGGTGTAAGCGTTGGACCGGGCATGACAGAGACGCTGAAGCTGCCGGTGCTTCCGCTCGCCGATTCGGTGGTGCTGCCCGGCATGGTGGTTCCCGTCCGGCTGGACCAGCCGGAGATCCAGGCGGCGGTCGACGCGGCGCAGAGCGTCGAGCGCAAGGTCTTGATCGTTCCTCGCCTCGACGGCAAGTACGCCGCCGTGGGCACGATCGCCGTCCTCGAGCAGGTCGGCCGGCTCCCCAACGGGGACAAGGCGGCCGTGGTGCGCGGCGAGAGCCGCGGGCAGATCGGGTCGGGCGTGACCGGTCCCGGAGCGGCGCTGTGGGTGGAGGTCGTCCCCGTGGAGGACGCCCCCGTCACCGGCCGCGCGACCGAGCTCGCCAAGGAGTACAAGGCACTGGTCGTGGGCATCCTGCAGCAGCGGGGCGCCTGGCAGGTGATCGACTCGGTGCAGCAGATCACCGACCCCGGTCAGCTCGCCGACACCGCGGGCTGGGCCTCCTACATCGACCTCGAGCACAAGGCGCAGCTGCTCGCCGAGACCGACGTGGTCAAGCGGCTGGAGCTGCTGGTCGAGTGGACTCGCGAGCACGTGGCGGAGCAGGAGGTCTCGGAGAAGATCTCGAACGACGTCCGCGAGGGCATGGAGAAGACCCAGCGCGAGTTCCTCCTCCGCCAGCAACTGGCCGCGATCCGCAAGGAGCTGGGCGAGGACGAGCCGGAGGGCGCCGACGACTACCGCACCCGGGTGGAGTCCGCCGACCTGCCCGAGCACGTGCGGAAGGCCGCGCTGACCGAGGTCGGCAAGCTGGAGCGCGCCTCGGACCAGAGCCCGGAGTCGGGCTGGATCCGGACCTGGCTGGACACCGTCCTGGACATCCCCTGGGCCGTGAAGACCGGCGACGGCGACGACCTGGTGGCCGCCCGCGCGATCCTCGACGCCGACCACGCCGGCCTCGACGACGTCAAGGAGCGGCTGATCGAGTTCCTGGCGGTCCGGGCCCGGCGCAACCGCCGCGGTCTGGGCACCGTCGGGGGTCGGGGCTCCGGCGCGGTGCTCTCGCTCGTCGGACCGCCCGGCGTCGGCAAGACCTCGCTGGGGGAGTCGGTCGCGCGGGCGATGGGCCGCAAGTTCGTGCGCGTCGCCCTCGGCGGCGTCCGCGACGAGGCCGAGATCCGCGGCCACCGGCGCACCTACGTCGGGGCGCTGCCCGGCCGGATCGTCCGGGCCATCCGCGAGGCGGGCTCGATGAACCCCGTGGTGCTGCTCGACGAGATCGACAAGGTCGGCAGCGACTTCCGGGGCGACCCGACGGCCGCGCTGCTCGAGGTGCTCGACCCGGCGCAGAACCACACGTTCCGCGACCACTACCTCGAGGTCGACCTCGACCTGTCCGATGTGCTGTTCCTGGCCACGGCCAACGTGCTCGACACCATCCCCGGCCCGCTCGCGGATCGGATGGAGATCGTGACGCTCGACGGCTACACCGAGGCGGAGAAGGTCGCCATCGCGCGCGACCACCTGCTGCCCCGCCAGATCGAGAAGGCCGGGCTGGAGCCGTCCGACGTCGAGTTCTCGGAGGTGGCACTGGGCATGATCGCCGCCGAGTACACCCGCGAGGCGGGTGTGCGGCAGCTGGAGCGCGGCCTGGCCAAGGTCCTGCGCAAGGTGGCCGTCACGCTCGACGCCGGAAAGATCGACACAGGCGAGAGCGAGCGCCCGGTCCACATCGACGCCGACGCGCTCGTGACGTTCCTCGGACGGCCGCGGTTCACCCCGGAGTCGGCCGAGCGCACCTCGGTGCCCGGGGTCGCGACGGGGCTCGCGGTCACCGGAGCGGGTGGTGACGTGCTGTTCATCGAGGCCACCGCCATGGAGGGCGAGCCGGGCCTGACCCTGACCGGGCAGCTCGGTGACGTCATGAAGGAGTCGGTCTCGATCGCGCTGAGCTACCTGCGGTCGCGGGGGCTCGCCGGGGACCTGGCGTCGAAGAAGCTGCACGTGCACGTGCCCGCCGGCGCGGTGCCGAAGGACGGCCCGTCCGCCGGCGTCACGATGACGACGGCGCTCGCGTCGCTCGCCACCGGACGCCCGGTCAAGTCGTCGGTCGGCATGACCGGTGAGGTCACGCTGCAGGGCAAGGTGCTCCCGATCGGCGGGGTCAAGCAGAAGCTGCTGGCCGCGCACCGGGCCGGGCTCACCGACGTGATCATCCCGAAGCGCAACGAGCCCGACCTCGACGACCTGCCGGAGTCGGTGCGCGGGCAGCTGCGGGTGCATCCCGTGGCCGACGTGGCCGAGGTGCTGGAGCTGGCCCTGGAGCCGGTGGCCGCCGAGGTCCCCGCGGCGGCCTGACCCGCACGCAACGAACGGCACTTTCGTCCGGTTGGACGAGAGTGCCGTTCGTTCGTTGCGGGTGACACGTGTCCACACAACGCCAACATCACGCCGGCATGACGCCAGGCCTCGCCGGGGTCAGGAATGCCTGCCGCGTAGCGGCGTTGGGGGAGGCACCTGCCTCGAGGAGGAGCCATGGCGCTGGTCCTGCCCGACCCGACCACCGAGTTCGGTGCCCGCGTGGCCCGGCGACTGCACGAGGAGGAGATCGCCTGGCTCACGCTCGTCGACGCCAGAGGTACCCCGCAGCCGGCCCCGATCTGGTTCCTGTGGGACGGGGAGTCGGCGCTGATCTACAGCGACGGCCGGGCCAAGCGGCTGGAGCACCTGCGCGCCAACCCGCGCGTGGGGCTGCACCTCGACGGCAACGGCACCGGCGGCGACATCGTGGTGCTCACCGGCGAGGTTCGCGAGGCAACGGACGAGCCCGCGGTTCCGGACAACCCGGCCTACCTCGCCAAGTACGGCGCGCGGATCGCCGGTGGCGGCTGGGGAACCCCGGAGGTCTTCGCGCGGACCTACTCGGTGCCGCTCCGCTTCCGCCCGACCCGGATCCGCGGCCACTGACCGCCGCCGGCTCCGCTCAGAACGATGTTGCTGCAAGCTCCGCCAGCAATGATGTCGCTCCGCAAGCTCCGCTCAGCAATGATGTTCGCTCCGCAAGCTCCGCTCAGCAATGATGTTCGCTCCGCAAGCTCCGCTCAGTGGAACACCACCGTCTTGTTGCCGTGCACCAGCACCCGGTCCTCCAGGTGCCAGCGCAGGCCGCGGCTGAGCACCAGGCGCTCGATGTCGCGCCCCCGCCGCACCATGTCCGTGGCGGTGTCGCCGTGGTCGACCCGGATGACGTCCTGCTCCACGATCGGACCGGCGTCGAGGTCGGGGGTCACGTAGTGACAGGTGGCGCCGATCAGCTTCACCCCGCGCGCATAGGCCTGGTGGTACGGGCGGGCGCCGACGAACGAGGGCAGGAAGCTGTGGTGGATGTTGAGCGCCCGCCCGGCCCACGTCCGGCACAGGTCCGCCGGGAGGATCTGCATGAACCGGGCCAGCACGATCGCCTGCGGGTCGTAGGTGTCGACGAGCTCGCGCAATGCGTCGAATGCGGCGTCCTTGTCGCCGACCGGACCGCCGGGCGGCGGGAAGCCGACGTGGTGGAACGGCACGCCGTGCACGCGCACCATGTCGCCGAGCGCGTCGTGGTTGCCGATCACGGCCTCGAGCCGGACCGGGAGCTCCCCGACGGCCACCCTGCCGAGCAGGTCGTGCAGGCAGTGCGCCTCGGTGCTCACCAGCACCACCACGCGCTTCGGCTCGGCGGTGTCGGTGACCGTCCAGCTCGGCTCGCCCCCCAGCTCCGCGGCGACGTCGGCGAACCGCTTGCGGAGCTCGACGGCATCGAAAGGCAGTGAGTCGGCGCGCACGACCTGGCGGGTGAAGAACCATCCGCTGTACGGGTCGGAGTGGTAGCCGGCCTCGACGATCCAGCCGCCGGCCTCGGCGAGGAAGCCGGAGATCCGGGCGACGATCCCGGTGGTGTCGGGGCAGCTCAGCGTGATCACGTACTGCCGCTCCGCGATAGCGTCCATCCCGCGAATGGTGGCATCCGGTGCCGCGCGGAGTGCCGGCGCCGTCAGTGCGACTCCAGCCACCTCTGGGTGAAGGCCGTCTCGGCGGCGAGGAGGTTGCGCACCTGCTCGGCGATCATCTCCTCGATCCGGCCGCCGAACAGCGGCACGGCCACGACGACCTCGGCCCGCACCTCGAACTCGCTGCTCGCGCCGGTGTCCCGCAGCCGCATCCCGCCGCTGGCCGAGACCGGGGTGCCGAGGATCCGCACGTCGACGTCCCCGTCGTAGTCGCCCGCGCCGCGGCGGCGCAGCGTCTCCGTCCGCTCGATCGTCAGGTCGCCCGGCACGAGGGCCTGCACCATCGCCGGCAGCACGGCGTTGTCCAGCCCGTGCCGCAGCCGGTAGCGCGCTCCCTCGGGCCCCGCGGCGTGCTCCAGGAGCGCTGCCCCCGGCCCTCCCATGCGTTCGAGGCGTTCTCGCAGGTACTCCGGATCCACCATCGCGGCGAACACCTCGTCGGCCGGGAACCGCGACGTGGACCGGTAGTCGATCTGTCGGGCCATCCCCGGAGGCTACCGTTGGGCCCCGTGGGTCTACCCGATGTGGCGACGTCGCTCGCCCCGCTCACCTCGCTGCGCCTCGGTGGCCCCGCGCGCCGGCTCGTCGACGCCGACTCGTCGGACGCGGTGCTCGAGGCGGTCCGCGCCGCCGACGCGGCGGGGGAGCCGCTGCTGCTGCTCGGCGGGGGCTCGAACGTGGTGATCGCCGACGAGGGCTGGCCCGGCGTGGTCGTCCGCGTGACCAGCGCCGGGCGTCGCGTGCGGCGGCAGCCCGACGGGTCGGTGCTGCTCGCCGTCGAGGCCGGGGAGGACTGGGACGGGGTCGTCGCCGCCTGCGTCGCCGACGGGCTCGGCGGGCTCGAGTGCCTGTCGGGCATCCCCGGGCGGACCGGCGCAACGCCGGTCCAGAACGTCGGGGCCTACGGCGTGGAGATCGCCGAGCTGCTCGTCGACGTCGACCTGTACGACCGGCGCACCGGGACGGTCCGGGAGCACGTCCCGGCCCGCGAGCTGGGCCTGGGGTACCGCACGAGCATCCTCAAGGGCCGCGACGACGTGATCGTGCTGCGGGTCCGTCTGACGCTGCCCGGCGACGGCGCCAGCGCGCCGATCCGCTACCCGGAGCTGGCCCGCGCGCTCGGCGTCGGGCCGGGGGTGCGGGTACCGACCGCGGCCGCCCGGGACGCCGTGCTCGGGCTGCGGCGGGGCAAGGGCATGGTGCTCGATCCCGCCGACGTCGACACCTGGAGCGCCGGCTCGTTCTTCACCAACCCGTTGCTCCCCGAGGACCAGGTGCCGACCGGCGCACCGCGATGGCCCGCGGGACCCGACCTGGTGAAGGTGCCGGCCGCCTGGCTGATGGAGCGGGCCGGCTTCCGGCGGGGGCACCGTGGTCCCGGTGGGCGCGTCGCGCTCTCGGGCAAGCACGTCCTCGCCCTCACCAACCGCGGCGACGGCACCGCTGCCGACCTGCTCGCCCTCGCTCGCGAGGTGCGCACCGGCGTGCATCGCCACCTCGGGGTCGAGCTCTCCCCCGAGCCCGTGTTGGTCGGCTGCCGGCTCTGATCGCGGCGTAGCCTGGCCGCGGGGAGACGGGCGACCGGGGGGCTGTCGCTCGGGCGTCCCCACCGCTGTCGGAAGCGTTCTGAGGGGGACGATGCGACGGATCCTTCTGGTCCTCGCGGTCATGCTGGTCGGATCGTTGGGCGTGGTCACCGCGGCGACGGCTGCGGGCCGATCCGTGCCCGGGGTGCTGTCGCCGGCCGCGCCACCCCCGGTCGCCGCGCCCGTGGTCGAGTACGCGCCCGGCGCCGGGGCGGCCGACGTCACCCCGCGGGCGACGACGGCGGTGACGGTCCGAGGTGGCGTGTTCGACCAGGTCACACTGACCGGTGCCGACGGCACCGCGGTGACCGGAACGTTCGACGGCGCCGATCGCACCCGCTGGAGCGCTACCGAGCCGCTCGCCTTCGGCACGACCTACACCTGGGGTGGCAACGCCCGCGGGCCCGACGGCACCCTGGCGCCGCTGCAGGGCTCGTTCGCCACCGTGACGCCGGCCGCGAAGGTGCGCGGGACGATCAACATCGGTGACGACCGCACCGTCGGCATCGCCGCTCCCGTCCGCATCCAGTTCAACGACCGCGTGAGCGACCGCGCCGCGGCCGAACGGGCGCTGTCGGTGCGCACGTCGGTCCCCGTCGAGGGGTCGTGGGCGTGGCTGCCCGACGAGGGCGGTGGATCGCGGGTGGACTACCGGCCGAAGGAGTACTGGCCGCCCGGCACCACCGTCACCGTCGACGCCGACCTGCTCGGGGTGGCCTACGGTGACGGCCGCTACGGCGCAGCCGACGTCACCAGCACGTTCCGCATCGGGCGCGCCCAGATCGTCAAGGCCGACGCCCGCAGCTTCCGCCTGATCGTCGTCCGGGACGGCCAGCAGGTCGCGAACTACCCGGCCAGCTACGGCCTGACGTCCGATCCGAACCGCAACACCCGGTCCGGCGTGCACGTGGTCAGCGAGCGGTTCACCGACAAACGGATGGTGAGCGAGCGCTACGGCTACGACCTGGTCACGAAGTGGGCGGTGCGGATCTCCAACAACGGTGAGTTCATCCACGCCAACCCGGCGTCGCGCTCGGCACAGGGCTCGTCCAACGTGACCCACGGTTGCATCAACCTCTCCACCGCCGACGCGAAGGCGTACTACGAGAGCGCGCTGTTCGGCGACCCGGTCGAGGTCACGGGCACCGGTGTGCCGCTGTCGGCCCGCGACGGCGACGTCTGGGACTGGACGCTCGACTGGGAGCAGTGGAAGGCGCTGTCGGCCCTGTAGCGGGTTTCCGCGCGGACCCGCCGCGGGTACGCGCGCGCATGACCACACCGGACGACCTGGCTGCCACCCGCGCGGAACCGCTCCCGGAGGAGCGGGCCGCGGAGCAGGGCGGCGAGGACCGCCGCGCCGAGGCGGCGGAGATCCTGCGCGACTCCGAGGAGCGCTTGGCGCGCGCGGCCGACGGGAACGCCCCGGGTGACGCCGCCGAGGAGCACCGCGCCAGCGAGGACGTGGCCGGCGGCTGACGCGTCACTCGTCGCGGTGGGTCCGGGTCGCGCTCGCCTGGGCCCGGGGCATGAGCACGATCTGGTCCAGGTTGACGTGTGAGGGACGGGTGGCGGCGAACGCGATCACGTCGGCGACGTCGTCGGCGGTGAGCGGGGTGAGGCCGCGGTACACGTCGTCCGCCCGCTGCACGTCGCCGTCGAAGCGGACGAGGGAGAAGTCGGTGCGCACCAACCCGGGCAGGATCTCGGTGAGCCGAACCGGCTGCCCGAGCAGCTCACCGCGCAGCGTGCGGTGCAGCATCGCCTGGGCGTGCTTCGCTCCGGTGTAACCCGCGCCCCTGTCGTAGGTCTCGAGGGCCGCCACCGAGGTGATGGTGATGATGTGCCCGTCACCCGACGCGAGCAGCGCGGGCAGCAGAGCCTGCGTCACCCGGAGCGTGCCGATCACGTTGGTCTCGAACATCCATCGCCAGTCGTCCTCGTCGGCGTCCGCGACCGGATCCAGGCCCTTCGCCCCGCCGGCGTTGTTGACCAGCAACCGGCAGTCGGGAACGGCCGCGGCGAACGCCGACACGGAGTCGGCGTCGGTGACGTCGAGGCGCACCGCGGTGCCGTCGATCTCGGCGGCGATCTCCGCACACCGGTCGACCCTCCGGGCCCCGAGCACCACGTGGAAGCCGGCCGCGGCCAGGGCGCGCGCGGTGGCGGCCCCGATGCCGGAGCTGGCGCCGGTGACCACGGCCGCGGGTCGGTCGGGCATGGCCGGGAGCCTAGGGGGTCACTCCGCGCCCGGCTGCGCGGTGCGGGAGCCTCGCCGAGCCGCGGCCCGCTGCCAGGTCACGATGCCGTACCCGATGCCCCCGAGGAGGGCGCCGACCAGGCACGTCGTGAACCAGACGTCCAGTGGTCGCCCGGCCACCGCCCGGGCCACCAGCAGCCCCGCAGCCCCGAGCAGCCACAATCCGGTGCCGGCGGCGACGACCGTGCGGATCTCACCGAGTCGACGCGGCAGGGGTGGCGGTTCGACCACCGGTTCAGCCTAGGCGCGCGAGGGAACCGGTGACAGGACCTTGCGCCGGCGTAGAAGGGCAGGCTAACCTCAGCGCCGTCGCTTCGTGGTGGGAGTGACGCGTCGGTACGCGACCGGGGCCCTGGCCAGCACGGCAGGGCCCCGGCGTGCGTTCGGCGCCCTCATTCCCGGAAGCTCACGTGGACGTGGTCGAAGTGACCGCCGGTGGGCGCCCGCACGTCGTAGATCCCGCCGCCCCGGTAGCGCCGCCCCCAGCCGTCCTCGTCGGACACGGCCGGGTCCCAGTACCGGCCCTGCCAGATCAGGTAGCGCACCCGCAGCGGCCCGGCGTGCGCCCGGAGCCAGCGTGCGATCCGCCAGCCGGCCTCCCGCTCGGCCCCCCGGGCGAAGGCGCCCGGTACGCCCGGGAACAGGTCGCACGCCCGCCCGCGCGCGTGGTCGCTCCGCGGGTTCCACGCGTGCTCGTCCCAGCAGCCTGCCGATCGGATCACGGGCCCGTCCGACCAGCCGCCGAACGCGGCCGACACGGCACTCAGGCCGTGTCGGGTGGCGCCCGTGAGGCAGCCGTCGCCGGTGGGGTCGGGTGCGACGCAGCCGGTGGCGCCGCCGGTCCAGCGGCGAGGGACGGCGGCCTCGACCCGGGCGGCGGCCTCGAGCGGCGCGGGCGCCGGGCCGGGTGCCGGAGCTCCGAACCGCTGCAGGTTGCCGTGCACGGCCGCCAGGTAGTGCCGGACCACCTGCGCGCAGCGCTCGTCGCAGCCCGCCTCACCCGCGGCTGGGACGCCGGTCGCACTGCCGGTGACGCGACCGCAGCCTGCGACGTGGCACACCAGCATCGCGTCCAGCGGGGCGGTGGGTTTGCCGGACTCCCGGAGGTGCGCCGTGACCGCCCGGAGGTTCGCGCACGTCCACGGCAGTGCGATCCGGAGGTGGGCGGCCGGAGCGGTGACGTCGGCGTCCGGGTGGGGTGGGTCCGCGGTCCACGCGCGTCCACCGGCGGCCCGCCAGGTGGGTTGCTCGAGCTGGTAGAGGCCTGCCGGCCCGCCGGGCCCACGGGAGGTCAGCGCAGCGTCCCACCCGGACTCCGCGTGGACCTGGGCCACCACCCAGAGCTCCGGCAGCTCCGGGCACCGCGAGGCGATGAGCTCGCGCACGAGCGGCAAGGCAGCGCGGGCGGCGGCCGGGAGTCGCTCGGGATCGATCTCGACTGCCCGGCGAGGCGCGGTCGGTGGCGACGGCAGCGTCCCCGCGGCCGACCGGGCCACGGTCTCCGGCCCATGCGGGATGGCCGGCGACGAGGACGGGACGGGTGCTGCTCCCAGCATCAGCAGGGCGGCCAGCGCCCCGAGGGCGACCGGAAGTGGGTGGACCGTGGCGGGCATGGCGTCACCCCGGGCGTCCCGTCGCCACCACAGGCACCGTCACCACGCGCTCCTGGGGCTCGGCTCGACCAGGACCTCGACGGGGGGCGGGGCCGGCCCGATCGGCGGGGCCTCGCCAGGAGGCCCGGAGCGGGGCTCCAGGACGTTCCCCGGGGCCTCGACGCGCGGCCGCCCGGCATCGAGCACGACCGGGACGTCCACGCGGATCCACCGCGATGGCATCGCCCGCCACCCGCGGCCGGTCGGGGCCGGTGCCGCGGCCGGGAACCCGATGGCGGCCGGCTCCTCGTCGTCCCGAGCCGGCGAGCGACGTTCGCCCACCGCCCGGTACGGCGTGACCCGCACGCGGACGTCGACGAGGACGCGGCGGCCATCGCGGTCGGGCCGCATCCGCCCGGCCAGGGCGAACTCGGCGCGCTGTCGACCCCGTCCGGACCATCCGAGCCCGGTCGCGGTGGAGCCCGCTGCGGGCAGGTGGTCGAGCAGCACGCGCCCGCGGCGGTCGGGGTCGTCCTCGTCCCAGGAGAGGTAGTCCACGGCGAAGGCGCAGGCCAGTGCGGCCGCCTCCGCCGGCAACGGGGCCGGCGTCCGGGGCGAGGTGATCGCGGGCCGTCCGGCGAGCGGCGGGAAGCCGTGCGGATCGGTGGGCGGATCGACCGGGCTCACCATCACGCCTCCGGAGACGACCGGGCGGGCCGCCCGCGTGGCCGGCCCGGCGTCAGGACCTGGCCGCCACGCCACCGGTGGGCCGGGGTGGCCGGGTTGCCCGCAGCCCGGCATCCGCTGCAGGGGCGGCGGGCCGCCGGGCCAGCGGGCTGCAGGCCGGGCGGGGGTGGGGGAGCGGCCGAAGAGCCGGAAACGGCGCATCCCGGTCACCCGCGGTGGCGGACGGACGCGCCGGGGCTCGGCGGAGCGGGTCGATCGGACATGGTTCCCCCGTCTGCGGACGTGCGGGTACGCGCCCAGGGCGGCGGACGCGGGGTCGGTGTCCCGGCGGCCGACCGGCCCACCGGTCGACCGGGGCGACCGCGTGGCCGCCACCGGAACGATCCGACCGTACGAGCGCCGCCCGGTGCGGCGGGGCGGAACGGACCAGACGTTCGCGATGGCGAAGTGGGGACCGGGGAGACGGGGCGCAGGGATCAGCCGGGGACGGCCCAGGCGTGCACGGGTTCGTTCGAGCCCGCGGACTCCAGGTAGCGGGCCAGCATGCCGTGCAGCGCCGTCCGGCGATCGGCCCCGCGACTCTCCAGGGCCGCGACGGTGTCGAGCTGCCACGACGCGCCGGTGTGCCGCCGGGCGCAGCGCTGCTCGACCACCGACAGGTAGCGGTCGGTCACCGCACCGGCCACGCCCCACCGCGCGAGTCCCTCGGCGGCCTGCGGCAGCAGCTTGCGCAGGACGAGCTCGTCGGGCCGGATCCAGCCGCTGCCCGGCCAGTACAGGGGGCCGTCGAGGCCGTGGCGTGCCGCCGTGGTGAAGTTCTCCTCAGCCGCCTCGAACGACATCGATGTCCACAATGGACGATCCGCGTCGGTCAGCGCGCGCAGCAACCCGTAGAAGAACAGCGCGTTCGCCACCATGTCGACCGCCGTCGGCCCGGCCGGCAGCACCCGGTTCTCCACGCGCACGTGCGGCACCCCGTCGGCCACGTCGTACACCGGCCGGTTCCAGCGCCAGATCGTGCCGTTGTGCAGCCGCAGCTCGTCGAGCTGCGGCACCCGGCCCGCGGCCAGCTCCTCCATCGGGTCGACGTCCTGCGCGACGGGCATCAGGGCCGGGAAGTAGCGTCCGTTCTCCGCGAACAGGTCGAGGACCGAGGTGATCCACCGCTCCCCGAACCAGACCCGGGGCCGGACGCCCTGGTTGCGCAGCTCCGGGGTGCGGACGTCGCAGGACTGCTCGAACAGCGGGATGCGGGTCTCGGCCCACAGCCGCGACCCGAGCAGGAACGGCGAGTTCGCACCCACCGCCAGCTGCACGCCGGCGACGCACTGGGCGGCGTTCCAGTACCCCGCGAAGCTCTGCGGGTGGACCTGCAGGTGCAGCTGCATCGACGTGCACGCCGCCTCCGGCGCGATGGATTCGAAGTCGGCGACCAGGTGCTCGGGCTCCACCTCGTGCCGGCCCGAGGCGTCGTCACCGGCGATGTCGAGCCGGATCGGTTCGCCCCGCAGACCGAGCATCTGCTCGTTGAGCACGCGGTACCGCTCGTCGGACGACAGGGCGTCGACCGCGAGGTGGCGGTGCTCGAGCGTGGGCAGGATCCCGATCACGGCCAGCTGCGACCCGAAGTCCCCGGCCTTCGACCGCGCGACCGCGAGCGCGTCGACGAGCTGGTGCTCCAGGCGCCGCCACTCGTCCCCTGGCAGCGGCCGCGGTGGCAGGTTCAGCTCGAGGTTCCAGCGGCCGAGCTCGGACTGGAACTCGGGGTTCCCGATGGCCGCCAGGACGTCGGCCCCGACGAGCGAGGGCCCCAGGTCGGGCCCGACGAGGTTGAGCTCCACCTCGATGCCGGTCATCGGCTCGTCCCGGGCGAACGAGAGCTCGCGGAGCATCGTGGCCAGGGCGTCCAGGCACCGCTGGACCTTCGCCCGGTAGTGCTGACGATCCCGTCGACTGAACGTTCTCCGGTCGACGTCCTGGCCCATGCGTGCGTTGCCTCCCTGCGGCGGGCCGTGCCGGCCACGCAGACCGCCCGCGGGCGGTCAGCGGACGGTGTACCGGGCGATTGTCCACCGTGACACAACGGTGATCCGGCCGCTACGGCCGACCGGATGACCGGCCGGGACGGAGGCCGACGACCTGCGACGATGCCGGCCGTGGCCACCCTGACCCGCGTCGACGACGTCTCCGATCCCCGCCTCGACGACTACCGCGACCTCACCGCGGCCGATCGCCGACCGGACCGCCCGGGCGGACGCGGCCTGGTGATCGCGGAGGGTGTGGTGGTGGTGCGGCGGCTGCTGGAGTCGCGGTTCCCGGTGCGGTCGCTGCTGGGCGTTCCGCGCCGACTCGACGAGCTCGGTCCCGAACTGGGCGCGGTCGACGTGCCGGCATACGCCACGGACGCATCGACGATGGCAGCGGTCATCGGCTTCCACCTCAACCGCGGCGTCCTGGCGGTGGCCGACCGGCCCGGTCCGGCGGACCACATCGAGCTGCTCGACGGCGCCCGGCTCGTGGCGGTGCCCGAAGGGGTCAACGACCACGAGAACCTCGGTGCCCTGTTCCGCAACGCGGCCGCGTTCGGCGTCGACGGGGTGCTGCTCGGCCCGCGCTGCGGCGACCCGCTGTACCGGCGGAGCGTCCGCGTGTCGATGGGGCACGTCCTGCGCGTGCCCTTCGCCGAGCTGCCGGGCCCGTGGCCGCAGTCGCTCGACGCGCTGCGGACGGCCGGGCTGCAGGTGGTCGCCCTCACACCGGCGGCGGACGCGGGCCCGCTGAGCCGTTCCGGCCTGGCCGGCGGACGGGTCGCCCTGCTGCTCGGCGCGGAGGGCCCCGGTCTGTCCGACGAGGCGCTGGCCGCGGCCGATCTGCGCGTCCGGATCCCGATGGCACCGGGCGTCGACTCGCTCAACGTGGCGACGGCCGCCGCCGTGGCGTTCTCCTCTTTCTCCTCCGCCGGCCCGTGAGTTGCGCCGTAGGCTGACGGCTCGGGCCACGGGGGACGGCCACGAGGGGGCGAGTGGTGCTCGGGGATCGGCAGCCGGGGGACCCGCCCCTGCCCAGGGAGCTGCAGATCGCGCTGCACGAGTGGGCGGCGTTCGCCTCCAGAGTCGCCCGCTCGGGCGGCCCGGAGGAGCACGACCTGCTCCGTCGGCGCGGCCGTCAGCTCGCGTCGCGGGTGGCCGACGTGCTCGGGCGGCCCGTCGACTTCGCCGATCCGACGACCGGGGCGGTCGAGTCCATCCGGGTGGGCGCCACCGCGCCGATCCCCCGGGTGCCGGCCGAGCCCGCGGGCCCGACGCCCTGGGCGACCGGACTCGCGGTCGCGGCGTTCTGCGCGGTGCTCGTCGCCCTGACCGACATCGTGCTCAGCCGGACCATCGCCGGTGCGTTCGGGTTGCTGTGGATCCCGGCGAACCTGCTCGTCGGGCTCGGGCTGGCCCCGTCGCTCTATCTCCTGCGGGACACACCGTTCTGGCGCTGGCTCGCGCTCGGCGTGGCCGCGGGGCTGGTCGCGGCGTGGGTGGTGCTGCTGCTGGGCATGCTCGGCTGAGGAGTGCCGATGATCGCGTCGGATCGCCGGCCGAGCAGGGTCAGCGCTGGCCGCGGACGCCGAGCAGGACCTCGTCCCAGGACGGCATGACCGGCTTGCCCTTCCTGGTGCGCCGTCCGCCGGGGGCCGTGTCGTCCTGGTCGGCGGGCTGGTCCACGGGCTGCGCGACGCCCGGCGTCGAGGCGGGCTCGGCAGCCGGGACACCCGGTGGCTGGTGCCGTGGCGCAGTCCTTGCGCGGCCCTCGGCCGGACGGCCGGGGTCCCCGGCCGCAGCCGGGTCGCGCGGGGTGTCGCGGCGCGCTCCGCCCGGCCCGCGGGACGAGTCGGACGCGGCCGCGCGCAGCTCCTCCTGCTGCTGCTGCTGCTCGTGCGCGGGCTCCGGTGCCGGGTCGTCGTCGGTGCGGGCGATGTCGATGACGGGGCCGACGGTGCGCAGCCGGGCCGGCAGGCCCTCGACGAGGTCATGGGCGTTCTCGTCGACGGCGGTGACCGTGCCGCCGTGCGCCCCGGGCTGGAACGCCCAGTGCGCGCGGTTGTCCGAGCGGCCGGCGCGCCAGGACAGGGCCACGACCCACTTGCCGTCCTCGCCCTTCCACGAGTCCCAGTCGGCGGTGGCGTACTCCTGGCCGCGCAGGCCGAAGGTGTGCGCGACGACGTCGCCGAGCATGCGGGCGTCGGGGCCGTCGGCGCGGATCGGGTGGGCCCGCTGCGCGGCGTCCGCGGTGCGGGAGCGCTCCAGGAGGACCGGATGGGCGAAGCGCTCGACCTTCTGCTGCGGGACACCTGCCGCCGAGGCGACCTGCTCCACGGACGCTCCGGCGCGGATGCGGGCCTGGATCTCACGTGGGCGCAACTGGCTCTCCAACTCGATCGCGATCTGTCCGAGCCGGGTCAGATCTCCCCGGGCGGCAGCGCGCAACTGCTCGTCGGCCGGAACGGCGTAGCGCTCCTGCCGGCTCGGGTCCTCGAGGATGACGGAGATGTCCCCGCTTCCCCCCGTGATCCCGACGACCCGCAGCGCCCGCATCGACGGCCTCCCGCTCGCTCTCCCCGTCCGGGCGACGGTAGTTGCCGAATCGCAACCTGGGAGGGAGGCGCGCCGGGCGCCGTCGGGGGTCAGCCCAGGCGCTCGACCACCCAGTCGATGCACGTCGTCAGGGCCGTGACGTCGTCGGGCTCGACGGCCGGGAACATGCCGACGCGGAGCTGGTTGCGGCCGAGCTTGCGGTAGGGCTCGGTGTCGACGACACCGTTGGCGCGCAGCACCGCCGCCACCGCCGCGGCGTCCACCGCGTCGACGAAGTCGACGGTGCCGACCACCTGCGAGCGGTGCGCCGGGTCGGTGACGAAGGGCGCGGCGAACTGCGACGCCTCGGCCCAGGAGTAGAGCCGTCCCGACGAGTCGGCGGTGCGCGCCACGCAGGCGTCCAGCCCTCCGAGCCCGAGCATCCAGTCGACCTGCTCGGCCATCAGGAACAGGGTCGCGACGGCGGGGGTGTTGTAGGTCTGGTCCTTCTGCGAGTTGTCCACCGCGGTGGACAGCGACAGGAAGGGCGGGATCCAGCGGGGCGCGGCGTCCAGCTCGCCCACCCGGTCCAGCGCGGCCGGGCTCAGCACCGCGACCCACAGGCCGCCGTCGGAGGCGAAGCCCTTCTGCGGGGCGAAGTAGTACGCGTCGGCGTGCCGGACGTCGACGGGCAGGCCGCCGGCCCCGGAGGTGGCGTCGATCACCACGAGCTGGTCGCCGGTCGTGCCCTCGGGCCGCACGACCGGCACCGACACGCCCGTGGAGGTCTCGTTGTGGGCCCAGGCCAGCACGTCGCAGGAGGGATCGGCCTGCGGCTCCGGCGCGCTGCCCGGCTCGGCGCGGACGACGATCGGGTCGGCGAGGAACGGTGCCCCGCGGGTCGACTCGGCGAACTTGGCCGAGAACTCGCCGTAGGCCAGGTGCAGGGCGCGCTCGCGCACCAGACCGAACGTTGCGGCGTCCCAGAACGCCGTGGAGCCGCCGTCACCCAGCACGACCTGGTACCCGGGGGGCAGCGCGAACAGCTCGGCGAGTCCCGAACGCAGCCGGCCGACCAGCGACTTCACCGGCTTCTGGCGGTGCGAGGTACCCATGACCGCCGCGCCGGCACCGGCCAGGGCGGCCAGCTGCTCGGGCCGCACCTTGGACGGGCCGCAGCCGAAGCGCCCGTCGGAGGGCAGCAGGTCGGTCGGGATCCGGAGGTCGGCGGGGGTCGTCGTCGAGGTCACGGCCCCCAGTGTCCCCGAGGGCTTGCTGCCTGCGGGGCCACCCCCGTCGTCCGCCTGGCGCTCGGGACGCGGATCCGTGAAGCTGGGTAGCGTGTCAAGACCCAGCGAGGGCGGCATCCACCCGGCGTGGTCGGTGGCCGCGGTGACCTTCCTGGCCCTCGTCGGCGCCGCAGGGTTCCGGGCCGTTCCCGGCGTCCTGATGGACCCGTTGCGGAGCGAGTTCGGCTGGTCGGTGGCCACCATCTCCCTCGCCGTCGCCGTGAACATGGCGCTCTACGGCCTCACGTCGCCGTTCGCTGCAGCCCTCATGGAGCGCTTCGGCATCCGGCGGGTCGTGACGGCGGCGCTGCTCGTGGTCTCCGCGGGTAGCGGGCTCACGGTGTTCATGACCGCGTCCTGGCAGCTCGTGCTGTGCTGGGGCGTGCTCGTCGGCCTGGGCACGGGCTCGATGGCGCTGGCCCTGGTGGCGACGGTGACCGGGCGCTGGTTCGTGGCCCGGCAAGGATTCGTCTCGGGCGTGCTGACCGCGGGCGGGGCGGCGGGGGCGCTGGTGTTCCTGCCCCTCGTGGCCGTGGTCACCGACCGGTACGGATGGCGGGCCGCGGCGCTCGGGGTGTCCTTCGCGGCGCTCGCGGTGGTCCCGCTCGTGCTCTGGCGGCTGCGCGACTGGCCGCGCGACCTCGGCGTGACGCCCTACGGCAGCACGGTGGACGACGACCGTCCAGACGCGGGCTCCGCCGGCGCTCCGCCCGGTGCCGACGCGGGCTCCGCCGGCGCTCCGCCCGGTGCCGACGCGGGCTCCGCCGGCGCTCCGCCCGGTGCGCCGGTGCGCGTGGGCGCCGCCCGGCTCGCGATCCGGGCGCTGCGCACCGCCGGGCTCACCCGGCCCTTCTGGTACCTGGCCGCCGGCATGATGATCTGCGGCGCCACGACGATGGGGCTGATCCAGCCGCACTTCATCCCGGCCGCCCACGACCACGGGATGCCGCAGACCGTCGCCGCGGGGCTGCTCGCACTCGTCGGGCTGTTCGACGTGGCCGGCACCATCGCGTCGGGCTGGCTCACCGACCGCGTCGATCCCCGGCTGCTGCTGCTCGCCTACTACGTGCTGCGCGGGTTCTCGCTGCTCGCGCTCCCGGTGCTGTTCGGACCCGAGGTGCAGACGTCCATGGTCGCGTTCATCGTCTTCTACGGGCTCGACTGGGTGGCGACGATCCCGCCGACCATGGCCCTCTGCCGGGAGATCTTCGGCACCGCCGCTCCGGTGGTGTTCGGCTGGGTGTTCGCGAGCCACCAGGTGGGCGCGGCGGTGATGGCTCTGGGCGCCGGCATCGTGCGCGACCAGTTCGGCGCCTACGACCTGGCCTGGTTCGTGGGGGGTGGGCTGTGCGTGGTCGCCGGCCTGCTCTCGCTCCTGATCCGGCGCGAGCGGGTGCCGGTGCGGGTGTGACGGCCGCCCGCCGACGGGATCATCGGAGGGCGGAGCCATCGGAGGTTGGGCCCTCGGTGAGATCGGGGAGGGGGACGGCGAGATCGGCTTTTGAGATCCACGGACGGGGACGGCGAGCCGGATGTGGTGCGGCGCCTCGTCCCGAGCCGTCGATCAAGGCCCGGGGAAGCCGCGGTGATCACCTTCTCGGGACCGCGAGCCGCGTGTGGCGCGGTTGCCGGTCCCGATTCGGCGATCATGCGATGCGCCCGATGCCCCGGTGCTCCGGTGCTCCGCTGACCCCGAGCCCCGGTCCTCAACCGTGCTGGATCTCGTCCCAGCCCGCCACGGTCTCGGGCGCCCGGGGGGCAGGGCCGATGTACTGGGCCGACGGGCGCACGAGCTTGTTCTCGCGCTTCTGCTCCAGGATGTGTGCCGACCACCCCGCGGTCCGGGCGCTGGTGAACATGGCCGGCATCATGTGCGGCGGCACCTGGGCGAAGTCCAGCACCACGGCCGCCCAGAACTCCACGTTGGTCTCGATCGGCCGGTCGGGACGACGCTCGCGCAGCTCGGCGAGCGCGGCCTGCTCCAGCGCCACGGCCACCTCGTAGCGCGGCGCCCCCAGCTCCCGGCAGGTGCGGCGGAGCACGCGGGCGCGGGGGTCCTCGGCCCGGTACACCCGGTGCCCGAAGCCCATGAGCTTCTCCCGGCGCTCGAGGATCCCCGTCACCAGCGCAGCCGGGTCGCCGGTGCGCTCGACCTCCTCCAGCATCGGCAGCACCCGCGCCGGCGCGCCACCGTGCAGCGGTCCGGACATCGCCCCGATCGCACCGGACAGCGCGGCGGCCACGTCGGCGCCGGTGGAGGCGATGACGCGCGCGGTGAACGTCGATGCGTTCATGCCGTGCTCGGCCGCCGACACCCAGTACGCGTCCACGGCCCTGATGTGGGCCGGGTCGGGCTCGCCGCGCCAGCGGGTCATGAAGCGCTCGGTGATCGTGGCGCACTGGTCGATGCGGGACTGCGGGACGGCGGGAACGCCGATCCCGCGGGCGGACTGTGCGACGTAGGACAACGCCATCACCGACGCGCGCGCGAGCTGCTCGCGCGTCTCGGCCTCGCTGGTGTCGAGCAGCGGACGGTAACCCCAGTAGGGCGCGAGCATCGCCAGTGCGGCCTGGACGTCCACCCGGACGTCGCCGGTGTGCACGGGGATCGGGAACGACTCGGCGGGCGGCAGCCCGGGTCCGAACCGGCCGTCGACGAGCAGCGCCCAGACGTTGCCGAACGTCACCCGTCCGACCAGGTCCTCGATGTCGACGCCGCGGTAGCGCAGCGCGCCGCCGTCCTTGTCGGGCTCGGCGATCTCGGTGCGGAACGCGACGTGGCCCTCGAGTCCGGACCGGAACCCGGCCGGTGGAGGAGGCACTGTCGGCGACGCGTGGGCGATCGGCGGCGCGTGGGCGATCGGCGGCTCTGCGATCGGCGGATCTGCGATCGGCACTGTGGACACCGCGTCCTCCTCGTCGTGGTCCCGGGTCCGGACCGGCCGGGGACGCCGGTGGCGTCGCCGAGCGTGGTCGGCGTCACCCTGCCTCCGCCCTGGGCGGGAGGCAACGGGGCATGCGGGTGGCATCGGTCACCGGCGTTGTTCCGTCGGCCGTCACGCACCTAGCGTGGTGACCCGGGCTACCGGGGGAGGCACGATGACGGAGCAGCTGGCCGCCATGCGCGTGGAGTACCGCACCGAGGGGTTCGACGTCGACGACCTGGCGCCGACCTGGCACGAGCAGCTGGCGCGCTGGCTCTCCGAGGCCGGAGACGCGGGGGTGTCGGAGGCGAACGCCATGGTGCTGGCCACCGCGGGTCCGGAGGGCCGGCCGTCGACCCGCACGGTGCTGTGCAAGGGGCTCGACGCCCGCGGCGTCGTCTTCTACACGAACTACACGTCGGCGAAGAGCCACGACCTGCGCACCACCCGCTTCGCCTCGGCCACCTTCCCCTGGTACCCCCAGCACCGCCAGGTGCACGTGCGCGGCACGGTCGAGCTCGTGGCCCCCGAGCAGACCCAGGCCTACTGGGTCTCCCGACCCCGGGGGGCGCAGCTCGGTGCGTGGGCGTCGGCGCAGTCGGTGGTCGTGCGGAACCGCCGAGTCCTCGACGACGCTCTGGCCGCCGTGACCCGCCGGTTCGCGGTCGACGACCAGGTGCCCCTTCCGCACCACTGGGGCGGCTGGCGCATCGTGCCGGAGCAGGTGGAGTTCTGGCAGGGGCGCACCGACCGCATGCACGACCGGCTCCGGTTCGAGGTCGACGAACTGGACCGCACGTGGAAGGTGCGCAGGCTGGCGCCCTGAGGCCCGCGTCACGGCGGGTCCGCGCCGGCCGACCGCGACCGGAGGCCCGTGGTAGTCGTGGTGAGGTGACGGCGCCCGGTGCGGAGGAACCCACCGGCCCGATCGCCGCCGGGCCGGGTGCCGCGGCCCGGGCGTCGCGCACGCGGCGGTTCTCGGGAGCCCTGCGCGGTGCGCTGGCCGACACCCGCCCGCTGCGCACCGACTCCTTCCGACGGCTCTGGCTGGCCGGGGTGGTCACGGTGATCGGTGCCCAGCTCTCCGTCGTCGCCGTGCCGACCCAGATCTACCTGCTCACCGGCTCCTCGGCCTACGTGGGCCTCACCGGGCTGTTCGGGCTGGTGCCGCTGGTCGTGTTCGGGCTGTGGGGCGGCGCGATCGCCGATGCCGTCGACCGCAGGGTGCTGCTGCTCGTGACGGGGGCGGGGATCGCGGCGAGCTCGCTGGCGCTGTGGGTCAGCGCGGCGAGCGGCGCGGGTGGCGTCTGGGTCGTCCTCGTCCTGTTCGCCGTGCAGTCGGCGTTCCTGGCCGTCAACCAGCCGACGCGCAGCGCCGTCATCCCGCGGCTGGTGCCGGTGGACCAGATCCCCTCGGCCAACACCCTGAACTTCACGGTGGCGGGGCTCGGTGCCGTGATCGGGCCGCTGCTCGCCGGCGTGCTGATCCCGGTCGTCGGGCTGCCGACGCTCTACCTCCTCGACGCCGTCGCGTTGCTCGCCACCCTCTGGGCCACCTGGCGGCTGCCGGCGATGCCACCGGAGTCCACCGCCCGGCGGCGGGCCGGACTGCGCGAGGTCGTCGCCGGGTTCCGCTACGCCGCCGTCCACAACGTGCTGCTGGTGTCGTTCCTCATCGATGTCGTCGCGATGTTCGGGATGCCGCGGATCCTGTTCCCGGAGATGGCCGAGACGGTGTTCGGCGACCCGCGCGGGGGCGGCCCCGCCCTGGGCCTGCTGTTCGCCGCCATCCCGCTGGGCGCCGTCGTCGCCGGGCTTGTTCTCCGGGTACCTGCACCACATCCGACGTCAGGGCGTGGCGGTCACGGTGGCGATCTGCGTGTGGGGGGCCGCGGTCGCGGTCTTCGGGCTCACCGGTTCGCTGTGGCTCGCGGTCCTCATGCTCGCGGTGGGGGGCGCGGCCGACCTGGTCAGCGGGGTGTTCCGGAACTCGATGCTGCAGACCGTCGCCACCGACGAGATGCGCGGACGCATGCAGGGCGTCTTCCTCGTCGTGGTGGCCGGCGGCCCGCGCCTGGGTGACCTCTGGCACGGCCCGGCCGCGGTGGCCATCGGTCCCGGCGCGGCGGCCACCGTCGGCGGCGTCGCGGTCGTGGTCGGGGCGCTGGTCGTCGTGTCGGTCTTCCCCGCGTTCTGGCGCTACCGCGCGCCGGTCGGGCCCGGTAGCACCGGCCGCGGGTGACGCCGAGGTTCCGATCGTGCGACGCCGGCTCGCCAGGTCGTGACGGCAGGCTCCGGAGGGCGCACCATCACCGGATGACCGATGTGAACGCCGTCACCGCCCAACCCGAGCTCAAGCGGGCGATCGGGCCGAAGCTGCTGCTGTTCTTCATCATCGGCGACATCCTCGGGACGGGCATCTACGCCCTGACCGGCTCGGTCGCGGGCAAGATCGGCGGCGCGCTCTGGCTGCCGTTCCTGCTCGCCTTCGTCGTCGCCTTCCTCACCGCGTTCAGCTACCTGGAGCTGGTGGGGAAGTACCCCAGGGCCGCGGGGGCCGCGCTGTACACGAACAAGGCGTTCGGCATCAACTTCCTGACGTTCATGGTCACCTTCACGGTGATGGCCTCGGGTGTGACGTCGGCCGCCACCGCCGCGAAGGCGTTCGGCGACACCTATCTGAAGGAGTTCATCGAGCTCCCGACCTGGGCCGTCGCCGGAGCCTTCATCCTCGGCCTCGCCCTGATCAACTTCCGCGGCGTGGGCGAGTCGGTCAAGACCAACGTCGCGCTGACGATCATCGAGCTCTCGGGCCTGCTGCTCATCATCGGGGTCGGGCTCTACGCGGTGGCGCGCGGTCAGGGCGAGCCGTCCCGCCTCGTCGAGATCAACACCGGCGAGACGACGGCCTTCCTCGCGATCACCGCGGCCACCTCGCTGGCCTTCTTCGCGATGGTCGGTTTCGAGGACTCGGTGAACATGGCCGAGGAGTGCCACGACCCACCACGGATCTTCCCCAGGGCGATGCTCCTCGGCATGGGGATCGCGGCGGCGATCTACGTCGTCGTGGCCGTGCTGTCGTCGCTGCTGGTGCCGGCGAACGTGCTGGCCGAGGCGAAGAGCAGCGCGCTGTTCCGGGTACTGGAGGCCGGTGCACCGGGGTTCCCGCTGGGTGTGTTCGCGGTGATCGGACTGTTCGCGGTGATCAACTCGGCGCTGATCAACATGCTGATGGCCAGCCGGCTGCTCTACGGCATGGCCAACGAGCGGATCCTCCCGCGCGTGTTCGGCAGGGTGCACGAGGGTCGCCGGACACCGTGGGTGTCGATCGTCTTCACGAGTGTGATCGCGATCATCCTCGTGGTCAGCGCGGACATCACCCTGCTCGGTGGCACGACGGCGCTGCTGCTCCTCGGTGTGTTCACGATCGTCAACATCGCGGTGCTCGTGCTGCGGCGAGACCCGGTCGACCACGACCACTTCCGCGCTCCGTTCTGGACCCCGTGGGCCGGAATGGTGCTGTGCGGGTTCCTGGCCACCCCGCTGTCCGGACGGCCGCCGCGGGAGTTCCTCGTGGCCGGCATCCTGCTCGCCATCGGCGCCGTGCTCTGGGTGGTCAACCGGCTCGTCGTCGGCCGGGTGGACGTCGATGCGGAGCGACTGGCGCAGAGTTGAGGCCCGCGGGCGGGCGCGGTCGCCAGGGGGAAGCACTAGCGTTGTGCGCAACCACGGAACACCCGAGTGCGAGGGAACCTCCCCATGGCCGACGACACATCGACCCCGAAGGCCGTCCTGCAGTACTCGGGCGGCGAACACGAGATGGCGATCAACGCCGCCACGGACGGCGCGTCCGCCTTCGACATCAGCAAGCTGCTGCCCGCCACCGGGATGGTCACGCTCGACTCCGGCTACGGCAACACCGCGGGGTGCACCTCGGAGATCACCTACATCGACGGTGACGCCGGCATCCTGCGCTACCGCGGCTACCCCATCGACCAGCTGGCCGAGAACTCCACGTTCCTCGAGACGAGCTACCTGTTGATCTACGGCGAACTGCCGACGCAGCCCGAGCTGGACGCGTTCTCCACCAAGATCAGCCGGCACACCCTGCTGCACGAGGACCTCAAGCGGTTCTTCGACGGCTTCCCCCGCGATGCGCATCCGATGCCCGTGCTGTCCAGCGCCGTCAGCGCACTGTCGACCTTCTACCAGGACAGCCTCGACCCGTTCGACGCCGACGCCGTGGAGCTGTCCACGGTGCGGCTGCTGGCCAAGGTGCCCACGATCGCCGCGTACGCCTACAAGAAGTCGGTCGGGCAGCCGTTCCTCTACCCGGACAACTCGCTCGGGCTCGTCGAGAACTTCCTTCGCCTGACGTTCGGCTTCCCGGCCGAGCCCTACGAGATCGACCCGGACTTCGCCCGGGCCCTCGAGGTGCTCCTGATCCTGCACGCCGACCACGAGCAGAACTGCTCGACGTCGACGGTCCGGTTGGTCGGATCGTCGCAGGCCAACCTGTTCGCGAGCATCTCCGCGGGCATCAACGCGCTGTTCGGGCCGCTGCACGGTGGGGCCAACCAGGCGGTGCTGGAGATGCTGCAGAAGATCCAGCAGGAGGAGAACGGCGACGTCGAGGCGTACGTCAAGCGCGTCAAGAGCAAGGACGACAAGGGCGCCCGCCTGATGGGCTTCGGGCACCGCGTCTACAAGAACTACGACCCGCGCGCGAAGATCGTCAAGCAGTCGGCCGACGACATCCTCAAGAAGCTGGGTGTCACCGACCCGCTGCTCGACATCGCGAAGGCGCTGGAGGAGAAGGCGCTGGCCGACGACTACTTCGTGGAGCGCAAGCTCTACCCGAACGTCGACTTCTACACCGGCGTGATCTACCGCGCGATGGGTTTCCCGACGAAGATGTTCACGGTCCTGTTCGCGCTCGGCCGGCTGCCCGGGTGGATCGCGCACTGGCGGGAGATGATCAACGACCCCACGACGAAGATCGGGCGCCCGCGCCAGCTCTACACGGGTGCGCCCGAGCGGCCGTACGTGCCGATGGGCGAGCGCTGATCAGTCCGCGGGCTGCCGGCGGCGTCCGTCGGGATCCCGTCGGTGGCGTGCCGTCACGAGATAGACCTCGAGCGGCATCGCGAGTGCACCCGTCTCGTCGCAGAACGGCGCGAGCCCGATCCGTGCGTCCGCCCTGATCCTGCGATAGGTCTCGCCGCTGATCCGCGAGATCAGCGGCGTGCTCTCGACCTCGGTGGTGACGTAGTCGTCGATCGAGGGCGAACGGAGGGTGACGGGCATGGTGCGCACGCCGGTCACGCGCAGGCCGGCGGCGTCGCAGAGCCGGGCGAACGCGTCGGGGTCGCCGAGCCGGAAGTACGTGCCGATCAGGTCGACGGCATCGGGCCCGGCGTACCGCGCGACGGCGTCCGCCAGCGGTCGGACGCCGACCTGTCGTTCCAGCGCGCTCCACACCTGGACCGCGACCGTGCCGTCCGCGGTGATCACCCGGGCCATCTCGCGCAGCGCCGCGACCGGGTCGGGCACGAACATCAGGCCGGACTGGCACAGGGCGACGTCGAACGCCCCGTCCGGGAACGGCAGCGCGACGGCGTCGCCCTGGTGCCACTCCAGGTCGGGGCGCACCCGGCGGGCGACGCTGAGCATGGCCTCGTTGAGGTCCAGCCCGACCACCCGGCCCGGCTGGGCCACGCGGCCGGCGGCGACCCGGGCGACGATGCCGGTGCCGCACGCGACGTCGAGCACCCGGCTCCCGGCGGTGACCCCGCCGGCGTCGACCAGGTGCGGCGCCAATCCCGCGAAGAGCGTCGGCACGAACGCCGCCTCGTACATCTCCGCGACCTCGGCGGAGATCTGGAAGGTGTCGGTCCTCGTCATGGCCGCGACCCTGCACCCGGTCGCGCGGGAGAACATCGGTCGACTGCCCTAGTCCGGGGCGCATAATTCCCCGGTGCCGACCGTCCGACCGGACGAGGGCTTCGCGGCCGTCGGGACCGTCGCCCTGGCGGCGGGACGCTGGGCCGACGCCCGCGCCGCCTTCGAGTCCGCGCTCGCCGTGCAGGAGTCCCCGGAGGTTCTCGACGGGCTCGGCGAAGCCCTGTGGTGGCTCGGCGAGCCGCAGGCCGGTATCGCGTACCGGGAGCGCGCCTACGTGGGGTTCCGGCGCGCCGGTGACCCGGTCCGGGCGGCGACGACCGCGATCGCGGTGTGTGTCAGCTACTGGGTCGACTTCGGCAACGACGCGGCCGGGTCCGGGTGGTTCGCCCGCGCCGAGAGCGCCTTTCCGGACGGCGATCCCGGGCCGCTCCGGGGATGGTTCTGGCTGATGCGGGGCTACGTGGCCCCCGAGCTCGACCCGGCGTGCGAGCTGATCCGCCGGGCCCTGCGCGTTGCGAGGGAGACCGGTGACGTCGACCTCGAGCTGACCGCCCTGTCGGACCTCGGCGGGAAGCTGGTCGGTGCGGGCCAGGTCACGGAGGGTCTCGCGTTGATCGACCAGGCCATGGCCGGCACGCTCGCCGGGGAGTGCCAGCGCCTGGAGACCGTGGTGTGGGCGAGCTGCACGATGCTCGGGGCGTGCGAGATCGCGGGCGACCTGGAGCGCGCCACGCAATGGCTCCGCGTGATCGACGAGTTCACCGATCGGTACGGCTGCCCGTTCATGTACGCCACCTGCCGCACCCACTACAGCGGCCTGCTCGTCGCGAAGGGGCGGTGGGACCAGGCCGAGCGCGAGCTCGGCGCGGCCATCCGGATGTCCGGGCGGGCGGGGCCGGTGCCGCACGCCCAGGCCGTCGCCCGGTTGGCCGATCTTCGGTTGCGGCAGGGTCGGGTCGAGGAGGCCGACACGCTGCTGGCCGACTGCCACGACGACCTCGTGGCGGCCAAGGTGCGTCTCGCCCGCGGCGAGACGGCGGTCGCCCTCGCGCTGCTGCGCCGCTGCCTGAGCCAGGCGATGGGGCGGCCCGCCGAGACCGCCGCCGTGCTGGTGCTGCTCGTCGAGGCCCAGCTCGCTGCGGCCGAGCCCGACCTGGCCGCGCAGACCGTCGAGCATCTCGGCGCACTCGCGGCGGCGCGGCCGGCGGACTACCCGGCGGCGCAGGCCGCGACCGCGGCCGGGCACCTCGCGCTCGTCCGGGGTGACCTGGACGGTGCGACCAGGGAGCTCCACTCCGCGCTGACGATCCTCATCCGACTCGACCTCCCCGTCGACGTCGCCCAGGTGCGCCTCGCGCTGGCCCGTGCGTACGCGCCGTGTTCCCCGCAGCTGGCGGTCGTCGAGGCCGCCGCCGCGCTGACGGTGTTCGATCGGGTGGGTGCCACGACCCATGCCGATGCGGCTGCGGCCCTGCTCCGCGCACTCGGCGTGTCCGGACGTCGCGGCGGTGCGCGATCCGGTGCCGCGCTGACCCGGCGCGAGCAGGAGGTGCTCCACCTGGTCGGTCTGGGCCTGTCCAACCCGGAGATCGCGGAACGGCTCTACATCAGCCGCAAGACCGCGGCCCATCACGTCAGCAACATGCTGTCGAAGCTCGGCTTCCGCAACCGCGCCGAGGCCGTGGCGCACGTTGCTCGAGACCTGCCCCGATGACGTCTCGGTGGCCGGGACGGCGCCGGGGCCGGTCCTGTCGCGGCCCTGGAGGACGTCGGTGGGCGCCCCCGATCCGGTCCGGCTAGCGTCGGCGCCCATGAGCGCCGCCGTCGTCTGGTTCCGCCGTGACCTCCGGGTTCGCGACCAACCGACCTTCCTCGCCGCCGGCGAGGCAGCGTCCGGGTCCCTGGCGTTGTTCGTCCTCGACCCGGCCCTGCTCGACCCGGCCGGGGCGGCCCGGCGGACGTTCCTCTTCCGCTCGCTGCGCGATCTCGACGGGGCGCTGGGCGGACGGCTGCTGGTCGTCCGGGGCGACCCGGGCGAGGTCGTCCCGCGGATCGCGGCGGCCGTCGACGCGGCCACGGTGCACGTCGCCGCCGACTTCGGTCCCTACGGCAGTCGGCGCGACGAGGCGGTCGAGAAGGCGCTGACCGACGATGGTCGCGAGCTCGTGCGCACCGGCTCGCCGTACGCCGTCGCACCGGGCCGGGTGCGCAAGGCCGACGGTGAGCCGTACCGCGTCTTCACTCCGTTCCGGCGGGCGTGGGCCGAGCACGGCTGGCGCGCGCCGGCCGACACCGATGCGTCCACCGTGGACTGGCTGGACCCCGGGGAGAAGCGGGGCGGGCCGCGCGCGGTCCGGATCCCGGACGACGAGGCCGTCGACGCCACGCTCCCCGACGCCGGCGAGGAGGCCGCGCACCACCAGTGGCAGGCGTTCCTCGGCGATGCCGTGCGCACCTACGGCGACGACCGCAACCGGCCCGACAAGGAGGGGACCTCCCGGATGTCGGTCTACCTCAAGTACGGCGCGGTGCACCCGCGCACCCTGCTCGCCGACCTGGCCTCACGGCGGTCGGCGTCGGCAGAGACGTACCGCACCGAGATCGCCTGGCGCGAGTTCTACGCCGACGTCCTCCACCAGCGGCCCGACTCCGCCCGGGAGAACTACGACAAGGCCTTCGACGCCCTGCCCGTGGCGGCGGACGGAGCCGAGGCGAGGGCCCTGTTCGACGCGTGGCGCGCCGGTCGCACCGGCTTCCCGATCGTCGACGCCGGGATGCGGCAGCTGCGCGAGCAGGCCTGGATGCACAACCGGATGCGCATGATCGTCGCCAGCTTCCTGGTCAAGGACCTGCACCTTCCGTGGTGGTGGGGAGCGCGGCACTTCATGCAGCTGCTGGTGGACGGGGACCTGGCCTCCAACCAGCACGGCTGGCAGTGGACGGCGGGCAGCGGCACCGACGCGTCGCCGTACTTCCGGGTGTTCAACCCGGTCACCCAGGGCGAGAAGTTCGACCCCCAGGGCGAGTACGTGCGCACGTTCGTGCCCGAGCTGCGCGGCGTGCCCGGCAAGGCGGTGCACCAGCCGTGGGCGCTGCCGGGCGGGATCCCGGACGGCTACCCGGAGCCGATGGTGGACCACCAGGCGGAGCGTGCCGAGGCGCTCGCCCGGTACGACCGGGTGAAGGCCGCCCGGAGCTGACTCCGGGTCCTCGGCGGTCGCCACCGGGCGGCGGCTTAGGGTGAGGCATGGCCGAGGATTCGAAGCCGCCACGTCGTCGTCGCTGGCTCGTTCTGGTGCTGCTGGTGGGCGCGGGTGCGTGGGTCGTCCGCACCCGACGGGCGACCGGAGCCGGCACCGGGCCGCCGCCCGTCGCCCGCGAGGCATGGCCCACCCCCGTTCCCGCCGTCGTCCCGGACGAGGTCCCGGCCAGGCTCGAGCCGGTGACCGAGGTCGAGCCCGAGCCGGTGAGCCGGGCCGAGCCGGAGCCCGGGGCCGAGCCGGAGCTCGTGGTCGAGCCGGAGCCCGCGCCCACACCCGAGCCCGCGCCCCTGGCCGACGCTGCTACGGAGCCGGAGCCGGAGCCGGAGCCGGAGCGACCGGCCCACGCCGTCACCGACCCGGAACCGGACCAGAACCCCGGGACCGGCCCGGCCGGCCGGCCGACGCCGCGGCCACGGACCCGCCGCAGCGGGCAGGAGAAGGTGCTGCCGCCGGGTGCCGCCGCCCCGCTGCCCGACGGCTCGGCGCCCGGCGCGGAGTACACCGTGAAGGGCAATGCGTTCTCCCGGTTCGTGCACTCACCGTCGAGCCCGTACTACCCGCGCACCCGCGCCGAGTTCTGGTTCCGCTCGGTGGAGGACGCGCGGGAGGCGGGCTTCACGGAATGGACGCCGCGCAAGCGCGTCCCCGGCTGACCGGTCACCGGACGCCCGGCAGGCGCGGTCAGCGTGGCGATCGACGTTCGGGGACCGGGGGCCGCGCTCACCGCGGTTGCGCGTCCCGATCCGGTGATCATGACCCTCCGGGCGGGCCTGCCTACCTCGACTGCAGCGCCTCGCGCAGGCTCACCCGGGCGCCCGTGCGCAGGATCGAGTTCCGGTACACCCGCCCGGCCACCCGCACCACGATCGCGATCGCGGCCACTGCGATCAGGGCGGCCACTCCCACCTCGCCGAGGGACGCCGCGCCCAGCGCGTAGCGCGCCGGCATCACGGTCTGGGAGAAGAACGGGATGTAGGAGAGCACGGCGGCCAGCTCGTTGCGGGGGTCGTTGGGCAGCAGGTTGACGGTGAGGATGAACGGGATGATCAGCAAGAAGATCATCGGCGCGATCACCGACTGGAGCTCCTCCTGCCGCGACACCGTCGACCCGATCGCCGCGTAGAGGGCGGCGTAGAGGAAGAAGCCGAGCAGGTACCACACGATCACCATCACGAACATGCCGGCCGCCGCGCCGGGCACCGTGAGCAGCCCGGTGACGCTCGCGACGACCACGCCGATCACACCGAGGATCACCAGCTGCAGCAGGCCGACGGCGCCGAGCCCGAGCACCTTGCCGGCCAGCAGCTGCCACGGCTTGATGGTGGCCAGCAGCAGCTCCACCACCCTGCTCTGCTTCTCCTCCACCACACCGGTCGCCACCAGTGACCCGTAGCCGCTGAGGGAGAAGAACAGCAGGATCGTGCCGACGAACGCCAGCGCGATCTGCTGCCCGCGGTCGGGGTCGACCGGCTCGAGGGTGTCGACGGACACTGTCCCCTGCGCCTCGACCTGCGACGGGTCCTGGCCGGCCGCGGCCAGGGCCGTGCTGAGTGTCTGCTGCTGCACGGTCGACGACACCAGGGCCTGCAGGTTGCTGTCGACGGTGTCGCGGCCGAGCAACGCGTAGGACCCCGGCGATCCGGACAGCAGCGCGTCCAGCTCCTCGTCTGCCACCTGGGCCCGACCGGCGGCCTCGTCGACCTCGCGCAGGTCCAGGTCGAGGTCCTGGGCTCGGGCCTGGGCCTCCAGCGCCGGTCGCAGCGAGGCCGCCTGCCCGGTGACGCCCAGGGTGTTGCCCGAGGTCTGCGCCCCGATGAAGCTGCCGAGCAGTCCGAAGCCGACGAACAAGGCCATCGTGATGAGCAACCCGATCAGGAAGCTGCGCGACCGGACCTGGGTGACGAACTCCCGGCGGGCGACGAGCAGCACCGCCTGGCCCGCCCCGAGCGGGGCAGTCATGCCGGCACGTCCTCCCGCTCGGCGTCCGGCCCCGCCTCCACCACGTCGCGGTACAGCTCGGTCAGCGGCGGTCGCCACCGGCGGAACTCGTGCACCGGGCCGGCCGACAGCGCCGCCCGCAGCACGTCCTGGTCGTCGACGCCGGGCGCGAGCCGGATCCGCGTGTAGCCGTTGGCGCCCCCGACGACCTCGACGCCCGGGACGCCCGACGCCCAGTCGTGGCCGGGGCCGTGCACGTCGACGACCACGGCCGGGTCGCGCTCGCGCAGCTCGTCGACACTGCCGACGGCCACCATCCGACCCTCGGCGATGATGCCGATCCGGTCGCAGAGCCGCTCCACCAGCTCCAGCTGGTGGCTGGAGAAGATCACCGGTACGCCCGAGTCGGCCTTGTCGCGCAGCACGCTGCTCATCACCTCGACAGCGGTCGGGTCGAGCCCGGAGAACGGCTCGTCGAGCACCAGCACCTCGGGATCGTGCGCCAGCGCGGCACACAGCTGCACCCGCTGCTGGTTGCCCAGCGACAGCTTCTGCACCTCGTCACCCAGGCGGGCCGCGACGCCGAGCCGCTCGGTCCAGCGCTGCACGGACGCGCGCGCCTCCGCGGCGGCCAACCCGTGCAGCCGGGCGAGGTAGCGCAGCTGCTCGCCGACCTTCATCTTCGGGTACAGCCCGCGCTCCTCGGGCATGTAGCCGATGCGCCGGCGCACGTCGGCGTCGACCGGCGAGCCCTTCCAGCGCACCTCGCCGGCGTCGGCCGAGAGCACGCCGAGCACGATGCGCATGGTGGTGGTCTTGCCGGCGCCGTTGCTGCCGACGAACCCGAAGACCTCACCGGGCCGCACCGCGAACGACACGTCGGCGAGCGCCTGCCTCGTCCCGAAGCGCTTGCAGACGCCCCCGATGTCCAGCACGGGGACCAGCCTATCCGGTGATCAGACCCGACTGCCGGAGTCCACGCCCGGCATGGAGATGCCGTAGCCGCGGATCTTGCGGTAGATCGTGGCGCGGGACATCCCCAGGTGGCGGGCCGCTTCGGCCTTGTTGCCGTCGTTGTCGAGCAGCGCGTCGACGATCGCGTCGCACTCGATGGCCTCCAGCGGTGTGAGCACCCGCCGGGTGATCGCCCTGGCCTCGGGCGGCAGGTCGGCCGGCGTCAGCTCACCGGCCCGTCGCCGGGAGACGGTCTTGCGCAGCACCTGGTAGAGCTGCTCGACGTTGCCCGGCCACCGGTTGCGCATCAGCACCCGCATGGCGTCGGCCGAGCAGGTGAGCTCGCTGCCGCGGGTGAGCCGGGCGATCAGGTGCGGCACCAGCTCCGCGACGTCCTCGACGTGGTGGCGCAGCGGCGGCACCGTCACGGTGCGCGGGAAGAACTCGAGCAGGTCGGCGATGAGGCCGCCGCCGACGAGCCCGTCGGGCCCGACCGTGACCACGACCCAGGGACGGCCCGGGTCGGTGGACTCGCGGTGCGGCTCGAGGGCGTCCGCGAGCGCCTGCAGGCCGTCGTCGGACAGCCGGTCGACGTGGGAGAGCACGAGCGTGCCCCCACCCGTCTCCAGCTCCTCGATGACCTCGGCGATCCAGCGCGGGCTGTAGTCGTCGGCGTCGAGCAGGCGCAGGTGCGCAGCCGGGGTGCGCATCTGGTGGGTGGCCCGGGCGACCGTGGTCTTGCCGGTGCCGGGCTCGCCCTCGAGCACGAGCCACTCCCGGTTGCCGAAGTGCCGGTCGACGGCCTGGCAGCACTTGGCCCACAGCAGCCCTGATCCGACGGCGGCGGGCAGCGGGGCCGACGGGGCGAGCGCGGCGGCGCGGGGCCGGGGGATGTCGCGCGCGACGAGCTGGACGTGCAGCACGCCGCCGGCGGCGCCCCGGTCGATCCAGCTGGGTCGGCACTGCACCCTGGCGACGGCCCCGCTGGGCAGGTCGATGAGCGTGAGGCGGCTCTCGGACCGCATCGCCTCGCCGGCCCCGGCGATCAGCGCGGCGTGGTCTGCCGGGTCGATCAGCTCGCGGGCCTGGTCGTTCATCATGACCAGGTCGGGGCTGACGCCGAGCACCGCACCCCGGTTGCGCCGGCAGGCGCCGAGGTAGTCGTGCAGCAGGGCGAGCTCCCGTGGACCGGACTGGTCCATGAGCGCGGCCTCGATCTGGCGGGCGATCCGGGCCACCGCGGTGGACATGAAGCGTCCCGCGTCCGGGCGCCAGCAGGTGAGGTCGACGACGCCGAGCAGCTTGCGGCTGACGGGATGCCAGATCGGGGCGCCGGCGCAGGCCAGGTCGGCGAGGTGGTCGATGTAGTGCTCGTACCCGAACACCTGCACCGGGCGGCGGCCCTCCAACGCGGTACCGATCCCGTTGGTGCCGATGAACTTCTCCGCGTAGCTGAACCCCGGCGCGAGCCAGACCCGGTCGAGGTGCTGGTTGAGCTCGGAGTCGCCGGTGCGGCGCTCCAGCACGATGCCTTCGGCGTCGGTGAGGATCAGACTGACCGGCTCGCCGGCGAGCTGGTCGGCCACGTCGGCGAGGATCGGCTTCGCGGCGCGGGTGAGCGGCGAGTCGGGTTCGGGGTCGTACTCGCACGACATCTCGACGCCGTCGGTGTCGACGTCCCACTCCCGGGACCGCGTCCACGACGCGAGGATGGTGCCGCGAACAGCGCCCTCCTCCACCTCGTCGTCGACGAGGAACGACGTGCGGGCGCGAACGAGGCCCTCGGCGGCCTGGTCGTGTCGCCTCCGGGGCCGGTCGTGCGAGCTGACCAAGCGGTGTCCTCCTCGGCGCAGCAGTCGCTCCGCCGCGGTGCGGAGCGGGCTGTGCCGACGGTACCCCGGGCGCGATGACCTGCACAGGGCGTGCGAACGGCCTGATTCTCATATTGAGACCTCGGCCCCCGCGGCGGAGAGGTGTGATTCCCGGCACGAGACAACGGTCCCGGGTCCGGCTCCGCGCGCCGGTACCGGAACCAGCGTCTCGGGTCCACCTCCGCTGCCGGCGCCACCCGCGCAGGACCGGTACCGCGGACGGGGGCAGACCACGGGGATCGCAGCGTCGCCCCCGTCGACCACAGGTCGGCGGCCCGCGGGGTGCGAGGGGATTCCCGGCCCACCACCACGTGAGGAGATGACGTGAGTCGGCAGAGTTTGGCCAAGGCTCATCAGAAGATCCAGGAACTCTCCTGGGAGCCGCAGTACCACGAGCCGTACATGAAGTACGGAACCGACTACACATTCAAGAAGGCCGCCAAGAAGGACCCGCTCAAGCAGGTCCTGCGGTCCTACTTCCCCATGCAGGAGGAGAAGGACCACCGCGTGTACGGCGCCTCCGACGGCGCCATCCGCGGCAACATGTTCCGCCAGGTGCAGGAGCGTTGGCTGGAGTGGCAGAAGCTGTTCCTGTCGATCATCCCGTTGCCCGAGATCTCGGCCGCCCGGTCGATGCCGATGCTGTTCCACGTGGTTCCGAACCCGGAGCTGCACAACGGCCAGGCGATCCAGATGATCGACGAGGTTCGGCACTCGACGATCCAGCAGAACCTCAAGCGCCTGTACATGAACAACTACATCGACCCGGCGGGCTTCAACAACAGCCTGCGGAACTTCCACAGCGACTACTGCGGGACCATCGGTCGCCAGTTCGCCGAGGGGTTCATCACCGGTGACGCGATCACCGCGGCCAGCATCTACCTGACGATCGTCGCCGAGACGGCCTTCACGAACACCCTGTTCGTGGCGATGCCCGCCGAGGCCGCCGCGAACGGTGACTACCTGCTGCCCACGGTGTTCCACTCGGTCCAGTCCGACGAGTCGCGCCACATCTCCAACGGCTACGCCACGCTGCTGATGGCGCTGTCGGACGAGGACAACCGCCAGCTGCTCGAGCGCGACCTGCGCTACGCGTGGTGGAACAACCACCGCGTGGTGGACGCGGCCATCGGCACGTTCATCGAGTACGGCACCAAGGACCGGCGCAAGGACCGCGAGTCCTACGCCGAGATGTGGCGCCGCTGGATCTACGACGACTACTACCGGTCCTACCTCGTCCCGCTCGAGAAGTACGGCCTGGTCATCCCGCACGACCTGATCGAAGAGTCGTGGAAGCAGATCTGGGAGAAGGGCTACGTCCACGAGGTCGCGCAGTTCTTCGCCACCGGTTGGCTCGCCAACTACTGGCGCATCGACGCGATGACCGACGAGGACTTCGAGTGGTTCGAGTACAAGTACCCGGGCTGGTACGACAAGTACGGCGCCTGGTGGGAGAACTACTCCCGGCTGGCCACGCCGAACGGGCACAACCCGATCGTGTTCGAGGACGTCGACTACGTGTACCCGGCGCGCTGCTGGGTCTGCATGGTCCCCTGCCTCGTCCGTGAGGACATGGTGATGGCCGACATCGATGGCGTCACCCGCACGTACTGCCACGAGGTCTGCCGCTGGACGGACGTCGAGGCCTTCCGCGGCACCTACCAGGGTCGCGAGACCCCGAACATGGGCCGCCTGGTCGGCAACCGCGAGTGGGAGACGCTGTACCACGGTTGGAACTGGGCCGACGTCGTGCAGGACATGGGCTTCGTCCGCGACGACGGCAAGACGATGACGGCACAGCCCCACCTCGACTTGAACCCCAAGAAGATGTGGACGCTGGACCACATGCGGCGGCTCCCGCCGCTGCAGAGCCCGAACGTGTTGATCAACGAGCTGGACGACGCCGGCAAGGCTGCGTTCCAGGCTGACTACAACCGTCAGGGCCCCGCCGGACGACCGGCACCCGCGAGCGCCTGAGCGCGGGTCAGGTGAGGGGGGAGGGCCGGCGGAACCACCGTCGGTCCTCCCCCTGCCGGTCCCGGGCCCAACGTGGTCAACAACAGGTCGGACCGGTGAGGACGGGACATGGGTGAGAAGCACGTCGTTCGGTTCGAACCGGTCGGCATCGAGATCGAGGTGACCGAGGAGCAGACGATCCTGCGGGCCGCCGCCGAGCAGGGCGTCCAGCTCATGCACGGATGCAAGGAAGGCCAGTGCGCGGCCTGCAAGTCCTTCGTCCTCGAGGGCGAGGACATCGAGCTCGACTCGTACTCCACCTTCGCGCTCCCCGACTACGAGAAGGAGGAGGGCTCGACACTGTTGTGCCGGGCCCACGCGTACGAGGACCTCGTGATCGAGCTCCTCAACTACGACGAGGAGATCATCCGGTCCGGCCTGCCGTTGCGGAAGGGCGTGGCCGAGGTCGTCGCGAACGAACCGGTGACCCACGATCTCCGCCATCTCGTGCTCAAGCTCCTCGAACCCGAGGAGATCAAGTTCTTCCCCGGACAGTACCTCGACATCACGGTGCCCGAGACCGAGGAGAGCCGCTCGTTCTCCATGGCCAACGTGCCCGGCCGCGAGGGCCACTTCGAGTTCGTCATCAAGGTGTACCCGGACGGGCTGTTCTCCGAGTTCCTGGCCACGAAGGTCGCCGTCGGTGACCGGCTCGAGGTGGAGGGCCCGTTCGGCACCTTCACCCTGCGGGAGAGCCGGACCGGGCCACTGGTGTTCGTCGGCGGTGGCGCCGGGATGGCGCCGGTGCTGGGGCTGCTGCGATCCATGGCCGATCGGGGCCTCGAACGCCCGGCCGTCTTCTACTACGGGGCCCGCCAGCAGCGGGACCTGTGCTTCGAGAAGGACCTGCGGGCCCTCGAGGAACGGCTGCCCGACTTCCGGTACGTCGCGGCGCTCTCCGAGCCGGCCGCCGACGATGAATGGGACGGCGAGGTCGGGCTGATCACCGACGTCGTCCAGAGGCGCGAGCCCGACCTGAAGGGGAGGGATGCCTACGTGTGCGGACCGCCGCCGATGGTGGACGCGGCGATCACGACGCTCACGGCACTCGGAGTGCGCGAGGAGAACATCTTCTACGACAAGTTCACCACCACCGGTGAACCAGGAGAAGGCGAGGACGGTCAGTGACCACCGAAGCGACCACGGATCAACCCGAACGCAGCGTCCCGAAACCCCAGTTCACCGACGCGGAGGCCGGCGCCAGGGAGTTCCCCGACTCCGGTCCGGGGGCCCGTCGGTACAACTACTACAAGCCGGCCAAGCGCAAGCAGACCCACTACGAGGACGTCACGGTCGACGTCCAGCCCGACCCGCGGCACTACCTGTCGCAGGGCTGGATCTACGGCTTCGCCAACGGTGAGGCCGGCTACCCCCTGAACTGGACCAAGCTCAAGGCCTGGGGCGTCGACGAGCCCGAGCCCAAGCGGGGCATCGGCACCGGCGGCGGCGGACCGGCGGTGGACGCCAACTGGCCGGCCCACGGCTGGCACGAGTTCCGGGACCCCAACGAAGAATGGGAGATGACGCTCTACCGCTACAACGCGAACGTCGTCCGCCAGATGAACCAGAACGTCGAGAACGCCCGCCAGGCCAAGGCGTTCGACCAGTGGACCCCGAACTGGAAGACGTTCGTCGAGCGCAACGTCGGCGCCTGGATGCACATCGAGCACATCCTCGGGCTCTACGTCTTCGCGGCGTGCAACCGCTCCGGCCCGACGAACATGCACAACACGGCGATGGTCGTGAACAGCGCGCACAAGATCCGGTTCGCGCAGGACCTCGCGCTGTACAACCTGACGTTGACCGAGGAGATCGAGGGCTTCGACGGCACCGCGCACCTGGACGCGTGGAACAACGACCCCACGTGGCAGGGCGTCCGCAAGGTCACCGAGGCGCTCACCGCCGTCGACAACGACTGGGGCGAGTCGGTGTTCGCCACCAATGTCGTGTTCGAGCCGCTGATCGGCGAGCTGTTCCGCAGCAACCTCGTGCAGCAGGCCGCGGCCGGCAACGGCGACTTCATCACTCCGACGATCGTCGGGGCGGGTGAGTACGACTACGCCCAGCGCGACCTGCGCTGGACCCAGGCCTGCTTCGGCCCGCTCGTGCAGGACCGGGAGTTCGCGCAGTACAACAAGGATCTCATGCAGGGCTGGCTGGCGAAGTGGGTGCCGCAGTGCATCGAGGCGGCGCGCGTGTTGCAGCCGCTGTGGAGCCAGCCCGACGCCAAGCCCCCGCGCTTCGAGGACGGCCTCGACCGGGCCAAGAACCGGTTCTCCGGCATCGTGACCGACCTCGGACTCGAGCCCCCGAAGGAGCTGAACCAGTGACCAGTTTCACGACCGCCGAGAGCCCGTTCAAGGCGAACAACACCGCGTCCGGCAAAGCGGGCGTGACGCTGATGAACAACCAGGTCGGACGCGTCGTGGCCGACACGATGGACCGGCAGGAGAACGTGACCATCACGCACCTGCCGTCCATGATCCGCGTCGACTGCGTGGGCCGGATGGACTTCGTCTACGACGAGATTTCCGAGGCCCTCGGCGAGGAGGACGGCTTCTACGACGCCTCCGAGTTCGAGGAGAACATGTCCACGCACTACGGCAAGATGATCCACATGGACGACCGGACCGTGATGTTCGGGAATCTCGAGGAAGCGGCCGAGTTCATCGGCGACATGCTGCCCCCCGAGGTCGCTCAGGAGAAGAAGGCCGAGGACGGCCTCTCCTAGCCCGCCTGTGCCCGGGTCGCCGTCCGCGCAGCCGGCGCGGACGGCGGCCAGGTCCCTTCCCCCTGACTCGCAACCCGCGCACGTGAACCGTCCCAGGAGGGCCCCGTGGCCAAGGAACTCAAGTTCGGACAAGAAGCCCGCGACCTGCTCAAGGCGGGCGTCGACCAGCTCGCCGAGGCCGTCAAGTCCACGCTGGGACCCAAGGGCCGCAACGTCATCCTGGAGAAGATCACCGGTACCCCGGAGGTCACGAACGACGGCGTCACCATCGCCCGCGAGATCTACCTGCGCGACCCGTTCGAGAACATGGGCGCGCAGGTCCTCAAGGAAGCGGCGATCAAGACCAACGACACGGTCGGCGACGGCACCACCACGGCCACGGTGGTGGCGCAGGCGATCGTCCGCGAGGGCATGAAGGCGATCACGTCGGGCGGCAACCCGGTGCTGGTCAAGCGAGGTATCGACGTCGCGGTCGGAGCGATCGTCGCGCACCTGTCCACGGTGGCGCACCCGGTGGACAGCCTGGAGCACCTCTCGCGCGTCGCGGCGATCTCGGCCAACGACGACGAGGCTATCGGCTCGATCGTGGCGAAGACGCTGCACACCGTCGGTGACGATGGTGTGATCACCGTCGAGGACGGCCCGGTGCTCGGGCTCTCGGTCAACTTCGTCGAGGACTTCGAGTTCGACAACGGCTACGTCTCGCCCTACCTGGTGACCGACCCCGGCTCGATGATGGCGGTGCTCGACGACCCCTATCTGTTGCTCTGCGCGGAGAAGATCACCGACGTCCGGTCGCTCATGCCGATGCTCGAGCGGATCATGCGCGACCCGAAGCCGCTGGTGATCATCGCAGAGAAGGTCGAGGGCACCGCGCTGCAGATGCTGGTGCACAACCACGTCAACGGGCATCTCAAGGTCACGGCCATCCAGGCGCCGGGCTTCGGGGAGAAGCGCGTGCACATGCTGGAGGACATCGCCGCGCTGTGCGGGGGCAAGGTGCACTCGCAAAGCGTCGTCGTTCTCGCTGGATCAGATCGGGGTGGAGCACCTCGGCCGGGCCTCGCAGGTGCGGGCGACCAACGAGCACACCGCGATCATCGGCGGCGGGGCGTCCCGCGAGGCCGTGGAGCGTGCGGCTGCAGCCAGCTGCGCGCCGAGATGCACCGGGCCAGCATCGGCACCGACGAGGACTGGCTCAACGACCGGATCGCCCGGCTGTCCGGCAAGGCCGCGATCATCATGGTCGGTGCGCCCACCAACGCCGAGCTCAAGGAGATCCGCCACCGGGTCGACGACTCGCTGCAGGCCACCCGGGCGGCGATGGCCGAGGGCATCGTCGCGGGCGGCGGGGCGGCGCTGCTGCACGCCGAGCAGGCCCTGGACGAGCTCGACGTCTCCGGCGACTACGAGATCGGCGTCGAGATCGTCCGCCGGGCGCTCACCGAGCCGCAGTTCCTCATCGCGAGCCAACGCCGGCTACCAGGGCCACGACGTCGTCAAGCAGGTCAGCGACCTGGGTGTCGACCATGGCTTCGACGCCCTGGAGGGCCGCTTCGGCGACATGGTGGAGCTCGGCATCATCGACCCGCTGCGCGTCGTGCGGTCGGCCCTGCAGAACGGGGCCTCGGTCGCCGGGCTCATCCTCACCACCAACTCCCTGGTGGCCGAGGAGCAGACGCCCTGGAACAAGTCCCTGATGACCGAGTTCGGTCCGCTCGACGACGGGATACCGCAGCCGTCGCCGGACGCCAGCACGCCCCAGTCCCTCGGCCTGGGGCCGCAGGTCGGGTAACCCGTGCACACCGTCGGGGACCGGCGCGCTGCTCGTCGTCGACGCGCAGGTGCACGTCTGGGATGCGAGCCCGCACAACCAGGCGATCCCGGACGGCGAGGTCTACGCCACCGACCTGCTGCAGCGCCACCGCGAGCTCGACGGCGCGGGGGTGCCGCCGCACGAGGCGGAACGCGTCTCCGAGCACAGCCTGCGCCGCGACGTGTTCAACGCCGGCGTCGACCACGCGGTGCTGCAGCCGGTGGTTCTCGGCGACCTGTTCGTGCTGGGCTTCAGCCCGCTGGAGTGGCACGCCGAGATGGCCGGGTGGATGCCGGGCCGGTTCGTGCTCAGCGGCGAGCTCGACCCGGCCGGCGGACAGCCGGGAGCGCGCGGGATCACCCCGCGGGTGCGGCGGTTCGACCTGCGCGGGATCACCCTGTGCGAGCGGCGTCGGCCCGCGGGGCGCCTCGCCCTGGCCGATCCCTGGCTGCGCCGGGCCCTGACGCGGTGCGGGCAGGCCGGCGCCGACGTCGTCCACATCGGGGTCGGCCCGTCCGCGCGGCCCGCCCCGTGGCGGCGGGGCGACAGCGGGTTCGGCGGGCCGCCCCATGGGCCCGGCCCGACCCGGGCCAGGACCCCGCGCGTTCCGGACTGGGCCGAACCGGTGCGGGCCGGGTCGGCGCAGCCCGTGCGGGAGCGGGCGGCCGAGCGGGTGGCGCCCCCCGGCTTCGACACCGGCCAGTTCCGGGAGCTCGCGAGGGCGCTGCCGGACATCCGGTTCGTCCTCGGGGCCGGGTGCCTGCCCGGCGAGCAGCTGTGCCGGCTGGCCCGGTTGCCCAACGTCCACGTGATGCTCACCGAGATCCTGCCCTGGATGGGCTCGCTGGACTTCGCGCACGCGTTCGGTGGGCTGCTCGCGGCGTTCGGCCCCGAACGGCTGCTGTTCGGCAGCGGCTACCCGATGGTGCGGCCGGGGCGGTTGGTGCGCGCGCTCGCGGCCTACCGGTTCCCCGTCGAGGTCGCCGACCGCTACCCGGCCTTCGACGAGTCCGCGGTGCGGGCCGTGCTCGGGGGCAACGCGGCGCGCCTGTACCGCATCCCGCACGCCGGCTCGGGCCGGTCGGTGGCCGCAGCGGGGGCCTGAGCGGCTCAGGGCGGCCAGCCGCTCGGCAGCGCGGCGAAGCCGAGGCTGGGCGAGCGCCACGCGTAGGCCCAGCACACCGTGCCGTCGGCTGGGACGGCCGTGCGGATCCGCTGGTAGTCCGAGCCCTCGTAGACGTCGAGCGCGGGGAACAGCGCTGTCGGGTCCCGCAGCGGCACGACGGCACCGGGGGTCTCACCGGGCCCGGCCGGCAGCCACGCCGGGTAGCCGCGCCCGGTGTCCAGGACGGTGCCCGGGACCCGCACCGGCCGAGGGACCCCCGAGGCGTGTGGGGCGACGAGGTCCCAGGACGGCTGCCCTGGCCGCAGCAGCCCGTAGGTGAACAGCGCAGCGGGCCACTCGTCGGGGTGCGGGGCGCCGACCACGGTCTCGGCGTCGAGGCCGTCGCCGGGGCCGGGTTCGCCGACGAGGTCGCGGGCCGCCGCCTGCGGCACGTCCATGCAGCGAACGCTGTGTCCGCCCACGAGCAGCGGCCGCCGGATCACCGAGAGCCCGAGGTAGCACCACGGCTCGGTGATGTGGGCGCCGTCCTCGGTGCGGACCTCCACGCCCCGTCGAACCCGTGGTCGTTCCTCGGGGCTGGATCCCGCCACAACCTCGTTCTCGACGGGACGGGCGGTGCGGAAGCGGGCGAGGCGGAACCGGTCGTCGCGGCCCTCGCAGCGGTCGAGCACCGCGATCTGCTCCGGGGTGGCGAGCCACACGGCGTGGTCCTCGGTCACCCCGGGGGCGGCCGCCAGCACGGCCGGACGTTGCCCGTCGCGGTGCCGCAGGCCGGCCGCCCACACCGCCGCCGCCCCGCTCGTGCGGGCCCGCAGCACCACCACCGGCTCGGGGCCGAGGCCGAGGGCGCGCCGCAGCCAGGTGATCTTGCTCGGACACCGGTTGGAGCCGTAGGCGAGCACCGGTACGCGCCGGTCGGCAGGCGGGGCGCCGTGGCGGGCCAGCCAGTCGTCGAGATCGACGCGACCAACCCGGCGGCCGGCCCACCCGTCGCCACCCAGGGGGTACGTCACCCCGTCGACGTGCACGAACGACACGGGCGGGACAGCGCCCGGATAGGGATCGGCCGGGAAGTGGTCGTCGGGCCAGCCGGAACGGCGGCGGTGCATCGCGGGGGGCCGCCTCACTGCCGGATGAGCGATGCTAACCCACCACGGCCACACGTCCGGCTGCTCACGGAGGTGCCGGGCCGACGGGGGCGCCTACTGTCGAGCCGTGCTGCCTCCCACCATCGCCTGGGCGGACGGGCAGATCGCCCTGGTCGACCAGACCGCGCTGCCGGATCTGCAAGTGGTCACCATCGGCACCGTCGACGAGCTCGTCGACGCCGTCCAGCGGCTGGTGGTGCGCGGCGCCCCGGCCTTGGGGGCGGCCGGTGCGCTCGGCGTCGCCCTCGCGGCCCGGACGCTCGCCGGGCCCGACCTGGACGCGGCCGCCGCCCGGCTCGCCGCCGCCCGTCCGACCGCCGTCAACCTCGCGGTCGGGGTCCGCCGGGCGCTCGTGGCCGCGCCGGACGGGCCCGCCGCGGTGCTCGACGCCGCGCTGGCGGTACTCGCGGACGACGTCGCCGCCTGCCGGGCGATCGGCGCCCGCGGGGCCGACCTGCTCGCCGAGCTGTGCGGATCGGCGCCGCTGCGGTTGCACACGCACTGCAACGCCGGGGCGCTGGCCTGTGTCGAGTGGGGCACCGCGCTCGGCGTGGTGCGGTCGCTGCACGAGGACGGCCGGGTCGCCCACGTCGTCGTCGACGAGACCCGACCGCTGCTGCAGGGATCGCGCATCACCGCCGTCGAGCTGACCGCGCTGGGGGTGCCGCACCACCTGGTGGTGGACGGCGCGGGTCCGTCGATCATCGCCCGCGGGCTGGTCGACGCCGTCGTCGTCGGGGCCGACCGGGTGGCGGCCAATGGAGACGTGGCCAACAAGATCGGTACCTACCCGCTCGCGCTGGCCGCGGCCCGGGCCGGGATCCCGTTCGTGGTCGCGGCCCCGGAGTCGACGGTGGACCCCGACACGGCCGATGGCGCGGCGATCGAGGTCGAGGAGCGCGCACCCGACGAGGTGCTGATGGTCGGCGGCCGGCGGATGGCGCCGACGGAGAGTGGGGCGGCCAACCCCGCCTTCGACGTCACACCCGCCGATCTGGTGACCGCGATCGTCACGGAGCGGCGGGTGTGGCGGCCGGGACGAACGTGAGCACGGCGCATGATCGAGCGAACGAGGACCGGGAACCGGGTATGGCGCGGCTCCGCGGTCCCGAAACGCCGATCAGGTCCCGGGCCCGGTCGCGAGCACCACGCATGATCGACGAACGGGGACGGGCAACCGGATCTGGCGCGGCTCCCCGCCCCGAAACGGGGTTCAGGACCGGGCCCGGCGGTGAACACGGCGCATGATCAGCGAACGGGGACCGGGAACCGGATGTGATGCGGTTCCCCGTCCCAGAATGAGGATCAGCGGGCGCACCCCGCTCATCACCGCGCGCATGATCGACGAACCGGGACCGGGAACCGGATCTGGTGCGGCTCCCGGTCCCGAACCCGCGATCACGAGCCGCGGTCGATCCATTCCTGCAGGTGCGGCAGCTCGGCCCCGACGGTCGTCGAGTCACCATGGCCGGTGTGGACGGTCGTGTCGCCGGGCAGGGTGAACAGCGTCGAGCGGATCGAGTCGATGATCTCGTCGAAGCTGGAGTACGACCGCCCGGTGGCTCCCGGTCCGCCCTGGAACAGCGTGTCGCCGGTGAACACCGCGCCGAGCTCCGGCGCGTAGAGGCAGGTCGACCCGGGGGAGTGCCCGGGCGTCAGCAGCACCCGCAGCTGCACACCACCCGCGGAGAGCACGTCGCCGTCGGCGAGCTCCCGGTCCGGCGTCCGGTCCGGATGCGTCATCTCCCACAGCGGCGCCTCGGCCGGGTGGAGCAGGATCGGCGCTGCGAACCGGTCGGCCAGAGCGGGGGCTCGGTTGACGTGGTCGTCGTGGGCGTGGGTGCACACCACGGCCACCACCCGCCGCCCACCCACCGCGAACTCGATGCGCTCCTCGTCGTGCGCGGCGTCGACGACGATCACCTCGTTCTCGTCTCCCACGATCCAGACGTTGTTGTCCACCTCCCACGTGCCGCCGTCGAGGGAGAAGGTCCCCGAGGTGACGACGTGGTCGACCGGACCCGACGGCGTCACAGGATCACCACTGACCGCAGGACGTCGCCGTGGTGCATCTTGTCGAACGCCGCCTCGACGTCGTCGAGGGAGATCCGCTCGCTGACGAACCGCTCCAGCGGCAGCCGGCCCTGCAGGTGCAGGTCGACGAGCATCGGGAAGTCGCGGCTGGGCAGGCAGTCGCCGTACCAGGACGACTTCGTGGCACCACCGCGACCGAAGACGTCGATCAGCGGGAGCTCGATCGTCATCTCCGGCGTCGGGACGCCGACGAGGACGACGGTGCCGGCCAGGTCCCGCGCGTAGAAGGCCTGTGTGAAGGTCTCTGGCCGGCCCACGGCGTCGACGACGACGTTCGCGCCGTTGCCGTCGGTGAGGGCCTGCACGCCCTCGACCACGTCCTGCTGGCTGGAGTTGATCGTGTGCGTGGCGCCGAACTCCCGCGCCCACTCCAGCTTCCGGTCCTCCACGTCGACGGCGATGATCGTGCTCGCGCCGGCGAGCTTCGCACCCGCGATCGCGGCGTCACCCACGCCGCCGCACCCGATCACCGCGATCGAGTCGCCCCGGCCGACGCCACCGGTGTTGATCGCGGCCCCGATGCCGGCCATGACGCCGCAGCCGAGCAGGCCGGCGACCTCCGGCGCGACCGCCGGGTTGACCTTGGTGCACTGTCCGGCGTGGACGAGCGTCTTCTCGACGAAGGCACCGATCCCCAGGGCCGCCGTGAGCTCCTGCCCCGACTCCAGCGTCATCTTCTGCGCGGCGTTGTGCGAGGCGAAGCAGTACCACGGCTCGCCGCGGCGGCAGGCCCGGCACGTGCCGTCGACCGCCCGCCAGTTGAGGATCACGAAGTCGCCCGGCGCCACGTCGGTGACGCCGTCCCCGACGGTCTCGACGACGCCGGCCGCCTCGTGTCCCAGCAGGAACGGGAATTCGTCGTTGATCCCGCCGTCGCGGTAGTGCATATCGGTGTGGCACACCCCGCAGGCCTGCACCCGGACCACGGTCTCGCCCGGTCCGGGATCGGGGATGATGATCGTTTCCAGCGAGACGGGCTCGCCCTTGCGATGGGTGACGACTCCGCGCACCTGTTGCGCCATGGTTCATCCTCAGCTCTCGGCGGATCTCCTGCGCAGGGTGCCACGTGCACGGACCCCGGCCCAGTCCGGATTCGTGATCGAGCGCTTGTCGGATCCGTGCGATGCGGCCGCGCCCCCACCCGGGAGCATGGAGCCCGGACCGAGGCGAGGAGGAGGGTGGCGTGGACATCCAGGAGATCAACCGGGCGACGATCGCGCGGTTCCGGGCCGGTCAGGAGCTCGAGGGCGGGATGCACCGGGACCGCCTGGTGCTCCTCACCACCGGCGGCCGCCGGACGGGAGTCCGCCGGACCACACCGATGATGTTCCATCGCGACGGCGATCGGCTGCTGGTCATCGCGTCGAACATGGGGGCAGCCCGGCACCCGGACTGGTACCTCAACCTGGTGGCGCAGCCGCGGGTCACCGTCGAGCTCGACGGCGAGACCTACGACGGTCTGGCGGCACCGCTGGAGGGTGCCGAGCGGGAGCGGTCGTGGGCGGAGCTGAAGCGGACGTATCCGTTCTTCGTCGACCACGAGGCCGCCACGGAGCGCGCCATCCCGGTCGTCGCGATCCGCAGGGCGTGAGCTCGGGTCATCGGGTCACGAGCACGGCGATCACGGCGTCGACGTAGCGGGCCAGCGCCTGCCCGGTGGGCACGGTCCCTGGTGTGGAGTGTGCGAGCTGCGCGTGGCCGAGATAGGCCGTGTAGGCGAGCAGGCTCCGCTGCCGCGCCGGGCCCCGCGGGAACCCGAGCTCGCCGAACAGCCCCGTGAGGTAGCCGAGCCGCCGTTCGGTGACGCGGGCCAGCACCGGTGCCACCAGCGGATGGCCGGCGGTGGCTTGCAGGGCCAGCTCCACCTCGTTGCCGGCCGGGTGGGCGGAGTGCCCGCCCAGGGCCAGGGTGAGCAGGGTGCGCAGCCGGGTGCGGGCGTCCGGCTGGGCCTCGACGAGCGCGATGACGTCCTCGGTCTCGACGCGCTCCCAGCGCAGCAGTGCGGCCTCCAGGAGCGCGTCGCGGCTGCTGAAGTGCCAGTAGAAGCTGCCCTTGGTGGTGCCGAGCCGCGCCGCGATCGGCTCGACGGCCACGGCCGCGACCCCGCCGGTCGCGAGGGCGTGCAGTGCCGCGGCCGCCCAGTCCTGCGCCGACAGCGTCTTCCGGTCCGCCACGGCCATACGCTACCGTATGGTCCATCCCATACGGTGGCGTACGGAGGTGGTGGAGATGATGGTCCACAACGTCCACGAACGGGTGCTTCCGGTGCCCGCGGACGAGGTCGGCCCGCTGCTGGACCGCCTCGGCGGGCCCGAGGACGTGCTGTGGCCGTCCCCGCAGTGGGCGCCCATGGTGCTGGACCGGCCGGTCGGGCTGGACGCGACCGGCGGCCACGGCCCCGTCCGCTACCGCGTCACGGCGCACCGGCCGGGACGACTGGTCGAGTTCACCGCCCGGCCCGGCTCCGGCTTCGACGGCACGCACACGTTCTCGGTGGAGCCGGCGGGTGCCTCCCGTACCGTGCTGCGGCACGTCCTCCGGGCCCGGCCGATCGGGGGCATGCGGTTGCTGTGGCCGCTGGTCGTCCGCTGGGTGCACGACGCGGTGCTGGAGGACCTGTTCGACCGGGCGGAGGCGGCCGTGGGGACCGGCCCGGCCCGGCCGGCGCGCTGGTCACCGTGGGTGCGGCTGCTCCGCAGGCTCGACGGTCCGCGGGCCCACCCGACCGCGGTGCCGGTCACAGCCCTGCTGGCCACCGCCCTGCCGCGGGTCGACTGGTCGGACGCGCAGACCGTCGCCTGCCACCCCGGCGCTCCCACCGACCCCCAGGCCTGGGCGGACGCGGTGTTCCGCGATCCGCCCCGATGGGTCGCCGCGCTGCTGGGCGTGCGGGAGTCCCTGGTCGGGCTGGTCGGCATCGCACGCGGGGGCCCGTCGTCCTTCGACACGGTCGTGCGGGGACCCGACGAGGTGCTGCTCGGCACGGACGAGCACCATCTCGACTTCCGGGTGTCGGTCCTCCGCCGGCCCGACCGCGTCATCCTGAGCACCGTCGTCCGGCTGCACAACGCCCGCGGCCGCGCCTACTTCCTGCCGGTGCGGGTGGCGCACCCGGTGATCGTGCGGGCCATGCTCGCGCGCGCCGCCCGCCGGCTGTCGGACCCCGCCCGGCAGCCCGTGCCGCCGAAGCCACCGCCGGAGCCCGCAACGAGCGGCACGTCCGTCTCACCGGATCGGACGAACGGACCGCTCGCTCGGGCCGCGATGCCTCAGACGGGGAGCAACGGGGCGGGCTCTCCCAGCGCGTCGGCGATCAGCGCGGGGATCGGCCGCTTGCCGGAGCCGTCGGTGCCGACCACGACGTAGACGGTGCGGGCGGAGCAGGTGACCGTGCCGTCGCGGCGCATCTCGAAGTCGAGGGCGAAGCTGGTGCGGCCGATGCGGGCGGTGGCGACCGCGATCCCGACGCTGTCGCCGAACCCGACGCCGGAGCGCCACTCGATCTCCGAGCGCACGACCTGCACGTCGTACCCGGCATCGAGCATCGACCGGTACGGCAGTCCGCGCGCGAGGAGGAAGGCCGTCATGGCGTCGTCGAAGTACGCGAGGTACCAGGAGTTGAAGACGACACCCTGCGCGTCCACCTCCAGGTACCGGACGTGCACGGGGTGGACGAAGGCCTCGGTCATGCCTTCGAGCGCTCCGCAGGGGCGAACACCACGATCACCGACAGGTCCTCACTGACGTCGATGAACTCGTGGGCCTCCTGCGCCGGGACGAAGATCACCGACCCGGGGCCGACGTCGGCCTCGCAGGACTCGGCGACCAGCCGCGCGTGCCCCCGGACGATCAGGTAGACCTCGTCCTCGGCGTGCGGCTGCTGCCCGTCCTTGCCGCCCACGGGGATGCAGTACGTGCCGACCGACATGTCCGGCACCCGCAGGTGCTCGCGGTACTGGTTCGGCTCGCCATCGGGGACCGCGTAGTAGCCGGCGGCTCGCAACACCTGCACAGTGGGGAGATTACGCGCTATGCCAGCCGCTCGCGGATCGTCCGGTTGACCGCCCGGCCGAACGCGGTGACGACCCCGCGCACCGTGATCGGCTTGAGCTGCGTGAGCGCCTCGGCGAGCCGGCTGCGCTCGTCGGACGGGCGACCGCGGTCTCGGTAGGGCTGCAGGACCTCCTGCTGGAACATCGCCATCAGGTCCTCGGCCAGCGCCGTGGTGTGGTGCTCGATGATGCGGTGGGCCCGCCTCCAGGTCTCGGCCGGCAGCCCGGAGTCGAGCACCGCCAACCCCTCGCCCAGGGTGGCCGGACCGTGCAGTCGCACCCGGCCGTCGTCGAGCCGCTTGATCACCCCGAGGCCCTCCAGGACTGCCAGGTCCTCGTCGACGAGCGGGCGGCCGGCGCGGCGCTCCAGCTCCCCGCGCTCCAGGTCCTCGATCTGCTCGGGCACCCAGGGGGTCAGCAGCGCGCGTTGGAGGGCGAGCTCGTCGGCTCCCGCGGTGGGGGGCAGCCGCTCCAGGTGGTTCTCGATCGCCGCGAGGGTGAACCCCAGCGCCGACAGCTCGCTCACGAGCTCCAGGCGCGCCAGGTGGTCGGGCCCGTAGAGCCCGGTGCGCCCGCGCAGCTTGGGCGGGGGCAGCAGGCCGCGGCCGGAGTAGAACCGGATGGTCCGCACGGTGATCCCGGATCGCTCGGCCAGCTGGTCGATGGTGAGTCGATCGGGTAGCGAGGGGGCCGCCATGTGGGGCACCGTACGTCAGCCTTGACCTATGTGACAGTACTGCTGTAACAACGAGGTACGGCCGTGGCACAGCGGGTACGCCTGTCCCACGGCACTGCCCCAGACGAGAGGTTCGCATGAGCGAGATCCCCGAGGCATTCGTCTACGACGCCATCCGCACGCCGCGCGGCCGGGGCAAGGTCTCCGGCGCGCTGCACGAGGTCAAGCCGATCTCCCTGGTCACCGGGCTGATCGACGAGGTCCGGCGCCGGTTCCCGGAGCTCGACCCGAACACCGTCGACGACGTCGTGCTCGGAGTCGTCTCGCCGATCGGCGACCAGGGCGGGGACATCGCCAAGACCGCCGCGATCGCCGCCGGCCTGCCGCACACCGTCGCGGGCGTCCAGCTGAACCGGTTCTGCGCCTCGGGGTTGGAGGCGGTGAACCTCGCCGCCCAGAAGGTGCGCTCGGGGATGGAGGAGATGGTCCTCGCCGGCGGTGTCGAGGCCATGTCGCGCGTGCCCATGGGTTCCGACGGCGGTGCGTGGGCCATGGACCCCGACACCAGCTACCAGACCGGGTTCGTGCCGCAGGGCATCGGCGCCGACCTGATCGCCACGCTCGAAGGCTTCTCCCGCTCCGACGTCGACACGTTCGCGGTCGAGTCGCAGACGCGGGCCGCCAAGGCCTGGGCCAACGGCTACTTCGCCCGCTCGGTCGTCCCGGTCAAGGACCGCAACGGCATCACGATCCTCGACCGCGACGAGCACATCCGCGCCGGGGCCACGCTGGAGAGCCTGGCCGGGCTGGCGCCGTCGTTCGCGATGATGGGCGAGGCCGGTGGCTTCGACGCCGTCGCGCTGCAGCACTACCACTGGGTCGAGAAGATCGAGCACGTGCACCACGCCGGCAACTCGTCGGGCATCGTCGACGGCGCCGCACTCGTGGTGGTGGGTACCGAGGCGGCCGGCCGGGCCGCCGGGATCACGCCGCGGGCCCGGATCGTCTCCACGGCGCTCTCCGGCGCCGATCCGACGATCATGCTCACCGGCCCCGCTCCGGCCAGCCGCAAGGCCCTGGCCAAGGCCGGACTGACCGTCGAGGACATCGACCTGTTCGAGATCAACGAGGCGTTCGCCGCGGTCGCCCTGCGCTACATGCGCGACCTCGACCTCGACCACGAGAAGGTGAACGTGAACGGTGGGGCCATCGCGATGGGTCACCCGCTCGGCGCGACCGGGGCGATGATCCTCGGCACCCTCGTCGACGAGCTCGAGCGGCGCGACCTGCGCTACGGCCTCGCCACCCTGTGCGTGGGCGGCGGCATGGGCATCGCCACCGTCGTCGAGCGCGTCTCCTGAGAGGTCGTCGGTGAACGAGCAGCAGCAGGCCGTCCGCTGGGAATCCGGCGCCGACGGCATCGTCGTGGTCACCCTCGACGACCCGGGCCGCAGCGCCAACACGATGAACGAGCGGTACGTCCGGGCGATGGGCGAGTGCGTCGACGCCCTCGTCGCCGGCCGGGAGGACATCACCGGCGTGATCATCACGTCGGCGAAGAAGACGTTCTTCGCCGGCGGCGACCTCGACGCGATGTCGAAGGCGACGCCGGCCGACGCGCCCGCCGTCATGGAGAACTCCATGGCGGTCAAGCACCAGTTCCGGCGGCTGGAGACACTCGGCCGGCCGGTGGTCGCGGCGATGAACGGCACCGCGCTCGGTGGCGGCCTGGAGATCGGACTCGCGTGCCACCACCGCATCGGGCTCGACGCGAAGGGTGTCGTGTACGGCCTGCCCGAGGTGACGCTCGGCCTGCTGCCCGGCGGCGGCGGCGTCGTGCGCATCACGCGCATGCTGGGCATCGCCGACGGGTTCATGAAGGTGCTCGCCCAGGGGCAGCGGCACAAGCCCGCCGAGGCCCTGGAGATCGGGATCGTCGACGAGCTCGCCGCCACACCCGAGGAGATGCTGGACAAGGCGCGCGCCTGGATCGCCGCGAACCCCGAGGCGGCCCAGCCCTGGGACCGGCCGGGCTACAAGATCCCGGGCGGCGCCCCGTCCAACCCGAAGCTGGCCGCCTTCCTGCCGGCGTTCCCGGCCAACCTGCGCAAGCAGCTCAAGGGCGCGCCGATGCCGGCGCCGCGCAACATCCTCTCGGCCGCCGTCGAGGGGGCGCAGGTCGACATCGACACGGCGTTCCGGATCGAGGCGCGGTACTTCACCGAGCTCGTCACCGGCCAGGTCGCGAAGAACATGACCAAGGCCTTCTTCTACGACCTGCAGCACATCAACGGCGGCGGCTCGCGCCCCGACGGCCACGACGCCTGGACGCCCCGGAAGGTCGCCGTGCTCGGGGCCGGGATGATGGGCGCGGGCATCGCCTACACCTGCGCGCTCGCGGGCTGGGAGGTCGTGCTCAAGGACGTCTCGCTCGAGGCGGCCGAGAAGGGCAAGACCTACTCCGAGCGCCTCGTCGCGAAGGGCGTGCAGCGCGGAAAGACCACCCTGGCGAAGGGCGAGGCCCTGCTGGAGCGGATCACCCCGACCGGCGACTACAACGACCTCGCGGGCTGCGACATCGTCATCGAGGCCGTGTTCGAGTCGGTGCAGCTCAAGCAGGAGGTCTTCCGCGAGGCCGCCACGATCATCGAGCCGGACGCGCTGCTGTGCTCCAACACCTCCACGCTGCCGATCACCGAGCTGGCCGGGGGCATCGACCGTCCTGGCGACTTCGTCGGTCTGCACTTCTTCTCGCCGGTCGACAAGATGCCGCTGGTGGAGATCATCCGCGGCGAGCGGACGTCCGACGCCACGCTGGCCAAGGCGTTCGACGTGACGATCGGGATGAAGAAGACCCCGATCGTCGTCAACGACAGCCGTGGCTTCTTCACCAGCCGGGTGATCGGCACGTTCCTCAACGAGGGCGTCGCCATGATCGCCGAGGGCATCGACCCGCAGACGATCGAGCAGGCGTCCGCGCAGGCCGGCTACCCGGCCCCGGTGCTGCAGCTGATGGACGAGCTGACGCTCACCCTGCCGCGCAAGATCCGGATGGAGTCGCGGGCGGCCGTCGAGGCGGCCGGCGGCACCTGGGACGCGCACCCGTCCGAGGCCGTGATCGACCGGCTCGTCGAGGAGTTCGACCGCACCGGCAAGTCGGGCGGCGCGGGGTTCTACGAGTACGCCGACGGCAAGCGGGTGCGGCTGTGGCCGGGGCTGCGCGAGCACTTCGGCGCCGCCCGACCACGACGTCGACCTGCACGAGCTCTCGGAGCGGATGCTGGTGATCGAGGCGCTCGAGGCCGTCAAGTGCGTCGACGAGGGCGTGCTCACCTCGGTGCCGGACGCGAACATCGGCTCGATCTTCGGCATCGGCTTCCCGGCGTGGACCGGCGGCGTGCTGCAGTACATCGAGGGCTACCCGGGCGGGCCGGCCGGGTTCGTGGCCCGGGCCGATCAGCTCGCGGCGACGTACGGCACCCGCTTCACAGTGCCGGCGAGCCTGCGCGAGCGCGCGGGGGCGACCGCCGCGGCGTGACCCGAGCCCCCAGGGTGCAGGAAAGCCACTTTCCTGCAGTCTCGTTGCAGGAAAGTGGCTTTCCTGCGGTTCGGGAAGCAGTCACCGGTGGATCGCGTCGCGGACCACCGACTCCAGGTCGCCCGCGCGGGCGGCCACCTCGCGCTGCCGGCGGGCGCCCGTCCCGCGCCGGAGCACCGTCTCGAGCAGGGCCCGCACGGCGTGCAGGTCGCCCGCGTCCTCCAGGGCCGGGCTGACGTGGTCCACCAGCCGGGCCAGGACGTCGGCGGCGGGCGCGGGTCGCCAGGTCGCCGGGTCCAGCAGCTCGCCGTCGACACCGGAGCGCCCGGCCCGCCACGCGGCGAGCCGCAGGACCTCGGAGCGCACCGGGTCGACGCCGTCGCCGGCCCGCCACCCGTCCACAGCGGTCTGGACGAGCCCACGCACGAGCGCCGCGATGAGCACGGCGTCGTCGGTCTCCCGGCACACGTCGGAGATCCGCACCTCGAGCGTCGGGTGCTGGCGCGACAGCCGGGCGTCGAGGTAGACCATGGCCTCGTCGAGCACCGTCCCGGTGGACAGGACGGCGTCGAGGAACTCGCGGTACGCGCCGGGGGAGCCGAAGGGCGCGTAGCCCCCGGCCGACGGCCACCGCTGCCACACCATGCTGCGGTAGCTGGCGTAGCCGGAGTCGTCCCCGAGCCAGAACGGCGAGTTGGCGCTGAGCGCGAGCAGCGGGGCGAGCCACGGCCGGATCCGGTCCAGCGCCGCGACGCCCTCGTCGGGAGAGGAGATCGCGACGTGCACGTGGCAGCCGCAGGTGAGCTCCTCGGAGACCGTCAGGCCGAACCGGCGGGCCATCGCGGTGTAGCGGCGCGACGGCGTCAGCGTCGGTTCCACCGGCAGCGGCGACGTGGCCAGGGCCGCCAGCGCCACGCCGGCGTCCCGCGCGGCCGCGGCCGCGGTGGCCCGCGCCGAGCGCACCCCCGCCCCGAGGTCGTCGAGGGTGCGGCAGGGCTCGGTGCCCGTCTCCAGCTGCTCGCGGTGCAGCTCGCCTTCCATCCCGGCCCCGTCGGGGTGGTCGCCGTTGCCCGACCCGGCGAGGATCACCCCGCCCATCGCCCTCGGCTGTCCCGTCTGCGGGTCGACCAGCAGGAACTCCTCCTCGACGCCCAGCGTCCGCACCGCCACGCCGGGAGTATGGCTGCTGTGCGGACGATCGGCCGTCCGCGCGCTCAGCGCGGCACCGTCGGCTGGAGCACCGCCTCCACCAACGCGTCGGTGCGCAGGTGCGTGCCCTGCTGGTAGCCGGGATCGCGCACCATGTCGGAGAACGCGCGGCGGCTGGGGTAGGAGACCAGCAGGACCGCGTCCCACTCCTGACCGTGCTCGGCGACCAGCGGGTCGGCACCGTGCCCGAAGTACAGCACCCGCGCGCCCACCCGCTCGGCGTGCGGCCGGAAGTGCGCGACGTAGGCGTCGTAGCGTTCCGCCCCGCCCTCGGCGAACCGCAGCAGGTTGAGCATGACGATCGGCTGGTCGGGATCGACGGCGAGGAACGCCTTCATGTCGGCCCCGGTCGGGTTCACGGCCACGGGCGCCATCCTGCCCGGCACCGGGGGTGGACGGTTCGGCCGCCGCCGGCGCGGGCACTCGAATGCGTGGCCGACTGGATCTTCTCGCTCGTCGACCGGCTGGGCGCCGTGGGTGTGGGGCTGCTCATCCTCCTGGAGAACCTGATCCCGCCGATCCCGTCGGAGGTGATCCTGCCGCTCGCCGGCTTCCGCGCCCGGACGGGAGCGCTCAACGTCTGGACCCTGTGGCCCGCGGCCACGGCGGGTTCCGTGCTCGGGGCACTGCTGCTCTACGGTCTCGGCGCGTGGCTCGGCTTCGACCGGCTGCGCCGCCTGGCCGGCCACCGCTGGTTCATCGTCGCCAGCCAGAAGGACATCGACCGGGGGCGGGAGCTGTTCAACCGGCACGGCACCAAGGTGGTGCTTCTCGCGCGCTGCGTGCCGTTCCTGCGCAGCATCGTGTCGATCCCGGCCGGGATCGCGGGGATGCCGCTGCTCCGCTTCGTCGTGCTCACCACGATCGGCAGCGGGGTCTGGAACGCCGCGTTCATCGCGCTCGGCTGGGTGCTCGGGGAGAACTGGGGAGAGGTGCAGAGCTGGCTCGGACCGGTCAGCTACGTCGTGATCGGACTCCTCGTCGTCGGGCTGGCCGTGCTGGTGGTGCGCAAGCTCAGGGCGCCGTCGACCGCGACCTGAGCCCTCGCTGGCGGGTGCCGGATGCGGGCCCGTGCGAAGGTAGGCGCGAGCGGACAGGAGGTCGGGTGCAGGAGTTCACCTACGACGCCCTCGGAGGGCGCGTCGTGTTCGGGCCGGGCGCTGCCCGCACCCGCCTCGCGGCGGAGGTGGAAAGCCTCGGCGCCGACCGGCTCCTGCTCATCGCCTCGGAGCGGGACACCGCGAGGGTGCGCGAACTCGTCGGCCCGTTCGCCCGCCGGGTGGCGGCCACCTTCAGCGCGGTGCGCGAGCACGTCCCGGTCGCGACGGCCGAGGCCGCGCGCGCCCTCGCCGCGCGGGCCCGCGCGGACGCGGTGCTGTGCATCGGCGGGGGATCCACCACCGGTGTGGCGAAGGTCGTGGCGCTCACCGCGCGCATCCCGATCCTGGCCGTGCCCACCACGTACTCCGGCTCCGAGGTCACTCCGATCTGGGGGCTCAGCGACGGTGGCCGCAAGACCACCGGCACCGATCCGGCCGTGCTGCCGCGTGTCGTCGTCTACGACCCGGAGCTGACGGCGTCGCTGCCGCGCGACCTCGCGGTCGCGAGCGGTCTCAACGCGATGGCCCACGGCGTCGAGGCGATGTGGGCGCCGGGGCGCAACCCGGTGAGCTCCGCGGTCGCCGAGGAGGGCGTCGCCGCGCTCGCCGCCGGCCTGCGCAAGGACGGTCCGGCCGACCTGCTGCGCGGGGCCTGGCTCACGGCGGCCGCGTTCGCCGTCACGGGTTCGGGCCTGCACCACAAGCTGTGCCACGTGCTGGGCGGGATGGGGATGCCGCACGCGCCCACGCACGCCGTCGTGCTGCCGCACGTGCTGGCGTTCAACGCGCCGGGGGCGCCCGAGGCGGTCGGCCGGATCGCCCGCGCACTGGGCGTCGAGGACCCGGTGCAGGGGTTGCGGGACCTGGCCGACGATCTCGACGTGCCCCGTGGGCTGCGCGAGCTCGGGCTCGACGAGGAGCGGCTCGACGAGGTGGCCGCGCTGACCGCGGACGCGGTCCCGCCGGACAACCCGGTGCCGATCGGCGACGGGGCGCTGCGGTCGCTGGTCGGGGCCGCGTGGTCAGGGGATCGGGATGGGGACCGGCATGGATGAGGCCCGGGAGCAGGCCGTCACCGACGAGGTGCTCGCCAGCTTCGCCGGCACGCCCGACGAGCGAACACGCGAGCTCGTGCAGAGCCTCACCCGGCACCTGCACGCCTTCGCCCGCGAGGTGCGCCTGACGCCGGCGGAATGGGAGGCCGGCATCGGGTTCCTCACGCGCGTGGGGCACATCACCGACGACCGTCGCCAGGAGTTCATCCTGCTCTCCGACGTGCTCGGGCTGTCCATGCTCACGGTCGGGATCGACGCGCCGCCCACGCCGGACGCCACCGAGTCCACGGTCGTCGGGCCCTTCTTCGTCGAGGGCGCCCCGGAGGTGCCGCTCGGCGGCGACATCGCCCACGGCGCCCCCGGCGTCCCCTGCTGGGCGTCGGGCACCGTGCGTTCCACCGACGGCACGGCAGTCGCCGGCGCCCGCATCGAGGTGTGGGAGGCCGACGCCGACGGCCTGTACGACGTGCAGTACGAGGGCAACCGCACGGCGGGACGCGGTTGGCTCACCTCCGGTCCGGACGGTGAGTACCGCTTCTGGTCGGTCCTCCCGACGGCCTACTCCATCCCCGACGACGGCCCGGTCGGCGACCTGCTCGCCGCCACCGGGCGCAGCCCGATGCGGCCCGCCCACCTCCACTTCAAGATCGACGCGCCCGGGCACCGCACGCTGATCACCCACATCTTCGTCGCCGGTGACGCCCACCTGGGCAGCGACGCGGTGTTCGGCGTCAAGGACAGCCTGGTCGTCGAGTTCGCCGAGCACGGCCCCGGTACCGCTCCGGACGGCCGCGACATGACCGCCCCCTGGAACAGCGTGGAGTTCGACATCGTGTTGGAGAGAACGTGACGACCAGCCCCGACGGCATCGACCTGCAGACCGACGTCCTCGTGATCGGTAGCGGCCCGGCAGGCGGCGGCGCCGCCCTCGCCCTGGCCACGCTCGGCGTCGAGCACATGGTGATCACCAAGTACCGGTGGACGGCGAACACGCCGCGCGCGCACATCACCAACCAGCGCACGATGGAGATCTTCCGGGACCTCGGCCTCGAGTCCGACATCGTCGCCCAGGGGACACCCCACCACCTCATGGGCGACACCGTGTTCTGCACCAGCCTCGCCGGCGACGAGATCGGCCGGGTCCGCACCTGGTACACCCATCCCGCGCGGGAGGCCGACTACTTGCAGGCGAGCCCGTCGCCCAACTGCGACATCCCGCAGACGCTGCTGGAGCCGATCGTCATCGGGCAGGCGGCCGCGCGGGGCAGCCGGGTCCGGTTCGACACCGAGTACGTCGGCCTCGTCCAGGACGACGACGGTGTCGACGTGACCGTCCGCGACCGGGTCACCGGGCACGAATACGTGATCCGGGCCCGGTACGTGATCGGTGCCGACGGCGGACGCAGCGCGGTCGCCGAGGACGTCGGGCTGCCGTTCGAGGGCCAGATGGACCTCGCCGGCTCGATGAACATCGTGGTGCACGCCGACCTGTCGCACTACGTCGAGCACCGGCCCAGCGTCCTGTACTGGGTGCTCCAGCCCGGTTCCGACGTCGGGGGCATCGGCATGGGCCTCGTGCGGATGGTCCACCCGTGGGACGAGTGGCTGATCCTCTGGGGCTACGACATCACCCAGCCGCCGCCCGACGTCGACGACGAGATGGCCATCAGGATCGTCCACGAGCTGGTCGGCGACGACACCGTGCCGGTGACGGTCCGCTCGATCTCCCTGTGGGGCAACAACAAGATGTACGCCACCCGCTACCGCGACCGTCGGGTGTTCTGCATGGGCGACGCCGTCCACCGGCACCCGCCCTCGAACGGCCTGGGTTCCAACACGTCGATCCAGGACGCCTACAACCTGGCGTGGAAGCTCGCGTACGTGCTGCGCGGCACCGCGGGCGAGGGACTGCTGGACTCCTACGACGTCGAGCGGGCCCCGATCGGCAAGCAGATCGTGCTGCGGGCCAACAAGAGCATCGAGGAGTTCGGCCCGATCTTCGAGGCCCTCGGCCTGACCGACACCACCGATCCGGACCTGATGCGCCAGCACATCCAGGACCGCGCCAACAACACCCCCGAGGCGGCCCGGCAGCGGGAGGCGCTGCGCAAGGCGCTCGAGCTCAAGAACTACGAGTTCAACACCCACGGGGTGGAGCTCGGCCAGCGCTACGCGTCCCCCGCGGTCGTCCCGGACGGGACGCCCGAACCGGAGTACACCCGCGACCCCGAGCTGTACTACCACCCGACGACCTGGCCGGGAGCGCGGCTACCGCACGTCTGGCTGGGCGATCGGGCCGGGCACCGGCTCTCCACCCATGACCTGGCCGGCAAGGGCCGCTTCACCCTGTTCACCGGGATCTCGGGACAGGCCTGGGCCGACGCGGCGTCGGCGGTCGCCGATCGGCTCGGTGTCGAGCTCGTCGGTCACGTGATCGGTCCGGGTCGCGACCACATCGACCTGTACGAGGACTGGGCGAGGGCCCGCGAGGTCGGGGAGGACGGCTGCGTGCTGGTCCGGCCGGACGCGCACGTGGTCTGGCGCAGCACCGGGCTGGTCGAGGACCCGGTCACCGAGCTGGAGGGCGTGCTGCGCCAGGTGCTGGCCCGCTGAGCGAGCTTGCGAGCGAACAGGTGTCACAGCGCCCGCGCGAAGCGCCGACCGAGCGCAGCGAGGGAGTGCGCTGAGCCGAGCGCCGGTCGGTCACACGAGGACGATCGTCCTCCGGTGCAGGTACTCGGCCAGCGCCGCGAGCCGGGCGAGCCGTCGGCGCTGGCCCAGCGCCGAGAGCGGCGCGACGAGCCGCTCCAGCACCGCGCCGGCGGGGCCGGACACCCTCGCCGTCATCGTCACGGTGCTGCGGTCGTCGCCGTCGGGCTCGATCAGGTCGGCGTAGTCCAACCGGTGGCCCAGCGCCGTCGAGCTCCAGCGGATACCCCGGCCGGGCTCGCACCACGTGACCGACATCCGGGTGCCGGGCCCGAACCACGGGGTGACGATGCCGGTCCAGCCGGCCTCCTCGATGACCTCGTGTTCGGCGTCCACCCTGCTGATGTGCGGCGACCACAGCCGCCACGCGGTCACGTCGGTGAGCACGGCGTGCGCGACGGCGGCGGGGGCGGCGACGGATCGCTCGGAACGGATCACCGCCCCACGGTAGGTCCTGGCGTGCGGCCCCGCCCGTTCTCGCCGACGATCCGGAGGTGGAGGGGAGCACGCGCGCGACCGGCCCGGTGCCGGCGGCGGAGGTGTGGCAGCGCTACGCCGTGCCGGCGCGGTGGCCCGCGTGGGCACCGCAGATCAGGCGAGTGGACACGTCAGCGGCGCGCATCGCACCCGGTACCACCGGGTACGTGTCCGGCCCGCTCGGCCTGCGCGTCGCGTTCACCATCACCGACGTGGACGAGGCCCGGCGCACCTGGGCGTGGGACGTCCGGCTCGGGCCGGTGCGCCTGCACCTGCGCCACGGGGTGGAGGTGCATCCCGCCGGCAGCGCCACGTGGCTCACCGTGCGTGGCCCCGCCCTGGTCGTCGCCGGGTACCTACCCGTCGCCCGCGTCGCGCTGCACCGTTTGGTGAGCCGGCGCGAGCTCGGCTGACGCGGCTACGGCGCCTCCGCCTTGCCGCCGTCGGGGGTGACGGCGAACCACATCTGCCCCATCCCGTGCCCGCCGGTGGCGCCCGGGGCGTCGTCGGCGGCGTAGCGGTACACGGGCCAACCGCCGATCGTCACCTGCTCCTTGCCGTCCGGGCGGATCACCGAGTCGACCTGGTCCTTGTCGAACCCCTCCACCGTCAACGGGTCGGAGGACAGCACCGGTGGCCACGCCGTCGCGCACGGGCCCGTGCACGTCGACGTCGGAGGCTGGGCGCTGTCCTCCTCGAAGCGGTACAGGGTGAAGCCGCGACCGTCGATCACGACGGTACCGAGCTGGGCGGTGCTGTTCGCGCTCAGGACGGTGCCGGGCGGCGGCTGCAAGGACTGCGCCTCGGCCGGCGGACCGGACACGGAGCGGGGTGAGGTACCGGAGTAGCCGGCGCCGTACGGGTCGGCGCTCCCGCCGAAGACGCTGCAGGCCGTCAGGGCGATCGCGGCGGCAGCGCTGACGGCGGCCAACGCGGGGGAGCGGGACATGGGGACCTCCGGGTCGGGGGCCGGTTGTGCCGGCCACTCGATGTGGACACGGCGCTCGGGCGTGCGGGGTTCACCGGACTTCACGACGCGCCGGCGCCGCGGACGGGTCGATCCCCGGGACGCGCTCGCTCAGGGGGACGTGGCCTGCCGGCGGGCGCCGGTGATCGCGACGATCGTGCAGGTCACGGCGAGCAGGCCCGCGAGCAGCAGCGGCGAGACCGGCAGCACGGCGAGGACGGCCAGCGGGGCGAGCGCGACGATCGGCCAGGGCCACATGGCCGACAGGCTCTGGTGTGTGCCGGCCAGGATCATCCCGGCGCCGATCACGAACAGGGCCACCCCCGCGGTCGCGATCCAACCGGCCGGCGAAGGCAGCGGGTCGTCGGGGTGCAGCACGAGCTCCTCGAGACCGACACCCGCGGCCGCGATACCCAGCGTCAACGGCAGGTGGCCGTACACGTACAGGTCGGGACGTTCGTCGGTCTCGTCGTCCTCCTCCTCCTGTTCCTCCTGCAGTTCCTGGCTCCCGCTGGCCGAGGCCACGTCGAAGTAGCTCCACCACAGGGCGGCGGCGACGACGAAGCCGACCGCGGCCACGCCGACCGAGACGCCCGCCCAGGCGGCGTCGTGGACCCCGATGACGACGCCCGCGACCACCTCACCGAGGACGAGGATGACGAAGAGACCGAACCGCTCGGGCAGGTGCTCCAGGTGCAGGGGAGCGGTGTCGCCGCGCCAGGTGACCACCACCGGGCCCGTGGCGTCGACGGCAACGGCCACGGCCCACAGGACGTACCGCGCCGGGCCCGGCACGGCCAGCGACACGGCCCACAGCACCGCTGCCGTCCCCGTGCTCGCCAGGTACACCCCGATGGTGCCGCGGCTGTCGGGGACGTGCCGCCACGCGCGCAGGTACAGCCCGAGCAGCACGAGCCGTCCCAGGAGGAAGCACGCGGCGAACGGCACCGCGAACGGTCCGACGGCGCCGGTCGCCGCGGCGGCGCACCCGGCGATGGCCGCGGTGCCCACGAGCTGTGCGACCCGGAAGGTCAGGTCGTCGGTGTCGAACCGGTTCGCGTACAGCGTCGTGCTCACCCAGGCGAACCACATCGCGGCGAACAGGCCGGCGAAGGTGACCGCCCCGGACCACGTCAGGTTCTTGAGGAACGCGCTCGCGAGCTCGGCCACGACGAGCACGTAGGCGAGGTCGTAGAACAGCTCGAGGCGCGAGGCCTCCCGGTCCTCCTCCCCGGTGGCCAGCCGAGGTGGCCGGACCCACTGAGTCACGGAGCTGACTGGGGAAGCTCGACGGACTCTTCTCCGGCGGTGGTCATCGGTTCGGTGCCTCTCGTCGGCAGTGCTCCTTGACCACGGGCTCCTCGACCACCGGCCGGTCCACTACGGACGGTCGGCCGCCGCGTCCGGGGAGGCCGGCGGCGGGACCCGACGTCCGACGATCAGGTCGTGGGAGTCCTCGGCGACGGTGCGGCCACCGAACCCCGACGGCGGGGTCGCGGTGTCGGAGTCCGTCGGCACCGTCCCCGGCCGACCGGGTTCAGGCCGGTGCCCACCCCTGTCCTGCGCGTCGACCGCCTCGCCGGATCCGGCCCGTCGGGACCGGCGACCAACCGCACTCCGGAGGGCCGCGGCCCGCTCGGCGGCGAGGTCCCATCCGCGTTCCCGCAGCTCCACGACCTCGGGCCGGCGAGCGAGCCGTGTCGCTCGCGTGCCGAGTCGGCCGAGGGCACGACGCCCGTCGGGTCGGCCGAGCGTGTAGCCCAGTCCGAAGGCCATGGCGTGGCTGATCAGGTTCATCGAGGACCTCCGGGTCGTTCGGTGGGCCGGTCGGGACCGGCGACGTCGAGGTCGAGGCGCTCGGCCCGGACCTGGTCGGTGCGGACCTGGTCGGTGGTGACGACCCGTCGGACGAGGCGGACACGCTCCACCGGGACGATCCTCGTCGTGGCCACGATCTGCTCCTCGTAGCGGACGATCTCGCGGACCTCCTCGGACGGCGGCACCGCGGTCGTCATCTGCTCGTGCTCGGGCAGGGTGTCGTACTCGACGTACACCTCCTCGCGGCGGACCGGCACCGTGACCGTGACGTCCTCGGTCACGATGCGCTTGACCAGCCGAGCCCGCCCGACCACCACGTAGGCGGATCCGACGCGCAACCGCTCCTCGGAGCGGATCATCGACCCGCTGTCCGCACGCATTCCGTCGGCCCCGACGGGGGGTGCGAGGCCGTAGTGCCGGTAGAGGTCCTCCCCGTCCTCGTGGGTCAGCACGGTGGCGGGGTCATGGTGCGGTGCGGCGCGCAGCTGCTCGGCCCCGAACGGGAGGTGCAGGGTCGTGCCGTCGAAGCGCGACCGCGCCAGCGGCACCACGGCGCTGTGCCGGCTGCCGCGCACCGCCGCCCAGGTCGGGCGCCCGGTGGCGTGCTCGACGTAGATCGCTCCGACGTGACCCAACATCTCGCCGCGGTCGCCGGCCACGACAGCACCGATCGGGATCGTCGCTGCGGTCACGTCCACGGGCTCAGGCGGCGGCGCGGAGCCACTGCGCCGGCTTGGCCAGAACACCCGACAGCTGCTCGGTCGGCCGCTGCTGCTCGCCCTCGAGCGCGGAGAGCACGGTGATCGCTCCGGTCAGGGCCGGGATGAGCCACTGGCAGACGGCCAGCTGCTTCTGGATCTTGGCGACGCCGGGCGCGGTGCGCGGTTCGGGATCGGTCCCGCCCGCAACCGGCTCACCGTCAGCCTGCTGGAGCTTCGCCCCGAGCGTTCCGCTGTAGGCGGTGACCGCGAGCGCGGCGCCGGTGAGGACCAGCTTGGCCGTCGTGGAGGCGCCCACGCCGCGCTGGCCGGCTACCCGGGCGCGGTTGGCGAGCAGGATGCCGGCCCCGCCGACGACGTGCGCGGCGATCGCGGCGGCGTTGACCGGTGTCCAGCGCGCCCAGCCCGCGTTCGCCACCCGCAGCCGCATCGTGGGGTCGGGGAGGTCGGCGGCCGCGCCGTTGACGGCGACCGCACCGGCCAGTGACCCGCCGAACCAGGCTGCCAGCCCGAGGTCGTGCAGGCTGCGGACGATCGTGTTGCGCTCGGACATGGAGCTCCTCGTGTCGTGCTGGCGTGGACGGACGGTGTCGGGCGCCCGGCGGGGTGAGGTGCTCGCCGGAAGCGAGCACCCCACCCCGGGTGCCCGTCAGCGGGCGTCGTTACGCCGGTCTCGGTCCACGTCCCCGTCGCGGCCACGGTCGGTCTGGACCTCGTCGATCTGCTCCTTGCGAACGGTCTCGTCGACCTGCTGCTGCTCGGTCACCGTCTCGGTGCCCAGACGGACCCGCTCGACCGCGACGACGTCCTTGTCGACCACGGCGCGCTCCTCGGTCAGGGTGACCTCGTGCTCCTCCTCGGTGAGGTCGCCGCCGGAGAGCGCGTCCCCGCGGTTGGCCTCGGTGATCGGCTCGCGCTCGATCGTGACCTCCTCGTGGGAGACCGGCACGGTGGTGGACACGTTCTCGCTCACGATGTGCTTGCGCAGCCGGGCCCGGCCCGCATCGCGCTGCTCGGTGCCGACGTTGAGCCGCTCCTCGGAGCGGGTCATCGCGTCGTCGGTGGTCGGGCCGGAGGTGTCGCGGCCCTGGACGCCGGCCTCGCCCGCGACGTCCCGGCGGTCGCGGGAAGTGTCCACGTCCGTCGCGGTCCGAGTGTCGGTGCCGCCGGACATGCCGTAGTGCCGGTACAGGTCCTCCTCGTCGGAGGGCGACAGCGCGGCGTCCGGGTCGTGGTGCGGCGCGGACTTGATCATGTCCTGGTCGAAGGGGACCGTCAGGGAGTCCCCGTCCCAGTTGCCCTGGCCCAACGGCACCAGCGAGATGTGCCCGCCGAACAGGCCGCTCTTGATCGAGACCCACTCGGGCTGGTCGGTGTCGTTGTCGTAGTAGACGGCGTCGACCTTGCCGAGCTTGTCGCCGTCGCGGCCGTACACCTGGGCGCCGTTCAACGCGCTCGGGTCGCTGATGTTCGCGATCGTCATGACTTCCCTCCGGTCACGGGACTCCCCCGTGATGATCGTGATGTGCATCCCGTCCTCGGTCGAGGACGGGACCGTCTAGGACATACCCATCTCAGGAGCGGTATGCGCCGCGGCCGTCGGAAATCGTCGGCTGCGGAGTGGTCGGGGCGCTGGGGTCGTCGCCTTGGACCTTCGCCGTCAGGTCGTGCTTGGCCTGTCCGCCGTTGCTCTGCGCCTCGGCCGCGGCCCGGGGGGCCTCCTGCTCGGCGCGGTCGAGGACACGTTCCCAACGCTGGCGCATCGGGCCGACGAGGCCGCCGCCGACGCCGACGATGAGGATGCCGGCCACGGTGGCGAGCACCGTGATCAACACCGGCAGGGTGACGGCGACGGCGACGCCGATCTGGCTGAGCGCGGCGATGATGCCGAGCCCGAGGATGAAGATCGAGGCGATGTTGGCCAGGACCTTGCCGTAGGACAGCCCACCCATCGCCCCGGAGATGAGCTCCTTGACCGCGGCGGCGATGGCGCCGGCGACGACGACGATGATGATCGCGATCACGAGCTGAGGCAGGAACGCCACGATCCCGGCCAGCAGATCGGAGATGGGGTTGGGGCCGAACGCCCCGAACGCCAGCTGCAGGGTGACGAGCAGCACCGCGTAGTAGACCAGCGTGGCCACGAGGTCGGACGCGTCGTACTTCGACTGCGCCAGCGCCTGGCCCACGCCTCCGCGCTCCACCGCCCGGTCGAAGCCGACCCGTTCCAGGACCGCGTTCACGGCTTTGCGGAGGAGCCGCGCGATGATGAACCCGATCAGCAGGATGATCAGGAACAGCAGCAGTTTGGGAACGAATGTGACGACGAGGCTCAGGCCGTCGCGCAATGCTGTTCCGATGTTCTCCAACACGACATCTTTCCTTTTCTCGTGGCGTGCGGCCAGGATGGTGCCCAGCGGGCCAGAAGGGGCCGGCCGGTGGTTCTCAGTCTCGATCGGGGCAGTACGAAATCCGGCATTCGCCGGATTCGCTCGTGAGGAGCGGATGACCGATCCGGGCGGGTGACGTCCGGAGTGGCAGCTCGGTCGCTCGGTCTAGGTTCCCGGACGGCGGCCGACGAAACCCGTCGATACTTGGACACCACGGCCGCCCCGACGTCACGACATCGGCGTGTGACCTGTGTCACGTAGACGGCGACCGGAGATGTCCTCCTCGGACGCTCGCGCCAGCCGGCTCTCGTGCACCGGGATAGCATCTCCCGGCCGATCGCGGCGTCGAGTGGTGCGATCTGTCGAGGCGCCCGGATCGAGTCGAGGAGGGGGCCCGCCCGTGCACGACCGCGACGGGCCGGCGTCGTCGGACCCCGGTCCGGAGGATGCGCGCCCGCCGGAGCCGACGACCAGTGCGGAGACCGATGCCCTCGACCCGGAAGCCGACCGGTGGCTGGTCGACAAGGTCCGTCACGGTGACGTGGACGCCTACGAGGTGCTGGTTCGCCGGCACCGCGACCGCATCTACCGGATCGCGCTGCGGATGCTCGGTAGCTCGCACGACGCGGAGGACGTCGCGCAGGACGTCGTCATCCAGCTGTGGACGGCGGTGTCCGGGTTCTCCGGGTCGAGCTCGTTCACCACGTGGCTGTACCGGATCGTGGTCAACCGGTGCCTCAACCAGCTCAGACGCCAACACCCCACCCGCCCGGTGCTCGATTCCGATCCGGCACCCGCGCCCGGTGCGGAGGACACTGCGATGGCACGCCAGCGCGCCGCTGCCGCCATGAAGGCCGTCGCCTCGCTGCCCCCGGGCCTGCGGGTGGTGCTGGTCCTGCACCAGATGGAGGGTCTGAGCTACCGAGAGGTCGCCGCGATCACGAACCTCAGCGAGGGCGCAGTGCGCGGGCGGCTGCACCGTGCCCGGGTGCAGCTGCTGGCCGAGCTGCGGAGCTGGTCATGACCGGCCCGGACCAGGAGCGACTCGCCTGTGGGCGCTCGGTCGAGGAGACCCTCGGCCAGGTCGCCGAGGGTCGGGGCACCGAGCGGGACGCCCACCAGCAGAGCTGCCCGTACTGCCAGGCGTCACTCGCCGAGTACGAGCGACTGTGGGCGCCGGTGCGCGAGCTCGCCGACCAGCAGGTCTCGGCTCCCGACGGCGTGCTCGGATCCGCGCTCACGCTCATCCGGCAGCTCGTGGAGCACAGCGACTACGGCGTGATCGAGTCCGACCGGGGCGTGACGCGGATCGCCGCCCGGGTGGTCGTCGTCGCCGCCCGCCAGACCGCGCAGGGCGTGGACGGGGTCCGGGTCGCGGTGAGCAAGCACCTCGCGGCCGACCGGGACGGAGGTGGCGAACGCGTGACAGCGGGTGTCGCCGGCCGCAGCGCAGCGATCGAGATCACGCTGGCCGCCGACTACGGGCAGGACCTCGACGCCCTCGGCGAACGCGTTCGCCGCGAGGTCGCCGCCCACATCCGCACCCTCACCGATCTCGACCCGGTCTGGATCAGCGTCGTCATCGACGAGGTCCTCGAGCCGGGCCCGCCGGAGGCGTGAGATCGTCGATCACCACGTCCACCCGGCGTCCCTGGGCCTGCGGGGCCACGGCGGCCACCACCTCGCCGGCGATCTCCACCACGGTCGGGCCGAACCGACCGACGACGTGCACCGTCACCGTCGCATCGTCGATCCGGACGCCGAGCACGCGCCGCCCCGGCAGGTAGGTCACCGCGTCGCCCCTGACCCCGCCGGACAGGTCGGCGACGGCGGGACACCCGCGGACGGCAGCGGCGACGACCTCCGGGTCGGGTTCCCCGAGGGCGAGGGTCATCGGACCCGCTCCGGGCGCGGCGCCGGTTCGTCGCCCCGGACGTGCACGTCGCTCACGACGACGTCGACCTCGACGACGGCGAGGCCGGTCATCCGGTCGACCAGCTCGGCCACCTCACGCCGCACGGCCTGCGCCACGTCCCCGACCCGCGCGCCGTACTCCACCACGATGCCGATGCGGACCGCGGCCTCACCGCCGTTCAGATCGACCTCGACGCCCTCGTCCCGATCTCCCGCTGCGGCGCCCGGCACGCCGCTCAGGTCGTACACACCCGGAGCCCGGCGAGCAGCGACGGACGCGATCGTCCGCAGGACGGCGTCGGTGATCGACACCCGGCCCCGCGAGGTCGGCACCTCCGCGGTCGTCCCGCCCGAACCCGCGCGGTTTGCGAGATCGTCCATCCCGGTTCCTAGCCCTTCTTCTCGCGCCAGGCCCGTTCGAAGGGCAGTCGCCACGCGTGCGGGGCGATGAGCTGATGGATCGCGTTGGGCCCCCACGTGCCCGGCGGGTAGATCTTGACCGGTGGTGGGTCCTCGAGCAGCGGCGCCGACCGGTCCCACAGCGACTCGATGCCCTCCGCCGTCGTGAACAGCGTGTGGTCGCCCCGCATCGCGTCCAGGATCAGCCGCTCGTAGGCCTCGAGCACGTCACGGGCGCGTCCGGTCTCCTGGGTGGAGAACTGCATCGACAGCTTCTCCAGCCGCATGCCCGGCCCCGGCCGCTTGCCGTAGAACGACAGCGAGACCTTCGAGTTGTCGGCCAGGTCGAAGGTCAGGTGGTCCGGGCCCTGCGAGCCCACCCCGGACCCGGTCGGGAACATCGTCCGCGGCGCCTCCTTGAAGGCGATCGAGATGATCCGCAATCCCTCGGCCATCTTCTTGCCGGTGCGCAGGTAGAACGGGATCCCGGCCCAGCGCCAGTTGTCGATCCCGACCTTGAGCGCGATGAAGGTCTCGGTGTCGGAGTCCGGGGCGATGCCGCGCTCCTCGCGGTAGCCCCCGTACTGACCGCGGACCACGTCGCTGGGGTGGACCGGCAGCAGCGACCGGAAGACCTTGTTCTTCTCCTCGCTGATCGCGCGCGGCTCCAGGGCGGTCGGCGGCTCCATAGCCACGAAGGCCATCACCTGCATCAGGTGGGTCACGACCATGTCCTTGTACGCCCCGGTGGCCTCGTAGAACTCGGTGCGCTGGTCCAACCCGAGCGTCTCCGGGATGTCGATCTGGACGTAGTCGATGAAGTTGCGGTTCCAGATCGGCTCGAAGAGCCCGTTGGCGAACCGGAACGCGAGGATGTTCTGCGCCGCCTCCTTGCCGAGGAAGTGGTCGATCCGGAACACCTGGGACTCGTCGAAGGCCTCGTGCACGAAGCCGTTGAGCTGGACCGCGCTGGGGAAGTCGTGCCCGAACGGCTTCTCCATCACCACGCGCGCCTTCTCGGTCAGGTCGGCGTCGCGGAGCATGGTGATCACCGACGCGGCGGCCTTGGGCGGCACCGAGAGGTAGTGCAGCCGACGGACCTCCGGACCGAGCATCGCCTCCGCGGCCTTGACCGCCGTCGTCAGACCCTCCGGCCCCGCGCCCTGCGGCACGTAGGTGAGCCGCTCGGCGAACGTCGCCCACGCCTCGTCGTCCATCGGGTGGGTCCCGAAGTCGTCGATCGCCGCGCGGGTGAGCGTGCGGAACTCGTCGGTGGTCAGGTCCTCCATCGCCGTACCGACGATGCGGACGTCCGGTGCGAGCGCCGACTCCTCCAGGTAGGCCAGGCCCGGCAGCAGCTTGCGCTTGGCGAGATCGCCCGTCGCACCGAAGAGCACGATGACGTGAGGGGCCAGGGGTTCCAGGTCACGCCGCTGCGGACGGGAGTTGGGAGCCGGATAGGCGATGGTCTGCGGACGGGGAGTGGTCACGCGATCCTCCTACCGACGACACGGTGGGTCACCCACCCGGAACCCTACCGAGTCGGGGCCGCACGGCCAGTCCGGCGAACGTGCCGTCGGCACGGTCAGGGTGTGGGGCCGCCGCGCCGCACGAGCAGCCGCAACGGTCCCCGGAAGCTGACGTTCGGCGAGAACGGCAGCTCCTGGCCCGGCACGAGCTCGAGGTCCGGTGCGCGCGTGGTCAGCAGCTCCAGCAGGATCCGGAACTCCAACCGCGCCAACGGTGCACCCAGGCAGAAGTGGATGCCCTTGCCCAGCGCCAGGTGCGGGCGCTGCTCGCGGTGGACGTCGAACACGTCCGGGTCGGGGTGCACCCGCTCGTCCCGCCCGGCGCTCCCGAGCATCAGCAGGAGCCGAGCGCCCTCCGGAACCCCGAGGCCGCCGATCTCGGCGGGTCGAGTGGTGATCCGCCGCCAGCTGACCACGCTGGTGTCGTACCGGAGGACCTCCTCCACCACCCGCGGCGCGAGCCCGGGATCGGCGCACAGGGCGTCCCACTGGGCGCGGTCCTCCAGCAGCCGACGGATGCCGTTGGTGGTCAGGCCGGTCGTCGTCTCGTGGCCCGCGAAGCTCAGGCCGTAGATCACGTTCGTGATCTCGGCGGTCGAGAGCTCGTCGGGGTCGTCGCGGTGCACGCGCAGCAGGTCGCTGGTGAAGTCGTCGCCCGGCTCGGCGAGCCGGCGCTCGACGAACCGCTCGCAGTACTGCCAGTACCGCACCATGTTCTCGGCGATCGCCACCTGCTCGGAGACCGAGGGCCGTCCCCAGCTGAACGCCGTGCGGTTGCCGGCCCAGCTGCGCAGCAGCTCGGTGTCCTCAGGCGGGAACCCGATCAACGTGAAGATCATGTAGGCGGGGAGCGGGAACGTCAGCGTCTCGACAACGTCCGCCGGCGACACCGCCAGGAGCGCGTCGACGAGCTCCTCGGCCTTCGCCCGCACCCGAGGCTCGACCACGCCGATCCGTCGGGCGGAGAAGGAGCGCATGTTGTACCGGCGGATCCGGGTGTGCTTGGGCGGGTCGCAGTTGGACATCGTGGGTGCGGCCCGGAATCCCGTTGCGAGGACCGCGCGGGCCTCCGGACTCAACGGGAAGACCGGGTCCTGCGCGATCACCGCGGAGAACGTGTCGGGGTCACGGAAGATCGCGTCGATGTCCTCGGACCGGGTGACCACCCACATGTCCAGCACCGGCGAGTAGAACAGCGGGGTCTCCGCCCGGAGTCGCGCCAGCTCCGGGTACGGGTCGGCGAGGTAGCCGGCGGCCAACGGGTCGAAGTCCGCGTGGACGGGGCATGCGCCGGTCGTGGTCACCGTCGGCCTCCCGGTTGCCGGATCCCGTGAGCATGCGCCCTGGATGCGCTGTGGTGAAGCGCTCGGCGGCCGCTGATCTCGTGTGCGATCGGCAACGTGTTCGAACACGTGTTCGAGTACGATGGGGGACGTGTCCGCCGATCCGCTGCACGTCGCGCACGGCCTCCTCACCGAGGCCGTCGACGCCGTGGCGGCCGCTGGCGAGAACGCCTCGGACGACGAGCTCCTGTCCGTGCTGATGCTGTGCGAGGGCGTCACCCGCCGGCTCGACCGGGTCGTGGTCGACACGATCGCCGCGCTGACCCGGCGCGGCGTGTTCGCCGAGCGCGGGTACTCCACACCCGCCGTCGCCTTGCGCGACGTGCTGGGCTGGGAGCGGTTCGAGGCTCGCCGCCGGGTCGTCGCCGCCGAACAGGTCACTCCACGGATCGGGCTGGACGGCACACCGCTACCCGCGCACCTGCCGGCCACCGCTGCGGTGTTCGAGAGCGGTGGGGCGGCGCTGCGCCACGTCGACGTGATCACCAGGGTGCTGGCCTCCTCCGCGGCGGAGCGGCTCGCCCCCGACGTGTGGGCCGGCGCCGAGGCCCAGCTCGCGGCGAAGGCGAGCGCGTACACGCCGTCCGAGCTGCTCGCGTGGGGCACCGCGCTCGTCGAGGCCCTCGACCAGGACGGCCCCGAGCCCGACGACCGGCCACCCGCTCAGGTGAACGAGCTGCACCTGACCCGCTTCCGCGGCCGTCCCGGTGGCAAGATCTCCGGCCGGTTCGACGACGCAGCGCTGTTCGATCAGGTCGCCACGGCCGTCGACGCCCACGCGAAGCCGCGCACCGGCGACGACGAGCGGACCGTCGCCGAGCGCCAGGCCGACGCGTTGGCCGACGTGTGCCGCTACGTCCTCGACCACGGCGATGTGCCCGAGTGTGGCGGTCGGCGGCCGCACGTGAACGTGCACGTCCGGCTGGAGGACCTGGAGCAGCGGGCCCGGGCGGCGATGCTCGACTTCGGTGGCACCCTCACGCCGGAGTCACTGCGGATGATGGCCTGCGACGCGGCCGTCGTCCCGATCGTGCTCGGTGGGGAGGGCCAGCCGCTCGACGTCGGCCGGGCCACCCGCACCGTTCCCGACGGGCTGCGCCGCGCCGTCGCCGCCCGCGACCGCGGCTGCGCCCACCCCGGCTGCGACCGCCCGCCGTCCTGGTGCGAGGTGCACCACGTCGTCGCGTGGGAGCACGGGGGCGAGACGAGGCTCGAGAACCTGGTGATGGTCTGTCGGGTCCACCACCGCCTGCTGCACCACGCGGAGTGGGTGGTGCGGATCCGCAACGGCCAACCGGAGTTCGTGCCGCCCGCGTGGATCGATCCGGAGCAACGACCGCGCCGCGCGCCGCCGTACCCGATCGTCGCCGCCCGATCGACCGGAGCGCGGTGCTTCTCCTCGGGACGCCGCCACCGGGTGCCGGCCGCGCCGACCTGACCGCGCTACGCGCTCGGCTGCGCGCCGTGCGAGTCGCCGACCGCGGGGGACGTCCACGGTTGCCGCCCGCCGCCGAGGGGTAGCGACCGGTATGGACCTGCGCTTCCTCAGGGACGTGACCGCGCACGCCGGGCCGTTCGCGACGGTGTACCTCGACGCGTCGCACGACACCGCCGATGCGGCGCAGCAGGAGGCGCTGCGGTGGTCCGACGCGCGCGACGAGCTGCTCGGGCAGGGCGCCGACACCGATACGGTCGACGCCCTGGGCCGAGTCCTCCAAGGTGAGGCGCCGGCGCGAGGGCGGGCCGGCCGTGCCCTGGTTGCGGCCGTGGGTGACGTGCTGCTGGACCGGCTGCTCCCGGCGCCACCGGACCGGCCGGCGGCGTCCTGGGCGCCGCTGCCCGACCTGCTGCCGCTGCTGATCGCGCTGCCCGAGCCGATCACCGCGGTCGTGGTCCGGATCGACGAGACCGGCGGGGAGGTCCTCCTCGCCCGGGCCGGGAGCTCGCCCCGACCCGCCGAGGAGGTGGTCGGGCCGGGTTACCCGGTGCATCAGGCGCGTGGCGGCGGGTTGTCGCACCTGAGCATGCAGGAGCGGGTCGTGGAGTCGTGGCGGCGGAACACCGCCGAGGTGGCGGGCCGGGTGGACGCTCGGGTCTCGGCCACCGCAGCGCGCGTGCTGGTGGTGGCCGGTGACCCGCCGGCCCGGTCCCGGCTGCTCGAGGCGCTGTCCACCCGAGCCGCCGCGATCGCGGTGGAGGTGGAGCACAGCGGTGGCGCCGGCGACCCGGAGGGTCTCGCCGCGGCCGTCGCGAACGCACTGGCCGACGCGGTCAACGCCGAGCGGCACGCGGTGCTGGAGCGCTACCAGCAGGCGGCCGGCAAGCAGGAGGGCTTCGCGGTGGACGGTCTGTCGCGCGTCCTGGCTGCGCTGCGCGCCGAGCAGGTGGACACGCTGCTGGTGGACGGGGCCACGGAACGGGACACGGAGGTCTGGTTCGCCGAGGTGCCGACGCAGGTGGCGCTGGACGCGGAGCAGCTGGCCGCGATGGGTGCCGAGCCACGAGGCCGCGCCGCGGCGGACGCCGCGCTCGTCCGCGCGGCCGCCGGCGGGGACGCCGCGTTCCAGCCCCTCGGCGGCGGGCGCACCGGGCTGGTCGGTCACGACGTCGCCGACGGTGTCGCCGCGCTGCTGCGCTATCCGTTCGTCGGGGAGTAGCCGCCGCTGCGCGCGGCCGGCCGGGTTCCGTCCACCGCCGGGCGGACGGCGCAGACGACCTGGACCAGGCTGCCGACCGCCAGGCCGCGGGCGTCGACGCGCTCGGCCAGGACGCCGGCGAGGTCCCGCGCGGCGTCGGCCAGGACCGGATCGGCCGCGCCGTCGAGGAGCGAGGCCGCGGGTCCGGTGGTGAGCATGCGGCGGGCCACCTCGGCCGGGTCGACCTCCGGCCCACCGAGCGGCAGGACGAGCCGGCGTCGCTCGACGCTCACCTCGGTCCAACCGGCGTCGGTGAGCAGGTGCGTGACCCCGACCGGGTCGGCCATCGAGTACGGACCGCGGTCGGGGGCCCGGTGCTCGACCGCGGCCCCGGTGCGCTCCAGTGCCCTCGCCGCGGCGTCGTAGGCGATCGTGAACGACTCGATCTCGGTGCGCTGTGGCCAGACCGTCATGGCCAGGCGGCCGCCGCCGCGGGTCGACCGGGCCAGGTGGGCGAAGGCCGCAGGCGGGTCCGCGAAGAACATCGTCCCGAAGCGGGAGACGACCGCGTCGAAGTGGCCGGCGGGCAGGGGAGCGGTGGCCGCGTCGGCGACCAGCCAGTCGACCTCGGGCGCGTCCACCCGCGCCCGCGCGGCCGCGACCAGCTCCGCGGCGAGGTCCAGCCCGAGGACGGAGCCTCCGGGACGGACGGCGCACGCCGCGGCCGCCGTGGTCGGACCGGTGCCGCAGCCGACGTCGAGGACCCGCTCGCCCGGGCGCAGCCGGGCCGCCTCCATCAGCAGATCCAGCATCGGGGCCAGGTTGCGCTCCCGGACGTCGGCTGTGGCCAGCCAGCGCCGGGTGTCCTGGTCCTCCCACAGGTCCGATGGCGGGGGCGGCGACGGATCACGGGGGAGCCGGCCACGGGCCCAGCCTGCCACGGCGGCCACCGACCTCCGGCCACCGGCCTCCCGCCGAGGGTGCCCGCGCTACACCCCGTGGTCACCCTCCGAATCCTCGGCGGCCAGTCGGCCCAGGAAGTCCGCGATGACGGCGAGGTCGCGGTCCGGGTACCGGTCGAGGAGCCGTCCCAGCCGGGCATCCTGCCCGGCGTACAGCGGGACGATCTCCTGCTGGATCCGCGCGACGTCCAGGCTGACGAACACCCGACGGCGGTCGCGGGAGTCCCGCTCGCGCCGAGCGAAGCCGGCGTGCTCGAGACGGTCGAGGACGCCGGTCACCGTCCCGCTGCCCAGGCCGGTGAGCTCGGCGAGTCGACCCGGCGTGAGCGTGCCGTTGAGATCCAGCAGGTTGAGGAACTGGTTCTCGGTGCTGCTGAGGCCGAGCTGCTCGGCGACCCGGTGGTTGAACAGCACCGCGCCCGCCACGGTGCGGCGCATCGCCGACTCCACGGCCTGCAGCAGGTCGTCACGGCCCGGTCGTGGTCGAGCCATGCTCTTGTGCCCCTCTCGGTTAGCTGAAATACTCGTATCGTCGAGATACTCGCTCGGTTGAGCAAGTGTGGCACAGAAGGGTGCGATCATGACCGGGACGACCGCTCGCTCCGGCACCGACCTGGTCGACCTGTTCGACCGCATGTGCCTGGCGTGGACCGCCGGTGACGCCGAGGCCTACGGGGCCTGCTTCACCGCGGACTGCGACTACGTCTCCTTCGACGGCACCCACGCGCGCGGCCGCGTTCCGATGGTCGACAACCATCAGCGGCTGTTCGCCGGCGTCCTCGCGGACTCGGCCCTGGTCGGCCGGGTCGAGTCGATCAGGTACCTGCGGCCGGACGTCGCCGTGATGCACGCGTCCGGCTCGGTCCGCATGCCGTGGCGTCGGACAGCGCCACGGCGCCGGCTGTCCCGTCAGACCATCGTGGCCGTGTCCACCGAGAGCGGATGGCGGGTCGCGGCCCTGCACAACGGACGGGTGCGGCCGGTCACCGTGCCCGCCCCCGACGCGCTGCCCTCGCGCGCCTCCCGGGCTCTGACCCGCGTCGCTCGGGCCGTGCGCAGGTCACCATCGCGCCCTCCCGTCGTCGGAACGTGATCGGCGCTTCCCGCGGATTACCATCGCGAGGTGCGAGTAGGGATCGTCGGAGGCGGAGTTGTCGGCCTGTCCGCCGCGGCCAGCCTGCTGAGGCGTGGCGTCGACGTCGCCTGTTTCGAACGATCGGACGCAGTGATGGGCGAGCGGTCGGCCGGTTCGTCGAGGATCTTCCGGCTGGCTCACCCGTCCGCTGACCTGGTTCGCCTCGCACAACGCTCTCGGGCCGGCTTCCGCCGGTGGGAGGAGGAACTGGGCCGACCACTCATCAGCGCGAGCGAGTGCGTGATCAGCGGGACCGAGATGGCCGACTGGGCGGCGGCGATGAACACCGCGGATGCGCCGGCCGAGGTCGTCGATGCATCGACGCACGAGCTGCGGTTGCCCACCGACACAGCACCGGCTGAATCCCTCGTCGATCTGTCGGGTGGCGTCATCGACGTCGACGCGGTGCGTGCCCATCTCATCGAGCTGACCAGGAGCGTCGTCGTCCACGAGCCCGTCCACGCCGTGGCCGACGACCCATCCGGCGCGAGCGTCTGGAGCCCGAGCGGACGGGCTCGTTTCGACACGGTTCTCGTCGCCGCCGGAGCCGGGACGTCTGCGCTCGTCGCGCCGGTCGGCATCGACACGCCGAGTGCTCTCGCTCATCACGTCCGGTTCACCTTCCCGGTCGAGCCATCCGTGGATTGGCGATGCTGGATCGACAAGCCCGCCGACGGGCTCAGCACCTACCAGCACCAGAGCGGTCGTGGCAGATGGTCCGTCGGTGGGCAGGTCGATCCGTCCCTCACGGCGTGGGAGGTGGGCCGCGCGGAGGCAGCCGCCGCCTCCCGCGAGGTCGTTCTGCGGTACGCGCGGGAGCATCTTCGGGTGGAGCCCCGCGTCGTCGACAGCCTGTACTGCACGCACACCCCCGAGCTCCACGACGGGTTCGAGGTGCGGCGGGAGGGCTCGATCGTCGCGATCTGCGGGGAGAACCTCTTCAAGCTCGCGCCGCTCCTCGGGGACGTGCTGGCGGCGGCCTGCATGGACGGTTCGACACCGTCCGTCGCCGCGGTGGCGGCGGCGTGAGAGGGGAAGGAGAGCCCGGTGTCGACCCTCAGGGTGGACGTCATCGCCGATCATCGTCGGTCGCTCCGGCGCGACGCTGACGTGGCGCACGACCCCGCGAACTTCACGCTGAGCCTGGCCGAGATCCGAGAAGTCGCCGCCTACGCGGCCGCGTGCGCCCGACCCGCTCTGTTCATCTTCGAACGGGCCCGGCCCGACGACTCACGCCCACGGGCAGCGATCGACGCCGCCCAAGCATTCGCCGACGGCGGCCCACGGACCAAGGCGCTGCGCGACGCGGCGTGGGCAGCCCAACGGGCAGTCCAGGAGACCCGCGCCGCAGGACACGCAGCGGCCAGCGAAGCCGCGCGGGCCACCCTCGCCACTGCCAGCGCCGGCTACCTGCACCCGCTCGCCAAGGCCACCCAGATCACGCACATCCTCGGCCCCGCAGCCCACGCGGCACGCGCCCTCGAGCTCGACGCCGATGACGACCCGGCCGTCGGCAACGACCACCTCGGCCGAGCGCGGGCCCTCGCCAACCCGGTCGTCGTCGAGGTCCTCAGGCGTTACCCCGCCGCCCCGCTCGGGGGCGAACGAGTGGGCGAACTCATCCGCCTGCTCGACTCTGCCCTTCGCTGAGCTGGCACGACGGGTCCTGCACTGCCCTGCACTCTCACATCTCTGTCGAGCATGCAGACCAGGAGTTGGTTGGTCGCGAGCGCCTCGCGGCACGCTACTCGAGCCATTCCGTGACGAACTGGTCGTTCTCGTGGATGTGTACGGCCTCGTAGACGTCGGGCCCCAGCACAGCGAACTTGTGTGGAACGCCGGCCGCAACGACCAGGACGTCGCCGGCGTTCCCGACCTGGTGTCGATCTCCGATCGTGAACCGGGCCCGACCGCGCAGGACGACGAACGTCTCCCGATAGGGGTGTCGGTGCAGCCGGGGTCCAGCGCCGGCGACGTCCGTGCGCTCGCGAATGATGGAGATGCCGGAGCCGATGTCGCGTCCCTCGACGGTGTGCTCACCGTGGCCGGTCACGACATCGTCGGTCATCGTCAGGATGGTACGAGAACGCCGATGAAGGATCGGCTGACGGGCGGCGCGAGCATGTCGGCTACTCGGGTTCCTACCTGACGTCCTCGATGCGCCTGACTACGCTCGAACGAGCGGCTGATCCACGGTAGGGCAGCGTGGTCAGGTTTCGGGCGACCGGTGTTCGCAGGGCGGTGGGACGAGTGACCAGCGACGATCTCAGGGTTGCGATCGACGACGGCGACCTCGCCGGCGCCCACGCGGTCCTCGCGGTCGACCCCGCGGCCGTGACCCGTGCGTTGTTCTGGAGCGACGGCCGCTGCGGTGGCGACAGCTCGCCGCCGATCTCCTACGTCTCGCTGGCCCGCTTCCACGCCCGCGCACATCACGACCGGATGGGTCAGATCGCGCGCCTGCTGCTGTCCGCGGGCGCACCGGCAGACGGCGACCCGACGTGGGACGAGACACCCATCGTGACCGCAGCGAGCTACGACGAGCCAGCCGTGGCCACAGCGCTGCTCGAGGCCGGCGCTGACGTCGTCGGTCGCGGCTCTGCCGCTCCAGGGAGCACCGCCCTCGCCCATGCGGTGTACTTCGGCAACCCCGTGGTCGCCGACGTGCTCGTCGCCGCAGGCGCGCCGATCAACACCTTGGCCGAAGCGGCCGGGAGCGGTCGTCTGCATCATCACCCACCGATCGACACACACGACCATCAGGCGCGGGTGTCGGCGCTCCGTGCGGCCGCGGTCTGCGAACGCCTCGATGCGATCGACCTGTTGTTGGACTCGGGCCTCGCTGTCGACTCCGAGGTCGAGGGCGCCACCGCCCTGCACTGGGCCGCGTTCTTCGGCAAGCGCGCAGCGGTCCAGCACCTCGTCAGTCGCGGAGCCGACCCCCAGGGCCGAGAAGCCGCCCATGACGGCACGCCGCTGGACTGGTGTCGCTACCGGCGTGGCGAGCTGTTCCGGGCCAGCCCGGGCCACGACGCGGTCGAGGAGTACCTCACGTCCATCACGTGAGGTCGACCACCCGGTTCTCGGCGGCGCTGACCCGAGCGGCGTCGAGCACCTCGAGGGTGTGAACGGCCTGATCCGCGGGCACCGGGAAGTCCCCGTCGCCACGCAGAGCAGCCGCGAACCGGAGGTAGTAGTCCTGATACGCACCCCTCCGGGACGGGACCGGGACGGAGCCGGTTGCAGTGTGCAGAGTTCCCCAGTGATCCGGCGCCTCGTAACCCCAGTCGTCGCCCTCGTCGACCGGCCGCCGGCCGGCGAAGACGGCCTGAGCCTGCACGTCGGTGCCGTGCGCGACGTACGAGCCGGCACTGCCGTAGGCCCGCAGCTCGCGGTCCTCGATATGGTTGATCTTGCTCGCGGACACCCGGGAGCGAACGCCACCGCGGTGCGTGATCGACAAGGTGAACCGGCAGTCGGTGGGCCCGGCCGCCGTCTCGGCGTGATCCAGCTCCGCGTACACGCTGCCGGCCGGGCCGAGCAACCACAGCATCTGGTCGACCAGATGGCTGCCGAGATCACGGAGCAGCCCCGCGTCCGGCCCGGCCTCCAACGTGGCCGCGTTGTCCTGGTCCATCCGGGACTCGACGCTCCACAGCTCACCCAGCTCGTCGCCGTCGAGCACCGCAGCGAGCGTGCGGATGTCGGCGTCCCAGCGGCGGTTGTGGAACACGTTCAGCGGGACACCTGCGTCGGTCGCCGCCGCGACCAGTTCCCGGCCGCCTGCGGCGTCGCGGGCGAACGGCTTGTCGGCGATCGTCGGGACCCGGGCGGCGACGGCCTCCAGCACCAGCCGCCGCCGGGTCTGCGGCGGGGTGGTGATGGTGACCGCGTCCACCCCGGACGCCAGCAGGTCGGCCAGCGTGTCGAAGGCGGGTACGCCGGGGAAGTCGGCAGCCAGCTCGGCGCGCCGGTCCGGTGCGCGGGTGACGACGCCGGCCAGCTCGACGCCCGGCGCCGCGGCGATGTACGGGGCGTGGAAGTACCGCCCGCCGACCCCGTACCCGACCAAGCCCAGCCGCACGTGCCCTCCCCCTAGATCTTCGCGGCGGCGGCGCGGAGGTTCTCCGCGGCCAACGCGAGGCCGTCGAGGCGCGAGTAGTCGGCATCCTCGTGCTCGATGTTGACGGCCATGTCCGGGTCGACCTCGGTCAGCGCGCGGAGGAACTCCGTCCAGTACTCGACGTCGTGCCCGATGCCCACGGCGACGAACTTCCACCCCGGGTTCTGGGGCCAGGCGTTGCACCAGAAGCCGTATCCGGTGGGCACCTTGCCCTCGGCGTCGGCCGGGACCCGCTCGAACGAGGTGTCGAGCACGCCCCGGATGTCGACGCCAGGGGTGATCGCGGCGTCCTTGGCCGCGGCGTGGAACACCAGCGGGCCGAGGTACCGGATCGAGGCCACGACGTCCATGCCCTGCCACATCAGGTGCGAGGGGTCCATCTCGGCGCCGACATTGGTCGCGCCGATCAGGTCCACGAGCTTCCTCAGCGTGACGGGGGAGAACACCAGGTTGTGCGGGTGCATCTCAACGGCGACCTTGACGTCGTGCGACCGGGCCAGCGCGTCGATCTCCGTCCAGAAGTCCGCCGCGATGCCCCACTGGTAGTCCAGGACGTCCAGGTACACGCCGTCCCACGGGTTGACGACCCAGGAGGGGTAGCGCGCGTCGGGGTCCGAGCCGGGCGTGCCGGACATCGTCACCACGTGCTTCACGCCGAGCAGCCCGGCGAGCTCGATGGTGCGACGCAGGTCGTCGGCGTGCTTGGGGCCGACGCCGGGCAGCGGGTTGAGCGGGTTGCCGTTGCAGTTGAGCCCGGTGAGCTCCATGCCGCGGGACGAGAACTCGGCGAGGTAGTCGGTGCGGGCCTGCTCCGAGGCGAGCAGCAGGTCGACGTGGCAGTGCGGGGACGGGATGAACCCGCCGGTGTTGACCTCCACCGAGGTCAGGCCGTTGCCCTGGAGCACCTCGAGGGCCTCGGCGAGTGGGCGGTCGTGCAGACAGGCGGTGTAGGCGCCGAGCTGAAGAGCCATCCGGATCCTCCGGGTCGTAGCGGGGTGGGTCGGACGGTGGAGGATGGAGACCTGGCGGCCCTTCCTGCTAAAGCGCTTTAAACACTTTCACTATCGGAGCCCGCGCTGCCAGTGTCAAGGAGCAGGTTCTTGCCAGAGAGGGCATGGAGAGCGCCAGAACCTGGTCGGGAGTCTGGACGTTCCGCCACCTGATGCCTGATGAAAGGGTCGTGGTAGCGGCGTTGTGCAAGGCGTGGTAGCGCGCCAATCTGCACGCCATCCTGGCGGCCCTGCCCTCCGCGAGCGGGACTCTCGTGTGGCTGAACTCCGAGATGCCGTGGTCGGCAGACGCATACAACCACGGCAAGGCGCTCGAGCGCGGCCAACGGAGCACCCAAGAGGTAACCGAAGCGGTGACGGACGGCAGCTGCACTCGTCCCGACCGACTTCTTCATCAGCACCCAGCTCACGGCCAACCGCTGAGCAGGAGGCCTGCCAACAGTAGGCGCTACCAGTGCGCTACCACCCTCGCTCTCACGCGATGACCACGGCCCCACAGGACTGTAGGAGCGACGGTCAGCGCGATGTCGAAGACGGCGTTCCGCACCTGACCTGATTGCCCATCCACCACGATCCCGCCCGCACGAGTGATCACCACGGCGAAAGGATCAGTCACAGTGACCGAAGACGCCGCAACGAGGACGGGTCTCGCAAGATCGACGCAGGCTCCCATCCCGGAGGGTGACTCCCGGCCCTTCGGCGCGCATCTTCGGATGAGCTGGTGGAAGCCGCTCCTGATCATCCCCGGCCTGCCGGTGGTGATGATCCTGCTTCAGATTCTGCTTTACCAAGGTGTCGCGCTCATCGACGGCAGCGACGACCCGCTCGCGCCGACCATCACGCCGTTGACGTTCCTCGCGGTCAACCTGAGCATCGGGATCACGGGAGTCCTCGCCGTCGTCCTCACCTTCCGCCTCGCTCGAGTGCCGTGGCAGACCGTGCTCAGCTCACCACGTCGCTTCGACTGGAAGCGACTGCTTCAGTACCTCGGCGGCGCCGCGGTACTCGTCGCTCTCGGCATCACCGTCGCGCGGATCGTCGCGCCGGAGGACCCGGGATGGTCGGAGTTCGGAGTCTCCGGCACCACCGTGGCGCTCCTCGTGACCGTCGCGCTGACCACACCGATGCAGGCCGCCGGTGAGGAGCTGATGTTCCGCGCTGCAATCCTGCCTGCGGCCGCATCGTGGATCCGCGCGATTCGCCCGGCGCTCGCGCTCGGCGTCGCGGTCTCCAGCCTCGCGTTCATGTTCGTGCACGGGTCCGCGGACCCGTGGCTCGCGGCGTACTACGTCGTCTTCGGCGTCAGCACCGGGCTGATGATGATCATCAGCCGCGTGCTCGAGGCGCCCATCGCGTTCCACGTCGCGAACAACCTCCTGACGACGACCCTGAACACGATCTTCGCTGACGGTGGCGCCTTCGTCATCGAACGATCGGCGGGCGTGGCCGGACTGTCCCTCGTGGTTCTCACGGCGGTGAACGTCGCGATGGTCCTGCTGGTCTGGGCCTTGGAGCGGCGGCGCCGGTCCACAGCCGGGTGAGCGGCCCGCCCGGGCTCTGCGCTCCACGATCCCGTGGCACGCCGGTCTGGCCGAGACCGCCGAGTGTCCCGGACAGGCGTTGGTACAAGTGCATGGCACGCGTCCAGTGGCGACTCGAGGCCGGGTAGCCCCTCGACGAGGAGCTCACTACCGCCCGTGGTCAGGAGGGGCCGCGGTACGCCAGGCTCACGAACAGTGCGGCCACGGCTATCAAGAGGAATATCGCCGCGGTGCCGTACCGATCGCGCACTCGCAGGTGGGCGCCGACGGCGCCGAGGAAGTACAGGACGAGGCCGACCGCGGCGGCTGTTCCAATCACCGGCACGGCGAAGCCGACCAGCAGTCCCAACGCGCCGGCGGCCAGGAGGGTGCCCAACGGGAGCATCCATGACTGCGGCACGCGCACTCTCTCGGCTACCGCGATGACCGACTCGTGGCGGACGAAGTTCATATAGGCCGCGTAGGCGTAGGCGCTCGCGGCCAGGATGGTGACTGCGATATACGCGACGATCATGACGCCCTCCGTGGGTCGGTCGCATCGGCCGGGTTCGAACAGTCACTGCTACGACCAGTCGCGAGGAAGGGATGTGACCGGTGGATGAGCGCGGACGGCGTACGGAAGGCTTCGAGGAGTACCGGATCCATCTGCGGGCGGTGGCCTACCGGACGCTCGGGTCGGTGAACGAGGCCGACGACGCCGTCCAGGAGGCCTGGTTGAGGTTCAACCGCTCGGACACGAGCGGTGTCGAGAACCTGGGTGGATGGCTGACGACGGTCGTCGCGCGCGTTTGTCTGAACATGCTTCGCTCGCGCCGGTCGCGCCGCGAGGACTCCCTCGAGGCGCATATGCCGGACCCGATCGTGAGCCCCGAGGATGGGATGAACCCCGAGCATGAGGCGCTCCTCGCCGACTCGGTCGGCCTGGCGCTTCAGGTGATACTCGACACGCTGGCTCCTGCCGAGCGGCTCGCCTTCGTGCTCCACGACATGTTCGGCGTCCCTTTCGACGAGGTCGCCGCGATCGTGGATCGCACTCCGACCGCGGCACGGCAGCTCGCGAGCCGCGCGCGGCGGCGGGTGCGGAGTGCTCCCGAGCCGGATGCCGACCTCGCCCGCCAACGCGAGGTCGTCGACGCCTTCTTCGCCGCGGCGCGCGACGGTGACCTCGAGGCGCTCGTCGCGGTGCTCGACCCGGACGTCGTCGTGCGCTCCGACGGGGGCGCCGCACGTCCGCACGCCTCGTTCGTGGCTCATGGTGGGCGGACCGTGGCCGAGCAGGCGCTCAGCTTCGCTCGACTGTCCCCGTTTGCTCAGCCGTCCTTGGTGAACGGAGCCGCGGGCGTCGTCGTGGCTCCGCATGGACGGCCGTTCGCGGTCATGGGCTTCACCGTCAGGGGCGGAAAGATCGTCGCAATCGACGCGCTCGCCGACCCCGCGCGCCTTCGCCAGCTCGACCTGGCGGTGTTCGGGGTCTAACTCGGGGCTTCCGAATGTAGAAGGTCACGGACGGTGCCCCCGGCAGGATTCGAACCTGCGACACACGGTTTAGGAAACCGATGCTCTATCCCCTGAGCTACGAGGGCGCGGACAGCATCGTAGCTGCGGGAACGGGGAGCGCGGTCGGCAACCGTCGGCCCCAGCCCCTAGCCTCGACGCATGGCTGATCAACCCACCGTCGCACTCCTCGGTACGGGCATCATGGGTGCCGGGATGGGACACAACGTCCTTGCCGCCGGGCTCCCGTTGCAGGTCTGGAACCGCACCCCCGAGAAGGCGCGGCCGCTGGCCGAGGCCGGAGCCGTGCTCGCCGCCGATCCGGCCGACGCCGTCCGCGGTGCCGATGTGATCGTCACGATGCTCGGCGACGGCCACCACGTGCGCGACGTGCTGGAGCAGGCCCAGAACGGTCTGCGCGCCGGGCAGGTGTGGGCGCAGATGACCACGGTCGGCGTCCAGCAGCGCGCGCTCGTCGAGCTGGCGCATCGGCACGGGCTGTTGTTCGTCGACGCTCCCGTCCTCGGCACCCGGCAGCCCGCCGAGCAGGGACAGCTCCTCGTGCTGGCGGCGGGCACGGCGGAGGCCAGAGCGGCCGTCCAACCCGTCTTCGACGCGGTGGGCCGGGCCACCCGGTGGGTCGGCGACGACGCGGATAACGCCGCCGCGAGCCGGCTCAAGCTCGTCCTCAACAGCTGGGTCCTCGCGGTCACCACCGGTACCGCCGAGGCGCTCGCACTCGCCCGCGGGCTCGACGTCGACCCGCAGGCGTTCCTCGACGCTCTCGCGGGCGGTCCGCTCGACCTCCCCTACCTGCAGGTCAAGGCGGCGGCCATCCTCGCCGAGGACTGGACGCCCCAGTTCTCGGTGACCAACGCGGCCAAGGACGCCGATCTGATCGTCGCCGCGGGCGCGGGATCGGGCGTGGCGCTCGACGTGGCGGCCGCGGCCGCGGCGCGCTTCCACCGCGCCGCCGACGCCGGTCACGGAGAGGCGGACATGGCGGCGAACTACCTGGCCAGCTTCGCGTAGGGGCTCTCAGGCGCGTCTCAGACGGTGCGTCCACACTTGCCGCATGCGCATCCTCGTGGTCGACGACGACCGGGCGGTCCGCGACTCGTTGCGCCGCTCGCTCGCGTTCAACGGCTACCAGGTCGAGCTCGCCGGCGACGGGCAGGCGGCGCTGGACGCCGTGGTCGCGCAACGTCCGGACGCGATGGTGCTCGACGTGATGATGCCCCGTCTGGACGGCCTCGAAGTGTGTCGTCGCCTGCGCAGCAGTGGCGACGACCTGCCGATCCTCGTCCTGACCGCGCGGGAAGCGGTCTCGGACCGGGTCGCCGGGCTCGATGCGGGAGCCGACGACTACCTCCCCAAGCCGTTCGCGCTCGAGGAGCTGCTCGCGCGGCTGCGCGCCCTGCTGCGCCGCCGACCCCCCGAGGAGTCCGGCGGCGAGTCGACCGGCAGCAGGCCGCTGCAGTTCGCCGACCTGAGCCTGGAACCCGACACCCGCGACGTGCGCCGCGGCGACCGTCCGATCAGCCTCACCCGCACCGAGTTCGCGCTGCTGGAACTGCTCCTCGCGAACCCCCGGCGGGTGCTCACGCGCGGCCAGATCCTCGAACAGGTGTGGGGCTACGACTTCCCGACCACGGGCAATGCGCTCGAGGTGTACATCGGCTACCTGCGGCGCAAGACCGAGGCCGAGGGCGAGATCCGCCTGATCCACACCGTCCGCGGGGTCGGGTACGTCCTGCGTGACACCCCGCCGTGAGTACCCGCACCGCTCCGCTCCGCCAGGGCCGCCCCGACGGGTCGGTCCCGCGCATCGAGGTGCTCGACCACTTCTCGCTGCGCGCCCGCATCGGCATCCTCGCCGCGCTCGCGGCCGCACTCGCCGTCGTCCTGGTGTCCGCGGCCGCCTTCGTCATCGTGCGGGTCAACATCCTCCAGACGTTGGACAGCAACCTGCTGCAGCGCGCCACCGCAGCCGCGGGCAGCGAGCTCGTCGACCCCCAGCAGCTGGCGACCATCCCCACCGAGGTCTTCGGGGCCGGCGACATCCGGCTCGCACTGATCCTCGCCGACGGCCGGGCGAGCTCCCCGGAGGGCGAGGCCTCAGCGCCGCCGCTCGGGGCCGACGAGCTGGCGGTCGCCCGCGGGACGCAGCCGTCCTCGGTGCGCACGGCCGGGGATGGTGGTGCCTCGTACCGGGTGGTCGCGGTGCGGGCCGGCCCGGGCCAGGCGCTGGTGATCGCGCAGCGGCTCGAGCCGACCGAGCAGGTGCTCGCGACCCTCGGGGTCGCGCTGCCCGTGGTCGGCGGCATCGGGATCCTGCTGGCCGCGCTCGCCGGAGTGGCCGTGGCGCGAGCCGGGCTGCGGCCGGTGGACCGCCTGACCGCCGCCACCGAGCGCGTCGCCGCCACCGGTGACCTGCGGCCGATCCCCGTCGACGGCTCCGACGAGCTGGCCCGGCTCACGCAGAGCTTCAACGACATGCTCGGTGGCCTCGCGGCGTCCCAGGAGCAGCAGCGACGGCTGGTCGCGGACGCCGGCCACGAGCTCCGCACGCCGCTCACGTCGATGCGCACCAACCTTGAGCTGCTCGACGCGGCCAGCCGCCCGGGTGCGCCGGCGCTGCCGGCGTCCGACCGCGCGGAGATCCTCGAGGACGTCCAGGCGCAGGTCGCGGAGCTGTCGACGCTCGTCGGTGACCTCGTCGAGCTCGCCCGCGACGACCCACCGCACGTGGTCCACGAGCCGGTCGAGCTGACCGACGTGGTGCTGCGGGCGCTGGACCGGGCCCGCCGGCGTGCGAGCGACGTGGAGTTCGTGCCGACGTTGGTGCCGTGGACGCTCGTCGGCGACGCCACCGCCCTGGAGCGGGCGGTGCTCAACCTGCTCGACAACGCGGCGAAGTGGAGCCCGCGCGGAGCGACCGTGCGGGTGCAGATGCGGCCGCTCGACGAGTGGTCGATGGTGCTCGAGGTGGCCGACGCCGGGCCGGGCATCTCCGAGGAGGACCGGCCGCGGGTGTTCGACCGCTTCTACCGGGCTGACACCTCGCGCACGATGCCTGGCTCGGGATTGGGGCTGGCGATCGTCCGGCAGGTGGCGGTGCGGCACGGCGGGGCGGTGTGGGCCGGTCGCGCGCCGGAGGGCGGTGCGCTCCTGGCGATGCAGCTGCCCGGTCGACAGCCGGGCGCTGACCGGAGGGCGCCGGCCGGCCCGGTGCCGTCCGGTCGGCAGCCGTCGACGGCGGCTCGTAGGCTCGCTGGCGAGAGAACACCCGAGCAGTGATGGATGGCATGACGACCGACAGCTCCGACCCCGACGCTCCGCACCGGCCGACCGCTGGCGACGACACGGACGGGGAGTCGGACGGACGGGTCCCGCCCGCGTCGGAGCGACCGGACCCGGAGTCGGCGAGCGGCTCCGACAACCAGCCGTCCTCGAGCGCGCCGTCGTCCCATCCGGAGCAGTACGGGTTCGGGCAGGACCGGTTCGGGCGGGACGGGTTCGGGCAGGACGACGCCGTCGGACCGTACGGCGGTGGGCGGTACCGACCCACGCCCTACGGACCCACGCCGTACGGCCCCGCGTCGTACGGCCCGGCACCGTACGGCCCGGCACCGTACGGCTCCGCGTCGTACGGCTCCGCGTCGTACGGCTCGGCACCGTACGGACCGTGGTCGTCGAGCACGGCGCCGTGGCACACCGCGCGGGCCGACGCCGTCCCGTACGGCGGGATGCCGTACGGCGGGCCGGATGCCGCCGCGGCTCCCGTTCCCGCCCCCGCGCGGCGCGGTCGGCAGATGTTCGTCGGTCTCGCCGCGATCGCCCTCGTGAGCGCGCTGCTGGCCGGCGGGGTCGGTGGGGCGGTCGGCTACTCGCTCGCCGACCGCGGCGGCGGGTCCTCCGGTGTGCTCGGTCAGCCGCTGCCGGGCTTCGACGAGGCGGCGGCGCCGGTCGGTCCCGTCGAGGCCGTCGCCGAGCGTGTGCTGCCCAGCGTGGTGCAGCTGCGCGTGGAGGGGGCGGGGGCGGCCGGCGAGGGCTCGGGCATGGTCCTCAGCGACGACGGCTTGCTGCTCACCAACAACCACGTGGTGGAGGCGGCGAGCGACGGCGGCGTCGTGACCGTCCTGTTCCAGGACGGCGCCACCGCCCGCGCTCAGATCGTCGGCCGCGACCCGAGCTCGGACCTGGCCGTGATCCGGGCCCAGGGCGTGTCCGGGCTGACGCCGATCGAGCTGGGCAACTCCGACTCCGTCCGGGTCGGTCAGCAGGTCGTCGCGTTCGGGTCACCGCTGGGGTTGGGTGGCACGGTCACCACGGGCATCATCAGCGCCCTGGACCGCCCGGTCAGCGTCGGCGGGGCGCAGGGGGCCAGCGAGGAGACCGTGCTCAACGCCCTGCAGACCGACGCCGCGATCAACCCCGGCAACTCGGGCGGCCCGCTGGTCGACATGCAGGGCCGCCTGATCGGCATCAACTCGGCCATCGCCACCACCGGCAACGAGGGTGGCTCGATCGGCGTGGGCTTCTCCATCCCGGTGAACCAGGCCAAGCGCGTGGCCGAGGAGCTCGAGCGGACGGGGAAGGCATCGCGCGCCGTCCTCGGAGTGAACGTCGGCACCGATCCGCGGGTCTCCGGAGCCCGGATCGAGAGCGTCGAGCCGGGCAGCGCTGCCGAGACCGCCGGGAATCGCGGCGGGGGACCTCGTGGTCCGCTTCGACGACCAGCTCATCCTGGCCGGCGACGGCCTGCAGGCGGCGGTGCGGTCGCGTGCGCCCGGCGACGTGGTGGAGGTCCAGCTGGGCGACCGGACGGTGTCGGTCACCCTCGGCACGGCGTCCTGATCGGAGTGCGATCGCGGTGCCGATGCGCGCCGTCCGCGGTTGACCTGGGCTCCTCGGGATGCTTCCGTTCTCGTAGTCCCGCTCGCGGTGCCCCGCGGCCGGGACGTCGGGATCGCGTCGGCGCCGGCACCCCCTCCCCGCGCCGGCGCGATCTTCGTCATTGGCCGCGGCCACTCCCGGCCCGCCACCCGGGGACGACACCCGTGATCAGGACGCGCGGCCTGGGGTCCGTGGGCCCCCCGCTACGGTGACGACATGGAGATGGCGCCACCCCAGATCGGTCGGGCCCTCGTGGTGGTCGTGGACGACCGGGTGAGCCACGGCGAGCGCGACGACTCGATCGGACCGGTGGTCCGCGAGCTGCTCGAGGAGGCTCGGCTGGTGGTCGACGCCGTCGTCGTCGTGCCAGGGGACCCGGTGGCCATCCGCAACGCGCTGAACACCGCGGTGATCGGCGGGGTCGACCTCGTCGTCACCGTCGGCGGCACCGGCGTCTCACCACGCGACGTCACCGCGGACGCGACGGCGGGCGTGCTCGACCGGCCGATCCCGGGCATCGCCGAGGCGATCCGGGCCTCCGGCCTGGCCGCCGGAGCGGTGGACGCCGGGCTGTCCCGTGGCCTCGTCGGGGTCTCGGGCAGCACGCTGGTGGTCAACCTCGCTCCCTCGCGCGCGGCCGTCCGGGACGGGATGGCGACCCTCACCCCGCTCGTCGCGCACGTGATCGCGGAGCTGTCCGGGCTCGGCTGATGTCGGAGACCCCGCAGGAAGCGCGGCGCCGGCTCGACGAGGTGTTCGGAGAGGTGCTGCCCTCCACCACCTCCGACGAGCGCGACGACCGCGACGACGCCCCCGCGAACCGTGCCGAGGACGAGCTGACGGCCAACCGGCCCCCGCATCACGACCGCGACTGAGCTCAGGTCCCGCGACGCTCGACCTGCTGCGCCTGCAGCAGGTCGCGGATCTCGGCCAGCAGCTGCACGTCGGTGGGCTCGGACGGGCCGGCCTCCTCGCCCCGCCGTCGACGCTCGTTGATCGTGTTGAGCGGCAGCACGATGACGAAGTACACGACCGCGGCGACGATGAGCGAAGTTGAGCGCTGCGCCGATCAGGCCGGCGAAGTCGACGTACGTGCTCGGCTTGTCCGCGATGAGCTGGACGCCGAGACCCTGGCTCCCGGGCGGCGTGACCGCATTGATCAACGGTTGGATGATCCCGGCCGTGAACGCGGTGACGATCGCGCCGAACGCCGCGCCGATGACCACGGCGACCGCGAGGTCGACGACGTTGCCCCGCAGGATGAAGTCCTTGAATCCCTTGATCATGCTAGCGCAGCGTAACGGCGACCTCCTCCGCCAGCGAGGCGGCGGCCACCCGCGCCGCCACCATGCGGGGCATCGCGACCATCACGAGCCGTCCGCGGGACTCCTCGGGCAGCACCGCGAGGACGGTGGCGTCGGCGGCGAGGATGGCCGGCTGGTCGTTGCGCTCGCCGACCGTGACGACGTCGACTCGGCTGCCCGGGGCGAGCAGGCCCGCGACCCCCGGATCGGCCAGCCGGACCGGTACCGCCGCGCCATCGGGCCCCGCCGCCCGACCGGCGCCGGCGAGCCGGACGTCGGTGAGCGGCTCTCCGGCCCGCGCCGCTCCGACGAGCACGCGGCCGTTGGCCGCCGACAGCTCGCGCACGGCCCCGGCCGGGACCAGCTCGGCGGGCCACTCGCGCACGGCGAGGTCGGTGGCCTCGACCGTGGCGCCGCTCCCGAGCTCCACCGCGGCCACGACGACCGGGGTGCCCTCGGAACCGGGCGGTGGCGCCAGGGCCAGAGCGAGCGCGAGGGTGGCGAGGACGGCGGCGGCCAGGCGCCGGAGCAGGAGGGTCCGGCGCCAGCTCGGACCGCCGTGGAGCGCCGCGATGCGATCGCGCAAGCGGGGAGCCAGCCGGCTGGTCATGCCCGCGACGGTAGGGCCGGGGCGGGTCAGTCGAGCGGTGTTCGGGCCGGCTGTGGATGACCGAGTGGGGATGGGGACAACTAGGCGTCGCGCCTCAGGATGCGGCCGACGCGGGGGTGCCCCTCGAGGAGGATGAGGAGGACGAGCCGGAGCCCGACCCGCTGCTCGTGGACTGCTTCTTCTCCGTCGTGCTCGACCCGCCACCCGTGGAGGACTCGCCCTTGGTGCCGTCGCTCTTGCCGTTCCCGGTCTTGGCGCCGTCGGTCTTGGCCCCGTCACCCTTGGCCCCGTCGCCCTTGGCCGCCTCGCCCTTGCCGTCGCCGTTCCCCGCCGCGCTCCCCGCGCGGCTGTCGGTGCGGTAGAAGCCGCTGCCCTTGAACACGATGCCGACGGAGGAGAACACCTTCCGCAGGACGCCGGAGCACGCCGGGCACTCCGTCAGCGACGCGTCGGCGAAGGACTGCACGGCGTCGAACCGGTGGTCGCACGCGGTGCAGGCGTACTGGTAGGTCGGCACGGGTCCTCCGGGCTGGCGGCTGGCACTCGGACGCAGAGAGTGCCAGCATAACTCGACCGGGTCAGACGATTGTTCCCCGAGCAGCCGCAAGCCCGTGGCCGGGAAGCAGGGCACCGGTCACCCGGTGGTCGTGCGGCTCCACCGGCAGCTCGTCCACGAGCTCCTCGTCATGCAGCACCACCACCAGCGGGGTTCCCGGGGCGGCCAGTGCCAGGGTGCGGTCGTAGTAGCCGGCTCCCCGGCCGAAGCGACCCCCGCGGAGATCGGCGGCCAGCGCCGGCACCAGCACCAGGCGGGCCCGGGAGATCCCCACCGGTCCGAGCCGCGGCCCGATCGGCTCGCGCAACCCCAGCGGGCCGGTGCCGAGCCCGTCGGGTCCCTCGTAGCGCGCCCAGTCCAGCGGGCCCTTGCGGGGGGAAGGCACCACCGGCAGCAGCACCTCGTGGCCGGCGGCGCGCAGGGCGTCCACCAGCTCGGGCGAGCCCGGTTCGGCACCGACCGGGAGGTAGGCGCACACCGGTCCACCGGTCTGCGCGGCCAGCTTCCCGGCCGCCGCCGTGAGCGCCGCCGCGCGAGCGGCCCGGACCTCGACCGGCACCGCCTCCCGCGCGGCGAGCAGGCGCTCCCGCCAGAGCTGCTTCGCCCTGCTCGCGCGTGCCGTCACGCCTGCACGGTAGCGGCGCCGATAGGCTCGCCCACCATGAACGCGTCCCCACCGTTCCGGTCCGCGGTCGTACCGGCCGCGGGTCTGGGCACCCGCTTCCTGCCGACGACGAAGACGGTGCCCAAGGAGCTGCTGCCCGTCGTCGACACCCCGGGGATCGAGCTGGTGGCGGCGGAGGCCGCGGAGGCGGGCGCCCAGGAGCTGCTGATCGTGACCTCGCCGGGCAAGGACGCGGTCGCGGCCCACTTCGCCGATTCCTCCGAGCTGGAGAAGGCGCTGCAGGCCCGCGGCAAGGACGCACTGGTCGCCAAGGTGCGCCGGGCGCACGAGCTGATCGACGTCCGCACCGTGACGCAGGACGAGCCCAAGGGCCTCGGGCACGCCGTCGGGTGCGCGCGCGACGCGATCGGCCCCGACGAGCAGGCCTTCGCCGTGCTGCTGCCCGACGACCTCGTGCTCCCCACCGGCGTGCTCACCCGGATGGCGCAGGTGCGGACCGCGTACGGCGGCAGCGTCCTCTGCGCGTTCGACATCCCGCGCGAGGAGATCTCGGCCTACGGCGTCTTCGAGGTCACCGACACCGACGACGAGGACGTCAAGCAGGTGCACGGGATGGTCGAGAAACCGGAGCCCGATGACGCGCCGTCCACGTTCGCGGCGGCCGGCCGGTACCTCCTCGACCGCGCGATCTTCGACGCCCTCGACCGGATCAGCCCGGGCGCGGGCGGCGAGCTGCAGCTCACCGACGCGGTGCAGCTGCTCGATCTCCGAGGGACACCCGGTGCACGTGGTGGTGCACCGGGGCGGGCGCCACGACCTCGGCAACCCCGGCGGCTACGTGCGCGCGTTCGTCGACTTCGCCCTCGACGACCCGGACTACGGTCCCGAGCTGCGCGCCTGGCTGGCCGCCCGCCTGAACGGCTGACAGTCCGTGCGGTCGGTCGACGAGCAGCTCGAGCGGGTGCTGAGCACCGCGGTCAAGCCCGCGCCGGTGCGGGTGGCGATCACGGAGGCGCACGGCCTGCGGTGCGCGGAGGAGGTCGTGGCGTCGCGCCCGCTCCCCGGCTTCGACCAGGCTGCGATCGACGGCTACGCGGTGCGCAGCGTCGACCTGCTCGGCGCGGAGGACGCCGCCCCGGTGTCGATCCCGGTGGTCGGGCGAGATCCCGGCCGGGTCGCGGCAACCGCTGCGGCTGCAGCCGGGACAGGTCGTGCGGGTGGCCGCGGGCGCGCCGCTGCCCACCCTCGCCGACGCCGTGGTGCCCGTCGGCTTCACCGACGGCGGCAGCGCGCGCCTCCTCGTCCACCGGAGCGTGCCGTCGGCGGCGTACGTGCGCCGGGTCGGCGAGGACGTGCAGCCCGGGGACATGGCCGTGCGTCGCGACGCCGTGATCGGCGCCGCCCACGTGGCGCTGCTCGCCGCGACGGGGCGGGACAAGGTGCTGGTGCATCCGAGGCCGCGCGTCTCGGTGATCTCCGTCGGCGACGAGCTCGTCGAGCTGGCCCGCACGCCGAGCGCCGGGCAGGTGGCCGACGTGTGCTCGCACGCCCTGACAGCCGCGGCCCGCGAGGCCGGTGCGGACACGTCGCGGGCCGCGCTGGTCCGCGGGGACGCCCGTGAGATCGGCGCCGCTATGCAGGACCGGTTGCCGTTCAGTGACGTGATCGTGGTGTGCGGCGCCGTCGGCGGCCACGCCGGCGCCGAGGTGCACGCGGCTCTGGCCGGCTTCGGCGACCTCGACACCACCCGGGTGGCGATGCACCCCGGTTCCAGCCAGGCGTTCGGCCGCCTGGGGCCCGACGGCGTGCCGACGTTCCTGTTCCCGTCGTCGCCGGCCACCGCGCTGCTGCTGTTCGAGGTGATGGTGCGTCCGCTGCTGCGGCTCGCGCTCGGCCGAGCCGACCCGCACCGCCGCACGATGACGGCCCGCCTGACCTCGCCCGTCACCTCCGTGCCGGGTCGGCGCGGCTTCCTGCGCGGGCGGCTCCTGCGCGAGCAGTCCACCGGGGAGTACCTCGTGCAGCCGCTGGGCACGTCCGGCACGCACCTGTTGTCGGCGCTGTCCGAGGCCAACGGCCTGATCGTCCTGCCGGAGGACGTCACGGAGGCGACCGTCAACGAGATGGTGAGCGTCGCGTTCCTTCCCGCACCCTCCTGACGTGGCGCACACGTACCCGGGGGTGTCGGGGCGGCACCCCGGTTGGCCCGCGCGGCTCGGTCCGCTGCTGGTGCCCGACGGTGCGGTGGGCGTGCGCCCCGTGCGGTTGCGCGACGGCGGGGCCTGGTCGGCCATCCGGATCCGTGACCAGCAGCACCTCGCGCCGTGGGAACCGTCGATGCCGGGCGGCTGGTCGCAGCGACACGCCGCAGGCGAGTGGCCGGCGCGCTGGCTGCAGCTGCGCTCGGCTGGGCGGCGCGGGGCGGCGCTGCCGTTCGCGGTGACCCTGGACGAGCGGTTCGTCGGGCACGTGATGGTCGGCAACGTCATCCGCGAGCCCCTGCTGTCGGCCTACGTCGGGTATTGGGTGGACGAGAGCGTCGGGGGTCGCGGAGTGATCACCGCGGCGGTCGCGCTCGTCGTGGACCACTGCTTCCGCGCCGTCGGGCTGCACCGGATCGAGGCGACCGTCCGCCCCGAGAACGTGGCGAGCCTGCGGGTGCTCGCGAAGCTCGGATTCCGCCAGGAGGGCCTGTTCCGGCGTTACCTCGACGTCGACGGGGCGTGGCGCGACCACCTCTGCTTCGCGCTGACCGCGGAGGAGCCCGGACGGGGCGGGCTCGCCGCGCGGCTCGTGGCAACCGGGCGGGCCGCCTACCCGGCGTGACGGGACGGGGCACCACCCGTCACACCCGCCCCTGCCTGCACGCGAGTGAACCTGGTGATGACGGCGCGTCGCTGTCCGGATCGGCCGTCGCCGCTCATTACCGTTGCCGTTCGGACGCGATCCCGCCGCGGAGCAGGGGTCGCCGACCGTGCCGCGGGGGAGGAGGCAGCCATGCCCAGTTCGATGATCTTCGTAGGCCTGGTGGTGGTCTGGCTGCTCATCCTCGTCCCGGCGGTCGCCCGACACCGCCAGGAGGTGGCGCGGCCGAGCACGGCTGCCCTGTCCGGGCGCGTGCTCGAGCGGGCGCGCCCGCGCCGAGATCCGGAGCCGGGCCGCGAACTGGAGGTGGACGTGATGGAGCGGGTGGACCACGCACGACCGGCCGCGGCCGACGACCGGTGGGACGTCGGGCTGGACCAGGATGCCGCCGACGGGTCCGGCGCCGGGCCCGACCTGTACGACCACGACGAGCACAATGACCACGGCGGCCAGGACGATCGCGACGAGCGTGGCTGGGAGCGGCCGTCCCGGCGCTACCGTCCCGGCCGCGGCGGGTTCGACCCGCAGGCCGCGGCGCTCGCCGCCCGGGCCCGCTACCGGTTCCGGCAGCGCGTGGTGCTCACGTTGCTGGTGCTCGCGGTCGGCACCGCGGTGGTCGCGGTGTTCGTCCTGCCCGGGATCTGGTGGCTGCACGCCGCCGTCGACGTGACCCTCGTCGGATACCTCGCCTACCTCCGCCGCCAGGTGCGCATGGAGGAGTCGATCCGGGAACGGCGCGCGGGTCGGTTGGCCGGCGCCCGACGGCCGTCCGGCGGTGACCGGCCCACGCGGGCCCCCGACGACGCGGACGGCGTCGGCGGCACGCGGTCGGACCTCGGTGACCGCGACCGTCGCGACGATGGGGACGAGCACGAGGCCCTCGACGACGTCCACGCCGATCGCGGCCGCGATAGTGGCGGCGATCTCGACGACGTCGCGGCGGATCGCGACCGTCCGGAGCGCGCCGCCGACCAGCGGGACGACGAGCGCGCGATCCCCAGCGACGACGCCGAACAGCCCGAGCCCGCCGAGCGCGGCCCGGCGCTGCCCCGGCTGCAACCCGCCCCGCCGCCACCGCTCCCGGCCGGGACCTCCCTGGTCGAGGTCGACGAGGCCGACCCCGAGCTCCACGACCTCGACGGCCCCTCCCGGCGCGACTACCGACGCGCTGCCGGGGAGTGACCGGCTGCTAAGGTCTGGACCGCTCGCCGGCGACGGTGCGCACCGGGGCTGTGGCGCAGTTGGTAGCGCGACTCGTTCGCATCGAGTAGGTCAGGGGTTCGATTCCCCTCAGCTCCACCGAGGGACGCCCAGGTCACCGCATGCGGGCCACCAGGACCCGCTGCGCGTCAGCGTGCGTCCGCTACACGAAGGCGGTGACGCCCTGGTATTCGGCGACCGGGGATGCGCCGGTCGTCTCGTATTCGAGCAGTAGGAGTCCTGCAGACGTCACTTCGTGCTGCAGGAGCCGGAGGCCGATGCTGTCGCTCGGGTGGGCGAGCAGCCGGCGCCCCGTGCCGATGATCGTGGGGGCGACGACGAGCCTGAGCTGGTCGACGAGACCTGCCGAGAGCAGGGCCCCGCCGAGGCGGGCGCTCCCGTGGATCTGCAGCTCCCGCCCCGGCCGTGACTTGAGCGCGCCGACGGTCTGAATCGGGTCCCCTCGCAGCACGGTCGTGGGATTCCACGCAGTGTCGATGGGGGTATCAGTGATGACGTACTTGGGCAGGGAGTTCATCCGTGTGGTGAACGGGTCGTCGGGGTCGGTGATCTGCGGCCAGTCGCGCGCGAACGCCTCGTAGGTCCGGCGGCCGAGCAGCAGGCCGTCGGCCAGGTCGAGCCACTCGGATGCCCGTCGCACGAACTGTTCATCGAGATGGGGTACGAGCCAGCCGCCGCGCGTGAAGCCGCCACTGGTGTCTTCCGTAGGGGAACCGGGGCCTTGGCTGACGCCGTCGAGGGTGACGAACTCGGTGATCGTGATCTTCATTGCGCTGCCTCGGTCTCGACGAGCGCGGCGAGCTGCTCGGTGACCGAGCCCCAACCATCGAGGAAGCCGATCTCTTCGTGACGCGCGCGAGCGGCGGGGTCGCCATGGCGGACGATGATCCGGTAGTCGGTGCCCGCCGGGTGGTCGTCGAGGAGGATCTCGGCGACCATCGCGACTGGGTCAGGGTGTGCCGGGCGCCACCGGCTGTCGACCGCGTTCGTGAAGGCAAGCCGCTCGAGTTCCTCGACGACCAGGAACGACGCGTCGAGGTGTGGCACGAACTCCACGCCGTCGTCGCTCATGCGCGTCACGAGCGCGCCGCCGGGGCGCACCTCGAGCCGGTCGACGCGGGCCACGGTCGGTGCGGGAACCCACCACTGCTCCAGCTGGGACGGGTCGGTCCACGCGCGCCACACGGCCGTCCGCGGGGCGCGGATGACGCGCCGGAGAGTGAGGTCAAGGTCGGGGTTCATCGCTGTCCTCCCGTCGTGTCGGTGACGAAGCGCTCGAGGCGGTCGGTGCGCTCCTCCCAGATGCGGTGCTGCTCTGCGAGCCAGTCCTCGACGAGGGCGAGTCGCTCCGGATCGAGCACGCACGTGCGAACCCGGCCGACCTTCGTCGTGCGGATCAATCTGTTCGCCTCGAGAGTCCGCACGTGCTTCATGAACGACGGGAGCGTCATCGGGAACTCGCGGGAGAGCTCGCCGACACTGGTGGGCCTTCGGCCGAGCCGTCGGATCACGGCACGGCGAGTCGGGTCGGCGAGCGCGACGAACACACCGTCCAGCTGAGTCGAATACTGTGCCACACGGCTAAGTGTTGCAGTGCTCAACACTGCGAGCAAGAGCGACGAACGAGATCAGGATGGTGCCGGGCGCCTCGCTCCTCCTTCCCCGTCGGCTATCGGCTCGGGAGCGATCGCGGTAGCCCGAACCACGGGAGGACATGCTCGTCGAAGCGGGTCATGGCGCAGATCCGGTCGCCGGTGAGGGCGAGCACGATGAGTCCGACCCCGTCGCTGATGCCGGTCGGCGTGCGCAGGTAGGCCCCGAGCGCCGGCTGACCGTTGGCTCGCGTCCGGACGAGGTCGAACCGCCGGCCCGCGCGGAAGAGGCGGGCGCAGAAGCCGGCGACCGTGTCGCGTCCTTCGTACTCGAAGGGCATCGGTGGCATCGAGATGAAGACGTCGTCGGTCAGGAGGGCCACCAGCGCGTCGAGATCGGCGGACTCGTACGCGCTGACGAACCTCGCCACCATCGCCTCCTCCGAGGGTGACTCGGACGCGGGCGGCGGTTCGCGGTCGGCGCCCAACGGCGGTCGGCGCTGCAGGCCGGCGCGGGCCCGTTTGAGGGCGCTGTGGACCGAGTCGACGGTCGAGTCCAGCATGCCGGCCACCTCGATCGCGGGGAATCCGAGCACGTCGCGCAGGACGAGGACGGCGAGCTGCCGCGGTGGCAGGACCTGGAGGGCAGTCACGAAGGCCAGCGAGATGGATTCGGTCTGCTCGTAGCGGGCCTCCGGGCCGAGCGGCACGTCGACAGCACCGTCGAGAAGGGCGTCGGGAAACGGCTCGAGCCATGTGACGTCGCCGAGCCGGGTCGGCTCGGGTGGTTCGACCCCGGGCACGTCCCACCTGGCCGGCCGTCGGCTGGCCGACCGACGCGCGTTGAGGCACCTGTTGGTGGCGATCCGGTAGAGCCAGGTGCGGAGCGACGCGCGTCCCTCGAACTCGCCGAAACCGCGCCAGGCGTCCAGCAGCGTGTCCTGGAGGGCGTCCTCGGCGTCCTGGAAGGATCCGAGCATCCGGTAGCAGTGCACCTGGAGCTCACGGCGGTGGGGCTCGGTCAGTTCCCGGAACGCGTCGCCGTCCCCGGTCCGCGCCCTCGAGACCACGTCGGCTGTCACCAACTCGCCACCGCCTTCCGCCTGCACCTCGTCGCACTTCTCTCTGTGTGGACACCGGCCGAGGCGTGCACCGGGCGGTTGCCGAGCGCCCGGTCTCTCGAGGTCGCGGTGTCTGCATCGTCGACCGTTCTCACGAGAGGAGCCGAGAAGATGATGCTGGAGGACGAGGTCGCTGTGGTCTACGGAGCCGGCGGTGCGATCGGCGGCGCGGTCGCGCGCGCCTTCGCGTCCGAGGGAGCCACCGTGTTCCTCACCGGACACACCCTGGCGCCGGTCGAGGTCGTCGCGAAGGACGTCACTGCTGCCGGCGGATCCGCCCGGGCGGCGGAGGTCGACGCGCTCGACGAGCAGGCCGTGGACCGGCATCTGCAGTCCGTGATCGACCGGGCGGGCCGCGTCGACATCTCGTTCAACGCGGTCGGGATCCCGGACACGACGATCCTCGGCGTGCCGCTGGTCGACCTGGCCGTCGACACAGTTCGTGCTGCCCGTCGCGACCTACCCGACCTCGTACTTCCTCACCGCGCGCTCGGCCGCGAGGCACATGATCCCGAATCGGTCGGGGGTGATCATGAGGGTCACCGCACTCCATTCCCGGACGGGCATCCCGCTGGTGGGAGGCTACGGACCGGCGATGGCCGCGATGGAGGCGCTCACCCGCGACCTGTCCGCCGAGCTCGCGCCCCACGGCATCCGCGTCGTCGGTCTGCGGCCACAGGCCATGCCGGAGACGGACACGATCAGGGAGGCGTTCGAGCCCCGCGCCGCGGCATCGGGCGTGACCTGGGAGCAGTGGCAGGCCCTGCTCGCGAACAGGACGCACGGGCGACGGCTCCTGACACTCGCGGAGATGGCCGACGTGGCGGTCTTCGTGGCGTCCGACAGGGCGAGCGGGATGACGGGGACGACCGTCAACCTGACCATGGGGAGCCTGGACGACTAGGCAGCGGGTGAGCGAACTGGGGTCGAGGCTCGGGGTGCCCGCGGTCATGGTCGCGACCGCGAGCGGATACCTCCAGATCCTGTGTCAGATGCGCAGCAGGTCCACGTCGTACTTGTGGATCTGCGGGTCGCGCGTGGCGAGAGTGAAGCCCTCGCATCGAGCCTGCGCAATCAACATGCGGTCGAACGGATCGCGGTGGATGAGTGGTAGCCGACCGGCGACGATCGCGTGATCTGAGGTGATCGGCAGGTCCCGGAATCCTGCGTTCCTGATGATCTCCGGCAGGTGGGTCGGCTCGGTGATCTTGCCGATCGACTGCTTGATGGAGACTTCCCACACCGTCGCGGAGCTGAGGTAGACGTCGGGCTGCTGGTCGAGCGTCACCTTGATGTCGGCGGGCAACGCCGGGTCGTCGGTCAGCCACCACAACACGACGTGAGTGTCCAGGAGCAGGCTCACGGCCGTACCGAGCCGAAGTCCTGGGCGATGTCCTCGTTGACGGCCGGCGCATCCCAGTCCTCGGCCAGCATCAGGTGCCCGGCGAGGGAGCCGCGACCGGTGCGGTCGGCTCGGGGGTTGAGGGGAACCACCTTGGCCACAGGAGTGCCGGCACGGCTGATGATGATCTCTTCGCCATGCTCGACGCGGTCGATGATCCGCGACAGGTTGGTCTTCGCGTCGTGGATGTTGTATGCCCCAGCGCTTGCCTCGGCGGACATGTCGCACCTCCTCTAGCTAGGAGGTTAGTCCGTTGGTGCTGGTCTAGCGAGCAGTCCGGCCAGCATGTCCGGCAGCGGTGCGTTCAGGTCCGCCAGGGGCGGCAACGTGTCGGCCGGGCCCGGTGGTGGGGTGGGGGACGTCGTGGAGCAGCCGGCTCCGGCAACGGCGAACGCGGCAGTGAGGGTGACGACGAGCAGTCGCAGCGGCGTGGGGCACTGCGGGCGGGGAGCGGTGACCATCGGGTCTCCGAACTGTCGGCCGGGACGAGCGGGGGCATTGTGTGCCACCGGTGCGAGCGCCTTCCCGCCGCCTCTCGGCGGGTGCTCGCGGGGGCCAGCGCCAGCTCCGCGGTGGTCACGATGCGGATACCTTGACAACGTACAACCGAGTCGGTTGTATATTGGCCGGGTGACCGAGAAGGACGAGGACCGGGCGGACGCCCTGTTCCACGCCCTCGCCGACCGGACCCGGCGCGACATCATGCGCCGGGTGCTGACCGGCGAGCACTCGGTCTCCGCGCTCGCGGCGACGTACGACATGAGCTTCGCCGCGGTGCAGAAGCACGTCGCCGTGCTGGAGAAGGCCGGTCTGCTCACTAAGCGGCGCAGCGGCCGCGAGCAGCTGACCAGCGGCGACGTGGAGGCGGTGCGGTCGGTGGGGTCCATGCTCACCGAGCTGGAGCAGGTATGGCGCGGCCGCATCGCACGGATCGACGAACTCATCGCATCCGACCTGCCGACATCGGAAACCTGACCAGGAGGACTGACAGATGCCCGTGACCAATGTCCAGCCGGACCTCGACAACCTGACGCTGACCATCACCGCCGAGTTCGCCGCGCCCGTGGAGCGGGTCTGGCAGGTGTACGCCGACCCGCGCCAGCTGGAGAAGGTGTGGGGGCCGCCGACCTACCCGGCGACCGTGGTCGACCACGACCTCACGCCGGGCGGCCGGGTGACCTACTTCATGACCGGACCGGAGGGCGACAAGCACGCCGGCTACTGGCAGATCACGGCCGTCGACGAGCCGGTCAGCTTCTCCTTCGAGGACGGCTTCGCCGACCTGGACTTCACCCCGAATCCGGAGCTGCCGGTTTCCCGGAACGTCTTCACCTTCTCCGACCAGGGTGGCCGCCGCACCCGCGCGGTGTACGTGAGCACCTACGAGACCGCCGAGGGGTTGCAGCAGGTGCTGGACATGGGTGTGGTCGAGGGCGCCACGTCGGCGATCAACCAGATCGACGAACTGGTCGCGTCCTAGCACTGCGCTGCGGCCGGCCGTCTCGGACGTCGAGGCGGCCGGCCGGGTGGCGTCGGCTGCGGGCCGCGGGCCGCGGAACATGATCCGCGGGTCGAAGAGCTGAGCCGGCAGTGATCATCGGTTCGGAACGCGGAGCGGGCGGTGATCGCCGGTTGGGGACGCGGAGCAGGCGGTGATCGCCGGTTGGGGACGCGGAGCAGGCGGTGATCGCCGGTAGGGGACGCGGAGCGGGTCGTGATCGGCGGATCGGGACGCGCAGCCGGATGTGCTGCGGTTCCGGGTCCCGAATCAACGATCACCGCATCGGGAGGGCCGGTCGGGCATCGGGCGGCCGGCCGGGTGGCGCGGAACATGATCGGCGAGTGGGGACGCGGAGCGGGCGGTGATCTCCGGTTGGGGACGCACGGCGGGTCGTGATCAGCGAGTCGGGACGCGCAGCCGGATGTGCTGCGGTTCCGGGTCCCGAATCAACGATCACCGCATCGGAGGGCCGGTCCCGCATCGGGAGTGCCGGTCGGGCATCGGAAGGGCCGGTCGGGCAGGGAAGGGCCGGTCGGGGCGTCGGGAGGGCCGGTCGGGCTGGGAGGGGACGCGCTCCGCGCTCCGTGCTCCGCGCCCCTCGCCCCTCGCCCCTCGCCCCGCGCCCCTCGGGCCGTGCCGGCCGCACGGATGCCCACCTGGCCGTGATCGCCGATCAGGGACGGGCAGCGGGCCGGGTCAGCGCCCACGACGCCACCACCTCGTGCTGGGCGGTGCCGCCCGGGCCGGCACCCAGATGGCTGCGGAACAGGTGCAGATCGCTCGCCGGCCAGGTGCTCCCCGCGAAGCCCTGCAGCGAGGCGACCAGGGGCGCGAGGTCCGAGGCGGCCTTCCCCCCGCCGCGCCCGCGCGCGACGGTCAGGTGCGGGCGATAGGGCCGCTGGTCGGTCGGCAGCCCGCACCGGCGCACTGCGGCGCGCACTGCGTCGACGAGCCGCCGCAGCGCCGCACGATCGCCGTCCACCCGGGTCCACAGCACGTTCGCGCCGAACCGCCCGCCTCCGACGAGCGACAGCTCGGGGGGAGGGTGCCGCTGCGCCACGCGAGCCAGGCGCTCGACGAGCTGCCCGCAGGTGCGGTCGTCGACCTCGGCCAGGAACGCCAGGGTGAGATGCCACTGCTCGGGCCGGGTCCACCGCAGCGGCGGCTCCGCGGGCAGCTCGTGGATCGCCGCCGCGAGCTCGGCCCGGGCCTCGGCCGGCGGAACGAGCGCGACGAACAACCGCACGTGCCCATCATCACCGGCCCCGGGTGGGTCGCCGCAACCGGCGGTGCCCGCGCAGGCTCTACCGCCGCAACCCTTCCCGGCGGTAGATCGTCATCGAGTGGCCGACCTCGTCGATCGGCGTGCTGCTGGCGATGAGTGCCGCGAGGGGGGCGTCGGCCTTCGCGATCGAGCTGTTCGACACGACGAGAAGGCCGTCGACCTGGTCCGGCGGGACCGTGCGCGGGTCGGAGGACTCGATGCCGTAGGCGGAGGGCACGCCGGCGCCCTTGTAGACGAGCCAGACCTGCTCGCCCGGGTACCGCTGCCGGAGCCGCTCGGCGAGCCGTCCCAGGTCCTGTCCCCAGTCGACGTTCGAGTCGTGCAGGAGCGTGTGGGTGTTCGACGGCCCGCCGAAGGCCTCGTTGGCGTAGGGCAGGTAGTACGGGAAGGTTCGCACTGAGCTGACCGCGACGAACAGGACCAGTGCCACGGTCACCCCGCGGACCCATCGCCACCGCAGCACCATCAGGGCAGCGGCCGCGACGGCCAGGAACAGGGGAACGATGATCGCGTACCGGGTGCCGAAGTTGCGGGACTCGTTCAGGACCGAGGCCATCAGCACGGCCACCGGGAGCAGCACGTACGGCGCCGCGGGCCGCAGGCGGCGCACCGACAGCATCGCGACGGTGCCGGCCAGCCACAGGGCGAGCATGCCGAGCGGTGTCTTGATCAGCAGCGCGGCCGGCAGGTAGTACCACAGCGAACCCGGGTACTGCTGGCCGAACAGGAAACCGACGAAGGTCGCGTCCTCGAAGCCGAACTGGACGCGCATCCCGTCCCGGTACGGCTCCGGGAACGGCAACAGGTCGACGACGAGACCGCGCCGGCCCCCGATGACCGGGATGTCCTGCGGCGTCCAGCGCAACCAGGGGTCGACGGCGAGGTAGCTGGCCCACACCACCGCGACCGCGATCACCGCGACGCCGAGCGCTGCCACCACGCCGACCGCGAGGAGCCCGGCCGGCCGGCGCGGGCCGCCGTCGTGCCGTCGGGTCCTGAGACCGTGCCGTCGGCTCCCGAGCCCGTGCCGTCGGGCACGGACGTCGCGTCCGGAGGGGTCGCGCTCCCGGCCGGCGTACCAGACCGACAGGACGACGAGGAGCAGCAGGACCGGGACCGCCGGCAGCGCGCTCATCCGGGTGGCCACGGCGGCGCCGAGGGCGACGCCCGCGAGCGGGAGGTAGGGCAGCGGCCGGCGCCGCGCCCGCCACGACAACCACACCGACGTCAGCAGGAACCCGGCCGCCGGAACGTCGAGCGTGGCCAGCGATCCGTGCGCGATGACGTCGGGCGAGAAGGCGTACAGGCTCAGCGCCACCAGCCCGCCGACGGGCCCGGTGAGGTCGCGCGCGAAGGCCAGGACGACCAGCCCGAACAGCAGCGTCAGCACGATGACCGGTAGCCGGGCGAGCAGCATCAGCCGCCACGGGTCGTTCCCCGACTCGTAGAGGAGGTGCTGTCCGACCGCGCCCTGGGCGCCGGTGAAGGCGGGGTCGAGGCGCGGATCGGCGAAGGCCAGGCCGGTGCCGATGATCAGCTTGCCCAACGGCGGGTGCTCGGGGTTGTAGCGCAGGCTGTGCTGCTGCAGGTAGACCACGGCCGTTCCCACGTACACGGGCTCGTCGATGGTCGGCGTCTGCTCCACGGCCGTCGTGATCATCGCGATCGCCATCTCGGCGAGCAGCGCGACCACGGCGAGGCCGAACAGCCATCGCCGGTGCCGCCGCGGGGTCCGGCCCGGCGGCGTCGCGGTGGTCGCCGTCGCGGGCCGGTCGGGTGCGGCCGGGCCGCTGCCGTCCAGCTCGGGGAGCGAGAGGTGTCCGTGAGTCATCGTCCGGACGGATGATGGCACGGCCCGCAATCCGCGTCGGGTGGGGCCGTCCGACTTGGCACCGGCCTCGTCGGGCGTCGGGCTGTGGCTACGCAGTGTCACTGCACGTGCAAACGATCGGGCGTCTGCACTTGCACGCCGTCCGGACGCCGGGCATGATCGGTGCGGGTAGTGGGGCACGCGGCCACCGGTCGCAGGGGCGCGGTTGCAGGGGGCTGGGGGACAGTTGTGATCGATGAGCAGCAACCGGCACCGTCGCTGGCCGACGCTCTCGCGGCCATGCCGGTGCTGTGGGCCCGGTTGCTCACCGTGCACGTTCCCGACGCGACGGGTCGGCGCTGCCGGGCCTGCACGACGGCCGGAACCGGATCGCCGGGCGCGGCCTGGCCGTGCCGGATCCGGGACGCAGCCGAGTCCGCCCGCATGCGGCACCGGCTCCGCAACGGTTGAACGGTGCGTTGGCTGAGCCGACTGGCCGCCGCCGATGACGCGGAAATGCCCGGTGCTGCCCGCGCCGGCTGGCACACTCCCCGCGTCACGGCGTATTCCACGACAGCGGTAGGCGGGCATGACGGCGAGTGAGGGGTGGGACGACCCGGAGGACGCGGTCTGGCTACCCGCGGAGATCGACATCCGGGTCCCGCACTCGGCGCGGGTCTACGACTACTGGCTGGGCGGCAAGGCAAACTACGCGCCCGACCGGCTGCTCGCGGAGAAGATCCTGCAGGCCGTCCCCCGGCAGCGCCGCCACGTGCGGGCCAACCGTGCCTTCCTGGTGCGGGTGGTCGAGCACCTGGTGCGCGACGCCGGGATCCGGCAGATCGTCGATGTCGGTGCCGGCCTGCCCACGAGCCCGAACGTGCACGAGGTCGCCCAGGCCATCGCGCCCGACACGCGCGTGGTGTACGTCGACAACGATCCCATCGTGACGGCCCACGCCCGCGCCCTGATGCCCGACGCGCCCCGCGTCACCGTCGGGTTCGTCGCGGGCGACCTCCGCCACCCGGCGTCGATCGTCCAGCACCGGGGCCTGCGGGAGCTCATCGACCCGCGGGAACCGACCGCGGTGCTGCTGTTGGCCATGCTGATGTCGCTCGACGACGCGGACCGGCCCTACGCCGTCGTCGAGGAGCTGCTCGCCCCGATGGCCCCCGGCAGCTACCTCGCCGTCACGCACACCACGGCCGACGTCGATCCGGACGTGACGGCCGAGCACGTCGCCGCGGCCGCCGACGCCGGCATGCCGTTCGTCCCGCGCGACCGGGACGCCGTCGAGGAGTTCTTCGACGGACTCGAGCTCGTCGAACCCGGCATCGTGCCGGTACTCGCCTGGCGGCCGCAGACCCCCACGTCCGAGCCGCACAGCGTCTCCGTCTACGCGGGCGTCGGCCGCAAGCCCTGACGTCCCGGCCGGCCCGAGCCCCGCACGGCCGGTGAACCTCCGTCCGGCAGGATGCGCCCGTGACCCGACTGCGGAGCGTCGTCGTCCTCGCCGTCTGCGGGGCGATCGCGGCCGGATCGGCCGTGCTGGCCGTGGCCGATCCGTTCCACCTGCGCAACGCCCGCTGGTTCACCGCCGGCCTGGTGCTGCTGGCGTTGGTGCTGCTCACCGCCGCGCTCACCGTCGCCGTCCGGCGCGGGGTGCTGCGCGGGCTGGTGCTCGTCGTCGGCGCGGTGGCGGTGCTCGGCTGGGTGACGCTCGTCTGGCTGGCCACCGGGCTGACCGGCCAGAGTCGGGAGGTCACCGAGGTAACCGACGCCGGACGCCGGCTCGTGGTGCTCGAGGGCGACGCGTTCGCGATCGACCCGGTCTACGCGGTGGTCCTGCGTGCCGGCGAGGGACCCTTCGAGCAGGAGACGGTGGTCTACCAGGGCGTCGAGGAGGCTCCGCCGCCCGCCGACGTGCGCTTCGTCGACGGCGACACCGTCGAGGTGCGCATGGGTGGCGGGTGCCTGTACCGGTCGGAGGTCGAAGCGGTCACGCTCGGGGTCGACCCGGTACACCGGCCGCTGCGCATCGACGGCTGCTGAGCGGGGCCCACGGCGAGCAGCTGATCAGGCGCGCCAGGACGGCAGCCACAGCTGCGCTTCCCACGCCTCCGGGGTGATCGGCATGCCGACGAGGATCGGCCACAGCCACGCGAAGTTGGCCACCACCGCGCCCACCCACAGCCCGACGACCAGCAGCCCGGTCTGGCGCCGCTCCCGCGAGGCATCCGCCCGGCCGAGGATCTCCCCCATCACGAGCGTCGTGGCCAGCACCAGGAACGGGGCTACCGGCGCCATGTAGAAGAAGTACATCTGCCGGTCCACGTTGGCCAACCACGGCAGGATGCCCGCGCCGTACCCGACGAGCACCGCGGCGTAGCGCCAGTCGAGGTGCGTCGCGGCGCGCCACAGCGCGAAGGCCAGGACCCCGAGCGCCGGCCACCACAGCGCGGGCGTGCCCACCAGCATCACGGCGCTGACGCACTCCGGGCCGCTGCAGCCCCCCACCTGCTCGCCGGACGCGTAGTAGTACAGCATCGGCCGCAGACCCATCGGCCAGGTCCACGGCTTGGACTCCCACGGATGGACCCCGCTGCTCTCCGTGGTCAGCCCGGCGTGGAACTCCAGCACCTCGCCGCTGTAGTACCAGAGGCCGCGCAGCGCGGCGGGCACGAACGACCACGGGCCGCCCGTGCCGATCTCGTCGCCGACGGCGTAGCGGTCGACGGCGGTCTCGCTGCCGAACCACGCCCACCACGCCGACAGGTAGGCGAGCACGGGCACCACGGCCAGGGCCCACAGCGCCGGGCCCAGGTCGCGCACGATCGTGCCGCGTGCCGGCCGGGCCGCGCCGGCGGCGTGCCGCGCGGTCAGGTCCCAGACCACACCGAGCACGGCGAACGCGACGAGCCAGTACACGCCCGACCACTTGACCGCGCAGCCCAGCCCGAGCAGCACCCCGGTGGCGAACCGCCACCACCGCACGCCCAGCCGCGGCCCGTACGGGGTGTCGTCCACCCGTCCCTCCGCGACGACGAGGGCGAGCCGCGCGCGCACGTCGTCGCGGTCATGGACCAGGGTGGTGAACGCGGCGAGCACGAACAGCGCCGCGAAGCTGTCGAGCATCCCGATCCGGGACTGCACGTGCGACAGCCCGTCGGCGATGAGCAGGACCCCCGCGATGCCGCCGAGCAGCGTCGAGCGGGTCAGCCGGCGACCCACCCGGACGATCAGCAGCACCGACAGCACGCCGGCCGCAGCGGCGGCGGCCCGCCAGCCCAGGCCGTTGTAGCCGAAGGCCAGCTCGCCGAGCGCGATGAGCTGCTTGCCCAGCGGGGGGTGCACGACGAGCTCGTAGCCGGGGTTGTCCTCGACCCCGCCGTTGCGCAGCATCTGCCAGGCCTGCGGCACGTAGTGCTTCTCGTCGAAGACGGGCGTGCCGCCGTCGGTCGGGTAGCCCAGGCCCGCGAAGCGGACCGCGCCGGCGACCAGCGCCAGCCCGACCGCGACGACCCAGCCGCGCAGCCGGTCCCCGGGGGTGGCGGGCCGAGTCGGGCGACGGGGTCGGCCGCGCGGGCCTCGGGGCTCGGCCCGTCGCCGAGCGGCACCTGGCCCCGGATCGGCGCATCGTCAGCGGCGCGGTGACCGTCGGCCACGCGCCGGGCGTGCTCGACGGTGCGGGTGGCCACGGCGTCGATCGTAGGCTGCGCAGCGTGTCTCCTCCGCCCGCGGCCGGTACCGGTGTCCTCGTCCTCGCGGCCACGCCGCTGGGTCAGGCGCGCGACGCGTCCGCGCGGCTGGTGGATGCCCTCGCGACAGCCGACGTCGTCGCGGCCGAGGACACCCGGCGGCTGCGCTCGCTGGCCGCCGCGCTCGACGTCACCGTCGGCGGCAGGGTGATCAGCCACTACGACGCGGTGGAGGCCGCCCGGCTCCCCGGCCTGCTCGACGAGGTCCGCGCCGGGCGCACCGTGCTCGTGGTGACCGACGCCGGGATGCCCGCGGTGTCCGACCCGGGATACCGCATCGTCGCGGCCGCGGCGCAGGCCGGCCTGCCGGTGACGTGCCTGCCCGGCCCCTCGGCGGTGACGACGGCGCTGGTGCTGTCCGGGCTGCCCGGCGAGCGGTTCTGCTTCGAGGGCTTCGCGCCGCGCCGCGGCGGTGAGCGCCGGCGGTGGCTCGAGACCCTCGTCGCGGAGCGGCGCGCTGTCGTGTTCTTCGAGTCGCCGCACCGCCTGGCCGAGACCCTCACCGTCGCGGCCGAGGTGCTGGGCCCGCAGCGCCCGGCCGCGGTCTGCCGGGAGCTGACGAAGACCCACGAGGAGGTGCTGCGGGGGCCGCTGGCGGAGCTGGCCGAGTGGGCGACCGAAGGCCCCGTGCGCGGCGAGATCACGGTCGTGCTGGCCGGGGCGGCGCCGGCATCGGCCCCGCCGGTGGCGTCGCTGGTCGGTGCGGTGCACGAGCGCGTGTCCGACGGCGAGCGGCTGAAGGACGCGGTGTCGGCGGTGGCGGAGGCGGCGGGGGTGCCGAAGCGCGACCTCTACGCCGCGGCCCTGGGTGACCGCGCCTGACGGGGGTCAGGAGCCGGCGGACGGGGACGGGCTGGGCTCGGCAGCGAGGCGGGCCCGCGCCCAGCGCGCCACCGGCTCCACCACCCGCGCGGCCACCGGGCCGATCACGGCCATGAGCAGCACGTAGGTGGCGGTGAGGGCGGCCAGCCGGGCGTCGATCGCCGCGGAGCCGACGGCGAGCCCGGCGATGACGATCGAGAACTCGCCGCGCGCCACCAGCGCCGCCCCCGCTCGGGCCCGGCCGAGCGGACCGATTCCCGCGCGCCACGCCGCGAACCAACCCGTCGCCAGCTTGGTGAGCGTCGTCGACACCGCCAGCACGACCGCCCAGCCCAGCACGGGCGGGATGGAGGCCGGGTCCGTGTTGAACCCGAAGACCACGAAGAACACCGCGGCGAACAGGTCACGCAGCGGTTCGAGCAGGCGGGTGGCGTTCTCGGCGGTCGACCCGCTGATCGCGATGCCGAGCAGGAACGCCCCGACCGCGGCCGAGACCTGCGTCGCCGAGGCGAACCCGGCCACCAGCAGCGCCAACCCGAGGATCTTGAGCAGGAACACCTCGCGGTCGGGCGAGTCGACGATGACCGAGACGAACCGCCCGTAGCGCAGCGCCACCACCAGGACGACGGCGAGCACGGCGACCGAGATCCCGATCGCGCTGACGCCACCGGCGATGCTCACCCCGACCAGCACGGCGGTGAGGATCGGCAGGTACAACGCCATCACCAGGTCCTCGAACACGAGGATCGACAGCACGACCGGGGTCTCGCGGTTGCCGAGGCGACCGAGGTCGGAGAGGACCTTGGCGATGATCCCGGACGACGAGATGTAGGTGACGCCGCCCATCACGAGCGCCCCGACCGGACCCCAGCCGAGGATGAAGGCGACGGCCGCGCCGGGGGCGGCGTTGAGCACGATGTCGAGGATCCCGGCGGTCCAGGAGCGCTTCAGCCCGGTCATCAGCTCCGTCGCCGAGTACTCCAGGCCCAGCAGGAGGAGCAGCAGCACCACCCCGACCTCCCCGGCCAGCGTGGTGAAGCCCTCGATGCCGGTCAGCGGGACGATCCCGCCGGAGCCGAAGGCCAGGCCCGCCGAGGAGGTACAGCGGGATGGGCGAGAGTCCGATGCGACCGGCGAGGCGGCCGAGCAGCCCGAGGCCGAAGAAGACGGCCCCGAGCTCGATCAGTTCCAGCGCGGTCTCCTCCACGCCGGTTCAGCCTCGGCGGAGGATCTTGACGGCGTGGTCGAGCCCCTCCGAGGTGCCGACGGTGACCATCAGGTCCCCGGCGGTCAGGGTGAAGTCCGGCGCCGGGCTGGGGTGCACCTGACCGGCGCGCATCACGGCGACCACGGAGACCCCGGTGCGGGTGCGCAGCGTCGTGTCGCCCAGGGTGCGGCCGTCGAAGGGCGAGCCCGCACCGACCGGGATCTGGCGGGTGTGGATGCCCGGGAGGTCACGGTGCTCCTCGGTGAGCTGCGCGACCAGCTGCGGCGCCCCGAGCAGGTTCGCCAGTGCGCCCGCCTCGTCGGCGGTGAGCGGCAGCTCGGCCAGGCACGCGTCGGGGTCGTCGGTCTTCGAGATGATCAGCTCGAGCCGTCCGTCGCGGTGCGTGACGACGCCGACCCGGCGCCCGCCACGCAGGGCGAAGTCCTTGCGCACTCCGATCCCCGGCAGCGGGGTGACCTCCACGTTCACGCCGTCCACCGTAACCGCGGGCGCCGGCCGAGGTCGGTGCGCCGGCCGCGGTCCGTCGCCGGGAGCCGGGGCCCGCCCTCGCCTGCGCCCGGAACCCGGTGGTGGCCGGGGCCTACGCTGGTCACATGAGTTCGCGCGTGCTGACCGCCGTGGCGTGGCCCTACGCCAACGGCCCGCGGCACATCGGCCACGTCTCCGGTTTCGGTGTGCCCTCCGACGTCTTCTCCCGCTACCGCCGCATGTCCGGCGACCGGGTGCTGATGGTCAGCGGCACCGACGAGCACGGCACCCCGATCCAGGTGCAGGCCGACGCCGAGGGGCTCACCCCTCGCCAGCTCGCCGACAAGTACAACCGCGTGATCGTCGACGACCTGCAGGGCCTCGGCCTGTCCTACGACCTGTTCACGCGCACGACGACCAGCACGCACTACGAGGTGGTCCAGGAGCTGTTCCTGGCGCTGTACAAGAACGGCTACGTCGTGCCCCGGACGACGATGGGGGCGATCAGCCCGTCCACGGGGCGGACGCTGCCCGACCGCTACGTGGAGGGCACCTGCCCGATCTGCGGGTACTCGCACGCCCGCGGAGACCAGTGCGACAACTGCGGCAACCAGCTGGACCCCGCCGACCTGATCGACCCGCGCTCGAAGATCAACGGTGAGACGCCGGTGTTCGTCGAGACCGAGCACTTCTTCCTGGACCTGCCCGCGTTGGCCGATGCGCTGGGCTCGTGGCTGGCGGCGCGCACGGACTGGCGTCCGAACGTCCTCAAGTTCTCGATGAACCTCGTCCACGACCTCAAACCGCGTTCGATCACCCGCGACCTCGACTGGGGGGTGCCGATCCCGCTCGACGGGTGGCGCGACCAGCCGATGAAGCGGATCTACGTCTGGTTCGACGCCGTGATCGGCTACCTGTCGGCGTCGATCGAGTGGGCCCGGCGCGGGCCGGACCCGGACGCCTGGAAGCAGTGGTGGACCGACCCCGCCGCCCAGGGCTACTACTTCATGGGCAAGGACAACATCGTCTTCCACTCCGTCGTCTGGCCCGCCGAGCTGCTCGGACACAACGGTGCCGGCAGCCGGGGCGGTGAGCCCGGGGCGTTCGGGCTGCTGAACCTGCCGAGCGAGATCGTCTCCTCGGAGTTCCTGACGATGAGCGGCTCGAAGTTCTCCACCAGCCGCGGCACGGTCATCTACGTCACCGACTTCCTGCGCGAGTTCGGTCCCGACGCCCTGCGCTACTTCATCTCGGTGGCCGGTCCTGAGAACCAGGACACCGACTTCACCTGGGACGAGTTCGTCCGCCGCACCAACTTCGAGCTGGCCAACGAGTGGGGCAACCTGGTCAACCGCTCGATCTCGATGGCGCACAAGAACGTGGGGGCCGTGCCGAAGCCGACCGCGCCCGCCGACGCCGACCACGAGCTGCTGGCGGTGTCCCGGGCCGGGTTCGACACGGTCGGCGAGCTGCTCGGGCGCAGCCGGTTCAAGCAGGCCGCGGGCGAGGCGATGCGGGTGGTCACGGCGGCCAACCGGTACCTGAGCGACCAGGAGCCCTGGAAGCGCAAGGACGATCCCGACCGCCGCGACACGATCCTGCACACCGCGCTGCAGGTGGTGCAGGACGCGAACACGCTGCTCACGCCGTTCCTGCCGCACTCGGCGCAGCAGGTGCACGAGGCGCTGGGCGGGAGCGGGGTCTGGGCCGCGCAGCCCGAGGTCCGCGAGGTGGCCGAGCTCGGCGAGGGCCCGGACTACCCGGTGATCACCGGGGACTACGCCGCCGAGCAGGCGAGCTGGGGCAGCACACCGATCGAGATCGGCCGGCCGCTGAGCAAGCCGACGCCCCTGTTCACCAAGCTGGCGCCGGAGCTGGGCGACACCGGGCCGGACTGGGCTCCCATCACCCGTGACAGCTGAGCACCCGACAGCCGAGCGCCCGACAGCCGAGCGTCCGTACGGCCGGCGGGCCGCGCCGCCGGCGCCGGATCCCCTGCCCGTGCCCACCGTCGACGCCCACACCCACCTCGACGCGTGCGGTTGCGTGGATGCCGCGGACGTGACGGCGCTGATGGACCGGGCGGCCGCCGTCGGGGTGACGCGCGCCGTCACGGTGGCCGACGACCTCGACTCGGCCCGCTGGGTGGTGCGGGCCGCGCAGTGGGACGACCGGGTGACCGCGGCGGTCGCGCTGCACCCCACGCGAACGGCGTCCGTCACCGAAGTCGACCACGCCGAGATCGAGCGCCTGGCCCGCGACCCGCGCGTCGTCGCGGTGGGGGAGACCGGGCTGGACTACTACTGGGACCACTCGCCGCCGGCTGCGCAGCAGGAGTCGTTCCGACGGCACATCGACCTCGCGAAGCGGCTCGACAAGCCACTGATGATCCACGACCGGGACGCCCACGACGACGTGCTGCGCATCCTCCGCGAGGAGGTCGCTCCACCCACCGTCGTGCTCCACTGCTTCTCCGGCGACGCCGCCATGGCGCGGGAGTGTGCGGAGGCGGGCTACGTCCTGTCCTTCGCCGGGCCCGTGACGTTCCGCAACGCCGGCCCGCTGCGGGAGGCGGCGGCCGTGGTGCCGCCCGACCAGCTGCTCGTGGAGACCGACGCGCCCTTCCTCACGCCGCACCCGCACCGCGGCCGGGCCAACGAGCCGTACTGCCTGCCCTGGACGGTGCGCGCGCTCGCCCACCTGCGCGGAGTCCCCGTCGACCAGCTCACCGCGACCACCGCACGCAACGCCGAGCGGGTGTTCGGGCTCGGTGAGCTGCCTCCGGTCGGACGGGTGGCGGCACCGGACGGGACGGGCACGCGCTCGTCGTAGGCAGCGGCCCGCTCGGCGCCCATGGCGTGCCGCGGTTCGATATCGGCGCCCCTCTCCCGTTACGGTTCCGTGATCGCTGAAGCCGGGGTGGGGGTCGCTCCCCAGCACCAGCGGTCACGGTGGTCCGGGGTGCTCCCCGAGATCCTCGCTCCCCGGGCCACCGTGACCGGTGCTCCCTCCTTGCCCGATCCGATGAGGTCTGCATTGACTGTCGCCGACGTTTCCGAACGGGCATGGCGCCGCGCCGCGCGGGCCCGTGTCCACCTGGTCGTTCCCCCCGATGGGGTGGACGAGCTGGTCGATACCGGCCCGGCCGAGCGCCTGGTCGCGTCCGCGCCGCCCGTCGAGCTGCCCAGGCCGGCCGAGCCCGTCGCCACCCCGCGCACCGGATCCTTCGTGCGCGTCTCGGCCGGGGAGCTGACCGGGCCCATCCCCCGGATCCGCCCCGACAGCGGCGTCGGGGGCGGCGGTAGGACCGCCGACGACAGCCGCGGCGGTCTGTTCCGTGACCTGAGCACCGGGCCGGTCAGCGCCGTCCCGGTCCCCATCGTTCCGGTCACCGTCGAAGCGCCGAGCAGGCGCCGCCGGTCCGCGACCCCACAGCGCCCGCGCGGCCGGGTCCGCTTCCTGATCCGGTTCGCCGTGCTCGCCGTGCTCCTGACCCTGCTGGCCGGGGCCGTCGCAGCGCTGGTCGCGAGCAAGGCCGTCGCACTGACCGTCGACGGCGAGCGACGCACCCTGCACACGTTCGCGACCGACGTCGGGTCGGCCCTGGCGGCAGCCGGCGTGACCACCGGCCCCCGGGACCGCGTCGAGCCCGCGCCGCCCACGGGTCTCGCGAACGGCGACGAGATCATCGTCAGCCACGCCCGCCGGCTCACGTTGGTGGAGGGCCGGTCGGAGCGCGAGGTCTGGACGACCGCCGCGTCCATCGGCGAGGCCCTGCGGGGGCTCGGCGTCGAGGCCGCGCCGATCCAGATGTCCGCCGCCCCGAGCTCCCCCATCCCGTTGGCCGGGCTGGCACTCGAGCTCCAGGTGCCGCGCGCGGTCACCCTCGACGAAGGCGCCGGCGCGCCCGCCCGGGTCATCACCACCGCGGGCACGGTGGCGGCGCTGCTGACCGAGCGGGGCCTCACGCTGGGTCCGGACGACGTGTCCGTGCCCTCCGCCGACACCCCGCTGACCGACGGCACGGCGGTGCAGGTGGTCCGCAACGGCGAGGGCGAGGTGGTGGAGGTCCGGCCGATCCCGCCGCCCGTGCGCATCGTCGAGGACCCGCAGATGCCCCGGGGCGAGGAGGTCGTGGTCGAGAAGGGCCGGCCGGGCGAGCAGACCGCGATCATGCGGGTGCAGGTGCGCAACGGCGCCGAGGTCCGGCGTGACCAGGTCCGCGCGGGCAGCAGCATCCCGCCCGCACCCCGGGTGGTGCGGGTCGGCACCAACGACGACGCGCCGGCGGCCGGCGGCGCAGGCGGCAGCACCGGGGGCGGCACCGCTCCGGCCGTCGCGGACGGGGCGGTGTGGGACCGGCTCGCGCAGTGCGAGGCCACCGGGAACTGGGCGATCAACACCGGCAACGGCTACTACGGCGGGCTGCAGTTCGACGCCGGCACGTGGCGCGCCTACGGGGGCGGGGACTACGCCGCCCTGCCCCACCAGGCCAGCCGGGAGGAGCAGATCGCGGTGGCCACGAAGGCCCGCGACGACCGTGGCGGTTACGGCGCGTGGCCGGCGTGCTCGCGCAAGCTCGGCCTGCCCCGATGATCCCGATCGCTGTCGGTGTCGCGATCGGGCCGGCCCCGCCGACCGGCGGGAGCCGTCCGGAGTGCACCCTCCCGGGGTGACGGACGAGCGGTCGCGGTTGCTGGGCCCCGCCGAGGTGCGGGCCATCGCCGCGGACCTGGGGCTGCGACCGACGAAGCGGCTCGGCCAGAACTTCGTCCACGACACCAACACGGTGCGCCGCATCGCGGCCGCCGCCGAGCTCGATCCGGACGACGTCGTGCTGGAGGTCGGGCCGGGGCTGGGGTCGCTGACGCTCGCGTTGCTGCCACTGGCGCGGGCCGTGCACGCCGTGGAGATCGACCCCCTGCTGGCCGGGCGGCTGCCCCGCACCGTCGCCGAGCGCGCACCCGGCCTCGCCGACCGGCTGACCGTCACCACCGCCGACGCGATGCGCGTCCGGGCGGCCGACCTGCCCGGCCCCCCGCCCACCGCGGTGGTCGCGAACCTGCCCTACAACGTCGGGGTGCCGGTGGTGCTGCACCTGCTCGCCGAGCTGCCGCAGCTGCGACGCGGACTGGTGATGGTGCAGGCCGAGGTGGCCGAGCGGCTCGCCGCCGGTCCGGGTAGCCGGGTCTACGGGATCCCGAGCGCGAAGCTGGCCTGGTTCGCGACCGCACGCCGGGCCGGTGCGGTGCCGCGCGCGGTGTTCTGGCCGGTGCCCCACGTCGACTCCGGTCTGCTGGCGTTCGACCGCCGCGAGCCCCCGCCGGGCGACCGCGCCGAGGTCTTCGGGGTGATCGACGCGGCGTTCGCGCACCGCCGCAAGTCGCTGCGGTCGGGTCTGGCCGCCTGGGCGGGTTCCCCGGCGGCCGCCGAGGCGGCGCTGCGGGCGGCGGGGATCGACCCGACCGCCCGGGCCGAGACCCTGGACGTGCGGGACTTCGCACGACTGGCCACGGCTCCCCGCGGGGGACGCACGTAGGGTTGTCGGGTGCTCGCCGCCGTTCCGCCCCAGGTCGTCGTGCGGGTACCTGCCAAGATCAACTTGCACCTGGCCGTCGGTCCGCTGCGCGAGGACGGCTTCCACGACCTGGTCACGGTCTTCCACGCGGTGAGCCTCTTCGACGAGCTCACCGTCGCGGCGAGCGACGCACCCGGCATCGAGGTCCACGGCGAGGGCGTCTCCGAGGTGCCCGCCGACGAGACCAACCTGGCGTGGCGGGCGGTCGAGCTCCTGGCCGACCACGCCGACCGCGATCCCGTCGTCCGGCTGGTGCTGCGCAAGGGCATCCCCGTGGCCGGCGGGATGGCCGGCGGCAGCGCCGACGCCGCGGCCGCGCTCCTCGGGCTCGCGGCGCTGTGGAAGCTGGACCTGCACCGCGACGAGCTGGCCGTCCTCGCGGCCGAGCTGGGCAGCGACGTCGCCTTCGCCCTCTACGGCGGCACCGCGGTGGGCACCGGCCGCGGCGAGCAGATCGTGCCGGTGCTCTCCCGGCACCCGCAGCACTGGGTGATCGCGCTGCACCGCGGAGGACTCTCCACGCCGCACGTGTTCCGTGAGCTCGACCGGCTCCGGGGGGACTCGCACCTGTCCGACCGCCCGGTCGAGCCGGTGCTGGAAGCCCTCGCGGGCGGCGACCCACGCCAGCTCGCGCTGAGCCTCGGCAACGACCTGCAGGCCGCGGCCGTGAGCATGGCGCCCGAGCTGCGCCGCACGCTGCGGGCCGGGGTGACCGCCGGCGCGCTGGCCGGGCTGGTGTCCGGATCCGGACCGACGTGTGCCTTCCTGTGCGAGGGCGCCGACGCGGCCATCGACGTGGCCACCGAGCTCGCCGGCGTCGGGGTGTGCCGCACGGTCCGCGTGGCGCACGGGCCGGTGCCGGGGGCGCGGCTCGTCGACCAGCACGAACCGCCCGGCCCGCCCACCGCGTGGCCGCCGGTGCGAGCCTGATGGCGGGCCGCTCGGGTCCGGCCCAGAACCTGGTGAACCTGGAGTCGGTCACCGCGCACGTGCCGGGGGACGCGTCGCGTGTGTTGCTCGACGCGGTGTCGATCGGGGTCGAGCGCGGCGAGCGGGTCGGCGTGGTCGGGCTGAACGGCGGCGGCAAGACCACGCTGCTCGACATCATCACCGGGGGCCGCGCCCCGAACGGTGGCCGCGTCAGCCGCGTCGGCGGGCTGCGCCTGGCGCACCTGGCGCAGGGCGACGACCTGCCGCCGTCCGCCAGCCGGGTCCGCGACGTCGTGCTCGCGGCCTGGGACGGCGCCGCCGAGCACGAGTGGGCGTCGGACCCGAAGGTCCGCGAGGTCCTCGAGGGGCTGGGCATCGGCGACCTCGACCGCTCGGTCGACGGCCTGTCCGGCGGTGAGAAGCGGCGGGTGGCGCTCGCCGCTGCGCTGATCGGTGACCCCGACCTCGTCGTGCTCGACGAGCCCACCAACCACCTCGACGTCGAGGGCATCGGGTGGCTCGCGCGGCACCTGCTCGCGCGCCGGTGCGCCGTCGTCGTGGTCACCCACGACCGCTGGTTCCTCGACGCCGTCTGCACCCGGACCTGGGAGGTCGCGGGCGGTCGCGTGGAGAGCTACCTCGGCGGCTACGCCGACTGGGTCTACGCCCGCGCCGAGCGTTCGCGGCAGTCCGATGCCGCCGAGGCGCGCCGGCAGAACCTCGCCCGCAAGGAGCTGGCCTGGCTGCGCCGGGGGCCACCGGCCCGGACGTCGAAGCCGCGGTACCGGATCGAGGCCGCCGAGGCGCTCATCGCCGACGTGCCACCGCCGCGCAACGCCGTCGAGCTGCTCGGGTTCGCCACCCGCCGGCTCGGCCGCACGGTGCTGGAGCTGGAGGACGCGACGGCCGAGGTCGCCGGCCGGACACTGCTGGACCACGTGACCTGGCGGGTCGGCCCCGGTGACCGGATCGCCGTCGTCGGCGTCAACGGCTCGGGGAAGACCACGCTGCTGCGCACCCTCACCGGCGAGCGTCCGCTGCAGGGCGGCCGCGTGGTGCGGGGCACCACGGTGGCGCTCGCCGAGCTGAGCCAGGAGCTCGTCGACCTGCCCGACCACCTCCGCGTGCTGGAGGCCGCCGAGCAGGTGTCGTCCTACGTCCGGCTGGGGCGCCTGGAGATGACGGCGTCGTCCGTCCTCGAACGGCTGGGCTTCCCGGCGTCGCGGCAGTGGACCCCGGTGCGCGACCTGTCCGGTGGCGAGCGGCGGCGCCTGCAGCTCACCCGGCTGCTCATGGCCGAGCCGAACGTCCTCCTGCTCGACGAGCCGACCAACGATCTCGACGTCGACACCCTCGCCCGGCTCGAGGACCTGCTCGACGGGTGGGCCGGAACGCTCGTGGTGGTCAGTCACGACCGCTACCTGGTGGAACGGACCTGCGACACGGTCGTCGCGCTGTTCGGCGACGGGAAGGTCACCCACCTGCCCGGCGGCATCGAGGAGTACCTGCAGCGCCGGGCGCGGGCGGGGGCCCAGGTCAGCGGCCTGTCCGCGGCACAGCCGGCGACCAACGGCAGCCGGCCCTCGTCCGGTGCGGCCGACCAGCGCGCCGCCCGTAAGGAGGCATCCCGGCTGGAGCGCCGGATGACGGCGCTGACGCAGCGGGAGAAGCAGCTGCACGCCGACCTCGCAGCGGCGGCCACCGACCCGGCGCGGCTGCTGGTGCTCGACGCCGAGCTGACGGCCGTGCTGGCCGAGCAGGCGGGCGTCGAGCGGGAGTGGCTGGAGGCCGCGGAGCAGGCCGAGCGGTAGCGGGGTCGGAGTGGGTAGCGTCGGCGCGACCCGGCGAAGGGGGACCCGTGCTGTCACCGGAGGACAACGACCTGCTGACGCGCACCGGGCCCGACCGCCCCGCGGGTCGCCTGCTGCGCGCCTACTGGCAGCCCGTGGCGCTCGTCTCGGAGATGTCCGCTCGAGCGCCCGGTGAAGGCGGTGCGGCTGCTGGGCGAGGACCTCGTGCTGTTCCGCCGCGACGACGCCGCACCCGGCGGCGGTTGGGCGCTCGTCGGCCGGTTCTGCGCGCACCGCGGGGTGGACCTGTCCTACGGCCCGCCGCGAGGACGGCGGTCTGCGCTGCCTCTACCACGGCTGGCTCTACGGCCCCGACGGCCGCTGCCGCGAGCAGCCCGCCGAGCCCGAGCACAGCCGGTTCCACGAGAAGGTCGCGCATCGCGAGCTACCCGTGCGAGGAGCGCAACGGGATCGTCTTCGCCTACCTCGGCGGCGGCGAACCGCCGCCGTTCCCGCACTACGACTGCTTCGTCGCGCCCGAGGAGTACACCTTCGCCTTCAAGGGCCTGTGGGAGTGCAACTGGCTGCAGGGCTCGAGGGCGGCATCGACCCGAGCCACGTCTCGTTCCTGCACCGCTTCCTGCAGGAGGACCCGCGCGAGGCCTACGGCCAGCAGTTCAGCGAGGAGGTCGACGGGCACCGGGCAGAAGCCTGTCGAGCATCGTCGGCGAGAGCGTCCGGCCCGACATCGAGGTCGAGCAGGACGAGCACGGGCTGCGCGTGTTCGCCGTGCGCACGCTCACCGAGCAGATGCGCGCACGTCCGCGTCACGAACCTGCTGTTCCCGAACGCGTTCGTCGTGCCGTTCGGCAACGACAAGGTGTTCTGCCAGTGGCACGTGCCCGTCGACGACGAGAGCCACTACTGGTACATGATCCTCTACGACTTCGCCGAGCGCACCGACCGCGAGACGCTGCTGGCGCAGCGGCTCGCCGGTGTGACGCTGCCCGACTACCGGCCGGTCCGGAACCGGGACAACAACTGGGGCTTCGACCCGGCCGAGCAGGAGCGACCACCTTCACCGGCATGGGCCTGGACATCAACGTCCACGACCAGTGGGCGGTGGAGAGCATGGGTGCCGTCCAGGACCGCACGCGTCGAGCGGCTCGGCGTGTCCGACCGCGCCGTCACCGCCAACCGGCGGCTGCTGCTGCGGGCGATCGCCGCGCACACCGACGGTCGGCCGGTGCCCGGTCGACCCACGGAGGAGGCCGCCGCCCGCGAGCTGCGCGGCCCGCTGGCCATGGACACGACGGCGCCCGCCGCCACCTGGCAGCACCACTGGCGCGAGCAGGAGGCGCAGCGGCGCGCCGACTCGCCGTGGGCGTCGGTGCCCCTCGCCGTCGATGACGCGCCCGGCCCGCTGCTCGACGCCGAGCGCGTCGGCTTCGTGGCGCGCCACGGCCTCTGGGACGACGCCGCCGCACGCGGCCGCCGCGCAGATCCGTCGGGTGCTCGACGAGCGCGGCGTCGAGCTGGTGCGGGTGGTGTTCTGCGACCAGCACGGAGTGCTGCACGGCAAGGCGTTCACCCGCGACGCGTTCGACACCGTGCTGCGCGACGGGTGCACCGCGCCGTCGTCGCTGCTGCTCAAGGACACCTCGGGCCGCTCGGTCGTACCCGGTGTTCAGCCCCGGCGGCGGGATCGGGGTGCCGGGGCTGGGTGGGGCGGGCGACGTCGTGCTGGTGCCCGACCCGGCGACGTTCCGCGTGCTGCCCTGGGCCGAGCGCACCGGCTGGGTGCTGTGCGACCTGCGGTTCCCCGACGGCACGCCGGTGCCCCTGTCGACCCGCGGGATCGCCCTGCGCGCGCTGGACGGGCTCGCCGCGCGCGGGTTCGACCTGACGTCGGGGTGGAGCTGGAGTTCCACGTGTTCCGCTCGGACGACCCGGCCCCGCTCACGCCGGGCGGACGGCTGCTGCACGAGGAGGATCTCGACGCGCTGGACGACGTCGTGCAGGTGCTGAGCCGGGCCTGACCGCGCTGGACCTGCCGCTGCGCTCGATCGAGCCGGAGTTCGGGCCGAGCCAGCTGGAGATCACCCTCGCGCCGCAGCACGGACTCGCCGCCGCCGACGCCGTGGTGCTCGCGCGGACCGCGATCCGGCAGGTGTGCCGGCGGCACGGGTACCAGGCCACGTTCATGTGCCGCCCGCTCGGCGCGGCCGTGTCATCGGGCTGGCACCTGCACCAGAGCCTCGTCGAGACGACGACAGGGGAGAACGCGTTCGCGCCGGACGGCCCGGGCGAGCCGCTCTCGGCCGCTCGGCCGCCGCTACCTGGCCGGTCTGCTGCGCCACGCCCCGGCCGCCGCCGTGTTCACCACCCCGACGGTCAACGGCTACAAGCCGCTACCAGCCGCTCTCGCTCGCCCCGGACCGCGTGGGATGGGGCGTCGACAACAAGGGCGCGATGATCCGCACGGTGGGTGGCGCCGGCGACCCGGCGACGCGGCTCGAGAACCGGTCCGGCGAGCCCGCCGCGAACCCGTACCTCTACGTCGCGTCGCAGGTGTTCAGTGGCCTGGCCGGGATCGACGGCGACCTGGACCCCGGCCCGCCCACCGACGCCCCCTACGACGACGATGCCGCCCGGCGCCTGCCGGCGGACCTGTCCGAGGCGCTCGACGCCCTCCGGGCGGACGCCGTGCTCACCGCCGGCCTCGGCCGCGAGGTGGTGGAGTGGATCCTCACGCTCAAGCGCGCGGAGGTGGAGCGCTACCGCGCCGAGGTCTCGGCGTGGGAGGAGCGGGAGTACGGCGAGCTGTTCTGAGTGGCCGCCGTCAGGCGCTCTCCCGCTGGAACGTGCGCACCCCCCAGCTCACGGTGAGCACCACCAGGACCAGCGCCACCGCGATCCCGATGAGCGCGGTGGACGACGCGAGCTGGTCCTGGAAGATCGCGCGAGCGGCGTCGACGACGTACACGAACGGGTTGGCGCGCGAGAGGTTGTAGAGCCAGGTGGGCGCCACCGTCATCGGGAGCAGGATGCCCGAGAGCAGCAGCAACGGCAGGAACAGCGACTGCACGATCGGCAGGAACGCCTCCTCGCTCTTGACCTGCATCGCGAGCGCGTAGGACGCGCAGGCCATCGCCAGTCCCAACACCCCCACCAGGGCCAGCGCGACGATCACGGCGCCGAGCGGGGCCCGCAGCCCGAACGGCACGGCGAGCACGGTGAGCAGGGTGGCCTGCACGAGCAGCACGACGGTGTCCTTGAGCGCGCGGCCGAGCAGCAGCGCGGTGCGGCTGACCGGCGTCACGCGCATCCGCTCGATCACGCCCGCCTTGTACTCGACGAGCACGGAGAAGCCGACGAACAGCCCGCCGAACAGGCCGAGCTGCACGAGCAGCGCCGGCACGAGCACCTGCCAGGCGTCGCCGGGCGGGAATCCCGGCGTGTTCTGCACCACCGGGATCAGCAGCGGGCCGAAGAAGGCCAGGTAGAGCAGCGGCTGGACGATCCCGATGATCACCCAGAACGGGTTGCGCAGGGACTGCTTCATCGCCCGCTGGAAGATCAGCCAGGTCTCGGTGAGGACGGTCATGATTGCGCCTCCGCGGGAGGAAGTACGTCGGCGGTCATGATTGCGCCTCCGCGGGAGGAAGTACGTCGGCGGTCATGATTGCGCCTCCGCGGGGTCATGACGTCGCCTCCGCCGGGACAGCGGGCTCGACGGGCCGGTCGACGGCCTGTTCGGCGTCGCGCAGCGACCGGCCGGTGAGCGTGAGGAACACGTCGTCGAGGCTGGGCCGGCGCACCTCGACCGAGGTCATGGAGATGCCGGCGGCGTCCAGCTCGCGCAGCAGCCCGGGGAGCACGCTCGCGCCGTCGGGCACCCGGAAGCGGGCGCCGGCGCCGTCCACCGTCAGGTCCGTGCTGCCCGGGACGTGGGCGACCAGGCCGGCGAGCCGGGTCGGATCCGCGGCGCCGACCACGACGAGGTCGCCCGACACGCGTCGCTTGAGCTCGTCGGGGGTGCCCTCGGCGACGATCCGGCCGGTGTCGATCACCAGGATCCGGTCGCACAGCGCGTCGGCCTCGTCGAGGTAGTGGGTGGTCAGGAACAGCGTGGTGCCTCGCTCGGCGTGCAGGGCGCGGATGTGGTTCCAGAGGTTCGCGCGGCTCTGCGGGTCCAGCCCGGTGGAGGGCTCGTCGAGGAACAGCAGGGTGGGCAGGTGCATCAGCCCCATCGCGATGTCCAGGCGACGGCGCTGCCCACCGGAGAGCGTCTTGACCACCCGAGTCTCGGTGCCGGTGAGGTCGAGGTCCTCGATCAGCACGGCGGCGCGCTCCCGGGCGCGCACGTGCGTGAGCCCGTAGAAGCGGCCCTGCAGCACCAGCTCGTCGGCGACCAGGCAGTCCGGGCCCGCGCCGCCGTTCTGGCCGACGTAGCCGATCTGGCGGCGGACGCCGGCGGCGTCGGTGAGCAGGTCGTGCCCGGCGACCGTGGCGGTGCCGGCCGTCGGCACGAGCAGAGTGGTGAGCATCCGCAGGGTGGTGGTCTTCCCGGCGCCGTTCGGGCCGAGGAAGCCGACGAGCTCGCCGGCCGCCACGTCGATGTCAACGCCGGACACGGCCTCCACCGTTCCCCGGCGGGTGCGGAAGGTGCGGGCGAGCCCGCGTGCGTGGATCACGTCGTCCAGGGTACGGAGCCGGGCCCAGTAGTCAACCTTGATTAGTGCGGGTCGTCGGCGAAGGCGAACGCCCCCTCCCTGATCCGCTCCGCCAGATCCAGCGACCAGTCGATATCCGCCCGGATCTGCGCAGCGTAGCGCCAGTTCAGGGCCTCGATCTGGGGCGGCGTGCCCGCGTCGATCACGTCGCCCGGTGGCGGGTCGACCTGCGCGAGCCTCGCCGTGAGGGCACGGACCCGGTAGCCGAGCAGGTCCGGCACCTCTGCCCGGTCGAGCAGGTGCAGGAACGCGAACGCGGCGTTGAGCATCTCGTCGTCCCGCACCGCGTCGGTGATCGCCACCCGCACCAGGTGGAAGAACTCCGTCTCGCCGTCCGGGGTGATCCGGTAGACGGTGCGTTCCGGGCCGCCCGCGCCCGCCTCGGTGCTGACCTGCTCCAGCAGGCCGTGCTTGCTCAACGTGCGCAGGGCCTGGTAGATCGACCCCGGCGCGACCTTGCCCCAGACGTCGGCGCGCCAGGTCAGCAGCTCGCGGCGCACCTCGTACCCGTGCGCCTGGCCGTGCGTGTGGACGACCCCGAGCACCAGGACGCGGACCGCGAACACCGGCGGCAGCGTAGCCGCAGACCGTAGGCTCCCGACCATGTCCCGGTTCCTGGCGATGCTCCTGGACTCCGCCGCCCGCTCCCGGCACGGAATGACGACGGGCGCGCCAGGGGATCCGGTCCGTCGTCGCTGGGCGGAGGTCCACGCGGTCGCCCGACGCGCGGCCGGGTCGCTGCGCGCCGGCACGACCGACACCCCCGGCCTCGGACCCGGGGCCGCGGTCGGGGTGCTCGCCGGCGAGCCCGCCGCCATCGCCCCCGCCGCCCAGGCGGTGTGGCTGCTCGGAGGCAGCGTCACGATGCTGCACCAGCCGACACCGCGCACCGACCTGGCCTCCTGGGCCGAGGACACGGTCGCGGTCCTGCGCATGATCGACGCCCGGCTCGTGCTGCTCGGTGCTCCGTTCGACGCGCTGGCGCCGGTGCTGACCGAGCGGGGCATCGCGTTCCGCACGCTCGAGTCGCTGACGGGCGAGGGAGCCGACGGCTCCGACATCGGCCCCGACATCGGCGCCGATGCCGCCGTCGCCGCCGAGGACGACACCGCACTCCTGCAGCTGACCAGCGGGTCCACGGCCGAGCCGAAGGCCGTCCGGATCACCCACCGCAACCTGCACGCCAACATCGCCGGGATGGTGCGGGCGGCGGCGCTCGACGTCGAGCGCGACGTGATGGTGTCCTGGCTGCCGCTGTTCCACGACATGGGGATGGTCGGGTTCCTCACCATCCCGATGACGACCGGGTTGGAGCTGGTGACGGTCACGCCCGTCGACTTCCTGACCCGGCCCCTGCTCTGGGCCGAGCTGATCTCGACCTACGGCGGCACGGTCACGGCGGCGCCGAACTTCGCGTGGGCCGTTCTCGGCCGCCAGCTCGCCCGCGCGGCCGACGGGACGCTCGACCTCTCGTCGTTGCGGATCGCTCTCAACGGCGCCGAGCCGATCGACCCGGACGCCGTCGCCGCGTTCACCGCCGCCGGCGCGCGCTTCGGCCTGCGGCCGGAGTCGGTGCTCGCCGCGTACGGGATGGCCGAGACGGCGCTCGGGGTGTCGTTCGCGCCGATCGACACCGGTCTGCAGGTCGACCGCGTCGACGCCGACCAGCTCGAGGCGCACCGCCGCGCCCGGCCAGCGACCTACGGTCCGGAGCGGCGCTTCCCCAAGCTGGGCCCGCCGCTCGCGGGGATCGAGGTCCGGGTCGTCGCCGACGGGGCGGTGCTGGGCGAGCGCGAGGTCGGGGTGCTCCAGCTGCGCGGCGACTCGGTGACCCCGGGCTACCTCACCGTGCACGGGCCGGTCGCCACCCAGGACGCCGACGGCTGGCTCGACACCGGCGACGAGGGGTACGTCGCCGAGGGCCAGGTGGTGGTGTGCGGCCGGCGCAAGGACGTGATCATCATGGGCGGCCGCAACATCTACCCGACCGACATCGAGCGCGCGGCGGCCGGGGCCGACGACGTGCGGGCCGGCAACGCCGTCGCCGTTCGGATGCTCGCCGGGGTGGACGGGGGGCGGCACCGCGAGTCGTTCCTGGTCGCCGTCGAGTCGCGGAAGGCGGGCGATCCCCTGGCCGAGCAGGTGATCCGCAAGGACGTCACCAGGCGGGTGGTGTCGGTGGTGGGGGTGCGGCCGGGCGAGGTCGTCGTCCTCGGTCCGGGTGCCCTGCCCAAGACGCCGTCGGGGAAGCTGCGCCGCACCGCGACCGGGGAACTCCTGCGGGCCCGGGTCTAGCCAGGCCCGCTGGCAGACCCGAGCGTCAACCGGACAGCGCGTGGAAGCGGTTCTGCGCCGGCTCCAGCCCCTCCGCGAGGAGCGCCTCGGCGGCGTCGGCCGCCAGGTCCACCGCGAGGTCCAGCTCCGTGCGCTCGGCAGCGGAGAAGCGTTTGAGGACGTAGTCGGCGGGGTCCTGGCGGCCGGGTGGGCGCCCGATGCCGAACCGGACGCGCAGGAAGTCGCGCGTCCCGAGCGACGCGCTGATCGAGCGCAGCCCGTTGTGGCCACCCTCGCCGCCGCCGCGCTTGAGCCGGACGACGCCGAAGCCCAGGTCCAGGTCGTCGTGGACGACGACGAGGTCCTCGACCGGCACCGAGAAGTACCGGACCAGCCCGGCGACCGGGCCCCCGGACACGTTCATGTAGCTGCGCGGCTTCGCGAGCACCACCCGTCGCCCCGCGAGCCGGCCCTCGATCACGTCCGTGTGGGACCGATGTCGGGAGAACCGTCCGCCGCCGGCCCGCCCCGCCAGCAGGTCGACGACGCGGAAGCCGACGTTGTGCCGGGTCTCGGCGTAGTCGGGACCCGGGTTGCCGAGCCCGACCACCAGGGCAGGGCCGGGCGCCACGGTCAGCTGTCCGAGGACTCGGCCTCGGCCCTCGCCTCGGACTCCTCCGGGGTCTCCGGCGCGTCCTCGACGACGCCGGCGCCCTCGGTGTCGAGCTCGGCCTCGAGCTGGGCCTCTGTCGGGGCCGCCACCACGTTGACCACGAGGATCTCGGGGTCCGCTCGCAGGATGCTGCCCTCGGGCAGGGCCACCTGGGACGCCTGGATCATGGTGCCGACGGTGAGGCCCTCGACGGACACCTCGACGTGCTCCGGGATGCTCGAGACGTCAGTCTCGATCTCGATCGCGCTGAGCTCCTGGGTGACCAGCGTGCCCGGCGCCGCCTCCCCGACGACGTGCACCGGGACGTCGACGACGACCTTCTCGCCGCGGCGGATCACCAGCAGGTCGACGTGCTCGATGTAGGGGCGGATCGGGTGCGTGACGACGGTCTTGGTGAGTGCCAGCTGGGGCGTGCCGGCGATGTCCAGGGTCAGGACGGCGTTGCGGCCCTGCTCGCGGACGATCCGCTTGAACTCCAGCTCGGGGAGCGACAGGTGCTGCGGGTCGGTGCCGTGCCCGTAGAGGACGGCGGGGATGCGGCCGGCGCGCCGGGTGCGGCGGGCGGCGCCCTTGCCGAACTCCGTGCGGGTCTCGGCGTCGATGCGGGCCTCGGCCACGGTGGGTCTCCTCGATCGGCGTGCTGTGGAACGGACGCACGCGGCGAGGCAGGCCGGCAGGGCCGGAACTGCGTCGATCACGGCGGGCTAGACGACACCCGCCCTCGCCGCGGAACTGCGGAAAGGATACGTGTGCGGCATCCGGGCCGGCGACCAGGGGTCCGTCGCGGGGAGAGGCTGTCTCAGCGCATCCGGGTGGCGCCGGAACCCGCGTCCGAATCGCTCCCGGGCCACCACACCTCGGGCACCGACCGAACGCAGTGCTCGTCGAGCACCCGTCGCACATCAGCGGCGTCGTGATCGCTGAACTCGTCGGCCCGGACGCCGTGCTCGTCGGCGATCACCTGCACGTCGCCCGGGTGCAGACCGAGCTCGTCCGCGAGGGAGTCGATGGAGGCCATGCCGGCGAGCGTAGCCCGCCGTGTAACGAGCCCACGCGATCAACGAATGGCCGATCACCGTCCCTTGTCCCTGGAGCGCTCCCCGTGACCCAGCCGTACCCGCCCCGCCAGGACCCCCGCGGCTACCAGCCGTACGGGCAGCAGCCCACCGCGTACCAGCCCTACGCCCAGCGGCCGCGCGGGTGGCAGCCGCCCGCACCTGAGCCGCCGGCGAAGAAGTCGCGCAAGTGGTTGTGGATCGGTGGCGGGATCGCCGCGCTACTCGTCCTCGGGACGATCGCCAACGGGGGCGACACCGCGTCCACCACCGCCGCCGATCCGGCTGCCCCGACGGTCGCGGCCCCGACACCGGAGGTTGCCGCGGCTCCGCTGACCGTGGCTGCGCCGGAGCCGAAGACGGTGACGCTGCCCGAGGTGAAGGGCCGCAACGGCGGCATCGTCTACGACGAGCTGATCGCGCTCGGGTTGACGAAGCTGCAGATGGCCACCCGCGACGAGGCCGACAAGGTGGTGCTGCTGCCGTCGAACTGGACCGCCGTGAAGATCGAGCCGGCAGCGGGCACCCAAGTGCGCACCGATCAGACGGTCGTCGTCACCATGACCAAGAACTGACAGCCATGCCTGCTCGTCAAGCAGGTCGGGCAGCCTGCCGGGTTCGCGAACCGCACAACGATGTCATCACCACGCCGCTCCTAGCTCGGTGTCGCCAGGCCCTGCAAGGCCTCGGCAGGCGGGAACACGGCGTGCACAGAGAAGAACGTTCCCGTGTACCGCGGGAGACCCGCGGCGTCGAAGGCCGAATTGAGCCGATCGTCCTGGAAGGCTCGCTGCTGCTGCTCTGAGTCCCAGACCTCGATGACCCGCCAGCCCGTGTCGGTCGGACCTGCGATGTGCAACAGGCACCCCTCCATCGGGGCCTCACCGACCGCGTCGTTCACGGCCTCGTACTGGGCCTCGGTGAAGCCGTCGTCCTCGAAGATGATCCCAACCGGCATGATGCACCCCCACGTTCGGCGACGAGGGGTCAGCGTCCTGCCCCCGGCCGCAACGCGTCAATCCCTCACCGCCGGCCGCCCGCTCATGGCGAAGGAGCCGCGCGCGACCGTGATGGACCGCATCGTGGCCGCGAGTCCCTCTGCCCGCGTCACCCGGCCGAGGGTGGAGCGCGTCAGGCGTTGCCGTCGAACGGTGTACTACTGGCCATTGACCGGCTCTGACCTGCACCGCAGCACCCCGGGAGATCACTCGGGCCGTCCTGGGGCCGTGACAGCCTCGTCGGCCGTCGCTCGGAATGCGCTCCACGCCGTCTCGATCACCTTCCGGGCGCGGTCCTCGCCGCCTGGCATTAGGTGTCCATACGTGGTGAGGACCAGGGTCGCGTTCTCGTGGCCGAGCAGCTCCGCGACCGCGACGACGGACTGGCCGGCGGCGAGCAGGACCGAGGCGTAGTGGTGCCGCAGGTCGTGCGTCGTGGTGCCGGCCGGCAGACCTGCGCGCGCCGCTGCCGCAGCGAAGACCTTGTTCGCGTACCAGTCGTGTGCGAGCGGCAGCCCGCCGCGGGTGTGGAACAGGAGGCCGCTCACGGTGGGCGGGTGTGCGCGCAGGTGCCCGGCCAGGGCCTCCGCGACGACGTCGGGCAGCGGCACCGTGCGGCGCGAGCGACGTGTCTTCGGCGGTACCCGCTCCCGGGTCTGGCGGTCGATCTGATGCTCCACCCGCACGGTCCGACGCAGGAAGTCCACGTCCTCGACCCGCAGCGCGAGCAGCTCACCGATCCGCAACCCGAGCCCCGCCTGTGCGACGACCATTGCCCGGTAGCGGTCGCCGATGTGCTCGACGACCTCGGCCACCTGGGCAACGGTCAATGGCACGACCCGGTCCCGCTCGACCCGCGGCAGGGCGATCCGTTGGAATGGGCTCGCCGGCACGACCCGGTCCAGCACGGCGGCGTCGAACGCGGCCCGGACGAGCGCGACGAGCAGGCGCAGCGTTCTCGGGGCGAGCACCTGAGCGCGGTCGGTGGCCCACGCCTGCACCTCACTGGGCCGGACCGCAGCGACGCGACGGCCGCCGAGCGGTGTCGCCTCGAGGTGGTTTCGGATCATGCTCTCGGCGCGCTCGGCGGTACGCGGCTTGTGCACCCGACCCGCCGCGTAGGACCGGACCAGGTCGGTCACCAGGGTCTGATCGGTGGGATCGACCCACTGCCCGCGGTGCGCGCTCGATTCCAGCTCGACCAGCTTGCGATCCGCGATCGCCTTAGTCCGGAACGACCCGCCGCACTTCGCTCGGCCGTCGACGGTCAGCCACACCTGCCAGCGCAGCCCGCGGCCCGCGCGAGCCGGATCCCGCCAGCGGTCCTTGACGTGGCCCACGGATCAGCTCTCCACGCCAGGGAGGTCGACGCCCAGCTCGGCTGCGCGGCGCAGCACGAAGTCCGGTAGCGGAGGCCGAAGACCCTGCTCATCGAGCAGCGCAAGGGCTGGTGACAGCAGGCTCAGATACGACGCGCGCTTGTCGTTGAACATCTCGACATCGCGCGCGGTGGGCTGACCGCCCGACCAGACGGGGTTTTCGAGTGCATCGAGGGTGCTGAGTGCCTCGTCAGCCTGTCGCACCGCGGTCACGAGCAGGCCAGCTTTATTGCGCCAGTTCAGGTCACTACGACCGAGCGGGCTGCGGCCGGCCAACCACAGCAGCGCTGACCAAGGATCGGGCGCGACATCCTTCGCCAGGGGCACCGTCGGCTCGCGCGGGTCGATCAGCAGCGCAGCGAGCGGGACGTCGAGTGCCAGGGCCAGTGCCACCAGCTCCTGAACGCTGATCGTCGCGCGTCGACCGGTCTCGAACTTCGCCACTGTCGTGCGGTTCCACGGCACGCCGTGCTCCGCCATCCGCTCCGCGAGCTTCGAGCCGCGCATGTCGGCTTGTCCATTTACACCAACCCCGCCGTTTCCGGCGAAAGCACCGGGCTAGCAAGTCCCCCAGCGGGCACAGACGCCCCGGTGGCATGCTCGATCGCGTGCCGCAGCTGTTGTGCCCGCTGGTGGTCGGACGGGACCTGGAGTTGGAGGAGCTTCGACGCGCTCTCGATCGCCTTGCCGAGGGCCACGGCGGCACGCTGGTGGTGGCAGGCGAAGCTGGGGTCGGAAAGTCGCGGCTGCTGCGGGAGATCGCGGCGGTAGCTGTCCGTAGGGGAGCTACGGTGCTGACCGGTCGGGCAGTGGAGCGCGGCAGTCCGCTCCCCTTCCGGCCGATCGCGGAGGCGCTGTTCTCTCACCTTCGCAGAGCGGGACCGCCACAGGTTTCAGAGCTGGCCCCGTTTCGGCCAATCCTTGGTCGACTCGTCCCGGAGTGGCGCGTTCCTGGCGAGACCCCTGGGGAGGCGTCGCTGGTGGTCGTAGGCGAGGCGATGCTCCGGCTCCTCAGCGCCCTCGCCGGCAGTCATGGCTGTGTCCTTGTGCTCGAGGACCTGCATTGGGCGGACGCCGAGACGATCGAGGTGGTCGAGTATTTGGCCGACAACATCGGTGAGGCACCGATTCTCAGTTTGGTTTCCCTTCGCAGCGAGGAATCCGGCCCCGCCTTGTCCTGTGTGCTCCGCCTGGTTGCCCGGCGCTCGGCATTGTTCGTGGAGCTTCGAAGGCTGGCTGACGAAGAGGTCGCCTTGATGACTTCGGCCTGTCTGCAGAGCTCGGTACTCCCTCGGGACCTGGCCGAGGTGGTAGCGGCGAGAGCCGATGGATTGCCGTTCCTGGTCGAGGAACTGCTGGCCGCCATGGTTCAGTCCGACGAGCTCCAAAAGTCAACGGACGGTTGGGTCCTTGTCCGTCCCCGAGCGCGCAGCATTCCGGCCACATTCATCGACACGGTTCGACACCGCCTCCAAGCCACGCCGGGCGCAGGTGATGTGGTCAAGGCGGCGGCGTTGCTCGGTCGGAGCTTCGACTGGCGCTTGCTGGCCGATATGTGCGGCCAGGACGAAGGAACGGTCGTTTACCTCCTCCGCAGGGCGGTTGAGGCTCAGCTGCTAGCCGTCGACTACACCGAGCCGGGCCCCCGTTTTCGGTTCCGCCATGCGCTGACCCGCGAGGCCATCCTGGCTGATCTCATTCCACCAGAACGAGTGGCCCTCGCCAGGCGCGGTCTCCATGCAGTCGAGACCGCCAACCCTGGTCTTCCGGGGGAGTGGTGTGAGCTTGCGGCCGAGCTGGCCGAAGCGGCTGGGGAGCCAACCAGAGCCGCTGAGCTACGCCTTGAATCGGGGCGACGAGCGTTTGGTCGCGGCGCGCTGGCCACCGCCGAAGCAACGCTGGGGCGAGCGCGACAACTGGTCGACCACAACCTCCAAGTCGCGGTCGAGATTGACGAGGCCCTCTGCGAGGTGCTGGCCGGAGCCGGCGACCCCGAACGGGTGGGTGAGATCGGCCAGCGGCTGTTGTCGGAGCTGGCCACCCTGGGTGCCCCGGCGCGGCGGCGGGCGCAGGCTCACGTGTGGTTGGCTCGGGCCGCCATCGTGTCCGCTGACTGGCCTCGAGCTCGGGATCAGCTTGATCACGCCCGCAGCCTCGCCACGTCCGAAGGCACGGTCGGTGACGAGCTTGAGGTTCTGGCCGCCCGAGTGGCGCTCGGCGAGGGCCAGTTCGATTTGGCGATCAGGCTGGCTCGTGCGACGTTGGCCAGGGCGGAGGCCAGCGGCCGCCACGAGCTGGCCTACGAGGCGCTCGAGGTCGTTGGCCAACGCGAACGACACCGTGACCTGGCCTCAGCCGAGGAGGCGTTCACCACTGCCCTTGCGGTTGCTGAACAGCACCATCTCTCCCTCGAGCGCGTCCGGGCACTGCACGAGTTGGGCACGATCGACCTGATCGGCGGTGGTCCGGTTGACCGGCTGGCCCAAGCCCGTCAGGCGGCGCTTGGCGCCGGGGCGCTGGCCACTGCCGCCACTGTCAGCCTGCAGATGGCGGCGTGGTACGCCAACCATGCTGAGCCCTACCAGATGCTCGACGCCGCCCGTTCTTGCGCCCGCGAGGCAGAGCGGCTGCGGCTGCCTCTCGTCGGCGGGCTGGGCTTTGTGCTACAGGGGGTGGCTTTCGCACTGTTGAATAAGCGTGCCGAGATGGAGGCGGCCATTGAGCAGGGTGTCACCGTCTCCAGCGGCCATCCCGAAGTTCGTGGGGTTGCCGCCTTGATGGCCCGGCCGCTGCTGTGGTTCGTCCGTGAGGAGCGCGCCCGGGCCTTGGCCGACCTCGACACTGGCATGGCGTTGTTGCGCGCGACGCCGGTCACCGCGCCAAACCGGGGGCTGTGGGCTCTGACCCACGCCCTCGACTGCCACGACGGAGAAGCGGCGGTGGCCGAGGTGGAGGCGTCCGGTCTCGCGGTGTACTGGCTGATCCGCGGCTGGATCGGTTACGCCCGGGCTGTTCTGCTGGGCCGACAACGGCGCGGCACCGCCGCGGAGGCGGCCTTCGCCCGGGCCGACGCTGATCTCGCCCCCTGCGACTGGTACCGCCACCACGCCCGCCGATTGGTCGCTGAGGCGGCCATCGTTGACGGTTGGGGCGACCCGGCCCGATGGCTGGGCGAAGCTCTGGCTTTCTTCGACCAAACCGGGCCACCGGCGCTCGCCTCCGCGTGCCGGTCGTTGCTCCGCCGGGCGGGCGCCCCGGTGCCCCGGCACCGCCGACCGGCCGCCGATCTTCCGCCAGCTTTGGCCGCCACGGGCATCACCCCGAGAGAGTCCGAGGTGCTGGCACTCCTGGCCCAGGCCCGTTCCACCAAGGAGATCGCGGCGCGCCTGCATCTGTCTCCGAAGACCGTAGAGCGCCACATCGCCAACCTAGCCGCCAAGGTCGGCGTCGAGGGACGATCCGAGCTGGTCGCCTTCGCGGCCCGCCATCTCATGGGGGCCAGCTGAGCTAAAGATGGGGGTCGCCCCGATGCCGGGACCTGACCATCTCCCCATCATCGCCTCATCGTCTCGACGAAGGAGTGGCGCATGACCAACGTCCTGACCAAGGCTGCCCACAAGGAAGACCTCACCGTCCGAGGGTTGCGCCAGAGCGACCTGCCCGCTGCGGATTCGATCCTGCGATCGGCGTTCGACACCTTCACCAGTGTGACTTCGTTGTTTGGGGACAAGGATTATGTCCACACCCGCTGGCTGGCTGACCCGAGTGGGGCCTTCGCCGCCGAGCGCGCCGGGCGGCTGGTGGGGACGAACTTCGTGACCGGCTGGGGGACGGTCGGCTTCTTCGGTCCCCTCGCGGTGCGGCCCGAATTATGGGGCCAGGGGATCGCCAGCGGCCTGATGGAGGCCACCGTGTCCATGTTCGAGCGATGGGGTATGACCCACGCCGGGCTGTTCACCTTTTCTCACAGCGCCAAGCACCACGGCCTCTACCAGAAGTTCGGCTTCTGGCCGCGCTTCCTGACCCCGGTAATGACCAAGCCGCTCTACACCCGAGGCCAGCCGCCCGAGGTCACCCGCTACACCGAGCTTCCCGAATCAGAGCGGGACCGAGTCCTCGAGGCCTGTCGGGAGCTGACCGCCACCGCGTACGAGGGCCTCGATCTACAGCGCGAGATCCGCGCTGTAGCAGATCAAGATCTTGGAGAGGTACTCCTCGTCGATGACAGCTCGGGACTGGCCGCCATGGCCGTTTGCCACCTCGGGGCCGGCACCGAAGCCGGCAGCGGAACTTGCTACATAAAATTCGGTCTCGCCAGGCCCGGACCCGGCGCCGACACTCGTTTCGCCACGCTTCTTGACGCGTGCGAAGTCTTGGCGGTTGATCAAGGCGCTGATCATGTGGAGCTGGGCGTAAACGCCAGCCGCCACGAAGCCTACGCCGCCCTAGCAGCACGGGGCTACCGGGCTGGGCTCGTCGGGGTGAGCATGCACCAGGCCAACGACGAGGGTTACAGCCGCCCCGGCGTCTGGCTCATCGATGACTGGCGCTAATCCCGTTCCAGCAAGAAAGAGAAAGGAGCTGACATGTACATGCTGCGCGAGGTCTATCAAGCGGAGCGAGGAAAAGCACCCGAGCTCGTGGCCGCCTTCAAGACCCTCGACCAGTGGTTCGAAAAGGCGGGATACGCGAACCGCCGCATCTACGTCGACTACACCGGGCCGATGGATACCGTCGTCTACCAGTGGGAGTTCGAGAGCCTCGACCAGTACTTCGCGATGGAGCGTGGCACCTTCATCGAGCCCGACAAAGACACCCAAGCACTGATCGACGCTATGAACACCAACGCGAAGACGGGTACCAAGGAAATCTACGAGGTCATCCAGTAGCTGGTCGCGCCTGCGCGCTGAACTCGCGCCGGTGGCCCGGGCGGTGCATGTCGCCCACACCGCCTAGATCCGCCACCGGTTGGCGTCGACAGTGCGTGCCGGTTCCTCGAATCCGCGAGCGGCGGCTGGTTCGACCCGCAGGGTTGTTTCGGTATTCGTGTCCCACCCATGCAGACGAGCTCGTCGCACGGCTAGTGCTCCGTGATTCCGTTGATCTTACTTCGAGTTGTTCTCGACGAGTTTCTTGATGTTGACCTGGACGAGGTCGACCTTGGCGAGGATTTCGTCGGCGGTGGCGGTCCAGGTGAACGGCTTGGGGTTGCTGTTCCAGTGGGCTATGTAGGCTTCACCCCGGACACGCAAAGCTAGCGTGTCCGATAAGGAACGGTCTGCGGTATGGGCGGCTGGGTCTGGCGCCGCGGTCAGGAACACCACCGGCAGGCCTGCCGCGCGCGTTGGTGGGGCGCGCTACGAGATCTGTGGCCCGCCTGGATGCGCTCGGAGGGAGCCACCGCGCGGGCGCGGGGAGAGGGAGACCCCCGGAGACCCCCGGCCTGCCGCCCGACGCGCGGCTTCTTCTTCGCCTTCGGGGCTGGGGAGCGTCGTCTTTGAGGTGTTGCTGGCCGAGGGTGGCAAAGCCGGCTCGGTACGGGCAGTTCCGTCCGAGCGAAGGGCACCATGACCTGGCTGCTGCGGACGATGGTGCCCCTCGCTGGTCGCCGGGGCGGCGGCTCAGGGCCGGTCGGCGGCGGCGGCGAACAGGCCGTCGGGGTCGTAGACCCGTTGGATCTCCGCGAGCCGCTGCGGCGTGCGGGCCGAACACCGCGTCGCGGTCGGCGTCCTCGGCTAGGCCGGCGAAGTTGAGGTACAGCCCGCCGGTGCGCGAACGGGCGCAGGGCATCCCACGCTCGAGCGCGCCCAGCCGATCGCCGTGGCGTCCTGGGCCGGGTCGGACCATGCGGCGTCAATGCTGATGTTGTACCGCGCGCCCGGCGGTGCGGCGAAGGCGCTGTCTTGCTCGCGCCGACCCGGGCGACGGCCCCGCCGAGACGTGCGGATCACGATCAGTGACTCGGGCGTCGGGCGGTCGGCGTCGCAGCGTGAGCATGGCCTCGATGGCCTGGTCGGACAGCTCTAGGAAGTGGGACTTGAAGAAGTACCGGCCGCCGGCCGGGAACGGCGGCGTCCAGCGCGCTCTGGCGTCGACGTAGCGGCACGGTCGTGGTGATGATCCATCAGCGGCGTGCCGAGCTGTGCCAGCGGGGCCAATACCGGACCAGGCGTCGCCCGGGTGCGCCGGCGTACAGGCCGGCGACGATGACGACCTTCACGCCGTGCATCTCGGCCGGCATCATCGGGTCCGGGGGAATGCTCCACAGGGCGAACTGCGGGGACACCGTCTCGGGCAGATGCGGCATCAAGGTCGCGCCACGCGCGCAGCACGGCGGCCGCCTCGCTCGTAGGGATAGAACACGGCGCGTTGCGACCTGCGGGCCCCAGCGGGTGCAGGTCGAACTCGAACGATGGTCACCACGCCCATTCCGCGGCCTCCGCCCCGGGCGCCCAGAACAGGTCCGGGTGTTCCTCGCGGCTGGCGGTGCGCGACGCGCCGTCGGCAGTGACGATCTCGACCGAGCGCAGGTTGTCGCAGCTGAGGCCGTGGGCCCGATGAAGGACGCCCATGCCCCCGCCGAGGGTCAGACCGGCGATGCCGGTCTCGGACACCTCGCCGCCGGGGCACGACGAGCCCGTAGAGCTGGGTCGCCCGGTTGACGTCGGCCCAGGTAGCGCCTGCCTCCGCCCGGACCGTGCGCGCGATCGGGGTCGACATGCAGCTCGGTCAGCCCGGAGAGGTCGATCGACGAGACCGTCGTCGCAGACCGCGCTGCCCGCGACCTGGTGCCCGCCCCCGCGGATGCTCACCGGTGGGCCGATGGGCGCCGCGCCGCAGCAACGGCGGCGGCCACGTCGGGCGTATCCGCGCACCGGGCGATCACCGCCGGGTAGCGGTCGATGAGGCCGTTCCACACTCGGCGGGCCTCGTCGTAGCGCTCGTCGGAGCGGTCGATCACGTCGCCCTGCAGGCTCCTCTGCAGGCCGCCGAGGAGGGCTTCGTCCCGGTCGGGCTCCGTCTGAGCCGGTTGTGTGCTCGTCATGGCTTCTCCTCTCCTGGCGGCCGGTTGGTCTCCGGCCGTGTCGACGAGCCTCGTTCGGGTCCCTTGCAGCGTCCTTGAACCGTGCTAGCTGTACTCGGCCAGGACGTTGGTGACGGACGACGCTGCGTGACACGCGGTCAGGGTTGTTGATCAAAGGAGAACCTCCGGTTGGGGTGTGGCTTGTCTAGGACCCGCACCGCGACCGGAGGTTCTCGTGTCCCACCGTAATGCCCGGCTGACCGTCCACGGCCGACGCCTGATCGTCGAGCGTGTCCTGGTCCACGGCCGTCGGCGAGCGCATGTGGCCGCCGAGATGGGGGTCTCGCGGCAGTGTGTGAGCCACTGGGTCAGCCGCTACCAGAGCGAGGGTGAGGACGGGCTGCACGACCGGTCCTCACGACCGCACACCGCCCCTACTCGAACGGCGGAGCAGGTCGAAGCGCAGGTGCTGGGGCTGCGTGAGCGGGAGCGTCGGGGGCAGGACTGGATCGGCCCCGAGATCGGCGTCCCGCCGCGGACGGTGTCGCGGATCCTGCGCCGCCACCGCATGCCCTACCTGCGCGAGCTCGACCCGCTCACCGGTGCGGTCATCCGGGCCAGCAAGACCACCGCGGTCCGCTACGAACGCGACCGGCCCGGACAGCTGGTGCATATGGACGTCAAGAAGATCGGCCGGATCCCCGATGGCGGTGGCTGGCGCGCCCACGGGCGCGCCACACTGAGCACCGGCCGTGACCGCACCGGCACGGTCGGGTTCGACTACGTCCACTCCCTGGTTGATGATCACTCCCGGCTGGCCTACTCCGAGGTCCTGACCGACGAGAAGGGCCCGACCTGCGCCGGGTTCCTCGACCGGGCCGCCGGCTACTTCGCCGCCCACGGGATCGATCGGATCGAGCGGGTCATGACCGACAACGCGTGGGCCTACAAGTACTCGCTGCGCGAGGTCGTCGCCCGGCTGGGAGCCCGGCAGGTGTTCATCCGACCGCACTGCCCGTGGCAAAACGGCAAGGTGGAAAGGCTCAACCGCACCCTGCAAACCGAGTGGGCCTACCGGCAGGTGTTCACCAGCAACACCGCCCGCACCGCCGCGCTTGCCCCCTGGATCGAGTACTACAACACTCGACGCCGCCACAGCGCTCTCGGAGGGCTGCCGCCGATCAGCCGGCTGACACCGACCTGATGGCCGAGTACAGCTAGCCGGCGCCGACACGAAGTCGCCTCGGCGCGGCCGACTGATCGGTCTCTTGCGGCGGGCGGACAGGGCGGCATGCTTGTCGAGCGGGAGGTGGGCGATGGACGACGCGGGCGGGCAGCGTGCGAACGCCGGCGTCGACGTGCTCGGCCCGCTCCGGCTCACTGTCGATGGCGCGGTGGTCGACGTGCGCGGACCGAGGCGGCGCGCCGTGCTGGCGTTGCTCGCCCTCGCCCACGGTCGGACGGTCAGCATGGGCGAGGTCCTCGACGCGCTGTGGCCGATAGATCCTCCGGAGACCGCACGCGCCACCGTGCATAGCCACGTTTCACGGCTGCGCGGCCACCTCGGCGCTGCCTCCGCCCGGCTCGAGACCTCAGCCGGCGGCTACCGCCTCTCCCTTGACGACGACGCGCTGGACGTCGGGCGGGCCCGCTCCCTGCTCGCTCGCGCCCGCGCCGTGGCCGGCTCCGACCCCGACACTGCGCTGAGGGTGCTGGGCGAAGCCGAGTCGCTCTGGCGCGGGGCGCCGTTGCCCGACCTCGCAGAGGTACCGCCGCTTGCCGCCGCGGCGGCGGGGTTCGAGCAACTGATGGTCGAGATCAGCGACTTCGTCGTCGAGAGTCTGATCGCGAGCGGCGCGGCAGCGGAGGCCACGCGCCGCGCCGCCGCTGCGGTGGCCGCCGACCCGCTGCGCGAGCCAGCGGTGCTGCTGCTCGTGCGCGCCCAAGCAGCCTCCGGACGCGCGCCGACGGCGCTCACGACCGCTCGCGAGTACCGGCGCCGGCTCGTCGAGGAGGCAGGCCTGGACCCATCTCCCGCCCTCGGCGACCTCGAGCGAGCCGTCGCCGCCGGGCAGGTCCCCGTCTCCCTCGCGCCTCGCGCCCCGCGTGACGCCCCGCCGCCGACCTCGGTGTCGACGCCCGGCGATCTGCCCCGGCCGGGAAGCCGGCTGCGCGGCCGGGATCAGGACGTAACGCGCCTGACGCGGATGCTGGGCCAGGAGCGGCTGGTGACCCTGGTCGGGCCGGGCGGGGTGGGGAAGACTCGCCTGGCCCTCGAGCTCGCCTGCCGGGCGGAAACGGCCACCACGCTGATGCTCGGGCCGGTCACCGATCCCGCCGCCATTCCCTACGCGCTGGCCGATGCCCTGGGAGTGCAGGGCGTCACCGGGGACGTCGTCGCGGCGTGTGTCGCCGCGCTCGCCGACGGCGAGGGCCTGCTCGTGGTGGACAACTGCGAACACGTCCTCGCGGCTGCGGGGGCTGTCGTCGATGCCGTGCTCGGCGGCGCCCCGGGGGCCACCGTCCTGGCCACGAGCCGCGAGCCCCTGGCCCACCCGGACGAGGCGCTCTACCGGCTCGCGGCCCTCCCACTGCCCCCCGTGAGCGCCACCTCGGACGCGCTGCCGGCCGTCGCCTCGGTCGCGGTCTTCCTCGACCGCGCCGCCCGCGCCGGCTTCGACCCGGCCGGTGTCGACCTGCAGCACGTGGCGGAGATCGTGCGGCGCCTGGAGGGCCTGCCGCTGGCCATCGAGCTCGCCGCCGGCCGACTGTCCACGTTCTCGCCCGGCGAGCTCGCGCAGCGACTCGACCGGGCCCTCGACCTGCTCGGCAGCAGCGGGCTGCACACCCGGCACCGGACGCTGCGGGCCACGGTCGCGTGGTCCTACGACTTGCTCAGCGAGGAGGAGCAGCGCCTGTTCCGGCACCTGTCTGCGTTCGCCGACGGCGTCGACCTGACCACGGCCGAGGCGGTCGCCGCCGACCTGGGAACGGCCGGCGATCCGGGCAGCGTGCTCGCGCGCCTGGTTGACGCGTCGATGGTCGAGGCTGTCCGGGACGACCACCAGCGCGATGCGGCCGGACGCACCCGGTTCCGCATGCTCGAGCCCCTCCGCGGCTACGGCCACGACCGCCTGGCCGCCGCCGGGGAGGCGGACGACGCCGACGCGCGTTTGCTGCGCTGGGCGGTTGACCTCACTCGATGGATCGACCGCACGTCCACGACCAACCGCGAGGCCGAGTCAGACGCCGCGCTGCGCCGCGAGCTCGGCAACCTGCGCACCGCGTGGCGCCGCGCCCGGATCCGGGGGGAAACCGACGCGGCTGTCGAGTTCATCGTGGCCCTGGGAGAGTCCGCCGCCTGGCGCGACCTGATCGAGATCCGCCGATGGGCCGACGAGCTGATCGACGACCCAGCATTGGTCGATCACCACTGGGAGGCACGGGTGTGGGGCGTCGCGTCGCAGGACGCCTACCTGCGTGGCGACGCCTCCCGCGCCGACCGTCTCGCTCGCGGCGGGCTGGAGCGGGCCGGCGGCGACGCCGAGGGGCGGCGCTCCTGCCTGGGCTCACTGGCCCAGGCCGATCTCGCCCGTGCGGCGTTCGACGACGCCGTCACCCACGACGTCGAGGCCGCGGACCTGGCGACCCGTCCCGGACCCCAGCCCGGCGTCGGTGCCCTCGCCGCGCTCTACGGCGGCGACCCCGAACGGGCTCGTGCCCTGGCCGATGCCATCCCCATCGCCGACGTCCCGACCCTGCACGGGTTCGCCGCCTACGTCCGGGCGGAGATCGACACCGCCACCGGCCACTACGACCGGGCAGAGGAGCGGTACGTGCGGGCTACCGAGATCGCCCGCTCGACCAGAGCCACCTTCCTCGTCGCCATCGCCTCGGTCGGTCTGGCGGCGGTGCGGTCCCGCGCCGGACGGGTCGGGGACGCTCTGCGCGGCTACCGAGAGGTCGTCGAGTATTGGGCCGAGGGCGGCCACTGGAGCCACCAGTGGGTGACGCTGCGCAACCTCGCCGACCTCCTGCGCGCCCTCGATGACCACGAGACGGCCGAGCTGCTGGACGCGGCAGCCGACCGCGCTCCGGACGCCCCGGGAGCCGGGGCCGGCGCGGCCGACCCGACGCTGCCGGCACCCGGGCGGCACGAGGCGCTCGAGGCGGCGCGGGAGGCGCTCGAGCGTCACCTGGCGGGCCGCTGACCCGTCGAAGACCTCGCGCGGGGTCCTCGCGCGGGGTCCTCGCGAGGGGGTTCAAGCGGCGTGCACGGCGCGTGACAGGCCCACCGTCCACCTTCGGCGTACCCACCCAGTACGTCGAGGAGCCTGACATGGCCGCCCGCCCGACCGAGATCCGGAAACGACTCACACCGATCTACGTCGCCGTATTCCTGCACGGCTTCATGCTGTGGCCACCGGTCGAGAAGCTGTTCATGGCCGAGATCGGCTTCGACGCGGCCGCGGTAGGGCTCATGGCCGCCGCTTACGCCGCGCTCGTGCCGATCGTGGAGATCCCGTCAGGAATCCTGGCCGACCGCTGGAGCCGCCGGGGGGTGCTCGCCGTCGGCAGCCTCGCGCTGACCGTGTGCGCACTGATCGGCGGGCTGAGCCACGACGTGCCCACCTACGTCGTCAGCGCCCTCGCCCTCGGGGTCTTCTTCGCCATGTTCTCCGGGACGATGGAGGCCGTCGTCTACGACACGGTGCTCGAAGCCAACGGCGACGGCGACGAGTTCGAGCGTCGCCTCGGCCGCGTTCGGCTCGTCGAGTCGGTCGCGCTCGTGAGCGGCTCTCTACTCGGCGGCGCGGTCGCGAATTCCTTCGGAGCACGGACGACCTACCTGCTGACCGTTCCACTCGCGGCCGCCTCGATCGCCGCCTACCTGCGGTTCCGGGAGCCCGAACTGCACAAGGCCCGCGACCACACGCCGCTGCGCCACCACATCGGGGTTACCTACCGGACGCTCACCCATCGGCGGCGGCTGTTACCGATCATCACCCTCGGCGTGCTGGGCTCGATCGTGCTGCAGCTGCTTCTCGAGTTCGGCCCGCTCTGGCTGGTCGCGCTCGCAGTGCCCGCGGTGCTCTACGGACCGTACTGGGCCGGGCTGGTCTCCAGCCTCGGGCTCGGCGGGTTGCTCGCCGGCAGGCTGCCCCTGCATCGACCGGGCGCCGCCGTGGTGGTGTCCCTCGCGATGCTCACTGCTGCCGTGGTCCTGACCATGTCCACCAGCATCGTCGTCGTGGCTGTTGCACAAGTCGTGCTCGCCCTCCTCGTCGTGGTAGCCGGCGTGCATACGACCCGTCTGCTCCACGACGCCGTACCCTCCACGGTTCGTTCCGGCGTGGCCTCCGGGGTCGGCGCACTGTCCTGGATGGCGTTCCTGCCGCTGGCGCTCGCGTTCGGTCTCATCACCGACCGCCATGGGGTGGGAGACGCCGGCGGGATACTGGTCGGGATCACCCTCATCGCCGGGGTCCTGCTGGTGAGGCTGGCCGTCCACCGCGAGACCCGGGGCAGGTCCACCCGCCCACCGCCGAGCTCGCAGCGCGCTGAGATGGGCTGACGCCATGAAGGAGGACCGGCGCCTCCGCTCCTCGTGGCTCCTCCCCACCTGCTCGGGGGTTGCTCACGCGATGTGATTCGAGGAAATCCCTGTGAGCGAAGGGCTGACGGGACGTCGGCGAGCTGATGGATCTGGGCGCTGACCGCCCCGCAGCGGTGTACGTTGCGGGACGGTGCCGCGTCATGCTGAGGTGGTGTTCTTGCTGCGCTCGAGTGCCCGGTAAACCGTGGAGCGGCCAACCCGGAACAGATCGGCAAGCTCGGCGGTGCTGTGCTCGCCGGCGGCGATCAGGCTGACGAGGTGCGCTTCCTGACGCGGGTTGAGCTTGGGTTGCTTGCCGCGCAGCCTGCCTTTCGCCTTCGCGACCCGCATCCCTTCCTTCGTCCGGAGCCGGACGAGGTCGGACTCGAACTCCGCGACCATCGCCAGCACGTTGAACAGCAGCCGCCCAACGGCGTCGTTCGGGTCATACATCGAGCCGCTCAAGCTGAGCCGGACCTGGCGGGCGGTCAGTTCGTCGGCGATCGCTCGAGCATCGGGCAGCGAGCGGGCGAGCCGGTCCAGCTTGGTCACCACCAGGGTGTCGCCCTCGCGGCACGCAGCGAGGGCTTCTCGCAGTCCCGGGCGTTCACGGTTGGTCCCGGTGAGCCCGTGGTCGACGTAGATCCGGTCGGGCGCGACACCCAGCGCGGTCAGGCCCTCGCGCTGGGCGGTCAGGTCCTGTTGGTCGGTAGAACAGCGTGCATAGCCGATGCGAAGCGCGGCCATGGCGCACCTCCTGAGATGAGGTCGGCCCGCTACGACGCGGCGGCGCCGACAGCGGCCGAGGCCGCCACCCCAACCTTCACCCCACGACCATCGCTCAGAAGCGGATCCCCCTGCGGGACGACCACGGTCATCGAGCTCGAAGTCGCCTCGCCCGTCCGGCCCGTCCCAGCAGACGTTCGTAAGGCACTTGAAGTCAGGCGTGCGCAGGGCGGCTGGCGCCCTATTCCGGGCGCAGGGCGATCAGTCTGTCCGGCGAGGCTCGAGCTCGGCCGGGGTCCCCCCGATGGCGGTTTCCTCCGATGGGGGTTTCCTCCTCGCCCGCATCACCGGGGCCGGGCACCCACCTGGTGGTTTCGCTCTCCGACTCCTCGTCACTACTTCGAATCGAGACGCCGAGCCGGGGAGACAGCGATGGCGATCGATTTCACGTTGACCAAAGACCAGCAGGACGTACAGATGCTGGCACGGGAGTTCGCGCAGGACGTGCTGGCGCCGATGGTGCGGGAGGCCGACGCGGAACCCGACCCGCTGAAGGGGTTCAACCTGACCAAGCCCGCCTACACCGAGGCGGTCAAGCGGGGCATCGCTTTCTCGATGCTGCCCAAGCAGTACGGCGGCGGCGGGCTGTCCAACGTCGACTTCGTGATCGCCGCCGAGGAGATCTGCGCGGTCGACGCCGGCTTCGCGACCACCATCCTGGTCAACGGCCTGGGGCTGATGCCGGTCTGGTATTACGGCACCGAGGAGCAGAAGCAGCGGTTCATCGCCACCGCGACGGCCGACACCACCGGCGAGTTCATCGTCGGCTACGCCGCCAGCGAGCCACCCGGCTCGCCCGGCGGCACCGCGAACTTCGACGCCCCGGCCGGCGGCGGCGCCGGGATGGCCGTGACCGCGGTCCGCGACGGCGACGACTACGTGATCAACGGCCGCAAGTACTGGCCGTGCAACGTCGGGGGCTGGGACAACCAGGGCGCGAACCTGAACCTGGTCGTGGTGCGCACCGACCCGAAGGCCGGGGGCACCAGCGCGCTGTCGGCCATCATCGTCGAGCGCGGCACGTCGGGGATCAGCTACACCTCGATCAGCACCTCGGGCCAGCGCCTCGCCCCCAACTGCGAGATCGTCTTCGACAACGCGCAGAGTGCCCGCAGCGAACCTCATCGAGGGCACCCGCGGCAACGGCGACCTGCTGATCAACCGCAACTTCGCCTGGTCGGGGCCGGTCGCCGGGATCGCCGCGGTCGGGGTGGCTCGAGCCGCCTACGAGGCCGCCCTGGACTGGGCGAAGACCTACACCGCCGGCGGACCGCAGCCGATCATCAACTACCAGTACCCCGGCTACGTCCTCGGCGACGTCGCAGCGAAGATCGAGGCCGCCCGCTACTTCTGCTGGAAGGGCGCGCACTACCTCGACGAGCACGACTTCCACGGCGAGATGATCGGCGCGATGAACAAGATCCTCTGCACCGAGATGATGATGGACTGCGTCTACAAGTGCATGCAGGTGGTCGGGGTGAACTCCGTCGACAAGAAGTACCTGTTCGAGCGCTACCTGCGGGAGGCCTCGATCCTGCCGCTGTACGACGCGGGCAACTTCGGTATGCAGCGCCGCCGCGTGCACGGGGTGATGGCCGACCCCTCGTTCAACCCGCGCGCTCTCGTGGAGAACGAGGCGATCGAGTTCACCAAGGCAATGGAAGGGATCGACACCGTGCCGGGGCCGCGCAGCTGAGACGCACCCTGATTCGAAACCGAGCCGGTGCCCCAGGGTCTCGGCGCGGCGCGGCTGACCGCCTTGGCGATCGTTGCGGCGCACCGGCGGCGACCTCGACGCGGTCACCTGGCTGCGCTCGACGATCTACGCGCCGCGCCCGACCTGGCCGGACCCGCGCTCACGCGGTGTCACGGACGGGTTCAGCGATGTCGTCAACGAGCTGTTCGGCGAGGGAGCCGGCATGCCCGGGCTAACCGCCGACGAGCAGCCGTCCGACGAGGTCGCGACGGCTGCGGACGCCCACCTTGTCGAACACCGACTTTGAGGTGGTCCTGCACGCGTGTGCGCGGAGATGTGCAGCGTGTTCGCGATGGTCTTGGTGGAGTCGCCGCGCAGCACGTGCCTGACGATGTCTAGCTCCCGCGTCGTGAGGCCGTAGGCGGCCAGCAGCACAGCCGAGCGTCGACTGCGGCTCGGCGGGCTCGATGACCACGGCGACGCGGGTCTCGGTGGGCGAGGACAGCGTTGGAGGCGTGAAGGCTGAGCCAGCCGCCGGTGGCCGCGCGCACCCGAAGGCTCGGCGGCCGGTCGGCCGTTGCGAGGGCGGCGGCGACGGAGTACACGCCGACCGGCAGCGGCAGCCGGGTGGAGCCGTGCCCGATGAGCGGGAGCAGGGCGTCGGCCTCGGGGGTGCTGGCCACGAGCTCCATCTGCTGGTCGAGCACCACGACGCCCGGGCGGCGCTCTTCGTCCGGGACGGGCCGGTGCAGCAGGACGGCCTGGCGCAGGGCGTCCGCGATGTGCGGGGCGAGGCGGCGGATCGAGGTCGGCCTCGGCGGCGGTGAAGCCGAGCGCGCCGTCCTCGCGGTGCAGGCACAGATAGCCCCAGCAATGGCCGCCGACGACCAAAGCGGCGCGCAGCTCGTCGCCGAGCCCGAACGGGCGCATGATGTCGCGGTAGCGGGCGCTCTCACCCCAGGTGCTGTGGGTGGCGGTGTCCAGCGACCGGACGTGTCCCGGGGCGCGTACCAGCTCCGGGAACGTGTTGACGTCGTGGCCGCTCAGCTCGTTGTCGAGGAACATCGGGGCCATCGCGATGAGCGGGTCCTCGCTGTGCGCGCCGGTGAACAGCAGGGTCTCCGGGTCGGCGGTCGCGAAGAACGCCGCGTCGATCGTCATCGCCCGGCGCAGCGCCGCCATCACCTGCCGCTGTAGCTCGGTCACGTCGAGGCCGCTGCGGCAGATGCGCAGCACTCCGCGCTCGGCGCTGCCGACGTCGGCCACGCGTCCAGTGTCGCGGCGGCTGTCCGCTCGGGAAACCCCACTTTGTTGGGATGGTCGCCCCGACCGGGGGGTCGGACCCTTTCTGCATGACCACCGATCAGCTCACCCGCAACCAGCACCTCGTCGAGAGCTTCATCCAGGAGCTCTTCACCAAGGGCGACCTCACGGCCGTCGACCGCTACGTCGCACCCGACTTCGTCAACCACGACCCGCCGTTCCCCGGCGCGCCCGAGGGCGCGGAGGGCTTCCGCCAGGCTGGCCAGATCATGCGGGCTGCGGTGCCCGACTGGCGCAGCGAGGCCGACCACTACATCGCCGAAGGTGACCTCGTCGTGGAGCACTTCCACGCCTGGGGCACCCGCACCGGCGAGCTGTTCGGTGCGCCGCCCGACGGCAAGGTCCTGCGGCTGCGCGGCATCCACATCTTCCGCATCGCGAACGACAAGATCGTCGAACGGTGGGGGTGCCTCGATTTCATGGCCTTCAACGACCAGCTCACGGGCTCCTGATCAGCTCGACGACGAGATCGGCGCCCTCGCCTGCCCAATCCGCCCGTCCGCACGCGTTCTCGCCGGTCAAGCCACCGGATTCGGCCCTCAGTCCGCCCTGACCGATCCGCGGTCCGAGACAGCGTTATGGCGTCTGGGCAAAGCCGACCCCGAATGGATCACGCCGCTGACGGAGACGACGCTGGGCGCCGCCGTGGCGGGCGGGGTCGTAGGCGACGCCGTCTTGCCAGCAGCGCCAGATCACATCACCCAGGCGCGGGCCAGGACCCGTACGGCGTGCGGGTGGTCGTGGCCGCGGGCTCGAGCACGACGGTAGATGTCAGCCGCCCACGGGCTGGACAGGCGGGAGTCGCCGGCCCATTCCACGAGCGCGTCGCGCAGTTTCCGGTCCACCGCCCAGCGGAAACCGACGATGTCGGCTCTTGCCCGATTTGCGTGTCGAGGGGGCGACCCCGGCCAGCGAGGCCAGCGCTTCGGGGGTGGGGAACCGGCCGCGGGCGTCGCCGATCTCGGCGAGCAGCCGCGCCGCGCGCAGCGCCGCGACGGCGTCAACCGGATCACCGCCAACCTGGCCGACCGGGTCCGTGTCCTCGGCGACGAGGACCCCCGCACCCTCACCGCCCGCGACGCTCTCGCCGTGGCGTACCGGCTGGCCGGTGACGTCGACGACGCCGTCGCGTTGTCGAAGCGGGTGACCGCGCAGCGGGTCCGCGCCCTCGGACCCATCCATCCGGCCACCCTCACCTCCCGGATGGGCATGGTGCTCGCGCACTCCGCGGCCGGCGACGTCAGGTCCGCCATGACGCTGCTCGGCGCGGCGATCGACGACGCCGAGCAGGCCTACGGGGCGCGGCACGCCCACACCGTCGCGCTCGTCGAGTGCGGGCGGGCGATCGGACTCATCCGTCAGAACGCATAGCGCTCCAGTTGTTGTCGACGAGCTGCTGGCGCCCCTTCCCGGTAGCGTCGTGGGACAGGGAGACCGCGATGCCGTAGCTGGCGAGCGTCTGGATCCGGTTCTGTGCCTCCCGCAAGTTCGCACCCACCAGGTTCGGCATCACCCAGGTCTTCGCCGCCTCCGCCGCGACGGGCGGAGCGGCCACCGAGGGAGCCACCACGGAGGGAGCCGCCGGGGCAGTCACCACCGGGGGCGACGGGGCCACGGCCGGGGTAGGAGCACCACACCCGATGAGCGACAGAAGCATGAAGAGAGCTGCGGCGGCAGGCACCAGACGGCGCACGGGTACTCCAATGTCTCGGGTCGAGGATGTGACGGGCCTGTCGACCCCGCCGCACAAGCTGTTACGACCGGCGCAGCTCACCTGACCGGCCGCCACGCACCGGGTGCAGCCGTCGGGTGACCCTGTCGCGTAGCCGGCGAGCCAGACGGTGATCTTCGAACGTGGGTTCGAATGAGCGGGCCGGGTTGTCGCTAGGCAGACCGGGGACCTGGCCGCCGAGCTTCCGCGCCTGCTCACCGTGCTGTCGGTTCGGCTCGGGCGCATCGAGCGGGTGAGCTACCACTGGCCGACTGGAGGCGGAGGCAGCGCAGCGGCGCTGGGAACTTCACGGTGGTCGTGTGGCGCCGAGCGCGACCGCTGGTCGCCGCCGGCCTCAGACCCGCTACAGCGTCGAGCTCTTCAGTAACGTGCCGTGGAGCCGGTATCCGACCACCTCGCTGGCGAGAATCACGGCGTTCTCACCGAGCGCAAGGTGGGTGAATCCGATCGCCTCGGGCGAGGCCCAGGCCTCGCGTAGGGCATGTGCGAAGGTGCGATCCTCGCCGTCCTCCAGTGCCAGGTCAATGGTGTGCCCGCTGCGGACGAAGACTTCGACACGACACGTCATCGGCGAAGCGTAGGTCTCAGCGAGCGCCTTCGAGGAACAGACACAGCTGACCCAACGTCCGGATACGATGCCCCAGCCCCGCGGCGACCAGCAGTCACGCTCGGTCGCGGCAGGTCAGCACGGGTGACAGGGTTCTCGGCACCCACAGGCTGCGCGAAATGGTCGTCCGGACCATCCACAATGATCGCGGCAACGGCCCAACGTCGGTTCGCGAGGGCCAGTCCCCGCGGTGCAGGGAGCGGGGCGGACCTTGGGGACCAAACTCCCCGCGGGCCGCCCCTTGATCCAGACCCCGTGAGAGGGAAGCTGGACCCACACCAGCATGCTCTGTTCTCGGCATCCGGGCGAGGCGCAGCGGGGTGACATCACGTGCTCGCAGCTGACGAGCACCACGTGCCCACACCGTCGTAGACCACGACGCGCATGTTGCCTTCCCGATTTCGTCGGGCGGTCTCAGTCAGGTGGGGCGAGTCGTCAATCAGCGCGGCGTCCGATCTGCGGTCCTGCAGACCGGGGCGGCGACGGTGGAGGCCGATCAGCGTGGTAGTTGGCCTCGAGCGGGCGGGAAGACCCTGGTTTCATCGCGGTCGCACTGCATGCGGCGCTGATCGGGGGCAGAACGTATCGAGTCGTTTCTTCCGACGGTGCGGCTACCAATTGTTCCGATTTCTGGAGCGACCACGGGATGGGTTCTCCTGTCCGGGACCGAGCAAGCCAAGTTCACCGATGCGTTCGACGCCGCGTTCACCGGCGCCGTCATCACCATTGTCCGACCACCGATGCGGGCACCACGAGCCAACGCGTTCGCGGAACGCTGGATTGGTCCCGGGCGCGAATGCCTCAGCCCGCACCACATGATCGGTTCTCGGCACCCACAAGTGATGGCGTGTGGTCAGGGTTAACTCAACTTCCGCGTCGGCCCGTACCGATGACCGACGAAATCATGCCTCTCCCGGCCTGGTGACCTCACGTTCGACTGAATCGACCGCGCCCGTACATGGGCGCATCGGATCGCTGTGCCGTGCTGCCCGCGTGTCCCTTTTCTGTTTCGCCGGTGGAAGCACGGATCGTGCAGGCGCAGTCGCGATCGAGAGCGCGATCGCGGCTCGCCTGACAGAACCGTGTTGCGATCGCGTCGTGGGACAACCGGGCATGCCCGCATACGTCGCAGACTGCACCGTGGCGTCGCCGTCTACTTGTTCGGATCCCGGCGACTGGACATCGAACTGGGTCGTCATGAAATAGCGACCTGACTTCGGCGGCACCGCCGATGAGGTTGTTGATCTCCTGGCGCGGCACCTCGGAGAGGTGCACGAGGACCAGGATTACCTAGACTACGCCGCCGCCCGGCGCCTGTCTCACTGTCGGCGGTCACGCGTGGGCGGCTTACCGCTGGCACGCTCGGGACACCGGCATCGTCGATGGACGAGCATGGCTGAACCGTGGACGAGCGATCGTGGAGTGAGACCGGTGGGCCGAGAACATACTCGGCCCCACCAGCCGAAGGGCATTTTCAGAAGTCCATGCCGCCCATGCCGCCCATGCCGCCGGTCGGGGCCGAGTTCCTTCTCCGGTTTGTCGACGATGACGACCGCGGTGGTGAGGAACAGGGCCGCGATCGAGGCCGCGTTCTGCAGCGCCGAGCGGGTGACCTTGGCCGGGTCGATGATCCCGGCGGCGATCAGGTCGACGTACTCACCGGTGGCCGCGTTGAGCCCCCAGCCGGCGTCCAGCCCGCGGACCTTCTCCGCGACGACGCCGCCCTCGAGGCCGGCGTTGATGGCGATCTGCTTGAGCGGGGCCTCCAGCGCGACCTTGACGATGTTCGCGCCGGTGGCCTCGTCACCGTCCAGGCCGAGACCGGCGAACACGCCGGCACCGGCCTGGATCAGCGCCACGCCGCCACCGGCGACGATGCCCTCCTCGACGGCCGCCTTGGCGTTGCGCACCGCGTCCTCGATGCGGTGCTTGCGCTCCTTGAGCTCCACCTCGGTGGCCGCCCCGGCCTTGATCACCGCAACGCCGCCGGCCAGCTTGGCCAGCCGCTCCTGCAGCTTCTCGCGGTCGTAGTCGGAGTCGGTCTTCCTCGATCTCGTTGCGGATCTGGTTGACCCGGCCGGCGATCTGGTCGGCGTCGCCGGCACCGTCGACGATGGTGGTCTCGTCCTTGGTGACCGACGACCTTGCGGGCCCGGCCCAGCAGCGACAGGTCGGCGTTCTCCAGCTTCAGGCCGACCTTCTCCGAGATGACCTCGCCACCGGTGAGGATGGCCATGTCGGCCAGCATCGCCTCGCGGCGGTCACCGAAGCCCGGCGCCTTGACCGCGACCGACTTGAAGGTGCCGCGGATCTTGTTGACGACCAGGGTGGCCAGGGCCTCGCCCTCGACGTCCTCGGCGATGATCGGCCAGCGGCTTGCCGGCCTGCATGACCTTCTCCAGCAGCGGCAGCAGGTCCTTGACGGTCGAGATCTTGGAGGAGACCAGGAGGACGTAGGGGTCCTCCAGCTCGGCCTCCATGCGCTCGGCGTCGGTGACGAAGTAGGGCGAGATGTAGCCCTTGTCGAAGCGCATGCCCTCGGTCAGCTCGAGCTCCAGACCGAAGGTCTGGCTCTCCTCGACCGTGATCACGCCTTCCTTGCCGACCTTGTCCATCGCCTCGGCGATCAGCTCGCCGATGGTGGAGTCGGCCGCGGAGATCGACGCGGTGGCCGCGATCTGCTCCTTGGTCTCGACCTCCTTGGCGGTCTTCAGCAGCGCCTCGGAGACGGCCTCGACGGCCTTCTCGATGCCGCGCTTGAGCGCCATCGGGTTCGCGCCCGGCGGCCACGTTGCGCAGGCCCTCGCGGACCAGCGCCTGGGCCAGCACGGTGGCGGTGGTGGTGCCGTCACCGGCGATGTCGTCGGTCTTCTTGGCAACTTCCTTGACGAGCTCGGCCCCGATCTTCTCCCACGGGTCCTCGAGCTCGATCTCCTTGGCGATCGACACACCATCGTTGGTGATGGTGGGCGCGCCCCACTTCTTCTCCAGCACGACGTTGCGGCCGCGCGGGCCCAGCGTCACCTTGACGGCGTCGGCGAGGATGTTCATGCCGCGCTCGAGCCCGCGGCGCGCCTCCTCGTCGAAAGCGATCATCTTCGCCATGGGGGATCGTCCTTCCAGCGGCTCGTGCAGGGAGCAGTCGGCACCGGCGCCCGCGACGGACGGACCCCGACCGGAGCCCGGGTCCTCACCGGCGCCGATCACTGCGTTAGCACTCCCATGCCCCGAGTGCTAACCGCTACCCTACACCGAAGTTTGCGTCCACGCAGTTATGCGTGCGCGCATATTTTCCGTAGGGTGCGGGGCATGAGCACCAGCGACAACGGCGGCATGCGCGAGCGCAAGAAGCTTGCCACCAGGGAGGCCCTCAGCGCCGCTGCGCTGCGCCTGGCCCTCGAACACGGACCGCAGAACGTTCGGGTCGACGACATCGCCGAGGCCGCCGGGGTGTCCCCGCGTACCTACAACAACTACTTCTCCAGCCGGGAGCAGGCGATCATGGTCGGGCTCGCCGCGGAACGCGGTGCGCGTGTCGCGGCAGCGCTGCGCAAGCGCCCCGTCGACGAGCCACTCGAGCAGGCCGTTGTCGGGGCGCTGATCGAGCAGTACTCCGATGATGGAGAACCCGACCGCGACGCGCTCGCGCTGATCACCTCCGCACCCGCCCTGCAGGCGGAGTTCCTGGACACCATCGCCGCGATCGAGCGTCCCCTGGCCGAAGCGATCGCGGCCCGCACCGCCGACGGCCAGGGCGGGCTCGGGCCCGAGGTGCTTGCCGCCGCCGTTTCCGCGCAGCCCGGGTCGCCGCCGAACGCTGGCTGCAACCCCAGCCGAACGCCAAGTTCTCGGTCATGCTGCGCGACGCGCTCACCTGGATCGCCCCCGCCCTACGCTCAGCCGACCAGTGACCGCAGGCGGAAGGCGGTGATCCGAATTCGGGCACCACGGGCAGGGCATGTTCTGAACAACAGGGCCGCCGGTGGTCCTGGCGAGAACGGCGACCGGTGGTCGTCGATGTCAGTGACCGACAACAGCGCGCCACGCCGGCAGCAGCCAGCGGGCCCCGTTGTGGTCGTCGAGCCGTTGGGAGCCGGTCGACGCAGTAGCGGTCGGCGGACTCGGCCACCCGCACCGCCGCGCAATTGTTACCGGCCTGGATTCGTCGGGGGGCGGGGTTCAGGCCGCCTCGGGTGTCGAGGTGGCCGGTAGGGCGTCACGGTAGCCGCCGGGGAACCAACGCCGGCGGGAGTGCGGCGAGGGGGAGGGGCAACCCGGGGGAACGAAGGCCACCAAGTGGCGCTGCGTCGGCGGCGATCCGGGGCCGCAATGAGACGATGCCCACCGTGAGCGAAGCGACCCACGCGACCATGGCCACCTTCCAGATGGACATGTCTAGGGAGGACGAGCAGCGGCGCGGGTTACGCGAGTTCCTCGTTCCTCGGGTCAGCCAGCACGCCGGCTTCCTGGGCGGCCATTGGATGCTGGACCGGGAGGCCGAGGAGAGCGTCGTTGTCGTCATCTTCAGCTCACGCGGTGCCGCGGAAGCCTTCCAGAAGAACGTCGAAGGCAACGCCGCGAATCAGGCGGCTGCGGCCATCAAGCTGGTTAAGATCCGCGTGGTGGAGGTGACCGCCAGCGCCTAGAAAGCCGTGCTTACCGACCTGCGCGCCGCCGAGTGAGCCGAAGGTCTGAAGCAGCAGCGTCATGCGGGAACTCCCTCCCGACAGGCCGCCGTCCGCAGGGTGGTCGGCGATGACGTGGAGCTTGCCGCCACCATCCGCGTCGGACGCCGTTGATGCAAGCGGTACTCCGCTCCGGGACGGACGGCGGGTTTCGCGCGGCGAGCAGGCGCAGCAGGCCGGAGGGTCTACAAGGTGTGGTTGGGGTCCTCGACCGATGCCGGTGACAGTTCGCCAAGGTGTCCGAAGGACCACCCCGAGACCTCTAACAGCCGTCCCCGCCAGTGCATCCCGCCGGGGGGCAGAGGGCTGTCAGTCGCAGCGAGCACCTGGGCATCGCTCAGATGGATGTAGATGGTGCGGTCCTCCCGAGCGAGCAGGCGGCGGTAGCGCTCGGACAGACCCTGTGGGTGCCGAGAACCCTGTCACCTCATGCGACCTGCACGTACTCGTGTATGAGGTCGCCGAGCCGGTCCCGTCGCAGTGGTCGAACGCTCGCGTCGGAGGGCGGGGGAGTGCGGCCTGCGGGCGGGTGCTGATGGAGCGATCGGTGCGGGCGGTGAGTGTTGTAATGATCGACGTACTCCCGTAGCACTACCGCGAGGTGGCGCGGTCCGGTGATCAGGAGGTGGTCGAGGCATTCGCGGCGGAGGGTGCCGATGAAGCGTTCGGCATCGGCGTTCGCTCTCGGTGCCCGGACCGGGGTGCGGATGATGCGGATGTCGGCGCCGGCGAACACCGCGTCGAAGGCGGCGGTGAACTTGGTGTCTCGGTCGCGGATCAAGAACCGAAACCGGTTGGCGTGGTCGCCGAGGTCCATGAGCAGGTTGCGGGCCTGCTGGGTGACCCAGGCCCCGGTGGGGTGGGCGGTGATCCCGGCGATGTGCACGCGGCGGCGGCCGTGCTCGATCACGACGAGGACGTAGAGCCGGCGGAGAGGACGGTGTCGACGTGGGCGAAGTCGACCGCCAGGATCGCGTGGGCCTGCGCGGTGAGGAACTGTCGCCAGGTCGGGCCGGACCGTCGCGGGGCGGGATCGATGCCGGCGCTCTTCAGGATCGTCCACACGGTGGAGGCGGCCACCCGGTGGCCGAGTCCGACGAGCTCGCCGTGGATGCGTCGGTAGCCCCAGGTGGGGTTCTCGCGGGCCATTTGCAGCACCAGGGCCCGGATCGGCTGTCGGGTGGGTGGGCGGCCTGGTTGTCGTCGCGGGTAGGTCCAGCGGCGGGCGACGAGGCGGGCGTGCCAGCGCAGCAGGGTTCTGGGCGAGACGAGTCGCAGCCGGCGTAGACTGGGTGGGTAGCAGCCTGCTCAGCGCGCTGAGAAACGCCCGGTCGACCCAGCTCAGCGGTGGGCGCGGGTTGCGTCGACGTAGCACGGCGACCTCGTGACGGAGCACCAGGATCTCGACGTCCTTGGCTGCGTCGGAGCGGGCGAGCAGCGCCAGCCAGCTCAGCACGTGGGCGAGCGCCAGGTATGCGAGTCGGAGGGCCACGGCGAGCGATCATGCTGGCCAGGGTTTGCGGTGCCGTGACTGCGAGGCGTCGGCTGGCTGGCGAAGGCGCTGGTCAGAGGCCGTGACAGGGTTCTCGGCACCCACAGGCGACGCATTCCCGGTCTCGCCATGGCCGAGGCGGTGCGGCAGCACGGCAACGTCGTCGCGGTGGTCGACGATCAATCCTGCCCGGCCGGGCCCGGTCGCTCACCCACGATCAGCCGGGCGAGACGGCTCTCGTCGCGCGCGAGGACGGCGCCGAGCACGGTCGAGCAGACGAGGACGAACGCGACGACGAACAGCCAGCCGATGTAGGTGAATGCGACGCCGAGCGCTCCGAACTGGCGGGAGGCGCTGTCCAAGGCCCGCGGCAGGTACACGCCGCTCGCGATTGACGTGGCGACGGTGCAACTGCCCATGATGACGCCGCCGGGCAGCAGGCGGCGCCAGGAGACCCGGCGGGCGAGCAGCAGCCACGGCGCCCATGTCCACAGAAGACTGTTGACGATGAGCGTGAGGAGCAGCGTGCCCGCCGTGCCGTAGAGGTTCCCGGCGCTGCCCAAGTAGAGGGCCCGAAACGTGATGAAGGACAAGGCCACCCCGAAGAGGACGGCAACCCAGCGCCATCCGCTTCTCCAGCCGCCGGAACGCGGCACCTGCCACACCTTCGCGTACATGCGGGCGAGCGCCCGGGACATGCTGGTGGCGCTGATCACCACGATGACCACACCGAGAATGCCGAAGGCGCCTCGGGTTTCCGGCTGGGCGGGCAGCACCTGTTCGAGGACGGCGCGGGAGCTGTCGGGCAGTCCCAACCCGTCGGAAAGGCGGTCGGACAGGCTCTGGGAGCTGCCGGGGAGCAGCGCGGCGACGGTGATGATGAGCGGAAACAGGCTGGTGAACGCCTGAGCGGCCAGCGTCATCGCGCGGTCGAACGGTTCGATGTCCTGCAGGCCGCCGGCGGTCCGGGTGGCGATGCGCAGCAACTGCGGCGGTGCCTGACGGCGGGCTCCCTCGACGGTGGAGCGGAGTCGGCCGCCGCCCGTGGCCTCGGATTCCATGGACAGCCCCTTCCCGAGCGCTTCGGCTGCCCGATTGCCTTCGAGGATGCCGGTCGCCTGCCGCCTGCCGCCTCATCCGGAGCGGGCGAGGCGGCGCGTCGGACGGCGCCCCTAGCGTCGAGCCGTGCCGCACCAGGCTTCCCAGCCGAGTCAGGCCATCAGCTCGAAGCTCCATCGGCTGGCGATCTACCGAGCCTCGGGTGGTTGGACGATGTCGGTCGTCGGAGCTCGGCCTGCGGCGATGGCGGCAAGTACCCGGAGGCTTTCGCCGGCGTGGTCGGGCTGCATCGCCGAGGGCGACGCCCCGGGATGGCGTGGGGCGATGCGGACGCGCAGCACGCGCGGGTCGGGTTCGGAAGCGGATCGGTGGGTCGAGTATGACGGCCTCGCCGTCGATTCCGAGCGGGACCGGTTGTGCGGAGTCGACCTGGAACGTTGGTGTCGACCACTGCCGGAGCAACGCGGACGAGGCGGTTCCGGCTTCGCCGTCCTTGGCGCGGGCAGGCACGACGGCGATTCCGAGCTGCCCGGTGTCGATCCGTGGGCGGGTCCCGGAGCCGACGGCGCGGCCGAGCCGGTAGGGGTTGTTGGAGACCAGGATCGTGGCCGCTGACGCGTGGGCCGCACCCTCGGGGGAGGTCCAGCGCAGGTCCAGTGCGGGCCCGGCCGAACCCAGGGCCGTCGGTGCGGTATCGAGCAACGTGCGGATCTTCGCGTCGCGATAGCCCTCGCTCTGCACCGCCTCGGCGTACAGGCCCATCGAGACGTTGTTGACGAACACCCGGCCGTTGACCTCGCCGAGGTCGACGAGGTGTTCGCCGCCGTCGACGAAGGCGTCGAGGGCCCCGACGACGTCGTCGCGGTCCACGCCCAGGTCGAGTGCGAAGTGGTTACGGGTGCCCGCCGGGATGCAGGCGTAGGGAAGGCCGTGTTCGGCCGCCGCTGTCGCGACGATGGCCTGGGTGCCGTCTCCACCGGCCGCGGCAAGCCCGTCGGCACCCGCCGGCGACGGCGTCACGGACGAGCTGCTCGAGATCGTCCCCGCGACGCAGCTCTACCGTTCTGATCCCGCGGGCGGAGGCCTCGGCGGCGAGCCCGACCTTGGCCGCTTTGCCGCCGCCGGACCAGGGGTTGACGAACAGCACCGGTCGCCGCGGCCGGTCGGCGGCCGGAAGGTGGACGTGCGCCTGGAACGCGGCGCGGGCCGCCGCGTGCCAGATCGCGATGCCGAGCACGAGCAACACCAGGGTGAGCCAGCTCCGTTGCGGGTCAGCAGAGCCGCGGCGCCGACGAGGGCCACCACCGCGACGGCGATCCCCACGGTGCGTTGCCGCCCGCCCCGCACCACCCCGAACCACGCCGCCACCAGCGCGAGCGCAACGCATCCGAGCACCCCGAGGCCCTGCGGGAAGTCGGTGATCGCCTCCACCACGGCGAGCACAACGGTCAGCGCGGCGGCAAGGAGCGCGACCGCGGCCGCCACGCGTTGCCTGCCGGACACCGAAGCCGCGGAATAGGTCATGGTGCTCCTCCTCGCGCCCGGCTGGCCCTCGCTGGAGCACGATCCGCCGGCCAGGTCGGTGCGGCCCCATCCGTGCCGGGTGATTCCGCTCGCTCAGGGCGATCCGAGCGCCAAGGTTCTCCGCTTGACTACCGGCAGGCCGACCGCTTCACGAACTACATCGCCTCGGGCGGCCGGAAACTCCATCGGCGATGTGGCGATGCTCGAGCTCACACCACGTCGACAAACCAATGTTGCGGCTACACCTGCTCCACGACGACGCAGAGCGCGAGTTCGACTACACGACCGGAGCCGAGGACTCGCGCACACGAACCGAGTCCGACACACGGGCAATCGCCAGCATCAAGCACGACTGGACCACCGTCTTCTTATCCGCATCAACGGGTCCGACCGGGCCGATCAGCTGGCTGATGCGCCGGGGCCGGGTACCGGACGGTGGCGCCGTTCAACCGGGGGTTCGCGCCCACTGAGCTGCCGGGGGGACCACCACCATGCCCACGGCAGCACGATGGTCGCCGACCAGAATGCGCTGCCCGAGGCGCTCGGAGGCGCCACGTCGCCGTGCCACCGCGAACGGCGCTGCCACAGAGGACGCTGCGTCGATCATCTCGTCCCGCGACAGGCAGTACCCGTCCTGCGGATGGCCCCGAGGACGCGTCGCAGCACTGCGGGTCGGTGATCGTGCGCCTGCGGCCTGCTTCGTCCTGCCACCGTCGACACTCCCCTCGACGAGCTCAGGAGCCGCGTGCACGAGCAGGACCTTGCCCGGTCCCGTCGGGCGTGGTCGAGTGGCACCGGGCTGCGACGAGACCGGCTCGGTAGCCTCAAACATGGACCTGCAGGTCGCACTCCGTGATCGGGTTGTCGGCACCCACAGCCTCGAGCGCGATGGTAAAGCTGATCACGCAGCTGCCGACCGGCCTGCGGACCGCCGTCGTGGTGAATCCTGGTGCTGCCCGTCGTGGCCCGCTTGCGTCCCGCCGGTGCTCCCGCTCGCCACGGGTGCACCAAGAGCGTTGCAGAGCCACCGATCCGGGCATCATCCCCGACTAGCCCAGAGGCCCAGCGCATCGAGGAGCCACGACGTGAGCACTGCGCCCATCGAGAGTCTTCCCAGAGCAGAGCGCCGACGGCTCGTCGCGATCGGACTGCTCCGAGCTTTGGCAACCACGGTCATGGTGGTCGCGGCGTACTACCTCCTGCCACTGGACAACCTGGCCGGCATTTCGCTGGGTGTCGCCCTGGCGGTCGGACTGCTCGCGCTGACCGCCGTCGTGGCCTACCAGGTACGAGCGATCATCCGGCATCCGCACTCAGCCGTCCGCGCGATCGAGGCACTCGCCATCACCGTGCCGGTGTTCCTCCTTCTCTTCGCCGCCACCTACTTCATCATGGAGCAGTCCAACCCCGACAACTTCAACATCGATTCGCTCACCCGTACCGACTCGCTGTACTTCACGGTCACCGTCTTCGCCACGGTCGGCTTCGGAGACATCACGGCGACCAGCCAGACGGCCCGCGTGGTCGTCATCGCGCAGATGATCCTCGACCTGCTCGTCCTCGGCCTCGTGGTCAAGGTGTTCCTCGGCGCCGTCGAGATCGGCCGCGGACTGCGAACGACGCGGCAGGACTCCGAATCGTCGTGACCAGCGAGCCGCCGCCACCTGCGCCTACGGCCGCGGTGCCCGGTGCGCGGTAGAGCCACCCGGGTGATCCTGCCCACAACCAGGCGACGAGGTCGACTCACCGCCGCACATTGAGCGCTCAGCACGCCGGGTCTCACCCGGGCCGAGCACGCAGCACGGGAGGACTACTACCGCTCACCCCCGGTGCGCCCGGCCGCGGCCTACAACGACTACAGCGCGACATCGGGCCAAGCGCTGGCGTTCGCCCGGGCCGGCCGGGGCGGCGACGTGGCCGCTGCTACCAGCACGCCGCTGCGGTGCGCAATGCCAGGCCCGCACAGCAGCGTGCGCTTCTCGCAGGTCGAGCTGTGACGAGCCGGGCCTGCTACGCCACCTGCACACCCAGACGCGAGCGGGTCGCGTTGCTGCCGCTCGAGGCGGGGCCAGCCCCATCGGCTGAGGGGCTGCTCGCCGCCGTATGAAAGGGCCGCTGACACCCGACGAGCGCGACGACGAGATCCCGCTCGGGGTGATGCTCGGGATTCGGACGGCCGAGGCTGAGGCCAACCCGCATCGGTCGAGCCCGGCGTTCCGTTGCTACGTCAACGGCCTGGTCCGCGAGATCCTCGAGGGCGCTGGCCTCATCGCGAACACCGAGGGGGCAGCGGCATGAGCAGCTTCACCCCTCGCGACGAAGGCTCGTCGAGCTGGACGACCAGGTCGAGGCGGCCCGAGCCGCGGCGCGCCGGCCTCGGTGTGGCGTCCCGTCAGGGCGACCGGGCGGCGGTGGAGCCCGCACCCCACGCTCCCCGCCTCCGCGCAGCGGACAGTCGTGGTCGACCTCCGCCTGCGGGAGGGTCGGGGTTCGGGCGGAGCTCTAGATACTCCGCTGTTCAGATCGTTGTGTCGCGTCACTCTCGGGCTTTAGGAGTCACCGCGGCCGCGCCGCGCGAGTCGTGTCGGTGGAGCGCGGGACGGCCAGGGTCGCCTCATGGGTTTCCGGCGCCTCATGCACGTCGGGTGACCGCCGGTCGGTCGGCAGCCGCTGGAGGGAGACCACCTGCAGGCCCATGGCGCTGCACAGCGCCAGCAGGTCGCGCAGGTCGGACGGCTCCGCCAACTCCCCGAAGATGATCGTCTGCGTCGGGACGTCCCGGACGTCCATCGCGCAGAACGCGCCGCGCGCCCGCTCGGACAGCCGGCCGCTGACCCGGACCTCGTACTGCGCATGCACCACCGCGCTCACCTCCCGACCCGCGCCGCCCCCCGGGCGCAGGTCGTCCACTCTCCGCCGGCGCGGCCGGCCCGGCATCGCCCGACCCGGATGAGCGTGGGAAGTCATCAGAAGCCCGGCGATCGCGATGCTCGGCTCGCGGCTTCCATGCTCGCCCACGGCAAACTCTTCCGGTCTGTCACGCCGTCCGTTCACCTGAAGGCAACGCGGTGTTCGCCGTGCCTTGCGGTGTCGGGTCGTGGACACGATCACTCCAGGACTCTAGGGTCCACCTGCACAGTTGTCGCCCGAGACCCCGGTTCAGCTGTCGGTCCCCGGGTGCCGTCTGTCGGTCTAGGTCGGCCGAGAGGTCGATCTAGACGCTCCCCGATGCTCGAGCGACGTACCGAGGTCAGATGGCGCTGGGAAGTGGTGAGATGTCGCTCGTCCCCCAGGCCAAGATCACGATCCCTGGGCTTCCCCGGCATTTCGTGGTGCGTGCGGGTCTGCGTGCGGACCTCGACGCCGGGTGCCGCCGCCGATGTTGCGCTCGTGTGCGCTCCCGCGGGCTGGGGCAAGACGCTGCTCCTGGCCGACTGGTCACGCGCCGAGCCCGTCCGTGGAGACGGCGTGGGTCGGTCTGGACCGCGACGACAACGACCCGAGGCGGTTGTGGGCGTCGATCGTCGCTGCGGTGGCGGCGTGTCCGTCGGTCCCGAGCTCCAGCCGGCTGCACGCCCCGTGCGGCTGGGCGCCCGGCGGTCAACCGGAGTTCGTCGCCGAGTTCATCGACGCGCTGGCGGCGCTGCCCCGGCCGGTGCGGCTGGTCCTCGACGACGTCCATGAGCTGGTCGACCCGGAGACCCTGCGCGGGATCGGGCTCCTCACCCGCAACCGCCCCGCCGGCGTCACACTCGTGCTCTCCAGCCGGTTCGATCCGCCGCTGTCCCTGCCCCGGTTGCGGGTCGCCGGCCGGCTGTGGGAGCTGCGGGCCGCGCAGTTGGGTTTCTCCCGCAGCGATGCTGCGGCGTTGCTGGAGAAGTCCGGGCTGGGCCTCACGCCCGCGCAGGTCGAGGTGCTGCACCGGCGTACCGGAGGGTGGGCGGCAGGGCTGCGGCTGGCCGCCCTGGGGCTGATGGAGGCGGCCGACCGCGACGAGTTCCTGGCGGACTTCTCCGGCGACGAACGGTCGGTCGCGGACTACATCGTCGGTGAGATCCTCTCCGGGCTGCCCGAGGACGTCCGGGAGTTCCTCCGGTCGATCAGCATCAGTCGATCCGATCCCGACGGGGCTCGCCGTGGAGCTGTCGGGGCGGGACGACGCGGGCCGCCTGCTCGACGGGCTCGAACACCGCACCTCGCTCGTGTCGGCCACCGGACGGCAGCGCGACGCCTACCGCGTCCAGGAGCTCCTGCGCACGCACCTGCTGGCTGATCTGCAGCGTCAGGGCCTGCGGCGGACGACCGAGCTGCACGGCGTGGCCGCCCGCTGGTGGTCCGGTCAGGACGAGCCGGTCGAGGCCCTCGAACACGCCAGCCGGTGCCACGACACCGACCTCGTGACCGAGCTGCTGCACCGCTTCTCCGTGCCGTTGATCCTCGCCGGGAACCACGGCCCGCTGCGCCGCGCGCTGGCCGGCAGCCGGTGCGCGCGCCACGGCGATCGATCCCTGGCTGGCCCTGACCTCGGCCATCACCCACCTCGAGGCCGGGGAGGTCGCGGCCGCGCGCGGCGACCTGCATCACGCACGCCAGTCGTGGCCGCCCGACAGCCCGGCCGATCTCACGGTGCTGCGCGCGGTGGCCGAGCAGTTCGGGGCCGACCCGGACTCCCGGTACGCGGTTCCCGACGCCGACGCAGGTGCCGGCGGATCCGGCCCTGGAGGCGCTCGCCCACATGAGCCGGGGCCGGGCGCGGCTCGAACGCGACGACCGGATCGGCGCCCGTGCCGAGCTCGACGCCGCACTGGCGCTGAGCCGCCGGCACGGCTTCGACTACCTGACGATGCAGTGTCTGGCCCTGCTGGGCGTCCTCGCCGGCACCACGGGCGACGTCGTGACCATGCGGGCCATGGGTGACGAGGCCCTCACCGCGGCGATCGACCACGGCTGGGAGAGCTCGGCGTGGTCCGCCGCCGCCACCACGATGGTCGCCTACGCGGCGCTGCAGCGGGCCGACACGGCGTGCGCCGAGCGCCTCTCGGCCGCCGGCCTCGCCCGGGGCGTCGCGGCGCCGTACCCCCAGCTGCGGTTCGCCCTGCACGCCGTCCACGGCGCCGCCGCCTTCGATCGTGGGGACCGGGCGGGCGGCCTGGCCGAGCTGCAACAGGCGCGGTCGGAGTTCGGCGACCTCCCGGTCGGGGCGGAACAGGCGGCCGTGGTCGCGATGCTGGAGTTCCGGGCCGCGCTGCTGCTCGGGCACTCGGCGGCGGCTCGGACGGTCCTCGGCTGGCTGGCCGACCGAACCCACGACAACGCCGAGCTCCTGGTCCTGCGCGCGTGGGCCGAGACGGCGGCGGGTCGGCTCGAGCACGCGCGGGCGCTCGTGCGGACGGTGCTGAAGGGCCCCGTGCCCGCCCTGCTCCCGTACAGCCTCGTCGAGGCCTGGTTGCTGGAGTCGTCGCTGGCCGCCTGTGCCGACGAACGGCCGGCGGCCCGCCGCGCGTTGCAGACCGCGCTCGCGGTGGCCGAGCCGCTCGACGCGCTGCGCCCGTTCACCCATGCCGGGCCGGGTGTCCGCGAGCTGCTCGTGCACCAGCGGGGCAGCTTCGGGACCTCGGAGGCGTTCGCCGATCGGGCTCTGGCCGCCGGGGTCGGGAGCGGGAAGGAGCAGACGGTGCTGAGCGGGCGGGAGCTCACCGTGCTCGAGCTGCTCCCGTCGCTCATGTCCCTGGACGAGATCGCCGCGAGCCTGACGGTATCGGTGAACACCGTGAAGAGCCACCTCCGGTCGATCTACCGCAAGCTCGGCGTGAGCAGCCGACGACTGGCCGTGCTGGCCGCCCACGAACACGGCATGCTCCCCACCGGGGCGCGGTGAGCAGGTCCGCGAAGCATCGGCACGCGGCCATCGGAACTCCTCCTCGGAGCCTTCGGGTATTGCCCGCCGGTGAGGCTGCTCATCCCGGGGCGGGATGCACGGACACCACCGTGACGCCCAGCGTCAGGAGCTGGGCGATGATGCCGTGCAGGTGCGACTCGTCCACGACCTCACCGTCGATGATCGTCTGCGGCGGCGTCTCGGTAACCCGCATCCCGACGAACGCGGCTCGGGAGGTATCCGACAACCGGCCGTCCACCCGGAACTCGTAACGCATCGTCGCCATCAGCCCCCATCTCGAGTCCGGGCGTCGTCGTGCAGACCGTCCCCGGCACGGTCCCACGGCCCTCCCCGACCGGGCACCGCCCAAGCCGGGTGAGCGCCGCCCGCCACCGACCCGAACCGCCCCCGCGCGTGATGTGACACACCCGAGCTGTGTGTGGCTTCTGTGGGGCTCGCACTGAAACCAGCTGTCGCCGATCGGAAGGGCTATGTGGGCGCGGGCCGGTTTACACCGTCGGTGGGTCGTCGCACCCTGTTGGGTTCCAGAACCCGGTTACCGCCGCTGATCTGCGGGTTAGGCTGCGCATTCGTACTCGTTGATCAAGCCAGACTACCGCTGCGGTGAGGCCCATGTCCGAAATGGATGAGGCGTGGCGCATCCACCTCGTGTGGCAGGCCATCCAGCGGGGCGAGATCAGCCCCAGCCGAGCGGCCGAGCTGCTCGATGACGTGCCGAATCACCTGGAGGTTGCCGGTCCCGGGGTGCAGCCCGGCGGCTGGGAGTATCCGCTGAGCGTGAAGTCGTCACAGGTCAACAAGAATGGGTTGAGTCGGCCGAGGGCGAATCCGAGCAGGGCCACCCGGCGACGACGCCGACCACCATCCACCGTTAGCGGTGGGTGAGGGTGTCGTAGCCGACCAGCGTGATCCGCAGCAGGGTCCACCGAGGTAGGGGCCGCCGGCGAGGGTCAGGACCAGCGCCAACCAGTACAGCGCCGAGCTTTGGCCGGCCTCGGTCCCGGTGGGCAGCGCGAACGCGACGAGCAGCCAGACACTGGGAAGGAGGAGGGCAAGCCGATGGGGCCAAGAAACTGCTCGTCGGTGCTTGAAGATCACCAGGATTAGGAAGGCGGCTGTGGAGGCGGCCCAGAGCGCGAGCAGCTGTTCGAAGAACACGGTTTGGTAGGCGCCGAGGGTGAAGGCAGGCCAACTGGAGATGACGGCGGCCCCGACCGCGGCGACGGCGAGAGCACGCAGCCTGGGATCGGCTTGGCGCCAGCTGTCGGGTTGCTCGCCTGACGGGTTCTCGTCGGGCACTGTCGTTCCTCCTCGAATCAGCCTCTGCCCACACGCGCCCCGGCTCACGCCCGGGGGGAAGTCGGCGCGGGCCGATCACACCGCCGATCGGCAGTCCGGGCCACCCTCGGTGCCGGCCCTCGTGGTCGTGGCCCAACTGGCCGAGGCGCCGGCTGGCGCTACCTTCGTCAACGGCAAACCCGTCGAACGGCCCGACGACAACCACCAACCGGAAGCCGCCTAAAAGATCTTCATCCACAGGTCTTGATGCGATGAAGGAGCGGGGCCTCCGCTCCTCGTGATCCCCGGCTCATGCTCGGGGTGCTCACACCATCGATTCGAGGAGGCCCCTGTGAGCGGAGCATACGAGGGAAAGCAGATCGTCGGGATGGATCTGCACCGGCGCCGGTCGGTGCTGGTGCGGATGACCGAGGCGGGCGAGGCGTTGGAGACGGTGCGAATCTCCAACAATCCGGAGGTCCTGCGAGAGGTGATGGCCCGCGCAGGCGAGTGCCCGGAGGTGGTGCTGGAAGCGACGTACGGGTGGTACTGGGCCGCGGACACCCTCGCCGAGCTCGGCGCGACGGTGCACCTGGCGCACCCGTTGGGGGTGAAGGCGTTCTTGTATCGGCGGGTGAAGAACGACGAACGCGACGCCGCGGACCTGGCCGATCTGCTGCGGATGGGCCGGCTACCCGAGGCCTGGATCGCCCCACCGCAGACGCGGGAGCTGCGCCACCTCGTACGCCACCGGGCGAAGCTGGTCGGGCTGCGCTCGAACCTCAAATGTCAGGTCCACGCCGTACTTGCCGGCGCCGGGGTGCCGGTGGTGATGAGCGACCTGTTCGGAGTCGGAGGCCAACAGCTGCTGGGCCAGGTCGAGCTCTCACCCGCCGCGCGAGCCCGGGTGAACTCAGTGCTGCGGCTGATCGAGAACCTCGACTTCGAGATCGAGCTGTTCGCCAAGCTCGTCGCCGGCAGGCTACGTGAGCAGCCCGGCTACACCGCAATCCAGCAGATCACCGGGATCGGGCCGATTCTGGCGGCGGTGTTCGTCGCCGAGATCGGTGACATCGGTCGATTCGACCGGCCGGCGCAGCTCGCCAGCTGGGCCGGGCTGACCCCCAAGCACCACGAGTCCGACACCACCGTGCACCGCGGCCGGATCACCAAGCAGGGCAGCCGGCTCGTGCGTTGGGCCGCGGTCGAGGCCGTCCAACGCGTGCCCGCGCACACTCGCCTCGGCCTGGTCCGCGATCAGGTCGCCGCGCGGCGCGGGCGCAACATCGGTGTCGTCGCCGCGGCCCGGGAACTGATCGTGCTGGTCTTCTACGGCCTACGTGATCACCACATCCGCTGCCTGCCGCCGCGAACCCGCGCGGCATGAGCAGGCCCCGAACGTGGTGGGTGCGGATCGTGGATAGTCATGACCCCCGTCCGCGGCGCGGTCGCCCCTCTTGATTGATCCCGCCCACCGCGACCTGTCGCAGCACTCCATGCCGCTCCACGCGGCGAAGGGATGACCGACAGCCCCAATGGGGGCCTGTCCACAGCCGGGGATACCGGCGCTGGAGCACGCACACGACCCACCCCCGAGAACAGCAGGGAGCCGCCCGACCTCCCTCTCCGCCCTGAACAGCATGCGCCGCGCGGCGTTGGCGTCAAGGACCTACGGCCGCTACGCGGTCGACCCTCCGGGCCGATCCCTGACCCCAACGCCTCAACTCGACGCGCCCCAGAAACAGGCGGAAGGAACGCAAAGCGGAAAGATCAAGAACAAGAACGGAGGTTGACCGGCCCCGCTCCTTCAGGGATGACTATTGCTCCCGATTTTTCGCCCCAGGTGCCGCCGAGATCGGGGCGTGCTGGCCATCGTCGCCCGAACTAAGCTCGTCCCCGGTCTGATCAGGAGCCGTCGCAGCGCTGCGAGCAGCACCCTGCCTACGCCGCATCACGATCGCGACCACCGCAGCCACGACCATCACCAGAACACCAAACTGCACGTAGGGCCGGTACCGCTTGGCTGGGCGGTAGGGTTCAACCGCCGTGACAATGGAACGGCGAAGCCCCTCCAACTGTTCGGGCAGCGCCGCGATCTCGGCCCCAACTTCACCGCCAGCCTTGTCGACCTCATCCCCGAGAGCGCTAGCCGCCTCCTCAATCTTGTCGATGACGTCATCAAGAGAGGATGCGACCTTCCGCCGTGTCCGGCGCATCGTACGGGTATTCATGGACCTGCCTCCTTCACACCGACCCACTCGAGCTGGTTGGAGTTAACACCCTAGAAGCCGGGGTCGCCGTCACCCGCGACAGGTGAGGCGTGTTCCACCCGCAGTCGCGCTGCGCATGGCCGTCGGTCTCGGATTCGGCATCCGCCAGCGGTCGATCAACGGGTCGACACCGCCATCCCCTAATCCAAGAGTGTGCGACAGGTCGGGCCCGGCGACCTGCGGTGCAGGCCCTGCCCCAGTCGGCCATTTAGCCGAAGAGCGTTGAAACGCATCACCTGAATAGACGCAGCCAATGCCTGCTCCAGCGGAGCCTGCTCAGACTGGCCGGGCCTTCTTCCCGGCCTCGTTGCGGGGGATGAGCAAAGCCGCGAACCACCCGACGAGCGCAAAGCCACCGACGATCACGAGCGCGTAGAAGTACTGCCCGCCGCCGGGTATGGCGCCGGCGACCAGGGAGCCGGCGATCGCCACACCCAGCGAGGAGCCGAGGTTGGAGACACTGCGTGAGACGCCGGAGATATCGCCCTGGACATTTTCCGGCCAGACCGACTGCACGAGATTGACCGACGCGGTGAGCATGATCCCGACCCCGACGCCCATCAGGAACAGGCCCGGGATGTAGCTCCAGACGCTGGGATTTGTTCCGCCGAGGGCGAGCAGGAGGCCGAGGCCGAGGGCGGTTAGGAAAAAGCCGAACCGGATCAGCCGGCGTTGGCTGTGCCGCCGGGCCATGCGAGGCGCGGCCGCGGATGACAGCAGCAGGCCGATCGTGGCGGGCAGCAGCACCAGCCCGGTCTCGATCGCTGAGAAGCCGCGGACCTGCTGGAGGAACACCGAGATCACGAAGAAGGCGCCCTGCAGGACCAGCCATTGCAAGTTCTGGGTCAGCAGGCCCAGGTTGGAGGTGAGGTTGGCGAACAGCCTGACCGATACCAGCGGGGAGCGGCCGTTCTTCTCCCTCGCCCACGCGGAGCCGATGAACAGGGCCAGGATGACCACCCCGATACCCACGTAGAGCCACATGGGTGAGACACCGCCCTGGTGGATGATCACGGTGCCGCCGATCGCGTAGTCCTGGGTGGCCGTGCCCCATCCGTAGGCCCCGCTCTGCAGGACCCCGAACACCACGAAGAACAAGCCCAGCGCGGAGAGCACCGCGCCGAGCCAGTCGAATGCGGGCCGCTGCGCCCGCAGCGGTGGATCGGCGATGCCGCGCCCCAGCCAAATGATCGCTGCCACGATCAACACCTGCAGCAGGAACGACGCCCGCCAGCTGATGTAGCTGGTGAGGAGTCCGCCGATCAGGGGCCCCGCCGCGGCGCCGATCCCGGCAGCGCCGCTCACCACGCCGAAGTACCGGGCGCGGGTGGTGGTGTCGTCGAACAGCATGGTGATGAGGATGTAGATCGGCGGGATCATCAGCGCCGAACCCACGCCCTCGAGCAGGGAGTAGCCGACCATCAGGAGGGGCAGCCCCTGCGCGACCGAGGCGAGCAGCGCGCCAGCTCCATAGACGATAAGCCCCAGCTGGAAACAGAACTTGCGGCCCCAGATGTCCGTCAGCTTGCTGCCCGGGATCATCAGCGCCGCCATCGTCAGCGTGAACAGGGTGATCGTGGTCTGGATCCCGGTCACCGAGGTGCCGAGGTCGCTGGCAATCGAGCTGATCGCGACATTCATGTTGGAGCCGGCATAGCTCGCGACGAACTGTGCCAGCGCCAGCGGCAGCACCGCCGCTCTCGCTGCCGCCACGGCCGCTCCGCCGACTCCCGTGGTTCTGGTCATGGCGATCCTCAGGTCCGCTGGTGCTGACTGGTCGGGTCGGCGTCACCGGCGCGCCCGAAGCCGTGGTCGGGTGGAGGATAACCGCACCGGCTCCGGGCCCCGTGATGTATTCCGCGGCCGCCGCCACAAGTCGGCTGCATGCGCATGTCACCCGGCGCACCCGCCGACTGTCAGCGAGGAACCCGACAGTGCCCGGTCAAAGTTGAAGAGCCGCTTATCCCTGCGGTCAGGTCCAACGACCCGGCGCCAAATGTCTGCGCGCCCCGCGTGACTTGTGCAACGGTTCGCTACCGGCCAAATGGTGGTCGCCGACACGCCGCCCCTCTTCCCGACCATGCACCTTCGCGGCTGGGAAGCTGAGGACAGCGCTCAACGGAGGCGCGGGGCCGATCTCGAGAAGGAATGACATGGAGATCACGAGCGACTTCGGGGAAGTTCTCTTGTGGAGCTTCTGGTTCTTCATCTGGATCACCGCACTGATGGTGTGGTTCCGCTGCCTGGTCGACCTGTTCAGCGACAGCTCGCTCAGCGGTTGGGCGAAGGCCGGTTGGGCGGTCCTGCTCATCTTCGTGCCGTGGCTGGGCGCGCTGATATATCTCATTGCGCGGGGCCGGAGTATGGCCGAACGGCAGAGGGCGGCGGTTGCGCAGCGGCAGGCCGAGCAGGAGAGGTACATCCAGACGGTTGCAAGCACTTCCCAGGGGCCGGCCGAGCAGATCGCAAGCGCCAAGGCACTGCTCGATTCCGGAGCCGTCACGCAGGCGGAGTACGAGTCCCTCAAAGCCAAGGCACTCGCCTGACCGCACCGCTCTCACGGTGCCAACGGCGCGTGGCCCGGCTCTCCGGGCCCGGAGGATGACGCAACCGCACTTGCCTCGTCCGCCAGCGCCGGCGGCGGCGGCGGTCGGGTCAGAGGTCTGTCCGGTGGGCTGGCCACCGGGCGGCGATGGCCCCCGCGGTCAACCCGTGTAGCAGGACGCTCAGGCTCACGGTCACCACGAACACCTCGGCGACGTAGTCGGCGGCTGCGGTCAGCCCGTGTGCGTGCAGTTCCTCGATGGCGATCAAACCGAACAGGATCGAGGCCAGTCCGCGCGGTCCGATCCAGCCGAGGAACAACACCTCGCGGGCGCCGAGACCGGATCGCACCAGGGCCAGCGCCACCGGGACCATGCGGATCAGCGTGAGTGAGAGCACGGCGTAGAGCAGAACGTTCCAGGAGATCCCCCGCGCGACGACGTCCGGGATGAGCGACCCGAAGACGAACCACACCGCCGCGGACACCAGCGTGCCGATGTCGTTGGTCAGCTGCAGCCGTTCGTCGGTGACCTCCTCTCGGCCCACGGTGCCGGCGGCGATGCCCGCTACGAACGCGGCGACGAACCCGTTGCCGCCCAGGGTCGTCGCGATCAGGTAGGTGAGCACCGGCAGGACCAGGACGGCGAGCCGTTCCCCGGCCGCCCTGCTCCACCTCGTCCGCCTCGCGGACACGAGCAGCCGTGCCCCACCGGCTCCGACCACCACGCCCGCGGCGACGCCGACGGCGAGCTCGACCAGGGAACGTGACCCTCGAGTCCACGCCGGGGAGGCTCTCCGGCCGTAGTCGTCCGCTGTGCGAGCACCCGAACGACTCCCAGCGACAGTCCCCCTGGCCGCCCGCGGTGCGTCATCCGGCTGGGGTGGTCCGTCCCGCCGCCCGATGCGGTGACGTCATGGCGAGGCACGGGCTCGACGCGCATGATACCTCCCTGTCCCGAATGCGCGTTCTAATACGGGCCCGCCGTGGCGCGGCGGACAGTCACAGGACGACCCGCAGCGCAGACCACTCGATTGCACTGGTTCAGACAGAGCCCCCACGGAGGGCAGCTCTTAGACCAAGACGTCCGCCGGGCGATCGGCGACGCGCTCGTCGCGTCCCGATGCGAATGCATGGACGATCGCAGGCACGCTACGTATCCGAGCGGACGATCGCGACCGGGCAGCTTGCATTCAGTACACAGTGCATCCCGACCGAACCGATGATCGCGCTCGCGACCGCACCCCGGCCACGGTGGCCGACGACAACGAGCGCGGCTCCGTCCGCCGCGCTGCACAGGACCTGCCCTGGATGACCGGCGATCGCCTCTACGGCGATCGGTACGCCGTCAGCCTTGTCATCGCGCGCTGCGACGGCCTGGTCAACATAGGTCTGCGTGGCCTTCCGGACGTCGTTCACGAGGTGATCAGGTGGCGGTAGCGTGACCATCGTCGGCGCGGCGAGGCCGTAGTCCGGTAGCTCCACAGCGGCGACCACCCGAAGCGAGGAACGCCGCATTGCCGCCTCCTCGAGTGCGAACCTCAGTGCCGCGCCCGCGTCGGTGGAACCGTCGAACCCGACCACGACAGTTTCTCCGCCCACGTTCTGCCCCTCTCATGACGAACAGCCGAATTGCTCATGGTGCGCGACCCGCGCAGAGGTGTCCTCACTCGCGCTGGGTGAAACGCTCATGACGCGGACTCGCCTGCGCGGCGGTGTGAACCGGTCAAGCCGCCGCTCGGTCGGGTACCGCCCGTTGGCGTCGGCCGCGAGCGGTGACGGCGGGCGGAGCAGCACCACGCCGTCGACGACAGCCGGTGGCGTCCAGCGAACCGGGACGAGGGCGCCGAGGTCATTCCGGCGCAGCAGGGGAGTGCGGATAGGTTCGGACACAGGTCAGCCTCCTAGGGCTGATCGGGCCCGGCCGGTGTTCTCATCACCGCGTCCGGGCCCGCCTGGTTGGCCCGCTCCGTGTCACACGCGTCTCACGGACTGCGCTTCGCGGAGCGAAGCCTGGCCTCCGGCGGGGACCAGTCAACGCCCTCCGACCTGCACTAACGCACTGGGAGGTACTGTGTCGACGGTGGGCATCCTTCTACGGATCAGAAGGTTGGGGGTTCGAATCCCTTCGGGCGCACCCGATCCACACTCGCCCTGGCCAGCAGTAGCGGCCAGGGCGAGATCATTCCCCGGACCCGGATCGTAGATCTGGCCACGGTGTGATCGTGTTGTCGGAGCTGGTGCCTGGCCGAACGCCACGCCCCGACCGAGGACCTGATGGCTGCTACTGACCTGTTGCCGAGCTGGGTGTGCTGGCAGGCCCGGCCGTTCCCGGACGCCAACCTGCTGCTGCTGCCCGGTCCGCGTCCGGCGGTGGTCGACACCGGGTTCGTCGGACACGCCGAGCAGACCCGTGACTGGGCCCAGGGGCACGCGGGCGGACGTATCGAGCTGGTGGTCAACACGCACTGGCACGCCGACCACGTCGGCGGCAACGCCGCCCTGCAGGCTACCGGTGCCGCGGTCGCGGCCAGCGCATCCGACGCCGAGGCGGTGCGGCGCCGCGACCCCGGCTGCTGCCTGGCGGAGTACCTCGACCAGCCGGTCGCCCCCTACACCGTCGACCACGCCCTCGACGACCAGCAGACGGTCGGGCTCGGTGAGGCCGAGTGGCAGGTCGTGCGCACCCCCGGCCACACCCCCGGCCACCTGTGCCTGTGGCAGCCGGACGAGCAGCTGCTGGTGGTCGGCGACGCGCTGTCGGACTACGACGTCGGCTGGGTCGCCACCGCTCTGGACGGCCGCGATGCCGCCGCGACCGCGCTGACCTCCCTCGAACGGCTTGACGCCCTGCACCCCCGGATCGTGCTGCCCGCGCACGGACCCGTCCCCGCCGATCCCGCCGCGGCCTTCTCCCACGCCCACCGCCGCGCCCACCGCCTCGTCGAGGACCCTGACGGTGCGGTCTGGTACGCCGCGCGCCGGATCTTCGCCTACGCCCTGATCATCCGCGGCGGCCTGCCGCTGGACGATCTGCTCGAGTATCTGCTGGCGCGCGCCTGGCTCTCCGATGCCGCCACCCTGCTGCGCCGCCCCGCGGCCGACCTGGCGGCCGAACTGGTCGACACCATGCGCCGCAGCGGCGCCGTCGTCGAGCAGGACGGTCGCCTCCGCGCCGCCACCGACCACGCCCCCGTCGACCCCGCGGCACTCGACCAACCCTGGCCTCGCGCCTGGCCCCCACCCGCCGACGACCCCGACCCCGAGCGAGGAGGTTCAGCACCGTGAGCTGGACGATAGACCGACACGACCGCGTCGCCGTGGTCACCATGAGCACCAACCCGGTCAACGCGCAGAACCGGGCGTTCTTCACCGACCTGCACGACGCGTTCGACCGACTGGAGTCCGAACACGCCGACTCGCCGGTGGTGCTGACCGGGCAGGGGCAGCGGTTCTCGGCCGGGCTCGACCTCGGTGAGCACTTCCCGCTGTTCGCCGGCCCACCCGAGGGCGTCGCGGAGTGGTTCGCCGCGTACCGGGCCACCAACATGCGGCTGTTCACCTACCCCCGGCCCACCGTCGCCGCGGTCAACGGCCACGCCTTCGCCGGCGGCCTGATCACCTCCGCGGTCTGCGACCGCCGGATCGCCGTCGACACCGGCGCGCGGTTCAGCCTCAACGAGGTCCCCATCGGCATCCCCATGCCCGCGGTCTACGTGCGCATGCTCACCCACGCCTGGGGCGAGCAGACCGCGGCACGGGCGTCGCTGTTCGGCGAGTCCTTCGATCCCGGCCAGGCCCACGCGCTGGGGATGTTCCACGAAGTACTCCCCGCCGAGGACCTCCTGGATCGCGCCGTCGCCGTGGCCGAGTCCATTCCCGCCGACTGTCTGGAGCACTACGCCTACACCAAGCGCGCCGCGCAGGCCCCCGCGATGCGCGACATCGCCGAGCTGTCCGACCCACTCGACGAGGAACTCCCGCACTGGTTCACCACGCCGAACGCCCGACACGCCCACCGGCGCTACTGGCAGCAGCTCAAAGGCACCGAACCGACCTGGTGAGCGGTACGGCCCGGCGGGTTGCTGTCCTCGCCGGCCCTACGGCCGCGGCGACCTGGCCCGGGCTGCGCGCTGCTCGACCCAGGCGATGACGCCGTCGGAGATCCGGTTGCCGGCGAACGCGTCGATCTCGCGGACACCGGTCGGGCTGGTCACGTTGATCTCGGTCAGGTACCGGCCGATGACTTCGATGCCCACGAAGACCAGCCCGTGGGCGGCGAGCTGGTCGGCGATCCGGGCGCAGATCTCCTTGTCCCGTGGGGTGACCGTGTCGGCGACGACCGACGCCCCGGTGGTCATTCTGCACCGGAAACCTCGCTACGCCCCCAGCGCGGGCAGGAGGACTCCGTCGACGATGCGCACGACGTCGTCCTCGACGAGGCGCAGTCCCCGGGCCGCGACGCGCTGATAGGCGATCGCGGGGAACACCTCGGCGAGCGTCTCGACGTCGGTCGTCTCGGGGACCGATCCCCGGTCGACCGCCCGCGCCAGCACGCGCTCGAACAGCCCGCCGTACGGCGCACCGAGCGCGCCGCGCGAGGCGTCGCGCAGAGCCGCGTCGTGCTGAGCCGCGGTGAGTACCGCGGCGAGGACCTGCGCGGTGCGGCCCTCTTCGTGCAGGTAGGCCCGCCCGCAGGCCAGTAGGTCCGCCCGCAGGTCTCCGGTGTCGGGCAGGTCAGGCGCGGTGAACAGGGCGGCGGCAGCAGCGACGACGAGCGCGGTCTTGCTGGGCCAGCGCCGGTAGATCGTGGCCTTGCTCGCCCCGCACCGACGGGCGACCGCATCCATGGTCAGCCGTTCGAACCCCTCCTCGATGAGCAGGTCTTGGGTCGCACCCAGCAGCTGCTCGTCGATGGCGGCGTTGACCGGTCGACCGGGAGAGCGCGTCTCGGGAGCCATCTCGGCAGCGTAGCGAACTGGACGTCCTCGTATCGATACTGTACCGTATCGTATCTACGGAAGAAGAGGAGCTACACATGACCACGACAGTCCTGCTCGCCGGTGCGAGCGGCATGCTCGGCAACCGGATCGCCGGCCACCTGCTCGACCAACCCGACGTCGCCCTTCGCCTGCTGCTGCGCGCAGCGGCTCCGGCCGGAACCGGGAAGGCCCGGACGGTGGACGCGCTCGTCGCCCGGGGCGCCGAGGTAGTGCTCGGTGACGTCACCGATCCGGACTCGCTCGACGCGGCCACCCAGGGCGTCGATGTCGTCGTCTCGGCGCTCCAGGGTGGACCCGACATCATCGTCGACGGCCAGATCGCCCTCGCGGCAGCGGCGGCGCGCAACGGCGCCCGCCGGTTCCTGCCGTCGGACTTCGCGATCGACCTGTTCTCCGCGCCCGAGGGTGCTCCGCAGTTCGACATGCGGCGCCACGCCGACGGCATCATCGACGCGATGGACCTGGAGGTCGTGCACGTCCTCAACGGCGGGTTCATGGACATGATGCTCGACCCGAACACCCCGGGTATGGTCGATCTGAGTACGGGCACGATCATGGTGTGGGGGACCGGCGACGAGCCGTTCAACCTCACCACCGTCGACGACACCGCACGCTTCACCGCGAAGGTCGCCACCGACCCGGCCGACCTGTCCGGCGTGCGCTACGTGTCCGGGGCGGAGACCACCTTCAACACGATCATCGACGAGATCCAGGCCGTCTCCGGTACGACGCTGACGCGGAACGTCCTGGGCAGCGCCGAGGACCTGCGACGGATCACCGCCGACGCCGACGACCCCTGGTCGGTGGTCATGCAGTGGTACCTCCTGTCGATGCTCACCGTGGCCCCGTTCCCGACCACGGACAACGACCGCTACCCCGACGCGCAGCCCACCGGCCTGCACGACTACCTCGTCGGGGCCCACCGTGGCGGGGGATCATGACCGACCGCACCGAGAGCGGGCACCTCGAGGCCGGGTACGCCTATCGGCCCGGCGACGCGCCCGCGTACTGGAACTTCGGGACCTACTGGCGGCTCCTGGCCGCCAGCGACACCACGGAAGGCCGGTCCACGACCTTCGACGAGCTCTTCCCGCGCGGGCTCGTCGCACCACCCCACGTCCACGACCACGCCGAGGAAGCCTTCTTCGTCCTGGAGGGCGACCTGGTCTTCACCCTCGGCGACGACGACCAGGAGATCACCGCTCCGCCCGGGACCTATGTCTACATCCCACCCGGAACCCGGCACTCGTTCCGCTGCGGCTCCGCGGTCGGCCGGGTCTACAACACCCTGGTCCCCGGTGGTTTCGATCACGGCATCACCGCCCACGGCATCCCGGCGCCCCGCGTCGACATGCCCGCACCCGGCACGTCCGCGCTCGCCGTCTGGCAACAGATCGCCGCCGGACGGCCGGCCGTCCCGTGGGAGCACCCGGATGTGGCGTCCTGGTGATCCGAGCCGACCGCCTCCCCGCACCGACATCGATCGACGAGAAGAACGAGGAACCTGAGGACATGACCGACGCCATGGCACCGCACCTGTCCACCGAGCTGATGGCACTGCTGCGCGCGCCCAGCACCTGCTACCTCACGACACTGATGCCCGACGGCTCGCCACAGCTGACCCAGACGTGGGTCGACACCGACGGCGAGCACATTCTGATCAACTCGGTGGTCGGCTACCAGAAGCTGCGCAACATCGAGCGAGACCCGCGGGTGGCCGTCGCCGTCTCCGACCCGGCCGATCCGACGCGCTACATCACCATCCGCGGACGCGTCACCGCGACCACGACGGAGGGGGCCGCCGACCAGATCGAGGCGTTGGCCCAGAAGTACCTCGGTGGCCCCTACCCCTGGTACGGGGGTCGGGGCCAGACCCGCACCACCATGACGATCGCGATCGACAAGGTCCACGCGATGGGCTGATGGCCGCTAGCCGTGTGCCGTCGCGATCGTCTCGCGCACGGCCGGCACGATCTCACCGGCCCAGCGGCCGAGGGAGACGACGTCCTGCTCGCCGCCACCGGTCGAGAAGAGCATGAAGCCCGAGGCCCCGTGCTCCAGCACCGCCCCGGTCAACTCCTCGACCCACTGGCCGACGGATCCGCCGATCCAGCGGCCGTCGCGGTCACGGGTGGTGGCCCGCGGCCGATCGGTGATCCGTCCGGGGAGGTTGAAGACCGTTCGGATCTCGCGCGGATCCCGGCCCGCGGCCACCGCCGCTTCGTCGATCAACGGCCGCGAGGTCCGGTATCGCTCGCTCCGCCAATCTGCCGCGTGACCAGGGATCCAGCCGTCGGCCACCCGACCGGTGACGGCCAGGGACTTCGGGCCGACCGATCCGGTCCACACGGGGGGCGCGGCCACCGGAGCCGGGTCGATCCGGTCCACCTCGTAGTAGCGGCCCCGGTAGCTGACCGGCGGACCGCCACCCGACAGCATCTTCACCAGGACGATCGCCTCCTCGAAGGCGTTCACGGCATCGCCCGGCGAGAGCCGCGGCACTCCCATGTCGGAGATCCGGTCCCACCGGCCGCCCGCGCCCATGCCGAGCACGATGCGGCCGCCGGAGAGCGCCGACAGCGACGTCACCGTCCGCGCCAGCATCGGCAGCGGGCCGGGTCGGCAGATTGGTGACGTTGGCGAAGCCCGCGAGGTGCTGCGTCCGTCCAAGGATGAATCCGATGGCGGCGTACGCATCCAGGCCTCCGCCGAGGTAGGGGTGGTCCGACAGCGAGAAGATGTCCAACCCGTCACGATCGGCCTGGTGCGCCATGCGCAGCAGCTCGGGCACGTCGTCGATGCCGCTGTGCGCGCCGAAGCCGAAGACGACTTCTCGTGTTCCTGCGCTCGGCCCGGTACTCACGGCCGGACGCGCTCCCGCTGCTCGACCGTCACGGCAGTGAGGAAGGTCAGGACCCGCTCCGTGGCGTCGCGCTGGGCGGCAGCCTGGCCGTCCCGGGTTCCGCCCATCGCGATGCCGCCGGTCCACTGGGCGTCGGTGGGCAGCACGCCGAGCCGGATCAGGTGCCCGGCACCGGGATAGCTGACGTGGCGGTCGTCGGGGCCGCGGGCATCGGCGCGCTCGCGGCGGTCCAGCAGCGCATCGGCCATCGGGCCGGACGGCCAGATCTGGTCGTCGGTGCCGGTGAGCAGCAGCAACGGGCAGCCGGCCCGGTCCGCCGCGATCGTGGCGTCCGCCCGGCCGCGGGCGGCGTCCAGGCCCGCCTCGTACGCGGGGCGCAGCCGCAGCAGCGTGGGGTGGTGCTCGGCCGTGTCGCGCCCGACCCGCCAGGCGTTGCGGATCAGCTGCGGCATCAACGCCCCGCTGGGCACCGGGATCCACGGCACGGGCTGCCCGCCGAGCGTCCACGACGGCGTGTCCGGGACCTCCCCGTCCGACCCGATCGCCTGCCAGGTCACGCTGCTGGGGCTGACCAGCACCAGACCTCGACATGTCGGTCCGGTCCCGCTGCACGCGGCGCCCAGCAACCCCTCGGCGCCGCGGGACACCGCCATGCCCACCAGGCGCTCGGCGTCCACCTCGAGGTGGCCGCCGAGATGCTGCACGGCTGTGGTGAAGCGCTCCAGCGGAATCGAGGCGATCGTCGCGCCCTCGGGCACCCAGCAGGCGGCCAGCGCGGCGAACCCGTGGGACGCGGAGCAGGTTCGCGTGTCCGACCTGCGACTCGAAGCCGCCTTCTGAGCCGCCGAAGCAGGCCACGGCGGGCCAGCCGCCGGCCGGTGCGGCGCCCGCGGGCAGCGCGAGCAAGCCCGGCCGGCCGTCGATCTCCACTGCGGAGCACCGGACCCCGTCCGCGGCGGCGTGCCGGCGCACGGTGCGCCGAACCTCACCGGTGCCGGCCACGTGCGCGGCGACGGTGACCTGCCACGGCTGGGCGGGCGGCACGAACAGGTCCGGGGTGACCCCGTCGGCGGCGAACCGCATGCCCACAACGGCGCGTCCGGGTCCGGCTGTGCCCAGTCACCGGCCTCGGGGGCGAGCACGGCCGCGTCGAGCAGACCCGACTCCGGAACGGTGAACGAGGCTGCCGACCGCCACTCCCGTCCGAACAGGTCGGACCCGTTCGCGGACACCTCGACCCTGGCGCCCGCCGGGGCGCCGTGCAGGGTCAGTCCGAACGGCTCGTCGTGGCGGGTGTCGGGTGGGACCTCCAGCGCGAGCCCACCGCTCGCCACGTCGGCCGGGGCCGCCGATTGCGGGGCCACCGTCGGGGTCTCGTCGGCCTCGCGCTTGTCGACCAGCGCCGTCCGCTTCTCGAACCACGGCGGGAACAAGCCCGAGACGAGGCCGCCGAGCCCCATCAGCGAGAAGGGCAGCACCCAGTAGCACAGGATCGACAGCAGCGTGCCGTCGTCGCGGATCGTGGCGTCCCCGTCGACGACCGGCGGGATCACCGAGAGCACCGTCATCGCGCCGAACAGCACCACCCACAGCCACGTCATGCCGGTGGTGATCGTCCGGAAGCTGTCGCCGCGCGCGGTGGCCTCGTCGACCGAGTCGGCCGCGTACTCCCTGACGAACGGCCGCCCCACGAGGATCCCGACCAGCGCGACGAGGAAGATTCCGAGGTTGCTCAGCGGCTGCAACCACTTCTCGAGGAAGTCGTCGTCGAACACGAAGGCGGCCACCGTGAGGACGACGAACACCGCGAGGCTGCCGACCTCCAGGCTGCGCCATGGCCGGTGCCGCAGCCGCGACACCACCTGCGTCCCGACGGCCACGGCGAGCACGATGCACACGACCAGCCGGAACGGCACGTTGCCGACCAGAGCCCAGTACAGGATCCAGGGCAGGAACCCCAGCACGAACCCCACAGCGCCTCCCCGTCGCCGACCTGATCACGATCGTGGCAGTGCGCGACGCGCAGGGATAGGCCCACTCCCGCGCGTCCGATCCGGACGATCGGCCGCTCGCGCGGCCGGGAGCGGGACGACGGGCACTGGCGCTCAGATGCCCGCAGCGCCATCATGCACACCCGATCGTCGGTGCTCCGAGTCAGCAGAAGGGAGAACGGCCATGGCGTTCAACCTCGAAGACGTGCCGATCGAGGTCTCTCAAGGGGCCCTCGTGACCAGGTACGTCGAGCTCGGCGACATGGCGATCCGCCATGCCGAGCTGCCCCCCGGTACGGACATGGCCCCGGTTCTCCAGGGGCTCCCCGGCGACCGCTGCCCGAGCCCGCACTGGGGCATCGTCCTCAGCGGGTCGATCACCATCGAGCACGAGGACGGAACCTCCGAGACCGCGGAGGCCGGGCAGCTGTACTACTGGCCGGCCGGCCACACCGGCGTCACGGAGGACGGCGTGACCTTCCTGGAGGTCGGACCCGTCGGGCCGATGCGCGCCTTCAGCGAGCACGCGAAGCAGCTCTTCTCCTGACCGCCGGTCGGGCCGGCACCACCTCGCACCCCCTGCGTCGTCGTCGCACTCGTTCTGCGGGGTGCGAGGACACCCCACGGGGTGCGAGGACGCGCCGCGGCCTGACACCACACGGGCAGCTCATCGCGGCGGTGCCGTCGAGACGACGGAAGCGTCGTGGACGGCCGGCAGCTCGTCGAGGCCCAGGACGCGTTCGAGCAGCCGGAGCCGGTAGGCGGCGGTGAGGGCCCCGAACCACAGCGCCAGGGCGGGCAGCACGGTGGTGAACACCACCGGGGCGGGTCCGGTCAGGCCGAAGTAGTTCGACAGGGCCGGGACGAACAGCACCGCGGTGAAGACGGTGATCAGCACGGCGACCAGCAGGGCCGGCCGCCGATCGCCTGTCGGTGAGGTCCAGGCGGCGAAGAGCTGGGTGGGTGGCGCGAGGAACAGGATGAGCACGAACGAGGCCAGGCAGACGAAGGTCGACAGGCCGGTCTGGGCGCCGATCGTCGCCGACGCAGTGGCGAAGTCGGCGTCGGTGTAGGTCAGTCCGGTGTAGCTCTCGAAGTCACTGATCACCTCGGCCGGGGTGCGGCCCGAGGTGAGGAACTGCGTCACGCTGGTGTAGAGGAAGGCGTAGACCGCGGTAGCGAATCCGCCGGTGATCACCGCGGCGGGGATGACGAAGCGGGCCAGGTTGCCCAGCAGGTGCTCGTCGGGTGGATCCGGGCGGGCCCAGAACGTGAGGAACAGGGTCGGTACGCCGACGGTCAGCAGGGTCAACCCGACCTGGGTGGGGGAGTAGGGGAAGCCCAGCCCGAGCATGGTCACCGCGAGGATCACCACGCCCTGCGTCGCGACCCGGGTCAGGAACACGTACATCGAGATCGCGATGCCGTTGATGATGCGACGGCCCTCGCGTTGGGCCGGCAGGAGTGCGGCGAAGGAGTCGTCGACGAGCACGATGTCGGCGACGTCGCGGGTGACAGCACTGCCGCTGCGCATGGCCACCCCGACGTGTGCGGCCTTGAGCGCGCGGGCGTCGTTGACCCCGTCGCCGATCATGGCGACGTAGTGACCCTGGCGGCGCAGTGACGCGACGATCCGTTCCTTGTGCTCGGGCGCGACGCGACCGAAGACGGTGGTGTGGGCGACGAGGCGGTCCAGAGCGGCGTCGTCGAGATCGTCGAGGGCAACGCCGGCGACGGGCGCGTCGACGTCCAGGCCGGCCTGGGTCGCGAGCGCGGCGACGGTGCGCGGGTCGTCGCCCGAGAGGACCTTGAGCGCCACCCCGTCCTCCTGGAAGCGGGTGATGGTCTCGGCGACCTCGGGGCGCAGCTCGTCGGCGAGCGCGGCGACCGCGACCGGCTCCAGCGCGGGCAGTACCGGGTGGCCGCCGGCGTCGCGCAGCCCGGTGGACGGGTCCGTGGCACGGGCGAGGACGAGCACGCGCAGCCCGAGCGCGGTCCGCTCGCTGACCGCCGCGTTCAATTGTCGGCTCTCGGCCGGGCTCCGCTCCTCGGTCGCTGGCGCTCCCTGCGATGCTCGCCCGCCCTTCGCCTCCGCGGTGAGCGACGGTCCCGTCAGGTGGGGGGCCAGCGCGTCCGGAGCGCCGAGCACCCAGGCGCCCTCATCGGTGACGGCCCCCGACCAGCGCAGCGACGAGGAGAACGGCACCTCGTCGTGCACCGTCCAGGCGGCGCCGGGCAGGCTCGTGGCCAGCGCCGCGGTGGTGAGGTTGGGCGTGGTGGCGCTGCGGGCGAACCCGCCGAGCGCGACCTCGGCCTCGGCCGGGTCCCGGCGGCCGAGCGGCTCGATCTCCTTGAGGGTGAGTCGGCCGGTGGTGAGGGTGCCGGTCTTGTCGGTGCACACGACGTCCACGTTGCTGATCGACTCGACGCCGTTGACCTGCTGCACCAGCGCGCCGCGTCCGGCGATCCGGACGGCACCGGCGGTGTAGGCGACGGCGATGAGGAAGAACAGCCCGTAGGGCACCAGCCCCGACAGCACCGCCGTGGTCTGGACGACCCGGAGCAGGTCGAACCCCTCGAGCGCGGCCTGCGCGAGGATGGCGCCGCTCATGAGCACGACCAGGGCCATGACCAGCCGGACGACGAACTCGATGCGCCGCTGCAGTGGCGTCTTGTCGGTGGTGACCCGGCGGGCCTCGACGGTGAGCCGCCCGGCGTAGCTGTGCGCTCCGACGTCGCGGGCGAGCTGGTGGCCGCCGCCGCCGACGCACAGGCTGCCCGACCGCAGCTCGTCGCCGGGCTCCTTCAGGACCGGGTCGGACTCGCCGGTGAGCAGGGACTCGTCGGCCTCGAGCTGGGATCCCTCGAGCTGGGATCCCTCGAGCAGGGGCCCGTCGACCACGATCTGGTCACCGGGGCGCACCCGCAGCACGTCGCCGCGGACCACCGCGTCCGGCGCGATCTCGATCTCCTGACCGTCGCGGACGACGAGCACGGGCGCGCGGTCGAGCAGCTGGAGCCGGTCGAGCTTGCGCTTGGCCCGGATCTCCTGGACGGCGCTGATCATCGCGTTGACCAGCCCGAGGCCGACGCTGATGATCGCGTCGCTGTACCGGCCCAGCGCCAGGAGCGCAGCGCCGATGACGAACAGGATCGTGTTGTAGAAGGAGAAGACGTTCGTGCGCAGGATCGTGGTGTAGGAGCGCGAGGTCCCGCTGACCGCCGTGTTGGCCTCGCCGCGTCGGCGTCGGGCGTCGGCTTCCGCTCCGGTCAGGCCGACGAGCGGCGTCGCCTCCGAGGCGGTCGTCTCCGCGGTCCACGCGTCCATGTGCTCGTGCCCCTTGCTCGACGTCGTCGAACAGACCGTCTCATCGCCGGGGACGCACCGCCGGGTCGGCCTCCGGTCAGTGGGACGCCGCGGCGTCGGAGCGGATCCGGCCGGCGGCGACGTGCAGGACGAGATCGGGCCCGCCCGGTGCCGACGTCTGCGCCGCGTGGTGGGAGATGTGCAGGGTGGTGCGACCGGGCCGCCACACCTGGATGCCGGCCAGGACCCGGCGTTCGGTGTCGGCGTCCAGGTGGGCGGTGGCCTCGTCGAGCACCAGTACCGGTGCATCGGCCAGCAGCGCCCGCGCGATCATCACCCGCTGACGCTCGCCACCGCTGAGCCGACGGCCGTTCTCCCCGAGTCGTTCGGACAGCCCGTACGGCAGCGCACCCACCAGCTCGTCGAGCGCCACGGCCCGGCACACCGCGAGGATCCGGTCGTCGTCGGCGTCGGGATCGCCGAGCAGGAGGTTGTCCCGCAGGGTCGTGTCGAAGAGGTGGTCGTGCTGGGCGACCACGGCGACCGCGGCCCTGGCGGCCGCCGACCCGATGTCCCGCAGGTCCCGGCCGTCGATCCGGATCGTCCCGTGCTGCGGTTCCCAGAACCGCAGCAGCAGCGCGGCGATGGTCGACTTGCCCGCGCCGCTCGGCCCCACGACCGCCGCCTGCGCCCCGGGGGGCACGGTGAAGGTGGTGTCGCGCAGCACATCCGGCCGGTCGGGTTGGTACCGGAAGGTGACGTGGTCGAACTCGACCTCTCCTGCGGTGCACGGGACCTCGATCCGGCCGCGGGGGCGAGCCGCGGCCGCCACGGGTCCGACGGGCTCGCGCACCGTCGGAGTCCGGTCGGCCAGGTCGAAGAGTCGACGAGCCGACGCCCGACACCGATCGACGTGTTCGTAGGACACCGCGACCGGCGCGATGGCCTCGAACGTCGCCATGGTGGCCAGCGGGACGACGGCCAGCAGCACCCCGTCGAGCCGGCCTTCGGTGACGAGCGGGATCGCGACGGCGAGCGTGCAGACCGCGGCCGCACCGGCCAACAGGGTGGCGAGCGCCGTGTGGAGTCCACGCAGGTGCGCCAGCCGGCGCTGCGCCGCGTGGCGCCGGCTCGTGAGCTCGGCGATGCGCCCGGCCAGCAGATCCTCGCGACCGTAGGCGACCAGATCCGCGAGCGCGCCCACGCCCTCGACGACGGCCGCCGTCATCCTCGCCTCGTCGGCGATGAGCGCCTCCGCCGCCGCGCGCCCCAGCCGGCGCGTCAGCACGGGGAGCAGGACGCCACTGACCAGCAGGAACACCGTCAGCACGACGGCGAGCACGGGCTGCAGCAGACCGAGCACCAGCACGCCGACTCCGGCGCCGAGCACCGCCGCGATCCGCGGGATCACCACCCGGAGTGGCAGGTCCTGCACGGTGTCGACGTCGCCCACGATGCGGGTCAACACGTCGCCTGACCGCTCGTCGACCAGCACGGCGGGCGCGAGCGGTTCGACGCTGCGGTAGAACCACACCCGCACGCGCGTGAGCATCCGGAACGTGACGAGGTGCCCGACGTAACGCTCCAGGTACCGGCCCACGGCGCGGACCACCGCGAAGAACCGGACCGCGACGATGGTGAGCCCCAGCGTCGCGGTGGACTCGACCAGCGCGGACGTCGAGATCAGGTACCCCGAGGTGGAGAGCAGTCCCACCCCGGCCGCGAGAGTGACCGCGCTGATCAGCGCGGCGCCGAGTATCGACCACCGCAGCCGGCCGACGAGGGCGCCGAGCCGGCGTGCCGTGCTCGTGGCGGCTGTGCCCCTCATAGCTGGGCCCCTCATGGCTGGAGCACGCCCGACGGCAGCGCCACGATGCGGTCCGCCGCGCGGGCGGTCCGCTCCCGGTGCGCGATCACTAGGGCGGTCCGGCCGCGGAGCAGCGCGGCGATCGCCTCGACGATCTCGGATTCGGTGTCGTCGTCGAGGTGTGCGGTGTACTCGTCCAGGACCACCAGCGGAGCGTTCCGGAGTGCGGCGCGCGCGATCGCCAGCCGCTGGCGTTGGCCCCCACTCAGCCGCAGCCCCTGCTCCCCGAGCACCGTGTCGACACCGTGCGGGAGGTCGCCGATGAAGTCCGTCGCCCCGGCGACCTCCACTGCGGCGCGCACCGCCTCGTCGGAGGCCGCCGGATCCCCCAACCGGATGTTGTCGGCGACCGTGCCGGCCAGCAGCGTCGGGTTCTGCGGAACCCAGGCGATCTGGCGCCGCCACTGCCGGACGTCCATCTCCTCGACCGGTCGGCCGTCGACGAGGAAGGTTCCGCTGGTCGGCTCCATGAAGCGCAGCAGGAGGCGGGCGACCGTCGTCTTGCCGGCTCCGCTCGGACCGACCAGGGCGACGCTCCGCCCCGCTTCGAGCCGCAGATCGAGTCCGCACAGCGCCGCCGACGTCGCACCGGGGTAGACGTAGCTCACGTCGCGGAGCTCCACGTCCGGGGCAGCCGAGTCGCCCGGCCCGGCCGGCCCGCCGTCGAGCCGCACCGCGTCCACCGCCACGCGGTCGGGCGGGGGGCCCGGCTCCCGGACGGTGGGCGTGGGAAGCGCGAGCAGTTCATCGATCCGCCGCAGCGCGGCGTCGCCCGCGTGGCCGGCGTGGTACTCGAGCGCGAGCCGCCGGAACGGGACGAAGAACTCCGGGGTCAGCACCAGGACGGCGAGCGCCGTTCCGAACGGAAGGTCGCCCACGATCATGCGGAAGCTGACCTCGACCGCCACCAGCGCGGTCGCCGCGGTCGCCGCCCACTCCATGACCAGCGACGTCTGGAAGGCGGTGCGCAGGACGTCCATGGTCGTGTCGCCGAGACGGGTGCTGGCGCGCTCGATCATGGCCTCGCCCTGACGGGATCGGCCGAACGCCTTCAGCGTGCCGAGTCCGCGGATCATGTCCAGGTAGAAGGCGCTGAGCCAGCCCAGTTCGTCGAGCCGGCGCCGGGTCAACGCGCGGGTTCGGCCGCCGATCACCGCCAGCAACAGCACCAGCATCGGCCCGGCGAACAGCAGGATCAGCGTCGTCCACGGGTCGAGCACCATGATCGTGCCGAGCACGAGCAGCGGCCCGACAAGGCCGAGAGCGACCGCCGGGACGTACCGCGTCACGTAGTCGTGCAGCGCCTCGACGGCGTCGCCGACGGTGGCGGCGACCTCGCCCGCCCGTTCGGCGGACATCCCGGCCGGACCGACCGCGAAGAGGTGTCCGACCAGCTGCGATCGAACCCGGTCCCGCAGCCGTGCGCTGGCCCGTTCCCCGAGCACCTCCCCCGCCCAGGCGCATCCGCTGCGCACCACGAGCAGCGTCACCATCAGCACCAGCGACGTCGTCACGTCGGCCAGGTCGTCGCCGCCCAGGAAGACGGCGTCGATGACCCCGGCGAGCACGAGCAACCACGCGATCGTGCCGATCGTGCCGAGCACTCCGGCCGCGACCGTCGCCGCGACGGGAACCGTGACCCGACGATCGTCGGTCAGCAGGTGTCGCAGGGACGTGGACCCGCCCCGGGTGCCGATGTCGCGCCTCCGAGGCTGGGCCACGGGCCGCCGTTCAGTAGCTGTGCGCGTCGAGGACGACCCGCCCGCGGAAGAAGTAGTAGACCCCGGCCGTGTACAGCAGCACGAACGGGATCCCGATGAGCGCGATGACGAACATGACCATGAGCGTCGGTTCGGCGGAGGCCGCGTTGTAGATCGTGAGGTTGTACTCCGGGTTGATCGACGACGGCAGCAGTACCGGGTAGAGCCCGGCCGCGACGGTCGTCGAGCAGCATGGCGATCATCGTCGACGACGCCACGAACGCGGACAGGTACTGCCCGACGGCGATCCGACGCCACGCGATGATCGCCGCCACGAGGGCGGCCAGCGGAAAGATGCCGAGCCACATCCGGCTCCTGAAGTTCTCCGGGATCTGGTCGTTCAGCAGGAGAGTCCAGGCGACGATCGTCGTCAACAGGATGAACGCCGCCATCATGAGGCGTGGCACGAGGTGCCGGACCCGTTCGAGCAGTTCTTCCTCCACCTTCAGACAGAGGAATATCCCGCCGTGCAGGGAGAGCATCACGACCGCAACGGCTCCCAGCGCGATCGCGTACGGGTTGAGCAGGGCGAGGAAGTCGGCGTCCATGTTGCCCTCGGCGTCGATCGGCACGCCTTGGATGACGTTGCCGAGCGCCACGCCCAGCAGGATGGTGATGCCGAGCGACGAGCCGAAGAACGTCCAGTCCCACAGTGATGCGCCAGGCCCGGCTCGCGCGCTTCGAGCGGAACTCGATGGCGACGGTGCGCAGGATGAGCACCAGCAGCACCAGCATCATCGCCAGGTAGAAGCCGCTGAACAGCGACGCGTAGACGATGGGGAAAGCGGCGAACAGGGCCCCGCCCGCGAGGACCAGCCACACCTCGTTGCCGTCCCAGACCGGGCCGATGCTGTTGAGCAGGACGTCGCTGTTCGCGTTCGTCCTTGCCCGACCATCGGGGCGAGCATCCCGACGCCGAGGTCGAACCCGTCGAGGATGACGTAGCCGCCGATCACATGACGTAGAGAACGAACCAGAGCCGTGTTGAGCCACATGATCAGCGCACCCCAGACGCGGCGCGATCCTCCGACTCCGCGCCGTCGTCGACCACACTCGACGCGCGGTGCGGAGGGTTCCGGAAGATCTCCCCGAAGGAGTCCGGAAGGGACTCGGATCTCCTCCTCATCGGGCGGATCCGGCGGACCCGCCTTGATCTTGCGGTCCAGCAGGAACAGGAAGAGGACCAGCACGAGCGGTGTACAGCACGCGAACATCCCGATCGAGAAGCGCCACCTGCCATGCCGGCACGTTCGGGCTGTCCGCGTCGGCGGTGCGGAGTTCCTGCCACACGATCCACGGTTGGCGTCCGAACTCGGCGGTCCACCAGCCCGAAAGGGTGGCCAGCTGGGCGAGAACGATGGTGCCGACGAGGATCCGCAGCATCCATCGCGCCGTCCAGAGTTTGCGCTTCCAGATCCAGAGCAGGCACGGCGACGCCACCGATCGCGATGAAGAGCATGCCCAGGTTGATCATCAGGTGGTACACCTGGAACACGAGGTTGACGTCGGCCGGTCGTCGGCCGGGAAGGTCGTGCAGCCCCTGGACCTCGGTGTCGGTGTCTGTCGCCGACGAGGAAGCTGAGCAGGCACGGGATGCTCGGGCCGGTGGTGGTCTGGGTCGCCGGATCGGTCCATCCGACGAGCGTCATCGGGGCGCAGGTCTGCGCTCTCGTACACGCCCTTCCATCGCGGCCAGCTTCTCGGGTTGTCGGTCGGCGACCTCGATGGCCTGATTGGCACCGAAGACCACGACCTGCAGCGGCGCGAGCACGGTGAAGATCGGCAGCGCCACCCGCATCATCGTCTTCGAGAGCTCCACGTGCCGCTGCTTGAGCAGGTAGTAGGCCGCGACACTGATCACGAGCGACGCGCCGACCATCCAGGACGCGACGAGCGTGTGGAAGAACCGCGGCCCGAACGACGGGGTGAACACGACCTCCGCGGAAGCTGGTCATGAAGGCCTGCGGCGCCGTTGCCCTCGTCGCGTATCTCGTAGCCCGGCCGGGGTCTGCATCCAGGAGTTCGCCATGACGATCCACGTGGCGCTGAAGGTCGCGCCGGCGACGACCATGACCGTGGCGAACAGCCACAGGCGGTTGCCCAGGCGCTGCCGCCGAAGAGCATCAGCCCGAGGAATCCGCCCTCGAGCATGAAGGCGAAGATGCCCTCGGCGGCGAGCAGGGCTGCCGAAGATGTTGCCGACGAACCGCGAGTACACCGACCAGTTCGTGCCGAACTGGAACTCCTGGACGATGCCGGTGGCGATGCCCATCGCGAAGATCAGTCCGTAGATCTTCGTCCAGAACAGCGACAGCTGCCGCCATTTCGGGTCACCCGTGCGCACGGACTTGATCCCGAAGATGATCAGGATGCAGCCCGAGTCCCAGCGACATCGGCGGGAAGATGAAGTGGAAGCTGATGGTGCATGCCGAACTGGATGCGGCTGAGCAGCTCGGCGGTCACGGAGGCAACGGTCGTCGGCGCGTCGCCGAAGGTCATCACCCGACGAGGGTGAGTTCTCGGGGCCGGATCCCGCGCCCCCGGGTCACCGCGGTCGGGTCCGGAGGTGGAGGCGCTCGCCCTGCTTGCCGAAGAGGACCAGGATCTCGACCGGCCCCTCGCCCGTGCTGCCGAGCCAGTGCGGGCGGCGGGTGTCGACCTCGGCGGCCTCGCCCTGGCCGAGGACGAGGTCCTGGTCACCGAGGATCAGCCGGAGCCGCCCGGCCAGGACGTAGAGCCACTCGTAGCCCTCGTGGGTCGCGCCCTGGTCCGGCGGATCGGAGATCGAGGCGGGGATCAGGATCTTGTAGGCGACCGGCTGCCCCGGGCTGCGCGAGAGTCGCCAGAGCGTCATCCCGTTCCGCCGGACGACCTCCCCACGCACGCGCGGGTCCTCGGCCGGACGGGTGCCGACCAGGTCGTCGAGCGCGACTCCGTGCGCCTTCGCGATCGGGAGCAGCAACTCCAGCGTCGCGCGCCGTTGCCCGGACTCGAGGCGGGACAGCGTGCTCACGGAGATCCCCGTCGCCCGGCTGAGTGCGGCCAGGGTGGTGCTCCGCTGCTGACGCAACCCGGCCAGCCGCGGTCCGACCCCGGCCAGCACCCAGCTCGTCTCCTCGTCCACGGGTCGGACTTTGCCACAACGGCAACGAACCTGGCGGGGATCGTGAGGTCGGGGGCGCGCCGCGCGGCGTGACCGACGGCCCCGAGGCCGTGCGCAGCGAGCCGCTCAGCTCAACCGCGTGGCGGAGATCCCGCCGTCGACGGCGAGCGTGCTCCCGTGGACCATCACGGCGTCGTCCGAGGCGAGATAGAGGACCCCCCGGGCGATGTCCTCGGGCCGGACCACGACGCCGGCGGGAGTCCCGGCGGTCATCGCGTCGAGTACCGCGCGCGCCGCCTCGTTGCCCGGCGTCAGGGTCGCTCCTGGCGCGACGGTGTTCACGCGCACGCCCCGCGGTCCGTACTCGGCGGCCCAGCTGCGCGTGAGCTGTTCGTCGGCCGCCTTGGTGGCGCTGTACATCGCCGCGAAGGGGCTGCCGACCCTGGCCATCCACGAGCCGATGGTGATGATCACTCCACTGCCGCGCTCGGCCATGGCCGGCGCCGTCGCGCCGACGAGGACGTGGGGAGCCCGGACGTTCACCGCGAGCATGGCGTCGAGATCCGCGTCGGGCAGGTCCTCGGTGAGGGTCGCTGGGTAGATGCCCGCGTTGTTGACCAGGATGTCGACGCGCCCACCCAGGGTGGACGTCGCCTCGGCCACGAACGCCCGGAGCTGCTCGTAGGTTCCGGCCAGGTCCGCGGCCACGAAGTCGGCACGGCCGCCCGCCTCCCGGACCTCCTTGACGGCGGCCCGCCCGCGAGCGACGTCCCGGCCGCTGACAACGACGTGAGCGCCCTCGCTCGCCAGGGTGCGGGCGATCGCCGCGCCGATCCCGCTGGTCGAACCGGTGACGATCGCGGTGCGTCCCGTGAGGCGGGTGGTGGGGTCGGTGCGTGTGCGGTCGGTCCCGTTCTCCGAGGTCATGGCTCCCTGTCTAGGTGGCGCCGGAGGACGGTGCCAGGACCGGGCGAGCCTGGGCACGGCAGGACCACCCGCGGTCTCGGGGGCCTCCCTACTGTGGGGAGGTGTCCCGAGACCGCGCCGCGCTGGGCGCCTTCCTGCGTTCCCGGCGCGACGGGCTCACCCCGTCCCGAGCCGGCATCGAGGCCTTCCCCGGCGCGCGGCGGGTGCCCGGCCTCCGGCGGGAGGAGCTGGCCGTCCTGGCTGGGCTGAGCCCGGACTACTACAGCCGGCTCGAGCAGGGGCGCCAGGCCAATGTCTCGGACGGGGTGCTCGCGGCGCTGGCCCGGGCGCTGCGCCTGGACGACGTCGAGCGCGCCCACCTGCGCGACCTCGCCGCACCCACCTCGCGCCGCTCCGCGACCGGTTCGGAGGCACCCCAGCAACCCGATCCCGGTCTGCTGCGGCTCATGGCCACCCTCGACCACGTTCCGGTCCTCCTGCTCGGCCGCCGTGGTGAGGTACTGGCCCGCAACGCCTTGCTGCGCGCCGTGCTCGGAAGACCGCTCGAGCCGCGGACGTCGTTCATCCGCTTCCTGCTCCAGGACCCCATCGCCCGGGAACGGATCATCAACTGGGCTGACTTCGCCTCGGCCTCGGTCGCTGCCCTGCGCCGAGAGGCCGGGCGCCGTCCGCACGACCGCCTCCTGTCCGGCCTGATCGACGAGCTGCGCGCCGCCGACAACGACGTCGGCCGCTGGTGGGACGATCACACCGTCCGCGACTACGCATCCGTGGCCAAGCGCATCGCGCACCCGACCGCCGGCACGTTGGCCTTCGACATCGAGATCGTCGCGGCGCCGCACGAGCCCGACCAGGCGCTGGTCGTCTACACCGCGGAACCCGGCTCCCCGACCGCCCGCCTGCTGCCGATCCTGGCCAGCTGGGACGCCGACACGTCCGTCACCCACTGAGACGGTCCGACCCGGCTCCCGGTGCTCGCACGCGGCAGGAGCCCGGCAACGACGTTCGCAAACTCGGTATCGCACACCGAGGTGCGCCACCCCGCCAGGACGGACCGTGGTCGGCATGTTCACCACCGATGTC
>CAVQFJ010000007.1:0-272743 GCA_963711715.1 uncultured Actinomycetota bacterium
GCCCCCGTGACCGGTGCGCTGCGGGTGCTCGAGCGACTCGCCGACACCGCGCCGGAGGACGACCTGAGGGCGTGGGCCGTCCGGATCGGCACCGCAGACGGCGCTGTGCCCCTGCCCGGGACGGGACTGCGGGCCGCGCCCTACCCGGGGCTGCTGTGGGCCGGTGAGCGCTGCGCGCGGGCCGGCCTCGGCGAGGAAGCGGTGCTGACGCTGTCGGCCTCACCGTGGGCGCCGAGCGCGACCGCACCGCCGCCGACCTGAGCCGCGCGGTGCACGGCGGGCTCGCCGTCGCCGCCGAGGTCGAGCACCGGGTCGCCGAGGTGGCCCGGCCGGCCGCGCTGCCGACGGGCGGGGTCGTCCCCGCGGCGACGTGCGCGGCCGTCCTGACCGGCGATCCGCTCGCCGACCTGCCCGCGGTGCTCGATCTCGCCGGCAGCCTGATGGCCGTCACGCCACCGGACGGGGCTCCCGGTCCGTGGGGAGGTCACGCCGGAGCGGCGGGCTGGCTCGCGGTCCGCTCCTGGACGAGCGGCTTGTCGGGACGCCCGACGGCCTCGCCGACACCGTCGCCGCGGTCACCGGTTCGTCCACTGTGGATAGCTCGTTCGACGGGCCGCCGGGCGACGTGCCGGTTCGCGCGCTGTGGGATCGGCTGCGGTGATGTCCCGTCCTCCGGCGCTGCTCAACGTCGCTCGACCGTGGGGTGAGGACGACGCCGTCGCGCTGGCGACCCGGGCACTCGCGGCGGCGATCGATGGCGTCGGGGTCGCGACAGCCCGCGGCTGTTCTCCGACCCGCTGGTGGAGACGGGGCGCGTGCTGTCCGAGACGGACGCACGGATGGCCGGCCCGTGCGTCCTCGGGCTGGGGTTGCGCCATCCGGCGACGGTCGGCGGAGCCGTACGCACCCTCGCGGCCCACCACCCGGGGCGTGTCGTCGCCGTCGTCGGGCGCGGCGAGAGCTCGGTGCGCAACGAAGGGCTGCCGGTCCCGTCGCTGCGCGAGCACGAGGCGGCGATGCGCGCGCTGCGGGAGTTCGACGCCGACTCCGCCGGGTCGACGCTCCTGGGCGCGGCGTCGGGCCCGCGCACGATCGCCGCGACGGCCGCCGCGCTCGGTGGGGTGCTCGTGGACGTCGGCACCGATCACGGGGTGGTGGCGCGCGCCGCCGCCATCGCCCGCGACGCCGACCCCGGCGCCGCCGTGTGGGTCTTCATGCGGGCCGCCGTCACGTCGTCCGTCGAAGAGGCGGACGCGGCCGCTCGGCCCGTCCTCGGCTCCTGCGCCGCGCGCATCACCGGCGCCCCGGACTTCTACGGCGTCGACGGCAACGACCTCGACCACGTCCGGGACGTCGCCGCCGCGCACGACTACCGTCGCCACGGCACGGCGGACGCCCGGCATCCCGGCCACCTGGCCGGGCCGGGTGACGCGCTGGTAGGAGAGCGCTTCCTCGTCACCGGCGACGGGCCCACCGTCACCGCGCGGATCCACGCGCTCACGGACGTGGGGGTCGATGGCGTGGTGCTCGCCGGCGCCGTTGCGGGCGTGACCGAACGCCTCGCCGACCTCGCCGCCGCCGTCATCCGTGGCCTGTCCACCCCGGAAGCAGCCCGATGACCGTGACGACCGCCGCCACCCTGATCGACGCCCGGCGGCTGGCCGCGTTCGCCTACGGCACCCGGCTCGAGGACGCCCCGGCCGAGATCGTGCACCTGGCGCGGCTGCTGCTGCTCGACTCGGCCGGCGTGCTGGTCGGCGGGCTGCACTACCCGCCGGTGCGAGCGCTCGTCCGCAGCCTGCGAGCGGCCGAGCCGTCCGGACCGCGCGATGTCCCGTTCGCCCGGCTCGCGGGCCTGGGCACGGCCGCGACCTGGCTCGACGCCGACTCCGGCGGCTCGTTCCACCCCCAGGGCCACCGCCTCCCGCCCGTACCTACCGCGCACCCGGGCCCGCACTGCCTCCCCGTGCTGCTGCATGCCGCTGCGGCGGACGGGATGCCCGACCGGCGGCTCACGGAGGTCTTCCTCCTCGCGACCGAGGTCGGGATGCGGTTCGGTGTCGGCACATCCCTGCGGCCCGGGCTGCACCCGCACGGGATCCACGGGCCAGTGACGGCGGCGCTCGCGGCGAGCCTTCTCGCCGACCTGCCTCCGGCCGGCACGGCAGAAGCGCTGTTGCTCGGGGCGTCCGTCCCGATGGCGGCGACACTCGCCGTGCCGGTGCACGGCGGCACGGTGCGCAACGTCTGGACCGGGCTCGGTACGTACTACGGCGCGGCCGCGGCCGGCCGGGCCGCCGACGGTGCCCGCGGGAGTGTGGATCTCGTGGCCCGCCTGCTCGACTCGGCGGTCTGTACCGACCTCGACCCCGAGGAGCTGACGGGCGGCTTGGGCGAGCGGTGGCGCCTCGCCGACAGCTACCTCAAGCCCTACGCGTGCGCTCGCTGGATCCACCCGGCGCTCGACGCCTGGCGCGCCGCCGTCGCGGGCGTGTCGGATCCGGTGCGGGCGCGCGGCGGCATCGCGGAGGTCGCGGTCGACACCTTCGCGTTCGCCGCCTCGCTGGACGCGGTCGACGTCGATTCGGACATGCACGCCCGGTTCTCGCTGCCCGTGTGCCTCGCAGCGCTCGCCGTGGACGGGAACCTCGTCGCAAGGACCTTCCTCCCCGACCGGCTCGCCCGCGACGAGGTCCGCGAGCTCGCGGCCCGCGTCCGGTTGCGGGAGCGGCCCGAGCACTCCGCGGCGCTGCCCCGCGAGCGGCCCGCGGTGGTGACCGCCCGGTGGCACGACGGCTCGTCGGCGACGGCCGAGGTGCGGGGTGCGCGCGGCAACCCGGACGACCCGCTGGGCGCCGACGAGGTGGAGCACAAGTTCCGGTTGAACGTTGCGGGCCTGCTCACCGACGCCACCGCCGATGCCATGGTCGCCGCACTGCTGCACCCCACCGGTGCGGACACGACGGCCCTCGGCCGGCTGGCGTCCGAGGTGCTGGCAGATCTGGGGTGCTGACGCCGCCCTCAGCCGGCACCGAGCTGCTGGAGCGCGTTCTGGGCGCCGGGCGCCAGGGTCACCGGCGCGGTCTCGGCCGCGAGCCGCGGATCGAGCTCCGTCGCCGCCGGGTGCACCTTCTCCAGCTCGGCCTTCTTGTCGAACATGAGCCGGGTGACCGCGCACGCGTCGCCGGGAGGGAAGTCGGTGCGCACCAACAGGAGGTTGGGCACCACGATGGTGCGGACGTCGGACGGGGTCTTGTAGGCCGAGGCCGGCACGACGCCCTCGGCGTAGACCGGGTTGATCTCCTGCATCTTCGGCAACAGGTCGCTGATATCGAGGAACTCGACACGGTCGCCGGCCGAGGTGAACAGGTCGGTGACCCCACCGGTGGGCAGTCCACCGGACCACACGAAACCGTCGATCGATCCGTCCTTCATGGCGTCGATGGTCTTGCCCAGCTCGAGACGCTGCGCCTGCACATCGCGCTCGGGGTCCAGCCCGGCCGCCACCATCAGCCGGTTGGCGATCACCTCCGTGCCGGACTTCGGAGATCCCGTGGAGATGCGCTTGCCGCGGAAGTCGGCCACCGTCCGGATGCCGGACGAGCGCTGGACCACGACGTGGGTGTAGTTGGAGTAGATCCGGGCCAGGGCCTGGATCTCCTGCGGCGCGGTGAACCCACCCTGCCCGCGCACCGCATCGGCGGCGGTGTCGGCGAGCGAGAACGCGATGTCGTACTCCCCGGCGACCAGCTGCTGGATGTTCTGCACGGACGCCCCGGTCTCGGAGGCCGTCGCCTTGAGAGGGGTGTTGGTCGAGATCAGATTGGCCAGGCCGCCACCGAGTGCGTAGTAGACACCTGTGGCGTTCCCGGTCGCGATGGTGATCTGCCCGCTGCTCGCCTGGCACGACGACCCGTCGGCCCCGGCAGGAGGAGCGGTCGGCTGCTGCCGGCCACCGCACGCGGAGGCCACGAGGGCGGTCGTGCAGACCACGGCTACGGCGGACAGCAGCCGGTATCGATGGATCATGACGGCTCTCCCACGGGTTGGACACTGCGGTGTCGGGTGATCAGGTTCACGGCGACGGCGGCGGCGAGGAAGGCCAGGCCGATCCCGACGCTCACCGGTTGCAGGTACAGCAGCAGAACGGCGGCCGGCACGCAGAGCAACCGCTGCGGCCACGTTGCCGGGCCGACGATCCACCCGCCGGTGACCGCGGCCAGCGCGGCGACGGCGACGATCGACGCCGCGGTGGTCCAGACGACCGACCACAGGTCGCCCTGCAACAGCAGGTGCGACCCGTTCTCGGTGATGACGAAGGCGATCGGGACGAGGAACGCCGGAAGCGTGTACTTCCACGCCTGCCACATCGTCGCGATCGTGTTGCCGCCGGTGACGGCGGACGCTGCCACGGCGGCCAGGGCCGTCGGCGGCGTCACCTCGGAGAGCACCGCGTAGTAGAAGACGAACATCGCGACCTCGGCCGGGCTGACGCCGAGGGTCTGCAGCGCCGGCCCGATGATCACCCAGGCGATGATGAACGACGCCGTGACCGGAACGGCCAGACCCAGCACGGCGATCGCGACGGCCGCGAACACCGCCGTGAGGATCAGCACCGCCGTCGGGTCGTCGGTCAGCGCCTGTGCCCCGCTCACCAGCAGATCAGCAAGACTCTGACCGAGGCCGGTCTTGACGATGACCGACGTGATGATGCCCGCCGCGGCGCAGACGGACGCGACGGGCAGGACCGAACGGATCCCCACGGCGAGCGCGTGGTAAAGATCGACGCAGTAGTCCCGCAGCGCGTCGGGCAGCGACCCGGGCACGGCGTCCGGCTGCAGCGGGTCCCGTCGGGACACCGCCCGCTCGACCAAGCCGAAGAGCGCGGCGACGATCGTCGCGTAGACCACCGCGCGGAACGGCGCGATGCCCGCCGCGAGGAACACGACGATCACCGCCAGCGACAGGAAGTGGTACCCGAAGCGAACCAGCAGCTTCCACGCCGAGGCGGTCGCCACGGCCACCGCCTCGGCGCCGAACCGACGGGCATCGATCTCGACGGCGAGCAGTATGCCGACGTAGTAGAGGACGGTCGGGATCACCGCCCACAACAGGACCTGCAGGTAGGGCACGCCGACGTACTCCGCGATGATGAACGCGGCAGCGCCGAGGGTCGGCGGTGACAAGATCGCCCCGATGCCGGCCGCGGCGAGCATCCCGCCCGCCTGCTCCCGCGGGTACCCGGCCCGCTGGAGGATCGGCCACGCCACCGAACCGAGGCTGACAGCGGTCGCGGTCCCGGACCCGGAGACCGTGCCGAGCAGGAAGCCGGCGAGCGTGACGGTGCGTCCCGGTGCCGAACGCGACCGGCGGAACGTCGCGAAGCTGATGTCGATGAAGAACCGCCCGGCACCCGTGGCATCCAGCACCGCACCGTAGATCGTGAACAACACGATGTAGGTCGCGCACACGTCGAGCGGGATGCCGTAGAACCCCGACTGGTCGTTGTAGAAGCCGTTGATGATCTGGCTGAAGTCCACTCCCGCGTGGCTGATCGGCCACGAGACGGGGAGGAACCCGCCGTAGTACGCGAAGAGGAAGAACCCCACGCAGATGGCCGGCAGCACCAGACCGGTCGTCCGGCGGCAGGCCTCCAGCACGAGGAGGGTCAGAACGGTGCCCATCACGACGTCGACGGTGCTCAGCGAGCCCTGGCGATCGAGGAACGCGTCGAACCCCCCACCGGCGTCTCCCCAGCCGAGCGGCAGGACCGGGTAGAGCGCCACGAGCAGCGCCAGGACCGCGAGCGTCCAGTCCACGACGCCGGGATCGTCGCGGCCCTGCTCGACCGGAGCGCGGCGGCGCGGGCGGTAGCAGACGAAGACCAGCGGCAGCACCGCGGCCAGGAACAGGATCAGGTAGAACTGGTTGCCCCGCTGCAGCGGCGCGAAGACCTGCCACAGGACGAACACCGACGTCAGGAAGCACAGGGCGACGACCACGCGGTCGAGCCGGGGAGACAACCTGCGTCCCGGCCGCTCCTCCTCGTACTCGGCGATCAGCTCATCAGCCGTCAGCGTCGTGGACGACGGCGCGGACGGTGAACTCGCCGCGGACGCGGGCCCGCCGTCGCCCGTCGAGGTTCTCCGAGGACCGGCGGGCTCGGACGCATCCTCCTCCCGCATCTGCCGCAGCGTAGAGGGATCGGCCGTGTGCCAGTACCTGCCGTGCCGACATCACGGTCGCGATACCGCATCACCGTTCCCGCCGGAGGACGGCCCTCATCTCCATCGTGTTGTACGGGTTCCACGTCGACATGACGAAGTACACGGCGGCGTCACGGTCAGACGACGCGCGCGTGTACCGGTCGATCACGTACGGCCCGTACTCGCCACCCCATTCGCCCTCTCGACCGGGGTCGGACAGACCGTCCGGCTGGTCCTTCACCTCATGCATGAAGGCGCCGTAGCCGAGTCCCGACCAGCGAGGGTCGAAGACGAGCACCGGATCGGACCACGGACCCCACGGCAGACGCGAGACACGGGCGTTGATCCCGCGCGGCGAGCCGGCGTTGTAGAGCAGCAGCCACAGCTGCAACGGCGCGTTCCAGGTGACCGACAGCTCGCCGATCTCCGGATGCGGGAACAGCGCGAGCGCGTCGCTCTCGACCTCGCTCCACATCGGTCGCTGCGAGCCGCGCTCGCTACCGCAGTAGTAGCGCCACCTCGATCCGGTCTCGACGGATCCGAGCGGGGCGCAGGCCAGGTACGCGTCGCTGGCGCGGTACCTGCCGCTGCCCCACACCAGCAGAGCCGAGCCGTCGAAGGGCAGCCCGGCCAGGCCGGTGTCCGCGACGACGCACGAGACGTTGATGAACGTCCCGCCGCGGCGTGCGTTCGAGAAGTCATAGAGCACCGACAGGTCGGTGGGATCCCCCTTCACGGCGCGAGTGAGGACGGACCGCCCCATGACCTCCCGCCCGGCCTCGCGATAGTGGTCGGTCGAGCGGAAGACGTACATGTGTCCGTTCGCGCTGAAGCCGTCCAGGGGAACCTCGAAGGCCTTCGTGGACACGAGGCGCCCGTCGGGGGTTGACACGCGCGGCGAGATGAAGCGGGAGTCGGACGAGGCGAAGTGCAACCTGATACCCGGCTCGGGCCGAGGATCGGTCGTCCACGCGACGCTGTCGCCCAACGTGGCGTCCGGCCAGGTGTCGCCGAAGAGGAACCAGAGCCGGCCGTCGTGCTCGAACGAGGAACCCAGGTCCGTACCCACGACGCCGAAACGGGTCTCGGTCCGGTTGAACGCCGGAACTCCCCATTGCCGGTCCCGCTCACCGGTCAGCTGACAGATCTTGCGGACACTGCCGGGAACCACGCTGAGACGAGGCGGCACGAGCATCTCCATGCAGGTCATCGTGAACCTCGAGGGGTAACGGCTCGGGTCTGCGTTCGATGCACGAGCACCAGCCCCGCAGCCGCGAGCGTGAGGACGATCGGCACGACCCCGAGCGCGGCCGTCAATGATGTCGCGTCCGCGAGCGTCCCGACCGTGAGGGGCGCGAGGAGCACCGCGAACGAGGCCGTCGCCACTGCCCGTCCGCTGGCCAGCGCCGCCCGCTCCGGCGAAAGGGCGACCGCAACTGACACTCCCATCGGGAACAGGTTGCCGAGCCCGATCCCCATCAGGGACAGCCCGATCAGCGCTTGCACGGGCTCCGTCGATGGCCACAGGACGGCGAAGCCCGCGGCGGTGACGGCGAGCGCAAGTGCGAGCAGCCGTGCCGGATCGTGCCGGCGGGCCAGCCGGCTGCCGAGCACGCGCCCGATCACCACCCCGCCGAAGTAGCCGGCCATCATCGCGACCGCGGAGTCCGTCGAGACGTCGGCGGCGTCCTCGACGAAGGTCGCGCCCCAGGCGGTGATGCACCACTCGGCGGCGGTCGTGCAGAACAGCATCGCCGCCGCGATCCAGAACACGCCGGGTAGGCGGCCGTATGCCACCTGTGGCGGCGCCGGCGCATCGATCGCCAACCGTCGGTTGGTCCACCACATCAGCATCGGGACCACCAGCGAGGCCAGTAGCGCGACCCGCCACCCCGCGTGCAGCGCCGCGGTCAACGACAATGCACCGATCAGCGCGACATAGGCGATGCTGGCCGCCACGTTGGCCTCGGCCAGCGCGACCGCGCGGCGCTCGCCGTGGCGGTCGGCGAGCGCGGCCTGGATCGTCACCAGCAGCAGCCCACCGCCGACACCCATCACGAGCACCGAGCCGACGGTCAGCGCAGCGACGCGCCCCGTCGCCAACCCGATCGCCCCCGCGCCCATCAGCGCCGCCGCCGACCAGAACAGCGTGCGCCGCCCGAGCGCACGCTCGAGCCGCGCGGAGATCACACCCGCAGCAATGCTCCCGGCCGCGAACCCCGCGACGTGCAGTCCGCCCCACGAGTAACTCAGCTCGAGCTCCGCGCGCAGGTGCGCGACGACGAGCCCGGGCGCCGCCTGCAGATAGGCGAACCAGGCGAGCAGGATGTACGCGACCCAGGTGAGCCGATCACGACGGAAGCTCGACGTCACTTGTGTAAGGATACACAACCTTTGCTAGCCTGCCCCAGTGGGACCGTTGACCGGCTCGGAGCGGGCGACCCTCGCGCAGGTGGCCGAGCTGGCCGGCGTGTCAGTGATGACCGCCTCGTACACGTACAACCGGCCGGACCGCGTATCGGACCAGGCCCGGTCGAAGGTCCTCGCCGCGGCGACCGAACTGGGATACCCCGGACCTGACCCGCGTGCCCGGTCACTGCGCCGCGGCAGTACCCGCACGCTGGGTGTCGTGATGGGCGAGCATCTGAGCTACGCGTTTGAAGATCCTGAGGCCACGTCGTTCCTCGCCGGGATCGCCGACGTGTGCGCTGATCGTGGGTTCGGCATGACCATCCTGCCGATCACCGGCGCCGCCGAGGACGTCCCGCGGATCGCGGACGCCGCCGTCGACGGGTTCATCGTCTGGACCACATCTGACGACGATCCGATCCTGGCCGCCATCCAGGTGATGAAGCGTCCTGCGGTGGTCCACGGCGGCCCGGCGGTCCCCGGGTTGGAGCTGGTGAGCATCGACAACCGCGCAGCGGCACGCGCAGTGGGGGGTATCGCCTTTGCGGGCGCCCGACGTCCGGCCGTCGTGAGCCAACCGCTGTCCCGCGATCGGATCAGCACGATCGGTGGTGGCGGGGACATCACGAACGTGCTGTTCCCGGTGACGCGGGAAAGGCTCGAGGGCTATCGGCAAGCAGCCGAGGCCGCCGGCATCGCGTGGCGCGACGTGGTCATCGCGGTATGCGCACGCAATGACGCAGCCGAGGCCCGGAGAATCACGGCAACCCTGCTGGCTTCCTCCGAACCGCCCGACGCCATCGCCGCGATGAGCGACCAACAGGCGGCCGGAGTCGTCCAGGCGGCCCGCGCCGCAGGTCACGTCATCCCCGACGATCTGGCGGTCACCGGCTGGGATGACTCGGCCGTGGCGGCACAACTCGGGCTGACGACCGTCGCGCAATCACTGCGCGAACAGGGCGCAGCATGCGCGCACGCCGCGCTCGGACACAGACCGTACTCCCACACCGCATCGTGGTCGATCGTCGGCAGGGACAGCACACGCTCTCGCTGTGCGCCGGCGCGGTGAAGGGGTGCGTGGAGCCGGTCACAGCAGTCCGGGGTGATCACCGTGCTTTGTGACCAGCAGCATCAGCACGACGTACTGGGTGTAGGTGAGTCCGAGCTGGTCCAACCCGTCGCGGTAGGCGCTGGTCCTATTGACTGGGGTCACGACCCGCGTGCAGGGTCGGATGGATCCCGTACGCGAGCGGCGGTCAGCCGGAGGTCACCCATCATGAGCGATCAATCCCTCTTCGAGCGGCTTGGCGGTACCTATGGCATCGCGGGCGCAGTCGACATCCTCGTCGACCGGCTGTTCGCGAACGTCTCGGTCAACGCCAACCCGGGGGTGCACGAGCACCACGGGAATCCCGCGAACGCGCCGGGCTACAAGTTCCTCGTCACTGCGTGGTCGATCGAGGCGGCCGGCGGGCCGACGTGCTACCCCGGCCAGGACATGCTCAAGGCCCACGACACGCTCCACATCAATGACCGGCAGTTCGACGCGGTCGCCATGGAGATCGCCGCGACCCTGAACTTCCTCGGTGTGCCCGACGCCGAGCACAAGGAGTTCATGGACATCATCGAGAGCTACCGTCCGCAGGTGACCGCTGCTGACCCTGCGACCGCGTCTGCGTGACCGCCACTGCATGGCCGGTGGAGCGCGAGGTAGGCCGTCGCTGACGATGAGTTCCGGACCCGCGGGCGGTCTGTACTGATGACCGCACACCGCACCGCAGGGATGGAGCCCGTGATGACCACGACGACCGCCGACACCACCGTCCGCACCACCTCGCGCGCCGCTCACGCCGGCCTCTGGACCTTGCAGGTCCTGCTCGCGGCGGTGTACGCCTTCTCCGCGTTCGGCAAGCTCACCGGCGACGCGCAGAACGTCGCCGGCTTCGAGGCCATGGGGCTCGGGACGACCGGCATGTACATCATCGGCGCGCTGGAGCTGGCCGGCGCGATCGCGATGTTCGTGCCGCGCCTGACCGGATTGGCCGCCCTGTGCTTCGTGGCACTGATGACCGGCGCAGTGACGATCACCCTGGCTATCGGCGGCGGGGCCCTCGCCGTCATCCCCGCGGGGGTCGGCGTCGTGGCCGCCATCGTCGCCTGGGGTCGCCGTGACAGCACGGAGGCGCTGGTGCGGCTCGTCCGCCGCTGAGGTCGCCCGTTCGCCCCCGGCTCGAGCCGGCAGCGGCTACCCGCCCAGGCGCACGGGCAGCTCCGAGAGCCCCCGCAGCACCAGCCCGTCGCCGTGAGCCCACCGCAGCTGTGCCGGGTCGACAGCCAGCTGCATCTCCGGGAACCGCGTGTGCAGCGCGCCGAGCGCGATGCGCCCTTCCAGCCGGGCCAGCGGCGCGCCGAGGCAGTGGTGGATGCCGTGCCCGAGGGCGAGGTGGCCGCCGTCGGCGCGGTGGATGTCGAACGACTCCGCGTCGCGGTAGCGGGCCGGGTCCCGGTTCGCCGCCGCCAGCGACACGATCACCTGGGCGTACGCGGGGATCACGGCGTCGCCGATCCGGATGTCCTCGGTGGCGTAGCGGAACGTCGAGTGCTGCCCCGGCGGGTCCCACCGCAAGGCCTCCTCGACGGCGCGCGGCACGAGGCCGGGATCGGCGACCAGGGCGTCGCGCTGCGCGGGATGGCGCAGCAGCGCCACGGTCGCGTTGCCGACCAGGTTGGTGGTCGTGTCGTGCCCGGCCACGACGAGCTGGAAGATCGTGGAGGCCATCTCCTGCGTCGTGAGCGCGTCGTCGCGGTCGGCGGCGACGACGAGGTCGGTCACCAGGTCCTCACCCGGTTCGGCGCGCTTGCGGTCGAGCAGCGCGGTCAGGTACCTGACGATCGCGTCCGACGCCGCCACGGTCTCGGCCGGTGGTGGCCAGGAGTGCGGGGTAAGCAGGGTGCGGAACCACCGCCCGAGGTCGGCCCGGTCCGGTTCCGGGATCCCGAGCAGTTCGCTCACCACCGTGAACGGCATCGGGAACGCGTAGCCCGCCACCAGGTCGACGACCTCGTCACCGCGGGCCGCCAGGCCGTCGAGCAGCTGGGCGACGATCGCGCGCACCCGGTCCTCGAGCCCGTCGACGCGTCGCCTGCTGAACGCCGGCGCCGCGAGCCGTCGCAGCCGGGTGTGGTCGGGCGGGTCGACGGCGAGCATGTGCCGGGCCAGCGCGGGCCCGGGCAGGCCCTCGGCCACCACCTCGCCGCTGCGGGCCAGCGCGGCATGCATGTCCTTGGACAGCCGCGGATCGTTCAGCGCCGCCCGGGCCTCCTGGTAGCCGACGACCAGCCACGCCGGGTGCCCGTCGACCAGGCGCACGAGGTGCACCGGGCCGGCCGCGCGCACCTGCGCGAACAGCGGGTACGGGTCGTCGCGGTCGTGGTCACCCCACGCGTCGAGCGCCGGATGTCGCAGTGACGTGCTCATCGGAAACTCCGTCTCTCTCAGCTCGCCCGCGAACGGGCGAGCGAGCCCAGGTACCGGACGAGGTGCTCGGCGAGGTCACGGGCGTCCGCGGCGGCGCCGTCGATCAAGGTCGATCTGCGCCGGCGCAGGAACGGCAGGCCCATCACGTACAGCCCCGGTGCGGCGGTGACCCCCCCGTCGTGCACGACGCGGCCCTTCCGGTCGAGCACCCCGGCGTCGAGGGGGAGGAGGCCGCGGAAGGACAGGTCCGGGCGGAAGCCGGTCGCCCAGACGACGGTCTCGATCCCGCCGGGACCGAGCCGTGCCGACAGTGCCGGCGGGTCGGGCACCTCGGTCGGCGTGAACCGCTGCGGTGGCTCCGCGTCGACGCCCGCTCGGTCGGCCCAGGCGTCGAGGGTGTCCAGCAGCCGGCCCAGCTTGAGGTCGGCCAACGCGGTCACGTTCGCGAGCGACCCGGCGAACTGCGCCGATCGGTCTCGGACGCCCGCGAGCCGCCCGACCAGTGCCACCCCGAGCCGGCGCAGCGCGGTGAGGTCGAGCGTGCGCGGTGCGCCGACCAGCTGCATCGACGGCAGGTGGCGGGCGCGGGCCAGGTCCGGGATCGCGTCCCAACGCTCGTCGAGCAGGCCCGACGCGTCCATCCACCACAGGATGTCGTGGCCCCGGTAGGTGCGCGGCATCCGCACGTGCTCGCCGACGGCCAGTGTGACCGGTCGCCCGGACCGTGCGAGCTCCTCGGCGATCTGGATCCCGCTCGCCGAGGCTCCGACGACCAACACGCCACCGTCGGGCAGCCGGCCGGGGTTGCGGTAGTCCGCGCAGGTCACCGACGTGATCCCCCGGGTCAGCGGCACGGCCGGGCGGGCCGGGACGGCGGTCGCGCCGGTCGCCACGACGACGGTCCGCGCGTGCCAGGTACCCCGGTCGGTGCCCACTCGGTAGCCCTGCCCGTGCGACTGGATCGACGTGACCGTCGTGCCGGTCAGCACCGGTGCCGGCTCCGCGTAGTCCACGAGCAGTCGCACCACCTCCGGCACACCGAGGTAGCCGTCCGGGTCGTCGCCGAGGTAGGCGTGGCCCGGGAGCCGGGTCATCCAGTTCGGTGTGAGCAGGCGCAACGAGTCCCACCGCTGGGTGCGCCACGAGTGCGCCACCTCACCGCGTTCGAGGACGACGTGGTCGATCGAACGCTCGGCGAGGCGGCGACTCATGGCCAGCCCGCAATGGCCGGCCCCGACCACCACCGTGGTCGTGTGCCGCACGGTCAGGTAACGGTGACGGTGACGGCGGTCGGGCTGGTCAGGATGTCGTACACCGCCGAGCGCTTCTGCGACTGCGCCACCAGCGCCTCGATCTCCGCGGGTGCCGCGTCGGCGTCGATCGAGTAGTCGACGCGGACGCCGCTGAAGCCGTTGCGCACGTCCGGGTCCACGCCGAGGATGCCCTGCAGGTCCATCTCCGCGGTGACCGTGGCCCGCATCGAACGCACCTGGATCCCCCGCTGCTGGGCGACGGCGGCGACCCCCGCGGTCAGGCAGCCGCCCAGGGCGACCAGCACGTACTCGGTCGGCGTGATCCCGTTGTCCTCGGCGGCGAACTGCAGCGGGTGGTCGATGTCGAAGGCGAACCTCTTCGAGTGCTGCTGCTCCTCACCGAAGCCGGAGAACGTCTCGACCTGGGCCTCGCTGTGCGTGCCGTTGACCCAGGCCACGCTCGACCGCCACTGGAACCGGGCCATCTCCGGGCTGTCGGTGAACATCGCCCGGGCCCCGAGCAGGGCCTCGACGTTCACGCCGTTGTCGATGATCGATGTCGTCATGGTGTGGGCTCCTCGTGATGAACGGTCGGATTCGGGGACGGTCCCGAGGCACCGTCAACGCACCGTCAACGCACCGTCAGGCGCGACGACGGCGAGCTCCGACCGCCGCTCGGGCGTCGGGCAACCGGACGAATCGCGTGCGGATCTCGGGGCCGGCGTCACGCTGGCCACTACATTCGCTGCATGCTGCAGGTCAGCGTGCTGGGCGAGCTGACCGTCGAGGTGGACGGGCGCGCCGTCGAGCTGCCGCGCGCGTGGCGGGCGCACCTCGTACTCGCGTGGCTCGCGCTGCATCCCGGCACCCACCGGCGGGCCGCGGTCGCGGGCCGGTTCTGGCCCGACGTCGTCGACGGCCGGGCCAGGGCGGGCCTGCGCAACGCGCTGTGGGCGCTGCGTCGCGTCGGCGGACCCGGTCTGCTCGCGGCATCGCGCGAGCGGGTGGGGCTGGACCCGGCGGTGCACGTGGACATGGCCGCCTTCGACCAGCTGGCCCGGGCCGGTAAGTGGGAGGATGCCGTCGAGCTGTGCCGCGGCGAGCTCCTGACCGGCGTCGAGGACGACTGGGTCGCCGGCCCGCGCGAGGCGCACCAGCGGGGGCTGTCTCGGGCGCTGGAGGCGCTCGCTCAGCAGGCCGAGACCGCGGGTGACCTGCCTCGCGCCGTCGCGCTGAGCCAGCGCCGGGCCGGGCTGGACGCGCTCGACGAGGACGCGCACGCCGCCCTGATCGGGCGGCTCGCCGCGGCAGGCGACACCGTCGGCGCGCTGGTGTGCTTCGAGCGCCACCGCGACGCGCTGCGCCGCGAGCTGGGGATCAGCCCGTCTCCGACGACGCGGCGGCTCGCCGACGCGCTGCGCGCCGAACCGCTGCCCGAGGCGGACCCGGGCCCGACCCCGCCGCGGCGCCCGCCGGAGGGAACTGTCCCGTCCTGGGTTCCGGGTCGTCGATTCCCCCTCCCGCCCCGACTGCGCCTCCCTCAGGCCGCGCCGTTCGTCGGCCGCGCGGGCGAGCTGGCGGAGCTGCGGCGGGCCTGGTGCGACGCCTGCGAGGGCCTAGGCCCGCTGCTGGTCGTCGTCGGCGGTGACGCCGGGATCGGCAAGAGCCGGCTGGCCCGCGAGCTGGCGATGCGCGTGCGGGGCACACCGGCGGTCGTGCTGCAGGGTACCGCGCAGGAGGACGCGATCGCCTCCCTCCAGCCGATCGTCGAGGCGGTCGGCCACCTCACGCGGGTAGCCGCGCCGGAGGTGCTGCCGCGGATCCTGGGAGCGCGCACCGGCGATCTCGCCCGCCTGCTCCCGGATCTCCCCGCCGCGCCGGACGGCGGGGCGGACGACATCGGCGGCCGGCGCTACCGCATGGTCGACGCCGTCGCCGAGCTGCTCGCGGGTGTGTCCGCCGACGACCCGGTCCTGATCGTCGTCGACGACCTGCACTGGGCCGATGCGGCCACGTCGAGCCTGCTGCGGCACGTGCTGGAGTCCCGTCCCGGCGCGCGGGTCCTGGTGGTGGCGACGTACCGGGAAGACGCCGTCCCGCCCGGCGGGCATCTCGCCGAGGCGCTCCAGCGACTGGACCGCGCGCACCTGCTGCGCCGGGTCCGCCTCCCCGGCATCGACGACGCCGACACGGCAGTGCTGGCCCGGGGTCTGGTCGGGCGGGAGCTGCCGCGCGAGCTGCTCGCGCTCGTCCGGCAGGAGGCCGGGGGCAACCCGTTCTTCGTGCAGGAGCTGCTGCGCCACCTCGACGAGACCGGATCCACCGGCCTGCTCGCTCTGCTGCGGTCCGAGGTGCCCGCTGCCGCCCGTGAGGTGATCGGCCACCGCCTCGCCCGGCTCGGCGGCGACTGCCGCCGTCTGCTCACGATCGGTGCCGTCGTCGGCCGGGAGTTCGACCTGGAGCCGCTGGAGCAGGTGAGCACCCTGCCGGCCGGCTCGGTGGTCGCCGCGCTCGACGAGGCGACGGCCGGGACCGCGGAGCGGTTCGCGTTCGCGCACGCGCTGGTGCACCGCACCCTGCGCGAGCGGCTCACCCGCACGCACCGCCGGCGCCTGCACGCCCGGATCGCCGACGCCCTGCAGCGCAGCGGCCGGGCCGAGCTGCGCGACGTCGCCCACCACCTCTGCGAGGCGGGCGCGGCGGGCGACGTCGACGCGGCGGTCGACGTCGCCGAGCGGGCCGCCGACCAGGCGCTGCTCAACCTGGCGCACGCCGAGGCGATGGAGCTGTACACCCGGGCGATGGCGCTGCTCCCCGTCGACGACCCGCGCCGGCGGCTGCTGGGGCTGCGCCGGATGCTCGCCTTCATGGCACTCACCCACGCGACGCTGGACGGCCCCGCTACAGCCGCACGTCGTCCGGAGTGACGTCCCCGACGATCTCGTAGATGTCGGTGACGACGTGGCCGCCGAGCTGCGTGGCGTGCTCGCGCAGGCGTTCCGGGTTCGGCGCGCGGTACACGCAGTAGCTCTTGAACGACCCGTCCGCGTCGTGGCAGACGTGGCTGTGCTCCCACTCGACGTCCGGGAACTGCTCGATGAGCATCAGCTTGGACCGCGCGGCGAGCTCCTGCATCTCGTCGTCGTCGTCGAGCCCGTAGTCGCGTTCGATCACGTACCGCGGCATCGTCCCACCCCTCGCGCGGGTCACCCGGTGCGCACAGGATCCTCCCGCGCTACCACCGTCTCGGCCACCTCGATCACCTCGTCGCACGGCAGGCCCGCGGCCTCGGCGTGCTCGCGCACGGCGTCGGGCGAGACGGCCTCGTAGACGCAGGCCGTACCGAGGCCACCCGCCTGCTCCGTCAGCACGTAGCTGCGGATCCAGCGGACCCGATCGCTGCGGCGCTCGCCCTCCTCGATCGACCGCTGCGCGGCGGCCTGCAGCTCGTCCGACGTCGGCCAGCCGTTGCGTCGGAGGATCACGTACAGGTTCATCTCCGGTCTCCTTCCCTGTCGTCCGGTCCCGCCACAGTCCTTCGGCTGCGTCACAGCCACCGTCACAGCAGACGCCGAAGGCGGATGCGCGTGGCGAGGACGTGCGGATACCGTCGAGGCCATGCTGCGGGTGCAGCTCCTCGGGGACATCACGGCGTTCCGCGACGGCCGGCCGGTGCCGCTGTCGGCGCCGCACCGGCGGCTGCTCGCGTTCCTCGCCCTTCAGCCCGGCACGCACGAGCGCGACGCGCTGGCCGCCCGGTTCTGGCCCGACGCGCCGGACCCGCGGGCCAACCTGCGCACCGCGGTCTGGGTGTTGCGCCGGTCGCTGGGCGACGACGCGGTGGTCGCGACGCGCACGAGTGTCGCGCTGGGCCCCGTCAGCCGCGACCTCGACGAGACCGAGGTTCTCGAGCGCGACGAGCCGGGCCAGCCGTGCGCGGGCATCGACGACGACTGGGCCGAGGCCGCGCGGGCCGAGCACCTGCGCCGGCGGATCGCCCGGCTCGACGGCGTCGCGGCGGCCACGGACGACCCGGCCGAGGCCGCTCGCTGGTCGGCCCGTCGCTGCGCGCTGACCCCGCTGGACGAGCCTGCGCACCGTGCCCTCGTCGAGCGCCTCGTGGCCGCGGGCGACCGCGCCGGCGCGCTCGTCGTGGGCCGCGAGCTCGCCGAGCGGCTGCGCGCCGAGCTGGGCGTCGACCCGGCCCCGGCCACGCGGGCGCTCCTGGCCCGACTGCGCTCTCCTGCGGCCGCGGGCAGCGCGCCGGCGGGGGTCGCGGCACCGATGTTCGGCCGCGCAACCGAACTGGCCGCGCTCACCACGGCCTGGACCGCGGCGCGGGACGGGCGAGGCCGGGTCGTGCTCGTCACCGGCGAGGCGGGAATCGGCAAGACCCGACTGATCGCCGAGCTGGCCCGGCGCGCCGACAACGCGGGTGCGCGGGTCGCGGTCGGCGCAGGCGTGGATGTCGGAGGCGAGGCACCTCTGGCCGTGTGGCAGGAGCTGGCCCGTGCGCTGGTCGGGGTCGTTCCCCCACCGCCGGAGCGGGCCGGGTGGCCCGCCGAGCTGGGCCGCCTCGCTCCCGACCTCGCGGGCGCACTGGGCTGCCGCGCCGTGCCGCCCGTCGTCGCGTCCCCGGAGCTGGAGCGGCTGCGGCTGTTCGACGCGGTGCTTCGGCTGGTCGAATGGGCCGCGGCGGGGCGTCCGGTGCTGCTCGTCGCCGAGGACGTGCACCGAGCCGACCGGGCGAGCCTCGCCCTGTGCGCCCACATCGGTCGTCGGCTCGCCGCGCTGCCGGTGCTCTTCGTACTCACGCGGCGCGACCGCCCGGCCCGCCCGGACGCCGACGCGCTGCTCGCCGACCTGGCCGGGCGGGGGCTCGACGTCACCGAGATCGAGCCGGGCCCGCTCCGGCGGGCCGAAGCGGCAGAGGTCGTCCGCAGCGTCGCGTCGCTGCCGGACGCCATGGTCTCGCAGGTGGTCGTAGCGGCGGACGGCAACCCGCTGCTCGCGGTCGAGGGCGCCCGGGCCGTGGCCGCCGGGAGCAGCGCGCCGCCGCCGAGCCTGCGAGCCGTCGTGCGGGCAGCGCTCGGCACGCTCCCCGAGGCTGCGCGGGCACTGGCGGAAGCGATCGCGGCGGCGGGGCGCGGGCTCGCTGCCCCCGAGGTCGCGGCCCTGCCGGCCACCGACGAGGCGGAACGCCAGGTGCTCGACACCGGCCTCGCCCGCAGGGCCAGCGGCCGGCTCGCGTACCGGCACGCCCTGCTCGCCGAGGCTGCGCGGGCCGACTTGCGTGATCCAGAGGGCACCCACCTGGCTGTCGCGCTGGCCGTCGAGGCAGCAGCGGAGGGCGAGGACGCGCACGCCGCCGAGGTGGCGCGGCACCTCCAGTGGGCAGGTCGCGACGACCTGGCGGCGCCCCGCTGGCGCCGGGCCGCGCGGCACGCCCGCTCGCTGGGCGCGCTCCCGGAGGCCACTGCGTTCTGGACCGAGGCGCTGCGCTGCGACGCGGACGACACCACCGCGCGCCTCGAGCTCGCCGAGGTGCACGCCTGGTCCGGACGGACCCTGGAGTTCGAGCGGGAGTGGGCGACCGCACTGGCCCGGCTCGCGCCCGCCGACCACGCCGCAGCGTGGTGCCGCCGCGGGTTGCTCTTCCGGACCGTCGCCTGCAACCCGGCCGAGTCCTTCGCCGCCTACCGCCGGGCCGAGGAACTGCTCACCCGGCACGAGCCCGCCGCGCTGCGGGCCGAGGTGCTCATCGGCCTCGCCTGGACCGAGGCGTCGGCAGGCGATCCCGTTCGCAGTGGGCCCCTCCTCGCCGAGGCCGAGGCGTTGGCTCCGCAGCCGAACGACGTCACCGTCGCGGAGATGGAGAACGCGCGGCTGATGGCGACCATCCGGCTCGGCCGGTTCGCCGAGTGCGAGGCGGTGGCGCAGCGCGCCGGGATCGCGATCGAACGCCTGCTGCGGCCCGACCTCGCCTATCCCGTCTGGATCAATGCGGCCAGCGCGCTCGCCTGCGCCGGCGACCTGGCGGCCGCGCTCCGCTGCGCCGACCGCGGCATCGCAGCGACCAGGACCACGCCGGTGGTGGCGCTGCCGTGCCTGGCCGCGCGGGCGCACCTGCTGGCCCGGCTCGGACGCCACGACGAGGCCGCGGGCACCGTCGCGGAGCTGCTCGCCACGGCCGAGCGGTTCGACTCGGCGCCGATGCTCGCGACGGCCCGACACGATGCCGGGCTCGTCGCGCTGGCCGGCGGGCGGCATTCCGAGGCGGCGACGCTGCTCGTGGCCGCGCTGGACGCCGACGCCGCGGTGAGCCGCCCGGCGGCCCGGCTGGCCGCCGCCGAGGCGCTGGCGCTCTGCGGTGCCGCCGACCACGCCGCCGCCGAGCTGCGACGCGGCGCGCTGGAGCCCATCGGACCGGGAGACCAACCGTGGGCCCTCGTGCCGCGCATGGCCCGCGTCCAGGGCCTCGTGGCTCAGGCCCGCGGCGACGCGGCCGAGGCGCGACGCCGGCTCGGTGAGGCGGCGGAAGGGTGGCGACGCCGCGGCGGTACCCCCAGCCGGCAGGTGGGGGACGAGTACATGGCGAGCTTGGTCGACCTGGGTCGTCCCCCGGTCGTCGGGCTGGTGGAGCCCGACCGGGAGCTGGCCCGGGTCACGGCCGAGCTGGCCGAGCTGGAGGAGGCAGGATGCCCGAGTTCACGCTGACCGCGAGGGCTGCTGCACCGGTGGAGGAGGTGTGGAAACTGCTGTTCGACCCGACCCGCTTCCCCGAGTGGTGGGCGGGCATCGAGACCGTGCAGGTGGAGTCGACGCAGGCCTACACCATCTGGTTCGACAGCGCTCCGGAGTTCCCGATGCCGCAGCAGCTGCGCACCAACACCCAGGCGGGGCGGGTGACGATGTCGTGCCAGGTCAGCGACATCGACTTCAACTGGCAGCTCGCCGAGACCCCGGACGGTACGGAGATCACGGCCCGGGCCGTCGTGCCGCCGCACGAGCGCGGCCGCCTGGCCTACGTCTCGGAGATGGTCAGCGCGTCGCTGGACGCGCTGACCGCGCTCGCGGAGGCGGACCGGCAGCGGTCATCGAGCTGATGCAAGGTGTGCGAACTCGTCTGGAGCAAGCGGGCTGCTCGTCCCAGCTGAGTGCGGTGGCCGGGTAGGCCCCGACCTGACACTCGCCACATCGGTCGCGCAGCCCGCCGTGCGTCATCCCGACGACCTTGCCAAGTCGTTGGCGACCCTCGCCGTCCTGCACGCCGGACCGGTCATCGCGGGGCTCGGGCCCGGGTCGAGCCGAGCCGACTACGCCGCGGTCGGGATCCCTTTCGAGGAGCGGTGGTCCCGGTTCGACGCGCGACCCGGATCGTGCGGAGCCTGCTCGCGGGGGAGGACCCACGTGACCTCGGCCTCGTCGACCGAGCCGATGACCACTTCTCGCCACTAACCGCGGACGCACCCGGGATCTGGCTCGCCAGCTGGGCTCGACTGAATGTCTGCGAGCGGTCGCCGCCACTGCCGACGGCTGGTTCGCCTCGGGCTACCGCACCGACCCGGCGCAGAATGCGCGATCGCGCGCTGGTTTGGATGCCGAGCCCGAGCGGGTTGGCCGTGATCCGGCGATGGTCCCGGACATGATCGCGACGATGTGGCTCTCCGTCACCGACGATGCGCGAGCCTCCTCGGCACCCGTCGAGGAGGTCCTCGCGCCGACGCTCCATCGCGATCCGGCGGTCCTGGCCCGATGGCTGTCGATCGGTACGCCGGAGCACTGCGCCGAGGTACTCACCGGCTGTGCGGAGGCGGGGGCGCGCCGGGTGCTGCTGTGGCCGGGTTCGCGACGGGATCCGGCAACTGCAGGAGTTCAGCGAGCGGGTGGCACCGCATGTCCTGGCTGAAGATCCACCCCGGGAGAACCTTCCTGTCCAGCCGGCGCGAGCCCGGGCAGTATCGCCACGTGCTGAGTACAGGCTGGGAACCGGAGACGCCGGTCGGCGACACCCTGCTGCGGCGGGCGGTGTTCGCGATGGCGGAGGCGTGGGAGCCGGCGGTAGCGGCGCTGGGCGGGCGGGTGCGCCGGTGCGCTGAGTTCGCCCTCGCCGACCTGCGGCGCCCTGCCGGCCTCGCCAACGCCGTCACGTTGCTGCAACCCCTGCCACCCCGACCGGACGCGGTGCTGGACGCCGTGGAGGCGGCGGTCAGCGGGGGATCCGGTGCGGTGTGCCTGCTCTCGGCGTGGCCCACGCCCGACCTCACCCCTCGGGGTTGGCGGCTGCTCGGGCACCCGCCGCTGCACCTGCGTCCGCCGGCACCGCTGCCGCAGATCGCGACGCCGCCCGACCTGCGCATCGTCCCGGTGGCCGACTCGGCGGCCGTGCGGGACTGCGAGCGGGTGCTCGTCGATGGCTACCCGTTCCTGGACGTCACGCCGGGAACCCTCTTCGACGACCGGTTGCTGACGGCGTCCGGACCGCACATGGAGATCGGCTACCTGGACGGTCGGGCGGTCACGGTAGGGGCCCGGCACGTCGCGCACGGGCTGGTCGTCCTCGCCCTCGGCGCAACGCTGCCGGAGGCGCGCCACCGCGGCTGCTGGGCAGCGATGGTGCACTCACGGCTGGCCGCGGTACCCGACCTGCCGGCCGTCGCGCTGTTCAGCGACGACAGCCGCCCGGGTGCCGAGCGGCTGTTCGGTTTCCTACCGATCACCCGGTTCACGCTGTGGATGCTGCCCCGGCCGGCGTGAGCTCCCAGGCGACCGGGTGCTCGGGCCGGTAACTGCACCACGACCCGGTCCGGACCGCCACGCGCAGGTGCCGGCCCAGATCGGGATGAACCGCGTCGATCCGCTTGATCGCCGACCGGATCCGCCACGTCACCGCAGTGCGGGCGCGCTCGGCGGAGCCACCCGAGCGCCGGGTCCGCCCGCCGAGCCCGCGCGCCGCCGTCAGCTGCTCGACGAGCAGGTCCAGCTCCAGGCTCGCCGCCTCGGCGCGGCCCCGATCGCCCCGCTCCTCCGCCTCGCCGAGATCGTCCTGGAGCTCGACGATCCGCGCCTCGTACCGGCGCTGCGCCTGCGCATCGAGCACCTCGCCGGTGTCGGGCTGCTCGACGGCGGCGCCCGCGAGCTCGGTGCAGGACACCTCACGCCCCGGCCGGGCGAGCAGCGTGGCGAGGACGGTCAGCCCTTTGGCGGCGGGCAGCCGGACGGTGCGGCCCGCGAAGGACATGGTCCAGACGCTGCCCTCGAGCACGAAGCGGGCAGGTGCCGGTGCGGCGGGTGTCGGGGCCGTCCCCGTGGCCGTCCCGGTGGACCTGGATGTGTCCGCCCCGGCGACGGCCGCCAGCTCCCGGCGGGCCAGCGCGACGGCCTCGTGCAGCGGGAGCGCACCGCCGCCGTCCTCGGCACCGTCGAGCAGCTCGTCCAGCCAGGCCCGGTCGAGGATCTCGGTCACCGGTGCCCGGACGTTGCCCGCCGCCCGCCGGAGCGCGGCGGCGGGTGCGGGCCGGTCCGACACGAGGGCGAGCGCGGCCACCCACCGCAGCGTCACCTGCATCTGCGCGAGATGACCGATCCGCACGAAGACGTCCAGGGCGCGACCCAGCCAGGCAGCGGCGACGGCGATCTGCCCGGCGACGACGGCGAGGGCGCCCCGCGCCCGGCAGGCAGCCCCCTCGCCGAGCGGGTAGCCCGCGTCCTGGCAGCGGCCGACGAGTGCAGCCAGCTCGTCGCCCGCTCGGGTGGGGTCGCGCAGCGCCAGCAGGCAGGCGTGCTGGAGCCCGGCCCAGGCCTCGAGCGTGGGGGTGCCACACCGGACGGCCATCTCGACCGCGGTCCGGGCCTGGGCCATGGCCTCGTCCGGGCGGTCGAGGGCGGCGAGCACCACCGCGCGCAGCGCCCCGACCTCGACGGGCCACCCGGGCCGGCTCTCGGCGTCGGCCAGCGCCAGCAACTCGTCGGTCCAGCGCAGGGCCAGCTCGGGGCGACCCGCGGACAAGTCGCAGACGATGAGCGTGCGCCGTGCCACGATCCCGGCGAACACGGTCGGTCGCGCGGCGAGCGCCCGCCGGGCCAGTCCGGCGGCGCGCTCGTTCTCGTGCAGCGCCAGGCGGGCGAACGCGGCGACCGCCGCGGCGTCGACCACATCCGGCTCGCGGGTCCCGCCGGCGTCCGGCACCGGATCGTCGGACCAGCGGGCGAGCACGGCCTCTGCCAACTCGGCGACCGGCGCGGCCGGGGCGCTGTGCACGGTGATCGCGAGCGGGCGGAGCAGGTCGAGCACGCGGTCCGGCCGGCTGTCGCGGTCGAGGCAGCGCCGCGCCGCCGCACGCAGGTCGGCCTGCACGGTGTGCAGGGTCCGCCAGGAACCTGGCGCGTTCGCGTCGAGCGCCCGCTGCGTGTCGCGGGCGGTGTCGACCAGCGCGTCCAGCCAGCGGTCCTGCACGGCGGCGAGCTCGTCCCGCTCGACGAGCCGGGCAACGGCGAACGCGCGCAGCGTGTCCAGCTGCCCGTACCAGGTGCGAAGCTCCTGCCGGCGCACCGTGAGCATCGACTGCGTGACGAGCTGATCGAGGTGTCCGACGACGTGCAGCAGCCCCTCCCCGCGCTCCCCGGCCACCGCATGGGCCTGCTCGGCGGTGAACGGTCCGGCGAAGACGCCGAGCCGGTCGAAGAACCGCGCGGTCGCGGCCGGGTAGCCGCTCGTGCGACCAGCTGATCGTGGCCTCGAGGCTGCGGTGCCGGGCGGGGCCGCGCTCACGCGTGCGGGCGAGGACGTCGAGCCGTTCACGCAGGTGGGCGAGGATCTCCGCCGGGGTGAGGCTGCGGGCGCGGACCGCGGCCAGCTCGATCGCCAGCGGCAGCCCGTCGAGACGCCGGCAGAGCTCCGCGACGGCCGCGTCCAGCGGCAGCTCCACCCCGAGGTCGCGGGCTCGGGTCAGCAGCAGCGCCACCGCGGGCGAGTCCTGCACCCGCTCCGGCTCGTCGGTGTCGGGTACGGCGAGCGGGGCCAGCGGCAGCACCCGCTCGCCGGGGATGTCGAGGGGCTCGCGGCTGGTGGCGAGCACCCGCACCCCCGGGCAGGCGGCCGTGAGCCGGGCGGCGGTGTCGGCGGCCGCGTCCAGCACGTGCTCGCAGTTGTCCAGCACGAGCGTCCGCTGCCCCGCCGCCAGCCCGATGAGCGCCGCGTCGAGGGACGGGAAGCCGACGGCCCGGGCGACCGCGGCGGCGACGTCCTCGCCGCGGTCCACCCGGGCCAGCTCGCAGACGGCGGAATCCCCGGCTCCGTCGGACGCGGCGGCCAAGGCGAGCGTGGTCTTGCCGACCCCGCCCACCCCCGTCACCGTGACGAGCCGGCCGGCGGCCAGCAGCGCGCGCAGCGCCGCGAGCTCGCCGTCCCGGCCCAGCAGCACCCGGGCAGTCTCGCCGCTCAGCCGTCGAGCCGGTAGAGCCGGAAGAACCCCGCGTCCACGTCGACCGCCGTCGCGCCGGCGAAGCCGGCCGCCCGCGCCAGCTCGTCGACGGTGCCGGGACGCAGCACCGTCCCGAGCGCCGCTGACGGTTGCTCGGCCATCGCCGCCGGCAGGCAGTGGGACACGCTCCAGCCGTACATCATCCGTTCCACCACGTCGCCCGGCGCGGAGAACGCCGGGGCCACGTTCTCGTCCGCGACGACCACCGTGCCGCCGTCCGCGAGCGCCGTGCGGCAGGCGGCGAGCACATCGACCGGGCGGGACAGATCGTGCAGGCACTCCAGCAGCAGCACCGCGTCGAACGGTCCCTCGTCGACGAGCCCCGCCGCGTCCGCGACGACGAACCGGGCCCGCGACCCCTCCCCATGCTCCCGGGCCTCCGCCACCGACGCCGCGTCGCTGTCGACGCCGACCACGTCGGCGTGCGGGTAGGCCGCGGCGAGCGCGAGGGTCGACCAGCCGTGCCCGCAGCCGACGTCGGCGACCCGGGCGCCGGGGCGGGACAGCCGCTCGTGCAGGTCCGGCATCGCCGGCAGCCACCCGCCGGTGAGGTCGTGGCGGAACGCCGGGCGGTTGATGCCGCCCTGCCCGCGCCGGAAGTCCTCGCCGTAGCGGGTGTACGGCACGCCGCCGCCGGTGCGGTACGCGGCGAGCACGTCGGGCAGCGCGTTCGCGACCCCGACGACCATGTCCGCGAACGGGGCGACGTGCGCCGCGTCGTCCGCGTCGGCCAGGGCGCCGGCGTGCTCGGCCGGCAGCTCGTACCGGCGCTGCTCGGCGGGTGCGTCCGCGTCGTCGACGGCGAGGAACCCGGCGACGGCCTGCTGCTCGAGCCACTCGCGGGCGTACCGCTCGTGGATCCCGGCGGCGGTGCTCAGCTCGGTGCTCGTCATCGCATCCCGAGTGCGCAACGTCCGGTACAGCCCCAGCCGGGTGCCGAGGTACACGCCGAACAGCTCCAGCGTGCCGACCGCAGCGTCCATCAGGCGTTCGTCGATGGTCATCGGGTCACCACCAGCTGCGACCCTAAGATCGCCTCGAGGATCGCCTCGAGGATCGCGTCGACGAGCACGTCGGGGCCGGTCGTGACGGCCTCGTGGTCGACGCCGGGCATCGTCACGATGCGGGCGCCGCGGATGGTGTCGTGGACGAGGTGGACGCCCACGTGCATCTCGGGCGGGCTCGCGGTCCCGGCGAGCAGGACGGTCGGCACCTCGACGCCGTCGTAGCGGGTGGCCTCGAAGGCGAAGCCCGTGACCGTGCGCAGCTCACGGGGCAGCGTGTGCACGCAGTCGACCATCGGCTGCCAGGCGGCGGAGTCGGTGCGCAGCTCGGCGAGCACGTCGCCGGGCAGCCCGACCAGCTCGCCCATCATGAGCGCGGTGGCGTCGTCCCGACAGCCCGAGGTGATCAGTGCCTCGATCTCGGTGATGAACTCCTCCGGGACGGCGCCCTCGAACCCGAGCGCCGGCTCGTAGAGGGTCAGCGAGCGCAGGTTGCGCGTCTGCCGGGCGGCCTCCAGGGCGACGATGCCGGCGTAGGAGTGCCCGAGCAGGTGCACCGGCTCGTCGAAGGCCTCGACGACGGCGACCAGGTCCTCGGCCTCGCGCGCGATGGCGTACGGCTCGGTGTCGCCGCTGCCGCCGCGGCCCCGCCTGTCGACCGTGACCACGGTGAAATGTTCGCCCAGCGCCGCAACGACCGGTGCCCAGTACGTGCGGTCGGACACGCCGCCGTGGACGAGCACGAGGCGTGGACCGCGGCCCGCCTCCTCGTACGCGATGGTGGTGCCGTCCGCCGAGCGGACGGTGTGCAGGGTGGTCATCTGTTCCTCCTCGTGCGGGCCGGGGTGGCCCGTCACTGGAGGAGGCGTGCGGTCGGACCGCACATCGTGCGGTGGGTGGCTCCCGGACCTCACTCAGCGGTCATCGAGCTGAGCCAGGGTGTGCGAACTCGCCTGGAGCAAGCGGGCTGCTCGTCCCAGCTGAGTTCCGACATGCGCCGCTCGCGGCTGCGCCGCCGACACCACGATGGTTCCCTCGAGCGTCAGCAACCTGATGCCGAACAGACGGGCCAGCACCGACGCTTCGATGACCACACCCGGCTCGGACCACAGCCTGGCGTGCCGGTTACCGATGTTCGTTCCGCTGACGGAAAGCCGAAACGGCCGCGCTCGCAAACGACACTGCGACGAACGTCCCGAGCGCCGTGAGACCTGGCTTCGCGACCGACCTGGGTATGCCGTTAGCGATCGGCTCGGTCAACTTCTCCCATGTGCTCTTCTTCTTCTTCTTGTGGAACAGACCCATCGATTTCCTCCTGGTCGGACGGCTGGGCGTCGGCGACTGCATCCTCGGCGGCGGCCTGGTCGGCCCGCACGGCATCGCGGTCGGCGCTGGAGACCAGCCGCTCGGCTTGCTGGTGCGCCTCATCCGCGGCGGCCTGGGCCGCTTCGGTGGCCTCGTCGGCGAGTGCGCGTGCCTCGGTCAGCAACGCTGTTGCTCGGCTCAACTCGGCCTGAGCGGTCTTCTGTGCGGCCTCGGCTTCGTCGCGCGCCTTCTGGAGTCGCTTCTGCGCTTCGGATTCCTCGCGCGCGATGGCCTGGTCGGCCTCGGACTGGGCAGCCGAGCGCGCCTCTTCCACCTGGGCGTCAGCGGCGGTGCGCGCTTCGTCCACGCGGAGCTCGACCGCCGTGGCCCGGTCGGTCCTCAGCTCGCGCAGGTGAGAGGTGTCGCGTTCGGCGATCTCCTTGGCGAAGCGAGCGCGGGCGTTGGCGTCCTCCGCCGACTGCACGGCGCGGTCCTCGGCCTCGTGCGCTCGCTCGGCTGCGGCCCGAGCCCGCTGCAGGCGCAGCTCCACCGAGTCGCCTGAGCCGAGAACTGTGTCCTTGACGGAGACCGTCGCACGTCGAACGGTGTCGACGATGCTGTGCCCGGTGGTGTTCATCGTGACCTGTGCGTCCTCCTTGGTCGCTCTGACAGGGCGCAGGGCACGGGACACGAGCCAGGAGGTGTTGCGCGGGAGGTCCTTGACTCCCACCACCAGCACGTTGAGGAGTCGGTTGCTCGCCATTCTTCTCTCCCTCCAGCTGACCGTCGGTTCGCCGACGACGAACTGATCAGGTCCCGGGACCACCCACGTGTTGGGCCACACATGATGAGGACGCGCGAGGAGGCCGGGGATGACGCGGGCCAGTGTGAGGCGGTACATGTTGTACCCGGCAGAAGCGTGAGCTGTCCGTGCTGACCAGCCAGGGAGGGTCTGAAATGATCTTCACGCAGCACTACCTCGCCTGCCTGTCACACGCGTCCTACCTCGTGGGCGACGAGTCCACCGGGCGTGCGGTGGTGGTGGACCCTCGGCGCGACATCGGAGTGTACCTGGACGAGGCGGCCTCGCGGGGCCTGACGATCGAACGGGTCATCGAGACCCACGTGCACGCCGACTTCCTGAGCGGTCATCTGGAGATGGCCGCGCGGACCGGCGCGGCCATCTCCTACGGCGCCGCCGCCGACGTCGACTTCCCGATCGAGCCGCTGGGGGACGGCCAGCGGCTGCTGCTGGGTGAGGTGACCCTCGAGGTGCTGGCGACTCCGGGACACACACCCGAATCGATCTGCGTGGTGGTCTACGAGCGTCGGGGCGACGACGTGCCCTACGGGGTGATGACGGGGGACACCCTGTTCGTCGGCGACGTGGGCCGGCCAGATCTGCTCGCGTCCGCCGGCGCGGGGTTCTCCGCCGAGACGCTGGCCCGGCAGCTGTATGCGTCGCTCCGGGGCAAGGTGTTGGCGCTGCCGGACGCAACGCGGGTGTTCCCCGCGCACGGCGCGGGGTCGGCGTGCGGCAAACAACTCTCCAGCGATACCAGCTCGACGATCGGTGAGCAGCGGCGGACCAACTACGCGCTGCAGCCGATGAGCGCGGAGGAGTTCGTCGCGGCCGTCACCGAGGGCCAGCCCCTGCGCCCGCAGTACTTCGCCTTCGACGCCCAGCGCAACCGCGAGCTGCACCCGCTCCTGGACGAGGACGCCGCACCGCCGCTGCTCGATGTCGACGAGGTGCTGGTCCGGCAGGGGACCGGGGTTGTGCTCCTCGACCCGCGCGAGCCGGCCGACTTCGCCGCCGGGCACCTGCGCGGGGCGGTGAACATCGGGCTGCAGGGTCGCTTCGCGGAGTGGGCGGGTGACGTCCTCTCGCCCGACCGGGAGATCGTGCTGGTGGGGGATCCGGACCTGGGCGTGCAGGCCCGAGTGCGGTTGGGTCGGGTGGGATTCGACCGGGTGGCCGGACAGCTGGCCGACCTGCCCGCGGTGCTGGCGGACCGACCGGACCTCGCCGAGGCCGGCTCTCGGCTGACGATCGAGCAACTGGCAGAGCTGCGCGGGCTCGAGCCGGAGCTGCAGCTCGTGGACGTGCGGGACCCGGGGGAGACGGCTGCGGGCACACTGCCCGGCGCGCGGGAGGTTCCGCTGGCCGCGTTCCCCGGCTGGCTTTCCGGCGCGGCGCCGTCCGGCCCGATCGTCGTGTACTGCGCGAGCGGCTACCGCTCCCAGATCGCGGCCAGTCTACTGAGCAGCGCGGGTTTCGAGGACGTCTCCGACCTGCTCGGCGGCTACCACGCCTGGGCCGGAGCCGGGTTGCCCGTCCACCAGAACGCGGCGGCGGGAGAGGCTGCCGCCCGATCTGCCCCGTGACAGGCGGATCCTCGTCATCTGCCGCTCCGGGGGCCGGTCGGCGGCGGTGACGGACTCCCTGCGCGGGTGGGGATTCGACGCGGTCAACGTCGTCGGCGGCATGCGGGCGTGGGAGACGGTCGGGCTCGGGCTGATGGCCACGATGCGGAGGTAGGGGCGCGGCGCGTTGCAGCCTTGTGGGCAGATGTCCTCGCCTCGTCATCGGACGGGTGTGGCGACTCGATGGTGGGCAGTGAGTTGGAGTGAGTCGATGACCCGCAGCACCTCGTCGAAGTTGCGGCAGTCGTCATCGGGTAGACGAGGACAAGTTTGATCTTCTTGTCCGGGCCGATGTGACGTTGCGGACGGTCTGGTTCTGTGCCGGGGTGCGCTGGGTCGGGTCACCGACGGTGTCGGCGGGAAGCATGCCGTAGAGCTTCGACACCGCGAAGTCGGCGTCACCGATCACCGGGTAGTTGGGCGCGTGGCCCTGTGTCTCGGCGATGTCGCTGGCCCATTTTCGCGTGGTTGTCCACCGGGTCGATCGACAGTCCGACGATCTTGACGTCGCGAATGTCGAGTTCCGGCTTGATCTTGGCGAGGTAGCCGAGCTCGTCGGTGCACACCGGAGTGAAGTCCCGCGGGTGTGAGAGCAACACCGCGCACGACTCGCCGATCCAGGCATGGAACCGCAGGTGCTCGTGTCGCCGCTTGTCTAGACCCGTTCGGGGGCCGCCGGAGCTCGACGTTGCTTTCACACGCGTCGGAATGGTCAACTGGAGTCGTGATCGGTAGCTCCTCGCACAGTGCGCACAAGTTCTGCGTGTGCCTACTCGCGATGGACCAGCTCTCGGTCGACGACCGGCACTGTTGTCATGCCCCGCACGTCCCCTGAGTCCTCACGGCCTCGGGACGTGCCGCGCGCTGTCCCTGTCAACAGTGAAGCCGAGGACTCCCATGAGCGTCGCACCCACGCCCAGGCCGACATCGGCGGTCCCCGCCGACCGTCGCCGCGTCGGTCGTGAACCTGCCGCCGCAGTGTCTTCCTCTCGACCCGGCCGGCTGAGGCGGATCCTCATCAAGGTGAGCTCCGCCGTCGCCGCGGCGAACTCGGGAGCCGTACCTTTCTGATCGCTCCTGGTGCGGCCGCTCCGCGGAGCAGCCTCGAGCTGCGGACTCTTTCCGGACCTCCTCGCCCTCGCCTCGAAAATGACCGTACATTTCGGGCGAGTGTTTGGAATGTGGGAGGGGAAGCCGGTGGCGGCGACACGCGGCGTGGGAGTCCGGTCCCGGCCGGGAACGGATTCCTGATGCTCGTCGCCCTCCTCGGGCTGGTCATCGGGGTGGTCATCGGCGGTCTGGGCGGTGGCGGGGGAGTTCTCACTGTCCCGGCCCTGGTCTACCTCCTCGGACAGACCGCACAGGAGGCCACCACCAGCAGCGTCATCATCGTCGGCATCACTGCGGCCGCGGGAGTGTTGGCCCGCGTGCGGGGCGACCTGGTCAACTGGCGGACCGGACTCGGATTCGGCGCCGTCGGGATCCCCGCCGCCGCCCTTGGCGCGCTGCTCAACCAGCGCGTCGCGCAACCGGTCCTGCTGCTGTCATTCGCTGCGCTGACCGTGCTGGCCGCTGCCGCAATGATCCTCGACTCGCGCACGACGACGACCAGCCACGGGTCGTCCGACAACGACGACCCCGGGGAGCCGCGCCGAGCGCTGGCGACCGGAAGGGGCCCGGTGCACGTCGACTTGCCACCCGATGTCCGAGCGAGGCCGCGGGCTCTAGCTACCGTCGCCAAGACGGTGGGCTGTGGCCTGGCGATCGGCTTCCTCACCGGATTCCTTGGTGTCGGCGGCGGATTCCTACTAGTTCCCGCCCTGGTCATCGTGATGCGGATACCGATCTCCTACGCCATCGGCACCTCGCTGCTGATCATTGTGATCAACTCTGCGGCCGCGTTCACGGCCCGAGCCGGCCTCGCACATCTCGACTGGGTCGTCCTGCTGCCTTTCACCGCTGCCACCGTTGCCGGGAGTTTCGCGGGCAAACGCGTCGCGGACCGATTGTCCGGGGCCACGCTCAGGATGGCATTCGCGATCGTCCTGCTACTCGTCGGCGGCTACGTCGCCGTCGAAAGCGTGATCGCGCTGTAGAGGCGGTGCTCCCCCGGAGGCCGAAGCCTGAGCCCGGGTCAGCGTGGCAGTGACACGTCAGCCCGCTCGACCGACGCGAACAGGCCACCACCGTCGAGCCATACCGGCAACGCCCTGCAGGACGCGGAGTCGCCGTTCAGGCGCACCATCTCGCCACGCAGCGCCGCCGACCAGCGCAGGTCGCCCATCCACACCCGGGTCAGGGTCGGCGCATCCGTGTCGAGCCAGACGTCGATCGGCCGGCCGGGATCGGCGTCGCACACGTCGACCCCGTCGGACCGGGACAGGACGAGCCACCAGCGCTTCACCTCTGCCGGCACGTCTCGGAACTGCACGTGCACGGTCGTCTCACGCTCGGGAAGGCGCATGGGCTGCGCCTCTCGCTTGATCTGGACCATGAGCAGCACGGGATCGAACTCGTCGGGGCGCAACTCCTGCATCCAGCGGGCACCCCACTCACCCATCTGGCTCAGCAGTCCATCGAGCTCCCTCCCGGCCTGGGTGAGCCGATAGCGGGGCTCGCCGTCAACGACGTCGCGCTGCACGAGACCGGCTCGTTGCAGCTCGCGGAGTCGCGCCGCGAGCAGCGACGGCGACATGCGGGGAACGCCGCGGGCGATGGCGTTGAACCTCTCCTCGCCCCAGAGCAGCTCGCGCAGGATGAGCAGCGTCCACCGTTCGGAGAGAACCTCCGCGGCCCGGGCGACCGGGCAGTACTGGCCGTAGCGCTTCATGGCCCCAGGCTCCTCGCTGCCCACGTCCTGGCTGCTACAGAAATCGTACTGGGCAGGGGATCGGGCGTCATCCACGCTCACATGTGCACGAACACAACCGCACACTCGAGGAGGAGTGACATGTCCGGAAAAGCAGTCATCAGCCTGACCACCGGCCTGGAGGACCCCGAGCGGGTCACGGTGGCGTTCCTGGTCGCGGTCGGTGCGGCCGAGGAAGGCCGCCCCACGCTGATGTTCCTGACCAAGGAGGCGGTCCGGCTGGCTGTGACCGGCGTCGCCGTGGGAACCGCCTGCGAAGGCTGCCCGCCGCTGCCCGACCTGGTCGAGCGCTACCAGGCCGCCGGCGGCCAGTTCCTGGTCTGCCCGATCTGCTTCAACGCCAAGGGCCTCGACGAGAACCAGCTGATCAAGTCGGCGGAGATCGGCGGCACCGTGCCCATGTGGCGATGGATCGGCGACGGCGCGACCACCTTCAGCTACTGACCGCAGGACCCCGACGGTGACCACGGGCTACTATCCGGCGTCGCTGGCCGACGACGGCGGGAGAGGTGAGCGTGAGCGCTGCGCGTCCCGCTCCCGTGGCCGGGGATCCCATCGTCGATCTCGTCCCGGTGATCCGCCGGGTGGTCGCGGCCCGGGTCACGGATCGCGCACTGCGTGAGGACATCGTCCAGGAGACGCTGGCCCGGGTGATGGCATCGCGCTCCCGGGTCGAGCGCGACACGCTCCTGCCGTACGCCATCGCCACCGCCCGCAACCTCGTTGCGTCGGTGGCCCAGCGCGAGCAGCGAGCACGTCGCCACGCCCACCTGTTCGCCGGGTCCGACGAGCCGGAACCGCGTCCCGACGAGGAGCTCCTCCGCCAAGAGGATGCCTCCCTCGTCGAGACGGCCATGGCCCGACTGACTGCGGCCGACCGCGAGATCCTGGTCGCCCACGAGGTGCGGGGAACGGACACCGCCACCCTGGCGGCCGGCCGGGGCTCGACACCGGGTGCGATCGCCGCCCAGCTGAACCGGATCCGGTCCCGGCTGCGGGTGGAGTACCTCGTCGCGCAGGCCGGATCGGAACCACCGACCGACCGGTGCCGAGCCATCCTGACCGCCCTCTCGCTGGGGGACCGGAGACGCCAGCGGGAGCTCGACTCCCACGGCCACCTGTTGGCCTGCGACTTCTGCGCGGACCTCAGTCCTGTCCTGCTGGCCCGCCGGTCCGAGCGGGCAGGCGACGACGACGAGCGCGTCGCGGTCAGCGTCGACTCCGATGTGGTGCTGGCCCGCCAGAAGGGGCGCGAGGTCGCCGCAGCGGCCGGCTTCACCGGCACCGACCTGACGATGATCGCGACGGCGATCTCGGAGATCGCGCGGAACATCGTCAAGTTCGCCAAGCGCGGCGAGTTCGTCTACTCCGTGCTCAGCGACGGCGAGCGCACCGGCCTGCAGATGGTGGCGCGGGACAGTGGACCCGGGATCCCGGACGTGAGCCGCGCCCTGCAGGACGGCTACAGCACGTACCGGGGGCTCGGGCTGGGACTGCCCGGAGCGCGGCGGCTGATGGACGAGTTCGACGTCGTGAGCGAGGTCGGCGAGGGAACAACGGTTTGCATGATCAAGTGGCGGGCGTGATGCTCACCGCTGACCGGAGAGGGCAGGACGTGGCAGACGACGGATCGGACCAGGTCGACGAGGTCGACGAGGCGACGAGGTCGACGAGGCCGACGAGGCCGACGAGGCCGACGAGGCCGACGAGGCCGACGAGGTCGACAACCCCCAGGAGGACGACACGGGTCTGCTGCCCGAGCTTGTCGCTCACCTCGGCGAGCACCGCAGCGCGCTGCGTGAGGAGTGGGCCGAGCGGATCAACGACGCGCAACTGCTCTCCGCGATGACAAAGCAGGAGGTGTTCGACGAGGTCACCTCGGTGTACGACAACTACGTGGGGGTCTTGGAGACCGGCCACGTGGACGAGCTGCGCGACTACGCTCGCGACCTGTCCGAGCGGATCATCCCGCGGGGCGTCGAGACGCACGAGGTGGTCGAGATCGTGCTCCTGCTCCGCGACGTGCTGGCCCGGTCGTTGTTCGAGAAGTACCGCGAGGACTTCACGATGCTCGACCGCGTGCTCAACGCCTACGAGCCGGCGGCCAACCGCATCGCCATCACCGTGGCGGGCAGCTTCGTCGAGGAGCGTGAGCGCGTCATCCGCGAGCAGCAGGACTCGCTGCGTGAGCTGTCGACACCGGTGTTGCAGGTCCGCGAACGGCTGCTGATCCTGCCCATCATCGGGGTTCTCGACAGTGGGCGGGCGCACCAGCTGACCGAGCAGCTCCTGCAGGGCATTCGCACGCATCGTGCTCGCGTGGTCGTCATCGACATCACCGGTGTGCCCGACGTCAACGAGTCGGTGGCCGATGACCTCGTGAAGACCGTGGACGCGTCCCGCCTGATGGGGGCGGGGGTCATCATCACGGGGTTGTCCTCGGAGATCGCGCAGACGTTGGTGACGATCGGCGTCGACCTCAGCAAGATGAACACGGTCGGCGATCTGCAGGGTGGGATCGAGGAGGCGGAGCGCCTGCTGGGGTTCAAGGTCGTCAGGGCGGATGATGCCGAGCACTGACCAGTCGCTGTCCCAGGAGCCGCTGCGGGTCTCGATCCTCACCCAGGGCGGCTTCCTCATCGCGTCCATCCATACCGCCCTGGATGACAGCCAGCTTTGTCGATTCCGTGACGACCTGCTCGAGCGGATCGGGCAGCAGCGATCCCGTGGTGTCATCATCGACGTCGCCGCTCTCGATGTCATCGACTCCTTCGCCTGCCACACCTTGCGCGCGATCGCCCAGGTCGCGCGGCTGCGCGGCGCCGACACCGTCGTCGTCGGGATCCAACCCGATGTCGCGTCCACCATGGTTCGGCTGGGAGCCTCCCTGGACCCGGTGGGGACCGCCCTCGACCTCGAGGAAGGGCTCGACCGACTCACCGAGGCTCGGTTGCCGGCGCCGTTACCGCGAGGAACGAACCACCGGTGACAGATCCGCTCGCCCGCCTGCGCCGGAACTACCGGGCACGGTTTGTGGGCTACCTCAGCCGTCGAGATGAATCGGCGCTGTGGTCGGCCTACGAACTCGGCCGGGAGGGCCTGACGAGCGGGGTGAGCCTGCTCGACGTCGTGCAGGTCCATCACGACGTGCTCGTCGAGGTCCTCCGCACCCACGGGGTCGCCGACCGCCGCAACCAACTACCTGGTCGAGGTCCTCGCGTCGTTCGAGATGGTACGTCGGGGATTCATGGAGTCCCGAGCACGCAACGAGCCCCCCGACTGACGGCCAGTCGGGCTCGCGTCATCCCCGGCCTCCTCAGTCGTCTCTCTTGTGTGGTCCACCGAGACGGTAACGACGCATGATCAGCCGAGAAGACCTGCCCCACCTGCTGGGTGCCGTCGTCCGCGACGCGTCAGGCCGCCAGATCGGCACGGTCGGCCGCGTCCACCCCGACGACGGCACCGACCGGCCGACGTGGGTCGCGGTCGCCATCGGCTTGTACGGCACGACGCAGTGCCTGGCACCGCTGCAGGACGCGCGGTGGCAGGGCCGGATCGTCACGCTCGCCCATGATCGGCGGCAGATCACGGCCGCGCCCCGCGTCGCGGCGGATGGTCGCCTCTCCTCGAGGGACGAGATCGAGCTCTACCGGCACTACGGCATCGGCGGTCACGACCGGGCCGCGATGGGGGACGTCGATGCCGCAGGTTGGTCGGCGCGCTGGACCGACAACCGCGAAGTGATCGAGGGATGACCGGCGGTCGGGGACAGGTGGACGGCGACCACGACTGCCTCGTGGCCTTCCTCGACGCCCGGCTGCAGGACGACGAGACGGTGGCACAGGCGGCCATCGCCGCCCGCGACATCCTCGCGGTGACCGCTGTCGGGCAGCCGTCGGAGCATCGCGCGCGACACGGCCCGATCCGGGTGCTCCGCGATGTTGCCGCCAAGCGCGCGATGGTGCAGATGTGGCTGGACGGAGTCTATGCGCAGCGGGACCACCCGCCGGTTCCGGGCCTGGACGTCGCCGACGCGATGATCATGGCGCTGGTGGCGGTCTACGCCGAGCACCCGGACTTCCGGCCCGACTGGCTGGCCATGGACGGGCCGGAACCGATGCCGCGGCCGGGACGGACGGGCGAGACCGGACCTGCCGATGCTGGCCGGGCGAACGTCATCGCCTTCCCGAGCGCCTGAGCGGACTGCGCACCGACGGTGTGGTCACGGACGACTACCACACGGTGCGGGCGGCGAGGAAGAAGCTGCCGGCCGAGGTTCCGATGCGGGCGAGTCCCACCGCCCGATGACGGGTCGACAACTGAGGCGCCCCACTCCTGTCGCGCGGCCGGGCGACGGGATGGCGTGTCACTGGGCCGCGGTGGACGTCGACGTCGTGGCGGAGTACGGCGTGGCGATCATGCCGCTCGTGCAGGCCGTGCGGTGCAACGTGGTCGAGTGGGTGCAGACGATGACCGGGCTCGAGGTCGTCGAGGTCAACGTCGTGGTCAAGGACCTGCACATGCCCGGCGACGACGAGCCGGATCAGTCGATGCTGCGCGTGACGGCGCGGGACTCGCCCAGCCGGCGGTAGATCTCGTGGAAGTCGATCGCGTAGTCGAAATCGTCGCGCTCGGCCTCTCGCGCGCCGCGGATGTCGAGGTTGTGGATGATCAGTAGCTCCTCGTCGACGTGCGATGCCTGGATCAGCTTCATCCCCGAGGGCGCCCAGATGCCCGAGCCGCCCCAGAAGACCGCACCGCTGATCGGGTGGCGGCCCACCGCGTTGCAGGCGATGACCCAGACCTGGTTGGTCGCGGCCGCTGCCGGCAGGACGTTGTCCCAGAGGTCGCCGTAGTAGCTGGTCGTACGGACGTTGAGCCCGGGATAGTCGCGCACCGCGGCCGCCCGCCAGGACGCGAGTTCGACGATCGCGTCGACCTCGTCGCCGAGGCAGTACTCGCGCAGCAGGTCGCCGAACAGGCAGTCGTAGCAGGTGGTGAAGCCGAAACGCCCGAGCTGTCCCTCGAGCACCAGGCGATCGTCCTTGCCGCTGGCCGTGTACTCCTTCTCGATGCCCGGGAGGAAGACCTTGTCGTAGGTGTTCTCGCTACTCAGGTAGTCGCCACGGTCGGCACCACCGATGACGAACGTGCGGTTGAACAGCTGGCCCTCTGATCCGCGGGACAGCCCGTTGAGGACGATGCCCCGGAAGCGGTCGTCGAGCAGCGGCACCAGCTCGCCGTCGAGCCAGTCGCGGTGGTTCTCGATGGCCGCTGCCTCCATGTAGGGCCGGCAGCGCTCCTCGTCCTCCCAGAAGTACCCCGCCATGGACAGCTCGGGGAAGACCGCGACGTTCACCCCGCGCTCCTTGAAGATCCGGGCGACGCGCAGGATCTTGGCCTTGTTGGCCTCCACGTCGGGAACGGCGGCGCTGATGTTGGCCAGCCCGACGGTGGCGCCTTCCGCCTCGTCGACGAAGGTGCGTTCGACCACCGGAAACCCGTCCACGATGTCCACGGCGCGAGCCTAGACGCCGGACGACCCCGAGCAGGGTTGTCGGCGTCGCCCGCGCTCCGCGACACGTCGCTCGTGACGCACATCAGGACCACAGGTCGAGCACAAGGCCGGGACAGCGGCGGGCGACAGCGTGGCCGACATGAGCGTCGAGACCCTGCTGGCCGCACCGGACCCGGATCCGCGCCGACCCGCGGGGCCGGTGCTCGACGTGGTCGTGCCCGTCCACAACGAGGAGCGCGGCCTTGAGGCGTCCGTCCGTCGGCTGCACGATCACCTGCGGATGCACGTCCCGTACAGCTTCCGGATCACGATCGCCGACAACGCCAGCACCGATGCGACCGCGGCCATCGCGGCGCGGCTGACCACCGAGCTGTCAAGCGTGACGGCGGTCCGGATGGTCGAGCAGGGACGTGGACGAGCGCTGCGCGCGGTGGGAACTGATCACCCAGCTGCAGTCCGCCGGCACCCGGTGGTCGGCCGCGACCACCGGCGCGAACAGCGCCGCCCGGCTCCAACTCGACAGCGGCACCGCTGTGATCACCATCGGTGGCTTCGCCGGGGCCGACCCGGCCCCGACCCTCACCGAGTTCCAGACCATGGTCAGCGCCGGGCAGGTGCACTACTACGTCGTCGAGTGGAGTGGACCAGCCGGCTCCCGCTCGGAGATCGCGGACTGGGTGGCGGAGAGCTCCACCCCGACCCCGGTCGGTGGGCGCACCGTCTACGACCTCACACGGCCTCGGTGAGGGCGCGGTCCAGGATCTCGAGTCCCTCGGCCAGTTCGTGTTCGGTGCTGGTCAGAGGGGGCGCGATGCGGAGGATGCTGCCCATGCCGGGCAGTTGGACGATGTTCATGTGCAGCCCGAGTTCCAGGCAGCGTCGGGTGACGCGGCGGCCCAGCTCACCGGATCCCTGCTTGGTCTCCCGGTCCAGGACGAGTTCGACGCCCTGGAACAGTCCGCGCCCCCGGACGTCCCCCACGATGGTGTGGGTGTCCTGCAGCTGGGACAGTCCGGCGCGCAGGTACGCGCCGTGGGTCCGGGCGGCCAGGTCGAGCTTGTCGCGTTCGAGGACGTCGAGGACGGTGGTGCCGACGGCGGCGACCAGGGGGTCGGAGACGTGGGTGGTGTAGAAGAGGAACCCGCGCTCGTAGGCCCGTTGCTCGATCTCGTCGCCGGTCACCACGGCGGCCAGCGGCAGGCCGGCGCCGAGGGTCTTCGAGAGCGTGAGGATGTCCGGGACGATTCCCGCGTGTTCGAAGGCGTACCAGCTGCCGGTGCGGCACAGGCCGGTCTGGGCCTCGTCCACGATCATCAGCATGTCCCGCTCGCGGCACTTGACCTGCAACGCGGCGAGGTAGCCGGGGGGTGGGTCGATGAGCCCGCCCGAGCTGAGGATCGGTTCGACCAGGCAAGCGGCGAGGCTTCCGACCGACTGGGCGTCGACGAGGTCGAACGCGACGTCGAGCTGCTGGCGCCAGTCGAGTTCCCCGTCGGCGGTGCGGAAGTCCGGACGGTAGGAGTTGGGGGTCGGGATCGCGATGTTGCCCGGTGCGGCGGGGCCGTAGCCGTGGCGCCCGACGCTGTAGGTGGCGTTCACGGCGGCGTGGGTCATGCCGTGCCAGGAGCGGCTGAAGGAGACGATCTCGAACTTGCCCGTCACGAGCTTGGCCATCCGGATCGCGGCCTCGTTGGCCTCGGCGCCCGTGGTCAGCAGCAGGACCTTCTGCAGCGGTGCCGGCAGCGTCGCGGCCAGCCGGCGTGACAGGTCGACCACCGGCCGGGAGAGCATGCCGCTGTAGAGGTGGTCCAGGTGCGCCACCGCAGCCTGCACGGTGGCCACGATGTCGGGGTGCGCATGGCCGAGGATCGCGCTCATCTGGCCCGAGGTGAAGTCCAGGATCGGGCGGCCGTCCTCGGTGTAGACGTAGCTGCCTTCGGCCCGGTCGATGATCTCCGGGGTGAAGTCCACCCCGTAGCGGAGCAGGTGGCGCTCGGCGTCGGACCAGAACTGGTCGGTGTCCTGCATGCGAGGAACGTTAGGACGACGTTCGTGCACGGGTCCATCGACGATTTATGCTCGTGCTGTTCGGGACTTCCGAACAGTTAACGCGGTGAGGGGGCTTCCTGGTGCTCAGCCCGTGGCGCCTGCGTCTTCTCACCCACCTCGAGAGTCTCGGCACCATCAGGGCTGTGGCCGAGGCGCTGGACCTGAGTCCGTCCTCGGTCTCCCAACAGATCTCGGTCCTGCAGCGGGAGTCGCGGGCGGTGTTGCTGGAGCACCAGGGACGGAGGGTCAGGCTGACGCCCGCCGGTGTCCGGCTGGCGGGCCACGCCCGGGAGATCTTGCGACGCATCGAGGCGGCCGAGGCGGACCTGGGCGAGCGGCGGACCGAACCGGTCGGGGAGGTGCGGGTAGCGGCGTTCTCGAGCGCCCTGCACGCCCTGGTCCTGCCCGTGGCCGCGCAGCTGCAGCCCATCCATCCCCGGTTGCAGGTCTGCACCGTCGAGCTCGAGCCGCACGACAGCCTGCGGTCGTTGCGGCGCGGGGACGTCGACCTCGCCGTGATCTACGACTTCGCCGACGGGTCGCTCCCGGTCGACGACCAGGTCCGCCGGATCCCGGTGAGCAGCGACCCGGTCGTCCTCGTGCTGCCCGCCGGTCACCCGGCCGCGACGGGCGCGGCGATCGACTTCGCCGCGATGGCCGGTGAGCGGTGGGCGATGGATCAGCCCGGCTGCTACCTGTGCGACGTCATCACCCGCCGGTGCCGCCAGGCCGGTTTCGAGCCCGTGGTCGCGGGCCGCTACGCCAGCTACGCGCTGCTGCTCGAGCACGTGCGGAGCGGGCTGGCCGTCACCGCCCTGCCCGCCCTCGCCGTCACCGAGCGCTCCGACCTGGTCGTGCGCGACCTCGATCCGGCGCTGACCCGGATCATCGTCGCCGTCGTTCCGGCCGAACCGACGCCGGTGTCGGCGGTGCAGGTCGTGCTCCACCACCTCCGTGTTCGTGGCGCAGCCGTGCACGACATTGCTGCGCAGGTCACCGCGGGTGCACGATCGTCAGGGTTCGGATGCCGACCAGATCCGACCGGAGGGGCGAAACGATGAGTACCGAGGTCCACACGATCACCGTGCCCCATCTCGGCACCTCGACCGTCGGTTACCAGTTCGGCAAGCCCTACGACTCCTCGCTCCCGACGCTGGTCATGGTCAACTCGTTCAGCACGTCGGCTGAGCTGTACCGACCCCAGTTCGCCGATGCGCAACTGGGCGACGCCGCCAACCTGCTCGCCATCGAGCTGTACGGCCACGGTGCGACGCGCTCCACGTACGACGACTTCACCTACTGGGACAGCGCCGTCGCCAACCTGCAAGTCCTTGATGCACTGGGCATTCCTGCGGCGTTCGTCCTGGGCACGTCGCAAGGCGGATGGGTGGCCGCCCGCATGGCTCTCCTCGCCCCCGATTCAGTGCAGGGCATCATTCCGCTCGGGACCTCGATGGACTACGAGAGCCAGCGGAGTCGCGATCTCGGGTGCTGGGACGGAATCGAATTCTGCACTCCTGCCATCGACGCACTCGCCGACGGCGTCGGCGACGACTGGGTCGTTCCGGTCGACTTCGTCGACGCCGTTCTGCACGAGGGCTTCGGCGACGATGTCGCACCCGAGGAGCGCGCGTTCTGGCATGCGACGCACCAGAAGAACTACGCCGGTGACGCGGGGCGCAAAAGGCTCCGGACCAGCTCCATCAACCTGCGTGATCGCGACGGCTTGCACGGACGACTGGACAGCGTGAGATGTCCGGTGCTGTGGATGCACGGCACCGAGGACAGGGTGTACTCGGTGCCCAACGCCGAGGACGAGATCGGGCGGTTCGTCAATGCAGCCGACGCCGAGCTGCGGGTGGTCGACGGTGGCCAACACTTCCTCAGCGCGACGAACCCGGATGACGTCAACACGGCGACGGTCGAGTTCATCAACCGCTGGACGTAGCGGCGGCTCGCAAGATGCAGGGCGGCGACGCCTCCTCCGACTCCTACTGCTTCGGCTGAGTAGAGAGGATCTTGACGACGAGCGGGGACGTGATGCCGAGTCGCGGGGTGTTGCGCCGGGCTCGCTCGACGATCTGCGCCGGACCGAGTCCCATGTCGTGGTAGAGCCGCACGATCTTCTCCTGCTCGGGAGACCAGGAGGGTCGGGACGGGGGTCTCCTCGTGGGCGGTGGGGCCGGCGCGCGGGACGATCGCTGTCGATCAACCGGGGTGGACGACCCGATCGGCCGGTATCCGACCCCGAGGTTCGTGTCCTTCTTGGCGAACTCCCCGGCCTCGGCGCGGGCCCTGATCTCGTCGTCGTCCGCGATGATGAGCCGGTCCGCGCTCTTGTTGACACCGACCGTGGTGACCGTCAACCCGCGGTGTCGCTTCGCCTGGCAGTCCGGCCGTGTGCAGTACTCGTAGCCGAGCTCGGCACGCTCGTCGAGCAGTTGCTCGCCGCATTCCACGCATGTCACGTCGTCCGTCGAACTCCTCCACAACAGTCGGCTGGCGAAGGTTCAACGTCCGGGGCGTTCCGGCGATTCCGAACCGAGCATGGTGCCCATCGTCGTGAAGTGTGACCCCGGTCATACCGGCGTTGCTAGGCTCTCGGCCGTGCATGTGCCGCTGACCGTCAACGACTTCCTCGATCGTGCCGAGACCGTCTGCGCGGACGCGACCGCTGTGATCGATGAGCCGTCTCAGCCGGCGGCGCCGGTCCCGACGACGAGCTATGGGGGGTTGCTCCGTCGGGTGCGGGCGTGGCAGGCCGGCTTCGACGCGCTGGGTGTGGGGGAAGGCGAACGGGTTGCGGTGGTGAGCCACAACTCTGCCCGACTGCTGGAGCTGATGTACGCGGTCTCCTCGAGTGGACGGATCTGTGTGCCGGTGAACTTCCGGCTCCGCGCCGATGAGGTCGACTACATCGTCGGCCATTCCGGCGCGTCGGTGTTGCTCGTCGACCCGGAGCTCGATGAGCCGCTGAAGTCGGTACAGGCGCGCACCCACCGGTTCGTGCTCGGTAGCGAGACCGACGAGCGCGTGATGCAATTCGACACTGAGCCACGGGCGTGGTCCGATCCGGATGAGAACGCCACGGCGACCATCAACTACACGTCGGGCACGACGGCACGGCCGAAGGGCGTGCAGATCACCCATCGCAACATCTGGGTCAACGCCATGAGCTTCGGGATGCACCTGCGGCTGTGGGAGCGCGACGTCTACCTGCACACACTGCCGATGTTCCACGCGAATGGTTGGGGTTTGCCGTATCCGCTCGCCGGGCTCGGCGCCACCCAGGTCGTACTGCGCAAGGTCGACGGGACCGAGATCCTCAAGCGGATCGACGAGCACGGCGTCACCGTGATGTGTGGGGCCCCTGCGGTGTGGAACGCCGTGCTCGACGCCGCGGCCGACTGGAGCGGGGAGGTTCCGGGCCGTGGGCGAGTGCGGATGGTCTGCGCGGGAGCGCCTCCGCCGACCCGGATGATCCAGCGCATCGACGAGGAGCTGGGCTGGGAGTTCATCCAGATCTACGGCCTGACCGAAACCTCACCCATCGTCACCTTCAACCGGACCCGGCCGGCCGACGACGATCTTCCCGCTCCTGAACGGGCTCGGAAGTCGAGCCGTGCCGGGGCGCCCGCGCTCGGTGTCCAGGTGCGACTCTCCGACGTGGGGGAGGTTCTCGTCCGATCCAACGTGGTGCTGGACGGGTACTGGTCCAACGCCGACGCCACCTCGGAAGCGCTGGTCGACGGGTGGTTCCACACCGGCGACGGCGGAACGCTCGACGAGGAGGGCTACCTCACGATCTCCGACCGGAAGAAGGATGTGATCATCACCGGTGGGGAGAACGTGTCCTCCATCGAGGTGGAGGACTGCATCTTCAGCCATCCCGCGGTCGCCGAGGTCGCGGTGATCGGGGTGCCTGACCAGAAGTGGGGCGAGACGGTCAAGGCGCTCGTCGTCCGGTCCCAGGGTGTCGACGTCACCGAGCCGGAGATCATCGCGCACTGCAAGGGGCGGCTCGCTGGATTCAAGGCGCCGACCTCCGTGGAGTTCCGGGACGCCATCCCCCGAACGGCAACTGGGAAGATCCAGAAGTTCAAGCTGCGCGAACCGTACTGGGCGGGCCACGAGCGCAAGGTGAATTGACCGGCGCTGGTCGTCAGGGCGATGGCCCGGCTCGGCTGGTGTAGGTGTGGCCGGTTGGTGTGGTGGTGGTGACGGTGTGGGGTTGGTGGCCGAGTCCGTTGTGGATGGTCTCGACCTTCCAGCCGGGCATTTCGCGGACGTAGTTGCCGCGGGCGCAGACTCCGCGTCCGTTGGTGAACGAGGTCGGCCCGCCGGCGCTGCGGCGGGCGATGTGGTCGATGTGGCTGATGGCGGCGTCGCAGAACGGGTCGCGGCAGGTGCCGCCGTCGCGGATGGCGATCAGTCGGGCGAGCCAGCCGTAGAAGCGGCGCCGGCGCGGATCGCCACCGATGAGTGGTCCACCGGCGGGCATCGCGAACAGCCGCCGCCACCCGCGGTGGCCGGCGGAGTCGGCGACGATGTCGCGGGCGATTCCAGCGGGTAGCGGCCCGTGGCCGGTCAGATGGGCGGTGCGGCTGCTGTCGGGGTCGAGCACGGCCTCGAGGGGCATGACGATGCCGACCTCGATGTTCACGTCGTGGGCTCGAACCTGTCCGGTGATCCGTTCGACCAGGGTGTCGGACATGATCTGGTCCCGGGTCCGCTGGTCGCCGGCCGAGACGAGCGTGTCGGTGTGGCGGCGTAGCGCCGCCCAGCAGGCGACGCCCTGTTCGGCGGGGAGGTATGCGGTGAGCAGGGACATCGTGTCCGGTGCCGGGCGCAGGCTGACCCGCCGGTGCCGGCGCTGGGTGCGGCCGCGCTGCACGTACGCGGGCGGGTCGGCCTCGTAGGCGTACTTCCGGGCGTTGATCGCCGCGCGCCGCGGTGACAGCCCGGCGATACCGGCGGCGGCGATCCGGGCGTCGACCGCGCCGCGACGATCGGCGGCCAGGTGGCGGGTCTCGGTGACCACCAACCCGGCGACGTACTCGCTGATCACGCCCTCGCGCAGCAGTGCCGCGGTGGCCGGCAGCTCGGCGTGCAGGGCGCGGGCGACCCCGAGCCGGCGCGATCCCTCCGACGGTGCGATGCCGCAGGCCAGCGCGATCTGGTCGGCGATCCCCCGCCCGACCGCTCGGGGGTCGTGCAGGACCTGGCTCTCCTGCTGCGCCACATGGGACCAGGCGAACGCGACCATCTGCTCGTGCTGGGCGGCGGCCGCGGCGGCCTTGACCCGTTCCAGTAGCGCGATGCGGTCGATCCGCGCCGCATCACCGGCCGGGACGTCGTGCACCGCGAGGTCACCGAGTCGGGCCAGCACCACTCGCAGCTCAGTGGTCATCGACTCGACGGGCCGGGACGTCTCACCCGCCTCCGCGACCACCGCTGCTGTCATGATTCGAACATACCTTCGACCACCGACATTCTCTGGAGGGACCGGAGTCGGTCGACCCCTGGCTGCGTTCCGTTCCGTTCCACGACGCCCCGGGCTCGAGCACCTCCGGTCGGCCGGCCACGGTCAGCCGAGGAACTCGACGACCAGGTCGGTGACGTCGTCGAGGTCGCGGGCGTCGGGCAAGTGGTAGGCGCCCTCCAGCGGCACGAATCGCGCGGCGGGCAGGCCTTCGGCGAGCTGCTGCCCGCCGCGGAACGGAATGAGCCGGTCCTTGCGGTAGTGCAGCACCAGGGCCGGCGCGTCCACCTGCGCGAGCAGCCCGGTGACGTCGGCGGGGTACACCGCGGCGAGGTAGTCGGCGGCCGTCGCAGGATCGGCCGAGTCCCGCAGGACGGCCGCCAGCAGCCGCGACGCCTCGTCGCCCGCGCCGGGACGGAACAGCCCGGCGAGCATGGTCGTGCCGAGCCGCGAGTGGGAGCGCACGAGCCCGACGGCGGCGGCGCGTAGCTCGGCGCTCGGGAAGGTGGCGGGTCCGTCGGCGTAGGTGCCGATCAGTACGAGGCGCTGCACCAGGTCGGGCCGGCGTGCCGCCAGCGCCACCGCGACCGGCCCGGCCTGGGATACGGCCAGCACCGCAGCCGGACCCGCCTGCTCCAGTACGGCCTCCAGCTCGGCGGCGCTCGCCTCGAGGCCGTGGTCGGGAACGGGGCCGCGGGAGAGGCCGGTGCCGAGCCGGTCGTAGAGGGTGAGGCGGGTGCGCCGGGCCAAGCGCTCCAGCAGCGACGCCCGGGGGTCGCGGCCCGCGGCCACCAGGTCGAGGCTCGTCACCCACGCCGGCACCGCCACCAGTGGAGGGCCGTCGCCGACGGTGGCGACCGCCACCGGCGACCCGTCGTGCCGCCGGACGTAGCGCACCGCCATCCGGTCCAGCGCGGCCGGAGTGCTCCGGACGGGCTGGTCGATCCCGTGGCGCAGGATGTCCAGCTCCAGGCGTTGGAGCGCGACCGAGGGCTCCAGTCCCAGCTCGTCGGCCAGGTGCTTCCGGTAGGCGGCGTAGTGACGCAGTGCCTCGGCGTGCCGGCCGCCCGCGTAGAGCGCCCGCATCAGCGCCGCCCGCGCCCGCTCCCGCAGCGGGTGCACGGCGACGAACGGTTCCAGCTCCGGTACCGCCTCGCCGGCACGCCCGGCCGCGGTGAGCGCGTCCGCCCGATCCTCCACGGCGCCCAGCCGCAGCTCGTCGAGCCGCACCGCTTCCAGCCGTACCGCCTCCAGCTCGGGAAACTCCACGTAGGCCGGCCCGCGCCACAGTGCGAGCGCGTCGCCGAGCCGATCGGCCGCGTGCGCGGGGTCCTGCCGGGCCCGTGCCAGCAGGGTCTCGAACCGGTCGGCGTCGGTGCTGGCGGCCCGGATGGCGTACCCGTGGGCACCGCTGATCAACGCCGCGTCGCCGAGCACCCGGCGCAGCCGGGCGATCTGGCTGTGCAGTGCTGCGGTCGGGTTGGCCGGTGGACGGTCGGCGAACAGGGCCTCGGCGAGGGCATCGGCGGCGACGACCCGCCCGCCGTGGGCCAGCAGCATCGCGACCAGGCCGCGCTGCCGGTCGCCGGGCACGGCCACCGGCACGCCGTCGTCGGACGAGATCTCCAGCGGACCGAGCACAGCGTAGGAGTGCACGCCCGTTCCTCCCGCAGCAGCGGCGCGGCAGCGCCGCGACAGACCCGACTCCGACGCTGGTACCTGCCGAACCGTAGAGGAGGAGGACGTCATGGACATCCGAGAGATCGAGCGCGACGGGGTCGCCGTCGCGTACCGGGTGCGCGGTGCGGGGCCGGACGTCGTGCTGCTGCCTGCCTGGCAGCTCGTCGACAGCCGGATGTGGGACCTCCAGGTGGCCGCGCTGTCCGGAAGCGCACGCGTGATCACCCATGACGCTCGGGGGAGCGGGCGATCCGGCCGCCCCCGTGACCCCGCCGCCTACGCCGCGCCCGAGCTCGTCGCCGACGCGCTGGCGGTGCTCGACGCCACGGGAACCGAGCGTGCCGTGCTGGTGGGGCAGTCGTTCGGCGGGGGGCTGGCGCTGATGCTCGCGGCACTGCATCCCGATCGGGTCGCCGGCCTCGTCATGGTCGGGGCCACGGTGAACCTCGGCGGTGACGCGGACGCGCCGATCGTCGCGGCCGGACTGAGGTTCGACGAGGACCTCGGCCCGCGCACGCAGGGGTGGGACCGCTACAACCGGCACGCCTGGGGCCGCGACTTCCCCGGGTTCGTCCGCTGGTTCGTCGACAGCGCCGCACCGGAACCGCACGTCGCCGGCCTGCGCGAGCAGGCCGTGGCATGGGGCCTGGAGCAGGATCCGACTCTCCTGGCCACGGTGACCGCAGCGCGCTTCGCCGTGCCACCTGCCGAGCAGGCCGTGCTGCTCAAGGCGCTGGCCGACCGGATCACCTGCCCTGCGGTCGTCGTCCACGGCGACCGCGACGCGATCGTCCCACCGGCATGGGGCGCCGCACTCGCCTCGCGCCTCGGTGCGGAGCACATCGTGCTCCCCGGCGCGGGCCACTGCCCGCACCTGTCCTACCCGGACGCCGTCGCCTCGGCGGTGGCCGGCCTGCTGCAGAGGAGTCCCGCATGACCACCAACCCCGTCCGCGGCCGCCTCAACGCCGCGTTCTTCCAGCTCATCGACGGCTACGTGCACCGGCTACTCGGTTCGCGCAAGGCGGCGCTCTTCGTCGGGCTGCCCGCCGACGTCGTCGAGCTCGGACCGGGCACCGGTTCGAACATGCGCTACTACCGCCGCGGCACCCGCCTGACCGCGATCGAGCCCAACCCGCACATGCACCGCGGGCTGGCCCGCGCGGCTGCGCGATGTGGGGTCGAGATCGATGTCCGCGGGGTGGGTGCGGAGTCGACGGGCCTGCCCGACGACAGCGTCGACGCCGTGGTCTGCACGCTCGTGCTCTGCACGGTGCCCGATCCGGCCGCCGCACTCGCCGAGGTGCGCCGGATACTGCGCCCCGGCGGACGGTTGGTGCTGATCGAGCACGTTTCCGCGCCGGCGGGAACCGCCCTGGACACGGTGCAGCGCCTCCTGCGCCGAGCATGGCGGTGGGTGTTCGAAGGCTGCGACCTGTGCCGGCCCACCGCCGACGTCCTGGCCGCCTCGGGGTTCGGCGCGGTCGCGCTCGACCGCTACCGCCTGCGTTCGCTGTTCGTGCCGGTGAACGAACAGGTGGCCGGCGTCGCGACGGTGTGAGCGCGCCGACGGTGCCCGGCCGGCGTGCGACGACCATGACGCAGCACCCGCAGCACGATCCTGGGGCGCATGAGCGCGGTGGGCGGATCCACGAGGGCGGCGACGCGGACGAACGCCGTGGCCAGGTCGGTGTCCGTCGCGGCGGCAGCATGCAGCCGATCGACGTAGGCACCCAGTATCCGGGTCTTCGGTGTCCGGGGGCCCTCGACGGCGGGGAAAGCGAGGTCGCCACCCACGACCAACTCCCACGGTGCTTCGACGATCCGCGCGACGCGGCGATGGAACTCGCGGGGCTTCGGCGGGCGGCCGCGGCGGAGCCGGTCATGCAGGGCAAGCGCCTCGAGAGCCGCGATGGTCATGCCCTGGCCGTAGATCGGGTTGAAGCTGCAGAACGCGTCACCGAGCACGAGGAGCCGTTCGGGAAACCCCGCGAGCCCTTCGTAGCGGCGCCGGACGCTGGCCGGGAAGCGGAACGGCACCGGGTCGTCGAGGGGCTCGGCGGTGGCGATGGCGTCATGGATGTCGGGACCGGGCAGCGACCGGGCGAAGGCGAGGAACCCGGCGGGGTCGGTCGGCGGGTGGTCACCGAGCACGCCGATCAGCGTCACCATCCACCGGTCGCCCTCGAGGACCGCCAGCGCTCCGCCACGGCCGTGCGGCGGGACCGGCGCCCGCACGATTCCCAGGTCACCGGCGAGCGCACCGGGGCGGGCGCGATACACCCGGCTCGCGTAGCCGAGTCCGATCGTGACGCGCTCCTCGGCGGGTGCGGGCAGGCCCAACGCCGCGATCCAGGTCGGGATGCGTGAGCCCCGGCCGGAGGCGTCGATGACGAGCTCGGCGGTCATCGCCTCCTCGGCGCGACCCTCGCGGCGCACCCGTGCCCCGATGACCCGTTGCCGGTCGGCCGAGGTGATCAGTCCCACCACCTCGCAGCGCGCCACGATCTCCACGCCGGGCATCGCGGCGACCCGCGCCCGCACGGCGTGCTCCAGGAGCGGGCGACTCGCGCACAGCAGGGGCAGACCACTGTGTGACCGCGCCATGAGGTGGCCCCCGAAGTACAGGCGGGCGTCACCCAGCTGGTCGCCCACGGGTGCCCCCTTCCCGGTGAGCTCCTCGGTCAGGCCCGGCAGGAGCTCCTCGAGGGCCTGCAGGCCGCGTCCGAGCAATGCGTGGAGGTGCCTGCCCTGGGGGACGCCGCGGCGCGGCCGGTCGGGCTCGGCGGCGAGGGTGTCCCGGTCCACGACGGTCACGTGCCCGTAGTGCGCCGACAGCACCCCGGCCGCGAGCAGTCCCGCCATGCTGGCGCCCAACACCACGGCGTGATCGCTGGGCCCTGCGCTCATCGCCGGTCACCTCCCGTCGTGCTGCCGTCGAGGATCCGGGTGCGGCGATGCCCGCACAGCGGGGTGACCACGTAGTGGTTCGATCCCCACCACGTACGCGCGCGCATACTGCTGGCGTGCGAGAGGTCCGGTGCCCGGTCGTCGTGGGCAGGTCCGCGGAGCTCGACGTCATCACGGCCGCTGTCGAGGCGGCGGCGGCCGGTAACGGCGGGATCGTCGTCCTGCTGGGCGAGGCCGGGATGGGCAAGACCCGGCTTGCGGCGGAAGCCGTCGAGCTCGCGCGCTCGTCGGGAATGGCGGTGCTGCCCGGCCGCGCGACCTCGTCACCGACGCCGGCGCCGTACCGTCCACTCGCGGAGGCTTTCGGATCGGCGTGGCGCGGATCCGAGCCACCGGTAGGCCCGGCGCGGGAGGGGCTGCGCCCCGCGTTGGAGATCCTGGTGCCGGCGTGGGCGGCGCCGCGCGACGACCGACGGACCGCAGCGTCCACGGTGACGATCGGCGAGGCGGCGCTCGCCCTGCTCGAGGGGCTCGGCGGTGCGGGCGCGCTGCTCGTCGTCGACGACCTGCACTGGTCCGACCCGGAGTCGCTCGAGGTGCTCGACTACCTCGCCGACATGGTGCCGGAGCGTCCGGTCCTGGTCGTGCTCACCGTCCGCACCGGCGACGGGCCGGCCGCGGAACGGCTGGCCCGCACCCTCGCGGCCCGCCGCAGCGCGCGACTGGTCCCGCTGGGTCCCCTCGACGAACTCGGCGTTCGGGCCGCGGTGGCGGCGGCACTGGGCACCACGGACCCGCCGCACGAGCTCGTCGCTGCCGTCGCGGAGCGTTCCGGAGGCTCGCCGTTCCTGGTCGAGGAGCTCCTCGCCTCGCTCATCGGCGTGCGCGCGCTCGCCCACACCGGGGGCGGGTGGGAGGTACGGGGCGCGCTCCCGGTCGTCGTGCCCGAGTCGTTCGCGCTGGCCGTCGCCGATCGGCTCGCCGCGCTCCCCGCGGCGGCCCGTGGTGTCGTGGAGATGGCCGCCGTCCTCGGCGAGCGATTCGACTGGCGGCTCGTCGACGCCGCGGTGCCCGGCGACGTCGTCGTCGCGCTCCGGCTCGCAGCGGAGAGCCGGCTCGTGGAGGAGGAGGAGGAGCGCGGGAGCGGCGGTTTCCGGTTCCGCCACGCCCTGACCCGCACGGCCGTCCTGGGCATGCTGGTCGCGCCCGAACGCGCTCGACTCGCCGGCCGCGCACTCACTGCGATGGGCGAGCTCGACGCGACCACCGACCCCTCGCGTCTCGGGCTCGCCGCGCAGCTCGCCGAGACCGGGGGCGATGGCGACCGGGCGTTCGCGCTGCGGCTGACCAGCTGCCGCGCGGCGCTGCGGGTCGGGGCGGTGGCATCCGCCCGGGAGTCGGCGAGCGACGCGCTCCGGCTCGCCGGGACACCGGCGCGCCTGGTCGATGCGCGGCGCGCCCTGCTGGACGCGAGTGTCGCCGCCGGGGACGCCGCAGAGATCACCCCGCTCGGGACGCAGCTGCTCGACCAGCTCGCCGTGCTGCACGCGCCCGCCGAGGACGTCGCCGAGATCCATCACCTGATGGCCGCTGCGGCCGTGGCCCGCAGCGACTGGTGCCGCGCCGCGGCAGGGCTCGACGCCGCGGCCCGGTGTGCGCCGTCGCCGCCTGCCGGGGTCGTCGCGCGCCACGAGGCGCTGCGCGCCGAGGTCGCGATCGGTGAGCACCGGATCGAGGCCGCACTCGCACACGCCCGGACCGCCCGCGCCGCCGCGGTGCGGGCCGGCCGCCATGACCTCGAGGCCGACGCGCTGACGCTGTTGGGCCGGGCCAGCCGCCTGACCGACCTCGACGCCGCCGAACGGTGGTTCATCGCCGCGGTCGGCACCGCCGAGGTGTCCGGGTCCGAACTGCGCCGGGCGAACGCCCTGCACGAGCTCGCCACGATCGACGTCATCGGCGTCGGGCGGACCGAGCGCGTCCTGACCGCGCGCAGCCTCGCCGCGGAGATCGGCGCACCGGGCCGGGTGGCCGCGATCGACCTGCAACTGGCGGTGCTCCACTGGAAGCTCCACGAGCTCGACGAGGCCCGCGCGGCAGCGCAGCGTGCCGCCACGGCGGGCCAGCGGTTCGGTCTCGGGCTCCTGGTGCCGCTCGCCCACATCATCGGGGGGTTGGTCGATGCGATGTCGGGCCACCGCGATCGCGCTGTCTCCGCGTTCAACCGGGCGCGACCGACGATGGACGACGAGATCGAGGCGTCGGGGCGCGGCAACCTGCTCGCATTCGCCGCGCTCGCGGTCGAGGACCGCGCCGGTGCGCTCGACGAGCTGGCCCGGGCTGTCGCGCTGGCTCCGCCCGACTCCGACTCGGCCCGCAGCCCCTACCGCGGCCTGCATGCACTGCTGCTCGCGGTCGAGGACGCGCCGGGGGCCGAGGACGCCGCAGCCGACCTCGCCGCCACCCCGACCCTGGACGCCGTCGCCCGCAACTACGGCACGCTCGCCCGCGCGGTGCTCGCCGGGCGGAGCGGCGACGCCGCCGAGGCGGGAATGCTCTTCGCGACCGCCGATGCCGGGCTGACCCGCGCGCCCTGGCTGCGCAACCTCGGCCGCCGCCTGGTCGCCGAGGCCGCGATCGCCGATGGCTGGGGAGACCCGGCGCCCTGGCTGCGCCACGCGCACACGTTCTTCTCCGGCGCCGCGCCCGACCTCGCGCGCGCCTGTCGATCACTGCTGCGCCACAGCGGCTCATCACTGCCCCGTCCGGATCCCGACGGGGTGCCGGTCGCGCTCGCCGCCCGCGGGGTCACCCTCCGCGAGACCGACGTCCTCGTGCTGCTCGCACGCGGGCTGTCCAACCGGGAGATCGCGGCTGGCCTGCACCTGTCCCCACGGACGGTGGAGAAGCACGTCGAGCGCCTCATGGGCAAGACCGAGACCACCCGGCGCACCCAGCTCGTGGCACTGATGGCCAGCCTGGGCGAACCTCGCTGACGGCCGGTTCCGACGATCATCGCTAGACCGGCGATGGCCGTGCTCCACCGATGACTACGTGTGGTGCTCCAAGTCGACGACGATCTTGCCGAGCACGTGACCCGACTCCACCGCGCGAAGGGCCTGCGGCGCGTCGTCGAACGGATAGGTCTGCAACACCTTGGGGTCGACCTTGACCGCGGCGACCATCCCGGCCAACGCCGGTACTCCTGACGGGCCGGAGACGAGATAGCTTCCGCCGAGTTCGGACACGGTGGGATCGGCGGCCGACACGATCCGCCCGGGATCGGTGATGAGGATGGCGACCTGGCGCAACGGTTCGCCGCCGACCAGGTCGAGGATGGCGTCCACACCACCGGGCAGCAGACCGCGCATCTGCTCGACGACGTCGCCCTCGTCGTAGGCCACGAGCGTGGCGCCCAGGCTCTCCACCAGTGCCCGCTTGGAGGCGCTGGCCACGGCGAAGACCGCGATGGCCCGGTCTCGGGCCAGCTGCGCGGCCATCGGGCCCACCCCTCCGCCGGCGCCGTTGATCAGCAGGGTCTCGCCGTCGGCGAGGGCGAGTCGCTCGAGCGCGTCCCATGCCGTCGCGCCCGCGACGGGTAGCGCCGCGGCCTGGACGAAGCTGATCTGCGGCGGCTTGTGGCTGCACGCCTCGGCGAGCAGCACGGCGTGCTCGGCGTAGGTGCCGTGTCCCGGCGCTGCCGTGCCGAGCACCTCGTCCCCTTCGGCGAACCCGTCGACGTCGGCGCCGACGGCCGTCACGACGCCGGCCGCCGCGACGCCGAGCACGAGGGGGAAGTCGGGGGTGTCCGCCGGGTTGGCCATCGCGCCGTCGCGGATCTTGTGGTCGGCCGGGTTCACGCCGATGGCCCGGACCGCGATCACGAGCTCGCTCGCACCGGGGGCCGGTTCGGGTTGGTCGAACCAGGTCTCGTTCTCGGGTCCCCCGTAGGAGGTGAAGCCGTAGGCCTTGCTCATGCCGTCACGTGCCCTGAGCCGGACACCCCGAAACGGTGGGCCGCGAGACACCGGCCGATTGTTGCCGAACCGGCAACAGTACCGTCAGAAGTGGGGGAGAGGACGTACGTTCCGGGCATGGACGAGACCTACGATGTGGTGGTGGTCGGTGGCGGCGCCGCCGGTCTGAGCGGGGCCATGGCCCTGGGAAGGGCGCGGCGATCGGTGCTGGTCGTCGACTCCGGAGAGCCACGGAACGCCCCTGCCGGGCACGTGCACAACTACCTGGGTCGGGAGGGCACGCCGCCGGCGGAGCTGCTCGCGATCGGTCGCGCGGAGGTCGCGCAGTACGGCGTCCACATCGAGATCGGCGCGGTGGCGACGAAGGCCAGTTCGTCGGACCGCGGCTTCACCGTCCACCTCGAGGGCGGCCGGCAGGTCCACGCCCGACGGCTGCTGGTCACCACCGGGCTCGTCGACGAGCTGCCGGACGTCCCCGGGCTGAGCCGGGGTTGGGGCGATGACGTGCTGCATTGCCCGTACTGCCACGGGTGGGAGGTCCGGGACCAGGCCATCGGCGTCCTGGGCACGAGCGCGTTCTCCGTCCACCAGGCGCTGCTCTTCCGGCAGTGGACCTCCGATCTCGTCTTCTTCGTCCACGACGGTCCGGGACCCACTGCCGAGGAGCGGGAGCAGCTGGACGCGCGCGGGATCGGCATCGTCGAGGGCCCGGTCGCGGGCTGGGAGGACGGCGGCGTCCGGATGCGGTCCGGAGAGCTCGTCCCCCGCCGGGCGCTGGTCGTGTCACCGACCTTCACCGCTCGGGCCGCGGTCCTGGAATCCCTGGGACTGCCGGCCGTACCGGCGGAGATGGGCGGTCACCTCTTCGGCACCCACATCGCCTCGGACCCGACCGGGCTCACCACCGTGCCGGGCGTGTGGGTCGCCGGCAACGTCACGGACCTGCGCGGCCAGGTGATCGGGTCCGCCGCCGCCGGCCTGACCGCCGGGGCCGCCATCAACGCCGACCTGATCGCCGAGGAGACCCGCCTGGCCGTGGAGCGCGCGCGGGTGTCCGTCCGAAAGTCAGCGTCGCCCCAGGGGGACGAACCTCAGGTCCCGGGTGCGATGAAGAATTCGAGCGCGATGTTGTCGGGATCGCGGAAGGAGAGGCCGGTGCCGTAGTGGGCCTTCTTGATTCCACCGTGGGCGATGCCCAGGTCCTCGAGGCGGGCCTGCCACTGCTCGAGCTCGGGAGTGCCCTTCAACCCGAAGCTGATGTGGTCCAGGCCGGTTCGCCGCTCGTCCGCCTGGTCCTTGGTCTCCGCCCCCAGGTGCGTGTGCAGGCCGAAGAGCATGCCGCCGTCGAGGACGAAGGCCGTGTGGTGGAACGTGCCCGACTCCTCGTCCTCGTCGAGGACGGGGTCGGCGCCGAAGAGTCGCGAGTACCACTGCGTGCTCCGGTCGAGGTCCGCGACCGTGATCGCGACGTGCTGCAGGCCGGGGAAGGTCACCAGGGCTCCTTCTTCCTTCTTCTAGAGGTTCGTTCTTCTAGAGGTTCGCCGTGAGCTCGAGATGCACCCCGTCGGGGTCGCTGAAGGACAGGATGGCGAGGCCGAACCCGTCCAGGTCCCGCACCTCGCCGTGGGGAACCCCGCGCTCCTCGAGCCGGTCCCTGGCCTCCACGAGCGCCTCCCGGGACGGCATGGTGAAGCTGAGGTGGTCGAGGCCGACCCGCTCGGAGACGAAGTGGTCACCGCCGTCCGCCACCGGGCGCAGACCGAACAGCATGCCGTTGGTCTGGAACACGACTCCGCCGTAGAGCTGTGCGGGGTCGTCACGCACGGCCGGGTCGTTCGGGTCACCCGCCGATTCGGCGGCCACCTCGAAACCCAGGACGTCGCGGTAGAAGGCGCGCGAGCGCTCCAGGTCGGTGACGGTGAGCCGGAGGTGGTGGATTCCCGTCGTCGCGATGAGGGCCACACGGGGAGTATGGCCCCGACGTCGAGCGCTGTCTGCCCCCGCCGGCGTCAGCGCTACCGGGCCGTCGCCCGGCCTCTGCGGGTGGCCCGGCGACCCTGCCACCAGCGCCACCCCAGGGTCACGATGACGGCGCCGACAATGGATCCGATCAGGCCGCTCGGCCTCAGCTCGAGACCGTCCCCGGCCAGGAGGCTGAGCAGCAGGCCGCCGACGAAGGAGCCGGTGAGCCCCGCGACGACGGCCAGCGTCCAGTCGACACCGGACGCCGACCGGCCGACCACCAGCTGGGCCGCAGCACCGATGATCATGCCGAACAGGATGATGCCGATGACCAACACGAAGGGAACGGTACCGCGACCCGTGACGCCGGTCGTCGTCCCGCTCCGCGGGCCGGGTATCGCCGGGTCGGCGCGTCCGGAGATCGCCAGCCGTGAACCGGAATGCCCAGCTCAGAGCCCTTGTTCTACTGATCGTAGAACGAGGAGGTTCGACATGATGAAGGTGACCGACCAGCCGGTCCTCATCACCGACGCTGCGGCGTCCTACGAGGATCAGTTCGCGGCGCGCAAGCGCCGGTACGCCGGGCTCATGGGCACCAGGCTGCTGCTCTTCGTGCTGGCCGGAGTGGCGTACCCGATCTCGCCGTGGTTGGCGGTCGCGATGCTCGCCCTGTCGGTGCCGCTCCCGTGGATGGCGGTGCTCATCGCCAACGACGCGCCCGTCCGTCGGACCGAGGACACCCACCGGCTCGGGACGGCCGGGCCCGTCCGGCAGCTGGAGGCCCGTGGCCACGTCATCATCGATGGGTCGGAGGAGCGCCCGGCCGCCTGACCGTTCCCGGCCCTGTCGATCACTCCGGCCGTTCGCAAGCCGTAGTGTCGTCCTGTCCCGGCGACGGCAGGTGGAGCAGACCGATGAGCTTTCTGGGCGGAATGATCGGCAATGCCTCTCGCATCGATCCCGCTGCCGCGATGCAGGAATACGGTCGGTTGGTGGGTGACGGGGAGCAGATCCGGGCCGCCTACCTCCTGGTGCGTGACGCCTTCCTCTTCACCGATCGACGGCTGATCCTCGTCGACAAGCAGGGTGTGACCGGCAGGAAGATCCGCTACCACAGCGTGCCGTACAAGAGCATCAGCCACTTCAGCGTCGAGACGGCGGGTACCTTCGACCTCGATGCGGAGCTGAAGATCTGGCTGTCCGGCGGCACCCACTTCTCCCAGCAGTTCAGCAAGGGCGTGGACATCTACGAGGTCCAGGCCCTGCTCAGCTACTACGTCGGACGGTGACCGTGCAGTGAGTGCCGGCCACGTCGCCACGGACCCTCCATCGGTGCCCGTTGCGGTGCGTCGGCTGCGTCACCCCCTCGTGCTGCTGGGCCTGCTCTACCTGGCGGCCTCGATCGCCCTGCACCACCGCGTCCTCGGGGCCATGACGACCACCTCGATCGGCAGCGGGACGACCGACCACGACCTGTTCCTGTGGTGGCTGAACTGGATGCCGTGGTCGCTCGGGCACGGCGAGAACCCGCTGTTCACCGACTACCAGCACTACCCGCTCGGTGTGAACGCGATGTGGAACACCTCGGTGCCGCTGCTCGGGGTGCTCCTGGCCCCGGTGACGCTCTCGGCCGGCGCGCTCGTCGCGTTCAACGTCGGGGTGATCGTCGGTCCGGCCGTGTCGGGCGTCGCGATGGCGGCCGCGCTGGGTCCGTACGTCCGGTGCTGGCTGCCGCGCGGGGTGGCGGGCGCGCTCTACGCGTTCGCGCCGTTCCACCTCGCCCACGCGTCGGTGGCGCACCTCAACCTCGTGTGGTCGGTGCTGCCCCCCGCTCTGCTGTACCTGGTGCACGTGCTGTTCCTCCGGCGCCTCGAGCGTCCGGTCCTGTTCGGCGCGCTCGTCGGTGGCGCGCTGGCCGCGCAAACATTGCTCTACCCGCAGACGGCCGCCACCGGGGCGCTGATGCTCGTCATCACTGCGGTGGCGCTGGCGCTGCGCTGGCCGCGAGCGCGTCGTCGCGGCCCTTCCGGGGCTGGTCCGCGCCGGACTCGCGTGCGTGGGTACCTACGCCGTGCTGTGCACCTACCCGCTCGCCCTCATGCTGGCCGGTCCCGTGCGTCCCCGGGCGCGGATCCGCGATCCGGAGGTCGACCGCGCGGACCTCGTCAACGCCGTCGTGCCGACGCGCCTCACCCTCGTCCGCCCGGCACCGGACGGTCTGGCCGAGCGGATGCACGGTCACGCCGGTGAGCAGGGCGGCTACGTCGGGATCGCGATGATCGTCCTGCTGGTGGTCGCCGTGGTGACGGTGCGGTCCACCGTGGTGCGGGTCGCCGCCGCGGTCGGCGCCGTGGCGTTCGTCCTGTCGCTCGGACCCTCGCTCGTCGTCCTCGGCACGGACACTGGGATACCCCTGCCCTGGCGAGCAGTCCTGGCGCTGCCACTGATCGGTGAGGCGGAGCCGGTCCGGATGCAGGTGTACGTGACCCTGTGCGTCGCGGTGGTCGTCGCCGTGTGGCTGGACCGGTTGCGCCCGCCCGCCGCCCGCGCGGGGGCCGTCGCCCTGACCGCGGTCGCGCTCGTGTCCTGGCTACCGGCCGACGCCCAGCTCACCCAGGCCGCGACCGTGCCGGTGTTCTTCGCGACCGCCGACCGCCACCTCTCGCCCACGGATGTCGTCGAGACCTTTCCGCGGCTCACCAACGCCTGGGACGGCGGTGCCGCCCCGCTGCGGTGGCAGGTGGCGAGCGGGATGGCCTACCGCACGACGGGCGGGTACTTCATCGGGTCCGACGCCGACGACGAGGTGCTCTTCGAGAGTCCGCTGACGGCCTACCAGATCGGGTGTCGCGCGGTCGTCGGCGGCGGGCCGCGCCCGGACGACGACCTGGCGCTGCGGGCGCGCCGCGAGCTGGTCGGGAGCGGCACGACCGTCGTGCTCGTCGCGCCGCCGGTCGCGGGCGACCTCGAGCCCGTTCTCGAGTGGACCCGGCGCGTCACCGGCGACGAGGGCCGCCGGGTGGACGACGTCTGGCTGTTCCGGGTCTGACCACCATGATCGCCGTGAGCGAGCCGTCAGGCTGGTCGCCACCAGTGTCACGGCCCGTTCACGGCGATCTTGTCGCCGCCGTCAGGCGAAGGCGCCCGCGTGGTCGCGCAGGAACTCCGCGACGGTGCGGGGTTCGCGACCGGTCAGCGTGCGCACCACGTCGCGCGCCTGGGCCTGCGTGCCGTTGCGCAGGAGGCCGAACTGGGTGACCACGTTGGTCGCGAACCACTCCGGCGCACCGGAGCCGACGAGCTGGCCGACCGCGGCGTCGTCGGGCACCGGGACGAACCCGACCGGTCGTCCGATGACGGCGGACAGCTGCTCGGCCACGTCGTCGAAGGTGATCGCCTCCGGACCGGTCAGCTCGTAGCGGCGCCCGTCGTGGCCGTCGCCGGTGAGCACCGCCGCGGCGACCTCGGCGACGTCCCGCGGGTCGATCATCGCGATCTTCGCGCCGGCGGCGGGCAGGAAGATCGCGCCGGCCTGCCGCACGCCGTCGGCACCGCCGAGCAGGTTCGACATCATGAAGGCCGGCTCGAGCAGCACGGAGGAGAGGCCACTGGCGCTGAGGTGCGCCTCGATGTGGGCGTGCGCGTCCGCGAAGGCGACCGGTGAACCGATCTCGGCGTCGATCGCCGACAGCTTCACGATGCGCCGTACACCGGCCGCCACCGCGGCGTCGATCACCGTCGTCTCCCACTCCACCTGCTGGGGGTGGTTGACGCAGGCCAGGAAGACCTGCTCGACGCCGTCCAAGGCTGCCCGCACCGACGCCGTGTCGCTGAAGTCGCCGACGGCCAGGTCGACGTCCGGGCCGAGGGCGTGCACCGCCCGGTCGCGGTCGCGGACGAATGCGCGTACCGGCGCCCCGCGCCCGCGGAGCAGCTGGACGAGGTGGCTACCGACGGTGCCGGTGGCACCGGTGACGAGGATCCGGTTCATGTCTGATCTCCAGAGGGTGGGATGTTGCGGTTGAAGCGGAAGAGGTTGTGCGGGTCACGGCGGTCCTTGAGGTCCACCAGGCGCTTCCAGTCGTCGGGCGAGTAGGCCGCCCGCACGCGCTCCGGCGTCGCGCCGTCGAGGTCCAGGAAGTTGAGGTACGTGGTGCCGCTCGCGTACGGCCGGACGGCCTCGGCCAGGTGAGCCAGGTAGGACCGGAGGGTCCGCGCCTGCTCGGGCGTGGGGGTCACCCCGATCGCGTTCATGGTGAACCGGGCGGTGCTGTGCCCCATCGGGCTCAGCTCGGCGGCCGGAGCGGACAGCGCCCCGCCGAGCTGACGCAGCTCCAACCCGATCAGGGGTGAGTCGGAGCCCAGCTCGACCAGCGTCTCGATGATCTCCGGCGAGAGGTCGGGCAGCAGCTCGGAATGGGAGGAGAAGCCGATCGGGCTGGTCGGGTCCATGCTGATCGTGTCCATTCGCGCGACGGGCATGATCGCGAAGGTGTCGACGGCGGGCTCTCCGAGCGCCGCGCGCGCGGGCTCGATCAACCTCGGGCCCTCGGCGAGGTCGTCGCCGCAGTAGCAGCCGCGCACCGCGATGAACGTCTGACCGCGGAGGCTCTCGGGGACCGTCGGCAGCGCCGGGAAGAAGCGGAACGTCGCCGCCGACGCCATCTCGTCGGGGAGCGTCCTGTTCCACGCCGCGTAGAACTCCAGCACCTCGCGGGCCCTGGCGACGGGGTAGAACAGGTTGCCGCCGTAGACATCTCCGACGGGGTTCAGGGCGAACCGCAGGGAGGTGACGATCCCGAAGTTGCCCCCGCCGCCGGCGAGACCCCAGAAGAGGTCGGCGTTCTCGTGCGCGCTGGCCCGCACCAGCTCACCGTCGGCCGTCACGACCTCGGCGTCCCGGATCGAGTGGGACGCGAGGCCGTACCTGCGCCCCAGCCAGCCGAAACCGCCGCCCATCGTGTACCCGACGACGCCGACCTGGGAGCTGGATCCCGGCAGACCTGCGAGCCCGTGGGCGGCGGCTGCCGGCACTACGTCGGCCCACCTCGCGCCGGCCTCGACGCGCGCGGTGCGCGCCGCCGGATCGATGTGGACGCCGGTCATCCGCGAGGTGTTGATGAGCAGTCCACCGTCGCAGGGCGGTGCGGTGCCGTGCCCGGTGGCCATCACGGCGACCCCGAGCTCCTCGTCGCGCGCGAACCGCACGGCTGCGCGGACGTCGGCGGCGCTCTCGGCCATGACCACGACCGACGGCCGCTGGCGCGCGTTGCGGTTCCAGGCCGCGTGGGCCTGGTCGTAGTCCTCGTCATCCGGCCACAGCAGCGCGCCGCGGATCCCCCGCAGCTGCTCCGTCGCGACCGCGCGAGGGGAAGAGGTGGTTGTCATGGCCGCGATGGTGCGGATCGCGGCGTTCCGGAAGCGTTCCCCGCGTTCCTCAGCCGATGCGCTCGAGGAACGCGGCACGCACGCGGCGGGCCTCGGCCGCCCACACCTGGGCACCGGCCCCCATCTCGAGCATCCGGTCGGCCACCGCCACCGCGCCGTCGGCGTCCGCCGCGACCAGGAGCGCGGCCAGCAGGATCCGGTGCAGCATGGCCTGCAGGCCGGGGGCCTCGTTCCCCCGACCGCGTTCGATCGCCGTCCGGATCGCGGCGGTGCCGGCCGACGGGTCGCCGTCGAGGACGGTGAGATAGCCCCGCAACGCCGCCGTGGAGAGCTGCAGCTGCCGCGAATCCGCCCCGGCCGACAGCGCGGCGCTGTACTCCCTGACCCGCTCCTCTTCCCCCATGTCCAGCGCGAGCAGGGCGCCGAACCACAGCGCGATGCCGCGGCTGTACCCGTGCCCGATCTCGTCGGCCCAGGCGATCGCGGCGGCCCGAGCCTGCCGCGCCTCGTCCGGATGGCCGAGGAACCAGAGGGTGTTCCCGAGCCGGGCGAGGCAGCTCACCTTCGGGTCGTTGCCGTAGTGGATCAGGTGGGCACGGCGGTCGGCGGGCCGGTAGCGCTGCACCGCGAGCTCGAGGTGACCGCGCGCGACCTCGAAGTCGGCTTGCCAGAACGCCGCGACGCCCAGCACGAAGGCGCTCTCGACGACGAGCACGTCGTCGTGGGCGCGCTCACCCGCGTCCTGCAGCCGGCGGCCGATCCGCATCGCCGCCGGGAAGTCCGCCCGGGTCGAGGCGCTCATCGCCAGCGACCGCAACAGGGTGGGGGCAGGCTCCACGCCCAGCGCCCTGGCGAGCCCCTCCGCTCGCTCCTGGGTCGCCGACAGCGACGGCGAGGCGTAGCCGTGCACCGACGCCAGCGGCGCCAGCAGGCCGATCCGAGCCTCCAGCTCGGCGAGGTCCCGGTCGCGGGACCCGGGCAGCGTCCGCAGCTGCTCGAGCGCGCGTTCGAGCAGTGCGACGGCCTGGGTGTCGGCGTGCAGCTGCTGCAGCGCCTCGGCGGCGCGCCGGTACCAGGTCGCCGCCTGCTCCGGCCGGCCGGCCTGCTCGTAGTGCGCGGCGACTCGCCCGCCGATCACGGCCGCATCGGGGTCGTGCCCCTGCTCCAGCGCTCCCGCGATCCGCAGGTGCAGCCGCCGCCGGCGGGCGGGGCCGATCCCGCTCGCGGCCACCTCGCGGATCTTGTCGTGGCTGAAGTCGTAGCCCTGCGCGCCCCGCTCGCGGACGATCCGCCGGCGCCACAGCTCGTCCAGGCCGGTGACGAGGGCGTCCTCGTCGACCCCGGCGGCCGCGGCGAGCACGTCGACACCGAACTCGCGCCCGATCAATGCGGCCGTCTCGGCGAGCTGCCGGGTGGGATCGGCCAGCTGGGCGAGGCGGGCCTCGATCACCGCCTGCACCCGGGGGCTGACCGCGTGGTGGCCGCTCCACCCGGCGCGCATCCCCTCGATGACGAACAGGGGGTTGCCCTCCGTCTCCGCGTACAGCCGTGCGAGGTCGGGTTCGGTCAGCGGAGCCCCGGTGAGCCGCTCGGCCAGCGTCGCGGTCTCGGCGGGGTCCAGCGGGGCCAGCTCCAGCTCGACGCTCCGGTCCGTGGCGCGCAGGGCGGCGAGCAGGGCCCGCACCGGATGCCCGTCGTCGAGCTCCTCGGCCCGCGCCGTGGCGACGACCAGCAGTCCGGCCCCGTGCTGTGCCCGCAGCAGGTAGTGCGCGACCTGGCAGGTCTCGGCGTCGCCGTGGTGGAGGTCGTCGACGACGAGCAGGACGGTGGCGCCGGGGGCCAGGACCGCACCGGCGATGGCGTCGAAGAGGCGGTGGCGCAGCTCCGCCTCGGGGAGCGGTTCGGGGCGCACCGGTTCCGGCGTCTCGCCGATCAGCTCGGGGAGCAGGCGGGTGAGCTCGGTGAGCCGCTGGGGATCGAGTCTCGAGAGGCGTGCGCGCAGGGCCGGGGAGCGCAACCAGCCCGCCACCGGTCCGTAGGCCAGCGGACCCTCGGCCGCGTAGCACCGCGCGTCCGCCACGACGGCGCCGCGGCGGGCGCACCACGCCCGGAACTCGTCCACCAGCCGGGTCTTGCCCACCCCCGGCTCTCCGGTGAGCAGAACGAACTGCGCGTGGCCCGCCTCGGCGGAGCGCCAGGCCGCGGTGAGCCGAGCCCGCTCGGCGGTCCGTCCGACCAGCGCCGGACCTCGCACCCGCGGGGTGACGTATCCGCGCGCCGCAGGCTCGGGCGACAGCAGCTCCGCATACGCCGCCCGCGTTTCCACGGCCGGCGCCACCCCCAGCTCGCGCTCCAGAGTGGAGCTGCAGTCGTGGTAGACGGCCACCGCACGGGCCCGGTCACCGCGAGCGGCGTGCAGCCGCATGAGCTGTCGGTACGTCTCCTCGCGCAGCGGGTCGGCCCGCCGCAGCCGCTCGGCGACGGAGATCGCCTCCCCCAGTTCCCCCTGCGCCTCGCACCGGGCGACGAGCTCGGCGAGCGCCTCCAGACAGCGCTGGCGCAGCCGGTCCCGCTCCGCGAGCAGCCACTCGTCGACGTGCCCCTCGAGCAGGTCCCCGGAGTACAGCCCGACGGCCTCGCGCAGCGCCGCCGTCCTGCCGTCGGCGTCGTCGGTCGCGAGCAGCCGCTCGAACGCGGCGACGTCGAGCCAGCTGGGTTCCTCCGTCCGCCAGCGCACCGTCCGGGCAGTGATCTCGATGTACCGGTCGACGGCCGGGACGCGGCTGCGGAGGTTGTGCAGGACGTGCCGGAGGTTCGTCCTCGCCTGCGCCTCGGTGGAGTCGGGCCAGAGCCGGAAGGCCATGCTCTGACGGGACTGCGGGGCGTCGCGGTGCAGGACGAGATAGGCCAGCAACGACTCGGCGCGCGCGGACTCCAGGGGCGGCACGCCCGCGCCGTCCAGGGCCACGTCGAACCCACCGAAGAGCCGGATCCTCGCCGTGGGCTGCACGCCGGCCATTGTCGCCCGGCGTGCGGCAGTTCTACGAGGCTCGGGTGCTGTCGAGGTGCTGCAGGAGCTCGTGGGCGACCAGCTCCACGTCCTTGTGCCCCCACTCGGCGGCGCGGTACTGGCAGGCGATCAGGCCCATTCGGTGCAGCCGCCGGAAGTCGCCGTAGACGAAGGCGTACCGAGCTTTGGTGTGCTCGGTCGCCCCCTCGGTGAGCCCCAGGTGCCAGGCGGCGTAGTCGTCCCAGGAGTGGGTCTCGAGGTAGTGCGTCCCGTCCGCCGCGCTCGGTTGGACGTCACCCCACTGGCTCCTGAGCACGTACTGCCGGGCGTCGATCAGTTCCCGCGCGCGGGCGACAGCCTTCTCGTTGACGGAGTACGAGGCCATGGGCTCATCGTGGTCGAGTCCGCGGGCCGGCGCTGGGTGCAGGCCGGCCCACCGACCCGCCCGCACGCACCGGCATCTCCACCCGGTGGAGCTGCGCGTCCCGGTCGCCTTTGATGAGCAGGTCGGTGGCGAGCCGGCCCATCTCGAGGTGCGGCAGGGCCACCGAGGTCAGCACCGGGCGCAGCCACCGTGCGAGGTCGGAGCCGTCGAAGCTGACCACGGAGACGTCGTCGGGGACGGCCAGGTCCGCCTCCTGCAGCGCCTGGTAGGCGCCGAGCGCGATGCGGTCGTTGAGGCAGACCAGCGCGCGCGGCGCGGTGCGCCGCAGCAGCCGACCGACCGCGTCCCGAGCCGGCGGCGGCCACCACGAGCAGTCGACGGTCCCGGCCAGCCGCACCCCGGCCGCGGCCAGCTCGCTGCGCAGCCCGCGGGCGCGCTCGCGGGCCGCGAACAGGTGCCGCGGGCGCTCGCCGACCAGGTAGATGCCACCGTCGTGCCCCGCGGCGAGCAGGGTGCGCGCGGCGGCCCGACCACCGGCCACCTCGTCCGGCACCACGGCGGGCCCGCGCAGCGGCTCGGTGAAGCAGTTGAGCAGCACGAGAGGCTGCCGTTCGGCGGCCTCCGAGGGCGTCACGACCTTGGTGAACTGGCTGGCGTAGACCAGCCCGTCGACGTGCCGGTCCGCCATCCCGCGCAGCAGCGCGGCCTCGGCGTAGGCGTCCCCGTCCGTCTCGGCGATCACCAGCAGGTGGTCGTGCGCCGCGGCCGCCTCCAGCGCGCCGCGGACGAACTCACCGGCGTACTGCTCGGTGGTGACCGAGTCCGAGATCAGCGCCACGGTGCGGGCCGACCGGGTGCGCAGTGCGCGGGCCGCGAGGTTGGGCCGGTAGTCGAGCTCCGCCGCCGCCCGGAGCACCCGGTCCCGGGTCGCCGGGGCGATCCGCTGCGTCTCGCCGCGGCCGGTCATGACGAACGACGCCGTGGTGCGGGAGACCCCCGCATGCGCCGCGACGTCGACCAACCGCGTCCGCTCGCCCCCCACGGCCACCTCCGCTCGACGCCGGCCGGCTCCAGTGTGCCCGAGGGGACCGTGAGCAGAAGGCTGAATCGTCGTAGCGGATCAGCGGTGGTGCGGACGGTGACTCGGGCAGTGGTGCGGGCGGTGGCGTCACCTGATCGTGGTCGGCAACCGCGGTCTCGGAGCGCAGGAGGGCGAGCTGCTCGGTATGGTGCCGGCTGCAGTGGTGAGAACGCCGTCTGCAACGTGCTGATCATCCAGACGACCCGACGTCCAGTCACCGCCGCAGAGTCCCTGACGCCGGCGTTCGGCCGACGAGGCCGGTCAGCCCGACCGGCCTCGCCGTCCGCGCGCCTCAGCTCGTCAGGAACCCGCCCTCGACGGGCAGCGTCACGCCGGTGACGTAGCCGCCGGCCGCACTGACCAGGAAGATCAGCGCGGCCGCGAGCTCGTCCGGTTCGCCGACCCGCCCGACCAGCACGCGCGGCAACTGCGAGTCGATGTAGCCCTCCGCGTAGGTGTCGGTCATCTCGGAGGCGAAGAATCCCGGGGCCAACGCGTTGACCCGGATCCCCTTGCGGCCGGTCCACTGCTGCGCGAGGTCACGGGTGAGACCGATCAGCCCGGCCTTGCTGGCGGCGTAGGCCGCCTGGGGGAGGCCGGCTGTGGTCAGTCCGAGGACGCTGCTGATGTTGACGATCGCGCTGCCGGGCCGCATCACGCGCCCGCAGGCCTGGGCCATCCAGTAGCACCCGTTGAGGTTCACGTCGATCACCGACCGGAACTGCTCGGGCGTCTCCCGGGTGGCCGGTACGGCCGTACCGACGCCGGCGTTGTTGACCAGGACGTCCACTGCCCCGAACGCGTCGAGCGTGGCGTCGACCAGCGCCTGGCAGTCCTCCGGGACGGTCACGTCGGTGCGGACGGTGAGGGCCCGGCGACCGGCCGCCTCCACCAGCGCACGGGTTTCGGCGAGCCGCTCCTCCCGTCGCGCACCCAGCACCACGTCGGCCCCGACCTCGGCGAGCGCCCGCGCGAACACCGGGCCCAGGCCGGACGACGCCCCCGTCACGATGGCGGTCCTGCCGTCCAGGCGGAACCTGTCCAGGATCGTCATCCGACCTGCCCGGCCCGGGCGGGCTCGTCGGACCGCAGGCCGGACTTCACCGTCTCGGTCATGAGGTAGGAACACACCAGCGAGATCAGCGCGATGACGATCACGTACCCGGCCACCGAGTAGAGGCTCCCGGTCCATCCGACCAGCGCGGTGCAGATCAGCGGGGCCATGCCCCCGAGGATCGCCGCGATCTGGTAGGCCAGCGAGCTGCCGCTGTAGCGCATCCGAGTGCTGAACTGCTCGGCGAAGTAGGCCGACTGCGGGCCGTAGACGGCGCTGCGGCAGGCCTGCACGACCAGGCCCCCGAGCAGGTACAGCCAGATGTTGCCGGTGCCGACGAGCCAGAAGTACGGGACCGCGAACAGGGCGAGCAGCCCCATCCCGGCGAGGAACATCTTGCGCCGGCCGATGTAGTCCGACAGCAGCCCGAAGGCCAAGATCATCGGGATGTCGGAGAGGCTCAGCGCGGCGTTGGCGGTGAGGATCGTGGTGCGCTCGTAGGCGAGTTCCTGGGTGGCGTAGGACACCAGCCACACCGACCCCACGTAGAAGGTCGCGTTCGTGGCCAGGAACGAGCCGGCCGCGAGCGAGATCTCCTTCGGGTAGGTGCGCAAGGCGTCGAGCACGGGCATCCGCGCCGCGGTCTTCTCGTCGAGCGTCTTCTGGAAGATCGGGCTCTCGCTCACCGTCAGGCGGATCCACAGGCCGACCGCGATCAGCAGCGCGCTGAGCAGGAACGGGATCCGCCAGCCCCACGCCAGGAACTGCTCGTCGGTGACGGAGGCCGACACCACGGCGAACACCGTCGTGCCCATGACCAGTCCGAGCGGCACCCCCACCTGCGGCCAGCTCCCGTAGAAGCCGCGCCGGTGGTCGGGGGCGTGCTCGACGGCCATCAGCGCGGCGCCACCCCACTCGCCGCCGACCCCGAAGCCCTGGGCGAAGCGGAGGGTGACCAGGACGATCGGTGCCCAGACCCCGATCGAGGCGTAGCCGGGCAGGACGCCCATGAGCACCGTGGCCGCACCCATGAGCATCAGCGAGTACACGAGCATCGGCTTGCGGCCGACCTTGTCGCCGTAGTGGGCGAAGACGGCACCGCCGATCGGGCGCGCGATGAACCCGACGGCGAACGACGCGAAGGCGGCGAGGGTGCCGGTGAACGGGTCGAACGAGGGGAAGAAGACCTCGTTGAACACCAGGGCCGCGGCCGTGCCGAAGATGAAGAAGTCGTACCACTCGATGGTCGTGCCCACGAGGCTCGCGAAGGCGACCTTGCGGGTCGAGCGCAGGCTCGGTGCGGCCTGGTCGGAAGCTGCCATGAGGACCGTCCTCTCGTGATGAGGTGGTCGGGCCACAGGCTCCCCGGAGTCCGTCGTCGGGCCACCACGGGTCTCGTTGTGGTTGCCCGGTTGCCGGAGATCCCAACCGTCGAGTCAGAGCGGGGGTGCTGTCAGACAGCGGGTGGGGGCCCGGCCGCGGTGACGACCACCGGTCGGTCGTCGTCCTGCGGATCATGGGCAGGTACGGGGCGGCCCCGGCGGCGCAGCACGGCGGGCCACACGGCCTGCACCGCGGCGTTGAGGTGCGCGCCGATGATGATGGCGAAGGCGATGAAGAAGGTGGCGAGCAGGAAGGCGATCGGCGCCGCGAGCGCGCCGTAGGTGTAGCCGGTGCTGGTGACCCAGTCGAGGTAGATCCGCAGGCCGGTCACGCCGACCAGGAACACCACAGCGGCCAGCAGTGCCCCCGGCAGGCCGCGGTACCACGGCGGCTTGAGCGGCAGCGCGATCTTGTAGAGCGTGGTGAGCGCGAGCACCAGCACGATCCCGATGATCGGGTAGGAGGTCCAGTCGAGGACGAGGGTCGCCGTCGGTTCCCAGGAGTCGGGGAGCAGGGGCCCCAGGCGGTCGGGACCGAGCGCGACGATCGGCAGCAGCAGGATCCCCGAGGCCAGGGCCACGAGGTACAGCAGGATCGAGAGTGTGCGCTGCCAGAGGAAGCTGCGCACCGGGAACTGGTCGTGGGCACGGGTGATGGAGTCGACGAACGCCGCCATCGCCGACGAGCCCGACCAGAAGCTGAGGAGGAAACCGACCGAGACGACCTCGCCCCTCGCCGTGGTCAGCACGTCCGCCACCGTCGGGACGATGATCTGCTCGACGGCGTTGCGGCTGAACACGCCGCTGGTGAGCTGGATGATCCACTGCTGGACGGCGGTGACCGTGTCCGGACCGAACCAGCCACCCACGTAGCCGAGGATGCCGAACAGGCCCAGCAGCAGCGGCGGCAGCGACAGCGTCTGCCAGAAGGCGGCCGATGCCGACTCGCTGAAGATGTCGTCGTTCCAGGCTCGGCCGAGCATGCGTCCCAGCAGCCGGCGGGTCGGGCCGCGCTCCTGCTTCACCGTGTCGTCGTCCGCGCCCGCCATCGGACAAGGATGCGCCGCCACGGGCGGTCTGTCTCCGCTGACGCGAGTACGAATCCGGATCAGCGCGAGCCGGAGCGACGCGCGGCGCAGTCAGTCCTCGCGGGACAGGACCTGACGGCGGGACAGCTCGCGTCGGAGTGCGTCGTGCTCGCGGTGCACCTCGCCGAGGTCCGCGTCGGCGGTGCCGGCGCCGTCCGCCGCGGTGCGGAGGAGCCCGCCCTCACGGTCGAGCGCGTCGCGGTACGCCGGGTCGTCGCGGGCCAGCACGGCGCACGTGGTCAGCAACCGGAGCAGCGCGACGACCACCGTGGGCTCGGCGGCGCCGTAGCGCCGGACCAGCCCGACCACCAGTGCGAGCTGCTCGGGGAACGTCCGCTCCGGGACGACGACCGCGGTCCGGCCGGTGGGGTCCCGCACCACACGGTCGCCAGTCGGGCCGGCGGCGAGCTCCCCGAGCACCACCGTCATGTGCTCGACGGACTGCACTGCCGTGTACGGGTCGTTGACCGCCGGGGACAGCGCCTTGCAGGCGGCGTCGACGAGCTGGCGCAGGCCCAGCGTGACCTCCTGCTCCGCCGTCCGCTCGAAGCCGATCCGGACGGTGTCCGCGACGGCCGGCCCGATGTCGACCGTGACCGGCGGACCGTCCGGATCCGAGGTCCAGACCAGCGCCAGCGGGGTACCGGCGACGACGTGGTCGCCCACGCGCGGCACCAGCCGGACGCCGACCAGCCCGGCCGCCGCAGCCCGGGCGGCCAACGCGGCGGCGTCCACGGTCTGCACGTAGCCGGACCGGTGGCCGGTGACGACGGTCGCCGACCGCGGGGTGGCGGGCGGGACCACCGTGGCGAGGCGACCGGTGGCGCGGAGGACCTGGAGCGTGTTCCGCTCGACCACCTGCATGATCCGGTCGATCTGCAGGGAGTGCGCCAGGTGGTTGGCGAAGATCACCAGGAGGACGAGGCTGAGGAACAGCAGGGCGATCGCCCCGGTGACGGCGACCCGCGGGTACTCCTCGACCCGGGCGCCGCGCGCCACCCCGACCGTGAAGAAACCTGCTGCGCAGTAGGCGAAGGTCCCGACGAAGACCCCGAGGGCGACCTGAGCGGTCCGGTCACGGAGGAAGTTGCGCAGCAGCCGCGGCGAGTACTGCGACGACGTCATCTGCAGCGCGACGACGGCGAGACCGAGCACCAGCGCGATGACGGTGATCATCGTGTTCGCGATGTCGACCAGCAGGTCGCGCGCGTCGTCGGCCGTGCCCTGGAAGGCCAGCGGGAAGTCCGCCCCGACATCGACCTGCGCGAGCGCGGCCCCGAGGACGAGCGCGGCCGCGGTGGCCGCCGCGGGCACCGCCCACAACGAACCGCGCAGGCTCTCCGCCCCCCGTCGCTGCACCGACCCCCCGGTCCGCCCGTCACGAGATCCGCAGCCTGCCACGGGGCCGCTCCGGTCGGTAGCAACCCGGCCGGGAGGTGGGACAGGTGCCGCCGCCGTCGCGGCGCGGCGGCCCTGTGTCGACGCAGCTCGACCGGCTGACCACGATGGCGCCATGACCTCCCGGGCCCGATCCGCGGACGAGCGGGCGCTGCTGCTGTCGGTCTGGGCCTCGGCGGCGTTCGCCGTGGTGGCCCTCGTCTGGGGACTGGTCCTCGGCTCCCAGCTGATCGTGTTCGACGGCCTGTACTCGTTCGCCGGTGTCGTGCTGTCGTTGCTGGCGGTCCTGGCCCTGCGCACCGCCCGCAAGGGTGCCGACGAGCGCTACCCGTGGGGTCGCGAGATCTGGGAGCCGCTGACGATCGTCATGAAGGCCGCCGCACTGGGCGGGCTGTGCGTCTACGCGCTGGTCGGCGCGGTGATCGAGATCCTGGCCGGCGGGCGGCAGGTCGACGCCGGCTGGGCCGTCCTCTACGCGGTGGTGGCGACGTCCGGTGGGCTCGTGGTGTCGGTGATCCTGCGCCGGCGCGGCCGGCAGGGCTCCGGCCTCGTCCGGGCCGAGGCCGCCGAGTGGGCAGGCGACACATGGCTCAGCGTCGGCGTGCTCGCGGGGTATCTCGTGGCGCTCGCCCTGGAGGCGAACGGGCGCTCCGACCTGGCCCGCTACGTGGACCCCGCGATGGTCGCGCTGATCTCGGCGGCGTTCCTGCGAGTGCCCGCCCGGCTGGTGGTCGAAGGCTTCCGCGAGGTGCTGACCATGTCCCCGGGTCCCGAGTTCCAGGAGCGGATCCGGTCGGCGGTCCGCGACGTCGAGCGCCACCACGGCTTCGCGGAGTCGTTCCTGCGGACGTCCAAGGTCGGCAGCCGGCTCGACGTCGAGATCGACTTCGTGGTCGCCGACGCCTCGACGGCTCAGACGGTGCGCCAGTTCGATGACATCCGGGCGGAACTGCAGGAGCGCCTCGGTCCGCTCGGCGACCCACTCGCGATGAGCGTCGGGTTCACGGCGGACCGGCGGTGGGTCCAGTAGCGCGTTACGGCACGACCTGCACGACGTCGCCACGCTGCAGTGTGTTGTAGAACGTCTTCGCCGCCGAGCGCGAGAGCCGCACGCATCCGTGCGACTGCGACCCCAGGCTCCCCTGGTGGAACGCGATTCCCCCGTTGAAGAACACGGAGTACGGCATCGGCGCGTTCCAGATGGAACTGACGTGGTCGACGTTCTTGAAACTCACGCGGAACGTGCCAGCGGGCGTGCGGTACCCCTTGCGGCCGTGCGCGACCGGCACCGGTCCGTACTGCACGACCCCGCCGCGGATGAGCCATGCGCGATTGGCCGAGAGGTCGATGCACGCCCGAGCCGTGGCGGCGCACGGCGTGCCCGCCGCGGATCGGGCGACCGGCACCGCACGCGTGGGATCGGGCGCAGCCGCGGCGACGCCGCTGCTCAGCAGGCCGAACACGGCCATCGACACGATCACGGCCACCGCTCGCAGTGCGCGCATGAACCCTCCCCCTGAGTCCCCGCACGAATTGCGAGTTCGAGAGAGAAGGATGGGCCCCGGCGCGACGATGATCGATCGTCCGAACGAGTGATCTCGTTCTGCGGTCGCGTTGCGGGGGCTTCGCGGCTATTTTCGGATGACCACTTTCAGCGCGTTCTGGGCCCCCGCGTCGGCGAACGTCTCGTACGCCGACATCATGTCGTGCAGCCCGAAATCGTGCGTGCCGAACAGCTCGCCCGCCACCTTTCCGGACTGCACGAGTTTCAGCAGCATCGGCACGGTCGTGGCGTCCACCAGCCCCGTCGTGATGGTCACGTTCTTGATCCAGAGATCCTCGAGGTGCAGTGTCGTCGACGCCCCGTGCACGCCGATGTTGGCGATCACGCCGCCCGGCCGGACCACGCGCGTGCAGAGGTCGAAGGTGTCCGGGATGCCCACGGCCTCGATCGCGACGTCGGCCCCCAGACCGCCCTCGGTGAGCGCCGCGACCTGACCCTCGACGTCGCCGGCGCCCGAGTTGATCGTGTGGTCGGCGCCGAAGCGGCGTGCGTGCTCCAGCCGCGAGTCGGCCAGGTCCACCGCGATGATGCTGGCCGCGCCCGCGAGACCGGCGGTCTGGATCGCCGCCAGTCCGACCGGCCCCGCGCCCACCACCACGACCACGTCGCCCGGACCGACCCGCCCGTTGCGGACGCCGACCTCGTAGCCGGTGGGCAGGATGTCGGTGAGGAACAGCACCTGCTGGTCGGTGACGCCCTCGGGCACCTTGTGCACGCTCGTCTCCGCGAACGGGACCCGCGCGTACTCGGCCTGGGTGCCGTCCACGAGGTGACCGAAGATCCAGCCGATCCCACCCGTCGCCTGGCAGTGGCTCGGCATCGCGCGCTTGCAGTAGGCGCAGCGGCCGCAGGAGGTGATGGCCGGGACGATGACGCGGTCGTCGACAGCCAGGCTGCTCACTGCCGACCCCACGGCGACGACCGTGCCGACCGCCTCGTGTCCCAGGATCCGACCCTGCTCGACGGTGGGCACATCGCCCTTGAGGATGTGCAGATCGGTACCACAGATCGTGGTGGTGTCGATCTGCACCACGATGTCGGTGGGGTCCACCGGCTTCGGATCGGCGACAGTGTCCCAGGACTTCTGGCCGGGACCGTGGTAGACGAGCGCCTTCATGGCCTCTCCTCGCGTCGGCGGCGACGTGCACTGCGACGGTAGGACGCCGGCGGCGGTGCCGGCGTCTCGATCTGACACTCGGAAAGGAGGCCCCCGTGCTGCACGTCAGGGTGATCTCGCCGGCAGAGCGCACCGACGCGGTACGCGACCTGTTCCTCGCGGAGCCAGGTGCCACACACGTCACGCTGGCCCCCCGGGCGGCGCTGCGGCCGGCTGGGGACGTGGTGGCGGCCGATGTGACGCGCGAGTCCGTCGACGGCCTGCTGGCCGCGCTCTGCGAGCTGGGCATCGACCGCTCTGGTGGAGTGACGCTGGAGACTCTCGACACGGTGCTCTCGGACGCGGCGGACGCCGCGGAGGAGGCGGCACCAGGAGATCCCGCGGACGCCGTCATCTGGGACGAGCTGGTGGCGCGCACCGGTGAGGAGTCGCGACTGTCGGTGACCTTCCAGGCGTTCCTCACGATCGCCTGCCTGCTCGCTGCGATCGGGGCGATCACCGACTCGTCGGTGACGGTGGTCGGGGCGATGGTGTTGGGGCCGGAGTTCGGGCCACTCGCGGCGGTTGCGGTCGGCCTGGTGCTGCGGCGCCGCGACCTGGTCCGGCGCGGGGCCGTCGCGCTCGGGCTCGGGTTCCCGCTCGCCATGGTCGTCACGGCGCTGGCGACCGTAGTGTTCGACGCGACCGGCCTGTTGCCCACGACGGCGCTGGACGATCTCGACCAGGTCGCCTTCATCTACCAGGTGGGCCCGTTCTCGTTCCTCATCGCGCTGCTCGCTGGCGCAGCCGGGATGCTCGCGCTGACCTCGGCGAAATCGGGGTCGCTGGTAGGGGTGTTCATCTCGGTGACCACCGTACCGGCTGCCGCATTCGCCTCGGTTGCGCTGGTCGAGGGTCGCTTCGGGCAGGCCGCCGAATCGGCCCTGCAGCTCGCGGTGAACCTCGTGGGGATCGTCCTGGCGGCGGTGGGAGTGCTCCTGCTGTCGCGAAGGGCGGTCGGCCGGTCCCGCGGGGTCCGCCGGCTGTCCGCGGGGTGAGCGGACGGTCGGTCATCGGTCACCGGGGCGGGCGGAGATCAGCCCACCGATCCACCGGGTCTGCGGGCGGAGGTCCACCAGCAGCGCCTTGGCCAGCAGCGTCAGGGGAACCGCCAGCAGGGCACCGAGCGGGCCGATCACCCATCCCCAGAACACCAGCGAGAGGAACGTGACCGACACCGAGAGTCCCACCGCCTGGCCGACGAACCGGGGCTGGACGAAGGTCTGCAGGACCACGTTGATGACGCTGAACGCGATGACCACCACCAGCATCACGCCAGGGCCGCCCTCGAGCAGAGCCAGCAGCGCGGCCGGCACGAGAGCGAGGAGGAATCCGATGCTGGGGATGTAGTTGCCGAACAGGGCCAGGACCCCGATCAGCAGGGCCAGCGGAATGCCGAGGAGCCACAGCACGGCGACGTCGAGGACCGCGATCATCAGGCCGAAGATCGTGGCGACGAGCAGGAACTTCCTGGTGCCGAGCGCGAAGGACCGCAGAGCGACGAGAGCATCGGGATTGTTGCGCCCGATCACCTGGAGCCGCTCGGGCAGCGAGGTCGCGTCGAGGGCCAGGAAGAGCAGCAGGGTCAGGACCAGCGCGAGGTTGGACAGCAGGCCGGCGACCTGCCCGGCCAGACCCTGCAGGAAACCCAGCACGCTGCCGATGTCGAAACTCGACAGCGCCGTCCTGACCTGCTGGGGATCGATGCCGACCGTCTGCAGCAGCGCCGCCGCGTTCGCGAGCAGTGCGCTGGCCTGGTCCCGGTAGCCGGGCAGCACCTGCACGAGGCCGGACACCGCGTAGACCAGGGCGGCGACGAGCGCGAGCAGGATCGCGTAGACCAGGACCAGGGTCACGATCGCGCCCACCCAGCGCGGGAACCCGCGACGGCCCAGTGCCGCGGCGACCGGATCGACCGTGACGACCAGCACCAGGGCGAGGAACACCGGTCCCAGCACGCCGCCGAACGCACGCAGCCCGGCGATGACGATGAAGAGCGCCGCGATGCCGATCACGGGGTTGCGGTGCATCCGGTCCACGGCGCCGGCCACCGGGTCGATGGGCGCGGCGTCGGCCGGTTCGGCCCGGACGGGGACGGTGTCGCCCGGACGAGCCCGCGCGGCGTCAGCGTCGCCCGGCTCGGCGCATACGGGATCAGCCACGGCGGAGATGGTGTCAGGTGCGGCACCTGCCTGTCCCGCACCCCGCCGTGCCGGCGGCTGAGCCGTTCGCGCAGGACGCAGCCGGTGTCGAGCGTGTCGCGCCGGCCGTCGTCCGCTGATCGGGTAGACGTCGCAGCATCACCGTCGGGGGCAGGAGCGGGATGCAGACTCGGACGCACGTCAGCATGCCTCCGGCTGTTCTCGCCCTCCTCGTGTTCGGCTACGTCGCCGCGTTGTTCCCGCCCTTCACCGCGTCCGGCCTGCCGCCCTGGCCCCCTCCGGCGCCGGGTGTCGTCGGGGCGGCCCCGGCCCCGGCCCCGGTCGCGGCCCCAGCCGTCGTACCCGCGGTCCTGTCCCGTGCCAGCGGCCGTCCCGAGTACTCCCGGACCGTGGCGCTGACGTTCGACGACGGTCCCGATCCCCGCTGGACGCCGCAGGTGCTCGAGCTGCTCGCCCGCCACGGCGCCGTGGCGACCTTCTGCCTCGTCGGCGAGAACGCCGCTCGCCACGAGGACCTCGTGCGCCGGATCGTCGACGCCGGGATGCGGGTGTGCAACCACACCCACACCCACGACACGCAGCTGGCGACGGGTTCGGAGGACCTGCTGATCCGCGAGGTGGTGGACCCGAAAGCGGATCTGGCCCGTCTGTCCGGCGCGCCGATCAGCTACTTCCGGGCCCCGGGTGGCAACTGGGCGGAGTCGATCCAGCGGACGTCCGCGGAGCACGGGATGCAGCCGCTGGGCTGGAGCGTCGACGCCCTCGACTGGCGCAGACCGGGAGCCGCGGAGATCGCCCGCCGCATCCAGGATCAGATGCACCCCGGCGCGATCGTGCTGCTCCACGACGGCGGCGGGAGCCGGGAGCAGACCGTGGCGGCCCTGGAGCAACTGCTGCCGTGGCTGGTCGAGAACTGCTACGCGTTCGGCTTTCCCACGGCCTGACCGGCGGTACCGCGCCGGCCGACCTCAGGCGCCGGCGCGCTGGGGCTCGCGCATCGCCCTCAGGATGGTGCGGCTGATCGTGCGGTCGAGCAGGGCGAGAACGTCGCGCCGGGTGCGGCCCGGCACGTCGTTCCACCGGACGAGGTCGCGCATCCGGGACACCCGCACCGCGGGCGGCGCGGCCCGGCCCGCGACGTCGGGGCCGGGTCGCTCACGCAGCTCCTCGAGCGCGTCCCACACGAGGTCGAGCACGGGGCCGGCGTCGGCGAGGACGTCGGGTCGGGCACCACCGTTGTGGGCGGACACGGCCACCGCGGCGACCAGGCAGGCGTTGCGGACCTCGTCGACCACCGGCGGACGGCTGGCCAGCAGCGACCGGGCGCCCCCCGGCCGGGATCCGGTCTCGAGCCACCCGTGCTGCCACCAGCCGCGCTCGACGATCGTGCGTGCCCGCTCGAGCACCTCCCGGGCGCGCTCGAGCCGTTGGAGCGCCTCGAGTGCGGGGTCGGAGGCGACGGGGGAGCGCCGCGCGCGACGCAGCCAGGCCCGTGCGGTCCGCCCGGCGCTCGGGCGCCCGGGCCCATGCTGCTGGTCTCCCCCCGCCCGCGCTCCGGCGTGACGCACCTGGTCCACGACGATCTCGGCCATGACTCGGCCCCCTTCCACCCGCTCGGATTGTCGGCCCTCGCCGCGTCGCATGCACGTCCAATCTGCTCCATCCGTCCATCCGGGCGGGAGCCGGTGATTCGGGACGTGCGGGATGTCGGTGTCGGGTGCTTCACTCGGTGGAGACGGGAGGTGGTGGCGTGTCCTTCGTGCACGGGCACGCGCGTGCCGCCGGCTGGGTCGTGGCTCACCGGCGCCATCCGCACTGCGCCGAGCAGGGTCAGCTGCCGCTGCTCTCGGCGCCCGGTGGCGGGTCCTCACCACCGCAGGCAGAGGGCAGCGTCCGGTCGGACGTCGAGGATGTGGCCGCCGGAGCCGCCCCCGAGGGTGACGTCGACCCAGTACCCGTCGTCGTCGGCCACCGAGATCCCGGGTAGCAGGTCGACGTCCTCCCACCTCCACACCTTGACGTTCTCTCGCCTTGACAAGATACTCGACCCAACGAGATATCGAGGGCTCGTCGAGCGAGTCGAGGGGGAGCGGGATGACCACAGCTCTGGTGATCGGGGCCGGGGTGGCCGGTCCGGTGGCCGCCATGGCGCTGCAGCGGGCGGGCATCGAGGTATCGGTCCACGAGGCGCACCACGGCGGCGCCGACGGCGCGGGTGCGTTCCTCACGCTGCAGGTCAACGGGGTCGACGCCCTTCGGGCCGTGCAGGCGGACGTCGTCGCCGGCCTGGGGTTCCCGACCCCGTCGATGCGCTTTCGCAGCGGCAGCGGCAGGGTCCTGGGCCGGGTGAGCACCGGCGCGCCGCTCGCAGACGGCACCACCGGCGTGACGCTGGGCCGCCGCGAGCTGTACCGCGCGCTGCGCGACGAGGCCGAGCGGCGCGGGATCCGGGTGCGGTACGGAGCGCGGCTCGTCGACGTCGAGACGGCCGGCGACGGGGTGCGCGCGGTGTTCGCCGACGGCAGCACGGCCAGTGCCGACCTGCTGGTCGGAGCGGACGGCGTCCGCTCCCGCGTGCGCTCGGTGATCGACCCCACCGCAGCGCCGGCCCGCTACGTCCCCGTGCTCAACATCGGTGGTTGCGCCCCGCCCCAGGACACCGGGGCACAGCCGGGGGAGTACGAGATGGTGTTCGGCAAGCGGGCCTTCTTCGGCTTCGCCGTGGCCCCCGACGGCGCGGTGTGGTGGTTCGCGAACCCGCCGCGGCGCGACGAGCCGGTGGCCGGCGAGCTCGCCGCGATGACCACGCAGCACTGGCGATCGTGGCTGCTCGACCTGTTCGCCGCGGACCGCTCGCCCGCCGGCGCGATCATCTCGTCGACCCCCGGCGAGCTCACGGGTTGGGCCACCTACGACATGCCACGGGTCCGTCGCTGGCACCGCGATCGCATGATCGTGATCGGGGACGCCGCGCACGCGACCTCGCCCTCGTCGGGTCAGGGTGCATCGCTCGCGATCGAGGATGCCGTGGAGCTGGGGCGGTGCCTGCGCGACCTCCCCGACGTCCCCATGGCGTTCACGGCCTACGAGGCGCTGCGCCGCGAGCGGGTGGAGCGGGTCGTGGCACACGGCAACCGGTCCAGCACCGCCAAGGCCGCGGGGCCGGTCGGCCGGGTGCTGCGCGACGCGTTCCTGCCCCTGGTGCTCCGACGCATGGAGCGCGACGGCGGCGCGCTGTCGTGGGTCCACGGCCACCACATCGCGTGGAACCAGCGGTGTGCGCCACCTCAGCGTGCTGGGTCGACCGCCACCGGCTCGCGGTGCGCCTCGTGATGGCCGGTGTTGCGCGGAGTGGCCAGCACGGTCTTCGTGCGGTCGTCGAGCACGGCGTCGGAGAGCGCCCCGGTGCCGGCGAGCACGGTCTCGAGGGCCTCGAGCCAGCGCTCGTAGTAGGACCACGGCTCCGCGCCGCCGCCGGCCTCCCACCTGCGGATCGAGTCGACCAACGAGAGCTGGAAGTCGGCCCACTCGTACTGTCCGTTGTGGTAGGCGGCCACGGCCATGGCGAACGCCCGCAGCTCCCACGGGCTGCTCGAACGAGCTCCGCCCGCTCGGCAGGTCGTTCACCAGGCGCTCCACCCGCCGCCGGGCGTCGCCGAGCTCGGTGGCGTCGGTCCGGAACCCCGTCACCGGGGCGCCTCGACGGTCCCGGTGCCGATCATCGAGTCGCGGGTGACCAGCGCGGCGAGCGCCTTCTCGTCGAGGTCCTCGGTGCCCGCGGGACGCTGCGGCAGCACCCAGTAGCGCATCTCCGACGACGAGTCCCAGACGCGCACCTCGGCGGAGTCGGGCACCTCGAGCCCGAAGCTCCTCGCGCAGCACCTTGCGCGGCTCGCGCACGATCCGCGCCCGGTAGGCCGGGCGCCTTGTACCAGTTGGGCGGCAGCCCGAGCACCGGCCACGGGTAGCACGAGCAGAGCGTGCAGGTGATCACGTTGTGCACGGTGTCGGTGTTCTCGACGACGACCATGTCCTCGCCCTGCAGGCCGCCGATGCCCAGCTCGGCGCACGCCTCGGTGCCGTTGGCGAGCAACCGCGCCTTGAACTCGGGGTCGGTCCACGCCTTCGCGACGACCGCCGCGCCCAGCTGCGGGCCGACCTCGTTCTCGTAGATCTCGACGAGGCGGTCGATCGCGTCGGTGGTCATGATCCCCTTCTCGATCATGATCGACTCGAGGGCCTTGACGCGCGCGGCGATCTCGGCCTCGGAGCGCTGCGCCACCGGCGCCGCGGTGGGCGAGGGGTGATCTCGGACGGGTCATGACACCTTCTCCAGGTAGGGCTCCCAGACGTCGAAGTAGACGACGCCGTTCGGCTCGGCGGCCTCGGCGCCCCACAGCTCCTCGTTGGTGAACTTCACGGTGTAGACGTGCTTGGGGTCATCGCCCCGGCCGTTCCCCGCGCTGTCGGGGTAGATCATCGTGCCGTGCGCCAGGTCGACGACGCCGGTCTTCCCGCGGATGTACCGCGCCTTGCGGGTGTGCTCCACGCGGGCTGGTGTCGATGACGCGCACCCTGTCGCCGACGGCGAACGTCGGCGGGTCGTCGGACGGGCGGGCCGCCGACGCCCCGGCCTTGACCACGCCGTCGACGAAGGCCAGCAGGTCGGGATCGCTCCGCTGGGGCAGCGGCTCGTCCGGGTGCTCCAGGTAGTGCTGGGTGCGGCGCTCGATCTCGGCCGGGTCGAGCGCCCCCTTCGCGACCCCGTAGTGCTCGACCGCGTGGATCCAGTGCTCGTAGTAGGGCGAGAGCAGGTAGACCGCCGGGTGCATCTGCTCGATGCCGTAGCGGAACTGGTCGACGCCGAAGAAGCCGGCCCGGAACGACATCGAGAACATGGCGAACGCCGGCTTCTCCCACTCGGCGTGCCACAGCGGCTCGTCCTGCTCCACCACCACCGGTCCGAGCCCGTCGGTGCCGCCCAGGTCGTGCACGCCGTTCATGCCTGGCTCCCTGCTGCTGATCGCTGGGGCGCCGGGAACCCACCGACCGCCTGCTCGAAGGCGTGCGCCACGCGCAGCACCGTGGCGTCGTCGAACTGCCTGCCGACGATCATCATCCCGACCGGGAGGCCGTTCGACGAGCCCGGCCGGCACGTTGCACGCCGGGTGGCCGGTGACGTCGGTGACGCAGGTGTTCGGGATCATCTCCAGTGCGCGGCCGATCACCTCCTCGCGCGGCGCGTCGGCGGACGGGATGACCGTGGCTTGGATGGGGGTGGTCGGCAGGACCAGCACGTCGTAGCGGGCCAGCGCATCGTCGTAGGCGGCCCGGAGCGCGGGCACGAGGTTGCGGGCCATCGCGTAGTGCTGGCTCTGGTGCGTGTCGATGGCGTGCCGCCCGGCCAGCAGGACGAGCTTGACGGTCTCGGAGAACTGGCTGCCGTCGCGGCGCCACTGGTCCCCGTAGTAGCGCGATCACCTCGGGGTCGTAGAGGCCCTGCCAGTTCATCCCGTAGCCGTTGGCGTCGACCATCTGCGCGGCCGCGCCCTCGGTCGCGATGACGTCCCAGATCCGCATGCCGTGCAGGTGCCAGGGGACCGACACGTCCTCGACGGCCAGCCCCGCGCCGCGCAACGTCTCGGCGGCCGCGCGGACCGCGTCGTCCACGGCGGCCTCGGAGTTCGGCAGCCCGAAGCCCTCGGTGAGGACACCGACCCGGAGGCCCTCGGCGCCGCGGGACAGCGCCGCCACGTAGTCGTCGGGGACGAGGTCTCGGGGCTGACGCGGGTCGAGCCCGTCGGGACCTGCGATGACGTTCAGCACGAGAGCCGCGTCGGAGACCGTGCGCGTCATCGGCCCGACGTGGTCGATCGTCTGCTCGATCGGGAACGCGCCGGTGTAGGGCACCAACCCGTGGGTGGGCTTGTGCCCGACGATGCCGGACCAGGACGCCGGCATCCGGATCGAGCCACCCTGGTCACCGCCGGTGGCGATGTCGGCCACTCCCGACGCGACGAGCGCGGCGCTGCCGCGACGACGATCCGCCCGTCGAGCGCGTCTCGTCCCACGGGTTGCGGACCGGCCCGGTGCGCGAGGTGTGCGAGCCGCCGGAGAAGCAGAGGTCCTCGCAGACGGCCTTCCCGGTGATCGTCGCGCCGGCGGCGAGCATCCGGGCGACGATGGTCGCGTCGCGTCGCGGCGTGTACCCCTCGATCGTCGTCGAGCCGTTCATCATCGGCACGCCGGCGACGGAGGTGTTGTCCTTGACGGCCACGGTCTTCCCGGTCAGCGGCCCGTCACCCCCTGCGGTGATCGAGGTGGTGACGTACCAGGCGTTGAACGGGTTGTCGGCCGCCTCGGGGCGCGTCCACGAACGCTCGGGCATCGCCGGCGCGGAGTCGTGGTAGAGCGATTCGACCGCGTCCCAGGAGGCGAGCAGGCCGTGCACCATCGGGCTGAACGACTCGATGTCGGCGGCCGAGAGGCCGAGCCCGTAGCGGCGGGCCACGCGGTCGAGGCCGGCGGAGTCGGGTGGGTCGACGGGCATCTGGGTCTCCTCGCGTCGCATTGACGTCTGTAGGGGACTTAAGCAGCCGTGCCGGACCCGGTAAAGGCCTCCGGGTGCCGTGGAGCGGCGGCCCGACCGGGTTACCGTGAGGCGATGACCGGCGGCAGACTCGGGGTGGCGGTGCACGGCGGCACGCTGGCCACCGCGGTGCACGCGGCGCGGCGAGCCGAGGAGCGGGGCTTCGAATCGGTGTGGACCACCGAGTTCCACGACCGCTCGGCGACGGTCTCGCTGGCCGCGATGGCGATGGCCACGTCGACGATCACAGTGGCCAGCGGCATCGCCTACGCCGTCGGCCGCAGCCCGCTGGTGCTCGCCGTCGAGGCCCGCGACCTCGACGAGCTGTCCGGCGGACGCCTCGTGCTGGGGTTGGGCACGGGGGCGAAGCGGATGCAGCAGGACTGGCACGGCGCCGACGGCACCTCGCCCGCCCCGCGCATGGAGGAGCTCGTGCCCCTGCTCCGCCGGATCTGGGCCATGGACGCGACCGGTGTGCAGCACGACGGCCGCTTCTACCGGATGGCGCTGCACCCCACGGCCGAGGCGGTGCCGCGGGCGCCGGTGCCGGTGTACCTGGCCGGGTTCAACGCGCGCATGGTGCAGGCCGCCGGGGCGGTGGCCGACGGCCTCGTCGGGCACCCGATCTTCACCCGGCGCTACGTCACCGACGTCGTCGGGCCCGCGCTCGCGGCCGGGGCCGCCCGGGCGGGGCGTGCCGAGGACATCCCGATCGCGGGCTACGTGATCACCAGCGTGGCCGCGGACGGCGACCGGGCCCGGCGCGACGCCGCCGCGCAGATCGCGTTCTACGTCGTGGTGCGCACCTACGCCCCGCTCGTCGAGATGGAGGGGTTCGCCGCTCCGGTCGCCGCGATCCGCGACGCCTGGACGCGCCGCGACCACCGCGCCATGATCGACGCGGTGACCCCGGCGATGCTGGCGACGATGGCCGTGGCCGGGACCCCCGCCGAGGCGCGCGACCAGCTTCCGGGCTTCCACGGCCTCTATGACCGGCTCTGCTGCTACGTCCCGAGCTTCGGGCTGACGACGGAGGAGATCACGGAGCGGGTCGACGCCGTGGTGGACACGTTCGGGACCTGAGCCCCCTCGCGGAGCTCAGTCGTGCTCCGCCAGCCAGGCGCGGCCGGCGCTCGTGAGGAACCGCTCGCTGCCCGCCGTCGCGAGCAACGGCGGGTCGTGCCGGTACAGCCCGGCGACGGTGGCCGGCGCGACGCCGAGCTCGCGCGCGAGCTGGTGGGCCTCCAGCTTGTGCAGTCGGCCGTTGTCGGCCGCGGCGAACCGCGCCAGCAGCGCGCGGCCCGCGTCGTCCGGGCCCGGGGGCGGCACCGGCCGCTCCTCGTCCTCGCCGAGCAGGTGCTCGATCTCGTCGGTGAACCCGCGCAGCAGCTGTCGGAGCCGGACCTTGCGGTCGAGCTCGACGGACTGGACACCGGCCGACCCGGCCGCCGTGCCCTGCCACGTGCGCTTGGGGTGCCGGCGCAGGTACTCCTGCTCCAGCTCGAGCATCCGCTCGGTGTGCCGGCGGAACTGCTCGGCCGTGCCGTGCAGGAACACCCAGTGCCGGGTGGCGTGGGCCTGGCGGCCCTGCCGCTCCAGGTCGTCGTCGGAGAGCTGGTCGGCCGGCAGACCCCGGGGTTCCATGACCGAGGACGGTATCGCCGCCGATCAGCGAGATCCAGGTCGTGGGGAGCGCCGTCCCGACCGAGCTCCGTCAGCTCTGGGCCTCGTGCGCGGCGACGAGCTCCGTGTCGGTGCCCACCGCACCCACGCCCGACGCCCCGCCCGGCTCGCCCAGCGGTTCGTCACGACCGGGCAGGACGTCGTCGAAGAACCGCGCGTTGTCCGCGACGTGCGCCTCGAAGTCCGGGTCGACCGCCCGGTCCTGACTGATCGCCTCGACCGGGCACACGGGCTCGCACGCCCCGCAGTCGATGCACTCCACGGGGGAGATGTAGAGCTTGCGGGACCCCTCGTAGATGCAGTCGACGGGACACTCCTCCACGCAGGAGCGATCCATCACGTCGATGCACGGCTCGGCGATCACGTACGGCACGGGGACCCCCTTCGGGAGCGGGCGTCAGCTGAAGTGGACGTACTCGTAGTCGAAGGGCTTGTCGTTGATGCCCCTCGACGGCGGCGAGATCCAACTGGCGATCTTGCCCGGCTCGTAGACCGGCCGCATGAGGGAACGGACGTGGGTCTTGTCGGCGTCGGTCGGCAGCCACGAGTCCTTCTTCGCCTCCCAGACGTCGGGGCCCACGACGTCACCCTTCGGGGTGATGTGGTGGTCACCGAACAGCCCGACGTCACGGTTGAAGCCGACGTGCGGCAGCGCGAGACGGCGGGAGATCCCGGCCTGCTCCAGCACGCGGTTCCAGCGCTTGAGCCCGTTCTCGCAGTCGGCGATGTACTCGCGGCGGAGGTCGTGGTTGAGCGCCAGCAGCGCCGGGACCTCGTCGGTGGTGAGGACGTCGTCGCGGACCAGGTCGACGTGCGCCGAGTCCTCGGTGAGCACGTGGTCGTCCTTGCGGCGCTCCTCCTGCCAGCGACCCTTGAGCCCGGCGGTGAAGTAGTTGGCCGCGTTCGTGGACTGCTCCGAGCCGAACAGGTCCAGCGAGACCGAGTAGTGGAAGTTGATGTACTTCTGGATCACGTCCAGCGAGATGCCGCCGTGCGGGGCGATCTCCTCGGTCTCGTGCTCGCGCATCAGCTCCGCGGCCCGGCTCACCACCCGGTCGACACCCGTGGTGCCGACGAACATGTGGTGGCTCTCCTCCTTGAGCATGAACTCGCAGGTGCGGGACAGCGGGTCGAACGCCGACTCCTTCAGCGTGCCGAGCTGGTACTTGCCGTCTCGGTCGGTGAAGTAGGTGAACATGAAGAACGACAGCCAGTCCGGGGTCTCCTCGTTGAACGCGCCGAGGATGCGGGGGGAGTCGAGGTCACCGGAGTTGCGGTGCAGCAGCGCCTCGGCCTCCTCGCGGCCGTTGCGACCGAAGTAGGCGTGCAGCAGGTAGACCATGGCCCAGAGGTGACGGCCCTCCTCCACGTTCACCTGGAACAGGTTGCGCAGGTCGTAGAGCGACGGGGCGGTCTCACCGAGGCGACGCTGCTGCTCCACCGACGCGGGCTCGGTGTCGCCCTGGATGACGATCAGGCGCTGCAGGTCGGCGCGGTACTCGCCGGGCACCTGCTGCCAGACCGGCTGACCCTTCTGCTCGCCGAACGCGATCTTGCGGTCGGTGTTGCGCTCGGCGAGGAACACGCCCCACCGGTACTCCTCCATGGCCACGTGGTCGAAGTGCGCCCATCCCTCGCGACCGACGTCGACGGCGGTGCGCAGGTAGACGTCCTCGGTGGGGACGGCCGGGCCCATGGTCTTCCACCAGTTGATGAAGTTGGGCTGCCAGCTCTCCAGCGCCCGTTGGAGCTTGCGGTCACCGGCGAGGTCGACGTTGTTCGGGATCTTCTCGGAGTAATCGATAGACATGGTTGCTCAGTCCTCAGACTCGCTTGCGGTCGAAATCGGCTTTGCGTCCCGTGCCGTACCTGCGCAGTGCGCCGTCGGGACCGGACGCGTTCGGTCGAACGAAGATCCAGTTCTGCCACGCCGTGAGCCGCGAGAAGATCCGCGACTCCATGGTCTCCGGCCCGACGAACCGGTGGTTGGCCTCCATGCCGGTCAGCGCGTCGGGGGACAGCGAGGCGCGCTCCTCGAGCATGATCCGGATCTCGTCCTCCCAGTCGATGTCGTCGGGGGCGTCGGTGACGAGGCCCAGCTCCATCGCCTCGGACGCCTCGATACGGCGGCCGGTCTCCTGGCGGAGCTTGGCGACGTGGTCCCCGTCGTCGTCGGGGCCGCCGTAGAAGCGCGAGCCGAGCCGCGAGAGCCCGTTGCTCATCGGGAAGGTGCCGAAGTTGCTCGCCGAGAGCACGATCTGCGCCGGCTCGCCCTCCTGCGCGTCCTCCTCCATGAAGCCGTCGAGCATGTACTGCCGATCGCACGCCAGCGCCAGCTCCAGCAGGGCCCCCGCGAAGCAGGAGCCGGGCTCGATCAGTGCGATCAGCGAGCGGGAGGTGACGTCGAGGCGCTTGAGCGTGCGGGCGAAGTAGCGCTGGATCTCGTTGACCAGCCAGTCGCTGCCCGAGTGGTCGGCGATGACGCGTTCGAAGGCCAGCGCGTCCTCGACGTCGCCCGTCGTCCGGATGACCCACGTGCCGAGCTCCAGCTCGTTGGACCGCAGCCGCAGCACGAGGTCGTCGAGCTCACGGGTCATGGCCAGCGGCCAGAAGTCGGCACCGAGCTCGTGCACCCGCTCGACGGTGTCCGGAACGTCCCCCTCGGGGCCCTGCACGGTGATCTCGACGAGGCCCCGCGCGCGGTCGAAGACCGCCTTCACGTGCCGGTAGGTGATGCCGTCAGCGGTCTCCTCGCGCTGCAGCGGGGTGAGGGAGATGCCACGAGTGTCGCCGGGACGATCCGAACGGGCGGCCGCGGCGGCGGCTCGCTCGGCCACCGTCTCGTCCCAGGCCCGCTTCGGGATCACCTCGTCGACCAGTCGCCACTCGACGGCCTGCTTGCCGCGCAGACCCTCCGACTTGGTCGCGAAGACGTCGGCGCGGTCCTTGCGAACCCGGCGCTTGTCGATCACGCGAGTGAGGCCGCCGGTGCCGGGCAGCACGCCCAGCAGCGGCACCTCCGGCAGTGACACCGAGGACGAGTTGTCGTCGATGAGCAGGATCTCCTCGCACGCCAGCGCCATCTCGTAGCCCCCACCGGCCGCCGTGCCGTTGACGGCGGCGAGGTAGACCTGGCCCGAGTGCGCGGTCGCGTCCTCGATGCCGTTGCGGGTCTCGTTGGTGAACTTGCAGAAGTTCACCTTCCACGGATGGGAGCTCTGGGCCAGCATCCGGATGTTGGCCCCGGCGCAGAAGTTGCGGTCCTTCGCGCTGGTGATGACGACCGCGCGCACCTCGGGGTGCTCGAAGCGGAGCCGCTGCGTGGCGTCGTAGAGCTCGATGTCGACGCCGAGGTCGTAGCTGTTCATCTTCAGCTCGTAGCCCGGCACGATCCCGGCCGACTCGTCGATGTCCAGCCGGAGGTAGGCGACGCCGGTATCGGCGCTGCCGTCCACGTCGAGCGTCCAGTGCCGGTACGACGCCGGATCGGTGTCGAAGGAGACGGCGGGGACCGCAGCGAGATCCGGGTCGGCCTGCTCGATGGTGGTGGTCATCCGAGATCCTCCTGCGCCGGGCGCGGTGGGCTGACTGTCAGTCTACAACAAACGGGCGCGGCGGCATAGACGTGTAGAACATGGATCTCAGCGGATGCCTCCCGGACCCACCTGCTTGCGGAGCTCGCCGACGTCGTTGGCGGTGAACCCGCGGTCGGCCAGGAAGCCCGTGACGGCCTCGGGATCCGGATGGCCGTCGGGCACCACGTTGTAGATGTAGTTGAGGTGCCGGGACGCGGCCTCGTGCTCCAGCCGGTCGAGGATGAACGCGCCGATCCCCGACCGCCGCTGCTCCGGCCCGACGAGCACCAGGATCTCGGCGTCGCCCCAGGTGTCGTCGAGCCGCCCGTAGCCGACCACCCGACCGCTGTCCTCGACGCGCCACCACTCGTCGCCCAGCGCGTCCCCGTCGACGGGGGAGCCGAAGCCGAACAGCTTCGGTGGGAGGTCGCCGAGCACGCGCAGCTTGTCGGCGTCCCAGCGCGCGGGGGTCTCCCTGATCCAGTCGGGCACGGACTCCTCCTCGGCGGTCAGGCCTGCGACTCGGCGACGTCGGTCGCGGTGACCGGCCCCAGCTCGGTCGTCTCCGCGGCCTGGGCCCGCAGCCGGTAGCGCTGGATCTTCCCGGTGGCCGTCTTCGGCAGCTCGTCCACCCGCAGGACCAGCCGCGGGCGCTTGAACGACGCGAGCCCGGCTCGGCAGAAGGCGATGACCTCGTCGGGATCGATCTCCTGGCCCGGCTTCGGGACGACGTAGGCCACCGGCTTGTCCAGCCCGTCCTCGTCGGGCACGCCGACGACGACGGCCTCGGCCAGCGCGGGGTGTTCGAGCAGCCGGGTCTCGACCTCGGTGGGGCTGACCCAGATCCCCCCGACCTTCAGCACGTCGTCGGCCCGACCGAGACAGGTGTAGCTGCCGTCCTCGCCGCGCACGTACTGGTCGCCCGTGCGCATCCACTCGCCCTGGAACACCGCGCGGTTCACCGCGGTGCGGCACCAGTAGCCGGTGCAGATCGACTCGCCGGCGACGTAGAGCATCCCCGGCTCGTCCGGGCCGTCGATCACCGAGCCGTCATCGCGCCGCAGCTCCACCCGGTAGCCCGGCACCGGGAACCCCGAACTGCCGGGCACGACCTTCGCCGCCACGTTCGAGATGAAGATGTGCAGAGCCTCGGTGGAGCCGATGCCGTCGAGGATCTCGAACCCGTACTGCTCGCGGACGCCGTGGAACATCCGCGCGGGCAGCGTCTCGCCGGCCGAGACCCCGCTGCGGACGGTCGCGAAGGTCTCCTTCGGCAGGTCCGCGGCCATCAGCGGGCCCCAGAAGCTCGGCCCGCCGAAGAAGAGCGTGACGCCGTGCTCGCGGATGCGGTCGGCGTAGAGCGCTGGGTTGGGCCGGGACGGCTCGAGCACGGCGGTGGCCCCGGCCGAGAGCGGGAAGAACAGCGAGTTGCCGATGCCGTAGGCGAAGAACAGCTTCGCGACGGACAGGCAGACGTCCTCGGGCCCGATGCCGAGCACCTGCGCGCCGTAGGTCTCGCAGACGAAGCGGATGTCGACGTGCCGGTGCATGGCGCCCTTGGGGGAGCCGGTGGTGCCCGACGTGTAGAGCCACAGCGCGGGCGACTCGTCCCACGTCGCGGACGGCACGTCGACGGGGTCGGCCGCGCACAGCTCGTCCCACGTCAGAGCGGTGACCCCGGCGATCTCGGGGGCCGCGTCACCGGTGAGCACCACGTGCCGCAGGTCGGGCGCGTTCGCGGCGGCAGCGGTGACCGCGTCGGCGAACTCGTGGCTGCCCAGCAGCACCCGGGCGCGCGAGTCGGTCACCAGCCGGCCCAGCTCACCGCCGGTGAGCATCGTCGAGGACGGCACCGCGACGGCCCCGACGTACATCGCGGCCAAGATCCCGGTGGCCAGCTCGACGTCGTCGGTCATGCACAGCAGCACGCGCTCCTCGGGACGCACCCCGATCGCGACGAGGCCACCGGCGACGCGCCGAACCTCGGCGGTGAGCTCGTCGTAGGTGTGGGCGCCCCGCGGGTGCCGCAGCGCGATCCGGTCGCCGTCGCCGGCACCGACCCGGTGCTCGGTGAGGTACGCGGCGGCATTGAACGGTTCCGTCATGGAGCAGCTCCACTTCGGGTGCGGGTGCGCCGAACTCTACTGCGTGATCACTCTCCGTCAACGTCGAGTAGAAGATCGGGCAGCGACCTTCACATGGCCGTACGCACCCTGCTATGAACGGGCGGCGTGGCGCGGGCCACTGCGGCGCGCCCATACCGCAGCTCCAGGGCAGAGACCAGGAGGTCGATGAAGACCCGAGGCAGCCATCGTGCGCGGAGGCACCGGGCAGTACGAGATCGTCGAGCTCGAGCTGGACCGACCCAAGCGCCGGCGAGGTCCTGGTCAAGCTCGTGGCCGCGGGCCTGTGCCACTCCGACGAGCACCTCGCCACCGGCGACATCGGCCGGTCGGCGTTACCCGATCGTCGGCGGCCACGAGGGCGCCGGCATCGTCGAGAAGGTCGGCCGGGCGTCACCCGGGCCTCAAGCCGGGCGACCACGTCATCTGCTCGTTCCTGCCGTCGTGCGGGCACTGCCGCTGGTGCGCGAGCGGGCAAGCAAACATCTGCGACATGGGCGCCACGATCCTCGCCGGCATGCTGTCCGACGGCACCTACCGCTTCCACGCTCGACGGCGACGGCACCTCGGGCGGCCGATGTGCATGCATCGCGCACGTTCGTCGAGACCACCACCGATCTCCGCAGAACTCCGGCGGTGAAGGTCGCCGACGACGTGCCGCTGGACAAGGCGGTGCTGATCGGCTGCGGCGTCCCCACCGGCTGGGGCTCCGCGGTCCACGCCGCCGCAGACCGAGCCGGGCGACACCATCGTCGTCTAGGCGTCGGCGGCATCGGCATCAACGCGGTGCAGGGCGCGGCGCAGGCCGGCGCGGCCAACGTCGTCGCCGTCGACCCGGTGGCCGAACAAGCGCGAGATCGCCGAGCAGGTCGGCGCCACGCACGCCGTCGCAGACCACCGAGGAGGCCACCGAGCTGATCCAGCAGCTCACCAACGGCGTCAGGCGCCGACAAGGCGATCATCACCGTCGGCATCGTCAACCCGAGGTCACGCACGAACGCGTTCCACGCCATCCGCAAGGGCGGCACCGTCGTGGTCACCGGGCTGGCCGACATCCGACCAAGAACACCGATCGAACTCCCCGGCGCGCTGCTCACCCTGTTCGAGAAGCGCATCCAGGGCTCGCTGTTCGGCTCGGGCGACCCGTTCAAGGACATCCCGCGACTGGTCGAGCATGTACCAGTCCGGCCAGCTCAAGCTCGACGAGCTGATCACCAAGACCTACACGCTCGATGAGGTCAACAAGGGATACGAGGACCTCCTCGGCGGTAAGAACATTCGCGGCGTGATCATCCACGACGCGAACGCCTGACCCGTTCCTCGTCGGTGGCCGTGCCGGGCGCGCAGATCGCGCCCGGCACGGCCGTCTCGTGGCCGCGTGCCTCCGGAGGTCCCGTGACGCCCGCTGCCCGCTCGATCACGCCGGTCGTCGGCCTGCGCCGCGAGCGCGAGGTGCTCACCGTCGCCCTCGCCACCGGCCGCCACGTGGTCATCGAGGGCCCGCCGGGCACCGGCAAGTCCACGCTGCTGCGCTCGATCGCGCGCGACCGCGGCCAGGACGTCGTGTTCGTCGAGGGCAACGCCGAGCTCACCCCGGCCCGGCTCATCGGGCGTTCGACCCGTCCCAGGTGCTCGCCGAGGGCTACCACCCGGCTGAGCTTCGTCGACGGTCCGCTGCTCACCGCGATGCGCGGCGGTGTCGACGTCCTGTCCGGCCGACCGACCAGCGGTGGGCTGCTCTACCTCGAGGAGCTCAACCGGGTCCCCGAGGAGACGCTCAACGTCCTGATCACCGTGCTCACCGAGGGCGAGATCGCGGTCCCGCGACTGGGCACGGTGCACGCCGGCCCGGAGCTTCCGGCTGATCGCCGCGATGAACCCGTTCGACGCGGTCGGCACCGCCCGGGTCAGCCAGGCGATCGCCGACCGGATGTGCCGGGTCGTGCTCGGCTACCAGGACGAGGACGCCGAGCGGGAGATCACCGCATCGGTCAGCGGCTCAGCGGGCCGGTACGTCGACCTGGCCGTCGCGCTGACCCGGGCCACCCGCGAGCACCGCGACGTGCGGATGGGGTCGTCGGTGCGCGGGGCGATCGACCTGGCGCTGCGTGCTCAACGGGCTGCGGAGCTGCGCGGCGAGCCGCGAGCTGGCCGCGAGACGGCCCGCGACGCCGCCTATGCCGCGCTGTCCGGGCGTATCCGGATCGCCGACGGGGTGGACCGCACGGCCGAGTCGGTGATCGACGAGCTGCTGGACCGGCTGTGGCCGGCCGACGACGCGGAACCGACATCCTCCGATGACCGGAGGTGAACCGGGAAAAGCTGACGGCCCGCCGCCCGGCGCGGCGTCGGGCCAGCAGAGCCGGGAGAGACCGCACCGCAGCCGCTCGCCGCGGACGGTGGGGCGCGACGAGCTCGCGGCGCGGCACGAGGCGTTCGACGACGTGTCGCCGGAGCTCGGTGAGCTCGATCCCGAGGCGTTCGACGAGGCGCTGGCCGCCGACCCGGAGGCGGCCGCCGCCCTGCTCGCCGACCTCGCCGTCGCCACGGACCGGCAGTTGCGCGCGGCTGCCCGGCAGCTGGCCGGGAGGGTGTTCCTGCACCTCGGGCGGGTCGGTCCGACGCGCGCCCGCGGCACCCGCCGGCTGGGCCCGTCGAAGGGCCTCGACGGTGACCTCGACCTGGACCGCACCATCGACGGGTGGACGCCCGGCCCGTCGCGCCGGATCGGCGCCGACGACATCGTCACCCGCACCTGGACGGCCCACCGCCGCGCCGTGTGCCTGGTCGTGGACGTGTCCGGGTCGATGCAGGGGCTGGCGGTCGCGCTGGCCGCCGTGGCCGCGGCCGGCGTCGTCGTGGCCAACGAGGCGGGAGCGCCCAAGCTGGAGCCGTCGGTGCTCGCGTTCGGGGCCGGGGTGCAGGTGCTGCAGGCGCAGGGGGTGCGCCGCCCACCCGAGGAGCTGCTCGCGGAGCTGGTGGCCCTGCGTGGCCACGGCACCACGGACCTGGCCGCCGGGCTGCGGGAGGCGGCGCGCCAGCTCGCCGGAGCGACGGCCGACGAGCGCCTGGTCGTGCTGCTGAGCGACTGCCTGCACACCGCGGGTGACGACCCGGCGGAGGCGCTCGGCGGGATCGATCGCCTCCAGGTGCTCGTCCCGCTCGGGGGCGTGGAGGCGGAGGCGGCCGCCGCGACACTCGCCGCGCGCGGGGGCGGCCGGGCGCAGACGGTGCGGCGGCTGGCCGAGATCGCGCCCGCCCTCACCCGCGTGCTGGGCTGAGGTTCGCGGCGGCCCCGAGGTGTGCCGGCGGCGAGGTCGTGCCCGGCGCCGACCGACGGAGGATCACCGTTCGGGGACCGGCGACCGCGCACGATCCGGTTCCTGGTCCCCGGTCGCCGATCATGCCAGCTCCGTCCCACGGGTCCTCCGCATGATCAACTCCTTGGGACCGGAAACGGCCGCACATCCGGTTGCGGGTCCCGCCCTGCTGATCATGAGGCACGGCGGCCTCGGTAGCGGGCTCCCGCGGATAGGGTGCAGGCGTGGGCACCATCGTCTCCTTCCACGCGCACCCCGACGACGAGTCGATCGCGACCGCGGGCACGCTCGCACGGGCCGCGGCGGCAGGGCACCGGGTCGTGCTCGTCTTCGCCACCCGCGGTGAGCTGGGCGAACCCGTGCCGGGCGTCCTCGGGCCGGGGGAGCAGCTGGCGGTGCGGCGCTCCGCCGAGTGCTACGCGTCGGCTGCGGTGATCGGCGCCAAGCGCGTGGAGTTCCTCGGCTACACCGACTCCGGGATGATGGGTGAGCCGAGCAACGGGGCACCGTTCTGCTTCTGGCAGGCCGACGTCGAGCACGCCGCGCGGCTGCTCGCGGTGATCCTCGAGGAGGAGGAGCCCGAGGTCCTGACGACCTACGACGACCACGGCGGCTACGGGCATCCCGACCACATCCAGGTGCACCGAGTCGGCCGCCGCGCGGCCGAGCTGGCGGCCGTGCCCGGCGTGGCGCAGAGCACCGTGAACCGCGACTGGATGGCCCGGGGGATGCGGGGCCTGTCCGAGGACGCCGAGCGGACCTGGAACCCGCCCGACGACCTGGCGGAGATGGGCACCCCCGAGGCCGAGATCACCCACCGGGTGGACGTGGTGGACGTCGTGGAGCAGAAGCGCGCCTCGATGCGGGCCCACGCCAGCCAGATGGGCCCCGACCACTTCCTCCTCACCATGCCCGATCCGATGTTCGCGATCGGGCTGGGCGTCGAGTTCTACATCGTCGACCCGGTACCGAGCCCCGCGGCCGGCTCCGCACTGTTCGAGGAGCTGTTCACCCCGCTGCGTTGAGGCCCGCACCGGGCGCGCTTTCGACGGTGAGTAGAGCTACGATCCTCGCGGAGGCCGGAGAAGTAGCGCCGGGAGTACTGAGCAACCTGAGCACAGTGCAGGAGACAACGCCGTGACAGCTGTCGCCCCCAAGCCGATCACGGCGCGCCCCTACCCGGCGCGCCGCACGGCCAAGGGATCCACGCTGCTCAAGATGATCGGGACGACGGATCCGAAGGACATCGCGATCCTCTACCTGGTCGCGTCGTTCGGGTTCTTCCTGGCGGGCGGGGCGATGGCGCTGCTCATGCGCGGCGAGCTCGCCGTGCCGGGGCAGCAGTTCCTCTCCAACGAGCAGTACAACCAGCTGTTCACCATGCACGGCACGATCATGCTGCTGCTCTACGCCACCCCGATCCTGTTCGGGTTCGCGAACTACATCGTCCCGCTGCAGATCGGCTCGCCGGACGTGGCGTTCCCGCGGCTCAACGCCTTCTCCTTCTGGCTGTTCCTGTTCGGCGGGCTGACGGTCATGGCGGGCTTCCTCACTCCGGGCGGTGCCGCCGACTTCGGCTGGTTCGCCTATACCCCGCTGTCCGACGCCACCCGCTCGCCGGGCGCCGGCGGCGACCTGTGGATCACGGGCCTGATCCTCGCCGGTCTGGGCACGATCCTGGGCGGCGTCAACTTCATCACCACCATCGTCTGCATGCGCGCCCCCGGCATGACGATGTTCCGGATGCCGATCTTCACGTGGAACATCTTCGTCACGGCGATCCTGGTGCTGCTCGCGTTCCCGGTGCTCACCGCCGCCCTGTTCGGGCTGCTGCTCGACCGCCACGTCGGCTCCCACGTCTTCGACCCCGCCAACGGCGGCGCCATCCTCTGGCAGCACCTGTTCTGGTTCTTCGGCCATCCCGAGGTCTACATCGTCGCGTTGCCGTTCTTCGGCATCGTCACCGAGGTCTTCCCGGTATTCTCCCGCAAGCCGATCTTCGGCTACAAGGGCCTGATCTACGCCACGATCTCCATCGGCGCCCTGTCCGCGGCCGTGTGGGCGCACCACATGTACGCCACGGGCGCGGTGCTGCTGGCGTTCTTCTCATTCACGACGTTCCTCATCGCCGTGCCCACCGGGGTCAAGTTCGTCAACTGGATCGGCACCCTGTGGAAGGGCAAGCTGACCTTCGAGACGCCGATGCTGTTCGCGCTCGGCTTCCTGGTCACGTTCCTGTTCGGCGGCCTCACCGGGATCCTGCTGGCGTCGCCGCCGCTCGACTTCCACGTCAGCGACACCTACTTCGTGGTGGCCCACTTCCACTACGTGCTGTTCGGCACGATCGTGTTCGCCACCTACTCCGGCATCTACTTCTGGTTCCCGAAGATGACCGGCCGGATGATGAACGAGACGCTGGGCAAGGTGCACTTCTGGATGACGTTCATCGGGTTCCACCTCACGTTCCTGGTGCAGCACTGGGTGGGCAACGAGGGCATGCCGCGCCGCTACGCCGACTACCTCCCGATCGACGGGTTCACCACGCTGAACGTGATCTCCTCGATCGGGGCGTTCGTGCTCGGCGCGTCCACCCTCCCGTTCATCTGGAACGTGTTCGCGAGCTACCGCTACGGGCGGGTCGTCACGGTCGACGACCCGTGGGGCTTCGGCAACTCCCTGGAGTGGGCCACCTCCTGCCCGCCGCCGCGGCACAACTTCACCGAGCTGCCCCGCATCCGGTCCGAGCGTCCGGCGTTCGAGCTGCACTACCCGCACCTCGTGGAGCGGTTCCGCGAGGAGGCGCACGTCGGTGGCCACCCGCAGGTGGCGGAGCTGGTCACGCAGGGCGTCGGCAACGAGGAGCAGCCGAACTCCGACCCGAAGTCGCGCTGACGCACGATCGGATGACCAGCGCGGGCACCAGTGTCCTGATCACGGTCACGGGGCCCGACCGGCCGGGTGTGAGTTCGGTGCTGTTCGCGGCGCTCACCCGTCACGGGGTCGACCTGCTCGACGTCGAGCAGGTCGTGATCCGCGGCCGGCTCACCCTCGGGGCGCTGGTGGTCGCGCACCACGATCCGGAGGGTCTGCAGGAGGCCGTCGAGCAGGCGATGGCGAGCATCTCGATGCAGGTGGACACCTCGTTGGAGGCGCGGGACGACCGTTCGACCCGTCGGCACTCCTCGCACGTCGTCGTCATCATCGGGCGGCCCATCACGGCGCGGGCGTTCGGCTCGGTCGCTCAGGCACTGGCGGACGTCGGGGCCAACATCGACGCGATCCGTCGGGTGGCCGACTACCCGGTCACCGGCCTCGAGCTGATGGTGTCCCCGGCCCCGGAGGACAGCACCCGGTACCCGCCCGGCACGTTGCGCGCGCGGCTGGTCGAGGTGGCTCGCGATGCGGGGGTCGACGTCGCGGTCGAGCGGGCCGGTCTGGCCCGCCGGAGCAAGCGCCTGGTCGTCTTCGACGTCGACTCCACTCTCGTGCAGGGTGAAGCGATCGAGATGCTGGCCGCCCGCGCCGGGGTCGAGGCCGAGGTGCGCGCGATCACCGAGGCGGCGATGCGCGGCGAGCTGGACTTCGCCGAGTCCCTGCGCCGCCGGGTGGCGGCCCTCGCGGGGCTGCCCGAGTCGGTGCTCGCCGACGTCGCCGCGCAGCTCGAGCTCACCCCGGGCGCGCGCACGACGATCCGTACGCTGCGCCGCCTCGGGTTCCGCTGCGGCGTGGTGTCCGGCGGGTTCACGCGGGTGATCGCGGGGCTCGCCGCGGACCTGCAGCTCGACTTCTGCGCCGCCAACGAGCTCGAGATCGTCGACGGACGGCTCACCGGCCGGGTGAGCGGCGAGATCGTCGACCGGCCCGGCAAGGCGGTGGCGCTGCGGCGGTTCGCGGCGCAGTTCGGCGTACCGCTGGAGCAGTGCGTCGCGGTCGGGGATGGGGCCAACGACATCGACATGCTGTCCACCGCCGGGCTCGGCATCGCGTTCAACGCCAAGCCGGCACTGCGTGAGGTGGCGGACACAGCGCTGAGCCATCCCTACCTCGACGTGGTGCTGTTCGTCCTCGGCATCACCCGCGACGAGGTCGAACGCGCCGACGCGGCCGAGGGCGTCCTGCGTCGCGTGCCGATCGGCTGATGGGCGCGGCGGCCCTGACGCCGCTCGCGCGCCGGCTCCGGCAGGGCGGCGCGATCCCGCCGGAGCCCGACGGTGTGGTCCGCGCCATGCCCGTCGTCCTGCGGATGGAGCGGCCGGTGCCGCTGCGCACGCCCGTCCTGGAGGCCGCGGCCGCGGCCGCGCTCGCCGTCTGCCTCGACCCGCGCGCCGACCCGGGCGGCCCGTGGCACGACGCCGTCCGGACCTGGGTGGCGAGCCGCATCCGCAAGATCGCCCGACGGGCCCGGGGCGCGCACTGGGACGCGGTGCAGGAGCTGCCCGGGGTCACCTGCGAGGTGGACGGGGCCCAGGTCCGGGCGCTGCTTCCCGGCCCGGTGGACGCGACGCCCCGGATCGTCACGCGGTTGCAGATCAGCGGCACCGACCTGGCGGCCGACGAGCCAGGGCCCCCGCCGGCCGGCGCCCCGGTGATCTGGGTGAACGCCGCACTGGAACTGACGGTCGGCAAGGCGGCCGCGCAGGTCGGGCACGCGTCGATGCTCTTCGCGGCGGCCCGGCGGCTCGGCGAGGTACCGCCGTTCGCGGTGCGCGACGCCGACCCGGACCGGTGGGCGCACCTGTGTGCGGCCGCGGAGCGGAGCGACGTCGCGGTGGCGGTCCGCGATGCGGGCTTCACCGAGGTGGCCCCCGGGACGATCACCTGCATCGTCCGGTGACCCGACGGTCGCGTCAGGCGGCGCCGCGCAGGCGGCGCAGCGCGGCGTGCACCGTCTCCCGGTCGGTCGTCGGCCAGAACGGCGGCAACGAGGCGCGCAGGAAGCTGCCGTAGCGGGCCGTGGCGAGCCGCGGGTCCAGGACCGCGACCACCCCGCGGTCGTCCATCCCGCGCAGCAGCCGGCCGGTGCCCTGGGCGAGCAGCAGCGCGGCGTGGGTGGCCGAGACGGCGAGGAAGCCGTTGCCGCCACGGGCGTCGGCCGCGCGCTGGCGGGCCGTGACGAGCGGGTCGTCCGGCCGGGGGAACGGGATCCGATCGATGATCACGCAGGTCAGCGACGGGCCGGGGACGTCGACGCCCTGCCACAGGGACAGGGTGCCGAACAGCGAGGTCGCGTCGTCGTCGGCGAACCGGCGCACCAGCAGCATCGTGGAGTCCTCACCCTGGCACAGGAGTGGGGTGGTCAGCCGGGCGCGCAGCGCCTCCGTGGCCTGCTTGGCCGCGCGCATCGAGGAGAACAGGCCGAGTGTCCGGCCGCCGGCCGCCTCGACGAGCCCGGCGATCTCGTCGAGGTACGGCGGGGGGAGCCCGTCGCGGCCGGGCGGCGGCAGCTGCTTCGCGACGTAGAGGATGCCGCTGCGGGCGTGGGCGAACGGGGATCCGACGTCCATGCCCGACCACTTCGGGGCGTCCGGGTCGGGCACCGGGTCCCCGGGTGTCCGGCCACGGTCGGCGCGGCCGGGCCGCCGCCGGGTGCTCTGGCGGCAGGCCCCACTGCCGCGCCAGGGCGTCGAAGTTCCCGCCCAGCGCGAGGGTGGCCGACGTCAGCACCACGGTGGAACGGCCGAACAGGCGCTCCCGCAGCAGGCCGCCGACCCAGAGCGGGGCGACCCGCAGCACGCGGTGCCGAGCGCCGTCCGGGCCCTGGTCGGCCAGCCAGACGACGTCGTGGCGCCGGGCCGGATCCGGCTCGTCGAACGCGGCGAGCACGCGGACCGCCGTCTCGGCCACCTCGTCCAGCGCGGCCTGCGCGATCTTGCGTGCGGCCGCCCCGTTCGGGTCCTCGCGGCGCTCGGACCCGAGCGAGCTGCGGCACGCACCCGCGGCGTCCCGCACGGCGGACAGCATCCCGGCCGCGGCCTGCGGCAGCGCATCCCACCGGCCGGGCGGGAGGTCGTCCAGTACGAGCGCGAGACCCTCACCCGCCTCGACGAGGCGGTCGGCCACCGCCTGGTCCACCAGCCGGCCGAGCCGCCGCGCGGCCGCCGCGACCATGCCGGAGGTCAGCTCGGCCGTGGCTACGCCCGTGACCCGGTCCACCAGCTCGTGCGCCTCGTCGACGACCACGACGTCGTGCTCGGGCAGCACCGCACGGTCCTCGAGGGCGTCGATCGCGAGCAGCGCGTGGTTGGTGACGACGATGTCGGCGCGGCCGGCCTCGGCACGCGCCCGCTCGGCGAAGCAGTCGTCCCCGACCGGGCACTTCGCCGCGCCGAGGCACTCGCGGGCCGTCACCGACACCTGCCGCCAGGTGGCGTCCGGGACGCCCGGCACCAGCTCGTCGCGGTCGCCCCGCTCGGTGGTGTCGGCCCACTCATGCAGCCGCTTGACCTGGCGGCCCAGCGCGGAGATCGCGAACGGGTCGAAGAGCTCGTCGGACGGGTCGACGCTGCCGTCGCCGTGCAGCTTGTGCAGGCAGAGGTAGTTGCGGCGGCCCTTCAGGATCGCGAACGTCGGGGGGCGCCCGAGCAGCGGCGCGAGCGCGTCGGCCAGCCGGGGCAGGTCGCGGTCGACGAGCTGGCGCTGCAGGGCGATCGTGGCCGTGGAGACGACGACGGTCCGGCCGGTGGCCACGGCGTGGTGGACGGCGGGCACCAGGTAGGCCAGCGACTTGCCGGTGCCCGTGCCGGCCTGCACGGCCACGTGCCGGCCGTCGGTGATCGCCGCGCGCACCGCCCCGGCCATGGTGTTCTGACCCTCGCGTCGTTGACCGCCGACCGCCTCCACCGCGGCGCCGAGGAGCTCGGCCACCCCGGGGATCTCGGCGGTCGTGGGCACCGGGCGAGGCTACCCGGCAGCACCCGCCCGCTCGGCCCGTCTCAGGCCTCGAACACCGTGGGGAGGGCGGGGTCGCCGCGCGAGAGCTTGAGCCCCTCCCACGGCACGGACACCAGCGCGGCGCGCAGGTGCGCGCGGGACTGCTCGAGGGTCGCCAGGTCCGGCACCCGCTGACCGCCCCGCACCAGCGGTATCGGCACCACCCGGTCGTGCGGACCGGCGTCGGGGATGGCGGCCATGGGGTGGACGACCTCCTCGAGGGCCGTCCCGGTCGGCTTGTAGCGGCGCAGTGCCGACTTGCGCCCGCCCTTCGACTCCTTCGACGCGCTGCGCTTCGCGACCGGCCGGCCGTCGACCTCGACGAGCTTGTAGACCATCCCCGCGGTCGGCGCCCCCGAGCCGGTGACCACCGACGTCCCGACGCCGTAGGAGTCGACCGGTTCGGCCCGCAGGGCGGCGATCGCGTACTCGTCGAGGTCACCGGACAGCACGATCCGGGTCTTCACCGCGCCGAGCGCATCGAGCTGCTCACGGGCCTGCCGGGCCAGCTCGCCGAGGTCGCCGGAGTCGATCCGCACGGCGCCCAGCCCCGGACCCGCCGCCTGCACTGCCAGCTCGATACCGCGCCGGATGTCGAACGTGTCGACCAGCAGCGTCGTGTCCTCCCCGAGCGCCGACACCTGGTTCGTGAACGCGCCCAGCTCGTCGTCGTGCAGCAGCACCCAGGCGTGGGCGGCCGTCCCGGCGGTGGGGATGCCGTGGCGACGCTCGGCCTCGAGGTTGGAGGTGGCGGCGAAGCCGGCGAGGTAGGCGGCCCGGGCGGCGGCGACGGCGGCGGCCTCGTGGGTGCGTCGCGAGCCCATCTCGATCAGCGGGCGGCCGGCGGCCGCGGTGACCATCCGGGCCGCCGCCGAGGCCACGGCGCTGTCGTGGTTGAGGACCGACAGCGCGAGCGTCTCGAGCAGCACCGCGTCGGCGAAGGTGCCCGTGACCGTCAGGATCGGCGATCCCGGGAAGTACAGCTCGCCCTCCGGGTAGCCGTCGACGTCCCCGGAGAAGCGGTAGTCGGCCAGCCAGTCGAGGGTGTCGCGGTCGACGACGTCGGCGAGTGCCGCGAGCTCCTCGTCGCCGAACCGGAACCGCTCGATGGACTCGACCAGCCGCCCCGTGCCGGCGACCACCCCGTAGCGGCGACCGTCGGGCAGCCGGCGGGCGAAGACCTCGAACACGCAGCGGCGCCGGGCCGTACCGTCGGCGAGCGCCGCCGCCACCATCGTCAGCTCGTACCGGTCGGTCAGCAGGGCGGTGCTCACCCCCGCCGTCGACGGACTGCCAGTCATGTCCGGAGCCTAGGTGGCCGTTCCTCCACGGTGTGCGGGGTGTCACCATGGACGCCATGACCGCGCCGCAATCCGCACCCACCCGTCAGGTGGACCCGGAGGTCGACGAGGCCGGGTCGGCCGCCGTGCCGTGGCAGGCGATCGTCTGGAACGACCCCGTGAACCTGATGTCCTACGTGACGTACGTGCTGCAGAAGCTCTTCGGCTACTCCGAGCCGAAGGCCACGTCGCTGATGCTCGACGTGCATCACAAGGGGAAGGCCGCGGTGTCGTCGGGCGACAAGGACAAGGTCGAGGGTGACGTGGCCAAGCTGCACGCCGCCGGCCTGTGGGCCACGATGCAGCGATCGTGAGGGCAGGGCTGTCGGTGGCTGGGCCGTCGGTGGCTGGGCGATCGTGAACGGCTGGAAGAAGGCCGGGCGCGGCGCGAAGGTCCGGCTCGTGGCCTCGCTCGAGGCGCAGGAGGCCGCGGTGCTGCGCGGCCTGGTCGACGAGGTCCGGCACATGCTCTCCGGGCGGGCCGACGACAACCCGTCCGACGAGCTCGCGGTGCTCACCGGCATGCGCACCGGACCGTCCACCCGCCCCGACGACCGCGTGCTGGCGCGGTTGCTGCCCGACTTCACCTCCGAGGACGCGGACCTGGCCGCCGGCCTGCGGTCCCTGCACGAGCCCGCGTTGATCGAGGCGAAGGACACGGCAGCAGCCGTGCTGCTGGACACGCTGCCGGAGTCGGGCGGTCGCGTGGAGCTCACCCGCGACCAGGCCGACGCCTGGCTCACCTCGCTCAACGACGTGCGGCTCGCGCTGGGCACCGCCCTCGACGTCAGCGAGGACATGCCCGAGGAGCTGCCGCCCGAGGATCCGCGCGCCACCCACCTCGGCGTCTACCACTGGTTGACCTTCGTGCAGGACGGGCTGGTCCAGGCCCGCATGCGGGTGTGAGCCCGGCCGGTGGAGCGTGCCCGCCCGCAGCTCGGCCCGTACCCTGGGGACGTGCTGGTGATCCGGGCCGATCTCGTCGACGAGATCGTCGCGCACGCCCGTCGGGACCACCCGGACGAGGCGTGCGGCGTGGTCGCCGGTCCTGAGGGATCGGACCGGCCGGAACGCTTCGTCCCGATGCTGAACGCGGCGCGCTCGCCCACGTTCTACGAGTTCGACTCCGGCGACCTGCTGCGGCTCTACCGCGACATGCAGTCCCGTGACGAGGTGCCCGTGGTGATCTACCACTCGCACACGGCCACCGAGGCCTACCCCTCGCGCACCGACATCGGGCTGGCGCAGGAACCCGAGGCGCACTACGTGCTGGTGTCCACGCGCGAGCCCGATACGAACGAGCTGCGGTCGTACCGGATCGTCGACGGCGCGGTCACCGAGGAACAGGTCGCCATCGCGGAGAGTTACAGCGTGGAGAGTCACAGCGTGGAGACCTACATGTTCGCGCACACCGGCGCGGACGACGTCCCCGACCACGACTGAGCCCCTCGCCGGCCCCGCACGTCCCGACCCCGACCTGGAGCCCCCCGTGGCAGTCACCGTGTCCATCCCCACCATCCTGCGCACCCACACCGGCGGCGCGAAGTCCGTCGAGGCGAAGGGCACCACGGTCGCCGAGGTGATCGAGGACCTCGAGGCGCGGCACAGCGGCATCTCCGCCCGCCTCATCACCAACGGTTCCTTGCACCGCTTCATCAACGTCTACGTCGACGACGAGGACGTGCGCTTCGCCGGCGGGCTCGACGCCCCGGTCGGGGAGAGCTCCTCGGTCACGATCCTGCCCGCCGTCGCCGGCGGGGCGCGCTGACCGGGGAACTCCATGACCCGGTACGACTCGCTGCTGCACGCCGTCGGGGACACCCCGGTCGTCGGCCTGCCGTCGCTGTCGCCCGCGCCCGACGTGCGGCTGTGGGCGAAGCTCGAGGACCGCAACCCGACCGGCTCGGTCAAGGACCGGCCCGCGCTGGCCATGATCGAGAAGGCAGAGGCCGACGGCCTGCTGACCCCCGGCGCCACGGTGCTGGAGCCGACGTCGGGGAACACGGGCATCTCGCTGGCGATGGCCTGCAAGCTCAAGGGCTACCGGCTGATCTGCGTCATGCCGGAGAACACCTCGATCGAACGCCGGCAGCTGCTGGAGATGTACGGCGCCGAGATCATCTCCTCGCCCGCGGCCGGCGGGTCGAACCAGGCCGTCGCCATGGCGAAGGAGTTGGCGGCCGACAACCCCGAATGGGTGATGCTGTACCAGTACGGCAACCCGGCCAACGCGGACGCGCACTACCGCACCACCGGTCCGGAGATCCTGCGGGACGTGCCGACGATCACCCACTTCGTGGCCGGCCTGGGCACCACCGGCACGCTCGTCGGCTGCGGGCGATACCTGCGCGAGCAGAAGCCCGACGTGCAGGTCATCGCGGCCGAGCCGCGGTACGGCGAACTGGTCTACGGCCTGCGCAACCTCGACGAGGGCTTCGTGCCGGAGCTCTACGACCCCGAGGTGCTCACCGCGCGCTACTCGGTGGGGTCGCACGACGCGCTGCGCCGCACCCGCCAGCTCGTCGAGCAGGAGGGGATCTTCGCGGGCATCTCCACCGGCGGGATCCTGCACGCCGCGCTGGCCGTCGCCGAGAAGGCCGCCGGCGCGGGGGAGACCGCGGACATCGTGCTCATCGTGTGCGACGGCGGCTGGAAGTACCTGTCCACGGGCGCCTACTCCGGGAGCCTGGACGAGGCGGCGGCGGGCATCGAGGGCCAGCTCTGGGCCTGAGTGGGCGGCCCTCGGTGCCGGCGCTCCGGGCTCGTCTCGCGGCGTTGCCGAGTACCCTCGGATCCATGGTCGCCCCCGCCCCGGTGCCGCGCCGGTCGATCGCCCGCGTCCTGCCGCCCGCGCCGATCGCCGCGCTCGTCACGATGCTCGCGTTCACCGCCGTGCTGTACGTGAGCGAGGCCGTCGACCAGCTCACGCCGGTGACGCTCGACGACGACGGCATCGTGCCCCGCACGGTCGACGGACTGGACGGCATCGCATGGGCGCCGCTGCTGCACGGCGGATGGGGGCACCTGCTGGCCAACACCGTCCCGTTCGTGGTGTTCGGGTTCCTGGCCATGGCCGGCGGGATCGGGCAGTTCATCGCGGTCACCGCCACGATCTGGCTGCTCGGTGGGCTCGGGGTGTGGCTCACCGCCCCGGACGCCACCGTGCACATCGGCGCATCGGGCCTGATCTTCGGTTGGCTGGCGTTCCTGCTGAGCCGGGGCTTCTTCGCGCGCAGCGCGCGCCAGATCGGGCTCGCGATCGTGCTCTTCGCGATCTGGGGCTCCATCCTGTTCGGCGTGCTGCCCGGTCAGCCCGGCGTCTCGTGGCAGGGCCACCTGTTCGGCGCGCTGGCGGGCCTGCTCGCCGCCTGGCTCGTCGCGACGGCCGATCGTCGGTCGGCCTCCCGGCCACTCGGTGTCGCGTAGTCCCTGTCCCGGGGATCGACGGGGCCGGGCGCAGATCCTCGAGGGACATGACTAGCCCGGCCGGCGTGGAGCTCGACGCCGCCATCGGCATCTTCGACTCCGGTGTCGGCGGCCTCACCGTCGCGCGCGCCGTCATCGACCAGCTGCCCGCCGAACGGATCGTCTACGTCGGCGACACCGCCCACGGCCCCTACGGTCCGCTCTCCATCGCCGAGATCCGCCGGCACGCCCTCGCCATCGGCGACGCGCTGGTCGACGGCGGCGTCAAGGCACTCGTCATCGCCTGCAACACCGCATCGGCGGCCTGCCTCGCCGACGCCCGCGAGCGCTACCCGGTACCGGTGGTGGAGGTCGTCCTGCCGGCCGTGCGCCGCGCCGTGGCCGCCACGCGGAACGGCCGCATCGGGGTGATCGGCACCCGCGCCACGGTCGCGTCGGGCGCTTACACCGACGCGTTCGCCGCGGCGCGCGACGTCCAGGTCACCGCGGTGGCCTGCCCGCGGTTCGTCGACTTCGTCGAGCGGGGCATGACGAGCGGGCGCCAGGTCCTCGGGCTCGCCCAGGGCTACCTCGAGCCGCTGCAGCGCGCGCGGGTGGACACGGTGGTGCTGGGCTGCACCCACTACCCGCTGCTCGCCGGCGTGCTGCAGATCGTGCTCGGCCCCGAGGTCACCCTGGTGTCGAGCGCGGACGAGACCGCGAAGGAGCTGGTGCGCGTACTGATGGCCGGCGATCTCGCGCGCGACCCGGCTGGACCCGCGCCGGGACGTCACCGGTTCCTCGCCACCGGCGACCCCGCGCCGTTCCGGCGCCTCGGCCGGCGCTTCCTCGGCCCCGAGATCGGCCCGGTCGACGCCCTTGGGGGGCAGGAAAGCCACGTTGCTGTCCCTACGGGACAGGAAAGTGGCTTTCCTGCCCCTTCCGGGGCCGCGGCCTCCGGCACGGGGTAGGCGTGCACGCCCGCACCTACCTCCTCGCCGCCGGTGGCTTCGCCGTGGGTACGAGCGCCTACGTCGTGTCGGGCCTGCTGCCGGCGGTCGGCGCCGAGCTCGGGGTCTCGGTCACCGCCGCGGGGCAGCTCACCACGGCGTTCGCGCTGTCCTACGCGCTGGGTGCCCCGCTGCTCGCGGTCGCGACCGGGCGCTGGGAGCGGCGCACCCTGCTCGTCGTCGCCCTGCTGGTCGCCGCGGCCGGCAACGGCCTCGCCGCCCTGGCCCCGACCTACCCGCTCCTCGTCGTCGCGCGGATCGTCACCGCGCTGGGGGCCGCGGCGTACACCCCGGGGGCCACGGTGGTCGCCACCGAGCTCAACCCACCCGAGCTCCGCGGCCGCGCCGTCGCCGCGGTGTTCGGCGGGATCACCCTCGCCCTCGTCGCCGGCGTGCCGGCGGGCAGCCTCCTCGGCGGGCCCCTCGGCTACCGGGGGGTGTTCGCGCTGGTCGCGGGCCTGTGCCTGCTCGGGGCGTTGGGCGTGCGCCTGCTGCTGCCGCGGGTCGAGGCGCCGCCGGCGGTCGGGCTGCGCGCCCGCCTCGCCGTGGCCGCCGACGTCCGCGTGCTCGGCGTACTGGCGATCACCGTGCTCTGCCTGCTGGCGGGGTTGAGCGCGTACACCTACGTCGCGCCGCTGCTCGTCGCCACAGCGGGGATCGCCGGCCCGCTGCTCGGGCTGCTCCTGCTGGCTTACGGAGCCGGCGCCGTGGTCGGCAACGCGCTGGGTGGCCGGCTCGTCGACCGGTTCGGCAGCCGCCGGCCGATGATCGTCGTCGTCCCCCTGTCGTTCGCGGTGCTGGCGGCGTTTCCGCTGATCGCGACCACGGTGCCCGGTGCGGCCGTCGCCCTGTTCGTCCTCGGCGGGTCGGGCTGGGTGTGCAACTCCCCGATCCAGAGCCGGCTCATCGAGCTCTCGCCGTCGGGCAGCGCCCTGCTGCTGTCGCTCAACGCCTCGGCGATCTACCTCGGCGCCGGACTGTCCGGTGTGGTCGGGGGGCTGCTGATCGCCTGGGTCGGGACGACGGCGATGCCGCCGGTGGCTGCGGCGCTAGGCCTGCTGGCGGTCGCCCTGCTGCCGGTGGCGCTGCGGTCCCGGAGACCGACCGGCGCCGCGGCCTCCGGTAGCGTTCCCGCGTGATCGACGCGCTGGTGGTCGTGGTGCTCGTCGCGACCGGGGCCCTTGCGGTGTTCGGCGCGGTCAGCACGGTCACGAACCGGCCTCCGGGGCGCGCGCTGCGGCTGGCCGCCGGCGGCGTGGTCGGGCTGCTCGCGGTGCAGGCCGTGATCGCGGCGATCCGGGTGTTCGGCGGCGTCGCGCTGCCGGAGACCACCACCTTCCTGATCTACCTGGTCGTGTCGGTGTGCGTGCTGCCCATCGCCACGCAGTTCGCCACCGCCGAGCCGACCCGCTGGGGCGGGGCGGTGATCGCGGTCGGCGCGATCGCCACCGGGGTGGCGGTGCTGCGGCTGCAGGGGCTCTGGAACGCCGGTGTCTGAGCCCGCCCGCGCCACCGCGTCCGGACCTGGACGGGTCCTCATCGCCGTCTACGGGATCTTCGCGCTGTCGGCCACGGCCCGGGCGGGGGTGCAGATCGCCGGGAAGTTCGCCGAGGCCCCCGTCGCCTACCTGCTCTCGGCCCTGGCCGCCGTGGTCTACATCCTCGCGACGATCGGGCTGGCCGGTCGGGGGCCCGGCGCGCGGCGGCTGGCCTGGGCGGCCGTCGGGTTCGAGCTGGTCGGCGTGCTGGTCGTCGGCACGCTCACCGTGCTCGACGTCGGTGTCGTCGGGAACAGCCCCGACGACACCGTCTGGTCGGCCTACGGCCGGGGCTACGGCTTCATCCCCCTGGTCCTGCCGGTGGTGGGGCTGTGGTGGCTGTACCGCACCGGTGCGCGCGAGCGTGCGGCATGAGGCTCACCGTGCTCGGGTGCTCGGGCAGCGCTCCGGGCCCGGAATCACCGGCGTCGGGGTACCTCGTCGAGACCGAGGGCGCCCGCATCGTCATGGACCTGGGCAACGGCGCGTTCGGTCCGTTGCAGCGCCACCTCGACCCGTGGCAGCTCGACGCCGTGCTCCTCTCGCACCTGCACCCCGACCACTGCTCCGATGTCAGCTCCCTCGTGGTGCACCGCCGCTACCACCCGCGACCGCCCTACGACCCGACGTCGCGCCCGCTGCCCGTGTACGCGCCCGCCGAGGCCCCGGGCCGGTTGGCCGCCGCGTACGCGCCCTCGATGCAGGAGCTGGCCGGCAGCGATCTCACCGACCTCTTCACGTTCCAGCCGCTCGCCGACGGCCACGTCGGTGACGTGTCGGGGGTGCGGGTCCTGGCCCGGGGCGTGGACCACCCGTGCGAGGCCTACGCCCTGCGTCTCGAGCACGGGGGACGGAGCCTGGCCTACAGCGGTGACACCGGTCCCTGCGCGGCTCTGGTGGACCTGGCCCGGGGCGTCGACGTCCTGCTGTGCGAGGCGTCCTGGCCGCACACCGGAGTGTGGGAGGAGCCGCCGCCCGGCGTGCACCTGTCGGGCCGGCAGGCCGGGGAGCACGCCGCCGCGGCCGGTGTGGGGCGGCTGCTGCTCACGCACGTGCCCGCGTGGTTCGACGGCGCGCAGTTGCTCGCCGAGGCTCGGGAGGCCTTCGCCGGTCCGGTCGAGCTGGTCGTCCCCGACGCGACGTACGAGGTCTGAGGCCGCTCCTTAAGCTGGCGCGGTGACACGCGAGCCGACGATCCGAGCAGACGGCAGGTCCGACGACGAGCTCCGCCCGGTGACGATCACCCGGGGCTTCCAGAAGCATCCTGCGGGCTCGGTGCTCGTCGAGTTCGGGGACACGAAGGTCCTGTGCGCGGCGAGCGTGACCGACGGGGTACCGCGCTGGCGCAAGGGCTCCGGCCTGGGCTGGCTCACCGCGGAGTACGCGATGCTGCCCTCGGCCACCAACACCCGCAACGACCGCGAGTCGGTGAAGGGACGCGTGGGCGGGCGCACGCACGAGATCAGCCGGTTGATCGGCCGCTCGCTGCGGGCGTGCATCGACCTCGCCGCGCTCGGCGAGAACACCGTGGCCCTGGACTGCGACGTCCTGCAGGCCGACGGCGGCACCCGGACCGCCGCGATCACGGGCGCCTACGTGGCGCTCGCCGATGCGGTCACCTGGCTGGATGCGCACGGCCGGCTCGCGGACCCGAAGCCGCTGTCGTGCCGGGTCGCGGCCGTCAGCGTCGGGGTGGTGGACGGCCGGGTCCGGCTCGACCTGCCCTACGAGGAGGACTCGCGCGCCGAGGTGGACACGAACGTCGTCGCCACCGCGAGCGGCACCCTCATCGAGGTGCAGGGCACCGGGGAGGGGGCCACGTTCACCCGCCGCACGCTCGACGCGATGCTCGACTCGGCCCTCTCCGGCATCCGACAGCTCGCCGACATCCAGGCCACCGCGCTCGCCCGGCCCTACCCGGGGCCGCTGCCGGAGCGCGGGTGAAGATCCTGCTGGCCACCCGCAACGCGGGGAAGCTCGTCGAGCTGCAGCGGATGCTCGCCGGAGGCGACGATCTCCAGGTGGTCGGGCTGGCCGAGGTCCCGCCGTTCCCGGACGCCCCGGAGACGGGAGCGACGTTCGCGGAGAACGCGCTCGCCAAGGCCCGCGACGCGTTCGCCGCCACCGGCCTGACCGCCGTCGCCGACGACTCCGGGCTGGCCGTCGAGGCGCTCAACGGGATGCCCGGAGTGCTGTCCGCGCGGTGGTCCGGTCGCCACGGAGACGACACCGCGAACCTCGAGCTGCTCCTCGCCCAGCTCACCGACGTGCCCGAGGAGCGTCGCCACGCCGCGTTCGTGTGCGCCGCGGCGGTGGTGGCGCCGGGCGGCCGCGAGATCGTCGTGCACGGCGAGTGGCCCGGCCGGATCGCCCACGCTCCGCGGGGCTCGGCCGGGTTCGGCTACGACCCGATCTTCGTGCCGGCGGGGGAGCGGCGGACCTCCGCCGAGCTGCGCCCCGAGGAGAAGGACGCCGCCTCGCACCGCGGGCGGGCGATGCGAGCCCTGCTGCCGCACCTGCGGGGGCTCGCCGCGGCGCCGTGATGACCAGCGGTCATTCCTCGGCGAGCACCCGGCGCGCCACCCCAAAGGCCGAGTTCGCGGCCGGCACCCCGCAGTAGATCGCGGTCTGCAGGAGCACTTCGACGATCTCCGCGCGGGTGAGGCCGTTGCGCAGTGCCCCGCGCAGGTGCAGCTCCAGCTCCGGCCAGTGCCCGTGCGCGACCAGGGCGGTGATCGTCACCGCGCTGCGCATCCGGCGGTCGAGCCCGGGACGGGTCCAGATGTGGCCCCAGGCGTAGCGGGTGACCATCTCCTGGAACTCGGCCGTGGTCGGGTCGGCCCGGGCCAGCGCCGCGTCCACGTGCTCGGGTCCCAGCACCTCCCGGCGCACCGCGAGACCGTCGGGGTCGAGGTCGAGGGCCGGCCGCTCCGGCGGGGTGGTCACGGCGCAGGACGCTAGTGGACCCGACATCGGCTCCGACCCCGACACCGACACCGACGCCTGCGGCCACGGCCGCGCCGGTACCGTCGGTGGGGTGAGGTGGGCCCCGATCGTCGCGGGCGTCGTGGCCCTGTGCGCCGCGGTCGCCGCGGTGATCGCGTCGCGGTACGGGACGATCCCCGACGTCCGCGCCGCGGTGCAGGGCGCAGGTCTCTGGGCGCCGATGGTGTTCGTGCTGCTCCAGGGCGCGATCACGATCACGCCGGTGCCGCGCACCGTGTTCACGGTGGCCGCCGGCGTGCTGTTCGGGTCGGTCGCCGGAGTGCTCCTCGCCGTCGCCGGCACCGCGCTGGCCGCTTCGGCGGCCTACTTCCTGGTCCGGATGCTGGGTGGACGGCTGGCGGAGCGGCACGCGGACCACGCCGCGGTCGCCTGGGTGCGGGCCCGGCTGGACCGCAGCGGACTGCTGGCGATGGTGTCGCTGCGGCTGATCCCGGCGATGCCGTTCTGGCTGCTGAACTACGCGTCGGCGCTGTCGGGGGTGCGGTTCCCGCCCTACCTGCTCGGCACGGTGCTCGGCATCCTGCCGGGCACGGTGGCGATCGTGGTGCTCGGCGACGCGGCCGTGGGCGGCACACCGCACCCGGCCATGTTCGCGGTGTCGCTGGTGTGCGGGCTGCTGGGGCTGGCCGGGGCGCTGGTGGCGAGCCGGCGGCTGCCGGCGGGGCCGGAGGACGGCAGCGGCTAGTGGTGCCGGCGGCGGGACTCGAACCCGCACTGTCTCGCACCTAAAGCGAGGGCCTCCTGCCAGTTGGGCTACGCCGGCTTACGGGTGTCGCGCCGTCCGGCGCGACACCGTGCGATCAGGATACGGACGCGGCCACCCCGGCTCAGACCTGCAGGTCGCGGCGCAGCTTCGCCACGTGCCCGGTGGCGCGCACGTTGTACAGCGCCTCCTCCACCTTCCCGTTCGCGTCGACGACGAACGTCGAGCGGATCACACCGGTGACCGTCTTGCCGTACATCTTCTTCTCGCCGAACACCCCCCACGCGGTGAGGACCTCCCGGTCGGGGTCGGAGAGCAGCGGGAACGTGAGGCCCTGTGCGTCACGGAACGTCGCGAGCTTCGCCGGTCGGTCCGGGGAGATGCCCAGGACGTCGAGGCCGGCGTCACCGAGCTCGGCGAGGTTGTCGCGGAAGTCGCAGGCCTCCGTGGTGCAGCCCGGGGTGCTCGCGGCCGGGTAGAAGTAGATGATCACTCGGCGGCCGCGGTAGTCGGAGAGCGACACGGGCCGTCCGTCGGCGTCGGGCAGCGTGAAGTCCGGTGCGGCGTCGCCGGGTGCGAGGCGGGTGCTCATGGGAGCGATCCTGGCACGGCGCAGCCCGCCCGACGCGGGCGGCCGGGGTGATCTACGGTGACCCGCTACAGGGACTGGGAACGCCAGAGGGACCGTGAACCAGAGGGACCGTGACGACAGCAGGAGGCGCCGTGACACGCGACCCGGAGACGATCGAGCGCGAGATCGAGAGGGCGCGGAGCGCGCTCGCCGAGAGCCTGGACGCCCTTTCTGATCGAGCCAGCCCCAAGCGCCTCGTCGACTCGGGACGGCAGAGCCTGCAGGAGCGGCTCGCCGACCCGAAGATCCGTTACGGCCTGATCGCGCTGGGGGTCCTGGTCGCGATCGCGGTGGTCCGCCGGCTGTTCCGCTAGAGCTCCGCCGCGGTGGCCAGCACCTCGTCGCGGGTGGTGGCCGCGGCCACCAGCGCCCGGTAGCGGGCGACGAGCCGCGCCGCCCCGAAGCCGGCCACCGCGACCAGCCGGTCGCCGGCCAGGTAACCGGCGACCGTCCCGCGCACCGGACCGCCCTCGAGCCCCTGGCCGTGCAGTCCCACGATGCCGTCGGCCACGTCCGGCCGTCCGACGAGCTGGATCTTGAGCCCGAACTGGTCGGACCAGAAGTACGGGACGGCGGCCGGTGGCGGCGGGGCACCCACGATGTCGCGCGCCACGGCGGCCGCCTGGTCGGTGGCACTCGTCCAGTGCTCGTGGCGGTGCCGATCGCCGTGCACGGGGTCGTCCCAGGCCGCGATGTCGCCGACCGCCCAGGTCCCGTCGAGGCCGTGCACGCGCCCGGTCGGCCCGCAGGCCAGCCCGTCCGCGTCCAGATCGACCCCGGTGCCGGCCATCCACTCCAGTCGCGACGTCGTACCCACGCCGACCACGGCCGCGTCGGCGTCGTGCCGGGTGCCGTCGGCGAGCTCGACGGCCACCCGGTCACCGGCCTCGATGAACGCCTCGATCCTCACCCCGGTGTGCAGGTCGACCCCGCTCTCGGTGAGCAGGCGCCCGGCCAGTGCGCCCAGATCGGGGCCCAGCGCCCGGGCCGCCGGCACCGGCAGCGCCTCCAGCACCGTCACCGCGATCCCGCGGCCACGTGCCGCGCTCGCCACCTCGGCGCCGATGAACCCAGCGCCCACGACGAGCAGCGAACCGATCCGGGCCAGCGCGTCCCGCAGAGCCAGCGAATCCTCCACCGTGCGCAGCGTGTGCACGTGGGCCGGCTGACCGGGCAGCGTCCGCGCGACCAGGCCGGTGGCGACCACGAGGGCGTCGCCGCGCAGGAACGCCCCGTCCGACAGCTCGACCTCGCCGGGCTGCATCGCGACCGCGGGGGTACCGAGGTGGGACCGCACGCCGAGCTCGTCGAGCTCCTCGACGCTGCGCAGGACGGCGCGTGCGGGCTCCCACGCTCCGGTGAGCACCTGCTTGGACAGCGGAGGCCGGTCGTACGGCGGGTGCGGTTCGGCGCCGACCAGGCTGATCCGGCCGGTGAAGTCGGCCGCGCGCAACTGCTCGGCGGTCCGCACCCCGCCCAGCCCGGCCCCGACGATCACGACGTGCTCGGGCTGACGGGTCACGGCGCCATCCCCTCCCGCACCGATCACCCGACCCGGGTCTCGGGGTCCAGCCGGGTGCGCATCCGGTCCAGGGTCTGGGCCAGCAGCCGGGAGACGTGCATCTGCGAGATGCCCACCCGGTCGGCGATCTGCGTCTGGGTCATGTTGCCGAAGAACCGCAGCAGGACGATCGTGCGCTCGCGCTCGGCCAGCTCGGACAGCACGGGCCGCAGGGCCTGCCGGAAGTCCACCCGATCCAGCTCGGCGTCGGCCTCGCCGACCAGCTCGCCGACGGTGGCGCTGCCCTGCTCGGAGGACAGCATCTCGTCCAGGGACGAGCTGCGGTAGGCCTCCGACGCCTCCAGCCCTTCGAGGACGTCGGCCACCGGCACCCCGAGCCGCTCGGCGATCTCGGTGGGTTTCGGCGCCCGGCCGAGGTTCTGCGACAGCTCCGAGACCACCCCGTTGATCGAGACGTGCATGTCCTTGAGCCGCCGGGGCACCCGCATCGACCAGCCGAGGTCGCGGAAGTGACGGCGGACCTCCCCGCTGATCGTGGGCACCGCGAAGGAGAAGAAGTCGTGGCCGCGTTCGGGGGAGAAGCGGTCGACCGCGTTGATCAGCCCGACCGTCGCGACCTGGACGAGGTCGTCGAGCGGTTCGCCCCGGTTGGAGAAGCGGCGGGCGATGTGGTGGGCGACCGGCAGGAACCCGCGGACGAGCTCCTCGCGCAGATCATCACGGGCCGGGTCGCCCGGCTCGAGCTCGGCGTAGCGCTCGAGCAGCGGGACGAGATGGCCGTACTCCGGATCGGCCCTGGTCACCGTGGTGGCGCGCCGGCGCGCTTGTCCAGCGTGATGCCCACGGTCGGGGCGTCGCCGTCGGAACCGGGGGCGTGGTGGACGGCGACGTCGTCGGCGAGCGTCTGCAGCACGCGCCAGCCGAAGGTGTCGGTGGACACGACCGCGTCGGCGTGTCCGGCCCGCACCTCGGCGTGCACCTCGATGCGCTCCGGGCGGACCAGGAAGGTGCACCGCAGCACGGCCGACGGAGCCGCGACATCGACGAGCGTGGCGCAGGCCTCGTCGACGGCCATCCGCAGGTCGGAGATGGCGTCGAGATCGAAATCGGCCCTGGCGGCCAGGTCGGAGGCCACAGCGCGGATCGTCGGGATCAGCGCGGCGCTGGCCGACGTCCGGACCTCCACGGTGGAGAACCCGTCCAACTCGATGGACGGGAGGGAGTCCAGGTCGGACACGCTGCCGGGTCTCCTTCCGGTCGGGTGGTGCGTGGGGGCATCTTGCTCCCCGTCGGGTGGTCGATCAATCGGTGGCGGCCGCGGCCTCGGTGGCCTCGGTGAGGCTGGTGTGCATGCCGAAGAGCTGGTCGGAGCCGGTGATCTCGAGGGGGCGCCGGACCGCGCGCGTGGCGGCGACCAACCGGATCCGGCTGCCTCGCGCCTGGGCCCGGTGGGCCGCACCGATCAGGACGACCAGGCCGCTGGAGGCGAGGAACGTGACGCGACTGAGATCGACGACGAGCACGGCGTCCTCGCCGGACTGGACTTCGGTGAGGGCGGCCTCGACCCGGGGAGCGGTCACCGTGTCGATCTCGCCCCGCACCCCGAGCACGACGATGGTGGGTCGCGGACGCGAGATGTCGAGCCCGAGAGTCGAGTCCGTCGGGTGGGAGTCCGTGGCGGGGTCGAGCATTCTTCTCCTCCGGCGGCGCGTCGAGGCCGAACACTACCGGCGGGCGCGGCCAGCGGATCACCGGGGCGTGCCGCCGAACCGTCCACGACCGTCGGTCGGCGATGGGCCTCCGACACCGCGCGCAGCTCGGCGATCAGAGGGTGCCGCTCACGGATCATCGCCTGCCGTTCGCCGTTCGGAGCCGGGACGAGTGGATCTCGGCCCCCGGTGCGAGTTCACTTGCACCAGTAGCCGCACCTCAACGACGAGGCGATGGCGCGTCGAGGGGACATCGGAGATGGTCGCGGTTCCGGAACTGCCCGAGCTCGCGGCCGTCCTGTCCGTCGATGCCGGCCTTTCCGCCGTTCCCGTCGCTCGCCGGCGAGCGGTCGCCATCTCGGCCAGCCCGATGGAACTGCTCCGACCGGAGTCCGAGCTGGCCCGGCTGCTGCACGGTTTCGCCCACACCGATCTCCTCGTGGCCGTCGACGACCTGCCGCCCGGCCCGCCCGGCCCCGTCGGCGTCCTGAGCGGCGTCGACCACCCCGCATCCGAGGGCGGCGACCAGCGGGACACCGAGCCCGGCGCGGTGGAGTGGGATCCGAGCTGGGGCGACGCGGACGAGCCCGACGGCACCGACGAGGTCGTGGTCACCGACGACGAGCTCGGCCGGCTCGCACTGCCGGGGCTGCACGTGCACCGCCTCGGCCTGCGCGCGCCACTGAACCCGCTGGTCGAGGACGACCTCGTCGCCGCCCTCAGCGAGCTGGTGGGCTTCGACCCGGAGCCGGGTGTCTACTGCCTGGCTCCCGCCCCGACCGACGCCGATCCGGACCGGGTGCTGATCGACGGGGCCGTGCAGCGGATCGTGAGCGTCTACGGCCTGCCCCTGCTGCGCTACCGATGCCTCGAGCTGTCCGTCGTCGCCAAGGGGTGATCGAGACAACGGAGGGGCGGATCCCGATCGGGGATCCGCCCCTCCGCCGCTCTCCGGGGTTCGGCGCGGCCCCCGACGCCGCGCAGGACCTGGCCGGTCAGCTGGCGATCGCGACGCCACGCTGCTCGAGGATGATGCGCCGCTCGGTCTCCGCGAGACCACCCCACACGCCGAACGGCTCGCGGGTTTCGAGGGCGAACTCGCGGCACTGCTCGATGACCGGGCAGCGGTGGCAGACCTCCTTGGCCTGGGCCGTGCGTCGCGCTCGGGACGGGTTGCGCTCGCCGTCGGGATGGAAGAACACGGCGCTGTCCATCCCGCGACAGGAGCCGAGACGTTGCCACTGCCAGGCGTGGTCCATCGGGCCGGGAAGCCGGGAAACGTCGCTCATCCGTCACCTCGTGTCCGTCCGTGCCCACCGCAGCGGGCGATCGAGGTGCTGATTCCCGGCTGCTCGCAGCGTCAAACGCCGTCGGTCTGCGCCGCGGTGAGGACAGCTCTGTGAAGTGGTACAGATCACATATCGATCAGGTGGCGGCCACCGCCCCGTCGAGGGTCTCGTGGATGTCGAAGAGCGGCACCAGGCCGGCGATCGTGAGCGGCCGCAGCACGCGCCGGGCCGTGCATACCAGGCGCAGCTCGACGCCGGCAGCGTGCGCCTGCTCGCGGACCTCGATCAGCACGGCGAGCCCGCTGGTGCCGAGGAAGGTCACGCCGTCGAGGACGAGCACCACCAGCTCGGCACCGGCCGAGCCGCCGAACTGCTCGAGCACGGTCGCCCGCAGCTGCGGCGACGTGAGCATGTCCACCTCTCCGCCCACGCTGATCACGACCTGACCGGGTGCCGGGCTCGTCGTCGTCAGCGTGATCTGGTCGTCGATCTCCGCGCCACGTCGGGTCGACGCCGGATCGGACGGCAGGTTCTCGCGGGTCGGGGACATCGGGGTCACGGTAGGGCCACGGTGGGGGGTCTGCCAGTCCGGGCGGACCGCCTCGACGTCCCGAGGTCAGACCAGCCGGTGGCCGCCGTCCTGGGTGCGGACCGTCCGTCCGGTGCGGGCCAGCAGCTCGAGCAACGGGACGGCCACCCGCCGGCTGGTGGCCATCGCCCGACGCGCCTCGCTCACCGTGAACGTCGGCCCGAGTCCGGCCAGTACGTCCAGCGCCCGTTCGTCGGCCCCGGGCAGGAGCACCACGCCGTCGGCGACGCGGAGCAGCTCGCCCGCCTTCACCAGGGATGCCACCTGCCGCGGCCCCAGGCCGAGCTCGACGAGCCGGCCGGCTTCCGGTGCACCGAAGGCGTCCCGCTGCAGATCGGCGCGCAGCACGTCCATCGCGGCCCGGACGGCGGCCGGAAGGGCCCCCGCCACGGCGCGCGTCACACGGCCGTCGCGGAGTGCGAGGCCCGGATCGGACCCGGCCCGGTGAGACTGGAGCACCACCTCCACGAGCCGGGCATCCGGGAGCCCGGCGGCGCGGCGGGCCGCCTCGACCGGCAGGCCGGGGTCGAGGGGGTCGGCGGCGTCGTGCGCGGCCACCGCGGCGGCCAGCTCCCCGGCGAGGACGCGCGACCGGCGGGGGTCGACGAGCCACCCGGCGGCGCCGGGAACCCGTGCCGCGAGCGCGTCGACATCCGCGCGGGCGATGCCCATCGCCCCGAGTTCGGTGCGGCGAGCCAGCCCGCGGCGGGCCAGCTCCGCTGCCGCCGACGGGGTGCCGTCCACACCGGTGAGCTCCTCGGCGCGGCGTGCCGCGGCACCGCGCCGGCGCAGCGGCGGCGGCGCGACGTCGAGCACGGTCAGGCCCGCCACGACCTCGCGGCGGCCCGGGTCGCGCAGCACCCCTCGATCACCGATTCGTAGCGGCAGCGGGCGCGGCAGCCGCAGCCGGGCCGTGTCCGCCCCGAGTGGGCGCACCCGGGCTGGGACCCCGGCTGCCCCGACGTGCAGGCTCAGCTCGCCGGGCAGCGTGGCCGGGCCGGGTGCGGTGGCCGTGCCGCTGCGACGCAGGTGTCCACTGTGGACTGCAGCGTTCATCCGGACGTCGAGCAGGTCGGTGACGAGCCACGCTCCGGGGGTCAGCAGCACGTCCCCGCGGGCCACCGCCTCGCGCGGGACACCCCGCAGGTTCACCGCCACCCGTGAGACCCCGCGGGCCTCGGCGACCGGAGCGCCGAGGCACTGCAGACCGCGCACGCCCACCCGCCGGACACCGTCGGTCGTGGCCAGCTCCAGCTCGTCGTCGACGCGGATCCGGCCGGCCCCGAGCGTGCCGGTGACCACCGTGCCCGCACCCCGGATGGTGAAGGCCCGGTCCACCCACAGCCGCACGTCCGCTCCCAGGTCGGGCGGGGGAAGGCCGTGGACCAGCGCGTCGAGGGCAGCGCGCAGCTCGGCCATCCCGGTACCGGTGGTCGCGGAGACGCCGACGGTCGGCAGGTCGGCCAGCGGGGTGCCGGCCAGGTGCGACCGGGCGTCCTCGCCCGCCGGCTCGGGGTCCATCAGGTCGGTCCGGGTGATGACCAGCAGGCCGTGGTGCACGCCGAGCGCGCACAGCGCGTCGACGTGCTCCGCCGACTGGGGCATGAAGCCCTCGTCGGCGGCCACGACCAGGAGCACGGCCGGCACCGGCCCGACGCCGGCGAGCATCGTCGTGACGAACCGCTCGTGGCCGGGGACGTCGACGAAGGCGACCGTCGTTCCGGAGGGGAGCTCGGTCCAGGCGAAGCCGAGGTCGATGGTCATGCCACGGCGGCGCTCCTCGGCCCAGCGGTCGGGCTCCATCCCGGTCAGCGCCCGGACCAACGTCGACTTGCCGTGGTCCACGTGCCCCGCGGTGGCTACGACGTGCACGCCCGTCCGGCTCCCGTGACGGGAACGACGGCGGCGACCGCGGCGACGAGGGCCTCGTCGGCTTCGGGTGCCACGGCGCGCAGGTCCAGCAGGCACCGACCGTGCTCGATCCGGCCCAGCACGGCCGGCTGCCCGGCGCGCAGGGCGGCGGCCCAGGACTCGGGCAACGCGACCGCGGCGCTGGGCAGGGTCACCCCGGGCGCGCCGCCGGCGCCCACGGTGGCGGCCGAGTCGACGGCGGCCGCGTCGATCCCCCGCGCCACGAGGGTGGCGGCCAGCTGATGCGCCCGGGTGCGCAGAGCCTGGATGTCGGTGTCCAGGGCGGCCCGGGTGGGGGGGACCGGGCCCCGGAGCGTGGCCTCGAACGCCGCCAGGGTCAGCTTGTCGACCCGCACGGCTCGCGCCATGGGGTGGCGGCGGATGCGGTCGACGAGCTCGACACCCTGGCCAGGGGCGCCGAGCAGCAACCCGGCCTGCGGACCGCCGAGCAGCTTGTCGCCCGACGCCGTGACGAGCGTGGCCCCCTGCGACAGCGCGGTGGCCGCGTCGGGCTCGTCGGGCAGCAGCGGATGCGGGGCCAGCAGCCCGGAGCCGATGTCGGCGACGACCGGGACCCCGAGTCCGGCGAGCTCGTCGATGCCGACCGAGCGGGTGAACCCGGAGACCACGAAGTTCGAGGGGTGCACCTTGAGGATCAGCGCGGTGTCCGGACCGATCGCGTCGGCGTAGTCGGCCGGAGCCACCCGGTTGGTCGTGCCGACCTCGCGGAGCCGGGCGCCGGTGGCGGTGAGCAGGTCGGGGATGCGGAACCCGTCGCCGATCTCCACGAGCTCCCCGCGCGCGATGATCATCTCCCGGCCGGCGGCGAGCGCCATGGCCACCAGCGCGATCGCGGCGGCGCCGTTGTTCAGCAGGTGCGCCGCACCCGCCGCGGGCACGGCGGCGAGCAACGCGTCGACCGCGGGCCGCCCGCGTGGCCCCCGCGCGCCGGTGGCCAGGTCGAGCTCGACGTCGCACGTCCCGGCGGCGACCTCGACAGCCTCGCGGGCGGCGACGGAGAGCGGCGCGCGTCCGAGATTGGTGTGCAGCAGCACGCCGGTCGCGTTGAGCACTGGGCGTAGTGCCGTAGCCGTGGGTGGGAGCGCGTGGAGGACCGCATCGACGACGGCGCCGTGCTCCATCGGAAGGTCGCCGTGCCGGGCCCGGTCCTGGGCCGCGCCGACCGCCGCCTTCACCATCCCGCCGCCCAGCCGCCGGGTGGCCGCCGCGATCCGCGGCTCGGCCAGCACGGCGTCGGTGCGCGGAACCCGTCGGCGCGGATCGACCGCGGTCACAGCCGTGCCCCGGTCACAGCCGTGCCCCGGTCACAGCCGTGTCCCGGTCACAGCCGTGTCCCGGTCACACGAGCACTCTACGTGCGGGCCGCCTGGCGGGCGCTGCCGTTGCCACCCGCGGTCCCGTCCCGGCTCAGCTCACCGGTGAGCAGGGCGTGCAGCCGGGCCATCTCGGTGCGGACGTTCTCGTGCAACCCGCCGATGCGCCGCAGCTCGGCGTCGGCGCCGTCGCGACGGCGACTGAGCTCCTGCTCACTGCGGTGCCGCACCTCGTCGGCCCGGTTCTGGGCCTCGGCCACCAGGCCGTCCACGGTGCGCCGGGCCTCCTCGGTGGCGCGGGCGGCCTCGTCGCGGGCTGCGGCCAGTGTGGCGGCGGCCTGCTCCTCGCGCTCCTGCAGGACGACGGTGCGCTGGGCCGCGTCCTGCTCCAGCTCGGAGGAGCGGGCGATCAGTGACTGCTCGACCTCGTGGCGGTGCTGCTCGGCGTCGGCGCGAGCCTGTTCGAGAACGGCCGCGGCCTCGGTGGCGGCTCGGCTGCGGACGTCGGCCGCCTCGTGCTCGGCCAGGCGCAGGATCTTCTCCGCGCGGAAGCCGAAGCTCTCGGGCGGCGCAGCGGCGGTGTCGCCGGACGCGCGTGCGGTGCGCAGCTCACCCTCGGTGGCCCGGGCGTGCTGCTCCGCGATGGCGCGGGCCTTCTCGACTGCGGCCAGCCGTTCCTCCCACTCCCGCGTCCGGGCGTCCACCTGGTCGCGGTCGTAGCCCCGTCGGACCACGTCGAAGGAGCCGGTGGCCGAGGGAGCGGCGCCGCCGGTCTGCACGGAGTTCTGCGGAGCGCTGATGGGCACGAGGCCATTGTGTGGCCCGGCCGCGGCGCCCTCCATCGGGGGTCGTCCGGCGGGAGCCCGCGTGCGGCCGGCGGCCCCGCCGTCGTGCAGTCCGTAGTCTTCGGCCGTGCCCGCTCCATCCTCAGTGCCGGTGCCCGTTCCACCGGCGACCGACCACGTTCCGACCCGGCGCCTCACGGAGTTCAGCCACGGCGCGGGGTGCGCCTGCAAGCTCGCTCCCGGTCAGCTGGCCGAGATCCTGCAGACCATGGCCCCGACGCGGCACCCCGACCTGCTCGTCGGCACGGAGACCGGAGACGACGCCGCCGTGTGGCGACTCGACGACGCCCGAGCGCTGGTGGCGACCACCGATTTCCTCACCCCCGTCGTCGACGATCCCCGCACCTGGGGCCGGATCGCCGCGCAGAACGCCGTCTCCGACGTGTACGCGATGGGCGGGCGGCCGCTGTTCGCGCTGAACATCGTGGCGTGGCCGTCGTCGGAGCTGCCGGTGACCGTGCTGGCCGAGGTGATGGCCGGCGGGACCGAGATCGGCGAGGAGAGCGGGTTCGCCGTGGTGGGCGGGCACAGCGTGGACGACCCGGAGCCGAAGTACGGGCTGGCGGTCGTCGGCGAGGTGCATCCTGACCGCATCCTCACCAACGCCGGCCTGCGCGACGGTGATGCGCTGGTGCTCACCAAGGCCCTCGGGATCGGTGTGGCCACCACCGCGGTCAAGGCGGGTCGGGCTCCGGGAGAGGTGCTCGACGCCGCCGTCACGTCGATGACGACCAGCAACGCCGCGGCCGCCCGGGCGGCCCTCCACTCCGGCGCGACGGGATGCACCGACGTCACGGGGTTCGGGCTGCTGGGTCACCTGGCCAAGATGGTGGCGGCCTCCGGAACGGACGCCGTCATCGACGCGGCATCGGTTCCGTTCCTCCCGGGGATCCGCGCGCTCGCCGCCGACGGGATCGTGCCGGGCGGCACGCGGCGCAACCGGGCGTGGGTGGCTCCGCGGGTGGACGCCGGAGATCTCGCCGAGCTGGACGTGTTGCTGCTGGCCGACGCCCAGACCTCCGGGGGGCTGCTGTTCGGTGCGGCCCCGGAGGCGGCCGCCGCGGCCGTCGCGGAGCTCGGCGGTCCCACCGCGGTGATCGGCACGGTCCGGGCGGGAACCGGCCGCATCACGGTGCGCTGACCGCCCGCGGGCCCGGCACCGCGGCGCCCTCGAGCCTCGCCGCCGCGGCGAGCAGCCTGCGCTCGTCGCCCGGCCGGCCGACCAGCTGCACCGCGAAGGGCTGCCCGCGGACCGTCACGGGAGCGACGACGGCGGGGAGACCCGCCAGGCTCCACGCCGGGCCGAGCAGCAGATCGTGCCCGTCGAACCACGCCAGGAAACGGTCCTGCCAGGCCTGCGCGGCATCGGGGCGGGGCGGGCCGAACCGGAACCCGCGACGACCGGCCGACCAACGGGGGGTCCACCGGGCCGCCCGCGGGTACGGCGGATCGGTGATCACGACGGTCGCCCCGGCCGGTCCGGCCCGCAGCCGCGCGGCGGCACCGACGACGGCCGCGCGGTGGTCCGCGTGCAGCCGCCCCCGGACGGGGCCGCGCAGCGCCAGCGCGACGCGGCCGGGCCAGTCGTCGGGGCCCGGTTCCGCGATCACCGGCTCGGCCTCGGACCCGGTCAGCACGCCGAGCATCAACGCGGCGTCCTGCGCCGTGCGCGCGTACCAGTACTCGTCCCGGTCGCCGTTCCCGTCGCCGTCCCCGTCACCGGGCAGCGGTACGAGGCCGGCGCCGGGCGTGAGCCCGACCACTCCGCAGTGGCCGGTCGGGATGCGCATCCCACGGCCCCTGCCGGTGCCGATCGCGAGCGCGGCCATCCCGGCCGCCACTGCTGCGGCACCCCCGGAGCAACCGGAATCCCGCGTCCGGGTCCTGCCGACGACCAGCGCTCCCGCCACGCGCAGTCGCCGCACCAGCTCGTCGTCACGCCGGGCCGGGGTCGTGACGGCCACCGGCACGCCGGCCAGCGGCAGCGCGAACCGGTCCGCCCTGGCGTCCACCCCGCCGGCCTCGGCCAGCACCCGGGCCGCGTCGCGCGCCTCGAAGGCGCCCCGGAGATCATCGTCGCGGCCGGGGTCGCACTCGACGATCCGCGCCAGGTGGGCGCGGGCCACGTCGACCGCGCTGCTCCGGCCGTCGTGCACCCGCGCCGCGATCTCGGTCGCGGCGAGCGCCGTCAGGTCGGGGTCGTCCATCCGGCCACCCTCGCACCCGCGGCCGGGCCCTGGTCGTCGACCCGCCGGGGGTGGGTCAGCGGAGGCGGACGGGAATCGAACCCGCCTGGCCGAGATGCTCGGCCACGTCGGTGTTGAAGACCGCGGGGGCCACCAGGCACCCTGACGCCTCCATGGGGACTGCTGTGGCGCCTCCCGTGTCGCGTCCTACTGCGACGCCTCCTATTGGGCGGCCTCGAGAGCCTGCGGCACGCCGTCCGCGATGTCGAACAGGCCGAGCAGGCCGGTGGCCTCGAGCGCGCGGACGACGATGCGCGAGCCGGGGACGAGGCGGAAGCGGTGCTGATGGCGCTCGGCCTCGTCGTTGGCCGCCACGAGCACGGCGAGCCCGGCCGAGCCGAGGAAGGTGACCTCGCTCATGTCCAGGACGAGCAGGGGGACCTCGGCGAGCTGCTCGTCGAGGCGGCTCCGCAGGATGGGCGCGGTCAGGGTGTCGATCTCCCCGACGACGTGCATGACGCGCGCCCCGTAGCCGTGGCTGACCACGTCGAAGCGGACGACCTCGCCGATCTCGTCGACGGTGTCGCCCGCGTCCCGGTCGACGGGTAGGTCTCCGCTCACAGGCTCTCCTCGCTGGCCCCGTTCACGGCGCTGCTCGCCACCGCCGCCCGCACCCTACGGCCGGCCGGAAACGGACACAACAACGCCCCGTTCACCGGATCGGCCCAGTGTTCTCGGAGGTGTGACGACCGGTTTCCCCAGGTGTGACGAAGGGTACAGAGAGCAGACGGCCGCGGCGGGCGGCCCGCTCGAAGAGGAGCACCCGTGCACCGCAGGAACCCTCGCGCCGATGTGCGACGCCTCTCCCAGGTTCTCGCCGGCATCCCGTTCCCGGCGGCGAAGTGGCAGCTCATCATGCACGCCGAGGAGTACGGCGCCGATGCCGCATCGCGCGCGGAGCTGTGGGCGCTGCCCGCCTCGAGCTATCCCGACCTGCGGAGCGTGCTGGTGGCGCTCGGGCTCCTCGATGCGGCCCCGGTGGACCGTCCCGCGACCACGCGGGTCGCGCAGGCCGCGGTCCGGGAGCGGCCCGTCCACTGACCGGCCCGTCCACTGACCGGCGCTACCGCGGTCGGCCGCCGTAGGCTCCGGCCGTGGCACCGGTGGGTCCCGTCCCCTTCCTGCACGGCGACCAGGACGTGCTGCGCGTCCTGCTCGACCGCCGGTCGGCCGGCTCGACCCCCGGGTCCCGCAACGACACCCACCGCGTCGCGCTCGTCATCGGGGGCGGCGGGATGCGTGGGGCGTACGTCGCGGGGATGCTCCACGCGCTGGAGCGGGCCGGGCTGCAACCGGGGTTCGACGAGGTCTACGGCGCCTCGTCCGGGTCCTACGCGGCCGCGGCCTTCCTCACGGGCTCCTCGGCCGCCTGCGCCGCGTGCTTCCCCGAGGACCTCTGCACCGAGGGGTTCATCAACATGCGGCGGCTCGGCACGCGGCGCCCCGTGGTGTCCCTCGACCACCTGGTGCGGGTGCTGGAGGAGCGCAAGCCGATGGCCTGGGACGCGCTCGGGCGCACGCCGGCGCCGCTGCACGTCGTGGCCACCGACGCCGTCGACCTCGCCCCGCACACCCTCGTCGGGATGGAGTCCGTCGCCGACTGGAAGCGGGCACTGCGGGCCAGCGCGACGATCCCGCTCCTGGCCGGGCCACCGGTCGAGTACGGCGGGCGGCGGTGGGTCGACGGCTCGGTCGGCGAGCCGCTGGGAATGGCCAGGGCGCTGCGCGGTGGGGCGACCCATGTCCTCGTGCTGCTCTGCCGCGGTGCCGGCGACCTGCACCCGGACGCCGATGCCGGCCTCTCGCTCTGGGCCCGCACCCTCGACCGGGTCGTGCCCGGGCTGGGCACGGTGGCGCAAGGCTCCCGCCGCTACGGCGCCGACCTGCGGATCGTCACCGATGCCGCGCATCCCGACCGCGCTCCCGGGCACCTGATGGCGATCGGGCCGGACCGGTCGACCGGAATGGGTGCGCTCTGCATCGAGCGGGACACGATCGGGCAGGCCGTCCGGATCGGCGACGAGTCGGTGGTCGCCGCGATCGAGGCGGTCAGCCACGGGCACCTCGACGCGGTCGACGGATAGCGTTCCCGAGGTGGACCCAGATGAGCGGCCCCGCGCCGCCGTGCTCGTCACCGGGAGCGAGCTGCTGACCGGCGCGATCTCCGACCGCAACGGGCCATGGCTCTCACAGGCGCTCGTGGGGCTGGGGTTCGAGGTGGCGCACCTGCTGGTGGTCGGGGACCGGCCCGAGGACCTGGCCGACGCCCTGCGGTTCGTCGCCGACGCCGGCGTCGCGCTCGTCGTCACGAGCGGGGGTCTCGGCCCGACCGCCGATGACCTGACCGGGGCCGTGGTCGCGGACTTCGTCGGCGTCGACCTGGTGCTCGACGAGGAGATGCGCGAGCACATCGCCGGGATCCTCGCCGGTTGGGCCGCCCGCACCGGGTTCGGTGGGCCCGCGCTGGAGGAGGCCAACCGCAAGCAGGCGATGGTGCCGCGCGGTGCGGTCGCCCTCGCGCCGGTCGGCACCGCACCCGGGCTGGTCGTGTCCCGGCCCGGCGGACCGCTGGTCGTCGTCCTGCCGGGACCGCCCCGCGAGCTGCAGGGCATGTGGCCCACGGCGCTCGACACGGCTCCGGTACGGGAGCTGCTGGCCGGGGTGCCGGCCGCGGCCTCGCGGGCGCTGCGGTACTACGGGTTGCCCGAGTCGGAGATCGCCGCAACGCTGCGCGACATCGAGGCGGATCGGGACCTGTCCGGCGTCGAGGTGACGACCTGCCTGCGCCGCTCGGAGCTGGAGGTCGACCTGCGCCCGCGGCCCGGGTTCGAGGACGTCGCCGCCGAGCTGGCGGGCGAGCTGACCGCCCGGCACGCCCGTCACCTGATCAGCGCGGACGGCACGAGCACCGACGAGCTGCTGGCCCGGGCGCTGCTGGACCGCGGCTGGACCGTCGCGACCGGCGAGTCCTGCAGCGGCGGGATGCTCGCCTCGCGGCTCGTCGATCGCGCCGGCTCGTCGGCGTACGTGGTGGGCGGGGTGGTGGCCTACTCGAACGAGGCGAAGACGGCCCTCCTCGACGTGCCGGCGGACATGATCGTCGAGTACGGGGCGGTCTCGCCGCAGGTGGCGCGGGCCCTGGCTGACGGGGCCCGCGCCCGGTTCGGGGCCGATATCGGCGTCGGGATCACCGGGGTGGCCGGGCCGGGCGGTGGCACGGAGGCCAAGCCGGTCGGCTTCGTGTGCCTCTGCGTGACCACTGCCGACGGCGGGGTGCTGGCCCGCGACGTCCGGCTGCCCGGCGGGCGCGCCGACATCCGGGAGCGCTCGACGGATCTGGGGATGCACCTGCTGCTGCGCGCAGCCGGCGGCCTCGGCCGCGCGACGGCGGCGCGCTGATCACGCCGGGACGATCAGCCCGGCCGTTCCGCTGCGGGCCGCGTCGCCCACGATCGGCCCGAAGTCGCCCTTCAGCTCCATGATCTCGCCGGCGATGTGCGGCGCGAGGGCGCCGTAGTCGTCGGGCAGCGGCGCCGGCGTGCTGCGTCCCGTAAGTTCCTGCCAGTAAGTTGCAGAAAGCCTGCTGGATGATCGTTCTGGCAGCTCGGCGCCCGCGGGGGTGGGGTCGGACCGCCGTCTCGGAGGACGGCGGTCCGACCTCGCACGGTGGCCGCGGCGACACCCTCCTGCGACGATGGGTCGGTCGCGACGGCCCGGACCGGTCGTGCGACGGGAGGCGAGGTGCCCCGACATGACCGGACAGCAGTGGAGCCGAGCGAGTTCGGGAGACGCCGCCGATGCGCCGGCCGGCCGACGCTTCGGTGACGGCCTCGCGGTCGGGCCGGACCTCGAGGGCGCGGCCGAGGTGGCCGTGGCCCAGGCCCTCGCCGGGCTGGACGGGACGACGCCCGACCTGTTCTGCGTCTTCGTCGCCCCCGCGCGGCACGATCCCGAGCGGGCCGCCGCGGCAGGGTGCCGCGCGATGGAGCTCGCCGGCGCCGGCACCGCGATCGGGGCCACCGCGAGCGGAGTGATCGGCGACCGTCGGGGGCAGGAGCGTGGCCCCGCGGTCGCGGCCTGGGCCGCCGTGCTCCCCGGCATCGACATCCGAGCGTTCCGGCTGGTCGCGGAGCCCACCGGACCCGGCAAGGTGCAGATCGGCGGCCTGCCGGACCGGGCGCCGGCCGACCGGGTGGCCGCGGTGCTCGTCGACCCGTACTCGTTCCCGGTCGGGGGCTTCCTCGAGCGGACCAACACGCTGGAACCGGGGTTCCCCGTGGTTGGAGGCCTGGCCGGAGCTCCGGGCGGGCCTGGGGCAAACCGGCTGTTCCTCGACGGCGAGGTCGTCGATCGCGGCGGTGTCGGGGTGGTGCTCGGCGGTGAGGTGGCCGCCCGGACGGTGGTGAGCCAGGGCTGCCGGCCGATCGGTCCACCCATGGTCGTCACCCGCGCGGAGCACAACGTGCTCCTGGAGCTGGCCGGGGCGCCGGCCTACCAGCGCCTGGTGGAGATCGTCAGCGCGCTGCCCCCCGGTGAGCGGGAGCTGGCCGCGCGCGGACTGCACCTGGGCGTCGCCATCGACGAGTACGCCGAGGAGCACGGGCGCGGTGACTTCCTCATCCGCGGGGTGGTGGGCGCCGACGAGGGCGCGGGCGCCGTGGCGGTCGGCGACGTGGTCGAGGTGGGCCAGACCGTGCGGTTCCAGGTCCGCGACGCCGCGGGGGCGGGCGAGGACCTCGCGGAGCTCCTCGGCGGCGCCGACCAGCCGGCGCGCGGGGCGCTGCTGTTCTCGTGCAACGGTCGCGGCGCGGGGATGTTCCCCACCGCCGACCACGACGTCCGGGCGGTCCAGGACGCGCTGGGCGCGAGCGGGGTCGCCGGCTTCTTCGCCGCAGGGGAGATCGGCCCCGTGGGCGGGCGCAACCACCTGCACGGCTTCACGGCCTCGGTGCTCGCCTTCCGCTGAGCCCCTGCGGGGCGGGTGATCAGCGGAGCGGGCGGAAGAACGTGCGCAGCTCGTCGACGAACACCTCGGGCTGCTCCAGGGATGCGAAGTGGCCGCCCGTCGCCGGCTCCGACCAGTACCGCAGGTCGGTGTAGCGCCGCTCGATCCAGCTCCGCGGCAGCCGCCAGAGCTCCTTGGGGAACAGCGTGACCCCGGTCGGCACCTCGACGAGGTCCATCCGCCGGCGCCGGTAGCTCTCCCAGTACAGCCGGGCCGACGAGGCGCCGGTTCCGGGCAGCCAGTAGAGCATCACGTTGTCCAGCAGCCGGTCGCGCGCGATGACGTTCTCCGGGTGCCCGGCGCAGTCGGTCCAGTCCCAGAACTTCTCGACGATCCACGTGCACTGCGCGACCGGCGAGTCGACGAGGCCGTACCCGAGCGTCTGCGGCCGCGTGGCCTGCTCGGCCGAGTAGCCGGTGCCGACGCTCTGGAACACGCGGCGGTCGGCCAGCGCCGCCTCCTCGGCGGGAGTGAGCGGTTCCGCCTCGCCCTCCGGGGGCCGCGCCGCGATCGGCATCGTCAGGTGGATGCCGACGAGGTCCTCGGGCGCCCCGGTGCCGAGCGCGGAGGTGATCATCGATCCCCAGTCGCCGCCCTGGGCGCCGTAGCGGTCGTAGCCGAGCCGGTCCATCAGCTGCGCCCACGCCGTGGCGATCCGCTCGACACCCCAGCCGGGCACTGTCGGCCGGGCGCTGAACCCGAAGCCGGGCAGTGACGGCGCCACGACGTGGAAGGCGTCGCGCGGATCGGGGGGGTCGGTCAGCGCATCGATCACGCCGACGAACTCCACCACCGAGCCGGGCCAGCCGTGGGTGAGCAGCAGGGGCAGCGCGCCGTCGTGCCGAGAGCGCGCGTGGATCAGGTGGATCTCCACCGAGTCGTCGCCGCCGCCGTCGAGACCCGTCCGGAACTGCGGGAGCGCGTTCAGCTCCGCCTCGCAGCGGCGCCAGTCGTACGCCCTGGCCCAGTGGTCGCAGAGCTCCCGGGCGTAGTCCAGGGGCACGCCCTGGGACCAGTCATCCACAGTAGACGGTTCGGGCCAGCGGGTGCCGGCGAGCCGGTCGCGCAGGTCGGCCAGCGCGGACTCGGGGATCTCGACCCGGTACTCCCGCACTACAGCTGCACTCCCCGGGTGAGCGCTCCGTCGACCACCAGGTGGGTGCCGGTGATGAAGCTGGCCCGCGGGCTCGCGAGCATCACCACGCCGTACGCGATCTCCTCGGGCGCCGCCATCCGACCGGTCGGGTTGAGGTCGAGGGCGGTCGCGAACAGCTCGGGGTTCGCGGTCTCGATCCCCTGCCACACACCGCCGTCGAAGTAGGTGTTGCCGGGCGAGACGCTGTTGGCCCGCACCCGACCGGCGAGCTGGAAGGCCAGCCCGGAGGTGTAGTGCACGAGCGCGCCCTTCATCACGCCGTAGGCGCCGGACGCGAAGTCGACCTCGCGCCCGGACACGCTGGAGACGGCGACCACCGAGCCCACGCCGCTCGCCTCCAGGTGCGGCAGCGCCGCGTCCACCAGTCGCACGGTGTGCATGAGGTCGACCTCGAAGCTGGAGCGCCAGTTCTCCTCGCCGGGCCCGATCGCGAGTGCGCTGACGTTCGCCACCACCACGTCGATCCCGCCGAACCGCTCCGCGGTCGCGGCGACCCACGCCGCCAGCGCGGCGGCGTCACCGACGTCCACGGTGCTGCCGGCCACGTCGTGGCCCGCGGCCCGCAGGTCCGTCTCGGCCGTGGCCACGTCGCCCTCGGTCCGGGCGCAGAAGGCCACCCGCGCGCCCTCGGCGACCAGCCCCTCGACCACGGCCCGGCCGATCCCCTTCGTACCCCCGGTGACGAGCGCGGTACGCCCGGTGAGCTGCAGATCCATCGTGTCCTCTCGGAGCGAGCGGCTAGAGCGAGCGGGCCCGCTCGCGCAGGTGGCGGTGCATCCCGCCGAACGCCTCGGCGCGCGGGAGCAGGGACTTCTCGACCTTGGTCACCGCGCTGTAGTTCGTGTCCACCACGTTCGCCAGCGGCGAGCGGCTGATCTGGGTGAGGAGCTGGTAGGCGTCGAGCGGGTCGAGCCCGTACAGCTCGCCCAGCCAGCCGATCATGCCGACCTGGCTCGCGCGCCAGGCGTCCTCCAGCGGGCGCGACGATCCGACGACGGCGTAGTCGTCGTCGTGCTCGAGGCGCGGCCATTCGGGTGCCGCGCCCTTGACCAGATCGACGATCAGCGTGACGTCCATCGCGCCCTCGACGGCCGTGCCGCAGCTCTCGCCCTCGCCCTGCCGGTAGTGCCCGTCGCCGACCGAGAACAGCGCGCCCTCGACGTTGACGCCGAGGAAGCACGTGGTGCCGGCGGTCATCTCGGGGGTGTCCATGTTGCCGCCGAACTTGTCCGGAACCAGGCTCGTGCGCACCTCCCGGCCGGCCGGTGCGACGCCGATCGTGCCGAGCATCGGGCGGCACGGCAGCTCGATGCGCAGGTCGGAGTGCCGCGCCTCGAACAGCAGCGTGCCGTGCTCGCGGTCGAGCTGGTAGATCCACGTCTGCTCGGGGAGCGGCGCGTTGAGCAGCGCCGTGCGGTCGGTGCCGGTGAGGGCGCCGAAGAACGGGATGGTGGTCGACGCCGCCCAGTCCCGCGCCGGGGTGAGGTCCACGATGTGCAGCGCGAGCGCGTCACCGGGCTCGGCCCCCTCGACGAAGAACGGCCCGGTCTGCGGGTTCACCTCGGTCATGTCGAGGACGTGCGAGGGCAGGTCGGTGGCGCGCTGCAGGCGACCGGAGAACGCGTCCTCGGTCCAGAGCCGCAGCACGGTGCCGGGCGCGATCCGGTGGGTCGGGGCGGCCCCGCCGAACGTCCACGCGTACTGCTCGGGCTGCGGCCGGAACTCGACGACGTCCACGCGGTGATCGTTGTGGGCCCACCACCGCAGCGCAAGCCGCCGATCAGGCCGGTACCAGGCGCACCGGCAGGGTCTCCAGGCCGCGCAGCGTGTTGTTGAGCATGCGTCGCGGCTCACCGGTCAGCTCGATCGCGGACGCGTGGCGCGTGAGTGCGGCCAGCACCGCCTCGCCCTCCAGGCGGGCCATCGCCATCCCCACGCAGGCGTGGATCCCGAAACCGAACCCGAGGTGGCCGGTGGCGCGGCGGGTGATGTCGAACGTGTCGGGCTCGGGCCAGTGCCGGGGGTCGCGCCCGGCGGCGCCGAGGAACAGCAGCACCTTCTCCCCGTCCGGGATCGGGACCCCGTCGAGCTCCACGTCCCGGGTGGTCGTGCGGAAGAACGTCTGCACGGGCGCCTCGAACCGCAGCACCTCCTCGTAGGCGGCGCGGGCGCGCTCGGGATCGGCGCGCAGCAGGGCGTACTGCTCGGGGTGCTCGGCGAAGCACAGCAGCGCGTTGCCCAGGCCGTGGACGGTGGTGTCGATGCCGGCGCTGAGGAACGAGCGGACGAGCATCCCGCCCTCCTGTTCGGAGAAGCCCTCCGCCGCGGCCCGCGCGTGGATCTCCGCGCCCATCCCGTCGCGACTCAGGTTCTCCGGCCGGCAGTGGTCCATGATCCACTCTCGGACCGGTCCCGCGTCGGCGACGGCCTGCTCGAAGAGCGTGTTGCGGGGGCCGAAGGTGTTGAACACCATCCGCCCGTAGGCGAGCAGGTTCGACCGCCCCTGCGCGGGCAGCCCGACGGCGTCGGAGAAGACCTGCAACGGGTAGGCGATGGCGAGATCCGCGAGGGCGTCGAACGGCTCACCGTGGGCCAGTCGCGCGACGAGCTCGTCGGCCGCCGCCTCGAAGGTGGCGGTGAGCCTGCGCACGGCGGCCGCGGACAGCACCCCGGCGACGACGCGGCGGGCGCGGGTGTGCTCGGGCGGGTCCGCCTCGAGCAGGAGCGACGGGGGACGCCACGGCTCCTCCTTGCGGAAGTCGGAGATGCCCACGCCCGCCGAGGAGCAGAACGCGTCGGGATCCAGGAAGGCCGCGCGCACCGGGGCGTGCCGCGCGCTCGCGTAGATCCCGTACCGCTCCAGGAGCACGACGGGCCCGGCCTCGCGCATCGCGGTGTGGCCGGGGTAGGGGTCACCGAGGAACTCGAGGGAGAACGGGTCCAGGTCACTGACCGGCACCGAGAGCGTCGCCGTCATGACGATCAGCATCCGGGGGTGTCCACAGGTGCGCAAGGGACGGCGGTAGGCCAGGCTCGCATCGTGCGGACGCAGGTGGGGATCGTCGGAGCCGGACCGGCCGGGCTGCTGTTGTCGCACCTGCTGGCCCGGCGCGGGATCGACTCGGTCGTGCTCGAGACGCGCAGCCGCGAGTACATCGAGCAACGCGTGCGCGCCGGGGTGCTGGAGCACCCGACGGTCGAGCTGTTGCGCGAGGCCGGACTGGCCGCGCGGCTGGACCGGGAGGGGCTGCCGCACGAGGGCATCTCCCTGCGCTTCGACGGCGGCGACCACCGCATCGACTTCACCGACCTCGTCGGGCGCGGGATCGTGGTGTACGGGCAGCAGGAGGTGGTGAAGGATCTCGTCGCCGCCCGGCTCGAGCAGGGCGGTGACATCCGGTTCGAGATCTCCGACGTCGGGTTCGACGGTCTCACGGGCGACGCGCCGGTGATCGGCTTCACCGACCCCGCCGGCCGGCGCCAGGAGCTGCACTGCGAGGCGGTCGCCGGCTGCGACGGCTTCCACGGGGTCAGCCGGGGCGCGTTCGGCGCCGCAGGTGTTCGACCGCACGTACCCGTTCGCGTGGCTCGGCATCCTGGCCAAGGCGGCGCCGACGCACCACGAGCTCGTGTACGCCCGGCACGACAACGGCTTCGCGCTCTACTCCATGCGCAACCCGGAGGTGACCCGGCTCTACCTGCAGGTCCCGCCCGAGACCGACGCAGGCGCCTGGTCGGAGAGGCGGGTCTGGGACGAGCTGGCGCTGCGCCTGGCCGCCGACGGCTTCTCGCTCAACGAGGGGGCCGTGCTGGAGAAGAGCGTCACCGGGATGCGCAGCTTCGTGGCCGAGCCGATGCGGCACGGGCGGCTGTTCCTCGCCGGCGATGCGGCCCACATCGTGCCGCCGACCGGCGCGAAGGGCATGAACCTCGCGGTGGCCGACGTCCGGGTGCTCGCCGAGGCGCTGGCCGCGCTGCTGCACCACGGCGACGAGACCGGCGTCGACGACTACTCCGAGACCTGCCTGCGCCGGGTCTGGCGGGCCGAGCACTTCTCCTGGTGGATGACCTCGATGCTGCACCAGTTCCCGGCCGAGGTGGGAGCCGGGCAGGCCGATCCGTTCAGCCGGCGGCTGCAGCTCTCGCAGCTGCGCTACACGGTCTCCTCGCGGGCCGCGGCCACCAGCCTCGCCGAGAACTACGTCGGCCTGCCGTACGGAGCGCTGGCATGACCCTCCCGCGCCCGGCCGGCTACCGGCCGGCCCCGGAGGGAACGCACCCGCAGATGCGGTCCGAGCAGTACCGGAGTACGGCGCTGCGCGCCCCGGCGCTGGCGCCGGTGGTCCTTCCCCACCGGCTGACCGAGGTGACCGGCCCGCTGCTCACCGGGGCGATCGGCCCGTCGGATCACGACCTGACGACCCAGCACGCCGGCGAGCCGATCGGGCAGCGGATCGTCGTCCTCGGTCGGGTCCTGGACGCCGACGGCCGACCGGTGCCCGACACCCTGGTCGAGGTGTGGCAGACCAACTCGGCCGGTCGGTACGCGCACCGCAGCGACGACTGGGCCGCGCCGCTCGATCCGAACTTCTCCGGGGGCGGTCGCGTGGTGACCGACGCCGGTGGCCACTACGCCTTCACCACGATCAAGCCCGGCGCGTACCCCTGGGGCAACCACCACAACGCGTGGCGCCCGGCCCACATCCACTTCTCGCTGTTCGGTCGGGCCTTCGCCACCCGACTCGTCACGCAGATGTACTTCCCGGACGACCCGCTGCACGTCCACGACCCCATCTACAACTCCGTGCCCGACGAGGCCGCTCGCCGGCGGCTGGTCGCGACGTTCGACCTGGCGGCCACACGCCCCGACTGGGCGCTCGCGTACCGGTTCGACATCGTGCTCCGCGGCCGCGGGCGGACGCCCTTCGAGGAACCGCATGACTGAGACACCCCTCGCAGACCGTCGGACCGTTCCTCAGCATCGGCCTGGCGTGGCCCGACGGTCACCTCGTCGTCGCGCCCGGCACGGTGGGCGCCGTCCGGATCAGCGGAGTGCTGCGCGACGGGGCCGGCGATCCGGTCACCGACGGCCTGATCGAGACCTGGCAGGCCGATCCGGACGGCCGCTTCGACCACCCGGACGATCCGCGCGGGGCACCGGGGTCGTCGTTCCGCGGCTTCGGACGCAGCCTCACGGACGCCCAGGGTCGCTACGAGATCGTCACCGTCAAGCCGGGGGCGATCGGCGACGGGCAGGCCCCGCACGTCGACGTCTCGGTACTGGCGCGTGGCCTGCTCGACCGGGTGGTGACCCGCATCTACTTCCCGGACGAGAGCGCGGCCAACGCGGCCGACCCGCTGCTCGCGGCTCTGCCACCGGAACGGGCCGCCACCCTCGTCGCCCGATCCGGTGGTCCGGGCGAGCTGCACTTCGACATCCGCCTGCAGGGCGACGGCGAGACGGTGTTCCTCGCGGTGTGAGTCGTCCCCGGCGGTGACCTGCAGGCGGCCGAGGCAGCCCACAGGTTCGTGGGCAGTCCGCCGAATGCTCGGGCTGGCGCCGGTGCTGTCGAGCGCTCGCTGACGCTGATCGACTGACCCTGACGTCCCGCTCGGTGCTCGCGTTCCGGCAGGATTCACGGCGATGCCCCGCCGTGACCCCCCTGCCCGTGCGGCGGCGCTGGTCGTAGCGGTGGTCGTGGCGCTGCTCGCCGGCCCCGTGCCCGCGTCGACCGTGCTGCCCGCGTCGACCGCGCGGGCCGCGGTGCCGGTGCCGCCGCCGGTGTCCGGGTCCGCGCTCGGGCCCGACCGGCTGCCCCGCTGCGCCGCGGTCGTCGACGCGATGAGCCCGCGCGCGCGGTTGGCCCAGCGGCTGATGATCGGCGTGGACGCCTCCGATCCCCGCGGCACGGCGGACACCGTGCGCGCCTTTCAGGTGGGCGGGCTGTTCGTCGGCGGGAGCGCCACCGAGCTGCTGCAGGACCAGGCCCTGCGCGGGGTGCAGGCGATGGCCCGGATCCCGCTCACCGTGGCCGTGGACGACGAGGGCGGCCGGGTGCAGCGCATCGACGAGCTCGACGGCCAGCTGCCCAGCGCCCGCCGGATGTCGTCGCTGCCGACGGACGAGGTCCGCGAGCTCGGCCGCGTCCGGGGCCGCGCGTTGGCGGCCCGCGGCGTCACGACGAACCTCGCCCCGACCGTCGACGTCGGCCGCCAGCGCGCGGGCGCCGTGATCGGCGACCGCTCCTTCGGGTCGGACCCCGCCGCCGTCACGAGCCTCGCCGCCGCGTTCGCCGAGGGCCAGCGCGAGGCGGGGATCGGCGTCGTGCTCAAGCACTTCCCCGGCCACGGGCGCGCCGACGGTGACTCCCATCGCGGTCGCGTCACCACGCCGCCGCTCGCGGACCTGCGCACTACCGACCTCGTGCCCTACGCGGCGCTGCTCGGGCCCGCCGGGCCGCTGGTCGACGGGCGCACCGGGGTGATGGTCGGGCACCTCGACGTCCCGGGCCTGACGGCCGAGCTGCCCAGCTCCCTGACCCCGGCGGTCTACCAGTTGCTCCGCGAGGACTACGGGTTCGACGGGCTCGTCCTCACCGACGACCTGGGCGCGATGCAGGCCGTGACCGGCACGTTCGCGCTGCCCGAGGCGGTGGCCCGAGCGTTGACCGCCGGGGCCGACATGGCGCTGTGGAGCGGCGGCGGGCGCGTCGACCCGGTCCTGGACGCCCTGGACCGGGCCCTCGCCGCCGGCGATCTGGACGACGCGGCCAACCGCCGCGCGGTCGAGCGCATCCTGACCGCCAAGGGCGTGTGCTCGACGCCCCGGTGAGCAACGCGTCGAGAGCGTCCGGCTAGCGCTTCGTCCCCGTCCGCTCCATCCCGCGGCGCACCGCGTCGACCAGGTAGGGCCGGAGCTTCGTGGCCGGCACGATCTCGTGCACGGACCCCATCCGGTGGGCCCGCTGCACGCTGTGCGCGGTGTCGAACTCGTCGGCCACCTGCCCGAGCTTCTCCGAGCGCACGCCCGGCCGCAGGTCGGCCAGCTCGGCGGTGAGCCGGGCGGCGTCGGTCTCCTCGCCGGCCTGCCGCGCCGAGGCGATCTGCGACTCCACGTCCACGATGCGGGAGTCGGCGGCCGTGCGCTTGTTCACCTCACCGGCGAACACCACCGCAGCCGCCGGCGCCCCGCCGATCACCGACGCGTAGGAGCCCTCGACGGCCGCGACCTCCATGTCGTCGTTGAGCGTGCCGGAGAACACGACGAATGCGCCGCCGTGGTAGCGCGAGACGACGCAGAACACGATCGGCCCGTCGAAGTTGACCACCGCGCGCCCGATCTCGGCCCCGTACTCCAGCTGCAGCCCGCGCAGCGACTCGGGCGACCCGTCGAACCCGGACAGGTTGGCCAGCACCACCAGGGGTCGGTTGCCGCTGGCCGCGTTGATCGCCCGTGCGGTCTTCTTGGACGAGCGGGGGAACAGCGTGCCCGCCGTGAAGGAGGTCGGCCCGTCCACCGGGACCCGGCCGCGGCGGGGCAGCGGGCGCGATTCGATGCCGAGCATGGCGACCGGCTGGCCGCCGAGGTGGGCGTCGAGCACCACCACGCCCTCGGCGTCGATCATGTCCACCCACCGTTCCAGCGTGGGGTGGTCGGAGTCCGCCACGGACTGGAGCACCGAGCGGATGTCGAAGGGCTTCTTGCGCTCCGGGTTGGCCGTGAACACCTCCCCTACGGTGTCGAAGTCGCAGCCCGGGCCGGCGTGCGGCGAGTCGGAGACGTCGCGGTCGACCGGGTCGCCGGTCGGCGCGGGCCGGGGGAACCGCTCGCCCGGCGCCCGGTAGGTGTGGGCGTAGTGCGACAGCAACACGTCCACCGCGCCGGACAGGTCGGGCGCCCAGTACTGGGCCTGCCCGTTCGGCCCCATGATCCGGTCGTAGCCACCGATGCCGAAGTTGTCCTCGGCGCTGACGCCGCCCGAGTAGTCCAACGACTGCTTGCCGGTCAGCACCATCGTGGAATCCGGTGTCATCACCAGGATGCCCTTGGTGTGCATGAGCATCGTGGCCTCGGCGTTCCAGTACGGCTGGGCGCCCACGTTGATGCCCGTGACGACGACGTTCATCTCGCCGCCCTCCTGGGTGAACTCGATGATCCCGCGCAGCACCCGGGAGATCCAGTCCATGTTCTCGGTCCCGGAGTCCATCGCGATCTTCGCGCCGGCCGAGACGGCGAACCACTCGATCGGCGCGTCGAAACGCCGGGCCAGCTCGATCGCCGCCAGCACCCGGCGGCACTCCGGCTCGGCGATCGCGCCGAGTGCCTTGGTCGGGTCGCCGATCAGGACGACGCGCGTCATCCCCTCCGGGTAGCGCTGCGTCGACGTGGTGATGGTGCCGAGCACGAGGTTCGCGGTGTTGCCGCCCGGTGCCCGCTCCACCGGCACCGGTGTTCCCGACTCGTCCAGGTCGTACTCGGTGAACTCGCCGTTGCCGCCGCGGCCGTCCGGGTTGCGCAGCAGCATGGGCACCAGCTCGTACGGGTAGACCGCGCCGCGCCGCCGGGCGCGGATCACCTTCTGCGCGTAGGCGTCCAGCTCGCGCATCGGCGCTGCCGGCGGCTCGGTGACCTGCACCGTGAGCCCCGCGCCGGGCGGGCGCGAGAGCCGCAGCCGCCGTTCGACCGGTTCGCCACCGTCCGGGTCGGGGGTGCGGAACTGCACGCCGACCTGCTCGAGGCCGAGCGCCTCCGTCCGCGGTGCGAGCCTGCGCACCACCGAGTCGAGCTCCTCCAGCGGGATGTCGACCACCGGCCAGAGGTAGAGCAGCACGCGGTTCCAGTCCAGCTTCGCGTCGCCGCTGTCGGCCGCGCGCGCCGAGCGCAACGCGTCCAGGCAGGAGTCGAGCACGTGCTCCAGCTGCGGCAGGGCCCGGACGCGGTCATCCTCATCGCGCAACACCGTGAGGTCGCGGACGTCGGACAGCGCGATGAGCCGTCGGTCGTCGGGCACCTCCCGACCCACGGCGCGGAACAGGTGCACGTCGATCGGTGCCGGCAGCCGGGTCAGCTCGAAGGCCGACAGCCGCCACAGCCCCAACCGCTCGGCGACCATCGGGTGCAGGCCGCGCAGCGTCCGGTCCTCCACCGGCTTGCGGTCCGGGCCGGGGATGAAGGTGAACCAGGCCGAGCGCTCGTCGCCGACGGGCCGGCGGACGGCGACGGCGACGCGCGCGAGGCGGTCGGGGAGCCGGCCGAGCATTCCGCGGATCTTCTCCGCCGAGCGCTCCGGGTCGGCGTCGGGCGCTTCCCCCGCGATGACGTACAGGTCGAGCAACGCGGTCCGACCTTCCGGCAACCCGGCGATGAGCCGGCGCAGGTCGCCCTGCACGGCCATCGGGTCGCCGGCGGCGGGCGCGTCCGGGGCGGTGTGCACCGTCGTGGCCAGCACGACGTTGTCCACCCCGTCGTGCCGGTAGGCCGCAGTGAACAGCGGGCGCCCGCCGCGGTCGTCGTGTCGCGCGTCGGTGAGCGTGCGGATCCGGTAGTAGCGCCGGGTCATCACCTCGAGCATCGCTGCGTGGTGGCGCTCCTCGAACACCCCCAGGATCGGCTCGGCCGCCGACACGATCGCGTCGATCTGCGCCGCGCGCGTGTCGGGGTCGTCGGAGAGCTGGTCGAGCTCGGCCCGCACCTGGTCCTGGCCGGCCGCCCGCTCCGCGTCGATGACCGGCGCGTCGAAGAGGGTGTAGCGCACCCGCCGGGCGAGGCTGCCGACGACCGGGTAGCGCAGCTGGGTGGCCGTGACGAGGTGGTCGACCGTGCGCTGGTACTCCTCGCGCGCGGACTCGGGCAGCGAGTCGGGGTGGCGCAGCCGCCACTGCAGCAGCTCCAGCACCACCGGCACGTGCGCGGACGCCCGCCGGTGCGCGAGGAACATCCGGTAGAGGGCGCTGCTCAGGGCATCGGAGGGCTCCAGGTCGGGCACACCGTAGTGGGCGAGGGCCCGGCGCAGCTTGTCCCGGAACGACTCCGGAAGCCCCTCGGCGTCGGCGTCGCGCGAAGCCAGGTAGGCGTAGAGGTACTCCTGCGGGTTGCGGGCCTCCTCGCCGGCCGGGTCGATCTGCTGCGTCTCGTCCTCGGGACCGCGGCGGTTCCGGGAGAGCGAGCACAGGTCGGCGAAGATCCGCAGCACGGCCGTCTCGCCGGCCAGCACCCGGGCGTCGTCGGGCGCGAGCTGGTCGCGGGCCTCCGCCAGCGCGCCCAGCAGGGGGCGCGCGTCGCGCTCGTCGATGTCGTAGCCGAGCACCAGGAACTGCAGCGACATGAGCACGTCGCCCGCGGTGGCCGTCGGCTCGGCGTCCGCTGCGGCCGGGCCGATCAGCGCCGACAGGTCGGCGCGCTCGCTCTCCTCGACGGCGTCGGAGTCGTCGTCGGGCTCGATCCGGACGAGCTTCGTGCCCCCCTCCACCTGGGTGTTCGGTGCGACCAGCACCTCGCGCACCCGCCCGGTCACGGGCGCGCGCAGCGCCGTCTCCAGCTTCATGCTCTCGACGACGGCCACGACGTCGCCGGCCTCGACCGCGTCGCCGTCCGTGACCGGGATCGAGACCACCATCGCGGGCGCCGGCGCCCGCACGAGGCCGGCCTCGCCGCCGGAGATCCGGTGCACGGCGCCGTCGACCTCGACGAGGTAGTCCGAGCCCTGGGGCACGGACAGCACGGCGAACGTCTGCCCGCTGACGACGAGCTTGCGCTCGAACCGCCCGGTGCGCTCGGCGTCGACGTCCACGACCTGCCCGTCGAGCTCCACCCGGTAGCGGCTGCGCCGGGACTGCGCGACGCGCAGCCGGTAGGACTGCCCGGCCGCGCCCACGTCCACCTGGTGCCACGCCTCGTGCCCGACCTCGGGCCGCCCGCGCTCCGCGGACGCGAACAGCCGCTCCCGCTGGCGCGCCACGTGCGCGTTCTGCGCCTCGACGGCGGTGGCCAGCAGCGCGACGTCCAGCCGCCGGGGCGGGGCGTACCCGGCCGCCATCATGGTGTCGAGCCAGGTCGTGTCGGTCTCGCCGGAGAGGATCTCGGGGCGGTCGAGCAGGTCGAGGAGGAACGCCTTGTTGGTGGTGCCGCCGTCGATCACCGCGGCGGTCTGGCGCAGCGCGCGGGAGAGGCGGGCCCGGGCCTCGGACCGGTCCCGGCCCCAGGCGATCACCTTCGCGATCATGGAGTCGAACTGGGGCGGGATGAGGTCCCCCGCAGTCACCCCGGTGTCCACCCGGATACCCGGTCCGGTCGGCAGCGCGAGGTGCTCGATCCGGCCCGGCGCCGGCGCGAAGTCCTGTTCCGGATCCTCGGCGGTCAGCCGGGCCTCGATCGCGTGCCCACGGGCCTTCGGGGCCGACGCGGCGACGTCGGCGAGCGCGCCGCCCCCCGCGACGTGCAGCTGCAGCTTGACGATGTCGACGCCGGTGGTCACCTCGGTCACGGTGTGCTCGACCTGCAGCCGGGTGTTGACCTCCAGGAACGACAGCAGTCGTTCCTTGGGCTCGTAGAGGAACTCGACGGTGCCGGCGTTGACGTAGCCCGCAGCTCGGGCGAGATCGGCCGCCGAGGTGCGCAGCAGCTCCTCCTGATCGGCGTCCAACGCGGTGGAGGCGGACTCCTCGATGACCTTCTGGTTGCGCCGCTGCACCGAGCAGTCGCGGACGCCGAGGGTCCACACGTCGCCGGTGGCGTCCCCCACGACCTGCACCTCGACATGACGCCCGCCGCGGATCGCCCGCTCCAGGAACACGGTGGCGTCGCCCGCGGTCTTCTCCGCCTCCGATCGCGCCCGCTCGAAGGCCTCGTCGAGCTCGTCGGCCGCCTCCACCCGGCGGATCCCGCGCCCGCCGCCGCCCGCGGTGGCCTTGACCATCAGCGGGTAACCGATCCGTTCCGCGTGCTCGCGGGCCTCCTCCACGTCGGCCACCGGGCCACCGCTCCACGCGGCCAGCGGCACGCCGGTCTCCTCGGCCAGCCGCTTCGCCGCGATCTTGTCCCCGAGCCGGTCCATCACCTCGGGCGAGGGACCGATGAAGACGATGTCGAGGTCGCGGCACAGGCGGGCGAAGTCGGCCTTCTCGGACACGAAGCCCCATCCGGGCCACACCGCGTCGGCGCGCGCCGCCGACAGCGCCCGCTCCAGCTCGGCGTAGTCGAGGTAGGGGGAGGCCCCGAAGGCTTCGTCGGGGTCGTCCGGGCCGATCAGCACGGCCTCGTCGGCCTCGCGGACGAACATCGAGTGCCGGTCCACCGCGGTGTGCAGCGCGATCGTCCTCAGTGGTCGGCGCCCCTCCGCGTTCCACTCCCGGACCGCGTTGATGAGCCGCATCGCCGGCTCACCCCGGTTGACGATGGCGACCCGCTCGAACCCCTGCTCGGTCACGATGTGCTCACTCCCGTCGGTGTTCCCGACCGGACCGTACGCCGCGTCGTTGCGCGCCGGGTCCGACCGGGCCCACCCAACTCGACCTCCCCGCCGTCGCACAACCGGCGAGCGGGGGACGGCACCGCACGCGACGGCGGCCGGCATGATGCTCCGATGCGGACGATGGTGCCGGACGGGCTCGTTCTCGCCGTGCACGAGCCCGGTCCGGAGGACGGCAACCCGGTGGGGGTCTGATGGAGGTACTGGCCGCCCGGGTGCTGCTGCATCCGCTCGACATGGCACGCAGCCTCGCCTTCTACCGCGACGTGCTGGGGCTCGCCATCGTGCGCGAGTTCCCCGGCGGCACGGTGTTCTTCCTCGGCGGTGGGTACCTGGAGCTCTCGGGCCGTGCGGACGCGCCCGCCGGGACGGCGGTCGCACTCTGGATCCAGGTCCGTGACCTGGCCGCGGCCCACCGCGAACTCGCGCCCCACGTCGTCCGCGAGCCGCGACACGAGCCCTGGGGGCTGCACGAGATGTGGATCACCGACCCGGACGGCACCCGGATCGTGCTGGTGGAGGTGCCGGCGGACCACCCGATCCGGCGCGACCTCCGCCGCCCGTGACCCCGTTCGGGGGTCAGGTGGGATCCGGAGCGGCCGCGTCGGCGCCGCCCTCCACGTTGCGCTTGATCTGGGCCAGCGTCTTCTCCAGGCCCTGCCGGATCTGATCGCCCTCGACGTGCTCGGTGTGCAGCCGGACGGTGACCTGGGCCCCGGACTCGGCGCCGGTGACCGCGAGCTCGCCGCTGTAGTCGTTGGGCCCCTCGGAGCCCCACCGGATGGTGCGCGCCTGGTCGTCGGCGGTGAACCAGGCCTCCCCCTCGCGGCGCTGGCCGTCGACGTCGGCCACCGTGTGCACGGCGTCCCCGCCCGCGGGCTCGGCGGACTCCATCGACTCGAAGTAGTGCGGGAGGTTGCCGACCTCGGACAGGTAGGCGAACAGCGCGTCGGGGTCGGCGGTGACGGTGGTGGTCTGCTCGTAGTCGCCCATGAGGCGTGGATACCCGCGGAGCGGCTGATCAACCGGCCCGGCGTGCTCCCGGGCCCGGGACGGCGCGCAGCCGCGTGCGCGGCGCGATCCGGTGGTCCTCGGCGCAGCGCAGCTCCACGTGCACCGGAGCGCCGCAGCCGGCGTGCTCGACGCGCATCGGCGGACCGTCCGCGCCGGCGCGGTGGGTGTCGCCCCAGGCCAGCATGGCGAGGATGACGGGAAGCAGGTCGCGCCCGGCGTCGGTGAGCCGGTACTCGTGCCGCTCGCGGCGGCCCGGTTCGCGGTACGGGACGCGGACGACGACCCCGGCCTCGATGAGGCCCGTGAGCCGGCGGGTGAGCACGTTGCGGGCGATGCCGAGGTGGCCGGTCAGGTCGTCGAACCGATGGATGCCGTTGAACAGGTCGCGGAGCACCAGCACCGTCCAGCTGTCGCCCAGGACGGACGCGGTGCGGGCCACCGAGCAGCGGCTGCTGTCCAGCTCGCTCCAGTCCATGTCATCAGCGTAGCCCGTCTCGGGTTGCGCGGAGCAACCCAGCCGTTCTAGGCTGCGTTTCTCATGAAAACTCAGCGGGCGCGGCCCGCAGTCGTCCTCGCGGTCTCGTCGGTCGCGGTGTTCCTGGCGTTCCTCGACGTCACGATCGTGAACATCGCGTTCCCCGCGATCACCGCCGCGTTCCCGACCACGTCGCTGGCCGCCCTCGCCTGGGTCTTCACCGCCTACAACGTCGTGTTCGCGGCCCTGCTCATCCCGGCCGGGCGGCTGGCCGACCTGGTCGGGCGGCGGCGCGTGTTCCTGGCCGGGCTCGTCCTGTTCGGGGCGGCGTCCGCCGCCTGCGCGTTCGCGCCGACGGCCGGTGCCCTCGTGGCCGCGAGAGCACTGGCGGCGGTGGCCGCCGCGCTGCTCGCGCCGTCGTCGCTCGCGCTACTGCTGCCCGCGTTCCCGCCGGAGCGCCGCGGGGTGGCCGTGGGCACCTGGGGGGCGACGGGCGGGATCGCGGCCGCGACCGGGCCCGCGCTCGGTGGACTCCTGGTCGACGCCTACGGCTGGCGCGCGGTGTTCCTCGTCAACGTCCCGATCGTCGTGCTGACCGTCGCCGTCGCCGTCCGGGTGCTCGCCGAGTCCCGCGACGAGCGCGCCGACCTGCCCGACGCCCTCAGCGTGGCCCTGCTCGGCGCGGGCGTCGCGCTGCTGTCGCTGGGCATCGTGAACGGCGAGAGCTCGTGGACCGCCGCGGCCACCCTGGCGCCGCTGCTCGGCGGGCTCGCCCTGCTGGCCGCATTCGCGGTGCGGAGTGCCCGGGTCCCCCATCCACTGGTGGAGCCCGCGCTGTTCCGGCTGCGCGCCTTCACCGGGTCGATCGCCGGCTACCTCGTGTTCTCGGCCGCCTTCTACGCGCTGCTGCTCGCCAACGTGCTGTTCCTGACCGGGGTCTGGCGCTACGACGTGCTGACCGCCGGGCTCGCCGTGACACCGGGGCCGCTGATGGCCGCGGTGGCCTCGGCCACCGGTGGCCGGCTCGCCGACCGGTTCGGGGCCAGGTCCGCGATCGTGCCGGGAGCGCTGCTGTTCCTCGCGGGCTGCCTGCTGTTCGCGACCCGCGCCGGTCCGGACCCCGCGTACCTGTCGGCGTTCCTCCCCGCGACCCTGCTGACCGGTACCGGCGTGGGCGCGATCTACGCCGGGCTCGGGACGGCCGCCGTGGCGCGGCTCCCGCCCGCGCGGTTCGCGACGGGCAGCGCCGTGGGCACCTGCGCCCGCCAGATCGGTGCCGTCCTCGGCATCTCCGTGCTGCTCGCCGGGCTGGCCGCCGCCGGCGCGGACCTCGACGCCTTCCGCGTCGGCTGGGCGGCCATGGCCGCCGGCGGGCTGGCCACCGCGCTCTGCGGGGTCGTGGTCGGCCCGGTGCGTGCCGCCCCGATGCCCGTCCCGACCCCCGATCCGATCCCGCTGTCGACCTCGATCCAGGAGCCCCGATGAGTGCCAGTGCGGCCGATCCCGTCGTGCGCGAACGCGTCCACCGCTGGGAGGACCCGCTCCTCTCGGCCGCGGCCGCCCGCGACGTCGACGGCCTGACCTTCCTGCGGATGGTGGCCGCCGGCGACGTGCCGGCGGCACCGATCGCCGCCACGCTGGGGTTCACCGTCATCGAGGTGGCTGAGGGCCGCGTCGTGTTCGGCATGGAGCCCGGCGAGTTCCACTTCAACCCGATCGGCTCGGTGCACGGCGGCGTGTTCGCCACCCTGCTCGACTCGGCGGCCGGCTGCGCCGTCCACTCCGCCCTCCCGGCCGGGACGCGCTACACCAGCCTGGACCTCTCGGTGAAGTTCCTGCGCGGGCTGGGCGCCGACTCCGGTCCGGTGCGCTGCGAGGGCATGGTCGTGCACCTCGGCGCGCGCACCGCGCTGGCCGAGGCCCGGCTCCACGACGGCCGAGGCCGGCTCTGCGCCCACGCCATGAGCTCCTGCCTGGTGCTCCGCACGGGTTCCTGAGCACCGTCGCTACCGTGGCGCCGTGCCCCGTGCGCTGGATCCCGAGCTGGTGTCGTCCGAGTTCCGCGAGTTCTGGACCGAGCGCCGGATCGCGACCCTGGTGACGCTGCGCGTCGACGGGAGCCCGCATGTCGTCCCGGTCGGGGTCACGCTCGACGTCGAGTCCGGACTGGCCCGGGTGATCTGCAGTGCCGGCTCGCAGAAGGCGCGCAACGCTGCGGCCACCGGGGTCGCGGTGGTGTCGCAGGTCGACGGCCGCCGCTGGTCGACGCTGGAGGGCGCGGCGATCGTGCGCCGCGACGCCGACGCGGTCGCCGATGCGGTGCGCCGCTATGCCGCCCGCTACCGGCAGCCGAGGGTGAACCCTCAGCGGGTGGTGGTCGAGATCGCGGTGCGGCGCGTGCTCGGGCCGCTCTAGCCGATCCGCTCCGGCTGATCGGCGGCAGCGGTCGGGCAGCCGAGGCGATCCCGGCAGGTGAGGCGCGTCCCTCGCGGTCCTTTGCTCTGCGCACCAGGACGCATCACCGGAGGGCCACCGGCCAACGGGACCTCCGCGCTGATCGATCGTCGGCTCACGGCCCTGGTGTCCCATTCGGCGGCCCGGGCCGGCGCGCCGAGGTGCTGATGCGCCGATGTGTGCAGAGCAAAGGGCTGCGCAGGGCGGTCCCGAGGAGCCGCCAGCCGGGGGGCGCCGAGCGGTTGCGGCGGCTCGTCCTGCGAACAGCGCTCAGCCACACAGCGCCCGCTCAGCCGAACAGCGCCCACTCAGCCGCCGACGTCGTTCGGCGCGTGCACCTCGCGCCGCAGGATCTTGCCCGTGGGTCCCTTGGGCAGGTCGTCCACGATCCACACGTGCCTCGGGTACTTGTAGGCCGCCACCCGCTCCTTCACGAACGCCACGAGCTCGGCCGGATCGGCGGACGTGTCGGGCTTGAGCGCCACGGCGGCACCCACCTCCTCGCCGAGGTCGGGGTGCTTGATCCCGATCACCGCGGCCTCGGCCACCGCGTCGTGCTCGTAGAGCGCCTCCTCGATCTCGCGCGGGTAGACGTTGTACCCACCGCGGATGATGAGGTCCTTCTTGCGGTCGACGATCGTGAAGTACCCGTCGGCGTCCCTGGTGGCGACGTCGCCGGTGCGGAACCAGCCGTCCGGGATGGATTCGGCCGTCGCCTCCGGGCGTCCCCAGTAGCCCTTCATGAGGTTCTCGCCGCGGATCGCGATCTCGCCGGGCTCGTCGACGCCGACCTCATGGCCGTCGTCGTCGACGAGCTTCATCTCGCACCCGCGCACCTCGACACCGATGGAACCGGGCTTGCGCTCCATGTCCGGCTGGTTGAACGAGGCCACCGGCGAGGTCTCCGACAGCCCGTAGCCCTCGAGGATCACGCAGCCGAACTGCTCCTCGAACGCCTTCATGACCTCCACGGGCATCGCCGAGCCGCCCGAGATGCAGGTGCGCAGGCTGGACACGTCGGCCGAGTCGGCGTCGGCGTGGTGCAGCATCCCCGCGTACATGGTCGGGACGCCCTCGAAGACCGTCACCCGGTCGCGTTCGATCACGCTCAGCGCCTTCCCCGCGTCGAAACGCGGGATGAGCGTCAGGCACGAGCCCGTCAGCACCGAGGCATCGAGACCGCAGGTCAACCCGAAGACGTGGAACAGCGGCAGGCAACCCATGATCACGTCGTCCGGTGTGATCCGGATCAGGGTGTCGACGGTCGTGCGCGCGTTGCTGTCCAGGTTGTGATGGGTCAGCTCGGCACCCTTGGGTTGGCCTGTCGTTCCGGAGGTGTAGAGGATCACCGCGGTGTCCTCGGTGTCCCGGTCGACCGCGTCCGGTGCCGGCTCCACCCCGTCGAGCTGGTCGGCCGACGGACCCAGTTGGCCGACCACCACCGCCTCGATGCCGACCGTCCTCGCGGCCTCGGTCACGGCGTCCCCGGCGCCGTCCCAGCCGAACACCAGCGACATGCCGGAGTCCTCGAGGTAGTACTGCACCTCGCGCGCCTTGAGCAGGGGGTTCATCGGCACCACCGTGGCGCCCGCCAGCAGCGCGCCGTAGAACACGACCGGGAACGCCGGCAGGTTGGGCAGCACCAGCCCGACGCGGTCGCCGGGCTCCAGGCCGCGCCCGCGCAGCATCCCGGCCACCGCGGCGGCGCCGGCGTGCAGGTCGCTGTAGGACAGGGCGTGCTCATCGAGCCGGACGGCCGGCCGCTCGCCGTGCTCGGCTGCCGAGGTCACCAGGTTGGCCGCGAGGTTCGTCATGCCGGCGACCGTAGCCCGGGAAAGCGGCATCCACCGGGCTGCCGCCGCCGGATCAGCGGATCAGCGGATCAGCGGATCGCGCGGCAGGCCGAGCAGCCGTTCGGCGACCTGGTTGCGGGCGATCTCGGACGTGCCACCGGCGATGGTGATGCAGCGCGACCACAGGTAGGAGCGCATGATCAGCTCGTTGCCGCCCGCGACCGCCGCGGTGCCCGCCAGCCGCACCCCGAGCCCGGCCACCCGCTGCGCGTGCTCGGAGGAGAACAGCTTGTTGAGGTTCCCCTCGGGCCCGGGCTCGCTGCCGCCGACGGCGCGCGCGGCCTGGCGCAGCAGCAGCAGCCGCTTCGCCAGATCCTCGACGATCAGCGCGCCGACCTCGCGCTCCGCGGTGTGCGGGTCGGCCGACGCCGCGGCCAGGGGCAGCAGGTCCCTGGCCCGGATCGGCAGCTGCCCGGCCCCGCCACCGCCGATCGAGACGCGCTCGTTGCCCAGCGTCGCCCGGGCCACCCGCCAGCCCTGCCCGACCTCGCCCACCACATCGGTGTCGGGCACGAACACGTCGTCGAAGAACACCTCGTTGAACAGCGCGTCGCCGGTGAGCTCGCGCAGCGGCCGCACGTCGACGCCGTCGGCGCGCAGGTCGATCGCCATCATCGTGATGCCGGCGTGCTTGGCGCCCGAGGAGTCGGTGCGCACGGTCGCGAAGCCCCAGTCCGACAGTTGCGCGCGCGTGGTCCACACCTTCTGCCCCGTCACGCGCCAGCCGCCGTCCACCCGGACACCGCGGGTCGCGATGGCAGCGGCGTCGGAGCCGGCACCGGGCTCGGAGAACAGCTGGCACCACTCCAGCTCGCCGAGCAGCGTGGGCCGCACCCAGCGGTCGAGCTGCTCCGGCGCGCCGTGCTGGGCGATCGTCTGGATCACCCAGGCCGTGATCCCGAGCCCGGGCACGTCGACGCCGCGGAACTCCTGCTCGATCACCAGCTGCTCGGTCGCGGACGCGTTCCGGCCCCACGGCGGCGGCCAGTGCGGCACGAGGTACCCGGAGTCGACGAGTGCCGCCCGGCGGCCGGCCGCGTCCAACCCGTCGAGGGACGCGACGAACGCCCTGGCGTCGGCGCGGTGCCGGTCGGCCTCCGGCGGGAGGTCCAGGTCGGGGGTGCGCCGCACGCCCGCGCGGACGAGCCGGGCGGCGTCGCGCTCGGCGTCGCCGGTCTGGGCGACGACGGCCGCGAGGGTGAGCGCGCGGCGCAGGAAGAGGTGCGCGTCGTGCTCCCAGGTGAAGCCGATGCCGCCGTGCAGCTGGATGTTCATCTCGGCGGCGCGCACCGCCGCGGGCACCGACATGGCCGCCGCGACCGCGGCGGCCAGCTCCGCATCGGGGCTGGCGGGCTCGGCGCGGGCCGCGTCCCAGGCCGCGGCCACGGCGAGCTCGGCGTCCACCAGCAGGTCGGCGCAGTGGTGCTTGACGGCCTGGAAGGTGCCGATGGTGCGCCCGAACTGCTGGCGCTCCTTCGCGTAGGCCACGGCCATCTCCAGGCAGGCCGAGGCGATCCCCGCGGCCTCCGCCGCCGCGAGCGTGCGGACCAGCCGCCGCGCGACGGCCGCTCCGCCCGGCAGGACCCCGAGCACGGGCGCCCCGTCGGCCCGTACCACGACCGATCGCCGGGTCGGGTCGAGCACCGCGGGCGCATCCCGCTCGACGGCCGCGGCGTCGACCGCCACGACGTCCCTCCCGGCCACGAGCAGCAGCACGTCGGCCAGCGCGCCGCCGAGCACGAGCCCGGCCTCCCCCCGCACGGAGCCGCCGTCGACGTCGAGTGATCCACCGAGCCCCACCGCGCCCACCCGCGAGCCGTCCACCAGCCCCGGGAGCAGGGCCGCGCGCAGGTCGTCCGGGCCGGCCTCCACGAGGACCGCCGAAGCCAGGACCGTCGGCAGCAAGGGTCCGGGTGCGACCACCCGCCCCGCCTCCTCCAGGACCACGGCCAGCTCGGGCAACCCGGCACCCTCGCCGCCGTGCTCCTCGGGCACGTGCAGCCCGAGCCAGCCCAGCGACGCCAGCTCCTTGCCCGCGCCCCACGACGTCTGCGGCGCCGGGGTGTCGAGCAGCTCCCGAGCCGCGGCCCGCTGCCCGGACAGGAAGGACCGCGCCACCTCGGCCAGCGCCCGGTGGTCGTCGCTGATCGCCAGAGCCATGGGCCGAACGTATATACCGGGTTACTCGCCCCGCCATACCGGCGCGCGCTTCTCGGCGAACGCCGTCGCGCCCTCCCTGGCGTCGGCCGAAGTCATCACGGGCCGCATCAGCTCCTCCTGCCGGGCCCAGCGCTCCCCGGCGGGCCAGTCCGGTGCACCCGCGACGATCTGTTTCGTCGCACGGACGGCGAGCGGCCCGTTCGCGGTGATCGTCGCGGCGAGCTCCCGCGCTCCCGCGAGCGCCTCGCCGGGCTCGGTGATCCGGTTGACCAGCCCCCAGCCGTGGGCGGCCTCGGCCCCGAAGTGGCGGCCCGTGAGCGCGTACTCCATCGCGATGGCCGGCGGGATCCGCCGGGGCAGCCGGAAGAGCCCCCCGGCCCCGGCGACGAGCCCCCGCCTCGTCTCGGGCAGCCCGAACGTCGCGTCGCGTGCGGCGACGAGCAGGTCGCACGCCAGAGCGATCTCGAAGCCGCCGGCCAGCGCGTAGCCCTCGACGGCGGCGATGATCGGCTTGTCCGGCGGGGTCATCGTGATCCCGGCCAGCCCCCGGCCGGGGATCATCGGGACGTCGCCGGTGAGGAACGCCTTGAGGTCCATCCCGGCACTGAACGTGCCACCCGCGCCGGTGAGCACGCCGACGGCGAGGGCCGGGTCGGCGTCGAGCTCGTCGAGCGCCGCGGCGACACCCCGCGCGAGCGCCCCGTCCGCCGCGTTGCGCGCCTGCGGCCGGTTCATGGTGATCACCATGACCGCGCCGTCGCGCTCCACCAGCACCTCGTCCGCCATGCCGCTCCCTCGGGTCTGCGCCGGCTCGGGACCCTATCCCGGCGGCGTGCTCAGCGTGCGCAACCCGGTCACGTACTCGGCTGACTGCTCAGTCGCCGAACGGGATGCGGCCGCCCGACGGAGCGCCACTGCTGGTGCTCGCGGCGCGGTCCGGGGTGCTGCCCAGGACGACGGTGCGCTCGTCGCCGCCGGCCACCGTGAGCGTGACCCGGTCGCCCGGGGCGTGCGAGCCGACGCGCGCGATGAGGTCGGCGAAGTCCTCCACCGGGGCGTCGTCGACCTTCGTGACGACGTCACCGGCGGCCAGCCCGGCCTCCTCGGCCGGTGAGCCCGGCTCCACCTGGGCCAGCTCGGCACCCGAGCCGCCCGCGGTCACCGTGCCGCCGCGCACGCCGAGCACCGGCTTGGTCGCCGCTCCCGAGTCCAGGATCTCCTGGGCGACCCGCTGCGCCTGGTCGACGGGGATGGCGAAGCCGAGCCCGATGCTGCCGGTGCTCTGGCCCGCGGTCGCGATGGCCGAGTTGATGCCGACGACCTCGCCGGCGAGGTTCACCAGCGCGCCACCGGAGTTGCCCTGGTTGATCGGCGCGTCGGTCTGCAGTCCGTTGTAGACCACCGCCGAGCCGTCGTCGCCCTGCACCTGCACGGTGCGGTCGAACGCGCTGACGATGCCGGTGGTGACCGTCCCGCTCAGCCCTTGCGGCGAGCCGATGGCGACGACCTGCTGCCCGACCTGCAGGCTCGCGCTGTCACCGAGGGTCGCCGGGGTCAGTCCGGACACGCCCTCCACCGCGATCACGGCGAGGTCGTAGCTCGGCGCCGTCCCGACGACCGTGGCCGGGTGCTCGGTGCCGTCGGCCAGCGTCACGACGATCTCGCCCGTGGAGCCCGCGACCACGTGGTTGTTGGTGAGGACGTTCCCGTCCGCGGTGAGGATGACGCCACTGCCCTCGGCGGCGCCCTGGGCCATGGTGACCCGGATGTCGACGGTGCTCGGCATGGCCTTCTGCGCCGCGGCCGCCACCGTGCCGGGAACGGTGGCGGACGCGGCCGTCGCTGGGGCTGTGGTGAGCGCGGGACGCGGCGCGGCGCCGTCGCCGAGCAGGGCGTAGGTACCCCCGACCCCGACCCCGCCGCCGACGAGTCCGGCGATCAGGGCGGTGGCCACGATGCCGGAGCCGACGCGCTTGCGGCGCGACGGGGAGGGTGGAAGGGGCAGCTCCTCGGTGCGGGTGTCGCTCATGGGATCCACGATGAGCCCACAGCCTGGGAGCAGCCTGAGGTGCGCCTGGGAATCAGCCGAAGAGTTCCACCGCGACGTTCAGGACCAGGCGCCACCGGACATCGCCGCAGCGCGGGTGCGGAACCCCGCCGTACCCGCGACGATGTCGCGCTCGAGCTCGGCCTTGGTGCGGGCCGCGGCCGACACCGTCGGTCCGAGGGTCCGGGCGATCGCCTTCAACGCGGCCGTGGTGAACCGCTCGCGGCGGAGGAAGGAGGCCACCTCGGTCGGTGAGGTGAGGCCCGTGATGGTCGCCACGGCGGCCGACACGTCGATCGACACCCGGCTCCGCTCCCGCTGCCGTTCGGGGGAACGGGACGCAGCGGGCTGGAACACGAGGCGACCCCGTCCGGCGGCGAGGTCGGCCAGCTGGACGGGCGTGAGGGAGTCGAGCACCATGGCCGCCCGGTGCAGGGCGACCGCGGTCGGTGCGGCCGGGTTCACGCCGCCGCCACCACGTCGAGCCGGCTGGACACCTCGGACACCAGGTCCCGGAGCTCCCTGGTCAGGGCCCGCCCGGTGCCGCCGAGGATCACGGGCACGCCGTGCTCGGGCGCGGGACCGTACACCGCCTTGCTGTCGCGGATCGTCGTGGAGAACGTGGGGACGCCACGCGCCTCGATGCGGCTGATGACGTTGCGCTGCGTCTCGATCGGCGTGCCGTCGCGGTTCTGAACCATCGTGAAGATCACTGCGGCCGACGGGCGCTCGATCGGCCGGGCATCCTCCCGGCGCTCGTTGTACTCGTCGACGAACGATCTGATCTTGAGCCCGAGCGAGTCGATGCCGTTGGTCGACAGGTAGTCCGGCTTCGTCGGGATGAGCAGCAGGTCGCTGGCCGCCACCGCGTTCTTGGCGATCAGGCCGAAGTTCGGTGCGCAGTCGATCAGGACGACGTCGTAGTCGGCGAGCGAGGAGTCCGAGAGCCCGTCGCGCAGGCGTCCGTGCAGACGCGCAAAGCGCTCCGGCTCGGCCATGAGCTCGGCGGCGAGCGACGTGTCGACGTCGGCGAGGTCCCGGTGCGCCGCGATGAGGTCGAGGTAGCCACCGGTGTGCGACAGGAGGTCGAGGATCCGGCGCGGCGAGGCGACCAGCGACGTCAGGCTCTCGACGGCGTCGCCCGTACCGACCGCGTCGTACCAGTGCTTGATCGTCCGGCGCGGGAGCAGCTCGTCGGTCCACTCGGTCTGGGTGAAGAACGAGACGGTCAGGCTGGCCTGGGAGTCGAGGTCGATCAGCAGGACCCTCCGGCCCCGGGCCGCGAGCCCGGCGCCGACATTGGCCGTGAGCGTGGTCTTGCCCACGCCACCCTTGTGGTTGATGACCGAGACGACCTTCACGGTGTTCCTCCCCGACGATGGCGGCGCACACCATGCCACACGGCAGGAAAGGGGGTCCGATCAGGGCAGCGATTCGCGCACCGCCCGCTCCACCGGGGAGTACGCCCCACCCGGACGGTCGAGCTCGAGGAGACCGACGGGGTCCAGCGGCGGCTGCGCCATGAACCTCGGGCTGGATCCGTGGTGCGGTTGGGCGGCGTGGACGAGGAAGGGGTGGCAGAGGTAGACGTCCCCCGCGGCTCCGGTCGCGGTCACGACGGGCCGGTGCCGGGAGGCCGGCACCGCGTGCTCGGAGACCCCGGAGAAGGTCCCGCCGGACTCGCCGAGCGGTGCGAGGATCGGGGGCACGTCGCGGTGCGAGCCGACCCGGACCCGGGTGGGGGCGTCGTCGGGTCCGACGTCGGAGAACAGGAACAGCAGCAGCAGCGCCCGGCCGCGGGACCGCAGGTTGAGCCGGTAGCCGGTGACCGGATCGCCGAAGCTGCCCTCGACGTGCCACCCGTCGTCGCCGGGAGGGTCGGGGTGCGGGAACCGGATCGGGAAGGTGCCCAGGCCCGTGCGCGGCACCCACCGTCCGACGCCGGCGAGCCGGTCGAACGCCGCGTGCAGCCGCGGGGTGTTGGCCGCTGCGCGGAAGGGCTCCGCGCCGGATCCGTCGAGCCGGACGACCGGCCGCGTCCACGTCGTCGGGTCTTCCGGGTCGCACCCGGTCGCCTCCCACAGCAGCGCACGTCCGGCGTCGGCCACCGACCGCGGGAAGGCCCCCTCGAGGTGCACGAGGCCCTCGTCGATGAAGCGTTCGACCTGGTTCAGGGACAGTGCGCGCACGGAGTCACCGTGCCGCGGCGGCCGCCGGCCGTCCATCCGATTGCGGGTCGGTCGTCGCCCCCGGTCCGCTCAGCGCACGGCCGGCTCGTCCTCCGTGGGCCGCTTCTCCGCCGCTCCACCTCCGCCGTTCCCGCCGCGCCCGACCAGCGCCCGGACCGCGGGGAGCAGCAGGATCACCGCGATCACCAGGTAGACGATCACCGCCAGCGGCGTCGAGACGAGCGTCGCCCAGTCCCCGTCGGCGATCTGCAGGGCGCGACGCAGCTGCAGCTCCGCGTCCGGACCGAGGATCACCCCGATGATCGCCGGCAGCACCGGGAGGCCGTAGCGGCGCATCAGGTAGCCGATCCCGCCGATGACGAGCAGCACGAGGAGGTCGACCGGCTGTCCGCTGACCGCGTAGGCGCCGATGCAGGCGAAGAACAGGATGCCGGCGTAGAGGTACGGCCGCGGGATCTGCAGCAGCCTCGCCCACAGCGGAGCGAGCGGCAGGTTGAGGACGAGCAGCAGCACCAGCCCGATGAAGAGGCTCGCGATGAGTGTCCAGACGAGCTCGGCCTCGGTCTCGAACAGCAGCGGCCCGGGCTGGATCCCGAACTGCTGGAACGCGGCCAGCATCACCGCGGCGATCGCCGTCGTCGGCAGGCCCAGGGTGAGCATGGTGGCGAGGGTGCCGGCCGAGGATGCGCTGGCCGCGGACTCCGGCCCCGCGACGCCCTCGATCGCCCCCGTCCCGAACTCGTCGCGATGACTCGAGAGCCGGCGCTCGCCGACGTAGGACAGGAACGTCGGGATCTCCGCCCCACCGGCGGGGATGGCGCCCAACGGGAACCCGATGAACGGACCGCGCAACCACGGCTTCCAGGTGCGTCGCAGGTCGTCGCGCGACAGCCACGGCCGCCCGACCGGGATCGCCTCCGGCGGCGTGCGCCGCAGGTGCGCGGCCACCCACAGGGCCTCACCCACCGCGAACAACCCGACGGCGACGATCACCACGTCGATCCCGTCGGCGAGCTGGGGCACGCCGAACGTGAGCCGTGGCTGCCCGGTGAGCGGGTCGAGGCCCACGAGCCCGATCGTCAGCCCGATCGCCAGCGCCGAGAACCCGCGCACCCGCGAGCTGCCCAGCACCGACGTCACCGCGACGAACGCCAGCACCATCACTGCGAAGTAGTCCGGTGCACCGATGTCGACGGCCACGGACGCGATCACCGGCGCGAGCAGCACCAGCCCGATCGCGCCGATCATGCCGCCGACGAAGTGCCCGATCGCTGCGGCCGCGAGCGCCTGGGCGCCCCGGCCGGACCGGGCCATCGGGTTGCCCTCCATCGCGGCGACCACCGCCGCGCTCTCGCCGGGCGTGTTGAGCAGGATCGACGTCGTGGAGCCGCCGAACATCGCACCGAAGTAGATGCCGGCGAACAGGATGAACGCCCCGGTCGGGTCGAGCGCGTAGGTGACGGGCAGCAGCAGCGCCACCGCCATCGCCGGACCGATGCCGGGCAGCACGCCGATCGCCGTGCCGAGCAGCACCCCGAGCGCGGCGAAGAGGAGGTTGCCGGGGGTCAGGGCGTTGGCGAAGCCGTCCGCCAGTGCGGACAGGGACGCGCCGACATCCATCTCAGAACACCCCCATCAGCGGCCCACCGGGAAGGTCGACGCCGAGCAGCGGGTCGAACACGATCCACGCGAGCAGCGACACGCCGGCCGCGATCAGCGGGTCGCGCGGGAAGTGCCGGGAGCCCAACGTGTAGGTCGCTCCCCAGAACAACCCCATCCCGGCCAGCGGCCACCCGAGGATCGGGATCACCACGGCCGTCGCGATCAGTACGCCCGCGAGCATCGCGACCGTCCGCATGTCGGCCGGCGCGGTGAGGTCGATGTCCTCGCCGCCCTCGGCCTCGCCGTGCCCTCCGCGCAGCACGTCGACGGCGAGCAGCACGGCGAGCACCAGCAGCAGCACGCCGAGCACGAAGGGCACGGCGTGCGGGCCGAGCGGGTCCGAGTCGCTGCCCGCATCCGTGCCGAGCAGGCTGTCGACGAGCACGAGCAGCCCGGCCACGAGCAGCATCGCGCAGACGCCGAGCTCGGAGTGCTCCCTGAGCCACGTGCGCTCCTTCGGCGGCGGCGGCGACGATGGCGACGGCGACGGCGACGGCGACGCGCTCACGACGTCAGACCCAGCTCGCGCAGCACCCCGGCGACACGCTCGTTCTCCGACGCCAGGAAGGCCGCGAACTCGTCGGCGGGCAGGAACGCGTCGTCCCACCCGTTGCGCTCCAGGGCCTCGGCCCACTCCGGGGTCTGTCGCAGCGCCGTGAACGCGTCGACGAGCTCCCGGCGGCCGGCCTCCTCGAGCCCGGGCGGTGCCACGATGCCCCGCCAGTTCGTGAACTCGACGTCCACCCCGGACTCCTTCAGCGTGGGGGCGTCGAGACCGTCCGCCCGCTCGCCGGCCGTGATCGCCAGCACGCGCAGTTGACCCGCCGCGACCTGGTCGGCGTACTCGCCGAGACCCGAGACGCCGAACGCGACTTTCCCGCCGAGCACCGCCGCGAGCAGCTCACCGCCGCCGTCGTAGGCCACGTAGTTCACGTCGCGCGGCGCGAGGCCGATCGCCTCGGCCATGAGCATGGGGGCCAGGTGGTCGGGTCCGCCGGGTGAGGAGCCGCCACCGACCGGGATCGCACCGGGATCGGCCTTCCACGCGGCGACCAGGTCCTGCATCGACCGCAGCGGCGAGTCCGCGCCGACGACGACGATCTCCGTCTCCTGCGTCAGCCGCGCGATCGGCGTGGTGTCGCTGAGCGTGGCGGGGGAGTCGTTGGTGAAGACGCTGCCGACGACCCCCAGCCCCATGGACATCACGAGCCGGTCGTTGCCGCTCTCGTTCACCGTGCGTCCGAGGCCGACCGTCCCGCCCGCGCCGGGCAGGTTGAACACCTCGACCGACCCGGTGGTGCCGGCGTCCTCCATCGCCTTCGCGGCGGTGCGGGCCGTGATGTCGTAACCGCCACCAGGGGCGTTGGGCACCAGGACGCGCAGCCCGCGGAGCTGGGTGCCGTCCGCGCTGCCGGAGATGGCGCCGATCAGCGGAGGTACCAGCAGTACCGCGGCGACTGCCGCCAGCACCGGGAGAACCGATCCGGCCCGCATCCCGACCTCCTCGTCGAAGGGGAGTCGTCGAGGTCATGGTGCTTGGTCGCGGGTCGGCTGTCTCCCCCTACGGATCGCGGATCGGCCCTCCGGCACGCGCTCGCCCGGTCCCCACCGCTCGCAGCGGCGGGGCACCGGGCGAGGGAGTCACTTCAGGGCGTCGAGCAACGCCTGGCGCTGACGCTGGCCGAGACCGGCGGCACGGCGGGACGAGTCGATGCCCGTCTGCTCCAGCAGTGCGGAGACCTTGGCCGGGCCGTAGCCGGGCAGGCTCTTGAGCAGGTCGGCCACCTTCGTCTTGCCGACGATCGTGTCGGACTTGGCGCGCTCGAGCACCCCGGGGATGGTCTCGTCCCCGCGGGCGATCGAGTCGCGCAGCTCCTTGCGGGCGGTCCGGGCGGCGGCCGCCTTCTTCAGTGCGTCGGCGCGCTGCTCGGGGGTGAGCGTGGGCAGTGCCATGTGTCGGTCTCCTCTCCGTGCGTCCACCCCGGGACGGGATGATCGCAGGTCGTCATTCGGCGCCCAGCCTGGCAGAACCGCACAGCGCCACGTGCGCGGGCCCCCACTGAGCCGCTGAGCGCAACGCCCCGCCCGTCAGGCGTGCGCTCCGGATCCGGACTTCTCCAGCGACGGACGCTCCTCCTCGGACTCGTCGTCCAGCGGTCTGCCGTGGTCGTCGTCGTCGAGCATGGTGGCCTCGTCGAACGGGTCGTCACCGGAGAACACACGCTCGCTCTTCTCCCGGTCGAACTCGTCCACCCAGTTGCCGATGAGGACCGTGGCGACGGCGTTGCCCGCGAAGTTGGTGACGGCGCGGGCCTCGGACATGAACCGGTCGATCCCGACGATGACGGCGACGCCGCCGACGAGGTCGGGCCGGAAGGACTGGAGCCCGCCGGCCAGGGTGGCCAGCCCGGCCCCGGTGACGCCGGCCGCTCCCTTCGACGCGATGACCATGAAGAGGAGCAGCGAGATCTGCTCGCCCACCGAGAGCGGGGTGCCCTGCGCGTTGGCGATGAAGAGCGAGGCCATGGTCAGGTAGATCGCGGTGCCGTCCAGGTTGAACGAGTAGCCGGTGGGCACGGTGATGCCGACGACGGGTCGCGAGACGCCCACGTGCTCCATCTTCGCGATCAGGCGCGGCAGCGCCGACTCCGACGAGGATGTCGAGACGATGAGCAGGAACTCCCGGCCGAGGTACCGGAACAGCGAGAAGATGTTCACCCTGGCCGCGAACCACAGGAGCAGTCCGAGCACGCCGAAGACGAACAGCGCACAGGTGACGTAGAAGGCCAGCATGATCTGCAGCAGGCCACCGATCGCCGCCCACCCCGTCTCGCCGACGACGGCCGCGATCGCGCCGAAAGCGCCGATCGGGGCCACCCAGAGGATCATGATGAGGACGCGGAACACGAGGCGCTGGAAGTACCCGATGGCGCGCAGGATCGGCTCGCCGGAGCGGCCCAGCGCCTGCACCGCGAAGCCGATGAGCAACGCCACGAAGAGCGTCTGCAGGACGCTCTCGCCGACCAGGGGTGAGACCAGCGTCTCCGGGATGATGTTCAGCAGGAACTCGCCGAGGGACTCCCCCTCGCCGGCCTCGGGGGCCTCGCCGCTCGGGTTCAGGTTGACCCCTGCACCGGGTTGCACGATGTTGCCCACCAGGAGCCCGATCCCCAGCGCGGCGGTGGACATCGTCAGGAAGTAGGCCAGGGCGATGCCGCCGATCTTGCCGACCTTGGACGCCTGCTTCACGGCTCCGATGCCCAGCACGATCGTGCAGAAGATGATCGGCGAGATCATCATCTTGATCAGGTTGACGAATCCCGTACCGAGCGGCTTCAAGGACTTGCCCACCTCGGGGGCGACCAGCCCGACCACCACACCCAGCACCACCGCGACGATCACGGCCATGTAGAGGTAGTGGGTGCGGTCCTTCTTCTTCTGCTTCCCCTCCGGAGGCGGCTCGGACGATCCCTGGGGTGCTGCGGTCTCTGTTGACACGGGTCCTCCACGAGGCCGGCGACGTCAGTGGGCGACGGGCTGAGGAGAGTGTGCCCCGCATCACTGCGCGGTACACGCGGAGCGTTCTGCGCCCCAGGCGCCGGGGTCAGCCGCAGGCGGTGGCGACCGGGGTGGGGACCGCGGATGCGGGGGCGGGTGCGGTCGTGGGGGCGCCCCCGGTGGCCCGATCGCGGTCCGGCGCACCGGCCCGGCCCGATCGGGGTGCGGCCGACGGGGGCGGGGCCGAAGGGGCCGGTCCGGGCGCCGCCGCCGGCGGCGGAGGCGCGGGAGCGCGGTTGATCGCGTCCTGCACGACCTCACGCATGTAGGGGAAGTTCGGGCGGCCCGTGTCGAACCGCCCGTCCGACTCCGTCGGGTCGGGCAGGTCGGGGTCGAACGACACGCTCTCCAGCGACAGCGACTCCGCACCGGCCAGCTTCGCCAACGCCGGCAGCACCTGCTGCGGGATGTTCGTCGACACGCTGTCGGTGGTGGCCTTGGCGACGTCCTGGAAGTTGGCCAGCAGGTCCGCCGGGCTCTTCTGGTCGAGGATGTTCTGCAGGAGGCAGCGTTGGCGGCCCATCCGCGTGTAGTCGGTGGTGCCGGTGCGCGAGCGGGCGAAGGCCAGCGCCTGCTCACCGCTGAGCCGCTGCACGCCCGGCTCGATGTAGCCGTCGGGTCGGACGAGCTTGCCGCTCGGGCTGATGCCGCCGATCGGCACCCGCTCCGCGCCGACGTCGACGGTGAGCCCGCCCAGCGCGTCGATGATCGAGGCGAACCCGGACATGTTGATCTCGACGTGGTAGTCCAACGGCAGGCCCAGCATGTGGGAGACCGTCTGGTGCAGCACGTTGAGGCCGGGATCGGTGGTCGGGCCGGCGGGAGCAAGAGCAGGGAAGCGCTGGCCGTAGGCGTAGACCGCGTTGAGCAGGTACTCGCCGGACTTCGGGTCGCGGCGGTCGTGGAAGCCGTCGGGGAACTCCTCGGCCATCGGCGAGCCCGGCGGGAACTGCGCGTAGCCGATGTTGCGGGGCAGGCCGAACAGCGTGGTGCGTCCGGACCTCGTGTCGATGCTCGCGACCATCATCGTGTCGGTGCGTGCGCCGTCCCGGTCCGGCCCGGCGTCGCTGCCGACGAGCAGCAGGTTCAGCCGGGGCTTGGTGATCGCGTCGGCCGCCGCGGTGCCGCCCCCGCCGCTCGGGAACAGCGTGTCGAGCAACGCGCGCTGCGCATTGGCCAGGTTGGCGGCGTACCCGAACGGGGCGGCGACGAGCAGGCACAGGGCGACGACGACGCCGAGGCCGACTGCCCGCCGTCCCGGGTCGAGGCCGGTGGGCCGGGCGAGCAGGTAGGTACGGACGATCACCGCGATCCACGCCACCGCGGCCACCGCGCAGGCGATGGTGCCGACGACCAGCACCCGGGTGGACACCAGGGTCTCGATGAGGTCCGCGCGCCGGGTGGTCGCCGCGAGGACGGCCACGGCCGTGACGACCAGCAGGAACCCGCCGAGGATCAGCGCACCCGTCCGTCGTCGGCCCAGCAGGAGGTGGCCCGAGCCGGGCGCGACGGTGGCTGCCGCCGCGCTGATCAGGGCGCGGCTGAGAGTGGGGGACCCTGCCTCGGCGGACGGCGCCTGCACCTCGGTCCCGCCCGGGAGTAACGCCGGATCCGGCGGGAGGGGCGGCGGTGGTGGTGGATGAGGAGGAGGAACGGGCGTCGGGGCCGCCGTCGGGCGGGTGATCGGCCTCGGGACGACGGGGTACGGCTGCGGGGGACGCGGCCGCGGCGGTGCCGCGCGCGGCACGGGCCGGGTGGGCGGCTCGGGCCGGGGGCGACGCGTCGGACTGGGCCGCGGAGCGGCGTCCGGAGCGGGGGCTGCGCGCCGGGGTTGGGGATGGGGATGGGGATGGCGGGGGTGCGGGGGGTATCGGGGCGGCTCGGGCTCGTCGCGCAAGCTCCGCAGGGTGCGCGGGGGTCGCGGTGGGCGTGGGTACGTCCGACCGCGGGAGGGACCGCCACGGCGGTACGCGTCCACGGCATCCACCCCCTGTTCTTCTGCGGTACGACCTGAAGGACTCGACGGTGTGATCGCGCCGAGCGTACTGCGCGTAACGGGTGGCCCCACGCCGCGCCTCGTCACCCCCGCACGCCGTCGCGGTCGTGCGAGCGCGCGGTCCAGCGGGACGGGGTCATGGTCATCACGATACGGCCGGCGCTGGGGCGCGCTCGGGTCGTGCCCGCGCTACCCGCGCCGGGGGCTGTCGTACGGTGGCGCGTTCGGCCCGCGCCGCTCGGCGTGGAGCGCGGCGGAGGGAGCGGGCGTGCGCGGCAGGACCGGCACCGTCGCGGCGATCGTCCTTGCGGGCGGCAGCGGCACCCGGGTGGGCGCCGAGCAGAACAAGGTCTACCTGCCGCTGGCCGGACGTCCGGTGGTGTCGTGGTCGCTCACCACTCTGGCCGGCGTTCCCGGGATCGGTCCGGTCGTCCTGGTCGCGCGGGCGGCGGACCGCGATCTCGCCGGCCGGGTGCTCGATCGCGACGTGGAGCACGGCGGTGTCGAGATCGTCACCGGGGGTGCGACGCGACAGGACTCCGAGCTCGCCGGCCTGCGGCACCTCGCCGCCCGGATCCGGAGCGGAGCCGTCGACACCGTGCTCGTGCACGACGGAGCCCGCCCGCTCGTCGGTCGCGCACTGGTCGTCGCGGTGCTGAGGGCGGCGCGCGAGAGCGGTGGCGCGGTACCGGGGCTTCCGCGCGACGACCTCGCGACGGCCGGGCCCGACGGTGTCGGTCTGGCCGGGCCCGCGCCGACCGGGCTCGTGGCCGTGCAGACCCCGCAGGGCTTCGCGGCGGCGCCGCTGCTCGCGGCGTACGAGGAGGCCGCACGCTGCGGCTTCGTCGGCACCGACACCGCGTCGTGCGTGCAGCGCTTCGCTCCGGAGCTGCCGATCCGGGCGATCCGGGGCGAAGAGCGCAACATCAAGATCACTTTCACGAACGACCTGATGGTGGCCGAGTGGGCGCTGGTCACCGGGTCGGCAGCACGACCTCGCCCTCCAGCCCGTCCGGGTCGCGGAAGAACATGCTGAGGGCCGAGCCGAAGTCGTTGACCGTGCCGTCACTCGCCCCGGTCCGCACCAGCCGCTGCCGGATCGTCTCGAACGCCTCCGGTGACCCCGCCGAGAACCCGATGTGGTCGATCCGGCCACGCCCCCACATCGGGGTCTGCCGGTCGGGCTCGGTGTTGCCCTCGATCGTCACGATGTTCAGCTCGGTGCGCGGCCCGATCGTGATGGTCGTCATCGTCTCGCCGGGCAGCTCGCCGTGCTCGCGCGTCGGTCCGACCTGCGCGTCGAACACCTCGGCGTAGAAGCGGCCCAGCCGGGCCACGTCCTTGGAGATCCAGGCGATGTGGTTCACGCCGTCCAGCAGCATCTGCTCTCTCCTCGTCTCGTCGTTTACTGTGATCCATGACCGGAACGCGACCCGCCGACCCGTGGCCCGCCCTGCGCGTCGAGGACTGGACGGCCACCCGAACGACACTCCACATGTGGATGCAGATCGTCGGCAAGATCCGCCTCGCCGCAGCCCCGATGGTGAACCACTGGTGGCAGGTGCCGCTGTACGTCTCCCCGCGCGGCCTCACGACCTCGGCGATCCCGGGCCCGCGCACGTTCGACATGGAGTTCGACCTCACCGACCACCACCTCCGCGTGCGCACGAGCGCGGGCGACGTCGAGGAGATCCCGCTGGAGTCGACGTCGGTGGCCGACTTCTACGCGCAGACGATGGACGTGTTGCGCAACGTCGGCGTCGACGTCTCGATCCGGCCCACGCCGGTCGAGGTGGTGACGGCCGTCCCGTTCCCCGACGACCACGCCGACGCCACCTACGACCCGGAGCACGCGCACGCGTTCTGGGGCCAGCTCGTGCAGGCCTGCCGGGTGCTCACGGTGTTCCGGTCGAGGTTCATCGGCAAGGTCAGCCCGGTGCACTTCTTCTGGGGCGGCATGGACCTGGCCGTGACGCGGTTCTCCGGCCGCCCCGCGCCGCGCCACCCCGGTGGAGCACCGAACGTGGGCGACTGGGTCATGGTCGAGGGGTACTCCCACGAGCTGAGCAGCGCCGGTTTCTGGCCGGGCGGGGACGGGGAGGGCGCGTTCTACACCTACGCCTACCCGGAGCCGGCCGGGTTCGCCGAGTACCCGGTGCCCGCCGGCGCCTACGTGCAGGAGGCCGGTCAGTTCCTGCTGCCCTACGAGCAGGTGCGCACCGCCGAGGACCCCGACGCGCTGCTGCTCGGCTTCCTCCAGGCCGCGTACGAGGCCGCCGCCGGGCCCGGCGACTGGGACCGCGCAGCGCTGGAGGACGACCCGGCCCGCCGCTCCGCGCCGCGCTGACGCGCCCGCAGCGGGAGAGACCGGTCTGTCTTGTCATCTGCGTCACACCCTGGAAGCATCCTCGCGGCAGGCGTCCACCACCGCCGACGGACAGGCCCCCCGATGGCCGAGCTCGAGCCGCGCAACTTCCTCCAGCCCTGCCTGCTCCTGCTGCTGCGCGAGCAGTCCGACCACGGTTACGAGCTGGCATCGCGCCTGCGCCCGATGCACGACGGGGACGGCGACTCCGGTGGGGTCTACCGGGCCCTGCGCGGACTGGAGCGCCAGGGCCTGGTGCGGTCCGAGTGGCTCACCTCCGACGTCGGCCCCGCCCGTCGCACGTACCACATCACGCCGGACGGGCTGGCCTGCCTGGAGCTGCAGGTCCGCGGCCTGGAGCACATCCACGAGGTACTGCACCTGTTCCTGGAGCGCTACGCCCGGGTCGCAGCAGCCGGCCGGCGCAACGGTCACGAGGGGGTGAGCGATGATCGCCGAGCCGATCGCCCTGACGGGCGATCACGTGTGCCGGGCCTTCGCACGGCGCACCGCGCCGACGGCCGCGCTCGGCGCTGAGGCCGACGCGCTGGCCGCGGCGTGCCGGGCGATGGCGCTGCGGTTCCGCCGTGGCGGCCGGTTGCTCGCCCTGGGCACCGGCCCGGCGGCCGCCGACGCCGCGCACGTCGTCGTGGAGTTCGTGCATCCGGTGATCGTCGGCAAGCGCGCGCTGCCGGCGCTGGCCCTGCCCGACGGCGGTACCGCGTCGACCGTCGCGCTGTTCGGCGGTCCCGACGACATCGTGCTGGCCTTCTCCCCGGACGGAGCCGAGGCGGAGCTGGCTGCGGCGATGGCGGCCGCCGTCCACGCGGGCATGCTCACGGTGGCGCTGCTCGGCGCGGGAGCCGACGGTCGAGGGGGCGCGATCGCCGCCGTGCCCGGGCTCGACCACGTGGTCGTCGTGGCCTCCGACGACCGGCAGGTGGTCCGCGAGGTGCACGTCACCGCGTACCACGTGCTGTGGGAGCTGGTGCACGTCTTCCTGGACGCACCGGAGGCGGTGGCATGACAGGGCCGGCGGACGAGTGCGCCGGTCCCACCTGCATCACCTGCTCCGACGCCGCCGTCGCCGTCACGGTCGTCCGGCTGCTGGGCGACGGGCTGGCGATGGTCGACACCGGCGCCGGGCCGCAGGAGGAGGTCAGCGTCGCGCTCGTCGACGCGGACGTCGGGGACGTGGTCCTGGTGCACGCCGGCGAGGCGATCGCGACGGTGCGCCCGTGACGATCGAGTCGCTGTACCCCTTCCTGCACGCCCCGGCCGGGGACCCCGCGGCCCTGCTCGCCGACGTGGCCCGCTCGACGCGGGAGAAGGTCGTCGAGATCGAGCGGCTGCGCGCCGAGGTGCTCGACGCCGACGCCGCGGACCTCGCGGCGTGCGCCACGGCCATGGCCGCCCGGTTCGCCGGTGGTGGTCGGCTGTTCCCGTTCGGCAACGGTGGCTCGAGCACCGACGCATTGGCCATCGCCGCGCTCCACGTCGACCCGGGCCCCGGCCGCCGCCCGCTGCCCGCGATGGCGCTCCCCGCCGACGTCGCCACGCTCACCGCCCTGGCCAACGACGTCGGGTTCGACGTCGTGTTCGCGCGGCCGCTGGCTGCCGCGGGCCGTGCGGCCGACATCGCGATGGGCCTGTCCACGAGCGGCGGCTCGGCCAACGTGCTGCAGGGCCTGACGGCCGCCCACGACCGCGGCCTGCTCACCGTGGGGCTCGCGGGCTACACGGGCGGGGCCATGGCCGAAGCGGCCGAGCGGGGCCTGATCGACCACCTCTTCGTCATGCCCTCGACCTCGGTGCACCGCATCCAGGAGGCGCAGACCACCGTCTACCAGGTGCTCTGGGAGCTCGTGCAGGTCGCGCTCGGCGACGGTCGCTAGTGGAGCGGTGGTCGATCAGGGTCACCGGGATCGTGCAGGGCGTGGGTTTCCGGCCGTTCGTGCACGGCCTGGCGACGGGGCTGGGGCTGGCCGGCTCGGTCGGCAACGACGAGGCGGGCGTCGTCGTCGAGGCGGAGGGTCCGGGGCCCGCGCTGGCCGAGCTGCTGGCCGGGCTCCGCGACCGTCCACCTCCGCTCGCGCTGGTCACCGCCGTGGCCGCGGTGCCGGTGCCCGTCCGGGGCGGAACGAGTTTCACGATCATCGGCAGCGCCGCGCACGGCAGGCGCGCCACGCTGATCTCGCCCGACACCGCCACCTGCGCCGACTGCCTCCGCGAGATGCGCGACCCCGGCGACCGCCGCTTCGGGCACCCGTTCGTCAACTGCACGAACTGCGGCCCCCGGTTCACCATCGTCACCGACGTCCCCTACGACCGCGTCGCCACGACGATGGCCGGCTTCCCGATGTGCGACGCCTGCCACCGCGAGTACCACGATCCGGCCGACCGGCGGTTCCACGCGCAGCCGGTCTGCTGCCCGTCCTGCGGTCCGACCCTGCGCTTCGTCCCGACCGGGTCCCTTCCCGATCGGGCCGCCGCTACCGACGTCGTCGCCGGGGCGGCTTTGTCCGCCGCGAGCCGCAGCACTGCGCGCGGGCGCCGTGCTCGCGATCAAGGGCCTCGGCGGCTACCACCTGGCCGCGCTCGCCTCGGACGAGGCCGCCGTGGCCGCCCTGCGAGCGCGCAAGCACCGCGAGGACAAGCCGTTCGCCGTGCTGGCCCCCGACGTCGACGCCGCCCGTGCGCTCTGCGCGCTGGACGCCGCGGAGGAGGCCGAGCTGACCTCGCGGCGCGCGCCCATCGTGCTGCTGCGCCGGCGGTCCGGTGCCCCGGTCGCTGCCGCCGTCGCGCCCGGCCACTCCCACCTCGGGCTGCTGCTGCCCTACACCCCCGTGCACCACCTGCTGCTCGACGAGCTGCCCGCGCCCCTGGTCCTGACCAGCGGAAACGTCTCCGATGAGCCGATCGCCCACCGCGACGACGACGCTGTCGACCGGCTGGCGGGCATCGCCGACGCCTTCCTCACCCACGACCGGGCCATCCGCACCCGGGCCGACGACTCGGTGCTGCGGGTGGTGCGCGGACGCACCTACCCGGTCCGGCGCTCGCGCGGGTACACCCCGGAGCCGATCCGCCTCGCCGTCGGCGCCGACCGCCCCGTCCTCGGCTGCGGGGCCGAGCTGAAGAACACGTTCTGCCTGCTGCGCGGGTCCGAGGCGTTCCTGTCGCACCACGTCGGCGACCTCGAGAACGCCGAGACCCTGCTCGCCTACACCGACGGGATCGGGCACCTGGGTCGGTTGCTCGACGTCGAGCCCGCCGTGGTGGCACACGACCTGCACCCGGAGTACCTGTCGACGAAGTGGGCGCAGGGCCGGACGAGCGTCGAGCTCGTCGGCGTCCAGCACCACCACGCGCACCTGGCGGCGTGCCTGGCCGAGCACGGCGAGTCGGACCCGGCGATCGGCATCGCGTGTGACGGCCTGGGCTACGGGACCGACGGTGTGCTGTGGGGCGGCGAGGTCATGGACGTCTCGCTGACCGGCTTCACCCGGCTCGCCCATCTGGAGCCGGTGGCGCTGCCCGGAGGGGCGACGGCGATCCGCGAGCCGTGGCGCACGGCGGCGGCCTGGCTGCGGGCCACGGACGTCGCGCTGCCCGGCCTCGCCGAGCGGATCGGTCCACAGTGGACCCTGGTGCAGCGCCTCCTCGACTCCGCTCTGGTCGGACCGGTCACCACGAGCGCGGGGCGGCTCTTCGACGCGGTCGCCGCCCTCTGCGGCGTGCGCGACCGGGTCACCTACGAGGGGCAGGCCGCGATCGAGCTGGAGCAGGTGGCCGACGCCGCGGTCCGCGACGGCTACCCCGACGCGCGCGTGGACGGAGTGATCATGGCATCGGACCTGGTCCGCGCCGTGGTCGGGGACCTGCGGTCCGGGGTGGCCGTCCCCGTGGTGGCGGCGCGGTTCCACCACGGGCTCGCGGGGGCGCTGGTGGGTGCGGCGGCCGACGCCGCCCGGGCGCGCGGCCGGGACACCGTGGCGCTCTCCGGCGGGGTGTTCCAGAACCTGCTGCTGCTGGAGGCGGTCCGCGCCGGGCTGGAGGCAGCGGGCCTGCGGGTCCTGGTGCACTCGCGGCTGCCCTGCAACGACGGGGGGATCAGCCTCGGGCAGGTGGCGGTCGCGGCGGCGCGGCTCGGGTGACGTGCTCCAGGACGGCCCGGGCGAACGGGTCCGGCGCCTCCAGCGGCGTGAAGTGGCCGATGCCGTCGAGCCCTCGGACGTCAACGTCGGCGAAGTACTCCCCGACCCGGTCGGACCACTCGCGGGGGAAGAGGGGGTCGTGCTCGGGCCACAGCACGGTGGCCGGCGTGCGGATCCGGTCCGGGGCGGGCGGCGGGCGCTCGGCGAGCGCGGTGGCCGCCGTCCCCGCTCCGGCGCGGTACCAGTTCACGGAGGCGACGAACGCACCCGGCCGGCCGTAGCCGTCGGCGAGCCGGTCGAGCTCGGCCTCCTCGGGCCGGTAGGCCGGGCCCGACCAGTGCGACCAGAAGTGCGCCAGGTAGCCGCGGACCGCGTCGCGGGAGCCGTCCAGCAGCTGCTCGGCCAGGTCGAGCCGGTGGAACGCCTGGTACCAGAACTCGCGACCCGCCTCGGGGGCGAGGACGCGCGTCCCCGCCCCGGGCAGGGGCGGGGACAGGACGAGCGCTGCGACGAGCTCGGGTCGGGCCCGCACCGCGGCCTGTGCGACCCGCGACCCGACGTCGTAGCCGGCCAGCACGACCGGCCCGGTCCCGAGCTCGTCGACGAGCGCGAGGACGCTTCGGGCCTGGGCATCGGCGGCGTATGCCGTCGGGTCGGCGCCGGCCGCTCGGCCGGACTCGCCGAATCCGCGCAGGTCGGGGACGACGACGCGGCACCGGCCGGCGAGCAGCGGCACGACGCGGCGGTAGTCGTGCCGGTCCCCGGGCCAGCCGTGCAGCAGCACGACCGCCGTCGACACGGGGTGGTCCGCGGGATGGTCGTCGTACGCCAGCCAGAACCCGTCCACCTCGCCGCTGTGGGCCACGAGCCCGCACCCTAGCCCTGATCATTCATGAAGGGTGGTAGTCGATCTTTCGTCTGGGTGCGGCGAACTTCGGCCTGTTCTGGATCGTGGTGCAGGCATGACGGGCTGCCGGCCTGCTGTGCGCAGGTCGCTCCGCGCGTTGGAGGGATGGTGTTCGGGTTCAGCCAGTCGGGACGGGCAGGGCGGTGAGCCGGCCGAAGGCGGCGGCGAGGTCGCGGGCCCAGGGGCCAGCGGGCGTCGATGCATAGCGAGAGTCGGCGCTGGCCGCGGGTGAGCCTCGCGGCGACGTGCAGCAGCCCGGTAGCGCAGGGTCTTGGGTTCGGCCCGGGCCAGACCGGTGTCGTGCAGCAGGATCGTCTGGGCGAACGCGATCAAGTCGACCGCGATCATGGTGGCAACGAGGAAGGCGTGCTGCCCGTCACCGCCATGGCGCCCGACACCCGCCGCGGACCTACCGCCCGCCGAGCTGGAAGCAGCGCACTTATGTCACCACACCGACCTCGCCGAGGCCGGACACTCAACACCCTCACTCTCCCGACACTCCAGGACGGTTCAGTGGTCGTTGGGCCGTAGAAGTGGTGCCGGCACGTACTCGACGGGGATGGCCACGATGGGCTCGTCGAGCACGGTGTCGGTGCGCCGCCGCCCGACTGCGCGGACGTAGCCGAGGTGGCGGCCGGCGTCGGTTCCGATGACGTCGATCTCGGTCGCGTTGTCCGGGGAGGCGGCGTGCTGCCAGTCCAGCCAGCGTCGCCAGCCGTCGGGCATCGTGTCGGCCACCTCGACGTCGAGGATCCCGCTGCGCTCCCAGTGCCGGCGCCACCAGGCGGATGAGTGCAGGCACGCCAGGCTCGGTTCCCACCATGCCGCGAGGTGCTCGGGGACGGGCCCGTCGAACTCGGCGACCAGCCCGCTGCCGGAGATCCCGATCTGCCCGCCGGGCTTGAGGAAGCGGGCGAGGTAGTTCGCGTACAGGTCGTCGGTGCCGTAGTAGACGAACGAGTCGATGCTGACGATCGCGTCGAAGAACTGCGCGGCGAAGGGCAGCTGTCGGGCGTCGCAGTGCAGCGGGAACACGCCGTCCTCGACGCCCGCGTCGCGGATGCGGGCCAGCCGCTCGGATGCGTCGAACCAGAGGTCGGTGGCCCAGACCTGCACGCCCAGCTCGCGGTGCAGGAAGATCGACGACGCGCCGCGTCCGCAGCCCAGGTCCAGCACGCGCATCCCGGGGCGCAGGTCCATGGCCTCGGTCAGCCACTCGGTGAGCCACAGCGAGTTCGCCCCGCCGCTCGCCGCGGCGAGGACCCAGTCGGGGTGGTAGGCCGACGATCGCGGGAACCGCTCGTTGACCAGGTGCTCGTCCGGGTTCATCCCCGGCTCCTCTCTTGATGTGTGGGGCGGCGAGATCGACCAGCACCCGCCCCGGACATGCCTGGGCCGCCGGCCGCGCCCCGGCCCCGTCCGCGGTCACGGTGATCTTCGGTCGGGTCGTTGTAGCCTGCACCTCGAAAGTGCCTCTCCACCAGGTCGATCAGAGCCCTCAGCAAGCTCAGTCTCCCTGGTCAAGAGGCACTTTCGTCTATCACGCCGGCAGACACGCCGACCCGCTCATGAAGAGTCCGGGCTAGTGCTGGCGATCCGCGGAAATGGCAACAGCGCGTCCGTCGCGTCCTGTTACTCGTCGTTCTCAGGCCGCCATCATCCGGCGAGCAGAGCGGGTTTTCGTCGAGCGCGTTGTGCCGAATCAACCCAACGAGGCGGGATGAATTCGGGGAGCCCATCACGAATGCGGACAGACCAACCGGGATGATGGATCAGCCGATGATGGAGGCGGCACAACATCACCAAGTTGTCCAACCGGGTCTCCCCGCCGCATTCCCAGGGAATGATGTGGTGGATCTCCGACCACGACGCGGTACGCTCGCATCCGGGATGCGCACATCCTCGATCCCGGGTCGCCACGGCCCGCCGCAAACCGTCCGGGACGACCCGGGTGGCCCGTCCCACATCCAGCGGCTGGCCCTCGCCGTTCATCACGACGGGCACCACCCGCGCGTTGCAGGCCATCATCCGCAACTGCTCGGGGGACAGCGCACCACCGAAGTCGAGCATCGCCGAACGCGCCCGACGCTCCAGATCCTCCAGGCTCACGATCACGGTGAGATGCGGTCGCTCACCCCCGCACGCCGGCAGCACATCGGCGCCGTGGTCGAGCACGTACCCGCAGATCTCGGCGAGCGCGTCGGCCTGCCGCTCGGTGAGCGCCCGGTCATCCTCGGCGGTGAGCGGCTTCGCCGCGGCGTCGACGGCAGTGGCGATGCTGTCGAACAGCAGCGCGTCCAGCTCGCCGGTGATGCTGCCGCCGGATCCGTCCCGCCGCCTGGTCAGCACCAGCTTGTTGACTCGGGCGGGCGGCTCCTCGTCCTCCCCGGAGCCGTCCTGGTCCAGGCGGTCGACCAGCGCACGGGCGTAGTCACCCAGCTCAGCCGGGGAGTACTGGGAGGCCTTGTCGGCGATGTCCTCCTCCGCCGCTGCCCACACCTGCGGGGCGAGCCGCCCGGCCGCGGGGGTGGCCAGCTCACGCACGATCGTCTCCACGTGGCGCAGGCTCGTCGCGCCGGCGGCGAACACCTCCGCAGTCGCCGGCAGCCGCGGCGGCAGCGGTTGGCCGTCCAACCCCAGCCGCGCAGCGATCTGCTCACTGGCACGTACCCGGCGGCCGGCCTCGCCACGGTCCCACCCGAGCAAATCCACCAGCGCCGCGGCGGGGCTGCGGTAACCGCGCTCGGCGAACACGCCCCGGCGGGTCAGCTCCGCGATACGCGTGACCGACAGATGATCCAGGCGCCGCGTCAACCCCTCGCACAGCACCAGCGCGGCCACCACATCGTCGTCAGTGGACGACCCGTCCGACGCCGCAGCTAACGACTCCACCGCATCGGTGAGAATGCGATGCACGTCGCCGAGCGGGCTGCCCTTCATGCGTTCATCATGCCCGCCACCCCCGACATTTTCTGGCACCGGGGGCAGAAAGCGTTCGCGATGGAGAACCGTGTGGTTCGAGGTCGGAGATGGCGCAAGAATCGCTACCACAGCCGCTTCTCGACCGCTGGAGAGGAATGGATCAGGTCCAGCTCGACCCCTCCCGCCTGTCCACGCCGGCGGTGGAACACCTACCTCAGATGGCGCTGCTCGCCGACCCGGCGGGCCTCGGCCAGCCACCCCGCGAACTCGTCGTCGACCTCCTCGGGGGAGTGCAGCCGGAAGGGGTGCAGCACGTTCCGCGCGGAATACACCTCGATCGAGCGGAACCGCGGGCTGTCGATGCGGCGAGCGAGCACGAGGTGGCCGTTCAGCCAGCGCCGCCGAGGCATGAACGCGGCGAAGCTCATCCGGACGTGCAGCGCGATCCGCGTTCGTTCCGGGAGCACGGTGACCGGGCCCACCGCATCGAGGATGCGGTCGAACGTGGCCCGGACGTGTGGCGCGGACGCCGCGAAATGTCCGTCGAGTTCGCCGAGCGGGTGGCACGTGTGTGTCTGGTTCCGGTTCGCGAAGGTGCGCCCGCACGCGGGGCACCGCCACAGGGGCGCTACCGGGGACGCGCCCGGCGGAGCCACGCGTACCACTCGTCGAGGCCGTCGCCGCGGGTCGCCGACACCTCGATCACCGGCACCTCCGGTCGCGCGCGACGAGCGCAGTCCACGCAGCGGGCCAGGTCGAAGTCGACGTAGGGCAGCAGGTCGATCTTGTTGATCAGCACCAGGTCGGCGGTGCGGAACATGTGCGGGTACTTCAGCGGCTTGTCCGCCCCTTCGGTCACCGACATGATCACCACGCGGGCCGCCTCGCCGAGGTCGAACAGCGCCGGGCACACCAGGTTGCCGACGTTCTCCACCACGACCACCGAGCGATCGGGGGTCGAGCGTCCGCACGGCGTCGGCGAGCATCGCCGCGTCGAGATGGCAGCCGGCGCCGGTGTTGATCTGCACGACCCGGGCGCCCGTCGCGCCGATCCGCTCGGCGTCGAGCAGCGTCTCCTGGTCGCCCTCGACGCACCGAGACGTCCAGCTCGGCGCCGACGTCGTGCAGCGTCCGCACGAGCAGGGTCGTCTTGCCGGAGCCCGGTGAGCTCATCAGGTTCAGCGCGAGGATCCCGCGCGCGGCGAGCAGCGTCCGGTTCTGCTCGGCGAGGCGGTCGTTGCTTGGCCAGGATCTCCTGCTCGAGGGCGACCACCCGGCCCGCGTCCTGGCGGTCGTGGACGTGCCCGTGGCGGTGGCTGTGGTCGTCGGGCCCGTGACCGTGGTCGTCATGACCATGCGCGTGACCGGGCGCGTGGAGATCCGTGACGCGCACCCCCGCCGCGTCCGAGCATCCGCACGTCGCGCACACGTCAGGCCACCACCGCTGCGACCTCGACCTCGACGATGCGCAGCTCCCGCCCGCCCTCGACCTCGACGTCCGCGCTGCCGCAGCCGCACAGCGGGAGCACCTCGATGGTCTCGAAGACGGTCCCGCAGCTGCGGCACCGGGCGCGCCCGGCCGGCTCGTCGATCTCCAGCGCGGCGCCCTCGCACGTCGTCCCGGCCGCCACCATCTCGAAGCAGAACCGCACCGAGTCGGGCACCAGTCCGGACAGCCGGCCGACCTCCAGCCGGACCCGGCGCACCGGGGCGTCGCGCATCCGTTGCGTCACCGCGCTGACGACGCTCCGGGTGATGGCGAGCTCATGCACGGACGTCCTCCCGCCGCTCAGCAGATCCGCGGCAGCGGGTCGCCGACCAGCAGGTCGACGATCCGCGTGCCGCCGAACGACGTCCGCAGCAGCACCAGCCCGGGTGGGTCGTCCTTGATCGTGCCGATGACGGCCGCACCCTCGCCGAGGGGGTGGGCGCGCATCGCAGCCAGCGCGCCGTCCGCCCGGTCGGGCGCGACCACCGCGACCAGCCGGCCCTCGCACGCCACGTAGAGCGGGTCGATGCCGAGCAGCTCGGACGCCCCGTTGACCACCGGACGGACCGGCACCGCGCTCTCGTCGAGCACCACCGCCACCTGCGACGCGGCCGCGACCTCGTTGCAGATCGTGGCCACCCCACCGCGCGTGGCGTCGCGCAGCAGCCGCACGCCGTCCCCGGCCGCGTCGAGCAGCGCAGCGGCGATCTCGTGCAGCGGCGCGGTGTCGGAGACGATGTCGGCGGAGATGTCGAGCTCCCCGCGGGCCAACATCACCGTGATGCCGTGGTCGCCGATCGGGCCGGACACGAGCACGGCGTCGCCGGGCTGCGCCGCGGCGGCCGAGAGCACGACCGCTCGCTCCAGCAGACCCACCCCGGCCGTGGTGACGTAGCAGCCGTCCGCCTTGCCGCGCTCGACGACCTTCGTGTCGCCGGTGACGATCTGCACGCCCGCGGCCTGCGCTGCGGCGGCCATCGACGCCACGATGCGCTGCAGGTCGGCGACGGGGAAGCCCTCCTCCAGGATGAACCCGCAGGACAGGTAGAGCGGGCGCGCCCCGCACATCGCCAGGTCGTTCACCGTGCCGTTGACGGCGAGGTCGCCGATGTCGCCTCCGGGGAAGAACAGCGGCGAGACCACGTAGGAGTCGGTGGTGAACGCGAGCCGCCCGCCGACGGCGTCCGCCCACGGCGGCTCAGCTGGGCCCCGTCCTCGAGCTGTTCGAGCGCCGGGTTGCGGAACGCCTCCAGGAACACCGCCTCGACCAGCGTCTGCGTGGCCTTGCCGCCGGCGCCGTGGGAGAGCGTGATCCGCTCCTCCTTGATCTTGGCCTTCCGCGCGCGGGCCTTGGCGATCCGGGCCAGGACCTGCTCCTCGCGGGTGAGGTGCTCCGCGCCCGCGTGCGGGTGCTGCGCCTCTTCGGCGGCGGCCGTGGACACAGCGTCCTCCGCCCAGTTCGCCCGGACCGCGATGGTTCGCCCCAGGTCCTGGGTCATGAACGCGTCGCCTCCTTCACCCGTTCCCGACTGAACCGGCCGAAGTTGTAGTAGGCCGCGCAGGCGCCCTCCGAGGACACCATGCACGTACCGATCGGGGTCTCGGGCGTGCACGCGGTGCCGAAGACCTTGCACTCCCACGGCTTCAGCACGCCCTTGAGCACCTCTCCGCACTGGCAGGCCTTCGGGTCGGCCACCCGGACCCCGGGCACCGAGAAGATCCGCTCGGCGTCGAAGCGGGCGTAGGACTCACGCACCTGCAGTGCCGAGTGGGAGATGAAGCCCAGCCCGCGCCATTCGAAGTGCGGCCGCAGCTCCATCACCTCGCCGATCACCTGCAACGCCTTGGGGTTGCCGTCCCACGGCACCACCCGCGCGTACTGGTTCTCGATCTCGCAGCGGCCGTCGGCGAGCTGGCGCAGCAGCTGGTACACCGACTGGAGGATGTCGAGCGGCTCGAACCCGGCGCAGACCAGCGGTTTGCCGGCGTCACGGGCGATCCACTCGTAGGGCCGGCAGCCGATCACGGTGGAGACGTGGCCGGGCCCGATGAAGCCGTCGAGCCGGAGGTCCGGGGAGTCGAGGATCGCCTTGATCGCCGGGATGATCGTGACGTGGTTGCAGAAGATCGAGAAGTTGTCGAGGCCCTCGGATGCCGCGCGCAGCACCGTCATCGCCGTGGAGGGCGCGGTCGTCTCGAAGCCGATGGCCATGAACACCACCCGCTTGTCGGGGTTCCTGCGGGCGATCTTCAACGCGTCGAGCGGCGAGTAGACCATCCGGATGTCGGCGCCGGCGGCCTTCGAGTCGAAGAACGACCCGCGCCCGCCGGGCACCCGCATCATGTCGCCGAAGGACGTCAGGATGACGTCGTCGTGCTCGGCGATGGCGATCGCGTCGTCCACCCGGCCCATCGGGATGACGCACACCGGGCAGCCCGGGCCGTGCACGAGCGAGACGGTCTCGGGCAGGTAGTCCTCGAGCCCGTGCTTGTAGATGGTGTGGGTGTGCCCGCCGCAGACCTCCATGAACTTGTACCGGCGGCCGGGCTCGCACAGCGCGGCGATCTGCGTCGCGAGCGCGCGGGCCATGCCGGCGTCGCGGAACTCGTCGACGAACTTCACGTGATATCACTCGCCGCGAGGGCGTCCAGCTCGTCGGTGTAGGCGTCGCCGAGGCCCGTCAGGAAGTCGAGTGACGCCTTGGCCTCCGCCTCGTCGATCTTGGAAAGGGCGAAGCCGACGTGGATGAGGATCCAGTCGCCGGGCACCAGCTCCTCGTCGGACAGCAGCCCGATGTTCACCGCGCGCTTCACACCCTCCACGCTGACCATGGCCAGGTCCTCGTGCTCGGCCATCAGCTCGATCACTTCTCCGGGTATGCCCAGGCACACGGTGACCCCTCCTCACATCTTGCGGATCGCGCGGTAGCGCGCGATCTCCCCACGGGACTGGACGGCCAGCACCGCGGCGGTGCCGACGACGGCCGCCAGCACCAGGAGCAGGAACTTCCGGATCATCAGCGCGATCCCTTCTCGTCGTCGTCGTCGTCGCTGTCGCTGCTGTCGCTGTCGTCGTTCGCGCGCATGGGCCTGGCGGCCAGCGTGGCCACGAGCTCGGTGACGGCCCGCGCCGCGGGTACGACCGCCGCGGCCACCGGCGGGCTGAGCCCGATGCCCTCCGACAGCACGGCCGGCTCGCACCCGACGACCAGGACCCGCCCGACGGGCCGCGCGAGGTCCATCGATCCGGCCAGCCCGTCGAGCAGGTCCAGCACCGCGCCCGGATCCATGCCGTGCCCGTCGAGGGCCGCGCCGGACTCCGGGGTGTGTCGAGGTCGTGCTCCATCGTGTAGACGGTTCCGGGCGCCCCACCCCGCTGCGTGGCGTCCACGAGCACGAGCGCGCGGTAGCCGTCGAGCAGCCGGTAGGCCAGGTGCATGCCGCGGATGCCGGAGTCGACGATCTCGACCCCGTCGGGCAGGCCGCCGCGGGCCATCAGCTCCTCGGCCACGGCGACGCCGAAGCCGTCGTCGGACAGGAACACGTTCCCGACGCCGGCCACCAGCACCCGCTCGCGCGGTGCCCGTGATCCGCTGGCCGGCTCGCGCGGTGCCCGTGATCCGCGCCAGCTCGCGCGGTGCCCGATTCGCTCGCAAGCTCGCTCATCCCGGCACCTCGAGCTCGTCGGGGCGGAAGTAGCGGAACCGGCCGTGCGCCAGCTGCAGCTCTGCGGCCGGGTCGCCGTCCACCGACACCGCGACGTGCACGCCGCCGTCGACGTCGTGCACCACGGCCTGCACCGTGGCGCGCAGCCCGTCGAGGAACCGGTCCTGGATGTCCCCGCCGCGCCCCGGCCGCAGCAGCACCGCGCTGCCCCGGGACACCGGGACGCCGCCGACCAGCACCGAGTCCGTGTCCGGGTCGACCGACGCGTCCTGTCCCGGATCCCACCAGGGGAGCCGTTCCGGGGGCGAGACGTCCGCGCTGTCGGCGCCGAACACCGGCACGCCCGTCGGGCCGCCCGGTCGCAGCGACCGGATCGCTCCGTGCAGCCGCTCGAGGATCTCCGGCGGCATGGCGTCGACGGCGTCGATGATCCCGGCCGCGCGCGGGTCCGTGGCTCGGGCCTCGGCCTTCTCGTCGTCGGTGAGCACGAGCGTGCGCAGGGTGAGGATCTCGTCGTTCTCCAGGCCGTCGAAGAGATCGATCGTGCTCTCCGGGTGCGAGCTGCGGGTGGTCGGCCAGGATGATCGGCGACGACAGGAGCAGGTCGCTGCGGTCCTCGGGACCGGCGAGCACCGGCCAGGTGTGCTCGTTGACGCACTCCGCCGTCGCGGGCCCGGCCCAGCGCGGCGGGTCGGTGAGCGAGAGGAACGTCCCCGGTCGCGCGGCGAGCACGGTGTGCGCCGCGATGAGGGAGGTGCGCAGCACCTCGTCGCGTGCCCTCTCCTGGGTCTCGGCGCCGGGCGGGCACGCGCCGTCGTTGACGACCGTGCCCTCGTTGACGACATCGACCCGCAGCCGGTGCACCAGGTAGGGCCCGGGCAGGTCGGTGGCCGAGACGACGAGCCGGGCCGTCACCGGCCAGCACTCGCGGACGATCGTGCCGGCGAGCGCGCCCGTGGCGTCGCGGAGCTCCTCGGTCTCGCGCGAACCGGGCAGCAGGACCGGTACCGGCCGCTCGCCGTCGAGCAGATCGTCGACGGTGAGAACCGCGTCGACCTCGCGCGGCACGCCCTCCTCGAACCGCAGGTGGCGGTGCCCGTCCACGACCAGCTCGTCGACGTCGGCGCCGTCGGGGGTGCGCAGGGAGCGGGCCTGCAGCTGCAGGCAGCGCAGCCGGATGTGCAGCTCGCCGCCCGGTCCGCGCCGGCTCGAGCAGGCACTCCGTGCGGTTGCGGGTGGGCTCGGTGCCGTCAGCCGGCGGCGTCAGCACCCCGAACTGCCAGCGCAGCTGGTTCTTCTGCGCCGAGGCGCGGTACGGGTAGAGCAGGTAGCCCTCGAACAGCACGGCGTCGGCCACAGCGGCCACCTCGTCGAGCATCGCGGCGGTCATGACCCCGCCTCCTTCAGCAGCCGCTCGAACGTGTCGTCCCAGGTCGGGATGACCTGTTCGGAGCGGTACGCCGAGAGGGCGTCGAGGGTGCGGGTGCTGACCCGCACCCACGCGGAGTCGGGGTAGTGGTCGTCCATCGCCGCCCGCCAGGTGGCCACCGGGAGCGCGAAGCGCGCCTCCTCGTGCCAGGGCACCAGCCCGACCTGCACGCCGTCGGGACCGTCGTAGAACAGCGTTCCCGTGAACAGCATCAGCAGCGGGACCTCGCCGCCGACGAGCCCGTGGAAGTACTTCGTCGCCGCGATGTCGAGGTCGTAGGTCAGCGGCACGATCAGCGGCGTCGTGGTCTCCCCGGTGAACCCGGGCACGGTGGTGCCGACTGTGGCGAGCTGCAGCGGGTTGAGCGTCTGGCCCCAGCGCGACGGGTCGCCGAACAGGTCGACCAGCTTCGCGGACTCCTCGGCGGAGTACGTGCGGCCGCGCGGCTCGATCCGGATCTGGACGCGCAGCGCGACCGAGTGCACCCGCCTGGTGGCTCGGCCGCTGTCGTCGAGCCTGGTGGCTCGGCCGCTGTCGTCGAGCCGGGCGGCTCGGCCGCTGTCGTCGGCACGACCGTCGGTCTCGGCGATCCGCAGGTCGAACTGCAGCGACGGGCCGGCCGCGAAGGGTTCGGGCCGCGCGCCGGTGCAGGCGAACCGCAGCACGTCAGGCTCCGGTCCCGGGTGGGCGGCCGGGGCGGCCGGCACCGGGACGGCCAGCTCCCGCAACGCGTCGAAGAAACCGTCGATCTCGCGCCACGCGTCGCGGCCGCCGTCGAAGCCGCGCCAGTGCAGGCGCACCAGGCCGACGAGGCGGTAGCAGGCGTCGATCGGGACGAGCAGGCACTCGCTGCGGGCCCGACTGATCCCGCCGGACCAGCAGCGCCTCGACGTCGGGTTCCAGCTCCGCGGCCAGCCGGCTCCCACCGACCCCGGCCGTCCACGCCTCCAGCGCCAGCTCGCTCTCGGTGGCCCCGGCCGGGCTGGGGTAGCAGGCGATCACCCTCTCCTGAGCCGAGTTGTGGAGGAAGAAGGCCATGCCGACCGGGATCTGCAGCTCGTCCCACTGGGCGGCGGTGAGCCGGAAGTCCGGGTCGGCGAGGTAGCGGTCGGGCACCCGGCGATACCCACCGCCGCCGGCACCCGGGTTGCTGAACAGGAACCCGCACGGCCCGCAGGCGCAGATCATCCGGCGCTCGGCGACCTGGACGAGGTGCGGGTGCTGCGGCGGCACCGGCGTCGCGCACATCTCGCACACCTCCTGCGCCGGCCCCGCGTCCGCGGGCTCGACCAGGAACCGGCGCAGCCCGGCCAGTGAGGTCATCTCCGGAGTGCCGTCGTCGTCCGAGGCAGCAGAGCGCGGGAGCCGTCACGGGACTCTCTCCGGTGGCCGCACCCCGATCTGCAGCAGCGCCGGACCGGCCGGCGCGGCGTCGAACACGACGCCCGCGACCTCGGGCGCCAGCTCGCTGACGGCGGTCGCCACGACGTCCTTCACCGTGTCCATCCCGCAGCCGCCGCCCGCGACCTGGACGTGGACCCGGCCCTCGTCGTCGATCCCGGCGAGGGTCACGCCCGAGCCGTGTGCGCCGAGCCGGCGCCGGGCGGCGTCCATCGCGTGTCCCAGCCGCTGCTCGACCGGGACCGGGTGCAGGTCGTGCAGCGCGAGCAGGCCGGCGACCAGCGGATCGGCGGCCATCCGGTGCACGATCGTGTCCCCGGCACCCGCCTGGACGATGGACACCATCTGCTCGATGCCGGAGCCGTAGAACCTCATCAGGACGCGCACGAGCTCCTCGGCAGCGTGCCCGACGGCCGGTCCCCCTTCGGTCGTGATGACCTCGAGGAGCTCCTCGATGCGCCCCGCGAGTCCCTGCGGGTCCAGGTCGGTCGACGCCACCGGGACCTCAGATCGTGTTGAGCATCGACGGCGAGGTCATCCGGTGCAGGGGTTTCCCGTCGCCCTTGTACATGTGCACGCCGCACGGCAGGCAGGGGTCGAAGCTGCGCACCGCCCGCATGATGTCGATGCCCTTGAAGTCCTCCTGCCGGCTCTCCTCGAAGATCGGCGTGTTCTGCACGGCGTCCTCGTAGGGTCCCGGTGTGCCGTAGGAGTCGCGGACGCTGCCGTTCCACGGGGTCGGCGGGTACGGGTGGTAGTTGGCGATCTTGCCGCCGCGGATCACCACGTGGTGGCTGAGCACGCCGCGCACCGCCTCGGTGAAGCCCACGCTGATGGCCTCGTCCGGGACGACGAACTTCTCCCACGTCTTCGTGTTGCCCGCGCGGACCTCGGCGAGCGCCTTCTCGATGAAGTGCAGCGCGCGACGCGGCCGCGTAGGCCTGGAAGTAGGTGCGGGCCCGGTTGCGCTCGATGGCGTTGGACAGCGGCTTGCCCTGCTTGTCGTGCGGGATCTTCCACTCGAAGCTGGCCTCGGGCCGCAGCACGGTGCGCGGCAGGTTGATCTGCACGCTGTGTCCGGTCGCCTTGACGAACTCGTGCTCCACCAGCCCGGCCAGCGCCGTGGCCCAGAGCCGGGCGATGGGGCCGCCGCCGGTGTCCAGCGCGAGGTGGTCCTTGCCGTCGAACCAGCGCGGGGACATCGTCCAGCTGTACTTGTCGTCGAAGTCCCGCTTCTGCGGTGCCGGGATCGTGTGCTGGTTCCACGGGTGGCGCCGGTCGACCGGATTGCCCAGCGGGTCGTGCGTCGCGAAGGTCTCCTGGTCCTCCCAGTCCCGGTAGAACGAGCTGCCGAGCAGGATCCGGATGCCCAGGTTGATGTCGACCAGGTCGGTGGTGACCAGCTTGCCGTCGACGACCACGCCGGGGGTGACGAACATCTTGCGTCCCCAGTTCGACATGGTCGAGTACTGGAAGTCGCAGTGGTCCGGGTCGTTGAACGCGCCCCAGCACCCCAGCAGCACCCGGCGGCGGCCCACCTCCTCGTAGCCCGGCAGCGCCTCGTACATGAAGTCGAACAGGTCGTCGTGCATCGGCACGACGCGCTTCATGAACTCCACGTACCGCATGAGGCGGGTGTAGTAGTCGGTGAACAGCTGGATCGTCGCCACCGTGCCCACGCCGCCCGGGTAGAGCGTGGAGGGGTGGACGTGGCGCCCCTCCATGAGGCAGAACATCTCCCGGGTGTACCGGCTGACCTGCAGCGCCTCGCGGTAGAACTCACCGGTGAACGGGTTGAGCGCCCGCATGATGTCGCCGATGGTCGAGTAGCCGTGCTCGGCGCTGTGCTCCGCCTCGGTGCGGTTCGCCTTCTCGAGCACGCCCGGGTTGGTCTCCGCGATCATCTTCTCGCAGTAGTCCACCCCCACCAGGTTCTCCTGGTAGATGTTGTGGTCGAACATGTACTCGGCGGCCTCACCGAGGTTGATGATCCACTCACCGAGGTGCGGCGGGCGCACTCCGTAGGCCATGTTCTGGGCGTAGACCGAGCACGTGGCGTGGTTGTCGCCGCAGATCCCGCAGATGCGGCTGGTGATGAAGTGCGCGTCCCGCGGGTCCTTGCCCTTCATGAAGATCGAGTAGCCGCGGAAGATCGACGACGTGCTGTGGCACTCGGCCACGCGTCCGGCCGAGAAGTCGATCTTCGTGTAGATCCCGAGACTGCCCACGATCCGGGTGATCGGGTCCCAGGACATCTCGGTGAGACCGGTCCGGTCCGTGTCGGTGCTGGACGGCTTCGCCTGTGTGGTGGTCATCGACGCTCCCCTTACCAGGGCTTCTGATAGCCGGTGGTCAGCTCGCGACCCTTCGTCCGCCAGCGCGGCTCGGCGTCGAGCTTGCGTTCGGTGATCTTGCGCAGCCGGCGGATGACGCCGCCGTAGGCGCCGCTCGCGGCGCCGGAGACCTTGCTGCCGGGCGGAGCGTCCATGAACGGCATGAACTTGTCGGGGAAGCCCGGCATCGTGCAGCCGATGCAGATGCCGCCGACGTTCGGGCAGCCCCCGACGCCGTTGATCCAGCCCCGCTTGGGCACGTTGCACTTGACGACCGGCCCCCAGCACCCCAGCTTCACCAGGCACGTCGGCGTGCCGTACTCCGTGGCGAACTCACCCTGCTCGTAGTAACCGCCGCGGTCGCAGCCCTCGTGCACGGTCTGGCCGAAGAGCCAGGTGGGGCGCAGCGCGTCGTCCAACGGGATCATCGGCGCGGCGCCGGTGGCCTGGTAGAGCAGGTACAGGATCGTCTCGGACAGGTTGTCCGGGTGGGTCGGGCAGCCCGGCACGCACACGATCGGGATGCCGGCCTTGGTCGTGTAGTCCCAGCCGAGGTAGTCCGGTACGCCCATCGCGCCGGTCGGGTTGCCGGCCATGGCGTGGATCCCGCCGTACGTCGCGCAGGTGCCGACGGCGAGGATCGCCAGCGCCTTCGGGGCCAGCCGGTCCAGCCACTCGCTCGTGGTCATCGGCTGCCCGGTCTGCGGGTTGTTCCCGAACCCGGACCAGTACCCCTCCGGTTTGATCTTCTCGTTCGGGATCGACCCCTCGACGACCAGCACGAAGGGCTCGAGCTCACCCCGCTCGGCCTTGAAGAACCACTCGATGAAGTCGTGCCCCCCGCCGACGGGGCCGCTGTCGAAATCGATCAGTGGCCAGTGCACGGCGATCTTCGGCAGTCCCGGCAACGCACCGAGGGCGATCTCCTCGATGCTCGGCTGGGTGGCCGCGGTGAGCGCGACGGAGTCCCCGTCGCAGCTCAGTCCGGCGTTGATCCAGAGGATGTGGACGACGGGGTCGTCCTGCTCGGTGGGAGTGGGCTGGGCAGTCGGTGCTGACATGGGTGTCGCCCCTCGTGGCGCTGTCACACGACCGCGCCGTGCCGGCTGTGGTGGGGATCACCGTTGTAGCTCCCAGCCGCCGTGCGGAGTAAGTGGTTGCGACATCTAGGTCGGCGGCTCGGCTCGTTGACCCGCTCATGACCCCCGGACTACCCTTCCGGTTCCACGCCTGAGACAGACCTGTCTCCCTCCGCGGGCCTCGCCCCGGCTCGCTCGCGAGGTCGACGCCTGCGTCGGGCCACTCTCGATGAGGAGATCCGCTGATGGCTGCCTATGACCCGCGGACCGCGACCGGTATCCCCACCGAACCGGTCGGCTCGCTGCCGCGGCCGGCGAAGCTGCAGGAGGCCTACGCCCGCTACGACGCGGGTGAGATCGGCAAGGAGGACCTGGAGAAGCTCCAGGACGCCGCCGTCAAGGACTCGATCGAGCGGTTCGAGGCGACCGGGTCGCCGATCATCTCCGACGGCGAGCAGCGGTGGTCGTCGTTCGCGACCTACCCCATCGCGGACACCCTGGCCGGCACGGGGCTGGCGCCGGGCCTCGGCCCGGGAGGGCAGTTCTTCGCGATCTTCGCCGACGGGCACGGCCGGCAGCTGCCGAAGCTGGAGTCGGGCCCGTTCCGGTACAACCAGCACGCGGCCGACACGCTCAAGAAGTCGATCCCGTACGCCACGAAGCCGATGAAGCAGGCGGTCATCGCGCCGTCGATGCTGGCGCTGCTCTACCCGCTGAAGGACCCCGTGGAGGGCTACTCCCGGGAGGACTTCGAGGCGGCGCTGATCGACGAGTGCGAGAAGGACATCCGGGAGGCGTTCGCCGCGGGCGCGGTGCGTGTATCGGTCGACTTCACCGAGGGCCGGCTGGCCACCCGTGAGGACCCGCGCAACCCGTGGACGGGGGCCGGGCTGCTGCCGCACTTCATCGAGCTGAACAACCGGGTGATGGCCCGGTTCAGCGCGGACGAGCGCGTCAACATCGGCATCCACACCTGCCCCGGCGGGGACCGGGACTCGGTGCACTCCGCGGACGTGCCCTACAACAACCTGCTGGGGTCGATGTTCGACATCAACGCCGGCTACTTCCTCATCCAGCTCGCCTCCGAGCGGGACAAGGAGCCGGTGTTCCGGTCCATCGGCGAGCACCTGCGCGACGACGCCGACGGCGTGTCGCAGATGGCCTACATCGGCTCCACCGTCACCCAGTCCCCGCGGGTGGAGGCGCCGCAGGAGATCGCCGACAACCTCGTCCGCGCCGCGAACTTCATGCCCAAGGAGCGGATCGGGTCCACCGACGACTGCGGGTTCTCCCCGTTCTCCATCGACGAGAAGCCGAACCACGGCTCGCCCGACTACGCGCGTGACGTGGCCTTCCAGAAGATCGCGTCACGGGTCGAGGGCTCCCGGCTGGCCGCGGAGAAGCTGGGCCTGTAGCCCGCGTCGTCGCGTCGGGGCGGGTGTGCGGCAACCCGCTCAGGCGGCGTCGATGCCGTGCGACCGCAGCAGCAGTACGCCGAGCTGGCGGGCGGCTGCTGCGGCCTCGGCGTCACCCTCGTGCGCCGCCATGATCGAGCCCTTCATGAGCACGTGCCACTGGCGCGCGAGTAGCAACGGATCGTCGACGCCGGCGGCCTCGGCCAGCTCCCCGAGGTAGAGGCGGATGCGGGCCAGGTGCTCGACACTGGCGAGCCGCACCGGGTGCTGCTGCTCGGTGATCTCCATCATCGTGGTCAGGAAGGGGCATCCCTCGAAGTCGGGACGCCGGAACCACTCGCCGAACAGGTCGAAGATCGCGAGGAGGCGGTCCTGCGGGCGGGCTCCGCGCAGGCTGCTCTCGTGCTGCAGCCACCCCTGGGTCCACAGCACCTCCCGGCGGCGGAGGAAGTCGAGGATGAGGTCGTCCTTCGACGGGAAGTTGCGGTACAGGGTCATCTTGGCCGTGCCGGCCCGGGCCACCACGGCGTCGACGCCGACGTCGCGGATGCCGTGCCGGCAGAACAGCTCGTAGGCCGCCCGGCTGATCCGCTCGCCGCCGCTCTCGTTCGTGGCGCCGCTCTCGCTCGTCCCGCCGCTCTCGCTGGTCGCCGTCACTGGTACCGCCCTACCGAGGATCTCGCACAGTACCTCCGTGAGTGTGAGGATGGGGCAGGTGGCGGCGCCTGGCCTGCTCGAACGTGACGCCGCGCTGGCCACGCTGGCGGACGCGGCGCGCTCCGCCGCGGGCGGGGACGGGTCGGCCGTGCTCGTCACCGGTGAGGCGGGCATCGGCAAGACGAGCGTCGTGCGGGCCTTCGCCGCCGAGCAGCTGCCGAGCCGCACCCGCCTGCTCGTCGGAGCCTGCGACGACCTGCTGACGCCTCGCGCGCTCGGCCCGCTGCGGGACGCCGCGGTGGGCAGCGGTGGACCGCTGGAGAGGGCGCTGGCCGGCACCGGAGCCGAGGCCGTCTTCGGTGCGGTGGTCGACGAGCTGGCCGGACCCGGGACGACGGTGCTGCTGGTGGAGGACCTGCACTGGGTCGACGACGCCACGATCGACGTCCTGGCCCACCTGGCCCGCTACCTCGACCGGCTGCCTGCGGTGCTGGTGCTGACCTATCGGGACGACTCGGTGCCCGCACTGCACCCGGTGCACCGGCTGCTGGGAGCGCTCGCCGGCTGCCCGGTGCACCGGCTGGCGCTGGCCCCGTTGTCGGGGGCGGCGGTCGGCGGTCTCGCCGGGCCCGGCGGGTGGGATCCGGACGTGCTGCACTCGCTGACCGCGGGCAACCCCTTCTACGTCACCGAGGCGCTCGCCGCGCCCGCGGCCGACATCCCGGCCACGGTGGCCGATGCCGTGCTGGCGCGGGCGCGGCGACTCGGCGCGCGCTGCCTGGACGCGGTCGAGCAGCTGTCGGTGGTGCCGACGCTCGTGGACTTCGAGTTGGCGGAGACGCTGCTCGGCGACGGGCTCGACGCGCTGGCCGAGGCCGAGGAGCGGGGGATCCTCGAGGTGCGGACGGACGGGCTGGCGTTCCGTCATGAGCTGGCCCGCCGCGTCGTCGAGCATGCCCTGCCGCGGCTGCGTCGTCGCGGCCTGCACCGGGCCGTCCTCGCGGCCCTGCTCGCGCAGCCGGCACCCGATCTGGCCCGGCTGGTCCACCATGCGACGCAGGGAGACGACGCGGACACCGTGGCCCGCATCGCGCCACGCGCCGCGCGGGAGGCGGCCGCCGCCGGGTCGCACCGGCAGGCGCTGGCGCACTTCGCCGCGGCCCTGCGGCACGCGGACCGCCTCGATGACGCCGAGCGCGCGCGCGTGGTGGACGACCACGCCTGGGAACTCCACAACGCGCACCGCTTCGCCGAGGCGGTGACGGGCAGCGAGCACGCGGTCGGCCTCTACCGCGACCTCGACGACCGGGTCGGGCTCGGTGAGGCGCTGGGGCGGCTGTCGCGGCTGCGGTACATGGCCGGCGACACGCCCGGCGCCGAGGACGCGGCCGAGCAGTCGCTGCAGGTGCTGCAGGCCAGTGCGTCGCCGGATGTGGTGGCCTACGGGACCGCGTACCACGCCTCGGTCCTCGCTCTCGGCGGCGCCGACGAGGCGAGCGCCGCGCTGGAGCGGGCGCAGGAGCTGGCCGTCAGGGCGGGGCGCCTCGACCTGGTGGCGCTGTGCCTGAACTACCAGAGCATCGCCACGGTCGGAGTGGACGACGACGCCCGCCTGGCGTTGCTGCGGGAGAGCCTCGCCCTCGCCCTCGACCACGGCTTCGACGAGATCGCCGCGCGCGGCTACACCAACCTCGGCGAGCTGCTCTACCGCTTCCACCGGCTCGACGAGCTCGCGCGGTGTCTGGCCGAGGGTCAGGAGTTCACCCGGGCCCGCGGCTTCTGGTCGCACGCCTACAACCTGGAGGTGCACCACTGCCTGCTGGCCGCTCGCCGCGGCGACTGGGCGGCGGCCGAGGCCGGACTCCGGGGGATCGTCGAGCGCGATGCCGTCGAGCGGCACGGCGACCCGGGCATGCTGGCCGGCTACAGCGTGCCCCCGCTGGAGCGACTGCTGGCCCGCCGGGGGGCGGCCGACGTCGAGCGGCTGGAGCGGGCCTGGGAGCGGGCGCTGCTCCGGCGTTCGCTGCTCGGGCTCGCGTTCGCCGGGGCGGCGCTGGTCGAGTGGGCGTGGTTGAACGACCGGCCCGATCGGGCGGCCGCGGTGCTGCGGGAGTGGGAGCCGCACGCCGCCCGTCTCACGGCGGCGGCGGCGTGGGCCGAGGTACTGCGCTACGGCGCGCGGGCCGGGCTGGCGGTCGCGTCGTTCCCGGGCTGCCCCGAGCCGTGGGCGGCGGGCCTGCGCGGTGACTGGCGCGCTGCGGCAGCGGCCTGGGAGGCGCTCGGTGACCCGTACGAGCGCGCGCTGGAGCTGGCCTCCTCCGGCGAGGTCGAGCCGACCCTGGACGCGCTACGCGCTCTCGAGGACCTCGGCGCGACCGCCGCCGTGAGCGTGGTCCGGGGCCGGCTGCGCGAGCTCGGGGTGCAGCGGCTCCCGCGCCGCAGCCACGTCAGCACGCGGGCCAATCCGGCCGGGCTGACCCAGCGCCAGGTGGACGTCCTCGCACTGCTGGCCGACGGCCTGACCAACGCCGAGATCGCCGACCGGCTGGTGCTCTCCGTCCGCACCGTCGACACCCACGTCGCCGCGATCCTCGCCAAGATCGGGGTGCGTACCCGCCGCGAGGCCGCGGCGGTCGCTCGCGCGTGGGGATCGGTTCCGGTGCGGTGACCGATCAGCGCGCGTCCGTCGCGGGCGCGCCTGTCGACGGCCAGGACCGGGCGGTGCTGATGGCGTCGCGGCGCGTGCGGGCCCCGAGCCGACCCAGGATCGCCGACACGTGGTGGTCGACGGTCCGCACCGAGAGCTCGAGCCGGTCGGCGATCTCCGCGTTCGTCGCGCCCTCGCCGACCAGCTCCAGGACGTCGAGCTGGCGGTCGGTCAGCCCGGCGGGGTTCGCCCTGGTCACGGGCGAGCGGCGCCGTGGTGGGCGGGCTCCCAGCTCGCGGAGCCGGCGCCGGACCAGGGCGGCCGGGGCGGCGGCCCCGAGGTCCTCCAGCACCCCCAGCGCCTCCAACATCGGCTCGACCTCGCCGGAGGAGGCCAGCTCCAGCGCCCGCTCGTAGGGATCGCCCGCGCGTTCCCAGACGGCCGCCGCCGCCCGCCAGTCGCCCCGCAGCCCGGCGGCGAACCCCTCGGGACAGCCCGGGAACGGCTCGGCCTCGATCCCGGCGCGGGCCAGGTAGCGCAGCAGCTCCCCGCGCATGTGTGCCCACCCCGCCGACCACATGCGCGGCACCAGCACCTCGACCACCTCGCGGGCCGCGTCCGGGGTACCGGTGAGCCACGCCCACTCGACGCGGGCCCGACCGGCGTGGGCCAGCCCGAGCGGCGCGCGCTGTTGCCGGGACCGTCGCCAGGCCTGCTCGATCAGCTCGCCGGCCTGCGACCGGCCACGGCGGGCGAGCAGTCGGCCGTAGGCGGGCAAGCTGAAGACGTCGAACATGCTCCGTCCCCGGCGGTGGTCCACGAGCTCCCGCAGACCCGCCTCGGCGGCGTCCCACTCCCCGCGGTGCACGAGCAGCAGGTGGCGCTGCAGCTCCAGGAGGTAGGTGTACTGCCACATGCCGTGCTCGAGCGCGAACGCCAGCCCGGCCTCGACCATCTCGGCCAGCATCGGCCAGTTGCCGGTGCTGTAGGCCAGCTCGCCCAGGTTGACGTACGCCCTGGCCGCGGCCTCGTGGCTGCCCCGGGCGAGGGCCAACGCGAGCCCGTCGCGCATGTCGGCCTCGCCGCTCTCGACCTCCCCACGGTCGGCGCGGGAGAGCCCGAGGTAGTTCAGACAGAGCGACTCGAGGTCGGGCCGAGCGGTGCCCGCCGCGAGCTGCCGGGCGTAGTGCAGGACCGGCACGGCCTCGACCGTCCGGCCGGTGAGCGTGAGCACCGCACCCTGGTACGTGGAGGCGGCGGCGAGCGCGGGCGCCGACCCGGCCGTGCTCAGCACCCGCACCGCTCGCTCGATCACGCGCTCGGTCTCGTCGGTGTCGCCGGTCATGAAGACGTGGCGCGACAGCCGGACCAGGGACTCGCCCAGCGCGACGGGGTCGTCGAGCTGCTCGAAGCGCTGCACCGCCTCGCGCCCGGCGGTCACCGCGTCGGTGAACCGGTGCGCGATGTAGAGCTCCCAGGAGTAGTCGTCGGCCAGCCGAGCCTGCTCGACGGCGGGCAGCCGGGTGGCGTGCGGGCGGGCCGCCTCGAAGTGCGCCAGCGCCTGCCGGTGGGAGCCGGCCGCGGCGGCCGCCCGCCCCGCGCGCGGGGCGTACGCGACGATCGTGGCGGCCTCGTCGGCCTCGACGGCGTGGTGCACCAGCCGCTCCGGATCCGGGTCGCCGCTGCGGTGCAGGGCCTGGACGACCGCTCGGTTCAGCGCCCGGCGACGCAGCCGGGAGAGCGTGCCCTCCACCGCCCGACGGGCGAGCTCGTGGCGGAACGAGATCCCGGCGTCGCGCACCTCGAGGATGCCGCGCTGCTCGGCCTCGGCCAGCGCCTCCATCCGCTCCCCCAGGAGCGCCTCCGCCAGCGGGAACTCGACCAGGTTCGGCACGACGGAGAGCTGTTCCAACGCCGAGAGCCGCTCGGGCCCGAGCCAGCGCAGCCGCGCCCGCACGGCATCGGCCACGCTCGCGGGGGTGACGTCCGGGGGTGCGGCCAGGGCCTCGGTGAGGAAGAAGGGGTTGCCGCCGGTCATCGCGTACACCGCGGGCCCGTCGCGCCCCGCGGAGCGGGAGAGCGTGGTGACGGCGCCGGGGGACAGTGGAGCCAGCCGCAGCCGAACGGTGCTCGCCCCGACCAGCGCACCGACGAGCTGCCCGAGCGGGTGCCCGGCGCCGACGGCGTCGTCGCGGAAGCTGAGGACGAGCACCGCCGGCAGCGCGTCGATCCGCCGGGCGACGTAGCGCAGCACGTCCAGCGTCGCGTCGTCGGCCCAGTGCACGTCCTCGACCACGAGCACCGTCGGCGGGGTCGCCGACAGCTGGGCGACGACGGCACCGAGCACCGCGTCGGCCGGCGAGGCGAGGGCCCGCTCGAGCGGGCCACCGGTGCCGCGCGCGGCGTCGCGCAGCGGCCCGAGCGCGCGCGGGGCGAGCAGGTCGTCGCAGGCCCCGACGAGCACCCTCAGGTCAGGTCCGAGCTCACGGAGGAACGACGTGATCAGGCTGGTCTTGCCGATGCCGGCCTCGCCGCTCACCAGCACGACCCGGCCGTCCCCCGCCTGCGCGCCGGCGACCGCGGCCCGGAGCGCGTCGAGCTGGTCCTGACGTTCCAGCAGGCCGGCCGGCATGACCCCGATCGTGGCACGGCCGACCGCGGGCTGTCCCGCGCTCGGATCAGGGGCTGCCCGTCCTGGCGTCGCCGATGGCGCCGCTGACGGCGGTGCGGAGCTCGGCGACCAGGGCGCGGTCGTCGTCGCGTCGCCACGCCAGGGCGAGCCGACCGGGCCGCACGCCGGTGATCGGCTGGATGGTGATCCCCTCCCTGGCGACCGCAGGGGCGTTGCCTGCGGCGAGCAGGCACACGCCGAGGCCGGCGATGAGCGCCTCGACGGCCTCCTCGGTGCTGGCGATCTCCGCACCGACGACGGCGGTCGCGCCGCCGCGGGAGTCGATGGCCAGCCAGTGCTCGCGCGTGACGCCGCTGCTCGCCGGGAGCGCCAGGAACGGCTCGTCGAGCAGGTCGGTGATGTCGAGGTCGCGCCGGTCGGCCAGCGGGTGCGTCGCGGGGAGGGCGACGACCCGCGGTTCGACGGCGACCTCGATCCAGTCGTAGGCCTCGGGGTCGGGGAGCGGCAGCCAGACGAACGCGGCGTCGGCCCGGTCGGGCCCGTCGGCGGCGAGCCCACCCGTCGGATCGTCCCAGGCGATCTGGCGCACGTGCAGGCGGACCTGCGGCGCGCTCCCGGCGAGGCGGCGGCGGACGGCGGGGAGCAGCCCGCGGCCCAGGCCGGTGCTGATCCCCACGACGAGCGTGGTGCCCTGCCGGGCGGCCGCGGAGGCGAGCTCGTGCTCCGCACGCGCCCACGCCTCGAGAACGGCGCGGGCCGCCGGAAGGAGGGCCTCCCCGGCCGGCGTGAGCGTGACGGCGCGGCGGTCGCGGACGAACAGATCCGCGCGCAGCTGCCGCTCGAGTGCGCGGATCTGCTTGGACAGGGCCGGCTGGCTGAGGAAGAGCGTGTCGGCGGCGAGGGTGAAGTGCAGGTGCTCGGCGACCGTGACGAACGAGCGCAGCTCCCGCAGGTGCACGTCCATGCCCAGTGGTTATCACAGCAGGTCTTGGACAACGACCGCGGCGCGGCGCGATGGTGGTGGCACACCACCATCGAGGAGATCACGCGATGACCAGCAGTACTCGCCGGCTGTGGCTCGTGACCGGGGCATCGAGCGGCTTCGGACGGGCCGTCACCGAGGCCGCACTCGCCGCCGGAGACGTCGTCGTGGCCACCGCCCGCCGTCCGGAGGCGCTGGCCGACCTCGTCGCCGCCCACCCCGACCAGGTCGAGGCCGTGGTTCTCGACGTCACCGACACCGCCGCCGGGACCGCTGTGGTCGACGACGTCCAGGACCGGCACGGCCGGATCGACGTCCTGGTCAACAACGCCGGACGCGGCCAGGTCGGCGCGGCCGAGGAGACCACCGAGGCGGAGCTCCGCGCGCTGTTCGACCTGCACGTGTTCGGCCCCGCGGCCCTGGTCCGCGGGGTGTTGCCGGGCATGCGCGCCCGCGGCGCGGGGGCCATCGTGCAGATGTCGTCGTTCGGCGGGCAGGTCGCCTACCCGGGCTTCTCCGCGTACTGCGCCACGAAGTTCGCGCTGGAGGGCTACTCCGAGGCGCTCGCCGCCGAGGTCGGCCCACTCGGGATCCGGGTCATCGTGGTGGAGCCAGGGGCGTTCCGCACCGGGTTCTCCGGCGCCGGGCTGGTGCAGAGCACCCCGATCCCGGCCTACGACGCCACGGTCGGCCCGACCCGCGACATGATCACCGGCATCGACGGCACCCAGCCCGGTGACCCGGCTCGGGCCGCCGCCGCGATCCTCACGGCACTCGGCGCCGACGAGCCCCCGCTCCGGCTCCCGCTCGGCGAGGACGCCGTCGACGGTGTCCTCGGGCATCTCGAGACGATCGCGGCCGAGGTCCGCGCGTGGGAGCACGTCGGCCGCGCGACGGGGTACCCGCAGTCCGCCGCGGGATGAGGGGTCCTACCAGCCCAGCGGTGCGGCGTCCCGGAAGAAGCCGCCGGTCGGACCGTCGTCGGGCAAGGTGGCCGCCCACACCACGCCGACGGCGCTCTCGGTGACCGGCCGCGCCCCGGTGCCCTCGGCGCCTGGCCACGTCGCCGTGAGGCCGGGGCAGACCGCGTTGACCAGCACCCCCGTACCGGCGAGCTCGGTGGCCAGGGTGCTGGTGAAGGCGTTGAGCGCGGCCTTGCTGATGCCGTAGGACGCCGCCGCGCCGCCGCGGGCCGTCAGGCCGAAGGCCGGATCCACGTGGGAGCCGGCGCCGCTGCTGACGTTGACGATGCGTGGGGCGGAGCTCTGCCGCAGCAGCGGGAGCAGGGCCTGGGTCAGGCGCCAGGTGCCGAAGAGGTTGGTCTCGAGGACCCGGCGGGCGTCGTCGAGATCGGAGCCGGTGGCCGTCTCGGACCAATCGACGTACGCCGCGGCGTTGTTGACCAGGACGTCGAGACGACCGGGCTCGGCCGCCAACGCATCGGCCGCGGTCCGCACGCTGTCGGCGTCGGCGACGTCGAGCCCGACGGGCAGCGCCGACACCCCGAGCTCGGCCGCGGCCGCCGTCGCCGCCTCCGCCTTGCGCGCGCTGATCACCACGTGCCGACCCTGCTCGGCGAGCTGCCGGGCCACCTCGCGACCCAGGCCGTGGGCCGCGCCGGTGATCAACACGACCGTCGTCTCGTCCATCTCGTCTCCCTCCGGTCCGATTCGTTGCGCCCACCGTAACGGACCGTTCCGTACCATTCGACCCGTGGCCACCGAACCCGCGCCGAGGACGCGCGCCCCGCGGCGGGACCGGGCGGAGCGCGAGCGGATCGTCCTCGACGCGGCGGCGCGCCTGTTCTATGCGCGGGGCGTGCACGAGGTCGGCATGGACGAGCTCGTGCGCGAGACCGGACTGGGCAAGGCCACCGTCTACCGGCTGTTCCCGACCAAGGACGCGCTCATCGGTGGGTACCTCACGCGGCTGGCCGGGAGCATCCTCGAGCAGGTCGACCAGGACATCGCCCGGAGTGCGTCGCCCGCCGCAGCGCTGCACGGCGTGCTGGCCGCCGTGCAGGCGGACCTGGCCCGCGACGGCTTCCGGGGCTGCGCGTTCCACAACGCGAGCATCGAGTACGACGACCGGGCGCACCCGGCCCGGATGGTCGCGCGGGAGTACCGCGCGGCGCTGCACTCCCGGCTGGCCGCGACCGCGGCAGAGCTGTTGCCGCACCGGCCCGCCGCGGCGCGGGCCCTGGGGGCGCAGCTCGCGGTACTGGTCGACGGCGCGTACACCAGCGCCGTGCACCTCGGCCCGCTCGGCCCGGCCGCCGACGGGCTGGCCCTGGCCCACGACCTCGTCGACGCCGCCGAGGACGGGTAGTCGGTCTCGCAGCCGGGTTGGTCCGCTCCCCGGGCACGGGGAGCGGACCGCAGGGCCTTCGCACCGCCGCCGCCCGCGGTTCGGGCCCCGGTGCCGTTCACAGCCGGCTGCGGGTGACGACGACAGCGGCGAGAGCCGTGGTGAGCGGGACCGAGGCCACCAGCCCGATGCTGCCGACGAGGGTGCGGATCACCTCAGTGGCGATCACCTGACTGGTCAGCGTGTCGGCCAGCCCCCGCTGCGCTACCGAGAACAGCAGCAGCAGCGGGAGCGCGGCCCCGGCGTAGGCGAGTACGAGCGTGTTCACCGCGGCGGCGACGTGATCGCGGCCGATCCGCATCGCCGCGCCGAACAGCGCGGCCGGGCGGAGGGACGGGTCGGCGCGGCGCAGCTCCCAGACCGCACTCGTCTGGGTCACCGTGACGTCGTCCAGGGCGCCGAGCGCCCCGATCACCAGCCCGGCCAGCACGAGCCCTCGACCGTCGATGTCGGTGCCGAGGGAGTTCGCGAGGCTCGCGGTGTCCTCGTCCAGGCCGGTGAGCCGGGCCGCTGTCGCGAAGAGCGTGCCGAGCACCCCGATCAGCACCAGGCTGACCAGCGTGCCGAGCACGGCCGTGGACGTGCGCGCGGACAGCCCGTGAGTGAGGTAGAGGACCACGAACATGATCGCGCAGCTGCCGACGACGGCGACGGCGAGCGGATCGCGTCCCGTCAGGATCGCCGGGAGCACGAACCCGACCAGCACCGCCCCCGTGACCCCGAGCGCGACGAGCGCCGCGACGCCGCGCCACCGGCCCAGCGCCACCACCGCAGCCGCGAAGACGAGCGCGAGTGCCGTCAACGGCGTGGTCCGCTGGTGGTCCACCACCTGGAAGGACTCGGGGTCGGCCGGGTCCCCGGAGACGATCAGCACGACGTCGTCGCCGACCTCGTAGGGCGCCCGTCCGCGGACCAGCGACACCGGCGTCTCGATGCTGGCGCCGGGCCGTGGCCCGTCCGACATCCGCACCGTCAGAGCCACGCAGCCGGCGCCGCCCGACGGACTCCGCGACGCAGGGTCGGTTCCCTCCGAACCCTCCTCTTCTGGGCCCACTTCCTCTGGGCCCTCTTCTTCTGGGCACCGGACCTCCACCGCCGCAGTGACGTGCCCGGCGACGCGCGGTGACGCCGCGGCTCCTGCCGTGACCGACGGCTGCTCGCCGAACGGGTGGAGCACGATCAGCCCGACGAGCGTGGCGAGCACGGCCGGTAGGAGCAGCCCGGCGATGGCGAACCGGACCCGGCGGTCGGCCGGCGCGGCCGGCCCGTGGCTGTGATTGTGATTGTGATTGTGGCTGTGATTGTGATTGTGATTGTGATTGTGGTGGTGGGTGTGGCCGCTGCCCGCCCCGGCGCCGGTTCGACGGGCTGGCTCGGCCGACGACGCCGGCGCGGCGATCCGGTGGCGGGCGCCGGTGCGCGGGAGGGGTGGCGGGGGAGACGTCACCCGCCGATCCTCCCGCGGTCCCGAGGGCGCCGGACGGGTGGCCAGCGGCGGCCGAGCCACCAGCGGAACGTGATAGTACTATCACTTCATGGTCCGGCAGGAGCGGCTCCCGCACCACGTGTGGGTGGCCGTGATCGGCGCGGGTTTCGCCGGCATCGGCATGGCCGCCGCCCTGCTCAAGGCCGGCGTGCGCGACGTGGTCGTGCTCGAACGCGCCGACGCGCTCGGTGGCACGTGGCGCGACAACACCTATCCGGGGTGCGCCTGCGACATCCCCGCGCACCTGTACTCGTTCTCCTTCGCCCCGAACCCCGGCTGGAGCCGGACGTACGCCGCGCAGCCCGAGATCCGCGACTACCTGGTCCGGGTCGCGGCCCGCACCGGCGTCGACCGCCTCGTCCGGTACGGCGCCGAGCTGCGGGACGCACACTGGGACGACGCACGGCGGCGCTGGCGGCTGCGCACGGCCCGCGGCGATCTCACGGCCGACGTGCTGGTGGCCGGAACCGGACCATTGAGCGAGCCCGCCGTCCCCGACCTGCCCGGCCTCGAGTCGTTCGGCGGGGCCCGGTTCCACTCGGCGGGCTGGCGCCACGACCACGACCTCGGCGGGCGCCGCGTGGCGGTGATCGGCACGGGCGCCTCTGCGATCCAGTTCGTGCCCGAGATCGCCGCGCGGGTCGAGCACCTGACCGTGTTCCAGCGCACCGCACCGTGGGTGGTGCCGCGCGGGGACAAGCCGGTGCCGTCCGCCAGGCGAGCGCTGTTCACCGCATTCCCGGCGGCGCAGGCCGTCCTGCGCGCGTTCAGCTACGTCGTGCGGGAGATGGGCCTGCGGGCGTTCATCGGGTCGGAGCGGATGCGGGAGCTGGCCACGAAGCAGGCGTCGGCCCACCTGCACCGGCAGGTCCCCGATCCCGAGCTGCGCCGCGCCCTTACCCCGGACTACGCGTTCGGCTGCAAGCGGGTGCTGATCAGCGACGACTACTACCCCGCGCTCGGGCAGCGGCACGTCCGGCTCACCACCGCGCCGATCGCCCGGATCGAGCCCGACGCGGTCGTCACGGCGGACGGGGAGCGCCACCCGGTCGACACGATCATCCTCGGCACCGGCTTCCGGGTCACCGACAACCCGACCTGGCAGCGCTTCCGGGGCCGCGACGGGCGCTCGATGGCCGAGGTGTTCGCGGCCGGCGGCCCGCAGGCCCACCGCGGCACCACCGTGCCGGGCTTCCCCAACCTGTTCCTGCTGGTCGGGCCGAACACCGGGCTCGGGCACAACTCGATCGTCTACATGATCGAGTCACAGATCGCCTACGTGCTCGACGCCCTGCGGACCATGCGCGAGCTCGGCCTGGCCGCGGTGGACGTGCGGCCGGAGGCCCTCATCGCCTCCAACGCCCAGGTGCAGCGGTGGATGGCGGGCACCGTGTGGACCAGTGGCGGGTGTGCGAGCTGGTACCTCGACCGCAGCGGTCGCAACACCACCCTCTGGCCCACGTACACCTTCACGTTCCGCCGGCAGCTGCGGAGGTTCGACCGGGCGGCCTTTACCGGCTTCACCGGCCGGGAGCCGGCGCCAGCCGCGGAGCCCGCCACCGCCGGCTAGCTGGGGATCTTCGGGCGCTCCGCCTCCATCGCCGCCACGACCATCGGGTTGATCGCGGCGGCGAGGGCCTCGGCGGCGGCCTCCCGGCTCTGGTCCGGGTCGTGGCTGACGACGTCGGCGGCCGCGACCACCATCGCCACGATCAGCGGTGCGAGGAGGTCGGGCCGCGCGGCGTCAGCCGCGAGGCCCTCCTGCGCCCAGATCGCGGTCAGGTAGTCACGGACGTCGGACACCAGCTCGGCGTGCATCCCGGCGAGCGCCTCGCCCAGCGGGCCGGGCGCCCGCCGGTAGCGCTCGAGCAGGTCCAGGAACGGCCAGCGAGGCTCCAGGATGCCCAGCACCCGGACGAAATGCGCCGTCGTGCGCTCGAGCGCCGGCTCCGTGGGCTCCTGACGCCGCAGCTCCTCCATCCACTGGCGGACCGGCAGCCGGATCTCCTCGACGACCAGCGCCGCCGCCTCGGCGAGGCAGGCGTCGACCGAGGGGAAGTGGCTGTAGAAGCCGGACTGGACGATGCCCACCTCCTGCGTGAGGCGGGTCGTGGAGAGCGCGGCCTCGCCCTCCTCGCGCAGCAGGTCGACGGCCGCGGACAGCAGCCGGCGCCGGGTCGTCCGGCGGTCACCGGATCCGGGTCGCGGCGACACCGCCCGGCCGCCGGGCCCGGCCACCTCACGGCCCGGGGACGTCACGGCGCCAGGCTATCCGGCGGTTCTCGCGGTGCCCGGTCGAGGTGATAGAACCATCTCCGCGCGGCGCCGGGGGCGCAGTACTGCGGCGGTCATGGCGGAGGGAGTCCCGTGCCGATGGACCTGCGCGACCTGCACGGCAGGGTCGCCGTCGTCACCGGTGCCGGGTCGGGGATCGGCCGCGCACTGGCGGGGGAGCTCGGCCTGCGGGGTTGCCGCCTCGCGCTGCTGGACAACGACGGCGGCGGGCTCGCCGACACGGCGGCGCGGATCGCCGGTACGCGGGCCGGATCGTCACCGCTGGTCCTGCCCGTGGACGTGTCGGTCGCCGACCAGGTGCACGCCGCTGCGCAGGCCGTCCTCGAGGCGTACGGCCAGGTCGACGTGGTCGTCAACAACGCGGGCATCGCGCACGGTGGCCGCCCGTTCTGGGAGCTCCCGGAGCGGGACTTCGCCCAGGTGCTCGACGTGAACTTCTGGGGGGTCGTGCACGGGACGCGGGCGTTCCTGCCGCACCTGCTGCCCCGCCCCGCGGCGGCGCTGGTCAACATGTCGAGCGTCTTCGGGCTCATCGGGGTGGCGCGGCAGAGCGCGTACTGCGCGAGCAAGTTCGCCGTGCGTGGCTTCACCGAGAGCCTGCGCATGGAGCTGCGCGAGCGCGCGCCGCACGTGCGCGCGATCAGCGTGCATCCCGGCGGGGTCCGCACAGCGATCGCCCGAAACAGCCTTCCGGCCGGCCAGCCCGAGGACGTCCACCGCGCGGGCGTCGCGGCTTTCGACGATCGGATGGCCCGGACCAGCCCCGAGCGAGCGGCCACGACCATCGTCGAGGGGATCCGCCACGGGCGCGAGCGCGTGCTCGTCGGCGCCGACGCGCGCGCCCTCGACGTGGTCGCCCGGCTGCTCCCCCGCCTTTACCCGGGCCTGCTGCTCCGACCGTTCCGGGCGGCGGACGGGTCGTCGCGCCGGTAGCTCAGGCCCCTCCGTCGACCCCGCGAGCGGCAGTGCCGGCCTTGCGTGCGTTGCGCAGCTCCCACAACGCCTCGAGCGTGAGCGAGAGCAGGTCCACGAACCGCACCAGCTCCTGCTCGTCCTGCGCGGTGAACTCGCCCTCATAGCGGTCCGACAGCTGCACCATCCCCCAGGTCCGGCCGGTGCGGTCGCGGATCGGTGCGGCGAGCCACCCCCGCATGGGCGGATGCTTGCCGGCTTCGTCGCCGAACCCCTTCCAGAGCTCGTGCGCCTCGAGCTGCGACTGCGTCATCCGCACCGGTGCCGGCTGCTCCAGCACCAGCGTGTGGATCCCGAAACCGACGGCGGGCGTCGCGTAGTCGGCCCACGCGGCGTACTTGGCGGACATCGAGAAGTACTTGCGCATCGAGCTCCAGTCGCCGGACACCACGATCGCGACTGCGCTCTGGTGGGCCCCGACGAGGGCGCGAACGATGTCGGCCGAGTCGGCGAGCGCCCGGTTCGCGGCCAGCGAACTCCTCGTCCACGGCGTCCGGATCGGGCATGACCGGGTTGGTCGTCGCTCCGACGACGTGGTTCCGATAGGTGTTCGACAGGAGCCCGCCGTCGTCGGGGTCCGACATGGTCAACCTCCACCGTCGCCGTACCGACGAGCCTAGCGAGATCATCGGGGCGGCCGGTGGGTGAGGATGGTCCGGTGCGCGCCGTCCGCTTCCACCACACCGGAGATCCCGACGTGCTGTCCGTCGAGGAGGTGCCGGAGCCCGCAGCTCCGACGGGCGACCGGATCCTGGTCCGCGTCGAGGCGTCGAGCCTCAACGGCACGGACCTCGGGATACGCCGCGGCGCCGCCGGCCCGGTGATGCTGGGTCGCTCGCCGTTCGCGCCGGGGTTCGACATCAGCGGGGTGGTGCTGGGTTGCGGCCCCCGCGTCACCGCGTTCGCCCCGGGTGACCGGGTGGCCGCGCTCCTCGGGCACCGCGGCGGAGGCCAGGCCGAGCGCGTGCTGCTCGGCCAGGGCCGGGCCGCGCGCGTGCCCGACGCGGTGGCGGTCCCCGAGGCCGCGGCCCTCCCGCTGGCCGGGCTGACCGCGCTGCAGGCGCTCTACGCCAGGGCCGGGCTCGGCGGCCGTCGCTCGCCCCGCGTACTGGTCAACGGGGCGAGCGGAGGGATCGGCTGCTTCGCCGTCCAGCTGGCCGCGCTGGCCGGCGCGCACGTGACGGGGACGGCGAGCGGCGAGGCGGCGAAGGCCGCCTTCGTCGCCGGTCTGGGCGCCGACGTGGTGATCGACCACCGCAGCCACGACGTCACCGCGCTCGGTGAGCGATGGGACGTCGTCGTCGACACCCCGGGCCTGCTGCCCGTGGACCGCGTGCGGCGGGTGCTGACCGACGGCGGTGTGCTGGTGACCACGCGTGTCCTGTCGGCGGCCAACCTGACGGCCCTGCTGACGGCACCGCTGCACCGGGCGACCCGCGCCACCTTCGTCGCGACCGCGGCCCGCTCCGCGGATCTCGCGCACCTGCTGGAGCTGGTCCGCACCGGACGGCTCCGGGTTCCCGTGGACCGGACCTTCCCGATCGCCGAGGCGGCCACGGCGCACCGCTACGCCGAGAGCGGATCCGTCCGGGGCAAGGTCGTGCTCACCCTGTGACCGCGGCGTCGCGCGCGGCGGCCAGCCCGCGCGACGCCCCGAGCGCAGCGGCCCGCAGGGCCGGCGCGTGCCGGCGCAGGTGACCGCGCGCGGTCGGCGCGGTCACCGCGAGCGCGGCGACGACCGCACCGCCGTCGGACACGGGGACCGCCAGGCTGCCGTGGCCGAGCCGGGTCTCCTCGACCTCCACCGCCAGCCGCTCCTCGCGCACCCGGGCGAGCTGGGCGGTGAGCAGACCGGGGGAGGTCGTCGTCCGTGGCGTGATCCGAGGCAGCCCGACCCGCAGCAGGTCGGTGACCACCCGTTGCGGCCCGAAGGCCAGCAGGACCTTCCCCGTGGCCGTGGCGTGCAGCGGGAGTCGACCCGCGACGTGGGACGGTTCGTCCACCGGCCGGGGACCGGGGAGCTTCTCGACGTAGAGCACGTCGGTGCCGTCGGCGATGGCGAGGTGGACGGTCTCGCCGGTGGCGGCCAGCAGTGCCTCCATGTGCGGGAGCGCGGCATCCCGCAGCACCCGTTGCCGCGAGACGCGCTGACCCATCTCGAACAACAACAGCCCGAGCCGGTAGCCCCCGCCCGGCTCGGCCCGCTCGAGCAGGCCCCACTCCACGAGCTCCCCGGCCAGCCGGTGCACGCTCGCCTTGGGCACCCCGCTGCGCCGCGCCAGCTCCGAGAGCGGCAGCACCGCCGTGACGCCGAGGTCGTCGGCGAGGAACGCGTCGAGGATCTGCCGGGCCTTGGACAGGACGGACGGCGTGCACGGCACGGCCGGCGGCTGCGCCTGCGTGCCCGCGGTCACCTCCCCAGATTAGGCTCCCGGAGGCAGCCCGCCAGCCCGTCCGCCGGTCCACCGAACGGGAGTGTTCGTGACGACATCGCTCTTCCGGGAGCTGCTCACGCCGGCGGGGCTCGCCGACCCGTATCCCGTCTACGAGCGGTTCCGGCCTGCGACCGCACCGGGCACGGGCAGCAGGCTGCTCCTCGACCACGGCGGGGTCCGGGCCGGCCTGCTCTCCCGCGACCTGTCCTCGGCCCGGCTCGATGCAGTGTGGCGGCCACTGGCCGCCGACGCCGCGCGGTACGCGCCCGCGCGGCGGCTGATGGACGACATCGTCGTGTTCCAGGACCCGCCCGCGCACGGGCGGTTGCGCGGCCTGCTGCTCCTCGCGTTCACGCGCCCGCACGTCGAGCGGGTCCGCGAGGTGATCGCGGAGCAGACCCACCGGCTGCTCGACCGCCTGGTCGCGGCGCCGACCCCCGACCTGCACGCCGAGCTGAGCTTCCCCCTCCCGGCGATCATCGTGGCGCACCTGCTCGGGATCCCCGACGAGGATCGGCCCCGGTTCGAGCGGTGGGCGCGCGACCTCGTCCTGGTCACCGGCTCCGGGGCCCTCACCGGTGAGGTGGCCGCGCGGTTCACCGCCGACGTCGCCGAGCTGCGGTCGCTGATGACCGACCTCATCGCGGCCCGCCGCCGGGCGCCCGCGTCGGACCTGCTGTCCGCGATGGTCGCCGCGGTCGACGACGAGGGGCGGCACCTCACCGAGGACGAGGTGATCGCCAACAGCCTGTTCCTGATGACTGCCGGGCACGAGACCGCGACCAACCAGCTGAGCAACGGGATGCTCGCGCTGCTCCGCCATCCCGAGCAGGCCGAGCTGCTGCGGGAGTCGCCGGAACTGGTCGACCGCGCCGTCGACGAGATCCTGCGGTACGACAGCGCCGTGCAGATCACCGCCCGGGTGGCCGTGCGCGACGCGGAGATCGCCGGCCGCCGCGTGCGCTCCGGCGAGACCGTGGTCATGGTCCTCGGAGCGGCCAACCGGGACCCGGCGGCGTTCGACGACCCGTTCCGGTTCGACGTCCGCCGGCCGCCGAAGGGGGCGCTGGGCCACGCGGCCTTCGGTTACGGCGCGCACCGGTGCCTCGGGGCCGCGCTGGCCCGCGAGGAGCTGCGGGTCGCGGTCCCGATCGTCCTGCGCCGGTTCCCGCACCTGCGGCTGGCCTCCGAGGCGATCACCCACCAACCGACCCTGGACTTCCGGGGCCCCGAACGGCTGGAGGTGGCGTGGTGAGGACCCGCCCGGCCAAGCAGGACGCCGGGCTGCGCGCGACGGTCGCGCACGCCCACGCCGGTTCGGCCTTCTTCCGGGAGCGGCTCGACGGCGCCGGCGTGCGACCCGAGGACGTGCGCGGCGTCGCCGACCTGCCGATCCTCCCCTTCACGACGAAGACCGACCTCCGCGACGCCTATCCGCTGGGCTGGAACTGCGTGCCCGTCGAACAGGTCGTCCGCGTGCACGCGTCCTCGGGCACCACGGGCCGGCGCGTGATCATGACTTACACCGCGGGGGACGTGGAGGACTGGACCGAGCAGTTCGCCCGCGCCTACCGCTACGCCGGCGTCACCGCGGCTGACCGCGTGCAGATCACCCCGGGGTACGGGCTGTGGACGGCCGGCGTGGGCTTCCAGGCCGGGGCCGAGCGGGTCGGCGCGATGGCCGTGCCGACCGGGCCGGGCAACGTCGAGCTCCAGTTCGAGATGATGCGCGCGCTCGGCACGACCGTGCTGTGCGCCACGTCGTCGTTCGCGCTGCTGCTGGCCGAGGAGGCCGGGGCCCGCGGGTTGGTCGAGGAGCTCGCGCTCACGACGGGCGTCATCGGTAGCGAGCGGTGGGGCGAGGCCATGCGCCGGCGCATCGAGACGGTGCTCGGCATCACGACCTACGACATCTACGGCATGACCGAGCTGTACGGACCGGGTGTCGGCATCGAGGGCTCCGCGCGCGACGGCATCCACGTGTGGGACGACTACTACCTCGTCGAGATCGTCGACCCGGCCGGCACCGAGGTCCTGCCCGACGGCACCGAGGGCGAGATCGTGCTCACCACCCTGCGCAAGCAGGGCACCCCGCTGATCCGGTACCGCACCGGGGATCTGTCGACGCGGCTGCCACCCGTCCCGTCCGACGAGTACCCCCGGATCGCCCGGCTGACCGGGCGCTGCGACGACGTGGTCAAGGTCCGCGGCACCATGATCTCGCCGGCCCAGGTCGACCGGGTCCTCGCCGACCTCGACGGGGTCGGCGGCGAGTACCAGATCCGGATCAGCCGGCACGCGGGGCGCGACGAGCTGCTGGTCGCGGTGGAGGCGGCCACGGACCGGCCAGCGGTCGGCCTGGCCGACGCCGTCGCCGCCGCGCTGGGGAGTGGGCTCGGCCTCCGCGTCGACGTCGAGGTCGTCGGCCCGACCTCGCTGCCCCGCACCGCCGGCAAGACCCGGCGGGTGTTCGACACCCGCGACGAGCAGCCGTGACGGCGCCGTCCGATCCCGCTCCGTCCGATCCGGCCCCGTTCGATCCTGCCCCGTCCGATCCTGCCCCCGATCCTGCCCCGTTCGATCCTGCGCAGTGGGAGGCGGCGGCCCCGGCCGGCCCGCACGTCGCGCGCACACTCGGCTGGACCGCCGGGACGCACACCGCCGGGCAGGCCACCGTCACCTGGGACGCGACCGCGGACCACGCCTTCCCGGGCCCGACCGGCGCGGCGATCCTGCACGGTGGGCTGCTGGCCGCCCTGCTCGACAACGCCATGGCCGCCGCGGCGTGGACCCTCACCGGCCCGGCCGCCCCGTTCCTCACCGCCGACATCCAGGTCCAGCTCGTCCGGGCCGGCCGGCCGGGGCGCATCACCGCGGACGCCACGGTCACCCGGCGCACCCGCGCGGCGATCTTCTGCACCGCGCGCGCGACCGACCCGGACGGCCAGCTGATCGCGGTCGCGCAAGGAGTCCAAGTGCCCGCTCCCTGACCGTCGAGAACGGACGTCTGGTGATCAACAGGGCCTGTCGATCACCACAGGTTCGTTCTCGACGGGCGACGGGGTGGGTGTGCGGCGAGGAAGTCGATCGTGGTCCGAGCCAGCTCGCCCGGGCACTGCTCCGGCAGCGCCACCGTGCCGCCCACGACCGTTGCAGTCGATGCTCCGAGCGCCCGGGCCAACGGCTCCAGGTGCGGGAAGGCGAACGGGTCGGCGTCCGCCCCGACGCACAGCACCGGGCAGGTCACGAGCGGCAGCCGCTCCTCCATCCGGTACGCCGAGACGGCCGCGTGCCCGGCCTCGGTCGCGGCCGGGCCGGCGACCAGCGCGTCGCGCACGAAGCGCTCCAGCAGGTCGGGGCGGTCGCCGGGGTAGTGCGGCGCCCGGGCCGCCCAGAGCGCGCCGAGGTGTGCGCCGGCGGGATCGGGCACGACGTCGTCGATCGACGGGCGGCCGCGGCGGCGCTCCCGGGTGGCCGCGTCGACGTGCGGTGTCGACGACAGCACCAGGGCGTCGACCCGCTCGGGGGCTCGTGCGGCCATCTCGACGGCGATCACCCCGCCGGTGTGGTGGCCGAGCGCGGCGAACCGGTCGAGCCCCAGCCCGTCGAGGGCGGCAAGGATGCGCGCGGCGTACGCGTCGATGGAGTGCGCGGCGGGCGGCGCGGAGGCGCCGAACCCCGGGGTGTCGACGGCGACGGCCCGCAACCCGGCCGCCGCGAGCAGCGGGGCGAGCTCGCGGTACTCGTCGACCGAGCGCGGGGTCTGGTGCAGCAGGACGACCGGTCGGCCGGCCGCCGGGCCGGTGACGACCACGTGCACCTGCCCGTCACCGGCGTCGACGTAGTGCCTCATCCCGCGGTACTGCGTCATCCCGCGAGGAACTCCAGGCTGAGCGCCGTGTAGCGCTCCACCTGCTCGTGCTGCGGCCAGTGCCCGCAGCCGTCGAGCAGCTCCAGGCGGGCCCCGGGCACGGCGTCGGCGAGCGCCTGGGCCTCCGGCACCTCGCCGAACGGGTTCTGCCGCCCCCAGACCACGAGCGTGGGAGCGCTGATGCGGGCCAGCCGGTCGGGGCGCAGCAGGTTGCGCTGCCGGGTCGCCATGTCCTGCAGGCACAGCAGGTTGTGCAGGTTCGCGACGAAGTCGGGCTGGTGGTAGATCGCGTGCCGCACGGCGACGAGCTCGTCGGTGACGTTCGCCGGGTCGTGCATGAGCAGTTCCAGGCGCTTGCGGGTGAGCCCGATGTCGTCGGTGCGCACGGCCTCCTCCGTGGACCGCCTGATCCGTTCCATCACCGCCGGGTCCGCCTTCGTCCCGCCCGAGGCCACGAGCTGCACCGTCGCCACCCGGTCGGGCTGCTCGGAGGCGAGCCACGCGGCCACCCACCCGCCGAGCGACTCGCCCACGAGATGCGCCCGGGCGATGCCCTGCGCGTCGAGGTAGGCCACGAGGTGCTCGACGTAGCGGGGGATCTCGTAAGGGACGTCGGGCTTGCCGGTGTAGCCGTGCCCGAGCATGTCGATGGCGTGGCAGCGGTAGCTCTGCGCGTGCGCGGGAAAAGTCCGGACGAAGGCCTCCAGGTGTCCGCTGGTGCCGTGCAGGAAGACGACGTCCTCTCCCCGGCCCGCGACGAGGGCGCGGGTGGGCACCCCACCCGCATCTACCGTGGACACGGCGAACCCGGTGCCCGTCAGGTCGGTCCAGAACGTCATCGATCGACCTCCACCAGCGCGACCCCCATCCCGGTGAGCCACTCCGGCATCGGCTCGTAGGCCAGCGTCGTGCCCGTGCCGCCGGCCGCGGCCGCCATGACCAGCCACGTCCGCAGCTCGTGGGCGCCGTTGCCGGCCTCCAGCTCCAGCGACACGTCGTCGTAGCGCGCGTACTCGCTCGCCCGCCCGGCTTCGAGCGCGCGCAGGAACCCCTGATCGAACTCGACGTTGATGCCCGGCGGGGAGGCCCGGACGATCGCGCGCCGCCGCTGCTCGAACTCCGTCCAGCGCGTGCGGCCCTCGCGCCACGCCTGCACGAGGAACTGCTCGTCGTCGCCCTGCGGAGCCCGCCAGTCGGGGAACGGCAACCGGTGCGACAGCCCGCCCGAGCCGATGACGACCACTCGACGCGCCGCGGGGAACCCCGCGACGGCCCGGCGCAGCGCCCGCCCCAGCCCCACGCAGCGGCGCAGCGACGGCAACGGCGGCGCGAACACGTTGACCACGAGCGGCACGATCGGCAGCCCGTCGACCAGGTACTGGATCGCGTGGCTCTGCCCGTGGTCGATCTGCAGCGCGGTCGAGAACGCGACGTCGAAGTCGTCGTCGACGAGGGCCTGGACCACGTGCCGGGCCAGCGGGACGTCGACGGGCTGCGGGCCGGACGGGGTGCCGGCCTCCCCGCTCGCGGTGACCTCGTCCACGCCGATCGTGAACTGCGGGATCATGTCCAGCCACATCCCGCGGAAGTGGTTGGAGCCGACGAGCAGCACGGCGTCGGGCTCCGCGGCCGCGATGGCAGCGCGGGCCGCGGCGAGGCCGTCGCGGAAGCGGACCGCGCGGTCGAGACCCGCCACCTCGTGCCAGTGGGTGTTCATCAGCGTCGAGTGCGAGGCGCCCACGCCGAGTACCAGCTCAGCCATCTCCGACCACCACCCTCACCAACAGCCGGGTCAACCGCACCATCTCCGACACGTCGACGGTGTTCATCCCGGCCGTGAAGTCGAGGCCGCTGCCGTCGGTCCGGGTGACCTTGGGCATCCCCACCCGCACGGTCGGCACGCCGCGGCTGCGCAGGATGTTCGCGTCGGTGGCACCCGACGTGCCGAGCACGTCCTCGTGGGGCCGGCCGCTCTCGGCCTCCCACGCCGCGCGGGCCCGGCGCGCCACCCAGTGGTCGGGGTCGGTCGACGTGCCCGGGATGGTGACGACCGGCTCGATCTGCACGTCCAGGCCGTGCAGCGCCGCGGCCAGCTCGCGGCCGGCCTGCGCCGGGGTCGTGCGCGGGGACAGGCGCAGGTCGATCCGCAGCCGGCAGACCGCAGGGGTCAGCGCCGCGGTCCGCTCCCAGCCGCCGGCGATCGACGCGACCACCCCCTGCGGGCTCACCAGGCCGTCGGTGTGCCGCTGCGCGTAGTCGGGGAACCACCGCTCCAGCCGCTCGACGGCGACGCCCGCCGCCGCGATCGCGTTCCGGTAGGGCAGCCGGTGGCGACTGCCGACGTAGGTGTGGGTGCCGCGGACGGTGATGTCGAACCAGGCCAGCCCCACCTCCTCGTGGGCCACCGTCCACCCCGGCTTGGCGATCACCGCCGCGTCCGCGTGCCCGCCCTGCTCCAGCAGGAACGAGCACCCGACACCGTGGCCGCTGCCCGGTCGCGCCCCCGACCGGGCGTTGGTGGGCATGCCGCCCGCTCCGAACCCGGCGAGCAGGTCGCCGGGCAGTGGCGTGCCCGTCTCCCGCAGGGCTCCGGCGACGGCCTCGACGGCGCCGAGCACGCACGCGGCGTGGCCCTTGGGGTTGCTCGCGCCCAACCCCGTCACGAGGTCGCCGTCGGTCCGTGCGGCGGGGAGCATGTCGGGCCGCAGGGCGTCGCCGATCCAGGGCAGGTCCTCCTCCTCGGTGCCGACCGTCAGCGTGTCGATCGGCGCGTAGAGCAGCAGCGACGGGCCGGTGCCCGCACCTCGCAGCCGGCCCAGCGCGTTGGCCTGCCGGTCGTCGAGGGGTTGGGTCCGGGCTGTGACGCCGGCCGCGCGCAGCCGCTCCACGAGGTGCGCGGCGAGCGGGCCCTCGTCGCCGGTGGGGCTGGGGATGTCGACGATCCCGGTGACGAGCTCCGCGAGCCGCTTGGCGTCCACCGCCTCCAGCGCGGCCCGCAGCAGGTCACCGGTCACGGCGGGCTCCCACCCGGTGCACCTGGGTGTTCGACCGGCGGGCGAGCCACCGGAGCCCGGCGGCGAGCCCGAGCAGCCCGGCCGCGGCGAGCGGGATCTTCACGGTGCGGCGTCCGCTGCGGCCGGCCCCGTCACCGCCGTGGCCTGCTGGGCCGTCTCCCGTTGGGCCGCCGTCTCCTCGCAGAGCTTGCGCCACTCCGTCAGCGAGACGTCGGGTCGGTAGAGCCGCTCCGGCGGCGCGTCGGTGGCCTCGACCATCCGGGCGTCCTGCGCGGAGAACTGCCCGTGGAACAGCCATCGGATCGCGCCGAGGTACTTGGTCCAGAACCAGCCGACCCGCCAGCCGCCGACGAAGTTGACCATCAGGCCGACGTAGCGGTGCGCGTCGGGACCGCTCGGCACGTAGAACTCGTAGTGGATGAAGCCCGGGTAGGCGATGCGCAGCACGCCCGGAACCGTCAGTGACGCGAAACCCGGGAACCCCTGCGCCGCGATCACCGGGTTCACCTTCTTCGGCGCGCCCGTGTTGCCGATGTTGAACGTCTCCCGCGGGGGACGCTTCTTCCACCAGCGGTAGTTGGTCCAGCGGCCGATGCCGGGGTACTCGGCGTCCCAGTGCACCTCGTCCTGCACGCGGTAGATCCAGCGCCCGCGCCGCTCGATGTGGGTGACGTTCCAGGCCGGCATGGTCTTGAACAACCGCCAGAGCGACGTCCGGTGCAGGTACTTGGCGTGGCCCTCGTCGTAGCCGTTCTCGGTCGCGAAGCGCCAGTTGCCGCGCCGGTCGTCGATCCGCCCGCCCACGACGAAGGAGGTGCCGACGAGCTCCTCCGGCAGCTGCTCGTCGAGGGGGTGCGGCGGCTCGTCGGCGCGCGGCAGGTACACCCACACCAGACCGAGGCGCTCCTGCACCGGGTAGGTGTCCACGGTGACCTTGCCGCAGATCGGCGAGTCCGGGCCGTCGGTGAGGACGGCGACGAGGCGGCCGGACGCGAGGTCGTAGGTCCACCCGTGGTAAGCGCACGAGAGCGTCCCCGGGAAGTGCGTCGTACCCATCGAGAGCGGGATGCCGCGGTGCGGGCAGCGGTCGTGCAGCGCGTACACGCGGTCGCCGTCGCGCACCAGCGCCAGCTTCTCGTCGCACAGCGTGAACGCGGTCGGCTTGCCGGTGATCGTCGACGCCCACGCCACCGGGTACCAGTAGCCGCGGAAGCCCGTGACGGCCGCGTCGTAGGCCGGCCACGTCGACCAGTCCCGGCGACCCTTCGCCCGCTCCCGCGACCGCACCCGCACCGCCATGGGGACAGGGTGCGACCGGGGCGGCCCGGTGCCCATCGGCACGGTCCGCTCACCGGACCGCACTGATCGCTGGGCCGCGCTCGAATAGGGCAGGAAAGCCACTTTCCTGTCCTGTGGGGACAGCAACGTGGCTTTCCTGCCCCTACAGATCCTGGGCGAGCCACCCGCTGACCACGGCGTGGTAGTCGTGCGGGCGCTCCTCCTGCAGATGGTGCCCGGCGCGGTCCATCACGTAGAGATGCCCGTGCGGCATCCGCGACGCCAGCATCAACGGGTAGTCCGGGGTGAGGAAGGCGTCCTGCATGCCCCAGCAGAACAGGGTCGGGGCGGCGATCCCGGGCAGCACGGCGGACAGGTCCTGCCAGTCGCCCCGCGGGGAGTCCGACGCCGCCGCCAGCGCCATCTCCTCGGGGTCCAGGCTCTGCGCGTACCGCAGGTCCACGGTCTCGTCCGGGATCCGATCCGCGTCGTACCACTCCAGGCGCGCCATCAGGGCCCGCATCTTCTCCCGCGTCGGACCGGAACCCCCGTAGTAGGCGTCACGGGCGTTGCGCCCGCGGCGCCCACCCTCCGGCAGCGGCGCCAGGGCGCCGTGGAAGACGGGCATGCTGCCGGTGACCACGAGCGCGCGCACCCGGTCGGGATGGCGCGCCGCCGCGTCGAGGGCGATGGTCCCGCCCCAGGAGTTGCAGATCAGGTCCACGCGCTCGACGCCCAGCGCGTCCAGCAGCGCCACCGTGCGGTCGGCGTGGAAGTCCCACATCGGTCCGGTGATCCGGCACTTCGACGAGCGCCCGTACTGGAGGAGGTCGACCAGCACGCATCGCCGGTCCTGCGCGAACAGGTGCACGACCGCCCCGAAGTCGGTCCACGCCGTGCAGCCCGGACCGCCACCGTGCAGGAACAGCGTCGGGCGACCCGATCCGCTCTCCAGCACGTGGAACGTCACGTCACCGGCGTCGACGTACCGGCCGGGCGGGCCCACTCCGTCCATCGCCGCACGCTAGGCGGGCGAGCCGGGGCTCCCGGACCGCAGCGGTCCACCCACCGGACCGGACGGGATCGGCCGCGCCGACTTCTGTGCCGACTTCTGTCCGTGCCACTCCACCGCAGCCGGTGCGGGCGAGATCGGGGTCGAAGCCTGCGGGGAGCTCCCGGTAGGGCCACACGTCGACCAGGCCGGGCGGTTCGAGTCGGAAGTCTCCGAAGAAGCGCGATCTCCTTGCGGCTGCGCGGTTCGAACGGTATGTCGCTGCGTTGGGAGACGGCCGACACGCGGGTCATCAGCTCGGTGCGTGAGTCGTTCCTGGCGTGCGTGATGGCGAGGAAGCTGCCCGGCGCCAGCGCCTCGCGGTACGCGGCGAGCGCCTCGTGCGGCCCGGCGTGTGCCGGCACCATGTGCAGGACCAACGTCATGAGGAGGGCGACCGGTTGGTCCAGGTCGACGAGATCACGCAGCGCGGGGTCGCCGAGCACGTCGTCGGGGCGCAGCAGGTCCTGGTGGACCACCCCGACGTGCGTGGAGTCGACGAGCAGTGCCCGAGCGTGGGCCGCGACGAGCTGGTCGTTGTCGACGTAGACCACGCGGACCTCCGGATCGGTCCGGTGGGCGATCTCGTGGACGTTGTCCTGGGTCGGCAGGCCGGAGCCGATGTCGATGATCTGGCGGATGCCGGCGTCGACGACGTGCTGGACGACCCTGCCGACCACCTCACGACCGGCTCGAGCGGCGGCCCGCAACTCCGGGGCGACCGACAGCGCGGACTCGGCGGCAACCCGGTCGGCCTCGAAGTGGTCCTTACCGCCCAGGTAGTAGTCGAAGATGCGCGCGGCGCTGGGGTCCGTGGATCGATGCCGGTGATCACTCGTCGATCATCGCGCGCAGTACCTGCCGAGTCGCGGCCGGGTCCTCGGCCTGGACCGCGAGCGAGCTGATCATCGTGGTGTAGAACTCGACCTCGGCGGGCTTGTCGACGTACAGCGCGGTCGTGAGCTGTTCGAGGTAGACGAGGTCGGGCAGGTCCGGCTCGGCGAACCGCAGGACGGTGAAGGCCCCGCCGGCGGCCGTGTACCCCCCGCTTCGGAACATCACGACCTGCATCGTCACGTTCGGGAGCTCGGCGAGCTCGGCGAGCCGGCGCATCTGGTCGAGGTGCACCTTGGGCCCCCCGACAGGTCGCCGCAGCACGCTCTCGTCGATCACCACCCAGTACTTCGGTGGCGACGAGCCGGTGAGGAGCTGCTGTCGGTGCAGCCGGAGCCGCACCCGTCGTTCGACGTCCTCCGGCCCGACGACCGGGTAGTTCATCGACATGAGGGCCCGGGCGTAGTCCTCGGTCTGCAGGAGGCCGGGCACGCACTGCGGTTCGTACGTGCGGATGATCGACGCGGCCTGCTCCAGTCCGAGGTAGTCCTCGAACCAGGTCGGCACGTCGCCGTACGCCTGCCACCAGCCGGGCTGGGTGGAACGGTGACCGAGCTCGAGCAGGGCGACGCGCTCGGCGGCGTCCTGCATCCCGTACAGCGTGAGCAGGTCCCCGACGTCCCGCTCCTTCAGCCCGACCCGGCCCAGCTCCATTCGACTGATCTTCGTGCCCGATGCGCGGATGGAGTGCCCGGCGTCGTCACGGCTGATCCCGCTGGCTTCGCGAAGCCCTCGCAGCCGCCTCCCGAGCGCGATCCGCGACGCCGTCGGGTCGCTCGCCCGAGAGGCTCCCGAGGCATCGCTCAACTCGCCCTCCGAGCTCTCGCCGTGGTCGCCACCGCTGCCCGCACTCATCGTCGGTGATCAGTGTGTCACGGGGCGATAACACCGCACCATCCGGTGAGCGCGGATCGCTCGAACCGACGGCTGCGCTGGTCCGAACGAGAGGTACCAGCGCGACTCGGATCCGCGACGCACGGGCCGGCGCCTGGTGAGAACGACGCACTACGGCACTGCCGGCTCGGTGCACGCCACACCGGGTTCCTCGCTGCGCCTCCCGAACCGGAACGGGTCCCCCGTTCGCCGGTCACCCCGTGCTGCCTCGGAAAGGAACTGCGATGTCCCGCTCAGCTCGATCACCAGGTCGTATCGCGGCGGCCGTGGCCACCGCGGGGACGGTACTGCTCGCCACCGCCCTGACGACGGTCGTCGCCGGCCAGGCGACCGCGTCCAGCCACCGTGAAGCCCCGTTGATCTCGGCGGATCCGTCGGTGGACAACACCGACGTCTACGCGTTCGTCAGCCCGGACCGAACCCGACGCGGTGACGTTCGTGGCCAACTGGTTCGGGCTCCAGGAACCCAACGGCGGGCCCACGTTCTACCCGTGGGCCACCGACGCCAACTACGACATCAACGTCGACACCGACGGCAACGCCAAGCCCGACGTCGGCTACCGCCTGACCGTCCGGACCGACGACCGGCGCGGCAACGACACGTTCCTCTACAACAACGGTCCGGTCACCAGCCTGGACGACGAGAACCTGCTGTTCCGGCAGTACTACACGGTCTCGATCGCCAAGAACGGCGGTTGGGAGAAGCTGGTCGAGGCCCAGGTCGCCCCGTCGCAGGTGGGCGCGGCATCGATGCCGGACTACGCGGCGCTGCGGGACCAGGCGATCAAGGACCTGCCCGGCGGCGGCAGGACCTACGTCGGCGCGGCCGAGGACCCCTTCTTCGCCGACCTGCGGGTCTTCGACCTGCTCTACGGCGGTGACCTGTCCGAGGTCGGGCAGGACACCCTGGCCAGCACGAACGTCAACACCTGGGTGCTGCAGGTGCCGCTGCCGGAGGTCACCGCGAACGGCGATCCCGCCCGGAACCCGGTGATCGGCGTCTGGAGCGACACCGAACGCCGCACCCTGCAGCTCTCGCCCGGTGCCGCCACTGCCGTCGGCGAGCCGGTGCAGGTGTCGCGGCTGGGCAACCCGCTGGTGAACGAGGTCGTGATCCCCGCCGGGCTGAAGGACGCCTTCAACGGACTCACCCCGAACAAGGACGCCACCATCCCGGAGGTCGTCGCCCGGGTGACCGATCCCGAGCTGGCCACGCTGCTCGAGGGGATCTACCAGGTACCGGCGCCGGTGACCCCGCGCAACGACCTCGTCGAGATCTTCCTGACCGGGATCGCGAAGAACGCCCCGACGCTGGACGGCACGGCACCGCCGATCCAGGCCGACCTGAACAGCCACGTGCTGAACGCCGACACCGACCCGACGGAGTTCCAGCCGTCGGAGATGCTGCGGTTGAACACCTCGGTGCCGCCGGCGGCCGATCCGAACCGGCTCGGCGTGCTGGCCGGGGACCTGCAGGGCTTCCCGAACGGGCGCCGGCTCGGTGACGACGTGATCGACATCTCCGTGCAGGCCGTCGCCGGCGCAGCGCAGGCCGGCAAGATCGTCGACGCTCTGGCGACGGGCGACAAGGTGGACGCGAACGACGTGCCGTTCCTGGAGTCGTTCCCGTACGTCGCGCTGCCGAGCGACCAGACCGTGCCCGGTGGGTCCGGCGCACCCACTCCCGCCGGGGGCGACAGCGGCTCCGCGGTTCCGCCCGTCGCTCCGGCGGATGGTCCGACGGCAGCACCGGACGTGGTTCCCGCGGCATCCGCCACGAACGCCGTTCCGGTCGCGGTGGCCAGTGGGCTCGCGGGCGCACTGCTCGTGGGCACGGCGGCCCTGCTGGCGCTGCGTCGCCGGGGAGGTCCGTCCGGACCCGGCCCTGTCGCACCGCACGCTCCGCCGAGCCCGACGACCGGCTGATCGACCTGCCGGGGGCGCTCCGAGGGGGTCGCCCCCGGCGCTCCGCCGTCGCCGACCCGACCCGCCGTCCGGCCAGCCGGCCGACGGGCCGAGACCCGAGACCGGACGAGGAGCAGCCATGACGACTACTACGGCCCCGCCTCCCACCACCGACCCGCTCCTCGCGAGCGAGCCGCCCCGCAGCAGGCGGGGGGCGATCCTCGCCGTCCTGATCGTGCTGTTGGTCGCGGCGATCGCGGTCATGGTGTGGGAGGCGGACCCGGACCCCCGGCCGGCCGCCACCCCACACCCGGTCGGCGATCGGCTCGCAGCGTCGATCCAGAACGCCCAGGACCGGCTGCGCCGGGTGCCCGACGACCACGCGACATGGGCCGGGCTGGGAGCGGCGTACGTCGAGCAGGCCAGGGTGACGGCCAACCCCGCGTACTACCCGCAGGCCCAGGGCGCGCTGGACCGGTCGGTCCAGCTGCGACCGGACGAGAACGCGCCGGCGCTGGTCGGGCTGGGCGCGCTCGCCAACGCCCGGCACGACTTCGCCGCCGCTCGCCGCCACGCCGAGGACGCGATCGGGCTGAACCCGTGGAGCCCCGAGGCCTACGGCGTTCTCGCAGACGCGACGACCCAGCTCGGTGACACGGCCGCGGCGACGGCCGCGGTCCAGCGGATGCTCGACGTGCGACCCGGCGTGGCCTCCTTCGCCCGCGCGTCCTACGAGCTGGAGCTGCACGGTCGCCCCGACGACGCCCGGGCGGCGCTCGAGCGGGCACTGGGCGCCGCGACCAGCCGCGACGAGCTCGCCTTCTGCCAGTACTACCTGGGTGAGCTGGCCTGGAACACCGGCGACGCCGAGGAGGCCCGCACCCGCTACGACCGTGGGCTGGCCGCGGTCCCCGGCGACCCGGCCCTGCTGCAGGGCCGCGCGAAGGTGCTCGCCGCCACGGGGCGCGTCGAGGAGGCGATCGAGGGTTACGACCTGCTGACCCGGCGGGTGCCGCTGCCGCAGTACCTGCTGGAGTACGGCGAGTTGCTGGAGTCGGCCGGCCGGGCGCCGCAGGCGCAGGCGCAGTACCGGCTGCTGGACGCGCAGCGGCAGCTGTACGCCGCGCAGGGCTCGGTCGACGACTTGGCCGCCGCGCAGGCGGCGGCCGACCACGGCGATCCCGCCGAGGCCGTGCGGCTCGCCGAGGCGGAGTGGCAGCGCCGGCAGTCCGTGTTCACCGCCGACGCCCTGGCCTGGGCCCTGCACGTCGCGGGACGGGACGCGGAGGCGCTGCCGTTCGCCGAGCGGGCCGCCGAGCTCGGTCGGCGCGACGCCGTGACGGACTACCACCGCGGGATGATCCTCGCGGCACTCGGCCGGTCCGCCGATGCGACCGCCGCACTCGACCACGCTCTGCGCACCAATCCGCACTTCTCCCCGCTGCACGCCGTCGCCGCGCAGCAGGCCCTCGACGCGCTGCGAGCGCAGCGATGAGGCGCTGGTGGTCCCGCATCGGCGTCCTGGTCGCGCTGTGCGCGAGCGGTGTGGCGCTGGCTCCCGCTCCGGGCGCGCAGGCGCACCCGCTCGGGAACTTCACCGTGAACCACTACGACGAGTTGCGCCTGCACCCCGACCGGATCGAGCTGCTCGCCGTCGTCGACTACGCGGAGATCCCGACCCTGCAGGCGGGTCTGGAGCGGGGTGACGGCACCGATGGCGGCCGTGTCGACGGCGCCGTCCCACCGGACGAGGCGCAACGGCGGGCCGACGCCGAGTGCGCGGAGGTGGCGGGCTCGCTGGTCGCGACCGTGGACGGTGTGGCGGTTCCGTGGACGGTGCTGCGCGCCGACCGGACGATGCCCCCGGGCGAGGCCGGCCTCCCCACCACGCGCATCGAGTGCGCGCTGCGGGCGCCGGCGGCGCTCGACCGGCCGGCCACCGTGGGGTTCGTCGACGGCCACCTCGCCGACCGGATCGGCTGGCGGGAGATCACCGCGGTCGGGCAGGGGGTCGACCTCGTCGGGTCACCGGTGCCGGCGGCGAGCGTGAGCGAGCAGCTGCGGGCGTACCCCCGCGATCTGCTGGCCGACCCCCTCGACGAGCGATCGGTCGTCCTGCAGGTCCGGCCCGGTTCCGGCTCCGGTGGCGGGGCGACGGGACCGGACCGCCCGGCGGGCTCGGCGGTGGAGCGGCTGCAGGGGGAGCTGGGTGCGTGGTTCACCGGCCTGGTGGGGACCGCCGACCTGACCGGCGGGGTCGGCCTGCTCGCCGTGGTGCTGGCGCTGGTGCTCGGGGCCGGCCACGCCCTCCTGCCGGGTCACGGGAAGACGGTGGTGGCGGCGTACCTGGCCGGTCGCCGCGGCACCCGGCGCGACGCCCTGCTCGTCGGGGCCACGGTCACGGCCACCCACACCGCCGGTGTCCTGGTGCTCGGCCTCGTCCTGAGTGTGTCGGCGACGCTCGCCCCGGACGGACTGCTGCGCTGGCTCGGCGTGCTCAGCGGGCTGCTGGTCGCCGGGATCGGTGCGGCGCTGCTGCGCTCGGCGTGGCGGGAGCACGGCACGCGTATGGCGACGGGGGACGAGCGGGTGCTCGTCCTCGCCGGGAGCGGGGAGGGTCGTCCCGGCCACGGTCACTCGCACGGCCACGGACATGCGCACGCACCTCTCCACGGCCACGGCCACGGTCACGGCCACGGGCACGGGCACCGCCACGACGCCGGCTCGTCGCGGCTCGGCCGCAGCGCGCTGGTCGGCCTCGGGGTGGCGGGAGGGCTGGTCCCGAGCCCGACGGCGCTGCTCGTCCTGCTCGGTGCGATCGGCCTGGGTCGGTCCTGGTTCGGGGTGGGGCTCGTGCTCAGCTACGGGCTCGGGATGGCCGCGACCCTGACCGTCGCCGGCCTGCTGCTGGTCGGCCTGCGGGACCGGCTGGACACCGTCCGGGTCTCCGAGGGGCTCCGCCGCCGGACGGCCGGGCTCGTCGCGGCGGTGCCGGTGCTGACGGCGGTGCTGGTGCTCGTCGTCGGGCTGGGTCTCGCCCTGCGCGGCCTCGCCGGAGTCGCGTGACGCGAGCCGAGCTGGCGGTCGCCGGTCGCGGTCGCGCACCTCCGTCGGGGACACGTGAGCGGTGTCGCGAGAACGCTCACGTGTCCGTCGCGGTGATCGTGCGACAGCCGGCATGATCCGGTGGCAGCGCAGGACGTCCGGAAAGGGGCTCCCATGACGACCGGCTACCTCTACCACGAGATCTTCGGATGGCACGACACCGGCACCGCGGTCGGCCTCCTCGGCTCCGACCCGGCGGCGGGGCTGCAGCCGTTCCTGCACTTCGAGAACGCGGAGACGAAGCGGCGCATGCACGAGCTCGTCGTCGTCTCCGGTCTCGTCGACCGATTGGAGCGGCTGCGTCCCCGCCCGGCCACGGAGGAGGAGATCCTGCGGGTGCACACCCGCGAGCACCTCGACCGGATCATCGCCGAGAGCGCGCTCCCCAAGGGAGGTGACGCCGGCGACGGCGTCTCGCCCTTCGGCCGCGGCGGGTACGAGATCGCCGCGCTCGCGGCTGGCGGAGTGATCACCGTCGTCGACGCGGTGGTCGGTGGCGCAGTGGCGAACGGGTACGCGCTGGTCCGGCCACCCGGTCACCACGCGATCGCGGGCACCGGGATGGGCTTCTGCATGTTCGGCAACCTCGCGATCGCCGCCCGGCACGCGCGCGAGGTGCTCGGCGTCGGGAAGATCGCCGTGCTCGACTGGGACGTCCACCACGGGAACGGCACGCAGTCGGCGTTCTACGACGACCCGAGCGTGCTGACGATCTCGCTGCACCAGGACAACGTGTTCCCCCCGCAGAGCGGCTTCAGCGACGAACGCGGCGAGGGGGCCGGCGTCGGCTACGCGCTCAACGTGCCGCTGCCTCCCGGTACGGGCGACGGCGGGTACGCCTACGCGATGGACGCCCTCGTGGTGCCGGCGCTGGAGCGTTTCGACCCGGAGCTGATCCTCGTCGCGTCGGGTTTCGACGCGGGGGCGATGGACCCGCTCTCCCGCCAGATGGTGACCTCGGCCGGCTACCGCGCGTTGACCCGGCGGCTGCTCGAGGTGGCCGAGCAGCTGTGCGACGGGCGCATCGCGATGTCGCACGAAGGTGGCTACAGCCCGGTGTACGTGCCGTTCTGCGGCCTGGCGGTGCTGGAGGAGCTGGCCGGGGCGCCGGCGTTCCCCGACCCGTTCCTGCCGATCGTCGGCGGCTTCGCCGGACACGAGCTGGCCGCTCACCAGAAGGCGGTGGTCGACGAGGTCGCCGGATTCCTGACCGACATCGGCTGACGTCGGGTCCGCCCGGGCGAGGTCGAAGTCCGGGGCGTGCACCCGGACCGCCGCGCGCTCCGCGGGCAGTGGGGCCACCAGCTCGACGACCCTGCGCTGCACCGTTCACGAGGTGGTCGGTGCGGGTCGGATCAGCGCGAGCACCACGACGATGCCCAGCACGGTGATGCCGATCGCGATGAGGAAGACCGTGTGCAACGCGCCGACGAAGGCGGTCTCGACGACACCGGACAACGCGGAGCCCGTGTTCCCGACGAGGGTGGCCGCGCCGTCTGCGTCCCCAGCGGCGGCGAGCTGCGCGGCCCGCTCGGCGGTGGCGGACGGCACCCCGCGTTCGACGAGTCCGGCCTGGACGTCGCTGATCAACCGGACCTGGAACACCGCGCCGAGGCCAGCGATCTCGGCCGCGATCCCAACCTGACGAGCGGTGTTGTTGACCCCGGAGGCCATCCCGCTGTGCGCCGAGGACACGGTGCTCAACGCCGCGACCGTCATCGTCGGGTTCACCACCCGGCCCCGATCCCGAACACGATCAGCCCGGGGAGCAGGCGCAGCCCCGCCCCGTCCGGCGCGACGAGGAGCATCAGCGCCACCCCGACGCCGCAGAGCGCGAGGCCGCCCGCGAGCGCGGTGCGTACCCCCAACCGGTTCACCACCCTGGCGGCGAGCAGCGAGACGACGAGGGACGCCAGCGCGAACGGCGCGATCTGCAGGCCGGCCAGGGTGGGCCCCGACCCGGCGACCTGCAGCAGGAACAGCGAGATGTAGACCAGTGGCGCGAACCCGGCCGCCGCGAACACCAGCGCGACCACGGTGGCGCCGATGAACGTCGGGTTGCGCATCAGCTCTGGCGAGATCAGCGGCTGCCGGACCCGGAACTCGGCGACGACGAAGGCGGCGAACAGCACGGCCGATCCGACGCCCATCGCGACGGTCACCGGGCTCGTCCACCCGATCGCGTTGCCCCGCTGCACCAGCACGATCAGCAGCGACAGCGACCCGGTCAGCAACGCGGTGCCGGTCCAGTCCAGGGCTGCGCCCTCGGGGTCGCGGCTCTCGCGCAGGTGTCGCATCCCGATCGCGGCCGAGGGGACGACGAGCGCGACGGCGAAGGCGAACTGCGCGCGCCACCCGCTCAGCTCGACCAGCACCCCGCCGAGCAGGGGACCCAGCGCGATCGCGCCCGCCACGCTGGCCCCCCAGATCCCGATCGCGCGGGCGCGGGCCGCCCCGTCGAACTCCGCAGCGATCAGCGCCAGCCCGGCCGGGAACAGCGCCGCCGCGCCGACGCCCTGCAGCACGCGGCCCAGGATGAGCAGGAGCGGGGACGGCGCGAGCGCGCAGGCCAGTGAGCCGAGCCCGAACACCGCCATGCCCAGCAGGAACAGCCGCCTGCGGCCGTGGAGGTCACCCACCGCCCCGCCGGCCAGCAGCAGCGAGGCCAGCACCAGCGCGTACGCCGAGAGCACCCATTGCTGCTCGGCGAAGGTCGCCCCGAGGTCGGCGGCGATGTCGGGCAACGCCACGTTGGGCGCAGTGACGTTGAACAGCAGCAGGCCGGAGGCCAGGCACACCACGATCAACGTCCAGCGCTGGCACCGCCGGGCACCGGCGTCGTCCTCCCCTTCGGTCCGCGGACGGGCGGCGACATCGGGGTGCGGCGGGCACGCCGCCAACCCAGCGGTGGGAGAGAGCGTCACACGGCGGGGGGAACGGGCCGGTCCCTGCGCCGTCGTCATCTGATCACTCCCGTGTCGCCCGTGTCCGCGCTGCGAGTATCCGGCACCCATGCCCGACCGAGGGGCGGAGCGCCGGTAGGCGAGTGGGCCGGCGATCCGGGTGCCGCTGACAGACTGAGGAGATGCCGGAGACCGCGCCGCCCGTTCGGATCGAGCGCGACGGCGACGTGGCCGTCGTCGTCCTCGACAAGCCGCCGCTCAACCTCTTCGACGAGGAGGTGTTCGCGGCGTGGGAGCACGTCGTGGCCGAGCTCGTCACACTCACCGATCCGACGCGGGCCGACCGGGCCCGCGCGGTGCTGGTGGAAGCCCGCGGTGCGGTGGTGTCCGGTGGGGTCGACGTCGAGATGTTCTCCACGCTGGCCGAGGGACCCGACCCCGTGGAACGGTCCGCTGCGCTCTGGGCGCGACTGTTGCGCATCGCGCAGACGCTCGAGGGCCTGCCGGTGCCCACGGTCTTCGCCGCGCACGCCCTCACCCTCACCGCCGCGTTCGAGTTGGCGCTGGCCTGCGACGTGCTCGTCGCGGCCGAGCAGGCCTCGTTCGGCCTCGTCGAGATCGTGGTCGGGCTGACGCCGTCGATGGGCGGCCCGCAGCGCCTGGCCGAGCGGGCGGGGCCGGCCCGGGCGAAGGAGCTCGTCTTCACCGGCGGCCACTACCCGGCCGCCGTCCTCGAGCGGTGGAACGTCGTGAACCGGGTGCTGTCCGACGAGGGCTTCGCGGACGCCGCACGGGCCTTCGCCCGCGAGCTCGGCGCCGGGCCGACCGTCGCCCACGCGGCCACGAAGCGCCTGGTGGACATCGCGGCGCGGGAGGGCGTGCCGGCCGCCGACGAGGCCGTTCCCGCCATCTCCGGCGCCCTGTTCGCCACCGCCGACCTGCGCGGGGCCGTCGCATCGTTCCTCCGCGACGGTCCCGGCCGGGCCACCTACGAGGGGCGCTGACGCACTCCCGTCAGATCGCAGCGGTCACGTCGACCGACGGAGCCATCAGACGACCTCGACCTCGACCCTCGTGTCGGAGAACGTCGGTGCGTTGCCGAGGTCGGCGAACGCGAACGGGTTCACCGCGTTGACCGTCGCTGCCCAGACGGTCGAGGCAGTCTTCGCGTTCTTCCGCCACGCACCCATGGGCGACAGCACCACACCGGGGGCGATCTCGTCACTGACCTGCGCGAGCGCGACGTACTGGCCGCGGTCGTTGTACACCCGGACGTACTGGCCGGTGACGACGCCGCGCTCCTCGGCGTCCTGCGGGTGCATGATCACCGTCTGCTCACCCTGCACGCGTCGCTGTGCTGGCTGGTCGCCTGCGCTGGAGTTCAGGTAGGCGTGCGACTTGGGCGAGATGAGGTTGAGCCGGAAACCGGAGTCCGCCGTCTCGCGGGGCGGGACGTAGTGCGGCACCGGATCCACCACGCCGCCGGGCTGGAACTCGTGGGAACCCTGTCGGAACAACGGCACCACGAAGTTGCCCGCGGCCTCGGCGACCGACGAGCGGAACTCGGTCTTGCCCGACGGCGTCGGGAAGCCGCCCTCGGCGTGCGGGGCGTACTCGTCCGGGCCGGGAAGGTTCAGCCGCGCCCAGCCGGTCTCGCGCAGCGCGGCGAGCGTGATGCCCTCCATCGCAGGCGCGGACCAGTCGAACGCCTCGGCCAGCATCTGCTCGTCGGTGCGGGTGAAGCAGGGGTCGGTGAGGCCCATGCGCGCGGCGAGTCTGCGGAAGAGCTCGGTGTTGGGCACGGCCTCGCCCAGCGGCGCGACGGCCGGCGTGTTGAGCGTGACGTAGAAGTGACCCCAGCTGAACATGATGTCGTGCTGCTCGAGCTGTGTGGTGGCCGGCAGCACGATGTCGGCGTACCGGGCGGTGTCGGTCAGGACGTGGTCGCTGACCACCGTGAACAGGTCCTCGCGGGCGAGCCCGGCCGCCATCTTGTCCTGTTCGGGGCACACGACGAGCGGGTTGGAGTTGTAGACCATCAGCGCGTTGATCGGCGGGTCCAGCGCCATCTCGCCGGTCAGCGCCCGCCCCAGGAGGTACTGGTTGACCACGCGCGTGCCCGGTGTCGCGAGATCGGGGCGCATCAACCCACCCCAGTTCACCGGGAACGCCCACAGCGGCAGCTGCAGCAGCCCACCACCGACCTTGCGCCATGCGCCCACGAGCGCCGGGAGGCAGGCGATCGAACGCACCGTCTGGCCGCCACCCGCGTGGCGCTCGATGGCGACCCCGATCCGGATCATCGACGGCTCGGACGTGGCGTACTCGCGCGCCAGGGTCCGGATGTCGTCGGCCGGGATCCCGGTCTCCTCCGCCGCCCACTCCGGCGTGTGGTGCTGGACGCGTTCGACGAGGTCGGCGTAGCCCACCGTGTGGTCGCGGACGTACGCCTCGTCCGTCAGGCCCTCGGCGATGATCACGTGCATCATCGCCAACGCGAGCGCGCCGTCGGTGCCCGGCCGGATCGGGATGTGCCAGTCGGCGAGCTTCGCCGTGCGGTGGCGCATCGGGTCGATCACCACGACCTTCGCCCCACGGCGCTTCGCCTCGGCGACGACCGGCCAGAGGTGCAGGTTCGTCGAGACCATGTTGCAGGCCCAGATGATGATGTAGCGGGAGTGGACGAGGCTCTCCGGGTCCACGCCCGCAGTGGCCCCGATCGTCATCGTGTACGCGGTGCAGGCACCCGAGTCGCAGTAGGTGCGCTCGGCGATCGTCGCGCCGAGCGCGTTGAAGAACGGGTCGCCGACGTTCAGTCCGTTGAGGATGCCCTGCGTGCCGAGGTAGCTCACCGGCATGATCGATTCGGGCCCGTGCTCGTCGATCGTCGCGCGGAAGCGGTCGGCGATCTCGTCGAGCGCGTCGTCCCAGGCGATGCGTTCGAACCGACCGCTGCCCTTGGGGCCGGACCGGCGCATCGGGTGCAGGACGCGTTCGGGGTTGTAGACCTTGTCCTGGTAGTTGTTGACCTTCACGCACAGGCCGCCCCGGGTGAACGGATGGTCGGGATCGCCGCGCACCTCGACGGCCTTGCCGTCGGTCACGGTCACGAGCATCGCGCAGGTGTCCGGGCAGTCGTGCGGGCACGCCGCCCGGACGGTCGTGGTCGTGATGTCGGTGACGGGGATGTCCTGGATCGCGGTCATCGGCACATCGTCGGTCGTCCGGGGGCGCCGCGCTCGTCTCAGCATGAGAACGTCGCCCTCGACATCCACGGTCACGGGGGAGCCCCGCGGTCACGGGTGCGCTGGGTGTGCTCGATCGAGCCAGTCGCCGATCAGCGCGGCGAGGAGTTCGGGCCGCTCGTGCATGAACGCGTGGCCGGCGTTCTCGATCACCGCGAGGGTGGCGTGCGGGTAGCGGTCGAGCAGCTCCGTGGCGTCGGTGTACCCGACGACCGAGTCGCGTCGTCCCGCCGCGATCACGGTCGGCGCAGAGAAGAAGGAGCCCGACCCCACGTCGACCGTCCATCCGACGAAGATGCGTTCGAGCGCAGCCTCGTCGACGAGAGTCGTCCCCGGGGCGACGTGGTCGCGGTAGCGGCGAGCGGTGGCCCGTGTGCGCACGACGAAGTACTCGTCGAACCCGGCCCGTTGCCCCGGTGCGAGTTCGTCGTAGGCGTCGGCGTCCTGGCGAACGACGTCGTGGTCCGGCACGCTTCCGGACCGCTCGGCGACGGGGCACAACAACGCCAGGCCGAGCACGATGTCTGGTCGCTGTGCGGCCACGCCACGAGCGAGGTAAGCGCCGTAGGAGTGCCCGAGGAGCAACACGGGCCCCGCACCGAGATGATCGATGAAGTCAGCGAGCAGCGCGACCACATCGTCGTTGCCGGTCAGTCCGTCGGCCGTCGAGCTGCCCATACCCGGCAGATCCGGGTAGATCCGCCGGTAGCCCGCCCCAGGGATGACGGCCTCGATCGCCGACTCGATCTCGCGGTGATCGACACCCGCGCCGTGGAGCGCAACGAGCGGCACTCCGCCGCCACGCATCTCGTAGTGGACCAGCACTCCGTTGATCCGGCTCTCCACATCGACACCGCTGTCAGTCGGCGAAGCCGGGCTTGGTCTCGACCGGCGTGATCCGGTTGCCGTCGGTCAGTGTCGGGTCGGTGGTCATGTCTCTCCGCATCGCCGAGAAGCTGCTGTCGATGAGCGTGGACCATGGCGCCGGGAGGAACTCATCGCAAGAAGCCCGTCCACCCCGCGCTCGGGGGGACGGTCACAGTCATCAGGAGGACCCCGCGTGAACCAGCTGCTGAGAGTCCACAACTTCACCGTCTCGCGTGACGGGTTCGGTGCCGGCACGGACCAGAGCCTCGATCGACCGTTCGGCCACGCCGACCCCGGTGACATGTTCGCCTGGGCCGGTGCCACCGCGAGCTGGCCCAACCGAGCGGACCCGGGTGGAAGCCGTGGTCTCGACGACTACTTCACGCGCGACTTCGACCGCAACATCGGCGCCGAGATCATGGGCCGCAACAAGTTCGGTCCGCAGCGCGGCCCGTGGCGCGATCTCGGGTGGCGCGGTTGGTGGGGCGATCACCCCCCGTTCCACACCCCCGTGTTCGTCCTGACCCACCATGAGCGTCCGTCGTTCACCCTGGCCGACACGACGTTCCACTTCGTGGCCGGCGAACCGGCCTCGGTCCTCGAGCAGGCACGTCAGGCCGCGGAGGGCAAGGACGTCCGGCTCGGCGGTGGGGCGTCCGTCATCCGCCAGTTCCTCGACGCCGACCTGGTCGACACCATGCACGTGGCGGTCTCGCAGGTGGAGCTCGGATCCGGGTCGCAGCTGTGGGGATCTCCCCACGAGCTGCTCGACCGCTTCCACCTCGACGTCGTGCCCAGTTCGAGCGGCGTCACCCACCACGTGTTCTGGCGCAAGTGAGATGGCGCGCGCGAGCGGGGTCGCCGTACGCGCGCACCGCATCTACGACGGGTACGCGGTGCGGCGAGGCCCGGCCATGGTTCTGCTCGACGGAGGGCGGATCGCCGACGTCGACCTGACCGGGGCCGAACCGCCCGCCCGCGCTCGCGTCGTCGATCTCGGCGACGCCACCCTCCTGCCCGGCCTGGTGGATGCCCACGTCCATCTCGCCTTCCCTCCGGACGGGGATCCGGTGCACGACGTCACGGCTCCCAGTGATGAACAGCTGCTCGCGCGCATGCGGACCCACGCGAACCGGGCGCTGCACGCCGGGATCACCACGGTCCGCGACCTGGGCGACCGCGCGTACCTCGCCGGCCGGCTCCGCGAGGAGTACGCAGCGTCGGGCGACCTCGGACCGGAGGTGCAGTACTCCGGGCCGCCCATCACTCCGACCCGAGGCCACTGCTGGTTCCTCGGCGGGGAGGCCGACGGAGTCGTCGGCGTGCGGGCTGCGGTGGCCGAGCGGGCCGAGCGGGGTGTCGACGTCATCAAGATCATGGCCACCGGCGGGATGCTGACGCCCGGCTTCGGCCTGCACGAGTCGCAGTACCGCCTCTCCGAGCTGGCCGCGGCCACCGTCGAAGCTCATCGGCTGGGTCTGCCCATCACCGCGCACGCGCACGGTCCGGTGGGTATCGCTGACGCGGTCACCGCCGGCGTCGACGGCATCGAGCACTGCACCTTCGTCACCGCTGGTGGGGTCGAGCTCGACGAGCGAACCGTGGACCGGCTGGCCGCGGCCCGGGTTTCCGTGGGCGCCACCGAGGCGTGGTTGCCCGACGGCCCGCCCCTGCCCGCTGTCGCCGCCGAGCGCCTCGAGCAGTGCTGGGCCAACTTCGTGCACATGCATCGCTCGGGGGTTCGGGTGGTGTGCTGCTCGGACGCCGGCATCGGCCCGCGAAAGCCGCACGATGTCCTCCCGCACGGGGCGATCCTGTTCGCGTCCCTCGGGTTCACCGCGCTGGACGCGCTCGGCTCGGTCACCAGCCTCGCCGCCGACGTCTGCGGACTCGGTCACCGCAAGGGCAGGCTCGCGAAGGGCTACGACGCCGACCTGCTCGCGGTCGACGGTGACATCACCGCGGACCTGAGGAGCCTGCTCGATCCGCGAGCCGTGTTCCGCGCCGGCCGTCCCGTCCCACGGACCTGGCCTTGACGCAACCAGTTGATTGCCATAAAGTAGCAACTCACCGGTTGCTACGTCTGGGAGGCAGGCATGGGTTTTCCCGATCGCATCGAGCGGACCGTGGAGGTCGCTCACCCACCGGACGACGTGTGGGCGGCGCTCACCACGGCCGAGGGTCTGGGCACCTGGTTCGGTAACCAGGCGACGATCGATCTGCGCCCGGGTGGATCGGCTCAGATGCTGTGGACCAGCGGTGACAAGGCCGAGATGCGTGTCGAACGGGTCGAGGAGCCGACGGTCTTCGGCTTCACCTGGCCCATCTACGGCCTGCCCGACGACGATCCGCGCCGCACCTACGTCGAGTTCACGCTCGAACCGACCGACGCGGGCACGCGGCTGACCGTGGTCGAATCCGGCTTCGCCCAACTGCCGGAAGACGCCCACCGCACGGCGTACGACGGCAACACCACCGGATGGGCGAGCGAGCTGGGCGAGCTGGTCGACTACCTCGATGCCGCGTGAGAGCGAGGCGATCGCCGAACAGGTCTTCGTCGCTCTCGCCGATCCGAGCCGGCGCGGCATCCTGGCCGCGCTGGCGTCGGGAGGTCCGGCGACGGCCACGGACCTGGCCGATCGCCTGCCGATCACGCGTCAGGCGATCGCCAAACACCTGGCCCTGCTGGCCGAGGTCGGTCTGGTGAGGGCCGAACCGGGGGAGCGGCGCCGGGTGCGCTACCGGCTGCGCTCCGCACCGATGCAGGTGGCGCAACAGTTCCTGGCTGCGCTGGCCCGCGACTGGGACGGCCCGCTGGAGGCGTTGGCAGACCACCTCGACCGGTCGGCTCGCGAGCCCGGCACCTCACCACTCAAGGAAACCCGAGGACGACGAGGAAGATGACCACGACCATGAAGACCCCCCAGATCGTCACGCCGCAGGAGTGGGAGGCAGCGCGCCGGCAGTTGCTGGTCAAGGAGAAGGAGCTGACCCGCGCCCGCGACGCGATGGCCGCGGAGCGTCGGCGGATGCCGTGGCTGGCGGTGGAGAAGCGCTACGAGTTCGACGGACCCGGGGGCAGGGCGAGCCTGCTCGACCTGTTCGAAGGTCGTCGTCAGCTGATCGTCTACCGGGCCTTCTTCGAGCCCGGAGTGTTCGGTTGGCCCGACCACGCGTGCCGCGGCTGTTCCCTCGTGGCCGATCAGGTGGCCCACGTGTCCCATCTGAACGCCCGTGACACCACTCTCGTCTTCGTCTCGCGGGCGCCGCAGCCGGCCATCGCGCAGATGAAGGCGCGGATGGGCTGGACGATGCCCTGGTACACCATGACCGACGGGTTCGACCTCGACTTCGGCGTGGACGAATGGCACGGCACGAACGCGTTCCTCCGCGACGGCGACGGCGTGTTCCGCACCTACTTCATCAACAGCCGCGGCGACGAGGCGTTGGGGAGCACCTGGAGCTACCTGGACATGACCGCGCTCGGGCGGCAGGAGAAGTGGGAGGACTCGCCCACGGGCTATCCCCAGACCCCGCCGTACGCGTGGTGGAACTGGCACGACGAGTACAGCCACGACGAGTAGAGCGCTGAGATCCGCTGACCACACGAGCGACGAACTCCTGCGGTCACGAGTCCGAGGATGCCCGGCTCCGGTTCTCCCCGAGTCACTCCGGACCGACGGTGCGCCGGCGGCCACGCGCGCTGAGGAACCGGATCGGCGGGATCAGGAGCCGGTAGACCGGCCGTACCGACCGGCCGGGGAAGCGGCCGTGACGCTCCTCTTCCCACACCCGCGAGCGCGGATGCTCCTCGAGCAGCCGGTCCGCCAGGGACCGGGGAGCGTCCGCGAACCCGGAGGTGTGGACCTCGATCCGGCTGAGGTGCTTGGTGCTGATGTAGCCGTACTGGCTCGGGCTGACGAGCCGGACCGGCGCGCCATGGTCACTGTCGAGCGGCCGGCCGTCGAGGTTCTCGGCGATCAGCACGTCGTCGCCCCGCGCGTCCTCGATCATCGCGACCGACCGGTGGCCGTCGAGCCCCTGGAAGACGACGTGGGTGATCGGGGACGCTCGGTCGAGGGCCGGCTCGATGATCGCGCGGTAGAACGTGTCGAAGGCGACCCCCTCCCACCGGAGGTTGATGGCGGACCATCCGGCGACGCAGTGGAAGTCGGCGGTGAGCTCGCGGCGCGGTAGCCGCGCGAGCTCGGCCAGCGGCAGCGCGAAGGCTCCGGTCACGGCCCCGCTGACCGTGATCGCATAGTCGTCGGGGATCGCCGGAGCGGGATGGTGGAGATGGGTGCCGAAGCGCGGGAACCCTTCGACCGGACGCTGGCCCGGCGGCAGCCGCAGGCCGTGGCGCCCCGCCGCGCTGCCGGGTCGATCCTGACCCGCCACTCCTGCCGAGCCACCGACCCGGAGGGCCTCGTGTGCCGCGCTCATCTCCGTCCCCCGTCTATACGACGTCGTATACATCGGGGACGCTACCAGCATGTGTACGGTGCCGTACAGACGCGAGCGGCGAAGGGAAGGCTGACCATGGCGGTGGCTCGCACGCCTCGCCACCGGTGGATCGACGAAGGGTTGCGAGCGCTGGCCGCCGGTGGGCCGGACTCGGTCCTGATCGAGTCGCTGGCGCGGGCGCTGGGCGTCAGCAAGGGCGGCTTCTACGGGTACTTCGACGACCGTCGCGCGCTGCTGGAGGAGGTGCTCGACACGTGGGAGGTCCGGAGCACCGAGCACGTCATCGAGCGTGTCGAGCTCGAGGGTGGCGACGCCATGGCCAGGGCGCGGCGGGCCGCCGAGCTCACGTTCAGCGCCGACTTGCTGCCGATCGACCTCGCGGTCCGCGACTGGGCCCGGCGCGACGCGGCGGTCGCTGAGCGCCTGCGACGCGTCGACAACTTCCGGATCGCCTACCTGCGCACGCTGCTGGGCACCGTCTGCGCCGACGACGAGGATCTCGAGGCCCGCTGCCTGATCGCCTTCTCGGTGGCGATCGCCGACCACTTCATCGCCGCCGACCACGGCACCCGCAGTCGCGCCGAGGTGCGCGAGACGATCAGGAGACGACTCTTCGCCGAGTAGTGGATCGCCCTGGGTCGCACCGCTCCGACGGGGTGTGCAGCCGAGGACGGGTCATCCGGGGATCTCCCAACGGGGCACCGGGTCGATGGTGCACTCCCACCGCGGAACGTAGTGCTCGAGGAACACCTGCCCGACCAGCTCGCCGCGAGTGCGCACCCCCGTCTTTCGGAAGATCGCCTTGAGATGGTCCTGCACGGTGTACGGGGAGACGGAGAGTGCGGCGGCCATTTCTCTGGTGGAGCGGCCCTGCATGCACAGCCGGGTCACCTCGCGCTCTCGCTCGGACAGGCCGTAGGCGAGCGCGACGATCGGCGCGATCTCGGCCGCGGGCGCCGGTTGCACGATCACGGCCACGCGCCCTCCGTCTCCGCCGGAGAGTGGCGTGCCGTACAGCAGTAGCCACTGTCCACGGCGGGTGCGGACACGGGCGCGCGCGGCCAGTCCCAGCGGGTCGTGACCGCGGCCGAGGGAGCGGGCGCGAGCGGCCACGGCTTGCACGGCCGGCGACTCGGTGGCCGACGCGGGCGCCGGCTCCTCGATCAGCTCGGCGATCCACCGCTCAGCGCCCGGCGACACCGATGCGGGCCGGCCGTCGCCGTCGAACACCACCACACCGGGCGCGTCCACGACGACCTCGGCCGTGGCGACCGCCGTCGACAGCATGGTGCGTCGGATTCCCCGGGCGACCGGCTCGCTCACCGACGCCAGCAGCCGCTCCTCGGCCATCGTGAACCAGGGCGTGCCCTGCTCGCGCAGCAGTCCCACCGCGCCCCAGTACGCACCGTCGGCGACGAACGCCGCGCGCAGTTCGTCGCCCAGGCCGTAGGAGGCGTGCGAGCGGTGGCGAGCGCTGCGCGTGAGCTGGCCGTGCGTGGCGATGCTCGAGGCGCCGGCCAGCCTGCCGCTGCGGGCGAGGAACCACCACTTGTTGACGTCCTCGATCACGTACTCGTGCTCGGCCAGCCAGGTCCCCGAGCAGGTGATGTTCTCGTTGAGGCTGCCGGTGAACAACACGGTGCCCGGGTCGACGGTGTGCCAGCAGGCGCGGGTGAACGGAACGGCGTCGACGAGCACCGCACCGACCTCACGGGTCAGCGCCACCCAGTCGGTGGCGCGCCCGGCCAACCGCACGATCTTGTCGCGGACCCGGCGCGCCGCAGCCTGATCCACGCGGCCAACGTATCCGGCCTCCCGGTGCTCGGGAATCCCAGACATCTGGGACCTGTCGAGACGAGAACCCCGGTCGCGTGGGATACCGGATCGCCCGCCGGCCCAGCACGCTCACCGCGACCGACCACGGAGGGCGTCATGACCACCACCCCCACCGCACCCGACCTCACCGTCACCCCAGAACCGATCATGAAGGTGGCCGCCGGCTTCATGGCGGCGAAGCACCTGTTCGCGGCCAGCGAGCTCGGGTTGTTCGAGGCGCTCGCCGACGCGCCCGCGACGCTCGAGGCTCTGGCCTGCCGCACCGGGCTGACCCCGCGGGCCGCGCGGATCAGCGCGGACGCGATGGTGGCCCTGGGCCTGCTCGAACGGCGCGGTGACACCTACAACAACGCCCCCGCGGCCGGCCGGTTCCTCGCCGGCCGCATCGCGGGGGACCTGCGCCCGCTCCTGCGGTTCTGGGACCGCATCAGCTACCCCGCCTGGCAGGACCTGGCCGGGGCGCTGGGCCGCGGCCCGCGTCAGGAGATCTTCGAGCTGGACGAGACGCTCCAGGAGGTGGCATCGGCCGGCATCGAGGCCGTGCTCGCCGGCCCGGCCGCAGCGTTGGCGCACGGTTACGACTTCGCCGCGCACCGCCGGCTGCTCGACATCGGCGGCGGAACGGGATCGTGGTCGATCACCGCCGTGCAGGCCCACCCCTCGCTCGCCGCGACCGTGGTCGAGCTCCCCGTCGTCGCGGCCCTCGCCCGGCGCCGGGTCGACGCGGCAAGGCTCCACGACCGCGTCCAGGTCGTTGCCGGTGACGCGACGCAGGACCGGCTCCCGGCCGGACACGACGTCGTGCTGGTCGCGAACCTGGCGCACTACTGGTGTCCGGAGCAGAACCGGGAGCTGCTGCGCCGGATCCGCGCCGCCGCGACGCCCGACGCCCGCCTGTTGCTCGCCGACTTCTGGACCGACCCCACGCACACCCTCCCGGTGGACGCCGCGCTCATGGCGGGCGAGTTCGCCGTGCACCTGAACGACGGAGACGTCTACAGCGTCGACGAGGTGCGCGACTGGCTCGGCGACACCGGCTGGCGGTTCATCGAGCACCACCCGTTGGCCGGCCCGCAGAGCGTGATCGTGGCGGCGGCGGAAGGGCCGAGCTCTCCCTCGCCCCGGATGCCGGCGTGACGATGGCCGCCTGAACGGGTCGACTTGGGCGTCGTGGAGATGACCGGCCCTGACACCGAGCGCGAGCGGGACGGCGACATCCTGGTCAACGACCCGATGCGGGTGACCGACGGGATCGAGCCGTCGGACGACCCCATCCTGCAGATCCGTACCTACGTCTACAGCGAGTCGGTGCGCCGCCGCACCGGCGTCGAACGCCCCGCCACGATGTAGGCGTCCGCGATTCGGCCGCCGGTCGGCGGGGCGGTGCGACTCACATGGCGTCGACCTTGGGCATGATCTCCTCCTTCAGACGCTTGAGGTCATCGAGCGTCTTCGACACCGGCACGTCCGCGAACGGCGGCCAGAGGAGGGGCATCGTCATCCCGGCTTCCTTGTAGCGCTTGAGCATGTCGGTGATCTGCGCCGCGGTTCCCGCCAGCAGGTTGCTGGCCTTGCCGTTCGGCGTCTGGTCGGTCTCCTCATCGGTGATGACGAACCAGATCATGCTGCACATGTCGACGTCGTCCATCGAGCGAGGGGTGTCGAGCTTCTCGAGCTCCTGCTGGATCTCGGCGCGCCACCTGCCCATGTCCTCCGGCGAGTCCTGGATCCCGATCCAGCCCGCCAGGTTGTACTTCGCGATGCGCAGCGCCGAGCGCCGCGCGTCCTTGAGCCCGCTGAAGTAGATCGGTGGGTGCGGCTTCTGCACGGGCTTGTGTCCGAACCCGCACAGCTCGAAGTCGGCGAACTCGCCGTGGTACTCGAAGAGCTCGTTCGTCCAGATGCCCTGCATGATCTCGAGCGTCTCGCGCACGTGCTTGTGCCGTTTGGGGAAGATGTGCGCCGCGCTCGAGGCGGCGAACTCCTCGGGCATCCAGCCGGAGCCGACGCCGACGTTGAGCCGGCCGCCCGAGAGGTGGTCGATGGTGGCGAGCTCCGTGGCGAGGACGCCGGGTGCGCGGTACGGCGTGTCGATGATGCTCATACCGATCCGCAGCTTCGTCGTCTTCGCGGCGAGCCAGGACAGCAACGGGAAGCCCTGGAACCACTGCCCACGCGACGACACCGGCAGGGCCGGCGGGAAGTCCGTCATCATGCCGAACGGGTACTGGAGCTCTTGGCGGTCGGAGGCTTCCGGGACGACGATCCGGTCGAGCGTCCAGACGGAGTCGAAGTCGAGTTCCTCGGCGAGGTTGGTGAGATCCTCGAGCTCCTTGACGGTCACCTTGTCCCGGAAGTTCGGCAGATAGAGAGCGAGCTTCATCAGACGGCCTCCTCGCCGCGCGCCAGTGGATCGACGGCCAACCCTAACGGCCTCCGTTGTCGTGAACGTCTCAAGAAGCGACGCGCTCGACGATCACGTTGCGACCGAGCTGGTCATGTCGGTCTCGCGGGGGCGCGGAACTCGGCGACCGCGTCGAAGTCGGTCACGGCGTCGGCGCTGATGACCTCGGACACGGGTCGGCCGAGGAGGATCTGCTTGATCGGGGTCTCCAGCTTCTTGCCGGTCATCGTGCGCGGTATCGCCGGGACCTGCTCGATCGCGTCGGGCACGTGCCGGGGGGACAGCTCTCGGCGCAGCGCGGTGCGGATCCCGTCGCGCAGCCGGTCGTCGAGCGTGGTCCCGGGATCCGTCGTGACGAACAACAGCAGCGAGCCGGCCCCGCCCTGCTGGTCCTCCAGGTGGACCACCAGCGAGTCGGTGATGCCGGGCACCTCCTCGACCACGGCGTAGAACTCGGCGGTGCCGAGTCGGACCCCGCCGCGGTTGAGCGTCGCGTCCGATCGGCCGGAGATCACGAAGCTGCGGTGCGGCGACATCGTGACCCAGTCCCCGTGCCGCCAGACCCCGGGGTAGACGTCGAAGTAGGAACTGCGGTAGCGCTCGCCACCGGGGTCGTTCCAGAAGCTGACGGGCATCGACGGCATGGGACGGCGGATCACCAGCTCCCCGACCTCGCCGACGACCTCGTTGCCGGCCGGGTCGTAGGCGGTGACGTCGACGCCGAGGCACGGACCGGAGAGCTCGCCGCGGTACACCGGAAGCCACCGGTTGCCCGCGACGAACCCGGAGCAGATGTCGGTGCCGCCGCTGATCGAGTTGACCCGCACGTCGTCGCCGAGTTGCGCCATCGCCCAGTCGAAACCCTCGCCCGGCAGCGGCGAGCCGGTGATGCCCAGTGTCCGCAACGAGCGGAGATCGCCGACCCGGGCCGGCTCGATCCCCGCCGCGCGGCAGGCCATCAGGTACGCGGGGCTGGTGCCCAGCAGGGAGACGCCCGTCTCGGCCGCGATCCGCCACTGCTCCCCGAGATCGGGGTGCAGCGGATTGCCGTCGACGACCACCAGAGCGGCCCGTCGCAGCAGTCCGGAGATCACGATGTTCCACATCGCCCACCCGGTGGTGGTGAACCACAGGACCCGGTCGCCCGGGCGGGTGTCGAGGTGGAAGGCCTGTGTCTTGAGGTGCTCCAGCAGGATCCCGCCGTGGCCGTGCACGATGGCTTTCGGGAGCCCGGTGGTGCCCGAGGAGAACAGCACGTACAGCGGGTGGTCGAAGGGCACCCGGTCGAACTCGACGGGGCCGGGCTGCGCCAGGAGCTCCGACCACGGCAGCGCCTCGGTCACCTGGTGGCGCCCGTAGTCGATCCCGATGACGTGGCGCAGGGTCGGGAGCCCGGCCCGGATCGCCGCGAGCTCGGCGGTCTTGTCGATCTCCTTGGCGCCGTAGGTGTACCCGGCGATCGCGATCAGGACGGTGGGCTCGATCTGGGCGACGCGGTCGACGACGCTGCGCGCCCCGAACTCTGGTGCGCACGAGGCCCAGATGGCGCCCAGGGAGGCGCAGGCCAGGAAGGCCACCAGCGCCTCGGGGATGTTCGGCACGAACCCGACGACCCGGTCGCCGCGGCCGACGCCCAGCCGGCGCAGCCCGGCGCGGGCGCGGCCGACCTGGTCGGCGAGCTCGCCGAAGGTCAGCTCGCTCTGCTCACGGGTCTGCGAGTAGGCGATCACCGCCGGTGTGTCGCGGTCCTCCGGCCGGCCGAGCATGTGCTCGGCGTAGTTCAGGTGGGCGCCGGGGAACCATTGGGCGCCGGGCATCTCCCGGGACCCGAGGGCGCGCTCGTTGGAGCCGTGGACTCCGAAGTACTCCCAGATCGAGGTCCAGAACGCCTCGAGGTCCTCGATCGACCACCGCCACAGCTCCTCGTAGCTGGTGAAGGCGAGGCCGCGGGCGGCCAGCCAACGGACGTAGTCGCCCAGCGAGGTGCCGTCGAGCACCTGGGGCACGTCGAGCACCTCGGGCACGTCGGTATCAGGTGTCCTCTTCACGGAGGTCACGATGCACGCCCTCCGGGTGTCGCCGTAAGGGGCGAGTCAGGCCTTCAGCCTCCTACTTGCCGATGGCGGTTCTGAAAGTGTGGGTGTCGGCGAGTTGCTGGTAGCGCGACACCAGGCCATTGGTGACGGTCCAGATGTGTACGAAGCGGGCGTGCACCGGGCCGTTCGCGCCCTGGCCGCCGTACCTGCCGACTGCTACCGCCCGGGCGTCATCCATCGGCAAGATCTCGTCCGGTACGGCAGTGAACCCCTCGACATCGGCGAGTATCGGGCCGAACACATTGCTCGCGATGGCTTCGCGGCCGCGGTAGACACCGCCGTACGGCATCCCCTCGGACTCGTCCCACTCGATGTCGGGTGTCATGGCGGCGAACACGGCGTCGACGTCGCCTGCGGCGAAGCTGTCGTACACGGCTCGCACGATCTTGACGTTCTGCTCGCTCATCACGTCCTCCAAGGCCCGGGCCAGCGATGCTAGGACGCGCGTGGCGCGCCAGGTAGAGCCGAGCAGGTCACTCTTGCTGGCTGCCGGGGGGCCGCTGGACGGGCGGCTACGGCCTGCTCGCCCAGGCGATCGGCAACACGACCGTGCCTGCGCGCGCGCCGGTGCGGTTGGCCGGCCGGCGCGCACAGGCCCCGCACTGCTGCTGGAGGAGCGGGGCTCTACGGTCGCGCAGCGCGCCGGGGAGCTATGGGGCGGCCTCCGTCACCGCGGTGATCAGCTGCTCGACCCCGATCACCTGGTACAGCAGGGTGGCGAGGACGGCACCGACGATCGGGGCGACGACGGGCACCCACGAATAGCTCCAGTCCGAGGAACCCTTGCCCTTGATCGGCAGGACGGCATGGGCGATGCGCGGACCGAGGTCGCGGGCCGGGTTGATGGCGTAACCGGTCGGCCCGCCGAGAGAGTTCCCGATCCCGATCACGAGCAGCGCCACGAACAGCGGGCCGACCTGGGTCGGGGTACCGCCCGACACGAGGATCAGGAAGATCAGGACGAACGTGCCGATGACCTCGGTGGTGAAGTTCCACGCATAGCTGCGGATAGCCGGGCCGGTGGAGAAGACGGCCAACTGGAGGCCGGGGTCCTCCTCGAGGTCGAAATGCTGCTTGTAGGCCAGCCAGGTGAGCACGGCGCCGAGGAAGGCGCCGAAGAACTCACCGAGGAAGTAGAAGGGGACCTGGCCCGCGGTGACGTTGCCGACCATCCACTGGGACACCGTCACGGCGGGGTTGAGGTGGGCACCGGTGGGGAACGCGGCGTAGACGCCGGCGTAGACGCCGAGGCCCCACCCGAAGTTGATGAGCAGCCAGCCACCGCCGAGACCCTTGGTCCCGGCGAGGATGGCGTTGGCGACCACGCCGCAACCGAACAACAGCAGCATCGCCGTGCCCAGCGTTTCGTAGAGGAAGATCTGACCATTGCTGATCGTGTCCATGCATAACCTCCATCGGTCGTGCGCAGCTGAAGATCAAGCAGGTTGTTCCATCGACACGCCGGAGGCCGGATGATGCCTCCGGAGTGCGTCTGTTTCGGGCCTCGCCACGGGGTCGCCCGGCGGGACCGTCCTGTCACGCGGTGCTGGCCGACGCCGGTACCTTGAGGTAGCTGCGAGTAAGCTAACGCGAAGGTGGAGGGGACAGCAACGGGCCAGATTCGACGATGCCGAACGTTGCTCATGGGCTGGCGCGATCAACGCATGGTCAAGGCCAGGAGGTGGAACGATGGGAACACATGGCGGCCGGGACGACGAGGAACCTCGCCCGGGACACGAGGAACACCACCCTGATTTCGCGCGGGGACAGGACCGCGAGAAGGACCACACGAACCACCCGGACTTCGCCCGCGGGGAGCGGCAGGACGAGACCGACGGGCGTGAGGATGACTTCGCGCAAGGGCAAGAGGACCCAGAGCGACACGTGGAGACCCACGACCATGGGGACTTCGCCCGTGGGCAGCGGCGAGAAGACCCGGACCGGAGCTGACGAGGACCCCTCGCGCTCAGGAGCGAGCGGCGGGCCTGCTCCGCGGGAGCCAGTGCCGACGGCTGCCGAGGTCCCTGACGCACTGGGCGAGCAGGGCCACGGTGTCGGTAGAGGGTCCGTGCGGGTTCCACATCATCGACCAGCCGAACAGTGGGGTCGGGTCGACGAGCGGACGGAACACCAGGTCGGCGGGCGGGTCGATCCAGCGGTTGGTCGGGGTGACGCACTCACCCTCGCGCAGGGCTTCGGCAGCGGAGGTCGATCCGTGGGTGACGTGCGGCCAACGGGGTGGATCCACGCCGGCGGCGTGGCAGAAGTCGAGGACGAAGTCGATCCACTCCTGAGCCGCGTCGGGGTCGGGTAGCAGCAGCGGATGGTCCTGCAGCGCGGCGACCCGAGACCTCGGGGCGTCGGGCGAGGGGGTGGTGCTCGGCCATGCCCACCAGGACGGGTTCCTCGCGGACGAGCTCGACGGCCAGGTCGGGATCGTCGCCGGACAGGGCATCGGCCTCGCCACGGTGACCGCCTTCCTCGGCGCCGGCATGAACGTCGTCGGCGGGGATCTCGTCGTCGATCACATCGACGAGCTCGCCGCCTCCTCCGACGGCCGCGTTGTCGCTCTCGATGTCGACCTGGCCACTCCGGACGGTCCCGCGCGGCTCGTCGACGAGGCTGTCGAGCGCTACGGCGCCGTTGACGTGCTGGTCAACAACGCTGCCGTGATCGGCGGCGAGGTGCCGTTCGTCGAGCTCACCGACGAGCAGTGGCAGAGCAGCCTCACCATCAACCTGCTGGCCGCCGTCCGAGCCTCCCGTGCCGCGGTTCCTGTCATGACCGCAGCCGGACGCGGCGTCATCCTCACTGTCGGCTCCGACGCCGGCGAGCTCTCCCATCCGGGCTTCGCCCGCTACGCGGTGAGCAAGGCCGCGCTGATGAACCTGAACAAACTGCTCAGCAAGGAGTTCGGTCGTCAGGGTGTCCGAGCCAACCTGGTCGCCGTCGGTCTCACGATGACCCACGCCACGGAAGGGCTCGTCGCCTCTCTCGTCGAAGAGCACGGCGGCCGGACGGAGGGCATCAGTCACTTCGCCGACGACCTCGGCATGGCCCTCGCTCGGTTCGGCGCCGCCGACGGGGTCGCCTCCCTCCTGCTCTACCTGGCGGGCGACCTCGCCGCCCAGGTCACCGGCGCAGTCATCCGCATGGACGGCGGCGCCGTTCCCACCGTCTAGGTGCTTCGGCCGGGACGGTCGGTGACGTGGACGGTTGCGCGTCGCGCGTCGAAGAGCAGCTCGACTGTCTCCGTAGCTGGCACGTTGGACGGCCTCAGTGCGCTCGTGCGTGGCTGTCCTCGAGAGATGCACCGCGCAGCTGGCCGTCGGTGATCGACCGGAACCGCGAACACCGCATGGGCTCGCCGGCGGGGCATCGCCGAGCGTGCTCGAGCGCGGCGCGGGCTACGTCGAGGCGGTGCTGCTGCTCGGCCAGCTCGACCAGTTTGCGGTCGACGATCTCCCGCCAGGGCCGCCCTCCGCCGCCGGGTACGAGGCAACCGATCTCGGCCAGTGAGAAGCCCACCTCACGGAGAAGGCTGATGGCACCTACTTCCGCCACGGCTGACGCGTTGTAGCGCCGTCGCCCTGATGCCCGCGCCGCTGGTCGTACCAGCCCGAGTTCGTCGTAGTAGCGGAGCGCGGTGGGCGCCACACCAGTGCGCTCGGCCAGCTCACCGATCGACAGGAGCTTCGGCGCGCCCGACGATTCCTCGAGGACGGTCTGGACGGGAGGCATTGACTTCGAGCGTACTCGAAGTCGTCTACTCGTCCCGTGGACATGAAGCAGCGTCTGGTCCGCAGCGTCGTCCGGCAGTTCCACCACCCGACCGGACCGGGCGGGCACGTCGCCGGTTGGGTCATGGGTCGGCGCTCGTCGAACGTTCAGCGCAACCGGTGGGCGGTGAAGCTCCTCGACGTGCGGCCGACCGACCGCGTGATCGAGCTCGGCTGCGGGCCGGGCGTCGCCGTAGCCGCTCTCGCCAGCCGGGCAGCTCGGGGGTTGGTGGTCGGTGTCGACCACTCGGCGGTGATGCTCCGCCAGGCCCGCCGGCGCAACGCGGCCGCCATCGGAGCCGGACGGGTCCGCCTCATCCACGCGCCGGTCGAGTACCTGCAGCACGCGGACGGGCCGTTCGACGCGGCGCTTGCGGTCAACACCGTCGGCTTCTGGTCTGAGCCCACCGTCCGGTTGGGCGAACTCGGCCGGGTGCTGCGCCCCGGCGGTCGGATCGCTCTGGTGTCGCAACCCCGCTGCCCGGGTGCTACCGCGACGACGTCGGCTGCAGCCGGCGACGAGCTGGCCGCCATGCTTGTGGAAGCCGGCTTCGAGGACCTCCGCTTCGAGACGCTCGACCTCGACCCGCCGGCGGCGTGCGTCCTCGCGTCGTGGCCGGCTGAGAGCGTGTTGCGAAGATCAACTTAACGGTGCAGACACGCCCAGGAGGTCTGTGGCGCGTAGGTTCGGCCGGTGGCGCTGGAGTGGGAGCAGGTGGTGATCCAGGCGGTCGACGTCGTCGCGCTGGGTCGGTGGTGGGCCGACGCGCTCGACTGGGTGGTGGTCAAGGATGCCCCCGACGAGTTCGAGATCCGGCCCGCCCCGGACCGGTTGCCCGGCATCCTCTTCGAGCCGGTGTCCGAGCCGAAGACGGTGCAGAACCGCCTGCACCCGGATTTCCGGCCCGACGACCAGGACGGGGAGGTGGCCCGGCTGGTCGCCCACGGAGCCACCCGCGTGGATGTCGGCCAGGGCGCCGACATGCCGTGGGTGGTGCTCGCCGATCCCGAAGGCAACGAGTTCTGCGTACTCGGCCAGCGCGGGGGCTGACGGCCGGACCAGCCGGCACGCTGCAGGCGCCCAACCCCTTCTCCACCCCCACGGCACCACCGCGAGCAACGACACACGCGGCTGCTCGCCAGATCACAGCGAGCGGGCGGTCGTGACCGCCAGAATCCTCGGGGGCTTGTGGGTGTGTCCGAGGACGGAGTTGCACGTTTGCCACACCGCTGCGGTGACGCTGCGGCCGTTGCGAGCGACCGCGGGCGTCTCGATTCAGCTACTCGTATCCGCGGACGAGGATGTGCGTCTCAAGTGAGCTGCGTGCCTCGAGCCGCGTGACCGGTAGGAGACGATGCTGGGATGACGGGGGAGCCGCCGATGCCCACGCAGGACGATGTGCTCGGGTACTTCAGCACGCTGTCGAACTGGGGACGGTGGGGCGACGACGACGAGCTCGGCACGCTGAACCACATCACCGACGGCGTTCGGCTGGCGGCGGCGCAGGCCGTGCGCCACGGCAGGAGCGTGTCGTGCGCGTGGGAGGTGGCCGTGCCGGAGGGCATGGAGCGGTCGACGACGGTGTGCCCGTGCGCCGCCGACATGCCGGGCGCCGAGAACCTGCCGGTGCCCGGCTTCCGCAACGACCGTCGCTGGGGCTTCTCGTCCGAGCAGCTGGGCTTCACGTTCCACGGCAACACCGTCACCCACGTCGACTCGCCGTGCCACATCTTCTGGAACGGCACGATGTACAACGGGCGGTCGCACTCGCTGGTCGACGCCGCGACGGGATCGGCGTGGGCGGCCGTCACGGCGGCGGCGAACGGGATCGTCACGCGTGGTGTCCTGCTGGACATCACGAGGGTCCGCGATGTGCTGTGGTTGGAACCGGGGCAGGGCGTGTTCCCCGACGACCTCGAAGAGGCCGAGCGTCGCCAGGGCGTTCGGGTGCGATCCGGCGATGCGGTCCTGCTGCGGACCGGTCACGGTCGCGTCCGGCACGAGTCCGGTGAGGCGGTGGGCTTCACGCAGGCCGGCTGGCACGCATCCTGCTTGCCGTGGCTGCAGGAGCGGGAGGTCGCGCTGATCGGTGCAGACACGCCCCAGGAGGTGCAGCCGTCGGGGTACGAGCACGTGTTGATGCCGGTGCACGCCGTGAGTCTCGTCGCGATGGGTCTGTGGTTGCTCGACAACTGCGACCTGGAGGTGTGCGCGACGACCGCCGCCGAGCTCGGCCAGTGGGATTTCCACCTCGCCGTCGCGCCGGTCCGCTTCGCCGGTACGTCGGGCAGCCCGGTCAACCCGATCGCCACGTTCTGACCGCGCGTCTTCCCCGCTCGAAACGACGTCGTCCGGGGTGGCGGATCGGGTTGCTTGCAAGAGTCGTTCCTCAGTGGCGCTCGGCGCGAATGCGACGGCATCGGAGCACGGTCTCGGGGGTGGGCCGTGGTGCGGTGACGTCGGGCAGCAGGGCTGCGATCAGCTGCTCATGATTTCCGGGATGCCGAAGGCGGGCGCGGGTGCTCTTCAAGCGGTACTCGTGCCGCGCTGTCGCTTTCGATCACGCCTGCCGACGGGCAGGCGTGATCGGCTTCGTTGCCCGCAATGCCCACTCGAGATGGCGTCCGGAGAGCCCGCGGTCGGGCCGGCCACGCTGGACGTGGCCCAGCCGCTGCTGGACCGGGTCGACCGGGTCGGGTAGCCAGACGCGGCGCACTGGGACCGGCCGCGGCAGACTGCAGCCATGCCCGACTGGTTGCGCAGCACCGTGTGGATCGTCGGCGTGCTGGCACTGCTGCTCACCCTGATCGTCGGCTACCTGATGTGGCGCTACCGCATCCCGCCGCGCGGGCTGGTCGCGATGGGCGGTGCGGCGCTCTACCTCATCTTCCCGATCGACCTGGTGCCGGAGGCGATCCTCGGCCCGCTCGGCTTGGTCGACGACGCCGGCGTGGTGGCCGCGGTCGTGCTGTTCGTCTACAAGCTGGTCAAGGCGCGCCGGATCCTCGCCGACGGCGGGATCGAGCTGGGCCGGCCCGGGCGGCGCCCGCCGCGGGAGCCCGACCGGCGCTGACCGTGGCCCGGCACAGTTGTTCCCACCGGTGACGGCCTGGGCGTGCACGGTCTCCGCCGTCTCCCGGTCGTCCAGTCAGCCGGCCGCGGCCGGCGGCCAGGAGCGCGACCGGATGATCGCTCTGGTGGAGCTACGAAAGAACCCTGAGTACCTGCAGTCCCTGCTTGATGCCGTCGATACATTCCGCGTCGCGTTCGTTGAGCTGATGGAGCTGTACGACGCCAACGAGTTCGCTCGCGGCCGCGGCCGGCCACGTCACGCAAGAATGCGCGCACGACGCTGCCGCGGGCGGTGGGGGGTTCGAGCACCACTACGTCGGATGCAGCAGGTATGCCACGAAAGTGTGTCCGAGGGGGGACTTGAACCCCCACGCCCGTTAGAGGGCACTAGCACCTCAAGCTAGCGCGTCTGCCATTCCGCCACTCGGACCTCGCGCGTGGAGCCGCGCGCTGCGACCTGAGGATAGCCGATCCGCCAACCCCGTCCGGCACCGCCCGCAACCGCACACTGCGTGGGCTGGCTCCCGCTCGGTGGGCATCGCGCCGGTGGTAGGAAGGCGCGATGACCCGCTCCCACCCCGCCGGCCCAGCCGAGGACGAGGTCGTCGAACTGGCCTGCGAGCTCATCCGGATCGACACCACCAACACCGGCGACCCGGACACGGTCACCGGCGAACGCGAGGCCGCGGAGTACGTCGCCGCCAAGCTCGTTGAGGTCGGGTACGACATCGAGGTGATCGAGTCCGGCGCTCCGCGGCGCGAGAACGTGGTGATCCGGCTCCCGGGAGCCGACCGGGACCGCGGGGCGCTGCTCGTGCACGGACACCTCGACGTCGTGCCGGCGGATCCGAGCGAGTGGTCGGTGCACCCCTTCTCCGGGACCGTGCAGGACGGCTACGTGTGGGGGCGCGGCGCGGTCGACATGAAGGACATGGTCGCGATGATGATCGCGGTGGCCCGGCGCTTCAAGCGCGACGGGGTGGTGCCCCCGCGCGACATCGTGTTCGCCTTCCTGGCCGACGAGGAGGCGGGCGGGAAGTTCGGCGCGCAGTGGCTGGTGCGCTACCGGCCCGAGCTGTTCGAGGGCTGCACCGAGGCCGTTGGTGAGGTCGGCGGGTTCTCCCACACCCTCGCCGACGACCAGCGCGTCTACCTCATCGAGTCGGCCGAGAAGAGCATCGCCTGGATGCGGCTGCAGGCCAGGGGCAAGCCGGGGCACGGCTCCTTCCTGCACGACGACAACGCCGTCACCAAGGTGGCCGAGGCGGTGGCGCGGCTGGGCAACCACGTCTTCCCGCTGACGATCACCGATACCGTGCGAGCCTTCCTCGACGAGATGTCGGAGCTCACGGGGTTCGAGTTCCCGGAGGATGACCTCGAGGGCTCGCTGGCCAAGCTCGGCCCGCTCTCGCGGATCATCGGGGCCACCATCCGCGACACCGCGAACCCGACGATGCTCTACGCCGGCTACAAGGCCAACGTCATCCCGTCCACGGCCGAAGCGGTGGTGGACTGCCGCGTGCTGCCGGGCCGGCAGGAGGCGTTCCTGCGCGAGGTCGACGAGCTGCTCGGGCCGGACGTCTCCCGCGACTGGGTCACCGAGCTGCCGCCCGTCGAGACGCCGTTCGAGGGCCCTCTGGTCGAGGCGATGGCGGCGGCCCTGCGCACTGAGGACCCTGGCGCCCGGACGATCCCCTACATGCTCTCGGGGGGCACCGACGCCAAGTCCTTCGCCGAGCTGGGGATGCGCTGCTACGGCTTCGCACCCCTGCGGCTCCCGGCCGATCTCGACTTCGTCTCCCTGTTCCACGGCATCGACGAGCGCGTGCCCGTGGACGCGCTGCGGTTCGGCGCTCGGGTGCTCGACACGTTCCTGAGGAGCTGTTGATGGATCTCTCCGGCAGGGCGGCGCTGGTGACCGGAGGGGCCTCCGGGATCGGGGCGGCCGCCGTGCGCAGACTGGCCGGCGCGGGGGCCGTCGTCGCCGTCGTCGACCGGGACGAAGCGGGCGCGCGGACGGTCGCCGAGGAGGTCGGTGGCCTGGCGCTGCCCGGCGACGTCGCGGCCGCCGACACGATGGCGATGGTGGTGGACGTCGCGGAGGACAGCTTCGGCCACCTCGACATCGTGCTGCTCAACGCTGGCGTCACCGCGGGCCAGTCCGGCGTCGAGGACCTCGACCTCGCCGACTACCGGCGGATCATGGGCGTCAACGTCGACCATGTCGTCTACGGCGTGTGCGCCGCGGTGCCCGCGCTGCGCCGGGCCGGCGGCGGCACGATCGTCGCGACCGCGTCACTCGCCGGCCTGGTGCCGATGCCGGGTGATCCCCTCTACACCCTGACCAAGCACGCGGTCGTCGGGTACGTCCGCGCTGCGGCGCCGCTGGCGTTCGAGGACGGGATTCGGGTCAACGCCGTCTGTCCCGGTTTCGCCGACACACCGCTGATCGCGGCGGCCCTCGACCGGTTCGGCGACTTCCCGCTGCTCACCGCGGAGGCGGTGGTCGACGCGGTCGAGGCGGTCCTCGACCGGGGTGAGCCGGGGGAGTGCTGGTTCGTGCAGCCCGGCCGCGAGCCCGCCCCGTACGGGTTCCGCGGCGTGCCGGGTCCGCGGACCGGGACGCCGCCGCCCGCCGTGTCGTGGCGGGACCACTAATCGGGCTGGCGGCCTACACCGAGAGTTCGGGGAGCATGCGCGAACTGCGCCGCCGGCGCAGCCACACCTTGCGCACCCCGCCCGGGTAGAGCCGCACCCGGGACAGCTCCCAGCCGCCGAACTCGGCCTGGATCGTCAGTCGCACCGCCGCGGTCCTCCGGGACACGTCCCCGGGTAACTGGACCGGGCGGTACTCCCACTCCCCGTCGACCGCGTCTCCCTCGATCGTGCCGGTCAGTCCGCTGCGCTGCACCGGCTCACCTCCCGCCAGCTCGACGTCTGTTCCCTCGCCGCGGTGAACGGCGGGTGAATCGCCCCACCATAGGCGCGGGCGACGGCGCGGGGCCAGATCCCTGCGACGAGCGATCGGCCTCCTCAGGTGGGTGTGCTCACGTCGTCGAGTGCGGCGCGGATTTCGGCCGGGAGCATCACCGACTCGGCGGCCACGGATGCTGCGAGCTGCGCGGCGTCGCGGGCCCCCACCACGGCGGCCGTCACGCCCGACCGGTCGCGCACCCATGCCAGCGCGACGGCGAGTGGGGACGTCCCCAGTCCGTCGGCAGCGGTGAGGACGGCCTGCACGATGCGGGCCGAGCGCTCGTTGCGCCGCGCCTCGACGTAGGGCGCCAGGGCGGAGGACGCCCCGCGCGAGTCGGCGGGGGTGCCCTCGGCGTACTTCCCGGTGAGGACGCCGCGCCCCAGCGGGGCCCAGGCCAGCAGTCCGACACCGTGGTGCACGGCGGCCGGCAGCAGCTCGGCCTCCGCCTGCCGCGACAGCAGTGAGTACTCCACCTGCGCCGACACCGGCCGGGTGATGCTGCCCAGCGACCGCGCGCGCTCCGCGACGGTGGCGAGCTGCCAGCCGCAGGGGGCCACGAGCCCCGCGTAGCGCACCTTGCCGGCCATCACGGCGACCTGAACGGCGGAGAGCGTCTCCTCCAGCGGCACCGTGGCGTCGAAGCCGGGGAGCTGCCAGAGGTCGAGGTGGTCGGTGCCGATGCGCCCGAGTGCGGCGTCCAGACCCGCGAGCAGGGCACCGCGGGCCGCTCCGTCGCCCAGCGGGCCCCCGGGCAGCGTCGCCCGCCCGGCGATCACGAGGTGCTCGCGCGCCACGGACGCGGCGAGCACGTCGCCGAGCACCTGCTGCGCAGCGCCGTCGCCGTAGCCGTCGGCCGTCTCCACGAGGGTCCCACCGGCCTCGACGAACGAGGTGAGCTGGGCGGTGGCGCCGTCGACGTCGGTGTCCTCGCCCCACGTCAAGGTGCCCAGTCCCAGGCGCGACACCTCCAGGCCGCTCGCGCCCACCCGTCGCCGCTGCACGGGGCGGAGCCTAGGCGGGAGTCCGACGCACCCACGGGTACGGTCCACCGCCGTGAGCTGGCTGGAAGTACTCGTGCTCGGAGTGGTGCAAGGTCTGACCGAGTTCCTCCCCATCTCCTCCTCGGCTCACCTGCGGATCGTTTCGGCGGTGTTCTTCGGCCGCGACGCCGGCGCGGCCTTCACCGCCGTCACCCAGCTCGGCACCGAGGCGGCCGTGATCGTGTTCTTCGCCCGTGACATCGGTCACCTCGCCGCCACCTGGCTGCGTGGTTTCCGTGACGCGACCGTGCGCGCCACCCCCGACTACCGGATCGCGTGGCTGGTGATCATCGGGACGATCCCCATCGGGGTCCTCGGGTTCGTGTTCGAGGACCAGATCCAGACCGCGGCCCGCAACCTGTGGCTGATCGCCAGCACGCTCGTGGTGTTCGGGCTGCTGCTGGGGTTGGCCGAGCGGGTCGGCCGGCAGCGGGTGGAGCTGCAGCAGATGAAGACCATGGACGGTGTCCTGCTGGGCTTCGCGCAGGCGATGGCCCTCATCCCCGGCGTCTCGCGGTCGGGCGGCACGATCACGGCAGGCCTGTTCCTCGGTCTCACCCGCGTGGCCGCGGTGCGCTACTCGTTCCTCCTCGCGATCCCGGCCGTCGTGGCCGCGGGCATCTTCCAGATCCCGGACGTGTTCGCCGGCGACGGTCCGAGCGCGCTGCAGATGGTCGTCGCGGCCCTCATCGCCTTCGTCGTCGGATATGCGGCGATCGCGTGGCTGCTGCGCTACGTCGAGCGGCACAGCGTGTACCTGTTCGTCGTCTACCGGGTGGTGCTGGGTGCGCTGCTGTTCGTGGCCCTGGGGGCGGGATGGCTGGCCGCGACCTGAGTCAGGCGGTGACCGCCGGTTCCAGGCCCGTCAGCTCCACCGAGGTGGCCCACAGCCGAGCGGCGGCGCCGCCGTCCCGGGCGGCGCGCGACGGCGTCTCGACCACCGCCTCGGCGCCGCGGAAGACGAAGCGCGGTCCGTAGAACTCGACCGCCGCGCACACCGGGGTCGGTGAGGGCCCTCAGCATCGGCAGGGCGCCGGCCGCGGCCGACTGGGTGACCCACCCGACGGCGCTGCGCATCAGCGCGTTGCTCCTCGAGCTGCCCTCGGTGCCCAGGTCGGTGTGGGATCCGCCCGGATGGGCCGCCACGGCGATCGTCGACGCCCCGGCCCCGGTCAGCCGTCGCTGCAGCTCGGCGGTGAACAGCAGGTTGGCCAGCTTGCTCTGGAAGTAGGACTGCCACCGCCGGTAGGGCTGCTCCAGGCGCGGGTCGGCCGCGCCGCGGGCCGCCCGGTGCCCCATGCTCGACATGGTGGCGACCCGCGAGCCTGCGGTGCTCAGCAACAGGGGCATCAGCCGGGCCGTCAGCGCGAAGTGGCCGAGGTGGTTGACGCCGAACTGGGTCTCGTAGCCCTGCGCCGTGCGCGACTCGTCGACGGCCATCAGCCCGGCGTTGTTGACCAGCAGGTCGACCCGCCCCTCCAGCCCGTCGGCGAACGCGGCGACGCTGTCGAGGTCGGCCAGGTCGAGGGCGCGCACCTCCACCCGGGCCGCCGGGGTCCGCCGGCGGACCGCGTCGACGGCATCGTCGGCCTTCCGCGCGTTGCGGCAGGCCAGCACGACGTCGGCGCCGCGGGCGGCCAGTACGTGGACGATCTCCAGTCCGAGCCCGGCGTTGGCGCCGGTGACGACGGCGCGTCGGCCGGCCAGATCGGGGACGTCGGCGACGGACCAGCTCATGATCGACTCCTCGGTAGAAGATGAATACTGACTCATCTTAGCCACAAGCTGAACGATGGTTCATGATGACCTCGTGCGAGCCGACGCCCAGCGCAACCGCGCACGGATCCTCGACGCCGCGCGTGAGCTCGTCGCCGAGACCGGCACCGACGCGACGATGGAGGACATCGCGCGTCGCGCCGGCGTGGCCGTGGGCACGCTCTACCGGCACTTCCCGGCGAAGGAGGACCTGGTCGCGGCCGTCGTCGACGACTCGACGGCCCGGATCGCCGCGCTCACCGAAGCTGCCCTGGCCACCGTGGAGGCCGAGGGCGACGCGGCGGCGGGCACGCAGTTCGCCGCGCTGATCCGGCAGGTCCTCGACCGGCTCACCACGGACCGGGTCTTCAAGGCTGCCGCCGGCCGGCTCGACCACCACGATCTGGGCGTGCCGGCGCCGGGGTCGTCCGAGGCCCGCGCAATGGCCGCGATCACGGCGCTGCTCGACCGCGCCCGCGCCGCCGGGGCGGTGCGGGCCGACCTGACACTCGCAGACCTCGTGATGCTGGTCGGCGCCGCTCCCGGCCCCGAAACGCCCGCCCCGCTGCGCGCGCGCTACGCCGAGATCGTGATCGCCGGGCTGACCGGTGGCACCGACCCGTAGGCTCGATGATCGTGGCCACCCTCATCCTGCTCCGCCACGGGCGGTCGTCGGCCAACGCGGCAGGTGTGCTCGCCGGCCGTTCCCCGGGCGTCGAGCTGGACGAGACCGGCCGCGGCCAGGCCGAGAAGGTCGTCGGGCGGCTGGATGGTGTGCCGATCGCCGAGATCGTCTGCTCGCCGATGGTGCGCTGCACGCAGACCGTCGCGCCGCTCGCCGCCGTCCGGGAGCTCACACCGGTCAGCGAGCCGGAGCTGGCCGAGGTGGACTACGGGTCGTGGACCGGCGGCGCGTTGAAGAACCTGGCCAAGGAGCCGCTCTGGAAGGTCGTGCAGGCGCACCCGTCGGCGGCGGTGTTCCCCGGTGGTGAGGGCCTGGCCGGGATGCAGTCGCGGGCCGTGGCCGCCGTGCGCCGCCACGATGCCCGGATCGGTGCGGCCCATGGAGCGCACGCCGTCTGGCTGGCCTGCACCCACGGCGACGTCATCAAGGCGGTGCTGGCCGACGCCTTGGCCACCCACCTGGACAACTTCCAGCGGATCGTGATCGACACCTGCTCGATCAGCGTCGTGCACTACACCGCAACGCGGCCCTTCGTCGCACGTGTCAACGACCTGGGCGGCGACGTCGCCGGCCTGATCCCGCCGAAGCCGAAGCGTCGCCGGCGCAGCCCCTCCCCTCGGAGCTCCGACGCGGCCGTCGGCGGAAGCACCTGAGGAGCGCACGGGATGTGCCGTGCGCGGCCAGGTGGCCTACTCTCGATATCGCCATGTCACGCGTCATCCATGTCTTCCGCCAGCCCGAGCGCTTCGTCGCGGGCACCGTCGGCGAGCCCGGCGAACGCTCCTTCTACCTGCAGGCCATCGAGGAGGCCCGCACGATCAGCGTGCTGCTGGAGAAGCAGCAGGTCTCGGTGCTCGCCGAGCGCATGAGCGCGCTGCTGGAGGAGGTCGGTCGCCGCTTCGGCTCGGAGGTGCCCGACGAGAGCGGCGACACCGACCTCGACCCGCTCGCCGTGCCGCTCGAGGAGGAGTTCCGCGTCGGCACGATGGGCCTGGGCTGGGACGCCGACTCGCGCTCGATCGTCGTCGAGCTGCTCGCCGTCACCGAGGAGGAGGTCGACGAGTCGGTCGTCCTCGACGACACCGAGGAGGGCCCCGACGCGCTGCGGGTCTTCCTCTCCCCGGTGCAGGCGCGCGAGTTCGCCGACCGCGCCGAGCGTGTCGTCTCGGCCGGCCGGCCCCCGTGCCCGCTCTGTGCCGAGGCGCTCGATCCCGAGGGGCACGTCTGCGTGCGGTTGAACGGGTACCACCAGAGGTCCCCGGTCGCGGACTGACCTCGACCTACGTGGACCCTCGCGACCCCGCCGTTCCGGGACTGCTCCGGCACGGCCGCATCGAGATCACCGGCCGGCTGGTGGACGCCTCCAACGCCACGCTGTTCGGCACCGTCAGCGCCGACGGCCTCCAGCTCCGGTGCGTGTACAAGCCGGTGCGCGGCGAGCGCCCGCTCTGGGACTTCCCGGACGGCACGCTCGCCGGCCGGGAGGTCGCCACCTTCCTGGTGTCGGAGGCGGCCGGCTTCCACGTCGTGCCGCACACGCTGCTGCGGGACGGGCCGTTCGGCCCGGGGATGGTGCAGGTGTGGGTGGACACCGACGACGAGCGCGAGCTCGTCGACGTCCGTCCGGCCTCGTCGGTGCCGTCGGGCTGGCTCGGGGTGCTGCGGGCGCGGGGTGACCGCGGGCAGCCCGCCGTGCTCGTCCACGCCGACACCCCGGAGCTGCGGGCCATGGCCGCGTTGGACGTCGTCACCAACAACGCCGACCGCAAGGGCGGGCACGTCCTCGCCGGTACCGACGGCAACGTCTACGGCGTGGATCACGGGCTGTGCCTGCACACCGAGGACAAGCTGCGGACCGTGCTGTGGGGCTGGGTCGGCCAACCGCTTCACGCCGAGGTCGTGGAGGGGCTGCAGCGCCTGCGCGTGTCGCTCGACCGTGGGCTCTGCGACACGCTGCGGGGGCACATCACGGGACGGGAGACGCGCACGCTCTCCGCGCGGCTGGACGCGCTACTCGCCGATGCCAGCTACCCCCAGCCCACCGGCTACGGCCCCGCGATCCCGTGGCCGGCCTTCTGAGGAAGGGAGAGCCGACGAGGTACACGTGAGCGGGGTCAGGACCCAGCTCACGTGTCCCTCGCCGCATCCGGGCCGTCCACGTCGGCTTCGGGGGCGCCGGTCGCCAGCGTCGGGTTCGGTCCCTACGCTCGGCACCCATGACGGCCACGCCGATGCCGGCCGCGTTCATCGGACACGGCAGCCCGATGAACGCGCTCGAGCACAACCGCTACACCGCCTCCTGGCGTGCCCTCGGCGCCGCGCTGCCCCGGCCGCGGGCGATCCTGGTGGTCTCGGCGCACTGGTACATCAACGCCACCGCGGTGACGGCGATGGCCCGGCCCCGCACCATCCACGACTTCTTCGGGTTCCGGCCGGAGCTGTTCGCGGTCGACTACCCCGCGCCGGGTGCTCCCGAGATCGCCGCCGAGGTCGAGGAGATCGCCCGGCCGACCTGGGTGGGCCAGGACATCGACAGCTGGGGCATCGACCACGGCACGTGGTCGGTGCTCACCCACATGTTCCCCGACGCCGACATCCCGGTCGTGCAGCTCTCGATCAACGCCACGAAGCCGTTCGACGACCACCTCGAGCTGGGCGCGAAGCTGGCCCCGCTGCGCGACAGCGGCGTCCTGGTCGTCGGCAGTGGCAACGTGGTGCACAACCTCGGCGGCATGGACGCCTCCCGGCCGGACTCCGGCTTCGACTGGGCCCGCCGCTTCGACGACGACGCCCGCGCAGCGATGACGGGCGCGCCTTCCGCGCTGCCCGGCATCCAGGGGTCGAGCGACTTCGACGCGGCGGTGCCGACCCCCGACCACTTCATCCCGCTGCTGTACGTGGCCGGGCTCGGATCCGCCGCCGGGCGGGGCGCCGAGGTGCTCGTGGACGGTTGCGCGTACGGCTCGCTGTCGATGACCGCCTACACGCTCGACCTGCCGGCTCCGATCGATCCCGCGAGCGGGGCGGGTGCCGGCAGCCTGCCCGACCCAACCGACGTGCCGGCCGACGAGGCCAACATCTAGCGTCCGTAGGACTCGAACCACGCCCGGTCGATCCACGGCGGCAGCTGTGGCGGCACCTGCGTCCGCACGGTGTGCTCGCGGAAGACCACCGTGGCGGTGCCGTCGCGGCGGACTCGCACCCGGACGTCCTCGAGGTTGCGGGGTTCGCCGAGATCCTGGCCGAGGGCCGTGGCGACGAACGCCCGCATCGGTGCGGAGTGCGTCGCGGCGAGGACGAGCAGATCCTCGGCCGGGTGGGCGCCGGCCTCCGCGACGCCGCGCCAGACCCGGTGTGCGGCGACGTGGGGTGGCTCGAAGTACAGCGTCGGATGGCGCATCCAGTAGTCGATCGGGCCACCGGCGGCCGCGGTGGCGCCGTGGTCGGTGTCGAACCGGTCGTACTCGCGCGCCCAGTCCGGCAGATCCCCGTCCGCGATGGCCAGCCGCGCGGTCACGGCGTCGGAGGTATCCCCGCCCTGGCCGTGCAACGAGAAGCGGAGGTTGTCGAACCACGGCTCGGGGTGCAGGGGGCCGATCTCGGTGCCGTCCACCCGTTCCCCGCCGAGCGCCTCGACCAGCGCGGCGCGCAGCACGACCGCCGTGGCCACGCCGCGGGCCGTGCGGGCGTGCGGCATCCGCACCGTGGTCCCCGGCTTGATCTCCCCGGCGAGGGCCGTGCCCCGGTCGCGCGCCTGCTGCTCGCCGAGCGCGGTGAGGCCCAGGTCGCCGCCGTAGCCGACCGTCTCGCCGTGGCGCAGCAGCACGACCTCGTACTCCGACTCCGGCATCGCTCGTCCTCTCCGGTTCGATCACGCGGTCGTGCCGCGGGCGACGCTACGCGGACGCCGGCGTGGTCCGGGAGTCCAGCGTGCCGGGGTGCGGAACGCGGCGCCCGGCGCCGGACGTGCGGCGGCCGGTCGGGTGCGCGAGCGGGCGCGATGTCGGTAACGTCGCCCCCGCCCGGCCTACTGCCCGGCCCGGCCCGGCCTGCGAGGGAGTGCGATGACCGAGTCCGCCGCAACGAGCCGCATCGGGGTCACCGGGCTGGCGGTGATGGGCGCGAACCTGGCCCGCAACATCGCCCGCCGCGGCATCCCGGTCGCGGTGCACAACCGCAACTCCGCCCGCACCAAGGTGTTCATGGAGGCCTACGGCGACGAGGGTGCTTCACCCCGGCGGACAGCCCGAGGACTTCGTGGCCGCCCTCGAGCGCCCGCGCCGGATCATCGTCATGGTCAAGGCCGGGAGGGCCGGTCGATGCCGTGATCGAGGAGCTGACCCCGCTGCTCGACGAGGGCGACATCATCATCGACGCCGGCAACTCGCACTTCCCCGACACGTTGCGCCGCAGCGCGGCCTGCGCCGAGCACGGCCTGCGGTTCATCGGCGTCGGGGTGTCGGGCGGCGAGGAGGGCGCGCTGCTCGGGCCGAGCATCATGCCCGGCGGCGACCCCGCCGCCTACGCCGAGGTCGAGGAGGTCCTCACCGGCATCGCTGCGGTCGTCGACGGCACGCCCTGCTGCGTCCACGTCGGTCCGGACGGCGCCGGGCACTACGTCAAGATGGTGCACAACGGCATCGAGTACGCCGACATGCAGCTGATCGCCGAGGCCTACGACCTGCTCACCCACGTCGCCGGCCTGGACCGCTGCGGCCATCGCGAAGATCTTCGAGGAGTGGAACTCCGGCGACCTGGAGTCCTACCTCATCGAGATCACCGCCAAGGTGCTCGCGAAGACCGACGAGAGGACCGGCGGCCCGCTCGTCGACGTGATCGTCGACCAGGCCGAGCAGAAGGGCACCGGCAGCTGGACGGCCATCGACGCGCTCGATCTCGGCGTGCCGCTGACAGGCATCACCGAGGCGGTGTTCGCCCGCGGGCTGTCGGCGCTGCGCGCCGAGCGGAAGGCCGCGGCGACCACGCTGGGCGGCCCCAGCCCCGGGGCTGCGTGAGGACCGCGAGGATCTCGTCGACGACATCCGGCAGGCCCTCTACGCCAGCAAGGTGGTGGCCTACGCACAGGGCTTCGCCCAGATGCGGGCGGCATCGCAGGCCAACGGCTGGAACCTGGACCTGGGCGCGATGGCCACGATCTGGCGGGGCGGCTGCATCATCCGCGCCCAGTTCCTCAACCGGATCCGCGACGCCTACGCCGAGCACGGCGACATCGAGAACCTGCTGATGGTGCCCTACTTCACCGACGCCGTGGCCCAGGCGCAGGACGCCTGGCGCCGGGTGGTGGTGACGGCGACGCAGCAGGGGGTGGCGATGCCCGCGTTCGCGAGCTCGCTGTCCTACTACGACGGCGTACCGCCGCGAGCGCGGCCCCGCCAACCTCATCCAGGGGCTGCGGGACTTCTTCGGCGCCCACACCTACCGGCGCGTCGACGCGGAGGGCAGCTTCCACACGAGGTGGAGCCAGGACGGCGCGGAGGTGCGCACGGACGGCTGAGCTACCGGAGCCGGTCGAGGTCGATCCGGACGGGGAACGGGGTCTCGGTCGTGAAGTTCCCGATGGCCGGGGACGCATCGGAGTAGCCGAACTCGCCGGCCAGGTGACAGGCCGTCAGGCTCGGGCCCCCGAGCAGATCGACCATCCAGTAGTGGCCGATCCCGGCGTCGGCGTACTCGCTGTGCTTCATCACCGAGTCGGTGCGCTGCGAGCCGGGCGAGTGGATCTCGACGGCGAGGACGACATCGCCGGCGCGCAGCAGCCCGCGTTCCTCGCGCACCCGGTCGAACGACGCTCGGGCGACGATCACGAGGTCCGGGGCCCGCACCGTGGCGGGACGGTCCGCTGGCACTAGCTGCAGGTCGATGTCCACTTCCGGCAGCACCGTCAGGTGTCGAGGCACCTGAGGCCGGAGCAGCACGGCCAGCTCCATCAGGCAGTGCTGGTGATCCGGCGCCGGTCTCGGTGACATCACGAGAGCGCCCTCCTGCAGCTCGAACCGGGCTTCGCCGTCCTCCGGCAGCGCGGCGTACTCGGCCGCCGTCATCGGTAGCGGCCCAGGGGGCACGGGCAGGGCGGTCATGGTTCGTCAGTCTGGCACGTGACACCGGCCCGGCCCGGCGTTCGTCCACAGGGTGTCGGGGTTCCCTCGATTCCTCGTATCGGTGAGGGTGGACGCGTGCCCGCCGAATCCGACCACCTCACCGTCCACGCCACGGCCACCCCGGACGTGGTCGCCGTGCTGGATCCCGACGGCCCTCCGGTGACGTTCGCCGAGCTGGAGGAGCAGGCCAACCGGCTCGCCCACGGCCTGCTCGGGCTGGGCCTCGTGGCGGGGGACCGGATCGCCTGGTGCGGGCCGAACAGCACCGAGGTGATCACGGTGCTGCACGCCGCCCGCAAGATCGGGCTGGTCGCGGTGCCGGTGGCCTACCGCTTCACCCCTGACGAGATGCGGTACGTGATCGCCGACAGTGGGGCCGCCCTCGTCGTCGTCGACGCCGAGCAGGCCGACCGGGTGGCGGCGGTCCGCGACGACCTGCCCGCGGTCGACGACGTGGTCGTGTTCGGTGGCCCGCCGGCCGCCGGGATGCGGTCCTGGGACGACGTGCTGGCCGCAGGCCGTCCCGGTCCGCCTCCCCCGGCGCCGGAGGCGGGCGGTCAGATGATCTACACGTCGGGCACCACCGGGGCGCCGAAGGGCGCCCTGCGGACCCGCATCGACCCCGCCATCACCCAGTCGCTGGCCAGGACGCTGCGGCTGCGGCCGGGGGAGGAGGTGCACCTCACGACCGGGCCGCTCTACCACTCGGGACCGCTGGCCTGGGTCGCGCTCAACCACACGCTCGGAGCCACCGTCGTGCTGATGCGTCGCTTCGACGCCGCTCGCTGGCTCGATCTCGTCCGCGAGCACCGCGTCACCAACACCTTCACCGCACCCACGCCGCTCAAACGGGTCATGGCGCAGGACCCGGAGGTGCTCGCGCGCGCGGACCTCTCCTCGATGCGCTCGCTGGTGGTCAACGCCGCGCCGGTGCCGTACGCGCTCAAGGAGGAGATCATCGCCCGAGTTCGGCGGCGGGTTCCTGTTCGAGGTGTACGGATCCACCGAGCTGGGCGTGGATGCGGTGCTGGAACCGGAGGACCAGCTGAGCCGGCCCGGCTCCTGCGGGCGGGCGCTGCCGGGGGTCGAGCTGCGGATCGTCGGGCCGGACGGCGCCGTGCTCCCGCCGGGCGAGCCCGGCGCGCTGCAGGTCCGCTCGCCGCTCGGCTTCGCCGGATACCACGGCCGCGACGAGCCCGTGGCCGACGACGAGGGTTGGCAGTCGGTGGGCGACGTCGCCCACCTCGACGAGGACGGCTACCTCCACATCCGGGACCGCGGTGGTGACCTGGTGATCACGGGCGGGATGAACGTCTACCCGGCGGAGGTCGAGGCCGCGATCCACTCGCACCCCGACGTCCTCGACGCGGCGGTGTTCGGCGTGCCGTCGGCGGAGTGGGGGCAGGCCGTGCACGCCGCCGTCGTGCCGCGGCCGGGCCGCGAGCTGGACCTCGCCGCGCTCGACGCGCACCTCGCGCAGCGGCTCGCCGGCTACAAGCGGCCACGGACCTGGGAGGTGCGCGACGCGCTCCCCCGCACGGAGTCGGGCAAGTTGCTCAAGCGCGTGCTGCGTGACGAGTACGACCCGAAGGGTGAGATCAGGCGGTGAGATCAGGCGGCCACGCAACGGTCAGGCCGCGGCAGGCACCCGACGGGGGAACGGGGTCGCGGCGAACCGCTGCACCCACCCGATGACGTCCGCGGCCGTCACGTTGCCGCCGCAGACCACCAGGCCGAGATGCGCGTCGGGGCCGACGCGGTCGAGCACGCGGTGAGCCGCCGGTACGAGGCAGCCCGCCGCGGGCTCGGTCCACACCTTCGCCTCCTCGGCGAGCGTGAGCACCCCGCGCACCGCGTCGGCGTCGGAGACCACGAGGACGTCCTCCACGAGCGCGCCCACGCCGTCGAGCGTGAGCGCCGAGACGTGCGGCGCGCTCAGCGTACTGGCGATCGACGACGGCGCGATCGCCACCGGAGCCCCCGCGGCCAGGGCCCGCGCCATGGCGTCGGCGCCCTCGGTCTCCACTCCCCACACCCGCACGCCCGGTGCGAGGGCCTGGAACGCGGTCGCCACACCCGTGACGAGCCCACCGCCCCCGATGCTCACCAGCACGTCGGTGACGCCGGGGGCGTCGGCGGCGAACTCCAGTCCCACCGTCCCCTGCCCGGCCACCACTACCGGGTCGTCGAACGGGTGCACCAGGGTCAGCCCGCCCGCCTGCCGCTCGGCGGTGAGCGCGAACGCCTCGGTCATGTCCGCGGTGACCGTGACGATCGCGCCCGCCGCGCGGGCGGCCTCGATCGAGCGCTGCGGCGCCGACCCCGGCATGACGATCGTGGCCGCGATGCCCAGCGAGCCGGCCGCCTCCGCCACGGCGAGCGCGTGGTTGCCACCGCTCACGGCGACCACGCCGGCGTCCCGCTCGGCGGCCGACAGCCCGAGCAGCTTGTGGAACGCGCCGCGCGGCTTGAACGAGCCCGTGCGCTGCAGCAGCTCCAGCTTGCACGTGACCGGCACCCCGAGGTGCGCCGCGAGGCCCGGGCTCGACACCGTCGGGGTGCGCAGGACGTGCCCGGCGATCCGGTCCGCCGCCGCCCGGATGTCCTCGATGCCGATCCGTTCCCGCACCGCCTCACGCTAGTACCGCGGCAGCGACGGGAGCAGGGCACCGCGGGTCGGTGGTGGGGTCAGCGCACCGGGACGATCTCCGGAGCCCCCATGCGCGCCGAGTCGGCCGTCTCGTCGTCGGGCATGCGCTGGCTCTCCCGCTCGGCGTCGACGCGCTTGCGGTAGTGCTCCACCTCGCGCTCGATCTGTCCCTCACTCCAGCCGAGCACCGGAGCCACCAGCTGCGCGGCCTCCTCGACCGCGCCGATCCCGCGGTCGAAGGTCTCGATCGAGATCCGGGTGCGGCGGGCGAGGATGTCGTCGAGGTGGCGCGCGCCCTCGTGGGAGGCCGCGTAGACGATCTCGGCGCGCAGGTGGTCCGGCGCCCCGGCGAGCGGCTCGCCGAGGGTCGGGTCGTCGACCACCAGCTCCAGCACCTCGTGGACCAGTGAGCCGTAGCGGTCGAGCAGGTGCTCGATGCGGGCCTCGTGCAGCCCGTAGTGCTGGGCCAGCAGGTGGGTGGAGTTCTTCAACGCCGCGAAGCCCTCCGCTCCCAGTAGCGGGATGTGCGCCGTGACCGAGGCCGGGACCTTCGCGTCGAGGCCGTGCACCGCGGCGTCGACGGCGTCGCGCGCCATCACCCGGTAGGTCGTGTACTTGCCCCCGGCCACCACGACGAGCCCCGGAACGGTGTGCGCCACGGCGTGCTCACGGGAGAGCTTGGAGGTCGACTCCGACTCGCCCGACAGCAGCGGCCGCAGTCCGGCGTAGACGCCTTCCACGTCGGCGTGACCGAGCGGCTGCTCGAGCACCTCGTTGACGTGCTCGAGGAGGTAGTCGATGTCGGCGGCGCTCGCCGCCGGGTGCGCCTTGCCCAGCTCCCACTCGGTGTCGGTGGTGCCGATGATCCAGTGCCGCCCCCACGGGATGACGAACAGCACCGACTTCTCGGTGCGCAGGATGAGCCCGGAGTCGCCGCGGATCCGGTCGCGCGGGACCACGAGGTGGATGCCCTTGCTCGCGCGGACCTTGAACTGCCCGCGCTCACCGACCAGGCCTTGCGTCTCGTCGGTCCACACCCCCGTTGCATTGATCATCTGCTTGGCCCGCACGTCGATGGTGCGACCCGACTCGAGATCGTGCACCCGGGCGCCGGTGACGCGCTCTCCCTCACGCAGCAGGCCGACCACCCGCGCGCGGGACGCGACGTGCGCGCCGTAGGCCGCCGCGGTGCGGGCGATGAACATCGTGTGCCGGGCGTCGTCGACCTGCGCGTCGTAGTACTCCAGGGCCCCCACCAGCGCGTCCTTGCGCAGCGACGGGAAGATCCGGCGCGCGCCGCGGCGGGTGAGGTGGCGGTGGTGGGGCACACCCCGCGCCCGTCCGGACAGCAGGCCGAGCGTGTCGTAGAGGGCGACCCCGGCCCCGGCGTAGATCCGCTCCCATCCGTGGTGCTTGAGCGGGTAGATGAACGGCACCGGCCGGACCAGGTGCGGCGCCAGCACGTCGATCAACAACCCGCGTTCCTGCAGGGCCTCGGCGACCAGTCGGAAGTCCAGCATTTCCAGGTAGCGCAGCCCGCCGTGGATCAACTTGCTCGACCTGCTCGACGTGCCCGACGCGAAGTCCCTGGCCTCGACGAGTCCGACGGTCAGGCCGCGGGTGGCGGCGTCGAGGGCGCTGCCCGCGCCCACGACGCCGCCCCCGACGACGAGCACGTCGAGTTCGGTCCCGAACGAGTCGGTTCCCGCCATCCTCTCCAGCGCGGCTTCGCGAGCCTCGGGCGAGAGCGCGACCGATCTCATGGGGTGTCCTCTCGTCGTCCGGGCCTGAGCTGAACGTGTCCCCCCTGCCTAGCCCACGTCAACCCAATCCAGCGTCCGCTCGACCGCCTTCTTCCATTGCGCGTAACCGGCATCACGCTGTTCCTGCGACCACTGGGGCTGCCAGCGCTTCGACTCGTTCCAGTTGGTCCGCAGCTCGTCGACGTTCTTCCAGAACCCGACGGCGAGCCCGGCCGCGTACGCCGCTCCCAGCGCCGTGGTCTCGGCGACGACCGGTCGGCTCACCGGCACCCCCAGTACATCGGCCTGGATCTGCATGCACAGCTCGTTGGCCGTGACGCCGCCGTCGACCTTGAGCACCTCCAGGTGCACCCCGGAGTCGGACTCCATGGCCTCGGCCACGTCCCGGCTCTGGTAGCAGATCGCCTCGAGGGTGGCCCGGGCCAGGTGGGCGTTGGTGTTGAACCGGGACAGGCCCACGATCGCGCCGCGGGCATCAGAGCGCCAGTACGGGGCGAACAGCCCGGAGAACGCCGGCACGAAGTACACACCGCCGTTGTCCTCGACCTGACGGGCCAGCGCCTCGCTCTCCGCGGCCCCGGAGATGATGCCCAGCTGGTCGCGCAGCCACTGCACGGCGGACCCGGTGACCGCGATCGACCCCTCGAGCGCGTACACGACCGGCTCGTCGCCGAACTTGTAGCAGACCGTCGAGAGCAGCCCGGCGTTCGAGCGCACCAGCTCGGTACCGGTGTTGAGCAGCATGAAGTTGCCGGTGCCGTAGGTGTTCTTGGCCTCGCCGGGGGTGAAGCAGACCTGCCCGACGGTGGCGGCCTGCTGGTCGCCCAGGTCACCGGTGATCAGGACCTCACCACCGACCGGACCGTCGGCCCGCGTGGTGCCGTAGCCCTGCGGGTAGGAGCTCGGCTTGATCTCGGGCAGCATCGAGCGCGGGATGTCGAAGAACCCGAGCAGCTCGTCGTCCCAGTCGAGCGTCTCCAGGTCCATCAGCATGGTGCGGCTGGCGTTGGTGGGGTCGGTGACGTGCACCCCGCCGTCCCTGCCGCCCGTGAGGTTCCACAGCACCCAGGTGTCGGTGTTGCCGAAGATCGCGTCACCGTTCTCCGCGGCTTCGCGCACACCGTCGACGTTCTCCAGGATCCACTGGATCTTCCCGCCGGAGAAGTACGTCGCCGGCGGCAGCCCGGCCTTGCGCCGGATGACGTCCCCGCGACCGTCGCGGTCGAGCGCGGAGGCGATGCGGTCGGTGCGGGTGTCCTGCCAGACGATCGCGTTGTAGAGCGGCCGTCCGGTCTTCTTGTCCCAGACGACCGCTGTCTCGCGCTGGTTGGTGATGCCGATCGCGGCGAGGTCGGACGCGGACAGCCCGGTCTTGTCGAGCGCCTTCTGCAGGACCGACGACGTGCGCTCCCAGATCTCGACGGGATCGTGCTCGACCCAGCCGGCCTGCGGGAGGACCTGCTCGTGCTCCAGCTGGTGACGGCCCACCTCGTTCCCGGAGTGGTCGAAGATCATGAACCGGCTGCTGGTGGTGCCCTGGTCGACGGCGCCGACGAACTCGGCCATGGTGACTCCTCTTCGGTGGGGATCAGCGGCCTCCCGCTACTGCAGCAGTGTGCGGGACGCTAGGAACATCGGCACCAAAGGTCAACGGGTGATCGAGTGAACCCCTCCGAGCGGCTCGGATCGAGGTCGCGACGACTCTCTGGCTCAGGCCGGGAGGGCCGAGGCACCGGTGGACCACACCGCGTCGCCCTCGAGCGCCGCGACCAGTTGGTCGATGTCGGTGACCACCAGGCGGGCCCCGGCGAGCTCGTCGGGCCGGGCGTAGCCCCACGCCACCCCGATGGTGGGGACGCCGTGCGCGGCGGCGCCGTCGACGTCGTGGTCGCGGTCGCCGACCATGACGACCGGTTCGCGGGCGGGGTCGAGCCCCAGCCGGTCGAGCACCGAACGCACGACCGCCGCCTTGCCCACCCGACCCGTCGGGTGGTCGGCCCCGGCGACCAGTGCGAAGTGATCGGCGATCCCGAGGGCCGCGACGATCCGCCGCGCCAGGTGCTCGGGCTTGGACGTCGCGACGGCGAGGCGCAACGCTCCCAGCCGGCGCAGCAGCGCGGGCACGCCCGGGTACAGGGGGGTGTGGTCGGCCGCGACCGGGTCGTAGGTGGCGCGGTAGCGGATGATGACCGCCGCGGTCTGCTCGGCGGTGAGCCCCAGCTCGGGGAGAGCGGTCTCGAACGGCGGTCCGACCAGTGCGCGCAGGCGGGCCGGCTCCGGGACTTCCACCCCGACCGAGGCCAGCGCGGCGGCCAGGTGCTCGGTGATCAGGCCTGCGCTGTCGACGAGGGTGCCGTCGAGATCCAGGAGAACGGTCCGCACCGTCGCGACCCTAGGTCCAGTAGAGCGAGCGGGCCGCCGGGAGCCGCTGTTCGAGCGCCTCGGCGAACCAGCCGCGGAGATCGCGCATGGCGTCGGCGGGGTAGACGTACTTCACCGCCCCGAACTTGCCGCGCTTGCGCGAGCGCTGCTGCGGGTCCATCTCCAGCTTCGTGCGCGGGTACCAGCCGGTGAGCACGTCCTTGCTGCCCGGGGTGAACCGGTGGGTGATGCACTCGACGGTCAGGTCGAGCCCGGGCACGGCGGCGAGCTCCGCGGCCGCGGCGTCGAGCAGGTGGCCGTACTGCTCGCGCCAGCCGTCCAGCGGCATGATCGGCGCGATCGTCAGCCCGACCGGGTAGCCGGCCCGGGCGAGCTCCCCGAGGCCGGTGAGCCGGGCCGCGACCGGGTCGGTGCCGCCCTCGAACCGGTCCGCGACGCCCGCCGCGTTGACCGACACCCGGATCCGGGTGCGGCCGGCGTGCGGGAGGTCGAGCAACGGCGAGATGGCTCCGAACTTCGTCGTCGCCCGCAGCTGCACCTGCCCGGCGAAGTCGTGGGTGCCGATGTGGGTGATGGCCGCGGACAGACTGCCGGTCACGTGCTCGATGCCCAACGGATCGGTGTAGCAGGAGGCCTCGAAGGTGGTGCCCTCGTGGCCGCGCCCCACGGTGCCCGACGTGAAGGAGCCGGCGCCGACGTAGGCGTCCATCCCGGCGAGGATCTCGTCGAGGTCGGCGTAGACCCGCGTGACTGGCGGGCCGGTGAGCGACCCGGCCAGGTAGCAGTACTGACAGTGCGCCGGGCAGCCCTCCGCGAGGTCGAGGCGCCAGTCCGCGCTGGGTGGGATCGGCTGCAGCTTCCGCTTCGAGGGGGGACTCACCACCACGGCCAATGTGGCCTTGGCGCGGGCATAGGTCGCGCGCTCGTCCTCGCCGTCCGGCCCGACGACCCGCAGCCCGGAGAGGCGGTCCGAGCGCAGGAACTCGATGTCGGTGACGCCGGCCGCTTCGCAGCGGGCCACCACTTCCTGCGCGTGTGGGCGCTCGGCCGCCGAGCGGGTGACCACGACGTGACGGGGCGTCCAGAGGCGGGTCCGGGTGGCGGGCATCGCTTCCCTCAACCCCGCCCGCAGGCCCGATCATCCAACCGGGGAGCTGTGGCCTCGATCACCACCCACCTGTGTCACCCTGCGGGATGCGCAGATCGCGGTGGAGCAGGGTGCCCGTCCGGGCGGCCATGCTCGTCGAGGACGTCCTGCAGGCGGTGGTGCTGCTCGTACTCCGGGTCCGCGGCCGGCACCACCCGATGATCGTCCCGTTCATCGGCCATGGCACCGGACGGCGGGTCCGCATCGGCGCCCGCGTCGTGCTGGGCGCATCGGAGGCGGAAGCCCCGGCCGTCGGGGTCCCTGAGGCGCCGCCGCCGAACCGCCGGTCGCGGCGCGCCACCTTGCGCGCGAGCCTCGCGCGCTTCCTCACCGTCGAGGTGGCGGGAGCCCGGGTGACGATCCATCCACCCGCGGGCGAGCCGAGCACGGTCCGCGCCGACCGCGAGGGCTACGTCGACGCGGTCGTCGCCGTGCCCGATCTCGAGCCCGGCTGGCACGAGGCCCGGCTGGTCCTCGACGACGGCACGGCGGTGACGGCGCAGTTCGTCGTGGTCGACCCGGCCGCGCGGCTCGGCGTGGTCAGCGACGTCGACGACACCATCCTGGAGACCGGGCTGACCCGAGGTGTGGAGTTCCTGCGCATCACCCTGCTCACCGCGGTGAACGAGCGCGCCGCGCTCCCCGGCGCCGCCCCGCTCTACCGGGCCCTGCGCGGGGGGCCGGACGGGCCGTCCCGGCCGGTCTTCTACCTCTCGACGAGCCCCTGGAACCTGCACGAGATGCTGGTGGAGTTCATCGCGCTGCGCCGGTTCCCGTTCGGTCCGCTGCTGCTGACCGACTGGGGACCGTCGCGGAGCGGGCTGTTCCGCATCGGCGCGCAGGAGCACAAGCTCGTCGTCGTCCGGCGCCTGCTGGCCGAGCACCCGCAGCTCGGACTGGTGCTCATCGGCGACAGCGGCCAGGCCGACCCGGAGATCTACGCGACGCTCGCCCGCGAGCACCCGGACCGGATCCGTGCGGTCTACATCCGCCGCACCGCGCACGTCGACCCGCGCCGTGGCCCCGCGGTCGATGCGCTCGCCGCGGCCGTCACGGCGGGCGGCGTGCCGATGCTCGCCGTGGACGACAGCGTGCAAATCGCGGCGCACGCCGCCGGGCTGGGCCTCCTCGACGCCACGGCCCTCGCCGAGGTCCGGGCCGGGGCCTGACGGCGCGGTCGGCTGGCGGGACCCCGCTCGCGGGTACGCCGCGCAGGGTCCGTCGCGCAGGGGGTCCGTTGCTCAGGGTCCGTCACTCGGGGAGACGGGAGCGCCCTCCCGCACCTGCAACAGGTCGAACACCCGCATCCATCCGGGAGCGGTCGCGGCGCAGGTCAGGGGCCGGCCGGCCTCGACGTGCCGCTCCCGCAACAGCACCGTGCAGTCGGGGTCGGCGAGGTCGATCCGCCAGGACCCGGCGGTCTCGACAGCCTCGACCAACCGCAAGGCCTCGACGCCGTGCGCACCGGTCTCGACGGCGGCGTGGTGCTGGGCGGCCTGCACTGCGGGCGGCAGGCTGGTGCGGCCGCGCAGCCAGCGCGGGTCGAGCACACCGTCGCCGTAGCCGCGCGCCAGCGCCGGGCCGTCCGCGGCCGGCACCCCACCGAAGGCGAAGCCGTGCGGCAGCAGTACGAGTGCCGGGGCGAACCGGCAGCCGCCGATGTGGCTGCACTCCCAGACGGCGGCGGGATCGGCGGCGGCGAGCGCGGCGGCGAGCGGCCGACCCCGCACCGCGCAGCACGTGTCGTGCCGGCCGTGCGCACAGACCAGCTGCAGCGGGAGGTCGTAGGGATCGCCCGGCGCGTGCACCGCGTGCGGCAGCTCGCCGGCGGCCGAGAAGAGACCGGTGCGGATCGACTCCAGCCCCGGCCGGGAGTCCACCCGGAACCAGCGGCGGGCCTCCTCCTCGCCCTGCGCCGACCGGCCGGGCCGCCGGATGAGCAGCACCCGCCCGCGCTCGGCCACGGCCCACGCCGACAGCGCGGCCACGGCCTGCGAATCGATACCGGACTGGGCCAGCGCGACCCGCCCCCACGGCCCCGCGTGCTCGACGAGGAACCAGCGATCCGCTGGTGGTGCCGTGCCCTCCCGGGGATCACCGGCGTCGTCGGCGACGAACGAGCAGCGGGGCCACCCCGCCGTCACGATCCGGTGGCCGGGACCAGCACGCCCTCCCGCAGCAAGCGGCGCACCAGCACGAGCTGGTCGGCCTCGTCCATGTCCGGCAGGCTACCGACGGCTCGCGGACTGCCGTCCAGCAACGCGGTCAGGGCGGGTGCGGTGGCCGCGGGCAGCCCGACCTGCCGGTCGGGCAGCTCGAGCACGACCCGGTCGCCATCCGGCAGCAGCCGGTGGCGCAGACCCGTCCGCCGACGCACGACGTCTCCGGCGGCGAGGCCCTCGGCGAACGCCGCTCCGGCCACCGGTCGGACCGGTTCCGGGCGCCCGCCGGTCCAGACGCGTCCTCGGACCCGGCGCGCGACGTCCTCGGGATCCACCCGCCCGACCGCGTCGACCAGTGCCGCGCGGACGACGTCGAGGTGCGGGGCGAGCTGCTCGGCGTCGGCCACGTCGATGCCCAGCGGCAGCGACGCCCGCAGCGCGGGATCGCGCGCGATCAGCGCGGTCAGGGCCTCGACCAGCGCGTACCGGGTGACGACGTGTACCCCGACGGTCAGGTGGGCCGAGACCTCGCCCAGCGCCGTGGCGGCGTGCAGCCAGCCCCGCGGCAGGTACATGGCGTCGCCGGGATCCAGCACGGTGTCGATCGCCGGTGCCTGGTCCCGGACCCGCGCGGCGACGGCGCCCGCATGGTCGTTCCACGGTTGGTCACGGAGGGGATCGGGGTGGACGGGCGCGTGGACCGTCCAGTGCTTGTGCCCGGCGAGCTGGAGCACGAACACGTCGTGCACGTCGTAGTGCGCGGAGAACCCGCGCGACGACGGCGGGGTGACGTAGGCGTTGGCCTGCACGGGATGGCCCAGCTCCTCCGCGAGCCGGCTGGTGAAGTCGATCACTTGTGGCCAGGTGCGGTGCAGCGCCTGGAGCACCACGGTCGTGCCGTCGGCGAACAGGGCCGCCACCCGGTCGTCACGGACCTGGTCGCCGATCTCGGCGCCCACACCACCGGGGCCGGTGAACGACGTGGAGTCGACGACCGTGCCGTTGCGGGCCAGCCGGATGAACGGCGTGCGCAGTCCGCGGCGCGAGAGCAGCTCGTCGACGCCGTCGAGATCGAGGAGGTCGCGAAAGGCATCGGGGTCGACCTGGCGCGCCAGTCGCGGTTCCCGGCCCCAGTGCCGGTCGCCGAACGCCGAGGCGTCGAGGCCGGTGATGCGGGAGAGCGCCCCCGCGACGAGCGCCGGGCGGTCCACATCGGACCGCCCGACGCTGCTCACCGGTCGGGTGAGGTCAGCTGGCACCGCTGTCCGCGCCCCCGTCTGCCCCACCATCGGCACCGCCGTCGGCGCCGCCGTCCTGGACACCCGGCGTACCGCTGCCGGCGCCGGAGTCCGCCGGGCCCTCGGAGGCGCCGGAGTCGGCCCCGCCGTCGGCGCCGCCGTCCTGGACACCCGGGGTGCCGCTGCCGGCCCCGCTGTCGGCCGGGCCCTCCGACGCGCCGGAGTCGGCACCGCCGTCCGCGCCGCCGTCGGAGACACCCGGGGTGCCACCGCCTGCGCCGGAGTCGGCCGGACCTTCGTTGCCGCCTCCTGAAGTCGTCGTCATGTCGTCGTCGTCGAGCGCCATCGGCTCCTCCTCGTACTCGTTCGCCACCACGACCGGTGACGCCGAATATCTACCCCCTTCGTGCGCGGAATAGCCACCCGTCGATCGGGTGCCCGCCCGGTAGCGTCCGGCGCGTGGATCCCCGAGACTCCGGCCGGCTCGCCCGCCGCCTGGAACCGCTGCACTCGATGGCCTACTTCGCCCCGGAGACGGAGCAGCACCTCACCGCGGCCGGACTCCGGCCGGGTCGCATGAGCTACTTCGCCGGACGTTCGGCGCCGATGGGCGAGGTCGGTCCGGGAGTGGTCACCGCGGCGTTCTACAACTTCAACCCCGCGCTGGTGGCGCGCAGCATCCCGGCAGCGTGGTCGCTGGCCGATCCGGCGACGGTGATCGCCGCGCGGTTCGTCGCGGTGGACGCGGCGCTGCGCCGGATGCTCGGCGATGCCGCCGTCGACTCTCCCGAGGTGGCCGAGGCTGCGGGGCTGGCCCGCCGCGCGGCCGAGGCGTGCCGGCGCCAGGGACGGCCGCTGGCCGCCGCCCACCTGGATCTGGAGTGGCCGACCGAGCCGCACCTCGTGCTCTGGCATGCGGTGACGATCCTGCGCGAGCACCGTGGTGACGGCCACGTCGCGCTGCTGCTGGGGGCCGGGTTCGACGGCCTGGAGGCCCTGGTCACCCACACCGCGACCGGCAAGGGATTCATCCCGGCGTTCGCCATGGCCAGCCGGGGCTGGTCGCAGGAGCAGTGGGCCGCGGCCGCGCTGGGCCGCAGAGCGCGGCATCCTCGACGCGGAGGGCACGCTGACCGAGGAGGGCACGGCGGTGCGCAAGCAGATCGAGGACGACACCGACCGGCTCGGCGTCGGGCCGTGGGCGCACCTCGGACCGAGGGCGCAGCCCGGCTCGGCGAGCTGGGCGGGGCGGTCGTGCGCTCGCTGCTGGCCGCAGGCTGCTTCCCGAAGGACGGAGTGTTCGCCTCCGGGCGCTGAGGTGCCGGAACCCCGGGCCGCCACCTACCGTTGGGGCAAGCGTCGGGTAAAGGATCGGTAATGTCGAGTGGCTGGAGTCGTGGTGCTGGAGATCAGCGGAGTCACCTGGGCGGTGACGATCGCGCTGATCGTGGGCCTGCTGGCGCTCGACCTCGTCCTGGCGTCGGTGCGGCCGCACCGGGTCGGGTTCCGCGAGGCGACCGCGTGGTCGGTGTTCTACATCGCGGTGGCGATCGCCTTCGGCGTCTGGTTCGCCTGGGCCTACGGCGGCGACTCCGGCACGCAGTACTTCGCCGGCTACATCGTCGAGAAGAGCCTCTCGGTCGACAACCTGTTCGTCTTCGTGATCATCATGACCACGTTCGCGGTGCCCGAGGAGCACCAGCACAAGGTGCTGACCTTCGGCATCGTCCTCGCACTGATCATGCGGGCGATCTTCATCGCGCTCGGCGCCACGCTGCTGTCGCTGTTCTCGTTCATGTTCCTGATGTTCGGGCTGCTGCTGGTCTACACCGCGGTGCAGCTGTTCCGCCACCGCGACGAGGACCCCGACGTCGAGGACAACGTCGTGGTGAAGACCGCCCGCCGGGTCCTGCCGGTCACCGAGGAGTACGACGGCGGCAAGATCTTCACCCGGGTCGACGGGCGGCGGATGGTGACCCCGCTGCTGATGGTGCTGGTCGCGATCGGCGGCATCGACCTGCTGTTCGCGCTGGACTCGATCCCCGCGGTGTTCGGGGTGACCGAGGAGCCGTACATCGTCTTCACCGCCAACGCGTTCGCGCTGCTCGGCCTGCGCGCGCTGTTCTTCCTGGTGAAGGGCCTGCTGGACCGGCTGGTCTACCTGTCGACCGGGCTGTCGGTCATCCTGGCGTTCATCGGGGTGAAGCTGATCCTGCACTGGGGGCACGTCGACATCAGCGCCTCGGTCCCGGAGATCTCCACCCCGGTGAGCCTCGCGGTGATCATCGTGGTGCTGGTGGTGGTCACCGTCGCGAGCCTGATCAAGACCCGGCGCGACCCGACGGCCAAGGCGCACGCCGGCTCCTTGCGGGCCACCGCAGCGAGCCCGCTGCGCGCGAGACGGGCTGAGGCCGGTGCTCAGCCGCTGCGGAGGCCGGCGCCGCCGAGCGGGGTGAGGTCGACGAGCTCGGGCGGTCCGGCCAGCAGCTCCAGGACCTCGCCGATGCCGACTTCGCCGAGGTCGGGGGACAGCGCCCGGTCGGAGGCCTCGGCGCGCCCACACCTCGGTGACCCAGACCGTGTCGGGCTCGTCGGCCGAGGGGTTGATCACGTAGAGCTCGCAGCCGGGCGCGTCGCGCAGGCCGTCCGCGACCCGGAGCAGCTTGTCGGCCAGCTCCGGCCCGCGGTCCGGGTGGGCCACCATGCGGACGTAGCGGCCGACGCGCCCGCGACGTCCTGGCCGTCGACTTCGTCGCCTGCAGTCACCTGCGTGACCGTAGCCGGGTGCCGGGCCACCTCGCAGGCTCCGCGGTGTTCTCGCACGCCACCGGCGCGTTGCGAGGGTCCACGGCGTGCGGCAGCGTCGATCGTTCGACCGGTGTCAGAGGGCCGGCGTTCCGGGAGGCGGCGCCCGGACAGTAGGTCTAGTGTGCGGCGTCCGATGCCGGAAGGTGCGTCACGTCCTCAACGTGGGAGGCGAACTGAGCCGATGTCGAACACGTCCGACCAGGGAACCAGGCCACCGCGTTCGGGTTGGCCGCAGCGGTGGGACCGGCTGCAAGCATCCGCTGGAGCACGGCCGTCGTCGGTCTGGTCGGGTTGCTCGTCGTCCTGGTCCTCGGTGTCATCGTCGTGATGACGTCGTTCGGCGGGGACCCCGCTGCCGCGCCTCCGCCGGACCGGCCGAACGCCTCGCCCATCGACGCCGACTCCCCGAGACCGCCGGACGATCCGGCGCTGGCGCCGAACCAGGACCCAGCCGCGGCGTCCGCATTCGGCATCGAGGCGCAGAAGCTGCTCGACGAACTGCGCTCGCACTCCGTCCCCTTCACGGACGCGGACGCCAAATCCTCGTCGACATCGGCGACAAGAACGTCGCGCGCAACGAGCCCGATCTGACGGCCGACGATCCGGCGATCGCCGATCAGCTCGCGCGCGCCTTTCCGCAGTTCACCGAGCAGCAGCGCGTCGACACGGTCCGGTGCCTGGCGGAGTACGTGGAACAGACGGTGGCGAAGAACAACGGGACGGTTCCGCCGGACGGCCACGACCACAACTGACCGGTGAGGGACCGATCCCACGGGCGGAGTGCCGCCGGTGGTGCGCGATCTTTCGACGCCTGTGAAGGTGAGCGCCGACCACTGTCGTCCACTCCAGGAGGAACGGCGATGACCGATGTCGGCGAGATGGTGGACAGCACCGGCGGAACTCCGAGCGGCGAGCTCGTGGCGGCGATCAGCGCGCTGCGGGACTGCGAGCAGGTCAGCAACGCCTGCGCCATGGCCATGGTGGAGGCCGGAGGGATGGTGCTCGAGGTCCGCCGCGCGCTCGACTGCGCCGATGTCTGCGAGGCGGCGGAGCGCGTCCTGTCGCGCAACCAGAGCCCCGACCCGTGGTGATCGCGGCCGTCGTCGACGCCGCCGCGGTCGCCTGTGAGGCGAGCTCGGCAGCGTGCGGGGCGCATGCCGACCACCATCCGCACTGCCGGTTGCACTCCGCCAGCGCGGCCAGGTGTGCCGCTGCGCTGCGGGCACTGCAGGAGACGGCCGGCTGACCGGTGGATCACCGCGCTGATCACACGTTCAGAGGACCGCGAGGGGGTTCAGCGGCGATCCGGTACCGCCCACCACGCGCAGCGGTGCGCCGACGAACAAGAACTCCCAGCGCCCCGTTCGCTCGCACGCCGCGACGAGGCCTTCGAACTGCAGGTAGTCGAGAAGGTGGACCCCCATCGCGTTGAGCGCCAGCGCGTGGATCGGAAACTCGATCCCCGCGACGGGGCTCGGGGTGGTGTCGCTGTTGCCGTCCGAACCGAGCGCCGCGATCCGCCGCTCGGCCAGGAACGGCGCGCAGGTGGGGTGCAGGCCGGCCTTGATGCTGTTGGAGTCCCACGGACCGAGCTCGGCACGGCGCCGCGCGTGGCCGGTCCGGACGAGCAGGATGTCACCTTCGTCGACCGACACGCCCTCCCGGCGCTCACAGTTCTCGAGGTCGTCGGGGAAGACGTGCTCGCCGGGCTCGAGCCACGGAACGCCGCGGAGTCCAGGAACGTCGAGCAGCACGCCGCGTCCGACGAGACCGTCCTCGAGCCCCCCGATGTCGTCGGCCGTCGCCCCCTCGGAGGTGAGCGTGGCGGTCGTCTTGCCGTTGTAGAGCGCACCCTTGAATGCAACGTGGCAAGCGCGTCGATGTGGCTGTGCGATGGGTTGTGGTAGTCGGCTCCGACGTAATCCTTGGCGAAGCGAAGGGATCCGGAGCCGATCCCCTCGTCTCCGAGCGTGATCATGTGATGATCCGCCGGCGCCGGGTTGTCGATTCCCGGCCTGCGTGTCCAGCGGGACACTGAGCGTCAGGGTCTCGCCGCTCCGCACGAGTCCCGCAGCCGCCACGACGCGCTCGGTCGTCAGGTAGTTGAGCGCGCCGCGCTGGTCGTCCTGGCCCCAGCGACCCCAGGTGGAGACGGCCTCGAACAGCGCGTCGAACTCGGCGGCCGTGACCTCGACGCGGCGGCCCCCGTCCCGGGAGCTCATCTCCTCACCCGGGTGTCCGACCGCCGGGCGGGGCTCCGGACTCGAACCGGCCATCGGGCTGGGATCCTGTAAAGCCGTTCATCGCTGCCCCCGGGATCGTGTCCGACCGCTGCGGAATGCTAGTCGTGCCACGCCAGGACCAGGACGAGACCACAGTGCACGGCGGTTGTCCGCGGCGCTGGTGGTGCGTTCCGCGGAACGCACGCGGTCGGCGGCTGGAGCGGGCCGCCCCACGTCATGATCAGTGAAAGCGGGACGTGCGCCGCAGCTCCAGATGAGTGGTTCTCCTGGTCTGATGTCCAGGCTAGTCGGTATAGTCGTTGCATCAACGCGCAGGCAAGATTGTCGGGAACTGACTCCTGAGCTGGAACGGGAGATCCAACGTGATTTCGCCCAAATTCCAGTCGAACGAGTGTGAAGTATGTGGTATTTCCACAGATCCGCCGTGCGCCATCATCTGCCTGAGTGATTGTTCGACGTGCTGGCTCGCATCCGGGCTGTCGCCGGTCGCCGATCACCAAGTGGCTGTTGCAACGATCAACCTCAAGCAGGATCGCGGACGACCTGTAACAGGCAGCACTTCGGTACGCTTCTGTTGCAACGACTTGACCCTTCCTCAGGTCGTTGCGTTCCTTGACAAGGTCTACCCCGAGTCGGAGGTACGCTTGCCTCGCGTTTCCGGCAAAACCATCAGGAGCGCGTTCGTGGGAACGCTTGATGAGGTAGTGCGCTACGTCGACCTGGAAGCCTCGACCCACCCATCCGATTGATCCAACGGGCACAGCAACGACCCACTGCACGCCCTCGGTCGGGGACCGGGCCCACGGCGCCGGCCGATGGACGAGCGGCCCGTTCGTCCAACGGGACTGGACGAAAGTGCCGTTCGTCCACGTCAGGTGAGGGGGCGCGCTGACCAACCCACCGGGCGTACTGATGCGATCCACCCGATGTGACTGTGCACAGCGATATGCGAAGAGCTATTCTGAGGGGTGCGATCAGAGAAAGAATTCGTCGACTCGCAATATCAGGATAGCACGGGTGGGGAGATCGTGGACAGACCCCCTTTCGAGCAGGAGTTGGAGGCGGAGACCCGGCGGATCCGCCGGTTGCATGCGCTGCTCGACACCGAGCTCGCGGCGGCCACGGCCCGGGCGCGGGGCATGTTGGCCGCGCCGACGGGCGGGGAGCTCAGCGCCCGGTGGGAGCGCGATGTCTCCGTACACCGCTGGTCGGAGCGGGTGGGCGCGCTGACCGCCGCTCGCTCGGGATTGTGCTTCGGCCGGCTCGACCACACCGACGGGTCGACGAACTACATCGGCCGCATCGGGCTGACCGATCCCGCGGACGGGGAGAGCGCGCTCATCGACTGGCGGGTGCCCGCGGCCCAGCCGTTCTACTGCGCAACGTTGGCGACGCCGCTCGGCGTGACCCGACGACGGCATTTCCAGCTCGCCGGAACGGCGCCCGACGAGCGGGTCACCACATTTCACGACGATGTGTTGGACCGGGCGGCCATCGCGCGCGCCGATTCCGAATCCGCTTCCGATCCCGCGCTGCTCGCTGCGTTGAAGGCGCCGCGCGGGTCGAGGATGCGCGACATCGTGACGACGATCCAGGCCGAGCAGGACGCGATCATCCGGCTGCCGCTCACCGGCGTCGTCGTGATCGAGGGCGGCCCGGGGGACGGGGAAGACCGCGGTTGCGCTGCACCGCGTCGCCTACCTGCTCTACACCCACCGCGAGCGGCTGGCCCGCAGCGGTGTGCTGGTCGTGGGCCCCAGCGCCGGGTTCATCTCCTACGTCGGGGGCGTGCTCCCCGCGCTGGGCGAGTCGGCGGTGGTGTTCACCACGCCTGGCCGGCTGGCGCACGGGGTCGTCGCGACCGCCGTCGATCGGGACTCATACGTGGCCCGCACGAAGGGTGGGCTGGCGATGCTGGACGTCCTGCGCCGCGCTGTCGCCGACCGGCAGCAGCTGCCCGGGTCGCCGATCGCGATCGAGCTCGACGACGTCATCGTCGAGATCGACCGGGCGACGGCGGCAGAAGCCAGGAGGCGCGCCGGGCGACCGGTCTGCCGCACAACGCGGCCCGGGCGACGTTCCGCGACACGCTCGGCAGCCTGCTCGTCCAACAGGGCCTCGACCTCCTCCATGAGGACCTGGAGGATCCGCCGGAACTCGCCGAGATGCTCGCCGGGCTCGGCGACCTCCCCGAGATCGCGCCGGCCGGCGCGGCGGAGGTCACGGCCGAGATGCGCCACGAGCTGCGCGACACCCTGCGCTCGGACCTCGAGTTCCACGCCGCGGTCGAGCGGCTCTGGCCGGTGGTGACCCCGCAGCAGCTCCTCGCCGAGCTCTTCGCGTCGCCGGACCGGCTGTCCTCGGCCGGTGGCGAGGTCGACCTCTCCGGGCTGCACCGCGCTCCGGCTCGCGTCAATCACCCCGCGGCGTGGACGGTGGCGGACGC
>CAVQFJ010000008.1:0-66437 GCA_963711715.1 uncultured Actinomycetota bacterium
GTCTGCGCATGCCCTCGCTCGGCAGGGCGACCGAGCGGCTCAACTCCGCGTCATCCGGCCCGTTGAGCTGCATGACCACGTCGACCTGGTGGACTTCTGGACGCTGGAGGCCGGTGTCACGGTACGGGTTCACCGCGCCGGCTTGAGGGAGACGGTTGTGCGATATGCACCGTGTCCGGCCAGCGAGCCCGATCGCCACGGATCGACGAGCGTGAGAACGGCAAAACGTGGCCTCAACCGATTCGGATCAGCGGCGTGTAGGAACGTCGGCAGCGACGCCGGACGGGACCCGGTTCGGCCCCTTCGAGGAGGTCCCTCAGGGAGGTCGACGAGCACTGCCGACGCGGCTCGTGGTGACACGACGGTCGGACACGGACACCGTTGCCCTTGGGGCGTGCCCGCGTCCTGCCCTCCGGGGCACGAGGGGTGCAGAGAGGAGAGATTCGCCATGGTCGACGACACGCGCAGTAACGACCGGGGATCCGGCGGGGCGACCCAGCCTGGGTCGGCGCGTAGGCCGGGGCTGATCCGCTCCATTGTTCATCGCTTGGCCGGGGAGCGAGCTGCCCTGCCGATCGAGGGCCGCTTGGCCTCGTTCGCCGGGGCAACGCGGTGGCTCAACTCGGAGCCGCTGACGCCGGAGGGACTTCGTGGACGCGTCGTCCTCGTCGACTTCTGGACCTACACCTGCGTCAACTGGCAGCGGACGCTTCCCTATGTCCGCGCTTGGGCCGCGAAGTACGCCGCCGCCGGGCTGACCGTCGTGGGGGTTCACACGCCGGAGTTCGGGTTCGAGCGCAACATCGACAACGTGGTCGCGCAGTCGCGCAACCTCGCGGTTGATGCGATGAAGGAGCGGGGCCTCCGCTCCTCGTGATCCCCGGCTCATGCTCGGGGTGCTCACACCATCGATTCGAGGAGGCCCCTGTGAGCGGAGCATACGAGGGAAAGCAGATCGTCGGGATGGATCTGCACCGGCGCCGGTCGGTGCTGGTGCGGATGACCGAGGCGGGCGAGGCGTTGGAGACGGTGCGAATCTCCAACAATCCGGAGGTCCTGCGAGAGGTGATGGCCCGCGCAGGCGAGTGCCCGGAGGTGGTGCTGGAAGCGACGTACGGGTGGTACTGGGCCGCGGACACCCTCGCCGAGCTCGGCGCGACGGTGCACCTGGCGCACCCGTTGGGGGTGAAGGCGTTCTTGTATCGGCGGGTGAAGAACGACGAACGCGACGCCGCGGACCTGGCCGATCTGCTGCGGATGGGCCGGCTACCCGAGGCCTGGATCGCCCCACCGCAGACGCGGGAGCTGCGCCACCTCGTACGCCACCGGGCGAAGCTGGTCGGGCTGCGCTCGAACCTCAAATGTCAGGTCCACGCCGTACTTGCCGGCGCCGGGGTGCCGGTGGTGATGAGCGACCTGTTCGGAGTCGGAGGCCAACAGCTGCTGGGCCAGGTCGAGCTCTCACCCGCCGCGCGAGCCCGGGTGAACTCAGTGCTGCGGCTGATCGAGAACCTCGACTTCGAGATCGAGCTGTTCGCCAAGCTCGTCGCCGGCAGGCTACGTGAGCAGCCCGGCTACACCGCAATCCAGCAGATCACCGGGATCGGGCCGATTCTGGCGGCGGTGTTCGTCGCCGAGATCGGTGACATCGGTCGATTCGACCGGCCGGCGCAGCTCGCCAGCTGGGCCGGGCTGACCCCCAAGCACCACGAGTCCGACACCACCGTGCACCGCGGCCGGATCACCAAGCAGGGCAGCCGGCTCGTGCGTTGGGCCGCGGTCGAGGCCGTCCAACGCGTGCCCGCGCACACTCGCCTCGGCCTGGTCCGCGATCAGGTCGCCGCGCGGCGCGGGCGCAACATCGGTGTCGTCGCCGCGGCCCGGGAACTGATCGTGCTGGTCTTCTACGGCCTACGTGATCACCACATCCGCTGCCTGCCGCCGCGAACCCGCGCGGCATGAGCAGGCCCCGAACGTGGTGGGTGCGGATCGTGGATAGTCATGACCCCCGTCCGCGGCGCGGTCGCCCCTCTTGATTGATCCCGCCCACCGCGACCTGTCGCAGCACTCCATGCCGCTCCACGCGGCGAAGGGATGACCGACAGCCCCAATGGGGGCCTGTCCACAGCCGGGGATACCGGCGCTGGAGCACGCACACGACCCACCCCCGAGAACAGCAGGGAGCCGCCCGACCTCCCTCTCCGCCCTGAACAGCATGCGCCGCGCGGCGTTGGCGTCAAGGACCTACGGCCGCTACGCGGTCGACCCTCCGGGCCGATCCCTGACCCCAACGCCTCAACTCGACGCGCCCCAGAAACAGGCGGAAGGAACGCAAAGCGGAAAGATCAAGAACAAGAACGGAGGTTGACCGGCCCCGCTCCTTCAGGGATGACTACCCCGTGGCGGTCGACAACGACTACGCCGTCTGGCGCGCCTTCTCCAATCGCTTCTGGCCGGCGCTGTACATCGCCGATGCCGAGGGCCGCCTCCGGTACCACCACTTCGGCGAGGGCGAGTACGCCATGGCCGAGATGGTCGTCCAACAGCTCCTGCTCGAGGCCGGCGCACAGGGCATCGATCAGGACCTTGTGTTGGTCCAGCCTCGCGGGCTGGAAGTGGCGGCCGACTGGCCGACGCTGCAATCGCCCGAGACCTACCTCGGCTACGCCCAGAGCACCGGCTTCGCCTCGCAGGCCCGCGCGAGGTTCGACCCGGCGCATCCCTACGCCGCGACACCGCAGCTGCCCCTCAACTACTGGGACCTCTCCGGGATCTGGACGGTCGCGCAGCACGCCGCGCTCCTCAACGAGCCAGGCGGGCGGGTCGCGTTCGAGTTCCACGCGCGCGATCTCAACCTGGTCATGGGCCCCGCGCCCGGAAACAAGCCGATTCCGTTCCGCGTCTTCCTCGATGGCCAGACGGCGGACGGCGCCGCCGGGACCGACGTCGCGGCCGACGGCCACGGGACCGTCACCGACCAGCGCTGCTACCAGCTGATCCACCAACGCGGGCCGATTGCGGACCGCCGATTCGAGATCGAGTTTCTCGACGCCGGCGTTGAGGCGTACTGCTTCACGTTTGGCTGACGGAAGGCGTGGAATGGGGATCGACCGCTTCCAGCACCCAGGGGTGCTTGGGCTGTAGATCCCCGACCCGTAGCTGGCGAGCGGCCATCGCTCCCGGAAGCACGGTCTCCGCCGGACCGGCAAGCTCGGCGACCAGATCACGTTGTCGCCTGTGCAACGCCGCCATCCGATTGCGGCGCCGGATCAGCGTCCGATGGTGCCATCGCGGTCGGCCAGGATTGCACGGGCCGGGGCTTCATCGGAGCGGGCAACCAGCACGCGGACCCCCTGCAACTGCAGTTGCGGCTCCTGTCCGCCGGCATCGTCTGCGGACACGGCTGCCCGCAAGCCGTAGCTCGCCAGCAACCCAACGATCAGATCGGCCGTGGTGCGACTGGAAACGACCGCCACCGTTACCGTCGCCCCGTCCACGATCCCACCTCCTATGCTCCGCCACCGACCGTAGCCGTCATCGACCTCATAATCGCGTATCTCGGCGCTTCGTCGCACCCGTGAGAGTCCCGGGGTGGAGACGTGTTCGGTCACGTCCCCGGTGGTGGTCGGCGCGGACCCCGATGGGGCCGTCCTCGCTGGCGCCCGCGGCGCAGCCGAGGGCTTCTTCGCCACCTTCGACCACTGGCACTGCGAGGAGGATCGACGACGGGGGGCGTCGTCAACGCCCCGTACGAGAAACAGGAGGTCCGGCTGGTCCACCACCTCCGCCGCCGGGAGAGGACGTTGGCACCAGTCGAATCCGGTTTGGTTAGCTTCAACTCCGAAGAGCAGCACTCCGCGGTGCCCCAGCGTTGCAATAAGTACCCTGAGTTGGCACTGCTTGGCCATCGGTGCCAGCAAGTGGACCTGGGTGCCTCCACTTCCAAGGCTTCACCGCCAGCAGCGTGACTGCGAGGCGCTGGCCAAGTCACTGGGTTGGAAAGTGATCGACACGTATCGGGACGACGAGGTGTCGGCCTACTCAGGAAAATGGCGTGAGCAGTACCAGCGGATGCTGACGGCTCACCACGGTGCCCCAGCGTGACGATATGTACCCTGAGCTGGCCCTATACAAGTAAAACTGCAACGGCACTCGGCTGTCAGGGTGATGTGGGCATGCCAGGCCTGCAATCCACGCAGATAGGTGCCCACCCGAGCCCGCGGCTCAGATCGATGAACCGGTCCGCAATCAGCTCCACCACCGCGTACCTCGCCGCCACCCACCCAGCAAGATCCACCACGCGATGATGATCACCGTTCGATGGAGGTCAGCATCTCACGGCACGCCACGAGTGCCGTTGCACTACTAGCCAGCGCATGTCGGCAGGAGGAGACTCGCCGGCGGGTTCGGTGTTGACCGTCGCGCGAGGAAGCGGGGAAGACAATGGCCAGTGAGACCCCGACGATCGTCCTCGTCCATGGTGCGTGGGCCGACGCCACCGGTTTCGACCCTGAGATTCGCGCCCTGCGTGACCGCGGTTTCACGGTAATCGGGTTCGCCAACCCGCTGCGCGACCTTGCCGCCGACGCAAGGTACCTGGCCGAACTCCTGCAGACCTTGACCGGGCCGATCGTGCTCGTCGGCCACTCCTACGGCGGCAACGTCATCTCAGTCGCCGCGGCTGGCAACGCCCAGGTCACGGCGTTGGTCTACCTCAACGGCTGGATGTGCGACGAGGGCGAAAGCCAACAACAGCTCCTGGAGAAGTTCGAAGGCAGCCTCGTCGGACCCTCGATCAGGCCGGTGCCCTTCACCGCACCGGACGGGAGCGAGGGTACCGACCTCTACCTCGACCGCGAGGCGTTCCACGAAGCCTTCGCCGCCGACGTCGACCCGCAGACCGCCGCGGTGATGGCCGCCGCGCAACGGCCCTACGCCGTAGCCGCGTTCGCCGGCACCCCTTCAGGCTCGCTGGCGTGGAAGACGCTCCCGTGCTGGTACCTGCTCGGCACCGAGGACAAAGCGATTCCGCCGGCCCTCCAGCGGTTCATGGCCGAGCGCGCGAACGCAACCATCGTGGAAGTGCCGGCCTCGCACGTCTCCTTCGTCTCGCAGCCCGAGGCCGCAACCCAACTCATCCTCCAGGCCATCGAGGCAACGAACCACAGCCGGACGTGAGCCGCTGCCACGACAGCCGGCAGCTCTCGCTCTCGACATACACGCCAGGCAGCAGTCCCCTGCCGAGTGCCATCCCCTCGGCCTGGCTACGTGGTAGCCCTCGGGGAGGTCGGCGGGATGGCACGCCCCCCGCCATCCGGTCTTCTGCCGCCGACGACACGCGCGATGTGCGCTACCGCTACGTCAAACCGGTTGCCTCGGCGGTCGGCGAGGGTGCGATAGCGGTGCAGCTCGTGCACGAATACCTCGGCGAGCTCGACAGCTTAGATCCACTCTTTCCCAGCAAGGCGACGGTCAACGACACCACCAGATGCCGGCTGCCGGCATCAGCGGAACTTAGGGGAGCCTCACGTCCTAGCTTTGCCGAGTTGATCGTGTGCAGTTGGCGTCTATGGTTGGCTGGTGCCGACCCGGACGAGGCCGAGGCGGCCCGTCACCTTAGGACGCGTCGGCCGCCTGTGGCGGTCCCGGGTCGCGGCGTTTGACGACCTCCGGGAGACCCGGCTTACTCGATGAAGGGATCGCACGATGGGTTGCCTGTTCGCACTGTTGGCTGGGATGTTCCCGCGGTTGGCGCTGTTCATTGTCTGGGTGGCCAAACCGGCTCTGGTTGCCGCCGCCTTTAGCACGTGGATTATTCCGCTGCTCGGCATCATCTTCTTGCCGTTCGCCACGCTGATGTACGTGATCCTCTACACCCCCGGTTTCGGTCTGATCGGGTGGGGATGGTTCTGGGTCATCCTCGCCACAATATTCGACCTAGCCAACCTCGGTGCAAGCATCGCTCGCCGCCGCGAACTAATGGCATCCGGACGAATGGGCCGATCTACCGGGTAGGCGGGTACGCGTGATGGCTTATGTACCTCGACTCTCGGGAGCCTTCGAGAGCGCCGTCGGCGATAGATCGACAAGCTGTTCCCCATCTACCGAGCAGCCGGGACCCAGTTTCGCGAGGTGAGCTAAGGCCACTGGCGCGACGACGTGAGCGCTTCCCGGCTTGACCTCGGACGTGGATAACAGCGGCATCCCGTGGCTCCGGCTAGTCGACTGGTGGCCGGCCCCGCGCCCAGGCACGTCAGCTGATGTCGAAATCTTCGGGGTTGGCGTCGTCGAGGAACCTGTGGGTGCCGAGAACCGTGTCGCAGCCTCTGATCAGCGCCTTCACCGGCAGCCGACCCTCGCTGTCACAGCTCGCCAGCCGCCCAGCATGATCGCTCGCCGTGGCTCTTCGACTCGCCTACCTGGCGCTCGCCCGCGTGCTGAGCTGGCTGGCGCTGCTCGCCCGATCCGACGCAACCAAGGACGTCGAGATCCTGGTGCTCCGCCACGAGGTCGCCGTACTGCGCCGACACAACCCACGCCCCGCGCTGACGTGGGTCGACCGGGCGTTCCTCAGCGCATGGGCAGGCTGCTGCCCACCCAGCTGCGCCGGCTACGGCTGGTGTCTCCCCGAACCCTGCTGCGCTGGCACGCCCGCCTCGTCGCCCGCCGCTGGACCTACCCACGACCACAACCAGGCCGCCCACCCACCCCGCAGCCGATCCGGGCCCTGGTGCTGCGGATGGCCCGAGAGAACCCCACCTGGGGCTACCGACGCATCCAGGGTGAGCTCGTCGGACTCGGCCACCGAGTGGCCGCCTCAACCGTCTGGAGGATCTTGAAGAGCGCCGGCCTCGATCCCGCCCCGCGACGGTCCGGCCCGACCTGGAGACAGTTCCTCGCCACCCAGGCCCACGCGATCCTCGCGGTCGACTTCGCCCACGTCGATACCGTCTTCCTCCGCCGCCTCTACCTGCTCGTCGTGATCGAGCACGGCAGCCGCCGCGTGCACATCGCCGGGATCACCGCCCACCCCACCGGCGCCTGGGTGACCCAGCAGGTCCGCAATCTGCTCATGGACTTCGGCAACCACGCCGCCCAGTTCCGTTTCTTGATCCGCGACCGGGACAGCAAGTTCACCGCCGCCTTCGACGCGGTATTCGTCGGCGCCGACATCCGCATCATCCGCACCCCAGTCCGAGCACCGAGAGCGAACGCGATCGCGGAGCGCTGGATCGGCACCCTGCGACGCGAATGCCTCGACCACCTCCTGATCACCGGACCGCGCCACCTCGCGGTAGTGCTGCAGGAGTACATCGAGCACTACAACACGCACCGCCCCCATCGATCTCTCACTCAGCACCCACCCGCCGGTCGCACTCCCCCGCGCTCCGGCGCAACCATCCGGCCACTACGACGAGACCGCCTCGGCGGCCTCCTACACGAATACGTGCAGGTCGCATGAGGTGACAGGGTTCTCGGCACCCACACGCTCCAGGTCTCGCTCAAGAACGTTCAGCGCGGTGAAATCGCTCGCCGCAGCCTCACGCGGACTCACGCATGACTCGCCGGGCGATCTCCTCCACCTGCTGCGCGGTCAGTACCGGCTCATTACCGACCGCAGAGGCCTCCCGAAGCAGCCGACGAACCAGCGCCGACGGGGAAATCTGCTCCTCGGCCGAGCGCCGCTTCAACGCAAGATCGAGGTCGCGAGTGACCCGAAACGACAGACTCACCTCCAATGCGGCCGCGTTCTCCGCCGCCTCGATTCGGCAGCCTCGGCCTCCTCCTCGGCGTACTCGTCGCGCACCGCCCGCACGTCGGCGGCGATTGTCGCGTCGTCGTCGCGCCGAGCAGGCCGGGTGTCGGTGCGTCTCGGCCATCGTCATCCCTGCCCCTCGTAGTCCCGCAAGTCCGCGCCACTGCTCTTCCACGCCGTAACCCCGCATGCGCACCCCCGTCGCGATCACCGTGACCGCGAACCCAGCACTGGGCGAGTAGCCGATGATCCGGACCGCGCCGCTGCGACTCTTCGGGTCCGGATCATGAACAAGACGTCGCGGATCCGCCGCCGCCTCCAACGTCCAGTCCGGCTCGATGTCCGTCGCACCCGGATAGCGGTCGCTGCGGTGCCGGATGTAGTCGGCGTCCTCCTCCCGCCACCACAGGTCATCGATCACGACCGACATTGTCGCACATCGTCACACATGACGTGCCTGTAAGGCCAGGAGGCCGAGTGGACTCAAACCACCGGCTCTCCGGGTCTTCGCAGGTCACGGTCTGCGGACAGGGTTCGGGCACCCACAAGGTCGCGCCAGCGGCAGCCGGTGTCGAGGACGAACAAGATCCCGGCCAGCGCGGCCCGGTCATGGATCCGCGGCCGTCCGCCCGGGCCGCGGGCCGCTCGACGGGGCGGGATCAACGGCTCGAGTAGCTCCCAGAGCCGGTCCTCGACCAACCGCTGCTGCTTCGTCTTCGCCACGGCCGACCATGATCACGATCACCGCCCGAAGATCACGTAGCGACACACCTCAGGTTCTGAGACCAGGTCTTAGTGCCGTCGAGAATATCGCGGCACTTCGGCGACTGGTGATGTACTGGCTCGTCGCTCGCCCTCGCACGCTTACCACGTGGAGTCCCGCTCGTGTCTGATCCCTCGGCCGCTCGAGGCGGGTCTGCTGCTGGCGCCGATTCGCCCGATGGCGGCCCGGTGGTGTGGTCGCCGTGGCGTGTCGTTGTCGGTTTCGGGGTCGTGAGCCTGGCCGCGGACATGGTCTACGAGGGCGCCCGCTCGGTGTATGGGCCGCTGCTGGGCTCGCTGGGGGCCTCCGCGCTCGGCGTCGGAGCGGTCACCGGCGCCGGAGAAGCCGCCGCCCTGGTCCTGCGCGTGCTGTCCGGGTCGCTGGCCGACCGAACCCGCCGCTACTGGACCTTGACGATCGCCGGCTACGCGCTGACCGCGGTGTGCGTTCCGCTGCTCGCGATCACCCCGTTGTTGGGCGGCGCCGGTCTCGCAGTGGCGGCCGGGCTGATCCTCGCCGAACGCATCGGGAAGGCCGTGCGCAGCCCGGCCAAGTCCGCGCTGCTCGCCGACGCCGCCGCTCAGGTGGGTATGGGCCGCGGCCTGGGCGTGCACAAGGCCCTGGACCAGATCGGGGCGTTCGCCGGGCCGCTGCTCATCGCCGCGCTGATCGCCGCCACCGCCGGCGCGCTCTGGCCCGGTCTGGCCGCGTTGGCCGTCCCCGGCGCCGTGGCCATGGTGCTGCTCGTCCTGACCCGCCGCCGGATGCCGCGGCCCGCCGACGTCCCGTCCGGCGCCGAGCCCGCGCCGACCGGCGCCGACCCGCACCGCGGTGCGGTCGATGCGGGCGGCCAGCTACGCCTGCTGCGGGCGCGGCTGCCTGCGCCGTTCCTCCGGTTCGCCGTCGGCACCGCATTGTGCACGGCCGGCCTGGTCACCTTCGGGCTGATCGGCTTCCACCTCGTCGAACGCAACCTCATCGCGACTGCGGGCGTGCCACTGCTCTACGCCGCCGCCATGGCCGCCGGAGCACTCGCGGCGCTGGCCACCGGCGAGGTCTACGACCGGCTCGGACCGCGAGTCCTGCTCACCCTGCCGGTCCTGGTCGCCGCCGTCCCCGCGCTCGCATTCAGCGACACCCTCGCCGCGGTCGTGGTCGGGGTGCTGCTGTGGGGGGCCGCGGGCGGAATACAGGACTCCACCGTCAAGGCGCTGGTCGCCGACCTCGTCCCGCGCGACCGCCGGGCCACCGCCTACGGGATCTTCGCCGGTGTGCAGGGCGCGGGCGCACTGATCGGTGGCCTCGTTGCCGGCGCGCTCTACCAGCACTCGCTACCAGCGCTCGTCGCCACCGTGGCCGCCGCACAGCTCCTGGCATTGCTGTTGCTCAGCGCCGTGGTGGGAACGACAGCAGCACCAGCGACATCGTCCAACGCCTGACGACGGCCTTCACGTCAGCTGCCCCGTAGGCCTGTGGGTGCCCGAAACTTGCATACGTCGATTGACCTGCTGCTTCGCCGCCAGCCGGCGACCGGCACGATCCGCCGGTGGCGCTGCGATTGATCTACCTCATGTTCACCAAGCTCCTGAGCTGGATCGTGCTTCGCTCCCGATCCGGCACCACCAAGGAGATCGAGATCCTCGTCCTGCGCCACCAGCTCGCCGTGCTGCAACGACGCACTCCCCGACCTCGAATCGGCTGGCCCGACCGAAGCGTTGATCGCCGCCCTGACCCGACTGCTACCCAGCCGCCGGCGCCTCGGGCTGCTCGTCACGCCCGCGACGATCCTGCGCTGGCACCGGCGACTCGTCTCCCGCCAGCTGGACCACCCAGCCAGCGCGAGCCGGCCGACCGGCCATCCCCGCCGGCCTCCGTGCCCTCGCCCTCCGATTGGCGACCGAGAACCCCACCTGGGGCTACCGACGCATCCACGGCGAGCTCGCCGGCCTCGGCTACCAGATCGGCGCCTCCACCATCTGGAAGATCCTCCGCAGCGCGGGCATCGATCCCTCACCCCGTCGCGCCGGACCCTCGTGGGCGGAGTTCTTGCGAGCCCAGGCGCACGGCATCCTGGCCTGCGACCTGTTTCACCTCGACACCATCACCCTGCACCGGCTGTACGCGTTCTTCGTGATCGAGCACGCCACCCGTCGCGTCCACATCCTCGGGGTCACCGCGCACCCGACCGGTGCGTGGCTGACCCAACTGGCCCGCAATCTCACCATGGACCTCGACGACGCCCATCGGCGATTTCGGTTCCTCATCCGTGATCGCGACGCCAAGTTCACCGTCGCCTTCGACGCCGTCCTCACCGCCATCAACACTAAGGTCATCAGGACACCCGTGCGGGCGCCGCGGGCCAACGCCATCGCCGAACGCTTCGTCGGCAGCGTCCGCCGCGAACTCCTCGACCGCATCCTCATCATCGACCAGCGACACGCAGCAACAGCGCTGGCCGAGTACATGCACCATTACAACGATCACCGGCCACACCGCGGCCTCGGCCAGGCCGCTCCCCTGCGACCCCTCCCTGACCGGACAACCGAGATCAACAACGTCCGGCGGCGCGACCGCCTCGGAGGACTACTCCACGAGTATCAGCAGGTCGCGTGAGGTGCGCCGAGTTTCGGGCACCCACACCCTCTGGCGAGGTTTCATCGAGCGAAGAAGTTGCTTGACAATGAACGATCTCTGGACTCGATTTCGTGCTCTTTCCAGCGAGCGATTCGCCGCTTCGATCAACTCGACCTTCCGATCGGGTTCTTCCTCCGACGAGATGGCACGATTTACCTCCGCACTCGCGAGCCGGTAACTAGGCTCGATGCTGTGCCGCCACAGGCAGCTTGCAGCACTATAAGTCTGAGCGGCCTCCGCGTACTCCCCCAGAGCTTCGTGCAGGAGCGGCATCCGCGGGTGTCCGCGAGCCGAGCACCGGCCACCGTCCGGCCCCCGCCGGACGGTCGGGACGAGGCACCTGATGCGCCCGTGCGCAGCGGCCGGGCGGTGGACCCAGCGTGACGGTGGACCGCGCGACGGAGTGATCGACCAGACCGGAGGCCGGCATCGGCCCGCCGGGCCGATCCGACGGAGGGAGGCCGGATGCGCGCGTGGGTGGTGGGGCGGCCCGGGCCGGTGACGGGCGGGTCACTGCGCCCGGTGGAGCTGCCGGAGCCCGAGCCGGGGCCCGGTGAGGTGCGGTGTCGGTGCGGGCGTGCGGGGTGTGCCGCACCGACCTGCACCTCGCCGAGGGCGACCTGGCGCCGCGGCGGCCCGGCGACGTGCCCGGCCACGAGGTCGTCGGCGACGTCGACGCGCTCGGCCCGGGCGCCGGCCGGTTCGCGGTCGGCGACCGGATCGGGATCGCCTGGCTGCGCGGCACCTGCGGGCGTGCCGGTGGTGCCGGCGGGCCGGGAGAACCTGTGCCCGGCCGCGCGGTTCACCGGCTGGGACGCCGACGGCGGGTACGCCGAGCGCGCCGTGGTCCCCGAGGCGTTCGCCTACCGGCTGCCCGGACGCCCTGGACGACGTCGAAGCCGCGCCGCTGCTGTGCGCCGGCATCATCGGCTACCGGGCGCTGCGCCGCGCCGAGCTGCCGCCCGGCGGGCGGCTGGGCATCTACGGCTTCGGCGCGTCGGCGCACCTCGTGGCCCAGGTGGCGCTCGCCCAGGGCGCCACGGTGCACGTGCTGACCCGCTCCGCGGCAGGCCCGCGGCTGGCGCTGGAGCTCGGGTGCGGCCTCGGCCGGGCCGGCCGACGCCGCGCCGCCGGAGCCGCTGGACGCCGCGATGCTGTTCGCGCCCGGCGGGCGAGCTGGTGCCGGTGGCGCTGCGGGCGCTGGACCAGGGCGGCACGCTGGCCGTGGCCGGCATCCACCTGTCCGACATCCCCGCGCTGGACTACGCCGACGAGCTGTTCCGGGAGAAGCAGCTGCGCAGCGTCACCGCCAACACCCGCGCCGACGGCGAGGAGTTCCTCCGGCTGGCCGCGCGGCCTCGGCGTGCGCCCCACGGTACCGCGCGGCCGCTGTCGCGAGGCGGACCGCGGCGCTGGCCGACCTGGCCGCGGACCGGGTCACCGGCGCCGCCGTGCTCGTGCCGTGATCACCGCGGGCGCCGACTCGCGGCGACCCCGTCGGTCATCCGCTCCGTCGATCCGAGCGCTACCTCCCCGGTCGACCCGTCTCCCGGCGCCGGCCGACCACGATCATCCTGGCCGTCGCGGCCTGGTCCAGCAGCACCGGCAACGCCGTCCCCGCCACCACCGACCCGTCCACCCGCACGTCCGGGTAGCGCTCCCGCACCAGTGCCACCTGGGCGTCCACGCTCCGCTCGGCGGCCGCGCACAGCTCCGCCCATCCCGTATCACGTCCTCGGGGCGCTCCGACGCCGTCGGTCACCTCCGTCACGGCCTGGACCGCCAGCAATGCCGCCCCCGACCCGGCCGCCAGCTCCGCGCCCAGCAGCATCGCCTCGCCCGCCGCGTCCGTGCCGTCGGTCCCGACGACGACCGGTCCGCGTCTCGGTGGGGCCAGCTGCGGCGCGCTGGCCCGCACCACCGCAACCGGGCAGGGCGCCTCCCGGACCAGGGCCAGTGCCAGCGGCCCTGCGAGCATCCCCGACCAGGCGGCGTCCCCGTAGCTGCCGACGACCACCATGTCCGCGTCCGCCTGTGGGTGCCCGAAACTGCGCGCACAGCCCGTGACCTGCTCGTTCGTCCGCGGCAGGTAGCCAGGCATGATCCGCCGGTGGCGCTGCGGCTGATCTACCAGATGTTCTCCAAGCTCCTGGGCTGGATCGTGCTGCGCGCCCGATCCGACAGCACCAAGGAGATCGAGATCCTGGTCCTGCGCCACCAGCTCGCCGTGCTCCAACGACGCACGCCGCGTCCGCGGATGAGCTGGACCGACCGCGCCCTGATCGCCGCCCTCACCCGGCTACTACCCAGCCGCCGCCGCCTCGGGCTGCTCGTCACCCCGTCCACGATCCTGCGCTGGCACCGCCAGCTCGTCGCCCGCCGCTGGACCACCCCGCCGACCCGACCCGGTCGACCCGCCATTCCCGCCGGCCTCCGCGCCCTGGTCATCCGCCTGGCCACCGAGAACCCCACCTGGGGCTACCGACGCATCCACGGCGAACTCGCCGGCCTCGGCTACCAGATCGGCGCCTCCACCGTCTGGAAGATCCTGCACAGCGCCGGCATCGACCCATCGACGCGCCGAGCCGGACCATCCTGGGCCGAGTTCCTGCGGGCGCAGGCGCACGCGATCCTCGCCTGCGACCTGTTCCACCTCGACACCATCACCCTGCGCCGGCTGTACGTGTTCTTCGTCATCGAGCACGCCACCCGCCGCGTGCACATCCTCGGCGTCACCGCCCACCCCACCGGCGCCTGGCTGACCCAACTGGCCCGCAACCTGCTCATGGACCTCGACGACGCCGGCGGCGCAGTTCCGGTTCCTCATCCGAGACCGCGACGCCAAGTTCACCGCCGCCTTCGACGCCGTCTTCACCGCCGCCGACATCCGCATCATCAGGACACCGGTGCGGGCGCCGCGGGCCAACGCCATCGCCGAACGCTTCGTCGGCACCATCCGCCGCGAACTCCTCGACCGCATCCTGATCATCAACCAGCGGCATGCGGCAGCCGTGCTTCGCGAGTACGAGCACCATTACAACGACCACCGGCCACACCGCACGCTCGGCCAGGCCGCTCCCCTACGACCACTGCCCCACCGCACCACGAACCGAGATCCACAACGTCCGACGGCGCGACCGGCTCGGCGGACTGCTCCACGAGTATCAGCAGGTCGCGTGAGGTGTGCCGAGTTTCGGGCACCCACAGGCTCTGCGAGCGCTGCAAGGAGGTCTACGGCAAGACGAAGGTCGCCGAGGACTTCGGGATCTCCGACCACGCGGTGGGGATCACCTTGCGCGGGTCGGGACTCAAGATTGACGTTGCTCCAGTCCTCTACGAGGGCGAGGACGACGACCGCGGCCACCTCATCACCCGCCAGGGCGATCGGGTGCTCACCTCGGTCACGCTGCACCTGCGGTTCACCAACGATCGCAAGCGTGCCGCCGGTCGTGGCTACGCCGAGCTGATCAGGCTGCTCAAGGCCTGGATCCGGGAGGCCAAGCGCACCGACGAGGACCTCCGCTGCAAGAGCTTCATGCTCGAGCTGGTCGTCGCGCAGCTCTGGGCGACCGGCTGGCGAGGCCAGTCGCTGGCGGTCAACGACTACCCGCGGGCGTTCGAGCAGGTCCTCGCCTACCTCGCGAACACCGAGCTTCAGCACACGATCGCCTTCGACGACTTCTACGACATGGTTGAGGTACCGAGCGTGTACGATCCGATCAAGATCTGGGATCCGGTCAACCCGGCGAACAACGTTGCCCGCAGCTACACCGAAGCTGACCGCAAGCGCCTCGTCGACCGGGCGGGCCATGCGCTGGAGGATGTCAGCTACGCCGCACTCGCCCCGACCAAGACCATCGCCAACGAGGCCTGGGGCAACGTTTTCGGGCCGTCCTTCGAGGGCGCCTGATGACCGGGTCCATCACCAGGGCGGCCAACTTCACGATCATCGACGCACGCGGCATCGGCGCCCAGGTCGGCACCGACCTGCGGCTCCTGCACAACCTCTACGGCCGCCCGAGCATCATACGCATCGCGGAGTTCGCCGAGGAGGTCACGCTGCTGCTCAAGGACGGCTATCTCGACACCGTCTCCTACGGGTTCCGCGACAGCGATAACAACGCGTGGACCTTGCGGCTGCGCTACCGGGCAACGACCGGCGGCCAGCTGCTCGACAGCCGCCCGGGCAGCTTCCCGCGCAGCGCTGAGGTCGACGGCTACCCCTTCCACAGCTTCTTGATCTACAGCGTGAAGTTCCACCTGTTGAGCGCCGCTGCCCGGGCCGAAGTGGAGAAGAACCTGCCCATCTCACGAGGTACCGGCAACGAGCCCAGCGCCTACTCCGGTACGACGGCAACGGGGCACGGGTATTCGCGCAACGGGACCGGCGTCCTGCGAGACGTCTACGTCGCCGCCTCATGACCCAACGACAAGAGAGCAACCCCGTGATCGACCAGTCCGACGGGTTCCACCCCGTGATCGAGCTGCCCGAGCCTGTGCGGGAGGCCCGGTACCGGCGTCTCGTCGGCCTCGACGAGATCAAGGCTCGGCTGCGCAGGGAAGCCGTACTGCTGGCCGATCCGGACCGCTTGGAGCGATGGGCCCGCGAGCATCACGGCGGCGACGTCGCCGCGCTCGAGCTCTTCGCCGACCGGGCGCCGCTGTTCGTCTTCGCCGGCGATGTCGGCTCCGGCAAGACCGCCCTCGCCGAGTCCTTCGGCTGCGACCTGGCCGACTGGATGAACCTGCCCGTCTTCCTCTACCGGCTCAAGCTCTCCGCGCGGGGGAGCGGGCTGGTGGAGAGATGACGAGCCTGATCGGCGACGCCTTCGGCGCGCTGTACCTGCAGGGCACCCGGGCGCGCGGGCCCAAGGGTGTCAACTCGGTGGTCGTTCTCGTCGTCGATGAGGCCGACGCGCTGGCCCAGTCCCGCGAGGCCCAGCAGATGCACCACGAGGATCGTGCCGGCGTCGACGCGTTGCTCGCCGGCATCGACAGCCTCGCCGGTGCACGCGTCCCGGTGCTGGTGGTGCTGTGCACCAATCGTGTCGGCGCCCTCGACCCTGCCGTCATGCGCCGCGCCGCCGCGATCTTCACCTTCACCCGCCCCGACGACGAGCAGCGTCACGCCGTGCTCACCGCAGGCGCTCGACGGGCTCGGCATCGGCCGGAGACCGTCGACAAGGTCGTCGAGCTCACCGGCCCTACGGCGAGCCGCCCCGGCTACACCTTCTCCGACCTCACCCAGCGCCTCGTCCCGCCGCTGTCTCGGCGCCTTCCCCGACCGACCCGTCACCGCCGATCAGCTTGTGGCCCTTGCTGCCGACACTCGAGCCGACCCCGGTGTTCTCCGAGACGGCTGAGGTGGCCCCGCTCCCGCCCCGGGCCGCACGCGGCGTGCGGATCGCCGGGGACTATGTACCAGTGGCTGGTCGTCTGGCGTGCTGCCTCACGGCCCTTCGCGACCGGGCCAGCGCGCGCGGCCAACCCCGTTATCGCAGTGGGTGTCGAAGTCGACGGCGTCGGCAATCTCGATGACGTCGTGCTGTACCGGAGCACACCGCCGCACACCTACACGCAGGTGAAGTACGCCGTCGACAGCGCCAGCCCGATCAACGAGGCCTACCTGTCTCGAATCCGGCAGGGCCAACGGCCCGTCGATCCTCCGCAAGATCGCCGACTCCTGGCGGCAGCTCACCGTGGATGACCTGCCGGTCGAGCTGGCCTTGATCAGCAACCGGACGGCCGATCCCGCGGATCCACTCGTCGCGATTCGCGACGCCCGGACCTCGTTGCTCCTACCCAAGGCGGCCCTCGGCGGTCCGCAGTCGGCGGCCGGCCGGGCCCGCGCTCGATGGGCCGCCGGCGCCGGGCTCGACGAAGCGCATCTGCTCGGGCTTCTCGGCATCCTGCGTTCGAGATTGGCCGCGATCCCCAGCGTACTGCACGAGCTCGTCAGCCTGCAGATGCTGGCCGTCGGACTCGCCGACGACGATCAGGCGGTCGACATCGCGGCGCGGCCTGGGTGGGCCGGCAGGTGCGCGACGGGCACCGAATCGTCGGGCTCTACAGGATTATCAGCGCCGTGGACGAACTCGGGCTGTAAGGCCGGAGCGCCGGCCCGAGCAGTGTGTCCGTCGCGACGTTCAAGCCGGATCCGCTCGCCGCCGATGCCGACTTCGCGCTCGACCGGGTCGACCGGTTCGACGGCGCCTCCGACTCTCGAAGCGACGCCCCGGCCGCCGGGATGTGGGCGCAGCTGCAGGTCGAGATCGAAGCCATCCCCGCCCACGTGCCGCTACAGTACAACCGCGGTGGCGCTCACCGGCAACCTCCGCCAGGCGACCGCAGCCGCCGGCGCTGCGCTCCGTCAGGTCACCGGCATCGCGGACTGGCCGGTCAGACAACGTGCGCAGCTGTGGTCGTCCAACCAGCACTACGACGAGCCGCTGCCACCGGACGTCACCGAGCACAGCCTCGATCAGGGCGACGAGCTCGCGGTCGCCGTTGCGGTGCGGCCGATCCCGACCGAAGACATCCTCGAGTTCCTCCGGGCCAAGGCAGTGCCCGTGGACAGGCTGCTGGTCCTGCGGCCGCCGGCTGGGACGAGGGACAACGCCATCCCCGACGCCCGCGGCCGCGATGCGCTGGCCGTCGGGATACGAGACGCCGTGCGGCAGGCCAGCAGCGCAACCGACGCGTGCACCTCTTCCTGGTCGGCCCGATGGGCCTCGCAGCGCTACTCGGGCACCGATGGAACCGGGTGCAGACCGACCGTCGTCTACGAGGACGTGCGAGTCGAGCACACCTACGAACCGGCTTTCAGCATCGACGCTTGATCGGGGCCTCGGTCGATTTCTTGGGTGCCGACATGCACAACTGGCATTGTGATCACATGGACTCGGACTTGCCGCCCACGGGAAACTCGATATCTCGCAAGGCGAGGTCAACGAGGTCGACGTCCCGCTGGGCGGCCAGGCTCGGGACGACAACGATGTGAGTGTCGGCTACGCGGATCCGGTACTCCTGGTTGCCGCGATCCATCGCCGCCACAACAAGAGCGCCGGGATGCCGCATCGACCGCGTCCGCTCGCGTGACCTCGGCTCCATCGGCGAGAAGCTGCACATTCTCCGCTTCGGCGCTGAGCACGCCGAGGGTCTATGCGGCTTCATCCGCGCATGGGTCGCGTGGCTCCGGGCGGCCGCGTCCGCGGTCGCGCTGAGTTATCCACAATCCTGTGGCTATTCGTCCTCGGTGGGGTTCTCCCCCAGCAACCGGGCCTGTGGGTGCCTAGAACCGTGTCACGGCCTCTGACCAGCCCCTTTGTGCAGGCGACTTCGCACTCATCGTCCACTGCCCGCGCAGCAGATCGCTCGCTGTGGTCATCCGGCTCACATACCTGATGCTCTGCCGAGTGCTGAGCTGGCTGGCGCTCCTTCGCCCGATCCGATGCCACCAAGGACATCGAGATCCTCGTGCTGCATCACGAGGTCGCCGTGCTGCGCCGACACAACCCACGCCCGACACTGAGCTGGCCCGACCGCGCCATGCTCAGCGCGCTGGGCCTACCCGATGCCAGCCAAGCCGACCGCCCACCTCTCAGCCGACAAGTTCGCACGGGACGAGCATCAGACCGGCTCGAACAGACCCAGACCTTCCCGAACCACCACCCGCACCAGGAGCGGATCATTGACCCCATTTCGCGTGCGGACACGGCCCGCTCCAGTTTCGCTCCAGTTTGCATGCAACTGGCTTTGAAAGATGATCAACTAAGATCGTCTTAGAACTCTCTGCAGGCCGCTGAGCTGCAGGACAGTGCCGACCCGACGGCGAAGCAAGAGTGGAGCTGAGGGGATTCGAACCCCTGACCCCTTGACTGCCAGTCAAGTGCGCTACCAGCTGCGCCACAGCCCCTTGCCCGAGAAAAGTACACGACCGCGCCCTCGACCTGCGCTCCGGGCCACGCACCACCTCACTCCGGCACGTTCCCCGACGCCGACCCGGCGTCGAACCTCGTGGTCACGCCGTCGTACTGGACGTGCATCATCATCCCGCTCGCGGCGTGGAACAGGATGTGGCAGTGGTCCATCCAGATGCCGGGGTTGTCGGCGCGAAAGGCCACCTCCCAGGTCTCGCCGGGTCGGACGAGCACGGTGTCCAGCCACACCGGGCTCCCCGTGACCGGGTGGCCGTCCCGGCTGAGCACGAGGACGTGGTGGCCGTGCAGGTGCATCGGATGCTCGGACAGCCCACCGTTGGAGATCCGCACCCGGACGAGGTCGCCCTCGGCGACGGTCATCATCGGAGCGTTCGGGAACACGTCGCCGTTGATCGTGTAGACGTAGTCGAGCCCGCCGCGGGAGAACCCGAGACCCTCGGCGATGTCCATCCGGTAGTCGCGATCGAACCGGGTGGTGGGGCCGAACGGGGTCGGCGCGGGCGCGCCGTAGCGGGTGATGTCGAGCGCCTCGCCCGGTGGTCCCGCCTCGATCGTCGCCGTCCCGTCCGGGCTGTACACCCGCCCGATCTGCGGCTCGCTGGTGGCGGACAGGCGAACCGGACCATCCGGCATCCGGAACGCGAGGTCGGCGCGCCCTCCCCCACCCACGGTGACGGTCTGGGTCGTCAGCTCCCCCGGCTCGTGCAGGTCGTAGCCGTCCAGCGCGACGAGCCGGTAGGGCGTTCCGGCGACGGCCAGGTCCTGGCTGAACGACTCCGTGTTGACCACCCGCAGCCGCACCGTCGTCCCAGGCGCAGCCCTCCGGACGTCGACCTGGTCCGCATCGCCGAACGCGAGCCCGGAGCCCCGGTCGGTCGACCAGTCGTGGATCAGCACGGTCTCGTCGATCTGGGCGGGGACACCGGCCCGCGGCTCGACGACGAAGGCGCCGAACAGCCCGCGCGCGACCTGGACGTTGGACGTCTGGTGCGCGTGGTACCAGTACGTGCCGGGCTGCTCCGCCCGGAACCGGTAGACGAACTCGTCGCCGGGGGCCACCGCGTCCTGCGTGACGCCGGCGACGCCGTCCATCGCGTTCGGCACGTCGATGCCGTGCCAGTGGACGGTGGTCGACTCGGTGTCGAGCCGGTTGACCAGCCGCACCTCGACGTCGTCCCCTTCCCGGACGCGGATCTCGGTGCCCGGCACCGTCCCGCCGAACGTCCAGGCGTCGACCACCGCACCGGACCTCAGGGCCACCCTCGCCTCGTCGGCGACGAGGGTGAAGCGGCTGACGGCGCCGAGGAAGGGCCCGGCGGTGAGGTCGGAGACGTCGCGGTTCGTCGCACCCGCGGTCATCAGGTGCCCGGTGTGTCCGGCGTGGCCCGCCACCACGAGCGCGGCGGGGACCGCCGAGCCGGACGTGCCGGCCAGCCCGCATCCGGCCGCGGCGAACACGAGGACGAGTGGGGCGACGAGCCGGCTCCGTGTCGGCCAGCGAAGCGTCGCGGGTAGGCCGGCGGCGCGGCGGCCCCGCTGCCCGGAATCGATCGCCACGACCACGGCCACCAGCGCGAGCGCCAGCACCCCGGTCACCCGCACCGACGGCTGCGCGGCCACGGTCACCACGGCTGCGGCCCCGGCGGCCAGCGGCAACAACCGCGCCGGCGCCACCACCCGCGTCGCGGCGAGCGCGCTGCGTCCCGCGGGCTCGATCGTGTCGCGGCCCACGGCCCGGGTCACGTCGAGCAGCGCGGAAATGGTGAAGCGGACCGCGCCGACGACCGGGCCGGCGATCAGCAGCGCCGCGATCCACGAGCGCGTACTCGACGCCGGGTGCAGGCCGACGGCGATCGCGGCGGTGATCCAGGCGGCGAGCACGATCCCGCCGGCGACGTAGCCGACCAGCGCCGTGCGGGCGAACCGTCGCCGGGCGGCAGCGTCGGGACGGTCGGCGAGCCTGCGCACCGACCGCGCGGCCAGCAGCAACGGGAGCACGAGCCAGCACCGGACCGAAACGCTCGACGGCTGAGGCGAGGAGGAACACGCCGCCGACACTGGTCGTCCGCGGGGACCCCGGGATCCAGGGCGACCCGGAGGGGACCCTGGGAGTGACCCGGACGAGGAGTCGGGGTCGGGAGGGTGGTCAACGGCCGGGTCAGCGACCGGCGGCGATCCCGTCCTGCAGCCAGCCCGGGTCGCTGATGTCGACCTTGGCGCCGTCGACGGCGACGGTCGGGGTGCCGAACCGCCCGTTCGACAGCAGGGCGGGATCGGACGCCGCCGCCTCGGTCTCGGCCGCGACGGCCGCCGAGTTCGCACCTGACAGCACACACTCGGCGAATCCGCCTCGGGCCCCGAGCTCCGTGCCGAACGCGACGAGCTGCTCGTCACTCAGACCGGGCCCACCCTCGGCGGGCTGCTCGTCGAACAACCGCGCCTGGTAGGCGGGGAAGACCCCGGCCGACGCGGCACAGGACGCCGCATTGGCAGCGCGGGTGGAGTACCCCGCCGGCTCGGTCGCGCTGTCGAGGATCGCGACGGCGTGCTGGCGCACCGTGATCCGTCCGTCGTTGAGCGCGACCGTCAGCTCGTTGCCGTAGCGCTCCTCGAACCGTTCGCACTGCGGGCAGAGGTAGTCCGCGTACACATCGACAGCGACCGGACCGGTGCCCGCGGTGATCACCGCGCCGGAGGCCGTCGCGGTGTAGGTGGGCGCCACCTCCTCGCCGGGTCCGCGGGCCTGCCACACCGTAACCCCCACGACGGCAGCCACCGCCACGACGACAGCCACGACGATCCAGGGCGTCCGGCTCGCGGTGCGCTTCGGGGGCACCCGGATACTGGCGGCGGCGAGCCGCTGCGCGGCCTCCTGCCGGCGCCTCTTCTCGCTCCGGGACGCTCCGCCCATCTCAGCTCCTCACCGCGGCGTCGAGTTCGCGGTGTCGACGAGCCGCCCGTCGAGGGCGAACAGGGTGCGCGGCCGCACGATCAACCACGCGGCGAGCAACCCGAAACCCGCGTCCCGCAGCAGCTCCGGCCCGTACGCCGTCTCCCCCGGTGGCACCGCGCCGCCACCGCCGAAGCACCCGCAGTCGATCGACAGCCCGCGGGCCCACGCCTGCGCGACGCCGGCGACGAACACCAGCACGAGCCCGCCGGACAGCACCGCGGCCGCCCGGGTGCCGGCCCCGAGCAGGAGCAGCACGCCGAGCGCGATCTCCACCCACGGAAGCACGGCCGCCACGACCTCGACGCCCGCCTCGGGCAGCACGTCGTACGCGCGCACGGCGACGTACGTCCCGTCCGGATCGAGGGCCTTGGGTACCCCGGAGGCGAACCACACGGCGGCCAGACCGAGCCGCGCCACCGTCCCGACGACGTCGAGGAGCGCAGGCGCGGGCACCGATCCAGGTTAGAGCGTCTCGGTGTGCAGAGCCGCTCTGCGCACGGCGACGCAACAGCACGGCGAGCAACAGCACCGCGACGCAACAGCACCGCGACGCAACAGCACGGGGGTGACGTCAGAACGTCTCGCGAGCCGACTCCTGCTCCACCACCGCGTCGAGGTCGGAGAGCCGGTTCATCGACGCCACCGACCGCGCGGTCCGGTTGTTGGCCGCGAGACGGTCGCGGTGGCGGTGCACCCACGCCCAGTACCCGGCCGTGAACGGGCAGGCGTCCTCCCCCAGCCGCTTCTTCGGGTCGAACGCGCAGCCACTGCAGTGGTCGGACATGCGGTTGATGTAGGCGCCGCCGGACGAGTACGGCTTCGTGGCCATCATCCCGCCGTCGGCGTGCTGGCTCATGCCGATGACGTTGGGCGGCATCACCCAGGCGAACCCGTCGACGAATGCGGTGGCGTACCAGTCGGTCAACCGGGAGGGGTCGTACCCGCGCTGCAGCGCGTGGTTGCCCAGGATCATCAGCCGCTGGATGTGGTGGTTCCAGCCGCGGTCGCGCACGCCCTCGAGCGCGGTGCGCAGGCAGTTCGCGGTCACCGCGTCGGCGTCCAACGACTCCCACCACTCGGGGAGCGGGGTGCGGGCGCGCAAGGCGTTGCGGTCGAGGTAGTCGCGGACCGAACCGCCAGTAGAGCTGCCAGATGTACTCCCGCCAGCCGAGGACCTGGCGGACGAAACCCTCGGCGCTCGGCAGCGGGACGTCACCGCTGTGGTACGCCGACTCGGCCTCACGCACGACGTCGAGCGGATGGAGCACCCCGAGGTTCATCGGCACCGACAGCAGGGAGTGCGCCATCGCCCAGTCCTGGGTCAACATCGCGTCCTCCGGCGGGCCGAAGTGCGGCAACCGGTGCTCGACGAAGTGGGCGAGCGCCCGCCTCGCCTCCCCAGCCGTCACGGCGAACCAGCGGGGCCCGTCCCGGCCGACGGTCGGCAGGTCCATCGCGTCCAGATCGTCCCGAACGCCCTCGTCGATCCCGTCCTCCGGCGGCTGCCACGGTCCGGGCACGTCCAGCACCGAGACACCCTTCGGCGGCGGCTCGCGGTTGTCGTGGTCGTAGTTCCACTTCCCGCCGGCCGGCTCACCCGCCTCCATCAGGACGTCGAAGCGACGCCGCTGCGACCGGTAGAAGTCCTCCATCCGGAACGTCTCGCGGTCCCCGGCCCACTCGTCGAACTCCGCGCGCGGCAACGCGAAGGTGGGTGTCGGGAGCACGGCCGCGACGAGACCTTCCCCACGCAGCTGCTCGACGAACGCCGCGGCCGCGTGCGAGGTCGGCTCGTGGACGACGACGGGTCGGCCCACGCGTTCCAGCGCCTCCCGGTAGGTCGTCGTGCGCAGGTAGGTGGCGCGGTCGCCGAGCTCGTCGGCCAGGTGACGCATTCCGGACAGCACCAGGTGCAGCTTCTGGCGGTGGAACCTGCGCTGCCGAAGGACCCGGGAGGACTCGACGAGCACGACCTCGCGGTGGCGGTGCTCGTCGGCACCGTGCACGTGCGGGCCGAGCTGGTCGCCGAAGACCCAGAGGGGTGCGTCGTCGCCGCGGACCATCGCGTCAGTCTCGTGCCGCAGGTGTGCCTGCCGCGACCTGAGGGCAGCCTCACCACGGTCCAACGTGGACGCTCGGTCCGGGTTAGCCTTTGTCGCGTGACACAGGTGGATCCGGCGGAGCTCGCCGCGCACGATTCCGATCACCGTCACCGGGACATCTCCGGTGGCTGGTTGCGCGCGGCCGTGTTCGGCGCGATGGACGGCTTGGTCACCAACATCGCGCTGGTGGCCGGCGTCGGCGCCGGTGGAGCCGACCGACAGATGATCATCCTGACCGGCATGGCCGGGCTGGTGGCCGGCGCCTTCTCGATGGCGCTGGGCGAGTTCGCCTCCGTCGACACGCAGAACGATGCCGTGGCCGCCGAGGTGGCCGTGGAGCGGGAGGAGATCCGTCGACACCCGAACGTCGAGCAGGCCGAGCTCGCGTCGACGTACCAGCAGATGGGCCTCACGCGCCCGACGGCGGAGGCGGTGGCACGCGAGGTGCACGCCGACCCGGATCTCGCGGTGAAGGTGCACATCGGCCAGGAGTTGGGCGTCGACCCCGACGAGAGCCCCTCACCGTGGACGGCCGCGATCTCGTCCTTCCTCTGCTTCGCGCTCGGCGGCATCGTCCCACTCGTGCCGTTCCTGCTCGGGTTCTCCTCGCTCGCGCTCGGGCTCGTCGTCGGAGCCGTGGGGCTGTTCGCCCTGGGGGCCCTCACGTCGCTGTTCACCACCCGCAGGTGGTGGCTCGCCGGCCTCCGGCAGCTGATGTTCGGTGCGATCGCCGCGGGGGCCACGTACCTGGTCGGAATGCTGATCGGCGTGAGCATGGCCGGGTAGCGCCGCGGCACTACTCCGGGCGGATCGCGGGCACTCCGACGGGGCGGTCGGCCGCCGCGTCCGGCGCGGGTGAGGCCATCCCGAGCGTCTCGGGGGCCCGGACCCAGAGCGCGAGAGCGAGGAGCGCCACCGCTCCGGTCGCGACGAACGCAGCCGGGAAGCCGACGGACTCGGCGAGCGCTCCGGCCAGCACCGGCCCCACGATCGCGCCGGTGTCGGCGGCCATCTGGAAACCCGCCAGCACGGTTCCGGCCCGGGCCCGCGAACCGACGATGTCGGCGACGGCGGCGTTCATCGGCGGGTTGACCATGCCGCTGCCCATGCCGGCGACGAGGCTGACCGCCAGGAAGAGCGGGGTCCAGGTGACGAAACCGAGCACACCGGTCGCGACCCCGGAGACGGCCAGACCCAGCAGGACCGGCGGCTTGCGCCCGACACGGTCGGCGAACCGGCCGCTGAGCCCCAGAGTCGACGCGTTCCCGGCCGCGAACACGGCCAGCGCGATGCCGGCCCAGGCCTCCGGCTGCCCCAGCGCCTCGACGACGAGCAGGGGCACCAGCGCGACCCGCACGCCGAAGACCGCCCAGCCGTTCGCGAAGCTGGACAGCAGCGCGGCCCGGTAGGTCGGATGGCGGAGGGCGTCCCGGAACTCCGCGGGCGGACCGGCGGCGGCGATGGCAGCGGGGGTCTGACGGGTCCGGTTGTTCAGCAGGAGCCCGGACACGCCGACCACGATCACCAGCACCACGGCGTAGACGAGGAACGGTGCCCGCAGGCTGATCGATACCAGACTCCCGCCGACCAGTGGACCGATGATGTTGCCCAGCAGGAAGCCGGTGGCCCACGTGCCGGAGGCCCGCCCGCGCATGGTGGGCGGCGCGAGGCGGATGAGCAGGGAGAACGCCGAGACCGTGAACATCGTCGAACCGACCCCGCCGGCCAGACGGAGAGCGAGGAGCTGCCAGTACTCGACCGCGAAGGCGCAGGCCCCGGTGGACACGGCCACGACGGCGAGCCCCACCAGGTAGGTGGGCAGCTCGCCGAAGCGCGTGACGATCCGGCCGCTGACCGGGGCGAACAACAGGCGGGAGAGTGCGAACACGCTGATCACGAGGGACGCGGCCGTGATGCCGACGTCGAAGCTCCGGATGAACACCGGCAGCGTCGGGGCGACCAGCCCGTACCCGATCGCGATCATGAACGCGGCACCCACGAGCACCCAGATCTCGCGCGACAGCCGCTCCTGAGGGCGGCCAGGGGTAGTCGGGTCGTCGGCGTCGACCACCCGTGCTCCTCTCGTCCCGACCTCTTCTTCTCGAACCTACGCCGCGGAGTCCGGAGCGGCACGTCGCTCGGGAGCTCGGCGGCCCCGCCGGCCGGGATCGGGATCGGCGTGCTGCCCGCACACGACGGAGCCCCGCCGACCTGTGGTCGACGGGGCTCCGCTCGGGTGGAGGTGCCGGGAATCGAACCCGGGTCCTTCGTTGCTCCACAAGGGCTTCTCCGTGCGCAGTCCGCTGTGTCTCTACTCGGATCCACCGGTCATGCGGACGAGCCGGTGTGACGATCCCAGTCGCTGTTCGGTGTCCCTGCCCGCCCCGCGACCGGGCGGACAGGTGAGTCCCCTAGCTGATGCCGGGCTCCGGGTCGGGAACGCACCCGGTCCGACAGACTCCTTACTCGCTCAGGCGGCGAGTTCGAAGTCAGTGCGCTTATCAGCGGCACTTGTTTTTTTGCGACGGATGGTTAACGAGATCATCGTCGCCTTCCTCGGCACGCTTCCCCTTGATCGACTTCCGAAGTCGAAACCGTTCACCCCCTTCGACGTCCGCTCGGGACGTCCGCACAGGATAACGCCGGGGGGCGACGACTTCATCCCCGACCGGGATTCCGGCCCCGGGCCACGTCCGGCCACTGGTCGGCTCGCGGCGATCACCGGCGACGGGTCGCCCTGGACGTCGGCATGATCACCGGATCGGGACACGCAGCCGGACCAGGTGCGGCTCCAGGTCCCGAGACGCTGATCATCGGGGAGCGAGTCGCCGCGCCACCACATGATCATCGAGCTGGGACGCACAACCGGAGTACACACGCTCCTGGTCCCCGAATGCGGATCGTCGTCCTGCAGCCGTCCCGGAACAGCGATCACGGGCCAACGGGGCCCAGCGGCGTCCGCAGCCGGAGGTCGTCAGCGGTCGCGGCCCAGGATGCGGTCGGTGAGCGACCGGACCGGACCACGGGCGGGTTCGGGCTCGGTCCGAGCGCCGTGCTCGGCGGCCGGTGGCTCGCCAGCGTCCGCCCGCGCCGCCGACCCAGTGGCGTCGGGCCGCACCGGGGACATGGATGGGTCCGTTCGGGGGTCGGACCGGTCCGAGCCCTCGACCGTTTCCTGGCGGTCCGGGTCCGCAGCCGTGTCGCGGTGGTCCGGGCCCACAGCCGTTTGGTGGTCCGCAGCTGGGTCGCGGTGGTCCGGGCGCGCCTCGCCGGCACGTGCCCCGGACACGTCCGCCGGTGAGGCGCTCGAGTGCGCCTGCCGGTCGGGCACGCGCTCGTCGAGTGCTTCGGACACCCGCCCCACCGGCCCGGCGTCGGCGGCCTTTCGCGTCTCGTCGTGGTGGCGGGCGCCGGTGGATCCGACGCCGTCGGGCTGCGCCGCGTGCGCAGGGTCGGCGTCCGACCCGCGAGGCGCGGTCACCGCCGCACCGGTCGCTGCTGCTGCCGCCGGTGCCGAGGGGTGCGCCCGGGGGTCACGGCTCGCCGCGGGATCCGCCTCGTGGCGTCCGCCGGCGTCCGTGTCCGAGTCGATCCGCCCGGCCGCGCGACGGTCAGCCTCGTCGTGATCGCCCTGATCGTCGTGGCCCCGGTCGTCATGGTCACGGTCGTCATGGTCACGGTCGTCATGGTCACGATCCCCGTCCCGCACGTCCGGATCGATCCGGTCGGCCTCGGCGTGGCGCGCTTCCGCGACCTCGCGATCCTGCCGGGCACGGGCGGCCTGCTCGTTCGCCTGCGCTTCCTCGTGACGGGCCCGGGCGGCCCGCTCGCCGGCCTCGGCCTCTCGCCGCTCCGCGCTCGCGGTGCGGATCTCGGCCTCGTGCCGGTGCTCGGCGGCCTCCAGCCGCTGCTGTTCCTGGCGGCGCCGCCGGGCCCGCATCGCGAGGATGCCCCCGACGATGAGGACGGCGACCACGACCAGCACGATGATGGCGACGATCTGCCCGGTGACCATGGCCGGGTGTACCCAGTCGGACCACCGCAAAACGGTCAGACGGTGGGCAAGGTCAGACGGTGAGCAAGCGGGTCGGGGCGTCGTGGAGCACCGATCTCAGGAACGGGATCCCGAGCCGGTCGTCCGCGGCGGCCCAGCCGGCGACCGCCCGGACCTGCTCGGCGTACGGGTACGGGATGTTCGGGAAGTCCGAGCCGAAGACCACCCGGTCGGCGACGTCGACGAGCCGCGCGGCCCAGTCGTCGGGCAGCGGCGCGAACCGCTGACTGAACGGCGTGCCGACCATGGTGGTGTCGAGGTGTACGCGTTCGTAGCGGTGCACCAGGTCCAGGGCGTCGGCGAAGTCGGGCATCCCCGCGTGCGCGAGCACCGCCCGCAGCCTCGGGTGCCGGGCGAGGACCTCGCCGAAGACGTCGAGCCCGGTGTGCGCGCCCGGGATCGGGCCGTGGCCGCAATGCACGATCACGGGCACCCCGGCCTCGGCCAGCAGCCCCCACGCCGGACGCAGCAGCGGGTCGCGCGGGTCGAACGATCCGACCTGGACGTGCACCTTGACCGCTCGCGCGCCCGCCTCGACCGCCGCGCCGAGGTAGTCGGCCACGTCGGGCTCCGGGTACAGGGTGGCGGTCGGCACCGCGCCGGGCGTGGCCGCCGCGAACTCGGCGACCCACTCGGTGAGCCACCGGGCCATGCCCGGCTTGTGCGGATAGACCAGCGGCGCGAACGTCTGCACCCCGAGCTCGCGAAGCGTCGCGATCCGGTCGGCCTCAGGGGTGCGGTAGTGGATGGGCCACTCGGTGCCGTAGTGGGTGCCGGCGGCGTCGAAGTACGCCCACACCTTGCGCAGCACGGGCTCGGGCAGGAAGTGCACGTGGACGTCGACGATCCCGGGCCGACCGAGCGCGACCACGAACCGCGGCACGTCGTCGTCGGTGACGGGTGCGGCGGGCACCGTCACCGCATCTCCCGCGACCGCCCCTTGGCCGCGCGCCCGTACGCCCGCGCGATCTCGCGGTCGGCGTCGCGCTTGGCGAGGTCGGTGCGCTTGTCGTAGCTCCGCTTGCCTCTGGCGAGCGCCAGCTCGCACTTGACCTTGCCGTCGCTGAAGTACAACGCCAGCGGGACCAGCGTGAGGCCACCCTCGCGGATCTTCCCGATCAGCCGCTCGATCTCGCCCCGGTGCAGGAGCAGCTTGCGGGTGCGGCGCGGCTCGTGGTTGGTCCAGCTGCCCTGGGTGTACTCGGGGATGTGCAGTCCGCGCAGCCACACCTCGCCGTCGTCGACCGTGGCGTAGGCGTCGACCAGCGACGCCCGTCCCAGCCGCAGGCTCTTGACCTCGGTGCCCAGGAGCGCGACGCCCGCCTCGTAGGTGTCGATGATCGCGTAGTCGTGCCGCGCCTTCCGGTTCTGCGCGATCACCGACCGGCCCTTCTCCCTCACCGGTCCAGGCTACGCGGGCGCTACAGGCGCACGTAGAGCCGCAACGTCGCGTAACCCGTGATCGCCGCGATGGCGGCGCCGATCATCACCAGGATCGGCGACACCCAGACGATGTCGGTCACCTCGATCGGTGGCACGACCCCGTTGGACACGATCCCGCTCAGCAGCTGGTCGATGAACAGGAACTTGCCGACCAGCAGGCCCGCCGCCGCGATCAGCGCGCCGATCACTCCGGTGACCACGGCCTCGATGAGGAACGGCAGCTGGGTGTACCAGCGAGTGGCGCCGACCAGCCGCATGACCCCGACCTCGGTGCGCCGGGTGAACGCGGACACCTGCACCGTGTTCGATATCAGCAGCAGCGCCGCGACGGCCTGCACCAGCGCGAGCGCGAACGTCACGTTGCGGACACCGCCGAGGAAGTCGAACAGCTTGGCGACGACGTCGCGCTGGTCGATCACGTTGCGGACACCGACCTGGTCGGCCATGGCCTGCCGGACGGCCTGGGCGCCGGCCTCCTGGTCGGCGAGCCGGACCCGGAGCGTGGCCGGCAACGACTGCGGCCGGACGACCTCGGCGAGCGACTGCCCGGCGAACAGCTCCTTGTACCGCTCGTACGCCTCCTGCTGGCTCTCGAACCGCACCTCGTCGACGAGTGGCGAGCCCTCCAGGACAGCGCGCAGACCGCTGCACACGGGACCGCTGCAGTCGGTGTCGGTGGCCGAGACGTCAGAGGTCAGCGCCACCTGCACCTCGACCCGGTCGCTGTAGAGCTGCTCGGTGCGGTCGATCGTCCGGACGGCGAGCAGCCCGGTCCCGACGAGGCCGAGCGAGATCGCGGTGGTGAGGACCATCGCGATCGTCATCGTGACGTTGCGGCGCAGGCCGGTGAGGACCTCCCGAACGACGAAATCAGTTCTCATTCCGCCTCCGCGGGAAGAAGTACGTCGGCGGATCTCATGCCGCCACTACCGCCCCATGCCGTACACGCCCCGGGACTCGTCCCGCACGACCTGGCCGAGATCGAGCTCGACCACCCGGCGGCGCATGGAGTCGACGATCGAGTGGTCGTGGGTGGCCATGACGACCGTCGTCCCGGTGCGGTTGATCCGCTCCAGCAGCAGCATGATGTCCTGGCTGGTGTCGGGGTCGAGGTTCCCGGTCGGCTCGTCGGCCAGCAGCACCAGCGGGCGGTTGACGAAGGCCCTGGCGAGCGCGACGCGCTGTTGCTCGCCCCCCGAGAGCTCGTTCGGCATCCGGTCGGCCTTGCCCTCCAACCCGACGAGCTCGAGCACCTCCGGCACGACCTTGCGAACGGTGGACGGCGGCTTGCCGATCACCTCGAGGGCGAAAGCGACGTTGCCCCCGACGGTCTTGCCGGGCAGCAGCCGGAAGTCCTGGAACACGCAGCCGATCCGCTGGCGCAGTCGGGGGACCCTGCGGCGCGGCAACGTGGCCACGTCGAGGTCGGCGACAGTGATCCGGCCTCGGGTCGGTACGTCCTCGCGCAGCAGCAGCCGCAGGAACGTGGACTTGCCCGAGCCCGACGGCCCGATGAGGAAGACGAACTCGCCCTTGTCGACGGCCACCGACACCTCGTCCAGCGCGGGTCGCGTGGAGGTCTTGTACAGCTTGGTGACACGTTCGAGGCGGATCACGACCGGGGACGTTACCGCCGGGTCGGGACCCGGCCCGCACCCGGCCGTCGGGCGCTTCCGGCCTGCCTCTGGGCGATGACCAGCTCCGGTCAGCGGTCGGGCGGCGCGACGACGCTGTCCACGAGCGCGCGCAGCTGCGCACGCGCGAGCGGGCCGACGTCGCGACCCAACCAGTGCAGGTGCCCGAAGACCTCGAGGATCACCATCCCGTGCAACCGGGCCCACGCCCCGAAGATGACGGCGGCCGCGTCCGGGGGCAGCGCCGGATCGAGAGCCTGCGCCCACCGGCGGGTGGCCGCGTCGGCCGCGCTGTGCGAACAGCGTTCACACCGCAAACAGCCGTCGCAGACATGGAGGTTCCGAGATGACCACCCGCCACTCCCCCGGCGTCACCGCCCCGACGACCGGTCGACGCATCGCCGCGGCCCTGCTCGCGGTCGAGGGCGTGCTGCTGTTCGTCCCGCTCGTCGTGCTCGGAGGCGCCATCGGGTGGCCGGGGAGCCTGGACGACCCCGCCTCCGTCGCCCTGCCGCGCCTGCTCGAGAACGAGGGCGCCGTCCGGTTCGGCTACCTCGCGTACCTCGCCTACTCCGTGCTCTTCCTGCCGGTCGCCGTGTGGACCACGCGGACGCTCACCCGCGGTGACGATGGCCCGCTCGCCCGGCTCGCGGTGGGCTTCGCCGTCGCGTCGGCGCTGGCCCGCTCGATCGGGATCCTGCGCTGGTTGACGGCGATGCCGGTACTGGCCCAGGCGTACGCGAGCGCGCCCGACGGTGCACCCCGCGACACCCTCGCTGTTCAGTACGACGTGCTGAACAGCTTCGGTGGCGGGATCGGCGAGCTGCTCGGGGTGTCGCTGTTCGCCGTCGGCTGGCTGGGATGCACGCTGCTCGCCGCCCACCGCGCCGAGGGAGCACCCGGCTGGCTCGTCGCCCTCGGCGGCGCCGCCGCGCTCGGGCTCGCCCTCCCCCTCGTGGAGCTCGGCGGCGTGGATGCCGGCCCGCTCACCTCCGTCGGGACCAGCCTGCTGCAGATCTGGTTCCTCGCGGCCGCCGTCGTCCTGCTGCGCCGTCCCGCCCGCTGATCACACCGAGGACAGGGGAATCATCATGACCAGCTCCGACCTGCACGTCGTCCTCGGCGCCGGCGGCGGCATCGGCCGCGCTCTGGTGCACGAGCTCGCCCGTCGGGGCCACAAGGTCCGCGCGGTGCACCGCGACGCCGGTCGCCGCGAGCTGCCGCCCGGCGTCGAGGCCATGGCCGTGGACATCGCCACGGCCGAGGGAGCCGGCGCGGCGTGTGCCGGGGCCGGGGTCGTGCACCACTGCGCCCAGCCGGCCTACCACCGCTGGGCGCAGGAGTTCCCGGTGATGAACGACGCCGTACTGGCCGGCGCGGCGGCCGCCGAGGCCAAGCTGGTGTTCGCCGACAACCTGTACATGTACGCCCCACCCGACGGGCCCCTCACCGAGGACGCCCCGCAGCGCCCGACGAGCAGGAAGGGTGCCGTCCGCCTCGCCCTCGCCGACCGCCTGCTCGACGCCCACCGTGCCGGCACGCTCCGGGTCACCATCGGGCGGGCCAGCGACTACTACGGCCCGGGTGCGACCGCCAGCTCGGCGGGGGAGACGGTGTTCGCGGCCGTGCTCGCCGGGAAGACCGTCCGCTGGCCGGGGAAGGTCGACGTGCCGCGCACGCTGCACCACGTGGACGACGTCGCCCGCGGCCTGATCACGCTCGCCGAACGCGACGAGGCCGACGGCCGGGCGTGGATCCTGCCGGCCGCTCCGGCGCTGACCCCGCGGGAGTTCGTGGAGCGCGTCGGCGCGGCGGCGCGCCGGCCCACCCGGATCAGCAGCACCTCTCGGGCCGCCCTGCGGCTCGTGGGCCTGGTGAACACGGCGGCCGGTCAGCTGCCCGACATCTGGTACCAGTTCGACCGGCCGTGGGTCGCCGATGACGGGCAGTTCCAGCGTGCCTTCGGACCGCAGCCGCCTTCCGGCTACGACGAGGGGATCGCGGCGACGGTCGACTGGTACCGACGCCGGTCGTGACGCTGCGCTACGAGGTGGCGACCTGCTGGCGGCGCCAGCGGATCGCCGCCTCGATGAAGCCGTCGATGTCCCCGTCGAGCACCGCGCCGGGGTTGCCGACCTCGAAGTCGGTGCGCAGGTCCTTGACCATCTGGTACGGGTGCAGCACGTAGGACCGCATCTGGTTGCCCCAGGACGAGCCGGTGTCCTTGAGGGCGTCCATCCGCGCCTGCTGCTCCTGCCGGCGCCGCTCCAGCAGCTTGGCCTGCAGCACCAGCATCGCGGAGGCCTTGTTCTGCAGCTGGGAGCGCTCGTTCTGGCAGGACACCACGATCCCCGTGGGGAGGTGGGTGAGGCGCACCGCCGAGTCGGTGGTGTTCACGCCCTGTCCCCCCGGTCCCGAGGACCGGTAGACGTCGACGCGCAGCTCCTTCTCGTCGATCTCCACGTGGTCGCTGGACTCGACGACCGGAGCCACCTCGACGCCGGCGAACGAGGTCTGCCGGCGGCCCTGGTTGTCGAACGGCGAGATCCGCACGAGCCGGTGGGTGCCCTGCTCGACCGAGAGGGTGCCGTAGGCGAAGGGGGCGTGGACGGCGAAGGTGGCCGACTTGATGCCGGCCTCCTCGGCGTAGGACGTGTCGTAGACGTCGGTGCCGTAGCCGTGGCGCTCGGCCCAGCGCAGGTACATCCGCATGAGCATCTCGGCGAAGTCGGCGGCGTCGACGCCCCCGGCCTCGGCGCGGATCGTGACCAGCGCCTCGCGCTGGTCGTACTCGCCCGACAGCAGGGTGCGCACCTCGAGGGCGGCGATGTCCTCGCGCAGCCGGGCCCGCTCCGCGTCGGCGTCGGCCGTCGCGGCCTCCCCGTCGGCACCGCCCTCGTCCTCGGCGAGCTCGTACAGGACGGGGAGGTCCTCGAGCCGGCGGCGGAGCTCCTCCAGGCGGCGCAGCTCGCCCTGCGCGTGGGCGAGCCGGCTGGTGACCTTCTGCGCGGCCTCGGTGTCGTTCCACAGGTCCGGCTGGCCGGCCTGGTCGGACAGGTCGGCGATCTCGACGCGCAGCGCGGGCAGGTCGGTGACCGCCTCGATGCTGTCCAGGGTGGCGGAGAGGTCCTTCAGGTCGGCGGCGGCGTCGGGGTTCACAACGCTCCAGGCTACGCGCCGCGCGTCACCCGCTCGGGATGGCGTCGAGCAGCTTGAGCATGCCGCGGGTGTGCGTGACGGCGAAGTCGGCGACCGCCTTGCGGTACGGGTCGGGCTCACCACGGGCGGCCGCTCGGACGCTGTCGAGCCGTGCCGCGTAGGCCTCCCGGCTGGTGCGCACCAGCTCGGCGCGCTGCCGTTCGGTGAGCGACCCGGAGTGCAGCAGGCGCAGCACGAGCGGGCTGCGCACCGCGTCGGCGCCGCCGCCCGCGGCCAGCCACGCCTTGAAGGACCGTCGCCCGGCGGCGGTCACCGCGTACTGCTGCGACGACCGCGGACCCTGCTTGCCGAGCTTGAGCAGTCCGGCGTCCGCCAGCACCGGCAGCTCCCGGTACACCTGGCTCCGCGTGACGGAGAAGAACGAGCCGAACCGCTCACCGGCCGCAGCCACCAGCTGTCCGCCGGTCATGGGACCGTCGTGCAGCAGGCCGAGCAGCGCGGCAGCGGTGGAGTTGACGACGGTCGCTCTCGCGCGCGGCATCCTCCCACCGTGCCACCCCGACCGCCGATCCGCAGCTCCACAGTGGCCGGCTCGGTCCAGTGTGGCGTCAGGCGCGAAGGCTCCCGGCCGGGAGGACGAACGGCACCACCGGCAGCACCACGCCGCGCGGCCGGCGTCCGGCCCGCACCGAGCCGCCACGTGCCCGGACCGGCAGCGTGTACGCCTCGGCCGCGTCGAGGTCCACCTGGTAGCCGAGGTCGGCCAGGCTCGCCGCCGTCACCCGCGACAGCGGGTTGTCCGGCCGTCCGATGAACCCCGACATCAGCTCGGTGCCGAACACCGACTCCCGCCAGTGCCCCTCGCGCGTGCCCGGCCCACCCGTGTTCTCGACCGGCACCCCGGGCTCGACCGGATCCCCGGTGAGCGTCGCGTACTCGGCCAGCGCCCCGCTGCCGGTGAACCGCGGGTCGGAGGTCCCGGACCCGGCCAGCAGTGACTTCGCCATCCACAGTGTCCCGACGCCCAACACGTGCCCCATCTCGTGGGCGATCACGTCGTCGAGCGTGCCCTCGGCCTCCATCGTGGCCAGGTCGGCGCGGTCGAAGGACATCTCGCCCTTGGCCGGCAGCAGGGCCGACGCGCCCGCGGTGGTCGGCCGCAGCCGGGTCGGGCCGGCTTGGCCGAGGACCTGACCGGCCCCGTCGATGTCGGTGCCCTGGGCGAGGATCAGCACGTCGTCGACGGTCTCGCCGTCGACCCGCACGGCCGGCAGGTCGCCCACGATCAGGCTGGTCCAACGGTCGGCGGCGGCGGCGAACGCCGAGCGCTGCCGCGCGGTGAGCCCTCCGACGAACCGGACGTCGATGGTGAACGGGGAGTCGGTGGCGGCGAGCGCGGCGGCCCGGCCGGGGTCCGCGACGGCCCGGTAGTGGTCGGTGGTCATCGCGGTCGGCGTCCTCGGGCTCGGGGTCAGGCGCTCACCGTCAGGTCGGCGATGCGGGCCCGGTGGGCGTCGGCGTCGCCGAACTGGCCGGCCAGGCGCTTGGCCCGCTTGTAGTAGAAGTGCGCCTCGTGCTCCCAGGTGTACCCGATGCCGCCGTGGTACTGGATCATCGCGCCGGTGGCGGCGAGGGCCGTGTCACCGGCCTTCGCTTTGGCCACCGAGACGGCGAGCGCGGCGTCGGGCAGCCGGGCGTCCACGGCGTGCGCGGCGTAGAGCGCGGCGTGCTCGGCCATCGTGACGTTCACGTGCAGGTCGGCCAGTGCGTGCTTGATCGCCTGGAACGAACCGACGGGAACGCCGAACTGCTGGCGCTCGCGGTCGTAAGTGACGGTGCGCGAGAGCGCCTCCCGGGCGATCCCCACCAGGTCCGCTGCGACGAGGACGGTGGCCCGGGCGGTCAGCTCGGCGAGCACGTCGGCCCCGGCGCCGGGCAGCGCCTCGCCCGCACCCACCTCGAGGTCGGCCAGTCGGGTGGTCCCGTCGTAGGAACGGCGCGGGGTGGCCGAGCTCGGCTCGACGATCACCAAGCCGTCGCCGGACCGGGCGACGACGACCGATGCGACCCCGCCGTACTCGACGGCCGGCAGGCGCCCTGGCGCCGTGCCGCGCAGGGCGAGCGCACCGACGGCATCCCCGGCGGCCAGCCGGGGCAGCCACGTCGCCTGCTGCTCGGCCGACCCGGCGAGGCGGACGGCCTCCGCGGCGAGGACGGTGCCGCGCCACGGGCCGGGCGCGACACCGGCACCCAGGGCGCGGGCGATCACCTGCGCCTCGACCAGCCCCAGTCCCAGCCCGTCGTGCTCCTCGGGGACCAGCACCGCGAGCCAGCCCTGCTCGGCGGCCGCCTTCCACAGCGAGGCGGGGTGGCCGTCACCCGCCGGCTCGATCGACGGGCGTTGATCGACTCTGCGTCCTCGACGACGCCACGCACCGCATCGAGGTCGAAGCGATCGGCGAGGTAGCCGCGGACGGCCGCGTCGAACTCGCGCTGGTCGTCGGTGAGTGCGAAGTACATGGCTCGGGCTCCCCTTATCGCGGCAGACCGAGCACGCGCTCGGCGGTGATGTTGCGCTGCACCTGCGAGGACCCGCCCCAGATGGTGACCGACCGGGACCACATGGCCTGGGCGTGCAGCGGGGTGAGGTCGAGGCCGTCGCCGGAGCCGTCGTCGAGGGCGGCGAGCGTGGCGTCCTCGCCGAGGATGTCGTCGAAGACCTCCCACAGGTCCTGAAAGGCCTCCGACCAGATCAGCTTGGTCATCGACGCCTCGAACCCCAGGTCGCGGCCCTGCTCGGTCTGGGTGAGCACGTGCATCGCGTGCAGCCGCAGGCACTCCAGGTCGGTGAGCACCCTGGCGAGCTTCGCGCGGAGCACCGGGTCCCGGTCGCGTCCGAGCCGCCCGGCGACGGCGACGATCTCGTCGTACTGCCGACGGAACTCGGTGTACTGCGCGATCCCCGAGGCGCCGCGCTCGAACGACAGCAGCCGCATCGCCGTGCGCCACCCGTCGCCGATCTCGCCGAGCACGTCGGACACGGGCACCCGGGCGTCGGTGAAGAACACCTCGCCGAACTCGCTGGCCCCGCTCATCTGCTTGAGCGGTCGCGCGTCGACACCGGGCTGGTGCATGTCGATGAGCAGCATCGAGATGCCCCGGTGCTTCACCGACCCGGGCTCGGTGCGCACCATCGCGAAGATCTTGTCGCCGTGCGTGGCGTTGGTGGTCCAGACCTTCTGCCCGTTGACCACGAAGTCGTCCCCGTCGCGCACCCCTCGGCAGGACAGCGCCGCGAGGTCGGAGCCGGCGCCCGGCTCGGAGAAGCCCTGGCACCAGATCACCTCGTTGCGCAGCATCGGACCGATGATCTCCTTGCGCTGCGCGTCGGTGCCGATGGCCATCACCGTGGGAGCGAGGAAGGTCAGGCCCAACGGGTTGACCGTGCTCGGCGCCCGCGCCAGCACCGTCTCCTCGTCGTAGATCGCCTTCATACCGGGCGTGCCCCCACGGCCGCCGTACTCGGTGGGCCACTCGATGCCGGCGAAGCCCGCCTCGGCCTTGCCGCGCTCCCAGTCCCGGCGTAGCCGGAAGCTCTCGTCGTCGTCGAGCGCGGACCAGAAGGCCGGGCGCGTCCACTCGTCGGGGATGTTCGCCTGCAGCCAGGAGCGCAGCTCGCTGCGGAACTCCTCCTCCGCTGCGGTGTAGGTCAGATCCATCGCGGCCTCCTCGCGCACCCGGTAGCGGCGGTTGCAGACCACCATTCCATACCGGCGGGTAACCGGGGAGCTGCGGGCCGCATCCGGGCGCCGTCGATCAGCTCGTGAGCCGGGCCCGCAGTCGACGCAGCGACTCCTCGTCGAGACCGTGTGCCAGCAGCCACCCGGCGGCGCCGCCGGAGCCGGCCGTGCCGTGCTCCGCGTCGAGCCGGGCCAGCACCGCGGCCATCGCCTCGGCCCGCGGCAGGTGCGGGGTCAGGTCGTCGGGCATGGGCACGCCCGCCTCGGCGGTCCAGCGCCGGTAGAGCGCCTCCACCCGTTCCGCCGAGAGCGCGTAGTCGGCCACCACAGCGTCCCGCTGGACGCCCACGGCGTCGAGCACCAGCGCGACGAGGACGCCCGTGCGGTCCTTGCCCGCCGCGCAGTGCACCAGGGCGGGGCCGGCCTCCGCCGCCGCCAGTCGCCGCACCGCCGCGACGACGTTCTCACCGCGGTCGTCGAGGTAGCCGAGGTAGATGCGCGTCAGCGGATCGGTGTCGTCGTCGATCTCGGGCAGCTCCCGCTCGTCCTCTCCGATGAAGGTCAACGGGACCGTTGTCACCCCGGCGCGGGCTACGGCGGTCGGACCGTCCCGGTCGATCTCCCGGGCCGTGCGCAGGTCGAGCACCAGGCGCAACCCGACGACGTCGACGAGGTGCTCGACGTCGGCCGGTGTGACGTGGTGCAGCGACCCGCTGCGCAACAGCACACCGGTGGTCGTCGTTCCGCCGTCGCGCAGCGGGAGGCCGCCGACGTCACGGATGTTGTCGAGCCCCTCGAGAGCGAGCCAGCGGTCCGCCGATGCCGTCACCCCGGCACGGTAACTCGCGCGGCGGCTCTCCTCTGAACCTGCGGGACGCGCTACACGCCCTGAGACGGCCCGCGGCGCAGCGCCGCCGGCAGCAGCCGGGCTCCGGGACCGTGCTCGCTCACCCGGTCGCCGGGGTTGTAGAGCCGGCAGCGCCGCAGCGACAGGCAGCCGCAGCCGATGCACGAGTCGAGCCCGTCGCGCAGGGCCACCAGCGCCTGGATCTGCTCGTCGAGGCGCCCGCGCCATGAGCTCGACAGCCGTGACCAGTCCGCCTTGGTGGGGGTGCGCGCATCGGGCAGCTGCTCGAGGCCCGCGCGCACCTCCTCCAGCCCCACGCCGACCGTGCGCGCCGCCCGGATGAACGCGAGCCTGCGCAGCACCGAGCGCTCGTAGCGCCGCTGGCCGCCGGAGGTCCGGGTGGTGCGCAGCAGCCCCTCCCGCTCGTAGAAGCGCAGGGCCGAGGGCGGATAGCCGCTCCGGTGCGCCACCTCGCCGATCGTGAGCAGGTCCCGCGCGTCCATCCGACTCCCTTGACCTGAAGCTGACTTCAGCTAGCACTGTAGGGACATGACCGGGAACACCGCCATCGTCACCGGTGCCGGGCAGGGCTTCGGGCTCGCCCTCACCGCCGCCCTAGCCGCTCGCGGCGTCACCGTGATCGCCTGCGCCCGTGATGCCGCCCGGCTGCGGGCCGCCGTCGTCGACCTCCCGGGTGTGCTCGCCGTGCCCGGCGACGTGACCGACCCGGGATCGCGGGCCGAGCTGATGGACGCCTGCCGTGGCCGGCTCGACCTGCTCGTGCACAACGCCGGCGAGCTCGGCCCCTCCCCCCTGCCCACCCTCGACCGCTATCCGCTCGACGGCTTGCGCGCGGTGCTGGAGACCACCGTGGTGGCCCCGCTGGCCCTCACCCAGCTCGCGCTGCCGCTGCTGCGGGCCTCCACCACCGGCACCGTGGTCACGCTGAGCTCGGACGCCGCCGTCGAGGCCTATTCCGGCTGGGGGGGCTACGGCGCGTCCAAGGCCGCGCTCGACCAGCTCGCCGCGGTGCTGGCCGTCGAGGAGCCGGAGCTTCGGGTGCACGCTTTCGACCCGGGGGACATGCGCACCGCGATGCACCAGCGCGCCTTTCCCGGCGAGGACATCTCCGACCGTCCCGAACCGTCGAGCGCGGTGCCCGCCCTGCTCCGGCTGCTCGACGACGGGGCGCCGAGCGGGCGGTACCGCGCCCTCGCACCCGTCGGAGGGTCGTCGTGAGGGCACTGGCCGTCCCGTCGGAGCTGTCGGCCGTGGAACCGCCGGAGGCGAGAGGGCTGGCCCGGGACGAGGTCCGGCTGCTCGTGGCCCGCGACCGCGGGCTGCAGCACCGGCGTTTCCGTGATCTTCCCCGGGTGCTGCGACGCGGCGACCTGCTGGTCGTCAACACCTCCGACACCGAGCCGGCGGCGGTCGACGGGCACCGCCGGGACGGGCGGAGGGTGACCGTCCACGTGGCCGGTCCCGGGCCCGGCGGGGAGTTCGTCGTCGAGCTGCGGACCCCGGACGGCCGGCGGGTCCGCGACGCGGTCGCCGGCGAGTCGGTCCGGCTCCCGCGCGGCGTGGAGGCCACGCTGCTGACCGGGTATCCGGACCGGCGCGTCGCGACGGGAAGCCGGCTGTGGTCGGCGCGCATCCCCGTCGAGGGCGGGGTGCGGCGCTGGCTCTCGGTCGTGGGTCGGCCGATCCGGTACTCCTACGTCCGCGGACGGTGGCCGATCGATGCCTACCGCACCGTCTTCGCCAGCCCGGGGCCCGAGTTCGGGAGCGCCGAGATGCCCAGCGCCGGGCGGCCGTTCACCTCCGAGGTGCTCGACGATCTGCAGGCCCGTGGCGTCGCCGTCGCGGAGGTCGTGCTGCACACCGGGGTGTCGTCGCCGGAGTCCGGCGAGATGCCGCAGTCCGAGCGCTACCGGGTACCCGCCGCCACCGTCGACGCCGTGGCCGCGGCGCGGGCCCGCGGAGGCCGCGTGATCGCGGTCGGCACGACGGTGACCCGTGCCCTGGAGACAGTGGCGGCGGCCGGCGGCCGCATCCGCGCCGCCGCGGGCCGGACCGACCTCGTGCTGGGCCCCGACCGTCCGGCGCGGGTCGTGGACGGTCTCGTCACCGGCTGGCACGAACCGGAGGCCTCCCACCTGCTGCTGCTGGAGGCGGTGGCGGGGCCGCGTCTCGTGGAGCGGGCCTACGCCGCGGCCGTCGCGCGGGGCTACCGCTGGCACGAGTTCGGTGACTCCTGCCTGCTGCTTCCGCACCGCTCGGGTGAGTAGTGGGCTGCTGACGCGCCCGGCCGCCGGGCCCGTCGCCCCGGACCGGCGCTCATCTTGCGAGGTCGCGGATCGCGCGGCACGCTTCCCCTCATGAAGAAGGTTGGGCGCGGTTCACGCGGAGACCGGAGGGAGAAGTGCCCGTGATGGATGTGCCTGAGGACGCCCGCTCGGACGGAGGCCCGGTCGTGTCGGTCAGTGCTCCCGAGCTCGCCGTGCCGGTCGAGCGATCCCGGGCCGGCGTCGTCGTAGTGCGACCCGACGGCGCGGTCGATCTCCTGACCGCACCGCAGTTCCGGCTGGCACTGGAGGAGCAGGTGGCAGCCCCGAACCGGACCCTGGTCATCGACCTGGACGGGATCGACTTCATGGGCTCGCACGGCGTGGCCGTGCTCCTCGACACGCACATCCGCGCCGCGGAGCTCGGCGTGCATCTCATGGTGGCCGGCGGTCGGCGGACCGTTCTCCGGGTGCTGGAGCTGACCGGGCTGGACATGGTGTTGGACCGGCAGCCGTCGGTCTCCCACGCGGTCCGAAAGTACGTCTGAGCTCAGCCGACCGTCCGAACGAACGATCACAGTACGGGCACAGTCCACGCCGTTCACGGGCGTCAGGTTCGGTACGGGCGATCGGCCCGGTAGGACGGCGGGGATCCGCGGGCCGCCCCGTGTCCTGCGGACCCGCCGAAGGGATCTCCATGCTCGATAACGTCGGTACGGCGTTGCGCGACGGGTTGAGCCTCGTCGTCACGTTCGTCCCCAAGCTGCTGTTGTTCCTGGTCATCCTGCTGATCGGTTGGTTGATCGCGAAGGCGGTGCGGAAGGGCGTGAACGCCCTCCTGGAGCGGCTCGGCTTCGATCGGGCCGTCGAGCGCGGCGGCGTCGGTCGGGCGCTGTCGTCCTCGAAGTACGACGCGTCGGATCTGGTCGCCACCCTGATCTACTACATCCTCGTCCTGATCACCCTGCAGATCGCGTTCGGGGTGTTCGGCGACAACCCGATCTCCGATCTGCTGGCCGGCATCGTGGCGTTCCTGCCGCAGCTGGTCGTCGCGATCATCATCGTGGTCATCGCGACCGCGATCGCCAGCGCGGTGCGGGACCTCATCACCGGGGCGTTGGGCGGGCTCTCCTACGGCCGGATCCTGGCCACCGTCACCTACGTCTTCCTCATCGGCCTCGGCGTGATCGCGGCACTGAGCCAGATCGGCATCGCCGTCGCCGTCACGCTCCCGGTGCTGATCACCGTGTTGGCCACCGTGGCCGGCATCCTCATCGTCGGCGTGGGCGGCGGCCTGGTCGGACCGATGCGGCACCGTTGGGAGCGCATCCTCGACCATGCCGAGCAGGAGGCTCCGCGCGCCGCGGCTCAGGCCGACCCGGCCGCCGGGCGCGCAGCCGTCGGGGAGGACCTCTCCCCGTCGGCTCCCACCGAGCAGATCCCGGTGACGGAGGCCCACAACCAGCACGGTGCCTACACGCCCGACGGCAGTCCCCACCGCTGAGCGGACCCGCACACCGCGACGGCCCCCGGAGGATCACTCCGGGGGCCGCGCTGCTACTCCGCCCGTCGAGCCACGTAGGTGTAGTAGTTGGACGCGCCGAAGAACGTCCCGTCCTCGACGGATCTGCGCTGGAACGACCGCCAGTCGTCCACGACGTCCGCTGCGAGGAGACCTGAACCCGCCAGCACCACGCCGTAGGACTCAGCGGCATTCGCCCAGAAGGTGCCGGCCCCGATGTTGCCGTAGAGCTCGCCGTGTGCGTCGTGGAGCTCCAGTCCGGCCTGCCGGAGCAGCCCCGGCATGTCACGCATCACCCGCGGGTTTGCGACGAGAACCTGCTTCAGCCGCTCCTCCACCGTCGTGGCCAACGCATGGTCCGGATGGGCGAACGTCAGCGAGGCGTAGTCGCCGTCGAAGACGGCGACGGTTCCGCCCGGCCGGACGAGGCGTCGAGCCTGCCTCAACACCTGCAGCGGATCCTCGACGTGGCTGAGCAGCGTGTGCAGGGTGACGATGTCGAACGTGCCGTCGACACCGCCGGGAAGGTGGGCGTCACCGGTCTCGTAGCTGACGTTCTCGGACAACCCCTCGTCCGCCGTCAGCTGCCGAGCGATGTCGATCAGTGCCGGGCTGTGGTCGATGCCGACGATAATGACATCGGGTGCGATCAGCCGCCTGAGGGCGCGGACCTCGATACCCGTGCCGCAGCCGAGGGCCAGGATGCGGCGGGCCGAACCCAGCGGCAGGTCGGCGAAGTACGCCTGCGACAGCCGCAAGTAGCCCTCGTCGGTTCCGCGGAACTCCAGGCGGGCGGCGATCGTCTGCAGAACCGAGGAGTCCATGCTCGGGGCCAGCCGGTACACGTCGCGGTCGTGGCGAGCAGGCGGACCACTCATCACGTCGACCCCGACTCCTCGGCAGGTTCTGGACGGCCGAACCTGCCCGAGACGCGTATGGAGGTCAAGCGTGACCACGGCCTTGCGCGCGCGCGGCCTTCTTCCTTCTGGGTCTCCGGGACCGGCGTCGCGCCGGGCCGGCCGCGCGACAGTCGTCAGCCGAAGGTGATGAGCGGCTTGATGATCCCGTCCTCCTTCGAGGTCATCAGGTCGAAGGCCGCGGGGATGTCCGCGAACGCGAAGGTGTGGGTCGTCATGGGCGTCGGGTCGATCCGTCCCGAGAGCATGAGCCGGAAGAGCCGGTTCATCCGCTCGTTCCCACCGGGACACAGGCCGGTGTGGATCGCCTTGTCGTTCATTCCCAGCCCGAACGCGTCGAGCGGCAGCTGCAGCGGCTCGGGGTTCTCACCGTGGTACCCGATGTTCGACACGCGGCCGCCGGCCTTGGTCACCCGCAGGCAGGCCTCGAAGGTCTGCGGGAAGCCGAAGGCCTCGATGGCGGCGTCGACGCCCTCCCCGCCCGTGAGATCCATGATCTGCTCGACGGGATCGCCCTGGGTGAAGTCGACGATGTCGTCGGCGCCGAACCGCTTCGCCAGCGCCTGCCGCTCGGGTCGGGACTCCACCGCGATGATCCGGCCGGCGCCCATGAGGTTGGCGCCCATCGTGGCGCAGAGCCCGACCGGGCCCTGCGCGAACACCGCGACGACGTCGCCGAACTCCAGTCGGGCGTGCTCGGCGCCCATGAACCCCGTGGTCAGCATGTCGCAGGTGTAGACGGCCTGGGCGTCGGCGAGCTCGTCGGGGATCGGCGTGAGGTTGGCCTGCGCGGCCGGCACGACGAAGTACTCGGCCATGTTGCCGTCCATCTGGACGGTGTACTTGTAGCCGCCGAGAGCGCCTCCGCACTGGCTGGTGAACCCCCGCTGGCAGTACGCACAGCGGTAGCAGGGCGTCACCGCACAGACCGCGACACGCTGGCCCACGTCGAACCCGGTCACCGCCGAGCCGAGCTCGTGGATCACCCCGACCGACTCGTGGCCCAGCGTTCGGCCGTTGGGCACGGGCAGGGCGCCCTTGACCGTGTGGACGTCGGAGGTGCAGATCAACGCCGCCGTCGTGCGGACGATGGCCTCCTCCGGGCCGGGCCGCGGGATCGGCTTCTCCACCACCTCGGTCCTTCCGACCTCTTGGATGACGAAGGCGCGCATCGTGTCGGTCATCAGGGGACCACCACCTCGTAGTCGACGGACTTCCGACCCTCCATGATCGCTGGCGGGTCCGAGTCTCAATCTGACACGACGTGGTGATTGCCGAGGACGACGGGTTGCCGGGCCAGTAGACGGCCCCTGGTCAGGACGATCACCGTGACGGCGGCGAGGCAGAGCAGACCGACGGCGACCGCATAAGGGCGGATCGTGTCTCCGGACGGCACGATGGGCAAGAACACCGTCGATGTGTTCACCGACGAGTGGAGCAGTGCGACCGTCAGCAGGCTCCCGGCGGTGCCGTTGAACACCCAGGTGTACAGCACGGCCGAGGCGGTCATCTCGAGCACGAACAGCCAGATCGGGTACCCCGGGCCACCCTCGGTCAGGCGCTTGGGCAGGTGCCAGAACGCCCAGACGGCGCCGATGACGAGGCTGGCGACCAGCGCACCGTAGCGGGACTGCAGCCGTGGAAGTGCGTAGCCGCGCCATCCGATCTCCTCGCCGTTGGTGGCCAGGTCGAACAGGAAGAACAGTGGCAGCGCGACCGCGAGGCTCATCGCAGGCAGGATCCGGTGGATGAGCGGCTGGCCGAGATCGCCGCCGAGCGCGAGGTGCAGGGCGAGGGCGGCCAGATAGATCGCTGCCGGGCCGAGTAGCACGACGAGGTACCAGCGCGCGCCGACCCGCCAGATCAGGAACCGACGCAGCAGCGCGCGGACGCCGTTGCGGCCATCGACGATGCCGGTCATCAGGATGGCAGCAGCCACGAACCCGTAGCCCACGAGCAGGGGCAGGATCGGCGGCGGGGCGACGGCCCAGCCGTGGGATGCAGCCGCCGCCCACAGGTCGACCGGCCAGGTGAACAGGAACATCGTGACGAACCCGGCCAGTACCGGGTACCGGCGCGCGGCACTGATCATCGCCCTGCCCTCCACTCGCCCGACGATCCACGCTCGACCACGATGGACGGGGCGGGACAGTCGCGGTACCAGGTGCGTCCCGACCGGACGGCGAGGGTTAACCCGGCACGCGGCGGCAGCGGGCACCGCACAGGTGGAACGGAGATGGTCACAAACGCAGGAAACGGCCCTCGAGATGATCTCCCGAGGGCCGTTCCGGCTGGTAGCGGGGGTAGGATTCGAACCTACGACCTCTGGGTTATGAGCCCAGCGAGCTACCGAGCTGCTCCACCCCGCGTTGCTGTTGTGACGCCGAGAGTACACGCCCTGGCCACCGGCCCGCGGTGGGGTCCCCGGTCCGGGGAGCCCCACCGCGACGGTCAGCCGCCGGGCACGGGTGCCGCGGCGCCGGCCGCCTGTGCCTGCTGGAACTGCTGCACCGCGGCGTCCAGGGCCTGCAGCGCCTGACCCTGCGCGGCGAAGTCGCCGCTCTGGTTGGCCGCGCGGAGCTGGGTGATCGCGGCCTGGATCGACGCGGCCGCCGTGGCCAGCTCCGGGGTCGTGGCACTGCCGGCGGGTGGCACGGCTCCCGGCGAGACGCCCGGCGGCGCGGTCTGCCCCGGCGCCGTCACTCCGCTGCCGGCCCCCTCCCCGAACACGTCCTCGAGCGCCCCGGACAGGCTCGCGTCGTAGCCGATCCGGCCGTTGTAGCTCACCAACACCCTCGCGAGCACCGGGTACGACGAGTTCTGGCCCGCGCGCTCGACGTAGACCGGCTCGACGTACAGCAGGCCCCCCGCGACCGGGAGCGTGAGCAGGTTGCCGTACTCGACGGTCGTCTGGTTCTGCCGCAGCAGGTTGAGCTGCTGGCTGACCTCCGGCGAGCTCAGGAACTGCGCCTGCACCTGCTGCGGGCCCTGGCTCTGCGTGTCGGCGGGCAGCGTGAGGACCGTGATCTTGCCGTAGGTCGCCGGATCGGAGCTGGCGGTGACGTACGCCGAGAGGAACTGCCTCGCCCGGCTCACCAGCGCGCTAGTGAGCTGGAAGCTCGCGTTGGGCTCCCCCGGCAACCCGGCCAGCACGTAATACGGCGGCTGGGCCTGCCCCGTGGGGCTGCCGGACGCGCCCTGCACCGTCGGGTCGGACGGCACGTCCCAGAACGACACCGTGGAGAAGAACTCGCCGGCGTTGTCGACGTGGTACTCCGTGAGCAGCTCACGCTGCACCTTGAACTGGTCCTCCGGGTACCGGAAGTGCGACCGCAGGCTGTCGCTGATCGCCGACCCCGGCTGCACCGTGTCCGGGAAGGTCTTCATCCAGGTCTGCAGGACGGGGTCGGCCTCGTCGAACGCGTAGAGCGTGACGGTGCCGTCGTAGGCGTCGACGGTGGCCTTCACCGAGTTGCGGAGGTAGCTGATGTTCTGGCTCGGGTCGAACCGTTGCTGTCCGAGCGTGTCGGCGGTGGCCTCACCCAGGGACATGCGCTCGCTGTAGGGGTAGTTCTCCAGCGTCGTGTAGCCGTCGACGATCCACTTGATCCGGCCGTCGACCACCGCCGGGTAGGGGTCGGTGTCGGGGGTGAGCCACGGGGCCACGGCCTCCACCCGGTCCCGGGGGTTCCGAACGTACATGATCTTGGAGTCGTCGTTGATGGAGCCGTTGAATAGGATGTTCCGCTCGCCGTAGACCAGCGAGAACACCAGTCGGTTGACGATGTTGCCGACCGAGACCCCGCCCTGGCCGGTGTAGGTGTAGCTCTGCGCGTCGGAGTCGTACTCCCGGGGCGCCGCCCCCTCCTCGGACCCCACGATGGAGTAGTCGGTGATCAGCTCGCCGTAGTAGATGCGGGGCTGGTCCGTGCGCAGCGCCTCGGGCGCGGCGGCCGCGGTGCCGGTGTCGATGCTGGTGAACTTGGGCAGACCGCCCTGGCCGCCGGTGTCCTGCAGCTGCGCGTTGATCTCGTTGGCCGGCGCCACGACCAGCCCGTTGCCGTGGGTGTAGACGAGGTGCCGGTTGATCCAGTCCTGCTGGTTGTTGACCAGGCCGTTGCTGTCCAGCTCCCGCGCCCCGACGATGTAGTCCTGCGTCTCGCCGTCGACCTGGTAGCGGTCGACGTCCAGGTTGTCCGGGAACCCGTAGAAGTTCCGGCGCTGCTGGAACTGGGTGAAGGTGTCGCCGATCTTGCTGGGGTCGAGCAGCCGGATGTTCGGGATGGTGGCGGCGTCGGACGCCACCTCGCCGGGCGTGGCCTCCGACGTGCCGCTGTAGGGCACCTCGGTGACCTTGTCGTCGGTGAGCCCGAAGGCCTGCCGGGTGGCCTCGATGTTGCGCTCGATCGGCACCGCCTCGCGCTCGTTGGCGTTGGGCGCCACCACGAACTGCTGCAGGACCTGCGGCCAGGCGGCCCCGACCAGCACGCTCGAGAGCACGAGCAGGACTGTGGCGATGGCGGGGAGCTGCAGGTTGCGCCGAAACACGGCGGCGAAGAAGGCGGCCGCGCAGATGAGCGAGATGAACAGCAGGATCAGCTTCGCCGGCATCACCGCGTTGAGGTCCGTGTACGTGGCACCGGTGAAGATGTCGCTGCGGTTGCTGTAGAGGAGCTCGTACCGGTCGAAGTAGTACGCCACCGCCTTGAGCAGCACGAACACCCCGGCGAGGACGGCGAGCTGGGCCCGGGCGGCGGCCGAGACCTGGCCCCCGCGCCCGCTGAGCCGGATGCCGCCGAAGACGTAGTGGGTGATCAGCGCGACCACGAAGCTCAGCGCGATGCCGACGAACAGCCAGTCCAGCACGTACCGGTAGAACGGCAGCTGGAACGCGTAGAAGCTGATGTCGATGCCGAACTCGGGATCGGCGATGCCGAACGGCGTGGAGTTGAGGAACTGCTGGACGGTCTGCCAGTCGCCCTGCGCCGCGAGCCCGGCGATGACGCCGACGGCCAGCGGGATGCCGATGCCGAACAGCCGCAGCCGCTGGATGATCACGGTGCGGTAGCGGGCGATCGGGTCCTCGGGTCCGGAGATGGGGACGAAGACCGGCCGCGACCGGTAGGCGATCCACAGCGAGAGCGCGACCAGGCCGCCGATCAGCAGGGCGGCGATGAGGAACAGCACGATGTGCGTGAACAGGACCGTGGTGAACACGCCCCGGTAGCCGACCTCGCCGAACCACAGCCAGTCGACGTAGAAGTTGATCAGACGGGAGCCGCCGAGCAGCAGCAGGACCAGGATCGCCGCCACGACGAGCAGGATCCGGGTGCGGCGCGTCAGCGTCGGCGCTCCGACCGGGGGCCGCATGGCCACAGGGCACGCTCCAGTGTTTCGGGGTGTATGCCCTCCCAACTCTACGGACGGGGTGCGGAGTTCCCCGTCGAGGGCCGTATGTCCGGTTCGGCGCCCGCGTCAGGCCGGTGCCCGCCTCAGACAGGTGACCGCCTCAGCAGGTGACCGCCGGTTGCTCCGCCCGCAGCGCGTCCAGTCCGGCCACGGCCTCGTCCAGCGTGCCGACCCGGAGCAGCTGCAGCCCGTCGGGCGCGGAGCCGGCCGCCTCGACGCAGTTGTCGGCCGGCACGAGGAACACCGTGGCACCGGCGGCACGGGCCGCGCGCATCTTGAACGGGATGCCGCCGATCGGGCCGACGCGGCCGTCCGGGGTGATGGTCCCGGTACCGGCCACGAATCGGCCGCCGGTGAGCTCACCGGGGGTCAGCTTGTCCACCACGGCCAGCGCGAACATCAGGCCGGCCGACGGCCCCCCGATGTCGCCCAGGCTGATCCGGATGTCTCCCGCCGCGGGCTCGACGCCGGGCCGGACCCCGAGCAGGCCCTGCGGACGGTCCGGGCTCGAACCCAGCACGACGGCGGCGTCGCGCTGCTCGGCCCCCCGTCGGAAGGTGATCGTGATCAACTGGCCCGGCGTGGTGCCGGTCAACGCCTCGGACACCGCGAGCGGCGAGTCGACGACCCGCCCGGACACGGCAACGATCTCGTCGCCCACCTGCAGCGCACCCGCGGCCGGTGACTCCGGCACCAGCTCGCCCACGACCACGCGGGTGGGCACCTCCAGCTCGGCCAGCGCCGCCACCTCCGCGTCGGCCTCGGAGGCAACGAACTGCTCGGAGTTCTCCTGCTGCACCTGCTGGTCGGTCTTCTCCGGCGGGAAGATCCGGTCGCGCGGCACGACCTGACGCTCTCCCGACGCCCAGAGCCCGAGCGTGGAGAACAGCGTCAGCCGATCGGCGACGGCCACCGTGGTCATGTTCAGCTGCCCGGACGTCGGGAAGACCGGCAGGCCCTCGACGTCCACGACCGGCGTGCCGTCGACGTCCCCGAGCGTGTCGTACGTGGGGCCCGGACCGAGCGCGACCATCGGCACCGGGAGCGTCGTGCCGAGCACACCGATCCCCAGCGCGAGCAGGCCGGCGGCGACGGCGGTCCGCGTCCGGTGGTTCACGGACGGAGCCTATGTGCCGGTACGGTCGGGTTCCCGCACGGTGGCGGACGCCGTGCGTCGGCGGACGCCGAATGCTCAGCGCGAACGCCCGATGCCACCCGCTCCGCGTACCGTGGACCCATGAGCGATACCCCGTTCGGCTTCGGGCCCGCCGACCGCGGCGAGGACCGGGATCCCGACCGTCCGTCCGGCGACGAGCCGCAGGATCCGTTCGGCCTGGGCAACCTGCCGGGCATGCCGGCCGGCGGCATCCCCGGCTTCCCGGGGATGCCGGGGATGCCCGGCGGCGCGGGAGGGCCCGGCGGCTTCGACGTCAGCCAGCTGGGCCAGATGCTCACCCAGCTCGGTCAGATGCTCAGCCAGGCGAAGGCGGGCGACGGCCCGGTCAACTACGACCTCGCCGCGCAGATGGCGCAGCAGCGCCTCGCGGCCACCACGTCCTCGCTCACCGGGGCGCAGCGAGCGGCGGTGAGCGACGCGGTCAAGCTCGCCGAGCTGTGGTTGGACCCCGTCACCGACTTCCCGGTCGGGGCCACCGAGACCACGGCGTGGTCGGCCAGCGAGTGGGTCACCGCGAGCTTGCCCACCTGGAAGCGCCTGTGCGACCCGGTTGCGCAGCGGGTCTCCGGGGCGTGGGTCGAGGCGATGCCCGAGGAGGTGCGGTCGGCGGCCGGTCCGATGCTGGCGATGCTCGGCCAGATGGGCGGGCTCGCGTTCGGCAGCCAGCTGGGGGGCGGCCTGGCCCAGCTCGCCGCCGAGGTCCTGACCTCCACGGAGATCGGAGTGCCGGTCGGGCCGGACCGGGTCGCGGCGCTGCTGCCCGAGAACATCGAGAAGTTCACGAAGGACCTCGATCGCCCCGCCAGCGAGGTCATGATCTTCCTCGCCGCCCGGGAGGCGGCCCATCACCGCCTGTTCGCGCACGTCGGCTGGCTCAAGGAGCGGCTGCTCGGCACGGTCGAGGAGTACGCGCGCGGCATCCGCGTCGACAGCTCGCGGATCGAGGAGCTCGCCAGGGGCATCGACCCCTCGAACCCCGCGGCGATCGAGGAGGCGATGCAGTCGGGGATGTTCGCACCGGAGACCACCCCCGAGCAGAAGACGGCCCTCGCCCGGCTCGAGACGCTCCTCGCTCTCATCGAGGGGTGGGTGGACGCCGTCGTCGCCGACGCCGTGGGTGAGCGCCTGCCGGGCGCTGCTGCCATGCGGGAGACGCTGCGGCGCCGCCGCGCCTCGGGCGGTCCCGCGGAGCAGACCTTCGCCACGGTGGTCGGGCTCGAGCTGCGCCCGCGCCGGTTGCGGGACGCCTCCGAGCTGTGGCGGCTGCTGGGCGAGCAGCGCGGCATCGACGGGCGTGACGCGCTCTGGGCGCATCCCGACCTCGTCCCGTCCGCCGACGACCTCGACGACCCGGCCGCGTTCGTCGGGCGCACCGAGCTCGGCGACCCGATGGCGGAGCTGGAGAAGCTCGCCAACACCGAGCAGCAGGCTCCCGAGGACCCGGACGAGGACCGTCCGACCTGACCAGGTGGGCGAGGGCGAGCGTCAGGGCTCCGGCTCGTCGCCGTCGATGCCCACCAGGCCGAGGCCCGCGGCGGCCGACAGCCCCTCGAGGTAGCCCATGGCGCGCTCGCTGCGCGGGTAGCGGTGCACCCACGCCCAGAAGCGCTCGTCGTGCCCGGGCTCGAGCAGGTGCGTCAGCTCGTGCACCAGCACGTAGTCGACCACCCAGCTCGGGGCGTCCCGGAGCCGTTCGCTGATGCGGATCGTGCCGTCCACGGGGGTGCACGACGCCCAGCGGGTGCGCATGGGCGCCACCCATCGCACGCTGGTCGGCTCGGCCTCGCCGTCCAGGTAGCGCCGGGAGAGCTCGACGCTGCGGCGCCGCAGCTCGGCGTCGCCGGTGCGGGCCGGTGAGCGCCGGCGAGCCGCGCTGCGCTCCAGCCTGCGCACCATCTCGTCGACCCAGCGGTGCTCCTCGGACTCGCTCATCCAGCCGGGGATGAAGACGATCACCGTGTCGCCCTCGCGCCGGGCGCTGACCATCCGACGACGACGATCACTGCGCCGGACCTCGACGACCGCGGGGTGCGCCATCGGTCCAGGGTAGGCCCCGGCGTCCGCCGGAGGCTCGGGGTGGCTGTCCACAGACCGGGCGGGGCCTGTGGACAACCGACCGCGACCGTCGTCCCCGAGGCGCACCATCGGGCCCATGTCAGCCGTGTCGCCGTCCCCCGTATCGCCGTCCCCCGTATCGCCGTCCCCCGTATCGCTGCCCACCGCGCTCCGCCTGCGACCGCACCGCTCGGTGCACCGGCTCGGCCCGGGCGCGCAGCTCCTCGGCCTCGATCCCGACAGCGCGCTGGCCGTCGAGGGTCTGCCACCGGCGCTCGTCCAGATGCTCGACGAGCTCGACGGGCCGGTCGAGCGCGCCGGCCTCGTCGAGCGCGCGGTCGCGCGGGGTGTCGACGCCGCCGAGGCGGAGGAGCTGCTGGGCGAGCTCGTCGCCGCCGGCGCGCTGGTCGATGCGGCCGAGCACCGCCGCCGCGAGCGGCACCGCGCCGGGAGTGTCGTCGTCGTCGCCGGGGAAGGGCCGCTCACCGTGGGGGTCGTCGTCGGTCTGACGCAGGCCGGCGTCGGCACCGTGCACACCGACACCGGCGGCACGGTGCTCGCCGGCGATCTGGGCACCGGATACCTGGACGAGGACCGCGGTCGCGACCGGCTCGCCGCGACCGCCACCGCCGTGCGCCGACTCTGCCCCGCCGCAGGCACCGGGCCGCCACCGGCGCGGCTGGTGCCCGACCTCGTCGTCGTCGCCGACAGCGGGGCGCCCGAACCCGAGCGGCTGGCCGAACTGCACGCCACCGCCACGGCCCACCTGCCGGTCCGCCTCCGCGACGGGGTCGGTGTCGTCGGCCCGCTCGTGCTGCCCGGCCGCAGCACGTGCCTGGCGTGCCTGGAGCTGTACAGGGCGGGCCGCGACCCGAGCTGGCCCACGGTCTCCGCGCAGCTCGTCGGGCGGCGGGGGCGGGCCGATCCCGCCGGAACCGCGGCGGCGGCCGCGCTGGCCACGGCACAGGCCGTCGCCGCCCTCGACGGCGCGGCCGGATTCCGTCCGACGCCCCCGACGCTGGGCGTCACGCTCGAGCTGGACGTCTCCGCCGGCACGGTCCTGCGGCGCTGGTGGACGCCGCATCCGGGGTGCCGCTGCGGTGCCGCCGGGCGGTGAGCAGTGGGAGCGATGGGAGCAGTGGGAAGGGCCACCCGCAGCGACATGCGCGCCACGTGGGGATCGGGAGACAATCATGGGGTGACCGACATCCCCCGGCGGACCGCAGCGCGCACCGCCAAGCTCGCCAGCCTCCCACTCGGGGTGGCGGGCCGCGCTGCCGCGGGCTGGGGCCGCCGGTTGGCCGGGGGCGACGGCGAGCAGATCTCCGCCCAGATGATGGCCAAGAGCGCCGAGCAGCTCTTCGCGGTGCTCGGCGAGCTCAAGGGCGGGGCCATGAAGTTCGGACAGGCCTTGAGCGTGTTCGAGGCCGCGATCCCCGACGAGTACGCCGCACCGTTCCGCGAGTCGCTGGTGAAGCTGCAGTCGGCCGCACCTCCCATGTCCACCACCGACATGGACCGCATGCTGGCCGAACAGTTCGGGCGGGGCTGGCGGGAGCGTTTCCGGGAGTTCGACGAGACCCCGGCCGCGGCCGCGAGCATCGGCCAGGTGCACCGCGCTGTCTGGCACGACGGGCGCGACGTGGCCGTCAAGGTGCAGTACCCCGGGGCGGAGGAGGCGCTGCGGTCGGACCTGCGTCAGCTCTCCCGGATGAGCCGGCTGATGCAGCCCCTGGTACCCGGTCTGGAGATCAAGCCGCTCATCGCCGAGCTGCGCGACCGGATGGAGGAGGAGCTCGACTACCGCGACGAGGCGGAGAACCAGCGCGTCTTCGCGGCGGCCTTCGACGGCGACGACATGGTCAAGGTTCCGCGCGTCGTGGCCTCGGCGCCGAAGGCGATGGTCAGTGAGTGGGTCACCGGGCGACCGCTCTCGCAGGTGATCCGCTCCGGGAGTCAGACCGAGCGCGACGCGGCCGCGGCGCTGCTGGCCGAGTTCCACTACTCCGCCCCGGCACGCGTCGGGAGACTGCACGCCGATCCGCACCCCGGCAACTTCCAGCTGCTCCCCGACGGCCGACTCCTGGTGATCGACTACGGGGCGGTCGCGCGGCTGCCCGACGGCATGCCGCGGCCACTGTCGGAGATGGTCCGGCTGGCGCTGGAGAACCGGCCGGGCGACCTGCTCCAGCTGCTGCGCAACGAGGGGTTCGTCCGCCCGGGGTCGGACCTGAGCGCCGAGGAGGCGGTCGCCTACCTGGCCCCGTTCACCGAGCCGCTGCGCACCGAGATCTTCCGCTTCGACCGGCGCTGGCTGCAGGGCCAGGCCGAGCGGGTGGGCGACCTGCGCAGCCCGCAGTTCCGCACCGGCCGTGAGCTGAACCTGCCGCCGCAGTACCTGCTGGTGCACCGCGTCACGATGGGCACGCTCGGCGTGCTCTGCCAGCTCGACGCCGACGTCCCGCTGCGCGGCATCGTTTCGCACTGGCAGCCGTGGATCTTCGACGCCGAGGACAGGCCGGCGGGCCGGCACGGCTGAGTGATCGCCAGGTCGGGTACGTCGTCTCCTCCGGTGCGGTAGCGGGCGGGTCAGGACGGCGTCAGGCCGACGCGGCCGCGTAGTAGCGGCGGTCGCGGGCCAGGTCGGCCTTGCTCGGACGACCGCGAGGCCGCTTGCGGGGGATGACCACTCCACGCTCGAAGATCTCGCCGCCCCAGACGCCCCAGGGCTCCTCCCGGCGCAGCGCGCCGGCGAGGCACTCGTCGCGGACCGGGCAGCGACCGCAGAGCTCCTTCGCCCGCTCCAGGTCGGCGGGAGCCTCGGCGAACCACAGGTCGGCATCACCGGAGCGACAGGGCAGCTCCCGGCCACGGCCCCCCGTGGCCCCTGCCCCGAGCAGCTCGAGCAGCGAGCCCGCCCCGTTCACGGGGACCTGCTCGGAACTGATCGCTCCGCCGTCCAGCGGAACGGATCGGACCAACACTTCTGCCTCCTGAGAGATGTGGTCAGGCGGTACGAACGAACGAACAAAAAAGGCCGCGGATCCCAGGTGTGGGGTCCGCGGCCGTGGTTTCCGGGCCGGTGGCGAGGTCGCCTACCGTCGGCGACACTCCCCTGCGGACACACCTGTGCTGTTGTCGATCCCGAACCCGCCGATGGCCGGCTTCCGGGTCCACGCGACGAGCGCGTACTCCACGGTCTCGACGCGCGGACGGGCACCGAGGATCCCGGCGGTGAACGGCGTCATAGTGATCATCTCGGCACTCCTCTCGCGCTTCGGGCGTGGCTGTGGACGGCCGGTGGTCCGTCGCCCCACCACGGTAGGGACACCCCGCCGGGGCGCACAACTCATTTCCCGGAACTTCCTCGGGATCGTTCTGCGGCTGGTGGCGCCTCGGTGTCGGCGACCAGCGCCAGCACATCTCGGCCGTACCGGTCCAGCTTGCGGGCCCCGATGCCGGGGATGCCGACGAGCGCGGCGGAGTCCGCCGGCCGGTGCTCGGCGATCGCGGTGAGCGTGGCGTCGGTGAAGATCACGTACGCGGGGACGTGCTGCTGCGCGGCCTCGGCATGGCGCCACCCCTTGAGCCGGTCGAGCAGCTCGATGTCCACGTCGGAGGGACAGTCGGTGCACCGGCGGAGCGTCATCGCCTGCGCGCCGATCAGCGGCGAGCCGCAGACGCGGCAGCGCGGCTTCGACCCGCCGCGCCGGGTGTCGGCGGCGATCCGCGACGCGGGGTGCCGCTCCGGGACCAACCCGTGCAGGAAGCGGCTGCGGCGCCGGCGCCGGCCCCCTCCACCCGGCTGGCGCGACAGCGCCCAGGACAGGGCCAGGTGGCGGCGGGCCCGGGTGATGCCCACGTAGAGCAGCCTGCGCTCCTCCTCGACGGCGTCGTCGTCACCCTCGGCGTGCTGGATCGGGACCGTTCCGTCGGCGAGCCCCACGAGGAACACCGCGTCCCATTCCAGCCCCTTGGCCGAGTGCAGCGACGCCAGCGTGACGCCCTGCACCGTGGGCGGGTGCGCGGCGTCGGCCCGGGTCTCGAGCTCGGCGGCGAACCGGCGCAGGTCGGCGGCCGGCTCGGCTGCGCGCAGCTCCTCGGCCAGCTCGACGAGCGCGACCAGCGACTCCCACCGGGCCCGCTGGGCCGCGCCACCGGGCGGCTCGGGGGAGAGCCCGACCGGAACGAGGATCGCGCGGACGGCGTCAGCCAGCGGGGCGTCCACCTCCCCGGCCGTGCGGATCATCGTCATCGCGCGGCGGACCTCGGGGCGGGAGAAGAACCGTTCGCCCCCGCGCACCTGGTAGGGCACGCCGACCTCGGTGAGCGCCTGCTCGTACCCCTCGGACTGGGCGTTGATCCGGAACAGCACCGCGATCTCGCTCGGCGGGGTCCCGTCGGCGATGAGCCGCGTGATCCGGACCGCCACGGCGCCGGCCTCGGCGGGCTCGTCGTCGTACTCGGTGAACTCCGGCTCGGGCCCCGCCGGCAGCTGCCCGACGAGGTGCAGCCGGGTGCCGGCCGGCCGGCCGCGCGCCGCGCCGATCAGCGTGTTCGCCGCGGCCACGACCTGGGGGGTGGAGCGGTAGTCGCGCTGGAGCCGCACGACGACGGCCTCGGGGAAGCGGCGCGGGAAACCCAACAGGTGGCGCGGGGTGGCGCCGGCGAAGGTGTAGATCGTCTGGTTGGCGTCACCCACCACCGTGAGGTCGTCGCGGTCACCCAGCCAGGCGTCGAGCAGGCGCTGCTGCAGGGCGGTGACGTCCTGGTACTCGTCCACCACGAAGCAGCGGTAGCGGTCGCGGAACTCGTCGGCGACGTCCCCGTTCTCCTCCAGCGCGGCCGCGGTGTGCAGCAGCAGGTCATCGAAGTCGAGCAGCTCGGCGCGGTTCTTCAACGCCTCGTAGCCCGCGTAGACCTCCGCGACCTGCTCCGCGGGGCCGGGCGTGTCGCGCCGCAGCGTCGCCACCGCGCCCGCGTAACCCTCGGCGGTGACGAGGCTGGCCTTCGCCCACTCGATCTCACCCGCGAAGTCGCGCAGCGAGGCGGCGTCGGTGCCGGCCCGCGCACGGGCCGCCGCCTGCCCGACGATCCGCAGCTTGCCCTCCAGGAGCGGCCACTGCTCGCCGCCGACCACGCGCGGCCAGAAGTAGCGGAGCTGGCGCAGCGCCGCCGCGTGGAACGTGCGCGCCTGCACCCCCCCGACCCCGAGCGTCCGCAGCCGCGTGCGCATCTCCCCCGCGGCCCGCGCGGTGAAGGTGACCGCGAGGACCTGGCCCGGCACGACGTGGCCGGTGTGCACGAGGTGCGCGATGCGCCGGGTGATCGTGCGGGTCTTGCCCGTCCCCGCGCCGGCCAGCACGCACACCGGTCCCCGGGGAGCGGTGACGGCGGCGAGCTGCTCGGAGTCGAGGCCGGAACGGGGGTCCTCGACGAGCGCGCGCACGGCCCCATCCTGACACCCGGCGGGGAAGACCTGCGCACATCGGACGGTTGAGAGGTGCATGTCCCAGGTGACGATGTACTCGACGACGTGGTGCGGCTACTGCCGGCGGCTCAAGCTCCAGATGGACCGCGCGGGCATCGACTTCCGCGAGGTCGACATCGAGCGGGACCAGGACGCGGCGCGGTTCGTGGAGGGCGTGAACGGCGGCAACCAGACGGTCCCCGTGGTCCGTTTCCCCGATCAGAGCACGGTCACCAACCCCACCCTCGCGCTGGTGCAGGCCCGGCTGGCCGCGTAGCGCGCGGCGCGGCCCGCCCGTTCACGCATACCGCCTGTGGCTCACGCACGTTGCCGACAATGTGCGTAAGCCACGGGGGGTGTGCGTGAGCGTCGCGGGGTGTGCGCGAGCTAGGCGGACCGGAATCGCGAACGGATGCGAGCGGCGATCTCGGCGAACGTGTCGAGCTCCGACCACGTCCACCGCACCACACCCAGGTCCTCATTGCGGATGGCGTCCTCGCGGCGCTTCTCCTCGAACACCACATCGCCCGGGTCTTGGCCGGAGGGCCGCAGTCGCCCGTACTTCACCTCGCCGTCGAACTCCCCGACCGTCCGCCGGTCGGGCCAGCCGAAGTCGACGCGCCCGATCCACCGGCCGGAACGCCCGCACACGTCCCACTGCAGGACCGGGGCTGGTAGCCCGGCGCGGGCGACCGCCACCCGGCTGCGCGACTCGCCGACGCTCTCGCTGCCCCCATCGGCGAAGGTGACGGCCCGTCGGGCTCGAGGCGTGCCCGGCCAACCGCGCGCCCGTGCCAACGCAGCCGACAGGACCTCCGCGTCCACCCCCTCGCGCCTGAGGGCGGCGTCGGCGATCACCACCGCGCGCTCGAAACTGACCCATCGAGCCATGTCGACGACCGTCCGGGCCACCGAGGTCACCGGTATCCCGTCCACGACGACGATCTCGTCAGGGCGCAGCGGCGCAACGTGTACGTGCACGACGCGGCCGCGGCGCCCTCCGGACACCCGGTGGCGTGTCACGTGCACCCGACCCAGCGGAACGGACCAGACCGGGAGCCGGTGGACCAACGCTGCCGACACGTGGCTCGCCACCGACCCGTCCGCGAGGTTCTCGAGCGCGGCTCGCACCCCGAGCACGTGTCGGGCGGCCCGGTCGTCGGGCAGTGCTCCCACGACGTATGCTCCGCGGCGCACCGCGGTCAGACCGCCGGTCCGGATCAGAGTGCGTACCTCGTCGTCGGAGTACCCAGCGGCAAGGAGCCGCGGCCGAAACCGAATATCCATCCATCCAGGCTGACCACTTCTCCCTCGCGCCAGCCACCCCCGCGGTCGGCACCTGTGGACAACTGCTCACACACACTGCTCCCGGTTCCCGCGCACTGCGGACGGTGTGCGTGAGGCGAGGACGATGTGGGTGAGCCGGGGACGGATGCGTCGTGCTTCAGCCGAGCGCGGCCCACGCCTCCAGCATCGACCGCGCGATGCTCACCCTCCCCGGTAGGAGGAGGGGCCGGACGCCGTCGGAGCGGCCGCCCCAGTCGCCCCGATCCAGGGCCGCGCGGAGTTCGGCCCTGGTCACCCACATCGCCTCCGCGATCTCCCCGTCGGCCGGGACCACCGGACCGTCCGGGTCGGCCAGCGCGTGGAAGCCGACCATCAGCGAGCGCGGGAACGGCCAGGCCTGGCTGCCGAGGTAGCGGACGTCGGTGACGCGGACTCCGACCTCCTCGTGGATCTCGCGCAGGACGCACGCCTCCAGCGACTCCCCGGCCTCGACGAAACCCGCGAGCACCGAGAACCGGCCCGGGGGCCACACCGGCTGCCGGGCGACGAGCACCCGGTCGGCGCCGTCGTGCACCAGGCAGATGACGGCGGGGTCGGTGCGCGGGTACTCCTCGTGGCCCGCCGCGGCGCAGTGCCGGTGCCAGCCGGCGTTGGCCGGATGGGTCGGGGACCCGTCGCGGGAGCAGAAGCGGGCGGCGTCGTGCCAGTTCAGGACGGCGACGGCGGTGGTCAGGAGCCCGGCGCCGAGCGCGTCGAGCGCGGCCCCCGCCATCCGCAGATCCACCCACTCGGCGGGGTCGTCGCCGGCGCCGAGGTCGATCTCCCCGCGCACGGCCCAGTAGGCGACGCCCGGGCCGTGACCGTTGCCCTCACCGTCGCCTCCGCTCTCGCCGAGCAGGACGGCTCCGTCGGGTGGAGCGTCGCCGGTGGTCGGCCGGGTGCGGAGTCGGGCCCCGTCACCGGCCACCACGTCCCAGCCCCCCTCGGGCGGCCGGGCGTCCCAGTCGACGGCCGCGCGGCCCTCGGCGTCGACGACGACGAGGCGCGCCGTCGGCCAGCCCGCGACCTGACGCGCGACGTCGACCCGCAGCGGCTCGTCGCGCAGCACCGCCGCGCGGGACAGCACGGGCGGGGCGAGCAGCGAGAACTCCGTGCCCGCGAGGCTCACGGGCCCGTGATCCCGCCCAGCGCGCGCACGCCCGGCCCGATCACGTCGGCGTCCCCGACGATCACCCCGGTGAACGCCCGGGGCGCGAAGAAGTCGAGCGCGACCGCCGCGATCTCCTCCCCGGTGACGGCCTCCAGCCGGGCCGGGTGCCCGCGCAACCAGTCGACGCCCAGCCCGTCGGCGGCCAGGGCGGACAGCGTGGAGGCCAGCCCACCCTGGCTGTCCAGGGAGATCAACAGCGAGCCGATCGCGTAGGACCGGGCGGCCGCCACCTCGGCCGCCGTCGGCGGCACCGCGGTGAGCCGGCCCAGCTCGTAGCGCGTCTCGAGCAGGGCGGCGGCGGTGACGTCACTCGCGACGTCGGTGTCCACCCCGAGGACCGCCCCTCCCGGGACGAACTCCACCCCGGAGTGCGCGCCGTACGTGTAGCCCTTGTCCTCGCGGATGTTCTCCATCCAGCGCGAGGAGAAGTAGCCGCCGAACACCAGGTTGGCCAGCTGCAGCGCGGCGTAGCGCGGGTCCTCTCGGCGCACGGCCGGCGCCGAGAGCCGTAGCTGCGACTGCACCGAGCCGGGACGGTGCACCAGTTGCAGGTCAGCGGGCTGCAGCGGCGGGGGAGGTGCGAGCTCGCGGGCGGTCGTGGCCGACGTCCAGCCGGCTAGTGCCTGCTCGACCGCCGTGATCGCCGCCGCCGGGTCGATGGCCCCGACCAGGGTGAGGATCGAGCCGCGCGGGACCAGCGACGACGCCTGCAGCGCCCGGACCTGCTCGGCCGTGACCGCGGCCACCTCGTCACCGGTGGGCATCTCGCGGGTGATCGGGTGGTCGCCGAACCGCCTGCGCTGCAGCGCCTCCCGGGCGATCGTGCGCGGCTGCGCGCGGGCCACGCTGATCCGCTCGACGAGACGCTCCCGCTCCCGGGCCACCTCGGCGTCGGGGTGGGTGGCGGTGGTGAGCACGTCGGCGAGCACGGCGAGCAGGTCGCCCAGCCCGTCGGCGAGCCCGGAGCCACCGATCTGGAGGCGCTCGGGGTCGACGCCCACCCCGAGATCGGCCCCGACCGCCGCGAGCGCGTCGTCGATCTGCACGCGATCGCGGCTCGCGGTGCCGGTCAGGAGCGTGGCCGACAGGAGCTCGGCCACGGCGGGATGGGCCGCGTCGGGTGGTGATCCGGGAGCGGCGAAGGGGACCCGGAGGCGCAGCTCCACCATCGGTACACCGGGCCGGTGGGCCGCGAGCACGCGCAGCCCGGAGTCGAGGACGTGGTCGGCCACGTCGGGCAGCGGGACGGTGCGGGTGGCCCCGAGCGGCGGCAGGGGCCGAGGTCCCGTCCCGGTGCGGCCGATCTCTTCGGCGCTGCGGTGCGATGCGGTCGCGACGGTCATCCCTGCTCTCCCTGCTCCTCCTGCTCCGCGGCCGGCTCGACCAGGAGCACGCCGCGCCCGGAGGACCGCAGCGCGCCCGCGGCGGCCTGCACCTGGGCCGGGGTGACGGCGGCGAGCCGGTCGGGTAGCTCGAGGGCGATCTCGGCCCGGCCGTACAGCAGCTCACGAGCGCCGAGGCCGAGCATCCGGTACATCAGACGGTCGTTCTCCTGGTGCAGACCGGAGGACCAGCGCGCCACCTGCCGGGCCAGCTCGGCGGCGCTCGGACCCTCGGCAGCCAGCTCGTCCAGCTCCTCGTCGACGGCCGCGAGCACGCGGTCAGGGTCGACCGCGGCGGGATGCACCGCGGTGATCGTGAACGTGTCGGGGTCGCGGGCGTCGAGCGGGCCGCCCACCAGCCCCGCGCTCGCCGAGACGTCGGTGACCAGCCCGTCGGCGTGCACCAGCCGGCGCTGCAGGCGGGCGGCCTCGCCGTCGCCGAGCACCGAGCCCAGCAGGGCGTGGCCGAGGTAGCCGTCGAGGTCGGCGGCCGGGTCGGGCAACCGGTAGCCGAGCGCCAGTGCCGGCAGCGGTGCGTGGACGTCCGCCACGACCTGGCGGCGCTCCGCCGCCGGCACCGGCTCGGCGAAGCTCGGCCGCGGCGGTGTCGGGCGCGCCGGGATGTCCCCGAAGTGCCGCTCGACCAGCCGGAGGGCCTCGTCGACGTCGAGGTAGCCGGCCACGGTGACCTGTGCGTTGCCCGGGGCGTAGTAGGTGTCGAAGAAGGCGGCGGCGTCGTCGAGCGAGGCCTGCTCCAGCTCGGAGAAGTCGCCGTAGCCGTTGTGCGCGTTGGGGAAGGTGTCGTAGAGCACCGGCGGCAGCAGGATCCACGGGAACCCGCCGTAGGGCCGGTTCAGCACGTTGAGGCGGATCTCCTCCTTGACCACGTCCACCTGGTTGCGCAGGTTCTCGATCGTCAGCTTGGGGGCGCGCAGCCGGTCGGCCTCGAGGAACAGCGCGCGCTCCAGCGCCGCGGCCGGGAGCACCTCGAAGTAGTCGGTGTAGTCCTGGTGCGTCGAGCCGTTGAAGACCCCTCCGGAGCCCTGGACGTGCCGGAAGTGCGCCAGCTTCTGCAGGCTCTCGCTGCCCTGGAACATCAGGTGCTCGAACAGGTGCGCAAAACCGGTGCGACCCTCGGGCTCGGAGCGGAACCCCACGTCGACGTGCACGGCGATGCCGACGACCGGGGTGGCGGGGTCGGGGACGATCAGGACCCGCAGCCCGTTGGGCAACGTCGTCCGGTGCAGATCGAGGGCGGGCGGGGCGAGCGTGGGCAGTTCGACGGGCACACCGGCGAATCTAACCCGAGGTGAGCATCAGCGCGGCCAGGAGCCAGCCGATCAGGGCGGCGACGAGCGGCGTGCCCGTCCAGAACTCGGTGACGGCCGGCAGCCGCCCGACCACCCACGAGGACACCCCGAGGTAGACCGCCCAGGTGACCAGCGGTGCCGCCGCCCCGAAGGCCCAGAACGCCGCGCGGCGGTCGCCCCGGGGCTCGAGCACGCGCGCGAGCACGTCGACCAGGACGCCCGCGACCAGGACGGCCAGCGTGATCTCGAGGTTCTCGAACCCGGTGAGCGTGCCGGAGATCAGCGCCGCGGTGGCGTAGACGAGCGTCGCCGCGCCGGCAGGGAGGTGCCAGCGCCGGGCGAGCAGCAGCAGCGGCGCGAGCAGCACGAGGGTGGTCAGGACGATGCGGGCGGCCAGCATGTCGGCCCCGCCGTCGTCTCGTTCGGAGTAGATCGACACGACGTCGCCCGCCGAGAACACCAGGGCGCTGCCGTAGGTGAGGAAGAGCAGCACCAGGCTCGCGGCGAAGGACAGCGTGACCACCGCGGGGGCGACGGCCCGCAGCGTCGGCCGCTCCGGGAGCTGGGGATCGGCCCACGCGGCGCGGAGCGGGCTCGTCAGGATGACGATCATCGCCGTGATGAGCCCCAGGTGGCTCGGGCTGAAGAAGATGTCGGTGCTGGATTCGAGGCCGATCAGCTCGTGCCAGAGCAGGTCGATACCGCCCGAGAGGGCGAAGACCGGTATCGCGACCAACGTCATCCCGTAGCCCAGCGGCACCGCCGCGAGGCCGCGGCGGCCCTCCTGCACCTGGCGCCACACGATCCATGCCACCCAGCCCGCCGTCGCGGCGAACCCGCTGTAGAACACGGCGTGCCACGGCGTGAAGAAGCTCTCCAGCTCGGCGAAGTTCGCGTGCGCGTAGGCGTCGAGGAACAGGCCGAGGGTGAACCACACCGACAGCACGGTCATGACGACGTTGGTGCGCATCGACGCCCGCGGGCGCGCCTCGCCGGAGCTGCGGAACAGGTCCCACGTCGGATTCGGTCTCGCCGTCGTCGTCACCGGGCCAGCCTCGCAGGCGCGACCCCGCACCGGTATCGGGTTCTGCCCCTACTCCAGGAGGGTGAGCAGCCCGGTCCCCGGGCGGCAGTCGACGTACTCGAAGTACTGCTCGTCGGCCGTGACCACCGAGACCTCGTGGTAGAGCCGCAACCTCGCGGCCGGGCCCATCGTCGACAAGTACTTCATCGCGGCACCGAAGATCGCGACGTGGGTGGGGTGCGACTCGGCCCACCGCTCCAAGGCATCGAGGCTGCGCCACCAGCTCATGCCGAAGGACCGGTCGACGGGCGCGCCGTCCTCCACCACCGTGAGGTAGCGGTTGCTGAAACAGCCGATCGCGCGTCCGTCGTCACGGAGGAACTCCATCCCGGCCCGGAGCACCGGCTCGACGTCGCGCAGGTACATCTCGCGCTCGTCGCCGTCGGTGTCGGTCCAGTCCTGGCCCGAGCGGATCAGGCAGATCCCGTGGTGGGGCCGGACGCGCACGCGACCGCCGTCGCCCTCCAGCGCGGGCGCCCCCGTCGGCGCCATCGCGTCGGTCTGGGAGAGGGGGATGCGGTCGCGCATGCCGCCCCAGTAGGCGTGCTCCTGCACCTCGCCGCTGAACCCGTCGGCCAGTACCGCGACGCCCTCCGGCCGGCCGAGCGAGGAGAACAGCGTCTCGTGCTCCTCGACGGTCGGGCGCAGCACCTCGACGAAGCGGCCGTGGCCATCCCAGGCGGCGTCGCCGAGCCAGCTCTCGCGGTGGGCGGCGAACCACCGGTCGAACGCAGTCGGGTCGTCCCAGTAGGCGATGGAGACGACGTCCGTGGTGCCGTCCGGGCCGACCTGCGGGGCCGAACGCGCGACGAACGACGGGTACGGCGTTGCGTAGTCCTCCGGGATGCGGCGAGGGCGGGTGCGATCGACGACCAGGTGCGCCGGGATCGCCGACTCGACGGTCACGCCGACACCTCGGCCCGGGTCGGCGCCACGGGCTCGTGCTCCCCGCCGATCTCGACGCCGGGGGCCGAGAACGGGACGACGCGGTCCCCGGGGGTCTTGTTCAGGAGCAGCCGCGTGACGTCGGGCCGTGAGTAGTGCCCCGACGGGTCGGCGGCCGCCTTGGCCAGCGAGATCAGACCGAGGTCGAGATCGGCGTACACGATGCCCTCCGCGTCCTCGGCCAGCGGCTCGTGCATCAGCTGGCCGTCCGGCGCGAAGATCTGCGCGAAGCCGCCGCCCGGAAGCAGCAGGGCGCGCTTGGTGTCGTCGGTGCAGAGCAGCTCGACCATCGCCGGCGACACCACGGCGCACGGGGCGACCACGAAGCACTGCCCCTCGACCGCGTAGATCCGACTGGCGGCCGTGTTGACCTCCGGCCCGAGGGCGTACGCGCCGCCGCGGTAGAGCGAGAAGCTCGGCCACGCACCGACGTGCACCTGCTCGTCCTGGGCGTACATCGCGTACTTGCTCAACGGCTGCAGGTGCTCCCAGCAGCACAGCCCACCGAGTCGGCCGAGCGGCGTCGCGTACACCGAGAGGTCGCTCCCGTCGCCCTCGCCGAACACCGTGCGCTCGACGTGGGTGGGCTTGAGCTTGCGTCGCCGCGCGACCGTCTCGCCGTCGGCGCCGATGATCCACTGTGCGATGTAGAGGCTGCCGGCCTGACGCTCGGACAGCCCCATGACCACGGTGATCTCGTGGTCCCGGGCCGCGGCGGCGATCCGCTTCGCCTGCGGCGAGCCGTAGACCAGCGAGTTGTCGTGGTAGCGCCCGAAGAACTGCATCCCCCAGGCCGGGGCGTCGAGCCAGATGAACCAGGGGTAGCCGGGCAGCCACGTCTCCGGGAACCCGACGAGCTGCGCGCCGTTGCCGGCGGCCTCACCGATCAGCGCGATCGCCTTGTCCACGCCGGCGTCGAGGTCGAGGAACTCGGGCGCCGCCTGCACGGCCGCGGCCCGGAAGCGGGGATGGTCGAGGGTCATGGCCAGAGGGTGCCGGCTCGGGTGCTCCCGCGATGGTCCGTGCGTGTCGTTCTCGTTGACTCTGCGGTGCAGACTCTTCGGTGCCGACTCTTCGGGAGCGCGTCTTGCCCGGTCACGGCACCGTCCCTACCGTCGGGACATGGCCCGCGTGCTCACCACCGACGAGGTGGACGCGCGCGACCGGCTCGCCTTCTGGAACGACGCGGTGTCCGACGCCTACGTCCAGCTCTCGTGCGTAACGCCGGACGGGGACGTGACCGGCGAGATCCGGATCGACTCCCTCGCCACGCTCGAGCTCTCGCGCGTCACGTCCTCGGCCCAAGACGTGCACCGGACGCCGTCGCTGATCGCGCAGGCGGCCGAGGACTACTTCCTG
>CAVQFJ010000009.1:0-1695489 GCA_963711715.1 uncultured Actinomycetota bacterium
GGTCATTCCTGAAGGGGCGGGGGCGGTCAACCCCCTTTCCTCCTGGTTGATCTTTCTTTGCTGTTCTCCGCCTGCCCTTGGACGCGCCGCAGTAGGCGGTGGTGTCAGGGATCGCCCGGAGGGCGACCGCGGAGCGGCCGTAGGTCCTTGACGCCGTCGCCGGGTGGCGCACGCTGTTGGGGGCGGAGGATCGGCAGAGGTGTCGGCGGCTCCCGGGGAGGTTGGGCTGTCGTGGTGTGGTGGCTGCGCCATGGCCGGGTTCCGGCTGGTGGACAGGCCCCGATGGGCTGTCGGTCATTCCTTCGCCGCGCCGACAGGGGGCGGCATGGTGCGCTGCGACAGGGGTCGCGGTGGGCGAGATCAATCAGAACGGGCGACCACGCCGGGCCGGCTCGGCCGGTGTCCGGGGGTCATGACCTGCACGATCTGCGGTCTACCGCGGGTAGCGGGGCTGCTCACCGCCGCCGTGCGGGCGGGTAGGCAGCGGATGTGGTGGTCGCGCAGGCCGTAGAAGACCAGCGTGATCAGCTCGCGGGCGGCGGCGACGGCACCGATGTTGCGTCCGCGGCGGGCGGCGATCCGGTCCCGGATCTGCCCGAGACGGGTGTGGCCGGGGATGCGTTGCACGGCCTCGACCGCGGCCCAGCGGACCAGCCGTGGAGCCCTGCTTATCTGTGGCACCCGCGTCGTCAAGCCGCGCGGTACCTGTGCCCAGATCTTTTTTTGGATCTTCTTCGGTGGCCGTTGTGCGCGGTAGGGCGGTGTCGGGGTCCAGGCTCGGGCGTCAGCCCGACCGCGCAGCGGCCGGAGGGCCTGGACGTCGGCGCCGGCCTGGCGCATCATCGCCGGCTTCGGAGAAGATCGGGTTGCGGATCAGCGGTGGCTCATGATCGCTCCTGTCGGGTGTCGGCCTGTGTCCGCGGTTCCCCGGGGTGCGTCGGGCGCCCCTGCTTATCTGGGTGCTCGGCCCGAGCTCGGGTCCGGCGACAAGATGGCGATCGGGGTGTCTCGACGGGCGCGGCCGCTCATTCTTGGTCGGCTGTCCGGCGCGAGGGCCGGCAGCAACAAGGTTGCTGGAGCTGGCCGCGGGTTCATCGGTGAGTCGGGCGCGGAACGCGCAGCCCCGGGATCCGGGCATCGCGGATCAGGCGGCGGGGGCGAGGACCTGGTCGTCGAGGTTGCGCAGGGTGTGGTGGCAGCGGCGGGCGAGCTTGCGGGCCATCGACAGCAGCGCCAGCTGCCCGCCGAGACGGGCTTTGACCTGCTGGAAGTAGGCGTGGTCGGGGGAGCTGGGCCGGCCGGCGTAGACCGCGGCCTCATACAGCGCCCAGCGCAGCATGGGCGGTCCTTGCCGGGCCAGGTGCCCGGCGCTGCGGCGCCCGTCGGAGGAGTAGACGGTGACGTCGAGTCCGGCGTGCCGGACCGCGTCGTCGGAGCTGCGGAACCGGCGGGTGTCGCCCATCTCCGCCCAGATCACCACCGAGGTCAGCGGCCCGACCCCGTAGTGCGCGGCCTGCAACGCTCGGCAGGCGGGCTGGCGGCGGCCGATCGCGGTGATCTGCTCGCGCACCCGGGTCATGTCCTCGGTGAGCCGGTCGACCTGGCGCATGGCGACGTCGACGGCGGTGCGGGTGGCCGGGGACAGCTCCACGGCCGCGATGCGTTCCCGGCCGGCGGCGGACATCGTCTTGACGTCCAGGTCGGGGGCGCCGGCGTGGAACAGGCTGGCGTGCACCCGCTGCAGCCAGCCGGTGCGCTCATCCAGCAGATCCTTGTAGAGCCGGACCAGGGCGCGGGCCTCCAGCACCGGTTGCGGCGGGATCCACGACTCCGGGATCCGTCCCTCGAGCAGCAGGTCACGCAGCAGCTGCGCGTCGCTGCGGTCGGTCTTGGCCCGCCGCTTCGGGCCACGCCGGGCCGCGGTCTCGGCCGGCTCGGCGACATGCGCCGTGATCCCGGCCCGCGCCAGCTCCTCCGCGACGTAGCGCCACCCGGTGCACCCCTCCAGCGCGAACGCCACCCCGTCCCGGCCGGCGAACCGCTGCAGCCAGCGGCGCAGCCGTTCGCGGTCGGCCGGGGCGATCCGGCCCCGGAACACCTCCCCGGAGTCGACATCCACGTAGTCGAACGTCAACTGAGCTCGATGAATATCGATCCCACCCACGACTGGCACGACGACCTCCGCGCGCTCTGGACCACCCGGGGAAACGGAGACCGCGGCTGCGGCCGCCACATCCCATCTTGGTGATCCGGCCGCGGTGCACGGTGGTGTCGGACTCGTGATGGCGCGGGGTCAGCCCGGCCCAGGAGGCCAGCTGCCCGGGCGCGGGAAGCGGGTGATGTCGCCGATCTCGGCGACGAACACCGCGGCCAGCAGCGGCCCGACCCCGGGGATCTGCTGGATCGCCCGGTAGCCGGGATCGGCTGCGCAGCCGGTCGGTGACCAGCCGGGCGAAAGTGTCGATCTCGAAGTCCAGACTGTCGATCACCCGCAGCAGCGAGTCGACCCGGGACCGGGACTCGACCGCCAGCCGGGTACCCGGCCAGCAGCTGCTGCCCGCTCGGCGCCGAACAGGTCGCTCATCGGCACCGCCACGCCGGCGCCGGCCAGCAGCGCGTGGATCTGGTTCTTCAGACTCGAGCGCAGCCCGACCAGTTTGGCCCGATGCCGCACCCAGCCGCGCAGCTCCCGGGTCGCGGGCGGGGCGATCCACGCCTCGGGCAGTCGGCCCATCCGCAGCAGATCTGCCAGGTCCGCGGCGTCGCGTTGATCGTTCTTCACCCGCCGCAAGGAGAACATCTTCACCCCCAACGGGTGCGCCAGATGCACGCTCGCGCCCAGCCCGGCCAGAGTGTCCGCCGCCCAATACCAGCCATACGTCGCTTCCAGGACCACCTCAGGCGACTCGCCCGCACGGGCCATCACCTCCCGCAGATACTCCGGGTCGTTACAGATCCGAACCGACTCCAGATGCTCACCGGTCTCGGTCATCCGCACCAGCACCGACCGGCGCCGATGCAGATCAATCCCCACGACCTGCCGTCCCTCGTATGCTCCGCTCACAGGGGCCTCCTCGACCCGATGGCGTGAGCACCTCGAGCATGAGCCGAGGGTCACGAGGAGCGGAGGCCCCGCCCCTTCATCGCATCAGGGTGGTGCGGATGGCTGTCGAACCGAGAATCGCCTAGAGAAACGCTTGTCTGGGTAGCTGCTGCTGAGCGACCCGTGATGCTCTATGGTGCGATGGCGGCCCGCAGTCATCGGAGAGTGTTGGCCTCTGCGCCGGCGACAGCTGGGGCCGGCGTCCGTGCCGCGTGCACCTCGATGCGCTTGGGCATGACTTCCTCCACCTTGGGTACTACCACCCGCAGTACCCCGTCTTCGGTGGATGCCTCAATGGCATCCGCCTTCACATGCAGCGGCAGCGTTATTGAGCGACGGAAAAGCCCGTAGCGGCGCTCCAGCACGTGGAATTGCTCGTCGGATTCCCGAGTCACCACCCGCTCGCCCTGGATTGTGAGCAAACCGTCCTGGAACGCAATTTCCAGGTCCGCAACCTTGACCCCGGGGAGTTCGACCGTGAGGACGTAGGAGTCCTTACGCTCCGAGATATCGACCGGCGGCGCCCAGGCCGGGACGCTGGCCGGGCCGGACTCCGCGGCCTCCTGGCCGCGGCCCTGGATAAGCAACTTGTACATCTGATTCAGCATCTGTTCCTGCGAGCCGCGCAGGTCCTGGAAAGCATCCCAGCGCGTCATGATGGCCATCTCAAATCCCTTGTTCGGTTTGTTCGGCGGCCCGGAATGAACATGTGCCCATGACGTGCGACGCGCGTTCACTTGTTGAGCAACCATGTTCACGGTAGCATGAACGGCGTTCACTATCAATGCATCCTCGAGGGAGGTGCCGTGGCGGAGCAACGAGACGCCCATGCCCCCCGGGCACGCCCACCCTGCTGCGACGCGCTCGCTGTGGTTCAACGCCCCGGAAACCGATGAGCAGGTCCGCCGCACGCTCACCCGGGAGCGGGTGGTGGCCGAGGCACTCTTACTGATCGCCCAGGAGGGCGTCGAGGCGCTGACCATGCGCACCCTGGGCGCGCGTCTCGGGGTGGTCCCCGGCGCGCTCTACCGCCACGTACGGAGCAAAGAACAGCTCCAGAATCTGATCGTTGACGGAGTGCTCGCCGAGGTCGACTGCGACATCGACCCCGCACTGCCGTGGACCGAGCAGATCAAAGTACTCGTTCATCGACTCCGGAGCGTCCTGGATAACCATCCCGGGGTCGCAGGTTTGCTGAAATCTCGCGACCCCCTCGGGCCGCACTCGCTAGCCTTGGCCGAGGCTGTCTTGGCGCCGCTGCACGCCGCGGGGTTTCCCCACCGCGAGGCCGGTCTCGCGTTCTTCCTCGTCATCGACTACACCATCGGGTTCGAGGTCAGCAGCACCCGCATCTCCGTCAACGAAGAGCGTGTCCAGGACGCGGCGACCAGGAGGCAGTTGCACGCATTCTTCCGCTCACTCCCCGTTGATCGCTTCCCCACTTTAATCGCCCTAGGCGAACACGTCTGGCTGGACAACCGCAGCGAGCGATTCGCCGCCGGCATCAACGCGCTCATCGACGGGCTCCGGGCCCAGCTTCCGACCCCACCACCCAGCTGACCGCCACAGCCTGCGCCTCACGACCGGCTGCGGGACTGTAAAAACGACGGTGTAACTCCGATCAAGGAGGTAGCACACCGTGACTGATGTAGTTCTTGAGGAGGCTGTGGACCTCGACGCGGGGGTGGACGGCGAGCCGACCGCGCCGACTTCTGGCCTGGATGCTGTGGACGAGCAGCTGATCGCCCGGCTGGCTGGGCGTGCTCGGGCTGGCGGGCTGCAGCTTGCCGGCGATGGTGGTGTACTCGCGCAGCTCACCAAGCGACTGGTCGAATCCGCCCTGGAGGGTGAGATTACCGATCGCCTCGGCTACGACCGGCACGACGCTGCGGGCCGGGACGGGGGGAACTCGCGCAATGGGCACCGCGCCAAGACCGTGCTAACCGAGGTCGGACCGGTCGAGATCGACGTCCCCCGCGACCGCGGCGGCAGCTTCGAACCCAAGATCGTGGCCAAGCGGCAGAAACGGCTCTCGGGTGTGGACGAGCTGGTCATCTCGTTGTCGGCGAAGGGCCTGACCACCGGCGAGGTTCAAGCCCATCTGGCGGAGGTCTACGGGGCCGAGGTGTCCCGGCAGACGATCTCCACCATCACCGACAAGGTGCTCGAGGGTATGGCCGAGTGGCAGAATCGGCCGCTCGATCCGGGGCAGTTTCCAACGATCGTCGTGAACCCCTGTCGAAGGTGATTTCATGCCACGATACGCGCCGAATAGGGCACCGACCGAAGTCAAGCGCCGCTACTTCGAGTTGATCCGTGCGGGTGTTCGGGGTGCGGCAGCGGCTCGGATGGTGGGCGTGTCATTGAGCTGCGGGTCGGTGTGGTTCGTCGATGCTGGCCGCGTGAACTTCGTCGAGCGCCGGATCAGTGGCCGTTATCTGGGTCAAGATGACCGGATCGAGATCGCTGACGGCCTCGGCCGTGGCGATTCCGTGAAGAAGATCGCGGCGACGATTCGTAAGAGCTACCAAACCGTCTACCGAGAGATCGCGAGGAACAGAAAGCCCGACGGCACCTACCAGCCCTGGTATGCACATACTAAGCCGATCGAAAGTTACTAGACTCGATCTTGCTGAGCTGGAATGATTTGCCGGTGCGGGACGACGATGGACGCAAACTCGATCACGCGACGCTGGAAGCGCTGCGGATCCGGTCGGTGAAACGCATCGGGTCCGGCGTACGGGTCGAGGACGTCGCGGCAAGTCTGGGGTTGTCCCGCTCGACGGTGTTCGCGTGGGTCGCCGCCTACCGCGAGGGCGGGATCGAGGCGTTGCGGGCCAAGCCGATCTCCGGTCGACCGCCGAAGCTCTCGGGTGCGCAGTTGCGGACGATCTACACGTTGATCGAAGGCGCCGATCCCCGGCAGTACCGGTTGGAGTTCGCGCTCTGGACTCGGGAACTGGTCCAACAGTTGATCTGGACCCAGTTCCGGATTCGGCTCTCGGTGGTCTCGGTCGGCCGGTTGCTGCGCACGTTGGGGATGTCCCCCCAGCGGCCGGTGTTCCGCGCCACCCAGCAGGACCCCGAACGGGTCAAGCGCTGGCGCGAGACCGACTACCCGGCCATCCGTGAGGAGGCCGCCCGGGCAGGCGGGGTGATCTACTTCGCCGACGAGGCCGGGATCCGTTCGGACTACCACTCCGGCACCACCTGGGCCCCGGTCGGGCAGACCCCGGTCGTCACCTCCACCGGCGCCCGCTACGGGCTGAACATGATCTCCGCGGTCACCCCGAAAGGGCGGCTGCGATTCTCCACCTTCACCGGCAGCATGAACGCGAAGGTGTTCCTCGACTTCGTCCGCCGACTGCTCCACGACGAACCCGACCCCGTGTTCCTCATCCTCGACGGCCATCCCGTGCACCGCTCCAAGGCTGTTCGCGAGTTCGTCGAGGCCACCGACGGCCGGTTGCGGCTGTTCTTCCTGCCCCCGTACTCACCCGAGCTCAACCCCGACGAATGGGTATGGAAGAACGTCAAACACGACCGCATCGGCAAAGCCGGCATCCGCTCCGCAGACGACCTGCGGAACAAGGCTGAACGCGCCCTCCGGCGCCTGCAACGACTCCCCGGCCTGGTCTGCGCGTTCTTCTCCGACCCGCACATCCGATACGCTCGCGCGGTCTAGCTACTTTCGATCTCCTTGGTAATCCCGCGTTCCGCAGTTGATGGGCATACGAGGGGGGTGCGGCCGGTGACGTGCCTGGTCAGCGGGTTGTTGGTCGGCTGAAGTGCTCGGAAACGTGGGCACACGTTTCGGTGGGTTGATGCTTGCGTGAGCTGCCTGGGGTGTGGTCGGGTGCGGTCATGTACTTGCGGACGACCGCGCGGGCCAATAAGGACGGCTCGGTCGTGCGCTACCTCGCTCTGGCTCACAACCAGCGGGTTGGCACAGCGACGAAGGCCAACGTGCTGCTCAACCTGGGCCGCGAGGACCGCCTCGACCCGGACGGGCTGCGCCGGCTGGTCGGATCGATCAACCGCTATCTCGGCGAACCGGACACCGGCGCGGGCGGCGCCGCGGCGACCGGCACTGCCGAGGCCGCGGACGGGCTGCGAGTGATGTCGTCGCGCCCGGCCGGGGCGGCGTGGCTGCTGCACGGCCTGTGGAAGGCCCTCGACGTGGACACCGCGCTGCGCACGGTCCTCGGTGGGCGCCGGTTCACCACCGATGTCGAGCGGGTGCTGTTCGCGCTGGTCGCGAACCGGGCCATCGACCCGGCCTCGAAGCTGGCCGCCGCCGAATGGGCCTCCTACGACGTCGCGATCCCCGGCCTCGAAGACATGGATGAGGATCAGGCCTATCGGGCGATGGACCTGCTCGTCGAGGCCGATACCGACGCGAGCGTGCAGGAGGCGGTGTTCTTCGCCGTCGCGGACCTGCTCAACCTCGAGGTCGACCTGCTGTTCTTCGACACCACCAGCACCTACTTCGAACGCGACACCGAAGACCCCGACCCCGCCGACGGCGAGGACGGCTCGGCGGGGTTCCGCCGCTACGGGCACTCCAAGGACCACCGCCGCGATCTGCCCCAGATCGTCATCGGGCTCGCCGTCACCCGCGAGGGCATCCCGGTCCGCTGCTGGTGCTGGCCCGGGAACACCAACGACCAGGCGATCCTCCCCGAAGTCAAGGATGGGCTGCGCGGGTGGAGGCTGGGCCGGGTGGTGACCGTCGTGGACCGCGGTTTCTCCTCACGGGAGAACCTCGCCTACCTCCAGCGCGCCGGCGGGCACTACATCGCTGGCGAGCGGATGCGCGACGGGAACGCCCACGCCGCGCAGGCGCTCTCGCGCCAGGGCCGCTATCAGCAGGTCCGCGACAACCTGCGGGTCAAGGAGGTGAAGCTGGACTCGACACCCATGGTCAGGTGGATCATCTGCCACAACCCTGACGAGGCCGAACGCGACCAGGCCGCCCGTGACGCGGCGATCACCAGGATCACCACCGAGCTTGACCGGATCACCACCGCCCGCACCCGAGCCCGGGAGCAGGCCCGCACCCGCCGCGCATCCTCGGCCACCACGATGACCGCGGCAGCACGCAAGATGGCCGAGCAGCAGGCCGAGCGCGACGAGGCCGCGCACCTCAAGGCGGAGTGCGCGCTGCGCGAGCACCCCGCCCTCGGGCGCTGGCTGCGCCAGACCACCTCCGGGCGCCTGCAGCTGGACCGGGCGAAGATCGCTACCGAGGCCCGGCTGGACGGCAAGTACCTGCTGTCCACCTCGGACCCGGACCTGTCCGCCGAGGACGTCGCGCTGGGCTACAAGAACCTCCTCGAAGCCGAACGCGGGTTCCGCGACCTGAAGTCCACGATCGAGCTGCGCCCGGTGTTCCACCGGATCGAACCGCGCATCCGCGCCCACGTCCTGCTCTGCTGGCTCGCGCTGCTGCTGATCCGGGTCGCTGAGCGCCGCACCGCGATGACCTGGCAACAGATCAACCGCGAGCTGGGCCGGCTGCACGCGATCACCCTCGCCGGGCCGGCCGGGACCGTCGTCCAGACCACCGAGCCCACCACCACCCAGTCGAGCATTCTTCGGGCCTGCGGACTCACCCCGCCGCCCCGGATCACGACTCTCGACCCCTGCTGAGCTGCGCAAACGCCCCCATCGGCCAGCCGCACCAGCGTGGACACACGCTCACATCGCCACTACGCACCCGTTCCCACAGGTCAACCCACGGATTCGCCCTCCACGTCTGCCCACGAACTGCGGAATCCGGGTTTCGCAGTTTCAGTCAAAGCCGGGGACCGCCCGCTCCAGTTTCGCTCCAGGTGGCCGTCGTACAACGACCACTGTAGACACTCGCAAGATCGCCAACTCGCGAAAGCAAGATCACGGATCAGGCCCGTTTGCGCAGGTAGACGCGACGAACGGGCGGCGCTCCCATGAAGGAGACACCGCCCGTTCGACCGTCGGGACGACAGGATTTGAACCTGCGACCCCTTGACCCCCAGGACGGTGGGTTAGACGCTACAGCTGCTCAGCGGGCTGTCGTGGACGTTTGAGGTCGGACACGACGTGCGAAGAAGCGGACCGGGCGTGTGACGTGTGGTCCCCGTCTGGTCCCCACAGCCCACCCACAGCCCGGTAGCTGCCCGCTGCGCTGCGCCTCCCGCTGCCACTGGTCGATCTGGAGGATGATGGCCTGTCCAGACTCGACCGAGGTCCCGAACCGGGCGGACCTGCACCCGTCCCGTGACGGCAGCCTCCGACTTCGCCGCCGCGGCTTCACCCTCTGGGGCCATGGTCGGCGCCGAACCTGAGTTGCACGCTGTGGCGATGACTGGAGGGGCGGCGATGCACGCCAAGCAGGGTGACCAGATCGTCATCCAGACCTCGACCCTCGGCACCGCGCGGCGAAGCGGTGAGGTGCTCGAGGTACTCGGGCAGGGTGAGCGCGAGCACTACCGGGTCCGCTGGATGGACGGCCACGAATCGATCTTCTTCCCGGGCCCGGACGCCCGGGTCGTATTGGCGGACTGAGCGCGGCGTGGCGTTGAAGCCGCACGGCGTGCTGGATCGGCGCCTATCGGCCGCGGACGCACCGAGACCGAGTCTCTCATACGGATGCTTGACCTGACGGATACGGATTATTCTACTCCACGCGCTTTGGGACGATTGGAGGCTAGGTATGTATGAGTTTGAATGCCCTCGTGGTGAAGGCTCATGAACCCATTTCTTCAAGACATCTCACTCCTACTAATAACAGCACTCCTTTCCGGTTTGCTTATACCGGTCGTCCTTGGCATTATTGATACTCGCCGTGCAGCGGAGCAGAAGGCTAGTGAAGCAGAGCGTGCGAGGCAGTCGAAGGTTATTGATGCACAATGGGAGCTGCTCGAAGACTTCACCCGGAAGCTATGGAGTTGGCGCTACCTAAGCATGCGGGTCGCTTACTAAGCCGATCGAAAGTTACTAGACTCGATCTTGCTGAGCTGGAATGATCTGCCGGTGCGGGACGACGATGGACGCAAACTCGATCACGCGACGCTGGAAGCGCTGCGGATCCGGTCGGTGAAACGCATCGGGTCCGGCGTACGGGTCGAGGACGTCGCGGCAAGTCTGGGGTTGTCCCGCTCGACGGTGTTCGCGTGGGTCGCCGCCTACCGCGAGGGCGGGATCGAGGCGTTGCGGGCCAAGCCGATCTCCGGTCGACCGCCGAAGCTCTCGGGTGCGCAGTTGCGGACGATCTACACGTTGATCGAAGGCGCCGATCCCCGGCAGTACCGGTTGGAGTTCGCGCTCTGGACTCGGGAACTGGTCCAACAGTTGATCTGGACCCAGTTCCGGATTCGGCTCTCGGTGGTCTCGGTCGGCCGGTTGCTGCGCACGTTGGGGATGTCCCCCCAGCGGCCGGTGTTCCGCGCCACCCAGCAGGACCCCGAACGGGTCAAGCGCTGGCGCGAGACCGACTACCCGGCCATCCGTGAGGAGGCCGCCCGGGCAGGCGGGGTGATCTACTTCGCCGACGAGGCCGGGATCCGTTCGGACTACCACTCCGGCACCACCTGGGCCCCGGTCGGGCAGACCCCGGTCGTCACCTCCACCGGCGCCCGCTACGGGCTGAACATGATCTCCGCGGTCACCCCGAAAGGGCGGCTGCGATTCTCCACCTTCACCGGCAGCATGAACGCGAAGGTGTTCCTCGACTTCGTCCGCCGACTGCTCCACGACGAACCCGACCCCGTGTTCCTCATCCTCGACGGCCATCCCGTGCACCGCTCCAAGGCTGTTCGCGAGTTCGTCGAGGCCACCGACGGCCGGTTGCGGCTGTTCTTCCTGCCCCCGTACTCACCCGAGCTCAACCCCGACGAATGGGTATGGAAGAACGTCAAACACGACCGCATCGGCAAAGCCGGCATCCGCTCCGCAGACGACCTGCGGAACAAGGCTGAACGCGCCCTCCGGCGCCTGCAACGACTCCCCGGCCTGGTCTGCGCGTTCTTCTCCGACCCGCACATCCGATACGCTCGCGCGGTCTAGCTACTTTCGATCTCCTTGGGTAAGCAGAACCGATTCGAGGTTGAATCGTAGCCCCACCCTACCTCTTCCGTGGCCCGCGGCCGACGATCTCCAACATCGGTCCGGCACCGGCCAACTCGGCCAACAGCTCCACCTGTCCCGCTCCGGCCTCGGGATGGCGCTCGTCGTAGATGTCAGCGATACGTTCGCCATAGGTGTCGGCTCCGTAGTTCTTCATACTGATCATCCTGGCCGGCTCCGTGCCGCCCGGCGACTGCGTTACCACGACACGACACCTCGTCCTCAACTACCTGCTCAACGATCCCACCTCCGGCGTCGAAGGGTCATCCCGAGTAGCGACCAAACACATCGCGGACCTCACCGCCTCGAACATGTCACGAGGCGACGTCCCAGTGAGGGATCCGCTTGCGCACGCCCACGGGCCACAAACTCGCGGGAGTGTCCCTGCGATGCGCATACCGTCGCCGATGTGCGCAACGCCGAGTTTGAGGACCCTCGGCTGGTCGAGGTGTACGACACGCAGTTCAGATGGTCGCGCGACGACGACTTCTTCCTCGCCGTCGTGGGCGAGACTCCGGGCGCGCGGGTGCTAGACCTCGGCTGCGGCACCGGGCGCCTGACGCTGGGCCTGAGCGCAGCAGGGCACTGCGTGACCGGGGTCGATCCGGCCCGGGCGTCGCTCGCCGCCGCTCGGTGCAAGGCAGGCGCGCAGACGGTGACCTGGATCGAGGGCACGGCCCAGGTGCTGCCCGCCGCGGCCTTCGATGTCGCGGTGATGACCAGCCACGTCGCTCAGTTCTTCGTCACGGGCGACCAGTGGCGACACACCCTTGCCCACCTGCACCGGGCGCTCGTTCCCGGCGGCCGGTTGATGTTCGACTCTCGGGATCCGCAGGCCCGCGCATGGGAGCGCTGGAATCCGCGCGACTCCCTCAGACGCGACACTCTGCCGGATGGCCGCGTCGTCGAGATGTGGAGAGAGGTGAGGTCCGTGGCCGGCGGCGTCGTCGACGGCGTCCTCCAATACTCGATCGAGGGGCAGGGCGAGCTCACCAGCACGGCGGCCCTGCGGTTCCGGGGCGAGCACGAGCTCCGCGCCTCGCCGAGCGAGACGGGTTTCGCCGTGGACCAGGTGCACGGCGGGTGGCGCGGTCAGCCGGTCGGAGAGGGCGACGGCGAGCTGCTGGTCCTCGCCCGGCGGCTTTGATCGGGAATGCCCGAGGGGCACGTCGAATGAGGTGATGCCATTCCTTAAACTGCTGGACCTGGAGCGAAGCTGGAGCGCGCATGGTCCTCAAGCCGCGCCGAACCAACCTGAAGCGGCGTCGACTGCCGCGGCGGAACCTGCGGATCCGCTGTTTGCGCAGGTCAGCGAGGTTGTTGCGGCATTCCTGGGGGTCAAGGGGTCGCAGGTTCCAAATCCAGTCGTCCCGACGGTCGGATGGGCGGTGTCCTCTGCTTCACGGCGCCGCTCATCTGCATGTCTAACTGCGAGGACGCTGGTCTGGGTCGATCTTGCGGGCAAGTGTTGTGGATCTTGCAGTTTCATCCACTGGCATCGTTGGTTGACGAACTGGAGCGGGCCGTACCGGCGCGCGAAGTGGGGTCACAATGATCCACTCCAGGTTCCCTAGTGCCTCCTCGGAGAACGTTGACGTCGCAACCGCGTCGGATGGAGCGGGGGCCGACCGCGGAGGTTCGGCCCCGACGCCCGTGAGTTGATCTGTCGGGTGGCCAAGACCGCCCCGCAGCAGCTCGGTCGCCGTCCCTGGTGCCCTAGGCCTGATCTCCGAAGCGGCGTCGGGTGCGGCGGAGCCCATTGCTTGTTGATCGGTGTCGCAGTTTGATCTCGGAGCTGCCTGCCCGTGCCGGGTGTGGCGGTACTGTCCGGCAGGCGCAGGGCTGCTCCGCAGCATCGTGCGGGCAGCCCCTCGGGGGTGGAGGGCAGCATGGCCGTCGATCGTGCGCACCAGGTCCGCGTCGTCGTGGTGCCCGAGCCGCCGGCGGCGCTGGCGCCGGTCCGGGCCGCCGTCCGCCGCGTGCTCGGCGCGGGGTGGCAGGTGCAGCGGCTGGCCGCGGGCAGCCGCATGCTGGTCGTCACCGGGGAGAGCGCAGCGATCGTCGGCAGCGACGAGCACGCCCGCGAGTCGCACGAGGCGGCGCTGGCCCTGATCCGCAGTGGACGGTTCCGCAGGGCCGAAGCCGACGTGCCGGTGCCGGCCTTCGAGGAACGACAGGGAGTCGGGGCCTTCGGCGGCGGCAATTGCGGTGTCGACTCCGAGCCACTGGACTGGGTGCACAAGACCATCCGCTGGCAGCAGGCCATGGACCTGATGTCGGCGGCGACGCGCGGTGGGGTCGGCATCCGCATCGGCCATCCCGACTCGGGATACACGCTGCACCCCAACCTCGGCACGGCCGCACTCGATCTGACCACCGACCGCGACGTCATCGACGACGACGACGACGCTGTCGACGACCTCACCCCGAACCCGCTGTGGCCGATGCCGAACCCCGGACACGGAACGGCGACGGCCAGCGTGATCGTCGGTCGCGGCACCGCTGCGGCGGGGATCGTCGGGCTGGCCCCCAAGGCCGTGCTGGTCCCGATCCGGGCCACCGAGAGCGTGGTGCAGCTGTTCGACTCGGACGTGGCCAAGGCCGTCGCCCACGCCCGCGCCGTGGGCTGCCACATCGTGTCGATGAGCCTGGGTGGCAAAGGCTTCTTCGGGCTAGAGGACGAGATCCAGAAGGCCGTGGACAGCGGGATGATCGTGATGGCGGCGGCGGGGAACCACGTCCAGATCGTCACGGCGCCTGCCAGCTACGCCAACTGCCTCGCGGTCGCCGCAACCGGGCCGGGTGACTCCCGCTGGGACGGCTCGTCGCGGGGGCCCGCGGTCGACGTCGCGATGCCCGGCGCCTGCGTCCACAACGCGTCCTACAGGAACAGGGTGCCCGAGGTGTCGCGCAGCAGCGGCACGTCCTACGCGGTCGCGCACCTGGCCGGCGCGGCGGCGCTCTGGCTCGCCCACCACGGCCACGCCCAGCTCGTCAACCGCTTCGGCGCCAAGCGCGTGCAGGCTGCTTTCCTGGCCGTGCTGCGCTGGCCGGGAGTGTGCGTGGTGCCGGCCGGCTGGGACATCGATTGGGGGATCGGGCGCGTGGACCTGCCGGCGCTGCTGCAGGCGCCGCTGCCGACCGTGGCCGAGCTCGCCCGGGTCGGGGCGTTCGGGGCCACCGCGAGCGACGCGGTCGGGCGCATCGCGGCCACCATCGGCGTCGAGCCGGTCCTGGTGCGGACCCGGCTGGCAGCGAGGGTCGGCGCCGACACCCCCGCTGAGCTGGCCCGGCTGCTGGTCGAGCACGAGGGCGAGCTGGTCTACCTGACGATGGTCGACCGCGCGTTCGCCGACTCGCTGACCCAGCCGGGCGGGGTCGGCGCCTTCGCGCCGGCGCCGTTGGTCGGCGGGGTCAGCGCCGAGCTGAGTACTCGACTGGGCGGCTGAGCGCCGCAGTCAGCCGGCGCGCCGTGCAAATCGAACCAGCGGTCAACCTCCGAGTTCGATCAGTACCTGGCCGCTTCGCTGTCTCGACGTCGAAGAGAGTCCACGACCCAGCATGGCCGGAGGGCACGCCGAGGCGGCCAGATCTTGTGCGAGACACACCCGGTCACCGGCACCCAGCCGGGTAGTCCTCCACCCAGGGTTAATGAGGTGGACGCTCAAGCTTGTGGTCGACCGGCCGAGGCCGAGACCAGCCGACCACGGTGCCAATCTGGCACTTCGCCACGCAACATCGAGCGCAAGCCACGGGAGCGGATCGGCACGCCACTCAACGCCATCGAGCGACACGGCGACGGCAGTGGCGCTCATGCTGATGTCAGCACCTCCGTGCCGTCCTCGACCGCGATCCGCCCGTGCGGAACGCATGCTCGCCGGCGGTTGGGCCTGGGCGTCGGGCGCGATGGTCTCCACACCGGCCGAGCTGAACCGGTTCGCGCGCGGCTATATCGGCGGCGAGCACTTCGACGCCGGTGTGGAGGCGCAGCAGCGCGACTTCCGGGCCGGCAGCTCGGAGCCCACCGGTCCCGGCGAGAACGCCGCCGGGCTGGCGCTGTTCCGCTACCGCACGAGCTGCGGGGTCGTCCTCGCCACACCGGGAACACGCTCGGCTACACCCAGTTCATCGCCGCGAGCCCGGACGGCAGCCGCTCGGTCACCGTGTCCATGACCGTTCGGCGAACGCAGGGCGACGAGGGCCCGGCCGCGGAGGTGTTCGCCGCGCTGCGTGCCGCCGAGGAGCTGGCCGTCTGCGCGGCGCTGGTCGACGACTGAGCTCAGGCGACGTCGAACGACACACGGCGATGTCGCTCGACTGGTCGCCCCGCCTGACGTCACGGGGACATGACCGACCGAACCGCGTCGACGACGACCCCCGGGCGCTGGGCCTGGATGTAGTGGGTGGTGCCGGGGACGACGGTCGCCCGGGCACCGGGGATGCCGGCGGCGTCACGGGACTGTGCCTCGATGCGGAAGCGGGCCACCGCGAGCACGATGTCGACCGGGTAGCCCGGGGGCGCGGGGTTCGGCGGTGGGTCCGTTCCCTCGGCGATCAGGAACACCGCGGGAACCATCGGCAGCGGTGGGGCGGCCTCGATCTGGTCCATGCTCGCGCTGATGTCGTAGGCCTCGCCGGCGTCGTACCCCGGTATCGGGCTAGATGCCAGGGTGCTCGCGAAGACGTCCCACTGCGCCGGCGTTACCAGGCTCCGGAGCGACACGGCCGTGCCGTCGACGACGACCAACCCGGCGACGTCATTCGGGTAGGTGCTCGCGTAGTGCCGGACGAAGGGACCGCCGAGGGAGTGCCCAACCAGGACGTACGGGCCGGGGACGCCGGCGGTGGTCAGCAGGGCATGCAGCTCGGCGGTCACGTCGGCGGCGGTACGCGGCATCGGCGCAGGGTCGCTGCGGGCGGGCCGAGGCTGGTCGGACAGGCTGCCGTCATCGGCCAGTACGCGGGTCGACCCGGGCCGGTCATACGCGCAGACACGGGTGAACTCGGCGACCGCGGGCGCCACCGCCGGCGTTCCATCCGTACTGAGGCTCCACACGTCGGCCCCATTGCCGAACCCGGACTGGAGGACGACGGTCGGGCTGCCGCTGCCTCGGCACTCGAGGTAGATCTTGCGGCCGTCGACGTCCACGAGCCCGGCGAAGTCCCCCTGAGCTGCCGGCGCGGCCGGCTGAGCCGTCGCGGCGAAACCCACGCAGGAGGCCATGGCCACAAGACCCAGCACGCCTGCGAGCAGCCGTCGTGCCCATCCGCTCATGTGGGTCCCCCCGTCTGGCTCGACCGCGAGAGTGGGGCTGCGATCAACTCTCGTCCAGGACTTTCACTCGGATGCCCGAGCGCTGGTGCTCACCGGATTCCACTGAACTTCGTCGAGGAGGTCGCCGTCCCTGGTGCCCTAGGCCTGATCTCCGAAGCGGGTCGGGTGCGGGCGGAGCCCCGTTGGTCGACGGTGGGCGGGCGACCATGGTCGCTATCTCGACCCTCGGCCCTCACGACGGAGGTCCCCTTGCCCCGCAGCCGCGCCTTCGCCCAGGTTGACGTCTTCTCCTCGATCCCCTACCTCGGCAACCCCGTCGCGGTCGTCCTGGACGGGCATGGCCTGACCGATGAGGACATGCAGCGGGTCGCGCGCTGGACGAACCTGTCCGAGACGACGTTCCTCCTGCCGCCCACCGACCCGGCCGCCGACTATCGGGTGCGGATCTTCACTCCCGGCGGCGGCGAACTGCCCTTCGCCGGTCACCCCACACTCGGCTCGGCGCACGCCTGGCTGGAGAACGGTGGCGCACCCGCGGCGCCGGACCGCGTCGTTCAGGAGTGCACGGCCGGTCTGATCCCACTGCTCCGCGGCGCGGACACGTTGTCCTTCGCCGCGCCGCCCATGCTGCGCACCGGACCGTTGGAGGACGAGTTCCTCGACGACATCACCGTCGCCTTCGGGATCAAGCGCGATCAGGTGCTCGCCCACCAGTGGGTCGACAACGGGCCCGGTTGGGCGGTGGTACAGCTGGCCACCGCGGCCGACGTGCTCGCCCTGGAGCCGGACCTGTCACGGATCCCCACGGCCATGGTCGGGGCGATCGGCTTCCACCCCGCCGGATCGGAGCACGCCTATCGAGATGCGCACCTTCGCCCCCCGCGCGGGCGTGGTCGAAGACCCCGTCTGCGGGAGCATGAACGCCAGCGTCGGCCAGTGGCTCACATCCAGTGGCGTCGCACCGGCGAGCTACCGCGTCTCGCAGGGAGCCCGAGTCGGCCGCGCCGGAACCATCCTCATCACCACCGACGCCGACGGCTCGGTCTGGGTCGGCGGAGGCACGACCACCTGCATCCGCGGCACCATCGCGATCTGATGGGGCGATCCAGGTGCTCGCTCATCCCGCTTCCAGAGCAGTCTCGAGCACGTTCTTGGTCAACTGATTGAGCAGCCCATCCGGCCCGACCAGATCAACACCCTGAGGCTTCGCCTGAGCCGCAACTGCGCCCCGTGCCGCAGTGGATCCGCCCCGGCGCGACCCCCGTGGAGACCCTCGGCCGGCACGGCCCTGCTCACTGACGCCACCGAGAGGCGCACCGATGAGTTGCGACGGCGGCGCCGGTCGTCACTGCACGACCCGAGACGCATGCGTGGCGACCGGCCGTCGAACCGTCGTCACCCGACCGGAAGGACCGGCACGATGTCGCCGTCCATCTCGACCGCCTTCACCGGCTCCCGCAGGCTCGGAAGCGCTGCGGCCTGTCCGTGACCTCGTCCTGCTCGTGGCCCGTGTCGGCCTCGGTGTGCTGATGATCGGCCACGCCTGGCTCATGTTCGCTTTCGGCGGCTACAGCCTGGCCGGTGTGGGGCAGCTGTTCGCCCAGATCGGCGTGCCCTTGCCCGCGCTCGCCGGTGCGGCGAACCTGCTGCTGGAGTCCGCGGGTGGGGTTGCCATGATCGTGGGGCTCGCCGTGCCGGTCGTCGGGGTCCTCATGGCTCTGAACATGGTGGGCGCCTGGGTACTGGTGCACACCAGCGGCCTGTACGCCATGGACCAGAACGGCCCGGAGACCGTGATCGCCATCGGACTGCTGAGCCTCGTCCTCGCCGTTACCGGCTCCGGGCGCCTCGGACTCGACCATCTCGTCCTGCAGCGATGGCGTTCGCGTACTGCGGCTGCCTGATTCGACCCGGTGCGCGAGGCGGTCACGGCCTAGGGTCGCGGCATGGAGATGCGGACGCTGGGACGGTCGGGCCTGCGGGTCTCGGTGCTGACCATGGGCACGATGACCTTCGGCGGCTCGGGGGCTTTCAAGGACGTCGGTGAGACCGAGGTGGCCGAGGCCCGCAAGCAGGTCGACCGCTGCCTGGAGGCCGGCGTCAACCTCGTCGACACCGCCGACGTGTACTCGAACGGGCGCTCGGAGGAGATCGTCGGGGAGGTCCTCGACGGGCGGCGCGACGACGTGCTCGTGGCCACGAAGGTGCGTTTCCCGATGGGTTCCGGGCCGAACGACGCCGGCCTGTCCCGGCACCACGTCGTGCGGGGGTGCGAGGCGAGCCTGCGCCGGCTGCGCACCGACCACATCGACCTCTACCAGCTCCACGAGCGCGACGGCGCCACCCCCGTCGAGGAGACGCTGGAGGCACTCGACCTGCTCGTCCAGCAGGGCAAGGTCCGCTACGTCGGCGTGTCCAACTTCGCCGGCTGGCACCTGATGAAGACGCTCGGAGTGGCCGAGCGCGACGGGCGGCCGCGGCCGGTCGCGCAACAGATCCACTACTCGCTGCAGTGCCGGGAGGCCGAGTACGAGCTGGTGCCGGCGGCCGTCGACGAGGGGCTGGGCATCCTCGTCTGGAGCCCGCTCGCCGCCGGGCTGCTCAGCGGGAAGTACCGCCGCGACCGCAGGCCCGAGGGCATCTCCCGGCACACGTCGGGATGGAGCGAGCCGCCGGTGCGCGACGAGGAGGCGCTGTGGCGGATCGTCGACGCGCTCGTCGAGGTCGGCGATGGTCACGGCGTATCGGCCGCGCAGGTCGCCCTGGCCTGGCTGCTCGGCCGACCGGCGGTCACGACGCTGGTGATCGGGGCCCGGACGGGTGAGCAGCTCGCCGACAACCTCGCCGCCGCCGACCTCGTCCTCAGCGAGGAGGAGCGCAAGAAGCTCGACGAGGTGAGCGCCCCACCGCTGCTCTACCCCTACTGGCACCAGGCCGCGACTGCGGGCGACCGGCTCTCGCCGGGCGACCTGACCCTGCTGGGCCCACACCTCGAGGCATGATCGCCGGGTGCGGGACGTGAGGTGCACCGATGCACCTCACGGGCCGCAGCTGCTGATCATGGCTGGCGTCAGACGCACCCACCGATCCAGCCCGGAGCCGACCATGACCGAACCGGTCCACCTGAACAACCACCACCGCGACACCATGGCGAAGATCCTTCGCCATCCGACCAGTCACAACGTGGAGTGGCACGCTGTCCTGTCCCTGGTGGGCCACATCGGACGGGTGGACGAGCGCCACGACGGCAAGGTCGCGGTCACGATCGGGGGCGAGACGCAGATCCTCCACCGGCCCAGGCACAAGGACATCGACGAACAGCAGGTCGTCGAGCTGCGCCGCATGCTCACCGCTGCGGGTTACCGCGTCGACGAGCGCCGCGAGGACTGAGGAAATAGCCCCGTGGGTCGTCCACGGAGGTGCTGCAGCCTGATCAGTGCGAGCTCATATCCCACTACGATCGACGCGGCGAACATCCAGCGTGTCGCCGACCTAGTGCTCGAGTTCGGTGCGATCGAGCAGCCGGTCGACGTGAGTCAGATGGTGAGCTCCTCATGATCGAGCCGTACCAGGTGGTCGGTCTCATCCCGACGATGCGCGGGATCCGGCAGCGCAGCGAGATCAAGCACAACATCGACCACCTGAACCACCTGGTGAAGGCGGCGTCATGGCTGTCCGCGATGACACTGCCGGTACGCCTGATCACCATCCCGGAGGGAGCCCTGCAGGGCTTCAACGACGAGGTGCTCGACCACGACCACGAGTGGTTCGCGCAGGAGTGCGCTATCGACATCCCCGGCTCGGAGACCGATGCACTCGGTGAGCTGGCAGCAACGTGGGACGCCTACGTCATGGCCACCGCGAAAGCGCGGCACCCGGAGTTCCCGCGCCGGTTCTTCAACGTCGGGTTCGCGATCTCTCCGCAGAAGGAGATCGTGCTCACGCACTACAAGGTCGTGCCGCTCTCGCCGGTGGAGCACTCGGTCACCCCGCACAACGTGTGGGACCGGTGGATCGAGATCTACGGCGACGGGTTGGACGCTTTCTACCCGGTCGCCGACACCGAGATCGGGCGCCTCGGCGTCATGATGGCCAACGAGGCGTCGTACCCGGAGAACGCGCGTGGACTCGCCATGAACGGCTGCGAGGTCGCCTACCGCGGGCCCTACCCGCATCCGCACGCCGGCAACGGGTTCTACGAGATCCAGAACAGGGCGCGGGCCCTGGACAACAACATGTACGTCGTGGCGAACCAGGTCGGCACCTACTACCTCTACGCCGACTCCGATGTACCGATCGACACCTTCGGCTCACCCAGCATGGTGTGCGACTACCGCGGGAACGTCGTCGGACAGGTCGGGTACGCCGGCCATTCGACCTACATGGCGGGAACCGTCGACATCCAGGCGCTGCGCGACTTCCGGTCCCGCGCACAATTCGGCAACTGGATGAAGGACCTCACCACCGAGCAGTACCAGATCATCTACCGCGAACCGATCTTCCCGAAGAACCTCTACCTGGACCGCAAGCCCTATGACCACGCGGACTACCGGCGTGAGGTCACCGAGAAGCAGGTTGAACTGCTCCACGAGCGCGACATCTGGGTCCGCCCGGATCCCGGCGCTGACGGCGCGGCACCGGGTAGGTAGAGCGGTTGACCAACCTGCCCGGGCAGTACAGCGAGCAGAGGACCACTGAGGTCCGCTCATCGGCCGGTGAAGCCGTGGAGCTCACCGATGGCGTCGGTACAGGAGCCCGTCACCTGCCCGTCGTTCTTGATGCGCGTCAGGTGTGTACTGCGGGCGCCGGCGACGTCCACTGTGCTGAAGGAGCCGGCGGCGTAGACGAAGCCGCTGGAGCTGCTGCCGGCGGCTCGGTACATCCCGGCGATCTCGCCGGTGTCGGTGATGCCGTAGGCGATGGTGGTGGTGGCCAGCGGAAAGGCGATGGGGGTGAACACGCCGGCCTGGAGCAGGAAGCCTTGGAACTCCGCCACACTCGCCCACACGCCGACGGTATCGCCGGCGGCATTGATCCCGGTGGCCACGGTGAATCCGGACCCGGGGAAGTCGATCGTCGTGAAGGTACCGGCGTCGCTGACGAACCCGTGCACGTCGTCGGCGATGCCGACGTAGGTGCCCACCATCTGCCCGGCCTCGTTGACGCCCATGACTTGAGTTGCGGCGGCGCCTGGGAAGTCCACGGTGCTGACGGAGCCGCCGTCGTCCGCGAAGCCGTGTTGCACTCCGGCGAGATCCTCGTAGAGCCCGACGATCAGGCCGGCGCCGTTGATGCCCGTGGCCATGCTCGTGGTCGAACCCGGGACGGCGAGGATCTGGTAGTTGCCGTCCGTGAAGGTGAACGCTGTCATGGGCGAGCTGCCGAGCTCGGGATCGAAGGTGAACACGCCCACTGCGGTGGTTCCGTTGGTGTCGAACACCTGGGAGTACGCCGCGCCCGGATAGTCGACGCTCGCGAACGCGTAGGCCCTCGCGACGGCCAGCCCCCGCGCCACGGCATCCTCCGTGCGGACCGTGGTGCGGTGGGGTCGCAGAACGGGTCGAAGATCCAGGAGATCCCGCAGGACGGCCCGTCCTGGCCGCTGCGGTCGGGGCGATGCTTCCTTCGTCACGTCGGCCTCCCGAGGGTCACCTGGATCAGGGCGCACCGAATCCTCCAGGATCGGTCCTCAGAAGCGGTAGGTCGTCAGCCCACCGAGCGGTTCGGCGCCGTCATCGCGGGGTGTGCCGTTCGGTGAAGTCGCGAATGACGTTGGCAGCGCGGCGGTCCGCGACGGCGTCCAGCGGGGCCTTGCTCATGCGGGAACGACGATCGCTTCGTGTGTCGTCGAGACGACCGCGGCCGGGGTTGTCGTGGCCGGTCGGGTGTGCGCTGTCGCGACGAGCAGCGTGCCCGCGGCGAGGGCGAACGCGGCGATCATCCATCCGGCGGTGTGGATGCCCTCGTGCTCGCTGACCAGCCCGAACACCAGGGCGACGGGCAGGAAGGCGATCCAGGTGAAGGTGCTGACCCCGGAGGCCACGCCGGCGCGGATGGTGGAGGGCACCGCGTCGTTGAGAAGGCGTGAGATGTGGATGCCGGCCGCCACGACCAGTAGGGCCACAACGATCTGTGCGGCGATGATGACGATGACGTTCCCGCTGATGGCCAGCATGATGCTGGAAATGGTCATGAGCGCAGCGACCGCGGCGGCGGTGCGTGGCCGGTCGAGGTGGATCCGGCCGGCGATCAGTCCCCCGAGGCCGAGGGAGGAGACGACCCCGGACCAGTACGGTCCGTAGATCACGGCGGGAGCGGCCAGCGCGACCAGCCACAGCGGGCCGAACTCGAGGACCACCTGCAGGATCAGACCGGTCAGGACGGACAGGGTCACGATCGGTAGCAGCCGGCTCCGACGGGTCAAGGTGCGACAGGTCAGGCCGATGTGGGCGCGCAGCGAGGTGGCCTGAGCCGTGCGGTGCAGCCGCGGCTCGGAGAAGCGCAGCAACACGAGGATCGACAGCGCCACGACCGGCACGGTCAGCAGGTAGGTGACCCGGGAGTCGGCGAGCCCGGCCAGCACGCCGCCGACGAGGGCGCTAGACACCAGGGCGGCGCCGTTCGCGAGCCGGTTGCGGCCGACGTGCTGCTCGAATGCCGCGCTGTCGCCGGTCTCCTCCAGGACGGTGTCATAGATGATGGAGTCGACCGTCCCGGAGCTCAGCGCGAAGAACACCCCCAGGGCCAGCGCGCTGAGGATGTAGGTGGGGACGTCGTGGCTGAGACCGCCGATCAGTGCGCTGACCGCCAGCGCGGCGCCTGCTGTCATGAGGACCCCGCGGCGGCTCCACCGGTCGGCGAGGATTCCCGAAGGCACCTCCAGGACCGGCACGACCGCGGCGTACGCGGCGGCCATGAGGCCGATGCTCGCCGCGTCGAACCCGATCTCGTTCATGAACAGCTTCTCCACCGGGAGCCAGAAGAGGAGGCCTTGCAGGAACGTGGCCAGGTGCAGCGGGCGCAGCCGATTCTGCAGGGGGCTCGCGGGTCGCAGGATGGTAGTCATGCGCGTCCTCCAGTGTCGTCGGGATCGCGGGGACATCGGAGCCGTCGGCCGGTCCTCGACATCCGACTCCTCAGAGGATTTCGACGACGATGTCGAGGACTCCTGGCCGGCTCCGATGTCTCTAGTGAGCAGGCGCCCGCCAGGGGGTCGGTGCCGACCGTGTGAGGAGTGGCTGTGAAGTTCATGCTGCTGATCTGGAGCAACCCGGAGAACTGGGACGCCCTGTCCCCAGCCGAGCAGGAGGCACTGGCCGGCGACGCGTTCGCCGAGCACGCCGCGCTCGACGCGACCCTGATCGGCTCGGGCGAGTTGGTGATCTCCGCCGCCTTGGCCGACCCGCTGACCACCCGCAGCGTCCGGGTCCGGGACGGGGTCGTTGCCAGCACCGATGGCCCCTACGCGGAGGCCAAGGAGCATCTGATGGGCTACTACCTGGTCGACTGCGACGACATGGAGCGGGCGACCGCGATCGCCGCGCAGATCCCGGATGCGCGGTGGGAACGGGTGGAGATCCGCGCGACCATGGACGTCGCCGGCCTGGAGATGTGAACCGGCATGACGCGGGGCACCGACATCGAGGCCACGCTGCGTGAGTTGGCGCCGCAAGTCCTCGGGGCGCTGGTGCGCCACCACGGTCACTTCGATGCGTGCGAGGACGCGGTGCAGGAGGCGATGCTCGACGCGACGGTCGCATGGTCGCAGCGCGGCGTTCCGGAAAGCCCGCGGGGATGGCTGATCGCCGTCGCCTCGCGCAGGCTCGTCGATCAGTGGCGCGCCGAGGCGGCCCGCCGCCGGCGCGAGGCCACCGCGGCTGCGCTGGAACCGTCACAGGACCGGACGGTCCCCGATGCCGCACCACGCGCCGCCGTCGACGACACGTTGCCGCTGCTGTTCCTGTGTTGCCATCCCGCCCTGACGCCGCCGTCGCAGGTAGCGCTGACCTTGCGCGCCGTCGGCGGGCTGAGTACGGCTGAGATCGCCCGCGCGTTCCTGGTTCCCGAGACGACCATGGCTCAGCGCATCAGCCGCGCCAAAGCGCAGATCACCGCGGCCGGCGCCCGGTTCCACATGCCCGACCAGGAACATCCCGAGCGGCTCGGGGCGGTGCTGCACGTGCTCTACCTCGCGTTCAACGAGGGCTACACCGCAACGTTCGGCGTGGAGCCGCACCGCGTCGGGCTCACCGGCGAGGCCATCCGCATCACCCGCCAGGTGCGACGACTGCTCCCCGCCGACGGCGAGGTCGCTGGGCTGCTCGCACTGATGCTGCTCACCGATGCCCGACGCCCGGCCCGTACCCGGCCCGACAACAGCCTGGTTGCGCTCGCCGAGCAGGACCGCAGCCGCTGGAATCAGGACCTGATCGTCGAGGGCGTCGCGCTCATCACCGAAACCCTCACCCGCGCTCCCGTCGGCCCGTTCCAGATCCAGGCGGCTATCGCCGCCGTGCACGCCGAGGCCGCCCACGCCGAGGACACCGACTGGCCGCAGATCCTCGCGCTCTACAACCTGCTCACCCGGTACTCGGCGAATCCCATGATGCTGCTCAACCGGGCCGTCGCCGTCGCGATGGTGCACGGCCCACAGGCCGGCCTCGGCGTGCTCGCCGACCTGGACGGAGACCGTCACGTGTCCGGTCACCACCGTTGGCACGCCGTCCGCGCCCACCTCCTGGAGCAGGCCGGTGACCATGCGGCGGCGCGAGACGAGTTCGAACAGGCCACCCGCCGAGCAACGAACATCCCGGAGAAGCGCTACCTGCAGGCCCAGACAGGCCGGCTCGCGGCCGACAGCCACACGGACCCGTGACCGCGCTACACCGCCGGCCCACGGAGGGAGGAACCCCGGCGGCACCGTGTGATCACCGATCCGATCCCTCGGCGCGCGGTGGGCCGGCCGGGCCCGCAGACTCGGCGGGTGCTGCTCCCCACGCCCGCACCCGGGCCCGACGCCGCCGTCGAGTGGGTGCGCGCGCACCTCGGTGACCTCTGCTGCGACGCCCCCGTCGCGTCCCCGGCGTTCCGCGGCGGCCAGGAGGCCGCCGATGCCGCGCTCGCAACCCTCGACCTCGCTGGCTACGCCGCGCGCCGCAACGAGGTGTTCCCCCGCTCCCGGCGCGGCGCCACCCGGATCTCGCCCTACGTCCGCTACGGGCTGGTCGACCTGCCGACCGCGTGGGCCGCCGCGGCCCCGGCCCCGCCGCGAGACCGCACCAAGTTCCGCGACGAGCTGGCGTGGCAGGAGTACGCCCGGCACGTCTACGCGCGGGTCGGGCGGCGCAACGCCACCGCCCTGCGCGCCGCGCCGGCCCGCCCGGCGCGCAGCTGGGACGAGCCGTGGCCGGAGGCGATGAACTGCGTGTCGTCGTGCATCGAGGAGCTGGAGACCGACGGCTGGCTGGTCAACCAGACCCGGATGTGGCTGTCGTCGCAGTGGACCGTCCGGGCCGGGGCGGAGTGGACCGCGGGAGAGGATCGGTTCTACACCCACCTGCTCGACGGGTCCCGCGCGGCCAACCGGCTGGGCTGGCAGTGGACGGTCGGCGCGGGCACCGGCAAGCCCTACGGCTTCTCCCGCTGGCAGGTGCAGAAGCGGGCGCCGCAGCTGTGCCGGGACTGCGCTCTGAACACGGCGTGCCCGATCCAGGACTGGCCGCCGGCTCCTACCCGGGACGCGCCCGGGGCCGACCGACCCGAGCCCGAGCCGCTGCTGCGCCACGATCCCGACCCGGAGTCCACCGGCGGGCCGCGCACGCCCGTCGAGCACGGGGAGCCGGGCGCGGTGTGGCTCACCGCCGAGTCGCTCGGCGACACCGACCCCGCGCTCGATGCCCACCCGGACCTGCCGGCGGTGTTCGTGTTCGACGAGCCGCTGCTCGCGCGGCTCCAGCTGTCGGGCAAGCGGCTGGTGTTCCTGGCCGAGACCCTCGCGGACCTGGCGACTCGCCGGGACGTCGAGGTGCGCCGCGGGGAGGTGGCGGGCGAGCTGCGCGGGCGCGCCGTGGCCGTCACACACGCCCCGGTGCCGGGGTTCCGATCCCGCGCGGCGGCCGTCGCTCCGGCCGTCGTCCACCCGTGGCGCTGGCTGTACCGGCCGCACGCGGGCCCGATCGGCTCCTACTCGGCCTGGCGCAAGGGCCTCAGGGCCCGCTGACCAGCGTCGTTCGGTCAGGGCAACAGGTGCGCGGGCGCGCGCATGCGCCAGGCGTCGGTGATCAGCTCGGTGAGCCGGGGTACCTCGACGCGATCGAGCCGCAGCAGGACCAGCGGCCAACCCTCGTAGTCGGAGGCGGTGAAGAACAGGTCGGGCTCACCCAGCAGGAGAGCCTGCTTCTCGGCCTCGTCCCCGACGTAGAGCACCGCGATATCGGTGCGGATCACCCGGCCTCGGCCCGGCGCCCGGTCCGGGTAGGACCAGACGAAACCCTTGTTGCCCACCCGGAAGTCGAAGCCATCGCTGTCGATCTCGACCACGTGCGGCAGCCCGAGCGCGATCCGCCGCACGTCGTCGGCATCGACCATCCTCGTCCTCCCGGGGTCGTCCGCGGCGGATCGTACTGCCGCGCTCATCCGCCCAGCCGACCTGCGCACTCGACGCGGACGAGCGGCGCCATCTCGTTCCATCGTCATGTCGCAGACGCGTGTCATGTCGCAGACGCGTGTCATGTCACAGACGCGTGTCATGTCACAGCCGCGGCCGCTATCCGGTCCTTGCTGGTGCACTACCGATCACGCCATCCAGCGTGACTCGGGATCACACGAGCGAAGGCATGACACGAGATTGCTGTTATCGGCGGAAGCGGACTTCGCGCTGGGCGGCCAGGCGTCGGCGGGGCTGATCGACGGGGCGCAGCTGAAGGTCTACCCCGGCGCGCCGCACGGCATCACCGACACCCACGAGGAGCAGCCCGGCGCCGACCTGCTCGAGTTCCTCAACGCCACGAACGAAAGGGCGGCCGATGAATCCTGCCACGTCCACGCCTGACACGATCGTCCTGGTCCACGGCTTCTGGGTTACACCCCGCAGTTGGGAGCACTGGATCGAGCGCTACGAGGGCAAGGGGCTGCGCGTGATCGCCCCCGCCTACCCCGGGTTCGAGGTCGAGGTCGAGGCGCTGAACGCCGACCCCACGCTGATCGAGCGCGTGACTGTCCCGGCGATCATCGAGCGCCTCGAGGCGATCGTCGGTGAGCTCGAACCGCCTCCGATCATCATCGGCCACTCCGCCGGCGGCGTGTTCACACAGATCCTGCTCGACCACGGCTTCGGGGCCGCCGGCGTGGCGATCAACTCGGCGCCGACCGAGGGTGTCAAGCGCGTCCCGCTGTCGCAGGTGCGCGCCAGCTTCCCGGTGCTCAAGAATCCAGCGAACCGCCACAAAGCCGTCGGCCTCACCTTCGAGCAGTGGAACTACACGTTCACCAACGGCTTCCCCGAGGACGAGGCGCGGCGGCTGTACGAGCGCTACCACATCCCGGCGTCCGGAGCGATCTTCTGGGGCAGTGCGCTCGCGAACATCCACCCTGGCAGGGACGAGACCTGGGTGAACTACGACAACGAGGGGCGCGCGCCGCTGCTGTTCATCTCCGGCAGTGCCGACCACCTGATGCCGCCGTCGATCCAGCGCTCGAACGCCAAGCACTGGAACGACAACGTCATCACCGAGGTCAAGGAGTTCGAGGGGCCGCATCTGCTGCCTGCGTGGCCGGGCTGGGAGAAGGTCGCCGACTACGCGCTCGACTGGGCGCTCGAGCACGCGGCGCTGCCGAGCACGCGGTGAGAGGCGTCCGGCTCCCCGCGTGAGAGACGCAGGTACTTCCGCCGCACAGGCAGAATCGCGACGGTCACGCCCGTGTCTATCTGCTTGACGTCCATCCGATCTCCCGACTAGCCGAACGTGAACACGTAGGCCTGGGCTCCCGCGTCGAGGAAGGTGATCTCGGCGGTGCGGTCGGTGATCGGCTCGTCCTGGCGGACGAGCTGGTAGAGCCGCTCCTCGACGATGGTTCCAGTGCCCTGCTCGTCGACGTCCAGCCCGCGGTCGCGGTTGGGCGGCTGCCCGTCGATCAGCACCCGCAAGCGGATCCGCCTGTCGGCCCGGGTGCCCAGCACCAGGTTGAGGTCGCGCCCGTGGAAGCGGTGCACGATCCGGCCGCCGGGCTCGTTCAGGGTCGTGATCTGCGGCCCCACCGTCCAGTCGCCGGCCAGCGCCCACCGGTTGAGTGTGAGCCGCGGCGGCTCGACGTAGACCCGACTGCGGTCGGGCCCGAGGCCCCCCGGTGAGGCGAAGCCCGTGGTCCGGGCGTAGCCGACGTAGGTCTCCGGCGATCCCAGCGTGTTCCAGTTGGCGGCGAGGTAGACGCCGTCCGGCTCGACCGACACGAGGTCCTGGTCGACACCATCGTTGCCCGCCTCGGCGAGCAGCTGCTGGATGACCCGCTCGGACCGCTCGTAAGCCTCCTCGCCGAAGTGGTGATACCGGATCCGTCCTCCGGAGTCGACGATGTAGAGGGCGGGCCAGTACGCGTTGTCGAATGCCCGCCAGACCTCGAAGTCGTTGTCGACCGCGACCGGGTAGTCGACGCCCATGCTCGCGAGGGCGGCTCGGATCTTCTCGACGTCGTGCTCGAACGGGAACTCCGGCGAGTGCACGCCGAGCATGACCAACCCGTCGCGGTACTTGTCGGCCCACGCCTGCACATAGGGAACCGTGCGCAGCCAGTTGATGCAGGAGAAGGTGCAGAACTGGACGGCGATGACCTTGCCGCGGAGGCCGGCCGGCGTGAGCGGTTCGGAGTTGAGCCATGCGGTCGCGCCGTCGAGCTGCGGGAGCTTGCCTTCGATGGGTAAACGCGCCGTCGCGGTCACCGCAGTGACCTGAACGTCGCCCGGATCTCTTCCGACAGGATCAGCGGTTGCTCCCAGGCGGCGAAGTGGCCGCCCTCGTTGACCTTGTGGAAATGGATGAGTTTGGGATACGCCCGCTCCGCCCAGCTCTGCGGAGCCGGGTACAGCTCGTCCGGGAAGACGGTCACACCGACTGGGATCTCGACGCCCTTGGCGTCGAAGAAGGCCAGCTTGCTCTCCCAGTACAGGCGCGCGGCGGAGATCCCCGTATTCGTCAGCCAGTAGTGGGTGACGTTGTCGAGGACATCATCTCGCGACAGACCACCGGGCTGCCCGGAGAAAGCGCGCGCGATCAGCTCGTAGCTGCGCACGTCGTGATCGAGCATCCAGGCGGCCAGGCCGACCGGTGAGTCCGCGATGCCGTAGAGCGTCTGCGGCCGATTGGCCATCTCGTTGGCGTAGCCGACGCCGGTCTTGAAGAAGTGCGCCAGCACTTCGTACGCCGTCCTCTCGTCGGCCGACAGACCGGCCGGCGGCGGATCGCCGATCGCCAACGCCCTCGAGACGTCGGGGGGAACCGTGGCCGGCATGTTCGTGTGGATGCCGAGCAATCCCGGCGGCTTCAACAGGGCCATCTGTTCGGTGACAGCGTTGCCCCAGTCACCGCCCTGTGCGACGAACCTCGTGTAGCCGAGCCGGCTCATCAGCTCGACCCAGGCCCGCGCGATGCGGATGGGGTCCCAGCCGGTCTCGGTCGGCTTCCCCGAGAACCCGTGGCCCGGCAGCGACGGGATCACGAGATGGAAGGCGTCGGACGCGCTCGCGCCGTGTCCGGTGGGGTTGGTGAGCGGATCGATGATCTTGAGCTGCTCGATCGTCGAGCCCGGCCACCCGTGCGTGACGATGAGCGGCAACGCGTCCTCGTGCTCGGAGCGGACGTGGATGAAGTGGATGTCGACCCCGTCGATCTCGGTGATGAAGTGCGGGAGCGCCGCAAAGCGCTCCTCGAACCTGCGCCAGTCGTAGTCCGTCGCCCAGTAGCTGGCCAGCGCCTGGATCGTCTCGATCTGCACTCCCTGCGAGGCATCCGTTTCCCGGTCGGGCCACTTCGTCGCGGTGATACGCCGGCGCAGGTCGGCGAGCTGCTCCTCCGGGACGTCGATCGTCAACGGGCGAACGTCCGTGCCGGGGGCTGCCGTGGTCGAGGCTGTGGCCTCCATTGGCTCTCCTAGCGGTCGAAAGTCGAGCGAGAGCCTGGCGCTCCCGTTGCTCGGAAGAAGTCGATCAGCAGTTGAGTGACGCGCTCGGGCTCGTCGTGGTGCACCCAGTGCGAGGCGTTGGGCAAGCGCTCGACGCGGTCGAGGTTGGGCACGTCGTCGTGCTCGGGCTCGGCGAGTTCCTCGCGGAGATCGCGGTCGCGCTCCCCCCGGGTCGTCTTGATCCGGCGCGAGCGTCAACGGCGAACCTCACCAAGCTGGTCAGCGGCGCCTGGCTGCCCAGTGGCCTGCCGGTATTGCCGGTCGCCCCAGTCACGAGCACCATCTCGGTCGTCATCTGGCTCCTCCAGATCGACATCGGCATACGAGAAGTGCGTTCCGTCGCCCGAAGGACGGGCCCCCGGCGCTGCATGGCCCATCCCGTGCTCGCTGGAAGCCGTGCTGTCGGGCGGCGCCCCGGCCACTGTCCTCTGCAGCGATGCCCGGCACTAGAGCGTCTCCCGTGGGTCTCCGGTGGCCGAGCTCGGTCTCGATCACGCCGGGAGAGGGTCGTGGCGCGGATCCTCGGCGCGCCTCGAGGCGCGCCCACCTCCACGGACCAGGCACGATAGCGTCGGCTGTTCCACATGTCCGGAGGCGAAGGGTGTACACCATCCTGTGGGAGTTCCGCGTGCCGTCGGAGCGGCGGGCGGAGTTCGAGCAGGCGTACGCCGCGGACGGGCTGTGGTCCGAGCTGTTCAGACGGGCCGACGGTTTCGTCGGCGTCCAGCTGCTGAGGTGCACCGAGCAGGACGGGCGCTACCTGACCGTCGACCGGTGGCGGTCGGTCGCGGATTTCGTGGCGTTCCAGCGGGACTTCGGTGCCGAGTACGTCGCACTGGATCGCCGGCTGACGGGCATCGCGCAGGTCGAGGCGCGGATCGGCGCCTTCGACGATCTCGCCGGAGGCTGACCGCGGGCCGGCCCGTCGGTCATGACGTTGGCGGAACTCCCGGGGTGCGGGACCCTGCAGCGCGTGAGGCTGTACGGCCGGAAGGTCGAGCAGGCGGTCATCGCGGACCTGCTCGAGGGTGCCCGCGCCTTCCGGAGCGGTGCGCTGATCATCTCGGGCCCGCCGGGCGTGGGGAAGTCGGTTCTGATCGAGGACGCGGCGGGTCGGGCCGAGGGCATGCTGGTCCTGCGCGCCGTCGGTGTCGAGTCCGAGGCCGCATTCGCCTTCGCGGGTCTTCACCAGCTGCTGCGACCGGTGTTGGACCGGCTCGACAAGATTCCGGATCACCTGGCGGCGGCGCTTCGCCGGGCGATCGGGTTGCAACCTTCCGACCTCCTGGCCGCGGACGACCGGTTCGTGGTCGCGCTCGCGGTGCTGGCGCTGGTGGGGGAGGTGGCGGAACAGGATCCGCTGCTGTGTCTGGTGGACGACGCGCACTGGCTCGACGACGAGTCGGCCGTTGCGTTGGTGTTCGTCGCCCGGCGGCTCGCTGCCGAGCGGGTTGCGGTGGTGTTCGCGATCCGCGACGGGGACGCGCGGGCCTTCCCGGCCGCAGGGCTGCTGCAGCTGTCGTTGCGGGGTCTGGACACCGAGTCTGCGGGGGAGCTGCTCGCCGTCCGCGGCGCTGCGCCGGTCTCGGCCGGCGTCCGCGATCGTCTCGTCGAGTGGACCGGTGGCAACCCGCTCGCACTCGTGGAGCTCCCGTCTGTGCTCACCGCCGGACAGCTCGCCGGGTCCGAGCCGCTGCCGTCGCCGCTGCCACTGTCCGACACCGTGCAACGGGTCTTCGCCGAGCGGGCGGGTCGGCTGCCCGAGTCGTCCCGCTGTGCACTGCTGGTCGCGGCGGCGGAGGAGACCGGTCGGCTGGCGGTCGTACTCGCCGCGGCCGCGGCGCTCGGCGTCCCGCCGGAGGCGCTCGACCAGGCCGAGCGGGCGGGGCTCATCCGGGTGCGGGACGGCATGCTGACGTTCGGCCACCCGCTGGTGCGTTCGGCCGTCTACCAGGGGTCGACGTCCGCGGATCGGCGCCGGGCGCACGCCGCGGTCGCCGGAACGCCGCACCTCGCGTCGGATCTCGTGCGGCGGGCCTGGCACCTGGCCCTGGCCGCGGCGCCGAATGACGAGAAGGTCGTCGCCGAGCTGGAGGATGCTGCTCGGCACACCGCGCAACAGGGTGGCTTCGCCGCGGCGTCGGCTGCGATGGAGCGGGCCGCCGACCTGACGGTCGATCCGGATGCCCGCAGCCGGCGGCTCGTGGTCGCGGCGCGGTATGCGTGGGCGGCGGGTCGCCTGCGCCGGGTCCTGGACCTGGTCCGGGCCGCACGGCCTCTGGTGAGCGACGCGGCGCTGCGAGCGCAGATCGGCATGCTGCACGCGATGGTCGAGCTCAGCGTCGGCTCGGCGGAGGCGGCGTTGCGGATCCTCCTCGGGGCCGCCCGGGACGCCGTCGTCGTCGATCCGCCTCTCGCGAGGCGGGTACTCGCTGCGGCGGCCGAGGCGGCGTGGCTCGCGTCGGACGGTGATGCCGGTGCCGAGCTTCGCGCCCTCGCCACGGGTCTCGACCCTCCCGTCGACCAGGCCGACCGATTCTTCGCCGACCTCGTCGGCGGCTTCCTGGCGTTCGGTACCGGCGACCTGCGCCGGGCGTTCTCTGCGCTCCACGCCGCGGTCGCGACGGCGGCTCGAGAGGACCGGCCCGAACTGCTCATGATGGTCAGCTACCACGTCTTCTACATCGGTGATGACGACGCGGCACGGCGGCTGCCCGCGGCCCGCGTCGCGGCGGCTCGGAGCGCGGGAGCTGCGCTCGAGCTGCTCTTCGCGTTGCCGCCGCTGGTGCAGGCCGAGATCTTCGGCGGCCGTTTCGCCGCCGCGACGGCCGCCGCGGGGGAGGCGGTGCGGCTGGCGCGGGAGACCGGGCAGCCTGAGCTGTCGGCGCTGCCGCTGGCCTGGCTCACCCACCTCGCGGCCGTGCGGGGGGACGAGGAGGGCTTCTGGGCATCGGTCACCGAGGCCGAGGAGGTGGCCTCGACCCATCAGCTCGGGGTCTACCGGCACCCGGTGCACGAGATCCTGCTCTGGGCGCGGGCGGTGCAGAAGGCCCAGACAGCACGACCCGGATCCGCCCTCGCGCTGCTCGAGCAGCAGACCCATCCCGTTGTGATCATGTGGGCGGCGGTGGACCGGGTGGAGGCGGCGATCGCCGCCGGGAAGCGGGACACGGCGCTGCGGTGGCTGGCGGAGTTCGAGGCGTTCGCCGCGCACGCCGGGCAGGCCTGGCGGACGCGCGGGTGGCCCACTGCCATGGACTGCTCGCCGTCGGGCCGCCGGCCGCGGCGAGGTTCGAGCAGGCCCTCGCGCTGCACATGGCCGCCGACCGGCCCTTCGAACGGGCGCGCACCGAGCTGGCCTACGGGGGTGTGCTGCGCCGCATGCGGAAGCGGATGGCCGCGCGAGGGCCGCTCGGTACCGCGCTGGACATCTTCGAGGGCCTCAGGGCCGAGCCATGGGCGGAGCGCGCTCGCCTGGAGCTGCGGGCGTGCGGCCAGTCCGCCCGGAACCGTGATCCCTCCACCCTGCTCCAGCTCACTGCGCAGGAGCTGCAGGTCGCGCGATTCGTCGCCGACGGGCTGCCGACTCGCGAGGTTGCCGCCCAGCTGTTCCTCAGCCCGCGGACCGTTGAGTTCCACCTGCGCAACGTGTTCACCAAGCTCGGCATCAGCTCCCGCTCGCAGCTCGCGACGCTGGATCTGCACTGATCCGAACCCGGTGATTTCACCGGTATCAGCGCAGCCGACCCGTCCTAGCGTCGTCCTCCTCACGGACGCCCCGGGAGGGAGCATGAACACCGATCATCGGCCGGACCTGCGGCCGAGCTACGTGGAGCACCGCGCGATGCGCGTCGATGCGGGCCGGCTGACCGACCTCGTCACCGCCGCGCAGCCGGCGGACGCCGACCGGTTGACCGATCTCGCCGCCTGGTACATCGGCTACGAGCGGGCCATCGACGACCATCACGTCGCCGAGGAGGCCGTGATCTACCCGGCGTTGGTGCAGCGCGACCCGTCGTTCGCGGTCGCGGAGGCCGAGCTGGAGGGTCAGCACCGGGTGTTGGCCGACCGGCTGGCGGTCGCTCGCGAGAGCCTGCACGGTCTCGCCGCTGCGTCGGGCGGGCCCAGCTGGGAACGGGAGCGCGACGACGCCATCGCCGCGGTTCGGGCGCTGCGCGAGATCGTCACCGCGCATCTCGACCACGAGGAGGACGTGGCGTTCTCCCGGTACCGGCGGGTCTTCACCCACACCGAGTTCGCCGCGCTCGGCGACACCGCATGGAAGCTGGTCGGTGCCCGCGCGGTGGTCTTCGCCGGCCCGTGGGTGCTCGAACACGCCTCCCCGGCCGAGCGGGCGCGGCTGCTGGCCGACCAGCCCCTGCTGCTGCGGGTGCTGTACCGGCTGGTGCTGCGACCGCGATACGAGCACCTGGCCCGGCCGCTTGGCGTCGCGGCGCCGTCGAGGGAGGCGTGACATGCCGACAGTTCCTTGGCGAGGGCGGGCAGCCGTCGAGCCCGAGGCCCAGTACCTGGTCATGGCCAGCCGCCTGCCACTGCGCTCAACGCTGAAGGTCCCGTGGTTCATGGGCCTGACCGTCTCGGTGGTGCGGCAGTTGGAACGCACCGACGGGCTGGTCGGCTACAGCCTGCGCGCACAGCCACTCGCCGCGACCTTCTGGACGCTGTCGGCCTGGACCGACGCCCGCGCGCTGGCCGCGTTCGTCCGCGAGCTGCCTCATCAGGGCGTGATGGCGAAGCTGCGCCCGCACATGGGCCCGACGCGGTTCACGACGTGGACCGCTCCCGGATCGGCGCTCCCGGTGCCCTGGGAGATGGCGATCCCACGCCTGCAGAGCTCGTCGGCGCGCAACCGCGCGACGCACGACTCCTCTCGACACCACCCGACCGACCCCACACCGTCATCCTGAAGGGAGCACCAGTCATGATCCTCTTCGTTGTCCTCGTCGCCGCCTTCGTCGTGGCCTACCTGCTACTCCGGCACGGCCGACACCGCGACGCCGCCCGGTGGGCCATGGCGGTCGCGATGGTGTTCGCCGGCGTCAGCCACTTCGCGGATCCGGCCTCCTTCGTGCAGATGCTTCCCGAAGTCGTGCCCTACCGGCACGCCGTGATCCTCGGAACCGGCGTGATCGAGATCCTGCTCGGGATCGGGCTCCTGATCCCTCGCCGCTGGCGGCGCGAGGTGGCCCTCGCGCTCATGGCCTACTTGATCGCGGTCTTCCCCGCGAACGTGTACGTCGCCGTGGCCGACGTCGGTGCCGACGACCTCGGCGGCGGCAACCCGTGGCTGCGGCTGCCGTTCCAGGCCGTCTACATCGTGTGGGTCCTCTGGGCGGTGCCCGACGCGCTGGAGCCGCTGCGAGCGATCGGCCACCGCCGACGTGACCCGCTTCGCGTCGAAGCCGACCCGATGACTCGCTGACGACGAAGGCCCGACCGATGCCCCGCCCTGTCAGGGCGGGGCATCGGACCGCAGGTACCTGATCAGCGGGACCTACGCTGCCGCGGGCACGGTCGTCTACACCGTGAGCATGGACTGGAGCCACCCAGCGTCGGCAGGGCCCCCCGCGAGTTCCTCCTTCCGAACGACGCGCATGGACCCGTCCGCGGCGGATACTCGGCTGGGTGTCGGGTTCGGGCGAGGCCGCGGCGGTGTTCGGTCGGGACGCCGAGCTTGACGCGGTGACGCGGGGTCTGCTCGCGGCCCAGGCGGGACACGGCGGGATTGCTGGTCACGGGCGAGGCCCCAGCTCCGCGATGGCCGACTGATGAGTGATGTTCCGCCGCGGGAGAACGGGGCATCCAACAGTCGCGGAAGAATGGGCAGGCCGACCGTTTCGCATCGGCTGCATGCCCATTCAGCGCAGACCAGTTCGCCTAAAGGGAGATCAGAGCGACCAGGAATAGGGCGAAGGCTGCCCAGGTCGTCGCGAACTGGATCCAGTTGATCGTGAAGTAGCGTTGCCGTCCCGACTCCCAGTCCGCTGGCATCGCCTCGGGGTCCCAGGCCAGGATCACGTTGTAGGTCGGTGTCTTCCACACGTTGGAGACGACCAGGATCCCGACAACGACGATAGCCAGGGCGATCGCGGTGAGGACGAACGAGGTGGAGCCGGGATCGTCCCAGAGCAGCACGAGCCCGACGATCGCGGCGATGGTCGTCCCGCCCGACCAGGCATAGTTGAAGGCCTTGCCCGAACCGTGGCCCGCGTATCGAAGGAACATTTCCATGAAGTTCCGGAAGTCCCGGCCGTCCATCGCTGCCTGCATGGGACGCAGGATCATGCACAGCCCACCCAAGAAGCCTGCCGCGAGCCCCGCGAAGAAGCTAGACGCTGCAAGTGCCCATTCCTCGCCCGCCACGACGCACCCCTCCATGCTCGCAATTCCCCGCGCTTGCCCGCATGTTATCTGCGTGATCGTGTGAGCACGAGATGGTGATCAGGCAGCAGATGAGCCGGTACTCATGCGCGAGATGCCGGGCGATGACGCTGGCAATGGTCGTGTCGGTAGCTTGAGGTTGGCAGTCGCCATGCTGTTCGAAGCGTGATCGGGCCCTCAGAGGGCGGCGGTGTCGATGAGGTCGGCGACGACACTGGGTTGAGACACGGCGGGACACTGCGTTTGCGGGCAGTCGCGCCGGTGGCCCGCAGCTCCCGTTCGCAGCTCGACGCAGCACTTCCCCGCGAAGCTCAGCCCATCTGACTCTCCACGGAGCGACACGTGGGTGGACGCCCTGGCGCTGTCCAACGGCTTCTCGTAGGCACCGCGTCGCAGGCCGCCGGCGACGTACGTCATCGCGCATCCGAGTGCAGTCGCCTGACGGACGAGACCGAGGGAGACCCAGCCCAGCATCGACATGTCCGCACAGAGAGCCGAGAAGGAAGACGGATATGAGCCGAACGCCGAACATCCCCACCGTGGTCCTCGTGCACGGCGGCTTCGCCGATGCCTCGTTCTGGGGCCCGGTGATCAAGGACCTGCAGGCCCGCGATCTGCCGGTGCTCGCACCACCGAACCCCCTCCGCGGGCTGGCGCACGACGCTGAGTACATCGCCGGCTACGTCAACCAGATCGACGGACCGGTGCTACTGGTCGGCCACTCCTACGGCGGCGCTGTGGTCTCGGTCGCCGGTGCCTCCACCCCGAACGCTGTCGGTCTGGTCTACGTCGCGGCGTTCGTCCTCGACGAGGGCGAGTCATTCGGCGAGATCTTCGCCCGGTTCGGAGACACGCCGCTGGTCGGGGCGGTGCGGCCGAGCAACTACCCGCTGCCGAACGGCGAGACGGCCGTCGAGCTGACGATCGCACCGGAGCTCTATCGGGAGGCGTTCGCCGCCGACCTGCCTACCGAGATCACCGACGTGGCGGCCGTCAGTCAGCGTCCGTTCGCGGCGATCTTCGAGGATCGGGCGCAGGCGGCGGCGTGGAAGTCGCTGCCCTCGTGGGCGGTCGTGGCGACGTCGGACAAGGCGATTCCGCCGGACGCGGAGCGGCACATGGCCCAACGCGCGGGTGCCCAGACGGTCGAGGTGGATGCCTCGCACTCGATCGCCCTGTCGCAGCCCAAGGCGGTCGCCGAGCTGATCCAGACGGCGGTCGACGCCACCACCGTTCCGGCCGCGGGCTGACCCGGGACGGCCTTCGAGCCGGGCCGACTCGGCGCCTCGCGCTCCTGGGCGGTGTCCTGGTCCGGGGCGCACGGCATCCCCCGATGGCATCTCGCGGAGCCTCGCCAGGAGGGGGCATGCTCCTCCCATGCTCATCGCCGCACGCGATGACGCCGGCCCGCTCCTGGGTCGCGAGGCCGAGACCGAACGGTTGACCGCGCTGCTCGACGGGATCGGGCGCAGCGGGTCGGCGCTGGTGCTGCGGGGCGAGCCGGGCATCGGCAAGTCGCGCCTGCTCGCGGAGGCGGCTGCGCTCGCCCGCGACCGCGACATCGTGGTGCTGAGCACGACCGGGGTCCAGTCGGAGGCGCGTCTGGCCTTCCTGGGCCTGCATCAGCTGCTGCGGCCGCTGAGGGCCCGCGCCGCTGACCTGAGCCCGGCTCACCGCGCCGCGCTCGACGCGGCGTTCGGCCTCACCGACGGCCCCGCGCCGGAGCACTTCCGCATCGCGATGGCCGTGCTCGACCTGCTCTCCGAAGCTGCCGCCGACGGCCCGCTGCTGCTCATCGCCGAAGACGCGCACTGGCTCGATCGCCCGACGTCCGACGTGCTCGCGTTCGTCGCCCGCCGTCTGGAGTCCGACCCGATCGTGCTGCTGGCCGCCACCCGCGACGGCTACCCCGGCGTGCTCGCCGACGGCGGGCTACCGGAACACCGGCTCGGCGCTCTGGACCCGACCGCGGCGGCCGAGCTGCTGGGCGCATCGGCGCATCAGCTCGCCACGGCTCAGCAGCTCACCACCGCTCAGCGTGATCGGATCCTGCAGGAGGCGGCGGGCAACCCGCTCGCCCTGATCGAGCTTCCGGTCGCCGCCACGCGCCCTGGACACGGCCCGCCCGAACCTGGCCTGGTGCAGCTCACCGAGCGTCTCGAGCGGGCCTTCGCCGCCCGGGCGTCCGAGCTGCCCGAGCCCACCCGGCTGCTGCTGCTGGTCGCGGCGCTCAACGACGGGGAGCGCACGAGCGAGATCCTGCGCGCCGGCCGCGCCGTCGCCGGGACCGCGCTGGACCTCGACCATCTGGTGCCGGCCGCCGACGCATCCATCATCGAGCTCGAGCTGCAGACCCTCCGCTTCCGCCATCCGCTGGTCCGCTCGGCGGTGCGTCAGAGCGCGAGCGTGCCGCAGCGCAGGCAGGTACATGAGGCGCTCGCATACACGCTCGAGACCGAGCCTGACCGTCGGGTCTGGCACCGCGCTGCTCTGATCACCGGAACGCACGAGGATGTCGCCCTGGAGCTCGAAGAGGCGGGGCAGCGAGCACGCCGCCGGGGAGCGCTGCACGTGGCGATCAGCGCGCTGCGGCGGGCGGCCGAGCTCGGTGACGCCGTGCAGCGAGACCGCCGCCTCCTCTCGGCGGGTCAGCTCGCGGTCGAGCTCGGCGAGCCCGCACTCGCCGCGCAGCTGCTACGTGACGTCGACGAGCAGCGCGGTCCCGTCGAACGCGCCCTCACGACCTGGATCGAGGAGATGATCAACCCGCCCGACCTCGGCGACGCTGAGCGCGTCACGCGTGTTGTCGACGCGGCCGAGCGAGCGGGAGGCGCGGGCGATCGCGACCTGCACGTCAGGCTCCTGTGGCTGGCGATCTCCCGAGCCTGGTGGACCGATCCCGGACCGGCTGCTCGCCGCATACTCGTTGCTGCCGCTCGCCGCCTCGGCGGCCCCGGCCACCGGGACCCGCGTGTGCTCGCCATCTACACGTGTGCCGATCCGGTCGGTCACGCGGCCGAGGCCCTGCCCCGGCTGCAGGCCATGGCAGCCACGCGGACGCTGGACACCGAGTCGGTGCGGCACCTGGGGCCCGCGGCGCTCGTTCTCGGTGCCTTCGACATCGCTACCGGCCTGCTCGCTACCGCCGCCGACGGTGCGCGCACCGAGGGACGGCTGGGCCAGCTGCCCCGGATGCTGGTTCTCCACGGCATCGTCGCCTCGTTCCTCGGCGCGTGGGACGTCGCCGTCTCCGCCGGAGATGAGGCGCGGCGGCTCGCGACCGAGCTCGGGGCACCGCTCTGGATCGCGGGCGGCGAGACCGTCCTCTCCCTGGTCGCCGGCATGCGAGGCGACGCCGAGTCCGCGGAGCGAGGCGCCGCCCGCGCCGAGGAGCTCGGTCTCTCCGCCGGTGGCAAGGTCACCGTCGCCCTCGCCCAGTTCGGCCGCGTTCTCAGCGCGTTGGGGGAGAGCCGGCACGACGCGGCATACGTCTCGGCCCGGCGGCTGTTCGACCCGACCGATCCGGCCCACCACCCGGTCGTGGCTCGCTGGCTCATCGCCGACCTCGCGGAGGCCGCCCTGCACACCGACCGGGTCGCCGAGGGGAGGGAGCTGCTGGCACAGGTGGAGGCCACGGCGGGAGCGCGACCAGCGATCTGGATCGAGCTGAACCTGCGCCGCGCACGCGCGCTCCTGGCACCCGACGAGGCCACCGCGCAGCGGTGCTTCGACGAAGCGCTTGCCGCGAACCTCGGACGCTGGCTCTTCCCACGCGCTCGACTCCTGCTCGCGCACGGCGAGTGGCTGCGTCGCCGTCGGCAGATCGCCGATTCCCGCGCGCCGCTGCGCGCCGCCCGCGACATGTTCGACACGCTCGGCTGCATGTCGTGGAGCGAGCGCGCTCGCCGCGAGCTCCGTGCCTCAGGGGAGTCGAGCCGGCGTCGCGATCCGGCGGCCCGCGATCAGCTGACCACTCAGGAGCTCCAGATCGCACAGCTTGCCGCACAGGGCCTCTCGAACCGGGATATCGGCCAGCGGCTCTACCTGTCCCACCGCACGATCAGCACGCACCTCTACCGCACCTTCCCGAAGCTCGGGATCACCGCACGCGGAGAGCTCGAGGCGGCGCTCGACGCCCCCACGACCACGCCGCGCCGCTGATCGTGAGCAGCGAATGACCCTTCTCCGCGCCTAACGGGCGTGGCGGAGGTGCTGGGCCGTGCGGCCCGGCCCGTCGAGGTAGGCGGCCAGCATGCGGCCTGCACGTCGCGCTGCACCCAGAGCCGGGCGAACGCGGGGTGGGCCGCGGCAAGCTCGCCCACGAGCACGGTGACGGTCGGGTGCTCGCGGACCTCGGCGGTGGCCGCCCGCAGGCTCGCCACCGCGTCCTGGGCCACGAGCGCGGGATCGGCCCACAGGACCGCGCGGTCGCCGAAGACCAGGTGCAGGTGGTTGGTCCCGGGTGTGAGGGGCCCGAGCAGCGCCTCGGCGGGCGGGTTCCAGGCAACCAGATCACGGCGGCGGTTGAGGACCCACGCCGGCGCCGGGTGGGCGGCGACGAGCAGTCGGCGCAACCCTGCGGCGTGCCGTTCCTCGGCATCGAGCCGGCGGGCCAGCGCGTCGAGTTCGACGCGATCGACACCTGGACCGTCCGCGACGGGCAGCTCTACGAGCACTGGGACCAGTTCGACTGGCCCCGTGTGCTGGTGCAGCTCGACACCGACCCGGCGACACCCACCCCCGGTCGCGGACCCACTTGCCGACGCAGCGAACCGGCCCGTCGCGACTCGGGCGTTCAGCCCGCCGCGGGGTCTACCACCGGGGTACGCCGACCGAGCCCGACCGCGGCACTCATCCGGCTACTACCCACCCGTCGAGTGGGCGTCTCCAGCCCCGGGTTCGACGTGGGTGGTGCTCGGGCTGCAGTGGGTTCCTGAGCGCAACTGATGAGCTAGAGGCGCTACGCTGCGGTCATGGTGAGGCCGCGAGCTGGGGCGGCGGAATGGCCCGCCGCCCCCGGTCCCGGCTCGCAGTGAGGCGAACGGTCAGCGGTCGCGTGCTGACTACTTCTTCTTCTTGGACGTCCGGCCCGTCGGCCTCTTGGCCTTCGCGAGATTGCTGGCGGCTGCGCTCTTCTGCGACTTCGTGGAGGACTTCGTCGCCAGCTTCTTGGCGGCCTTCTTCGCGTCCTTCTTGGACGTGTCGCCGCCCGGCCTCGCCGCCTTCGCGAGATCGCTGGCGGCTGCGCTCTTCTGCGCCTTCGTCGTGGACTTCGCGCCGAGTTTCTTTCCAGCCTTCTTGGCGTCTTTCTTGGTCGTGGTAGCGGTAGCCAATTTCTTACCCCTTCCGAGTTCACACCCCCGTCGATGGAGGCTGTGGCCGGGTTACCCGAAGGCAACATCACGGAAACGAGTACGCCACGCGTCCGCCAGGACGCCGGGCAGCTGGTTCATCGGCATGCAGTGACGCGGCGGCAGCTCCGCTCTCGACGCAGGCCCTGAGGACCGTCACGATCGCGGACGTGATCCCGCTCGACGACCCCGCCGTCCGCGACCGTCGCATGCTGGTGCTGTCGGTCTGGGCTTCGGTCGCGTTCCCCGACCGGAAGTGGGCGCTGTGAGCCCGGGACGCGGCGAGATCGTCGTACACCTGCGACGACCTGAGGAGCTGCTCACAGCGGACCCCACCCGGCTGCTCGACGACGACGGCGATCAGGCGCGCACCGTGGCCGGCGTCGACGAGCTGCTCGGCGAGCTCTTGGGGCGCCGGCGTGCCGCTCGAGGCAAGCGGGTGGTGCTGACCCTGCCGTCGGCGGTCATCAGCGACGACGCCGCTCGTCGGCTCGTGACCGGGGTCGCCCGCTGGAGCGGCCGCCGCGCCGAGCAGGTCGAGCGGGAGGCCCGGGTGCTCTGGCGGCAGGGGCTGCGCTCGTTGCGTCCCGGCATCGTGCTCTTCCTGATCGGGCTCGTGCTCTCGACCGACTTCCTGGAACCGGACGTACCGGAGTTCTTCCAGCAGGTCCTCGGCAACGGTGTCTTCCTCGTCATCGCCTGGGTTGGGCTGTGGTACCCGCTGGACCTGCTGTTCTTCGCACGCCTGCCACTGCGCCGCGAGAGGCGGGCGCTGAAGGACCTGACCCGGATGCGGGTCGAGGTGCGGGCCCGGGATGGGGACGGCACTCCGTGACGGACGGGACGTCCGTGAAGGCGTGGGGCCGGGCGCTGGTCGGTGTTCAGGTCTGGTCCGGTTCCGATCGGTCGCGGGCGACAGTGAGGTGGTGGGCCATGGCCTCGCGCAGGGAGACGATGTCGACGGCCGCTGTGACGATGGTCGCCCCCTCGGCTGCGTAGCTGGCGGCTTGCGCGCCGCTGTAGGCGTGGACGCCGACGGGCAGGCCAGCGGCGCCGACGCGGGCGAGGATCGAGGACAGGACGCCGCGCAGCTCGCTCTGGCGGTCCGCACCGATGAGCTCCAGGGACAGCGAGAGGTCGCCGGGACCGACGTAGATCCCGTCCAGCCCGTCCACGGACATGACGGCGTCGAGGTCGTCGAGCGCGGTCGCGGTCTCGATCATGACGATGACGAGGGGCTGGTCGGTCTCGCCGGACAGCCGTCCGATCGACCGCGCACCGGCCGGGGCGTACCGGCTGGCGGCGACGATCTCCCGCGCGTGCCCGGCGTCGCGCACGCTGGGCACGATGACGCCCCGGGCGCCCAGATCGAGTGGGCGGCCGACGTCGGCGAACGACGGGCTGCGGGTCCGGACCAGCGGCACCGAGCCCGCTCCGGTGATCGCCGCGGTCACCCCCGGCAGCTCGGCCTCGGCCAGCGCACCGTGCTGCAGATCGAGAACGACGAAGTCCGCACCCGTCCGAGCAAGGCACTCACCGGTCACCGCACCGGGCAGCATGCTCCACAGGCCGTGGCAGGCCTGCCCGGCGGACCACCGCCGCCGCAGGTCGACCTCCCTGATCGCCATTGCCGCTCCGTCCTCCCGCACCGGCCTCCCGACGACAGCCGCCTCGCCGGACACCGAACCACGCCATCCTCGCCCAAGCAGGGGGAGCGTCTGGAATCGATCCGCGGGCTCTTCCGCCGTATGGCAGGGTTCGTCCGTGACGCACGGGTCGAAGGCCGACGCCCACGTCCCCGAGGCGCTCGTCCCGAGTGTGCACCGCGCAGCTCGAGTCGAGGACGCCGTCCACGAGTTCATCGAGCCACGGCTGCGACAGCGCGGCTGGCGCGACACGATCGTCCCGTACACCGGCTACGGAACACCGTCCTGGGTGCGGGTCATGGCGCGGGTGCTGTTGCGCCGCCCGGTGCAACAACCAGAACGAGTCCATTCAGTTCGTGGCTGGCGCAGCTTCGCGACGCTCCCCGTCACCGACGAGGCCGTCGTCATCGACGTGGGTGACCGGCAGCACGAGGTGCGGACGGACCGCGGCGGCTACATCGACGTCGTCGTGGAGGCGGGTCTCCAGCCGGGCTGGCGTAGCATCCGGTTGCATCGAGTGGGCGCCGAGCCGGTGGAGACACCCGTGCGCATCCTCGCCCCGGACGTGCGCTTCGCCGTCGTGTCCGACATCGACGACACCATCATGGTGACGGCACTGCCACGGCCCTTGCTCGCGGCATGGAACACGTTCGTCCTCGACGAGTATGCGCGCTCACCCGTACCCGGAATGGCGGTGTTGTACGAGCGACTGGTGACGGCGCACCCGGCTGCGCCGGTCTTCTACCTGTCCACCGGAGCGTGGAACGTCGCGCCGGCGCTCACCCGCTTCTTGTCGCGCAATCTGTACCCACCTGGGCCCCTGCTGCTCACCGAATGGGGCCCGACGACCGATCGCTGGTTCCGGAGCGGGCAGGCGCACAAGCGGGCGACGCTCGAACGGCTTGCGGGGGAGTTCCCGGACATCCGCTGGTTGCTCATCGGCGACGATGGGCAGCACGACCAGGAGATCTACGGCAACTTCGTCGCGTCACATCCGGACAACGTCGCCGCGGTGGCCATCCGGCAGCTGTCCCCGACGCAGTCGGTGCTCGCCGGTGCCCTGCCGGGTGCCGACGGTTCCGCTTCAGCGGATCGGCACGGGCGGCGGTGGATGAGCGCTCCCGATGGTGCCGGGCTGGCCCGCCAGCTGAGCGAGACCGGTCTGCTCTAGTCGTCACAAGGGTCCGGAGGAGTGCCCCGCGGAGAGTGATGATGGGCAGCTGCCCAGGCTGCACTGCTCAGGCCGGCACCGCTGGGCGCTCGGCGGCGTCGCGTCGCGCCACCTCCGCGCGGACGAGCGGGATGACCTCGCGGCCGAACTCGCGGGCGTCCTCGAGCAGGTCGTAGCCCCGCGCGGACAGGATCCGCACCCCGAGGTCGTAGTAGTCCAGCAGCGCTGCCGCGACGGTCTCGGGAGTGCCGACGAGGGCGGTGGAGTTCCCGGCCCCGCCCGTCGCCTTCGCGGTCACGGTCCAGAGGGCGCGGTCGTGCCGCTCACCCTGCTCGGCCACGGCGAGCAGGCGTTGCGAGCCCGCGTTCTCCGGGTCGGTCAACCGGTGGCGGCGGCTGAGCTGCGCACCGCCCGTCGTCCGGTCCTGGATGGTGGCGACCGTGGCGTACGCCTTCTCCCAGGCCGCCTCCTCCGTCCGACCGAGGATCGGACGGAAGGCGACCTGGAACACCGGTGCCGGACGCCCGGCGGCAGCCGCGAGCTCGGTGATCGTGCGGATCTGTTCGGCGGTGCCGGCCAGGGGCTCGCCCCAGAGCGCGTAGATGTCGGCCTCCTCCGCTCCGACGCGATAGGCCGCAGGTGACGAGCCGCCGAAGGAGATCCTGGGGCGCGGCTGTTGTGCGGGCTCGACATCGAGGACGAAGTCGGTGAAGTCGTAGTGGTCGCCATGGAAGTCGAAGGGTTCTCGTGACGTCCACGCCTTCTTGACGATCTGGATGGCCTCGCGGGTGCGGTCGTAGCGTTCGTCCTTGGGCAGGGTGTCGCCCTCGCGCTGTTGCTCGTGGTCGTTGCCGCCGGTGATGACGTGCAGGGTCAACCGGCCGCCGGAGATGACGTCCAGCGTGGCCACGGTCTTCGCGGCGAAGGTCGGGTACGAGACGTTGGGCCGGTGCGCGAGCAGCAGTTGCAACGACTCGGTGCGTAGCGCGATCAGGGCCGCGGCCTGCGCGGGATCCGGGCTTCCGGATCCGTACGCGGTGAGGACCCGGTCCCAGCCGGTCTCCTCGTGGGCGCGGGCGAGGGCGACGGTGTAGTCGGGATCGAAGGCCGGTCCGGAACGCGGGTGCGTCTCGGTTCCGTCGTTGGTGGCGCCGATGCCGAGGAACTCCACAGGCATTGTCGTGCTCCTGTCTGACGAAGAGGCGGCGTCGTCAGGAGCGTGGACACGCCGCCGACCACACGCGGCACAGGTCCACGTGTGGGCGGGTCACGAGCCGGCGGGGCACGTCTCCACTGCAGCACCCACGGCCCCACCGGTCAACCGGGCGTGAGCTGTATCCGGTCCGGTGGCCCGAACGGGCACCGGCCGCTACCGTCGAGCCGTGGACGTGCTGCAGCGGAGGTTCGCGCGCCGGTTCCACATCGACCTCTGTCGCACGCACGCTGCGCTCTGAGCGCCGGGCCGGATCCTGTCCGTCCGACCCGGCGAGAGGACCCCGTGACCCCGCGACCCGCGATCGCGATCGTCGGTGCCGGCCCCCGCGGCACCGGCGTGCTCGAGCGCATCCGGGCGAGCGCCCCGGAGCTGCTCGGTGGCTCTGCGCTCGACGTGCACCTCGTCGACCCGTTCCCGGCCGGAGCGGGTCGGATCTGGCGCCACGAGCAGTCCCCGCTGCTGGCGATGAACTCGATGGCCGCCGACGTCACGATGTTCACCGATGCCTCGGTGGTCTGCGAGGGCCCGGTGCGGCCCGGCCCGTCGATGTGGGATTGGGCGCAGGCGCTGCGCGCCGGCGAGCTGCCCGGTGCGGACCGTGCCGACCTCGGACCCGCGCTCGGCGCCGAGCTCGACACACTGACGGCCGCGACGTTCCCCAGCCGGCAGCTGCAGAGCGGCTACCTCGGCTGGGTTCTGCGCCACGTCGTCGCGGGGCTGCCGCCGGGCCTGCGGGTGCACGTGCACCGCACGCGCGCGACCCGTCTGACGGAGGAGGGTGGGCGTCAGGTCGTCGCGCTGGAGCAGGGCGGCGCGCTGCGGGTGGACGCCGTCGTGCTCGCGTCGGGGCACCTGGACGCCATCCCGACCGTGGACGAGCAGGCACTCTCGGCTCGGGCCACGGCGCACGGACTGCGTTACCTGCCCCCCGAGCAGACCACCGACTCTGACCTCTCGATGATCGAGCCGGGCGAGGATGTGCTGGTGCGCGGCACCGGGCTCGCCTTCGTCGACCTGGCCGTGCTGCTCTACGAAGGCCGCGGCGGCCGGTACGTCGAGACGCCCGACGGGCTGCGCTACGTCCCGTCCGGGAACGAGCCGGTGCTGCACGTCGGGTCGCCTCGGGGCGCCCTCTACCACGCCAAGACCGGCTACGCGCTGCGCGCCGGACGGCCGCCCCTGCCCCGGTTCCTCGGCCCCGACGTCGTCGACCCCTTGATCGCGGAGGGCAGCATCGAGCTCGCCGACCGGGTCTGGCCGCTGATGGCCAAGGAGATCGCCTGGGGGTGGTACCACGAGCTGGTGGTGGGCCACCCGGACCGCGTGGAGCTCGCCTGGCCGGAGTTCGCCACGCGCTATGCCGACCTCGGCTGGGGTACTCCGGAGATGGAGGCCCTCCTCGCCGTCACCGCGCCCGACCCCGTGGACCGCATCGATCTGGCCTCCCTCGACCGCCCGCTCGACGGCATCACCGCTCCCGACGAGGACGCGTTGCAGCCGCTGGTGCGCGCCGTGATCGCCGAGGACCTGCGCCAGCACACCGACCCGCGGCACACCCCGCACCTCGGGGCGTTCGTCGCGATGCTGTCGGTCTACGGCGAGGTCGGGCGCCTCACCGAGTCGCTCTCCGCGCGGTCGCGGGCGCGCGACCTCGGCCGCTGGCAGAGCTTCTTCAACGCCGTCGCGAGCGGACCTCCCGGGTTCCGGGTGCGGCAGATCTTGGCGCTGTCGGAGGCCGGTTTCCTGCGCTTCCTCGGCGCGGGTGCATGGTTCGAGGTCCGGGAGGGGGCGTTCCACGGTGGCAGCGCGGCGCTCGCCGGTGCGCCACCCGTGACCGCGCGCGTGCTCGTCGATGCGCGCCTGCCCGACCCCAGCGCCTCGCGCTCGCTGGACCCGCTGCTCGCGGATCTGGTCCGCCGCGGTGGAGTCGTCGAGGACGTGCTCCGCGACGGCGACGGAGCCGTACTGGGGAACACTGGACTGGTCCGCACCCGGTCCTCCGACGGCGCGCTCCTGCGCGCGGACGGCAGCGCGCACCCCGCCCGGTTCGCGGTCGGGCCGCACACCTCGGTGAAGGTCGCCGGCGCATTCACCCGGCCCGGGATGAACGCACAGAGCCTGCGCTACAACGACGCCGTCGCCCGCGCCGCGCTGCGCGCGCTCCCGGTCGCCGCGGCCGCCGCGGCCTGAGGGCCGACGGCGGTGGCCCGGCCCGGCCGTCGAATCCATCGAAGAGCGGCGCGGCTCACAGCGCGCGGCGCCGACTCGAGTGGTTGGATCCAGCCATGGCTCTCGACGGCAGCGCTGTGCTCTGCTTGGCGGGTGCCCTCTTGGACCCGTTCTGGGTCGGCCGCCGCGGGGACCAGTTCGACCAGTCCTGTCGCTGACGCCGGCCGCTCGCACTTCGTCGTGGGGCGGCATACGCTGCCCGCTCGTCCGTGCGCTGCCGAAGGTGGGTCATGACCGCGTCCGCGACCCCCGCCCTGCCGCTCATCGACCTCGCTCGCTTCCGCGATCCCGCTGTCGACCGCGAGCAGTTCCTCGCCGAACTGCGCCGCGCTGCACATGAGGTGGGCTTCTTCTACGTCGTCGGGCACGGGGTGCCCGCGGAGATCACCACCGGCATCCTCGACACGGCCCGGCGGTTCTTCGCGCTGTCCGAGGAGCAACGGCTGGAGATCGAGAACGTGCACTCGCCGCAGTTCCGCGGTTACACCCGCGTGGGCACCGAGCACACCGGAGGTGCCGCCGACTGGCGTGAGCAGGTCGACATCGGCCCGGAGCGCGAGGCGGTCGAGATGAAGCCGGGCGATCCGGACTGGGTGCGGCTGATCGGGCCGAACCAGTGGCCGTCGGCGCTGCCCGGGTTCCGCGACGCCGTGCTCGCCTGGCAGGACGAGGCGCTGCGGGTCAGCCGCGAGGTGCTACGCGCGCTGGCCGCCGCGCTCGGCCAGGACGACGGCTACTTCGACGCGTGGTTCGACGAGGAGTCCTCGCTGCACCTCAAAGTGATCCACTATCCGCCGCGCCCGGCTCCGCAGGACACCCAGGGCGTCGGCGCGCACAAGGACTACGGCTACCTCGCCCTGCTGCAGCAGGACGACGTCGGCGGGCTGCAGGTACAGGCCGCCGACGGGGGCTGGATCGACGCGCGGCCGGTGCCCGACGCCTTCGTGTTCAACATCGGCGAGATGCTCGAGATCGCCACGCAGGGCTACCTGGTCGCGACCCGGCACCGGGTGGTCAGCCCGCAGGCCGGGGTGGACCGCTACGCCATCCCGTTCTTCCTCGGCCCGCGGCTCGACGCCGTGGTCGAGCCACTGACCCTGCCGCCAGGGCTCGCCGCGGAGGCCGTCGGCATCAGCGACGACCCCGACAACCCGCTGCACGCAGCGTTCGGGGAGAACGCGCTGGTCGGCTGGCTCCGCTCGCATCCGCGGGTGGCGGACAAGTGGTGGGCCGACGTGCTCCTGCGCCGGTCATGAGCATCCCGCCCGTCCCGCCGTCGAACCCGACGACGACCGTCGCGAAGGAGTGACGAGAGACGATGGCCGACCGCAACTGGGGCTTCGCGACCCGCGCCGTACACGCCGGCGGCACCCCGGACCCCGACACCGGGGCCCGGGCGGTCCCGATCTACCAGACCACCAGCTTCGTCTTCGATGACACGACCGACGCGTCGGCCCTGTTCGCGCTGCAGAAGTTCGGCAGCATCTACAGCCGCATCGGCAACCCCACCGTCGCGGCGCTGGAGGAGCGGCTGGCCAGCCTGGACGGCGGGCTGGGCGCCGTCGCCACCGCCAGCGGGCAGGCCGCGGAGTTCCTGACCTTCGCCAGCCTCGCCGGGACCGGCGACGGCATCGTCGCCGGCGCTGGACTCTACGGCGGCACGATCACGCAGCTCGACGTCACGCTGCGCCGGTTCGGCGTGGACACGACGTTCGTCCCCGGTACCGATCCGGACCAGGTCGCGGCAGCAATCACCGACCGGACGAAGGTCGTGTTCACCGAGGTGATCGCCAATCCGTCGGGGGAGATCGCCGACATCGCCGCGCTCGCCGACGTCGCCCACTCCGCCGGCGTCCCGTTGGCCGTCGACGCGACGCTGGCCACCCCGTACCTGTGCCGCCCGATCGAGCACGGCGCGGACATCGTCCTGCACTCGGCGACGAAGTTCCTCGGCGGACACGGCACCACCCTCGGTGGGGTGATCGTCGAGGCGGGCCGGTTCGACTGGGGCAACGGCCGGTTCCCGACGATGACCGAGCCCGTCCCGTCCTACGGCGGCCTGACCTGGTGGGGCAACTTCCAGGAGTTCGGGTGGCTGACGAAGGTGCGCGCCGAGCAGCTGCGCGACATCGGCCCGTCACTGTCGCCGCTGGCGGCGTTCCTGCTGCTGCAGGGCGTCGAGACGCTGCCGCAGCGGATGGCCGCGCACGTCGCGAACGCCCGCGCCGTGGCCCGGTGGCTGGACGCCGACCCCCGCGTGACCTACGTGCGGTGGGCGGGCCTGCCCGACCACCCGCACCACGAGCTCGCCGCGCGCTACACCCCGGAGGGGCCCGGCGCGGTGTTCGCGTTCGGGGTGCGCGGCGGGCGGGCCGCCGGCGAGCGCTTCATCGGCTCGGTGCAGCTCGCCAGCCACCTGGCCAACGTCGGCGACGCCCGGACGCTCGTGATCCACCCGGGCTCCACCACGCACCGGCAACTCACCGACGCCCAGCTGGTGGACGCGGGCGTGCCGCCGGACCTGGTGCGGATCAGCGTGGGGCTCGAGGACGTCGACGACATCCTCTGGGACCTCGACCAGGCGCTCGCGGCGGCGACGAAGGACGAGTCGTGACCCCCGACGTGCTCACCGAGCCCAACGGTGAGTGGGCGAACCCGGACGCGCTGGAGCGGCTGGCGATCGTGCGTCGAGCGAGGACCGTCGCCGTGCTCGGCGCGTCCAGCAAGCCGCAGCGGGCGAGCAACTTCGTCGCGACCTACCTGTTGGCCAGCACGAACTACGACGTCTACTTCGTCAACCCGAACGAGACCGAGATCCTCGGCCGGCCCGCCTACCCCACGACGGCCGCGCTGCCGGTCGTCCCGGACCTCGTCGACGTGTTCCGCCGCCCGGAGGACCTGCCCGAGGTGCTCGCCGACGCGATCGACGCCGGCGTGCGGACGTTCTGGCTGCAGTTCGGGCTGTTCGTGCCCGAGATCGCACGGAAGGCTGAGGCAGCGGGCCTGACCGTGGTGATGGACCGCTGCCTCAAGATCGAACACGCCCGCTTCCACGGGGGCCTGCACCTGGCCGGGTTCAACACCGGCGTGATCAGCTCTCGCAAGCAGCAACGTTGAGGACGATGAAGAGGAGCACGAGATGACCACTACTGATACCGAGACCCCCGCCGTCGACAACGGCGTCAACGTCGGCGCCCTGCTGGAGGCGCGCGCGGCGCTGTCCGACGCCCCGGCCGGGGCCCAGTTCCAGTGGCGCGCGGACGTCGAGTGGCTGAAGGGCACGCACTCCCGCGGCACGGTGAAGACGTTCCACGGGCTCGGGGAGGAGCAGGAGCACCGCTCCACGTTCAGCTTCGACGTCGACCACCCGCTGCAGTTCGCCTCCGAGGACAACGGCGCCACGCCGGTCGAGGTCGTGCTGGTCGCGCTGGGCAGCTGCCTGGTGGCCGGGGTCGCGTCGGTGTCCCAGCTGCGCGAGATCCAGCTGCGCTCGGTCAAGGCCACGGTCGCCGGCGAGCACGACATCCTCGGCATCCTCGGCGCCGACCCCGAGGTGCCCAACCGCTTCAAGAGCGTCAGGGTCCACTTCGACATCGACGCCGACGCCACCCCGGAGGAGATCGCCGCCGTGGTGGCGCAGTCGCAGAAGCGCTCCGCCGTCTACGACGTCGTCACCAACCCGGTCGCGGTGGCCGTGGACATCAACTAGCCATCAACTGAGCGCGAGTCGGCGCGAACCGGAGGGAGGCCCGTGCTGAGGGTGACCACCGTCGTCATCGGTGCGGGCCACTCCGGACTGGCGGTGAGCCGCCACCTCGCCGATCGCGGCATCGACCACGTCGTGCTCGAGCGCGGCGAGGTGGCGAGCTCGTGGCGCACGCAGCGCTGGGACTCACTGCGCCTGCTCACCCCCAACTGGCTGAGCCGCCTGCCGGGCTACGGGTACCGCGGTGACGACCCGGACGGCTACATGTCCGCGCCGGAGGTGACCGCGTTCATCGGGGCCTACGCCAAGGAGATCGCCGCGCCGGTCCGCGCGCACACCGCGGTCACCGCGGTCCGCCGCACGGACGACGGGTACGTCGTGGAGACCGACCAGGAGACCTGGCGTGCGCGGACGGTCGTCGTCGCCGCAGGTGGGGCGACCGTCCCGTCGATGCCGCACGTCCGCGAGAGTGTGCCGGGCGACATCGAGCACCGCATCCCTGCCGGGTCGACGCGGGCCCTGCCCGGCTACCGCAACCCGGCCGATCTGCCCGACGGCGGAGTGCTCGTGGTCGGGCCGTCGGCCAGCGGGATCCAGATCGCCCAGGAGGTGCACGCCTCCGGGAGGCCGGTGACGCTCGCCGTCGGCGAGCACGTGCGCATGCCCCGGACGTACCGGGGCCGCGACGTGCTGTGGTGGATGGACGCGACCGGCCTGTTCGACGAGCGCTACGACCAGATCCCCGACCTGCTGCGCGCCCGGGTGCTGCCCTCGATGCAGCTGATCGGCTCCCCCGAGCGCGCCACGCTCGACCTCAACACGCTCACCCGCGCCGGGGTCCGGCTGGTGGGGCGGCTGGTCGGGGTGCGCGACGGGGTGGCGCAACTGTCCGGCTCACTGCCCAACGTCTGCACGCTCGCCGACCTCAAGCTGAAGCGGCTGCTCACCGGTTTCGACACGTGGGCGGCGACGGCCGGGGCCGAGCAGGCGGCCGGGCTGCCCGCCGGCGAGCCGGTGCAGCCCACGGGCGTCCCCGCACCGACCCAGGAGGAGCTCGACCTGCGCAGCGGCGAGATCCGCACGATCATCTGGGCCACCGGACTCGGCCCCGACTTCGGCTTCCTCGCCGGTCTGCCGATCTTCGACCGCAAGGGCCGCGTCCGCCACGACGGTGGCGTCGTCACGGCCAGCCCCGGCCTCTACGTGCTCGGCCTGCCCTTCCTGCGGCGCCGCAAGTCCACCCTCATCGACGGCGCCGCCCTCGACGCCGCCGACATCGCCTCCCACCTCGTCGCCCACCTGGCCGCGCCGGTGATCAGGCGGTGACGCGTCGGGCGGCCTGACCACAGTCAGGTCAGGACGACGGGCCCGAGCGGCGTTTCCAGCAGCGCGACGAGCTCCGGCGAACCCGGTTCGACGGTGAGCCGGACATCCAGTGCGTTCAGCACCGCCGACACGGCGTCCGGATCGGGATGGTTGGCGCGCAGGCCGAGCAGCCCCAGCTGGGGCAGTGCGGGCGCGGGATGCGGGGTCGTGCCCCAGTCGATGAGGAAAGGGGTGACGCCGTCCAGCGGCGCCGGGTGCGCCGATGCGAGTCGCCACTCCAGCAGGACGCCCGCCGGCGTGCGGCGCGACAGCGGCCAGATCTTCCCCAGGTCGGCGCCCGCGGCCGCCGATGCCGCCGCGGCGACCTCGAGGTCGGCGGGATGCACCGCCCACGTGACCAGCCGCGGGCGGCCCAGCGTGTGCAGACCGAACGGCATCGCGACGCCGGGGTCGGCGGGGTTGTCCGAGTCCGGAGGGAGCCTGGAGCCGGAAAGGCGTTCTACGCCGACGTCAAGGGCCGGCTCGCCCGCCACGGCCGCACCGAGGACGACCTCAAGATCCTCCCCGCCGCCACGTTGGTGGTCGACGACACCGACGCCGCCGCGGAGGAGGCCGCGTCGCGGATCCGTCGGCAGCAGGTGTCGCCGGCGACGGCGATCGCGTTCCTCGAGCAGGTCTGGGGCCGTGACCTGTCCGGCTACGATCCAGACGGCCCGCTGCCCGACGTCGAGCCGGACGTCGACAACGTCTCGATCACCCGCGGCCGCGTCCGACACGCCAAGGACCCGCGCGCCGTCGCGCAGGAATGGCGCGACCTCGCGGCCGCGAAGCACCTCACGATCCGCGAGGTCGTCATCGAGAAGACGGCCCGCCATTCGTTCGTCGGCGGGCCGCGCACCGTCGCCGCGCGCATGGACGCGTTCGTCCAGGCCGACGCCTGCGACGGCTTCATCCTCGTGCCGCACCTGACCCCCGGTGGCCTCGATCGGTTCGTCCGCGAGGTCGTCCCGGAGCTGCAGGACCGCGGCAGCTACCGGACGGCCTACCCGGGCCCCACGCTCCGCGACCACCTCGGGCTGCCACACCCCGGCACGTCGCGCCGACGACAGGAGACCGCATGACCGCCGACGTACTCCGTCCCGCGGAGGCGAGATGAGTACCACGACCGACATCCGCGCCGAATGGGACGCGTGGCGCGCCGACCGCGCGGATCAGCTGCGCGAGCCGCAGGGTTGGCTGTCGCTCACCGCCTTGGAGTGGCTCGACGACACCGCCCGATCATTCCCCGACCTGCCCGGCACCTGGCGGGTCGTCGGCCAGGGCGTGGTCGTAGACGGGGTCGTCGGCGCCCCCCACCGCGTGGAGCCGGTGGACGGGCAGCCGGGCGTGCTCGTCGACGTCGACCGCGGGCGGAAGGTCGAGGTCGTGCGCCGCACCGACTCCTACGCGCTGCGGGTGCGCGACCCGGAGGCGCCCACTCGCACCGCGTTCCGGGGCGTCCCGGTCTTCGACGACGACGACGAGCGCCGCCGCCGACCAGCGCTGGGTCGTCTACGCGCGGTTCGAGCCCTACTCCGCACCGCGGCGGATCACGGTCGGAGCGGTCGTCGACGGCCTCCAGCACTTCCCGACCGCAGTCGGCACGATCCGGTTCCCGCTCGGCGGCGCCGAGCACGAGCTCGTCGCCCTCGCGGGCGGCGGCAAGGACGGCGGCCTGTCGCTGCACTTCCGGGACGCCACCTCCGGTCGGTCGACCTACGGCGGCGGCCGCATCCTGCGGGTCGACGATCCCGACGACCGCGGCCGGGTGCGGATCGACTTCAACCGCACCCAGAACCTGCCGTGCGCGTTCACCGCGTTCGCCACCTGCCCGCTGCCGCCGGAGGAGAACCGGCTCACGGTGGCGGTCGAGGCGGGGGAGAGGGCTCCCGCGTGACCGCGCTACGGTCTCGCCGATGAGTGACGTGGTCGTCGTCGGCGTCGCAGCCGGTCCCGAGCCGGGCGGCCGGACGAGCACTGCGATCGCGGGCGTGCTCGCCGGCGCGGCGACGGCCGGGGCGTCGACGTCGCTGCTGGAGCTGTCGCAGACCCCGGTGGCCGAGGTGCTGGCCGCGTTCGCCGGTGCCGATGCGGTGGTGCTCGGCAGCCCGGTTTACCGGGCGACCTACACCGCGGCGCTGAAGGACCTCCTGGAGCGGACCGAGCGTGGTCGGTGGGGCGAACACACGGCACCGCTGCAGGGCACGGCCGCCGCCATCGTCCTGACGGGTGCGAGCGGACACCACTTCCTCGCGCTCGATGACCTGCGCAGCGTCCTGGCGGGGTTCTTCGCGGTGCAGGTGCTCTCGCCCGGGCTCTACCTCGACCATGCCGGCTACGCCGATCGGTCCGTGCTGACGGAGGACTCGGCCGCGCTGACGGCCGCGCACGGTGCGGCACTGGCTGACCTCGCTGCTGCGGTCCGCGGCTCGGCGACGCTGAGCGCGCTCACCCCGCAGTTCTGACCCGACGAGGACCTGTCCTCAGCCCGGCGGGACTCGCTCACGGTACGAGCACGACTTTGCCGCGCAGTCCGCCGCCGGCGGCGAGCTCGAACGCCTTCGGCGCGTCGGCGAGCGGCACCTGCTGCGCGACGGCGGTCACGAGGCGCCCGGCGGCGAGGTCGTCGAGGAGCTGCGCGAGCTGCTCCGGGCGGGGAGTGACCGAGACCTTGGCGATGCGCACCCCGCGCTCGGCGGCGGGGACGGCCGGGTCGAGCACGGTGACGAAGGTTCCGCCGTCGCGCACCGCCCCGACGAGCTGCGGACCGACGGGTACGGCGTCGAGCACGGCGTCGAACGCCTCTGGTCGTCGTCCCCGGGCAGTGCTCGCGAGGTCGGCGCTGCGCGGTAGCACCTGCGCGGCGCCCAGTGCGCTCACCCGGTCCGCGTTCTCGGCGGACGCGACGGCGGTGACGTGCGCCCCGGCCGCCGCCGCAAGCTGCACGGCGAAACCGCCGACCCCGCCACTGGCCCCCGTGACCAGCAGGTTCTGGCCGGGTTGCAGGGCCAGCAGGTCCACGGCCTGGCGGGCGGTCTGACCGTTGAGCGGCACCGTCGCCGCCAGCACCGGGTCGACGCCGGCCGGCAGCGGGGCGAGCCACCCGGCGTCGAGTACGACCGCGTCGGCGAAGGTGCCGACCCCGCGCTCGAACCATGGCGACATCGCCGCGACCTGCTGTCCGACCTCGAACCCTGCTCCGTCACCGACCGCATCGATCTCGCCGGCTACATCCCAGCCGAGAGCGAGCGGCGTCGGCAGGTGCGCCGCCATCGCCGCGAGTACACCGCTCGCGGTCAGCCAGTCGACGGGGTTGACCGTCGCCGCCTGCACCCTGACCCGGATCTCGCCCGCACCGGGCTGCGGTTCCGGCCGCTCGACCACCCGCACGGGACCCCCGAACTCACCCACCTCGACGACGCGCATCACGGACTCCTCGGTTCATCGGCCTCCACGGGCGGAGGCCGTGCACCGCCCACGGTGGTTGACGCAGGAACTGATGGGGAGTAGGTACCTAGAAGTGCCTTGAGTACCAGGACGAGCCCTTCGAGGAGCGGACGATGACCACCATGTCGGCCCAGCAGCGGCGCGAGCAGGACCGGCTCGTCTACGACGCGATGCTCGCCGCGTGTCCCACCCGCACCGTCCTGGCGACGATCGGCAACAAGTGGACGGCGCTGCTCGTGCACACGCTCGCCGACGGCCCGCGGCGGCATGGGCAGCTGCGGACCGTCGTCGCGGGTGTCAGCCAGAAGATGCTCACCCAGACGCTGCGCGAGCTGGAGCGCGACGGCCTCGTGACGCGGGAGGTGACCCCGACCGTCCCGGTCCGGGTCGACTACGCGCTCACCTCGCTCGGCTGCAGTCTCGTACCGCTGCTACGCGCCCTCAAGGACTGGTCAGAGACCCACATCGAGGAGATCTTCGCAGCCCGCGACGAGTTCGACGCCCGCGACCTGCCGCGACCATGAGCCCGACGCGAGCGGCACACCCACCCTGGCGCCGCTGTCACATCGGGAATGTCGGGCCGGTCCTAGCTGGCGGCGGACGTCGTACCGAGGAGACGACGATGACTTCGGCCTCGACTGACACCTCGGATCGAACTCGAACGGAGTCGGACCCCGATGACCACCCCGACCGACCTCGGCAACCACCGGCCCCTGCACGGCGACCCGACCCGGCTCCGCGCCGCGGCCGCCGTGCTCCGCGCTGGTGACGCTGAGCAGATCTTCGGCACCAGGTTCCCCGGCGAGTACGTCATGGCCAGCGTCGCTCGGCTGCTCGACGCCGTCGCCTTCAAGATCCAAGGGCACGTCGATGTCGGTCACGAGGTGGTGTCCGCCGCATCCGAGATCGCCGAGCACGTCCTCGCCTACGTATCCACGGACCGGCAGGGCAGCGGCGACGCCGCCCGCCACGAGCCCAGTCCCTGATCTGAGCCCAGTCCCTGATCTGATCACAGTCCCCTGATCTGAGCACAGCCCCTGATCTGCTCTCCTCGTCGGGAGCGTGCGGATCTACCCGTCCAGTTCCTGCGCCTCTGCCTTCTGTGTCTCTGCGATGACGACTTCCAGCTCACACTGCTCGACGAACCTCACTGTTGGTACCTCTGCGACGAGCAGCTCTTGCAGTTCTCGGGCGCGGGCCGCACTGCCGCGAAGGACACGCAGGCTGTCGTACCACGTGATGTTCTCGAGCACTCCGGCTGTCCGGTCGACGAACAGGATGATGGCGGCCAGTCCGTCAGAGTGCTCGAACAGCGCCAGCACCATCTCCTCGAACCTCTGCGCAGCGCGGGACAGATCGTGGACCGGCACCTCGAGCCGTACCAGCCGGCCCCAGTAACCAACGCGCACCGGCTTGACCACATGCTCACGCAGGAGGTCGAACACCTCGACCGACGGCGTGCTGCCGTGAAGACGCCGGGCGAGGTCAGTGATCAGACCTGAGGCATCTTGTCCGCTGGCCTCGAGCGCTTCCCGATCGGTCCATGCAGCGAGACCCACGTAGCGCCCGGACGAATGATCCACCGCCATCGCGAAGCCTCTGCTCCCTTCCATCGCAGAGACCTTCGGCTCGATCTCGCCGTGAACGGACGCGATGCCCTCCCCAGTCCGAGGTATGTCTGCCCGAGTGGTGACAACTCGGATCAACATGTCCTTACCGCCTCCCGGCACCGAGTAGCGGCTGAACGTTCCACGTGTTCTCTCATCGGCAATGGGCTGATGCTCGGTGACGTCTCCGGCGGCAACTGGAGCGGTGACTCACCACGCCGTTCATCGAGCCACGGCCTCGGCAGCCGTCTTGACGAGCTGCAGCACCTCCTCCGGGTGGGAGACCATGGCCACGTGGTTGGTCGAGACCTCCACGGTGGTAGCGCCCATGCGAGGGGCGAACTGCCGCTGGGCATCGGGCGGGATCGCCTGATCGCCGTCGGCGATCAGGAACCATGACGGCAGCGACTTCCAGGCCGGGACGCCCATCACCTCGCCGAGGGCGCTCCAGTGCAACGGCTGCTGAACCGCGAACATGACCTTGGCCTTCGCCGGTTCGACGTCGGCCGCGAAGTGGTTGACGAAGTCGTCCTCCGGCAGCCAGGCGAAGCCGTGCTGATCGACGTCGAGATGCGCGAGGGCGGCACCCAGCGGTGCGTGGTCCAGCAGAGCGCCGATCGACTCGCCCTGATCCAGGCCGAACGCGGCGATGTAGACCAGCCCGACGACGTTGGGGGAGTCGCTGCCGAGCGCGGAGATGATCTGGCCGCCGTAGGAGTGCCCGACAACGACGGTTGGCCCGTTCTGGCGGGACAGGACCTGGCGCAGCCGAGTGACGTCATCGGCCAGCCTGGTCAGTGAGAACTGGGGTGCGGTAACGCTGTACCCGTCTGCCTGCAGGCGCTCGATGACGGCGCTCCAGCTGGAGCCGTCGGCCCAGGCGCCGTGCACGAGGACGATGTTGGGTAGCGTTGTCATGTCAGGGCTCCTTCTCTCGGTCTGGCGCTCTGTTCCAGGAGGTCCTCTTCGGGCCGATTCGCGACAGCTAGGACCGGCCTGACGTTCGAGATGTGACACGCGCATCTACGGCACGGCAACGGCCATGGCTCCACGAGAGGCTGCGCCGCTCACAGCGGCCACGAGAGGCGCATGACGCGTCTGCGCATTCCGGCCGGAGTGAGCGATGCGGTCATCGACGAGCACGCGCTGGAGGCCGGCCACATCGCCGGACCGTGCTGCGTCGAGAATGGCTCTCAGCAAGCGGTTGTGCGCCGCCGGTCGAACAGGTTCGTACCGCTGCTCGGCGAGGTGCACCCGAGCTCTCCGCCCGAGTTGCCGCGCGTTGGCTTCGCCGATCTCGAGCGCGCCAGCGATCTCTCGGAACGAGTAGCCGAACCCCTCCCGGAGGACGAAGACCGCGCGTTCGAGTGGCGACAGCCGCTGGAGCAGGAGCCGGACGGCGTCCTCGAGGTCCGCTGACTGTTCCGCCGCCAGGGACGGGTCGTCAGCCGCCGGCGTAGGGTCCTTCGAGGTGGGAACGCGTTCTGATGTCCTGCAGTCGACAGAGATCTCGCGGCGAGCGTGGGCTGACACGGCGACATTGAGCGCAACCCGCGTCGTGATCGTCACGAGGAACGCGAGCCGATCATGCACCCGTGATCGGTCCGTGCCCTGCCAGCGGACCCAGACGTCCTGGACGACGTCCTCGGCGTCGGCAACCCGGCCCAGCATCCGATACGCGATCCCGAACAGGCGCGGACGAACGCGCTGGAAGTCCATCGCTTCCTCGGCCACGTCGGGTGCGGCCATCGCCGCGACCGGTGAGGGAGCGGGCCTCGGCGCGTTCGCGGCGGCGCGCATCTGTGACGAGCCTGGCCTGGACACGACGTCGACGGTGGACAGACGCATGGCGACCTTCCTGGTCACAGTGACGTGATCGGCGAGCGGCCGGCTCATCGATCGGCGGGGCCCCTGCGATGGGCATGACAACCGTCGTCCACCTCGGGGTCCGGCCGCGCCTGTGGATGCCCCGGTACATCCCCGGGCCGAGTCGGGCCAGGGACACCGGCCGGTGCAGGCCGAAGGCGCATCCCGCGCTCTGACGGTGGCCGTCGGCAGACTGTCCGGCCCGCGGTCGCGGGTGCATGATGAGGCGACCCGAGCTGACCGGAGTCGGGCTCCCGACGCTGCGCGGTGGTGGTGGTGATGTCGAGCCGCAGTCCTCGGCGTCAGCTGCTCGGCAGGCGCAGCGAGTGTGAGGCGCTGGATCGGTTGGTGGCGAGCGCCAGGGCTGGTCAGAGCCAGGTCCTGGTCCTGCGCGGCGAGGCGGGGGTCGGCAAGTCCGCGTTGGTGGAGTACCTGGTGGGGCGGGCGCGGCAGGGTTCACGGATCGCGCGGGCTGCCGGCGTCGAGTCCGAGATGGAGCTGGCGTTCGCCGGACTGCACCAGCTGTGCGTGCCGATGATGGGGCATCTCGATCGCCTTCCCGGCCCGCAGCGTGATGCGCTGGCCATCGCGTTCGGTCTGAGTCCACAGGCGAGCGCGCCGGACCGGTTCCTGGTCGGGTTGGCGGTGCTGAGCCTGCTGGCCGAGGTGGACGAGGAGCAGCCGCTGGTCTGCGTGGTGGACGACGCTCAGTGGCTTGATCGGGTCTCCGCGCAGACGCTGGCCTTCGTCGCGCGCCGGCTGCTGGCGGAGCGGGTGGCGATGGTGTTCGCGGTGCGTGGACCGACCCTCGGTCCGGGCGATGACCAGCTGGTGGGGCTGCCGGAGCTCGTGGTCCAGGGTCTGCGCGACGACGATGCGCGTGCGCTGTCTGGAGTCGGCGGTCCCCGGGACGGCTCGACGAGCGCGTCAAGGACCGGATCGTCGCCGAGACCCGCGGCAATCCGCTGGCCCTGCTGGAGTTGCCGCGGGGGTTGACCACGGCGGAACTGGCGGGTGGGTTCGGCCGTCCTGACGCCCGGCCGCTGGTGAGTCAGATCGAGCAGAGCTTCCTGCGGCGCATCGCGGTCGCTTCCGGCTGCGACGCAACGGCTGCTGCTGGCGGCGGCCGCCGAGCCGGTGGGGGACGTGTCGTTGTTGAGGCGCGTGGCCGAGCGGCTCGCGATCGGGGCGGACGCGGCGCGGCGGCCGAGGCGGCGGGATTGATCGAGTTCGGTACGCGGGTGCGGTTTCGTCATCCGCTGGTGCGCTCGGCGGCTTATCGCGCGGCGAGCCCCGGAGACCGTCAGGACGTGCATCGCGCGCTGGCCGAGGCGACCGATCCCGAATCCGACCCGGATCGCCGAGCGTGGCATCGCGCCCACGCGGCGGTGGAACCCGACGAGGCCGTGGCCGGCGAGCTGGAGCGTTCGGCCGACCGGGCCCGGGCCCGGGGCGGAGTCGCAGCGGCGGCCGCCTTCCTGAGGCGCGCGACCGAGCTGACGCCCGATCCGGCCGCCCGAGGAGCACGGGCGATGGCCGCAGCACACGCCAACTTCGAGGCCGGGTCCCCGGAGGCGGCGTCACGAGCTCCTCGCCGCGGCAGAACTGGGTCCGCTGGACGAGCTGCAGCGCGCGCGGACTGGCCCGGCTCCGCGCCCAGATCGTCTTCGCTCGCCAGCGCGGCCGGGACGCCGTGCCGTTGCTGGTCGACGCCGCCGACCGACTCGAACGACTCGGCGACGGGCAGGCGCGTGAGGCGTACCTCGAAGCGCTGGGAGCGGCGGTCTTCGCCGGCCGCCTGCACGGGCCGAGCGGACTGCGGGACGTGGCCGAGGCCGCCGCGGCTGCGCCGCCGGGGCCGCAGCCGCCGCGGCTGATCGATGTCCTCCTGGACGGTCTGGCGACGCGGTTCACCGAGGGCTACGTCGCGGGTGCGCCGTCGCTGCGGCGCGCGCTGCAGGCGTTCCGGCGGGACGCCGGACGCGAACGAGAACGACGTCATGCGCTGGTTCTGGCTGGCGGTGCTCGTCGCCAGCGACATGTGGGACGACGAGACGTGGCACGAGTTGACCACCCGTGCGGTCCGGCTGGCTCGCGACGCCGGCGCGCTCAGGATCCTTCCCTTGGCCCTCATGTACCGCGCCGCCCTGCACGTGCACGCCGGAGAGTTCACCGCAGCCTCGGACCTGATCGAGGAGTCCGACGCGATCACGGAGGCAGACCGGCAACGCGCCCCTGCGGTACGCCTCGCTGATGCTCGTCGCCTGGCGCGGCGAGGCGCCCGACGCGCCGACGCCGTTCCAGGCCGACGTCCAGGACGCGCTCTCCTGGGGCGAGGGACGAGCCATCGGTCTGTGCGAGTACTTCACGGCGGTGCTGTACAACGGCCTCGGCCGCTACCAGGACGCCCTGGCCAGCGCACAACGGGCGTGCGAGTACGAGGATCTGGGGGCCTTCGGTTTCGCCCTCGTCGAGCTCGTCGAGGCGGGCGTCCGAGGTGGTGCCATCGAGGTGGCCACAGGCGGCCCTGCGACGACTCGAGGAACGAACCAACGCCAGCGGTACGGACTGGGCCCTCGGCGTACGGGCCCGATCGACCGCGCTGCTCAGCGACGGCCGGGACGCGGACTCGCTGTACCGCGAGGCCATCGCCCGCCTCGAACGCAGCCGCGTCGCCGTCCACCTCGCGCGCACCCACCTGGTGTACGGCGAGTGGCTGCGTCGCGAGAACCGGCGCCTCGACGCGCGCGAACACCTGCGAACCGCCTACGAGATGCTGCACGGATTCGGCGCCGAAGCCTTCGCCGAACGCGCCCGTCGTGAGCTCCTGGCCACCGGCGAGTCGGTACGGCAACGCACGGTCGAGGCGCGTGAGGTTCTCACGGCGCAGGAGGCCCAGATCGCCCGACTCGCCGGCGACGGGAAGACGAACTCCGAGATCGGCGCCGAGCTGTTCATCAGCCACCGCACGGTCGAATGGCACCTGCACAAGGTGTTCACGAAGCTCGACGTCGACTCGCGGAACAAGCTCCGCGGAGCGCTGGCCGGTACCTGACGGACGGCCGTGCGACGGTCGGGTCGGCCGGTGTCACAGGACCGTGCCTCGGGCATCGTCTGGCTCGACGAGCTCGGCCACGGCTGCGCGTTCGATCCAGTCGGCGTACTCAGTGCTCGTCCAGCCGTGCTCGCGGACGAGCGTGCGGTGAACGGCGGGGTCCATGAGCACGAGGGCGGCGGCTACGGCGCGCTCGGTGGTGAGTCTCGGTCGCAGGCCATCGATCGCGGTGAGGCGAGCCACGATGAACTCCGCGCCCCCGAGCCGGTGACGTTCGGACACCGCGTGCACATCGGCGGCTTCCGGGTCGGCGTCCGCAGCCACGACGAGTACGTCGGCCAGGGGCGCCGCCCGCTCCTCCAGCTCGGCGACGAACTGTGCCCAACGGGCCACGAGCGCGCGGGGATCGGTCAGCTGTTCCATCTCCGCGATGACGTGCCGTCCGGACATCGGGACCGGTTCGTCGTCACCCACCAACGCCCAGTCCAGCGCGAGCTTCAGAAGTGCCGCCTTGCCACCGACCGAGGTGAACACCGTCTTGCGGCTCACCCCGGCTCGGGCGGCCACGGCGTCGATGGTCGTGCGTGACCACCGAGCTCGACGAAGAGGTCGCGGGCAGCGCGACAACGCTCGCCGGTCGCGCGCGCCTGTTCCGCACGGAGCGTCGAGGTAGGGCGGCGTGCCTGGGGCATCTTGACACCACTCCTTTGAAGACTCTGAGTGTAATCAACTATTTGCAGTGTAGTGGAGGGCGGTCGTGCGACACTCATCGTGGGATCGGGCCCGACGGGCTCCTGCTGGGCCGCCTCGCACGCCGCGGACACCAGTCACTTCTGTGGACCGGGACCGGCCGACGGAGAGCTGGATCGTGTGGCGTATGCAGTTGAGCAGCAGGATTGGGCCCCAGGTGGCGATGACCCTCCTGGCTGAATGGCCGGAAGCCTTCAACAGCTGGTGGGACCTGGGCGCCCGCCCCGTGGAAGCGCCGAGCCCCGCCGGATCTCCTCAGGTACTGGGGGTGCTCTCACGCCGATCGACCTTCGAGCGGGCGCTTCGACACGCGGCGCAGAAGCGGCCCGGCCTCACCTTGCGCACGGGTCACGTCGACGGACTGGTCCTGGACCGAGGTCGGGTCGTCGGCGCTCGGGTCGATGGGTCCCTCGTCGAGGCTGACCTCGTCGTGGACGCCTCAGGCCGGGCCGGGCGCCTTGGCAGGTCGAGCGCGCTGGGCGGCGGTCCGGACCTCGACGGCGACTGCGGCCTCGCCTACGTCGACCGCACCTACCGGCTGAGACCGGGAGCAGAGCCCGGGCCCGATGGTGAGCCCGATCGCCTACATGGCCGACTTCGACGGCTACCAGTGCCTGGTCTTCCTGCACGAGGCCGGCCACTTCTCGGTAGTGCTCGTGCGCCCCACCGCGGACGCCGCACTCAAGGCACTGCGGTTCGAGGCCGCCTTCGAGGCGGCCTGCCGAGCCATCCCGGCCGTCGCTGAGTGGACCCGACCGGACCGTGCGCAGCCCACATCACCGGTTCTCGTCGGCGGGGCGCTGCGCAACGTCTACCGGCGACAGGTCGGCACGCCGGGACTGGTCGCCGTGGGGGACTCGGTGGCGACCACGACCCCGACCCGAGGGCGCGGGATCGCGATGGCCTGCATGCAGGTCGCGGCACTGCTCGCACTTCTCGACGAGGGCGCCGACCCCCCCGTGGTGGCCGAACCGTTCGGCGCGTGGTGCGACCACGCCATCGAACCCTGGGTGGCCGACCACCTCGCGATCGATGGCGGCATGGTCAGGCGCTGGCAGGGTGAAGACCTCGACCTGAGCATCCCGCTCACCTCCGACCTCATCGCCGCCGCGGTCGAAGCCGACCCCCGGATCGGCCAGCACGCCGGAGGCTACTTCGCGATGACCGCATTGCCTGAGACACTGAGGCCGGCCGAGCCCCTGGCACGGGCCGTCTACCAGGACGGCTGGCGACCGACGTACGCACCCGGCCCAACGCGCGACGAGCTGGTAGACGCCATCCGCGTAGCTGTGCCCGCCGCTTGACCCTGATCACAACGGCGAGTCTGCGTGCCAACCGCGTGGGTGTTCGTCCGCCGTCCGCCTACCGCTCCCGGACGGCGTAGGTCAGGTGCGTCACCCTCGGGGAGGGCTCCGCGCGGACCGGCTCCAGGGCCACGCGGCCCGCGTCCACGCCCTCGAACAGGCGGATTCCGGAGCCGAACAGCACGGGTGAGAGCGCGATCGAGAACTCGTCGATCAGGCCGGCGTTCACGTACTCCAGGATCGTCGCGCCGCCGCCCGCGATGCGGACGTCGCGGTCGCCGGCGGCCTCGCGGGCCTGGTCGAGCGCGGCCTCGATGCCGTCGTTGACGAAGTGGAAGGTCGTGCCGCCGGGCCGCTCCCAGGGGTCACGCTTCTCGTGCGTCACGACGAAGACCGGCGTGTGGAACGGCGCCTCCTCCGGCCACGCCTGCTCGCCGGCGTCGAACATGCGCTTGCCCATGACGCTCGCGCCGGTGCGCTCGAACGTCTCCCGCGCGATGTCGTTGTCGCGCCCTTCCTCGCCGCCCTCGCCGAGCTTCAGGTTCTCCCGGAAGAACCGCTGCGGGAAGATCCACTGCTGCAGTTCCATCCACTGCGCCATCCAGCGCTGCACGTCCGGGTCGTCCTGCTTCTCGGGCGCGAAGAGGTCCTCAACGGGCACGGACTCGGGCGCGATGTAGCCGTCCAGCGACATCGACACGCTGAAGAACACCTTCCCGGCCATCAGCCCTCCGCTCCCTTCCGAACGATCTCGGTGACGTAGGCGGCCAGGTTGCTCAGGGTCTGCTGGCCGCCCTCGATCGCGTGGTACTTCTCGACCGCCTCGTCGCGCAGCTCCTTGGTGGGGAACACCGTGCGCATCTCGATCCGGGTCGCCGCGCCGTCGGGCGCGAACGTGAGGACCGACTCGAAGGCGTTCGGGTCGCCGCGGGACTCACCGTGGAGCAGCGCGATCCGCTCCGGCGGGGCGATCTCGGTCCAGGAGATCCACTCCTGGTAGTCCGTCCCGTCCGGTCCGTGCATCACGAAGTCCCACTCCCCGCCGACGCGGAACTCGAAGGACCGCGTGGTGGTGGTGAACCCCTCCGGCCCCCACCACCGCGACAGGTGCCGCACCTCGGTGAACGCCTCGAACACCAGCTCCCGTGGGGCGTCGATGACCCGGGAGATCAGGATCTCGCGGTCGGCCGTCGCTGACTGCGCCGGCGCGTCCCGTCCTGTCGCTGCCATCGGTCACTCCTCCTGCCTTGCCTGCTTGAGGTCCTGCACGTACGCGTCCAGCCGGTCGAAGCTCTCGTTCCAGAACCGCTCGAACCCACCGGTCCACTCGTGGACCGGCCGCAGCCCGCGGGCGTCAAGGCCGTACAGGCGCTGCTTGCCTGCCTTGCGGTCCCGCACCAACCCGACCTCCCTGAGCACCCGCAGGTGCTTGGACGCCCCCGGCTGGGTCATCCCCAACTCCCGGGCCAACCCGGTCACCGGCCGCTCACCCGCCCGCAGCAGCACCAGGATCTCCCGGCGCTGCGGCTCGGCGATCGCGTTGAAGACGTCCGATGTCGTCGCTGCTCGTGCCACGGCGCGAATCATATGCTGATATCGGCATGCGTCAAGTCGGACGAGTCAGGCGGGTCTCGCACTTCGCGGGTCCGCGTCACAGATCTGCGGGTGGCCTGGTCCTCCTTCCGAGGCTGCCCGGCCATGGGCAGCGTGATCGCGTTCGTCAGACGGAGGGACACATCGTGAAGCTCGTTGTGATCGGCGGAACGGGACTGATCGGCTCGAAGCTGGTCGCCAAGCTGGGCGAGCACGGTCATGAGGCGGTGCCCGCGGCCCCGAACACGGGCGTGAACACCCTCACCGGGGAGGGGCTCGCCCAGGCGCTCACAGGTGCGGCGGTCGTGGTGGACGTGTCGAACTCCCCGTCGTTCGCCGACGACCCGGTGATGGAGTTCTTCCGGACCTCCACCACGAACCTGCTCGAGTACTCCGCCGAGGAGGGTGTCGGACACTACGTGGCACTGTCGGTGGTCGGCACGGACCGGATGTCGGACTCGGGCTACTTCCGCGCGAAGATCGCGCAGGAGTCGTTGATCAGTGAGTCGGGTCGCCCGTACTCGATCGTGCACGCCACCCAGTTCTTCGAGTTCGTCACGACCATCGCGGACTCCAGCACGGTCGACGGCACGGTCCACCTGCCGCCGGCCCTCATCCAGCCGATGGCGTCCGACGACGTCGCCGCCGGAGTGGGACGCGTCGCGGTGGGGGAGCCGCTGAACGGGATCCGCGAGATCGGGGGCCCGGAGCAGTTCCGATTCGACGAGCTGGTGCGCAAGGGCCTCGCGGCCAAGGGCGACCCGCGAGAGGTTGTCACCGACGAGCAGGCCCGCTACTACGGAGTGCGGCTGAGCGAGCGCCAGCTGCTCCCCGGCCCCGACGCCCAGCTCGGGGACATCACCTTCGACAAGTGGCTCGCCCAGCAGTAGGTGTGATCGCCGGTCTTCTGGGACGGTATCTCCGTGGCCATGAAGCACGAGATCCTGGTGGGGGAGCGGCGCACCTGGACCCTCTCCCACGCGGTCGTCGCGACGATCTTGCTCGTCCTGCTCGGGGCGTGCGGCGGCGGCACCACCACCACGGGGTCGGGGAACGTCCGGACCGAGACCAGGCCGGTGCAGGCATTCGACTCGGTGGAGTTCGCCGGCGCCGGAAAGCTGACGATCGAACAGACGGGGACCGACTCGCTCGAGATCCGCGCCGACGAGACACTCCTGCCCTCGCTCACCAGCGAGGTCGCCGGGACCACGCTCCGGCTCGGCGTTGCGCCGGGAACCAACATCGCGGGCGCCCAGGACATCACCTACCGGGTCACCGTCGCGCGCCTCAGCGGACTCGTCGTGTCAGGAGCCGGTGATGTGAGCGTCACCGGCGTCGACGTCCCGGAACTGTCGGTCGCACACAGCGGTGCGGCACAGGTCACGGTGGCCGGTCGCGCGGCCACTCAAGTGGTCGACCTCATCGGGATCGGGACGTACGACGGACGCGGGTTGGCGTCGCAGGACGCCGACGTGTCGGTCAGCGGGACGGGCACCGCCCAGGTCGACGTCAGTCGGACGCTGCGCGTTCGGATCACCGGAATCGGCAGTGTGGAGTATCTGGGCGAGCCCCAGTTGACCCAGGAGATCACCGGGATCGGACAGGTGAAGAAGCTCTGACGCGTCCGGCGGGCAGCGCCAGCCTCAGGACCGCCTCGGGTCGCGACCACCCGGGGTGGTTCAGAGCAGGCCGAGGGCGCGGGCCCGGACGACGGCCTCCTCGCGTCCGCCGACGCCGAGCTTGCGGTAGAGGCTCTTCGTGTAGCCCTTGACGGTGTTCAATGACAGGAAGAGCTCGCTGCCGATCTCGCGCTGGGTGAGTGGGCCCTGCAGGGCTCGCAGGATCGACAGCTCCCGATCGGTGAGCTCCTCGACGAGCACGTGCTGCTCGTGCCGGGCGTCCTGCACCGCACGGCGGCCGACCCGACCCTCGGCGAGTCGCAGCGCCTCCTGTGCCGCTGGCAGGATCGGGCCGTTGACCGCGGCCTCGTGCGCCTCGTTCAGCAAGGTGCGGGCGTGGGCGCGGTTGCCCGCGGCCAGCTCGGCCTCCGCCGCCGCAGCCAGCGCAGCGACGAGGTGGGTGTCGTGGCCCCACGCGCGTGCGAGCTCGACGCCTCGAGCCAGGATGCTGCGCGCCTGCGGCAGGTCGCGCGCGGGCGTGGGCGAGCTGACCCTGCGGCCGTGCGCAGCAGGGTCAGCGCCGGCGCCGCGGCGTCGCCCCACTGCGCCTCCAGCTCGGCGGCCGCAGGAGCGAACTGCCGGCACAGCTCGGTCGAGCCCGGTCGTGCTCACCGGTTCGCAGCAGGGCGGCCGCGAGCGCCCCGGCCGGCCTGCATCTGCAGGACCGGTGACGTCCGCGGGATCAGCGGGAGCGGCCCACGCCTCGGACAGGACGGCGGCCGCCTCCTCTGCGCGGCCCGCGCCGAGCAGCACCCGGCCCGAGCGCGACCCGGGCGAGCGCGTACCCGCGCTCCTCGGGGTCGACCTCCAGCGCGATGGCGCGCCGCGCGTCGGCCAGCGCTCCCTCGACACCGTCGGTCCACGCCTCGACGGTGGTCGCGCGGAGGAACGCCGCCGCCGACGTGGTGCTGTGCCATCCCTCCAGCGCGGGCGTGTCGGGGCCCAGCAGCGGTTCGGCCGCGTCGAGCCACTCGCGCACCTTGTCGGGCCGCCCGCCGCCCCAGGCCGCGGCCCACGCCAGGTCCACGCAGAGCAACGGGTCGGCGCGCACCACGTCCGGGTCGAGGGCGCTGCCCAGCCGGAACACCTCGCCGCTCGCACCGCGCGTCGACGAACCACCGGATGTTCGCGACGAGCAGCTGCGCAGCCGCGGCGTGGTCGCCTGCGGCGATCAGGTGCCGGACGGCCTCGTCGAGCTGGTCGTGGGCGAGGAACCACTCGGCCGCGCGCCCCAGCAGCATCCGCCGCGCCGCCGGGTCGGCGGCGTCGAGCTGACGGGTGAGCGACGTCGCGGAACAGCTGGTGGCACCGGTACCACTCGCCCTGGGGATCGAGCGTCACGACGAACACACCCGGCCGCCTCCAGCCCCGCGAGCACGTCGCCGGAGCCGTCGCGGCGGAGCAGTGCGTCGCACAGTGAGCCGGTGAGCCGCTCCAGCACCGAGCAGCGGGTGAGGAGCTCACGCTGACCGGAGCTCAGTCCGAGCGAGGACTTCCTCCACGAAGTAGTCCATCAGGTGGCGGTCGTCGCCGCGCAGAGCCCGCGCGCGCACGTCCGGGTCCGGGGCCGAGCGCACCGTGAGGGCGGCGAGCCGCACGCCGGCCGCCCAGCCCTCCGTGCGTTCGGCGATCCACGCGATCGACTCGTCGGCCAGCGCCGGCATTCCCGCCGCGGTCAGCAGGTCCGTCGTCTCGGCACGAGGTGAAGCGGAGGTCGTCGGCGCGCAGCTCGACGAGCTCGTCCCGCGATCGCAGTCGGGCCAGCGGCAGCGGCGGATCGGCCCGGGCGGAGATCACCAGGTGCAGCGCGGGCGGCAGGTAGGCGAGCAGGAACTCGACCTGCTCGTGCAGGCGGCCGTCGCGCGAGCACGTGGTAGTCGTCGAGGACGAGAACGTAGCCGGTCCGCGGCGTCGGACAGCGCGTTGAGCAGCATCGGGTAGCACCACGTCCACCGGGTCGAGCCCGGCCATCCGCAGCGCCCGCAGCGGATCCCCGGTGACCTGTGGCGCGACCGTCTCCAGCGAGCTCAGCACGTAGGACCAGAACCGCATCGGCTCGTCGTCGGCATGGTCCAGCGATACCCACGCGATGCGGCGGCGCTCGTGCGGGTCGCGCGCCCACTGCGCGAGCAGCGTGGTCTTGCCCCAGCCGGCCGGGGCGACCAGCAGTGTGGCGCGGGTGCCGCCCGGGTCGAGCAGCCGCCGTACCAGGCGTCGGCGACCGATCGCGTGGACAGGCGTCCGCGGCACGTGCTGCTTGGCGATCAGCATCGGTCTCGACGGCGGTGGTCGGGTCGACGTCACGACGGTCCCCCAGTCCCGGCGGGCGCCGACCCAGCGTGGCAGAGGACCACCCCGGGTGGAACCCACCGCGGGTGGTCCGGCCCACCCCGGCCCCGACCCACCCTCGGTGCGTCTCGACGTCCACGAGGGAGGGAAGCCATGGCTTCCTCGCCGCCTACCTGCACCTCACCGGAGGCCCGTCATGACCACCGCGACGACAACCACCGTCGTCACCACCGACTGCGGCCGTGTCCGCGGCACCGTCGAGGCGCGGTACGGGATCGCACGTCTGCTTCGACGCGCGAGCTCCCGGTACGCGCGGACGCCCACCCAGCGTCGGGCCCCCGCTCGGCCGCCGGCCACCGTGCTGGTGTGGATCCACGGCGGCAGTCTCAAGTTCGGCACGGGGTCGGACCTCATCTACGACGGGGCGACGTTCGCCCGGGACGGCGTCGTCACCGTCACCTTCAACTACCGGCTGCACCCCGCCGGCTACTTGCACGTCGGCGACCGGCCCGGGTCGGGAGCGTTCGGACTGCTCGACCAGGTCGCGGTGCTGGAGTGGGTGCAGGACAACATCGTGGCGTTCGGTGGCGACCCCGCGCGGGTCACCGTGGCCGGCGAGTCGGCCGGCGCCCACAGCGTCGGCTCGCTCCTCGCCGTACCACGGGCCCGCGGCCTGTTCCGGCGCGGGATCCTGCAGAGCGGCGCGGCCTCGTTCGAGCTGCCGCCCGCGATCAGCGAGGTCGTCGGCCGGGAGGTGCTGCGCCGTGTGGGCGTCGAACGTCCGGACGACGAGGTGGTGACAACGGTCGACAGCCGGGCGCTGCTGGCCGCGTCCCGTGCCGTCGAACGGGACATGGCCGGCGTCCTCACCGCCGCGGGCGTCCGCCCGACCCTCATGAGCGCGGTCACGGGCGTCCACAGCATGCCCACCGCCGGGAGCGATGTCCTGCGCCGGCCGGCGCTCGACGCCGTGGCAGCCGGAGCCGCCTCCGGCGTGGATCTGCTGGTCGGGACCAACCTCGACGAGACGACGGTGTTCACGCCGGCCTTCGGTGAGGTGGCGCCGGCCGTCGCGCACCTCGCCTTCGGCGAACGCGCCGACGACGCCGTCGAGGTGCACCGCCGCAATGCCAACGGTGAGACGGACGTCGATGGGCGCATGCGTTTCCTCACCGACGTGCTGTTCCGCATCCCGGCGATCCGGCTGGCGGAGGCCGCGCATCGGCACGCACCGGTCTACACCTACTTGCTCACCTGGGGATCGCCCCCGGTGGGCAGCGGGCTCGGTGCTTTCCACGGCCTGGACCTGCCGTTCATGTGGGATCGGCGCGACGCGGCCGAGCCGCTCGCCGAGCTCGCCGACCGTCCGCTGTCGGCGGAGCTGGCCGCGACGATGCACGGGGCGTGGGTCGCGTTCGTGCGCGACGGCGTGCCGCGGCACGCGCGGCTGCCCGACTGGCCGGGTCTACGACCCCGCCCGTCGCGCCACGATGCTGCTCGATGACCCCAGCCGCATCGTCGATGACCCACGTCGGCGAGGAGCGGCGGCTCTGGGACGGCGTGCGGTACTGACCTCGGACGGGACGGCCCTCACGGAGCACGTCGTAGATCCGGCCCGCGGCGCAGCACGTCCCCGCCGCCCGCCCACCCGGGGTGGAAGCAGGGCGGGGGTGGTCCGGCAACACCCGGCGCCGGGCGACGCTCTGCCGGTCACGCCGGCGCGGTCGGGAACGACCGCCGACATCGAGGGAGCACGTCATGAGCATCGAGGTGAACCGCGCGACCACGGCGGTCCACGGCACTGTGGTCCCGGGGTACGAGGCCGTCCGCGAGGCATTCGCCGGGAACTTCACCGAGCGCGGCGAGCGGGGCGCAGCCTGCGCCGCCTACGTCGGCAGGCCCAAGGCCGTGCTCCACGCCCTCGAGCAGTGCCTCGACGCGCGCTGAACGAGGGGATCGGCTCACAGGCGGGGCCCTGACCGACGGCACCCCCTTCGTGGGTCAGCGCCAGGGAGTGATCAGCTCGGTGAGCTCGCCGGTGAGCGCGGCCATGAGTAGCGGTCCGAAGGTGATGCGCTGAACGCCGGCGGCCTGGAGCTCGGCGAAGGAGCCCGAAGGCGCGCCACCGACCGGGTGGGCCGTGATGTTGACCGGGCCGGACATCTCGGCAAGCAGGATCTGCAGCGTCTGGGCGTCGGGCACCCGCACCGGGTAGACGCAGCGCGCGCCTGCGGCCTCGCAGGCCCGAAGCCGGCTCACCGCCTCGGCCAACGGATCGTCGAAGGCCACGACCTTGCCCATGAAGGCGTCGGTGCGGGCGTTGATCACCAGCTCCACACCCGCCTGATCGGCTGCGGCGCGCAGGGCACCGATGTAGTCGGAGTGCTCCTGCACCTCTCGCAGCCGACCCTGGCTGTGCACGGTGTCCTCGACGTTGATGCCGACCGCCCCGGCCTCCAGCACGCGCTCCACCAGCTCGGACGCCGGGGTGTCGTAGCCCGACTCCACATCGGCGGTGACGGGTACATCGACGGCGCCGGTGACTCGGCGGATACCGTCGAGGGCGTCGTCGAGTGTCATGCCTTCGTTGTCCCGTTGCCCGCGGGAGTCGGCGAGCGGGTGGCTGCCGATGCTGAGCGCCGGGAAGCCCGCCTCGACGACCGTGCGCGCCGACCAGGCGTCCCAGACCGTCGGCAGCACCAGCGTGTTGCCGGTGTGGTGCAGGCGGAGCAGTTCACTGGCCTTCGCGGCGATGTCGACCACGGGCCGAGCATGGCATGCAGGCCTGGCCATCGACGGCGCAACCCCGCCAGCCGTCTGCCTCAGGTCCTGGCGCTGCGGCGGCGACTGCCGAACACCGTGACGAAGCTGTAGTCCTTGCCCGCCGCGTGCGGGGAGAAGAACTCGACCACTTCGTCGTCGAACGACGTGGAGCCCACCGCGCCGAGCCCGAGGGCGTGGGTGCCGAGATGCAGTTTGCCGGCGTGGAGGGCGCCTTCGAGCTGCGCCAGGCGGTAGCCCCGGTTGCCGTAGCGGGCCAGGATCGAGGGCAGGTGCGCGAGGTAGTAGAGATTGACGTGCGCGTCCCCCGCGTACCGCTGGTCCGCCGCGATGCGGGTGGCCTCCGCGCGGAACGTGCCCGCGCGCAGCAGCTCGACCGCGCCGAGGTGCGGGTGGTGGAGGTAGACCCCCGGGGCCAGGCCCTCGACGCCGTGCACGATCAGGTAGAGGTCGGTGAGCGGCGCACCCGGGACGAGCACGTCGGACGTCGCGCCGCGGGTCGAGCGCTCCAGCAGCGTGGAGAACGCGTCGAACGGGATCTCCACCTCGGTGTCGTAGTTCCTGGTCGAGCGGCGGCGGAAGATGATCTGCTCCGGAGGGCGGAGATCCAACCGGTCCGCGGGCAGTGGGCGCAGTTCGGTGAGCGGGCCGGTCTGCTGCGGAGCTGGCCGCCGCCACCGGCGCGCCCGCCAGTGTGCGGCCTCCGCGCCGGTCGACAGCGACGAGGCCAGGTGGATGTCGGTGAGCGCGTGGAACGTCACCTCCGCCGACGACAGCGGCCGCGTGGGGAGGTCGAGCCGGCCGGGGGGCGGCGCGGGCGGCGGTTCGGCCTCGGTGCGGCCCAGCGCGACGAGCGCCACGGCGGACTCGCGCGTCCCTTCGATGTCGAGGAGCGCGTTGACGTGCCCGTCGGCGTATCCGAACACGAGCGTGGCGGCGACCTGCGCTGACGCCGCGACCGCGAGGATGTGCGAGAGCGACGTGCCGGCATCCCAGTGGGTGTGCCGGTAAGCGCGCTCGCGGTAGCGCCACGCGTTGCGCCAGAACGTGCTCGTCACGACCACGACCACGGGTGCGGCGGCGATCGACGGCTCCTCGCCGGTCGCGTCGACCAACGCGGCGCGGAGGTCGCCCCGGCGCAACCGGCGCAGGCTGTGGTCGATCGCGGAGTAGTGGTACACACCGGCCGCCAGGTCGGGGAGATCGGTGCAGACGAAGTACAGCTCGAGGTGGTACATCGCGCCGGTGCCACCGGCCGTGCGGTAGTGGTGGGTGCGGCCGTCGGGCGTGGTCCACGTGCGGTCGAGGGAACCGTTGGTCAGCAGACCGAGCCGGCCGAGCAGCGCCCGGTCCGGGACGGCCCGTGCCGGCAGCGCCTCCGCCCCGGTCGCGGCGATGGCGTCGAGCGCCGGCACGCCCGTGTCCGGAAGCTCCCGCGTCAGCTCGACCGGCGGCAGTGACTCGTAGACCTTGTGCAGCAGGGGCTTGATGTCCCAGTCCTTCTGCCAGATCGCCTCGGTCCGGGTGGCCGGGTCGCCGATCCCGATGCGGTCGTCGCCGGGCTCGGTGTCGCTCAGCGCGTAGTACTTCGTCGCGTCGTGGAACCGCACGGCATGCCGGGGGTCGTCGTTGGGCACCCGCCCAGTCTGCCTCCGGACCGGAGCTCGATCGTCGATCTGCTGCCGTGCGCCCCCACGCGAGACGCGCGCGGGAGGCGGCGACTCGGCCGCAGGCGGCCACGAGACCGGTGTCGATCGCGAACCTAGCGTTGGGGTCGCCATGGGCCGGTGATGGCGAACCCGAGGCCGGGCTCTTGGATGTTGGCGAAGAGGAGGTGGAGGTCGGGGGAGAATGCGGGGCCGGTGAACTCGACGTTCCTGCCCGTCTCGGTCTCGAGGTCGTTGCGGGCGAGGGGGAACGTGGCTCCGCTCGGGGTGGCGCCGACGAGGTGTTGGATACCTTCGCCGTCCTCGGCGAGGATCACTCCGCCGTAGGGGGAGATGCTGATGTTGTCGGGGGCGTCGAAGGCCGGTCCGTTGTCGGGATCGAGGTTCTTCGTGAACAGCAGCCTCAGCGTCAGCGTGGAGCGGTCCGGGTCGTAGAACCACACCTGGCCGTCGTGCACCCGCGAGACACCCGGGTAGTCGTCGTCGCGGGAGTAGCTGGACACGATGTAGGCACCCCGTCCGTCCCACCAGGCGCCCCTCCAGCTTGCGGGAGCGGGTGATGTCGCCGTCGGTGAGCTGCCGACGGATCGGAACCGAGCGGGCGTCCCGGTCGGGCACGGGCACCCAGTCGATCCGGTATTCGGTGCCGGTCTGGGTGGCGAGGGAGAGATCGGGCACGTGGGCACCGGAGCCGTGGGATGCGCGCATGGCGGTGAGCACCCCGTCGGCGGGGCCGAGGTCGGTGAGCGCGCCGGTTCGCCCCCGGAAAGCCTCGGGTGCCTGCCAGCGGTAGAGCAGGCCGTTGGGCTCGGAGGCGTCCTCGGTGAGGTAGACGTCGCCGCGGTTGGGGTCGACCGCGACGGCCTCGTGCTCGAACCGGCCCAACGCCAGGATCGGTTGCGGGTCCTGGTTGGCCGTCGGGTCGAACGGGTCGACCTCGAAGACGTAGCCGTGGTCGCGTTGGAAGCCGTCGGTTCCGGCCAGGGCGTCGATCTCCTCGCAGGTCAGCCAGGTGTTCCACGGGGTCACGCCGCCGGCGCAGTTGGTGGCGGTGCCGGCGACGCCGACGTACTCCCGGATTCGGTTGCCGTCCCGGTCGACCTCGACGACGGTGGCGCCCCCAGCGGCCCCGGGATCGTAGGTCAGGCCGTCGAGGTGCGGCACGGGCAGCTCGGTGCCGAAGGGGTCGCGGATCTCGTGGTTGTTGACCACCACGGTGCCGCCGCCGTTGCCCCGGAAGGTGCCGGTGCCGTCGTGGTTGCGGGGGGTGAACTCGCCCGACTCGAGCGTGGTCACACCGGCTTCGCTGATCACCTTGTACGAGAATCCCTGGGGCAGCGCGAGGCGCTTCGCGGGATCGGCGACCAGTGGGCCGTATCCGGGTTGCGGCGCAGCGCCGGCATCCGCGCCGACATCCGCGGCTGCGCACGCGGTGAGCAGCATCTCGGTGCTGCCGATCAGTGCCACCCCCGCACCGGCGGCGAGGCCGCGCCGCAGGAGGTCACGGCGTGGCAATCGGTTGACCATGGGGCTCCCGCTTCGGGTACAGGCCGCCATCATGCGGCCGGGCGGTGGGTGCACATCACTCTCACTCACCGACAAGACGAGAAGGTGAACGGCGGCCGTGCGACACCCGGCTTCGGGCCACCGACCAACAATGATCACGATCCGGCGCTGGAGCACTAGGGTGCATGACCGAGCCCGGGAGGCGACCGCAGTGATCAACGACGACGAGCGCATCGCGTTGTTCCTCGACTACGAGAACCTCGCGATCGGTGCCCGCGACGGCCTCGGCGTCACGCCGTTCGACTTCGGTCCGGTGGCCGACGCGCTGGCCGAGCGCGGGCGGGTCGTCGCCCGCCGGGCCTACGCCGACTGGTCCTACTTCGACGAGGACCGTCGGCTGCTCGCCAGGGCCCAGGTCGAGCTCATCGAGATCCCACAGCGCATGGGAGGGTCGCGGAAGAACGCGGCTGACATCAAGATGGCGGTCGACGCCGTTGAGCTCGCCTACGAGCGCGGTTTCATCACGACCTTCGCGATCGGCACCGGCGACTCGGACTTCACTCCGCTCGTGCACAAGCTGCGCGAGCTCGACAAGCGAGTGATCGGCATCGGGGTGCAATCGTCGACCTCGGCCCTGCTGCCGCCCGCCTGCGACGAGTTCCTCTTCTACGACCGCCTGCCCGGCGTCGAGCCCACGCAGATGGCCCGTCGGAGCAGCAGGCGGACCCGTCCGCCGACGATCCCCGCGGCCGAGCAGGCGGTGACGCGGCTTCCGACATCCGGAGAAACCCCGCCGGCATCGCCCGTCGACGAGCCCGTCGCGGCGGGTGCGGACCGCGACGTCGGGCCGCTCGTGGCACGCACCCTCGCCGGTCTCGAGCGCCAGGCCGATGGACCGGTGCTCGCCTCTCGCCTCAAGCGGGCCATCCTGCGCAAGGATCCGACCTTCGACGAGGCCGATCACGGGTTCCGGGGGTTCGGCGAACTGCTGCGTCACCTCGAGCACCAAGGCATCGTGGCGCTGCGCAGAGGGACGGCGCAGGGTGATCCCGACGTCTCACTCCCCGAGGACGAGTCGGCCGATGAAGACGCCTTCCAACTGCTCGTCGAGGTCGTCCGGCAGGCCCAGACAGTCGGGGCGCGGCCCCAGCTCAGCGGCTTGAAGGATCAGCTGCGCAAGCGACTGCCGGCGTTCAGCGAGAAACGCTACGGCTTCAACACCTTCCTGTCGTTCGCCAAGGCGGCGCGGGCCCGTGATCTGGTCGCGATGGAGTGGGACGAGGAGATCGGCGACTACCTCCTCCGCGTCCCCGACTGACAGGGCCGGTGGGATCGCGCGACGTCGGTGTCGATGGGCCGGCGGATCTGCTCGTCGCCGGCGTTCTCGACGGCCTACGACGAGCTCCACGCAGGTCGTCGCCGATACCGTGACGCTCGTGTCCGAGCTGATGCGCACCGAGCGATTGATCATCCGCGAGTGGTCCGAGGACGACGTGACCGCCGCGCGCGCCATCTACGGCCGACCGGAGGTCGCGCGGTGGCTCAGCCCGGCCGTCGAGCAGGTGACCGATGACGACGGCATGCGGGTGCTGCTGCAGAGCTGGATCGCGGACACCCGCGGTGGCGAGAGCGGACTCGGCCATTGGGCGGTGACGATATCGACCACCTCAGCGCTGGTCGGCGGAGTGAGCCTCCACGAGCTGCCGGTCGATGAGCAGGACGTCGAGGTCGGCTGGCAGATCGCTCCGGAGTTCTGGGGCCGCGGGTACGCCAGTGAGGCCGGCCGCGGGGTCATCGAGCGCGGGTTCCGATACGACGTCGATGAGGTGTTCGCCCTCGTCAGGCCGCACAACCGCCGCGCCGAGGCGGTGGCGCGGCGGATCGGGATGACCTGGGTCGGGGAGACCGACAAGTACTACGACCTGCGGCTCAACGTGTACCGGCTGCGGAGCTCCGACAGGACCTGACGCGGCGAGTTCCGCAGATCGCCCGCCGGTCAGGTCGGGTGGGGCGCGACTGCCGGCCGAGCATCGCCTGCATGCTGTCGTCACGTCGAGCTGCGCCGGGTTGTAGAGCTCCCGCATCACCACGGCGGCCGTCTTCGCGACGAACTGCTCACCGCGCGGGGCGTCGATGTGCGGGGGCTGCAGCCCGGGATGTGTGTCGTAGCGCGGCGTCCCCGATTACTCGTGTGCCGGGATGCGACTTCCTGCGGACGCGAAGCCCAACCACGTGTGGCGGTTGCCAGCCCAGCACCACCCCACCTTGGGGGCATCGCGGTTCGCTCGCCCGTCTCGACCGATCCCGTTGCTGATCCAGATCGCCGGGGTTCGGGCGTCGAGCGAGCCGTTCGGCTTGCGCAGCCGAGACCCGATGGTCATGAAGCAGTGGCCGCGTTCAAGAGCCTGGGGCTGTTGGAGCAGCCAGTGGATGCCTTCGCTCAGGATCAGCGGTGTCCGTTCAGCGGCGGTGATCGCCGGGAGGGCCTGGTCGGGGCTCCAGTTGGCCATGTGATCGCCGCGGTCGAGCCCTTCGACCAGGTACACGGGCCCGGGTGGCAGTGTGACCTGCTCGATCGGAGCGAAGTCGTCCACGTCAGGCATGTCCTCGACGACGAAGCCTCGCTTGCCGGAGTGTTCGAGCAGGGTGCAGAGCATCGACGCGCTCGCGCGCTCGGGGTGCATGACCAACAGCGACTCGGCACGCTGGTCCTCGCCGGCCGTGGCGCGGAGCTGACTGGCGGAGAGGCCGCCGATCTCGTGGGCACCGAGGGCGATGAGCCGCTCGGCTTGCTCGCTCAAAGGAGGAAGCTTTCGTACAGCGGTTGACACACAGGCCTCCCATTTCTGCTGACACGGAGTCCCGGCCGTCCTCGATGGTAGAGGAAGGGGTGATTGAGATCGCGTCAACGAGCGACCGTCAGGGGTGCGTCCGCGTGGTACGTCCGGCCAGGAACTCCGACGTCGACGAGCTACGCACCGTCGAGCGGGCAGCGGGGGAGGCCTTCCGCCTCCTGGGCATGCATTCCGTCGCTGACGACGAACCTCCGTCGACCGCAGCTCTACGCCGGTTCATCGACGCCGGACGCGCCTGGGTGGTGGAACGCGGCGATCAGGTCGCCGCCTACGTGATCGCCGACATCGTCGACGGCTGCGTCCACGTCGAGCAGGTGTCGGTACACCCGGATCATGCTCACCAGCGGCTCGGAGCAACCCTCATCGATCATCTGGCCGCGTGGTCGATCGATCACGGCTATCCAGCTCTCACCCTGACGACGTTCCGCGATGTTCCCTGGAACGGGCCGTACTACGAGCGTTGCGGGTTTCATTGGATGGCGGACCCAGATATCACACCGGGCCTCCGTGAGCTTCGTTCTCGCGAGGCCGCCCACGGGCTCGACTCGGTGGCCACGCGGTTGCATGCGACGGTTCCTGGAGAGCACCCCACGCGGTGCCTCGGAGCGAGATGCGGGCCGTCAACAGGAAGAGGCGAGGGGAAGAACCTCCCTCGCCACTCCCAACCTATAGCGCAACGGGGGCCTTGCCGCAAGGCCCGGGTCATTTCGCACAATTCTCAGCACGTGCAGGACATGACACGTTCGAGCTCGTGCAATGGGGATTCTTCATGATTGACGTGATCGTTGCCGGCGGCGGACCGACCGGCGTGATGCTGGCCGGCGAGTTGCGGCTGCACGGCGTGCACGTGCTCGTGCTGGAGAAGGAGGCGGAGCCGACCAGGGTGGTCCGCTCCCTCGGCCTGCACGCGCGCAGCGTCGAGGTGATGGACCAGCGCGGTCTGCTGGAGCGGTTCCTCGCTCTCGGCCAGCAGTACCCGGTCGGCGGCTTCTTCGCCGCCATCCCCAAGCCGTCTCCGGACCGGTTGGACACCGCGCATCCGTACGTCCTGGGCATCCCGCAGACGGACACCGATCGCCTGCTGGCCGAGCACGCCACCGAGGTGGGCACCGAGATCCGGCGTGGCTGCGAGCTGGTCGGGCTGAACCAGGACGACCACGGGGTGACCGTCGAGCTGAACGACCGCACCCAGCTGCGCTCGCGCTACCTCGTCGGCTGCGACGGCGGCCGAAGCACCGTGCGCAAGCTGCTCGGCGTCGGCTTCCCCGGAGAGCCCAGCAGGGTCGACACGCTGCTGGGCGAGATGGAGGTGGCCGCGGCGCCGGAGACGGTGACCGCCGTGGTGGCCGAAGTGCGCAAGACCCAGCTGCGGTTCGGCGTCGGACCCCTCGGGGACGACGTGCACCGCGTCGTCGTGCCCGCCGAAGGAGTGGCCGAGGACCGCACGGTCCCGCCGACCCTCGAGGAGGTGAAGCAGCAGCTGCGGGTGGTCGCCGGCACCGACTTCGGCGTGCACTCCCCGCGCTGGCTGTCCCGCTTCGGCGACGCCACCCGGCTGGCCGAGCGCTACCGGACCGGCCGGGTGCTGCTGGCCGGCGACGCGGCGCACATCCATCCGCCGACCGGCGGGCAGGGGCTCAATCTCGGTATCCAGGACGCGTTCAACCTCGGGTGGAAACTGGCCGCCGAGGTCGAGGGCTGGGCACCGGAGGGGCTGTTGGACACCTACCACACCGAACGGCGCCCGGTGGCCGCCGACGTGCTGGATAACACCCGCGCGCAGATGGAGCTGATGTCCCCGGAGCCGGGCCCCCGGGCGGTGCGCCGGCTGATATCGGAGCTGATGGACTTCGACGAGGTGAACCGCCACCTGGTCGAGAAGATCACCGCGATCGGGATCCGCTACGACTTCGGCGAGGGACACGACCTGCTCGGCCGCCGGATGCGGGACGTCGGCCTGAAGCGGGGGCGCCTCTACGAGCTGATGCGTGGGGGGCGCGGGCTACTGCTCGACCAGACCGGCCGGCTCTCGGTGGCGGGTTGGGCCGACCGCGTCGACCACGTCGTCGACGTCAGCGAGGAACTGGACGTGCCCGCCGCGCTGCTGCGCCCGGACGGCCATGTGGCGTGGGTCGGTGACGACCAGCAGGACCTGCACAGCCAGCTGCCCACGTGGTTCGGCGCTGCCCTCAGCTGAGCGCCCGTGACCGCCGGTACCGCGGTGGGTCGTGGCCGCCGACAGCGCCGAGACCCGCCCCGGACCTGCACGAGCCGGCCGGATGCCGCGACGGCAGCGCCGTCACGTTCCCGGCTCGGTCGCGGCGATCTCCAAGGTGTGCAGGAGGCGGTCGAGGGTGCGGGCGTCGTCCTCGTCGAGTCCGAGCCGGGCGGGGGAGTGGAGGGCGGTGACCCGCGGCCACGCGTGCTCGATGAGGTGCTGACCCGCCGGAGTGAGGTCGAAGTGCGCCCGGCGTCCCCGTCCGCCGGGGCCGCGTCGCGCGATGAGGCCGCGCTCGGTGAGCGAGGTGATCAGCGGACCGACGCTCTGGGGTCGCACGAGGACGGCGCGGGCGAGGTCGGACTGGGTGAAGTCGGCCATGGTGGCCAGCAGCGAGAGGACCCCGAACTGGGTGGTGGTCAGGTCGTGCTCGGCGATGGTGTCGGTCAGCGCGCGCTCGACCTCACGCCCGGTGCGCACCAGCCTCCAGGCCAGGAACCGCTCGATGTCGTGCGCGGACGGTGCTGCCGGCGTTGCCGCGGCGGGTGGGTCGGTGGCGGTGCCCTCTGCGTTCGACACACCTCAACGTATCAGCTACCTTCAACTACGCTAGTTTCAGTTATCTGTTGCTTGGAGCCTGCGACGTATCGATCTTGGCCGATGCCGTGAAGAAGGGAAGATCATGGACCTCGCCGTTTTCGGGGCCAACGGCCCCACCGGCCGTCTGGTCGTCCGACAGGCCCTGACCGCCGGTCACCACGTCATCGCGGTGACCCGCAAGCCCGACCAGTACCCCCTGAGCTCGCCACACCTCGATGTGGTCGCCGCGGACGTGACCGACCCGTGCTTTCCGCCGGGCCGCAAGCGGTCATCTCGACCTTCGGTGTTTCCTACAGCAGGAACGAGATCACGGTGTACTCACAGGGCATCGCCACATCAGCTCCACCACCGTGGCAACAGAAGAAGCACCGTGGGTGACCGCGCCGTCGGCACATGTCCGTGGGGAACCCTGGTCGCAGGTTCACGGACGGTGTGGAAGATGTGGCGAGGATGTCGAGACCGGTGTGGCGGCTCCGTCCCAGGGGCAGATGCGGCCACCCGGGCCGTACGACACCAAGGAGACCCGACATGGCGAAGTATCTGCTTCTCAAGCACTACCGCGGTGCCCCCGAGGCCGTCAACGACGTCCCGATGGACCAGTGGACCCCGCAGGAGATCGAGGATCATCTGCAGTTCATGGCCGACTTCGCCACCCGGCTCGAGGGCACCGGCGAGTACGTCGACGGCCAAGCGCTCTCGCCAGAGGGCACGTTCGTCCGGTACGACGGCGAGGGCCGACCGCCGGTCACCGACGGTCCCTTCGCGGAGACCAAGGACCTGATCGCCGGCTGGATGGTGATCGACGTCGACACCTACGAGCGCGCGCTCGCACTCGCCGGCGAGTTGTCGGCAGCGCCCGGGGCCGGCGGCAAGCCGATCCACGAGTGGCTCGAGGTGCGCCCGTTCATGAGCGCGCCGCCGGCCGTCACCGAGTGAGCCGACCGGCCGGGCCAGATCAGATGGCAGATCAGGTGGTGGACGAACTGCTCCTGCGGGAGCTGACTCCCGCGGTGATCGGCGTCCTCAGCCGTCGCGGAGTCGACTTCGCGACGGCCGAGGACGCCGTGCAGGAAGCGCTCATCCAGGCCGCTTTGACCTGGCCGGACCGGCAGCCCGCCGACCCGAAGGGCTGGCTGGTCACGGTGGCCTGGCGCAAGTTCCTCGACGCCCACCGCTCCGAGGCCTCGCGTCGCGACCGGGAGCAGCGACTCGAGGCCGAGCCGCCGCCCGGACCGACCGAGACCGCAGACGACACGTTGCAGCTGTTCTTCCTGTGCGCCCATCCGTCGCTGACCCCGGCCTCCGCGGTGGCCCTCACGCTGCGCGCCGTCGGTGGCTTGACCACCCGCCAGATCGCCCAGGCCTACCTCGTGCCGGAGGCGACGATGGCCCAGCGGATCAGCCGGGCCAAACGCACAGTCGGTGACGTGCGGTTCTCCGAGCCAGGCGATCTGGCGACCGTGCTCCGGGTGCTGTACCTCGTCTTCAACGAGGGCTACACCGGCGACGTCGACCTGGCGGCCGAGGCGATCCGGCTCACCCGGCAGTTGGCGTCGATGACCGATGACGAGGAGACCGCGGGCCTGCTGGCGTTGATGCTGCTGCACCACGCTCGACGACCGGCGCGGACCCGGCGCGACGGCAGCCTGGTCCCCCTGGCCGAGCAGGACCGCTCCCGCTGGAACACCTCGCTCATCGCCGAGGGGGTCGCCGTCCTGCAGACAGCGCTGGGACGCGACCGACTCGGCGAGTTCCAGGCCCAGGCCGCCATCGCCGCCCTGCACGCCGATGCGCCGCGCGCCGAGGAGACCGACTGGGTGCAGATCGTCGGCTGGTACGACGAACTGCTCCGGCTCACCCAGAGCCCGGTCGTGCAGCTCAACCGGGCGGTCGCGATCGGCGAGGCCGATGGCCCCGTGGCCGGCCTCGCGGCCCTGGCCGCGGTGGACCCCGGCCTGCCTCGCCACACCGCCGCCGCGGCGTACCTCCACGAGAAGGCGGGCGACCCTCGGACCGCGGCCCGGCTGTACGCCGACGCCGCCCGGTCCGCCCCCCACCTCGCCGAACGTCACCACCTCACCCGGCAGGCAGCGCGGATCAGCCAAGCGCTACGTGGGTGAGCCTGTTGAGCCATCGCGGCATGCTCATCGGCTTGCCGTGAGTGTGCTTTCTCAGGCCGCGCGAGTGGTGAGTGCGCGTAGTTCGGCCAGCACTTCATCGAGGATCGAGACCATGTCGCGGTCCTCGCTTCCGCTCACCCACCGGGAGAACGCCACCCGGAAGATCGTCACGCCACACTCGGCGCTGAGTATCGCTGTCGGCTCCTGTGCGCCGCGTTCCTGCAAAGCAGCTGCCATCGCCGTCGTGAGCCCCGAGAGCTTGAGCAGCTCCCGCTCTCGAAGGCTGGAGTTGGCGTCGATGATCGTCTGACGCTGCCGGGCGAACGTCCGGCGCTCGGCCGGGAAGAGGGTCGACCGCGACGCCGTGGACTGCCTGTGTGATGACCGCGAATGGTTCGGCGTCGGGCGGCGCGGCGGCGATGCGATCGACGAACATGCCCACGAACGCGTCTTGACCAGCGAAGAGCACCTCGCGTTTGTCGGTGAAGTACCGGAAGAAGGTCCGTTCGGTCAGGCCCGCCCGGCTCGCGATCTCGGCAACCGTGGTCCCCTCGAACCCCTGCTCGGCGAACAGCTCCAGCGTCGTCGCCTGCAGACGTTCGCGCGCGCCTGGCTGCCAACGGACCATGCGTCCCAGCGTAACGATGACACAGTCTGACATTGAGTGGTAGGGTGATGTCAGCTAGTGACATCGAGTGCTCGCACGAGCGGGCTGGAGGAGGTTGATGCGCATGCGCGTGTTCGTCACCGGAGCGTCCGGGTGGATCGGCTCCGCGACCGTCGACGATCTGCTGGCTGCGGGACACGAGGTGATCGGGCTCGCCCGCTCCGACGCGTCCGCAGCAGCGCTGGAGGCCAAGGGCGTGACCGCGCTCCGCGGTGACCTCGACGACCTCGACGCCCTCCGCAAGGGTGCCGCCGACGCCGACGGCGTGGTTCATCTGGCGAGCAAGCACGACTGGAACAACCTCGCGTTGTCGAACGCCGCCGAGCGTGCCGCGGTGGAGGCGATCGCCGAGACTCTCGTCGACACGCAGCGACCGTTCGTGCTCGCGTCGGGGGTCGCCGGGCTCGCTCAGGGCCGCCCCGGCACCGAGGAGGACCCATCACCGTTCCACGGGTCCGCCTCACCGCGCGGCGGCAGCGAGAACCTCGCGCTCGACTACATCGACCGCGGCGTACACACCGTGAGCGCTCGTTTCGCCCCGACCGTGCACGGCGACCGCGATCACGGGTTCATCTCCGAACTCGTTGCCGCGGCGCGCGACAAGGGCGTGTCCGGATACGTCGGCGACGGCGGGAACCGGTGGTCGGCGGTGCATCGTTCGGACGCCGCCCGGCTCGTACGACTCGGGCTCGAGCAGGCGCAGGCCGGTTCGCTCCTGCACGCGGTCGCCGAGGAAGGCGTCTCGACGAGGGCGATCGCCGAGGCCATCGGGCACGGCCTGGGCCTGCCGGTGACATCGGTCGCTCCCGAGAACGCTGCGGATCACTTCGGTTTCATCGGTTCGTTCTTCGCCATGGACCTGGCGGCGTCGAGCGCGCGAACCCGGGAGTTGTTCCGGTGGGAGCCCACCGGCCCGACCCTGATCGAGGACATCGACGCGGGCGCGTACTTCCACTGATCGCCACACGATGCGGCTCTCAGGCCGAGCGCACAGCGCCGAGTTTGGACGGTCTCGCCATCAGGTACAGGGCGGCGATGCGGTCACCACGCATGTCGAATGCCAACGCCGCAACCGGCTCCCCGTGGGTGTGCGTGAGTAGGCCCGGTGATCCGTTGATGTCGACCACGTGGGCCTCGCTGTCGGACGAGGCTTGGACGATGGAGATGAAGAATCGGGCAACCTTCGCGGAACCGACGATCTGGCGCCGAGGCGCTGTGGCCTCGCCGCCGCCGTCGCTGTGCAGAACGACGTCTGGCGACAGGATTTCCATCAATGCATCGATGCTGCCGCCGGCGCAGGCCGCCAGGAACTTCGCAGTCGCCGCTCGCACCTGCCCCGGGTCGGGCTCGAACCTCTCCGGGCGTCGGCGTAGATGCTGACGCGCCCGATGGTCGAGCTGCCGGATCGCGGCGGGAGATCGATCGAGGATCTCCGCGATCTCGTCATAGGGCCAGTTGAAGCCCCGGCGCAGAACGAAAACCGCACGCTCGAGGGGTGAGAGGGACTCCATCATCACGAGTACACCCACCGACAGGGAGCTCCGGTCGGTCACCACGTCTTCCGGGTCCGGCTCGAGGCTGACCGGCTCCGGGAGCCACTCGCCGGGGTACTCCTCGGCCCGGGCGTGGCGGGCGCGGAGTCCGTCGATCGAGGCGTGGACCGCCACCTTCATCAGCCAGGCCTTCGGTGAGTCGACGTCGTCGCGGTGCCGGCTCCACGTCAACCAGGTGCTCTGCACGATGTCCTCGGCGTCGGCCCACGACCCCAGGATCTGGTAGGAGGCGCCGGTCAGGCGAGGCCGCAGCTCCTCGAAGACCTCCTCGCGCGACATCCCTCTGCTCCTCCCGTCGTCCACCCAGAGCGGGTGTCACGTATGAGACCCCCACTGGGCCGGTTGGTGTGACATCCAGATTGCCCACCGTCCGATGTCACAGCGCGGGCCAAAGGGCTACGGGACGATCGCGTCGGCCTCGATCTCGACCAGCAAGACGGAGTCGATGAGACGGCGAACCTCGACCATCGTTGCAGCTGGCCTGATCAACCCGAAGACCTCACCGTGAGCGCGCCCGACTTCTTCCCAGCGGCTGATGTCGGTCACGAACATGCGGGTGCGGACGACGTGCTCCAGTCTCGCACCTAGCTCCTGCAAGGCCGCAGCGATCCGGCGCAACGCCTCCCGTGTCTGCTCGCCGATGTCGTCTCCACCCACGGCGCCGCCGCCCTCGGCGGCCGCGGTGGTGCCCGCGACGGAGACCCACCGCCCGACCCGTACCGCCCGCGAGTAGCCGACCACGGACTCCCACACGGCGTCCGACGACACCAGCTGACGCTCCGTCATCGTCGCATCAGACAGGTGCCCCACCGGGTGGCCCTACAAGGTTCCGGCGAGCACTGCCCGGGTGGCAGTCTCTCGGTCGGCGTTGATCTTCAGCTGGGTCCGCTGGTCGGGGACGCGCACGGCGATCATGAACCGGACCGAGCGCTTCGGGGGGAGGAGCACGTCGGGGACTCCGCGGAATCGTTCCTCGGGCCACAGCACCATCTCGGCGGGCGCGTCGCCGGCGATGGCCGTGAGACTCCAGGTGTTCGTGCGCTGCGGGGCGGCGGTGTTGTTGACCAAGGTGACCGTGACGCGCACGATCCGGGTGCCGTTCTGCTGCAGCACCGGTATGGCCATGAGCACGGTGCACGGGTAGGGGCGGGTGACCGCGATCCGCCAGCCGTCCTGGACGTCGCCGCGAGTGCCGAACGCGATGTCCACCGGCGGGGGTGCGGCCGCGACCGCCTCCGGGGTGGGGCCGGGCAGTGCCATGTCGGCCTGCGGTTGCGGGTCCGTCGCTGCCGGCGGTTCGATCGGCGGGGAGGGCACTGCGGCTGATTGGCCTGCGGGGCCGGTCGCCGTGACGGTGCTGGTGGTGACTGGGGCGTGGGTGAGCACCTGCCATCCAGCGAGTGAGCCGGTGAGCACGATCGCACCGGCGAGCGCGTAGGTCGGCACTCGGGCGCGAGGTCCGGGTCTCACCCCGGGGGGCGCGGCCCGCACGGCTGCGGCCGCTGGCGGCGGGGGATGTCGAGGTGGAGCTGGACGCGGCGAGGGCGGCGTCGCGCTGAGGGGCGCGTCGGTACTCCGAACGTCCGGCGGATCGATCGCGTCCGACCCGGCCGGTGGACGGGAACCGTCGCTGTCGAACATCTTTCGCACGAGGTCCTCGAGCGAATCCGACTCGGGGTCCCAGCCATGAGGTAGTTCCGGTGAACCGCTCACGCCGGGGACGGTACCGCGGATTTCCGACGACCAGTTCGCTGGGAAGTCACCGCGAGTTCAACGGTCGGCCAGGCACGTGAACGATCGGGGTCCCGATCGGGGGCGGCGGTGATCGGGCCCAGGCGGATGGCCAGGATGGGAGCGCTTCGCTGATCTGTCACGCGGTCGTGGGCGCGAGGATGACCGGTAGCTCGGTCAGGCCGCGCAGCACGAGGCCGTCGCCGTGGCCCCAGCGCAGCGCCGACGGCGGAACAGCCAGCCGCATCGCCGGGAACCGGGCGAGCAGGGTCGTGAAGGCGATCAGGCCCTCCAGCCGGGCCAGCCGGGCGCCGAGGCAGTGGTGGATGCCGTGTCCGAAGGCCAGGTGGCTGCTGTCGCTGCGGGCGATGTCGAAGGACTCGGCGTCCTGGTAGCGGTCGTGGTCGCGGTTGGCGGCCGCCAGCGAGATGATCACCTGAGCTGTGGGCCGGGATGACGACGTCGCCGAGCGGGACGTCCTGGGTGGTGTAGCGGAACGTCGAGTGCGGGACGGGGGCGTCCCAGCGCAGGATCTCCTCGATCGCCCGCGGCAACAGGGCGGGGTCGGCGGCCAGCGCGGCGCGCTGGTCGGGATGGCGGAGCAGGGCGACGGTCCCGTTGCCGATCAGGCTGGTGGTGGTGTCGTGCCCGGCGACCACCAGCTGGAAGATCGTGGACAGCATCTCCTGCTGGTTCAGCGCGTCACGTTCGTCGGCGGCGCGCACCAGGTCGGTGACCAGGTCCTCGCCCGGCTCGGCGCGTTTGCGGGCGAGCAGTTCGGTCAGGTAGCGCACGATGTTCGCCGAGGCTGCGACCGCGCTCGGGGGCGGTTCGGGCGCTGAGGCGGGTGCCAGCAGCGTGGTGAACCAGGCGCCGAGCTCGGCCCGGTCCGGCTCGGGGATGCCGAGCAGCTCGCTGATCACGGTGAACGGCAGTGGGAAGGCGAAGCCCGCGACCAGGTCGACGACGGGGTCGCCGCGGTGTTGCAGCTCGTCGAGCAGGCCGTCGACGATGCGCCTGGACGCGGGGTCGCAGCGCGGTGATCCGCGACCGGCCGAATGCGGCCGCGGCCAGCCCGCGCAGCCGGGTGTGATCGGGCGGGTCGACGCTGAGCATGTGCCGGGCGAACGCGGGGCCGGGTAGGCCCTCGGCGACCACCGCGCCGTCATGGGCGAGCGCGGCGTGCATGTCCTTGGACAGCCGCGGGTCGTTGAGCGCGGCCCGGGCCTCGGCGTGTCGGACGATGAGCCAGGCCCGCTGCCCGTCGGGCAGCGTGACCTCGTGCACCGGCCCGTCGGCCCGAACCTGCGCGAACAGCGGGAACGGGTTGTCGCGGTCGTAGTCGCCCCACGCGTCGAGCGCCGGATCACGCATCGCGTCGTCACCTGTCTCCAGGTCGTCTGATCTCGCGGAAGCCGGAACACAGCAGGTCGACGGTGGCCAGCCGGTCGCCTGCGGCCTTGCAGATCAGCGTCTGCGTGCAGGCCCAGCGCTGTGGTCCCTGTTGCAGGGTGAGCCGGTAGTGCACGAGCAGCCGGTCGGCCAACCGGCTCAGCCGCCGCGTCCACCAGCGTCGACGGTGTCGAAGTCGGCGAACCACCCGGCGAAGCGGGCGACGACGGCGTCGCGGCCGTGGGACTCGACCGGACCGCCGGGCAGCAACGCCCGCAGCCGGACGGTGTCGGTCAACGCGGCTGCCAGCCGCTCGCCGTCGCGGCCGGCGACCGCCACGGCGATCGCGGTGGCCCGGCGGGATCGATGTTGCATGACGATGCCCTTCTCAGCTCGCCCGCCGGTCGACCATGGATCCCTGGGCCACGGGGCGGTCGAGGGTGGCCCGCGGCGAGCGTGTCGAGGTAGAGCCGCGAGATGCGCGGTCAGTTCGGCTGCGTCCGGGGCGGCGCCGTCGATGAGGCTGGACTTGCGGCGGCGCAGGAACGGCATGCCGATCAGGTACAGGCCCGGCGCGGCCGTGACGCCGCCGTCGTGCACGACCCGGCCCTTGCGGTCGAGCACCGGGACGTGCAGCCAGGACAGCTCCGGCCGGTAGCCGGTGGCCCAGACGATCGATGCGATCTCACCGCCGCGCAGGTCGATCGACAGCGGGGCGCGCGCGGGAACGTCGGTCGGCGCGAACCGCTGCGGCAGGTCGATCGCCGCCGACTCCGGCCGTGGCGGCCCACCTGTCGATGGTGTCCAGCAGCCGGCCCAGCTTCAGGTCGGCCAGCGCGCACACGTTGGGCAGCGATCCGGAGAACAGCGCGGTCCCGTCCCGGATCCCGGCCAGCCGGCCGACCAGCCGCACCCCGAGCGTGCGCAGCGCGTTCAGGTCGAGCGTCGCGCGCTCCGGTGTGCCGACCAGCTGCATCGACGGCAGGTTGCGCGCCCGCAGCAGGTCGGGAACCTCGTCGTAGCGCTCGTCGAGCAGGCCCGAGGCGTCCATCCACCACAGGATGTCGCGACCCCGATAGGTCCGCGGCATCCGGACGTGCTCGCCGACGGCGAGGGTGACCGGCCGGCCGGAGCGGTGCAGCTCCTGCGCGATCTGGATTCCGCTGGCCGACGCGCCGACCACCAGCACACCGCCCTCCGGCAGCTCGGCGGGGTTGCGGTAGGTCGCCGTGCTGAGCGTGGTGATCCCGGCCGGCACCTGCTGCGCCAGCTGCTGCGGCACGTCGGCGACGACGCTGGCGCCGCTGGCGAGCACGACCGCTTGGCGTGTGCCAGGTGTTCCGGTCGGTCTGCACCAGGTACCCGCCGTCGGCTGGCTGGATCGTGGTGACGGTGGTGTCCGGTCAGCACCGGCGCGGCCGACTCCGTGGCGTAGTCGGCGATCAGCCGCGCCACCTGCGGCGCGGTCATGTAGCCGTCCGGGTCGTCGCCCCGGTAGGCGAAGCCAGGCAGCCGGGTCATCCAGTTCGGGGTGAGCAACCGCAGCGAGTCCCACCGCTGGGTCCGCCACGAGTTCGCCACCTCGCCGCGTTCGAGCACGACATGGTCGATCGATCGGTCGGCGAGGCAGCGGCTCATGGCCAGCCCGCAGTGGCCGGCGCCCACCACCACCGTGGTCGTGTCCGCCACAGCAGCCGTCCTCCCCCCGGCAGGGTGCCGAATCAGGCCACGTCGACGGTGACGCTGGTCGGGTTGGTCAGGATGTCGTAGACCGCGGAACGCTTCTGTGACTGCGCGACCAGCGCCTTGATCTCCTCCGGCGGTGGCGTCGGCGTCGATCACATAGCTGACCGTGACCCCACTGAAGCCGTTGCGGACATCCGGGTCGGCGCCGAGGATCCCGTGCAGGTCCATCTCCGCTGCCACGGTGGCCGTCACCGACCGCAGCTGGATCGACCGCTGCTGGGCCACCGCCGCGATGCCCGCGGTCAGGCAACCACCCAGGGCGACCAGCACGTACTCCACCGGCGTGACGCCGTTGTCCTGCGCGGCGAACTGCAGCGGGTGGTCGACGTCGTAGCTGAACGTCGACCGGTGCCGCTGCTCCTCTCCGAACCCGTAGAACGTCTCGACATCGGAGCGGCTGTGCGTGCCGTTGACCCACGACGTCGTCGACCGCCACTGGAACTGGGCGATCTCCGGGGTGTCGGGCAGGACGTCCCGGACGCCGAGCAGCGCCTCGACGTTCACGCCGTTGTCGACCGGGGTCTCGAGAGCGGTCATCGATGGTGCCTCCTTATGATGATGTAGTGGACGATCTCGCTCGGTCGGCCGACCGAGAGCTGGTGCGGGACGGTCCGGGGTCGGACTCCAGCGTGCTGACCGGCGGACCCGTCGAGTATCAGGAGAGGAGGAGCACGGAGGTTTCCTGATACCCGGCGGGTATCAGGAGTTGCTGTCGGCCTCGGGCTCGAGCATGAGTCAGGGCGCCCGCTTCCCCCAGGACTGCAGGAGCGTGAAGGTGGTGCCCCAGCGGCGGGGGTCCTGTAGCTCGGCCTCCGCCTCCTGGCACAGCCGCTCCAGCTCGTCGGCGTCGACGAAGGCGAGCAACCTCGCCTTCAGGGCCGTGGCGAACTGCAGCGGAAGGCGGAGGTACGGATGTCCGGGCGCGAGCGCCAAGACGTCGGCTCGAGTGTGGCCCGTCATGCCGACGCTGCGCAGCAGCTCCGGCTGCTTGCGGCCGGCCTCGGCATCACCCCAGTGGGCGAAGGCCGCGCAGACCACCGCGATCAGCTTCTCGCTCGCCTGCGCCGGAGGGTTGAAGTGCCAGGATCCCCAATCGGGGTCCTCCACGACGACCGTGCCGCCGGGGCGGAGCAGCCGGACGTAGATCTGCATCTGCTCGTGGACCCGGCCCAGCGGGGTGAGCTCGAACCGCGCGTGCACCAGGTCGAACGACGCGGGCTCCAGCCGGCTGGCGAACAGATCGTCGTTCCTGAGCACCACATTGCCCAGACGTTCATCGGCCACGAACCGTGCGGCGCCAGCGAGCATGGCCTCGTCGATGTCGGTTCCCACCACCTCACCCTCGGGTCCGACCCACTCGCTGAGCAGCCGCAGCCAGCCCAGCACGCCGCAGCCGACGTCGACGGCGCGGGCCCCGCGACCGTCGCCGATCTCCTCCAGGAGCCGGCGGCCGCTCGGCTCCCACACCCGCGACTGCAGTTGGAGGCGCTCCAGCTCGGAGACCTGGCCGGCCAGCAGGTATGTCGACGCACTCATGGCCTTCCTCCCACCCGTGCTCTGAGGATCGCCGCCAACATCCTGGTGTCCTGGGACCGAGACAAGTTCCAGACCTGAACCTGCCCCAGGTCGGAGTCGAGGGGTGTCGTGCGGCGCGATCCGCCTGTCCGGCGGCCGACCGGGGTTCAGGATCCGAACTAGTGCCGGTCGTGCACCGGTGGAACGCTGTGGGTGTGCGGACCTACGGGCAGTACTGTCCCATCGCTCGCGCCGCGGACCTGCTGGCCGAGCGGTGGTCCATCATCATCCTGCGCAACATCCTGCTCGGCTGCCGGACCTTCAACGAGATCGCCGACGGCGCGCCGGGCCTGTCGCGCGGTCTGCTCTCCCATCGGTTGCGGGAACTGCAGCGCGCCGGGGTGGTCGGCATCCGTCCCAAGCCCGACGGGCGAGGCTCGCTCTACGAGCCCACTGCCGCGGGTCGGGAGCTGTCGGAGGTCATGCTCGCCCTCCAGAACTGGGGGTCGAAGTGGGCGGAGTTGACGCCCCAGCACGCCCATCCAGGCGTCGTGTTGTGGGGGTGGGTGACCTTCTCCCTGGATCGCGAGTGCCTGCCTCAGCGCCGGGTGCTGGTCCGCTTCGACTATCCCACGCTGTCGGGCCCCGGCCGTTGCGGATGGCTGCTGATCGAACGCGGCGACGCCGAGGTCTGCGAGAAGTATCCCGGCGGCGAGGAAGAGCTGATCGTGACGGTCCATGATCCCGTGGCGTTCGCCCGCTGGCACCTCGGGGAGATCGAGTGGAGAGACGCCCTCAGCTCTGGGGCGATCGAGATGCAGGGCTCCCGGGCGCTGGCTCGGGCCCTTCCCACCTGGAACCGCCGCGGCGGACGGGCCGAGCGCCAGCCCGCCCCGACGCCTGCGGTCGACGCGCCCGCCAGCCCCGGTCATTCACCGGGCGCGCAGCACCCAGCGTTCGAAGTCGTCTGAGGTGACGTTGCTGCCACAGATGATGGTGGCCATTCGCCGTCCGGCGAAGTGTTCGCGGTTCTCCAGCACGGCTGCCACGCCGAGCGCCGCCGCGGGCTCGGCGACCACGCCCGCATGGCGATGGAGCAGCCGCATGCCGGTCGTGATGCTGCCGTCACCGACGAGCAGGACGTCGTCGACGACGCAGAGCAGGTCGTCGAGGACCTCGGGGATCGGGGATCGGCCGGCGACGCCATCGGCGATCGTGTCGATCGTGTCGGTCTCCACGACCGAGCCCGCACGCCAGGACAGCGCCATCGCCGGGGCTCCTTCGGGCTGGACGGCGATCACCTCGACGTGTGGGGCGAGGGACTTCGCGACGTGACCCACTCCGCTGGCCAGCGCACCACCGCCGAGAGCGATCACGAGTGTGTCGAGCTGCGAGGGTCGTCCCAGCAGCTCGAGCCCGATCGTCCCGGCTCCTTCGCAGGTGGCGAGGTCCAGGCTGTCCTCGATCAGGTGGGCGCCCTCGTCCTTCGCGATCATGCGGGCGACCAGCCGGGCGTCCTCGATGTCGTCGCCCTCGAGCCGGACGGTCGCCCCGAGAGCCCTGATGCGTTCGATCTTGAACAGGTTCGCGGTGCGCGCGGCGACCACTGTGACCGGTATCCCGCGTTGCGCTCCGCTGTAGGCCAGCGCCTGGCCCAAGTTGCCGGCACTCGCACAGACCGCAGCGGGCGCACTCTCGCACTGCGCGAGCCGGGAGATCGCGGTCTCGGTGCCCCGTCCCTTGAAGCTGCGCACCGGGTTGAGCGTCTCGACCTTGAGCGTGACCGAACACCCCAGCGCGTCACCGAGAGCTGCGCATTCGTACTGCGGAGAGTGGAGGAACACCGGATCGATCAACGCTCGTGCGCCCCGGATGCGGTCGAGGTCCAGTCGCGTCATCACCACCGACGATAGGCCAGCCCCCGTGTGATCAGCTCGCGGTCGCCCGACCGGCCACCAGCTGCACCGCGTCGACGATCAGGTCGGGCTGGCTGACCTGGATGTAGTGGTCGCTGCCGGTCGCCAGGGTCTGTGGGGTCTGCGGCTGGATCCCGACCACCGCGTCCTGCACGAGCGGCCAGCGGCTCTCCAGGTCCGCGGCGGTGAACCCGTCGGGTAGTTGCGCGGGCAGCCCGCCGAACGTCTCGGCCGCCGAGACCACCTCCGGGACCGCGGCGACGACCAGTCCCGTAGGCACCGCCGGCTCGCCGCCGAACGGCAGCTGGGGCACCTGCAGGCCGACCGTCACGACGTACCCGACGACCACCAGCACGCGCGAGGCCCGCTCGGGCAGCCGTCCCGAGGGGAACGCCAGCAGCAGGTGCAGCAGGACACCGATCGGGAGTTCACTGGCGAGGTACCCGACGGTGACGAGGGCCGGCACGGTCGTGTTGCCGGCAGCGGCGGCGAGCAGCGCGATCGCGCACAGGCAGAGCAGCGCGGCGGTGCGGTTGCTCGGCCGCCGCTCCCACGCCACCACCCCGGCCCCGAGATAGCCGACCGCGACGGCCACGAAGGCGACGAACACCCACAGCGGTTCGACGCCGCCGAAGGCGAAGAGCGCGATCTCGACGCCCGCGAGAGCGAGGCCGACCAGCGCGAGGAGGGCCAGGGCGGGTCGCAGCGACCGGGTCGCAGCCGAGCGGGTCGGTCCCGCGTCCGGTCGGCTGTCGTCATGGCGTCCGCATCGTCGCGGACGACGGGGAGCGGCGTCCAGGGTCCGGCATGGGCGGGTCCGTTGTCGGCCCCGGGTGCAGACCACGCCTCGGGTCAGCGGTGGCGCTCTGCGGTGGTCGGCGACCTCGGGCGCGCTTAGCATGCGCTGCATGCCCCGCCATGATCTCGTGATCATCGGGTCCGGGTCCGGCAACGCGGTGGTCGACGAGTCGTTCGCGGATCTGGATGTCGCCATCGTCGAGGAGGACCGCTTCGGCGGTACCTGCCTGAACGTGGGGTGCATCCCGTCGAAGATGCTGGCTCACACCGCGCACGTCGTCGACACGGTGCGCGCTGCGGAGAGCTTCGGCGTGGAGGCCCAGCTGCGGGAGATCCGCTGGCGTCAGATCCGGGACCGCGTGTTCGGGCGGCTCGATCCGATCTCCGAGGAGGGGCGGAGGGGGCGGGAGAAGGCCGACTGGGTCACCGTGTACTCGGGGCGTGCCCGCTTCACCGGGGCGCGTGAGCTCGACGTCGACGGCGTTGCGGTCAGCGCCGATCAGATCGTGATCGCTGCCGGTGCGCGGCCGTTGATCCCGCCACCGGTCACCGAGTCGGGCCTGCCGTTCGAGACCTCCGACACGATCATGCGGATCGAGGGACCGCCTCGCCGGCTGGCGGTGCTCGGTGGCGGCTACATCGCCGCGGAGCTGGCGCACGTGTTCGCCGCCTGCGGCACCGAGATCGTGATGATCGACATGGTCGACGTCCTGCTCGGGCCCCAGGACGAGACGATCGGGCAGGAGTTCACCGCGCTGGCCCGCACCCGGTGGGATGTGCGGCTGGGTCGGGAGCTGACCGAGCTGGGCGGCGAGCCTGGTGCGTTGCGGCTGACCCTCGACGACGACGCGACGGTCGAGGCCGACATGCTGCTGGTGGCCACCGGGAGGGTGCCCAATGGCGACCGGCTCGATCTCGGCGCGGCCGGCATCCAGACCCACGACGACGGCCGGATCATCGTCGATGCCCACCAGCGCACGACCGTGGACGGGGTGTGGGCGCTCGGGGACGTCTGCACCCCGGTCCAGCTCAAGCACGTGGCCAATCGAGAGGCCGACGTGGTCGCGCACAACCTGCGCCACCCCGAGGACCTGATCTCCGCAGGGCACGACGTGATCCCGTCGGCGGTCTTCACCGATCCGCAGATCGCCGCGGTCGGGCGCACCGAGCAGGCCTGCCGTGCGGAGGACGGCCTGGACTATGTGGTCGGACTGACCCGGTTCTCCGAGACCGCCTACGGCTGGGCCATGGAGGACGACACCGGCTTCTGCAAGATCCTCGTCCAGGCGGCCACCGGCAAGATCCTCGGCGCACACATCATGGGGCCTCAAGCCCCCACGCTCGTGCAACCGCTGGTGGTGGCGATGACCCTGGGCATCGACGCGCGCACGCTCGCCCACCGGCCCTACTGGATCCACCCGGCGCTCACCGAGGTAGTGCAGAAGGCGCTGCTCGCCCTCGACGCCTGAACACCGGTTGTGGCGCAGCTGAGGGCCACACCTGCAGACTTCTGCACGACCGGGGAAGGGACAGCGTCGTGATCGATCCGACCGTGGACCGCTCCCGCGTCGTCGAGGTGCGTGGCGGCGGACCGGTCGACGCGGTCCGATGGCAGGTGATGCGGCTGAAGGGCGGCCTCTCCGTCATCCTGGCGCTGCTCGTGCTCGGCCTGGTGCTCGTTCTGTTCCGCAGCGACGAGACGGTCCGACTGGAGGAGGACAACGCCGAGAAGGCAGCACAGCTCGACACGATCGCCGACCCGCTGGCCGCGTTGTGCGCCTCGGACCTGGTGGTGCGGGCCCGCGTCGGCGACCAGGTGTGCTTCACCGCGCAGGTCATCGCCCAGACACCACTCACGGTGCCTCCTCCCGGGACCGCCGGTGCCCCCGGACGATCCGGTCGCGGCGTCGTCGCCTCCATCATCCGCAACGACGGGCACCTCATCGTGAGCTTCTCGGACGGCGCTGTGGTCGATGCTGGGCCCGTCGTGGGACGGGCCGGGGTGGACGGCAGGGCCGTCCTGAGGTCACAGATCGTCGATGGCCGGCTCGTCCTCGCCTTCACCGACAACACCAGCGAGGACCTCGGTCCGGTGGTCGGGGAGCGGGGTGCAGCAGGTGGAGGTGGCGCCGCTGGGAGCATCGAACCAGCCGGAGCGAGCGGTGCCCCCGGTCGGGGTGTGGCGACCACGACGATCGACAACGGGCGGCTCGTCGTGACCTACACCGACGGCAACACCGACGACGCCGGGGAGGTGCCCCCCGGCCCGGCAGGTCGAGACGCTGAGCGGCCCGCGAGATACGTCCAGACCTTCAGCGACAGCACCTCGCAGACCTGCACCCGCAGCGGCGGGGACAGCGTCAACCCGATCTACAGCTGCAGCGAGCGGAGCTGACTGCGTCCGGTCAGTTCTCCACCGATGACGAGAAGTCATGGTGCACCGCCTCGACGTTGTTCCCGTCGAGGTCCCGCAGGAACACGCCGTAGTAGCCCTGGTGGTACTCCGGCCAGAGCCTGGGAGCGTGCAGGATGTCGGCGCCGACGGCGATCGCAGCACGGTGAACCTCTTCGACAGCCGCCTGATCGGCCGCCGTGAACGCGATGTGCACCTCGCGTCCCGGCGGTCCGGTAGCTGGTCCGAGCCAGAAGTGCGGAAAGCCGTCGGGTCCGGAAAAGCCGACGACCACCGAACCCTCACGGTCGAACCGCATCGTCTCGCGGATACCCAGTGGCGCGAGCACCCGCTGGTAGAAGCTCGCAGCGGCGTCGACGTCCGCGACCTGGATCGCCAGATGATCGAGCATCAGCATCCTCCTCGGGTGGCGCAGGACGATATCGGTCCGACCTCGCCGGTATGCGTTGAGTTCGCGATCTCCACCACTTCGAGTCGGTGGCTAGTGTCGTCGGCGGACTCCCCGACGGACAAGGAGATGTCGATCATGGCCATGCCCGCCGTTGTCGATCAGGAAACCTGGCGCAAGGAGCTGGATGAGCTGCGCGTCCGCGAGAAGGCAGCCACCAGGGAACTCGACGCGATCGCCGCGCGGCGACGCAGGCTGCCCATGGTGAGGATGCCCGACTACACCCTGGTGGGCGCGGACGGGCCAGTCCGGCTCGTCGACATCTTCGACGGCAAGTCGCAGTTGATCGTCTACAACCACATGTGGGACTCCGATCCTGACGCCGAGTGGCAGTGCGGCGGCTGCACCAGCTTCACCTCGGTGTTCACCCGGCTGGAGTTCCTCGACGAGTACGACGCGCGATTCGTGATCGTCACCCAGGGCCCGATCGAGGCGGCACTCGCCTACGCCGAACGCGTCGGCAACACGATGTCGTGGTACTCCACCGCCGACAGCGCGTTCGGCGCCGACGTCGACGCACCAGCCGACGGCGGGTTCGCGATGAACGTGTTCCTGCGGGACGGCGAGACCGTCTACCGCACCTGGCACACGAACGGTCGCGGCGTCGAACAACTCACGCACACGTTCGCTCTGGCCGATGTGTTGCCCTTCGGGCGACAGGAGGAGTGGCAGGACTCTCCGGAGGGCTGGCCGAAGGGTCCCACCTTCAGTCCCTGGCTCGACTCGCCCGATGTCGCCCGGTTGTACGGTCCGCGCGACCTGACTCGGCGACGCCCCGTGACGGTCGCCGCCAGCCGCCACCATCGCGGACGCGACGGCCGCTCCTCCTACGCCGTCGAGAGCCGGTTCTCCGAGAGGGCGAGTGGGTCGTAGCTCGGGTTCTGGAACATCTCATGCATCTGGCGGCGGCGGACGCCCATGTTGCCGCCGTCGTACACCGGGAAGCACAGGACGTCCTGCATGATCCCGGCGATCGGTGTCATGTCGGTGTAGGCGTCGACGCCGACCAGTCGCATCGCGTCGTAGACCACCTGGACCGAGGTCTCGGAGGCGAAGATCTTGGTGATGTTCGCGAGTTCGCGGTCCTTGCCGCCGGTCTTGTCGAAGTGGTCGGCCGCCTTCCACGACAGGTAGCGGGCGGCCTCGATGCGGATCTTGAGGTCGGCGAGCATGTAACCGACGTTCTGGTACTCGATGACGGGGTGCGGGCCGGAGCGGTTGTCGGTCTTGGCGAACTCGTAGGCGTAGTCGAACGCGGCGCGCATCCGCCCGACACAGGCCGCACCGATCGGCGCGCAGGTCCAGGAGAACGCCGTCCTGACGATCTCCATGCCGTCGCCGGGCTGACCGACGATGTTGGTCGCCGGCACGCGGACGTTGGTGAACTCCAGCCGCGGCGAGATCGTGGCGCGGTGGCCGATGGTGTCGATGATCCCGGTGATCTCGACCCCCGGGGTGCCCTTCTCGATGACGATCACCGCGAGGGACTCCTGCGGCGGCGCGTCCGGGTCGGTGCGGCACACCAGGGTGAGCACGTCGGGGAGCTCGCGGTTCCAGCCGGTTCCGTTCGTGGTGTAGTGCTTGGCTCCGTTGATCACCCATTCGTCCCCGTCGAGCTGGGCCACGGTCTGGACACCCACTTTGGGGTCGGGGGAGTCGAAGTTCGCACCACCGGTGACCTCGGTGAATCCGAACGCTGCGAGTCGCGGCTCGCTGTCGGTGAAGGGGCGCAGGAAGCGTTCCTTCTGCTCAGGCGTGCCGAACCGGATGATCGGCTGCAGGCCCAGGCCGGTCGCGAGCACGGCGGAAGGGGTGTTGATGTCGACGCGGGCGAGTTCCTCGGCGGCGAGCACGAACGCGAGTGAGGAGAACTGCTGGCCGCCGTACTCGTCGGGGATCAGCGCCTTGAGGAATCCCGCATCGACCATCTGCTGGAAGAAGGGCTTGATGGCGTAGAAGCGCTCCTCAGGGCCCGGGATGTCCGCCAACGCCGTCGCGACACCGCTCAGCACACCGTCGGCGAACTCCCGCGCCCCCGCGCGCAACTGCAACTGCTGGTCGTCGAGTGTGAAGTCAAGTGGCATGTCCGGTTCCCCTCGACCGTTCCGGCCCCTGCTGGTGGAGCGACGGGGCGAGTGTGGAGCGACAACGGGCTCAGCATGCCGCAGCCACCAGTTGCGCCATACCCGTCGTTCACGACAGGTTCGACGGGGCTGATCGCGGGCCGGCCTCAGACGTCGGCCTCAGCCGTGGGCCTGGTCCTCCCGTAGCGTCCCGCGACCAACCCGGCGGACAGGCCGTGGACGACGATGCTCGCGACCACCGTCACCACCGTGACGGCCAGCACGAACTGTCCCTGCGGCTCGGAGAGATCGACGAAGGCGAGCATGGCGAACACCAGGGAGGCGATCCCGCGCGGCCCCACCCACCCGAGGAACAACCGATCAGGCGGGGAGACGTCGGTCCCGATCAGCGACACGGCCACCGGCAGCATGCGAGCGGCGGTCAGTACCAGTGCGCTGTAGACCACGACCTGCCAGGTGATCGATCCGCGAGCGATGACGTCGTTCACGATCGCCCCGAAGATGAACCACAGAGCCAGTGAGAACAGCGCGCCGACATCCTCGACGAGGTGCAGGGCGTCCGCCGGCAGCTGGCGCGCCTCCGGCTTGAAGAAGATGCCGGCGACGAACGCGGCGACGAAGCCGTTGCCCCCGAGGACGACGGCGCCGGCGTAGGCGAGCAGCGGCAGGGTGAGCACGCCGAGGCGCAGCGCCGAGGGCTGGCTCCACCCCGCGCTGATGGATCGGTGCAGCACGCGGGCCGCCGCCGCGCCGACGGCTGCACCCACGAGGATCGCGATGACCATGGCGGGTATGGCGTCGACCGCGGCGTGGGCCAGTTCCTCGTCGCCGGCCGCGGTGGCGGCGGCGAGGGCGAACAGGAAGACGGGGGCGATCAGGCCGTCGTTGAGTCCACTCTCCGTGTTGAGGACCTCCCGCAGCCGCTCCGGGATGCGGCGGTCCCGGACGAACGCAATGGCGGGAGCGAGGTCGACGGGCATCACGATCGCGGCGAGCAGGACGAGCAGCCACAGGTCCTGGCCGGGGAAGAGGACGATGCCGAGCGAGCCAGGCCAGCAGGAGCGACATCGGAAGAGCGATCAGGAGCAGGCGGAGGGTGAGGCGTGGCTCGCGCCCGAGGACGCCACCCCGCACCTCCGTGGCGTCGGTGAAGAGCAGGATCGCGAGGATGACCTCGACGATGCGTTCCGCTTCGTCGAACGGGATGTCGAAGATGAACACCGGGTCCGGTCCCGCCGTGAGGACGACGCCCGCGACGAGCAGCGCGAGCGGCGCGGTGACGCTGAACCGAGCGAGCCGTCCGGCGACCAGTGCCCAGCCGAGCAACAGCAGCATGATGACGACGAGCACGAGCATCGGTCCCCCCTGCCAGCGAGCTCTGAGCCCTTGGTGTGTGGTCGGAGTCTGGCACGCGAGCCGGGGCGCCGAGCTCTGTCGACGTCCGGACGGTGCGTCGGGTCGCCCAGGTCGACGTGATGACGCGCATCGAGGACCCGGGCGTCCGAAGCTGGTCAGTCGTCGCCGGGCCAGGTCCATCGCGGCACCGCGCGCAGCGGGTGCAGCTCGTCGTCAGTGCGGGCGTGGGAGTTCTGCATCGCCACCCTGGAGCCGAAGTCGACGTGCTCGCGGACCGCGTCGCGGAACGCCGGGTCCTCGGGCATCCCGGCCCGGTCCAGCGCGGTCAGGTACAGCTCGACGAACCGCTGGCGCTGCTCCTCGGTGATCGCCAGCCCGCGGTGCACCGCGATGAGGTGGGCGAACCCGAGCTCGCGGGTGAAGCGGTCCGGCCCGCCGAACGACTCCGCGGTGAACGCGGTGAGGTGGTCGACGTGTTCGGGGCGTCCGGCGCCGAACAGCGGCTGCAGGACCGGATCGGCCAGGACGCTGCGCGTAGAACAGCTCCTCCACGAGATGCAGGCCGGCTTCGCCGCCCGCTACCTCATACAGACTCGGCATGATCACACGCTGTCGCGTGGTGCCAGCGGGGTCAAGGTGTGGTGTTGCTGCGGCTCAGGTAGTGGGCGCGATGATGGATTGGTCGGATCACCGAACCCGGCGGAAGAAGGCGCGCAGGTCGTCGAGGAGGAGGTCGGGCACCTCCAAGGCGGGGAAGTGGCCGCCTCGGTCGTGCTCGGCCCAGTATCGGATGTCGGGGTAGTGGCGGGACGCCCATCGCCGGGAGGGCTTCGGCACCTCCGCGGGGAACACCGAGGCGCCGGTGGTTGGCGGCGCGCTCGGCGTCGGTGAGGTCGGGGGTGTCGGGGTCGGGTCCGGCCAGGGGAGGGATGAGGTGGATGCCGGCCACGTGCTCGGCGTCCTGGGCTGCGAGGGCGCTGGTGATGCTGGTGCCCCAGTCGCTGCCCGCCGCGCCGTAGCGGTCGTACCCGAGGCGGGTCATGAGTTGCGCCCATGCGCCGGCGATGCGCTCGACGTTCCAGCCGGACGTGGTCGGTTTGCCGCTGAACCCGTACCCGGGCAGGGACGGGATGACGACGTCGAAGGCGTCCTCGACCGTGCCGCCGTAGGCGGGAGGATCGGTCAGCGGGGGGATCATGTCGAGGTACTCCAGCACGGAGCCCGGCCAGCCGTGGGTCACGATGAGCGGCAGTGCCCCGGTGTGGGGGGAACGGGCGGTGCAGGACGTGGATGTCGAGGCCGTCGAGTGTCGTGCGGTACTGGGGGACGGCGTTCAGCCGTGCCTCGACGATCCGCCAGTCGTACCCGTCGGCCCAGTATCGGCACAGGTCCTGGAGGTGGTCGCGCGGCACGCCCTGCGTCCAGCCGGGCACCGTCGCCGCCTCCGGCCAGCGGGTGCGCCGCAACCGTTCGCGCAGGTCGGCCAGGTCGGCGTCCGGCACGTGCACGCGGTACGGGAGGAGGTCGGTCGACACGGCGAGCCCTCGTCACGGGACGGCGACGGCGACGGATAGCAGCGTCGGGAGCGGGGCGGGGATCAGCCGTCAGGAGCAGGTGCGCCAGCTCCCCGAGCCCGGTCAGGACGAGGTCGCCGTCCAGCCCGCGCAGTGCGGCCACGCTCATTCCGCCGGCGCGTCCGGCGGCCAGGCCGGGCTCGGAGTCCTCCACGACGAGGCACCGTGTGGGGTCGACGCCCAGCAGCGCGGCGGCGCGCAGGAAGCCTTCGGGGTCCGGCTTGCCGGCGGTGACGTCCTCGACCGTGATCAGCAGCGGCGGCGTGATGCCGGCGGCGTCGAGGCGCGCCTCGGCCAGCTGGACGTCGGCACTGGTGACCACCGCCCACGGCAGGTCCAGCCGGTCCAGGACGGTGATGAGGTCGTGGCTTCCCGGGAGGGCGGTCACGTCCGACAGGTCGGCGTACTGCAGCTCCAGCTGGCGGGCCGCCGACGCTGCGACCGCCGCGTCGTCGGCCTGTGGCAGGAGGTGGCGCACCGTGCGGTCGGCGGGGCTGCCGTGCGCGACAGCGAGCACGCCGTGGAGGTCGACGCCGTGCTCTTCGGCCCACGTCGTCCAGGCGCGCTCCACCGCCGCGTCGGAATCCACCAGGGTGCCGTCCATGTCGAGCAGTACGGCGGCCACGGTGCTGAGATCCACGAGGCCTCCTCCATCCGATGACAAGCTGCAGTCCCGCGGGGAGACTCCACGGGGAAGTGGAGTGCAGATGCCCAGTTGGCTGCCAGCCATCCTGATCGCCGTCGCTGTCGTGGTCACGACGTGGCTGCTGCTGATCGTGCTGGCCCGGCGACTGCCACCCGGGGTGGCCAAGGACCTGGCCGGGTTCCTGCCTGACTGCGTGACCGCCGCGCGGGTGCTCCGCCGGGATCCGCGGGTGCCGCGCCGCGCGAGGATCGCAGTCATGATCGCGGTGCTGTGGGTGCTGTCCCCGATCGACCTGATCCCCGAGTTCCTGCCGGTCATCGGCCCGTTGGACGACATCATCGTGGTCGCGCTGCTGCTGCGGTACGCGGGCCGGAGTGTTCCTCGGCAGGTCCTCCTCGACGCCTGGCCCAGCGACCCTCGGATGATGGAGCGACTGCTCGGCCCTGCGCGCCCGGCCACGACCACGGATTGATCCGCCGGTCACGAGGCCGTGCCGGTCAGTCCGCTTCGACCGGGGCTTCCCCGAGCACGGTGAAGCTGACGACCCAGTAGGCGACGTACAGCGCCAGCAACACGAACCCGTGCCAGCGGCGCAGCCGACCGGTGTGGATGAAGTAGGCCGCGAGGGCGGTCATGACGACCAGCACCGGGAGGTGCCAGGACAACACGTCGTCGCCGACGATGATGCTGCCGCCGACGAGCAGGATGATGCCGAGCTTGGCGGTCACGCCGAAGACGACGCTGCCGATCACGTTGCCGACCCCGATCTCCGGTGCGCCCCTGCGGGTGGGTTCGACGGTCAGGACGATGTCCTCGATGGTCAGCACCAGGGTGGCGATGGTCGCGCCGAAGAGGGTGGCCCCGATCTCGTACTCCTCGAGGATGCCCTCGGTCCCGTAGCTCATGATCGCGGCCCCGACGACGAGACCGACGAGGGCGACCACCGCGAGCCCGATGCCGGCCCAACCCGGAAGCGGCCGCGACTTGTCGAACGGAACGGTCACCGCGAACGGGGGCTCGTCGGTGGGCTGTTCGGCACCGGAGGCGGGTGGCACCCCGCCACCGCCGCCCACCTCGATCCGCTCCAGGATCTCGGCGTTCCGGAAGACCGGTGTGGTGCTCCGGAGCTCGCGGGCGGCGACGTAGCCGATGAACGCGACGAACAGGAGCACGAGGACCACGCCATGCACCGCGGTCAGCGGTCCGGTCAGGATGAACGGGATCAACACCAGCGGTGAGACAACGAAGAGCGCGAGGTAGCTGCGGGAGATGTTCACCCTGGTCGGGGTGACGATCGCGGCGAGCGCGAGCACGATCCCGGTCATCGCTATCGCGGTTCCGAACACGGTGCCGAGGGCGACCTCGCCGAGGTCCTCGATGTTCAGCACGACCCCGAACGCCACGTCGTCGAACTCGATCCCGGTGAACACGATGGCCAGCAGGAACACCGACACGCGCAGACCGCTGGCCGCCCCGACGAGGTAGACGATCAGCTTCTCGGCGCTGTAGACCAGCAGCGCCGCGCCGGCCGCGAAGATCAGTATCGACGTCATGGGACGTTGCCTCCTCCGGCCGGCGAAGCATCCAAGGGTCAGGCCCGGTGCGGGCGGGGGACGAGCAGCACGTCGGTCGGCCGTGCCTCCTCGTTCGCCGCCCGTACCGCTTCGGCCACGATCGCGTGGTCGGGCGACAGATGGCAGACCGGGTCGGTGCGGGCGGCGTCGCCGGTGAGCTGGAACGCCTGGCAGCGGCACCCGCCGAAGTCCAGCTCCCGCCGATCGCAACTCCGGCAGGGATCCGGCATCCAGTCCGTGCCCCGGAACGCGGTCATCACCGGGGACTCGGCCCAGATCCGCTCCAGCGAGTCCTCGCGCACACTCGCGCGGGGCAGCGGCAGGGTCTGCGCGGCCGGGCAGGGCAGCGCGTCGCCGTTGGGGGCCACGGTGAGCTGGCGTGCGGCCCACCCGCCCATGCAGGGCTTGGGGTACTCGCTGTAGTAGTCGGGCAGGACGTGCACGACCTCCATCCGGCCCGCCAAGCGCTCGCGCGCGGCGCGGACGATCTCCTCGGCCCCCGCGAGCTGTTCCCGGCTCGGCAGCAGCGCCGCGCGGTTGCGCCACGCCCAGCCGTAGTACTGGGTGTTGGCCAGCTCGAGCCGGTCGGCGTCGAGCTCCTCGACCAGGGCGATGATCGCGGCGATTCGGTCGATGTTCCGCCGATGCAACACCACGTTGATCGTCAACGGCCAGCCCAGGTCCTTCACCACGGCAGCCGCCTTGAGCTTGCGCTCGAACGATGGGACACCGGCGATCCGGTCAGAGGTGGCGGGCTCGTCGGCCTGCACGCTGATCTGCACGTGGTCGAGCCCGGCCTCCTTCAGCCCCTCCGCGCGGCTGCGTGAGAGCCCGATCGCACTCGTCACCAGGTTCGTGTACATGCCCAGCTCGGCGGCCGTGCGCACCAGGTCGACCAGGTCCCGGCGGAGCAGCGGCTCGCCGCCGGAGAGGTGGCACTGCAGCACACCCATCTCCGCGGCTTCGGTGAACACGCGCTGCCACTCGGCGGTGCTCATCTCGCCGTCGTAGGCGGCGAGCTCGAGCGGGTTGGAGCAGTAGGCACACGCCAGCGGGCACCGGTAGGTGAGCTCGGCCAGCAGCCCGAAGGGCCTGTTCATCCCAGCATCACGGTCCATCGTCGATCTCCACACACCGTTTGGCGACGAGCCGGGCCAGGAAGGCCGCCACCTCGTCGTCGACCACGCGGTCGTACCGCGTCTGCAGCTCCGCGGCGACGTCGGACACGGTCCGCCGCCCGTCGCACAGCCCGAGGATGTCCGCGCCGGTCGGGTTGAGCACGATCACCGACTCCGGTCCCAACAGCACGTACCGCTCCCGGGTCCGGTCGAACCGCATCCGCACGTGGCGCGACAACGCCGGGTGGCCCGACGGCGGGACGGCCGGTGGCTCCCGCCGGGGGGCCGCGCCGTCATTCGGCACGGGGCTGGTCTCCGTAGGCCAGGTCGATCGCATCCATCATCGACCACAGGACGTCGCACTTGAACGACAGTGCCGCCACCGCGGCATCGCGGTCCAACGGGGTCCGGCAGTACCGCGTCACGACCTCGAGGGCGTGCTCGGAGTCGCGGGGCGCCTGCTCCAGGCGAGCCCGGAAGTAGGCCAGGCCGTCGGGGTTGATCCAGGGGTAGTACTTCTCGAACGCCGCGAGCCGCTCGGCCATCAGGTCCGGGGCGAACAGCTCGGTCAGCGACGACGCGACCGCCTCCACCCAGGGCCGGGTCCTGGCGAAGGTGACGTAGGCGTCGACGGCGAAGCGCACCCCGGGGACGAGATGGCAGTGGTCGGAGATCTCCTCGCGGGTCAGGCCGCAGGCTTCGCCCAGGCGCAGCCACGCCTCGATGCCACCTTGGCCCGGCGCGTCGCCGTCGTAGCCAGAACCATCATGATCAATGATCCGCTGGATCCAGCGCCGGCGCACCGCCGGGTCGGGGCAGTTGGCGAGGATCGCCGCGTCCTTGCGCGGGATCATCTCCTGGTAGTAGTAGCGGTTCGCCACCCAGCCGCGGATCTGGTCCGGGCTCAGCGCGCCCTCGTTCATCCGCAGGTGGAACGGGTGCGCGCTGTGGTAGCTCTGCGAGTGCGCGCGCAGCTGCTCGACGAGGCCCTGGACCTCGGCCGTCCCCGTCGCCGCCGGACCCGCGTCCGCTGCCGGGCTCACCGTCATCGTCATCGTGCTGGGACCTCCACTTCGAGACCGTCGCCGGCCACTTCCATCCCACTCTGCTCGACCAGGCGCCGTTCCGGCGAGTCCTCGAGCAGGATCGGATTGGTGTTGTTGATGTGGATGTAGATCTTGCGGTCGATCGGCAGCCGGGCAAGCTGCTCCAGGCTGCCGCCGGGACCGCCGAGGCTGAGGTGTCCCATGTCATGGGCCGTCTTCTCGGCCAGGCCCAGGCGGATCAGCTCGTCGTCGTGCCAGCAGGTGCCGTCGATGAACAGGCAGGTGCAGTCCTCGAGCTCGGTGAGCACGGCAGGGGTGAGCTCCTGCACGCCCGGCAGGTACACGGCCGCGGCACCGGTGCTCTCGTCGGTGAGCCGGTAGCCCACGACCCGCCCTTCGTCGGTGCCAGTGCCGAACCGGTCGTGCTTGGCGGTGGGGACGTCGAAGGCCCGGTAGGAGATCCCGCCGAGCGGCACGTCCTGCCCCGGGACGACGCGCGTCCACCTGACGGGGCAGTAGCGCTCCAGCGTGGTCAGCACCCCGGTCCCCGAGGCCAGCGTCGCGTACGTCGCCTCGGTGGCGTGCAAGCGGACCTCGCGCCCCTCCCGGAGCAGGAGCAACCCCAGGGTGTGGTCGAGCTCGGCATCGGTGAGCAGCACCGCCGCCAGCGGCGTGGTCCGGTCGTCGCCGGGGTGCAGGCCGGGGAAGGCCTCGAACTGGGCCCGGATGTCGGGGGAGGCGTTGAACAGGAACCACCGCTCACGGTCCGGGCTCACCGCGATCGACGACTGCGTGCGCGCCCGAGCCGGCCGGGTGCCCTCGCGGACCGCCCGGCACGTCGGGCAGCTGCAGTTCCACTGCGGGTAGCCGCCCCCGGCCGCCGATCCGAGCACCCGCAGCCACATGTCCGGTCACCCCGTTCTCGTGCCGGCCCCGTCTCGTGGGGGGCCAGACGCCGGGAGGGGCGCCGGAACTGCGTTCCAGCGCCCCTCCACGTTCGGCGTTCGTCGGCCTCAGGCCTCCGAGCGAGCGATGTACATCGTCACCTCGGGCGCACACTCGACCTCTTCGAAGTCGGGGGCTTCCCACTCAACGAGACGCTCCATGTGCCGTCACCTCCCTTCTGCGGTGTTCCGCGGTGTGTGGTCTGCGGTAGGCCTACTCCACAGGCAGGGCGAACACGAACAGCGAGTCGCCCGCCCCGGCGCCGAGCAACCCCGGGAGGAAGCCCTCGACCCAGCCACCCCATCCGGTCGGCACCGCGACGTACTGGCGCCCGTCGACGGTGTATGTGCTGGGGCTGCTGTGGTGCCCGCTTCCGCACTGGAACTCCCAGAGCTTCTCACCGGTCTCGGCATCCAGGGCGACGAACTGACCCGTCGGCGTGCCCTGGAACACCAGCCCGCCCGCGGTGGCCAGCGTCGAGGCGCACATCGGGTACTCGTTGCGCCAGCGCCACTTCTCCTCGCCGGTCAGCGGGTCAACGGCGCTCACGAACCCGTAGAAGTCCTCGAGGTCCACGGCGACGCCCGCGCCCCAGTACGGGATGCTCTCCTTGAACTCCCGGCGCCGGCGGGTGGCCGTCGCCCCGACCTCCTGCACCGGGATGTAGATCAGCCCCGTCTGGCGGCTGTAGGACATGTGCGTCCATTCCTTGCCCCCGGCAGGCCCTGGCCAGAAGTGCACCGGCACGCCCTCCTCGTCCGGGTACACCTTGGCCGTGACCTTGCCGTCGGGGGTGATCTCGCCCCAGGTGATCCGGTCGACGAACGGGAACACGCGGACCAGCTCGCCGTTGGTCCGGTCCAGGACGAAGAAGTACCCGTTCTTGTCCGCGTGCGCGAGCAGCTTGCGCCCGTCGGGGGCGTCGAACAGGAGGTTCTCCATCGTGGAGTCGTAGTCCCACAGGTCGTGTGGGGTGCACTGGTAGTGCCACCGGATCTCGCCCGTGTTCACGTCCACCGCGACGATGCTGTCGGTGTAGAGATTGTCGCCCGGGCGCACGGCGCCGTCGAAGTCGGGCGCCGGGTTACCCGTCCCCTGGTAGAGCAGTTCCAGCTCCGGGTCGTATGTGGGGGTGACCCAGCAGTTCGCACCGCCGCGCTGCCACGCCTCGCCGTCGTCCGGCCAGGTCTCGGACCCGGGCTCGCCCGGCTTCGGGATCATGTAGCGGCGCCAGCGGCGCTCGCCCGTATGCGCGTCGAACGCGTCCAAGCACCCGCGGGTCCCGAACTCCCCGCCCGAGCTCCCGACGATGACCATGTCCTTCACGAGCAGCGGCGCGACGGTACGGCTCTCCCCGGCCCGCACGTCACCGGCAGTCGTGTCCCAGACCTTCTCGCCGGTCGTCGCGTCGAGCGCGATGACGTGGGCGTTGAGGGTGGCCATGTAGACCTTCCCGTGCCCCACGGCCACGCCGCGGTTGACGTTCCCGCAGCACAGCGAGACGTCGTACGGGGAAGCGTGCTTGTACCGCCAGAGCTCTTCGCCGGTCTTGGCGTCCAGGGCCCAGCATTTGCCGTCCGGGCCCGAGATGTACATGACCCCCTCCACGACGATCGGGGAGGCCTCGTTCGAGTAGGTCGAGGAGCCGGACTGCATGCCCACCGAGCCGGCCTGGAACACCCACGCGGGGGACAGGCGCTTGACGTTCTCCTTGGTGATCTGGTCGGCCTCGCTGTAGCGCTGACCGTCGTAGGTGCCGTAGTAGGTGAGCCAGTTCTGCGGCTCCGAGCGGGCGTCGAGGATGCGCTCGTAGTCCACGTTCCCGGTGGCCGGCGCGCTTCCCTTGATGGCGCTGAGCTGCATGTAGGAAATGGCCTGGCCTGCGTCGACGTAGTCGGTCATCTCGTGGTCCTTCCTACGGGCGCGGCTGCGCGGGACGGTCGAGCTTGGCGTGGTCCGGGACGTCCCCGCCGACGACGATCGCCCCGGTGAGGCCGCGGCCCTCGTCGTTACCGGTCGTGGAGCTGTAGTAGTAGGTGCCCGGGCCGTCCAGGTTGAGCAGGGCTGTCCCCTTGGCATGGTTCACCAACCAGATGAACTTGGGGTCCCCGTTGTTGGGCAGCACCGCACAGTGGGTGTTCTTGTCGTCGTTGATGAGCGTCAGCTCGACGTCCCCGCCGTGGGGCAGGATGAGGGTCCCGGGCTCGAAGCACAGCTCGTCCTCCGGGATCCGGATCGTGGCGGTCATCTTGCCGTCGGGTCCCTCCTCGGCGGTCCCGACGCCCCCGGAGCCGAGCAGCCGGCCCAGCCCGGTGCTGTTCTGCCGGGCCAGGCCATCGGCCAATTGGGCCGATGGCTCACCTGAAGTAGTCGTCATCGACTTCATCCTCCCGAAACAGGTGTTGCGGCGGAGTGCGTAATGACCATCACACTGCCCCAGTGCGGGCGTCAACCCCGGCGGTGCGTCAGTTCGAGACGTCGATCGACCGCCTCGCGGCGGCCAGCCCTGAGGACGAACGTGGACGGCCGACTTCGGACCACCCGACAGGCTCCGCCTGTTCGGTGGAGCGCAACGGTCGGGCACGCCGGGCCCCATCTCGGGAGCTGCGTAGGCGCTACGGGACGGCGGAGGACGAGGACGACCGGTTCGACGCCCCCAGTGCCGGCCGACGTCGTGCGCTCCGACCCTGCCGGCCGCACCCGTGCTGGTCAGCACCCCGGCCACGGTCGTGCTGTGCCCGCGTGCACGGGCCCGCCGGGCCGTGTCGCCCCGCCGGGTGGCGCTCGCCGACCGGCCGCTCGCCTGCCGTCCTGTCGTCGGCCTGCCCGGCCCATCCGGTGGCCCGACCGTCGGTCGGTGCGAGTCCGCGGGCGAAGCTGCGCGCGACATCGATGACCCCTCGTAATTTCGGCATTGCTCGGGGCTCGTCATCCCTTTCGGTCGGCAACATCGGCCGACGTTTGCCGCTCATTGTTGGAGCATTGTAGATATGTCGGCGAATGGTTACCGGATCGATGGTCGTCCGGCCCGTTGCCGACCCGATGGTCGCCCGCGGTGACACCGAACGCGACCTCCATGGGCTCACCAGAACTTGATGCCCGCGGCCTTGAGCCGGCGCCGGTGCTGCCGCACTGCGGTCTCGATCGCATCGGTCGTAATGAGGTCCCCCCACACCTTGGCGGCCGTCTCCCCTTGTTCGAGCAGCGCGTCCGTCTCGTCCCGGCCGATCTCGGCGCTCTGGACGATGCGCGATCCGAACCCGATGTGCCAGCGCTCGTCACGGAGGACCAGCTCCATCCCCCGGCGAACCCCCGGCAGCCCGACGGACAGGCCCTCGAGCGCGTCGAGCATCGCATGCTGTCCCGCCAGGAGGACCACGCCCTCGATCACCATGTGGTAGAGACCGACCGCGGCGGTCAGGCCCTCGTGGCCCTCGGCGAGCCGCTGGGCGGTGGCCGGCAGGCGCTCCTCGAACAGGTCGACCAGCTCGGTACCGACGTGGCCGCGCAGGACGTTCCGCCGTTCCGTCGGCGTGACCCCCTGGACGCCGGCGACGTCGGACGCGACGCGGTCGAAGAAGCGGGCATGGCGCGCCTCGTCACGGGCCTGGGCGCGGAAGGTCGCCTCCATCGAGTCGTCGGACGCGGCCGTCCGGTAGGAGTGGAGACTCCCGGCCACCGCCGTCTCGGCGACGACGAAGCCGGCGATCAGTCCGAGGACCTTGGCGTTCTCGGCGTCCGCGAGCTGCGGCCAGGCCTCGCGGTCGGCCGAGAAGTCGATGTCCTTCTCGTTCCATTGCAGCGACGCGGCGAGTTGCACGAAGTGGCCGTATCCGGTGATCATGACTCAGCGTCCTCGGTCCTCGGGGACTCCCCCGGCTCCAGCTCGCGGAACTCCGCCTTGGTCGCACGGCAGATGGGGCACATCCAGCCGTCCGGGATGTCCTCGAAGGGCGTTCCCGGGGCGACGCCGCTGTCCGGGTCACCTTCCTCGGGAACGTAGATGAATCCGCAGGGCGCGCAGATCCATCTCGTGCTCGCCGGCTTGGCCTGTGTCTGTCCACTGACGCTCATGTCCTCGTCCGTGCTTCCGGCAGCGGCACCGAGATCGTCGCGAGCCTCGGAAGCGGCACGAGAAGGCCCTCCCGCTCGTTGTCGTAGGCCGTGGCGAGGCCCGAACTACCGATGAGGAACGAAGACGGTCGCCACACGCTTCTCTCTTCGAGAGGCACCGTAGGGCGCACAAATTTGACTTTTTCGCCCGCTCGTCCAGTTACTTGCGAACCGGAGTCGTCCCGCAGTGCGATTCCGTCAAGCGTCGTCATGTGCCTGTCGCATGGCTCTCTCCCATCCTCGGCCGACGCTACCGGCGTCACGCGCGAGACGCCACGATCCCGATGGCGGGTCTACGCCCACCTACCCGGCCTGACGAGCGGGCTACCCGGACGTCGAGGTTCCGGTAGGTCCGGCGACGATCGTCCAACAGCCGGCCGAGCAGGCGTATGTTCCGCGGGCCACACCGCGACAAGCTGGTCATGAGGAATCGACCGCGCGGCGTAGCTTGATCGTTCTGGGCTGTGTCACAGACCGGCACGCCGCACGAGGTACCCGTGTCGGGTTACATCACGTCCTTCTCCGGGCTGCGTGCGGGAAATATCGCGTCCTGGCCAGCCTCGGACAGCGCGCCCAGGAAGGTGGGCGCGCGACTGGAATGCGGATCGGTCCAGATGGTAAGCCCTGGAGGACGTATAAGTCCGAGGCTCGAAGTGGAGACTTTGCGGATGCGAGGAGGCGCCCGGTGGTCGATCCCGGTCGTGCCGCGAGGACGGGCCGAGCGCCCACGCGCAGCCGGATAGAACAATGATCCGGCGGGTAGCCGGCCGGCCGCCTCCCGGTCACGGGGCTCATCCGCCAGCAGCACCGACGAACACGGTTCAGGGCTGGTGGAGCTGGGGATGGAAACGCGCCACCACGGCAATTCTCACCGTAGGAGCCTTGGCTGCTGCGATTGGTGCGGTCGTTTCACTGTGGCCGTCACCAGACCCCGAAGACACTGCACAATTCACCACGATCCGGACATTTCCCGGGGTACCGCTCAGCGAGTACCGCCAGCGTCAGGAGGTGGTTGACGGAGCCCAGAAGGTCGGACTGCGATCGTTCCGAGTCGGACCATCGGATTCCCCAGCGGAGACGACACAGACTCAAGCGTCGGACAGCACCGCGACCACCGACGAGCCAACCGAAACCACATCCGAATCCGCCGCGTCAGAGACCACGACCTCGAGACGACCACGCAGTATGCCGTCCTCGGGGCCGTCGGACACTGCCACGTCGATCACGCCTCCGGCCAGCTCGGAGGAACCCCCGCCGTTCACATCGACGATGCCGATCGTGCCGGCCGGCTCTGCCCAGGGCTTCCCGCTCCCGGACAATGTGCAGCAGGAGACATACCGGGCAACGCTCTACATGGCCAGCATCAATCCTGGACTACCCGTCCGCGACGGCCTTCGTGAAATGCGCTCCGGGCTCGACAACGTGCCGTACCTGGTCGTCAGCCAATGCGTGACGGTTGATGGTGAGCCTGTCCCGCCAGCAGTTGCCGCCGAGAACGTCGTGAAGCTGCTCAAGGACTCGCGCTCAATCGCGGCGGATGAGACCACGCCCGACCGTCAAGAGCCGCTGGGAGTCATCATCAGCGCGGACGTCGAACTCTCTGGCCTGCGCGGCAAGGAAGTCCTGCTCAATTGGTCGATGTGGCAAGCCGGCGGCGATGTGCGCCTGCACGGCGAGTGGCTGAATCGGAACCTCGCCTATCGGCTGCAACCGACGACCCATCGTGACACCACGACTGTCGACCTCTGGATCCCGCTACCGAGACCGCCCGGTCCCTACCTCGTCCGCGTCGAGATGACCACCGACGGTATCGGCCTGGATGCCGATGAGAGTGAGCTCATCGACTGAAGCTCAACCGGTCGATGGATCGCGAGTGAGCCTGACTGGGGTGCTGGCCGAACAGCCCGTGCCTGCCCGCGCCTCGGGTCGTCACGACGGCGTGCCACCGACCGGGAGCCGCGGTGGCGGAAGCGTGGAAGAGTCGCGGTGCGCGCAGCATGCCGCCGGCCCGACTGCACCCGATCCGCCGCGGGAGGTTCGATTCGATGGCCACGATCGATGCGGCCGGGCGGTCGAAGGCCGGAGCCTCGACCTCGACGGTGGGAGCCTCGCCGCGGGCTCGGCAGCAACAGCCCGTCCCTCGCTCCGACGGCGCGCGCAACGTCCGGCTGCTCGCCGTCGCCTTCGGCGTGACCGTGGTGGCCACCCGGCTCTACCTCAGCCTCACCGGCTACCCCCAGATCGGCGGCGGCGAGTACCACCTGGCCCACGCCCTCTGGGGCGGGCTGCTGCTCCTGGTGGGCAGCGTGCTCACGCTGCTCTGGAGCAATCGGTGGGTGCAGCCGATGACGGCGGTGTGCGCGGGCGTCGGATCGGGGCTGTTCATCGACGAGGTCGGCAAGTTCATCACTGCCCGCAACGATTACTTCACCCCGCTGGCCGCCCCGATCATCTACAGCGCGTTCCTCGCCGTAATCGGCGCGGCCGTTCTCGCCCGGCGCGCCCCGCTCGACCGCCCTCGCGCGCTGGCCTATGCCGCGTTGGTCGGGCTGAAGGACCTCGCCGACGGCCCGCTCCGCCCAGCGGCGCGGGACGCCCTGCTCCGCGACCTGACCGACCTGGAGCGGGCGACGACCCGGCCGGATCTGGCCGACCTCGCCCGCCGGCTGCGACCCGCAGTCGAGTCCGCGGAGGTCGAGGCCACGCCGCAGGGCCGGTCCCGGCGGATCCTGGCCGTCCTGCTCCGGGTGGAGCAGCTGATCCTCCCGCGGTGGGTGCTCCGGCTGGTGCTGGCGGCCGGGGCCATCCTGCTGGGTGTGGCGTCGCTGCTCGGGTTGGCCGTGCTGCTGGCCCTGCTCAGCGCCGATCCCGACGCCACGGTGGTGCTCGACGACCTCACCGTGGCCCCGGGAACGCACCCGCCGGTCCTGGTCGTCGCGTCCGCCGGCGAGGTGGCCGTCGGCGTCCTCCTGCTGGTATCGGCGGGTGGGATGCTGCTGGGCCGGGACCGGTTCGGTACCGCCTGCGGACGGCTCGGCCTCGTGCTCGGCCTGGCCGGGGTCAACGTCGCACTGGGATACCTCGACGCCGAGCTGGTCGTCCAGGTGGTCGTCGCCGAGCTGGTGCTGCTGGCTCTGATCCAGCGTTACCGGTCGCGATTCCTCGAACCGGCAGGCCAGGCGTCGCGCGGAGCGTGATGGACCAGCGGTGTGCCGGGGGCGCACCTGCTCTCCCTCGGGCTCAGCTGCGGCCGCTGACCGCGAGTCCCGCGCCGAGGGCCACCATGGTCGCCCCGCCTGTGGCGCCGAGGCGGCGCAGCCGGACGGGGGAGGTGACGAACCAGTCCCGTGCCACACCCGCGGCGATACCCCACAGCGCGTCCAGTCCGGCGGCGAGCACCGCGAAGAGCAGACCCAGCACCAGCATCTGAGCGCTGGCGCTGCCCGCGGCCGGGTCCACGAACTGGGGCAGCACGGCGGCGAAGAACACGAGCACCTTCGGGTTGGTGACGCCGACGACCAGTCCCTGCCGATAGAGACGCCTCGCGGCCCCATGCGCGCCGCCGGTCAACGCCGTACCGAGGTCGGCGCGATGACGGATCGTCTGAACCCCCAGATACACGAGGTACACCGCCCCGGCGATCTTGATCGTGGTGAAGACAGCCGACGACGCCGTCGCCACCGCGCCCAGGCCGAGGGCCACCACGACCACGACCAGCGCCACTCCCGTTGTGTTACCGGCCACGCTGAGCAGCGCCGCACGCCGGCCCTGCGCCAGGGCGCGCCCGACGATGAACAGCACCGACGGGCCGGGGACCACCACGAGCGCGATCCCGGCGAGCGCGAACGTCACGAGGGTCTCCGGCGAGGGCACGAGGAGATCGTACCGACGCGGGCATCGCGGTCCGCCTTCTCGTCAGCCTCCGCGCACGGCGTCAGTCGATGACCGCGATGGCCTCGACCTCGACGAGATGCTCCGGGACGTCGAGCGCGGCGACGCCGATCAGGGTGGCGGGCGACGCCGGAGCGGCTCCCAGCTTCGCGGCGGCCCGGCCGATCCCCTCCATCAGCAACGGCATCTTGTCGGCGGTCCAGTCGACGGCGTAGATGGTCAGCTTCGCGATGTCATCGAGGGAGGCGCCGACCTCGGCCAGGGCGCCGCCCCTGCCCGGCTACGAGCTTCGGTAGTCCTTCCGGGTTCTCCCTCGCAGGAGCACCGTCGTGACCGCCGCCGACCCGAGCCGTGGACCCCTGCTCAGCACCCACCGAGGAGACATCATGGAACCGACCGTTCTCGTCACCGGAGCGACCGGCGGAATCGGGTCGCTGCTGGTCGGCGAGCTGCGCGCTCGCGGAGCCCGGTCCGGGCGATGGTCCGGCGACCCGAGGACGCCGCGAGGTTCGACGACCGTGCGCGAGCCGTCGTCGCCGACCTGCGCGACCCGGATGCGGTCGCGAGCGCCCTTGACGGCGTGGACGCGGCCTTCCTGAACAGCCCGTCCGCGCCGGACGCGGCGGAGGTCCAGACCGGTTTCATCGACGTCGCCGGACGAGTCGGCCTACCCCGCCTCGTGCTGATGTCCCAGTACGCGGCGCGGACCGACTCCCCGGTGCGGTTCCTGCGCTGGCACGCCGCGGTGGAGGAGCACGTGCGCGCAGCGGGCATCCCGGCCACACCCTGCGGCCCAACCTGTTCCTCCAGGGCCTGCTGGCCTTCGCCGGCCCGATCGCCGCGCGCGGGTGGTTCGGTGCTCCGATCGGCGACGCTGCGGTGAGCGCCGTCGACACGCGCGACATCGCCTCGGTCGCCGCGGTGACGCTGACGCAGCCCGGCCATGTCGGATCGACCTACACCGTGACCGGGCCACGCGCGGTGACCCACCCCGAGATCGCCCGGGCGCTCACCACGGCGACCGGCCGAGAGATCACGTTCTCGGACGTTCCGCCGGACGACTTCGCTGCAGCACTGCGCGGAATGCTGCCGGACTGGCAGGTCGACGGCCTCGTCGAGGACTACGCGCACTACGCCCGCGGCGAAGCGAGCACGGTCGATCCCAGCGTCGCCGACCTCACCGGGCGGCCGGCCCGCGACGTGGCCGACTTCGCCCGCGACTACGCGGCTGCCTTCACGCCAGCGGCCTCTCCGTAGCAGCCACGGTCGGCGCCGTCGTTGCCATGGCGCAGGCCCGTCGGACCCTCCAGCCCTCGACCATCGAGGAAGTGGTGACACGCCCGTGGCCGGCCCATAACGTTCGTCAGCGGGAACGTGGTGGTCGTCTCATCCACCACTTCCGTGGTCGCAGCCGCGCCGAGGAGGAGTCACATGTCCGCCACCACGCAGATCACGCACGAGGAGGTAGCGCCGCGCGTCGGGCAGGTCGTTCCCACGTTGCGGTCCAACGCGCTCCGCGCGGAGACGGAGGGACGCGTTCCCGACGAGAACATGGAGGCTCTGCGCGATGCGGGCTTCCTCCGTCTCATGGCGCCCAAGCGTTACGGCGGGTTGGAGGCGAACTGGCGGTCGAACATCGAGTCGATCGCAGAGGTGGGACGTGGATGCGCGTCGACGTCCTGGATCGCCGCGACCGGCGTCGCCGGGCAGTGGATCATGGGATGTCTGCCCGACGAGGGACAGGACGAGATCTTCGCCGACGGACCCGACGTGCTGTCGACGTGCGTGTTGCAGTTCTGGTCGTCGAGTGCGCGCCAGGACGGTGACGACTGGATCCTCGACGGCCGCTGGCCGTTCTCGACCGGCTGCCTGAACCACGCGTGGTGCGGAGGCGGCGCGATCGTGGGGGAGGGTGAGAACGGCGTCCCCCGCATCGCCTATTTCGTGTTCCCCGCCTCGCAGGCGCGGATCGAGTCGACCTGGCACGTCACCGGCATGTCGGGTACGGGCAGCAACACCGTGGTGGCCGAAGGGGTGCGCGTCCCGGCGAGCAGGATGATCCGCCTGGAGGACCTGCTCGCCAACAACTACGCCAGCGAGCAGAACGCCGGGAACCGGCTGTGGAACACGCCCGCCAGCGGAGTGATCTTCGCTGGCAGCTTGGGCACCCCGATCGGGGTGGCGCGTAACGCCATGGAGGCGTTCGTCGATCGGCTGCCCGGCCGGGCCATCACGTACTCGCAGTACACCGACCAGTCGGCCGCGCCCATCACCCACATCGAGCTGGCCCGCGCCTCGACGCTGCATCACGCCTCGGAGGCGCTCGCCGCTGCGGTCGCCGACACGGTCGACCGCAAGAACGAGGATGGATCGGAATGGAGCCTCCAGGAGCGCGCCCAGATGCGCGGCGACGGCGCGATGGTGGTGGCGCTGGCCCGTGACGCCGTGCAGGCGCTGTTCGACAACAGCGGCGCTACCGGCATCAAGGAGGACGTCGTGGTGCAGCGGTGCCTGCGCGACATCAACGCGCTCTCCGTGCACGCGCTGCTGCACAAGAACAACAACTTCGAGCTGTACGGCCGCGTGCTGCTCGGCGGCGATCCCCTGACCCCCCTGCTCTAGCGTCGGGGCGCCGCGACGCACGCTCCACGGCGCCTCCTGGCGGCGACGTCGGGGATGATCGTCAGATCCGGTCGGAGGCCAGTTGTGCTCCGTGGACGAGGGATTCGAGCTTCGCCCATTGCACGGAGGGGTGCACGCGGCGCACGAGCGGTCCTTGGGCGAAGCCGCAGTCGCTGCTGGCGATGATCCGCTGCGGTCCGACCAGCTCCGCCAGCCGGAGGATGCGGTCGGCGATCAGTTCGGGGTGCTCGACGACGTTGGTGGCGTGGCTGATGAGACCGGGCATCAAGATCTTGCCGGGCGGTAGCTCGACGTCCGCCCAGACCCGCCACTCGTGCTCGTGGCGGGGGTTGGCTTGCTCGAGGGAGTACGTGCCCACCGGCACGCTCAGGATCAGGTCGACGATCTCTCGCAGCGGCACGTCCCCGACGTGCGGGGCGTTCCAGCTGCCCCAGCACACGTGGTAGCGCGACCGCTCGGGAGGGATGCCGTCCAGTGCCCGGATCAGCGCCCGGGTGCGGAGCTCGGCCCACGGCCGGTAGGCGGCGAGGTCGCCGCGCAGGGTGTCGTAGGCGATGGCGAAATGGGCGTCGTCGATCTGGACCTGCAGACCGGCGTCGATGACTGCGCGGTACTCCTGGTTGAGCGCGTCGGCGACGGCGAAGAGGAGCTCCTCGTCGGAGGCGTAGTAGTCATGGGTGGGCCGGGGCACGGCGCTGGCCGGTGCGACCACCGGGAGGAATCCCTCGACGTCACCCCCGGCCGCCACGAGTGCGGCGGTGAGGTTCGCGATGTCCCGGTGGACGGCGTCGTGCCCGGTGTAGTGGACCGGGCCGGTGGCATGCCACTCCCCGGCGGAGCCGACGAACCCTTGGCTGGCCTCGTACTCGGCGTAGAAGTCGCCGAAGAGCTGCTTGTCCGTGCCGGGTGGGACGTTCGAGCGAGCCGTCACCTCGTGGGTGACCTCCGTGGTGGTGGTGAAGCCGCCGAGTCGTTCGCGGATGTAGCGCGACCAGCTGTCGGACTTTCCGAACTCGCCGTCGCTGACCACGTCCAACCCGATCTGCACCTGGCGGTGGACGACGTCGCCCACTGCGGCGGCGAGGACCTCTGCGTGCCGGGCTGGGTCGACCGGGTCGCCGTGCTCGCGTGCCCGCATGATCTCGACCAGCTCGGGAGGGCGGACGAGGCTGCCCACGTGAGTGGTACGGATGCGCGTCATGACCTGTCGCTCCTCGACGTTCGGGTGGTGCCGGCACATCCTGCCGCCCGGACCGGGTCGAGCGCGGGCTGCACCTCAAGCAGTACACCCTCAGCGCCGACAACCTGTCCGAGGCCGGCAAGATCTACCGCGGAACGGCTCCTGCATCGGTGGGCGGCGGCACCCTGACCACCGAGCAGATGCCCGAGGGATTCCCGATGGACATCGCGGTAGAACGACCCGAGGAGTTCGCCCCGGGCCTCGACCCCGCACTGCTCGAACTCGTCCAGGCCACCGCCGAGCTCGAGCTCACCGAAGCCGACCAACCCCAGCTGTCACAGAGCTGACCCGAGGGCTGTGGTGGCCGGGCCGCTCGCGGGCTGCACGGCCACCACCAGTCGGATCGGGCGGATCGTTGTGGCGCCCGTGCCGAGGCGGACAGCGCTGACGGTGGTCAGCCGAGTCGGATCAGTGCCGATGTCGTCGTTCCCTCGGGGATCAGCGTCACCGCGCCTCCCAGCTGTGTGAGCAGGTTCAGCAGCGGCCTGTTGGTGGACTGGACGTCGGCACTGAAGCAGTCGATGCCGACGGCGAGCGCACGGTCGGTCAGGCGGCCGAGGATCACCGCGGCCACGCCGCGGCGGTGCCACCGGTCGATCACGGTCACGGCGACCTCGGCGCGGGTGGGCCGCGAGGTCGAGCGGACGAAACGGGCAACCCCGATGCAGGAACCGGAGTCGGCGGTCAGCGCGATGATCGCCTCCTGGTCGTGGTGGTCGACGGCCGTGAGGTAGCTGAGCTGTGCACCGGTCAGGCGGCCCCGCAGCGTCAGGAACCGTCGGTACACCGACTGCTCGCTGAGCTGCTCGAACGCCTCCGCCAGCAGCACCTCGTCAGACGATCGGATGGGACGGACGACCACGAGATCACCGCCGGACAGTCGGACGTACTCGATCCGCTCCGTCTCGTCCGCAGACCCGCCGGTCACACTCGACGCTTCCCCGTGATGTCGAGTCCCGTTCTGGCGAGCACGTCTGTCCGGGTGATCACGACGACCGGCCGCGTGAGCCGGCGAGCCGTCGGCAGTGGCGTCGACCGGGGCGCGGTCCGGCCAGGTCGTCGATCCAGCTGGGCTGCTGGCCCCTGCGGGGCTCGGCGGGAGGCGACAGGGCGCCGCCGACGAGAAGGACGAGGCCGGCGATCCCGGTCATGCCGACCGCCCCGGCCGGGCCGGGCGGTAGGAGCCCGGCCACCAGCACGCCGGCCCCGACGACGAGGCCGGTGCCGAGAAGAAGGATGAACAGCGAGAGAGCTGTGGTCGACGTGCCGCCCTGAGCGCGTCGGTGCAGGTGTGGACGATGCCGGTCGGCCGAGCATCCCGGCGGAGCAGACGGCGCACGAGTCGAGCGCAGGCCACACATGACGGACAGCACCCTCCGGCGTCGCGTGCGGGAGCGATACACCGGGGTCCAGGGCATACGGCCGAGCCGATCGGCTCGCAGAGCAGAATAGGCAATGTCAACGGCGGCCGAAACCCGACCCCTGCCGGCCCCGCGACGTCGCCGCCCGGCTGCGCACCACTCTCGCCGGCTTCAGCGACCTGCGGTCGCGCTGAGCCGGGCCAACCGGCTCGTGTCGGCCAGCGCACGTCGTGCACACAGCCGAGCTTCTCGAGGACCCAGATGACGCGAGCGGTCATGTCGATCTGACCGCGGCCGACTCCGTGGCGCGCGCAGGTGGGATCGGCGTGGTGCAGGTGTGTGCCAGGACTCGCCCATCGACGCGATCGCGAGGGGCCAGACGTTCGTGGAGCGGTCCCTGCGCGTCCAGGGACGGTCACCGATCATGTGGCAGATCGAGTTGATCGACCAGGTGACGTGGTGCAGCACCGCGACGCGGACGAGCCCGGCCCAGAAGAACGCGGTGAGCGCGGCCCACCAGGACATCGTGATCAGGCCACCGAGCAGGGCGGGGCTGGCCAGGCTGATCACGGTCCACAGCGGGAACCGGCGGCTGATCCGCGCGATGGCGGGGTCGGCGAGCAGGTCGGGGGTGAAGCGCTTCTCGTTGGTGCGGTCGTCGCCGAACATCCAGCCCATGTGGGCGTGCCAGAAGCCCTTCGCGACGGCGGCGGGCGTGGTGCCGTGCAGCCACGGCGAGTGCGGATCGCCTTCCTTGTCGGTGAAGGCGTGGTGGCGCCGATGATCGGCCACCCAGGTGATCACGTCGCCCTGCAGCGCGAGGCTGCCGGCGATCGCCAGACCGCTGCGCAACCGGAGCCCTGCTTTGAACGAGCGATGGGTGAAGTACCGGTGGAATCCGACCGTGATCCCGAACCCGGACAGGAAGTAGAAGCCCACGGCGAGACCGACGTCGAGCCAGCTCAGGCCCCACCCCCAGGCCAGCGGGACCGCGGCCACGAGAGCGAGCATCGGTAGCAGGACGAAGGCGTGGACCAGCGCGCCCTCGCCGTCGGGTCTGATGTCGTGGAGTACGGCGGTCGGGGCATGGGTGGTCGGGCTCGCTGCGGTCACGATGGCGGATCTCCTCGGCTGTGGACGGCAGCCGACGGCTGCGCTCCTCGGTGCTCGTGGCCCGGGATCCGGAGGCCGAACTCGACCAGAGCAGCGACGTGCCCGGCGAGTCGAGCAGTGGGTACCCGGTTCGTGGGATCGACACCACACGGCGGCGCGTGACCCTCCCGAGAGGCGGTCGAGGGTCAGGGGCGCTGGGTCGTCCGGGGGAGTCGGGATCTCGACAGACGCCCTGCGGGATTGTCGGGCCGCGGGATCCGGGCGTAACCTCCGCTCCCGAGCCAGTGTGGATCAGCGGCGGCTTTCGCCGAGTTCATGTTGTGTTCGATCGATGGCGATAGTGGGGCCGAGATGACCGCCGACGAATACGTGACGCCGCCGCGGGCGGTGGGCCGCGATGCCGTGTTCGTGCGGCATCGGCTCAAGAGCCCGCGGGTATCCGAGTCGGCCTACATCGCGCCGACGGCGGTGCTGTGCGGGGATGTGACCGTCGGTCCGCACAGCCGGGTGCTGTTCGGCGCGGTGATCACCGCCGAAGGCGGGCCGGTCGAGATCGGCGCGAACTGCGTGATCATGGAGAACGCGGTCGTGCGGGGGGTGCCGGGGCACCCGACCTGGCTCGGCGATCACGTGCTGGTCGGTCCGCACGCCGCACTGACCGGCTGCGTGGTCGAGGGTGACACCCGCATCGCGACCGGGGCAGTGGTCTTCAACGGCGCCCGCTTGGAGGTCGGGGCCGGCGTCGAGTTCCATGCGGTCGTGCACGTCAGCACGGTCGTCCCGGCCGGGACGGTGGTGCCGATGGGTTGGTTCGCCGGCGGGAACCCGGCCGAGCTCGTGGCGCCGGGCGAATGGGAGCGCATCCGGCACCTGATCGGCTCGTTGGACTACCCGGGGACGGTCTTCGGCGTCGGGGAGACGGACAGCATCATGCCCGACATCGCCCGCCGCTACGCACGCAGTCTGGCCCTGCACAACAGGGACACCGTTGTGCCTCCCGGCCAGCACGACCAGCTCCCACCGCCCAATCGGCCGGCCCAACAGGCATCACCGCCGACGATCACCAGCGCACCCGCTTCGGGTGACCGGATCTGACGGCCGGGCGGCCAGGAGCTACGGAAGGTCGCCCAGCGAGTAGTCCCGGGGGGCCACGACGTGGTGGACGGGCAGGCCGTACTTCGTGCGAACCGTGAGTGGCAGGTCCAGCCGGAGCCAGCGGGACTTCTCCTCCGGCAGGGTGGAGATGATGAAGCCGTCGTAGGCGGGATTGGACGTGACCTCCCCGTCGATGGCGTCCACCGGGTCCGCCGCGCCGACCCGGGCGTCGGCGAGCGGCAGCCCCTTCCTGGCGAACAGGGTCCGGGCTCGGTCGGCGAGCTTGCGGGCGGCGACCTCGGCGTCGTGTTCGTCGCCCCGCCGGAACAGCAGGTGACGGACCGGCGTCGCCGGCACGAGCAGCACGAACTCCGCCTCCTCTTCCTGCTCCTTGACGGCGCGGACCTGTTTGAGCAATTTCGGGTTGGTGACTGTCTGGTGCGCGACGACGAGGTATCGAGCCATGTCAGCCTCCCGCAAACGTCGATCCCGACGGAAACGCGCCGCTGATCGTACGCCCGAGGTCTCACTTCCGCGGTCCCCTGACCGGCGGCGATCGCTGCACGTCGAGCCGGGTCACGTCCCTCCCGATCCCGCGGGCGGGGGATAACCCCACAGGAACACGGGGGAGGGCCTGTGCAGCCCGGGTGTTCCCCCCATCGTTCGGTGCCGCCACCGACAGCATCCTGTGATCCCTGAAAGCCGGGTGGGGGTTCCTCAGTCGCAGCGTCATCGCTGCGGAATGAGCGGGGGTAGCTATGCCAGTGGTGTCGAGTCCTCAGGACTTCAACGAGGAGCAGCTGTACGTCGAGCTCCAGCCGATCCTCGGACAGCAGCTGTTGTTGAAATGCGAGGGCTTCAACTTCACGGGTTCGATCAAGCTGAAGGCAGCGAAGGAGATGGTAGCGGCGGCCGAGCTCGACGGACGCCTCGGTCCCGGGTCCGTGCTGGTCGAGTCGTCGTCCGGCAACCTGGGTCTGGCGCTGAGCATGATCGCAGCGAACAAGGGTTACCAGTTCGTGTGCGTCACTGATTCCCGCTGCAATCTGGCGACGCGGCGGTTGATGGAGACGTTGGGCGCCCGGGTGCACACGATTCTCGAGCCGGCCGTCAACGGCGGGTTCCTCGGCGCGCGGATCGATCACGTCCGCGCGCTGTGCGCTTCCGACGAGCGGTACGTGTGGCTGAACCAGTACACCAATCCGAACAACTGGAAGGCGCACTACCGCACGACCGCCCCGGCCATCGCCCGCCAGTTCCCGCAGCTGGACGTGTTGTTCGTCGGCGCCGGCACGACCGGAACTCTGATGGGCTGCGCACGGTACTTCCGGCAGTGGCACCGACCGGTGTGGATCGTCGCAGTGGACAGCGTCGGCTCGGTGACCTTCGGTGGGCCGCCGGCACCTCGGATGATCCCCGGCCTGGGTACGAGCGTCCGTCCGGCGCAGCTCGACGAGTCGTTCGTCGACGAGATCGTGCTGGTCGAGGAGGCCGACACGGTTCGTGCCTGCCGCCGCATGGCCCGCAGCGGATTCCTGTTCGGTGGCTCCACCGGCACGGTCGTGAGCGGCGCGACGGGATGGCTGGCCGGCAACAGGGCACCGGGACGCACGGCAGTGGCCATCGCCCCCGACCTCGGTGAGCGCTACCTCGACACCATCTACCAGGACAGGTGGGTGCAGGACCTGTACGGCGAGGGGATCCTGGACGCCGACGAGCTGCCCAGCCGGTCGCTGGCGGCATGACCGTGTCAACGGCGTGGCAGACCGCGGGCGAGCACACGGGCCAGGCCCTCGTGGACCTGCGGCCCCGACCGAAGCAGCGCGCCGTCCGGCTGGCCGAGCGGCCCGCCGCCCGGCCCACCGGGCCGATGTCCGAGCTGATCCTGGTCGACCAGCACGAAGCGCAGGGCTGGCGGGTCCGTCAGGACGAGCGCCTCGACAACCTGTTCGAGGAGCGTTGCGACTGGATCCGGCAGTACGGCCGGCCCGGCCAGCTCGCGATCGACTGCGACGAGATGTCTCTGACCTACGACGAGCTGGACGCACGGACCAACCGGCTGGCCCGCTACCTGCGCCTGCACGGCGCCGCCGCAGGGGACCGGATCGCGCTGCTGTTCGATCGCCCGGTCGACGCCTACGTCGCGATGCTGGCGGTGCTGAAGATCGGCGGCGTCTACGTACCGCTGGACGCAGCGTCCCCCGACGACCACATCGCCCACATCGTGGCGGATGCCCGGGTGAAGTTCGTGCTCAGCCGGTCCCAGCTGCGGGAGCGGGCGACGCTCCCCGGGTCGTCGAGGGCCGCCAACGCCGAGGTGCTCTTCGTCGACCAGGCTGCCCGGTTGATCGCCGAGCTTTCGGACCGCCGATTGCTCCCGGTCGAGCTCGACGGTCGGCCCGACCCGTTGGCGTTCATCGTCTACGGCAGCGCCCCGAGCGATCTCCCAGCGGGCGTGGCGATCGACCACTCGAGCATCTGCAACGTCGTCACGGTCGCCGCCGAGGTCTACGGGATCCGCTCGTGCGACCGGGTCTACCCAGGCACGTCGCTGAGCTCCGGCCGTGCCGTCGAACAGATCTGGGTTCCGTGGGTGATTGGCTCAACCCTCGTGCCCGAGCCGGCCCGGCTGCGCGGACAGGAGCTGCACGGCTTCCTGGCCCGCCACCGCGTCACTGCACTGTGCGGCACGCCCACCCAGCTCGACGACGTGGCGAGCGACCTGTCGGACCTGCGGCTCCTGCTGCTCTCCGGCGAGCCCGTCCCACGGGAGCTCCTCGCCCGGTGGCACCGGCCCGGCCGGCGGGTCCTCAGCAGCTACGGTCCAGCTGCCGCCGTCGTCGCCGCCACCTGGGCTGAGCTGCAGCCCGACCAGCCGCTCAGCCTCGGCGTGCCGCTGCCGGGTTACGCGACCGCCATCCTGGACCGCGACGACCCGCACCGGGCGCTCCCGCCCGGCCAGACCGGAGAGATCGGCATCGCCGGCGTCGGCCTCGCCTGCGGCTACCTCGACCGCGACGACCTCACCGAGCGGGCCTCCGTCGAGGACTTCCTCGGCATCCCGGGCAACCCGTCGAACCGGATCTTCCGTACCGGCGATCTCGGCAGGGTCAGCGCTGCCGGTCAGATCGAGTACCTCGGCCGGATCGATCAGCCGGTCCTGCCCCGGCCCACCCCCACAGCCGTCCCGACGCCCGCGCGTCGCCCGAGTCCGACACCCCGGCCCACCCCCACAGCCGTCCCGACGCCCGCGCGTCGCCCGAGTCCGACACCCCGGCCAGCGCCCACCGCCGTGCCCGCTCCGACAGCGACGGTCCGGCCCGTGTCCACATGTGACCTGCCCTCCGTGCTCGCACCCGGGACGGTGCCTGCTCCGGCCACGGAGCCGCTCGCGCCGGCTGCAGCGCCGCCGCTGGAGCGTGGCCTCGCCGAGGTGTTGGCCGAGGTCGTGGGGGCCGATCGGGTGTCGGTCGAGGGCAACTTCTTCGACGATCTGGGTGCGGACTCGATGGTGATGACCCGGTTCTGCGCGAAGGTGCGGAGGCGGTCGGACCTGCCCAGCGTCACGATCAAGGACGTCTACCGGCATCCGACGATCAAGGACTTGGCAGCGGCGTTGGCCCCGGTGCGCGCCGACTCCCCGGCGCCGGCGTTCGCTCCGGCGCCCGTCAGTGCTCCGGCGCCGCCACCTGTCCCGGTGCCTGTGGTGGCCAGGGTCCGGATGCCGACCCCGGCCCCAGCCCCGGCCCCGGCTCGGGGCGTGGCGCCGACTGCGTTGCAGCGCGGTCTCGCCGAGGTGTTGGCCGAGGTCGTGGGGGCCGATCGGGTGTCGGTCGAGGGCAACTTCTTCGACGATCTGGGTGCGGACTCGATGGTGATGACCCGGTTCTGCGCGAAGGTGCGGAGGCGGTCGGACCTGCCCAGCGTCACGATCAAGGACGTCTACCGGCATCCGACGATCAAGGACTTGGCAGCGGCGTTGGCCCCGGTGCGCGCCGACTCCCCGGCGCCGGCGTTCGCTCCGGCGCCCGTCAGTGCTCCGGCGCCGCCACCGGTCCGGGCCGACGCGCCCGTCGCCGTCATCGCCTCCGCACCGGTCGCACGCGCCGCTGTCGCGGCGCCGGCTCACCCCTCTGCTGCCGCGCCGGCGCGGGTCGGCACGCTGCGGTACGCATTGTGCGGCACGCTGCAACTGCTGTTCGTCCTCGGCTATCCCACACTCATCGGGTTCGCCGTGGTCCGTGGCTACGAGTGGGTCATCACAGCCACCGCTCCGATCGATGTCTACCTGCGGTCGGCGATGGCCGGTGGCGCTGCTTTCCTCGGGATGAGCCTGCTGCCGATCCTGGCGAAGTGGTTGCTGGTCGGCAGGTGGAAGCCCCGACGGTTCCCGGTCTGGAGCCTGCGCTACTTCCGATTCTGGCTGGTCAAGACATTGGTCCGGACGAACCCGCTGGTCCGGTTCGCCGGGACGCCACTCTACGTCGCGTATCTGCGGCTGCTCGGCGCGAAGATCGGGAAGGGCGTCACGATCCTGTCGCCGATCGTGCCGGTGTGCACCGACCTGCTCACCGTCGGCGCGGGTTCGATCATCCGCAAGAGCTCGTTCACCTGTTATCGCGCCGACAACGGCATGATCCAGACGGGCCACGTCCGCATCGGCAGGGACGCGTTCATCGGCGAGGCGACGGTGCTCGACATCGACAGCTCGATGGGCGACGGGGCCCAGCTCGGGCACACGTCGACGCTGCACACAGGCCAGGCCGTGCCCACGGGCCAGCGCTGGCACGGGTCGCCCGCGGAGCGGACCGGGGTGGACTACCGGCAGGTCCCCGTCGCTCGCCGCGACACCCTGCGCAGGCTCGCGTACACCTCGATTCAGCTGCTGGTGCTGTTCGGGGTGGTACTACCGGCGGGGTTCGCCGGGCTGGCCCTCCTGGTCAGCGTGGTTCCGCAGCTCGATGTGCTGCTGGGCGACGGCCCGCCCGCCTTCATGGGCTGGAAGTTCTACCGCGACGCCCTCTACATGTCGACCGCGCTGTTCGTCGCCACGCTGCTGCTCGGCCTCGCGGTCATGATCCTCGTACCCGGCATCCTGCGCCTGCTGGTGCGGCCGGACAAGGTCTACCGCCTGTACGGCATCGGCTACTGGGCCCATCGGACGACCGGCCGGATGAGCAACAGCAAGTTCTTCACGCAGTTGTTCGGCGACAGCTCCTCCATCGTGGGTTACCTGCAGGCGATCGGCTACGACCTCGGTCGGGTCGAGCAGACCGGATCCAACTTCGGGACTGCCGTGGCGCACGACAACCCGTTCCTCTCCTCGGTCGGCGGCGGAACCGTGGTCGCCGACGGACTCACGTTCGTCAACGCCGACTACTCGAACACATCGTTCCGGGTGTCCCGGGTGTCGATCGGTGAGCACAACTTCCTCGGCAACGCCATCGTCTATCCGGCGCAGGGTCGGACCGGGGACGATTGCCTGCTCGCGACGAAGGTCATGGTCCCGGTGAGTGGCCCGATCCGCGAAGGGGTGGGTCTGCTCGGCTCGCCCAGCTTCGAGATCCCGCGGACGACTGAACGGGACAGCAGGCTGGCCCTGAGCGCGGACGATCGGCGCCGGGGGCTGGCTGCCAAGAACCGGCACAACGTGGCATCCATCGCGTTGTTCCTGGTGTCACGGTGGCTGTTCATCTCGGTCGTCACCGTGGTCGCACTCATCGGGGTGGATCTCTACTCCGAGTTCGGCGCGGCGGCGATCGCGGTGAACAACGCCCTCGGCCTGGTGCTCACCTTCGGCTACTTCGCGATGCTCGACCTCAGTGTGCGGGGCCTGCAGGCTCTGCGGCCGCAGGGTTGCTCGATCTACGACCGCGGCTTCTGGCGGCACGAGCGCTACTGGAAGGTGTGCGCCGACACCTACCTCCAGATGTTCAACGGCACCCCGTTCAAGAGCGCGGTGTGGCGGGTGCTGGGCGTCCGGGTGGGCTACCGGCTCTTCGACGACGGTTGCTTCATGACGGAGAGGTCGTTCGTCACCATCGGTGACCACTGCACGTTCAACGCGGGAAGCGTCATCCAGTGCCACTCGCAGGAGAACGACGCCTTCAAGTCCGACCGGGTCGAGGTCGGTTCCGGTGTCACGGTCGGCGTCAACGGATTCATCCACTACGGGGTGCGGCTCGGTGATGGTGCCGTGCTCGAGGCGGACTCGTTCCTGATGAAGGGCGAGGAGGTGCCGGCGTGCACCCGCTGGGCCGGGAACCCGGCGATGGAAGTCGAAGATCTCGACGAACCGGCCGCCCCGGGCCACCGATACCAGTGACACGCGAGGAAGGAGCCACAGTGATGGAGATGCTCATGAACAGCGACCGGCAGTACTGGCGCGGGGTGCTGGGCGCCGGCGGTTTCACCGCGATCCCGCGGTGGACCGGACATCCGGCGCCGGGTGTCGCCGAGCACCGGGAGCCCATCCCGGACGACCTGTCGGCCGCGCTGCACCGGCTGGCGGACTCCTCGGCGCTGCCACTGAACGCGCTGCTGCTGGCCACCCACGCCGCGGTGCTGAGCGCGCTGAGCGGGGAACGCTCCGTCGCGACCGGCTACGTCGCGGTGGCGGGTGATCGACCGCTGCCGTGCCGGCTCAGCACCGGATCCACCACGTGGCGGGAGTTGATCGAGCAGGCGCAGCGGGTCGAGACAGAGCTGCTGGCGCACCACGACTTCCCGGTCGACGCGCTCGCCGGCGAGCTGGGCCTGATCGGGCCACTGTTCGAGACCGTGCTCGACCCGGTGGCCGGCGGCGGACAGCTCGCCGAGCACACGGTGCTGTGGGTGGGCATCGACCGGTGCGAGGGCCGGCTGGACCTGCGGCTGCGCTATCGGACCGACGGGCTGGACGCCGAGGCCGTCGCCCGGATCGCCGGCTACCACCGCACGGCGCTCGCGCTACTGGCCGCTGACCCCGATGCCGACCCGCACCGGCAGAGCCTGCTGTCCGACTCCGAGCTCGCCTTCCAGCTCGACGGGATGGCCGGACCGCGCCGGGAGCTACCCGATCGCCGGTTCCACGAGCTGTTCGAACAGCGGGTGGCCGCGCACCCGGACGCCGTCGCGGCGGAGCACGCCGGCCGGCAGTGGACCTACGGGGAGCTCAACGCCCGCGCCAACCAGCTGGGCCGGGCCCTGCTGGCCCGCGGGCTGGGCCACGAAGGCGTGGTCGCGGTGGTGGCCGAGCGCAACCTGGACTGGATGGCCGCCGTCATCGCGATCTTCAAGGCCGGCGGGGTGTACCTGCCCGTCGAACCGCACTTCCCGGCCGACCGCATCGCGACCACGCTCCGGCGCGCCGGATGCCGACTGGTGCTGACCGAGACCGGCAGCACCACGACCCTCGACCAGGCCCTCGGATCGCTGCCCGGCGTCCAGGCGATCGACGTCGACGCGGCCTACCGCGAGGGCCACGCCGACGGTGACCTCGGCATCGCCGTCGCCCCCGGCCAGCTCGCCTACATCTACTTCACCTCCGGTTCCACCGGCGAGCCCAAGGGCGCGATGTGCGAGCACCTGGGCATGCTCAACCACCTCTACGCCAAGATCGACACCTTGCGCATCTGCGAGGGGCAGGTGGTGGCCCAGACGGCGCCGCAATGCTTCGACATCTCGCTGTGGCAGCTGGTGTCCGCGCTGCTGGTCGGCGGGCGGACCCTGCTGGTGGAGCAGGAGGTGATCCTGGACGTCCAGCGGTTCGTCGACCAGATCGTCGGCGGTCGGGTCGGGGTGCTGCAGGTGGTGCCCTCCTACCTGGAGGTCGTGGCGACCTACCTGGAGCAGCACCCCCGCGCGCTGCGGGACCTGCGGGGTGTGTCGGTCACGGGCGAGGCGCTGAAGTTCGAGCTCATCCAGCGCTGGTTCGCCATCGCACCCGGTACACCGCTGGTCAACGCCTACGGGCTGACCGAGACCTCCGACGACACCAACCACGAGGTGATGCACCGGGCGCCGGACGGGGGCCGGGTCCCCCTCGGTCCACCGGTGCCCAACGTGCACGTCTACGTCGTCGACGAGAACCTGATGCCGGTGCCGCTCGGCGCCCCCGGTGTGATCGTCTTCTCCGGGCTCTGCGTCGGGCGCGGGTACGTCAACGACCCGGAGCGCACCGAGCAGTCCTACCTGAGCGATCCGCACCGGCCGGGCCAGCGGCTCTACCGGGGCGGCGACTACGGCCGCTGGCTACCCGGCGGCAAGCTGGAGTTCCTGGGCCGGCGGGACAACCAGGTCAAGATCCGCGGTTTCCGGATCGAGATCGGCGAGATCGAGAACGCGCTGCTGGGGGTGCCCGGGGTGCGCGACGGCGCGGTGGTGGTCGCGGAGCTGGCCGGCCAGAACAAGCACCTGGTGGCGTACTACGCCGCCGACCGGCCGATCGACGTCACCCTGTTGCACACCATGCTGGGCAAGAAGCTCCCCGAGTACATGGTCCCGGCGATCTTCCACTGGCGGGAGAGACTCCCGCTCACCGCCAACAGCAAGATCGACATCAAGGCACTGCGAGCGCTCGCCGCCGAGCTGGTCGTCGGCGAGGGGAATGCGTTCCAGGCGCCGCTGACACCCACCGAGCTGACGTTGGCGGCCGCCTTCGCCCAGGTGCTCGGAGTGGAGCCGGACGAGATCGGCCGACACGACCACTTCTTCGACCGGGGTGGCAGCTCGCTGTCGGCGGTGAAGCTGGCGATCGCCACCGGGCGGATCGTCTCGATCAAGGACATCACCCGCCACCCGGTGCTGGCCGAGCTGGCCACGCTGGTCGACGGCCGGTCCGAGCGGCGCACCGGCGCCGAACTCCAGGCCCCTGATCCACCGAACAACCCGACAGCCATCGCATCCGAAGGGAACGTCAGATGATCTCCTCCTTCCCGGCGTCGCCACTGGACGTGCAGCTGCAGCCCGGACGGCCCCCGATGATCTGGGCCGCGGCCGCCGACGATCCGCAGGGCTGGGCAGCCCAGCACCGGGACGCGCTGCGCGCCGTGGTCATCCAGCACGGGTCGGTGTTGGTCCGTGGCCTCGGACTGCGCGACGTGACCGAGGCCGGCGCGGTGTTCCAGGGGATCGGCGGCGACCTGATGGTCGAGCGGGAGGCCTTCGCGCAGCGGCAGCGGTACGCGGGCGGCCTGTACTCCTCGGCGAAGTGGCCGTCGAACCAGCCGATGTGCATGCACCACGAGCTGAGCTACACCGTCGAGTTCCCGGGCCTCATGCTGTTCGCGTGCCTGGGCGCGCCCGCTGCGGGTGGGGCGACCGGAGTGGCCGACTCACCCACCGTGCTCGGCGCGCTGCCGCCGGGCCTGGTCGAACGGTTCGAACAGCAGGGCTGGCTGCTGGTGCGCAACTTCAACGAGGAGATCGGGGCGTCGGTCGGCCGAGGCGTTCGGCACCGACGACCCCGGTGCCGTCGAGAGCTACTGCCGCGCCAACGCCATCGCGTTCGAATGGCAGCCCGACGGGGGACTGCGCACCTGGCAGCGGCGCAACGCCGTGGTGGCCCACCCGACGACCGGCCAGCGCTGCTGGTTCAACCAGATCGCGTTCCTGAACCAGTGGACGCTGGACCCGGAGGTGCGCGAGTTCCTGGTGGAGATGTACGGCCCGGACGCGCTGCCGTTCAACACCGCCTTCGGCAGCGGTGACCCGATCGGCGCGGACGTGGTGACGCTGCTCAACGACGTGTACGCGGCCCACACCGCGCGGGAGCCGTGGCAGGCCGGTGACCTGATGCTGGTGGACAACATCCGCACCGCGCACAGCCGCGAACCCTTCGAGGGGCCGCGTGAGGTGCTCGTCGGGATGGCCGACGCGATGCGCATGCCCGCACCGACCGTGGGGAGCGCGGCATGAACGTGGCCCACACCGGTCCATCCGTGCCGCCGTTCGCGGTGATCTCCGGGGCCCAGGTGCAGCAGGCGTTGCAGGGCCGGGAGAAGCAGGTCACCGAGCTCGTCGAGGCCACCTACCGGCTGCACGGTGCTGGTGACTCGGTCAACCCGCCGTCCTACTTCCTGCGCTTCCCCGACCGGCCGACCGCACGGATCATCGCGTTGCCCGCCTCGATCGGCGGGCAGGTCCGGGTGGACGGGCTGAAGTGGATCTCGAGCTTCCCCGAGAACGTGGCGGCCGGTGTCCCGAGGGCTTCGGCCGTGCTGATCCTCAACGACCACGACACCGGCTACCCGTTCGCCTGCCTGGAGAGCTCGATCATCAGCGCCACCCGGACCGCAGCGTCCGCGGCACTGGCCGCCGACCGGCTCAGCCACGGCCGGGCGCGGCCGATGCGGGTCGGGTTCTTCGGGGCCGGGCTGATCGCCCGCTACATCCACACCTTCCTGACCGCCACCGGGTGGTCGTTCGACGAGATCGGAGTGTTCGACCTGCACGCCGAGAGCGCGGCAGGCTTCCGCGGCTACCTGGATCAGGCGGGCGCGGCGGGTCGGATCACCGTGCACGACAGCGCTGAGCAGCTCATCCGATCCAGCGACCTCGTCGTCTTCGCCACCGTGACCGGTCGGCCGCACGTCGATGAGCTGTCGTGGTTCGACCACGCCCCGCTGGTGCTGCACGTGTCGCTGCGCGACCTGGCCCCGCAGATCCTGCTCGACTCCGTGAACATCGTCGACGATGTCGAGCACTGCCTCAAGGCCGACACGTCACCGCACCTGGCCGAACAGCTCACCGGCAACCGGGACTTCCTGGCCGGCACGCTGGACGACGTGATGGCCGGGCGGGTGACGTGCCCACCGACCGGACGGTGGTGTTCTCGCCCTTCGGCCTCGGGGTGCTCGACCTGGCAGTGGGCAAGTACGTCTACGACGAGGTGGAGCGCTCCGGGAACCTGCACGTCGTCCCCGACTTCTTCCACGACCTCCGTCGTCATGGCTGAAGCGGCCGCGCGACGGCGCGGCCGCACCGCGGTCGTCGTCGCGCTCACCGCGCTGCTCGCCGGCTGCGGCACCAGCGCGGGCGGACCGGCCACCCCCGCGCCTGCCACGGGACAACAGCCGGCCGACAGTGCGTTCCAGCGCCGGCTCGTCGACGACGTCACCGGTGTCGGCGCTGTGCCGCATCTGGAGGCGCTGCAACGGATCGCCGAGCAGAACGGCGGCCACCGGGCCTCTCCCGGCCCCGGCTACGACGCGAGCGTCGAGTACGTGGTCGCGACGCTGCGCGCGGCGGGCTTCGACGTCAGCACGCCCACCTTTTCCTTCGTCGACAGGGAGACCGACCGGGACGTCACACTCCGCAACGTCGTCGCTCAGACGCGGAGCGGTGGCACCGAGCAGGTGGTGCTGGTGGGCGCACACCTCGACTCGGTGCCCGAGGGTCCGGGCATCAACGACAACGGATCCGGGGTCGCGGCCCTGCTGGAGATCGCGACCCGGCTGGGCGGCTCGCCCGAGGTCACCAACACCGTGCGCTTCGCGTTCTGGGGTGCGGAGGAGCCCGGGCTCTACGGCTCCACCGAGTACGCGGGAGCCCTGTCCGCCGCCGAGCGGGCCCGGATCATGCTGTACCTCAACGTGGACATGGTCGGCTCCCCGAACGCCGGATACTTCGTGCAGGGCGGCGTCGGGGACGACGAGACCCAGACCGGGCCGCCCGGGTCGGCGGAGGTGGCGCGGGTTCTCGCCGAGCAGCTCGCACTCTCCGGAGTCGCCGTGGAGACCACCACCTTCGAGGAGGACTCGGACTTCGCCCCGTTCGTCGAGTCCGGGATCCCCTCCGGTGGAGTGCTGTCCGGGGACGAGCAGGAGAAGAGCCGGGCCCAGGCAGCCGTCTGGGGTGGCCAGGCGGGCCAGGTCTTCGACCCCTGCTTCCACCAGGCCTGCGACGGGCTCGACAACGTCGACCGCGTCGCCCTCGACCGCTTCACCGACGGGATCGCCGGCACCGTGGCCCACTTCGCCACGGTGCCCGGCCCCATCCCCACGCGGTAGCACCGGAGAAGGTCCCGATGGTTCGGTCCGCCGGTCACACTGGATGGATGCGGCGACCACTCCGGCGCGCAGGCATCCGGGCGAACCGGAGCGCAGCGGTGTGGGCCGCCGGGCTCCTGTCGCTCCTGGCGTTGCTGGTCGGCTCCGGAACCGCGGCTGCCGGTGTCGTCGTCGACCCTGACCACGTGGAGCCGGGCGCCCGCAGCGTGACGCTGATGTTCCGGATGACCCACGACGACCCGGCCGTGCGTCCTGTCCGGCTGCAGGTGTTCCTCCCCGTGGCACGCCCGCTCGTCGGGGTCACTGCGCCCGCTCCGCCCGGATGGACCGCCCGGCTCACGATGGCGACCCTCGCCACCCCCGCCCCGAGCGTCGCCGGCCCGGTCGGTGAGGTCGTCGCCGCCATCGAGTGGAACGCCACCGCTCGGCCGACGGCCGACCCGGTCGAACTGCCGGTCCTGGTCGACCTGATGCCCGACGGCGCGGGGCCGGTGCGCTTCCGGGCGGTGCAGACCGACGAGGACGGGCGGACGGTCGAGTGGTCGAACACGTGGGCAGACGGTGCTCCGCCTCCGGCGCACGACGCACTGGTGGTGCGCCTCGGCTCGGCCGCGCCGCCACCCCCGGTGACCGGCTCTCACGGCGACCACCACGGGAACGAGGCCGCCGCGGTGGGGGTGCCGGCGGGTCGTGCGGCCGCGGAGTCGACCACCGCGACGGCAGTGCTCCTGGTGGCGTTCGCCGCAGCCGTCGGGGCGTTGACGGTGGGACTGGGCCGACGCCAGCGCAGGCGGTTCGAGGCACTGGCCGGGGAGTGCGTGCCGTCGCGCGAGAACGGCAGGGAACGGTAGGGGCCGGTCGAGGCGGGCGCCACGCGTCACGCCGCCGCGAGCACTGCGTGACCGCTGGGGGTGAGCAGGGCCCGGCCCGATGCGGCGGCGTCGATCAGTCCCACGGCACGGAGCCGGGGCCCGGCGAACTGGTCGCTGAAGCAGAGGCCGTCGATGATCAGCGCGCCCCCGGCGGAGGCGGAGATCGCGCAGCGGCCCGCCGCGACGGCTCGGAGAACGGCGCGGTCGCGGTGGTTGAGGGCTGCGGTCGTGGGCATCGTCGTTCTCCCTCCGGGCGGTGTTCCCGTGTGCCGGGATCCGTTGAAGGATGCGCCGACCGGCTTCGGAAACCCATCGAGCCTGCCCCCCGACATCGGGGGCGAACCCGCTGCCCGGAGGCAGGGATGTCCCCCCTCAGCCCGCGATGTTCAGCACCATCAACGTGCCGTCCTTCAGGTTGGTGACGTACGCCCCGGTGCCGTTCGGCACCACCGCAACCGAGGTGGGCGAGTTGCCGGTGGGGATCGTCGCGGTCACCGCCATGGTCTCGGCGTTGATCACCGAGACCGTGTTGTCGTTGACGTTGACGACGTAGGCGAAGCGACCATCGGGAGCCCACGTGATGTCCTGGGGGTTCCGCCCGACCGGGACCGTGGCGATCAGCTCCTCGGTGCCGGTGTCGATCACCGTGACGGAAGCGGCGTCGTAGTTGACGTTCGCGACCAGTGGCCGAGCCGGATGGACCGCGACGCTGTGCGGGCTGGTCTGCACGGGCACCTCCGCCACGATGGAGTTGTCCGCGGTGTCGATGATCGAGACCAGGTTCGATTCGTGGTTGGCGGTGTAGGCCCTCGCGCCGTCCCGGGAGAACTCGACCCAATGCGGGTTGGCCGCCACCTTGATCTCGGAGGTCACGGCGTTGGTGCTCGTGTCGACCACCGAGACGGTGCCCGAGTCGTGGTTGGGCACGTAGAGCTGCGTCCCGTCCGGGGTGACCGCGGCGAGGAACGGGCGGGTGCGCACCGGGATCGTGGCCACCATCGAGTTGCTCGTGGTGTCGAGCACGCCGACGGCCGCGATCGTGCGTTCGTCGTTCCAGATGCTGACGTAGACCGTGCGACCGTCGGGGGAGAAGGTCAGGTACTGGGGCGGACCCGCGGGGACCGGAATGGTGGCCGTCACCTTGTTAACGGCGGTGTCGACGACGGTGACCACCCCGGCGGCCCGGTTGGCGACGTAGGCCTGGCGGCTGTTGGGCGAGACGACGACGAAGCCGGGAGTGCTCCCGACGGGGATCGTGGCCCCGATGGACGGGATCGGCACGCTGCTGGCCACGGCCGCCTGCGCCTCGGTCGCAGGAGGTTCCTCCTCCACCGCGGGAGGAACCACGACGGGGGGCGCGGTGGTCGCCACCCCGGCGGCGGTCGCCGTACGAGAGGAGAACGTGTCCCACAGGAAGTAGCCGACGGCGGCGGCCACGGCGACAAGCACGAGCCCGGCCGCGACCACTGCCCACCGCCTGCTCCGGACGGGGCCGCCCGTGGCCGGCAGGGTGGTATCGGCACGACCGTCTGGGCCGGTACCGGCCGGTGCGTCGCCGGTCGGGTCAGCGGCCCCGTCCGCGATCGGCGGATACGGCACCCACCCGGCAGTGTCGGCCGACTGCACGCCGACCCAGGGTGGAGCCGGGTCGACGCGCGGTCCGGTGGGTGTGGGACCGCCCGAGGCCCCTGCGTCCGACGTCACGGCGGCGAACACCGCCGTGCGCTCATCGTCATGTTCGGCCCGCGGCCCCGGCATGTCCGCGACCCCGACGTCCGGCGCCGCGTCCTGTGTGGACGGTGCGCCGGTGGCGACGCCGGCATGGGCGGTGGTGCCCGCCCTGGCCAGGCTGGCGGCGCCCAGAGCGACGGCGTACTTGGGATGGGCGTCGACGACGGTGGGTCGTCCCAGCTCCTCCGAGATCATCCGTGACACGAGCGGAATCCTCGAGGAGCCGCCGACCAGCAGGACTGCGGAGAGCCCGCTGGGATCGACCTGGGCCGAACGGAGCGTGCGGGTCAGCGTGCCGATGGTCGACTCGATCGGCGCGCGGATCATCCCCTCGAAGTCGGACCTGGTCAACTGGACGTCGAAGTGGCGGTTGGGCAGGAACACCGGGATCGCTGTCTCGGTGTCGATCGAGAGGGACTCCTTGGCCAGGACGCAGTCCTGGCGCAGCCGGGCGAGCGCGATGGACGTCTGCGGGTCGCTCATGTCGAGCTCGCTCAGCGCCCCGTTCGACGAGTAGTTGACGTAGGAGAGGATCGCTTCGTCGAAGTCGACACCACCGAGCCGTTCGATCCCTTCGGGGATTCCCAGGATCTCGATGCCACCGGAATGCTTGCGCAGCACCGTGGCATCGAACGTGCCGCCGCCGAGGTCGTACACCGCGATGATCTCGCCGTCGGCGAGGTGCCGGGACGCCGCGTAGTGCGCCGCCGCCGCCTCGGGCTCGGTGACAGTTCGCGTCTCGGTCAGCCCAGCGACCTGCGGCACCTCCTCGAACAGCTCCCGGCGGAAGGGGCCCCAGTTGGCGGGGTGGGTGAGCACGACGCTGTCGGGCTTGCCTCCCTCGGTCTCGGTGACCCGGGTGACGACGTCATGGAGCAGCGTGCCGAGCAGGGCCGTCACCGCGTAGGAGCCGCCCCCGAGCATGACCGGTGTCGGGTCGCCGAGACGGCGCTTGAACTCGCGACCGATCCGGTCCGGGCTGCTGACGGCACGTCGGCCCGCTGCGTCACCGGAGACGAGCGTTCCGTCCTCGCGCAGGTAGACAACGGCCGGCGTGACCACGGCGCGGTCGCCGAGCGTGAACATCTCCACCCGCGATTCGTTCGCGATCGCTGCCGCCACGAACGTCGTCCCAAGATCAACTCCGAGGTCATAGCCCACGACGCCTCCTGGGGTGCGCGCGATGTGGTGACCGTCGACAGTGTGCCGACGAACACCACAGCGGTCGAGCGGATCGTCAACCAGGGGGGAGAACCCTACCGTCGGTCGTGTTCACCCTATTCACACGAGGCCCGAATCCCCAGCAAGATACGAAGATGATGCTCGAGCCTGCGCATTGCGCCGGCGACGCTCCCCGCACCCCCTCCGAGCAGGGCACGTCCGAAGAGTCGTCCGGCGTCGAGAGCCCGCGGACCCCCGCCGCGGATGCCGTCCCCGACCACCCCACCCGGCTCCCCACCCCGGACCCTGCCCTCGATGCCTGCCGCCGCTCGGAGCGGGAGCAGTGGCTACGTCGTCGCCGCCTGGAACGGCAGCTGCATGATGGTGCGGCATTGCGGATCTCCGCGCTCACCCTCCAGATCGGCCTCATCCGGCACCAGACGCCCGCCGGCGGAGCCGATCTCCACGAGTCCATCGACGCCGTCCAGGAGGAACTGCACGCGGTCCTGCAGGAGCTCCGGCACGTCGGGGGCCAGATCTACCCACCGCTGCTCGACCAGGCCGGGCTCGGCCCGGCCCTGCGTGAGGTGGCGGACTGCATGGCGATACCCACGCTGATCCACGCGGCCGAGGATCGGTTCGACCCGGCCGCGGAAGGCGCGGCCTACCTCGCCATCACCGGGTGCCTGGATTCCCTGCGACTCGGACGCGCCCCCCGTCGACGTCCGCATCCGCCGCGAGACGGATCCGTGTGGAGGCTGCGTCCTCGCCGTGGATGTCGCGGAGGTGAATCTGCGGCACGCCGAACCGATGCTCGAACACGTGTGGCGGCTGGGTGGAACGATCGACGTCATCCGCGAGCAGGACGTCGGCACGATCATGATGAGGATCGCATGCGAGTAGCGCTGGCCGAGGACGGTGCCCTGTTCCGTGAGGGGCTCCTGATGCTGCTGGAGGCGGCGGGCCACGATGTCGTCGGCTGCACGGCCGACGGCGACGCGCTCGTCGAGCTGTTGTCGTCGCAGCACGCCGACGTCGCGATCCTCGACATCCGGATGCCGCCCGAACCGGACGGGGGCTGGTGACTGCGGAGCGGCTGCGGGTCGCTCACCCCACGATGGGGCTGCTGTTCCTGTCCCACTACGCCGAGTCGCACTACCTGATGCGCATCCTGCAGATCGGTACCGACTCCATCGGGTACCGGCTCAAGGAGAAGGTCGGCAGCGTCGATGTCCTGACCGACACCCTCACCCGGATCGAGGCCGGCGAGATCGTCATCGAGCCGGTACTGGCCAAGCGGCTCGTCGAGCGGCCGCGCGGCGACAAGCAAGGGATCATCGCGTCACTGTCGGAGCGTGAGCTGGACACGTTGCGGCTGATGGCCGAGGGCCGGTCCAACAGTGGTATCGCCGCCCAGCTGTTCGTCACTCCCAAGGCGGTCGAGAAACACATCGCCAGCATCTTCGGCAAGCTCGGCCTGCACGCTGACACCGCGGAGCAGCACCGGCGAGTGCTCGCCGTGCTGACCTACCTCCGATCGCAGCGTGACGGGGACTGAGGCTTGGCCACCGTCGGCGTGGCCCCTAGCGTGACCTGCGCAGACCTGGATGAGTTCCGGGCCGGAACGATGGTGCGCAATGAGACGGACGATCGTCGCGAGGATGCTGCGGGTTCTGCTGGTCGCCTGCGGAGTCGCCGTCGTACTCGTCGTCGGGGTGCAGGGCGGTTCGTACGCCCTCGGTCCCGGGCCGCTCGCAGTGCTGCTGCCGTTCGTCGCCATCGCCGCCGCCGCCGTGGGGCTCGGGGCCGTCCTGCCCCGCATCGACCGGATCGTGGAGCGGCTGACGCACCACCGGGAGATCACGCCGTACTCCGCACTCGCGGCGGCGGCGGCCCGGACCCGGGCCGGCTCCCTCGAGCAGGCGCTGCCCGGCCTCGCCCAGGTGCTGGCCGACGGGACCGGCGCCACCCGCGCGGCGGTGTGGCTCGCGGTCGGTGACCACCTCGTCGTCGGCGCCCGATACCCCACCCCGCAGAAGGCCACCCCGCACGACCCGCTTCGGGAGCCGGCCGAGCCCGAGCAGCCACCTGAGGCCGTGGCGAACCTGGCAGTCCTGCTCACCCGGCCGGACACCGACTACGTCGTCCCCGTGCTCGACGGGACGGTCCTGCGCGCGGCGCTGACGATCGGAAAGCTCGGTGGGTCGATCACCCCGGCCGACCAGCGGCTCGTCCAGGACGTCGCGAACGGCGCGGCACTGCTGCTGCACAGCGTCGCACTGAACGCCGAACTGGCCGAACGGGTGCGGCGCGCCGATCACCTCGCCGACGAACTGCAGGCTTCTCGGCAGCGCCTCGCGAAGGCGCGTGAGGTCGAGCGCAGGCGCTTGGTCACTGAGCTCTCGCACGCGACGACGGAGCGGTTGGCGCGCTTGCGCGCCGAGGTGTCCGCAGCACGGGGCCACCTGAACGCCCACCCCGAGGTAGGCAGGTCGGCCAAGCAGGCCCTGTACCGGGCCAGGGTGGGGCTCGATGATCTGCTGGATCGCTTCCGGGTGATCGCCCGTGGCGTGTATCCGGCCGTGCTGCGCCACCAGGGTCCGGTGGCAGCACTCGACGAGGTGGCCGCCGACCTGCCGCGGTCGGTGCGCGTGACCGGGAGTGTCGGAGGGCGACTGGACTGGGAGATCGAGTCCGGCATCTACTACGTCGCCGCCGCGGCCATGAGCGAGCTGGCCGGCAGGCCGGCCGAGGACGACCTGGTGGTGCACCTCGAGCGGTCCGACGGTCGGGTCAGCGTGCGCATCGACGATCTGGCGCGGGCCGGTGTGGCCGAGCAGCTCCGTGCCGGGCTGGCCGAGGACGTCGAGCGGCTCGCCGCGCTCGGCGGGGACATCCAGCTGACCGGATCGGACGGTTCGATCGGCCTGCGAGCCTGGCTGCCCGACCGGCTCGAGCCGGTCGTCGTCGACGCGGAGCTGCGTCGTGACTGACTGGTGAGCCCATCGAGGGCGCGGCGGCGCGAGGTGCGATGGCTGGCCGTGGCGACGGACGTCGTGCTGCTGGTGTGTGCGCCCTCTTGTCCGTCGCATGGCTCGCCGTCGGCGCCGTGGTCGCCGTCGCCGCCTCTCTCCCGTCTTTCGCTCGGAGCTCGCCACCGCGGCTGCCGCCGGTAACCGGTGGGCCGAGGGAGTGCTCGACGCGGTGCCCCGGAGCGAACCGCCGGCCCAGGCCGTCCTCGGCTACAGCTTCAGCGGGCTGTCGGTCAGCATCGCGGTCGCGCTGCTGGCGTCACGGCAGCCGGAAAGGTCCGTCCGGCTGATGGCGCTCGCCATGATCGCTTGCGCCGGAGCCTTCAACCTCCAGGCGAACGCCGCGGCGATGATGCAGAACGTGAGCGGTCTCGCCTCCGGCGAGCTGCACCAGGTGCTGCTCCACGGCGCGGCTTATGGGGCGTTCACCCTCGCGCTGCTGACCTTTCCCACCGTCCACGACACGGTCCGCGACAGGCTCGCCGGCCTCGTCGCGGTCGCCGTCGGCGTCGGTGTCCTGCTCCTTCTCGAGTACGGCACCGCGCTGCTCCCCCACGCCACGAGCTGCGTGGTGTTCTTCTGCTTCCTCGTCCCGACAACGGGACTGCTGACACTGCGGGGCAAGATGCACCGCGCCCGGACCGGGGAGGCGCAGGTTCGGGCGCGGCTGCTGTTCAGCGTGCTCGCCGGGTCGTTGGCGGTCGGGGTCGTGCTCGCGATCATCTCGCTCCTGGTGTGGTCGATCGGATGGACCGGCCTCGCCCTCGTCGACCTGACGGCTACCGAACGCGGATCGGACGACGGTGCCTCTCGGCCCTGATGTTCTGGTACTCCCGCCTCGCGTGTGTCGGGATCGCCGGCGCGGTGCTCTTCGCGTCCCGGCGGGGTGCGTCGTGGACCGCGGAGAGCCAGTTCAGCCGCGGACTGGCTGCAGCGCTCGTCGCAGCGCTGATCGGCGGTGGGTACTTCGTCCTCAGCACGCTCGCCGGCTACGTGATCGACGACAGCACCGTCGCGGGGGCGGTCGCGGTGGCGGCCGTGGCGACGGTGCCGGCGGCACTGGCGTTCCTGCCGGTCTACGTCCGTTCCGAGCGGCTCGTCGACCGGCTCCTCTACGGCACCCGGCCCACTCCCTACAGCGTTCTGGCCGGAATCGGTGCCCTCTCCCGCGCCACCGCATCGGACTCTCCGGACCTCGCGCGGGTAGCGGAGGGCGTCGGTCGTGGGCTGGGCGCGACGACGTGCCGACTCAGGGTGCGACGGCCCGGGCTCCGTGACCGCGTCTACACCTGGGCCAGCGCCGAGGCCGACCCGGTCGTCGAGGTCGACGTCTGGCACCGAGCGGAGCGGATCGGCAGCATCGCCGTCGACCGGTCTGCGGTCGCGGGCTTGGGCGGGCAGCGTCAGCACCTGCTGGAAGACATCGCCGACAGCCTCGGAGCCGTCTTCCAGGCCAGCCGCGCAGGTATCGAACTCGAGCGCCAGCTGCGGGCCGCGCTGGCGTACGCGGGGGGCATCGCCGTCTCACGACGAGCGGTCGTCGCCGAGATGGACGGGGAGCGGCGACGCATCGAGCGGGACCTGCACGACGGCGCGCAGCACCATCTGGTCTCGCTGCGGCTGACCCTCGGCCTCGTGGAGCACCAGGTATCGACGGCCCAGTTCGACCAGGCACGTTCTCGGCTCGACCAGATCGCCGGCCAGATCGACGTGGCCGAGTCGATCCTCGCCGAGACGGCCGAGGGAGTGTCGTCCCCGCTGCTGGCCACGGTCGGGTTGGTCGGGGCGTTGCGCTTGGAGCTCGAAGCCGGTCAACCGCCGATCACCGTCGACGCCGACGGCGTCGACGAGCAGCTCCACATCCCGCCCGACGTCGAGTCCGCGGTGTACTTCTGCTGCCTGGAGGCTGTGAACAACGCGCGCAAGCACACCCGGGGCGCGGCGATCTCGGTGCGGTTGAGCACCTCCGAGGGCCGATTGCAGTTCGTCGTCCACGACGAGGGCCTCGGCTGGGACGCCGCTGTCGGCCCTCGATCGCCGGGGCGGGGTCTGCGCAACGTGACGGCCAGGGTTGCCGCAGTGAGCGGCCGAGTGGAGGTCCGGTCGAGTCCGGGCGCCGGCACGACGGTGGAGGGCTCCGCCCCGCTGCTGGTACCCCAGAAGGCGCCGACGACAGATGCGTCGTCGCGCACCGCCCGATCCGGTCCCACCCCGCCGGCCGTCGTGACGGCCATCGTCCCGTTGATCGACCAGGTTCGTGACGCACTGCGCGAGGCGCGCGAGCTCTACCACGGAACCGCGCAGGCCGACCCGCTGCTCGGCCTCGCCAAGCGGCTGGACGAGCCGTTGCGGATCGCTGTGGTCGGACCAGCGGGCTCCGGCACGTCGACGCTGGCCGAGGCACTCCGCGGAGCGATCGAGAGCGACCGCGATGAGGTGCATCCGCCGCTGGCACGACTGATCGACGTGCCCGGTCTCGGGACGGTCTCCCCGACCGCCGCGCAGCGGGCCCAGGACCTCCTCGTCACCGACGGAGCACTGGGGCCAGCCGCCGACGGGTACGTCCTGCTGCTGCGGCACGGGCACCTCGAGGACGTTGAACTGCTCTCCGTGCTGCACCGCGGCGTCGTCCGGCACCGGCCCGCGCTGGCGATCGGCGTTCTGGCCCGGGTCGACGAGCTCCCGACCGCTGAGGGTTCTGGAGAAGAGCCACCCGCCGCGAACCCGATCGGGCTGGAGCTCGCCGAGCGCGCGGCGGTCGAATGGGGCGCCCGGCCGGACGTCCGCCGACTGTGCCAGGTCGTCGTTCCGGTGGCCGGGCTGCTCGCGCGCGCGGCCGGGACAACGACGGACGCCGACCACTGGGAGTTGGTGGTCCTGAGCGAGTTCGCCGACTCCGGCCGGAGTTCGGCAACGCACCGGGAGCTTCTCGAAAGGTACGGAACCGCCGGAACAGCCCTGGCTCTCGACCTGATCCGATCCGGTCGAGCGCCCACGGCGACCGCGCTGCGTACGGAGCTGACCCGGCTCAGCGGGCTGCCACGCCTGCTCGACCTCATCGACACGAGATTCGCCCGTCGTGCCGAGGCCGTGAAGGCCCGTTCTGTTCTTGTCACCTTGGAGGGTCTGGTCCGCACCGAACCACCACCTGGTAGCCGTCGCGACCGCCTGCTGTACCGACTCGACCGGATCCGGTCCGGCGCCCACGAAGTCGCCGAGATCGACCTCGTGGACACCCTCAGATCCGGTGAACTCGATCTGTCCGACGGCGACCGTGAAGCGGCGGAGCAGCTGCTCGGCGCGATGGGCACCGCACCCTGGATCCGTCTCGGGTTGGCCCGCTCCGCCGGATCGCCGGAGGTCGCGAGAACGGCCGCCGAGCAGTCGGCCCGTTGGCAGCGGCTGAAGTCACACCCGATGTCGACCAAGGACGCCCGGGACGTCGCGGCGTCCGTCGTCCAGACCTGCGAACAACTCCGTGCACGGGCCGGGGCGCGCTGATCATGGTATTCCCCGACACCGCGGTGCGCCGGTGAGTCAGCCCGCGGCGCGTTTCCGGACGTCAGGAGGAAAGGCACGTGCCTCGACGCAGCGCCGTGACCAGGCGTCGAGCTGCGTGGTGACGGGGTCGAGCTCTCCGCCGATGGCGTCGAGGAGCTCGCCCTGCGCGAGATCGGTCGCCGCCTCGATCTCGTCCCGGAACTCGCGGCCCGCCTCGGTGAGCTCGCCGGCGGCGAGCATCCCGTCGGCCTCCAACCTGGCCACGGCGGCGTCGAGCACGTCGGGCGACCAGGCGCGGGTACCGCTGTACTCGCGCACGGGGTAGCCGACCCACGCCTCGGACAGGACGCCCATCCGCACCGGGTCCAGCCCGGCGGCGACGCATGCCGCGATGTGGGAGTCGCCGCGGTGCTCCCGCACCAGGTCGGCGGCACGCCACAGGCGCGCGTACGGGTCGTGCAGGGGCGGCTGGGCGCGCAACGCCGAGAACAGCACCCGTCCCGTGCCGTCGATCCGCTGGACCGCTCGCTCGAGCACCTCGGCGACCCGCACGACCTGGTTCTCGGGGCCGACCGGGCCGAGGATCTCCCGCAGGCTCGCGGCCGTGGCCCGGTTCCGGACGGCGATGAGCTCGTCGAGTCGGATGTGGGAGCGTCCCTCGGCCCACAGCTGGTCGACGAGGCCGGGCTCGAACACCGCGAACGTCGCCGCCACCACCGCCGCGGGCACGTCGCCGAGGGGGGCCGCCCGTCCGCACACGTAGCCCGTGAGGAAGTTCAGCCCGTGGCCCGCCAGCGCGGCGTTGGTGCCCGCCGACCACACCGCATGCATCGCCGTCGGCTCCAGCGCATCGCGCAGGCGGCGGGCGGGCGTGGCGGTGGTGACCACATCGGGCGCGTCGTGTCCCGGCCCAGGGGCGAAGAACACGTCGAGTGCGGCGGCGTAGTCCATGGCTCACGCTAGCGCCCGCTTCGGCTGCGCCGACAGATCCCGGCCGCGCTACCTGGCGGTCACGAGCCGGCGCCCGGTCCGGGTTCGTCCGCCCCGCTGCGGACGCCGAGGATCGCCCGGGTCTCCGCGATGGTCGCCGGGGTGCATCCGAGTCGCTCGACCAGCGCGACGGCCGCGCGCAGCAGGTCGGCATTGCTCGGCACGGCAGGTCCCGCGTAGTCCTCCAGCCCGACGCGAACGTGTCCGCCACGGCGGATCGCCAGTTCGGCGAGCCCGCAGCCCACGACATCACCGCCGAGCACGGCCACCGACCAGGGAAGCCCGGCCGGTTCCAGCAGCTCGAGGTACGCCGCGAGGGCGGTCGGGGTCGGCGGCAGCCCGAACTCGAGCGCGCCGCCGAAGTACAGCTTCACCATCGCCCCGGGTGGCACACGGCCGTGGCGGTGCAGGGTCAGCGCGGTACGCAGGAAACCCGGCTCGAAGACGGAGATGCTGGGCGCCGCCCGCAGCGCACGGCTGCGCGCGAACATGTACTCGATATCGGCATAGGAGTTCTGGTACGGGCCCGCCGCCGCCTCCTCCGGTGCGATTCCGGAACTGTTCAACCCGACGTTGACCGATCCGGGATCCACCAGCGTCATCCCGCCCAGCCCCCGGCGCGCCAGCTCCTCCACGTGCCGCCACCGGAGCTGCACCGGAACCCCCGGGCGCCTGCCGCCATCGTCGGATAGAGCAACGCGGCCGGATGTCGCCGGAGCACGGGCGCCCACGCCTCCACGTAGGGCTCGACTGCGTGCACTCCGTCGGCGGTGAACATCGGGTCGTCGTTGTGGTTGTGCACGATCGACGCGCCCAGGTCGATCCCCTCCAGTGCCGCCTCGGCGATCTGCTCCGGCGTTCGCGGCACATGCGGGTTGCGGGAGCGCGGGGTGGCGCCGTTTACCGCCAGCTCGAGTATCACCGGTGGGCTCATCGACCACCAGCATGTCCGACCGGTACCGGACGCACCAGCGGTTGCACACGGCGCGACCGGCGCGAGATCTTCGCAACGTCCGCGGTGGTCGCGACCAGGAGAGAGCTCATGAGCAAGTCACATCCACAGCAGTGGGTCATCAACGAGGCGATCGAGCGGCCGGATCGCCACCTGGTGGACTCGCTGGGGGAGTTCACGACGACGCAGATCGCCGACTCGGGCGCACCGGTGGGGGTCATCGGTCCGGCGATACGCCGGCTCGCGGGTGGCCACGAGATGTGCGGTCCGGCGGTCACCGTGTGGACGAAGCCCGGTGACATCCTCTTCGTCCTGAAGGCGACCGACATGATCACCGGCGGCGACGTCCTCGTGGTGGACGGAGGCGGCCGCACCGATGCGGCGGTCATCGGCGACATCGTCGGCCAGACGATCGCCGACCTCGGCTGTGTCGGGCTGGTGGTCGACGGCGCGGTCCGCGACACCGACGGTCTCGACGATGCAGACCTGCCGTCCTTCGCCCGCAACGCCCACCCGGCGACCGGCTCGAACCAGGGCCCCGGCGCGATCAACGTCACGATCCAGTGCGGAGGCGTCGTGGTGCGCCCCGGCGACGTGGTCCGCGGCGATGCGAGCGGTCTGGTCGTCGTCCCACGTGAGCATCTCGAGTCGGTCCTCGAGATGACGAGGGTCGTCGCCGACCGGGAATCCCGGTGGCGGGACGAGATCGCCGAGGGCGAGAGCCTGCCGTCGGCGACCGGGATCGACGAGCTGATCGAGAGGCTGGACGAGGACCGGGCGAGCCCGGTGATCCGCAACGTCGTCCTCGGTCGGCTGCGTCCGGGAGTCGAGCCGGCCGCCGTCGAGCCGGCGCTCGCCGCCATCGTCGCGCTGCGCCCGGACGGCCTGCTGGACTGCCGGGTGGGCACCGACCTGCGTCTGCGCGACGGGTCCTGGGACTTCGCGATCACATCGGACTTCGTCGACGAGGACGCCTACCGGGCCTACGACCGGGAGGCAGAGCACAACCGGGTGCGGCGCGAGCTGTTCGGACCGTTGTGCGAGGAGATCGTCCGGGTCCAGTTCCGCACCTGACAGAGAGCGTCTCTGACAGAGCGTCCCAGAAGAGAGCGTCACGGATGGCCGGCGCCGGGTGCGGGTGCCGGGAGGGCGACGACTCGTCCGGTCGCGCCGCCCACGCCGCCCGGTCCGCCCCACTCCTGGCCGACCACGAACAGCCGGGGATCGTCGCCGCGGCTGAGTGCGCAGGCGAAGGCGCCCCGGTCGAGGTCGACCGTCGCGAGCACGTCGCCACCTTCGCGGACCCGCACGCAGTGCTGGTTGCCGACGTCGGCGTACCAGAGCGCGCCCGTGACATCGAGACAGATCCCATCCGGATGGTCGCCTGCGGTCGTGGCCCACACTCGGCGGCCGGAGAGGGTCCCGTCGGCGGCGACGTCGTAGGCCGTCAGCTGCTCGGCGTAGGACTCGGCCACGATCAACGTGGCGCCGTCGGGGGTGATGGCCATCCCGTTCGGGAAGGCGAGCCCGTCCGCGACCGGGACCGCCGCACCGTCAGGGGCGACGCGCACGATGATCCCCGGCGCGGGATCCTCGTCGGGGAAATCGAAGCCGATGCTGTTGACGTAGGCGTTGCCGCGCCCGTCCACCACGATGTCGTTCCAGGGCTTCGTCGAGATCGGCGTGAGGTCGGCGTGCGAGACGAGGAACCCGTCAGGTTCGCGCCGCAGCAGCTGGCAGGTGGCGGAGGAGACGACCAGGAGCCGCCCGTCGGGCAGGAAGTCGATGCACATCGGAAAGGAGGCGACCTCCGCCTCGACGGTGCGGGTGCCATCGCCGGCGACCGAGAAGACCCGGCCTGCGCCCCAGTCGGAGAACCAGAGCTGCCCGTCCCGCCAGCGGGGGGACTCACCGAACACGATGCCGTCCATGAGAATGTCCATGACTACTCGACCGTCCTCGGCGAGGAACTCATCGGCGGACAGGGGTGTTTTCGCGCGGATTTCGCGACGGATGCTCGGCATCGGCGTTGCGTCGCATTGCCGCCGCGGACATCGTGATAATCTTGATGTTGGTTTGCGCTTCGGGACGGGAACAGCATGCCACAGGGAGCACGATCGCTAGGGGGAGGTGAGGAGCATCCAGGTACTGCTCGGTGTGTTCCTCCTCGTCGTCCTCTTCGCCCTGTTGGGTCGAGCGACGCCGACGACAGGTGATCGTGACTGCGCCAACTTCGCCACCCAGGCCGCTGCCCAATCCGCACTCGCCGCGCGGCCGAGTGATCCCGAACGGCTGGACGCCGACAACGACGGCGTGGCCTGTGACTCGTACTTCGGGGGGCCTGCCGCACTGGGCGAGCCGGACGGCACGGGGCAGGTCCGGTCGGTCCCCTCGGGTGGTGTCGCGACCGGCGACGGCACCACGACCTGAGACGCGACTACGTCGCTCGCGATCGTGGTCCCCGGTGTGTCGGCCCGCGCGGCCGAGGTGTCAGGACGCCGGCGCGGCCCGGCTGATCCGGACGAGATCGGCGAGCACCGACTCCCCATCTGGCCGCCGCCGGCTCGACGGGCTGTCGTAGACCACCAGCAGCCGGGCGTCGGCCTCGTCGGCGAGCAGCGCGATGCCCTCCGGGTGGTCCTCACCCGCGCCGTGCGTGAGCGCGGTCTCCACGGTCAGCTCTGCGCCCCGCACCACGCGGGAGGTCTCGGCGTGCGCGGCGCCGTGCCACCGGTACACCCGGACCGGCCCGGACAGGGCCATCGACGGCCCGGCGAGTACGAGCAGGTCGTCCCCGTCCGGGCAGAGGTCCCGCACCCCGAGACCGTCCAGGTCGAGCACGTGCTTGCGGTAGCGCGCCCCGTCGTCGAACGCACCGAGAGCCAAGCGCGTGGCGTCGTCCGGATCGGGTTCCGGCCGGACCTCCAGCACGACGGCCCATCCCCGCAGAACAGGCCCCCGCAGTCCGATGTAGAGGGTCTCGTCGTGCACGGCGAGCCCCTCGACGTCGAGCCCGTTGTCCTTCGACGGGATCGCCAAGGACGGCGCGAGGTGCTCGTCGTCGGCCAGCAGGTCAGCGAGGTTCTCGGCGCCGGGTGCACCGACCACTGCCGAGCACCGACCATCGGTGGTCACCCGGACCAGCTCGGGCCGCCCGTCCCGGTCGGCCTGCACGGCGAGCCGGACGATCACGAACCGGTTCGGCTCGCGGCGCACCCGGGACAGTCGGCGCAACGCCTTCCTCTCGGAGTGGTGCGGCTTGATCCGTTTGCGCACCAGGCTGTGCGAGCCGGTGGCCCACAGCCAGCCCCCGGAACGAGCGATGCCCTCCAGGTCGGCTTCGGCGTCCGGTGGTCCCGGCAGGTCGACGAGGTCGTGCAGGGCGAAGCTCCGCTGGTCGTCGCCGAGGGTGGGCGCCACGGCCGAGTCGAGTGTCAACCGCTCCACAGTGGCCGTCTCGTCGCCCGCGAGCCACAGGTACTCGGCCTCGGTGCGGACGGCCGAGAGGTTGACGTGGTTGCCGGACTCCACCACATGCCCACCGAACCGCAGGTCCACCTGCCCCCCGACGTCCATGAGACCGTTGTACCGCGATCAGGCCACCGCATGGTCGGCGTGGACGCCACGCTGCTCGAGCTTGGGCCGCAGATCCCGCAACACACGCCCCCTGGTGGGGCCGATGCTGCCGATCGGGATGTCGCAGTCGCGGGACAGCTCGGCATAGCTCTGGTCGGGACCGTAGAAGAGGGCGTCCACCAGCTGCCGACGCCGCCCGGTCAGCCCGTCGACGACCGCTGCCACCTCCCGGCGGATGTCGTCGGCCAGTGCCAGGGCCTCCGGACCCGGGTTCTGGGTGGCCGGCTCCGCGGTGACGTCGACGGGCACCTCCCGGCGCCGGCGGTGGATCACCGTGAGGCACTCCCGACCGGCAGTCGTCATCAGCCAGCCGCCCAGCCGCTCAGGATCGCGGATCGTGTGGCCGCGCTCGAGCATGCGCAGCCAGGTGTTCTGGACCGCGTCGGCAGCGTCGGCCTCCTGCAGCCGGAACGCGGCGACGGTGGCGCGGACGGCTCGGCCGTAGCGGGAGACCAGCTCCTCCCACGCGGAGCAGTCTCCGCCGGCGGCGGCCCTCAACAGGTCGGCGTTGTTCCGTCCGACGGGCACCGAACTGGCTCGTGACGACATCGGGACTCCTCCGCAGGAACGGGCAGATGTTCGGCGTGGAGTACGACACTGACCCGGAATCCGGCGTCGGCACCGGAGGAAAGGAGGTGTTCGAACACGTAATTGGACACAGGCCGGACCGCGGAGACGACAGCTCGAGCTGGCCGGTACTGACGACGCGTGTGCGTCTCCGGCGTCAGCTCGTCGCGACGGTGCCGGGCGGCAGGAGGTGCTGGACCAGCGGTGGGCCCTCGGCGCACGCCTGTGCCGCGCGCTCGATCTCCTGGTCGGAGCCGGTCAGCCGGCCACCGTGCTGGCGCAGGTGTTCGGCCCAGCTCGGGTACTGGGCCACTTCGACGAGCCGCGCCGCGTCGGAACCGTCGCGGTACATCGCGAAGCTGGTGGCGCCCGTGCGCAGCTTCATCCTGCGCACCCGCACCATGGCCTCCACGAACCGTGCGAGGTTCTCCGGCGCCACGGTGTAGGTCAACGTCACCAGCACGGGGCCGTCCTCGAGCTCGGGGTCGAGCTCCAGGTGCGGCTCGGGCCAGTAGACGGCGGGGCTGCGGTCCAGGCCGCTGACATCCCGTAGCGGCCAGGCCACGACCGTGCCGGCGCCGACGATCAGCATGACTCCGGCGATCAGCAGGACCGGAACGACGCCGATCCGTTGGGCGAGCAGACCCCACACCACCGAGGCGATCGCCTGCCCGCCGGCGAACACCATCTGGTAGATCGACAGACCCCGGGCCCGGACCCAGCCGGGCAGGAACACCTGCAGGGCGCCGTTCATCGTCGCGAGCATGCACAGCCAGGCCAGGCCGGCCGGGACCAGTGCCAGCACCGCCACGATCAGGTTCGGCGCGTACGCGCAGGCCACGGTGGCCGCTCCGAACACGAGGCCGGCGACGAGCACGAGCCGGGTGGGCGAGAACAGCGCCACGACCCGGGGGAGGAGGGCCGCCCCCGCCACGGCGCCCAGGCCGAGCGCGCCGAGCAGCACGCCGTACCCGAGCGCGTCCAGCCCGAGCTCTCCGGCGGCCACCAGCGGGAGCAACGCCCAGAGTGCGGCGCCCGGTACCACGAACAGCAGGGTGCGCAGCAGCATCCGCCGGATCACCGGCGAGTGGCGGACGTACCGGGTGCCGGCGAGCAACGCACCGGCGAACCGCTCCGGCAGCAGCTGCTCGGGAGCGCTCGGCGGCCGCAGGGTGACGAGGACGGCGGCCATCGCCAGGTACGTGAGGGCGTTGAGCGCGAACACGGTCGTGACGCCCAGCTGCCCGATCAGCAACCCGGCGAGCGCGGGACCGATCGCGCGGGCCAGGTTCATCGCCACACCGTTGAGGGCAGCGGCCGAGCGGGTGTGCTCCCGGCCCACCAGCTCCTGCACGAGGGTCTGGTAGCCGGGGATCATCAGCGTGGTGCCCACGCCCAGCAGGAAGGTCGCCGCGAGGAGAACCGGCGGTGGGAGCCGGTCGGTGACGGCGAGGACGGTCAGGCCCGCTCCCACCAGCACCTGGAACAGCTGCACCCCGATCAACAACCGGCGCCGATCGACGATGTCGGCCAGGGCTCCGGCCGGAAGAGCCAGGAACAGCGTGGGCAGCATGGCCGCCGTCTGCACCAGGCCGACCAGGGTCGCGGCGTCCGGCTCGTCGACCAGCAGCCATTGCGCCCCGACGGTCTGCATCCAGGTTCCGATCAAGCTGAACAGCTGCGCGGTCCACAGCGCCCGGAACGCGCGCACGCGGAGCGGCGCCCATGCGCTGGCCGGAGGTGGGTCGGTGGATTCAGCCATGCCGCATCCTCGGGTTCGGCGGCCGCATCCGTCGAGCAGCGGCAGCGAGTACCCGGCCCAGCCCCGTCCGCGACCGGATGAACCGTGCGCCGATGTCCGAGGATGGCATCGGATTCCGACGACCGAGGAGAAGGAAGAAGGAGGAGGAGCCGTGTCCGAGCTGACGGTGGTGCTGGAGGGGTACTCGTTCCTGGAGGGTCCGCGGTGGCGGGAGGGCCGGCTGTGGCTCTCGGACTTCTACACGCACCAGGTCGTCTCCCTCGAACCGGATGGCAGCGACCTGCGCCTCGAGGCGACCGTGCCCGCGCAGCCGTCCGGGCTGGGCTGGCTCCCCGACGGGCGCCTGCTGGTCGTCTCGATGAAGGATCACCGGATCCTGCGTCGGGAGCCCTCCGGTGAGCTCGTCGAACACGCCGACCTGTCCGGGCGCGTCCCCGGTCCGCTCAACGACATGATCGTGGACGGGACGGGGCGCGCCTACGTCGGCAACTTCGGGTTCGACATCATGACCGGTGGCGCGCCCACCAGCACGTCACTCCTGCGGGTGGAGCCCGACGGGACAGTGGACGAGGCCGCAGAAGCGCTGTACTTCCCCAACGGTGCGGTGTTCCTGCCCGACAGCCGGCTGGTGGTCGCCGAGACGCTGGGACACCGGCTCAGCGTGTTCGACGTCGACCGGGACGGCGGGCTGTCCGACCGGCGGGACTGGGCGACGTTCGGCGCCCTTCCGACCGCCGGCGACCTGAACGGCGTGCTGGAGCAGCTCACGATCGGCCCCGACGGCATCGCCCTGGACACCGAGGGCGCGATCTGGGTAGCCGATGCGCTCGGTACCAGGGTGGTGCGGGTCGCCGAGGGCGGCGAGATCCTCCAGGAGATCTCCACCGGAGACACCAGCACCTACGCCGTGGCGCTGGGTGGGGACGACCGACGCACCCTGTTCCTGTGCACCGCGCCGGGTTTCGCCGAGCACGAGCGCAGCGTCACCCGGGAGGGCACGCTCCTGGCTGTCCGGGTCGACGTGCCGGGAGCCTGATCCGCCACTACCGTTCCGGCGTGAGCGAGGCCAGCACCGGAACCACGCCCGAGACGAGCGTCCTGATCTACCGGGCGTTCATCGACGCGCTCAACCGGCTCGACCTGGAGGCGGCGCGACATCGGGTCGATCCGGAGCGCTATCGGGAGAACTGCGTCGGTTTCACCCCCGGGTTCGTCGGTTGGGCCGACGCCACGGCGTCGCTGCAGCAGGTGTGGCAGGGCCTTCCGGACCTGCACGTCGACCTGCACGAGGTCGCCGGGGAGGGTGCGGTGGTGGTGGCGCACGGTGTGGTGCGGGGCACCAACACCGGGCGCCTGTACGGGGCGCCGGCCACGAAACGGTCCTACACCGCGAGCTTCTTCGACGTGGTGCGGCTCGACGGTGGGCTCATCGTCGAGCGGGTCCAGCAGGCCGACGTCCTGGGGCAGATGCGGCAGCTCTACGGGCGGGCGTTCGGGGTGGTCGGGCTGGGAGCGATCCTGTGGCGACTACCCGCGGACTCCGTGGGCTCGCTCGAGACCGAGGAGACGACGCGTTGACCCCACGTGATCGACCGCCGAGATCGACACTGGATTGGTTCGATCATGGTCGTGACCACTCCGGTGTCGATCTCGGCACGGTCAGCCGATGGTGGCGGCGATGACGAGGATGACGCAGAAGATCACGAACACCGCGGCGAGGTACGGGGCGACGAACCTCAACCGGGCGACGTTTGAACCTGCGCGTCCATCCCGAGCAGGAGGCCGCCGAGGTGTTGGTGAGGATCACCGCGGAGCCGCGGGCAAGAACGATGACCAGGGCCGGCCCGATCATGTCCCTCCACGTGCTCGCGTCACTGCACGACGAGCACGGCGACGTCGCGGTACCCGGCCTGCGCCGCGCGGAGTGGACCGGCGCGACCTACAGCTACCGTTGTCCGGGTGGCAGGACTCGTGCGCGACCTGATGACCGCGCGCGTCGTCACGGTCCGTTCCGATGAGGCGATCTCCGCGGCGGTCGAACGGTTGACCCGCTTCGGGTTCAGTGCGTTGCCGGTGGTCAGTGCGTCGTCGCGGCTCGTCGGCATGGTGAGCCTCCTCGACGTCCTGCGCTACCGCGAGGAGCACGAGGCCAGCGGCCTGGAGGCCGACGAGCGGGTCGTCGTCACCGAGATCATGAGTCCCGAGGTGGTGTCGATGTCCGCCACCGCCAACGTGGCGGCTGTGGCGCAGCGCCTGCGCAGCCATGGCGAGCTGCGGGTGATGCCGATCGTCCAGGGAGGCCGTCTGGTCGGTGTCGTCACGCGCAGCGACCTGCTGCGGGACCGCGACCGCGGCCGGCGGCGTGGCGGCGGCCTGATGCGCTTGTTCGCCGGTCGGCGGCGGGACAGGCCGGAGGACGACGCCCTGTTCGCCCTGGCCCGGGAACGCCGCAGCCGGCCCGCCGCCACCGCTACCCCAGTGCACGAGGCGATGACCCGCGACGTGCTCACCGTCGGCCCGGCGGAATCCGTTGCCGCGGCCGCCGAGCTGATGCTGCACCACCGGCACTCCGCACTCCCCGTCGTCGACGGTGAGCGCCGGCTGGTGGGCATCGTGAGCGAAGCCGACATCCTCTCTGGCCCCCGGACTGGCCGTCCGGCGGAGGTCACGGTCGGTGACGTCATGACGAGGACGCCGATCACCCTGCACGTCGGAGCGACCGTCGGCGAGGCCAGGGCGCTGGTCGCGGACCGGGGCCTGCGCACGGTGCCGGTGATCGACGGCGACCGGTTGGTGGGCGTGCTCAGCCGCAGCGACCTGGTCTGAGGGAGCGACCGAGTCCTCTGACGGCCGCCGCGGCTCGTGGATCACCGGGATACGCTGGCGTTCGTGGGGGTGGCGACGGAGCGGCGCGGCCGCGTGCTGATCGTCCGGATGGAGCGGCCCGAACGGCGCAACGCGATCGACGCGGAGATGACGGCCGGTCTCGACGCCGCCCTCGACGAGCTCGACGACGATCCCGACCTGTGGGCGGGCGTGTTGGCCGGGACGCCGGACGCGTTCTCCGCAGGCACCGACCTGACCACCGGGGCGGGTCAGCCGACCGCGCGCGGCGGGAACTACGGGGTGGTCCGCCGCGATCGCCGCACACCTCTGGTGGCGGCGGTCGAGGGGCTGGCGTACGGCGGCGGGTTCGAGCTCGTGCTGGCCTGTGACCTGGTCGTCGCCTCCCGTGCGGCTCGGTTCGCGCTGCCCGAGACCCGCCTCGGCCTGGTCGCCAACTGCGGGGCGCTGTTCCGCGCTCCCCGCGCTCTGCCCCGCAACGTCGCGCACGAGATGCTCCTGACGGGCGAGCCGGTGGACGCGGAGCGGCTGTGGTCACTCGGGTTGGTCAACGCGCTCGTCGAGCCGGGGGAGGCCGAGAGCGGCGCGCTCGCGCTGGCGGAGAGGGTCTGCGGGAACGCTCCTGTGGCCCAGCGCGCCACCCTGCGGGCCGTGGCGGACGGGGTGGTCGAGGGCGACGCGCGCGGCTGGGCGGCCACCGAGCGAGCCCAGCAGGAGATCGCGGCGTCGCGCGACGCGGTCGAGGGGGTGGCCGCGTTCCGGGAGAAGCGCTCGCCCGACTGGACGGGTGCGTGAGGGCCGGACGGATGGATACGTCCGTCTCCTCGCCGAAGAAGTATCTCGATAGTAGAGAATACGACCCGCTGAGGTACCCTGCCACCCGTGGGTGGCGCCGGCGTTCGCGACGAGCTCGTGCAGTTGCTGCAGGAGTACGCGGGTGAGGCCGAACGGCTCGGCCAGGTCTTCGCCGATCGGCATCACATGCACCCCACCGACCTCCACGCGCTCCTCGCGGTGATGCGGGCCGACCAGGCGGGCGTCCCGCTGACCCCGGGCCGGCTCGGCGAGCACCTGGGGCTGTCCTCCGGAGCCACCACTGCGGTGATCGACCGGCTCGAGCGCGCCGAGCACGTGCGCCGCAGCCGCGACGACCGCGATCGGCGCCGGGTCACGCTCCACTACGGCGACGCGGCCGCGGCGCTCGGCAGCGCGTTCTTCGGCCCGCTCGGGGCCAGGATGGACGAGATGCTGGCCGGTTACGACACCCGCGAGCTCGACGCGGTGCGCCGGTTCCTCGGCGAGACCAATGAGATGATGCGCCAGCACCGCCGGGACGTGACGGCGGACTAGCCCTGCCCGTCGCCCTCCCTGTCCCTCGTGCTGGAGGTCCCGGGCCGAGTGTCCGGTGGCGGCACGGTCACCTCGATCTCTCCACCGAGGCGGAAACCCGCCGTGAGGTGGAGGTCGTCGCCGCTCCAGAAGCGGCCCGGGTCGTACCAGCTCGGGCGGTGGTGCTCGGGCAGCAGGCCCATCTCCTCGTAGGTCACGGCCACGACCTCGGCGCAGTACGCCGACTCCAGCCCCGGCTCCCCGTCGTCGCCGGATCCCCCGCCAGCGGAGCCCCGCCGGCGCAGCCGAGGAATGCGACCACGCAGCCAGCGACCGGCGAGCCGGGCCGTCGACGGGAAGGGCGTGCCGTCCAGGCGGGCGACCACCCGCAGCGCCGCGTCCTCCATCTCCCGGTCCACCGGCCCCTGCAGCTGCCGCAACCACCCCTGCTGGCCGTAGCGGTGGCCCCACTGCAGCACCGCGTCGCGCAGGTCGTGGAGCTGCACCCCGCGGTGGTGGGTGCCCGACCACAGGTCCGGCAGCGACCGCCCGAGCTCGGCGTGCCACATCAGTGGCGGCATGTCGTCGACCACGATCGCCATGCCCACGTGGTTGACCGGGGAGTTGGTCAGCCCCCGGATCGCCCGGTCTGCTCCGGTGCGTCCTCGGAACAGCCATATGTCACCGGTCCGGGCCAGCTCCGACGCCCGGTCGAGGGTGATCGCGCTGCCCGACACGGCCGGTAGGTTAACCGGATGCGGTGGTGGAAGGTGCTCGGATTGGCGGGGCTCGCCGGCGTGGCGGCCACCGGTGCCGTCACGGTGCGGGCGGAACGGCGCAGGCGGGCGTACACCCCCGAGGAGGTCCGGTCCCGGCTGCACGAGCGTGCGGCCGAGGCGGCCGCGCGGAAGTCCGCCGAGCTCGAGGCCGACCGGGCGAGCTGATCGCTCCCGGTCCGTCGTTCCGTGGCCGCCTCTCGCGTCGGTCCGCCGACCTCACAGGTTCGCGGTCGCGCGGTCCAGGTGTTCGGCGAACCGCTCCCGCGCCGCGGCCGCGCGGGTGGGAACGTGCTCGGTCGGGACGTCGGCCGGCCGGTACCCGCGCAGGATCCGGCGGGCCACAGTGGACTTGTGCACCTCGTCGGGTCCGTCGTAGATGCGGGCGGCCCGGGCGGTCCGATACATCTGCTCCAGCGGCAGGTCGCCGGAGAACCCGAGCGAACCGTGCACCTGGATCGCGCGGTCGATCACGTCGTGCAGCACCCGCGCGCCCCAGTACTTGATCATCGCGATCTCGACGCGAGCGTTCGAGGCGCCGACCTGGTCGATGGTCCACGCCGCGTGCAGCGTCATCAGCCGGGCGGCCTGCATCTCGGCGGCCGAGGTGGCCACCCAGTCCTGCACCATCTGCTTGTCGGCGAGCACGGAGCCGTGCGTGTATCGACTCACGGCGCGCTCGCAGAGCATGTCGAACGCCCGCCTGGACTGGCCGAGCCAGCGCATCGCATGGTGGATCCGGCCCGGTCCGAGGCGCTGCTGTGCGAGCCGGAAGCCGTCGCCCGGGTTCCCGACGAGGTTCTCCTTCGGCACCCGGACGTCGGTGTAGACGATCTCGGCGTGGCCGCCGTAGAGCTCGCCGCCGATCGTCGGATGGTCCATCACGGGGATGTCCCGCAGGATGTCCACGCCCGGCGTGTCAGCGGGCACGATGATCATCGACGAGCCCTGGTACGCCGAGACGTCCGGATCGGTCACGCACATCACGATCAGGAAGTCGGCGACCGATGCGTTCGACGAGAACCACTTGTGTCCGTTGATCACGTACTCGTCGCCGGTCAGCACGGCCCGGGTGGACAGCAGCGTGGGGTCGGCCCCGGCGCCCGGTTCGGTCATCGAGAAGCAGCTGCGCAGCTCCCCGCGCAGGAGCGGGTGCATCCAGTGCTCCTGCTGTTCGGGCGACCCACCGACGGCCAGCAGCTCGGCGTTGCCGGAATCGGGGGCCTGGTTGCCGAAGATCCCCGGTGCGTAGCGGCACTGGCCGAGGATCTCGTGCATCAGGCCCAGCCGGACCTGACCGAACCCGCCGCCACCGAGCTCCGGTGGCAGGTGCGCGGCCCACAGCCCGCGCTCCCGCACCCGCTCCTTGAGCGGCGCGGTGATCCGGCCGAACGTCTCCCGGTCCAGGTCGAGGGTCTCCAGCGGGATGATCTCGTCGCGGACGAAGCCGCGCATCCACTCCAACTGGCTGTCGAACTCGGGTTCGGTCGAGAAGTCCCACGCCATCCCGCGCCCCCTGCCTGGCCTGCGCCCTTCTCCGGGCCGCCCTGCCGCCCACCGTGCCACGGACGACGCCGGCGGCGCACGCGCGGGCCAGGTCTCCCCCCACTCGGCCATCGGGGATCAGGGCAGGGTGCGCCGCCGCGACCGGACGAGCAGGGCGATCCCGGCCACCACCGCGACCAGCCCGATGACCAGCCACAGCCGCGAACCGGTCATGAAGCTGCCGCCGAGCAGGTTGGCGCCCTGCAACGTCCAGATGGCACCGACGAGGACGAGGAGCGCACCGAGCGCGATGGGGAGCCAGCGAGTCATGGGACTACTCGCCGGCGAGCGCGCGGTAGGCGGGCCGCAGGAGCTCGGTGACCCGCCGGCCACGCACCATGACCGCCAGCTCGGGCACCTGGTCGAGCAACGCGTCGGACGGCGTGGGCGGGCCGACCAACCGCGCACCGTCGCCTCCGGGACCGGTGCGGGGAGGGCCCGAGCCCGGCAGGAAGAACGTGTCCAGCACGTCGCTCAGGGCGGCGCCGTCGCCGGCCGGCCCGGCCCCGGTGACGACGGCCCGGCGGGCGCGCAGGTCCGCCAGTAGCGCGTCGCGGTCGCGGCCGCGGAGCGCGAGGATCTCGAACGGGTCGGCGTCGAACCGCTCGGCGAGCACGTAGAACACCGCCGCGAGGTGCTTGCACGGCACGGCGACGTCCGGGCAGCTGCAGTCCATGACCAGGTCGTGGGCGCTCGTCGGGAACAGGGTGAGACCGACCGCCTCGAACACCGACTCGATCTCGGGCGGCATCTCTCCGTTGAGCAGCGCGGCGGCGTAGTGCGCGTCGTCGGTCAGGGCCTGCGCCACCTGGGCCCACTCGACCTTCCCGAACGCCGGCACGCCGATCCGCACCCGGTAGGGCTGCGGCCTGCTGCCCTGCACCCGCGCCAGAGCGCCTCCTGCGTCGACGTCGAGCGAGACGATCTGACCGGCCCGGGCGTAGGTGCGGCCACGGGTGAGCCGGCCGCCGATCCCGATCGCCTCCAGCACCGCGATGAAGCGCCGCGACCACCACGTGCGCGCCACCGGCCCCCGCGGGCTGTGGATCTGGATGCCGCCCTCCACCGGACGTGGACGGGTCGGCTCGGCATCGCGCCACCACTGCGGGTCAGGCACCGGAGACCACCTCCGCGGACTCTTCGAGCGCCGACTCGTCCAGCGCATCCGCGCCCAGAGCGAACACCTCGCGCAGCGTGTCGGTCGACAGCTCGGTGAGCCAGCCCTCGCCGTCGCCGACCACCATCTGCGAGAGCGCCTTCTTCTTGGTGATCATGTCGTCGATGCGCTCCTCGACGGTGCCGGGACAGACGAACTTGCGGACCTGGACGTTGCGGTGCTGCCCGATGCGGAACGCACGGTCGGTGGCCTGGTCCTCGACCGCCGGGTTCCACCAGCGGTCGAGGTGCACCACGTGGTTGGCCGCTGTGAGCGTAAGCCCGGTGCCGCCGGCCTTGAGCGACAGCAGCATGATCGGCGGTCCGGCCCCGTCCTGGAAACGCATGACCAACTCGTCACGACGCATCTTCGGGGTGCCGCCGTGCAGGAAGGCGACGTCGGTGTCGAAGCGCGCCGACAGGTGCGGCACCAGCAGGTGCCCGAACTCGGTGAACTGGGTGAAGCAGAGCACCCGGTCACCCTCGTCGAGGATCTCGCCGAGGATCTCCTCCAGTCGGATGACCTTGCCGGAGCGCCGGCCGACGGCCGATCCGTCGTGCAGCAGCTGGGCCGGGTGGTTGCACACCTGTTTCAGCTTGGCCATCGCGGCCAGGACGTTGCCGCGGCGCTCGATGCCGTCGGAGCCCTCGATCTTCTCCATCATGTCGTCGACGACAGTGCGGTACAACGAGGCCTGCTCGCGCGTGAGCCGGTAGTGCTGGGTGATCTCGATCTTCTCCGGCAGGTCGTCGATGATCGTGGGATCGGTCTTGACCCGGCGCAGCAGGTAGGGCCGCGTGACGCGGCGCAGCAGGGCCGCGGCCTCGACGTCGGCGTGCCGCTCGACCGGGATCGCGTACCTCGTGCGGAACCGATCGGCCGTGCCCAGCAGGCCGGGGTTGAGCACGTCCATGATCGACCACAGCTCGCCGAGCCGGTTCTCCACGGGCGTGCCGGTGAGCGCGACACGGTGCTCGGCGTCGAAGCGCCGGACGGCCCTGGCGTGCGCGGCGCGGCTGTTCTTGACCGCCTGCGCTTCGTCGAGCACGAGCCGGCGCCACGCGATCACGGCGAGGTCGTCGGCGTCGCGGGTGGCCGTGCCGTACGTCGTGACCACCAGGTCGACGCCGGCCACCTGGTCGGCCAGGGCCTCGCCGCGCCGCCGACCGGGCCCGTGGTGGGCGTGGACGCGCAGCTCGGGGGCGAACCGCGCGGCCTCGCGCTGCCAGGTGCCGACGAGGGACATCGGGCAGACGAGCAGCGTCGGACGGCCTGCGTCAGTCGCTCGCTCGTGCGCCTCCAGGGCCAGGAGCTGAACGGTCTTGCCGAGACCCATGTCGTCGGCGAGGCAGGCGCCGAGCCCCAACGCGGACAGGAACGCGAGCCACGACACGCCGCGTTGCTGGTAGGGGCGCAGCCGGGCGTGGAACGCCGTGGGCAGCTGCACGGGGGCGATCGTGCGCTCGGCCTCACCGGACAGGAGGTCGCCGAGCCAGCCGTCGGCGCGGACCGCCGTGACCGGCAGCGGGACGCCGTCGTGCCCGGCGCGGTCGTCGGGGTGGCGGTGCGCCAGCGCGAGCACCTCGGCGGCGGTGGGTCCGGCCGACCGGCTGCCGCGGCGGGTGCCGGTCCCCCGGAGGAACTCCAGGCCGGCGCGGAGGCGTTCGGTGTCGACCGTGACCCACCGGCCCCGGAGCCGGACCAGCGGGGCTTTGGCCGCCACCAGCTCGCTGATCTCCTCGGCCGACAGCTCGTCGTCACCGACCGCGATCGACCAGCGGAAGTCGGCCAGCTGCTCGCGGCCCAACCCGCCTCGGGTGACCACCCGGTCGGTCGGGGTGCTGCGGGCGCTCAGCGCGAGACCCACCCGGCGCTCGCCGTCCCATCCGGACGGCAGTTGAACGCCGAACCCCGCCTCCACGAGTAGCGCAGCGCCCGCGGTGAGGAACCGGTGCGCACCGCCGGGATCGAGGTCGACACCGGACGGGCGGGCCAGCCGCAGGGCGACCGCCAGCTCCGGGAGGACCAGCGCGGCGCGGCCCAGTTCGGCGAGCAGGAGCTCCTGTGGCTCTGCGATCAACCGGGCCGCCTCTCCGCGCCACACCTGCTCGGCGGGGACGAGCAGGCTCGGGTCGGCAGTGGACTGCAAGAGGAACTCCAGAACCCAGCGCGTGCCCTCGCCGGTCTGGTCGTGGGGATCGGGGCCAGGATCGGAAGGGTCGTGCAGCGTGGATACCTCGTTGAGTCGGAAGCAGGCCCGACCGGCCCCGGTGACCCCCGCCCCGACCTCGTCCCACGCCTCGACGGCCGCGGCGAGCGTGTCGAGCTCCCGCCCGGCGACTCCCTGGGCGCCCCCGATGCGCGCGTCGGGGGTGAGCAGGGCGGCCAGCCAGGCCTCGGCCGCCGGCGGCGGCCCGACGGCACGACCCTGCCGGGGCGGGACGATCGCGATCGGGCGGGGGCTGCGGGCCAGGCGGTCGCGAACTCCGAGATCGGTGAGGACGGCGAGGGCGTCGGTCAGCAGCGCGTGCGGGTCGGCACCGGCGGGAGTGGCGCGGACGGGCGCGGTGGCTTCGGCCCGACCGACGGGCGGCAGGGCGCCGACCAGCGCGTCGAAGGCGACGGCGTCGAGCCCCTGCACGACGGGTCGCCAGCGGGCGACCGCGCCGTCGGGTCGTCGATCCAGCGTGGGCAGCACCCGCCCGCGGATCACGAGGTCGGCGGCCAGCGCCGCGAGCGCGCGGAGATGGACGGTCGACGCGCCGTAGCGCGCCTCGTCGGCTGGATCCTCCAGCTCGGAGGCGTCGACGGCCAACGCGGGCACCGACCACGGCGCCAGCACCGGGACGCCGCGGGGTGTCCCGCGCCCCGCGCCCGGCCGGACGAGCTCGGGCGAGGCCAGCGGCCCCCGCGGCCAGGACGGCAGCAGGAGCGTGACCGTGGTGGGTTTGCCCGGGTGCAGCCCGGCGAGGGCGCTCGACGGCGCAGCGAACGGGTGCGGGCGCGCCGACCGCAACGAGCGTCGGGCGGAGGTGGCCGGGCGGTCGCCGTCCTCGGCCCACAGCAGGACGCCCCGACTGGGGGACCAGAGGGCGTGGACGGCGAGCACGGCCTCAGCCTACGAAGGGAGACCGACAGCCTGACTCGCCCGCACCTCGCAGCCGGTGGTCACCGGACGAGGTCGGCGTAGTCCGGGTGCCCGTCGATCCACGACCGCACGAACGGGCACGCCGGCACGACGGCCAGGCCCCGGGCGCGGACGGCGTCGAGTGCCGCCCGGACGAGCCTGCTGCCCAGACCCTGTCCCTCCACGTCGTCGTCGATCTCGGTGTGGAGGAAGGTGATCCGGTCGGGCTGGGTGCGGTAGGTCGCGAAGCCCGCCACCCGCCCGCCGGCGCGGATCTCGAACCTCGACCGCCCGGGGACGTCGACGACCTCGACGTCGGTGCTCACGCGGCTCCCGCCCGCAGCGCCGGCACTCACGCGCTCCCGCCCGCGGCACCGTGCGGGACGTAGGTGGCGGGGACGACGCCGAGCGCGCCCCGCTGGTAGTCCTCGAACGCTTGGAGCACCTCGGCCTTCGTGTTCATCACGAACGGGCCGGCCCACGCGACCGGCTCCCGGATCGGCGCCCCGCCGAGGATCACCACGTCCAGTGCGGAGAGCCGCGACTCCTGCGTCGGGTCCGCCGCGACCGTGATCGTGTCGCCCCTCCCGAACACCGCGGCCTGCCCCGTCCGCACCGGACGCCGCTCCGCACCGACCGTGCCGGTTCCCGAGAGCACGTAGACCAGCGCGTTGAAGTCGCGCCGCCACGGCAGCCTGACGCTGGCCCCGGGTGCGACCGTGGCGTGCATCATCGCCATCGGCGTGTGCGTCGTACCCGGCCCGGAGTGCCCGGCCAGCTCGCCGGCGATCAGGCGGATCAGGGCGCCGCCGTCGTGCGTCGTCAGCAGGGTCGCCTCGCCCCCGCGCAGGTCCTGGTACTTCGGTTCCAACCACTTGTCGGCCTTGGGCAGGTTCACCCACAGCTGCAGGCCGTGGAACAGCCCACCGCTGGCCACGAGCCACTCCGGGGGTCGCTCGATGTGCAGCAGGCCGCCGCCGGCCGTCATCCACTGCGTGTCGCCGTTGGTGATCACCCCACCGCCGCCGTGCGAATCGGCGTGCTCGAAGGTGCCGTCCATGATGTAGGTGACCGTCTCGAACCCCCGGTGCGGGTGCCAGGCGGTGCCCTTCGGCTCGCCGGGCGCGTACTCGACCTCGCCCATCTGGTCCATCATCAGGAACGGGTCCAGCTCGCGCAGGTCGATGCCGGCGAACGCTCGGCGCACCGGGAAGCCCTCGCCCTCCAACCCGGACGGGGCGGTGGTCACCGACGTCACGGTGCGGTCGACCGCGGCCTCACCGGGCTCGGGAACGCGGGGCAGGACCGTGACGTCGGGAACGGTGACGGCGGGCATCGGATACCTCCGGGCGGGCGGTGGTGGCGATCGCAACTGGCCAACGCCGGTACTGCCGGTTCTCTTCCCTCGTCGTCGTGGGCGCTCGCGGCTAGTCCGGCGCCGGGTGCGCCGCGAGGAACCGGCGCACGGTCTGCCGCGCGCCGTCGACGATCTCCGGACCGTGGGTGAAGCCGATGCGGTCGTAGTCCAGCTCACCCAGCACGTGCACGGTGCGCCGGGAGAGTCGGAAGTCCGAGCACAGGGGGCGCGGGGAGTACCGCATTCCCAGCACGTTGAACAGCGCGTCGCCCGTGATCAGCGTGCGGGACGGTTCGTGCAGGAGCGAGATGTGCCCTGGCGAGTGCCCCGGGGTCGCGACCACCGTGAGCCCGCCGCCGACACCCAGGAGCTGCCCGTCGGTCAGCCGCTCCCCGACGGGCACGGCGGGGAAGCTCCCACTGGGCAGGCGGGCGAAGATCCGCCCGCTGAGCAGGGAGGTGTCGGTCGGGGGCGCGGTCCCCGCCTCGGCGAAGCCCGCATCTGCATCGTGGACCGCGACGGGCGCACCCGTGCGCCGGGCGACCTCGGCGGCGCCGCCCGCGTGGTCGGGATGAGCGTGCGTGAGCACGATGCGAGTCACGTCCGACGGGTGTCTCCCGATCGCCGCGAGCCCCGCGACGATCCGGGCGGGGGCCCGGGCGAGGCCGCAGTCGACGAGGGTGACGCCCTCGTCGTCGACGAGCGCGTAGGAGTTGACGGCCCAGGCGCCGATCGTGGGGATCCGGAAGACACCCGGGGCGAGCTCGGTCGCCGGCGCGTGGGCCATGGACGCGACCGTAGCCGGGCGCGAGACTGCGGGCATGACCGTGGCCGGCCCCTGAGGTGCCCACCCTCGATCCCGCCCAGCGGCACGCCCGGTTCACGGCCGCGCGGGTCGCCCGGCTCGCCACGCTGCGCGCCGACGGCACCGCCCGGCTAGTGCCGATGACATTCGTGCTGGTCGACGACCTGATCTGCTCCGCGGTGGACGAGCTGAAGCCCAAGCGGAGCACCCGCCTCGCTCGCCTCGACGACGTCCGGCGGGATCCGCGGGTCGGAGTTCTCGTGGACCACTACGCGGACGACTGGTCCGCGCTGTGGTGGGTGCGCGTCGACGGCGTGGCCGAGGTGCACCACTCCGGGGAGGTCCGGGACCGGGCACTCGCCGAGCTCGCCCGGAAGTACGAGGCCTACGCGACGACCCCGCCGAACGGGGCCGTCCTGGTCGTCACCCCGCAGCGATGGACCGGGTGGACGGCGGGCCGGTGATCGCGCTGGTGCGTGATCGGGCCGGTCACGGTCGGGTGTCGAGGAAGCGGAGCATCGCCCGGGTGGTGGCTCGGCGCTCCTCGATGTGCGGGGCGTGGCCGCAGTCGAGGACGAGCAGCTCGACCGGCCCACGGACCGTGTCGCGCACCGCCTCGACGTGCGCCGCGGTGCCGTAGGGGTCGGCGGTGCCCTGGATCCCCAACACGGGTGCGGTGATCCGGTCGAGCAGCGGCCGGAGGTCCCACGATCGGAAACCGGGGGAGAGCCAGACGTCGTTCCACCCCAGGAACGCGGCGTCCGGATCGCGGTGGTGGCGCGCCAGCCGGACGCGCAGGTCACCGTCGAGGAAGTCGCGGCGCGCGTCGGCGATCGCCCGCAGACCGATCTCCTCGACGAAGACGTGCGGCGCGAGCACCACGACTCCGCCGACGTCCGCCGTGGCCGCGTGCAACAGGGCGATCGACCCCCCGTCGCTGTGCCCGACGAGCACCGGACGGTCCAGGTCCAGCGCCGCGCGCAGCGCCGGGACGACCGTGGCCGCCTCCTCGTGCATGAACCGCGGGGTCCGCGGCTGGGGCGGCGGCTCGGAGGAGCCGTGCCCGAGCCGGGAGTAGGCGACGGCGCGTCGCCCGGTGGTCGCGGCGATCCGGCGGTGGAAGCCCCGCCACAACCCGACCGAGCCGAGGCCCTCGTGCAGGAACAGCAGCGGGGCGAGGTCCGGGTCACCCGGAACGTCGTCGTACTCGACGCGGCCGCCGGGCACCTCGACCCGGGGGAGCTCGGACACCCGAGGAAATCTAGAGGACTACCCGTCGAGCCGGGCCACCAGTTTCTCGGGGGCGATCTCGCGGTAGGCGTCGTCGACGATCTCGGCGATCTCGGTCCAGTCCACTGCGACGTCGAGCCAGACCCCGAGCCAGCCCCGCCCGCCCACGTAGGGCGGCCGGAAGAACTGCTCCGGCCGGGCGGCGACCAGCGCCTCCTGTGCACCGGGCGGGGCAGCACACCAGAAGGCGACCCGGTCGTCGTGGTGGTGGTCGGCGTAGGTGACGAACGACCGGCGGACGAACCACGTGGGCTCGCCGTGGCTGATCCGCTCCGTCACCTCCGGCAGCGCCAGGCAGAGCGCGCGCAGCCGGGGCAGGGGATCGATCACGCCGGGACCGCGCGGAGCACCGAGAACCCGGTTGGCGGCGGCACCAGCCGGGTGCCGGCCGGCCGCAGGCCCGCGGCCTCGAGCAGGGCGGTGAACTCGGACTCGGTGCGCTCCCGCCCACCCGTGCAGACCAGCATGTTGAGGTCGCTCATCAGCATCGTCCGCTGGGCGGGGAGCTCCGCGTCGTCCGTGGCCAGCACCGGCTCGACCAAGAACAGCACGCCGTGCGCCGGCATCGCCTCGCGGACTCGGGTCAGGATGGCCGCGCCGCGCTCGTCGTCCCAGTCGTGGATCACGCTCTTCAGCAGGTGCGCGTCGCCCGCGGGGACGGCGGCGAAGAAGTCGCCGGTGACGACCTCGCTGCGGTCGGCCACGTCGGCCAGCACCGCCGCCGCGCCGCCCACGCCGTCGGCGGTGTCGAACAGCACGCCCCGCAGGTCCGGGTGCGCGGCCAGGAACGCGGCGAGCAGCGTCCCGTTGCCGCCGCCCACGTCGACCAGGGTCGTCGCGTCGCCCAGGTCGCAGCAGGCGACCACGCCCGGTGCCGCCATCCGCGAGCCCTCGGCCATGGCCTCGGTGAAGACCGCGAGCAGCTCGGGGTCGGTGGCCATGTGCGCGAACGCCGACTGCCCGGTGACCTTCTCGAACGACGGCTCGCCCGTGCGCACGCTGTACTCCAGCTCCCCCCACGCCCGCCACGTCGCGTCGCCGCAGAACAGCTGCGAGAGGTGGCCGACCGACCCGGGCGTGCCGGTGCGCAGCAGCTCGCCGTCCGGGGTCAGTGCCCACCGTCCGTCGCCGGCGCGGTCGACGAGCCCCAGCCCGATCGCCGACCGGAGCAGCCGCTCGAGGGCGTCGCGATGCGTACCGGTGCGCAGAGCCAGGTCGGACAGCTCCCGCGGGCCGCGGTCGAGGAGGTCGGGGACGCCGAGGCGGGCGAGCGTCTGGATCACCTGGGCGGGGAAGAAGCCCCACAGCAGGTCCATGACGCGGGCCCGGTCGGCCGTTGCCGCCGTCATCGTGTCGCCTCCACGGGAAGGAGTACGTCGGCGGTCACGACGACACCGCGATCACGACGACACCGCTGGCCGGTAGGTGCCGACCGACCAGATGTTGCCCTCCGGATCGGTCACCGCGTACTCGCGGGAGCCGTAGGGCTGGTCCACCAGGCCGTACACGACGTGGGCACCGGCCGCGGCGGCGCGGTCGTGGTGCGCGTCGACGTCGTCGACGACCAGGTAGGTCACGGCCCGGCCGGTGTCGAACTGCCCGGGCGGGTCGGTGCGGGCGCCGAGCATGACGACGCCGCCCCCGAAGCTCAGCTCGGCGTGCCCGATGCGGCCGTCGTCCCCGGTCGCGACGTGCTCCGCGACGAACCCGAGCGCGTCGGTCAGGAACGCGATCGCCGCCTTCGGGTCGTCGTAGCGCAGGGTGGGGTGGATGCTCATGCCGGAACCGTAGGTGGGCGGGTCGGCGCAGGGCTTGAACGAATGGGAACGCCGGTCAGGTCCACTCCGCCAGGTACGCGGTGGGGGTGCAGCCGGCCAACGCCCGGAACTCCCGGACCAGGTGCGCGTGGTCGGCGTAGCCGCACGCGGCGGCGACGTCGGCGAGTCCGCGCGGGACCGGCCGGCCGGGCCCGCCATCCGATCCGGGCGGTACCAGCAGCCCCGCCGCCCGGCGGAAGCGCAGCACCCGCGCCGCCGTCTTCGGGGCCAGCCCGACCTGCTCGCGGAACCGGGTGAGCAGGTGCCGACGGCTCCACCCGGTCGCGTCGGCGAGCGGCTGGATCCCCACGGCGCCGTCGGTGCGCTCCAGCCGGTCCCACACCCAGGCCACCTCGGGATCGGGCTGCGTGCGCGCAGCGTCGAGCCGGCGCCGCAGGACCGTGTCGACCCGGGCGAACCGCTCGGGCCAGCCCGGGTCCTCGGCCAGCCGAGCCGGGAGCGCAGCGAGCTCCGGCACCCCGAGCTCGTCGACCCGCGGTGCGCTGTTGGTCAGCTCGGGCAGCGGCCGACCGAGCAGGACGTACAGCCCGAGTGGCGTGAGGTCGACCTGCAGGCCGTGCTGCGCGCCGGTGAACTCCGTGATCACCGCACCGTCGTGCATCCCGGCCAGGAACGACGCGGGCATCGTCGGACCGGCCGGTCCGAGGAGCCGGATCGGCGGGCCGAAGCTCAGCACGAGCGTGCAGGTGCCGCTCGGGGCCTGCCGGCGGCGCACCGGGTGCGCGCTGAACTCCCGGTAGCCGGCGTAGCCGATCACGTGACCCCGCAACGCCGGGTGCGGCCGCGCCCGGACGTACGCGGTCGGTCCGTCCACGCCGCCAGCATGGCAGTCCCGCTGCGCGCCGACCTAGGCTCGGTACCGTGTCCCGCCCTCACCCGCCCCCGGAGTTCGACGAGCTGGTGCAGCGGGCCGCGGCGCTGGCCGCGGGTCCGCGACGGTCGGTGCTCGGGGTGACGGGCTCCCCCGGAGCGGGCAAGTCGACGCTGGTCGCCGCGTTGCTCACCGCCCTGGCGGACCGGCTGCCCGGCACCGCGGTGGCGCACGTCCCGATGGACGGTTTCCACCTCGCCGACCGCGCACTGGCCCGGCTCGGGCGGCTGGATGCCAAGGGTGCCCCCGACACGTTCGACGCGGGCGGCTACGTCGCCCTGCTGCGACGGCTCCGCGCCGCGGCCGACGACCCGGCCGAGGACGTCGTCTACGCGCCGGCGTTCGAGCGCGACCTGGAGCAGCCGCTCGCCGGGGCGATCGCGGTGCCCCGTGCGGCGCGGCTCGTGCTCACGGAGGGCAACTACCTCCTGCTCGGCGACGGCCGGTGGCCGGAAGTCCGGGCCGAGCTCGACGAGGTGTGGTTCTGCGACCCGCAGCCCGCCGCGCGGTTGGCCCGGCTCAAGGCGCGGCACATGGCGTTCGGCAAGGATCCCGCTCGGGCGGCGGCCTGGGTGGACGCGGTGGACGAGCCGAACGCCGCTCTCGTCCGGGCGACCCGGCACCGCGCCGACCTCGTGGTCCCGGCAGCGGTGCTCGACGCCCTCCCGGTCAGCTGAGCCGCTCCCGGGCGTACACCGCCATCGCGTCGCGCAGGTAGACGGCCAGGCCGGGGGCCTGCGCGTCGATCGTGGCGGTGAACCGCTCGTCGTCGACGTAGAGCTGGCCCAGGCCGATGTAGGCGTCGCGGCCGGGCGTCCAGAAGTGGCTCGTCCACGCGTGGTGCCGGGCCACGATCCCCTGCACGGCCGGGTCGTCCACCGCGGTCCCCGCGCGGAGGGCGGCGGCCATGTCGCGCTGGACGGCATCGCCCTCGGCCTGGATCCGACCGGCCGTGGCGTCGTCCCAGCCCGCGGCGCGGCGCTGCGACTCGACGGCCTCCTCGCCGTAGCGGTCGCGCGCCTCGGCTGCGTAGGGGTCGTTGCGGAAGCCCTGGAACAGTTCCTCGGCGGGCATGACGGGTCCGTCCTCTCGTTCGTCGATGGTGCGGGCCACGGTGGCGGCCAGCGTGCGCAGGCGCTCGCTCTCGGCGAGCAGCCGGTCGTGGTGCCGGCGCAGGGCCGCGACCTCGTCGGCGTCACCGCGCAGGACGGCGCCGATGTCGTCGAGGCCGAGCCCCAGCTCGCGCAGCACGAGGATGTGCTGCAGGCGGAGGAGCTGCCGACGCTCGTAGAAGCGCAGACCGCCTGATCCGGTGTGCGCCGGGCGCAGCAGGCCGAGGTGGTCGTAGTGCCGCAGGGTGCGGGAACTGATCCGGGACATCCGGGCCACCTCGGCCGTCGACCAGCGCATGCGGATCAGCGTAGGAGTTGACGCAGCGTCAAGCGCAAGGTCGAGCGGTCAGGAGATCGTCGCCGGGCCGCTCGTTCCGCCGTGGGTGCGACCGAGGCGGATGTCGCAGCTGATCTCGCTGGCCTCGAGGCCGGTGAGGTCGGCGATCAGCGAGCGGGCGGCGGCGTCGGCCTCGGGCATCGCGCTGACCGTGGTGGCGGCCTCGATCTCGGGCACGTAGAGCACCAGGCGGCGCTCGGAGAGCCACGCCAGTACCTCGAACCGGCGCTGGGTGCTCTGCGCGGCCACCCGGCCACGGTATCGGCCGGACGGCCGGATGGAGAGGTGATCGCGTCAGAACGGCGGAGGGCCGTCGACGGCGTCGTTCGAGCCGGCTCGGACACGCGGCTCGGTCACGGGCGGCGGGTCGACCTGGTAGGTGTGCCCGCTCGGAGTGGCCCAGATGATCGTGCCGTCGGTGTACTGGGTGACGCTCCAGCCGGGGTAGCCCTTGAGGCGGTGGTGCGGTCGGCACTTGGGGCCGAGGTTGGCCGAGCTGGTGCTGCCCCGGCCGGCGACAGCGTCGAACGCGACGTTGTGGTCGAGGTCGCAGCGATGGGCCGGCGTGCGGCAGCCGGGGAACTGGCAGGTCTGGTGGCGGGCGATGACGCGCTCGGCCAGGTGGGGTGGAGGCCGGTAGCGGGTCGTGCCGTAGTCGAGCAGGGCGCCGGACAGCGGGTCGGTGACCAGGCGGTGCCAGACGCTGTGCGGGTCGCCGGCGAGCCGCCGCGCTTGCTCGGCCGTGATGGGGCCGTAGCCGGCGAGCTCGGCCGGTTCCGTGCTCGTCCCGCGTAGCACGTCGAGCGGGACGGTGACCCGGATCTGCACCGACACGGAGTTGCTGGTGGTGCGGATCCCCGCGGCGGGCACGAGACCGGGGAGGCGATCGGTGCCGGGCGAGGCCGGCCCTGACGCGGCGTTCGTGCCCTCCTCGGGCGCGGGGCCGGGTATCGACGACGTACCGGGTGTCGACGACGTGCCGGTGTCAGCCGCCGGGCCGGGGGCGGACGCGCTGTTGGCCGGGCTGCTGCCGTCGCTGCAGAACCCGGTGTCGCGCAGGACCAGGTCGACCAGCGCGTCGGCGCGGCGGGCATCCATGGGTCGCTCGTCGGCGCCGCCGCAGGCGCGGGCGTGCTGGTCGAGCACGGCGAACGCCCCGACGGCCTCGGCTGCGGGCAGGGTCGCCGACAGGACGGCCATCCCGTCGCGCTCGGGGTAGACGACCACCCCGCGCTCGCGGCGCTTGCGACGGTGACGTCGCTGCGCCGCCTCGCCGTCGGCCCGTAGGACGGCCCGGCGGACGGCGGCCCGCAGTTGCCCGTTGGTCTGCTCCGGCGCCCGGGGCAGGACCCTCGCCTCGACTGCGGCGGCGAGTCCGGGCCCGAGATCGGTACACCCGTCGGCGATGATCCGGGCCTTGGCCAGGCTGATCGACCCGGTGCGCAGGGCGGCGAAGGTGGCCGGGAACTGCTCGACGAGCTGACGGGCCTCCGCGACCCGCCACCCCGCGCTGCCGGTGGACAGCCGCAGCATGAGGCCGATCTCGGCTTCGGCGGACGCCACCGCCTCGGTCGACGTGAACCCGTCCGCCGGTGCGCTCTCCGCGCGGGACACGACGTCGACGATCTCTTCGTACTGCCGGGCCTGCGCCCAGGCGATGATCTTCTCCCAGGCTCCGATCCGCTCGAGCCGCTCGAAGTCGTCGGGGCGCACCGTGCAGGGAGGCCGTCACTCCGCCGCGTACAGGATGCGCCGTATCGACATGCAGTTCGAGTGTATCAGAACGCATCTGCCGTCACCGCTCCTCGTCACTCGATCGGCGCTCGCTCCGTCCGTCCTACCCCGTGGCGGCAGGCTCGACCTGGGAGGCTCAGTGCATGCGCAAGATCACGACGACCAGCCTGTTCACATCACTGGACGGCATCGCTGACGGTTCCCCTACTTCGACGAGGAGCTCTTCACGGGCATCGCCGCCGGCTGGTACGGCGCGGGAGCCGCGCTGCTGGGCCGGCGGTCCTTCGAGGGGTACGAACGGCTGCGCCTGTCACACCCCGACTCACCGGTGCTCACCTTCCTGGACACGACCCCGACGTTCGTCGTGTCCGCCACCCTCGAGGAGCCACCGCGGGACGATGTCACGATCATCGACGCTGCCCCCGAGCGGATCGAGCGGCTTCGGCACGAGGGCGAGCACGAGGGCGATGTGCTGGTGCTGGGCAGTCCGACGCTCGTCCGTTGGCTGCTGGCCCACGACTTGCTCGACGAGCTCAACATCACGGTTCTTCCCATCGTCGTCGGTGTCGGCACGAGGCTGTTCGAGAATATGCCCACAACGCCCGTGCCGCTTCGGCTCGACGGCTCCCAGGTACTGGGAAGCGGCGCGCTGGAACTGCACTACACGCCCGCCGTCAACCCGAGGTTGACAGGCGACTCATCGTCAACCTACGGTTGACGAATGGTGGATCCTCCACGGGCGACCAAACCCATCCGCCTGGACGACCTGATCGAGGCGATCAAGAACGCTCACTCCGACGCACTCGACCAACTCTCGGGTGCCGTCATCGCCGCGGATCACCTCGGTGATGTCGCCGACCACCTCATCGGGCACTTCGTCGACCAGGCGCGCCGCTCCGGAGCGTCCTGGACCGACATCGGCAGGAGCATGGGCGTCACCAAGCAGGCAGCGCAGAAGCGCTTCGTGCCGAAGGGCTTCGGCCAGGGCCCTGCTGATGATCTCGATCCCGAGCAGGGATTCAGCCGGTTCAGCGAACGGGCGAGGAACGTCGTGGTGGCCGCCCAGGACGAAGCGCGCGCGGCCGGGAACGACCAGATCCGTCCCGATCACCTGGTGCTCGGACTGCTCGTCGATCCCGACGCCCTCGGCGCACGAGCGATCCTCGCGCAGGACATCCCGCTCGCCGCCGTCCGGCAGACGGTCGGCAAGATGCTGCCGCCCGCGGCCGGGCCGGTGCCCGACCTCGTCCCGTTCGACACCCGAGCGAAGAAGGCGTTGGAGCTGACGTTCCGGGAGGCCCTCCGGATGGGCGACCAGCACGTCGGGACCGAGCACATCCTGCTCGCACTCCTGGAGCTCGAGGACGGCACGGGCGCGTTGGCCGGTCTCGGTCTCGACAAGGGGACGGCCGAGGCGACCATCGCCGCCGCCGCGACCCGTGAGGACCGGTGACGGCATCCCGGCACGCTCCTCAGGCCAGTAGCGCCGCCATCCGCTCCCGCAGGGCGGTGGCGGCGGAGTACGGCCGGACGAGAACGGTCAGCTCCGTGAACTCGTCGGCGGAGCCGCGCAGGATGTCGACGCCCTGCAGCGCGCGATCGCCGACACGGCAGGCGAACTCCAGGACGTGCCCGCTCTCGCCCGAGTACGAGCCGGTGTAACGGAAGTCCTCGAACACCTCGGTGACCGCTCCGAGGATCGCCCTCAGCGACTCTCGTCCCCGGTAGGGACGGTGGACGACGGGGGAGTGGAACACGACGTCGGGTGCGAACAGGGCGACGGCGGCGTCGACGTCACCGGAATCGACGGCCTCCCGAAAGGAATCGACGCGGGAACGCTCGGCGGCACGCACCGGCCCATCAGACCAGTCCGACGCCGGCCGGCGCGACCGCCGCGGCCAGCAGCTCGTAGGACCGCAGCCGATCGGCGCCCGAGTGCGTGCTCGTGACGATCATCAGCTCGTCCACCGCGGTGCGCTCCACGAGCTCGTGGACCCCGTCGCGCACCGTGGACGGCGCGCCGATCACCTGCCCGGCCAGCCGGTCCTGGACGAAGGACCGCTCCTCCGTGGAGTAGGGGTGGGCGGCCGCCTCGTCCGGGGTCGGGAGGAGCCCGGGCCGGCCCTGTCGCAGCCGCAGGAACTGCAGCGCCCCGGGCAGCGCGAGCCGCTCCGCCTCCGCATCGGAGTCCGCCGTGAGGACCGACGTGGCGATCATCGAGTAGGGCTGCTCGAGCAGCGCGGACGGGCGGAAGGTCTCGCGGTACAGCGCCAACGCCGGCAGCGTGTTCTCCGCGCTGAAGTGGTGCGCGAACGCGAACGGGAGCCCCAGCAGGCCCGCGACCTGGGCGCTGAAGCCGCTCGACCCGAGCAACCAGATCGCCGGGGCGTGCCCGGCGGCGGGCACCGCCACGACCGGACCGTCGCCGCGGAAGTACGCGGCCAGCTCCAGGAGCTGTTGGGGGAAGTCGTCGGCACCCAGCGGGCCGGTGCCGCGGCGCAGCGCAGCGGCCGTGCGCGGGTCGGTGCCGGGCGCCCGGCCGATCCCGAGGTCGATCCGGCCCGGGTGCAGCGCCTCGAGCGTTCCGAACTGCTCGGCGACGACCAGTGGCTGGTGGTTGGGCAGCATCACCCCGCCGGAACCGACCCGGATGCGCGTCGTCGCCGCGGCGAGGTGGGCGACGAGCACGGCCGGGGACGAGCTGGCGATGCCGGGCATCCCGTGGTGCTCGGCCACCCAGTAGCGCCGGAAGCCGAGCTCCTCGACGCGTCGGGCGAGCGTAGTGCTGTGCGCCAGCGCCGCGGTGGCCGTCGAGCCGGAGCCGATGGGGACGAGGTCGAGCACGGAGAGAGGCACCACGGCCACTGCAACCGTCGGCCCACACCGGGTCTTCCCGGTGGGTCGTCATCCGACGCCGCTGCGCGCAACCCGATGGCGGTCGCCCTCTAACATCGGGGGTTCCGCCCCACGTCCAGGAGGTCCCCCGTGTCCGCGCCCGCACCCGGTCCCGCGTCCGCCCCAGTCCGGGTGCCGGGTGGCACCACCGCGGGCGCCGCCGTGCGCGAGGCGGGCCTGCCGAGCAGTGGGCCGGGCGCGATCGTCGTGGTCCGTGACCCGCAGCGACGGCTCCGCGACCTGGCGTGGGCGCCCGATGTCGACGTGGAGGTCGAGGCCGTCGCCGCCGACACGGAGGACGGCCGCAGCGTCATTCGGCACTCCGCGGCACACGTGCTCGCGCAGGCCGTCCAGCAGCTGCACCCCGAGGCCAAGCTGGGCATCGGCCCGCCGATCAGCGACGGCTTCTACTACGACTTCGACGTCGCCACCCCGTTCACGCCCGACGACCTCGGTGCGCTGGAGTCGGCGATGAGGAAGATCATCAAGGCCGGGCAGCGGTTCTCGCGCCGGCGCTACGACTCGCTCGACGATGCCCGCAAGGAGCTCGCCGACGAGCCCTACAAGTTGGAGCTCATCGAGCTCAAGGGCAGTGCCGATCCGCACGACGAGCTCGACACGTCCGAGATCATGGAGGTCGGCGAGGGCGACCTCACCGCGTACGACAACGTCCACGCCCACACCGGCGAAGTGGTGTGGTCCGACCTCTGCCGCGGACCGCACGTCCCGACCACGCGGTTCATCCCCGCGTTCCGGCTCATGCGCACCGCGGCCGCCTACTGGCGCGGCTCGGAGCGCAACCCCCAGCTCCAGCGCATCTACGGCACCGCATGGGAGAGCGTCGAGAAGCTCGACGAGCACCTCACCCGCCTCGCCGAGGCCGAGCGCCGCGATCACCGCCGGCTGGGTTCCGAGCTGGACCTGTTCTCCTTCCCCGACGAGATCGGCTCCGGGCTCGCGGTGTTCCACCCCAGGGGCGGGATCGTCCGGCGCGTGATGGAGGACTACTCGCGGCAGCGTCACGAGGAGGCGGGCTACGAGTTCGTCAACACCCCGCACATCACCAAGGGCCAGCTGTTCGAGACCTCCGGGCACCTCGACTGGTACGCCGACGGCATGTACCCGCCGATGCAGCTCGACGCGGAGTACGCGGCCGACGGCGGGGTGCGCAAGCCGGGCCAGGACTATTACCTCAAGCCGATGAACTGCCCGATGCACAACCTGATCTACCGGTCCCGCGGGCGGTCCTACCGGGAGCTGCCGCTGCGGCTGTTCGAGTTCGGCACGGTCTACCGGTACGAGAAGTCGGGCGTGGTGCACGGGCTGACCCGGGCCCGCGGCTTCACGCAGGACGACGCCCACATCTACTGCTCCCAGGACCAGATGCAGGGCGAGATCCGCTCGCTGTTGCAGTTCGTGCTCGACCTGCTGCGCGACTACGGCCTCGACGACTTCTACCTGGAGCTCTCCACCCGCGACCCGGAGAAGTCCATCGGCAACGAGGAGGACTGGGAGCGGGCCACCGACGCGCTGCGCGAGGCCGCCGAGGCGAGCGGGTTGGAGCTGGTCCTCGACCCCGGTGGCGCCGCGTTCTACGCGCCCAAGATCAGCGTGCAGGTCAAGGACGCGATCGGCCGGACCTGGCAGATGTCGACCATCCAGGTCGACCTGATGGAGCCGGGTCTGTTCGGGTTGGAGTACACGTCCCCCGACGGCAGCCGACAGCAGCCCGTGATGATCCACCGCGCGCTGTTCGGGTCGATCGAGCGGTTCTTCGCCGTGCTCCTCGAGCACTACGCGGGCGCGTTCCCGGCCTGGCTCGCACCGGTGCAGGTGGTCGCCGTCCCGGTCACCGACGAGCAGGTGGGGGCGGTCGAGGAGGTCGCGGCGCAGCTGCGCGCACGGGGGATCCGGGTCGAGGTGGACGCCGGCGACGAGCGCATGCAGAAGAAGATCCGCACCCACACGCTGCAGAAGGTGCCGTTCCTGCTGCTCGCGGGCGCGCGCGACGTGGAGGCGGGGGCGGTCAGCTTCCGGTTCCTGGACGGCACCCAGCGCAACGGCGTACCGGTGGCGCAGGCGGTCGAGGACATCGCGGCCTGGATCGCGCGGCGGGAGAACGCGAGTCCCACCGCCGATGCGCTGACGCCGGTGCCCTGACCCGACCCGACCCGACCCGGCGATCGGCCTGGCGGGGCACCGCCAGGTGCAGGTCGGTCGTCGAGCCGGCGCCTAGGATCGTCGTCCATGAGCGAGGCGGCCGGGTCGGAGGCGTCGCGGGCGGCCCGGGCGGCCGACCGCGAGGCCCCGCGGCCCGACGCCCCGCGTCCAGCAGCCCCGCGTCCCGCAGCCCCGCCGCACGTGGAGCCGAGCGGGCCGGAGGTGGAGGTGCGGGACGGCATCGGCACGCCCGACGGCTTCCGCAGGCTGTGGACGCCGCACCGGCTCGCCTACATCAAGGAGGCCGGCGGCGAGGGCTGTCCGTTCTGCCGCATCCCGGCGCTGCCCGACGACGAGGGCCTGGTCGTCGCGCGGGGTGACACCGTCTACGCGGTCCTGAACCTGCACCCCTACAACCCCGGACACCTCATGGTGCTGCCCTACCGGCACGTCGCGGAGGTGGAGGACCTCACCCCGGTGGAGGCCGGCGAGCTGATGACCTTCACCCAGAACGCCGTGCGGGCGATGAAGCGGGTGGCCGCGCCGCACGCGTTCAACGTCGGGCTGAACCTGGGGACCGTCGCCGGCGGCTCGTTGGCCGAGCACCTGCACCAGCACGTCGTCCCACGCTGGGGCGGCGACGCCAACTTCATCGCGGTCGTGGGGCAGACGAAGGTGATACCGCAGCTGCTCTCGGAGACCCGGGCGCTGCTCGCGCAGGCCTGGCCCCGGCCGACGGACCGTCGGGGAGCCGGGGCGGACTAGGCTGGACCAGGGCCTCGCCGGGCCCCGGTCGACAAGCAGGAGCCCATGCTCAACGTCCTCGCCCGCGTGCAGGTCGGCCGCGTGACGGAGCCGATCGGTCGGTGGCTGGTCGGCCACGGGGTCGCGCCCGACGTGGTCACCGTCGTCGGCACGGTCGGCACGGTCGGGGCGGCGCTGTGGTTCCTGCCCCGCGGCCAGCTGTTCGTCGGCGCGCTCGTGATCACGCTGTTCGTCCTCTTCGACCTCGTCGACGGAGCGATGGCGCGGGCCAGGGGCCGGGGCACGCCGTTCGGAGCGGTGCTGGACTCCACGTGCGACCGGGTGGCGGACGGCGCCCTGTTCGCCGGCTTGACCTGGTGGTGCCTGGGAGTGGGGGAGCAGCGCACCCTCGGTATCGCGGCTCTGCTGTGCCTCGTCGCCGGCCAGCTCGTCTCCTACATCAAGGCGCGGGCCGAGGGAGAGGGACTCTCGGCCGACGGCGGGCTGGTCGAGCGGGCCGAACGGCTGATCATCGCGCTCGTCGGCACGGCACTGCACGGCCTCGGCGTCCCCTACGCCCTGGACGTCGCGCTCTGGGTGCTGGCGGCTGCCTCGCTGTGGACGGTCGGGCAGCGGATCGTCGCCGTGCACCGCGCCGCCCGGGCCGCAGCCGGCAGCTCGGAGGCCGCCGTCACCTCGGGACCCGCCGTCGCCCCGGACCTTCCCGTCGCCTCGGACCCCGCCGATCCGGGGGCAGCGTGACGGAGTCGTCCGTGACCGCCCCGCCCTCGCCCTCGCCCCCGTCGCTCGCCGGACAGTTCGGTGAACGGCTCGCCGATGTCGAGTACGCCGCTGGGTGGCGGCTGGCGCGGACGTTGCCACCCGGCCTGGTGCACGCGGCGTTCCGGCTCGGCGCGGACGTCGCCGCCCGGCGGGCGGGCCCAGGAGCGCGCCGGCTGCGGGCCAACCTGGCCCGGGTGGTGCCGGATGCGCGGCCGGCCGAGCTGGACCTGCTCGTCCGGGCCGGGTTGCGCAGCTACGCGCGGTACTGGTGCGAGGCTTTCCGGCTGCCGGCCATGGACCCGGCGGCAGTGCACGCCGCGACGGAGGTCACCGGCAGCGAGCCCTTCCTCGCGGCGCTGGACGCGGGCCGGGGCGTGGTCGTCGCGCTGCCGCACAGCGGGAACTGGGACGCCGCCGGTGTGTGGCTGGTGGAGACCCTGCGCGGGCGGGGCCGCGATCCGGCGTTCACCACGGTGGCGCAGCGGCTCCGCCCCGAGTCGCTCTACCGGAGGTTCGTCGCCTACCGGCAGTCCCTCGGATTCGAGGTCGTCGCCGGCGAGGACGGTGCGGCCGCGTACCGCGCGCTCACCCGGCGCCTGCGGGCCGGCGGTGTCGTGTGCCTGGTGGCCGACCGCGACCTCACCGCCACCGGCGTCGAGGTCTCACTGTTCGGCGAACCGGCTCGCCTGCCGGCGGGACCGGCCAGGCTCGCCGCCCGTACCGGGTCGCTGCTGCTGCCGGCCGGCCCGGGCTTCACGGTCGACGGGTGGACGCTGCCGTTCGCGGATCCGGTGCCAGTGGCGGGCGGCCGGCACGCGGCCGCGGACGCCACCCAGGCCGTCGCCGACGCCTTCGGCCTGCTGATCGCGCGCGCGCCGGCGGACTGGCACGCGCTGCAGCCGATCTGGACCGCCGACCGCCGGCGCGCAGCCGTGCCGGGATGAACGAGCTGCGGATCGGGATCGTCTGCCCCTACTCACTCGACGTCCCGGGCGGAGTGCAGTCGCACGTCGTCGGGCTGGCCAGGGCGCTGGAGGGGTTGGGCCACACCGTGAGCGTCCTCGCGCCGGCGGACGACCACACACCCGTTCCGGCGTTCGTCACCCCGGCCGGCCGGGCGGTCGGCGTGCCCTACAACGGTTCGGTGGCCCGGGTGACGTTCGGCCCGCTGTCCTACGCCCGCGTCCGCCGCTGGCTCGCCGAGCACCCCTTCGACGTGCTGCACCTGCACGAGCCCACGACGTTCAGCCTGTCGGTACTGACCCTCTTCGCGGCGGAGGGCCCGATCGTGGCCACCTTCCACACCGCCACCGACCGGTCGCGCGCGCTGAGCGCGTTCGGTGGCCTGCTGCGGCCGCTGATGGAGAAGGTCACGGCGCGGATCGCGGTATCGCCACCGGCCCGGCGCGTGCAGGTCGAGCACCTCGGCGGCGATGCGGTCGAGATCCCCAACGGGGTCGACGTCGAAGCGCTCGCCCGTGGCCCGCTCCTGCCCGGCTACCCGCGCCCGGAGACGGTGGGGTTCCTCGGTCGTTTCGACGAGGCCCGCAAGGGGATGCCCCTGCTCCTCGACGCCGTACGGGCGCTCGCACCGGCGCGGCCGGACCTGCGGGTGCTCGTCGTGGGGCGCGGGGACGCGGCCGCGCTGCGGCGGATGGCCGGGCCGGTGGCCGACCGCCTCGACGTGCTCGGCCCCGTCGACGACCCGACCAAGGCGGCAGCCCTGCGGTCCGTGGAGGTCTTCTGCGCGCCGAACCTGCACGGGGAGAGCTTCGGGATGGTGCTGACGGAGGCGATGGCGGCCGGAGCGCCGGTCCTGGCCAGCGACCTCGACGCGTTCCGGGCCGTCCTGGCCGGTGCCGGCGTGCTATTCCCCGCCGGCGACGCGGATGCGCTCGCGGCCGCGCTGGTCGGGATGCTGGACGACGCCGGGCGCCGGGCCGCCCTGTCCGTCGCCGGCCGAGTGCGCGTGGCCGACTTCGGCTGGCCGGCCGTCGCCGGGTCCGTGCTGCGCGTCTACCGCACCGCCATCGCCGCCGACCCGCGCCGGGTCGCGGTGCCGGGTCGCGGTCCTGCGGTCACGGTCCCGCGGTGACGGCGCCGATGTGGGTGCTCGCCGTCCTCGGCGCGGTCGTGCTCATCGGGTTCCTGGTGCACACCGCCGTGCGGGTCCGCCGGCTGGACCGGCTGCACGCGCGCACCGACGCCGCCCGGGCCGGGTTGGGGTCGGCGCTGGAGCGGCGGGCTCGGGCGGCACTGGCCGTGGCCGGCGCCCGGGAGGTTGCCGGCGCCCCGGAGTCGGCCGGCTCCGGGCGGCCGGGCGCGGACCCGCTGCGGGCCGCGGCTGCGGCGGTCCTGGCCCGCGGCGGGGACCGGGAGGTCGCCGAGAACGCCCTCGGCCGGGCACTCGCCACCGTCGACCGCTCGGTGCTGCCGCCGGCCGTGCGCGACGAGCTCGCCGAGGCCGAGCAGCTGCTCGTGCTGGCCCGCCACGTGCACAACGACGCCGTCCGCGACACCCTCGGCCTGCGGTCACGACGGCTGGTCCGCTGGCTGCACCTCGCCGGGACGGCTCCGCTGCCGCGGTACTTCGAGATCGCCGATCCCGAGCAAGCCGCCACCGGGGAGGCCCTGACGGCGGCTCGACGACCGGCGGCTGCACCACCGCGCTGACGTAGGATCGCGTCCGGCGCAGTCCCAGCGCCCCGATCAGCAGAGAGGTACCGCCGTGGTGTCGCCCGAGCCGTCCGTTCCCCGCCGTGAGCCCGGCACGGAAGGGGGCGGCCGAGGAGCCCCCCAGCTGGGCACGGCCCGCGTCAAGCGCGGCATGGCCGAGATGCTCAAGGGCGGCGTGATCATGGACGTGGTCGACGCCGGCCAGGCCAAGATCGCCGAGGACGCGGGAGCGGTCGCGGTCATGGCGCTGGAGCGGGTCCCGGCCGACATCCGCGCGCAGGGCGGAGTGGCGCGCATGAGCGACCCGGACATGATCCAGAGCATCGTCGACGCCGTCTCCATCCCGGTGATGGCCAAGGCCCGCATCGGCCACTTCGTCGAAGCCCAGGTGCTGCAGTCGCTCGGCGTCGACTACGTCGACGAGTCCGAGGTGCTCACCCCCGCCGACGAGGCCCACCACATCGACAAGTGGGCGTTCACGGTGCCGTTCGTGTGCGGTGCCACGAACCTGGGCGAGGCGCTCCGCCGCATCTCCGAGGGCGCGGCGATGATCCGCTCCAAGGGCGAGGCCGGCACCGGCAACGTCGTCGAGGCCACCCGGCACATGCGCTCGATCCGATCGGAGATCCGCCGGCTCGCCACCCTCGAGGAGGCGGAGCTCTACGTCGCGGCGAAGGAGCTGCGCGCGCCGGTGGACCTGGTCGTCGAGGTCGCCAGGGCCGGCGGGCTGCCCGTGGTGCTGTTCACCGCCGGCGGCATCGCCACCCCGGCCGACGCCGCGATGATGATGCAGCTCGGGGCCCAGGGCGTGTTCGTGGGCTCGGGCATCTTCAAGTCGGGCGACCCAGCGCAGCGCGCCGAGGCCATCGTGAAGGCCACCACGTTCTTCGACGACCCGGCCGTGGTCGCCAAGGTCTCGCGCGGCCTCGGCGAGGCCATGGTCGGCATCAACGTCTCCGATCTGTCGGCGGAGCAGCGCTACGCCACGCGGGGCTGGTGAGCCTCGCTCAGTCGAGTCCGCGGACGAAACCGTCGATCGCCCGTGCGAGCTCGGCAGGCGCCTCCTCGGCCATGTGATGGCCGGAGTCGACCGCCCGCCCGCGCAGGTCGTCGGCCCACCCCGCCCAGACCTCGAGCGGGTCGCCGTAGAGATCCTCGAGATCGTCCCGGGTCGCCCACAGCACGAGCACTGGGCACGGCGCGCGACGTCCTGCAGCGCGGTCGGCCTCGTCGTGGGCCCGGTCGACGCCCAGCCCGGCGCGGTAGTCCTCCAGCATCGCGTGCACCGTCGCCGGGTCGTGGATCGCCCGCCGGTACTCGGCGTAGGCCTCGTGGCCCATCGCGTCCGGGGTGCCGCCGTACCAGGCGTCGGGGTCGGCGTTGATCGCCCGCTCCGGCTTCTCGGGCTGGGCGAAGAAGAACCAGTGCCACCACGCGGTGGCGAACCGGTCGGTGCAGCGGGCCAGCGCCTCGGCGATCGGCACGCCGTCGAGCACCGCGAGCCCGGCCACCACGTCGGGGTGGTCCATCGCTAGCCGGAACGCGACGTAGCTGCCCCGGTCGTGCCCGGCGACGACGAACCGGTCGTGGCCCAGGTGCCGCATCAGCGCGACCATGTCGCCGGCCATCGCGCGTGTGGAGTACGGAGAGTGATCGGGCGTCGTCGTGGGTCGGGACGAAGCACCGTAGCCGCGCAGGTCGGGACAGACCACCGAGTACCCCGCATCGAGCAACCGCGGCGCCACCCGGTGCCAGGTCGCCGACGTGCGTGGATGTCCGTGCAACAGCAGCACGGCGGGCCTGCCGGTCCCGTGGTGGCGCACCCGCAGTTCGGCCTCGCCGACGTCGACCCGCTCGTCGGTGAACCCGTCGAACATCTGCACTCCCGTCCTCGCCAGAGCCGGCCGGCCCGACCACAACCGCAGTCAGACGTACTCCATCACCAGCACTGCCCGGCTGCCCGCGGCCAGGCCCTCGTAGGCGTGCGGGCCGTCGCCCGGGAAGCGGGCGTAGTCCCCCGGCTGGAGCTCGACCTCCGCGCCCACCGGCCCGGCCCGCCACCGGCCGGCCGCGACGACGAAGTGCTCGACGGTGCCGCGGATGTGGGCCTCCGCCGTGCGCGCCGGGCCGGGCTCGGCGGTGACGAGGTACAGATCCCGGCGGGCCCCCGGGGGGCAGGTGGCGAGCAGCGTGCCCGTGAACGGCGCCTGCTCGGACGGGATCGTGAGGCCCTGGCCCGATCGGACCACCTGCACCGGTTCGGTGTGCGGGTCGACGAGCCGGCTGAACGGCACGTCGAGTACCCCGGCGAGGGCCCACAACGTCTCGACACTGGGGTTGCCCGCGCCCGCCTCCAGCTGCGACAGCGTGGACTTCGCCACGCCGGCGCGGCGGGCGAGCTCGGCGATCGAGACACCGAGCCGCGCACGCTCGCGACGCAGTGCGACCGAGATCGTGCCGAGGGGTGTCGTTCGCTGCATCGGACTCCTCGTTCGGCTTGACGAACACATGCGGTCCGTTCAGCATGCTAGCCGTGCGTTTGATGAACCGAACGATCGACCGGGACGACGCCGGGGACGCGCTCGCGCTCGCCGCGGCGATCGGCGTCGTCGGGGCGTCCTTCGGCGCCCTCGCCGCCGCCGCAGGGGTGCCGGTTCCCCTCACGCTCGCGCTCTCGCTCATCGTGTTCGCCGGCGGCGCCCAGTTCCTGGTGGTGGCCGTCGTCAGCGCGGGCGGCAGCGCCGTGGCCGCGGTGCTCGCGGGCCTGCTCCTGAACGCGCGGCACCTGCCGTTCGGGCTCGCGATGTCGGGGATCGTCGCCGACCGGTGGCCGGCCCGGCTGATCGGCGCCCACATCATGCTCGACGAGTCCGTGGCGTTCGCGCGGGCACGGGGGAGCGGCCCCCGGGCCCGCACCGCGTACTGGCTGTCGGGCGGGCTCCTCTTCGTGTTCTGGAACGTCGGCACGGTGATCGGGATGCTGGCCGGGGCCGCGGTGCCGGACCCTGGGGCGTTCGGCGTGGACGCCGCGTTCCCCGCCGCACTGCTGGCCCTGATCCTGCCGGGCCTGCGCCGCCCTGACGCGCGGCGCGTCGGGCTGGCATCGGCGGCCGTCGCGCTGCTGGCCACCCCGGTGCTCCCCCCGGGTCTGCCCGTGCTGGTCGGACTGCTGGGACTGCTCGCGGCGGGGCGGCCTCCGGCCGAAGCCCCGCCCGTCGCGCCGGCGAACCGGTGAACTGGCCCGCGGTCCTCACCCTCGCGGCCGGCACCTACCTCCTGCGGCTGGCCGGGCTGGTGCTGCGCGAACGCATCGCGGTGCCGGCGCAGGTGCAGCGCTACCTCGACCTCGGCGCCACCGCGATGCTCGTCGCGCTCGTGGCGACCGCCGCACTCACCGACGGCGACGGCCTCGCCGGCTGGGCCCGCCCCGCCGGTGTCGCCGTCGGGGCGCTCGCGGCGTGGCGAGCGGTGCCGTTCGTCCTGGTGGTCGTGCTGGCCGCCGCCACGACCGCGGGCCTGCGCGTGCTCGGCGTCCCGTAGGGATCACACACTACTGCGCGTCAATCGGTTCGAACCTGGTCGTTCGGCGCAGCATGTGCCAGGTCACGTCGCGGTGCATGTACGGGAAGAAGTTGGCCTTGTGGCATCCCTTGAGTGACGGGACATTATCGGTTCCCACGACGGTGATGACGTAACGCGAATCCAGATCGCTCGCCTTCTCGGCGATGAGCGACATGGCTGCACCCATGATGCCCTTTCCTCGAAAAGCTGGCGGCGTGAACGCACCTTCGAGCAGCGCTGTCCCGGGCCCGAGCACCGGGAATGCGCCGCCGAAGTAGGACTGGATGCGCGCGTTCTGCTGCGCACCCATCAGCCATTGCACGTAGCAGGGCTCGTCGTCAGCGGTGACCGCCGCATAACACGTTCCGAGCCCCGATTCCATCAACCATCGGCGTCGAGTCTGGACGAGCACGTCATCGGAGGAGGGTGCGTCAGCGGTGTCGAAGACCTTCGGAACCTCGGCGTCAGTCAGAGGCCGCACGGTGATGTCGATGGCCGCGCTCGGTGGTGTGTGCGGCACGTCGAGGTCGCGTCGCAGCACGACGGCGTGCTCCGTCGACCGTACCCGGTGCCGAGCGACCCTCATCGATGATCGGATCATGCTCGGCCCGAGGGACGCCCTGATCCTGGTCGCGTACGTCATCGTCGTATGCCTCCTTGCCCGATGCGGAAGGACGTAGGGCGCGCGATGTGCGGCTTCGCCCTGGTGTCGCGGTACTTCGGCCGGTCACCGTAGCGTGGTGGCTCCAGTCGTAGCGTGCGCGGTACCGCGGGCGTCCCGCCTCACCTCGGCGTCGAGCCCGTCGCTCGCATCAGGGTCCCGACACCCGCCAGACCCGACCGCGCTCTGAGGGCGATCGGTTACCGACCATGCCGGACTGAGTCCAGCCCAGCGGTGGAGCGTGCTGGCTCGGTTGCTTAGGCCGAGAGGCGACGGGGACGAGCACCCGCACGCATGTAGCATCGCCGGTGCGCAGCGCGGCTCGACAGGTTCGGTGGCTGCGCTGAGATGACACGGTGCGTTGGGAGCGTAGCGGAACGCCAGCACGCAAACCGGCTCAGCCCAGCCCGGCTCCGCGGATTGCGCGCGGGATGCGACGATTCATGCGCCCCATACACGTCGAGGGGAACCTTGTGACCATCAGTCAGCCGGTGAGGAATGATCCGGAGGATGAAGGGGAAACCGTGAAGGAACGTGTCCGGTTGACCACGGCCGCGCTGCTGCTCGTGTTCGGTCTCGCGGTTCTGGCCGGGTGCTCGACGGGTCCTCGCCCCGGCGGTGGGGAGAGTGCGACCCCGGCGCCGCCGGTCGGAACGGGGTGTCGAGGGGATGCGGGCTCTCCGAAGCCAGGGGACGTGATCTGCTTCTCTGGAAATCTGGACGAGCCGTTGGAAATCACGGAGAGTGGGACGCCCGATACCCCGATCGTGTTCACGGGTGATGGCTCGACGATCGTCCCGGGAATTCGAGCCGAGGCCGACAACGTCGTCATCCAGGGCTTCGTCTCCGATGGGGCCGAGAGCACGGGGATCTGGACCAGCGGCACGAACGTCACGGTGCAGGACAACACGATCACACAGGTGGAGTACGCCGGGGACGACGTGGACGGGATCCGGTTCTTCGGCGACGGGACCAAGGTGCTGCGCAACCGGGTGTACGACCTGGAGGTCAACGACATCGAGGACTCGCACGTGGACTGCATCCAGACCTTCGCCACATCCGGCCCAGGCAGCCAGGACGTCGTGATCCAGGGCAACCGTTGCGAGGGGATCCGGGCCCAGTGCCTGATGGCGGAGGGTCCCAACGACGACGGTGGCTCCGGCGAGGGAGTGAGCCGCAACTGGATCTTCGAAGGCAACTACTGCGAATCGTTCGCGGAAGCTCAGTCAGTCGCGCTGGAAGACGTCCAGAACGTGACGATCAGGAACAACGAGATGGTCGGCGAGGCGAACAAGGCGTTCGCCCTGGGCAAGGGATCGACGGGCACGGTCGTGCAGGACAACCAGATCGGCTCCGGTTACGGCCGGGAGGTCGGGTTCGACGATCCGTCAGCGCAAGAGGGCTATCAGGGTCCGGAGGCCAGCTAGTACGGGGGGGCGAGCGCTGCGCCGGACCTGCCCGGGGGGCATCGGGCCCCCCGTACCAGCGCTGGCGGACCGTCGTGTTTTCATTGGCCCCGACGGCGCTGGGACCCGGCAGGGAAACGTTGCGCGACGTCAGACGATAGGACCGTGACGGCTTCGAGCGGAGCTGTTGGGTGGATCACGTCGTGAGGTCTGTGCGGAGGCGCCGCTGATCCACGTGATCAATCCGCACGGGGCCACCCGTCCTCGCGGTCGATCGACAGACCGGGAAGCGGCGACGCCGGCTCGGGTGTTTCCGTGTCACGTCCTCGCTTCGGAACGTCCGCGGGCACTGCGTGGAGGGTGCCGGAGGGAGAAGCTGTGTCGGAGTTCGCACGTCGGATCACTGTGGTGGGAACGGGCTATGTGGGTCTGACCACTGGCGCGTGCCTCGCTTCGCTGGGCCACAGGGTGGTGTGCGCGGACGTCGACCAGGTCAAGATCGAGCGGCTGCGCGCCGGTCACATCGATATCCGCGAGCCCGGACTGGCCGAGTTGGTCAGTGAGACAGTGGCCGCGGGTCGACTGTCGTTCGTCGTGGGTGCACGTGCCGGCTTGGAGGAGTTGAGCCGGGAGGGCACTCCTGCGGAGGTCCTGTTCACCTGCGTGCCCACTCCGATGGGGGTCGGCGGGGTCGCGGACCTCGCGGCGGTCGAGGCGGTCATCGAGGAGATCCGCGACGATCTTCCACAGGGCGTTATCGTGGTCAACAAGTCGACCGTGCCCGTGGGTACCGCCGAGCGCACCGCGGAGCTGCTCGATCGGTCTGACGTGGCTGTCGTGAGCAATCCGGAGTTCCTCCGAGAAGGCTCCGCAGTGCATGATTTCCTCAATCCCGACCGGATCATCGTCGGCTCTCACGCACAGGACGCCGCCGAACGCGTTGCCGCGCTGTACGCCCGACTCGGTGCCCCCACCGTGCTGACCGACTGGGCCAGCGCAGAGATGATCAAGTACGCCGCGAACTGCTTCCTGGCGATGAAGCTGTCGTACGTCAACGCGATCGCCGAGCTGTGCGAGCGCCTGGACGCGGATGTGGTCGATGTGACCGAGGGCTTGGGATACGACAGGCGGATCGGCCAGTCGTTCCTCGCGCCCGGTCCGGGGTGGGGCGGCTCCTGCCTGCCCAAGGACACGTTCGCCTTGCTGCAGCTGTCGGATGCTGTCGACTTCGAGTTCCGGCTGCTGCGGGCGACCATCGAGACGAACAACCGGCAGAGTCAGCGGATGGTCGAGAAGATCCGGCTCGCTGTGACCGGGAAGCGGGCGGGATCGCTGGCCCGGAGGAAGATCACGTTGCTGGGCCTCACCTTCAAGGCCGGGACGAGCGATCTCCGTGATTCGCCGGCTCTCGCGGTGGCCGCGCTGCTCAGGCAGGCCGGTGCCGAGCTGCAGGCGTACGACCCCGCGGTCGGGGCGGCCGAGTCGCCGCTCGGCGGGGAACTGCTCACCGTCTTCGACGACCCGTACGTCGCCGCGAAGGACGCGGAAGCGTTGGTCATCTTGACGGAGTGGCCGGAGTTCCGAGCGCTCGATTGGCCACGACTCACCGGCGTCGTCCGCCGACCGATCTTGCTGGACTCCCGGAACCTCCTGGATCCGGACGTGCTGCGACGGGCGGGCTTCTCCTGGATCGGTGTCGGACGCGCCCCGCGTCTCCCCGCCTCCTCCCACGACGAAGGCTGACCCGCGGACGTGCGACCAAGGACACGGAGACGAGAGCCGTCCATGACGATCGACACGCCTCAGGACGATGAGATCGATCGTCTGGTGGTTCAGCAGTACGACCTCGCGCGTACGGTCACGATCGGGGGCATCGACACCTGTATTCGCGGACTGATCGAGTACGCCCCGGACGATCTGAAGATCGCGATCGTCGGCGTCGACCTCATGGGATCCCGAGACCGCAAGCTCGGTGTGTGGGAGGTGCACAGACGTGGGGATCGACTGATCTGGTTCCTGCCGGTGGCGCGGATCGACCCCCGGCGCCCGAAGGGACTCGTCCCGTACTCGCTGCGCCTGGTGACAGGACTCCTGCGATACCGAGCGGCGATTCCGCGGGCCAGAGCCGTCCAGGCCCATCGGGTGGACGTGGGCTTCTTCACCCGACTGCTCTTCCGCGGCCCGTTGGTGTACTGCATCCACACCCAGGAGAGAGGTCTCCTCGGACCCACTTCGGACTCGTTCTGGCGCTTCACGGGGAACTTGCACGAGCGGTTGGACAAGCTGATCGTGCAGCGTGCGGCACGCGTGATCGTGTTCAACCCCGGCTACGCGGAGAAGGTACGGCGGTGGAACCCGAACACGATCTCCTCGCCGACGTGGTTCGATCCCGCCGTCACCCGGCCGAACCCGGACGCGAGCAACCCGCATGCGGTCGTCTGGGTCGGCAGACTCGAGACCCCGAAGGACCCCGAGCTGGCGATTCGTGCGTTCGCCCACCTCGTTGACCGTCACCCGGACGAGCCGTGGACGCTCGAGGTCGTGGGGTCGGGCACGCTGCGAGGGGCGATCGACGAACAGATAGCGGCCCTACCCCGTGCCGTCGCGTCCCGGATCACGATGAGGGGGCGGCTCTCGCCCGCGGAAGTGGCGGAGGCTCGCAGTCGGTCCGGCGTCTTCCTGATGACGTCGCACGCCGGGTACGAGGGCTTTCCCCGGGTGTTGGTGGAGGCCATGGCCACGGGCCTGCCTGCGGTCGTGACCGAGGGCAGCGATACCGGCGGCCTGATTCAGGAGGGCGTGTCGGGCTTCGTGCGCGGACGTGACCCCGCGGCCCTCGCGGACGGCATCCGCGCCGCGCAGCACCTCGATCGCGACAAGGTCGTCGACGCGGTCGCCGGCATGAGCGCCCCGGAAGTGGTCCAGAACGTGTTCTTCGGCGAGAGACTGAGCCGGTGAAGGTCATGGTGACGGGGGTCGCCGGCTTCGTCGGCAGCACCCTCGCCGGCCGGCTCCTGGATGACGGCCATGACGTCATCGGCGTGGACGCGCTGACCGACTACTACGATCCGGTCCTCAAGTACGACAACCTCCGGAGGCTCGAGAACTCCCGGCTCCGGGTGCTGCAGTCCGACCTCAACGACCTCGACCTCGCGGCGCTGATCGCCGACGTCGAGGTGATCTACCACCAGGCCGGGCAACCAGGGGTGCGCAGGTCGTGGGGGAGCGACTTCGACCGCTACGCGCAGGACAACGTGTGCGCCACGCAGAAGCTGCTGGAAGCTGCGCTGCGCGCGCCTCGCCTGCGGCGTTTCGTCTACGCGTCGTCCTCATCGGTCTACGGGAACGCTCCGCGGTTCCCGACCGAGGAGACCGACCGCCCTCAGCCGCTGAGCCCGTACGGGGTGACCAAGCTCGCCGCCGAGCATCTGTGCGGCCTCTATGCGGAGAACTACGGCCTGCCGACGGTCTCGCTGCGCTACTTCACCGTCTACGGCCCGCGGCAGCGACCCGACATGGCCTTCACCCGCTTCTGCCGGTCCTTCCGGGACGGCGAGGAGATCACCGTGTTCGGCACCGGGGACCAGATCCGGGACTTCACGTTCGTCAGCGACGTCGTGGAGGCCAACCTCCGCGTGGCCGAGGGCAGAATCGCGGCAGGGGCTGTCTTCAACGTGGCCGGCGGTACGTCGACCACGGTCAACGAGGTCCTCGAGCTGCTCGGCGAGATCTCCGGGAAGGACCCGACGATCAACCGAGGGGCGCCGGTTCCCGGAGACGTGCTGCAGACGGGCGGAAGTACCCACGCGATCAGGGCGGCGATCGGCTGGACTCCCGCAGTGTCGCTGGCCGAAGGGCTCGAGGAGCAGTACCGATGGGCCGCTGCCATCCCGGCCTAGTGGAGACGCTCGGCGAGGGATCGGTGCGGACGCAGTGAAGAAGGACCTGTCGAGCGCCACGGCCGCGGTCCTCGGTTCGTTGCCGGGCTTCACCCTCCCGTTCGTCGCCGCGCTGGTGCTGGCCCCGGGGGACTCCGACCTGCTCCTGTTGGCGCTCTCGGTCGGCATCACCCAGGCGATCATCGTCAGCGCTGCGGTCGAGCTGACCACCATCGCCGAGTACGGGCGGGTGTTGGGCAAGCGCCAGAACCCGGCGGGCGACTCGCTCCGCGTCTTCCGGCGACGGGTCCTGAGGTTCGCACTGTTGCTGGCGGTCATCGTGACCCCGGCGCTGGGCGCGGCCTACGCGGTGGGTTCCGCGGACGGCGGCGAGCTCATGGTGCTCGTGTCGGCCGTCGCGGTCACTCCCGTCATCGCCGCGGGAGGGAGCCTGCTCTCCGGGGAGTGCGTCGCGCGCGGCGGGCCCGTGGCGCCGATCGCGGTCCACTCGATGCGCTCGCTGCTACCCGCCGTGCTCCTCCTGGCGTGGCCGGACGCTCCGCTCGTCCTCATCGCGGCGATGCTCCCAGCTGGTGAGGCGGTCCGGGCGAGCGTCCTGGCTGTGGCCGTTCGACGACTCCGCGCGCGGCAGACCGGCGAGGAGAGCCGGGCAGAACTGGTGGCCGACGGGCTGATCCCCCAAGCCCTGTCCTCCGGGGTGACGCAGCTCGGCCCGGCCGTCGACCGGCTGTACCTGTCCATTCCGGGGTCGGGCTACATCTCGAGCTACGAGATGTCCGATCGGTTGATGTATGCGGCGTCCCAGTTCTTCAGCATGACGTTCATCTACCGGCGAGTGGCCACGTGGGCGCAACTGCCGACGATGGGCCGCGACGATGCGAAGGTGCTGCTGCGTCGGGACGGGCGCACTCTCGGGGTGATGGCCGTCGTGCTGAGCGTCGGAGGTGCGCTCGGTTGCGTGCTCGCGCTCGGGTCAGGGCTCCTTCCCGACGAGTGGAGCCAGGGATTCTGGTGGGGCGCGATCGTGATGCTGTCGTTGCCGGCGCACCTGTTCAACGTCGTCGGAACGCGACTGCTCGTCGTCGCCAGGAAGCAGAACCTGATGCTCGTGATCGCCGGCATCACGGCGGTCCTCAACGCCGCGCTCGACACCCTCCTCTTCGTCCTGATCGGCCCGGTGGGCATCATCGTCGCGACGGTCGCGCTGCGCTGGATCATGTCCGGCGTCTACGTCCTCGTGCTCCGCACAGCAGTTCCGCAGGCGATCGGCCAGGAACTCGTCTGACGAGCTATCGGCTCGGCGGGGCCGCGATACCGCCACGCGCGTTCATCATGCTCGCGGCGTTCCGGAGGATCGGGGAACCGACCCGTTGGCGACCGGCTGCTGCAGGGCGGCGCCATCCTCCTCGACAGCCGTATGAACGCCGTCCTGCTGCAGCTGCCGCGGGACGGCGGGCTTGCGTCCCGGCTGGTTCGGGCCTGCGGGCGGCGGTGGTTCGGATGGGCGAGCACTCTGCGGCGCGGAGGTGAACGGGTCGGCTGGCCGGGCCCGCATCGAGGAAGGCTCGGGGTACGAACGAACACGCCCACGTCCACGTCGGCCACGTGGGGTCATGGTCAGAACCGTTCCGAGCAGGCGGGCGGACACGGCGTGGAGCGCATCTCGCGCGCCTGCCACCTGCTCCTCGGAGGACTTGCGGTGCTGCACGACGAGAACGGCGCCATCGGCCCGCGCAGCCAGTGCCGCGGCGTCGGTCACCGGCCAGAGAGCCGGCGTGTCCACGATGACGAAGCCGTACTGCTGCCGCAGGTCGTACAACAGGTCCGCCATCATCCACGACGCGAGCAGGTCGCTCGGCTTGGCGGGCACCGGGCCGGCCGGCAGCACATCGAATGCGCCCTCGTTCCACCTCTGGCGGGTGTACTCCCAGGAAACGTTCTGCGTCAGGATGTTCGTCAGCCCGGGACCGGGGTCCAACCCCAGGTACTCGCTGACCTGCGGGCGGCGCAGGTTGGCGTCCATCAGAAGGACCCGGTGGCCGGCTTGGGCCAGGGCCAGGGCCAGGTTGCACGCCGTGGTCGTCTTGCCTTCGCCCACCACCGAGCTCGTCACGACGATGACCTTGTGCCTGTTGCTGTGGTCCAGGAACTGGAGATTGGTCCGAAGTCGCCGGAAAGCCTCGGCCCGCGGCGATCCGAATCGTTCGTCGATCGTCATCGGGGCTCTGGGGACACCGCTGTCGTAGGCGATCTCGGAGAGTACCGGTACGGACACCAGCTCCTGGAGGCGCTTCGAGGACCTGACCGAGGTGTCGCGGGCGGCGCGCACGAATGCGGCCGTGACTCCGACCAGCAGGCCGAGCGCCGCGCCGATCGCCAAGTTGAACGGCGGGTTGGGAGAGACGGGCGTCGCAGAGGAGGTAGCGGGCCGGATGATCTGCGCCCCGATCTGCGTGGACGGCGCAGGAGCCCGGCCCGGAGCCGGCGGCGGCGGAGCGGGACCGAACGGCTCCTCGAGCTGCTGGACCAGACCCACGAACTCCTCGGCGAGCGCGTTGGCGATGGCTGCGGCTCGTTCCGGTGAACCGTCGGTGACGGCGGCCTGGAGGACGACGGTCTCCGGCTCGACGGTCACCGCGATCCGGCTGGCCAGCTGGGCCGTCGTCAACCTCAGTTGCAGGCGGTCGATCACCGGCTGCAGGATGCGCTCGTCGGTCAGCAGCGGGCCGTAGGAGACGACCCGTTCCTTGGCCAGTTGACTCGCCTGGTACGCAGCGTCCGAACTCTCGGCCCGACCCTGGAGCGACACGTACAGCGTGACGTCCGACGAGTACTGCCGCGGAGTCATGGAGGTCGCAACGCCTGCGCCCAGCACCGCCAGCAGCAAGCAGATCACCACGATGCCAAAGCGCTCGCGCAGGATGCGCAGAGCCTCGTTGACGCTCACGTCCTGGTTCTCCCCACGGATCCGTCCGTCACGCGTGGGAGTGTAAGCGGCAACGGGAACGAGCGGTCAGCCCGGCGGTGACTTGCTGCCTCGGCCCCGTGGCGAGGATGGGACGCTAACGTCCGGACGACGAACGACGATGTCGCAGGGAGGGTCGGTGGGAGGATGGGCCGATCAGGTTCGAGGCCGCCCCGGGCCCGGACGACGTCGATGATGGGGGTCTGGTCGCTGTGACCCGAGGATCGGAGCAATGACGATCGTCGGGTCGCGACCGGCCAGCACCGAAGGCGTGCGGCCGAGGGTCGCTGCACCGGCGGGAGCGCGACGCGGATGGCTCTGGCCGTTGGCGGCCGTCCTCCTGGGCGTCACCGGCGGGCTCTGGCCGATCCCCACGGCCGTCGCGCTCGGCGTGGCCGGTCTCCTCCTGCTGGCCCTGGCCGCCCCGCGCACGATGGTTGCCCTGACGGTCCTCGGCATCCTGTTCGTCCGCCCGCTGGAGCACCTCGTGGGGATCGAGCAGCTGGGGTACCTGGACGAGGGGCTGGTCGTCGTCTGTGCGCTCGTCCTTCCGCTGCGCCGCCTGATCAACCGCCGGCCGCTGCGGACGTTTCCGGGGCAGTGGTGGTTCGCCGCTTTCGTGGTGATCGGTCTGCTGAGTGGACTGTTCCTGCACATCGAGCCGACGACCTACCTGACCGGCGCGTTCGTCCTGGGCAAGGGAATGATCTTGGCGTGGGCGGTCGCCCAGGTCGACTGGGCGGAGAGGCACTTGACGGTCGCGGTGCGCGGCGGCACCGTAGTGATCGTCTTCTGCCTCGTGGCGACGGTGGCGAACCTCGCTCTGCCGGGGCCGTGGGCCTCGGTACTGGCGAGCGACGTGAACGCCATCGAGGCCAGATCGTTCCTCCCGTCCGTCACCGGACCGTTCACGCACCCCATCGATCTCGGCCAGTTCATGGCGCTGGCGACGATCGCACTCGCCAGCTGGCGCGCCACCGTGGGCCAACGGGCGCTCACGCTGTGGCTCATGGTCGGCACCGCGGTGGGCGCGCTCCTGACGGCCCGCCGCACTGCGATCGGGAGCATGGTGGTCGCGTGGCTGGTGGTGAAGGCGAAGACACGGTCGACGGGCGGGCTCCTGACGATGGCCGTCTGCGTCCCCCTCGCCCTCGTGGTTCTGTTCCAGCCGCTGACCACTGTTGTCACCGCGACCTACAACGACTACGTCGCGAAGGGCAACCCGGAGGCACGCACCGTGCTGACGGTCGACTCGTTCGGGGTCGCGACCGAGTACTTCCCTGGTGGCGCCGGGTTCGGTCGGTTCGGATCCGCCGTCGCCGCGACGACCTACAGCCCCGAGTACGTAGCCCGGGGATACCCGGAGATCTGGGGTCTCGGTACGACGCCGGAGGAGGGGCGGTTCCTCACGGACACCGAGTGGCCGGCCATCATCGGAGAGAGTGGCTTCTTCGGCGCCCTGGCGTTCGCGCTGGCCCTGGGTGCGATCTACCGGGCGGGCCGACGCCTGTGGTCATCGTCGACGTCGCCCGTCGTCCGATGGACCGGACTGCTGCTCATGGGATGGCTCGTGGCCTGCGTGGTCCAGTCGATCGCGACCGTGTCGTTCACGGGCCCGCCGGTGTTCGGGCTCTTCTTCGGGCTCGTGGGGATCGTCGCGGCCCTGTCCGACACTCCTCCTGCAGCATTCGATGGTCGGGGGACGAAGCGCGAGGATGCGGGGCAGGTGCGGGCGGTCTGAGCGGGGGTGTCTCGGGATGCCCCGGTGGCTGCAACAGGGAAAGCTCCGGTGGTGCGCTGCCTGGTGATCGGGGCGACCGGCTACATCGGTGCCCGCTTGGTGCCGCGGCTGCTCGCCGGCGGACACACCGTCCGCTGCCTGGTGCGGGACGGTGCCAAGCTGGCTCGGCTCGACTGGGCTGACCGCGTCGAGGTGCACCGCGGTGACGTGACCGACGTCGACGCCACCCGGACGGCCTGCCGCGGCGTCGACGCGGCCTTCCACCTCGTCCACTCGATGGACGGCCGCGACTTCGCCGAGCGCGACCGGCGCGCTGCGGCCGTGCTGTCCTCGGCCGCCGGGGACGCGGGGGTTCGGCGCGTCGTCTACCTCGGTGGGCTGCAGCCGAACGGGGTGAGCTCGGCGCACCTGGCGTCCCGACGCGAGGTCGGCGAGCTCCTCCTCGCCGGGCGCGCGCCGGCGGCGGTGCTGCAGGCCGGGATCGTGGTCGGCAGGGGCTCGGCGAGCTTCGAGATGATCCGGCACCTGGCCGAGTCCTCGCCGGTGCTGCCGATGCCCGACCGCGCGTGGAACGTCGTGCAGCCCATCGGCATCGACGACGTGCTGCACCACCTCCTCGCCGCGCTGGACCTGCCGCCCGAGGTCAACCGCAGCTTCGACATCGGCGGGCCCGACGTCCTGACCTATGCCGGGCTCGTGACCGGCTACGCCGCTGTCGCCGGCCTGTCGCGCCCACTCATCGTGCCGGTCCCGGTGTCGGCGCCGAACCTGGCCGCCCGCGCCGTCGAGGCGCTGACGGCCGTCGACCGGCACTTGGCCGGGCCGCTGCTCGAGTCGATGGCACACGATCTGGTGTGCCGCGACGACCCGCCGCCCGGTGCACCGCCGGGCGGCCCGATGTCCTACTCCGAGGCCGTCCGCCGCGCGTGCGACGGTGAGGGCGCGGCCGGCAGGCTGCCGACCGACCCGCGAGGTCCCGAGCTGGTCAGCGAGCACGTCGAGCGGGTGAACGCGCCGCCGGCCGCGGTGTGGGCGGTGATCAGCGGGCTCGGCGCCCTCGACTGGTGGCGGATCGAGGGCGTCGAGCCCGGGCGGGTGCTGCGGCTCCGCGCGGAGCTGAGGCTGCCCGGCACGGCGCGGCTGGAGCTGCGCGTCGAGCCCACCGGCGACAGCAGTCGCTACGTCCAGCGCGTGACCTTCCGGCCGCGCGGCCTCCCTGGCCGGGCCTGCTGGTACGCGCAGCTGCCGGCGCACCGGTTCGTGTTCGCCGTGATGGCCCGCACGATCGCGGGGGTGGCCGCGCGCGGTGGCCCTACTGCGGCACCGGGGCCGGCGTGACCAGGCGGCGCGCCGGCGGCAGGGCCAGCGCTGCGGCCACCACCGCGACGAGCACGGTGAGCTCGGCCAGCGGCACCGCGAAGCCCTCGTCGCCGCCGAGCACCGAGAGCAGCAGCGGCACGCCGAAGCCCAGGTAGGCGCAGCAGTAGAAGGTGCCGGTGAGCGCACCGCGGGCGGTGGGCGAGGCGAGCTGGGCCACCATCGTGAGGCCCGCGGCCAGGCAGAGCCCGTAGGCCACGCCCAGTAGCAGCGCCACCGGCACCAGCAGCGGCCACGCCTCGAGCGCGACGCCGAGCAGGCTCAGCCCGAACCCGACCGCGCCCAGCGGCGAGGCCGGTCGGCCCGGCCCGCACCGCGCCGAGGCGGCGTCCCAGCGGCTGGGCGAACACCCCGGTGAGCAGCGTGACGCCGGCCACCAGCCCGGTGATCGCGACCGCGATCTGCGGCATCGACGGCGTGAGCAGCAGCGGCAGCACCGTCACGGCCGTGGACGGGAACGTGAAGACCCCGACCGCGATCGGCAGCACGACCAGCGCGAACGGCCACCGCGCCCCGGGCGGCACCCCGAGATTGATCAGCGGACCCTTCCGGCGGTCGGCGGCGGCGAGCGTCTCGGGCACCCGGGGGAGCAGCGCGAGTCCCACGAGCATCAGGGCCACGTGCACCAGGTAGGGCAGCACGGTCGGCCACGGCGCCCACTGCCCCAGCAGGCCGGACAGCAGTGGGCCGCCGGCCCAACCGCCTCCCAGCGCGGCCGTCGTGAGCCGGGCCGAGCGGCCGGGCTCACCGATCAGCTCGCCCAGCCAGGCCGTCCCGACGCTGAAGACCACCCCGGACACCGCGCCCTGCAAGAACCGGCACACGAACAGCAGCACGACCGACGAGCCGGCCCCGATGAACAGCAGCGACGTGACCACCGCCAGCACCACGAACGGGAGCACCACCGGCCGCCGTCCGAACCGGTCCGACGCGGGCCCGGCCAGCAGCAGCGCGGGGACCAGGCCGGCGGCGTAGACGGCGAACGCGCCGGTCAGCGCGTTGGACGAGAGGCCGAGATCGTCGCGGTACACCAGCAGCAGCGGGGTGGGGACGTTCGTGCCGAAGGCGACGACGAACACCGCGGTCCACAGGGAAGCCCCGTCGGACCAGCGGCGTCGCACCCAGCGCACGCTACCCGGCCGACCCGCGGCCGGGCACACCTGCGGCCCGGCAGCGGTCAGGCGGGAGCCACGTCGTAGCGGGCGAACGCCCGGGTGAACGTCGCGGCCCCGGACGTCATCGCCCGCAGGTCGACCGCGTAGCGCAGCAGCTCGGTGCACGGCACCTCGGCGCGCACGAGCGACCGTCCCGGCCCGGCGACCTCGGTGCCCAGCACCCGCCCACGCCGTCCCGACAGGTCGCCGAGCACCGCGCCCAGGTGCTCATCGGGCATCCGGACGGCGACCTCGTCGAACGGTTCCAGTGTCGCCGTGCCGCACGCCGTCGCCGCTTCGCGCAGCGCCAGCGCGCCCGCGGTCTGGAACGCGGCGTCGGAGGAGTCGACGCTGTGCGCCTTGCCGTCCACGAGCGTGGCCCGCAGGTCGACGGCCGGGTGCCGGGCTTCGGTCAGGCCGCGCTGCAGCTGCGCCCTGATGCCCTTCTCGACGCTCGGGATGAACTGCGTGGGCACCGCACCGCCGACCACCTTGGAGACGAACTCGAACCCGGCTCCCCGCGGCAGCGGTTCGAACTCGACGTGGCACACGGCGTACTGACCGTGCCCGCCGGACTGCTTGACGTGCCGCCCGGTCACCCGGGCCGGGCCCACGATCGTCTCGCGCATGGGCACCCGCACCGGCTCGGTGTCCACCTCGGCGCCGCCGGCTCGCAGCCGGGACAGCACGACGTCGGCGTGCGCCTCACCCATGCACCACAGCACGGTCTGGTGGGTCTCCTGGTTGCGCTCGAGCCGCAGGGCCGGATCGGCGGCGACGAGCTTGGCCAGCGTCTTGACCAGGGCGTCCTCGTCACCGCGGGTGCGGGCGACCACGGCGACGGGCAGCAGTGGCTCGGGCAGGTCCCAGCAGGAGAGCAGGACGGGATGGTCGGCGCCGGACACGGTGTCGCCGGTCTCGGCGGTGCCGAGCTTGGTGAGCGCGCAGATGTCCCCGGCCACGCAGGCGTCGACCTCGCGGAGGGTCGCGCCGAGCGGGACGTAGACGTGCGCGATCCGCTCGTCCGTGTCGTGGCCGCCTTCGTCCCTGCCGGCCCCGTCGTCCTCGCCGGTGCGCTGGGCGGGGATCGTCATGTGGTGCCCGCTGACGTGCACCATGGACTCCGGGCGCAGCGTCCCGGAGAAGACCCGCACCACCGACACCCGCCCGACGTACGCGTCGGCGGAGGTGCGCACCACCTCGGCGGCCAACGGGCCGTCGGGGTCGGCCGTCAACGGCGGGTGCGCGGATCCGTCCACACCGGACACCGGGGGCAGCGGGTGGTCCAGCGGTGACGGGAAGCCGCCGACCAGCACCTCGAGCAGCGCGTCGAGGCCGATCCCGCTGCTCGCGCAGACCGGGATCACCGGGTGGAAGGTGCCGCGGGCGACGGCGGTCTCGAGGTCGTCGATGAGCGTGGGGACGTCGAGCTCCTCGCCGCCGAGGTAGCGCTCCATCAGCGACTCGTCCTCGGACTGCTCGATGATGCCCTCGATCAGCGCACCGCGGGCGTCCTCGGCATCGGCCGGCGCGCTGTCGACGGGGGTCTGCGAGAGCAGGCCGTAGAGGCCACCGAGCTGGTCGCCGTCCCGGATCGGCAGGTAGAGGGGTGCGACACCGGCTCCGAAGACGTCCTGGCATGCGGTCGTGGTGGCCTCGAGATCGGCGCGGGGGTGGTCGCAGCGGGCGATCACCACGGCCCGCGGCATGCCGACGGCGGCGCACTCCTCCCACTGGGCGACCGTGGCAGGGTCGACCGCACCTTCGCGGCCCTCGGTGGCTGCGACGACGAACAACGCGGCGTCGGCCGCTCGCAGCCCCGCCCGCAGCTCGCCGACGAAGTCGCCGTATCCGGGCGTGTCGATCAGGTTGATCTTGACGTCCTCGTGCAGCAGCGGTGCCACGGACAGGGCGACAGAGCGCTGCTGGCGGACGGCGGCCGGGTCGTGGTCGCCGACCGTGGTGCCCTCGACCACCGAACCGGGCCGCGGGATCGCGGCGGTGCGGGCGAGCAGCGCCTCCACCAGTGTGGTCTTCCCCGACCCCGACGGCCCGACGAGGACCACGTTGCGGACCCTCGAGGGATCCGCGGTGGTGGGGACCGGTGACCGGCCCGCGCGCTGCCCGCCCTCGGCTCTGCCGGCCGACTTGACGGCGACTGATCTGACGGCCATCGGGGACCACCTCCGCGACACTGCGACGACGCCCGCACTCCACGTGGGCGTCATCTCACACGGGTCGAAACCCGGCCACAACCCCTCGACGGCCGGACGGCCGGAACGGGGCAGTGGGTCGCGCCGCGGGTAGGGTCGCGCGGTGCCTGTTCCCGGACCCGGATACTCCATCACCGCGCGGGTCGAGGTGCCCGCGTCGGCCAGTGCCGCGGGCGACCTCACGATGGCGGTCGGCCACGTGGGTGGGGTCGTCACCGCGTTCGACGTCGTCGAGGCCCAGTCCCAGACGCTCGTCGTCGACATCAGCTGCAACGCGCGCAACGAGGAGCACGCCGACGAGATCACCACCGGGCTCGAGGCGCTGCCGGGAGTGCGGGTCCGCAAGGTCTCCGACCGGACGTTCCTGCTGCACCTGGGCGGCAAGCTCGAGGTCAACTCGAAGGTCAGCCTGCGCAACCGCGACGACCTCTCCCGCGCCTACACCCCCGGTGTCGCCCGCGTGTGCCAGGCGATCGCGGCCAACCCGGCCGACGCGCGGCGCCTGACGATCAAGCGCAACACGGTCGCCGTGGTCACCGACGGGTCGGCGGTGCTGGGGCTCGGCAACCTGGGCGCGGCCGCCGCGATGCCGGTGATGGAGGGCAAGGCGGCCCTGTTCAAGAGGTTCGCCGGGGTGGACGCGTGGCCGGTGTGCCTGGACACCCAGGACACCGAGGAGATCATCCGGACGGTGCAGATCCTCGCCCCCGGCTACGGCGGGATCAATCTCGAGGACATCGCCGCGCCGCGCTGCTTCGAGATCGAGGCCCGGCTGCGCGAGATGCTGGACATCCCGGTGTTCCACGACGACCAGCACGGCACCGCCGTGGTCGTGCTCGGAGCGCTGCGCAACGCGCTGCGGGTGGTGGGCAAGGAGCTGTCCGACTGCCGCATCGTGGTGTGCGGGGTCGGCGCGGCCGGATCGGCGATCATCCGGCTGCTGCAGTCGGGCGCGCCCGGCGAGGTGCTGGCGGTCGACATCGACGGGATCGTGCACGCCGGCCGACCGGGGCTCGACGAGAACCTCTCCTGGATCGCCGCGCACACCAACTCCGCCGGGGTCTCGGGCAGCCTCACCGACGCGCTGGTGGGCGCGGACGTGTTCATCGGGGTCTCCGCGCCCGACCTGTTCGGCGCCGACGAGCTCGCGACGATGGCCGACCGGGCCGTCGTGTTCGCGCTGGCCAATCCGGACCCGGAGGTGGACCCGGCCGTGGCGCTGCAGCACGTCGCCGTCGTCGCCACCGGCCGGTCGGACTACCCGAACCAGATCAACAACGTGCTGGCCTTCCCCGGCGTGTTCCGCGGCCTGCTCGACGCGCAGGCCCGCGACATCACCGACGCCATGATGCTGGCCGCCTCGGCCGCGATCGCCGACGTGGTGCCCGAGCCGAACCCGTCCTTCATCGTGCCGAGCGTTTTCGATGCCTCGGTGGCGCCGGCCGTGGCCGAGGCGGTGCGCTCGGCGGCGGGACGGACCAGGGAGACGGCGGGGTCGGCGAAGGCGGCGGCATCGACAACGGCGACAGCGTCGACCGTGCCGGCCTGACGTTCGGCGGTCCTCACGTCCCGCTTCGTCGATCATACTGAGCGGCCGGGCGCCACAGCCGCCCGTCCACGGCGATTATGCTGGTCGTCGTGCCAGTGATCGGTGTGCTCGCCCTGCAGGGCGACGTGCGCGAGCACCTCTCCGCGGTGGCGGCGTGCGGAGCCGTGCGCGCCGTGCCGGTGCGCCGGGTGTCGGAGCTCGACGCGGTCGACGCGCTCGTGGTGCCGGGCGGCGAGTCCACCACGATGAGCCGGTTGCTGCAGACCTTCGAGCTGCTCCACCCGCTCCGCGCCCGCATCGCGGCCGGGATGCCGACCTACGGGTCGTGCGCCGGGATGATCCTGCTGGCCCGCGACGTGCTCGACGGGCGCCCGGACCAGCAGCAGCTGGGCGGGCTCGACGTCGTGGTGCGGCGCAACGCCTTCGGTCGCCAGGTCGACTCCTTCGAGGCCGACCTGCGGGTCGAGGGCCTCGCCGGCGGCCCGGTGCGCGCGGTCTTCATCCGGGCGCCGTGGGTGGAGTCCGTCGCCCCCGGGGTGCAGGTGCTCGCCACCGTGCCGCGGCTGACGCTCGCCGGTGCCGACGCCGGTGCCGCAGCCGGCCGGGTGGTGGCGGTCCGCCAGGGCGCGGTGATCGCCACGGCGTTCCACCCCGAGCTCACCGGCGACACCCGCATCCACGGCCTGTTCTGCGACCTGGTCCGGAGCACGGCCGCAGCGGCCTGAGCGCGGGCCGCCGGTAGCATCACCGGCGGGTCGATCGGAAGGACGTGTGATGAGCGGGCACTCCAAGTGGGCGACGACCAAGCACAAGAAGGCCGTCGTCGACGCCCGCCGCGGCAAGATGTTCGCCAAGTTGATCAAGAACATCGAGGTGGCCGCGCGCACCGGTGGTGGCGATCCCGACGGCAACCCCACCCTGTACGACGCCATCCAGAAGGCCAAGAAGAGCTCGGTACCCAACGACAACATCGACCGCGCGGTCAAGCGCGGCTCCGGGACCGACGGCGGTGGCGCCGACTACCAGACGATCACCTACGAGGGCTACGGGCCGAACGGCGTCGCGGTGCTCGTCGAGTGCCTGACCGACAACCGCAACCGGGCCGCCACCGAGGTCCGCACGGCCATGACCCGCAACGGTGGCGCGATGGCCGACCCGGGCTCGGTCGCCTACCTGTTCACGCGCAAGGGCGTGGTGATCGTCCCCAAGGTCGCCGCTCCGGGCGGTCCGAGCCTGTCCGAGGACGACGTCCTGCTCGCCGTGCTCGACGCCGGCGCCGAGGAGGTCAACGACCTCGGGGACAGTTTCGAGGTGGTCTCCGAGGCCGGCGATCTGGTCCCGGTCCGCACGGCGCTGCAGGCAGCGCACATCGAGTACGACTCGGCCGACCCGACGTTCCTTCCGTCGATGTCGGTGCCGCTCGACGCGGAGGCCGCCAAGAAGATCTTCCGCCTGATCGACGCGCTCGAGGACAGTGACGAGGTGCAGAACGTCTACTCCAACTTCGACGTCAGCGACGAGGTGATGGCGGAGGTCGGCTGAGCGGAGCTCGCGGAGCGATCATCGCTACCTGACCGCCGTCGCCGAACCGCCGCGCGGTCGCGTTCCACCGAACGCGCCGCTCGCTTTGCGGGCACACTGGATGTACCCGGATGTCCGATTCCGGGGCGCGCCCGCCGGGCCGGCACATCAGCGCGGACTACCGTGGCGGCGAGGCCGTGGCGGGCCTGCGGGTGCGGGGAACACAGGAACAGAGGACATGAACCTACGCATATTCGGCTTCTCCTACGCGGTCACCGCCGTGGCGCTCGTCGTCGCGTTCTTCTACGGCGGCGTGGAGGCGCTCATCCTCTGCGCGATCCTCGGCATCCTCGAGATCTCGCTCTCGTTCGACAACGCCGTGGTCAACGCCACCGTGCTGGAGCGGATGAGCGCGTTCTGGCAGCGCATCTTCCTGACGATCGGCATCCTGATCGCCGTCTTCGGCATGCGGTTGGTGTTCCCGCTGGTCATCGTGGCCGTCACGGCGAATCTGAACCCGGTCGAGGCGCTGACGCTCGCCCTCGAGCAACGTCCGGAGAGCGATCCCACCAGCTACGCCGCCCTGCTCAACGAGGCCTACCCGCAGATCGCCGCGTTCGGTGGGATGTTCCTGTTCATGCTGTTCCTCGACTGGATGTTCGAGGACCGCGACATCAAGTGGCTCACCTGGCTGGAGCGTCCGCTGGCCAAGATCGGTCGGCTCAACCAGCTGTCGGTCGTGCTGTCCGTCGTCGCGCTGGTCGTGCTGGCCGGCACCCTGGCCGAGGACCCCGCCGTCGTGCTCATCGCCGGGTCGCTCGGGCTGGTCACCTACCTGCTGGTGAACGGGCTCGGTGAGCTGTTCGACGAGGCGGGCCACGCCCAGATGGAGGAGGTCGAGGCGGGCGCCGAGGAGTCGGCACCGTCCGCGAACGGGTCCGGGCCGTCCGAGCTGGCGAAGGCCACCGGAAAGGCCGGGTTCTTCCTGTTCCTCTACCTCGAGGTGCTCGACGCGGCGTTCTCCTTCGACGGCGTCATCGGCGCGTTCGCCATCACCACCGACCCGATCCTGATCGCGCTTGGCCTCGGTCTGATCGGCGCGATGTTCGTCCGGTCGCTCACCGTGTTCCTGGTGCGCAAGGGCACGCTGCAGGACTACGTGTACCTCGAGCACGGCGCCCACTGGGCGATCGGCGCGCTGGCGGTGATCCTGCTGATCGGCATCGGCTACCACGTCAACGAGATCGTCACCGGGCTGGTCGGCGTGGGCATCATCGGAGCGGCGTTCCTGTCCAGCATCATGCGCAACCGCCGGGTGGCGGCGGCCGACGGCCCCGAGCCGGCCGAGCGCACCGACGAGCCGCTGGACCGTTCTGGCGTGTAGCAGGACCCTCCCCATCCACCGGCGAAATGGAGTGCGCGTGTCCGTCAACATGACGAAGGGTCAGAAGGTGTCGCTGGCCAAGCGCGGCGGCGGCCAGCTGACCGTGGTCCGGATGGGCCTGGGCTGGGACGCGGTGAAGAAGCGCGGGCTGTTCGGCTCGAGATCGCAGTCCATCGACCTCGACGCGTCGGCGCTGCTGTTCGATGCGGGGGGCAACCTCGTCGACGCGGTGTGGTTCCGGCAGCTGCGCAGCCAGGACGGCTCGGTGCAGCACACGGGCGACAACACCACCGGTGCGGGCGAGGGGGACGACGAGTCGGTGATCGTCGACCTGCCCCGGCTCCCGCCGGGGGTAACCCAGATCGTGTTCACCGTGAACTCGTTCACCGGCCAGGACTTCTCCCAGATCGAGAACGCCTTCTGCCGGCTCGTCGACGAGACCACCGGCGAGGAGCTGGCCCGCTACGAGCTGTCCGGGTCGGGGCGGCACAACGCGCAGATCATGGCGAAGGTCTCCCGGGGAGCGGCGGGTGAATGGACCATGACCGCCATCGGCGCGATCGCGTCCGGGAGGACGTTCCAGGACCTGCTGCCGGCCACGGTGGGGCACCTGTAGTCACCCTGGGAGCAGGAAAGCCACGTTACTGCCCGCTGAGGACAGCAACGTGGCTTTCCTGCCACTGGGAAGTGAGTCCTACAGGTCGAACTCCGACGGGGCGATGCCCACGGCGTTGCACGCCTCGCGGACGGCGCGCTTCTCGTCGGCGTCGAAGTCGCCGTCGGCCCCACCGATGATGATGCCGACCTGGATCACCGCGCGGGCGGCGTCCGGCTTGGACTTGAGCTTGGACAGCGCCTGGATGGCCTCCACCTTGCCGAAGTCGTAGTCGGCCTCGAGCTTGCTGGAGAAGTGCGTGAACTTCTCCAGCAGCTCGCTCGCGGGGAAGATGGACAGCACGTCGTTGCTGCCGATGAAGCCCGCGGTCTTGCGGCGCTCGTCGGCCGAGATCGTGCCGTCCGCCGCGGCGATCAGTGCGCACATCGCCATGCTGGCGTTCGCGAAGTCCTTGTTCTTGAACTTGCCGACCTGCGTCTTGGCCTGGGCCGACATGTCCGCAACGCGTTCCTTGAGCTGGTCCCAAAGGGCCATGAAAGCGTTCCTCCCGTTGATCGTGCTCTGTTCACAGCGTGCCAGAAGCGGCGACGGTGCCGACGGCGGCCGCGCGGTCCCGCAGCCACCCCAGCAGCTCCGCGCCGGCCGCGACGCCCCTCGCCGCGGTGACTGCGAGGTGGGGGCGGGTGAAGCCGGCGTCGGCGAGCTCACCGTGCGCCGGCCGGATCGCGAGGTCCGCGGCGTCGAGCAGATCGGCGTCGAGCAGCGAGTCGCCCGCGGCGAGCAACCGACCGCTGCGGCAGCGCCGGAGCACCTCGGCGGCCGCTGCCGACTTGGTCAGCGGCCCGGGCACTGCGTAGACCTTCCGGCCCTGCAGCGACACCGTCCAGCCGCGGGGCGCGCACCAGGCGGCGAACTCGTCGACCCACCCTGCGGGCAGGACGGCGCGGTCGACGACGGCGTAGGCGAACAGGTCGCTCGCGGTCCGCAGCCCCAGGACGAACGGGCCGCTCCGCGCCCGCAGGTGGGACTCCACCTCGGCCAGCGGAGTGCAGCCGGCCAACCGCTCGCGCACGGACGCGGCCCATGCGAGGTCCGGCGCCCCGTCGACGAGCAGGTGACCGCCGTTGGCGGCGATCGCCCACCGCGCGGGCTGTCCGGGCAGGTGCACCCTGGCGAGCTGCTCCGGTGTCCGGGTGGTGGTCGGCACGACGGTTGCGACGACCTGCAGTCCGTGCGAACGCCTCGACGGCGTCCTCGGTCATGAACGACGACGGTGCGCCGCGGTACACCTCGACGCAGAGCAGGCGGGGCGCCGTGTTATCGGCCCCGTGCAGATCGAGCGCCGCGGCCGAGTAGATCGTGGTGCGGTCGAGATCGAGGCAGACGACGGGCGGACCCTCGCGCGCACGCTCGCTCACCGGTGACACCTGTTCGCTCGCCGGCTCGCTCACCGGGCCACCGCCAGTCCGTCGGCGCCCGTCGCACCCCTGGTGTAGCGGGGGTGGATCAGCCCGACGCAGCTGTACGGCAGCTCCTCGACCTCCTCGACCGGCACCCCGCGACGTGCCGCGAGCAGCCGCACGTGCGCCAGGTCCGCGACGGGGGCGCCAGGCCGCACCAGTACCCGCCACGGGACCCGCCGCAGCAGCACCCGGGTGGTCTCGCCGACCCCCGGCTTGACCAGGTTGACGTCGCCGAGGTCGTAGTCGTCCACGATGCGCTCGACGGCGGCGCGCCCGGCCCGGTCCGGGACGCGGTCGGTCGGCGGGGTCGTGTCGGGCACCCGCCCGAACTCCCCGGTCACGGTGTCGAGGAAGTGCGCCGAGACGTCGGAGGCGGCGAGCTCCGCGTAGAACTTGGCGCCGTGGTACTGGTCGGGCCGGAGCAGACGGCGATTGAGCACCGTGCGCGAGACGAGGCCGGACACCGTCGAGTTGAGGCAGGCGGAGGCGATCAGCCAGTCGTCCCGGGTGCCGAAGGTGGCGACGCAGCGGCCGGGATCGGCGAGCACGGCCAGCCGTGGGTCGAACCGCTGTCCGGTGTCGCGCTCGTGCTCGGCGAGCGCTGCGGCGAGCTCGTCGGCGATGGCGCCCTTGCCCGTCCAGCCGTCGACGAACACCACGCGCGCGGGGTCGTGGTGCTCGGCCAGGTGACGCAACGCGAGCCGGTCGATACCCCGACCTCGAACGATCGACACCGCGTAGTGCGGCAGCGTCAGGCCGTGGACGGCGGCGGCCCAGCGCCGCAGCAGGACCCCGACCGGGGTGCCCGCCCGGGCCAACGACACGAGCACGACGTCGGGCCCGCGCTCGCGCAGCACCAGCTCGGCAACGGTGCCGACGGCCAGGGCGAGCCGGGCCGCGCCGGCGGCCAGCGCGGAGCGGTACAGCGCGAGGTAGTCGGCGTCGGGCTGGAACTCCTGCGGCAGCGACTCGGCGTAGTGCGCGCCCCCGCTCTGGACGGCCTCCTCGCGGTCCTCGGTGGGCGCCTCCAGAGCCACGCCGGACAGGTCGGTGAGCAGCCACCCCACCTCGTCGGGCCGGTAGCTGCCGAACCAGGGGCCGCGGAGCGGGTCGGGAGTCACGGGGTGACCACGACGGTCGTGCGGCGGGCCCGGGGGGCGAGTGCCGCGAGCAGCCCGGTCCGCAGGAGCGTGGTGTCCGCCGGCGGGTCGACCACGACGAGGACGTGGTCCCACGGCGGGTCGCCATGGCCACCGAGGTTGTAGGCGTGGCGGGGCCCCGGCCCGTCCGCGGGGTCGTCGTGGGCCGGGAAGGTGATGCCGCTGGTCAGTGCGTAGCCCGGGGCGGGGACCACGACGGCGGGGGAGCGCGTGGTGGTGGAGAACAGGACGTCGTGCCCGGTGCTCGCGAGCGCCTCGGCCAGGCGCAGCGGCAGCTGCATGAGCTCCTCGGTGCCGAGCACCAGCGTCCGGTCCCGCGGGACGATCCCGGCGGCCCGCGCGAGGCCGGCGGCGAGCCCCGGTAACGCCGCGGCGAGCGTCCGGTGATAGGTGCCGGTGATGCCGTGCCGACCCCCGGCAGGCAGTCCGGCGGGCCATCCGCAGCCCCGGAGCTCGACCCGCCCCACCTCCCGCGGCACCGCCGGATCCCCGGTGCGGGCCGGCCCGTCCGCCGGGCCGCCTCGACCGTCGACCTCCGCCCGCAGCGTCGCCGCGCGCTCGGTCAGGTCCGCCGGGAGGTCCACCCGTCCTCGCGCCAGGGCGACGACGTCGAGCCGGGCGCCCAGCGCGCGCACGCCGTCTCCGAGCTCGCTGCCCGGCCCCCGGACATCGACCAGCGCCGCCACCACGTAGTGCGGCCGCGGGGCCGTGCGGTGCAGCGCCGCGATCGTGTTGAGCGCGGTCCGGCCGGTGCTCAGCTCGTCGTCGACGAGGACGAGCGGTCGCCCGCCGCGCAGCAGGGCGGGATCGGCCGGCAGCAGCAGGTGACCCACGGCGTGCGAGTGCTCCTCCGCGAACGCCCCCGCCGTGGCCGACCCCACGACCGGGCGGCGGGTGGAGTGCAGGTAGTCGGCCCCGCCGAGGCCCTCCGCCACGCAGTGACCGAGCGCGGTGGCGGTCTCGGCGTAGCCGAGGACGAGCGTGTCGGGCGCGTCCGGTGCCCGTTCGACCGCCCGCACGGCCCCGGAGTGCAGCGTCGTGATGGCCGCGCGGTCCCCGCCGGCCGCCGCGTGCACGACGGGCGCGGGCAGCGGTCGGGAGCGGCGCCCGGCCAGCACGTCGGCGACCAGCCCGCCGAGCAGCAGGCCGGCCGCGCGCACCAGCCGCGGATCGGTGGGCCGGTGCTTGCCCAGCACCCGTGACACCAGCAGCTGCGTCCGGCGGGGGTTGCGGCGCACCGCGATCCCGAGCAGGGCAGCGGGGTCGACGGTGGACCCGGTGCCGCGCACCCGGATCCCCAGCCGCTCGACCATCCCCGCGGCCGTTCCGCCCCCGTCGTCGGTGGTCCGGACGGAACTTCTCACCGCGGCAGGCTCGCGGCCAGCAGGTCGACGAACGAGACGTCCTCGGCCGCGACCCCGAACATCCGCGCCCGCAGGGCGGTCCGTCGTGCCCACGCGGTGTGCGGTCGGATCTCGTTCATCTTGTTGCGGTGCCCGGAGGCCAGCACCCCGCTCCCGCGCCCGGCGCGCAGGACGTCCTCAGCGTCCCGGTGCTCCTCGGACGAGACGACCGACAGCGCGTTGACCACCGCGACGTGGCTCGGATGGATCGCCGTCTTGCCCATCAGCCCGTTGGCCGCGTCGAGCTGGACCTCGCGGATGAGACCGTCGATCGCCCGGGACACCAGGCGGCCGCGCAGCTCGGGCTCGTTGTGCTCCTCGAAGGGGGACCGCCGCAGCTGGGGCTTGAACATCCGTTCGGGCGCGGCGTAGTACTCCCAGACCGGCCCGGTGACGGTGAAGCCCGTTCCGTCGGCGCGCCCCAGCACGTTGACGACGTCGGCGATCAGATCGGCGACGACCTTGATGTCGTAGATCGACAATTCCGGCGAGCGGCGCAACCCGTAGAGCGAGCAGAGGTCGGTCGCGCCGATCCGCACCGCGAGGATCCGGTGCCGGGCGCGGTGCAGCAGTGCGCGCAACCGCGTCAGCTCGTCGACGCGGGTCTCCGCGTAGAGCACCGTGCCGGACTCGAGGACCGGCATGGCCGTCAGCGGGGTGGGGCGGAGCGGGGTGGCCTGTTCGGCCGCGTCGAGGGCCCGCAGGTACGCGGTGCCGGTGGCCGCGGTGAACTTGGGGAGCACGACGCCGTGCAGCACCCCGGCGGCCGGGCCCAGCCGGTGCACCAGTGCCGGGATCTGCCCGGCGTTGCGGACGCGGACGAACAGCAGCGGAAGCGCGCCCGCCTCGTCGTGGAGTCCCCGCAGCGCCTCCACCAGGTTGTCCTCGGCCGATCCGACCTCCTCGTCGGCGATCGCGTCCTCCAGGCACACGACCACGGAGGTGACCCCGGCGTCGGCCTGCTTCGTGATGTCGGCCGGCAGTGACGCCCTGTCCGCCGGCATGTAGAGGGTGGCCCCGAGCGCCACCGAGAGCAGCTCCGGCCCGCTGGTGCGGTCGAAGTGCTCCGGCGGCCGCTCGAAGAGGCTCGCGGTGTCCGAACTGCTGAGATGATCGAAGTGGCGCACAGTGGCCCCTCTCGTCGTGGGCCACTCCGCTGTGGCGCGGTGACTGTGCGGTGACCGCGCGGATCACTTGCGGCCGCGCGCCCACTCCATCCCCCAGCCGTACTCCCGGTCGACGTCGGCCTGGCCGCCGCGGATGTAGCGCACCTCGCGCCGCACCACGATCTCGCCGCCCTGGTTCTCGAGCATCGCGATCACGCACGTCGGCGACCGGGAGTCGGACTCGTCGAGGCGCACCTCGATCTCGGGCCCGGACGCGGGGTACAGCGTGACGACCCCGTCGGCGCTCGCCCAGTTGGGCGTGCCCTCGTAGATGAACGCGAAGACCAGGATCCGGCGGATCTCGTCGACCCGGGACAGGTCGATGAACATGTTCTCGCCGCCGCTGACCGAACCGGAGCGGTCGTCCCCGTCCAGCCGGATGATCGGCGCGCCGCGGTACGGCGCCTGGAACGCGTTGCCGAGGGCCTGCACCACACCCTTGCTGCCGTCGGCGAACTCCCAGAGGCAGGCCAAGTCGAGGTCGATACCCCCGCTCCCGCCGGCCAGCTTGCCGAGCAGGCCCTTGCGGGCCGGGGCAGCGCCGGTGCTCCACTGCAGGTTGACCCGCAGCTGCCCACCCGCGCCGCCCCGCTTGGTCAGCGAGACGCTCGGCGCGGACTTGGTCAGGGTGACCTTCGACAGCGACACCCCGCCCCCGTCCGCTGCGGGAGCCGCGGGCTCCGTCGACGTGGGAGGGGACGACTTCGACGGCCGCTTGGTGTAGTCGATGGCCATCGGCCGGCCTCAGACGTTGACGCCGAAGTCGCGGGCGATGCCCGCGAGGCCGGCGGCGTAGCCCTGCCCGACCGCCCGGAACTTCCACTCGGCTCCGTTGCGGTAGAGCTCACCGAACACCATCGCGGTCTCGGTGGATGCGTCCTCCGAGAGGTCGTAGCGGGCGATCTCGCTGCCGCCCGCCTCGTTGACCACGCGGATGAACGCGTTGCGGACCTGGCCGAAGCTCTGCGAGCGCGAGTCGGCGTCGTAGATGCTGACCGGGAAGACGACCTTGTCGACCTCGGTGGCCATGCCGGCCAGGTTCACCTTGACCTGCTCGTCGTCGCCCTCGCCCTCGCCGGTGAGGTTGTCACCGGTGTGCTCGACGGTGCCGTCGGGGCTGGTCAGGTTGTTGAAGAACACGAAGTGCTTGTCGGACACGACCTTGCCGTCGGCGCCGACGAGGATCGCCGAGGCGTCGAGGTCGAACTCGGCGCCCGTCGTGGTGCGCACGTCCCAACCGAGACCGACGATCACGTTCGTGAGGCCGGGGGCCTCCTTGCTGAGGCTGACGTTTCCACCTTTGGTGAGGCTGACGCTCACGTACCGCTCCGAATCTGTCGTGGGGGGCTCGTTCCCCCCGGTTCGAGCTGATCCCGGCCGAGCATATCGGGACGTACCGGACGGCCGGTCACGGCCGATCAGCAGGGGAACGGTGCAGGACGGGCGGCGGTTCCCCGCCCACCCGCGCTGCACCGTGACCTCGTTGTTCGAGGCTGTCGGTGCTCGGTCCTAGACTCGCTGCCGATGAGCCCCGCCACCCGCACCGCCGCGGCCGCCGCGCCGCCCGCCGCCCCCCCGTCCACCGGTCGGCGGCTGCTCCTGCTCGACGGCCACTCGCTGGCCTACCGCGCGTTCTTCGCGCTACCGGCCGAGAACTTCCGCACGGGCACGGGCCAGACCACCAACGCGGTGTACGGGTTCACCTCGATGCTGATCAACCTGCTGCGCGACGAGCAGCCCACCCACCTCGCGGTGTGCTTCGACGTGTCGCGTTCGACGTTCCGGTCGGAGCGCTTCGCGGAGTACAAGGCCAACCGCACCACCACGCCCGACGACTTCCGCGGCCAGGTGGATCTCATCAAGGAGGTCCTGCGCGCGCTGGCCATCCCCGAGTTCGGGGTGGCGGGTTTCGAGGCCGACGACCTGATCGCCACCCTCGCCACCCAGGCCGAGGCCGACGGCTTCCAGGTGCTGATCACCAGCGGCGACCGCGACGCGTTCCAGCTGGTGAGCGAGAACGTGATGGTGCTCTACCCCACCCGCGGGGTGTCCGAGCTGGGCCGCATCGACCCGGACGCGGTGATGGCGCGCTACGGCCTCACCCCGCAGCAGTACCCCGACTTCGCCGCGCTGCGCGGCGATCCCAGCGACAACCTGCCGAGCATCCCCGGAGTGGGGGAGAAGACCGCCGCGAAGTGGATCCGCGAGTTCGGCTCGCTCGCCGAGCTCACCGACCGGGTCGACGAGGTCACGGGAAAGGCGGGCGACGCACTGCGGGCGCACCTGGCCAACGTGCTGCTCAACCGGCAGCTCACCGAGCTCATCCGCGACGTCCCGCTCGACGTCGCGCCCGCCGACCTCGGTGTCCGGCCGTGGGACCGCGACGCCGTGCACCGGCTGTTCGACGAGCTGGAGTTCCGGGTCCTGCGCGAGCGGCTGTTCGCCACGCTGCAGAGCGCCGAGCCGGAGGCCGAGGGCGGCATCGAGGTGCAGGGTGGAGCCCTCGAACCGGGAGCGGTGCGGGCTTGGCTCGACGCCCACGCACGCGACGGCCGCCGGGTCGGGCTCGCGTTCCACGGCATCACCGGGGGGGCCACCGCAGGCGACGTCGCCGGCATCGCGCTCGCGGCGGGCGAACCGTCCGTCGAGGCCAGGGCGGCAGGTGCCGCGGCCGGGGTGCCGCAGGGCGGCTACCTGGACGTCACCACGCTCACTCCCGACGACGAGGCCGCGCTGGGCGAGTGGCTCGCCGATCCCGCCGTCCCCAAGGCCGCCCACGACGCCAAGTCGGCACTGCACGCGCTGCGCGGCCGCGGCTGGAGCCTGGCCGGGCTCACCAGCGACACCGCGCTGGCGGCCTACCTGTCGCGGCCGGGCCAGCGCAGCTTCGACCTCGCCGATCTCGCGCTGCGCCACCTCCGCCGCGAGCTGCGCGTCGAGGGTGAGGCCGACGACGGCCAGCTCTCGCTGCTCGGCCGCGCCGATGCGCTCTCCGCTGGCGCTCCGAGCGGCGCCGATGCGCTCGCCGTCGACGCTCCGAGTGGTGAGGCCGAGGCCGACGCGGCCCGGGCGAGCGCGCAGATGGTCGCGGCATCCGCCGTGGCCGAGCTGGCCGACGCGCTCGACGCCGAGCTGGCCGAGCGCGGCGGCAGCGAGCTGCTCGCCGAGCTGGAGCTGCCCCTGGAGTACGTGCTCGCCGATCTGGAGACCGCCGGCATCGCCGTCGACGGCGACGCGCTGGCGGCGTTGGAGGCCGAGTTCGCCGCCCAGGTGAAGCAGGCAGCTCAGGACGCCTATGGCGTGATCGGTAAGGAGATCAACCTCGGCTCGCCCAAGCAGCTGCAGGTGGTGCTGTTCGACGAGCTGGGCATGCCCAAGACCAAGCGCACCAAGACGGGCTACACCACCGACGCCGACGCCCTGCAGACGCTGTTCGAGCAGACTGGGCACGAGTTCCTCTCGCACCTGCTGGTGCACCGCGATGCCACCCGGCTGAAGGTCACCGTCGAGGGGCTGCTCAAGTCGGTGGCCGACGACGGCCGGATCCACACCACGTACAGCCAGACGATCGCGGCCACCGGCCGGTTGAGCTCCACCGAGCCGAACCTGCAGAACGTCCCGATCCGCACGGCGGCCGGTCGCCGGATCCGGGAGAACTTCGTGGTCGGCCGGGACCACGCCGAGCTGATGACCGCCGACTACAGCCAGATCGAGATGCGGATCATGGCGCACCTGTCGGAGGACGCCGCGCTGATCGAGGCCTTCCGCTCCCAGCACGACTTCCACGCGGAGACGGCCGCGCGGGTGTTCGGCGTGGACGCCACCGCGGTCAGCCCCGCCCAACGCGCCAAGATCAAGGCCATGAACTACGGGCTGGCCTACGGGCTGTCCGCATTCGGGCTGTCCAACCAGCTGCGGATCTCCACCGAGGAGGCCCGCGCGCTGATGGACGACTACTTCGAGGGCTTCGGCGGGGTCCGCGACTACCTGCGCAGCGTGGTCGACGTCGCCCGCAAGGACGGCTACACCGCCACCATCATGGGCCGCCGCCGCTACCTGCCCGACCTCACCAGCGACAACCGGCAGCGCCGCGAGATGGCCGAGCGGATGGCGTTGAACGCCCCGATCCAGGGCAGCGCTGCGGACATCATCAAGGTCGCCATGCTCGGGGTGCACCGGGCACTCATCGCCGAGGGGTTGCGCAGCCGGATGCTGCTGCAGGTGCACGACGAGCTCGTGCTCGAGGTGGCCGAGGGCGAGCGCACCCAGCTCGAGGCGCTCGTCCGGCGCGAGATGGCCGAGGCGGCCGAGCTGAGCGTGGAGCTGGACGTCTCGGTGGGATACGGCCGCAGCTGGGACGACGCCGCGCACTGAGCGCGCGCGCCGATCGCGTTCCGCGGAACGCGATCGACGGCGCGCCTGTCACGAACCGTCACGAACCGCCGTTGGTCGGCGCGTTCCGAGGGTGCGCTGCAGCAGTACCACGTCGAGGGAGCGTCCGAGCTTCACCCCGACCTCGGTGAGGACCCCGACGCGAACGAACCCGTGCCGCTCGTGCAGCGCGATCGACGCCACGTTGTCAGAGCTTCCCACCGCGGCCACCATCTGCCACATCCCCGCGGCCGTGGCGTGCTCGACGAGGGCCGAGAGCAGGGCCGAGCCGATGCCGCGGCCAGCCGCGTCAGCCCGGACGTAGACGCTGTCCTCCACCGTGAACCGGTAGGCCGACCGGGGGCGGTACGGGCCGTAGTACGCGTAGCCGACCACGTCCCCCCCGTCCTGCGCGATCACCCACCGCCCGGTTCGCATCCGCGCGGCCACGGCCGCGACGTCGGGCGGTTCCTCCTCGAAGGTGCCGACGCCGTGCCGGACGTGGTGGGAGTAGATCGCCTGGATCGCGCCGGCGTCGTCCGGGATGGCCGCGCGCACGAGCACCGTGTTGACGGTAGCGGCACGATGGGGCCCGTGCCCGGGCCGATCGTTCCCGCCGTGTTCCACCTCCGGCGTGCCCGTGACCTGATCGACCGGAACTTCGCCGAGCCGCTGGATCTGGACGCGATGGCCGCGGCCGCCGGGTTCTCGCGGTACCACTTCGCCCGCGGCTTCCGCGCCGCCTACGGCGAAACCCCGGGCCAGTACCTGACCCGCCGGCGCGTCGAGCGGGCGCAGGAACTGCTCCGCTCGGCGGACCTCACGGTCACCGAGGTCTGCCACCTGGTGGGGTTCTCCGCCCTCGGGTCGTTCAGCTCGACCTTCACGGCGCTGGTGTCGGTGTCACCGAGCGAGTACCGGCGCCGGTACGCCCAGCGCGCGGCGGCGCCGATCCCGGGCTGCTACGCGAAGGCCTGGGGCCGTCCCCGTCCCGGCACCGCAAGCCGGGAGAAGCCCACGACGTCCCGACGCCCCTAGCCTGTCCGCGGTACCGATCACCGACGGGAGGGCGAGATGATCCGACGCATGTCCCACGCCTGCTTCTACGTGCTCGACCAGGAGCGCGCGAAGCAGTTCTACACCGAGAAGCTCGGGTTCGAGGTGCGCAGCGACGTGACCATGGGCCCGGTCTGCGAGGACGACGAGACGGGCTTCCGCTGGCTCACCGTCGGGCCGCCGGACCAGCCGGACGTAGAGATCATCCTGGCCGACTGCGGGATGGGCAACGATCCCGAGACCGCCGCCCAGATCCGCGCGCTGGTCGCCAAGGGAGCGATGGGCACCGGGGTGATGGCCACCGACGACTGTCGGAAGACCTACGAGGAGCTGTCCGCGCGCGGCGTCGTCTTCACGCAGGAGCCGGCCGAGCGCCCCTACGGCGTCGAGGCCGTGCTCCGCGACGACTCCGGCAACTGGTTCAGCCTCACGCAGCCCACGCTCGGGGTCGCGCCGTGATCACCCGCATCTCCGGCGCGATCCTCGCGGTCGCCGACCAGGACGTCATGATCGAGTTCTTCGTCGAGAAGGTCGGCTTCGCGCTCACCACGGACGCGGAGATGTGGCCGGGCGCGCGGTGGGTCGAGGTCACGCCTCCGGGCGGGCAGACCGGCCTGGTGCTCAGCCCGGCGAAGCAGTTCGATCGGGAGCCCGACCGGCAGTACCCGATGGTCTTCGCCACCGACGACCTCGACGGCACGGTCTCCGCGCTGCGGTCCGCGGGGGTGCAGGTCACCGATCCGGTGGCGGAGGGCTGGGGCACCTATGTCAACGTGACCGATCCCGAGGGACGCCAGTTCCTGGTCGCCACCCGCTGACTGCCGATCGGTGCCCGACCCCCGCAGTGGCGCTCGCGGGTGGGGCGAGGACGAGGGGATAAGGCATGACGCGGACGAGGGGCACCCGGTGAGCACCCGGCAGGCCGACCTCGGCGAGCCCGCGTTCGTCTCGACGGGATCGCTGCCCCCACCGGATCGGATACAGGAGCTGGTCGACGAGGCCCACCTCCGGTTCCGCGACGTCGGCGAGGGCTCCGTCTCGGATGTCTACCCCGCACTCTCCGCGGTGTCGCCCGACCTGTTCGGGGTGGCCGTCGCCGGGGCCACGGGAGCGCAACGCACCGCAGGGGATGCCGCGGTCGAGTTCGCGATCATGAGCGTGGCCAAGCCGTTCGTGTTCGCCCTCGTCTGCCAGAGCCTCGGAACCGACGAGGTCCGCCATCGGATCGGGGTGAACGCGACCGGCCTGCCGTTCAACTCGCTCACCGCCGTCGAGGGGGGCCGAGGCGGTCGGACGAACCCGATGGTCAACTCCGGCGCCCTCGCGACCACCGGGCCTGCTCCCCGGCCGATCGGTCGAGGACCGGTGGCGGGCCGTCCTCGACGGGCTCTCCCGCTTCGCCGGCCGCGAGCTCGCACTCGACGAGGAGGTGTACCGATCCGCCGCAGCCACCAACCACCGCAACCGGGCGATCGCCCACCTGCTCCACAACCTCGACGGTCTGCCGGGCGATCCGGACGAGGCGGTCGAGCTGTACACCCGACAGAGCTGTGTCGCCGTCACCGCGGCCGACCTCGCGCTGATGGGCGCGACCCTCGCCGACGCCGGTGTGCACCCGCGCACCCGCGAGCCGGTCGTGGACCTGTCGGTGTGCCGGGCCGTGCTGTCGGTGATGACGACCGCCGGTCTCTACGAGACGTCGGGAGACTGGCTCTACGACATCGGTCTGCCCGGGAAGAGCGGCATCGGAGGAGGGATCGTGACGGTCTCTCCGGGCAAGGGCGCACTGGGCACCTTCGCTCCGCCGCTCGACGGCGCCGGCAACAGCGTGCGCGGCCAGCTCGCCGCGGCCTTCTTGTCCCGGGCGCTCGGGCTCGACCTGTTCGCCTCGGACCCGGCCGACTGATCATGATCGTGCGGGTCTGGCGCGACGGTGGGCGGGTGCTGGCGGTCCGAGATGCTGAGTGACGCCATCGGTCAGCTCCTCCCGTCCGCGGTCGCCGTCGCTCTCAGCCCCTTTCCCATCGTCGCGGTGATCCTGGTCCTGGGCTCGCCCCGCGCTCGGACCAGCGGACCCGCCTTCGCCCTGGGATGGGGTCGTGGGCCTCGCGGTCATCAGCGCCCTCGCCGCCGCGGTGACGAGTGGGGTCGACGATCCCGGCAGTGCGGCCGCCGAGGGGATCGGCTGGGTCGAGCTGGGCCTCGGGTTCGGGCTGCTCGTCCTCGCGCTGAGCAAGTTCCGGAAACGGCCGAAGGCGGGCGAGGACGTGACCCTGCCGGCCTGGATGGCTGCCGTGGAGGGAACCGGCCCGGGTCGGGCGGCGGGTCTGGGCCTCGCGCTGGCCGCCGGAAACCCGAAGAACCTGGCGCTCACGGTGGCCGCCGCCGCATCGGTCGCCCAGACCGGGGTGGAGGGAACGGACACGGTGATCGCCGTGGCCGTCTACGTCCTCCTGGGCTCGATCACCGTCCTGGGTGCCGTGCTCTACCACCTCGTCCTCGGTGATCGCGCCACGGCAACGCTCGCCGGTGTGAGGGCGTTCATGACGGCCAACAACGACGTCATCATCATGATCGTCCTGCTGGTCTTCGGGGCCAAGCTCATCGGCGACGGCCTCTCCGACCTCGGGGGCTGAACTCACGTGCGGGTCGCCCCGCCGACGGAGGTGTGGGGTCGAGCCCCCGGTCGGCGCGGCGGCGCGAGCGGCCCGCCCGCCGCCGGTAGCCTCCCCTCGAACGGCTGTTCGCGCGGGAGGAGAGCGGGTGCGGGTGCTCGGCGTCGATCCGGGGTTGACCCGGTGCGGCCTCGGCGTCGTCGACGGCGCGGGCGGCCGGGTGGTCACTTGCGTCGCCGTCGATGTCGTCCGCACGCCGTCGGAGCTGCCGCTCGAACGGCGGTTGCTGGCGATCGGCGGCACCGTCGAAGGGTGGATCGCCCGACACCGGCCCGACGTGGTGGCGATCGAGCGCGTGTTCAGCCAGAGCAACGTCCGCACCGTGATGGGCACGGCGCAGGCCAGCGGGGTGGTGGCGCTGCTCGCGGCCCGGGCCGGGCTCCCGGTCGCCTTCCACACCCCCAGCGAGGTGAAGGCGGCCGTGACCGGCGAGGGCCGCGCGGACAAGGGGCAGGTCGCCGCGATGGTCACCCGCGTGCTCGGGCTGGCCGAGGCACCGCGGCCCGCGGACGCCGCCGACGCACTGGCCCTGGCGATCTGCCACTGCTGGCGGGCCCCGATGCTCGAACGCATGGCGTCGGCCCAGGCGCGCTCGGCCGAGCTGGCGAAGCGGCACAGGGCGCGGCTGGCCGCGGCGGCCCGAGGTACCTCGTGATCAGCTCGGTGCGCGGCGAGGTGCTCGCGATCGGCCTCGACCACGCCGTCGTCGAGGTCGGTGGGGTGGGCCTGGCCGTGCACGCCACGCCCACCACGCTCGCCACCCTGCGGCGGGGCGAGCAGAGCCGGCTCGCCACGGCGCTCGTGGTGCGGGAGGACTCGCTCACCCTGTTCGGGTTCGCCGACGACGACCAGCGCGCCCTGTTCGGGCTGCTGCTCACGGTGGCCGGGATCGGGCCGCGGATGGCCCTGGCCACGCTCGCGGTGCTCGACCCCGATGCCCTGCGCCGGGCGCTGGTCGACCGGGAGCTGCGGACGTTGACCCGGGTGCCGGGGATCGGGCCCAAGCTCGCCGAGCGGATGTCGCTGGAGCTGCGGGACAAGGTCACGGTCCCGGCGTCGGCCCCCGCCGCGCTGCCGGCGGCGGCGAACGGGTCGCGGCCGCGCCGCGACCAGGTGGTCGAGGCCCTGGTCGGGCTGGGCTTCACCGCCGCCCCGGCGGCCACAGCTGTGGACACCGTCCTGGCCGAGGAGGCCGACGCCGATGCCCCCGCCCTGCTCCGCAGCGCGCTGACCCGTCTCGGCCGTTCCCGGTGACCGAGGTGTCCCTCACACCGGGGCCCGAGCCGGAGGAGCTGGCCGTCGAGGCCACCCTGCGCCCCCGCGACCTCACCGAGTTCATCGGGCAGCCGCGGGTGCGCGAGCAGCTGCAGCTGGTGCTGGAGGGGGCGCGCAGGCGGGCGGACCCACCCGACCACATCCTGCTCTCCGGCCCGCCCGGGCTCGGCAAGACGAGCCTCGCGTTGATCATCGCGGCCGAGATGGGCGCGGCGATCCGCCTGACGTCCGGCCCGGCGCTGGAGCGGGCCGGTGACCTCGCGGCGATGCTGTCGAACCTGGTGCCCGGCGACGTCCTGTTCATCGACGAGATCCACCGCATCGCCCGGCCCGCGGAGGAGATGCTGTACCTCGCGATGGAGGACTTCCGCGTCGACGTCGTCGTGGGCAAGGGTCCGGGGGCCACCTCGATCCCGCTGGACATCGCACCGTTCACCCTGGTCGGGGCGACCACGCGGTCCGGGGCGCTGACCGGCCCGCTGCGCGACCGCTTCGGCTTCACCGCCCACATGGAGTTCTACGAACCCGACGAGCTCGAGCTCGTGCTGCGCCGCGCCGCCGTGATCCTCGACGTGGATCTGCGCGCGGACGGGGCCGAGGAGATCGCCGGCCGCTCCCGGGGCACCCCTCGCATCGCCAACCGGCTGCTGCGGCGGGTGCGCGACTTCGCCGAGGTGCGCGCCGACGGTGCGGTCACCCGGCAGGTGGCCCGCGACGCGCTGGACGTCTACGACGTCGACGAGCTCGGCCTCGACCGGCTGGACCGCGCGGTGCTGGGGGCACTGGTGCGCTCCTTCGGCGGCGGTCCGGTCGGGGTGTCCACACTGGCCGTCGCGGTGGGCGAGGAACCGGGTACGGTCGAGGAGGTCTGCGAGCCGTACCTCGTGCGCGCCGGGATGCTGGCACGCACGCCCCGGGGTCGGGTCGCCACGGCGGCTGCATGGACCCATCTGGGTCTCACCCCGGCGCCGGACGCAACTCCCGGCGGCCCTCCCGCGTTGTTCTGAGCGGGGCCTGGCAGACTCGACGGCCTCACGACGTGCGGAGATACGGAGATCATGGACATCACCTCACTGCTGTTCCCGCTGCTCATCCTGCTGCTGTTCATCCCGATCTTCCTGTCGGGTCGGCGGCAGCGCCGCCAGATGGCCGAGATGCAGGCCCTCCAGGCCGCGCTCGAGCCCGGCGACGTGGTCCTGACCACGTCGGGTCTGCGCGCCACCGTCGTGGACTCCTCCTACGAGGAGACCGTGGACCTGGAGGTCGCCGACGGCGTGGTCACCACCTGGGTGCGCGCGGCGGTCAAGGAGAAGGTCGCGCCGCCGGCCGACCCCGAGGCCGACCACGGCCGGCTGGAGGCCGGTGAGCCCGACCCGGTGGTGTCGGCGGACCGGCCCTCGCTGGAGAAGCACGACCTCGGCAAGCTCGAGAAGGACGACTCGGCGAACGGCTCCACGCGCGCCTGATCCACCCACCACTGCGGGTCCTGCCGCGGTGAACCAGGAAGAGACTCCATCAGTGGTCACCACCCCGGGGCGGATCCGTCCCTGGCGCTACCTGGCGGCCTTCGCCGGTGTCGTCGTCGTGCTCTACGCACTGGTGTTCTTCACCGGTGACGGGCGCGCCGCCCCGAAGCTGGGCATCGATCTGCAGGGTGGCACCCGCGTGACCCTGCAGGCGCGCACCGAGACCGGCGACGAGGCGCCGCGCGAGCAGTTGCTCCAGGCGCAGCAGATCATCCAGGAGCGGGTGGACGGCCTCGGCGTCGGCGGTGCCGAGGTGGTGCTCGACGGCGACAACCTGACGATCACCGTGCCCGGCCAGGAGGGTGAGCAGGCCCGGTCCCTCGGCCAGACCGCGCAGCTGCGGTTCCGTGAGGTGATCGGCGGGCCGGTGCCGGCCGCCGCGGCGGATCCGGGTGCACCGACCGCTCCCGCCGGGCCGGGCCCGACCCCCGACCCGGCTGTGCCGCCCGCCGTTCCGGCCCCGGGGGGTGCGCCCGCGGTCCCGCCGCAGGGTGCGCCCGACCCGGCCGCGCCCGTCGAACGGGCCGTCGCGCCGGTGGCCCTGGCGGAACCACTGCAGGACCCCCCACCGCCCCCGGCCCCCCCACCACCCCCGGCCACCCCGCCCGCCGACTCGGCCGCGCCGTCCGGGCCGGCCGATCCGCGGCTCGCCGCCGCCGTCGCCGAGGCACGGCAGACCCGTCAGAGCACCGACCCCGCGGTGCAGCAGGCGGCGCTGTTCGCCCTCGACTGCACGGCGCAGGACCCCCTGCGCGGCTACGACGACCCGACCCTCCCGCTCGTGGCCTGCTCGCAGGACGGGGCCGAGAAGTACGTCCTGGGGCCGGTCTTCCTCGAGGGCACCCAGATCGAGAACGCGATGGCCCAGCAGAACCAGCAGGGTGTCGGTTGGGTCATCAGCCTGACGTTCACACCCGAGGGTGCCGCCATCTGGGGCGAGTACACGTCGGCCAACGTCGGCAAGAACGCGGCGTTCGTCCTCGACGGCGAGGTCGTGTCCGCGCCGACCATCAACGGGCCGATCTTCGGGACCACCGAGATCTCGGGCCAGTTCAACCAGGACACCGCCCAGCAGCTCGCCGGGGTGCTGCGCTACGGCTCCCTCCCGCTGTCCTTCGAGGCGTCCGAGGCGCAGACCGTCTCGGCCACCCTCGGGCTGGCCTCGCTCCAGGCCGGCCTCATCGCCGGTGGCGTCGGGCTGGCTCTGGTGTTCGTCTACTGCCTGTTCTACTACCGCATCCTCGGCGTGCTGACGATCCTCTCGCTGGTGCTCTCCGGCGTGATCGTGTTCGCCGTGCTCGTGCTGCTCGGCCGCTGGATCGGGTTCACGCTCGACCTCGCCGGCGTCGCCGGGTTCATCGTGGCCATCGGCATCACGGCGGACTCGTTCGTCATCTTCTTCGAACGGCTCAAGGACGAGATGCGCGAGGGCCGCACCTTCCGGTCGGCCGTGCCCCGTGGCTGGGTGCGGGCCCGGCGCACGATCCTGTCCGCCGACGCCGTGAGCTTCCTCGCCTCGGCCGTGCTCTACGTCCTCGCGGTCGGCCAGGTGAAGGGCTTCGCCTTCACCCTCGGCCTGTCCACCGTGCTCGACCTCGTGGTGGTGTTCCTCGTGACCCATCCGCTGGTCGCGCTGGCCTCCAACTCGCGCGTGTTCGGCAGCCCCGCGCTCTCGGGCCTCGGCTCGGTCGCGCGGATCGGCGCGGACCGCAAGCGGGCGATGGCCTCCGCGGGTCAGAAGGGGGTCTGAGATGGCCAGCGAAGTTGATCGACGCGGTCTGCTCGCGGGTCTCTACACCGGCACCGGTTCGTTCGACATCGTCGGGCGCCGCAGGACCTGGTACATCGGCTTCGGCGTGGTGCTGGTGATCTGCGTCTGCTCGATCGCTCTCCGCGGCTTCAACCTCGGGATCGACTTCACCGGTGGTACGCAGATCCAGTTCCCGGCGACCACCGCCGCAGCTCCGGTCGACGTCGAGGCGGTGCGGGTGGTCTACGAGCGTGTCGTGGGGGAGGAGCCCGCGGCGGTGCAGACGGCCGGCTCCGGCGACTCCGCCGCGGTGATCATCCGTTCCGAGTCCCTCGACGCCACGCAGCTGGTGACGCTCAAACAGGCGCTGTTCGAGCAGTTCCAACCGGCCGGCGCCGACGGCACGCCCTCGGTCGCGGCGATCAGCGACACGGACGTCAGCGGCAGCTGGGGTGGGCGGATCACCACGCAGGCGCTCATCGCGCTGGCCGTGTTCCTCGTGCTGGTCACGGTGTTCCTGGCGTTCTACTTCGAGCGCTCGATGGCGGTCGCCGCGCTGGTCGCGCTGGTGAACGACGTCGTCGTGACCGCGGGCGTCTACTCGATCGTCGGGTTCGAGGTCACGCCCTCCACAGTGATCGGTCTGCTGACGATCCTGGGGTTCTCGCTGTACGACACCGTCGTGGTGTTCGACAAGGTCAGGGAGAACACCCGGGGCCTGCTCGGCCTCAGCCGGCGCACCTACGCCGAGGCCGCGAACCTCGCGCTGAACCAGACGCTCATGCGCTCGATCAACACCTCGCTGATCGCCGTGCTGCCCGTCGTCGGTCTCATGGTGATCGGGGTCGGGCTGCTGGGGGTGGGCACCCTGGCCGATCTGGCATTGGTGCAGATGGTCGGGATCCTGGCGGGCGCGGTCTCCTCGATCCTGCTGGCCACGCCCATCCTCGTGGACCTGAAGATGCGCGATCCGCGGTTCCGCGAGCAGGCCGACCGGGTCGCGGCGCGGCGCGCCCGGGCCGCGGGAACGGTGGCTGCCGCTCCGCAGGCCGACTCGGGGGCCGCGGACCCCGACCTGCTCGACGACGGCGTGCTGACCTCCGAGCTGCGCCGGGAGCGGGCCATGGCTGCCGCGGCCGGCGTCCCGGCCCGGCCCGGCCGCTCCGCGCCGGCCGGCTCCCGCAGCACGCGGCCGACGGGCAAGTCGCGGCCCAGCGGCAAACGGCGCGGGTGACCGGTCCGGCCGAGGCGGAGCCCGCGCTCGCCCGGGTCGGCGGGCTGCTGCGCGAGGTCCCGGACTACCCGCAACGCGGCATCGTGTTCCGCGACATCACGCCCGTCCTGGCCGACCCGGAGGCGTTCACGGCGATCGCCACCGAGCTCGCCTCGTTGGTGGGTGCGGCCGACGTCGTGATCGGGGTGGAGGCGAGGGGCTTCCTGCTCGCTGCTGCCGCCGCCGTCGTCGCCGGCACCGGCGTGGTCCCGGTCCGCAAGGCCGGGAAGCTGCCCGCGGTGGCGGGCTCGCGGACCTACGAGCTGGAGTACGGCACGGCCACCCTGGAGCTGCCGGCCGGGACGGTCGATGCCGGGACGCGGGCGTTCGTCGTCGACGACGTGCTGGCCACCGGCGGCACCGCGGCTGCCACCTGCGCCCTGCTGGCCGATGCCGGCGTCGAGGTGACCGGCGTCGGGGTGCTCCTGGAGCTCGTCGCACTCGGCGGACGGGCCCGGCTCGGTCCGCTGCCGGTGCACGCCCTGCTCACGGCCTGACCGCGGGTGCCGCCGCGTTCCGCGGTCCCGATCGCCGGACTACCCTCACACTGGTGAGGCACGTATGACCGATGTCCAGCCGGTCGCGCCACCGGTGCCGAGCCCGGACGGTCCCGCGAAACCCTCGGCCACACGGAGGGTCCGGGCGCGTATCGCCCGCCGGATGACCCCGCAGCGGATCGCGGCCGTGGCACCCGTCCTGGAACCGCTGGCCAGCGTCCACCGGGCGCTGCACCCCAAGGCCGACCTCGCGCTGTTGCAGAGCGCCTACGACGTGGCCGCGGCCAAGCACGAGGGCCAGAAGCGCAAGTCGGGCGACCCGTACATCACCCACCCGCTGGCCGTCTCGACGATCCTCGCCGAGCTGGGCATGGACACCACCACCCTGGTGGCAGCGCTGCTGCACGACACGGTGGAGGACACCGCGTACTCGGTCGAGCGCCTGCGGGCGGACTTCGGCGAGGAGGTCGCGCACCTCGTCGACGGCGTCACCAAGCTCGACCGGGTGGAGCTCGGCAACGCCGCGGAGGCCGAGACCATCCGCAAGATGGTCGTCGCGATGGCGCGCGACCCCCGGGTGCTCGTGATCAAGCTCTCGGACCGGCTGCACAACATGCGCACGATGCGCTTCCTCCCGCCGGAGAAGCAGGCGAAGAAGGCCCGCGAGACCCTCGAGGTGCTCGCGCCGCTCGCGCACCGGCTCGGCATGGCCACGGTCAAGTGGGAGCTCGAGGACCTGTCCTTCGCCATCCTGCACCCGAAGAAGTACTCGGAGATCGTGCGGCTGGTCGCCACCCGGGCCCCGTCCCGCGACACCTACCTCAAGCAGGTGATCGACGAGATCACCGAGCAGCTCGACTCCGCGCGCATCGCGGCCACTGTCGAGGGTCGGCCCAAGCACTACTACTCGATCTACCGCAAGATGATCGTCAAGGGCCGGGACTTCGACGACATCCACGACCTCGTGGGCGTGCGTGTGCTCGTCGACGAGGTGCGGGACTGCTACGCGGCGATGGGCATGGTGCACGCGCTGTGGCAGCCGATGCCCGGGCGGTTCAAGGACTACATCGCTCAGCCCCGGTTCGGGGTGTACCAGTCGTTGCACACGACGGTGATCGGTCCGGACGGCAAGCCGCTGGAGGTCCAGATCCGGACCCACGACATGCATCGGACGGCGGAGTACGGCATCGCGGCGCACTGGCGGTACAAGGAGATCCCGAAGGGTCAGGGCAGTTCGAACGGCACGGTCGAGGTCGACGAGATGTCGTGGATGCGCCAGCTGCTCGACTGGCAACGGGAGGCCGCCGACCCCGGCGACTTCCTGGAGTCGCTGCGCTTCGACCTGGCCAGCCAGGAGATCTTCGTCTTCACGCCCAAGGGCGACGTGATGACGCTGCCGTCGGGTTCCACCCCGGTGGACCTGGCCTACGCCGTGCACACCGAGGTCGGGCACCGCTGCATCGGGTCGCGGGTGAACGGGCGGCTGGTGGCGCTGGAGCGCACGCTCGAGTCCGGGGACGTCGTCGAGATCTTCACCTCCAAGGCCGAGGGCGCGGGACCCAGCCGGGACTGGCTCGCGTTCGTCGCATCGCCGCGAGCCAAGACGAAGATCAAGCAGTGGTTCGCGAAGGAACGCCGCGAGGAGGCCATCGAGGCCGGCAAGGAGGCGATCACACGGGAGGCGCGGCGCACGTCCATGCCCCTGCAGCGGCTGGTCTCGGCCGACGCGATGGCGGCGCTGTCCCGCGAGCTGCACTTCCCGGACGTGTCCGGCCTGTACGCCGCGGTGGGGGAGGGGCACGCCAGTGCCCGCCACGTCGTGCAGCGCCTCGTCGCCCTGCTCGGCGGGGTGGAACAGGCCGAGGAGGATCTGGCCGAGCGGGCCACCCCGTCGACCGTGCGGCTGCGCCGCACCGGGGGTGACGCCGGCGTCGTCGTCCGCACAGACGGTGGCGTGAACGGCGGGGACCTCGCCGACCTCCACACGAAGCTCGCGCGCTGCTGCACCCCCGTGCCCGGCGACGACATCCTGGGGTTCGTCACCCGCGGCGGCGGCATCAGCGTGCACCGCACCGACTGCACGAACGCCGCCGACCTGCAGACGCGGGCCGAGCGGCTGGTCGACGTCGGGTGGTCGGTGTCGCCGGGTTCGGTGTTCCTCGTCGCGATCCAGGTGGAGGCGCTCGACCGGCACCGGCTGCTGTCCGACATCACCAAGGTGCTGGCCGACGAGAAGGTCAACATCCTGTCGGCCTCGGTCACCACCTCGCGCGACCGGGTGGCGGTGTCGCGGTTCACCTTCGAGATGGGCGACCCCAAGCACCTCGGCCACGTGCTGCGGGCGGTGCGCAACGTCGAGGGCGTCTACGACGTGTACCGGGTGACGAGCGCGGGTTGACGGCGCGCCGGCGCGCCGGCCCACCGTCCGCGCCTCAGGCCGACAGTCGCCGCCTGGATCGTCACGGGAGTGACGGGCGCACCGTCACCGGCGCCGTTGGCGTTGTCGGTACCGGCCTGCGCCACCGAGTCCAGGGTCGCCAGTCCCTCCGCACCGACCGTGCCGAAGACGGTGTACTCGGGCGGAAGGGTCGAGTCGGCGTAAACGAGGAAGAACTGGCTGCCGCCGGAATCCGGAGCAGCGGTCTTGGCCATCGCCACGGTGCCCCGCGGGTAGACCGACGCCCCGCCCGGGCCGGCCGGGACGAGCCCGGTGGGTGGCTCGTCGTTGATCGTGTAGCCCGGGCCACCCGAACCGGTGCCGGTGGGATCGCCGCACTGCAGGACCTTGAGGCCCTCGCCCGTGGTGAGCCGGTGGCACGGCGTGCCGTCGTAGTAGCCCGCGTTCGCCAGGCTGACGAAGCTCTCGACGGCGCACGGTCCTGTCGACCGGTCCAGGGTGAGCGGGACCGCACCGCGGTCGGTCTGCAGCGTCACGGCGACCGTGCCGGTGGTGCTCACGGTGGTCACCGCGGGGACCGGTGCCGGCTTGGCCGCCGGCTCCTCCGGAGTCGGCGCGAACGTGCAGTCACCGGCGGCGGTGGCGGCGGGCGGTGGCGGTGCCGCCTGTTCGGTGCTCGCGTCGTCGGCGGCCCCGAGGGTCGACAGCAGCACGACAGCCAGGACGACGACCACCACGACGCCCGCGGAGGTGATCAGGGCGACGCGCCGACGGCGCGTCGCCTGCTGCGCTCGTCGCTGCTGCTGGTTGGCCAGCTTTCGCTTGGCCGCCTCGCGCCGCATCTGGTTGGTCGCCACCCGCACTCCTCCACCTTCGCCCGTCGGTCGGCAGGATATCGGCCGGTCCGCGGCGATCCCGATCCGCGGGCCCGCGGGTGACCGGCACGGTCGCGTGCGGGACGATGACCGACGTGACCGTGACGCCTGCCGAGCGCCTGGCCCAGCTGGGCATCGACCTGCCGGAACCGATCGCGCCGGCGGGCCTCTACGTGCCGGCGGTGCGGGCCGGCGACCTCGTGTTCCTCTCCGGGACGGGGCCCGTCCGGCCCGACGGCAGCTTCGTCACCGGGAAGGTCGGCCGCGACCTCGACATCGACGACGCCCGCGATGCCGCGCGCCTCACGGGCCTGCAGATCCTGGCGACGCTGGCCGCCGAGCTCGGTGACCTGAACCGGGTCACCCGGGTCGTCAAGGTCCTCGGGATGGTCAACTGCGCGCCGGGCTTCAGCCGCATGCCGTTCGTCGTCGACGGCTGCTCGGAGCTCCTGGTGGAGGTCCTCGGCGATGCCGGGCGTGGGGCACGGTCGGCGGTCGGGGTGGCCGAGCTGCCGTTCGACATCGCGGTCGAGATCGAGGCCGTCGTCGGGGTGGACGGGATGCGCCACTAGCCGTCACACCGTCGCGAACGGCTCCAGCGTCGCGTCGGCGCGCACCCCGGCGAAGTGGCGCTGCCAGATCTCGAAGTACATGGCCTCCTCGTCGCTGCGCAGCGGCCAGCAGTCCGCCGGTGTCGCCGATGCCGTCGCGGCGCCACCGGCGGCAGAGTCGTCCCCGGCGTCGACTCCGGCGTCGAACTCGGCCACCCGGTGGGCGGCCAACGCCGCGAGCACCGTTCCCGCCCCCGAACCGTCCCCGAACTGCTCCTTGCCCCGCCACAGGAGATCCTCGGGCAGCCATCCCGTGAACGCCTCACGCAGCAGAGCCTTCTCGGACCGGTCCACGGTCCGCTGCTTCCATTCCGGGGGCAGGTTCAACGCGCACCGGACGAGCGCGGAGTCGAGCAGCGGCTCCCTCGCCTCGAGGCCGTAGAACATCGTGGTGCGGTCGCAGCGCTGCAGGTTGAGGCCGTGCAGCTGCTCGAGGCTGCGCACCAGCTCGGCGTGCAGCGCGTCGGGGTCGGCGAACTCCGGCCCGTGTACGTAGTCGTACCCGGCGAACAGCTCGTCGGCGCCCTCGCCGGTGAGCACGACCTTGACCCGCTTCGACGCCTCCCGGGCCAGCAGCAGGTTGGGCACCGCGCTGCGAACCAGGGCCGGGTCGAAGTGTTCGATCACCGCGACGGACTCGTCGAGCGCGTCTCGCGATGGCGTCCGGGGTGACGACCACCTCGTGGTGGTCGCTGCCGATGTGCTCGGCGACCCGCCGGGCCGCGACCAGGTCGGCGCTGCCCGGTGTACCCACCGCGAACGTCGGCAGCACCTCGCCTCGGTCGCGGGCCAGCACGGCGGCGACGGCGGCGACGAGCGCAGAGTCCAGGCCGCCGGACAGGAACACCCCGACGCCGACGTCGCTCATCATCCGCCGCCGCACGGCGGCGATCACCGCCTCCCGCACCTCCGTGAGCACGACGTCGTCCCACATCTCGTGCTGAGCCCGGCGCGCCGGCCGGACCTCGACGGGCACGGCGTCGGCGTACCGCGCGAACCCCGCGCTCGGGGTCCAGAGGCAGCCGGGCGGGAACAACGCCACATCGGGCCGGTCGGCGACGTCGAAGGCCCGCAGCTCACTGGCGAAGAGCGCGCCGTGCTCGCCGTCGATCCAGTACAGCGGCTTGACCCCCATCGGGTCGCGCGCCACGAGGCCCGCGCCGCCGCGCGTCGCTATCGCGATCGCGAACATCCCGTTGAGATGGCGCACCGCGGCGGGGCCGTCCCGCAGCACCGTGTGCAGGGCGGCCTCGGTGTCCGACCGGGACTGCGCGACGCCGTCGGGCAGCGTGGTGGTCAGCCGTTCGTGGTTGTAGATCTCACCGTTGCCGACGATCCACGCGCTCTCGCCGAGGTCGGAGAGAGGCTGGTGCCCGCCGCCCACGTCGATGATCGACAGGCGCTGGTGGCCGAGCCACGCCCGCTCCAGCGCCAGGATCCCGGTGTCGTCGGGACCTCGGTGCTGCAACCGGGCCAACATCCGCTCACACTTCTCCGCGTCGATCTGCCCGAAGGCGGCGACGATTCCGCACACGTTCTGCCCCACAATCCGTCTTCGCGGCGCCTCGCCGCACGCCTCCAGCATGACATCTGCGACGGATCGGGCCGCCGGGATGGCGGTCGTCGACCCGCGGCACGTTCCGCTCACCGTCTGGAGGCGGGCGATTAGGTCGATCGGCCCTAGACCGTCATCGTGGGGGCGCGGATGATTGATCGCCCGCGCTGCCGCGCTGGGACGGGGATCACTGTGAGCCGGCAAATCTTGGTTGTGCCGACTGGCCGCAATGGAGGCCCCCAGATGGACGAGTTCCCGATGGACTACGAGATCTTCGATCTCGGTGACGTGACACTGCAGGGCGGGGCGACGCTCAGGGACGCGAAGCTCGCCTACAAGACGCTCGGCGAGCTGAACGCCGACAAGAGCAACGCGATCGTCTATCCGACGTGGTACTCGGGCTTCCACTGGGACAACGAGTGGCTGGTCGGCGAGGACATGGCCCTCGACCCCCGCAAGTACTTCATCATCATCCCGAACATGCTCGGCAATGGGCTCTCGAGCTCGCCGAGCAACACGCCGCCCCCGCACGATAAGGCGAACTTCCCGAACGTCACGTTCTACGACCAGGTCGAGGCACAGCACAAGCTGGTCGCCGAGCACTTCGGGATCGAGACGCTGCCGCTTGTCACCGGCTGGTCGATGGGCGCGGGGCAGACCTACCAGTGGGCGGTCAGCCACCCCGACATGGTGCAGCGCGCCGCCCCGTTCTGCGGCTCCTCCAAGACCAGCGAGCACAACTTCGTCTTCCTCGAGGGCGTGAAGGCGGCCCTGACCGGCGGCGACAGTTTCAAGGGCGGCTTCTACGACGCGAAGCCGGAGGACAACCTGCGCAGGACGGGCCGCGTGTATGCCGGTTGGGGGTTCTCCCAGGCCTTCTTCTGGGACCGCCTCTACACGGACATGGGCCACTCATACCGGCTCGGCATCGACCTGGCGTTCCCGACGCTCGAGGACTTCCTCGTCCAGTACTGGGAGGGCCACTTCCTCGACCGCCGCGACGTCAACGACCTGCTGTCGATGCTCTGGACCTGGCAGTACGGCGACATCGGCCAGACGCCCGGGTTCGACGGCGACCACGTCAAGGCATTGCAGTCGATCAAGGCCAAGCTCATCGCCATGCCCGGCCTGAAGGACCTGTACTTCCCGCCGGAGGACGAGGAGTACGCGTCGCAGTACATCCCCAACGGGGAGGTCCGGGTCATCCCGGGCGTGTGGGGTCACTTCGCAGGCAGCGGTGACTGCGCCGTCGATCGCAAGTGGATCGATGACGTCCTCAAAGAACTGCTGGCGAGCTGAGGGAGGGTCAAATGTCGACTGACGCAACCGACGCTCCCGCGGCACCTGCGGAGGCGCCTGCGGCGGAGGCTCCCCAGTACTTCCAGGAACCCGCGAGCGGCGTTCCACTCGCGGTGTTCGCCTTCGGGTTCTCGGTGATCATCCTCTCGATGGCGAACGCCGAATGGATCGATGCCCGGGCCGGGCTCTTCGTCCCGGTCGCGTTCGGAACCGGCGCACTCGGGATGCTGGTAGGCGGGCTCATGGAGTACCGCCGCGGCAACCTCTTCGGTGGGACCTTCGCGGTCTCCTACGCGTGTTTCCTGCTCACGACACCGTTGATCCTGCGGTTCTTCGCGGAGGACGTCACGACCCTGGCCGGCGCATTGGCGTTCGGTCAGGCGTTCGGGGCGTACCTGCTTCTCTGGGCGGTGTTCACAGCGTTCCTGGCGTACGGGGCGTACTACATCGCCCTGCCGGGTTTCCTCGCGTTCGTCCTGCTCGTGCTCGTCTACCTGCTGGCCGGGATCGGTTTCATGAGCGGACCAGGAGGGGCCGCCTTGATCGTCATCGCCGGATGGGTCGGGATAGTCGACGGGTTGTGTGCGTTCTGGCTCGGCATGGCGCTCCTCCTGAATCCCATGGGGCCGCGCGAGATCATCCCGTTGATGCCCTACCCGTACGGTCGCGGGAGATGAGTGAGGCTGCCGTCACCGAGAGCGGGGGGTGAGCAGGTCGTCCTCGCTCTCGGTGGCGAAGACGTGGAGCCCGAGTCGTTCGGAGACCTCCCGGCAGACGCGGGTGCCGCGCACGCTGTTGCCGAAGCGGTCGAGGCCCGGGGAGAACACGCCGATACCGGCTTTGCCGGGGACGACCACCAGGAGCCCGCCGCTGACGCCGCTCTTGGCGGGCACGCCGATCGAGTAGGCCCACTGTCCGGCGAAGTCGTACATCCCGCAGGTGTACATCACGCTCAGAACGTCGCGGACCACGTCGCGGCGCAGCGCGCTGCGGCCGGTGATCGGGTTGACACCACCGTTGGCCAGTGTGGCCGCCATGATCGCGAGGTCGCGGCAGGTGACCTGAACCGAGCAGTGCTGCAGGTAGAGCGCGATGGAGGCCTCGACGTCGCCGTCGAACATGCCGTGCGAACGCATGAGGTAGGCCGTGCCCCGGTTGCGGTCGGCCCCGCGGAGCTCGGCGTCGAAGGTGTGGGGATCGACGACCAGGCCGTCGTTGGCCGCGTAGCAGCGCAGCACGGCGAGCACCCGCTCGAGCTTGTCGCCGGCGCTGGCGCCGCGGATCGAGTCGGTCGTCCTCAGCGCCCCGGCGTTGACCATGGCGTTGAACGGACGGTTGTGGTGCTCGTCGAACACCAGCGAGTGGAATGCGTCCCCGCTGGGTTCCACACCGACGCGCTGCAGGAGCTCCTCGCGGCCGTGGTCGGTGAGGGCCATGCCGTAGACGAACACCTTGGAGATCGACTGGAGCGCGAACGGGACGTCCCAGTCCCCGACCTGGTAGGTCTCCCCGTCCACCGTCGCGAGCCCGATCCCGAAACTGTCCCGCTCCGCCCCGCTCCGTTCGGGTGGGTAGTAGCCGCGCCCCGACGTGTAGTAGCTGGCCACGGCGTCGTCGGTGATCGGCAGGTGGCGCCGGTGGAGCGCTGCGAGCTCCTCGTTGATCCGCCGGCTGATCTCAGGTGTCGGCACCTGTTGCTCCTCGCGACCTTTGACGGCACGCCGGGCGTCGACCCGCCGGGACGGTGGGGCCGTCGTGTGGCGCGAGAGCGTAGACCACGCCGGACCGCTGATCGCGGGCTCGAGTCGAGCACGACCACCCGCCTGACCGAGCGATTTCGGGAGACCCTCCACTGGCTAGTCTGGTGGAGTGCTCGTCGCAGGCTTTCCGGCCGGTTCGTTCCAGACCAACTGCTACGTCGTGGCGACCGCACCGGGCGAGGCGTGTGTGGTGGTCGATCCCGGCCAGGACGCCGTCGAGCCCCTCGACGCGCTGCTCGCCGAACACCGGCTCACCCCGGTCGCGGTCCTGCTCACCCACGGACACTTCGATCACACCTTCAGCGTCGCGCCGGTCTGCGACGGCCACGACGTGCCGGCCTGGATCCATCCCGGCGACCGCATGCTGCTCGCGGACCCGCTGAAGGGCTTCTCGCCCGATGCCGCGGCGTTCTTCGGTGGACGGCTCACGATGCGCGAGCCCCGCGAGGTCCGGGCCCTCGACGACGGGGCGTCGATGGAGCTCGCCGGCCTGACCCTGGGCGTCGACCACACTCCCGGGCACACGCCTGGCTCGGTCGTCTTCACCGGCCACACCGACGAGGGCATCGAGGTGATCCTCGCCGGCGATACGCTCTTCGCCGGGTCCATCGGCCGCACCGACCTCCCCGGCGGGGACCACGCGCAGATGCTCGAGAGCCTGCGCGACACGCTGCTCACCCGCGACGACTCGGCGGTAGTGCTGCCCGGGCACGGGCAGACCACGACGATCGGCCGGGAGCGCGCGTCCAACCCCTTCCTGCAGGGCCTCCAGCCGGCCCCGGGGCGCGGTCTGTGACGGCCACCCGCACTGGTGCCTCGAACGGGCGCGGCAGCGCCCGCCCGACCCCCTTCGCCGCGCCCAAGGGCGTGCCGGACTACGTGCCGCCCGACTCCGCCGCGTTCGAGCATGTCCGGAACGCGCTGGTCGGAGCGGCCGAACGGGCCGGCTACGGGCTCGTCGAGCTGCCGGTGTTCGAGGACACCGGCCTCTTCGCCCGCGGTGTCGGCGAGTCGACCGACGTCGTCAGCAAGGAGATGTACACCTTCTCCGACCGTGGCGACCGGTCGGTGACACTGCGGCCGGAGGGCACCGCAGGGGTGGTCCGGGCGGTGATCGAGCACGGGCTGGACCGCGGCGGGCTGCCCGTCAAGTTGCGCTACGACGGGCCGTTCTTCCGCTACGAGCGGCCGCAGGCCGGCCGCTACCGGCAGCTGCAGCAGGTCGGAGTCGAGGCCATCGGGGTGGACGACCCGGCGCTCGACGCGGAGGTCATCGCCGTCGCCGACGAGGGGTTCCGCGCGCTCGGCCTCAGCGGCCACCGCCTGGAGATCACCTCGCTGGGCGACGCGGAGTGCCGGCCCGCCTACGGCCGGTTGCTGCGCGAGTTCCTCGCCGAGCTGCCCCTCGACGCGGCCACCCTGGCCCGCGCGGAGATCAACCCGCTGCGCGTGCTCGACGACAAGCGCCCCGAGGTCCGGGCACTGCTGGCCGACGCCCCGCTGCTCGTCGACCACCTGTCCGCGGCGGCGGCGGATCACCATGCGGCCGTGCGCCGGTACCTGGACGACATCGGGGTGGCCTACGTCGAGAACCCGCGGATGGTGCGCGGGCTCGACTACTACACCAAGACGACCTTCGAGTTCGTGCACGACGGGCTCGGCGCCCAGTCGGGCATCGGCGGCGGCGGGCGCTACGACGGGTTGATGAGCACGCTCGGCGGGCCGCCGCTGTCCGGGGTCGGCTACGGGATCGGCGTCGACCGGACGCTGCTCGCCTGCCGCGCCGACGGGCTCGCGCCCTGGTCGGACACCCGGTGCGAGGTGTTCGGTGTCCCCATGGGCGACGTGGCGAAGCGGCACCTCGTGACGGTCGCCGCGCAGCTGCGCAGGGAGGGCGTGCGCGTGGACCTCGCCTACGGCGGCCGCGGCCTCAAGGGGGCGATGAAGGCCGCCGACCGCTCGGGGGCCCGGCTCGCGCTCGTCCTGGGCGACCGTGACCTCGAGGCCGGCACCATCGGCGTCAAGGACCTGGTGTCGGGCGACCAGCACGCGGTGCCGCTGGCCGGTGTGCTCGACGAGGTCCTCGCCCGACTCGGCCCGGCCCGACCGGGTCGACACTAGGCCGGTGGCCGCGGAGGACGGGCCGCGCTGGGACGCGCGGCACGCCGTCGTCACCGGGACCGTGCCTGCGCCGCCGGACGCGCTGCGAGGCTCCGAGCACCTGGTCCCGACGGCCGGGCGCGCGCTCGACGTGGCCGGCGGCCGTGGTGCGGTGGCCGTCTGGTTGGCGGTGCGCGGCCTGACCGTCGACGCCGTGGACGTGTCCGGCGCCGCTCTGGACGCCTGCGCGGAGCTGGCTCGGGGGTGTGGTGTCGCCCGGCGGGTGCGGGTGTGGCGCCACGATCTCGACGCCGGCCTGCCCGCGGGCTGCGCGGGCCCCTACGACGTGGTGGTGTGCCAGCGCTTCCGCGACCCGGCGCTGTACCCCGTGCTCGTATCGGTTCTCGGACCCTCCGGCCTGCTGGTGGTGACGGTGCTCTCCGAGGTCGGGGCGGGGCCCGGGCGGTGGCGCGCGCCGGCGGGGGAGTTGCTGGCCGCGTTCGACGGCCTCGAGGTGCTCGCCCATCGGGAGGTCGACGGCGAGGCGGTGCTCGTCGCCCAGCGCGGCTGAGGGGGCGCGGGTCGGGGGGCGCCGGTCAGAGCTGCGGGGGACCGGCGGGCTCGCGGCTCGCGACGGCCGCGGCCAGCGCCGTCGTGATCGGTACCGACGCCACCAGTCCGATGCTGCCGACCAGGGTGCGCACCACCTCGGTCGCGACGTCCTGGGTGGTGACGACCTCACCCAGGGCCCGCCCGGACAGTGAGAACAGCAGCAGCAGCGGCAGCGAGGCGCCGGCGTAGGCGAGCACCAGGGTGTTGACCGCGGACGCGACGTGGTCGCGACCGATGCGCATGGCCGCACCGAACAGCGCCGGCGCGCCCATTCCCGGATCGGCCCGACGCAGCTCCCACACCGCGCTGGCCTGGGTGACGGTGACGTCGTCGAGCACCCCGAGGGCGCCGATCACGACTCCGGCGAGCAGCAGGCCACGGGCGTCCACGCCGGTGCCGAGCGAGGCGATGAGGGTGGCCGTTCCGTCGTCGAGGCCCGTGAGGCGGGCCGCGGCCGAGAACGCCGCGCTCAGGCCGCCGATCAGCACGAGGGACGCCAGCGTGCCCAGGACCGCGGTGGACGTGCGCGCTGATGGGCCGTGGGTGAGGTACAGGACGAGGAACATGATCAGGCAGGAGCCGACGACCGCCACCGCCAGCGGGTCGCGGCCGGCGAGGATCGCCGGCAGCACGAAGAGCAGCAGCACCGCGAAGGCCAGGGCGAGCGCGGCGAGCGCGGCGAGGCCTCGCCACCGGCCGAGCAGCAGGACCGCACCCGCGAAGAGGGCGGCCAGCCACAACAACGCCGGCTCCCGCTGGAAGTCGACGACCTGGTACGAGCCGGGGTCGGCCGGGTCGGCGCCGGACCAGCCGAGCACCACTTCGTCACCCACGTCGAACCGCGGTGACCCGGGCTCCACGGGGACGATCTGGACGAGCTCGCGGCCGGGCCGCGGGCCGTCGGTCATCAGGACGACGAGGGCCAGGCAGCCCCGGTCGCCCGAACCGGAGGCGCAGTCCGAGGTGCGGATCGACGTGACCTCGCCGCGCACCGGGACCTGCGCCCCGATCGTGCCTGTGGCGGGGCCGGCCGTAGGCCACAGGAGGACGACGCCGACGAGGGTGGCGAGCGCGCACGGCACCAGCAACGCGGCGATGAGCAGCCGCACCCGGCGCCCGGTGGGCCGGCCCGGGCCGTGGGCGTGGGTGTGGGGGTGCCGCGGGCCGGGCCCGGCCGGCGGCGGTCGGACCGCCGCCCGGACCGCGGGCAGGGCCGGGTCGGTGCGTGCCGATTCGGTCCCGCTGTCGTCAGTCCCGCTGTCGTCGACCCTGCTGTCGTCGATGCTGCCCTCGACCCCGCTGCCCTCGGCCCAGGCGGATCCGCCGAGCCGGTGGCGGCCCGCCCCGACGGCCCGGATCCGGCCGGCGGCGGCGCGGTGTGGGGGAGCCACGGGGTCCGACGACATCGGAGCATCCTCGCAGCGGGTTCCGGGAGCTCGGTCCGGGTCCCCTCCGACCGCGATCGCGACCCGCCGGCCCGGGGGCATTGCACGTCGGTCGGCCGCGGGGTTCCATGAGCGAATCACCGCGCGGGCGCTCGACGGAGGGCAGGGACGATGGCAACGGCGAAGGAGCCGGAACTCTCCGGCGGAACGGGTGACCCGGGCGACACCGCGGTCGCCGACGCGTTCCCCACCCGCTACCTCCCGCGACCCGAGGTCCGGGACATGCCGCAGCACCCGAGCCGGTACTGGCGGCTGATCGGGCCCGGCATCATCGCAGCGGGTGTCGGGCTGGCCTCCGGTGAGTTCATCCTCTTCCCCTACATCGCCTCGCAGGTCGGCCTGGTGTTCGTCTGGGCGGCGATCGTGGGCCTGCTCACCCAGTTCGTGCTGAACATGGAGATCGAGCGGTACACGCTGGCCACCGGGGAGACCGCGCTCACCGGGTTCAGCCGGTTCTGGCGGCACTGGGGCCTGGTCTTCGCGGTGCTGACCTACTTCGCCAACCTCTGGCCCGGCTGGGCCACCAGCTCGGCCACCCTGGTGACCTACCTGTTCGGCGGCAACGCCAGCCTGATCGCGATCGGCATGCTCGTGGTCATCGGGCTGATCCTGACCCTCGCGCCGGTGGTCTACGTCGCCCTGGAGCGGGCACAGATGCTCAAGGTCGCCGCCGTCGTGCTGCTGTTCGTGGTGGCCGCGATCTTCGCCATCGGGGCCGAGGCCTGGGCCAGCCTGCCCCAGGTGGTCACCAACCCCCGGATCCCGGCCGCGGAGCTCGGATTCGCCGTGCTGCTCGGCGCGCTGGCCTTCGCCGGCGGTGGCGGCGGGCAGAACCTGGTGCAGGCCAACTGGATCCGGGACAAGGGCTTCGGCATGGGGAGCTACGTCCCGCGGCTGGTCAGCCCGATCACCGGCGAGCCAGAGGCCGCCCCGAGCACCGGGTACGTGTTCACCCCGACCACGGAGAACATGTCCCGCTGGCGCGGCTGGTGGCGCTTCGCCAACATCGAGCAGCTGACCACGTTCGTGCTCATCACGTTCTTCACCATCCTGTTCACCTCGCTGCTGGCCTACTCGACCGTGTACGGCCGCCCCGACCTGGCCAACAACATCAGCTTCATCCGGACCGAGGGCGAGGTGCTCGCCGAGCGCGTCGGGCCGTGGTTCCAGTACCTGTTCTGGTTCATCGGCGCCTTCTCGCTCTTCGCGGCGGCGCTGGGCATCGTCGACTACACCAGCCGGCTGGCCGCGGACGTCATCAAGACCTCCTACCGCCGCGACGCGAACGAGAGCAAGCTCTACGCCTGGCTGGTCTGGGGCCTGGTCGTGATCGGCATCGTGGTGCTGCTCGCCGGGTTCAGCCAGCCGATCGTGCTGCTGGTGATCTCCGCGGTGGTCGGCGGCCTGATGATGTTCATCTACTCCGGCCTGCTGATCCTGATCAATCGCAAGATCCTGCCGGCACCGATCCGGGTCCGCGGATGGCGCCTGGCCGGCCTGGTCTGGTCGATCCTGCTGTTCGGGACGCTGTCGGTGCTCACGTTCGGCGACCAGATCGGCAAGCTGTTCGGCGGCGACTGACCGGAGGGCAGTGGCCGGGTCACGGCGGGACGGTCGATCAGGACCCGACCGCCGGTCCGGCCTGGCCGTGCCCCTCCTCCTCGAGCCGGCGCAGGACCTCCTCGGCGACCGCCGGCGGCTCGCCGGTGGTCTCGACGACGAACCCCGCTTCCTCCGGCTGCAGCGGTTCCAGGGTGACCAGCTGGCTCTCCAGCAGCGACGGCGGCATGTAGTGGCCCTGCCGGGCCTGCACCCGGTCGGCGATCACGCCGGGCGGGGCCTTGAGGTGGACGAAGCGCACCGAGGGGTGCCCGTCGGCGAGCAGGTCGCGGTACGTGCGCTTGAGCGCCGAGCAGGTCACGACCGAGGAACGGCCCGCGTCCTCCTGGCGCCCGATCCACTCGGCGATCGACCGCAGCCAGGGCCAGCGGTCCTCGTCGTCGAGCGGGTGCCCGTCGGCCATCTTCTTCCGGTTGAGCACTGAGTGGAAGTCGTCGCCCTCGGCAGACTCGCCGCCCAGCCGGGTCGCGAGCTCGGTGGCCACGGAGGTCTTGCCCACCCCGGACACGCCCATCACCACCAGGGTCACCGTCCTGCGCTGCACGGTCATGGGATGCAGGGTGGCGCATCCCGCCGCCGGGCGCGCACCCACCCACCCGCCCGCTTGTGGGTGAGTACGAACATGTGTTCGAATAGTCGGGTGCGATGGAGCAGGCAGCAGGTCCTCAACGAGGGTGTCGGACCCGACGCAGCGCTGCCCGGGTTACGCGGGCTGCTGCGGTCGGTGCGCACGCCCGAGTTCGCCGGCGCGGTGTTCCACGAGGTGGAGGCCAAGTCGGTGCTGAACCGGGTACCGGGCACGTCACCGGTGCCCTTCCGCTGGACGGTCAACCCGTACCGCGGGTGCTCCCACGCCTGCGTGTACTGCCTCGCCGGCCCCACCCGCGTGCTGCTCGCCGACGGGCGCACCAGGCCCATCGCCGAGCTGCGCGTCGGCGACGCCGTGATCGGCACCGACCGGGTCGGCGGGGAGCGGCAGTACGTCCGCACCACGGTGCTCGCGCAGTGGTCCACCCGCAGGCTTGCCCACTGCGTCCGGCTCGCGGGCGGCGCCGAGATCGTGGCCAGCGGCGAGCATCGGTTCCTCACCGACCGTGGCTGGCGCCACGTGAGCAGCGGGTGGTGCCGGTCGGGCCGGCGCCCGCGGCTCCGGAAGGGCAGCGCGCTGGTCGGACCCGGGCCGTTCGCGGCGACCAGGGCGCACACCCCCGGATACCGGCAGGGCTACCTCTGCGGGGTCGTCAGGGGCGACGAGCGACCCGGCGGAGCGGCGTTCCCCTCGGAGCACCTGGAGCTCGAGGCGCTGGGGCGCGTCCACCACTTCCTCGCCCTGTCGGCCCAGGCCGCGCCGGCCCTGAGCGTCGTCGGCGGGGGTGGTGCGGGCGTCGTCGGCGCGGTCGGCGGCGGGGAAGCCGGTCGCATCGCCCCACCGGTAGGACGCGGGGGCACCGTCCCGACCGCGGACGCCCGGCGCTGGCCCGCCCGCCCCGGCCCCGACTGGTGTGCGGGGTTCCTCGCCGGCGTCCTCGATGCGCGCGGCACGGCGGCGGAGGACGGGTCGCGAGGCGAACCGACCCTGCGCGTCGCGCACGCGGACGAGGAGGTCGTCGGCCGGGTGGCGGGAGCGCTGCACCGCCTCGGCTTCCACTTTGCGATCGACACCGCCGGGGCGGAGCGTGCGGTGCGGCTGCCCGGGGGCCGGGAGCGGCTCCGCTTCCTGCAGGCGGTCGATCCGGCCGTGTCCCGGTTGCGCGACCTGGCCGGAGCACCGGTCACCGGTGGATCCGAGCTCGCGGTGGAGTCGGTGCGTCCGCTGGGCGTGGAGCTGGCGATGTTCGACATCACCACCGGCACGGGTGACTTCGTGGCCGAGGGCGTGGTCAGCCACAACTGCTTCGCCCGTGGCACGCACACCTACCTCGACCTCGACGCCGGAGCCGACTTCGACAGCCAGATCGTGGTGAAGGTCAACGTCGGACGGGTGCTGGAGCGCGAGCTCCGGTCGCCCCGGTGGGCCAGGGAGCCGGTGGCGATGGGCACCAACACCGATCCCTACCAGCGCGCCGAGGGCCGCTACCGGTTGATGCCCGGGGTGATCGGCGCACTGGCCCGTTCGGGTACGCCGTTCTCCCTCCTGACCAAGGGCACCGTTCTCACGCGGGACCTCCCGGAGATCACCGCGGCGGCTGCCGACGTGCCCGTGGGGCTCGGGGTGTCCGTCGCGCTGATCGACCGGGGGTTGCAGACCCGGCTCGAGCCGGGCACGCCGTCGCCGGCCGCTCGGCTCGACCTCGTCCGGCGTATCACTGGGGCCGGCCTGTCCTGCGGGGTGATGGTCGCCCCGGTGCTCCCGCTGCTCACCGACTCGACGGAGGCCCTCGACGCGCTGCTCGGGCAGGTCGCCGACGCGGGGGCCACGGGCGCCAGCGTGCTGGCCCTGCACCTGCGGTCGGGCACGCGCGAGTGGTTCCTCTCCTGGCTGGCGCGCGAGCACCCGGAGCTGGTCGAGCCCTACGCGCGGCTGTACCGGCGGGGCGCCTACGTCGACCCCGAGTACCGCCGCGCGCTCGGTGCGCGGGTGGCTCCGCTGCTGCGCCGCCACGGGCTCTCCGGGGCCGTCACCACGCTGCGCGGTCAGGTGCCGCCCCCGGACGCGGCGGAAGGAGCGACGGCGAGTGGTCACCCGGCGAGCGGGACGGAGGCGACGGGTGAGCAGCTGACCCTGCTGTGACGGAGGCCGGACGCGACCGCGCGGAGTGCCGCCCGACCGGCCGCGGCCGCCGGATAACCTCGACGACGTGATGCGCACCCACCCCGCCGGCACCCTGCGTGCTGCGCAGGCCGGACAGACCGTGACCCTCGCCGGATGGGTGGCTCGCCGACGTGATCACGGCGGGGTGATCTTCATCGACCTGCGCGACGCGTCGGGATCGGCGCAGGTGGTCTTCCGCGAGGGCGAGATGGCCGAACGCGCACACCGGCTGCGGGCGGAGTTCTGCCTCCAGGTCACCGGCGAGGTCGTCCGCCGCCCCGCCGGCAACGAGAACCCCGAGCTGGCGACCGGCGAGATCGAGGTCACCGCCACCGAACTGGTGGTGCTGTCCGAATCGGCCGCACTGCCGTTCCCGCTCGACGGGCACGGGGAGATCGGCGAGGAGGTCCGGCTCAAGTACCGCTACCTCGACCTGCGCCGCAGCGGCCCGGCCGGCGCGCTGCGGCTGCGCAGTGACGCCAACCGCATCGCGCGCACGGTGCTGCACGAGCGCGGGTTCGTCGAGGTCGAGACGCCCACCCTCACCCGATCCACCCCGGAAGGGGCGCGTGACTTCCTCGTGCCCGCTCGCCTGCGCCCCGGGTCCTGGTACGCCCTCCCGCAGAGCCCGCAGCTGTTCAAGCAGCTGCTCATGGTGGCCGGCACCGAGCGCTACTACCAGATCGCGCGCTGCTACCGCGACGAGGACTTCCGCGCCGACCGGCAGCCCGAGTTCACCCAGCTCGACATCGAGATGAGTTTCGTCGACCAGCAGGACGTGATCGAGCTCGGTGAGACGGTCACGGCGGCGCTGTGGAAGGAGCTGGCCTCCTACGAGATCCCGCGTCCCGTCCCGCACCTCACCTACGCCGACGCGATGGCCCGCTACGGATCCGACAAGCCCGATCTCCGCTTCGGCGTCGAGCTCACCGACCTCACCGAGTACTTCGCCGACACCTCGTTCCGGGTGTTCCAGGCGGCCTACGTCGGTGCCGTGGTCATGCCGGGTGGCGCGAGCCAGCCCCGCAGGCAGCTCGACGCCTGGCAGGAGTGGGCCAAGCAGCGGGGCGCCCGCGGGCTCGCCTACGCCCTGATCGATGACGACGGCACGGTCGGTGACCGCGGTCCGGTGGTCAAGAACCTCTCCGACGCCGAGCGCGACGGGCTGGTCAAGGCCACAGGTGCGGAACCCGGCGACTGCGTCTTCTTCGCCGCGGGCCATCCGGCCGACGCCCGCGGGCTGCTCGGCGCGGCCCGCGGGGAGGTCGCGCGCCGCTGCGGTCTGATCGACGAGAACGCATGGTCGTTCGTGTGGGTCGTGGACGCCCCGATGTTCGAGCGCGTCCGGGACGACGCGGGGCAGGACCTCGGGTGGACGGCGGTGCACCACCCGTTCACCGCACCGAACGCCGAGTGGACCGAGCACTTCGAGGAGGCGCCGGAGCGGGCACTGGCCTTCGCCTACGACATCGTCTGCAACGGCAACGAGATCGGCGGCGGTTCCCTGCGTATCCACCGGTCGGAGGTGCAGCAGCGGGTGTTCGCCCTGCTCGGCATGGACGAGGCCGAGCAGCGGGAGAAGTTCGGGTTCCTGCTCGACGCGTTCGCCTACGGCCCGCCCCCGCACGGCGGCATCGCCTTCGGGTGGGACCGCGTCTGCATGCTGCTCGCGGGCGCCGACTCCCTGCGTGAGGTGATCGCGTTCCCGAAGACGGGCGCGGGATTCGACCCGCTCACCGCGGCGCCGGCACCGATCACGGCGGAGCAGCGGGCCGAAGCGGGCGTGGACGACGCACCGGCCGGCCCGACCGCGCCCGGCGAGTCGCCGGCCGCGCCGTCCGTCGCGAAGCCGCGCTGAGCGCGCCCGGCTCGGCGTCGGGCGGCGGGGTAGTGTCCCCGGCGATGGACCCGGGCAACATTCCCCGGCCGGTGCATGCGGCACTGGCTGCCGCCGAGCAGTTGCTCAGCCGCCGGTCCGGAGCGGGCATCGAGCTGGCCGATCCCGAGGATCTCGGGGGCAGCGACCGGTCCGTGGTCGCGCGGGCCCGGGTGGCCCGCAACCCGTTCTCGCTGCCGCGCACCCTCGTCGTCAAGCACTACCTCGGGCATCCCGATCCCGAGCGGCCGGACCCGTTCCACTACGAGGTGGCCAGCTGCCAGCTGTTCACCGCCCTGCCGAGCGACGCCCGTCCCAGCCCGGTGCTGATCGCGCACGACCCGGGGAGCCGACTGCTCGTGCTCGAGGACCTGGGGCGCAGCTCGACCCTCGCCGACAAGCTCTTCGGTCCTGATCCGGCCGCCGCCCAGCGCTGCCTGGTGAGCTGGGCCAGGGCGCTGGGGCGGATGCAGGCGGCGACGGCGGGCCGGGAGAACGACTTCGGCGCCCTGCTGCGCCGGCAGGGGGAGCGGGCGTGGCGGGACCCGATGGCCGAGGACGCGCGGGCGGCGCTGGCCGGCGTGCCCGGGCTGCTCGCGCAGGAGCTCGGGGTGCACGTGCCGGAGGCCGCCACGGTGGAGGCGCGGGAGACCGCTCGGCTGCTCGGCGGCACCCGCTACCGGGCGTTCAGCCCGTCGGACACGTGCCCGGACAACAACCTCGTGACCAGCCGCGGCGTGCGCTTCGTCGACTTCGAGTGGGGCTGCTTCCGCGACGTCGCCCTCGACGCGGCCTACTTCAGGGTGCCGTTCCCGGGCTGCGAGGCCAGCTTCGCGCTGCCGCCGGGCATGGCCGCGGCGATGCTCGAGGCCTGGCGCGACGAGATCGCCGCCGTCTGGCCCGACCTGGACGACCCCGAGCAGCTGGAGCACCGGTTGCTGCACGCCCAGCTGCTCTGGGTGTGGCTGTGCACGTGGTGGCTGCTGCCGCGGATCCGGCGGCGGGACGCGCCGGTCGGGTTGGACACCACCCGGTCGCCGCGCATCAGCACCGCGCTGGGCCACTACTGGCGCGAGATGGCGGCCTCGGCCCGCCGGGGCGGCCTGCCGGCCACCGCGGTCCTCGGTACGGCCGTGGCCGCCGCGCTGGCCGAGCGGTTCTCCGACGCGCCCAGCGCCCTACCGGTCTACCCGGCGTTCCGCTCGGTGGCCTGACCGGTAGCTCCTCAGGCGGCGGACCGCAGGAACCGGTCGATCCGGACGAGCGCCTCTTCCAACTGGGGCAGGGCGGTGGCGTAGGAGCAGCGCACGTGCCCTTCGCCGGACGGGCCGAACACGTTGCCGGGCACGACCGCCACGCTCTCGGCGCGCAGCAGCTCCGCGGCGAACGTCTCGGAGTCCAGGCCCGACGCCCGGATGGAGGGGAACGCGTAGAACGCCCCACCCGGCTCGGGGCAGTCCAGGCCGATCTCCCGCAGCCCCTTCACGAACACCCGCCGCCGGCGGTCGTAGTCGGCGACCATGGCCGTGACGTCGTCGTCCGGCCCGGACAGGGCCTCCACCGCGGCCAGCTGCGAGACGTGCGGGGCGCACAGCATCGTGTACTGGTGCACCCGCACGCACAGCTCGGCGACCGCCGCCGGGGCGCAGATCCACCCGACCCGCCAGCCCGTCATCGCGTGGGCCTTGGAGAAGCCACCGAGCAGCACGGTGCGCTCCCGCGCGCCGGGCAGCGTGCCGAGGCAGGTGTGCGCCTCGGTGTAGGTCAGGCGGTCGTAGATCTCGTCGGAGACCAGGTAGAGGTCGTGCTCCTCGGCCAGCCGGACGAGGGCGGCCAGTCCGGGCCGGGGCTGCACGGCGCCCGTCGGGTTGGCCGGTGAGCCGATCAGGATGGCCTTCGTGCGCGGGGTGACGGCGGCGGCCACGAGGTCGGCGTCGATCGCGAACCCGTCCTCCCACCGGGTGGGCACGCGCACCGGGGTCCCGCCGGCGAACGCCACGCACGGCTCGTAGGCGACGTAGCAGGGCTCGGGGACGATGACCTCGTCGCCGGGGTCGAGGAGCACCCGCAGCGCGAGGTCGAGGCCCTCAGAGACACCGGTGGTGATCAGGCACTCGTCGGACCAGGAGTACTGCGCGCCGTGGCGCGCCGCCAGGTCGGCGCAGATCAGCTCGCGGAGCTGCGGCAGCCCGGCATTGGACGTGTACGTGGTGTAGCCGTGCTCGAGGGCGTAGATGCCGGCCTCGCGCACCCGCCACGGCGTGACGAAGTCGGGCTCGCCCACGCCGAGGGAGATGACGTCGCGCATCTCGGCGGCGATGTCGAAGAACCGCCGGATGCCCGATGGCGGGCACGCGGCGATCACCCGGTTGAGCGGTCTCACGGGGTCACCGGCAGGCGGTGGTCGGGCTCGGGCTCGCCGAAGGCGTCGCCGTCGCGCTTGTAGGTCTTGAGCACGAAGTGCGTGGCGGTGGACCGGACCCGGTCGATCGTGGAGAGCTTCTGGGACACGAAGTCCGACACCGCGCGGATGCTGGTCCCCGTGACGGTGCACCGCAGGTCCTGGCTGCCGGACACGAGGTAGACGCTGCGCACCTCGTCGAAGCGCGCGATCCGGCCGGCGACGTCGTCGAACCCGACCCCGCGGGCCGGGGACAGGGAGACGTCGATGAAGGCCGTGACGGTCTCGGTGCCGAGGTCGGCGTCCACGGCGTCCCAGTGCACGACGGCCTTGTAGCGGCGGATCGCGCCGGACGCCTCCCAGGTCGCGATGGCCTCGCTGACCTCGGCGACCGGCAGTCCGGTCATCGTCGCGATCGTGTCGTGGGGGAGCTGGGCGTCGCGCTCCAGCAGTTCGAGGATCTGCCGCACGCCGACGACCCTACGTCCCCGGATCCGGGTGGTTCCGCGATGCCGCGGTGGCGGTGGCAGGGTGGGTCGGGTGAGTACCGAGACCGACGGGCTGTTCGAGCTCGACGGATCGCCGCCGGTTGCCGGACCGGAGCGTCCTGCTGCCACCGCCCCGCTCGCCGTCCGCATGCGCCCCCGCACGCTGGACGAGGTGGTCGGGCAGCAGCAGCTGCTGCGGCCCGGGGCGCCGCTGCGCCGGCTCGTGGAGGGGGGAGCCGCGGCCTCGGTGCTGCTGCACGGGCCGCCGGGCACCGGCAAGACCACGATCGCCCGGCTGCTCGCCGGCGTGGGGGAGCGGCACTTCGTGGCCCTCTCGGCGCTGTCGTCCGGGGTCAAGGAGCTCCGCGCGGTGATCGACGACGCCCGCCGCCGGCGCGACCGGCTCGGTCAGCAGACCGTCCTGTTCATCGACGAGGTGCACCGCTTCTCCCGGACGCAGCAGGACGCGCTGCTCGGTGCGGTCGAGGATCGACTCGTCCTGCTCGTGGCCGCGACCACGGAGAACCCGTCGTTCTCGGTGGTGTCGCCGCTGCTCTCGCGGTCGCTCGTGCTGCAGCTGCAGCCGCTCACCGACGCCGAGGTGCGGGAGCTGGTGCGGCGGGCGCGGCGCGACCCACGGGGGCTCGGCGGTGCGGTCGAGCTCGCGCCTCCCGCCGAGGACGCGCTGGTCCGACTGGCCGGCGGCGACGCCCGGCGGGCGCTGACTGCGCTGGAGGCAGCGGCCGACGGGGTGCTCGGCACCGGCGGCACCACCGTCGACGTGCCGGCCGTCGAGCGCGCCGTCACCGAGGCCGCCGTGCGCTACGACCGCGCGGGGGACCAGCACTACGATGTCATCAGCGCGTTCATCAAGTCCATCCGCGGCTCGGACCCGGATGCGGCGCTGCACTACCTCGCCCGCATGCTCGTGGCCGGGGAGGACCCGCGGTTCGTGGCGCGTCGACTGATGGTGCACGCCAGCGAGGACGTGGGGCTCGCCGATCCGACCGCGCTGCCGGCCGCGGTGGCGGCGGCGCAGGTGGTGGCGCTGGTCGGGCTGCCGGAGTGCCGGCTCGCCCTCGCGCAGGTGACCGTGCACCTCGCGACGGCACCGAAGTCGAACGCGGTGATCACCGCGATCGACGAGGCGATGGCCGACGTGCGGGCCGGCGCCGTCGGGCCGGTGCCGGCCCACCTGCGCGACGGGCACTACGCCGGCGCGCAGCGGCTGGGCAACGCGGTGGGCTACCGCTACCCGCACGGCGTGCCCGACGGGGTGCTGGCCCAGCAGTACCCGCCGGACGCCCTCGTCGGCCGGGACTACTACGTGCCCACGCCGCACGGCGGTGAGCGCGCGCTGGCCGAGCGCCTTCCGCTGCTCCGCCGCATCGTCCGCGGCGAGGGTCCGGCCTGATCACCCGTCGAACAGGGCGTGCCCCGTCGTCGCGTCCACGTGGGCCGGTACGGGCTGGTGGCGGTCGCCCACCGTCGACGTGCCGGTCGGCTCGAACATCAGGATCGACGCACCGCCGGGTGACGACGGGCGGTGCTCGGTGCCGCGCGGAACGACGAACACCGCGCCACGAGGCAGGGTGACGGTGCGTTCGCCGTCGTCCTCACGCAGGGCGATCATGAGTTCGCCTTCGAGGACGAGGAAGAACTCGTCGGTGCTGTCGTGAGCGTGCCAGACGTGATCGCCGGCGACCTTGGCCACCCGGACGTCGTAGTCGTTCACCCGGGTGACGATCCTCGGGCTCCAGATCGCGTCGAAGCGGGCCAGTGCGGCGTGCAGGTCGATCGGTTCTCCGGTCACGGCCCGATCCTCCCATCCCGGGATCAGGCCGGGTCGCGCTCCACCGGGCAGCTCATGCACCGCGGGCCGCCGCGGCCGCGGCCCAGCTCGCCGCCCGGGATCTCCAACACCTCGACGCCGTGACGCCGCAGGAACGTGTTGGTCGTGACGTTGCGCTCGTAGGTGACGACGACGCCGGGCGCGACCGCGAGGGTGTTGCACCCGTCGTCCCACTGCTCGCGCTCCGCGGCGTGCACGTCCTGCTCGGCGGTGAGCACCCGCAGCGCGGGCAGGCCGAGCGCGGCGGCGATCGCGACGTGCATGTCCTCGGGCCGATGGTCGGTGACGTGCAGCTCCTTCTCGGTGTCCCCGGGGCGGATCGTGTAGGCCGGGAGCATCCCCAATCCCGCGTACTTGGAGAACGTCTCTCCGTCGACCATCGTCAGCACGGTGTCCAGGTGCATCAGGGCGCGGGTCTCGGGCATCCGCAGCGCCACGATGCGGTCCACCTCGCCGCCGGCGAACAGCCGCCGGGCCAGCCGCTCGACGCCTGCGGCCACGGTCCGCTCGCTCATCCCGATCAGCACCGCCCCGCCGCCGAGCACGAGCATGTCCCCGCCCTCGGTCGTGGCCATCCCGTTGACCGAGCCCTCCGACCAGACGGCGAAGTCCGCGTCGGCGAACAGCGGATGCCACCGGTACACGGCCTCGTAGTGCACGGTCTCGCGCATGCGCGCCTTCTTGCGCATGCTGTTGATGGCGACCCCGTCGTGGATCCAGGCCGAGGTGTCGCGCGTGTAGAGGTGGTTGGGCAGGGGCTCGAGCACGAAGTCGTCGAGGGCGAGCACGTGGAACGCGATCGAGCGCGGCTCCTCGATGCGGTCGAGCACCTCACGCTTGGTGATGCCGCCGACGAGGTGCTCGGTGAGGGTCTCGGTGTCCATGGCGTCGAAGCAGTTGCGCAGCGCGTCGATCGCCAGCGGGCCGTAGATGCGGTCGTCGAAGATGCGGTCGAGGACGTACTTGCGCGCCTCCGGGATCTCGACGGTGGTGAGCAGGAGCTCACCGAAGAGGTGCACGGCGACCCCGCGGTCGCGCAGCAGCGCCGCGAAGGCGTCGTGCTCCTGCTGGGCCCGCTGGACCCACAGCACGTCGTCGAACAGCAGCCGGTCCTTGTTGCCCGGGGTGAGCCGCTTGAGTTCGAGGCCGGGCCGGTGCAGGACGACCTGCCGCAGCCGTCCGACCTCCGAGTCGACCCGGAAGCGTCCCGACGCCGAACCGACCCCCGGTACGTCCACCGGCCCATCCTGGCGGTCGCCGCGGTGGCGCCACAATGGTGGTCACGTCTGCTGAGATGAGGCCCGTGCAGCTCGATCGGCTCGACCAGGACCTCATCGCGCTGCTCGTGGCCGACGCCCGGCGCAGCTACGCCGATCTCGGGGCGACCGTCGGGCTCAGCGCGTCGGCGGTGAAGCGGCGGGTCGACCGGCTGCGCACCGGCGGGGCGATCACCGGGTTCACCGTGCTGCTCGATCCCGCCGCCCTCGGATGGGCCGTGGAGGGCTACGTCGAGCTGTACTGCCGGATGAGCACCCCGCCGCAGACCATCCGGGCGGCGGTACGACGGTTCCCGGAGGTCGTCGACGCGAGCACCGTGTCCGGCGAGGCCGACGCCGTGCTGCGCATCCTCGCCGCCGACATGCGGCACTTCGAGCAGGTTCTCGAGCAGATCGGCGCGCAGTCGTTCGTGGCGCGCACGAAGTCGGTGCTCGTGCTCTCGCCCCTGCTCCGGCGCCCCGCCGCACCGCTGCCGGCGCCCCCGGACGACGGGTAGAGCGGCCACGCAACGGATGCGGGTCGCAACCCCGGGATGCGCAACGTTCCGCCGCGCACGGGCACGGGATCGCGATTGTCGTCCGCCGCCGGCGTTCCTACCGTGGAGCCACCTCGGCGCCGATGCCGCGGCCCCCGCCCGATCCGTGGAGCGAGCCCGTGACCAGCGTCCTTCCCCGCCCGAGCGCTCTGCGTGAGCGGACCGCCACCCGCCGGCGCTACCTGATGTCCCCGCCGGCGCACTTCGCCGTGACCTACGCGATCAACCCGTGGATGTGCCCCGGCGCCCCGGTCGACCGGCAGCGGGCGCTGGACCAGTGGGACACGCTGCGCCGCACGTTCCTCGATCTCGGCCACCGCGTCGACCTGCTCGACCCCGTTCCGGGTCTGCCTGATCTGGTCTACGCGGCCAACGGCGCGACGGTCGTCGACGGAACCGTGCTCGGAGCCCGGTTCCGCCATGCCGAGCGGGCGGGCGAGGCCGCGGCCCACCTCGCCTGGTTCCGGGCGGCCGGCTTCGCGCGCGTCGTCGAGCCCGAGTTCGTCAACGAGGGGGAGGGCGACCTGCTCGTGATCGGCCCGCCGGGGGAACAGGTCGTCCTGGCCGGCTCCGGCTTCCGCACCGATCGGCGCGCGCACGCCGAGGCCGGGCGCGTGCTGGGCCGCGAGATCGTGCCGCTCGAGCTCGTCGACCCCTGGTACTACCACCTCGACACCGCTGTCGCGGTCCTCGACGACGACACCATCGCGTGGTTTCCCGCGGCCTTCACGCCGGCGTCACAGGCGGTGCTGCGCGAGCGGTTCCCCGACTCCGTCGTCGCCGACCGCGCCGATGCCGCGGTGCTCGGCCTCAACGCGGTGAGCGACGGCCGGCACGTGGTGCTGCCGGCGCAGGCCGGGCGGCTCGCCGCTGCGCTGGACGAGCGCGGCTTCGTTCCCGTCCCCGTCGACCTGTCCGAGCTGCGCAAGGGCGGCGGCGGACCCAAGTGCTGCACGCTGGAGGTGCGGGGATGACGATCACCGAGACGGCCACCGGGTTCCACGAGCGGCTCGTGCACGAGCACTCGGCGCACAACTACCACCCGCTGCCGGTGGTGGTGGCGCACGCGCGGGGCGCCTGGGTGACCGATGTGGAGGGCCGGCGCTACCTCGACTGCCTCGCCGGCTACTCCGCGCTGAACTTCGGGCACGGTCACCCGGACCTGCTGACCGCAGCGCACCGCCAGCTCGACCGCGTCACGCTCACCAGTCGCGCCTTCGGCAGCGACCAGATCGGCCCGTTCTGCGCCGAGCTCGCCGCGCTCGTGGGCAAGCAGATGGTGCTGCCGATGAACACCGGCGCCGAGGCCGTGGAGAGCGGGCTGAAGGTGGCGCGGAAGTGGGGGTACGAGGTCAAGGGAGTCCCGGCGGACCAGGCCCGGGTCGTCGTGGCCGCCGGCGGCTTCCACGGACGCACGATCACCATCGTCGGCTCCTCCACCGACCCGGACGCCCGCGGCGGGTTCGGGCCCTTCACCCCCGGCTTCGACGTCGTCCCGTACGGCGACGAGGACGCGCTGCGTGCCGCGGTCACGCCTAACACCGTCGCCGTGCTGATCGAGCCGGTGCAGGGCGAGGCCGGGGTCGTCGTCCCGCCGGCGGGGTACCTGCCGGCCGTCCGGCAGATCTGTGACCTGGCCGATGTGCTGCTCGTCGCTGACGAGGTGCAGTCCGGACTCGGCCGGACCGGGCACGTCCTGGCCACGCGGGCGGCGGGCGTGGACGCCGACGTGTACCTGCTGGGCAAGGCCCTGGGCGGCGGGATCGTGCCGCTGTCGGCCGTGGTCGCCGACGCCGCGGTGCTCGGGGTGCTCCGACCAGGGCAGCACGGCAGCACGTTCGGCGGGAACCCACTGGCCTGCGCCGTCGGCCGGGCGGTGGTGGAGCTGCTGGGTCGCGGCGGGCCGGACGGGATGCTGACCAGGGCGCGCCGGCTCGGCGACGTCCTGCACCGCCGACTGGCCGGGCTGGTCGGCCGCGGTGTGGTGGGCGTGCGCGGAGTGGGGCTGTGGGCAGGGATCGACATCGATCCGCAGCTGGGCACCGGCCGGACGGTGAGCGAGGAGCTGGCTCGGCACGGCGTGCTGGTGAAGGACACCCACGGCTCCACGATCCGGCTGTCCCCGCCCCTCGTGGTCACCGAGGACGAGCTCGGGTTCGCCGTCGACGCCCTGGCCGACGTGCTGGCGTCGCTGCGCTGAGCCGACGCGTACCAGCACGGGCGATGCGCCGGCCGCCATCGCAGTCGAGAGCAACCCGATACACGGCGGCTCTTGACTCCACTCGCGGGTTGTCGCAAGGATGCCTGATTGAACGTCGAAGGAATTCGATCACTGCTGGGCACGGTGGTGGGCGAACGGTAGGACAAGGGGATATCGGGCCGCAGACCTGCTGTCGGGGGACTTCGCAGGGTACTGCCGGAGCGTCCGGTTTCTCCTCGCACGACCGCAGTGCACGCAACGGCGCCCGGATGGGCGCTGAGGGCGTGCAGCCGCGTCACACCGGTGGGAGGCCGCTGGTGTCAGGGGGAGGGGACCCACGATGTCCACGTTCGGGCGCGTTGCCGGCCGTCGGCCCGGTACGACAACGTCCAACGCACGATGAGCACCGCGCTCGCCGAATCGGCCACCCCCGCGGCCCCGACCGCTCTCGGCCAGCCTGAGCTCCGGGCGGACAGCAGACCCGACGACCTGATCGACGCCGTCCCGGACGTCCTGCCCGCCGTCCCGCTGCTCGAGACCCTCGTGGCCGACGCCGTCGCGGGCGACCAGCGGGCGAAGGACCGGCTCCTCGGCGAGATCCAGCCGATGGTGCTGCGCTACTGCCGCGGCCGGCTGGGCCGCCAGGAGACGGGCATCGGGTCGGCCGACGACGTCGCGCAGGAGGTGTGCCTGGCCGTGGTCAGCGCACTGTCCGGCTACACCGTGAAGGGCCTGTCCTTCCGAGCGTTCGTCTACGGGATCGCCGCGCACAAGGTCACCGACGCGTTCCGGGCCATCGGTCGCAACCGCGCCGAGCCGGTGGCCGACCTCCCCGACGCCCCGGTCCTGCACGACGGGCCCGAGCAGCGCCTGCTGGCCGGCGAGCTCACCGAGCGGCTGGGCTGCCTGCTCCACCGGCTCACCCCCCGCCAGCGCGAGGTGCTCGTGCTGCGGATCGCGGTCGGCCTCAGTGCCGAGGAGACCGCGCAGGCGGTCGGATCCACGCCGGGAGCGGTGCGGGTCACCCAGCACCGCGCCCTCACTCGACTGCGCGGGGAGATCGCCGCGGCCCGCGGGAACGGCGACGAGGCCGAGGAGGCCGAGGAGGCCGCCGAGGACGACTGAGCCCCGGGGCACGCCGGCGTCGTCGCGGAGTAGCCTGACGCGATCACGTGAGGCAGCAGATCAACTGGGGCGGGGAGGCTTCGTGTCGGCTGGCCAGATCGCTGCGCTGGTCGCGGCGGGTGCCTTCGTGGTCCTCGTGCTTCTGCTGGCCGTCCCGCTGTGGAAACTCGGCCGCACGCTCGACGAGGCCACGGTGGCGATCCGCAAGGCCCACGAGGGTGCCGCCCCGCTGCTGGACAACGCCCAGACCACACTGCACGAGGTGAACACCCAGCTGGAGCGGGTGGACGGCATCACGTCGAGCGCGCGCACGGTCAGCAGCAACGTGTCGGTGCTGACGTCGCTGTTCACCGCCACGCTGGGCGGTCCCCTGGTGCGCGCGGCGGCGTTCTCCTACGGCCTGAACCGGGCCGTCAAGGCGCGGCGTCTCAGCCGGGAGACCGGTCAGCACGCACTGAGCACCCGCCCGGGCCGCGGTCGCCGCCGAGGCCGACGATGAGGCGTCTGTTCTGGCTCGGTGTGGGGCTCGCCGTGGGTGCCCTGGCCACCAGACGGGCCAGCCGCGCCGCCCACCGTCTCAGCCCGGCCGGAGTCGGGGCCAACGTCGCCGACGGGCTGCGGGAGCTCGGGGCGGGTCTGGGGGAGTTCGGCGCCGAGGTGCGCGCCGGCATGACCGCACGCGAGCAGGAGCTCACCGAGATCGTCGAGCGTCGCACGGGGGCCACTCTGCCCAGCTTCGGCGACGCGTTCGCCGAGGAGCCCGATGCGCACGCCCGCGCCCGAGCGCGCCGGGCGGGGATCTAGCGCCCGCCGTCACCGCCCACCGTCACCCGCTCCGCCACCACCGAAGGCCCCCCGTGCAGACCCATGAGATCGCCCGTCGGTTCACCCACCACTTCACCGCAGCCGGCCACACCAGCGTGCCGAGCGCGTCGCTGATCCTCGACGATCCGACCCTGCTGTTCGTCAACGCCGGCATGGTCCAGTTCAAGCCGTACTTCCTCGGTGAGGCGCCGCCGCCCTTCCCGCGCGCGACGTCGATCCAGAAGTGCGTGCGCACCGGCGACATCGACGAGGTCGGCCGCACCACCAGGCACAACACGTTCTTCCAGATGGCCGGCAACTTCTCGTTCGGGGACTACTTCAAGGCCGGGGCGATCGAGCACGCCTGGAACCTCGTGACCGGCAGCCAGGACGCCGGCGGCTACGGTTTCGAGCCCGACCGCATCTGGGTCACGGTCTACCGCGACGACGACGAGGCCATCGACCTGTGGCGCCGGATCGCGGGGCTGCCGGCCGAGCGCATCCAGCGCCGCGGGGGCAAGGACAACTACTGGGACATGGGCGTGCCGGGCCCGGGCGGTCCGTGCTCCGAGATCTACTACGACCGCGGGCCGGAGCACGGGCGCGAGGGCGGCCCCGAGGCCGACGAGGACCGCTACCTCGAGATCTGGAACCTCGTGTTCATGCAGGACGTCCGGGGTGAGCTCAGCCCGAAGGACGACCACCCGCCCGTGGGGGTGCTGCCCAAGAAGAACATCGACACCGGCATGGGGATCGAGCGCGTCGCCTACCTGCTGCAGGGCGTCGACAACGTCTACGAGACCGACCTCGTCCGTCCCGTGATCACCCGCGCCGAGGAGTTCTCCGGCCGCCGCTACGGCGCGGGCGGGCCGGGCGGCGCCGCCGACGACGTCCGGTTCCGGGTGATCGCCGACCACGCCCGCTCCGGTGTGATGATCATCGGCGACGGGGTGACGCCGTCCAACGAGGGCCGCGGCTACGTGCTGCGCCGGTTGCTGCGCCGGATCGTGCGCTCGGCGCGGCTCCTCGGCGTGCAGGAGCCCGTGCTGCCGTCGTTCGCCGAGGTCGTCATCGCGGAGATGGGCCCGTCGTACCCGGAGCTGGCCACCGACGCCGAGCGGATCGCCGCGGTCGTGCACGCCGAGGAGCAGGCCTTCCTCTCCACCCTCACGGCGGGCTCGCGCATCTTCGACACGGCCGTCGCCGAGACCAGGAGCGCCGGCCGGTCGGTGCTGCCGGGAGACCGCGCGTTCCAGCTGCACGACACCTACGGCTTCCCGATCGACCTCACGCTGGAGATGGCGTCGGAGTCCGGGCTGAGCGTCGACGAGGCGGGCTTCCGGACGCTCATGGCCGAGCAGCGCAACCGGGCCAGGGCGGACGCCGTCGCCCGCAAGGCCGGGCCCGCGGACGCCACCGCCTACCGGGCGGTGCTCGACACCGCGGGCGGCACCGAGTTCCTCGGCTACACCGACCTCGTCGTGGAGTCGCGTGTGGTCGGGCTCGTGGTCGACGGGGACGGGGTGCCCGCGGCGGGCGAGGGGACGGCCGTGGAGGTCGTGCTCGACCGCACCCCGTTCTACGCCGAGGGCGGCGGCCAGCAGTCCGACACCGGTGTGTTGCGCGGCGACGGTTTCGCGGTCGCCGTCTCCGACGTGCAGTCCCCGGTCGCCGGGCTCTCCGTGCACCGGGGCGTGGTCACCTCCGGTGAGGTGACCGTGGGCGCCGTCGCCCTCGCCGAGGTCGACGGATCGCGCCGCGCGGCCGTCTCGCGCTCCCACTCGGCCACGCACCTCGTGCACGCCGGGATGCGCCGCCACCTCGGGGACGCCGCCGCGCAGGCCGGGTCGCTCAACGCGCCGGGCCGGTTGCGGTTCGACTTCACCTCACCGGCCGGCGCGGTGCCCGTCTCGGTCCTCTCGGAGGTGGAGGACGAGGTCAACGCCGTGCTCACCGACGACCACGAGGTGCGGGCGTTCGTCACCACCCAGGACGAGGCGCGGCGGATCGGAGCGATGGCACTGTTCGGGGAGAGGTACGGCGACGCGGTGCGCGTGGTCGAGATCGGCGACTACTCCCGCGAGCTGTGCGGCGGCACCCACGTGCGCCGCTCGGGACAGCTGGGACTGGTCAAGCTGCTGTCGGAGGCCTCGATCGGGGCCGGGGTGCGCCGCGTGGAGGCGCTGGTCGGGCTCGACGCGTTCCGCTTCCTGGCCCGCGAGCACGTGCTCGTGTCGCAGCTCGCCGAGCAGTTCAAGGCGCGCCCCGAGGAGCTGCCCGAGCGCATCGGCGGCGTTGTCGAGCGGCTCCGGCAGGCCGAGCGGGAGCTGGAGAAGGTCAGGGCCGACGCCGTCCTGTCCTCGGCGGCGGCGCTGGCCGACGCGGCCGAGGACGTCGACGGTGTGGCGCTCGTGGCCGTCGCGGCCCCGGACGGGGTCGGCGGAGCGGACCTGCGTGCCCTGGCCTCCGATGTCCGCGGCCGGCTGGGTGCGCGGCCGGGCGTGGTGGGCCTGTTCTCCACCGACGGCGACCGGGTCGCGTTCGTGGTCGCCACCACCGCGGCGGCCCGGGAGCGCGGGATCGCAGCCGGCACGCTGGTCCCGGCGTTCGCCCCGGCCGTCGGCGGGCGCGGGGGCGGCAAGCCCGACCTCGCGCAGGGCGGTGGCACCGACCCGTCGGGAGTCCCGGCGGCGGTGGCCGCCCTGCGGGCCACGCTGCGTGGCTGACCCGGGCTCCGGGCGGGGCCGGCGGCTGGGCGTCGACGTCGGGGCCGTCCGGATCGGGGTGGCGATGTCCGATCCGGACGGGGTGCTCGCGACCCCGTTGCGGACCGTGCCGCGTGACCCCACCGCCGGCGGTGCTGACCTGCAGGCCATCGCCGCGCTCGTCGCCGAGCACGAGATCGTCCAGATCGTGGTCGGGTTGCCCCGCACCCTCGCCGGGCGCGAGGGCCAGGCCGCCGGGGCCGCGCGCGAGTTCGCGGTGGCACTGGCGACGGTGGTGGACGTTCCGATCGTGCTGTCCGACGAGCGCCTCACCACCGTCGTGGCCACCCGCCAGCTGCGGGAGAGCGGTCGTCGGGGGCGCCGGCAGCGGGCGGTGGTGGACCAGGCCGCCGCCGTCGGCATCCTGCAGGGCTGGCTGGACGCCAACCGTCCGCCGTAGGCGTCGCGGCCCCGGACCCGTCCGCCCGCCGGCCCCCTGGTTAGGGTGCAGCCGTGTGGAACCGGACGGATGGGACCGGCCGCGCCGTTCGGGTGCCCAGAAGGAGATCGGACCAGTGACCGACTGGGACCGGACCGGTCCGGTCGAGGTGGTGCCGCGTCGCCAGGAGCTCGGCGCTCGCCGCGCTGCGCAGCGCGCCCGGTCCCGACGTCGGCGCCGCCGGGTCGGCGTGCTGCTCCTCGCCGTGCTCCTGCTGGTCGGCGGGGTCGTGGGCGGTGGGCTCTACCTGTTCTCGTCGCTGTTCACCACTCCCGACTTCGACGGTGGCGGGACCGGCGACGTCGTCGCCCACGTGCAGGAGGGCGACTCCACCACCCAGATCGCCGCCATGCTGACCGAGCGTGGGGTCATCGCCGGCGTCGACGCGTTCACCGAGGCGGCGGAGCAGGACGACAGGATCCGTTCGGTGCAGCCGGGGTACTACGTGCTGCGGTCGCGCATGTCGGGTGCGTCCGCGGTCGCGCTGCTGCTCGAACCCGGGTCGCGGGTGGGGCAGCTGGAGATCCGCGGCGGCACCCAGCTCGACGACACCCGCGCGCCCGACGGGGCGGTGGTCCCCGGCGTGCTCAGCCTGGTCTCCCGAGCCACCTGCGCCCGCCTGGACGGGGCGCAGCGGTGCGTGTCGGTCGACGACCTCCGCAGGGCCATGGCCGAGACCGACCCCGCGGAGCTCGGGGTGCCCGGGTGGGCGCTGGACGAGGTGCGCCGGGCCGACCCGGTGCGGCGCCTGGAAGGCCTGCTGGTGCCGGGCCGCTACGACGTCCCGCCCGGGGCGCCGGCGGCGGACGTCCTGCGCGACCTGCTCTCCACGTCGTCCATCCGGCTGGACGCCTCGGGGCTGGTCTCGGAGGCGCGGGGGATCGGGTTCACGCCGTACGAGGTGCTCACGATCGCCTCGCTGGTGGAGAAGGAAGCGATCACGCCGGACATGCCGAGGGTCGCCCGGGTGATCGTCAACCGGCTCGGCGCCGGCCAGCGCCTCGAGCTGGACTCGATGGTCAACTACCCGCTCGACCTGCAGGCTCTGCGCACGACCGCCGCCGACCGCGCGCGACCGGGGCCGTACAACAGCTACGCCGTGGCCGGACTGCCGCCCACCCCGATCTCGGCGCCGGGGCGGGAGGCGATCGCCGCCGCGCTCGGTCCCGAGCCCGGGCCGTGGTTCTTCTTCGTCCGCTGCCGCCCCGACGGCACGTCGTGCTTCGCCGAGACGTTCGCCGAACACAGCGCCAACGTCGAGGAGGCCCGCGCGAACGGCGCGTTCTGAGCGCTCGCTACCGACCGAACAGTCCCGGCGGCGGGACGGGCGACGGGACGGCGTTCGTGTCGCTCGGAGCGGTCGCGTCACCGGCGAGGCGACGGGCGGCGCTGCTGTCCAGCACCCGGGCGGGGAACGGGTCGGCCGCGACCGCCCTGGCGATGTCCGCGGTGGGCAGGGTGGCATCGGAACCGAGCAGGACGAGGTTGCCGAAGCGCCGTCCGTGGAGGACGTCGGGGGCCACCACCACGGCCACCTCGGTGAACACGGCGGCCACGGCGGCCACCTGCCCGCGGGCGAACCCGAGCGGGGCGTCGTCGGCGATGTTGGCGGCGTAGGTCCCACCGGGTCGCAGCACGCGGGCGGCGGCGCGGACGAACTCCACCGATGTCAGGTGCGACGGGATGCGAGCTCCCGCGAACACGTCGAGGACGAGGAGGTCGGCCGACGCGGGCGGGCGCCGGGCGAGCGCGGCCCGCGCGTCGGCCACCTGCACGTCGATGCCGAGATGGTCGGCCGGCAGGCGGGCGCGGACGAGATCGACCAGCCCGCCGTCGATCTCGACCACCCGCTGCGCGGATCCCGGTCGGGTCGCCGCGACGTAGCGGGCCAGCGTCCACGCGCCGCCGCCGAGGTGCAGGACGCGCAGCGGGACCGCCACCTCGGCGACCAGGTCGACGACGTGGGCCAGGCGCCGCACGTACTCGAACTCCAGGTGGGTGGGATCGTCCAGGTCGACGTGGGACTGGGCGGTCCCGTCGACGAACAGCGTCCAGCCGTGGGACCGGTCCGGATCCCCCACGAGCTCGGCACGGCCGTGGTCGACGTCGGCCCGCACGACCGCCCGCGCCACCCGTTCCGACCCCTCGCGCACCGGTCGATCCTGCCCCGAGCGCCGGATGACGACGTCGCCGGCCGGCTCATGCAACGATGTTCGCTCCCCTCAGCCGGGCATGATCCAACCGTAGACGTGGTCGAGCCGCAGCGTCAGCAGCACCCTGCGGTCGGCCACCATCGCGGCGCGGTACTCGTCCCAGTCCGGATGCTCGCCCGCCACGTCCCGGTAGAGGTCGATCAGCGCCTCCACGGTGTCGTCGTGCGGCTCCGCGGCGGCCGGGGTCAGTTCAGCACTGCCCTCACCCACGGCGTAGGCCCGCAGGTCGGGCGTGGTCACGACGTAGCTGGCACGCGGATCGCGGCGCAGGTTGCGGGTCTTCGCCCGTGGCTCGGTGATCGAGGCGCGCACCGTGCGCGTCGCCGGATCGAAGGCGTGCGACACGACCGAGGCCTGTGGTCGCCCGTCGCGCTTGATCGTGATCAGGGTGCCGCCCCGTTGGCGGACGAACAGCTCGACCAGGGCGGGATCGACGGCGGTGCTGGCCGACATGGGCACTCCTCGCATCGGGACCGGGGGCCTCACCTCGATGTCCCGCGTATCACACCGCACGGACGTCGTCGCCGCGCTGCGGTGGGCCCGGCCCACTCATCCACAACGGGCTGTCGCCGTCCACAGGTCGGCGGTGCGGCGGGTCCGGTCGCGTCCGAACGTCCACGATCGTCCCCGAAGGGTCGATCGGCGTCGACGAGCACGCCCCGGGCCAGGGGAGAGGGAGGTCGGACGGGATGGAGGCGGTCCTGGCCGCCGCAGCGGGGTCCACCGCCGGTGTGGGAGCCGGGGCGGGGGCGCGCCTGCTGCTCGGACGGCTGCGACGGGGCGCCCGGATCCGAGCCGGGGGATGCGAGGCGGCGGTCGGGATCCTGTGGGGCGTGACCGTCGCCGGCGGGGCCGTGGGTGCCCTGCCGACGGCGTGGGTGCCGGCGCTGCTCGGCCTCGGGTGGCTGGGGGTGGCGGCGGGTGCGGTCGACATCGCCCACCGCAGGCTGCCCGACGCGCTCACCCTGCCGGCCCTCCCGGTCGCGCTGCTGCTCCTGCTGCCGCTCGGTCCCCCCGCCGTGCTCCGGGCGGTCGGTGGGGCCGCGGTGGCGGTGACCGTGCACGGCGCGGTGCACCTGCTCGCCCCGCACGCGATGGGGGCGGGCGACGTGAAGCTGGCGGGGCCGCTCGGCGCCGTGCTCGCGGCGGCGGGGTGGTCGGCGATGGCACTGGCGGCGCTGCTTGCGGCCGCCCTCACCGCCGGGGTCGGGGTCGCCGGGATGCTGGGTCGAGGACCGCCGCGGGGCGCGGCGCTCCCGCACGGCCCGTCGATGCTGGCCGCCTCGTGGGTGGTCACCACGCTGCTGGCCGGTGCGGGCTTGGCGGCCGCGCCCGGAGGGGGGTGAGAGGATCGGCGGCGTGCTGCGCTGGATCACCGCCGGGGAGTCCCACGGTCCCGCCCTGGTGGCCGTGCTCGAGGGCATGGTCGCCGGGGTCGAGATCACCACCAAGGAGCTGGCCGCCGAGCTCGCCCGCCGTCGGCTGGGCCACGGCCGGGGGGCGCGCATGAAGTTCGAGGCCGACGAGCTCGAGGTGATTGGCGGTGTGCGCCACGGCGTCACGCAGGGCGGACCGGTCGCGGTCCGGATCGGCAACACCGAGTGGCCGAAGTGGGAGACGGTGATGGCCGCCGACCCCGTCGACCCGGAGCTGATCACCCAGCGGGCCCGCAACGCGCCGCTCACGCGTCCGCGGCCGGGGCACGCCGACCTCGCCGGCATGACCAAGTACGGGTTCGATGACGCTCGTCCCGTCCTCGAGCGGGCCAGCGCGCGGGAGACGGCCTCACGGGTGGTGCTCGGCACGGTCGCCAGGGCGTTCCTGGCGCAGGTGCTGGACGCGCGCATCGTGTCGCACGTCGTGGCGCTCGGCACCGTGGAGGCGCCCCCCGACGAGGCTCCGGGTCCGGGCGACCTCGAGCGGGTCGACGCCAGCCCGGTGCGGGCGTGGTCGCCGTCGGTCACGGACGCGATGGTGGAGGAGGTGGACGCGGCCCAGCGCGACGGCGACACGCTCGGCGGCGTGGTCGAGGTGATCGCCTACGGGCTTCCGGTCGGGCTGGGCTCCTACGTGCACTCCGACCGCAGGCTCGACGCCCGGCTCGCCGGGGCGCTGATGGGTATCCAGGCGATGAAGGGGGTGGAGATCGGCGACGGCTTCCGCACGGCGCGGCGGCGGGGGAGCGCGGCGCACGACGAGATGGTGCCCGGGGCCCCGGTGCAGCGGCTGTCGAACCGGGCGGGGGGGATCGAGGGCGGCATGACCAACGGCGAGCCGGTCCGGGTCCGGGTGGCGATGAAGCCGATCTCCACGGTGCCCCGCGCGCTGCAGACCGTCGACGTGGCGACCGGGGAGGCGGCCCAGGCCATCCACCAGCGCTCGGACGTCTGCGCGGTGCCGGCGGCCGGGGTGGTGGCCGAGGCCATGGTGGCGCTGGTCCTGGCCGACGCGGCCCTGGAGAAGTTCGGCGGTGACTCGGCGCGGGAGACCGGCCGCAACCTCCGGGCCTACCTCGACGCCGCCGGCCGCTGAGCGCCCCGGGTGGCGGGTGGTCCCCCCGCCCGACGTGGTCAGCTCGGCGGTTCGGGAGGCGCGACCCCGCGCCCGCGCCACGTGGCCGCCCGGAACGCCGCGGCGCGGGCGATGGCCGCCGCGCGGGCTGACCCCTCCGGCGGCTCCTCGTCGGGTCGATCGGCGGTGCGCGGGGCAGTGGGAGGAGCGAAGGGAGGGGGGAGGAAGGCGACGAACGGGGTGCCGTCGCCCGCTCCACCGGGGACGCGGAGCTGCGGTTCGAGGTGACCCTGCCGGTTCCGCCGGGGCAGCGGGAGCTGTTCGCGGGCCGGCGGCGGTGGATCGTCCTCGATGCTCGGCACGGGTGGCTCGGCGCCGTCGGGGCGTCGGCTCACGACGCGCCTCGAGGCGGGGGCGGAAGGGGAGCCGGACGGCGGCACCGGGCCCCCGCGAGGGCGCTGCGGCGCCCGAGATCACCGTCCACCCGGAGCTCCGATCGTGCGACGAACTCGTGCCTCGCTCGGCGTCACCGCCGTGCCCGCAGACTAGCCGACCACCCTTCGGGTCGCCGGGTCCCGCGCCGCACGCCCGGGGCCCGCCGGCCGTGGACCGGCGCCGCGGGGAGCGTCTCACACCGTCGCTAGGCTGGGAGTGGTGATCCCTCGCAGACGACCCTCGCTGGTGCTCGTCGGGCCACCCGGAGCCGGGAAGACCACGGTCGGCCGGGTGCTCGCCCGCCGGCTCGGCCTGCCGTTCACCGACGTCGACGAGCTGATCGTCGTCCGTACCGGCAAGCCCATCGCCGACGTGTTCCTGCAGGACGGCGAGGACGCCTTCCGGGCGGTCGAGCGCGAGGTCGTGGCCGGGGCGCTGGCCGACACCGACGGCGTCCTGGCCCTGGGCGGTGGCTCGGTGCTCGCCGTCGAGACACGGCACCGGCTGCGCGGTCACCGCGTGGTGCACCTGACGGTCAGCCTCGCGGACGGCCTGCGGCGCACCGGCATGTCCACCGCCCGGCCGCTGCTCGCCGGGGTGAACCCGCGCTCCACGTTCAAGGCACTGCTCGACGCGCGGGCTCCGCTGTACCGGGAGGTGGCCACCGCCGTGGTCGACACCGACCGGCGCAGCCCCAACGAGGTCGTGCGGGCGGTTCTGGAGGCGATCGGCGAGGTCGCCCCGGACGCGCCGGCGGAGCCCGTCGACCCCAACGACCCGCTCGACCGGCCCACGCCCCGAAGGGGCACGGCGCTGCCGGACCCGTCCGTCCGGTCATGACCGGCCAGCCGCCGCTGCCGCCCTCCGGCACCGCATCATGAGCGGCGCCGTGCGGATCGAGGTGGCCACCGAGCGTCCGTACCCCGTGCTCATCGGCCGGGGCGTGCGGGCCGAGCTCGCGACGACGGTCACCGACCTCGGGGCGTCGATCGCGCTGCTCGTGCACCAGCCGGCGCTGGCCGCCGTCGCGGAAGGGGTGCGCGAGGAGCTCGCGGCCGCCGGCCTGGACGCGCACCGGGTGGAGATCCCGGACGCCGAGGACGGCAAGGCGCTCGCGGTGGCGGGGTTCTGCTGGGAGGTCTGCGGGCGCATCGGGCTCACGCGCGGCGACGTCGTCGTCTCCCTCGGCGGTGGGGCGGCCACCGATCTCGCGGGCTTCGTGGCGGCCACCTGGATGCGGGGGGTGCGGGTGGTGCACGTGCCCACCACCCTGCTCGCGATGGTCGACGCGGCGGTCGGCGGGAAGACCGGTATCAACACCGCGGCCGGCAAGAACCTGGTGGGCGCGTTCCACGAACCGTCGGCGGTGCTCGTGGACCTCGCCGTCCTCGACTCGCTGCCGCCGGCCGAGATCGCCGCGGGCAGCGCCGAGATCGTCAAGACCGGGTTCATCGCCGACCCGGTGATCCTGGACCTGATCGAGGCCGACCCGGGCGCGGCGCTGGACCCGGGCGGCGCCGTGCTGCCCGAGCTCGTGCGCCGCTCCGTCGCGGTCAAGGCCGAGGTGGTGGCCGCCGACCTGCGCGAGTCCGATCTGCGCGAGATCCTCAACTACGGCCACACCCTGGGCCACGCCATCGAGCGGCGCGAGCACTACCGGTGGCGCCACGGGGCTGCGGTGAGCGTCGGCCTCGTGTTCGCGGCCGAGCTCGCACGCGCGGCCGGCCGCCTCGACGACGCCACCGCCGACCGGCACCGCACCATCCTGCGGGCCGTCGGGCTCCCGGTGTGCTACGAGTCCGGTGTCCTCCCCGAGCTCACCGAGACGATGCGGGGGGACAAGAAGGCGCGCGGCGGGAGGTTGCGCTTCGTCGTCCTGGACGCGCTCGCCGTGCCCGGTCGGCTCGACGGTCCGGCGCCGGAGCTGCTGGAACGCGCCTACGCGGCCGTGTCCGCGGGCCCGGGGTTGTCGTGAGCCCACCCGCCGCCCCCGGGTTCGCCCGGCGTCGGGCGGCGCTGCGGGCGCTCCTGCCGGCCGTCGAGGTCGACGCGCTGCTCGTGACCGACCTGGTGAACATCCGCTACCTCACCGGCTTCACGGGCTCGAACGCGACCCTGCTCGTGCACGTCGAGGGCGACGGGTCGAGCCGCTTCTGCACCGACGGCCGCTATCGCACGCAGGCCGCATGGGAGGTGCCCGACCTCGAGACCGTCATCGACCGTCGCTGTGCGCTCGCCGTCGCCGCGACCGCGGGCAGCGGGGGCGTGCGCCGGCTCGGTTTCGAGTCCGACGCCGTGACCGTCGATGCGCACGCGGCGCTCGACGCCGCGGCCGAGGGCGTGACGCTGATCCGGTCCCCGGGTCTGGTGCAGCAGCTGCGGGAGGTCAAGGACGACGACGAGGTCGCCGCGCTGGCGGCCGCCTGCGCCGCCGCCGACCGGGCGCTCGCGGACCTGTTGGCCGCGGGCGGCATCCGCCCGAACCGCACGGAGCGGCAGGTCGCGCTGGACCTGGAGGCCCGCATGCGGGACCACGGGGCGACCGGCCCGTCCTTCGCGACGATCGTCGCCGCCGGGGCGCACTCCGCGGTGCCGCACCACACCCCCACCGACGCGGTCCTGCGCCGCTCCGACCTGGTGAAGCTCGACTTCGGCGCCCTCGTGGACGGCTACCACTCCGACATGACGCGCATGCTGGTGCTGGGGCCCGCCGCCGAATGGCAGCAGGAGCTGCACGCCCTCGTCATCGCGGCTCAAGCCGCCGGCCGCGCCGCGCTGGTTCCCGGCACCGCGGTGGCGGACGTGGACGCCGCGGCCCGGACGGTGGTGACCGAGGCCGGCCGGGGCGAGGAGTTCGTGCACGGGCTCGGGCACGGTGTCGGACTGGAGATCCACGAGGCCCCGGCACTGGCGAGGACGGGAACCGGGGCCCTCGTCGCCGGGATGGCGGTGACCGTCGAGCCCGGGGTCTACCTGGACGGCCGTGGCGGGGTGCGCATCGAGGACACCCTGGTGGTGCGGGACGGACCTCCGGAACTGCTGACCCACACCACCAGGGCGCTCCTCGAGGTCTAGCCGGTAGGCTGGCCGCCGGACGAGGGCGCCGAACGGGCGTCGCGTCGCCGCGAGCGATCGGCTCCGGCGATCGGCCCATCGGTCGACACACCCAGCGCGAGACGAGACGCAGGAGACCCACGCACGTGGCCACCACGAACGACCTCAAGAACGGCTTGGTGCTCAACCTCGACGGCCAGCTGTGGGCGGTCACCGCGTTCCAGCACGTGAAGCCGGGCAAGGGTGGCGCCTTCGTGCGCACCACGCTGAAGAACGTGATGACCGGCAAGGTCGTCGACAAGACCTTCAACGCCGGCACCAAGGTCGACACGGCCACGGTCGATCGGCGCGACATGACGTTCCTCTACCGCGACGGCGCCGACTTCGTCTTCATGGACGGCGACACCTTCGACCAGATCCCGATCCCCGACGTCACCGTCGGCGCCGCGGCGGGCTACCTGCTGGAGAACCAGGTGGCGATGGTCGCGCTGCACGACGGCGTCCCGCTCTACGTCGAGCTGCCGACGTCGGTGGAGCTGGTCGTCGCGCACACCGACCCCGGACTGCAGGGCGACCGGTCCACCGGCGGCACGAAGCCCGCAACCTTGGAGACCGGTGCCGAGATCCAGGTGCCACTGTTCGTGACCACCGGCGAGAAGGTCAAGGTGGACACGCGGGACGGGCGCTACCTCGGCCGCATCTCCGCCTGATGCCCGGCCACCGATGATCAGGGCGCGGACGAGGGCGCGCAAGCGCGCGCTCGACATCCTCTTCGAGTCCGAGGCGCGCGGCGACGACGCGCTCGTGGTGCTGGACCAGCGTCGGGAGACCGACGACGCGCCGCCGGTGTCGGACTACGCCGCGATGCTGGTGCGGGGGGTGGTGGAGCACCGGGAGCGCATCGACCAGCTGCTGGCCGAACACGCCGAGGGGTGGACGGTGGCCCGCATGCCCGCGGTGGACCGCACGCTGCTGCGCATCGGGGTCTTCGAGCTGCTCTGGGTCGACGAGATCGACGACCCGGTGGCGATCACCGAGGCCGTGGAGCTGGCGCGCAGCCTGTCCACCGACGACAGCCCGAGGTTCCTCAACGGCGTGCTGGGCCGGATCGCCGACATCGCCGAGCACCTGCGCGCCACGTCCTGACCGTCGAGAACGAACCTGCGGTGATCGGTGGGCCATCCAGGCGACCACGAGTTCGTTCTCGACGTGACGGTCACGGCGTGGGGCGGGCCTCCACCGGGAGCACGCCCCACTCGATGAGCTGGTCGGTCAGCTCGCCGGGCGTCATGTCGTAGATGATCGCCAACGACCGCAGGTCCTCCGCGCGGATCGAGAGCACCTTGCCGTTGTAGTCGCCGCGCTGGCTCTGGATCGCCGCGGTGTAGCGGGCGAGCAGGCCCACCTTGTCGGCCGGCAGCTGTCCCAACCGCTCCAGGTTGATCACGATCTTGGTGGCCGGCTCGGACCCGGAGGGCACCCGGCCCTCGGGGAGCAGCTCGGCGACCGGCACGCCGTAGAAGTCGGCCAGCTCGGCCAGCTTCTGCACGGTGACGGCGCGGTCACCGCGCTCGTAGGAGCCGACGACGACCGCCTTCCAGCGCCCGCCCGACTTCTGCTCGACCCCGTGCAGCGACAGTCCCTGCTGCTGCCGGATGGCGCGGAGCTTGCCGCCGAGCGCCTTGGCGTAGTCGCCCATCTGGCGACCTCCTCACGTGCTGGTTCGACGGCCGCGGGGAGCGCGCGGCTGCCGTCCCGGATGGTGCCCCCGCTGCCACGACCACCCTGGGACGAGGGGATCAATACGGAGAGTGATCCTCCGCTCGCGCGGCCCACCGGTCAAGTCACCCGGCCAGTGTCACCCGGCCCCTGGGCTGCGGCGGCCCCGCTGGTAGCGTCCGGCTGCCCTGCCCGTTCCTTTAAGCCCGTCCGGTGAGGCGGGGAAGGAGAACCTCGTGGCGGACCACCGCCGGGGGGACGTGGCGGGCGCGAGCCCACCCGCCCGGGAGCTGCTCAGCGCCGCCGACGTCACCCGCACCATCGCCCGCATCGCGCACCAGATCATCGAGAAGACCGCCGATCTCGACGGCGTCGTGCTGCATCGGGATCCCCACCCGCGGCGCCGTGCTCGCCCGGCGGCTCGCCGCGGCGATCGAAGAGTTCACGGGCAGCGCCCCGCCGGTCGGCTCGGTCGACCCGACGTTGCACCGCGACGACCTGCGCCGACGCCCCACCCGGGCGCTCGAGGACACCGTGGTGCCCGACGGGGGCCTCGACGACACGCTGGTCGTGCTCGTCGACGACGTCCTGATGTCCGGACGCACGGTGCGGGCCGCGCTCGACGCGTTGGCCGACCACGGCAGGCCGCGCGCGGTGCAGCTCGCCGTCCTGGTCGACCGCGGGCACCGCGAGCTGCCGATCCGGGCCGACTACGTGGGCAAGAACGTGCCCACCGCCCTCGACGAGCAGATCCTCGTCCTGCTGACCGAGACCGACGGCAGCGACGGCGTCCGGTTGCGCCACGCGGCCGGTGCGAGCCACGGTGACACGGAGGGCGGCGAGAACGGCGGATGAAACACCTGCTCGCGGTCACCGACCTCGACGCCGCGGCGGCGACCGGCCTGCTCGACACCGCCGACCGGCTCAAGCAGGCGTTGCTGGGCCGCGAGGTGCGCAAGCTGCCGACCCTTCGCGGCCGCACCGTGATCACGATGTTCTACGAGAACTCCACCCGGACCCGCGTGTCGTTCGAGATCGCCGGCAAGTGGATGAGCGCGGACACCGTCAACGTCAGCGCCACCGGCTCCTCGGTGTCCAAGGGCGAGTCGCTGCGCGACACCGCGCTGACGCTGTCGGCGATGGGGGCGGACTGCGTGGTCGTCCGGCACCCGGCCTCCGGCGCCGCGCACCGCCTCGCGGGCTGGATCGACCGCGACCGGGCGAACACCGGCACCCACACCGCGATCGTCAACGCCGGCGACGGCACCCACGAACACCCCACGCAGGCGTTGCTCGACGCGGCCACGCTGCGCGACCGGCTCGGCGGGGTGGCCGGGCGCCGGATCGGCATCGTCGGCGACGTCCTGCACAGCAGGGTGGCGCGGTCGGCGGTGTTCCTGCTGGCCACCTTGGGTGCGGAGGTGGTCATCGTCGCGCCGCCGACCCTGCTGCCCGCAGGCGTCGACCGCTGGCCGGGCCGGGTCGGCCCGGACCTGGACGCGGAGCTGCCTGCCCTGGACGCCGTGATGATGCTCCGGGTCCAGGCCGAACGGATGCACGGGGCGTTCTTCCCCTCGGCCCGCGAGTACGCCGTCGGGTACGGGCTGTCCGCGGATCGTGCCGCGCGGCTGCCCGAGCACGCGGTCGTCCTGCATCCCGGGCCGATCGTCCGCGGCATGGAGATCGCACCGAGCGTGGCCGACGGCCCGGCGTCGGCGATCCTCGCCCAGGTGGCCAACGGCGTGCACGTCCGCATGGCCGTGCTCTACCACCTGCTGGCCGGAGCCCAGCAATGACGCGGAGCGAGCAGTGACCGGGGTGTTCATCGCGGGGGCCCGGCCCTACGGGCAGGGGCAGCCCGTGGACGTCGTCGTGCGGGACGGGACCGTCGTGGAGCTGGCACCGGGTCTCATCGCCCCGGAGGGGGCCGAGGTCCTCGACGGCGACGGGCTCGTGCTGCTCCCCGGGTTCGTCGACCTGCACACGCACCTGCGCGAGCCCGGCGGCGAGGAGTCCGAGGACATCGCCACCGGCTCGGCCGCCGCCGCGCTGGGCGGGTTCACCGCCGTGCACGCCATGCCGAACACCGATCCGGTGGCCGACAACGAGGTGGTCGTGGAGCACGTGCGCCGCCGCGGTGAGGAGGTCGGCCTGGTCGACGTGCATCCGGTCGGTGCGGTCACCGTCGGGCTCGAGGGCGCCCGGATGGCCGAGCTGGGCACGATGGCCCGCAGCAGGGCCCGCGTCCGGATGTTCAGCGACGACGGTCGGTGCGTCCACGACCCGTTGATCATGCGTCGGGCGCTCGAGTACGCCGCCGCGCTCGACGCCGTGGTCGCCCAGCACGCCGAGGACCACCGGCTCACCGCGGGGGCGCAGGCCCACGAGGGCGACGTCGCGTCCCGGCTCGGGCTGGCCGGCTGGCCCGCCACCGCCGAGGAGACGATCGTCGCCCGGGACTGCGCGCTCGCCCGTGAGGCGGGCGCCGCACTGCACGTCTGCCACGTGTCGTCGGCCCGGACCGTCGACGTGCTGCGCGCGGCCAAGGCGACCGGGGTGCGGGTGAGCGCCGAGGTCACCCCGCACCACCTGCTGCTCACCGACGCCGTGCTCACCGCGTACGACCCGGTGCACAAGGTCAACCCGCCCCTGCGCACCGCGGAGGACACCCGTGCGGTCCGGGCGGCGCTCACCGAGGGCGTGATCGACGTCGTGGCCACCGACCACGCCCCGCACGCTGCGCACTACAAGGACACCGAGTGGGCCGCGGCGCGGCCCGGGATGCTCGGCCTGCAGACGGCACTGTCGGTGACGGTGCTCGCGGTGCTCGAACCGGGCCTGCTGGACTGGCGGGGGGTGGCCAGGGTGCTCTCGGAGCGCCCCGCGCAGATCGCCGGGCTGCCCGACCAGGGCCGTCCGATCGCGGTCGGGGAGCCGGCCACCTTCGCGCTCGTGGACCCCGACGGCGCGTGGACGGTACGCGGCGCGGCGCTCGCGAGCCGCGGCCTCCAACACCCCTTACGAGGGGATGCGGCTGCCGGCGACGGTCGTCGCGACCCTCCTGCGCGGTCGGGTCACGGCCCGGGACGGGACGGTGCGCCATGCCTGACCGACGGCCGGGCCCGGCGCTGCTGGTCCTCGAGGACGGCCGGATCTTCCGCGGAGAGGCCTACGGCGCCACCGGGGAGGGCCTCGGCGAGGCCGTGTTCACCACCGGGATGACCGGCTACCAGGAGACGCTGACCGATCCCTCGTACCACCGCCAGATCGTCGTCCAGACCGCGCCGCAGATCGGCAACACGGGCTGGAACGAGGAGGACGACGAGTCCGCGCGCATCCAGGTCGCCGGCTACGCGGTGCGGGACCCGTCGCGGACGCCGTCGAGCTGGCGTTCCCGACGCTCGCTGGACGCCGCGCTCGCCGCGCAGGACGTGGTCGCCGTCGCCGGGATCGACACCCGCGCGCTGGTCCGGCACCTGCGCGAGCGCGGCGCGATGCGGGCCGGGGTCTTCTCCGGGAGCGCGCTCGCGCCCGACGGGGAGCTGCTGGAGCGGGTCCGGACCAGCCCGCGGATGGAGGGCGCCGACCTCTACGGCGCCGTCACCACGCCGGAGGCCTACGTCGTGCCCGCCGTCGGGGCGCGGCGCTTCACCGTGGCGGCGCTCGACGTCGGGATCAAGTCGAACACCCCGCGGATGCTCGCCGTGCGGGGCATCGAGACGCACGTGCTGCCCGCCAGCACCCCGATCGAGCGGATCGAGGCGCTCGGTGTCGACGGGTTCTTCCTGTCCAACGGCCCCGGCGACCCGGCCACCGCGGACGCCCCCGTCGCGCTGACCCGTCAGGTGCTGGAGCGGCGGATCCCGCTGTTCGGGATCTGCTTCGGCAACCAGATCCTCGGCCGCGCGCTGGGCCGGGGGACGTACAAGATGCGCTACGGCCACCGCGGCATCAACATCCCGGTGGTCGAGCACGCGACCGGCCGCGTCGCGATCACCTCGCAGAACCACGGGTTCGCGGTGGAGGGCGAGGTGGGCGAGCGGTTCGGCTCCCCGTTCGGACCCGCCGTGGTCACCCACGCCTGCCCGAACGACGGCACGGTGGAGGGGCTGGCGGCCCTCGAGGTGCCGGCGTTCAGCGTGCAGTACCACCCGGAGGCCGCCGCGGGCCCGCACGACGCGGCCGACCTCTTCGACCGGTTCGTCGAGCTGATGGACCAGAGCTGGGGTGCGGGCCGGCACCGGGCGCGGACGGCCGGAGCGCACTCCGTCCCCCCTGCGCGGGGAGGCGCCTGATGCCCCGTCGTGAGGACATCCGGCACGTGATGGTCATCGGCTCCGGACCGATCGTCATCGGGCAGGCCTGCGAGTTCGACTACTCCGGCACCCAGGCCTGCCGCGTGCTGCAGGCGGAGGGGATCCGCGTCTCGCTGGTCAACTCCAACCCGGCGACGATCATGACCGACCCGGAGTTCGCCGACGCGACGTACATCGAGCCGATCACGCCGGAGTTCGTCGAGCAGGTGATCGCCGCCGAGCGCCCGGACGCGATCCTCGCCACGCTCGGCGGGCAGACCGCGCTCAACACCGCGGTCGCGCTGCACGAGAACGGGGTGCTGGAGCGCTACGCCGTCGAGCTGATCGGCGCCGACATCGAGGCCATCCAGCGCGGCGAGGACCGGCTCAAGTTCAAGGGGATCGTGCAGTCCGTCGGCGGGGACGTGCCGCGCAGCGCGGTGTGCCACTCGATGGACGAGGTGCGCGGCGCGGCCGCGGACCTCGGGCTGCCCGTGGTCATCCGCCCCTCGTTCACCATGGGCGGGCTCGGCTCGGGCGTGGCCCACGACGACGCCGATCTGGAACGGCTGGCGGGCGGGGGGCTCGCGGCGTCGCCGGTGCACGAGGTGCTCGTCGAGGAGTCGGTGCTCGGGTGGAAGGAGTTCGAGCTCGAGCTGATGCGCGACCGCGCGGACAACGTCGTCGTGGTCTGCTCGATCGAGAACCTCGACCCGATGGGCGTGCACACCGGCGACTCGATCACCGTGGCGCCGGCGATGACGCTGACCGACCGCGAGTACCAGCACATGCGCGACACCGGCATCGCCGTGCTGCGCGCCGTCGGCGTCGACACCGGTGGGTGCAACATCCAGTTCGCGGTGCATCCCGACACCGGCCGCCTGGTCGTGATCGAGATGAACCCGCGGGTCTCGCGGTCCTCCGCGCTCGCGTCGAAGGCCACCGGGTTCCCGATCGCGAAGATCGCCGCGAAGCTGGCCGTCGGCTACACCCTGGACGAGATCCGCAACGACATCACCGGCGAGACCCCGGCGGCGTTCGAGCCCACGCTGGACTACGTCGTGGTGAAGGTCCCGCGGTTCGCGTTCGAGAAGTTCCCCGGCGCCGATCCCGAGCTGACCACGACGATGAAGAGCGTCGGCGAGGCGATGGCGCTCGGGCGGTCGTTCCCGGAGGCGTTGGGCAAGGCCCTGCGGTCGGTGGAGACGGCGGCCGCCGGCTTCTGGACCCTCCCCGATCCCGATGATGCGTCCTGGTGCGCAGAGCCGGCTCTGCGCACCCCCACCGACGGACGGATCTTCGCGATCGAGGGCGCGCTCCGCCGCGGGGCGACCGTCGAGGACGTCGCCATGGCCTCGGGGATCGATCCCTGGTTCCTCGACCAGGTCGCGGTCCTGGTCGAGCTGCGGCAGGAGATCCTCGACGCCGCGGTCCTGGACGCCGAGCTGCTGCGCCGCGCCAAGCGGGCCGGGCTCTCGGACCGCCAGATCGCCACCCTGCGCCCGGAGTTCGCCGGCGAGGACGGTGTCCGCACGCTGCGCCACCGGCTCGGCATCCGGCCGGTCTACAAGACCGTCGACACGTGCGCCGCCGAGTTCGCGGCCGCGGACGCCCTACCACTACAGCGCCTACGAGACCGACCCCGCGGCGGAGTCCGAGATCGCGCCGCAGACCGAGCGGCCGAAGGTACTCATTCTCGGCTCGGGCCCGAACCGGATCGGGCAGGGCATCGAGTTCGACTACTCGTGCGTGCACGCCGTGATGGCGTTGCGCGAGGCCGGCTTCGAGACGGTGATGGTCAACTGCAACCCGGAGACGGTGTCCACCGACTACGACACCGCCGACCGCCTCTACTTCGAACCGCTGACCTTCGAGGACGTGCTCGAGGTGGTGCACGCCGAGCAGGCGAGCGGGACGGTCGCGGGTGTGATCGTGCAGCTCGGCGGGCAGACCCCGCTGGGGCTGGCCGACCGGCTGACCGCGGCCGGAGTGCCGCTGGTCGGCACGAGTGCGGCGGCGATCGACCTCGCCGAGGACCGGGGAGCCTTCGGCGAGGTGCTGCGCACGGCCGGTCTGCCGGCACCCGCGTTCGGCATGGCCACCTCCTTCGCGCAGGCCAGGGAGATCGCCGACCGCATCGGCTACCCCGTCCTCGTCCGACCGTCCTACGTGCTCGGCGGGCGCGGCATGGAGATCGTCTACGACGAGCGGACGCTCGCCGGCTACATCGCTCGGGCCACCGCGGTGAGCCCGCAGCATCCGGTGCTCGTCGACCGGTTCCTCGACGACGCGATCGAGATCGACGTCGACGCGCTCTGCGACGGGCAGGAGGTGTTCCTCGGCGGGGTGATGGAGCACATCGAGGAGGCCGGGGTGCACTCGGGGGACTCCTCGTGCACGCTGCCGCCGATCACGCTGGGCCGCGGCGTGCTGACGGCGGTGCGACGTTCCACCGAGGCCATCGCGCACGGTGTCGGGGTGCGCGGGCTGCTCAACGTGCAGTTCGCGCTGCACGGCGAGACGCTCTACGTGCTGGAGGCCAACCCGCGCGCGTCACGGACCGTGCCGTTCGTGTCCAAGGCCACGGCGGTACCGCTGGCCAAGGCGGCAGCGCGGATCATGCTCGGCACCTCGATCGCTGCGCTGCGCGAGGAGGGTCTGCTGCCGGCCACGGGGGACGGCGGCGAGCTGCCCCCCGACGCGCCGGTGGCCGTCAAGGAGGCGGTGCTGCCCTTCCACCGGTTCCGCACCCGGGAGGGCAAAGGGGTCGACCCGCTGCTGGGACCGGAGATGAAGTCGACCGGCGAGGTGATGGGCTTCGACGCCTCGTTCGGCCCGGCCTTCGCCAAGTCGCAGGCCGCGGCGTACGGCTCGCTGCCCACGTCGGGACGCGTCTTCGTGTCGATGGCCGACCGCGACAAGCGGGCCATGGTGTTCCCCGTGCTGCGGCTGGCCGACCTGGGTTTCGAGGTGCTGGCCACCGAGGGCACCGCCGACGTCCTGCGCCGGCACGGGGTCGACGCCACGGTCGTGCGCAAGCACTCCGAGGCCGCAGCCGGCGTCGAGACGATCGTGGACCGGATCCTGGCCGGCGACGTAGTGATGATCATCAACACCCCGTACGGCAACTCCGGTCCGCGGGTGGACGGCTACGAGATCCGCGCCGCCGCAGTCTCACGCGGCGTCCCGTGCATCACCACGGTGCAGGGTGCTGCGGCCGCCGTGCTGGGCATCGAGGCGATGACGGCGGGCCGGATCGGGGTCCGGTCGCTGCAGGACGCCCACCTCGCGCTGCGGAAGTCCCGGCCGTGACCGCCTGCTTCGGGGCCCGGCTGACCGGCGCCGTCGCCGCGCACGGCCGGCTGTGCGTCGGGATCGACCCGCACCCCGGACTGCTCGCGGAGTGGGGTCTCACCGACGACGCCGACGGCCTCGAGCGGTTCGTCCGGTGCTGCGTGGACGCGCTGGCCGGGCAGGTGGCGGTCCTCAAGCCGCAGTCGGCGTTCTTCGAGCGACACGGCTCGGCCGGCATCGCGGTGCTGGAGCGGCTGCTCCCCGCGATCGCCGAGACCTCGACGCTCTCGCTGCTCGACGTCAAGCGCGGTGACATCGGCTCGACGATGGACGGGTACGCCGACGCCTACCTCGGCGTCGGTGCGCCGCTGGCCGCTGACGCAGCCACCCTCTCGCCGTACCTCGGCTTCGGCTCGCTCGACACGGTCATCCGCACGGCGTCCGACGCCGGCCGGGGCGTGTTCGTGCTCGCCAGGACGTCCAACCCGGAGGGCGCGGAGGTGCAGCTCGCCGACTGGGCCGGCCGCAGCACCGCGCAGGCGGTGGTGGACGCGGCGGCGGCGCGGAACGCGGGCGCGGAGCCGCTGGGTGACGTCGGCGTGGTGGTCGGGGCGACCACCGACCACGGGCTGGACCTGTCCGCGCTGAACGGCGCCGTCCTCGCCCCCGGACTGGGCACGCAGGGAGCGGGTCCCGCCGACCTCGCTGCGCGCTTCGGGGGGGTTGGCGGGATCGTGCTTCCCGCCGCGTCGCGGTCGGTCCTGCGGGCGGGCCCGGATCCGTCGGCGCTGCGGGCGGCGGCCGAATCGCTGCGCGACGAGCTCGCCGCGGCCGGATAGCTCGCCCGGGTGGCAGCCCACCCACTGGGGGACGGCCCGGTGCGCCGAGCGGGACGTCAGCGCTCGCCGGACATGATCGATCTACCGTGGTGTCCCGATCGGCAGGTCGGTGAGCCGCAGCGCCAGCCCGGCGGCCTGCCAGCCGCCCATCCCGTGCACGCCCCCGCCGGGCGGGGTGCTCGACGAGCACAGCAGGAGCCCCGGGCACCGGGGTGCGCCACGGGGCCGGCGAGAGCACCGGCCGGCTGACGAACTGCCGCCAGTCACCCGCGCCGCCGTTGATGTCGCCCCCCACCTCGTTGGCGTTGTGCGCCTCCAGCGCGGCGGGCCCCATCGTGTGCCGGGCGAGCACCCGCTCCCGGAACCCGGGCGCGAACCGCTCGATCTGGCCCTCGACGGCGGAGGTCATGTCGACGTCCGAGCCGTTCGGCACGTGGCAGTAGGCCCAGAAGGTGTGTCGACCCTCCGGGGCCCGCGTGGGGTCGGCCACGCAGGCCTGGACGCCGAGCACGAACGGGCGCGTCCGGGTGCCGCCCGCGGGCCACGGCCCGCTCGCCGGCGGCGACCTCCTCCGCGGTGCCGCCCAGGTGGACCGTGCCCGCGCCCCCGACGGCCGGGTCGCGACCACGGCACGGGCCCGTCGAGCGCGTAGTCGAGCTTGAAGACGCCCGGACCGTAGCGGTAGCGCGCCAACCGCCGCCGGTACCGGGGCGGGAGCCGGTCGCCGGCGATCTCGAGCACCTGGCGCGGGGTCAGGTCGAGCACGGTGACGCGGTGTGGGCGGGAGCTCGCCGAGGTCGCGCACCCGGCACCCGGTGACGATCTCCGCGCCGGCCCGGCGCAGCCGGGCCACCAGCGCGTCGGCCAGGCTCTGCGTACCGCCGCGCACCACCGGCCACCCGACGGAGTGCGCGAGCGCGGCGAGGAGCAGCCCGTACCCGGCGGTGACGGGCGAGCGCAGGTCGAGGATCGAGTGCGCGGCCATCCCGGCGAACGCCGCTCGGGCGGCGCGGCTCCCGGAAAGCGCGCCGGTGACGGTCGCGGGCAGCGCCCCGAAGACCCCGAACCGCAGGGCGGCCAGCGGGGCGTGCGGCGGCAGGTCCAACGGCGACAGCAACGTGTCGACCAGCGGGAACCCGGCGCGGGCGGTGGCACCGACGACCGCCCGCCACGCCGCGCCGTCGCGTCCTCCGAAGGCCGCGGCCGTCGCATCGACGTCGCGCTGCACAAGGGCGGCCGGGCCGTCGTCGAGCGGGTGCGCGGCGGGCAGCGGAGGGTGCCGGAACTCCACCCCGTCGCGGGTCGGGTCGAGCGCGCGGAAGGCCGGTGAGGCGAGCGCGAGGGGCAGCGCGGTCGCGCACACGTCGTGCCGGAACCCCGGCAGCGTCAGCTCCTCGGTGCGCAGCCCGCCGCCGAGCGTCGGTTGCGCCTCGACCAGCAGGACGCGTCGTCCCGCCTCGGCGAGGCGGACGGCCCCCACCAGACCGTTCGGGCCCGAGCCGACGACGACGGCGTCGAACCCGTCGGTGCCGATGCCGCCCACGGCACCAGGATCGCCGCTGCCGGCCGGGCGCGCCGAGCGGGAGATCCCCGCTGCACCCGTCGAGGGCTGTCCTGAACTCGGGGAGCGGTCCCCGCGCTGCGGCGAGTGGGCGCGCCGGGGGCAGCCCTCCCGCCGCCCCCGTGATAAGGCCGTCGGGGACCCGGGGACCACAAACCCACAGGTGGCACCCCCGTCTCCCGGTCCGGACGTGGCGTGAGTACGTTCGTTGGACCGAGCGGGCAGGCCCGCCGGCAGGCGAGGATGCGCCCTGGATCCAGGCCGCACGACGAAAGACGGAGGAGACCGTGGCCCTTCCCCAGCTGACCGAGGAACAGCGTGCTGCCGCGTTGGAGAAGGCGGCTGCGGCGCGCCGGGCCCGGGCCGAGCTGAAGGACCGGCTCAAGCGCGGGGGCACCACCCTTCCCGAGGTCCTCAAGCAGTCCGACTCCGACGAGGTGCTGGGCAAGATGAAGGTGTCGGCCCTCCTCGAGGCGATGCCCGGGGTCGGCAAGGTCCGGGCCGCGCAGATCATGGAGCGGCTCGAGATCGCCCCGTCCCGGCGGCTCCGTGGGCTCGGTGACCGGCAGCGCAAGGCGCTGCTGGCCGACTTCGAGTCCTGAGCCGGCGCCGGGCGCAGCGGTGCAGCACGACACCAGGAGGGGCCGGCTGATCGTTCTGGCCGGCCCCTCCGGTGTCGGCAAGACCACGATCGTCTCGGCCGTGCGCAGACGGCTCCCGGAGCTGTACTTCAGCGTCTCGGCGACGACCCGCGAGCCGCGCCGCGGCGAGGTCGACGGTCGGGACTACCACTTCGTCGGCCCCGCGGGATTCGACGGCCTGGTCGAGCGCGGCGAGCTGCTGGAATGGGCCGAGATCCACGGTGGGATGCAGCGGTCGGGCACTCCGCGCGGTCCGGTCGAGCAGGCGCTGGCGGCCGGGCGACCGGTGCTCGTCGAGGTCGACCTGCAGGGTGCTCGGGCGATCAAGGCCGCCGTGCCCGAGTCCGTCACCGTGTTCGTCGCCCCCCCGTCGTTCGAGGAGCTGACCCGTCGGCTGCGCGCGCGGGGCACCGAGTCCGAGGCGGCGTTCTCCCGCCGGATCGAGACGGCGCACGAGGAGATGGCCGCCCGGACCGAGTTCGACGTGACGCTGGTCAACGACGACGTCGAGGTCGTCGCGACGCGCTTGGTAGAGTTGATGGTCGGCCCGGGTGATCCCGGTGCCGGATCCTTGCACCTCCGCCACCAGGCCTCCCAGGAGTCTGCTTCGTGAGCATGCCGCTGACCGGCGCCGTCACCGGCGCCACCCCCGAGGGCATCACCAACCCGCCCATCGACGATCTGCTGGGCCAGGTGAGCTCCAAGTACGCGCTGGTGATCTACGCCGCCAAGCGGGCCCGCCAGATCAACGACTACTACTCCCAGCTCGGCGAGGGCCTGCTGGAGTACGTCGGCCCGCTCGTCGAGCCGGGTCCGCGCGAGAAGCCGCTGTCGATCGCCATGCGCGAGATCCAGACGGGGCTGCTCGAGCACACCGAGGGCGAGTAGCCGTGCCCGCCGCCCCCCGCGTGCTCCTCGGAGTCGCCGGGGGCGTCGCGGCCTACAAGGGCGTCGAGCTGCTGCGCCGGCTCACCGAGACCGGCCACGAGGTGCGGGTGCTGCCCACCGCCTCGGCGCTGGAGTTCGTCGGGGCCGCCACGTTCGAGGCCCTGTCCGGGCAGCCCGTCCACACCGGGGTGTTCGCCGACGTGCCGTCGGTGCCGCACGTGCGACTCGGGCAGCAGGCCCAGCTCGTCGTGGTCGCCCCGGCCACTGCCGACCTGCTCGCCAGGGCGGCGCACGGCCGCGCCGACGACCTGCTCACCGCGGCGCTGCTCACCGCCCGCTGCCCGGTGCTGTTCGCGCCGGCCATGCACACCGAGATGTGGGAGCACCCGGCCACCCGGCACAACGTCGCGGTACTGCGTTCGCGCGGCCCCGTCGTCATGGAGCCGGCGTCGGGGCGGCTGACCGGGAAGGACACCGGCCCCGGTCGGCTGCCCGACCCCGCCGAGATCGCCGACCTCGCCCGGCTGCTGCTGGAGCGCGGCGACGCCCTGCCGCGCGATCTCGAGGGGCGCCGTGTCGTCGTCTCCGCCGGTGGTACCCGTGAGGCCCTCGATCCGGTGCGCTACCTCGGCAACCGGTCCTCGGGCCGGCAGGGGTACGCCCTGGCCAGGGTGGCCGTGCAGCGGGGTGCAGCCGTCACGCTCGTCGCCGCGCACACCGCCGACCTGGGCGACCCTGCGGCCGTGGACGTCGTGCGCGTCGGATCGGCCGCCGAGATGCGCGACGCGGTGCGGGCGGCCGCGAAGGGCTCCGATGCCGTCGTGATGGCGGCGGCCGTAGCGGACTTCCGGCCGGTGGCACACACCGCGCACAAGATCAAGAAGGGGGCGACGGACCCGGACCCGCTGACCCTGACCACGAACCCGGACATCCTCGTCGAGCTCGTCGGGAGCCGGGAGCCCGGGCAGGTCGTGGTCGGCTTCGCCGCCGAGACCGGCGACGACGCCGGCGACGCCCTGCACCACGGGCGGTCCAAGCTCGCCCGCAAGGGCTGCGACCTGCTCGTCGTCAACGTGGTGGGGGAGGGGCGGGCGTTCGAGGTGGCCGACAACGCGGGCTGGCTCCTGGGCTCCGACGGCACCGAGACCGAGCTCGCCAGCGGGTCCAAGGCCCTGCTGGCCTCGCACGTCTGGGATGCGGTGGCGGCCCGCCTCTGACCCCGGGCCCGGCCGGCCACCTAGCCGGTGCAGGCGGGCACCGGGCCGCCGACCACCGGTCGACTACGATCGCGGGTCGGGGATCGGGTCGCGGGGCGACTTGCAGCGATCATGGCGAGAGCGGACGGAGACGGCGTGGCGAACGCAGGCCGGCGGTTGTTCACCAGCGAGTCGGTGACCGAGGGTCATCCGGACAAGATGTGCGACGCCATCAGCGACACGGTGCTCGACGCGCTCCTCGCGCAGGACCCGCGCAGCCGGGTGGCGGTGGAGACCATGGTGACCACCGGTCAGGTGCACGTCGCCGGCGAGGTCACCACCAGCGCCTACGCCGACATCCCCACCCTCGTGCGGGACAAGGTCCTCGAGATCGGGTACGACTCGTCGGCCAAGGGCTTCGACGGTGCCTCGTGCGGGGTGAACGTGGCGATCGGGGCGCAGTCGGCCGACATCGCGCAGGGGGTGGACACGGCCTACGAGAGCCGCGTGGAGTCGAGCGAGGACGAGATCGCCCGGCAGGGTGCCGGTGACCAGGGCCTGATGTTCGGCTACGCCAACACCGACACCCCGGAGCTGCTGCCACTGCCGATCGCGCTGGCCCACCGGCTCGCGCGGCGGCTGACCGAAGTGCGCAAGTCCGGCGTCCTTCCCTACCTGCGTCCGGACGGCAAGACCCAGGTGACGATCGAGTACGACGGCGACAAGGCCGTTCGGCTCGACACGGTCGTCGTCTCCAGCCAGCACGCCGCCGACATCGACCTCGACGCGATGCTGGCCCCCGACATCGGAGACCAGGTCGTGGGCCCCGAGATCGCCGAGCTCGGGCTCGACGTGTCCGACGTCCGTTTGCTGGTGAACCCCACCGGCCGGTTCGTCGTCGGCGGCCCGATGGGTGACGCGGGGCTCACCGGTCGGAAGATCATCGTCGACACCTACGGCGGGTTCGCCCGCCACGGCGGCGGCGCGTTCTCGGGCAAGGACCCGTCGAAGGTGGACCGCTCCGCGGCCTACGCGATGCGCTGGGTGGCCAAGACCGCCGTGGCCGCCGGCCTGGCCGAGCGGATCGAGGTCCAGGTGGCCTACGCCATCGGCAAGGCCGCTCCCGTCGGACTGTTCGTCGAGACCTTCGGCACCGAACACGTCGACCCGCTGAAGATCCAGTCCGCGATCACCGAGGTGTTCGACCTGCGCCCCGCCGCGATCATCCGCGACCTCGACCTGCTGCGGCCGATCTACGCTCAGACGGCCGCCTACGGCCACTTCGGCCGCACCGACGTCGATCTGCCGTGGGAGCGCATCGACCGGGCCGACGCGCTGAGGTCCGCCGCGGGTGCCTGAGCGAGCTTGCGAGCTCACCATCGACACAGCAGCGAGCTTGCGAGCTCACCATCGACACAGCAGCGAGCCCACCATCAGACACGTGAGCGCAGCCCGCGACGTCTGACGTGCCACCCACGCCCGGCTGTCGGGGTCGACGGTCATCATGGCGGCATGACCGTCCTCCCCGCCCGGCGTCGCCCGGGCCTGCGACGCGGCGAGTGGCGTTCCGCCGCCGCGTTGCCCGTGGCGCGGGTGGCCGTCGACGTCTCACTCGCCCACCTGGACCGGCTGTTCGACTACCGGCTCCCCGAGCACCTCGACGCGGCGGCGGTGCCCGGGGTGCGGGTGCGCGTGCGGTTCGCCGGTCGCCTCGTCGACGGCTTCCTGCTCGAGCGGGTGGCCGAGTCCGGGCACGCGGGTGCGCTGGCCTGGGTGGAGAAGGTGGTCTCGCCCGAGCCGGTGCTCACCCCCGAGATCGCGGCGCTCTGCCGCGCCGTCGCCGACCGCTACGCGGGCGTGCTCGCCGACGTGCTGCGTCTCGCCGTGCCACCGCGGCACGCCCGGGTGGAGGCCGAGGAGGCGGCCATCCGGACGAGCGTGGCGCCGGCCGCGCCGGACCCCGGCGCGTGGTCGCGCTACCCGCGCGGGGCAGCCCTGCTCGACGCCCTCGCGGGTGGGCGGAGCGCCCACGCCGTCTGGCAGGCCCTGCCCGGGGAGGCGTGGGCCGACCGCCTCGCCGAGGCGGCCACGGCCGCCGCGGCCGCCGGGCGGGGCGCCCTGCTCGTGGTGCCCGACCAGCGCGATGTCGCGGCCCTGCACGCGGCGTGCGCCGCCCGGCTGGGCGCGGACGCGGTCGTGGCCCTCACCGCGGACCTGGGTCCGGCGGAGCGCTACCGGCGCTGGCTCGCGGTGCGCCGCGGGCGGGCCCTGGTGGTCGTGGGCACCCGGTCGGCGGCCTTCGCGCCCGTGCACCGGCTCGGGCTGCTCGCCGTGTGGGACGACGGTGACGACCTGCACGCGGAGCCGCGCGCGCCCTACCCCCACGTCCGCGACGTCCTCGTGCTGCGCGCCCACGGGGCCGGTGCCGCCCTGCTCGTCGCCGGGTACGCGCGCACCGCGGAGGCGCAGGTGCTCGTCGACTCCGGCTGGGCCCAGGAGGTGGTGGCCGACCGGACGACGGTGCGCGCCGCGATGCCGCGCGTCGTCGTCCCGGGCGAGATCGGTGGCCGGCCCGACCGGGCACCCGGCGCCCGGGTGCCCGCGGAGGGGTTCGAGGCGGCCCGCGCCGCGCTCGCCGCGGGCCACCCGGTGCTCGTGCAGGTCCCGCGCGCGGGCTACCTGCCCTGGCTGGCCTGCGGCACCTGCCGGGAGTCCGCGCGCTGCCGCCGCTGCGCGGGCCCGCTCGGCCTGCCCGCCGGCACCGGCCGGGCGACCGACGCGGGTCGGACGGCGCTGCCGCACTGCCGCTGGTGCGGGCGGGTCGAGAGCGCGTTCCGCTGCCCGGCCTGCGGGTCGCGGCGGTTGCGGGCGGGTGTCGTCGGCTCGGGTCGCACCGCCGAGGAGCTCGGGCGGGCGTTCCCGGGCGTCCCGGTCCGGTCCTCGGGTGGTGGTTCCCCGGTGCTCACGGAGGTCCCGGCCGGGCCCGCGCTCGTGGTCGCCACGCCCGGCGCGGAGCCGCGGGCGCCGCACGGCTACGGCGCCGCACTGCTGCTCGACGGGTGGGCGCTGCTGTCGCGGCCCGACCTGCGGGTGGCCGAGGAGACGTTCCGGCGGTGGCTCGGCGCGGCCGCCCTCGTCGTGCCGCACACCGAGGGCGGCCGGGTCGTCGTCGTGGCCGACGCGGGCCTGCCCGTGGTGCAGGCCCTCGTGCGGTGGGACCCGGCGGGACACGCCGCCACCGAGCTCGCGTCCCGCGCCGAGGTCGGGTTCCCGCCTTCGGTCCGGATGGCTGCCGTCGAGGGCCCGGCGGCGGCCGTCGCCGACGTGCTCGAGGCGTTGCCGCCCGGGGTGGAGGTGCTGGGCCCGGTCGAGCTGGAACCGGCCGCGCAGGAGGCGCCCGACCGGGCGGGTGCAGCCGATCCGCCGGTGCCGCGGGAGCGGGCCCTGCTCCGGGTGCCGCGGGCGGAGGGCCGGATGTTGGGTGCGGCGCTGCACGCCGCGCAGGCGGCCCGCAGCGCCCGCAAGGCACCGGACCCGGTGCGGATCCGGCTCGATCCCGCCGAGATCGGATGAGCGCCGACGGACTCCCTCCCGCGGAGGCGCAGTCATCACCGCGCGCCGATCCGGCCGCGACGCCGATGCGCCGGTGCCGGCCGGGAGCGTGGCAGAATCGGGCGTCGCCGGTGCGCCCAGCCGCCGCGCCCGGCGGCCGTCCCCGCCCGTCCCGTGAGGAGATCCGTGCCCGTCCAGCCTGTCCGGCTCTTCGGCGACCCCGTGCTGCGCACCCCCGCCGCCCCGGTCACCACCTTCGACGCGGAGCTGCGCAAGCTGGTCGCCGACCTCACCGACACCATGCACGACGAGGGTGGAGCCGGGCTGGCCGCTCCGCAGCTGGGGGTGGGCCTGCGCGTGTTCGCCTACGACTGCGACGGGTTCGCCGGACATCTGGTCAACCCCACGTTCGACGTCGTCGGCGACGAGGAGCAGCTCGGGCCGGAGGGCTGCCTGTCGATCCCCGGGCTGCAGTGGGACTGCCGCCGGCACCTGCACGTCGTGGCCCGTGGGTGGGACCAGCACGGCGAGCCGGTCACGGTCGAGGGCAGCGAGAAGCTGGCGCGCTGCATCCAGCACGAGACCGACCACCTCGACGGCGTGCTGTTCGTCGACCGGCTCGACGCCGAGACCCGCAAGCGGGCGATGGCCGAGATCCGGGCGGCCGAGTGGTTCGGTGCCCCGCCACCCGTGGTCCGGCTGAGTCCGCACCCCCTGTTCGGCAGCAGCGGCAGCAAGGTCAGGTAGCGCGTGAGGCTGGTCTTCGCCGGCACCCCCGAACCGGCCGTGCCGTCGCTGCGGGCGTTGCTCTCCTCGCCGCGCCACGAGGTGGTCGCGGTCCTCACCCGCCCCGACGCACCGGCGGGCCGGGGCCGGCGGCTGACCCGCTCCCCGGTGGGGATCCTCGCCGACGAGGCGGGTGTCCTGGTCCTCACCCCGCCGCGCCCGTCGGATCCCGCGTTCCTGGCCGAGCTCGCCGCGCTCGCACCGGACTGCTGTCCGGTGGTCGCCTACGGCGCGCTCGTCCCGCGCAAGGCGCTCGACATCCCGGCCCACGGGTGGGTGAACCTCCATTTCTCCCTGCTGCCGGCGTGGCGCGGGGCGGCCCCGGTGCCGGCCGCGGTGCGCCACGGTGACCCGATCACCGGCGCCACCACGTTCCTGCTCGAGGAGGGCCTCGATACCGGGCCGACCTTCGGCGTGGTCACCGAGACCGTCGACGGGTCCGACACAGCGGGTGAGCTGCTCGACAGGCTGGCCAGGGCCGGGGCGAGCCTGCTGCTGGCGACGATGGACGGCATCGCCGACGGCACCGTGGTGCCGCGACCACAGCCCCACGACGGCGTGTCGCACGCGCCCAAGCTGACCGTGGACGACGCCAGGGTCGACTGGACCGCGCCCGCGACCGCCGTGGACCGGTTGATCCGCTCGGTGACGCCGGATCCCGGGGCGTGGACCACGTTCCGCGGCCAGCGGCTGGGCCTGGGTCCGGTGGCGGTGGCCGACGCAGGGCCGGGCCTGGAGCCGGGGCAGCTGGAGGTGGGGCGGCGCCGGGTGCTCGTGGGCAGTGCCGGCCCGGCCGTCGAGCTGCACGAGGTGCGGCCGGTGGGCCGGCGGGCGATGCCCGCCCCCGACTGGGCGCGCGGGGTCCGCATCGAGCCGGGGGAGCGACTGACGTGAATGCGCCACGCCGCGACGGCCCCCGTCGGGACGGACCCCGCCGCGGACGACCGGCCGGTCCCGGCCACGTCGGTCCGCCGCGCGGGCGCAGCGGCCCGGCGCGCCCGCCGCAACCCGACCCGCCGCGGCAGGCGGCGCTCGAGCTGCTCGCCGCGGTGCGGGAGCGCTCCGCCTACGCGAACCTCGCCCTGCCCGCGATCCTGCGCCGGCACCGGCTGCACGACCGGGACGCGGGCCTGGCCACCGAGCTCGGCTACGGCACGCTGCGGGCCCTCGGTCTGCTGGACGCGGTGATCGAGGACTGCACCGACCGGCCGCTGATCCGGGTGGAGCCCGCGCTGCTCGACGCGCTGCGGCTCGGGGCCTACCAGCTGCTGCGGACCCGGGTACCGGCCCACGCCGCCGTGGACACCACGGTGGAGCTGGCGCGCGCCGGCTCGGGCACCCGGGCCGGCGGCTTCGTCAACGCCGTCCTGCGCCGGGTCGGCGAGCGGGACGAGCCGGCGTGGGTGGCGCGGCTCGCGCCCCCGGTGGACGAGGACCCGCTCGGGCACGCGGCGTTCGCGCACGCCCATCCGCGCTGGATCGCACAGGCCTTCGCCGACGCCCTGGGGGTCCCCGACGAGCTGGACGCCGCACTCGCAGCCGACGACACCCGACCCGTGGTGCACCTGCTGGCCCGACCCGGGGAGATCACGGCCGCCGAGCTGGCGCTCGTGACCGGAGGCGTCGAGGCGCCGTACTCGCCCTACGGAGTGCACCTGGAGCCGGGCAGCGGCGAGATCGGTGAGCTCGACGCGGTGTCCGAGGGCCTCGCCGTGGTGCAGGACGAGGGCAGCCAGCTGGTGACGCTGGCGCTGACGCGCGCCGCGCCGGCCGGCGGCGACGGCGGGCGGTGGCTGGACCTGTGTGCCGGTCCTGGCGGCAAGGCGGTGCTGCTCGGCGGGCTGGCCCAGATGGCCGGCGGCACCCTCGACGCCGTCGAGTCCCCACGCGCAGCGCGCGGACATGGTGCGCCGTGCCACCGACGGGCTGCCGGTCACGGTGCACACCGCCGACGGGCGCGACGCCCCGCTGCCCGACGGCACCTACGACCGCGTACTGCTTCGACGCCCCGTGCACCGGGTTGGGCGCCCTGCGGAGGCGGCCCGAGGCGCGCTGGCGGCGGCGGCCGGACGACGTGTCCGGCCTGACGAAGCTGCAGCGCGAGCTCCTCGCGGCGGCACTGCGGCACGTCCGGCCCGGGGGTGTCGTGGCCTACGTCACATGCTCACCGCATCTGGCGGAGACGGTCGGGGTGGTCGACGGGCATGCTCCGCCGGCATCCCGACGTGGAACGGCTCGACGCCCGCGAGCACCTGCCCGGTGTGCCGCGGCTCGGCGACGGCCCGAGCGTGCAGCTGTGGCCGCACCGGCACGGGACGGACGCGATGTTCCTCGCCCTGCTCCGGCGGACCGGCTGAGCCGGCGAGCGGTCGGGTCGGGGCGCGGCACCCGGTCGCGCGTGGGACCCACCGGCGGGCGGTGTCCGCGTAACCTCGGGCCGTGCACCCGTTGATCGCTCCGAGCATCCTGTCGGCCGACTTCACCCGGCTCGCCGACGAGGCCGCGGCCGTCGCCGGATCACCGGGCCGCGGCGCGGACTGGCTGCACGTCGACGTCATGGACGCGCACTTCGTGCCCAACCTCACCCTGGGGCCTGCCGGTGGTGGAGGCGCTGATCAAGGTGAGCGCGGTACCCCTGGACTGCCACCTGATGATCGCCGACCCCGATCGATGGGCTGTCGGGTACGCCGAGGCGGGGTCGTACAACGTCACGGTGCACGCGGAGGCGGCCTCGGGATCCGGTCGCACTGGCCCGGGACATCAAGGCGGCGGGCGCCAGGGCCGGCCTCTCGATCAAGCCGGGGACACCGCTGGAACCGCACGTGGAGACGCTGCGGCACTACGACACCCTCCTCGTGATGAGCGTGGAACCCGGCTCGGTGGCCAGGACTTCATGCCCGAGGTGCTCGACAAGGTGCGCACCGCCCGGCGGCTCGTGGACACCGGACACCTCACGCTGCTGGTGGAGATCGACGGCGGCATCAACGCCGACACCATCGAGGCCGCAGCCGAGGCCGGGGTCGACTGCTTCGTGGCCGGCTCGGCGGTGTACGGCGCAGACGACCCCGCGCGTGCGGTGCAGGCGCTGCGCGAGCAGGTGGAGCGGGCCACCCCCGCGCGCGGGGTGGACGTCCTGATGTTCACCGGGATCGTCGAGGAGATCGGCGAGGTCCTGTCGGTGCGGACGAGCGCCGAGGTCGTCGTCGTCACGGTGCGCGGTCGTACCGTCACCAGCGACACCCGGCACGGCGACTCGATCGCCGTGAACGGTGTCTGCCTCACGGTGACCGATCCCGACGGCGCCACCGATGACACCTTCACCGTCGAACTCGTGCCCGAGACGCTCAAGCGGTCGAGCCTGTCGGCGGTCGGTGCGGGTGCGCGGGTGAACCTGGAGCGTGCGGTGCCGGTGGGAGGGCGGCTCGGTGGGCACATCGTGCAGGGCCACGTGGACGGGGTCGCGACCCTGCTCTCGCGCACCCCTGGCGAGCGCAGCGACGAGCTGCGCTTCAGCCTTCCTCCCGATCTCGCCCGCTTCGTGGTGGAGAAGGGCTCGATCACGGTCGACGGGGTGTCGCTCACCGTGGCCGCCGTCGCCCCGGACGCGTTCGCGGTGGCCCTGATCCCGACGACCTTGTCACACACCACACTCGGTTTCCGCGAGCCGGGGGATACCGTCAACCTGGAGGTCGACGTCGTCGCCAAGTACGTGGAGCGGCTCACCGCCGGATACGCCCGTGGGGGCGGACATGACTCCGCGGTCGGTGCCGTCGACGAGCAGGAGGCAGGGTCCGAGTGACGGCGCAGGGTCCGAGTGACGGCGCAGGGTCCGAGTAACGGGGCAGGGTCCGAGTGAACGGGACAGGGATGGGGACGACCGACCGGCCCGGTGGCCTGGAGTCCATCGAGCGGGCCGTTGCCGACCTCAAGGCCGGCAAGGCCGTGGTGGTGGTCGACGACGAGGACCGCGAGAACGAGGGCGACCTGATCTTCGCGGCGGAGATGGCCACGCCCGAGCTGGTCTCGTTCATGGTGCGCTACACGTCCGGCTACATCTGCGTGGCGCTCACCGACACCGAGTGCGACCGGCTGGACCTGCCGCCGATGCACCACGTCAACTCCGACAGCTTCCGCACCGCGTTCACCGTGACCGTCGACGCGAAGGCCGGCATCACGACCGGCATCTCGGCCTCGGACCGGGCGCACACCATCCGCCTGCTCGCCGATCCGGCCACCGGCCCCGGTGACCTGGTACGCCCCGGTCACGTGCTGCCGCTGCGCGCCCGCCCCGGCGGGGTGCTGCGCCGGCCGGGGCACACCGAGGCGGCCGTGGATCTGGCCCGCATGGCCGGTCTCACGCCCGCCGGCGCGTTGTGCGAGATCGTCTCGCAGAAGGACGAGGGGGACATGGCCCGCGGCGACGAGCTCGCCGTGTTCGCCGCCGACCACGATCTCACCCTGATCACCATCGCCGACCTGATCGCACACCGGCGCCGGTTCGAGAAGCACGTGGTGCGAGTGGCCCAGGCCCGGATCCCGACCGCGCACGGTGAGTTCCTGGCCTACGGCTACGACTCCCTGCTCGACGGCATCGAGCACATCGCGATGGTCCGGGGCGACGTGGCCACCCCGGAGGGCAGTGGTGAGGACGTCCTGGTGCGGGTGCACTCGGAGTGCCTCACCGGTGACGTGTTCGGCTCGCTTGCGCTGCGACTGCGGCCCGCAGCTCGACGCCGCACTGGCCGCGGTCGACGCGGAGGGCAGGGGCGTGGTGCTGTACATGCGCGGGCACGAGGGCCGTGGCATCGGCCTGCTGCACAAGCTGCAGGCCTACCAGCTGCAGGAGGCGGGCGCCGACACCGTGGACGCCAACCTGGCGCTCGGGCTGCCGGCGGACTCGCGTGACTACGGCACGGGTGCCCAGATCCTGGTGGACCTCGGTGTGCGGTCGATGCGGCTGCTCACCAACAACCCCGACAAGCGTGCCGGGCTCGAGGGCTACGGGCTCACCATCACCGGTCGGGTCCCGATGCCGTCCCGGGCCGGTCCGGAGAACCTGCGCTACCTGCGCACCAAACGCGACCGCATGGGTCACGACCTGCCCGACCTGGGCGAGTCCGGCGTGTCCGCAATCGCCGACGGCTCGCAGCCGTGACGTCATGAGTGGCGAGGGACGGCCCGTGGCGGACGAGATCCCCGACGGCTCTGGATTGCGGCTCGGGGTGGCCGCCGCCAGCTGGCACGGCGAGATCGTCGACGTGCTGCTGGAGCGGGCGCTGGCCACGGCGGGCAAGGCCGGTGTGGAGCGCCCGACCGTGGTGCGCGTCGCGGGCACCGTCGAGCTGCCCGTGGTGTGCCAGGAGCTCGCCCGGAGCCACGACGCCGTCGTCGCCCTCGGTGTGGTCGTGCGAGGGGGCACCCCGCACTTCGAGTACGTCTGCGACGCGGTCACCGCGGGGCTCACGCGGGTGTCGCTCGACGAGCGCACTCCGGTCGGCAACGGCGTGCTCACCTGCGACACCCACGCCCAGGCCGTTGCCCGCTCGGGGGCGCCCGGCTCGGCCGAGGACAAGGGCGCGGAGGCCTGCCTCGCCGCTGTGACGACCGCGCTGGTGCTGCGCGGGCTGCGGAGCGGGGGATGAACGCCGCGGGGGACCGGCCGGTCGCCACCGCGGGCGTGGTGGTGGTGCGCCCGCGCAAGGCGGTCGTCGCCGCCTCGGTGGGTGCGGTGCTGGTGGTGACCTTGTTCACGGTGGTCGCGCTGCTGCTGCGCAACAGCCCGACGGGCGTGTACTTCCGGTTCGCCGACCAGGTGGCGCTGGTGCTGATGGGGTTGTTCATCGCGGCCGGCCTGCTGTTGCTCGCCCGGCCCCGGGTGCGCGCCGACGCCGACGGCATCGAGGTGCGCAACGTCGTGATGACCCGTCGGCTGCCGTGGTCGGTGGTGGAGCGGGTGGCGTTCCCGGACGGCGCGTCCTGGGCCCGCCTCGACCTTCCCGACGACGAGTACCTCGCCGTGCTGGCCATCCAGGCCGTGGACGGCCGGCGGGCCGTGGAGGGCATCACGAAGGTGCGGGCGCTGCACGCCGCGGCGCGCAGCGCCGGATCCGGCTGAGGTCGCCGCGGCCCACGTAGCATCGACGTCGTGTTGCGCGCCCGGGTCGAGGACGACCCGAACCTCGCCGCCCCGAACCTCGCCGCCCCGAACCTCGACGGCGCGAACCTCGACGGCGCGGGGAGCGTCCGGCTCGGCGACATCGTGCTCCGCAACCGGCTGCTGACCTCGTCGAGCCTGCTGGGGTACGGGGTGTCGCGCTCGGCGCTCGTGCCCTACGGCATGAGCCCGGTGTCGCTGTTCGTCCCGCTCGCCGAGTTCGGCGCGGTGACCACGCGGACGCTCACCGTGGATCCCCGCGAGGGCCACTTCACCACCCGCGACGACTACGCGCTGCGCGAGCTCCCCGGCCTGCTGCGGCGCTACGGGACGGTCCTGCGCCGCACCGACGGCGGGTGGCTCAACGCCTTCGGCTGGTGCAACGTCGGGATCGATGCCTACCTGCGGGACTACTACCCGCTCACCCGGGACCAGCGCGTGATCATCTCGTTGGGCGGGTTCTCGGCCGCGGAGTTCGTCACGCTCGTGGACCGGGTGAACGCGGCGGTGCCGGTGGGCGACATCGCGGCGGTCGAGTTCAACGTGTCGTGCCACAACGTGAACTTCGACTTCTCGACGATCCTGGCCGACGTCCTCGACGAGGCCGTGCCCCGCAGCAACCATCCGGTGATCCTCAAGCTGTCGCCCGACCACGACTACCTGCGCCACGCCGCGCAGGCGGTCCTGGCCGGCGTCTCGGCGCTGACGGCGATCAACACGGTGAAGGCGCTGCGGCTCGACCCCCGCACCGGCACGCCCTGGCTGGCCAACCGTTACGGCGGTCTCTCCGGGCGCGCGATCAAGCCGATCGGGCTGCGCGTCGTGGCGGAGCTGCGCGATGCGGGAGTGACGCTGCCGATCATCGCCACCGGTGGGATCCGGACCGCCGACGACTGCCGCGAGTACTTCTGGGCCGGCGCCGACGCCGTGAGCCTCGGCAGCGCGGCCTGGCTCGCGAGCTACCCCGGCTACGCCCTCGCCCCGCTGCGCGGGCTGCACGTCCGGCGCGTCCTGCGTACCGTTCGGCGCTTCGGACCGCTTCCGTCCGGCTCAGGAGTGTCGCACTGAGCCCGGATCCGGCCCGGGCCCCCGACCGCAGGCCGCGGGCCGTGCTGCTGGACGTCTTCGAGACGGTGCTGCAGGTGGAGGCACTGAGCGCGCGCTTCACCGACGTCGGCCGCCCCGACCACGAGTGGGAGCTGTTCTTCACGCGGACCCTGCGCGACGGCATGGCCCTCACGCTCGCGGGTGGCGTGGTGCCCTTCGCCGAGGTGGCCAGGGCGGCACTGCGCACCACCACCGGGCACCAGCTCTCGGAGGAGGCGCTCGAGCACGTGCTCAGCGGCTTCCGCGAGCTCCCCCCGCACCCGGACGTCGAACCGGCGCTCGTCGCGCTGGCCCGGGCCCGGGTGCCGGTGCACGCCTTCACCCACGGCAGCGCCGCGGTGGCCGGCGACGCGCTGGACCGGGCCGGGCTGCGCATCCATCTGCGCGGGGTGCTCTCGACCGAGGACATCCGCTCGTTCAAGCCGCCCGCGCGGGTCTACCAATGGGCGTCCCGGCAGGTGCAGGTGCCCGAGGACCGCGTGGCGCTGGTGGCCGCGCATTCCTGGGACGTGCACGGCGCGGTGCGGGCGGGGTTGGTGGGTGGGCTGGCGACGCGGCTCGAAGGGGCCGTGCCGGCGGTGGTCGCGCCGCCGCACGTGGCCGCGCACCGGCTGGACACCGTGGTCGAGCAGCTGCTCGCGTTGCCGGCCTGACCTCAGACCCGTCGGTCCCCGGTCCTACCCTGGAGCCGCCATGCCCGATCCCGTCACGTACCGCCCGGCTCCGGGGTCCCTCCCGGAGGCCCCTGGCGTGTACCGCTTCTCCGACGTGCACGGCCGGGTGATCTACGTCGGCAAGGCGAAGAGCCTGCGGCAGCGTCTCAACTCCTACTTCGCCGACCTGGCGAACCTGCACCCGCGCACCCGGCAGATGGTCACCACGGCCTCGCACGTGGAGTGGACGGTGGTCGCCACCGAGGTCGAGGCCCTCCAGCTCGAGTACAACTGGATCAAGGAGTTCGACCCGCGGTTCAACGTCCGCTACCGCGACGACAAGACCTACCCGGTCCTCGCGGTCACGTTGAACGAGGAGTTCCCCCGACTGCACGTCTACCGCGGGCCCCGCCGGAAGGGCGTGCGGTACTTCGGGCCCTACGCCCACGCGTGGGCGATCCGGGAGACCCTCGACCTGCTGCTGCGCGTGTTCCCGGCCCGCACCTGCAGCGCCGGGGTGTTCAAGCGCCACGGCCAGATCGGGCGGCCGTGCCTGCTGGGCTACATCGACAAGTGCTCGGCGCCGTGCGTGGGCACGGTGAGTGCCGAGGAGCACCGCGAGATCGTCGACGACTTCTGCGACTTCCTCTCCGGCCGCACCGACCGCATGGTCCGCGAGCTCGAGCGGAGGATGGCCGCGGCCGCCGACGGGCTCGAGTTCGAGCGGGCCGCCCGGCTGCGCGACGATGTCGGCGCGCTGAAACGGGCCATGGAGCGCCAGGCGGTGGTGCTCGGGGACGGTACCGACGCCGATGTCGTGGCGTTCGCCGAGGACGAGCTCGAAGCGGCCGTGCAGGTCTTCCACGTGCGCGGCGGGCGGGTGCGCGGCCAGCGCGGATGGGTCGTCGACAAGGTCGAGCCCACCGACACCGCGGCACTGGTGGAGCGCTTCCTCACCCAGTTCTACGGCGAGCAGGCGGCCCTCGCGGACGCCGCCGACGACGCCCACCAGCCGGTGCCGAGGGAGATCCTGGTACCGGTGCTCCCCGCCGAGGCCGACGCGCTCACCGAGTGGCTCACGGGCCTGCGCGGATCGCGCGTGCAGATCCGGGTGCCGCAGCGCGGGGACAAGCGCGCCCTCGCCGAGACGGTCGCCCGCAACGCGGCCGAGGCGTTCACCCAGCACAAGCTCCGCCGGGCGGGCGACCTGACCGCCCGGTCCGCCGCCCTGCAGGAGATCCAGGACGGGCTCGGGCTCGACAGCGCGCCGCTGCGCATCGAGTGCATCGACGTCAGCCACGTGCAGGGCAGCGACGTCGTCGCCTCGCTGGTGGTGTTCGAGGACGGCCTCGCCCGCCGGTCGGACTACCGGCGCTTCGAGATCCGGGGCGGCGCCGAGGGCGGTGACGTCGCGGCCATCGCGCAGGTCGTCCGGCGCCGGTTCCGGCGCTACCTCGCGGAGACGGGCGCCGGCACCGCGGACGGTGCGCTCGCCGGTAACGGTGCGCCCGACATCGTCGAAGGGCCTGATATCGCTCCCCCCGACAGCGCTCCCCCGCACGGCGGCCTCCCCGCGCGACCCGGCATCGACCCCGACACGGGGCGGCCGCGCCGGTTCGCCTACCCGCCCAACCTGCTGGTCGTCGACGGCGGCCGGCCCCAGGTGGAGGCGGCGTCCGACGTGCTCACCGAGCTCGGCGTCACCGACGTGGCGGTGTGCGGGCTGGCCAAGCGGCTGGAGGAGGTCTGGCTGCCCACCGAGCCCGATCCCGTCATCCTGTCGCGCACGAGCGAGGGCCTCTACCTCTTGCAGCGCGTGCGCGACGAGGCGCACCGGTTCGCGATCACCTACCACCGGCAGCGCCGCTCGAAGGGCATGACCAGCTCCGAGCTCGACGCCGTCCCGGGCCTCGGTCCCGCCCGCCGTGCCGCGCTGCTCAAGCACTTCGGCTCGGTCCGCAAGCTGCGGGCCGCCGAGGTCGACGAGATCGCGGCCCTGCCCGGCTTCGGCCCGCGCACGGCCGCCGCCGTGCTGGCCGCGCTGCACAGCTCCGCCCCGGAGGACCCGGTTGCGGGGGCGGCGCCGGATCCGGTCCCCGGCGCCACCGGTCATGAGGTGGGGACTCCGTGAGCGCGGGCGATCCTCCGTCGCCCCCGGCGCCCGAGCGCGCCGGGATCGAGGTGGCGCTGGTCAGCGGGCTGTCGGGAGCCGGGCGGAGCACGGCCGCGAAGGTGCTGGAGGACCTCGGCTGGTTCGTCGTGGACAACCTCCCGCCCGAGCTGATCGCCACGATGGTGGATCTCGGCGCGCGGGCCCGCGGTGAGGTCACCCGCATCGCGGTGGTGATGGACGTCCGCAGCCGGGCGTTCTCCGCCGACCTCGGGGCCGTGATCAAGGACCTCGACGCGCGCGGCTACAAGCCACGGCTGCTGTTCCTGGAGGCGTCGGACGCGGTGCTGGTGCGTCGCTTCGAGCAGGTACGGCGCAGCCACCCGCTCCAGGGCGACGGGCGGCTGGTCGACGGCATCAACGCCGAGCGCGAACTGCTCGCCCCGCTGCGGGAGAGCGCCGATCTGGTCATCGACACGTCCACGGTGGCCGTGCCGCAGCTGCGATCCACGGTGGAACGCGCCTTCGGCGCGGAGTCCGAGCCGGGCACGAGGGTCACGATGGTGTCGTTCGGCTACAAGTACGGGTTGCCGATGGACTCCGACCTCGTCGTGGACGTCCGGTTCCTGCCCAACCCGTTCTGGATCCCCGAGCTGCGGGAGCACGACGGCCGCGAGGATCCCGTCCGCGACTACGTGCTGAGCCAGGACGGCGCGGAGGAGTTCATCGATCGCTACCTGGAGCTGCTGCGGCTCGTCGGTGCCGGCTACCGCCGCGAGGGGAAGCGCTACCTGACGGTCTCGGTGGGCTGCACGGGCGGCAAGCACCGCAGCGTCGTGATCAGCGAGGAGATCGCCCGGCGGCTCGCCGGCGCCGAGGGTGTCACGGTGAACGTGGCCCACCGCGACCTGGGCCGCGAGTGAGCACCGCGGCAACGGGCCCGGCGGCGGTGGCCCTGGGCGGGGGCCACGGGCTGCACGCCACCCTCTCGGCGCTCCGCCTGCTCACCGAGCGGGTCACGGCCGTCGTCACCGTCGCCGACGACGGCGGTTCGTCCGGCCGGTTGCGGCGCGAGCTCGGTCTGCTCCCGCCGGGCGACCTGCGGATGGCGCTGGCCGCGCTGGCCGGCCACGACCCGGCCGGGCAGCGGTGGGCCGCCCTGGTGCAGCACCGCTTCGGGGGGAGCGGAGCGCTGGCCGGGCACGCCGTGGGCAACCTGCTCCTCGCCGGCCTGATGGACGTGCTCGGCGACCCGGTCGCCGCGCTCGACGAGGTGGCGGCCCTCCTCGGGCTGCGCGGGCGCGTGCTACCGATGAGCTGCGAGCCGCTCGACATCGAAGCCGAGGTCACCGGCCTGGGCGAGAACGGGCCGCACGGCGACGGCGGGCACCGCATCCGGGGGCAGGTGGCCGTGGCCTCCACCCCGGGACGGGTGCGCCGGGTGTGGCTGCGCCCCGAGCGGCCCCGCGCCTGTCGCGAGGCGCTCGAGGCCGTACGCACCGCCGACGTCCTGCTCCTCGGGCCCGGATCGTGGTTCACCAGCGTGCTGCCCCACCTGCTGGTGCCCGAGCTGCGCGACGCCGTGATCGCCAGCCCGGCGCGCCGGGTGGTGGTCCTGAACCTCGCCCCGGAGCCGGGGGAGACCGCCGGGTTCTCCCCCGAGCAGCACCTGGCCGTACTCTCGCAGCACGCCCCGGCGCTGCGGGTCGACGCGGTGATCGCCGACGTCGACGCGGTGCCGGTGCCGGTGCGGTTGCACCGCGCAGCGGCCGCAGTGCTGTCCCCCGGCGGGCGGGTCCATCTGGCCCCGGTCGCCGTCACCGATCCGGGGGTGTCGCGCCACGATCCCGCGGCGTTGGCCCGGGCGCTCGGTGGTGTGCTGGCCGGCTGGGCGGCACCGACCGTGCCACCCGCGGCCGTCCACCGTCGCAGCCCGCCGGGCGCGGCGCCGGACGTCGCCGAGCGAAGCAGCAGAAGGGCGTGAACGTGCCCCATCCCGCCAGGAGGACCTCGCGATGGCGATGACCGCAGCGGTCAAGGACGAGCTGAGCCGGCTGGTCGTCACGAAGCCGTGCTGCCGACGCGCCGAGGTGGCGTCGTTGCTGCGCTTCGCCGGGGGCCTGCACATCGTCGGCGGCCGGGTCGTCGTGGAGGCCGAGGTCGACACGGGATCGGTCGCCCGCCGGCTGCGTCGCGAGATCCACGAGCTCTACGGCTACACCTGCGACGCGCACGTGATCTCGGCCGGCGGGCTGCGCCGCGGGGCCCGCTACGTGTTGCGGGTGGTGCGCGACGGTGAGGGGCTGGCCCGCCAGACCGGCCTGCTCGACGCCCGCGGGCGTCCGGTCAGGGGCCTGCCACCACCCGTCGTCTCCGGTGGGGTGTGCGACGCCGAGGCCGCCTGGCGCGGGGCGTTCCTCGCGCACGGCTCGCTCACCGAGCCGGGCCGCAGCTCGGCCCTCGAGGTCACGTGCCCCGGCCAGGAGGCGGCGATGGCGCTGGTCGGTGCGGCGCGCCGGCTCGGCGTCGCGGCGAAGTGGCGCGAGGTGCGTGGCGCCGACCGCGTCGTGGTCCGCGACGGCGACGCGATCGGCGCGCTGCTCACCCGGATGGGCGCGCACGAGAGCGTGATGGCCTGGGAGGAACGGCGGATGCGCCGGGAGGTCCGCGCCACCGCCAACCGCCTCGCCAACTTCGACGACGCCAACCTCCGCCGCTCGGCCCGCGCGGCGGTCGCGGCCGCGGCCCGCGTGCAGCGGGCCCTGGAGATCCTCGGCGACGACGTGCCGAAGCACCTGCTCGCCGCGGGGCGCCTGCGGGCCGAGCACACCCAGGCGTCGCTGGAGGAGCTCGGGCAGCTCGCCGAGCCACCGATGACCAAGGACGCGGTGGCCGGCCGGATCCGCCGGCTGCTGCACATGGCCGACAAGCGGGCGGCCGACCTGGGCGTCCCGGACACGGAGTCGGCCGTGACCGCGGACATGCTGGAGGAGGCGTGACGCCGAGGGTCCCGTGACCCGACGACGTGGCCGAACACGGGGAGCCCGGTGCGGGAGGTCGCCGAGGTGGCTCTCGCCCGGCCGGGCCCGGTGATCGCCGGTTAGGGACGCGGAACCGTACCCGTCACGGTTCTGCGTCCCCATTTGTTGATCATGCGACTGGTGATCGGCGCTTGGGGACGTACTACGGTCTGAGCTGCGGTGCTCCGTCCCGGTTTGCCGATCTTGGGCCGGCCGACGCGCCCGCCGGCGGACGCCGAGGGTCCGTGGTCCGACGACGTGGCCGAGCACGGGGAGGCCGGTGCGGGAGGTCGCCGAGGTGGCCATCGCCCGGCCGGGTCCGGTGATCGCCGTTTCGGGACGCGGAACCGTACCCATCACGGTTCTGGGTCCCCGGCTGGCGATCATGCGTCCGGTGACGCCTGGGGACGCATGCGTGAACTCCGGCCCGGGGTGTATCGATCCCGAACCTCCACGGAGCGGATACCGCCACTGCCGCTAGGGTTTCGGGTGAGACGCAGTCGTGACGATCGAGGAGGCCGGCGTGCCGGTGCGGGTGGGCGTGAACGGGTTCGGACGGATCGGACGCAACTTCTGGCGAGCGGTGGACGCCCAGCGCGCCGCCGGCACCAGTGACATCGAGATCGTGGCGGTCAACGACATCACCAGCAACGCCACGCTGGCCCACCTGCTCAAGTACGACTCGATCCTCGGGCGGCTGCCGCACACCGTGTCCTCCACCGACGACGAGATCGTCGTCGACGGCAAGGGGTTCAAGGGCCTCGCGGTCCGCGACCCGGCCGAGCTGCCGTGGAAGGACCTCGGGGTGGACGTCGTCGTGGAGTCCACCGGGCTGTTCACCAAGCGCGATGCCGCCGCGCAGCACCTCGACGCCGGGGCCAAGAAGGTGGTCATCTCCGCGCCGGCCACCGGTGAGGACCTCACCGTCGTGAAAGGCGTCAACGACTCCGCCTACGACGGCTCGCAGGCCATCGTCTCGAACGCTTCCTGCACCACCAACTGCCTGGCCCCGCTGGCCAAGGTCCTCGACGACCTGCTGGGTATCGAGCGGGGACTGATGACCACGATCCACGCCTACACCCAGGACCAGAACCTGCAGGACGGTCCGCACAAGGACCTGCGGCGGGCCCGCGCCGCCGCGCTGAACATCGTCCCCACCTCCACCGGGGCCGCGAAGGCCATCGGGCTGGTGATGCCGCACCTGAAGGGCAAGCTCGACGGCTACGCGCTGCGGGTGCCCATCCCGACGGGCTCGGCCACCGACCTCACGGTGGAGGTGCGGAAGGAGGCCACCGCCGAGGAGGTCAACGCGGCCTACGCGGCAGCGGCGGCGGAGGGCCCGTTGCAGGGCGTCCTCTCCTACACCGACGCCCCGATCGTCTCCTCGGACATCGTCACCGATCCCGCGTCGTGCATCTTCGACTCCGGACTCACGAAGGTCATCGGCAACCAGGTCAAGGTGGTCGGCTGGTACGACAACGAGTGGGGCTACTCCAACCGGCTCGTCGACATCACGGCACTGGTGGCGTCGACGCTGTGACGGCCCCGGTGCGGAGCATCGACGACCTGCTCGCCGAGGGAGTCGCCGGACGAACGGTGCTGGTCCGGTCCGACCTCAACGTCCCGCTCGAGGGCTCGACGATCACCGACGACGGCCGGATCCGGGCGTCGGTGCCGACGATCCAGGCGTTGCGCGACGCGCGCGCGCGGGTCGTCGTCGTCGCGCACCTGGGCCGGCCCGACGGTGGCCCGGATCCGAGGTACTCCCTGGCCCCGGTGGCCGAGCGGCTCGGTGAGCTGCTCGCGGCCCACGTCACACTGGCCGATCTCGGCGACGAGGCGCAGGCGGCGGTCGGCGCGCTGCAGGACGGCGTCGTGGTGCTCCTGGAGAACATCCGCTTCGACCCGCGCGAGACGTCGAAGGACGACGACGAGCGTGCGGCGCTGGCCCGCGAGCTGGCCGCCCTGGTCGGCGCCGACGGTGCGTTCGTCTCCGACGGTTTCGGGGTGGTGCACCGCAAGCAGGCGTCGGTCTACGACGTGGCTCAGGAACTGCCGGCGTACGCGGGCGGCCTCGTGCTAGCCGAGGTCGAGGTGCTGCGCACGCTCACGCAGAGCCCGCAACGCCCGTACGCGGTCGTGCTGGGTGGCTCGAAGGTGTCCGACAAGCTCGGGGTCATCGACGCCCTGCTCCCGCAGGTCGACTCGCTGCTCGTCGGCGGCGGCATGTGCTTCACCTTCCTGGCCGCCCAGGGCAACGGCGTCGGGGACTCGCTCCTGGAGGCCCACCAGATCGACACCTGCCGGCGGTTGCTCGAGTCCGGCAAGATCGTCCTGCCGTCTGACGTGGTGGTCGCCGACGACGTCTCGGCCGACGCGAACACGCGCACCGTCCCGGTCGACGTGATCCCCGACGGCTGGAAGGGCCTCGACATCGGCCCGGACTCGGTCCGGCTCTTCGCCGAGGTGCTCGCGGCGGCCCGCACGGTGTTCTGGAACGGGCCGATGGGCGTGTTCGAGCTCGCACCGTTCGCCGAGGGCACCCGCGGCGTGGCGAAGGCGATCATCGACGCGGACGCCTTCAGCGTGGTCGGGGGCGGGGACTCCGCCGCGGCCGTCCGGGCGCTCGGCCTCCCGGAGGACGGCTTCTCGCACATCTCGACCGGCGGTGGGGCGTCGCTGGAGTTCCTCGAGGGCAAGACGCTTCCCGGCGTCGCCGTGCTGGAGCGATCCTGATGGCCCGCGCCGGCGCCCGCGGGCGTGCCGACGACCGCCGTACCGGCCGCAACCGGCCACTCATCGCCGGCAACTGGAAGATGAACTGCACCCACCTCGAGGCGATCGCGCTGCTGCAGAAGCTCGCCTTCGCGCTGCCCGAGAAGTACTACGACGCGGTGGAGGTGGCGGTGCTGCCGCCGTTCACCGACATCCGCACGGTGCAGACGATGATCGACGGCGACCAGCTCCTGATGGTGCACGGTGCCCAGGACCTGTCCCCGCACGACTCGGGCGCCTATACCGGGGACGTGTCGGGCGGGATGCTCGCGAAGCTCGGGTGCCGGTACGTCCTCGTCGGGCACTCGGAGCGCCGGGAGGTGCACGGCGAGGACGACGGGCTGGTCAACAGCAAGCTGCACGCGGCGATCCGGCACGGGATCGTGCCGATCCTGTGCGTCGGCGAGGGGCTCGAGGTCCGCGAGGCGGGGGACCACGTGCCGCACTGCACCCGGCAGATCACCGCCGCCCTGGACGGCGTCCAGAGCCAGCACGCGCAGAACCTCGTGATCGCCTACGAGCCGATCTGGGCGATCGGCACCGGCCGGGTGGCCAGCGCCGCCGACGCCCAGGAGGTGTGCGGCGCGATCCGCCGATGCGTGGCGGACACCTACGGCGAGGCGGTCGCCTCCGGTGTGCGGCTGCTCTACGGCGGCTCGGTCAAGGCCAAGAACGTCGCGGAGATCGTGGCCGAGGACGACGTCGACGGGGCCCTCGTGGGTGGGGCGAGCCTGGACGCCGACGAGTTCGCCCAGCTGTGCGCGATCACCGCAGGTGGGCCCCTGCCGTAGGCCACCCCCCGTGTCCGACCGGTGACGGCCGAGGTCGGGGACGCGGGTATCGTCGGACTCTCGAGCGGCGTCGCGTGCCGGCTGCGCGCGACGAGGATGAGGATGGGATGCAACTCGCCCTGCAGATCGTGCTGATCGTCTCCAGCGTGCTGCTGGTGCTGCTGATCCTGCTGCACCGGGGGCGCGGTGGTGGACTGTCCAGCCTGTTCGGCGGCGGTGTCCAGTCGAGCCTCTCGGGGTCGAGCGTGGTCGAGAAGAACCTCGACCGGCTCACGCTCTTCGTCGGCGCGATCTGGGTGATCGCGATCGTCGGCACCGGCCTGCTCGTGAAGGTCGGGGTCTGAGGGAGGCATGGCGATGGCGGGCGGCAACGCGATCCGCGGCACCCGGGTGGGTGCCGGTCCGATGGGCGAGTCCGAGCGCGGGGAGACCGCGCCGCGCGAGCGCATCTCCTACTTCTGCGCGAACGGGCACATCACCACACCGTCGTTCGCGGCGGAGGCGGAGATCCCCGACTCCTGGGACTGCCCCCGCTGCGGCCTGCCGGGCGGCCGCGACGACGAGAACCCGCCCGCGCCGCCGCGCACCGAGCCCTACAAGACCCACCTGGCGTACGTGAAGGAACGGCGCAGCGACGCCGATGGCGCGGCGATCCTCGAGGAGGCCCTCGGCCGGCTCCGCGAGTCCCGCGAGCTGTAGCGCGGCAGACCGCGGCACCTGGGGATCCGGGCCCGCTCAGCCGGGCCGGCGGAGCTGGTCGCCGATCGCCGCCGCCAGCCGCTCGGCCGTGGTGCCGGTCGGTACCGCCGACGCCGTCACGGTGACCAGTCGCCCGGCCCGTGTGCGCGCGGCGAGGACCCCGTCGCCATCGCGGAACCGGCACACGAACCCGTCCGGCGCCACCGGCTCCCGCGAGCCGGCCGCACAGGCGGCCGCCAGCTCGTCGAGCGTGGTCGCCGGGTCGACCGCGGCGAGGTGCACCGCGACGAAGTCGGTCCGGACGCCGGAACGCGGGTCCGGGGTGGACGCGGAGGCGGGGTCGTAGACACAGCGGGTGTCGCTGGCGGTGACCGCGTCCACCGACCAGGGCACACCGGTGCCGGCGGCCAGCGCGACGGTGTCGAGGACGCAGGCCGCCGGTGGAGGCGGGGGAGCGGGCGGGCCGGCCGGCGGGCTCACGCCGGGCCCGGCGGTGCAGGCCGTGACCACGAGTGCCGTGACCAAGAATGCCGGGACCACGAGTGCCGGCACGACGACGGCGGCCCCGAGAGCCGACGCTGCCCGACCACGTGCGGCCACCTCGACAGTGTGCCGGTCGCGTCCCGGCCACCGGCCACCGGCGGGTACCGCGTCCCGCTGGTGATCGCTAGCCTGCAGTGATGACCCGCTGGACGCTGCCGCCCGACAAGATCCCCAGCTCGTGGTTCAACGTGGCTCCGCACTTGCCCTCGCCGCCGCAGCCGCCCCTGCACCCGGTCACCCGGGAGCCGGTCGGGCCCGACGACCTGGCGCCGCTGTTCCCGATGGAGCTGATCGGGCAGGAGGTCAGCGCGGAGCCGTGGATCGACATCCCCGGTGAGGCGCTCGACATCCTGCGGCTGTGGCGCCCCACCCCGCTGGTCCGGGCGGTTCGGCTGGAGAAGGCCCTCGGCACTCCGGCGCGGATCTACTTCAAGGACGAGTCGGTGTCCCCGGCGGGTAGCCACAAGTCGAACACGGCCGTGCCCCAGGCGTTCTACAACGCGCGGGAGGGGATCACCCGGCTCGCCACCGAGACCGGGGCCGGCCAGTGGGGCACGGCGCTGTCGTTCGCGTGCGCCCAGTTCGACCTGGACCTGCACGTCTATATGGTTCGGGCGTCCTACGAGCAGAAGCCCTACCGGCGGATCGCCATCGAGACCTGGGGTGGGACCGTCGTCCCCTCACCGATCGACGACCCGACGCACCCCGGCTCCCTCGGCTCCGCGATCTCCGACGCGGTCCGCGACACCGTGGGCCGCGCGGACACCCACTACTCCCTGGGGTCGGTGCTCAACCACGTTCTGCTGCACCAGACCGTGATCGGTCTCGAGGCGCGCGAGCAGCTCGAGCTCGCGGGCGAGCGGCTCCCGGACGTCGTCATCGCGCCCTGCGGCGGTGGCTCCAACCTCGGCGGTATCGCGTTCCCCTTCGTGCCCGACCCCGGTGTGCGGCTGCTGGCGGTCGAGCCGCTGTCCTGCCCGACACTCACCCAGGGTGCGTTCGACTACGACTCCGGCGACACGGAGGGCCTCACCCCGCTGCTGCCGATGTACAGCCTGGGCGCGAAGTTCGTGCCGCCGTCGATCCACGCGGGCGGGCTGCGCTACCACGGCGCCTCGCCGCTGATCTCCGCGCTGGTCCGGGACGGCCGGATGGAGGCCGTGGCCTACCCGCAGGGCAAGGTCTTCGACGCCGCCGTGCAGTTCGCCAGGACCGAGGGCAAGATCGCCGCACCGGAGGCCGGCCACGCCATCCGCGCGGTGATCGACGAGGCGCTCGCCGCGAAGGAGACCGGCGAGGAGAAGGTGATCCTCTTCAACTACTGCGGGCACGGTTTCCTCGACCTGTCGGCCTACGACGACTACAACAACGGCCGGCTCCCGGACGAACAGGGCTGACGCGTCACTCCTGCTCGCCGGGCAGTACCCGCAGCAGCGCTCCGGGGCCCACGATCGCGGCCCCTGCCGCCTGCACCCGATCGCGCAGCTCGCGGTCGGCCGTCACCACGAGCACCGGTTCGGCCGCGAGCTCGGCGGCGAGGTCCGCGATCGCCGAGTCGCCGTCGGCGGGCGCGTGCACCACGTCCAGGTGGGGGTGGGTGGGCAGGTCCTCGATCCCCGCGGCGGCGCCCTCCAGCACGAGATGGACGACCACTCCCGCTCCGGCGTCCGCCCCGAGGCCCTCGGCCAGGACGTCCGGCTCGGTGCTCAGGACCGCCACCAGCCTCCCGGCCAGCCGGCGAGCCGCCCCGGGGCGGTCCCGCCACCAGCCGTCCGGACGCGCGCCGACGACGTTCGCGCCGTCGACGATCAGGTGCAGCACGGGCGGCCACCGGCCCGGATCGTCATCCGATCGGGGGGACCAGATCGCGGGGCAGCTTCGAGGCGGCGGCGCGGTCGAGCAGCCAGCGCGTGCGTCGCCGCCCCTGCGCCCCCGCCACCGGTAGGGCGACCTCCCCGGCCCCGCCCAGCGCCATGGCGACCGCCGCGGCCTTCTCCCCGCCCGTCGCGATGATCCACACCTCGGCGGCGCGCCGGATCGCGGGCAGCGTCAGCGACACCCGCGTGGGCGGCGGCTTGGGGCAGCCGTGCACCGCCACCACCGAGCGCTCGGTCTCGTACACCGCGGGCGAGTGCGGGAACACCGACGCCGTGTGCCCCTCCGGGCCCATGCCCAGCAGCAACACGTCGAACGACGGCACCGGCCCGTGGTCCTCCGGCCGCGCCGCGCGCGCGAGCACGGCGGCGTAGTCCTCGGCCGCCGCCTCGGCGCCGGTGGGCCCGGTGCCGGTGTCCGCTCCCATCGGGAAGATCTTCGCCGGGTCGACGTGGACGTGGTCCAGCAGTGCGGCGTGGGCCTGCGTGTCGTTGCGCTCCGGGTCGCCGGGAGGCAGGAACCGCTCGTCGCCCCAGTAGAACTCGACGCGCGCCCAGTCGACGGCGTCCCGGGCGACCGTCGTGCGGATCTGCTCCAGCAGCGCGATGCCGATCCCACCGCCGGTGAGCACGACCTTGGGGGTGTTGCCGGCGCCCTGCAGGTCGACCAGCCGGGTGATCAGCCGGGCGGCGGCGGCGGCCGCGAGCACGTCGGGCTGGGCGTGGACCGCGACATCCGGAACGGTCATCACGAACCCGCGACGAGTGAGGGGGTCTTCACCGGGGAGCGCCCGCGCGACACGCGCCCGACTCCCTGCAGCGCGGCGCCGTAGATCTCGTCGGGATCGAGCCGGCGCAGCTCCTCGGCCAGGCAGTCGCGCACCTCGCGGCGAGCCAGCGCCACGAGCCGATCCGGCTGGCCCGGTTGGCGCAGGCTGCCGATCTTGCCGTCCGGACGGATGAGCTCGATCGGCCCCGACGCGCGGTCCAGCCGCACCGACACCAGCCCGGGACCGCTGTCCGCCGGGGACCGCTTCACGCGCGTGTCGAGCCGGACCGCCAGCCACCCCGCCAGCAGGTCGGTCGACGGGGACACGATCTCCCCGGCCACGGTGGCCCCGGTGACCGGCTCGTGCGGCGGCGCGTCCAGGGCCGTGGCGAGCAGCGCGCGCCACGAGGTGAGCCGGGTCCACGTCAGGTCGGTGTCACCGGCCACGTAGTTCGCCCGTCGCTGCTCGAACGCCCGCGGCGGGTTCTTCGACGCGAGCGCATCGGTGATCCGGCGCTGGGCGAGTCGCCCGACGGCGTCCTGGGACGGGACGGCGGGCGCCTCGGCCGGCCACCAGGCCGCGACCGGCGCGTCGGGCAGGAGCAGCGGCATGACCATCCCCGCGCCGGCCTCGTCGGCCGCGAGTGGGCCGTAGCCGCGCAGCACGATCACGTCGCTGGCCCCGGCGTCACCCCCGACGCGGATCTGCGCGTCCAGCCGGGGAGCCGCCTTGCGCTGCCCGCGTGCGAGCACGATGACCCGGCACGGGTGCTCGCGGCTGGCGGAGTTCGCCGACTCGATCGCGCCCTCGATCGAGCTGCCGTCGTCGGTGATGATCACCAAGGTGAGCACCCGGCCGAGGGCCAGCACGCCGCCGCTCTCCCGCAGCTCCACCAGCTTCTTGTTGACCGCCGAGGTGGTGCTCGACGGCAAGTCGACGATCACGACAGTGTCCGATGGGGCGGGGTCGGGGTCGGGGAGGGATCATGGATTGCTCCTCGTCATGCGGCTCACGGCCGTCGCCAGGTGCGGCCGGTGCGGGCCAGCATCGCGTTGGCCGACTCCGGTCCCCAGCTGCCGGCCGGGTAGGGGTCCGGCCCGGCCTCCTGCTCGGCCCAGTGCTCGAGCACCGGGTCGAGGATCTCCCAGGAGCGCTCGACCTCCTCGTTCACCGGGAACAGCGACGGTTCCCCGAGCAGCACGTCGAGGATGAGCCGCTCGTAGGCCTCCGGGGAGGCCTCGGTGAACGCGCTGCCGTAGCCGAAGTCCATGGTGACGTCGCGGACCTCCATCTGGCTGCCCGGCACCTTCGACCCGAAGCGCATCGTGACACCCTCGTCGGGCTGCACCCGGATGACGAACGCGTTCTGCCCGAGCTCCTCGGTCATCGTCTTGTCGAAGGGCAGGTGCGGGGCCCGCTTGAAGATCACCGCGATCTCGGTGACCCGCCGACCCAGGCGCTTGCCGGTGCGCAGGTAGAACGGAACGCCCGCCCAGCGACGCGTCGCGATCTCGCACGTGATGGCCGCGTAGGTCTCGGTGCGGGACTCCGGGTCGAACCCCTCCTCCTCGGTGAGGCCGCGCACCAGCTCGCCGCCCTGCCAGCCGCCGGCGTACTGCCCGTGCGCCGTGGTCTGGTCCAGCGGACCGACGAGTCGGGTCGCGTTCAAGATCTTGATCTTCTCGGCGCGCAGCTTCTCGGAGGAGAACGACGTGGGCTCCTCCATCGCCGTGAACGCGAGCAGCTGGAGCAGATGGTTCTGGATCACGTCGCGGGCCGCGCCGATGCCGTCGTAGTACCCGGCGCGCCCTCCCAGCCCGATGTCCTCGGCCATCGTGATCTGGACCTGGTCGATGAAGTGCGCGTTCCAGATCGGCTCGAAGAGCTGGTTGGCGAAACGCATCGCCAGGACGTTCTGCACCGTCTCCTTGCCGAGGTAGTGATCGATGCGGAAGACCGAGTCCTCGGGGAAGACGTCGTTCACGATCCCGTTGAGCTCCTGCGCCGACCGCAGGTCGTGCCCGAACGGCTTCTCGATCACGACCCGGCGCCACCGGTCGCCGTCCTGGGCCGACAGCCCCGAGCGGGCGAGCTGCTTGCACACCACCGGGAACGCCGACGGCGGGATGGACAGGTAGAAGGCGTGGTTGCCGTTGGTGCCGCGCACCCGGTCCAGGTCGTTGACGGTCTGCTCGAGCCGGTCGAACGAGTGGTCGTCGTCGAAGCTGCCGGGCACGAACCGGATGCCCTCGGCCAGGCGGTCCCAGACGGCCTGGCGGAACGGCGTGCGCGCATGCGCCCGGACGGCCTCGTAGACCACCTGGCCGAAGTCCTGGTCCGCCCAGTCGCGGCGGGCGAACCCGGTGAGCGCGAAGCCAGGGGGCAACAGCCCGCGGTTGGCCAGATCGTAGATCGCGGGCATCAGCTTCTTGCGGGAGAGGTCGCCGGTGACCCCGAAGATCACCAGGCTGCAGGGCCCGGCGATGCGGGGAAGACGCTTGTCGCGCGGGTCGCGGAGCGGGTTGATCCACCCCGCGTCCCTCGTCGTGCCGGCGCTCATCGTTCCCCTCGTGGATCGGCTGGTGGTCGGATCAGCGGGCCGCGCCGAGCTGGCCGTTGACGGTGTCGCCCAGCTCGTACCAGGACTTCTCGAACTTCTCGACGCCCTCGTCCTCGAGCACCAGGAAGGTGTCGGTGAGGTCGACGCCGACCCGCTCCAGCGCGGCGAAGACCTCGCCGGCCTCGTCCGCGGTGCCGGTGACCCGGTCGCCGTGCACCTCGCCGTGGTCGGCGAAGGCCTCCAGGGTCTTCTCCGGCATGGTGTTCACGGTGTCGGCGACGACGAGCTCCGTGACGTAGAGGGTGTCGGAGTAGTCGGGGTTCTTGACTCCGGTGGAGGCCCACAAGGGTCGCTGCGCCCGCGCGCCCTTCGCGGCCAGCGTCTCCCAGCGCTCCCCGGAGAAGACCTCCTGGAACGCCGCGTAGGCCAGCCGCGAGTTCGCCACCCCGGCCTGGCCGCGCAGGGCCAGCGCCTCGTCGGTGCCGATCTTCTCCAGGCGCTTGTCGATCTCGGTGTCGACCCGGGAGACGAAGAAGCTCGCGACCGAGGCGATCCGGGCGAGGTCCTGCCCGTTCGCGTCCGCCCGCTCCAGCCCGTCGAGGTAGGCGTCCATCACCGCCCGGTAGCGCTCGACCGAGAAGATCAGGGTGACGTTGACGCTCACCCCCTCGGTCAGCGCGCGGGTGATCGCCGGCAGGCCCGCCTCGGTGGCCGGGATCTTGACCAGCAGGTTCGGCCGGTCGACGGCCTTCCACAGGTCCAGGGCCTGCGCGACGGTGGCCTCGGTGTCGCGGGCCAGGCCCGGGTCGACCTCGAGCGACACCCGCCCGTCGACCCCGCCGGTGGTCTCCCAGGTTCCGCTGAACACGTCGCAGGCCTGCTGGACGTCGGCCACGGTGATCTCCCGGACGGCGTCCTCCACCGAGGCCCCGCGGGCGGCGAGCTCGCGGATCTGCTGGTCGTAGGCCTCGCCGTCGGCGAGCGCCCCGGCGAAGATCGTGGGGTTGGTGGTCACCCCCACGACGTTCTGGTCGGTGATGAGCTCGCGAAGGTTGCCGCTGGTCAGCCGCTCGCGGGACAGGTCGTCGAGCCAGATGGACACGCCCGCTGCCGCCAGGGCGGCGAGCCGGTCGTTACTCATGGGAGGTCCTCTCGGTGTGGATGCGGGTCGGCGTGCTGCCGGCCCCTCAGGACACGTTCGCCAGGCTGCGCCGCGCGGCGGTGACCACATGGTCGGTGGTGAAGCCGAACTCGCGGAACAGCGTCTTGTAGTCGGCGCTGGCGCCGTAGTGCTCGATCGAGACGATCTCGCCGGCGTCGCCGGTGAACCGGTACCACGGCTGGGCCACGCCCGCCTCGACACTGACCCTGGCCCGGATCCCCCGCGGGAGCACCGACTCGCGGTAGGTGTCGTCCTGCGCGTCGAACCACTCGACGCACGGCATCGAGACGACCCGGGTCGGCACCCCGTCCTGCTCCAGGACGGTCCGGGCCTCGACGGCGATCTGCAGCTCCGACCCGGTGCCCATGATGATCACTTGCGGCTCGCCGCCGCTGGCCTCGGCGAGCACGTACCCGCCGCGGGCCACCCCCTCGGCCGACGTGCCCTCGAGCACCGGCAGGCCCTGCCGGGTGAGCGCGATCCCGGTCGGCCCCTCGGGCCGTTCCAGCGCCGCGCGCCAGACGTGCGCGGTCTCGTTGGCATCGCCCGGCCGGGCCACGGCCAGCCCGGGAATCGCCCGCAGCGCGGCGAGGTGCTCGATGGGCTGGTGGGTCGGACCGTCCTCGCCGAGCCCGATCGAGTCGTGCGTCCAGACGTAGACCACGCTCGCCTGCATGATCGCGGCCAGCCGCACCGCCGGCCGCATGTAGTCGCTGAACACCAGGAACGTGCCGCCGTAGGGCCGGGTGGGCCCGTGCAGCGCGATGCCGTTGAGGATCGAGCCCATCGCGTGCTCGCGGACGCCGAAGTGCAGGGTGCGGCCGTAGGGCTCGGCCTGCCACATCTTGGTCGACGTCGACTCCGGGCCGAACGAGTTCGCGCCCTGCATCGTGGTGTTGTTGCTCTCCGCGAGGTCGGCCGAGCCGCCCCACAGCTCCGGCAGCACGTCGGCGAGCGCCTTGAGCACCTCACCGGACGCCTTGCGGGTGGCGAGGGCCGACGAGCCGGCCTCCCACATCGGCAGGGCCTTCTCCCAGCCGACCGGGAGGTCGCGGCCGAGCATGCGGTCGAGCAGCTCCTTGCGCTCGGGCTCGCGGGCGGCCCAGTCGTCGTAGGAGGTCGTCCAGTCCTCGTGTGCGGCCCGACCGCGGTCGACCACGTCGCGGGCGTGGGCGAGCACGTCGTCGTCGACCTGGAACGTGCGCTCCGGGTCGAACCCGAGGATCTCCTTGACCTTGGCCACCTCGTCGTCGCCGAGCGCGGAGCCGTGCGCGGCGCCGGTGTTCATCTTGTCCGGGGCCGGGTAGGCGATGACGGTGCGCAGCTCGATGAAGCTCGGTCGCGACGTCTCGGCCCGCGCCGCCTCCAGCGCCTCCAGGATGCCCACGACGTTCTCGCCGCCCTCGACGGACTGCACGTGCCAGCCGTAGGCCTCGTAGCGCTTCGCGGTGTCCTCGGACAGCGCGATGTTGGTGTCGTCCTCGATGGAGATGCGGTTGCGGTCGTAGATCACGGTCAGGTTGCCCAGCTGCTGGGTGCCGGCCAGCGATGACGCCTCCGACGTGACGCCCTCCTCGATGTCCCCGTCCGAGGCGATCACGTAGATGTGGTGGTCGAACGGGCTGTCGCCGATGGCCGGTTCGGGGTCGAACAGGCCCCGTTCCCGGCGGGCCGCCATGGCCATGCCGACCGCCGAGGCCAGGCCCTGGCCGAGCGGGCCCGTGGTGATCTCCACGCCCGGGGTGTGCCGGTGCTCGGGGTGGCCGGGCGTCCTCGAGCCCCAGGTCCGCAGGGACTCGAGCTCGGCGAGCTCGAGGCCGTACCCGCAGAGGTAGAGCTGGATGTAGAGGGTCAGGCTGGAGTGCCCGCAGGACAGCACGAAGCGGTCGCGACCGATCCAGTCCGGGTCGGACGGGTCGTGGCGCATCACGCGCTGGAACAGCGTGTAGGCCAGGGGAGCCAAGCTCATCGCGGTGCCGGGGTGGCCGTTGCCGACCTTCTGCACGGCGTCGGCGGCGAGCACCCTGATGGTGTCGACCGCACGCCGGTCCAGGTCGGTCCAGTCCGCGGGCACCGTCGATCGGGTGAGCGTCTCGATGTCGGTATCGGCCACAGCACTTCCCTCGGGTCGGGACGGGGGCGACGGGCGGCGCCTTCGACTGTCCGGCTCTGGGCCAGCCTATCCACGTCGTCGAGTCGGGTGTGATCTTCGCCCGGATGGTCACCCCAGGTCTACCCGGGAGGCCACTCGGGCATACCCGCGGTTAGGATCGACAAGGCGTAGAAGTCGCGCGTCCGATCCCGTCGGACAGGGGATGAGAGGTTGCCGGTGAGCGTGCCCGTGTCCCATCTGGGACCCACGGCGGTACCGGCCGAGTCCGGTCCCGTCCGGGCTGGGCTGCACCGGGCGCGCGACGTGGTCCGGGCCTACCTCGGGCTGACCAAGACCCGCATCATCGAGCAGCTGCTGGTCGTCACGGTGCCGGCGATGTGCCTCGCCCAGGGCGGGGTGCCGCCGCTGGGGCTGGTCGTCGCCACGCTCGTCGGCGGCGCGATGGCCGCGGCCAGCGCACACGCCCTCAACTGCGTCGTCGACGCCGACATCGACGCGCTCATGAAGCGCACCGCGCGCCGCCCGCTCGCCCGGGGCCAGGTCCCGCGGCGCAACGCGCTGGTGTTCGGGCTCGTGCTCGGGGTGCTCAGCTCGGTGTGGCTGGGCTTGACGACCAACTGGCTGGCCGCTGCACTCTCGGTGGCGGCGATCGCCTTCTACGTGCTGGTGTACACGCTGTTGCTCAAGCGCCGGACGGCGCAGAACATCGTCTGGGGTGGCGCGGCGGGCTGCATGCCGGTGGTGATCGGGTGGGCCGCAGTCACCGGCACCGTCGAGTGGCCGGCGCTGGTGATGTTCGGAGTGATCTTCTTCTGGACGCCGCCGCACTTCTGGGCCCTGGCGATGCGCTATCGCGCGGACTACGCGGCCGCCGGCGTCCCGATGCTGCCGGTCGTCGCGACGCCGGTGCAGGTGTCGCGCCGGATCGTCGCGTACTCGTGGGTGATGGCCGCCTGGACGCTGCTCCTGCTGCCCGTCACCTCGTGGGTCTACCTCGCCGTGGCGGTGCTCGGCGGGGCCTGGTTCGTGGCGCAGGCCCACCGCCTGCACCGCACGGTGGTGGCGGGTCGACCGGCGGAGCCGATGCGCCTGTTCCACCTGTCGAACGCGTACCTCTGCGTCCTCTTCGCCGCGATCGCGGTGGACGCCGCGCTGGGCCTGCCACCGCTGCTCTCCTGACTTCGCACCCCGCCGTCCCGCCTCGCACCCGGTGGGCAGGGTGCGAGGAGCGACGACGGGGTGCGAGATCAGGAAACGGCTCCGCCGCGGGGCGCCACGGTGCAGGGTGGCCCGGATGGAGGCACCGATCGAACACCGGCGGGAGTTGCTCGCGCGCGGTTTCACCGACGGTGAGCTGAGGCGGCGCCTGCGAACCCGCGAGCTGGTGGCCGTTCGCCGAGGCTCGTACCTCGCTGTCGATGCCGTACCGCAAGCGACCGATGCGCGGCACCGTCTCCGCGTCCGCGCGGCGCGCCGTGACGTCGCTCCGGACGCGGTGACGAGCCATGTCTCCGCCGCGGTCATGCACGGCCTGCAGGCGGGCGGGGGCACGGCGCCGGCCGGCCTGCACGTGCATGCGACACCGCTCGATCCGGACGAACGCACCGAGGTCCGGGGCGTGGTCGTCACCTCTCCGGGCCGCACCGTCGTCGACCTCGCCCGCTCCGTGCCGTTCGAACAGGCGGTGTGCATCGCCGACGCCGCGCTGTTCCAGCGGCTGGTCACCCGCCTCGACCTCGACGCCGCGCTGGCTCGTTCGGCGCATCGCCCCGGCGCCCCCGCCGTCCGGCGCGTCGTGGCCTTCGCGAACGGGCTGAGCGAGAGCGTCGGGGAGTCGCGCAGTCGGGAGGCGCTCCTGCGTGCCGGCCTACCAGCGCCGCTGCTGCAGTGGGAGGTGTTCTCCGGCACCGGCCGATGGCTGGGGCGGGCGGACTTCGGATGGCCGGAGCGCCGCACCGTCGGCGAGTTCGACGGTCGCGTGAAGTACGGCCGGTTGCTCCGACCGGGCCAGGAAGCCGGCGATGCGGTGTTCGAGGAGAAAGTGCGCGAGGACGCGATCCGCGACCAGGACCTCCGCGTCGTCCGCTGGACGTGGTTCGAGCTGGACGCGTTCGCGCCGGTTGCGGAGCGCCTCCGCCGAGCCTTCGGCTGAGCTCGCACCCCGCCGTCCCGCCTCGCACCCGGTGGGCAGGGTGCGAGGAACGACGACGGGGTGCGAGAGGCGGCGGGCGCTACGCCGCGGCCGTGACCATGCCGTGCGGGTTCAGCACGTACTTCTTCGCCGCGCCCTTGTCGAACTCCTCGTAGCCGCGCGGGGCCTCGTCGAGGCTGATCACCGTGGCGTTCACGGCGTCGGCGATGTGCGCCCTGTCGTGCAGGATGCTCATCATCAGCCCCCGGTTGTACTTCAGCACCGGGCACTGCCCGGTGGCGAAGGAGTGGCTCTTGGCCCAGCCCAGGCCGAGACGCACCTTCAGCGTGCCCTGCTTGGAGTCCTCGTCCGGCGCCCCCGGGTCACCGGTGACGTAGAGACCAGGGATGCCCAGCTTCCCGCCGGCACGGGTCAGCGACATGATCGAGTTGAGGACCGCGGCCGGGGCCTCACCCGCGCCGGCGCCGTGACCGGTGGCCTCGAAGCCCACCGCGTCGACGGCGCAGTCCACCTCGTTCGTGCCGAGGATCTGTGCGACCTGGTCCTCCAGCGTCGCGTCCTTGGAGATGTCGATCGTCTCGCAGCCGAACGAGCGGGCCTGGGTGAGCCGGTCCGCGTTGAGGTCCCCGACGATCACCACCGCCGCGCCGAGCAGCTGTGCCGAGTACGCCGCGGCGAGCCCCACCGGCCCGGCGCCCGCCACGTAGACGGTGGACCCGGTCGTCGTCCCGGCCGTGTGGGCGCCGTGGTAGCCGGTCGGGAAGATGTCCGACAGCATCGTCAGGTCGAGGATCTTCTCCAGGGCCTGGTCGCGGTCGGGGAACTTGATCAGGTTGAAGTCCGCGAACGGCACCATGACGTACTCGGCCTGGCCGCCCTCCCAGCCACCCATGTCGACGTAGCCGTAGGCGGAACCGGCGCGGGCGGGGTTGACGTTCAGGCAGATGCCGGTCTGGCCCTCCCGGCAGTTGCGGCAACGGCCGCAGGCGATGTTGAAGGGCACCGTGCAGATGTCGCCCACGTCGAGGAACTGGACGTCGCTGCCCTTCTCGACGATCTCACCGGTGATCTCGTGACCGAGCGTCTGGCCGGGGGGAGCCGTCGTGCGTCCGCGGACCATGTGCTGGTCGGAGCCGCAGATGTTGGTGGAGACGCAACGCAGGATCACGCCGTGGTCGGCCTTGCGGGCCATTCCCATCGCCTCGGCCACCTCCGCCGGGACCTCGAGCTTCGGTGCGTCGTGGTCCTCGACGGCGACCACGCCCGGCTCCTTATACACGACGATCTTGTTGCCACCCATGATTGTCCTCCTCGTCGTCCGGTACCCGACGAGTCTCGCCCCTCGACGGGGGCAGAGGTCAAGGCAGCAGGAGCAGCTTGCCGGTCGTCCGGCGGGCCTGGAGGTCCTCGTGAGCGGTGCGCGCCTCGGCGAGCGGGTAGCGGTGCCCGATCCGCACATCGAGCGAGCCGTCGGCGACGGCGGCGTAGACCGCCGCCGCCCGGGCGCGCAGCTCCCGGGTGGTGGCCACGTGGTCGAACAGCTTGGGGCGGGTGAGGAACACCGAACCGGCGGCGTTGAGCCGCTGCGGGTCCACCGGCGGCACCGGTCCGCTGGCCGCGCCGAACAGCACCAGCATCCCGCGCAGGCGCAGGCTGGCCAGGCTGGCATCGAACGTCGTGCGCCCGACGCTGTCGTAGGCGACGGCGACGCCACGCCCGCCCGTGCGGGCCCGCACCTCGACGGCGAGGTCGTCGACCTCGGTGTAGCGGATGACCTCCGCGGCGCCGGCCCCCCGGGCCAGCTCCTCCTTCTCGGGCGTCGAGACGGTCGCGATCACCCGGGCCCCCCGCGCGCTGGCGAGCTGGGTGAGCAGCAGGCCCACTCCGCCAGCCGCGGCGTGCACGAGCACGTCGTCCTCCGGCTGCACCGGGTAGGTGTCGTGGACCAGGAAGTGTGCGGTCATGCCCTGGAGCAGAGCCCCCACCGCCGCGTCGTCGGACACGTCCTCCGGTACCGGCACGGCCTTATCGGCCGGCACGGCGACGAGCTCGGCGTAGCTGCCCTGGGTCTCCGCCCACCCCACGCGGTCGCCGACGGCGAAACCGGGGGCGCCCTCGCCGACGGCCCGCACCCGTCCCACCCCCTCCATGCCGAGCCCGGCGGGCAGCGCCATCGGGTAGATGCCCTGGCGCTGGTAGGTGTCGATGTAGTTGACGCCGGCCGCCGCGACCTCGACGAGCAGCTCACCCGGCCCCGCCTGCGGGTCGGGGAGCTCGGTGAGGGTCAGGACGTCGGGGCCACCGGTCTTGGTGATCTGGATCGCGCGCACGCGCCCGATCATGCCCCGCACCGCCGGCGGCGTCTGCAGGGGACGGTCCTTCAGGAGCGGCCGGCGCCGGTGAGGGCGGGCGCGGGCGCGACCGGCGGCGTCGCGCCCGGGCGCTCGACGGTGGCCGCCCAGACCGCCGCGGCGCCCACCGTGACGAGTGCGGCGCCGAGCACGTGCAGGGAGACCAGCACCTCAGGTACCCCGAGGGCGTACTGCACGCCACCGAGGAGGCCCTGGGCCAGTACGACGGCGACGAGCAGGCCGTAGCGCCGCCACAGCCGACGCGGCGCGGCCACCGCGCGCAGGGTGAACCCGAGCCCGACCAGCAACCCGAGGTACGCGAACAGGAGGTCGGCGTGGAGCTGCGCGAGGGCGGGGACGCCGATCCCGAGTCGCGGCGTGAGGGCGTCGCCCGCGTGCGGGCCCGCGGCCGTGACCAGTGTGCCCGCGACCAGCAGCCCGGCCAGCACTGCGGTGCTCGTGGCCACCAGCCCCCGCACGGGAGCGCCGACGACCGCGCGCGGTGCGCCGTCGCCGGCCGACGCCGCCCCGACGAGCTGGACCGCGAGCCACACGAGCACCATCGAGACGAGGAAGTGGACGGCGACGGTCCACCAGGCCAGCGCCAGCAGCACCGTGACGCCGCCGATCACCGCCTGGGCGACCACGCCGAGGGGCTGGACGAGGGCGAGCCGCGTGAGGCGGGCCCGGCGGGGCCGCGTGTTCAGGGCGGCGAGCAGGCACGCGCCGGCGATCAGCACGACGGCGAACGTCAGCAAGCGGTTGCCGAACTCGATCCACTGGGTGAGCGCCGCGACCTCGGGGTGCGGCGTGGGCACCAGGCTGCCCGGGAAGCACTCGGGCCACGTCGGACAGCCGAGCCCTGAGCCCGTGACGCGCACCACCGAGCCGGTGACGGCGATGCCGGCCTGGGCGACGACGGCGGCGACGGCGAGCCGCCGCATCAGCGACGCCGGGGTCGCCGGCAGGCGCTGCAGGAACGCGGGACGGACCACGTCACGATCGTAGGCGCGCCGGCGACACCGGGCGCCGCCGCGGACGCGTGATCCTCCGTTCGCGGGACGCGAGGTCCGCCGGGCGGCTGTTAGCGTCATCCGGCCACACCGACGGCGGGGGAGGGGACGATGCCGACGCCCCTCAGCACCGCGCGGCTGACCCTGCCCTTCCTCCCGGTCGGGGCCGCCCTGTTCTGCATCCAGCTCGACTTCTTCTCCCTCAGCCTCGCGCTCCCGACGATCGCGGCCGATCTCGGGACGTCGGTCACCGACCTCCAGTGGCTGCTGAGCGGCTACCTGATCGCACTGGGCGCACTGCTCATCCCGGCCGGCCGGGCCGGCGACGTCCTCGGCCACCGCACTGTCCTGCTCGCCGGTGTCGCGATCTTCGGGATCACCTCGCTGGTGTGCGGGCTGGTGTCCTCGGTGCCGGTGCTGATCGCGTCCAGGGTCATCCAGGGCGCGGGTGCGGCGCTCGTCATGCCGGCCGCGTTCGCCCTGGTGACCAACTCCACCGACCAGCAGGACCGCCCCCGGATCACCGGCGCGCTGCTCGGGATCGCCGGAGTCGGTACCGCGCTGGGCCCGGTCGTCGGCGGGGTCCTCGCCTCGACGGCGGGATGGCGGTGGGTCTTCCTGCTCAACGTGCCGATCGCCGCCTTCGCGATCTGGCGCGGGCTGCAGCTCACCGACCCGCGCACCGCGTCGGGCCCGCGGTCCCTCGCCGGTCTCGACTGGTGGGGCGTGGTGACGGTCGTCGGGGGCCTGGCGCTGGTGAGCATCGCGATCGACGACGTGTCCACGCAGGGCTTCACGAGCATCGCCACCCTGGGACCGCTGATCGGCGGGCTGGTGCTGCTCGTGGTGTTCGGGCTGGTGGAGCGCCGGGTCGCCGACCCGCTGGTACGCCCTTCGCTGCTGCGCAACCGGCTGTTCGTCGTGCTCACGGTGGCCGGGACGCTGGCCAACGTCGGGTCCTGTGTCTACATCGTCGGAGCCACGCTCGAGCTGCAGAACGTGCGCGGGCTCTCGGCGGTGGCCGCGGGCCTGCTGTTCTGCGTCTCCTCGGTCGGGCTGGCGGTGTGCGGCCCGCTGTCGGGCTGGCTCAGCGTGCGCTACCCGGCCGGCATGGTCATGGGCGCCGCCGTGCTGGCATCGGCCCCGGCGCTGACCCTGCTGGCGGTAGCCGGGCCGTTGCCGCTCTACGTCGTCGCGCTCGGACTGTGCGGCATCACCACGGGCATGGGTTATGCGTTGGGCCAGCTCGCCGTCCAGAACGTACTGCCGCCGGAGCGCTCGGCGGAGGGCACCGGGGTGCTGCTGACCGTGCTGATCTGTGTCGGCGGCATCGCGGTGGTCGCGGCGACCGCCGTTATCGAGGCCGTCGGCGACCAGCGCCCGACCTCGGCCGGCATCGCGCTCGTGCTGTTCATCGTCGCCGCCGTGCTGCTGGTGGCCGGCGTGGTCACGCTCATGATGGAGTCCGCACGGCTGCGGGCCGAGCGCGTGTCGTGACGGTGGGAGAGTAGGGGGGCGTGCAGGCGACGCTCCTGCCGCGGCTGCCCGCCGCTCCGGGTCTCGCGGTGGCACTGCGCGAGGGGCTGCTCGGTCCTGCGCCGATCGACTGAGCTGGTTGCCACAGGAGATCATCCGGTGACCGGGTGAGCGAGCCGGTCCGCTGTTCCGGGAGGGCGACATCGACGACGAGAGCCGTGACGATCGGGTCCGCGAGGACGTCGAGCGGGAGTCTCCGGCCGGCATCGGGGTCGGCCGGCTCCTGGCGTTCAGCGACGGCGTGTTCGCCATCGCGTTCACCATCCTCGTCCTCGACCTGAACGTGCCGGACGGACTGACCCCCGACGAGCTGACTGCGGCGCTGCGCACGCAGGTGCCGAACCTGCTCAGCGCGGCGCTGAGCTTCGCCGTCATCGGCCGGTTCTGGGTCTCCCACCACCAGACGTTCGACCAGGTTCGCGTGATCGACGTACCGCTGCTCTGGCTCAACACGCTCCTGTTGGCGCTCATCGCGGTGATCCCGTTCAGCACCGCACTCATCGCCGAGTACGGCGACCTCTCGATCGCCACGATCGCCTACGCCGCGACGGTCAGCGGCGCGGCGTCGATACAGCTCGTCGTGTTCCGCCGCGCCGCCCGCCTGCGGCGGCAGGCCGGCGACCCGATCGCCGACGTGGAGGTCCTCGGCGCCACGTTGGGGCTGGGTGGCGCGGTCTTCGCCTTCCTGATCGCCATCCCGGTCGCGCCGTTCTCACCGGACGCCGCCAAACTGTGCTGGCTGATCGCGTTCGTGCCCGGCGATCCGATCGCTGCCCGCTGGATCGCGCGTCGGCGCTGAGGCGCCGCTCCCGATCGCTCGTGGGTCAGGCCAGCTCGATCGCCAGCTCCTGGATACCCAGCCGCTGCCCGCTCTGCCAGACCCGCTCGAACTCGCGGGCGCTCACCGACGCCTGGACACGGGCGAGCTTGCTCGCCGTCCCGCGCACCCGCGGCGCCGGATCGCCATGCCGGCCGCGACACCATGATCAGCGGATCGGGGCCGGTGAGCCGGACTGGACACGGGTCGTGGTCCCAGGACTGTGATCATCAAGTCTCGCGGCCCGGTGCGGTCTCTCGGCCGGGCCATCGCCGGGTCACGGCGACGTCGCCCGCGTGCTCGGCGGAGGCCAGGCCGCCGACGGGTGGCGGACCACGCGCCGGCACCTGCAGGATCCACACGGCGGCCCACACCCGACGTCGCTGACCGTTCCCGCCCCCGCGCTGCCCTGACCCGGTGACCCATCGTCCGAGGAGCGACATGACCAGGCACCAGAAGCTCGTCTTCGACAACGAGTTCTACGACGGCCAGCTCCTGCGCACCCTGACCGCGGCCTACGCCGGCATGGCCGACATGGGCGAGGCGTTCGCCACGGCCCGCGAGATCGGCGAGCCGGATCCGGACCGCTGGTACGACGGCTGGTTCGCGCGTGCCGAATCGGTGGAACGGGCTGCCGAGGCCGCAGCCGATCGTGCCACCCGTCGTTCCGCCCATCTGCGAGCCAGCGAGTACTTCCGGCAGTCCTACTTCTTCCTGCGACACGACCTGGACGATCCGCGACTGCAGGGCGCCTACCGTCGCCATGTCGACGCGTTCGGCCAGGCGGCAGCCCTGCTCGATGTCCACGTCGAAGAACTGCGGTTCCCGTACGACCCGACGGCCCGGTCCGGTGCCGGGGCCGCCGCCGAGCCCATCACGCTGAAGGCGTTCTTCTTCGCCCCGGACGGATCCGGGCGACCGCGGCCGACCGTTCTCAGCCCGTGCGGATACGACTCCACGGCGGAGGAGGGGTACGCGTACGCCACCGGCGCCCTCGAACGGGGCTACAACGCGATCTGCTTCGAAGGCCCCGGCCAGGGTGAGGCGCTCAACGTCCACCGGCTGTACTTCCGCCCGGACTGGGAGGCGATCGTCACCCCGGTGGTCGACAGGCTGCTGGCCCGTCCCGACGTGCGGGGCGATGCGCTGGTGCTCCTCGGTCGATCCTTCGCCGGCTACCTCGCGCCGCGGGCGGCGGCCTTCGACCAGCGGCTCGCCGCGTTGATCTGCGACCCGGCCCAGCCGGACATGGCTGCGCACCTCCCCGGGGGCCTGATCGGCAGGATGGCCGGAACCGTGACCTCGCTGCAGATGAGGGTCAGCACCGACAAGCACGAGATGTTCGGATCGCGCATGGCGGCCCACGGACTCGACACCACCGAGCAGTACTTCTCCGAACTCCACCGCTACACCATGCTCGACGTCGCCGACCGCATCACCTGTCCGACACTGGCCGTCGAGTGCGAGGGCGACTTCGTGGGCGGTGGCGGCCCCGCGTTGGTCGCGGCCGTCACCTCGGCACCCGCCCGACTCGTCCAGCTCACCGCAGCACAGGGCGCCGGTGGCCACTGCGCCGGCCTCGGACAGAAGGTGTGGGAGTCGGTCGTCTACGGCTGGCTCGACGACGTACTCAGCCGGCTCGGCCGCGCAGCAGGTCCGTGAGGTTCCAGCGCAGCGCGCTCGGGCGAGGTCGCGGGCGTCGCTCAGGCGGCGCGCGATCCCTCCGGGCCACCGGCCGGTGATCCGGAGCCGCGTGCCGACGGCGCGGCGACCCCGCCGACGGCCTTCGGCACGAGGAGCTCGCCGATGCCCGGCACGGCCAGGAACCCCTCGGCGCCGGCGTAGAGCAGGCCCACCCGGGGCAGGTCGATCGGGCGGCGGTAGGCGAGCACCCGCGGCAGCCATCCGGCCCGAACTTGGCGTTGACGTCGTGCATGACTTGATCTGGAGGAACGGGTTGAGCACGCCAACCGCCCAGCGGGCGGCGCGTTGGGTGGCCGTGAACGGGATGTCGTCGTCGAACAGCCGGCCCCACATCGCGAAGTTGATCGACAGCCGGCGCACGCCGCGCTCGCCCAGCTAGATCAGCCATATCCGCCCGATCTTCCCCAGTCGGGGACCCCACCTCGACATCGAGGGTGTGCCCGACCCGGAGCACGTCCCCCTGGATCGACCCGACCCATCCGGCCTGACGAACGGCCCGGTGTCAGCGGCTTCACCGATCAGAAATCCTCCGCCACGTCGTCAGTTCTGGTAGCCCCTCGTACCGGTGGAAGGATTGATGACCATGACCGACGCCAGACTGCTGGGCGCCGACGAGGCCACGTTCATCGCGGCGGTCCGCGCGGGGGATACCGCGCGGTTCGCGCTCCTGACCGAGCGCCACCGGCGTGCCTTGCAGGTGCACTGCTACCGGATGCTCGCGAACTACGAAGACTCCCAGGACCTGACACAGGAGACGTTCCTGCGAGCGTGGAACAAGCGGGAGTCGTTCGATGGGCGCGCTGCGTTGCGGACCTGGCTGTATCGGATCGCGACGAACGCCTGCCTCGACTTCCTGGAGAAGCGCAACCATCGCACGCCCGTGCCTGCCGAGCTGCCGGGCGCTGGCTCGGAGGTGCGGTACCTGCAGCCCTACCCGGACCGGATGCTTCCCGAGGACCCGCACGAATCGGCGGTGGCGCGGGAGACGATCGAGTTGGCGTTCATCGTCGCCGTCCAGCACCTGCCGCCGCGCCAGCGGGCGGTGCTGATCCTTCGTGACGTCCTCGGCTGGCCGGCGGCGACGACCGCCGACGCGCTCGAGCTCAGCGTCGCATCCGTGACCAGCGCCCTGCAGCGGGCGCGCGTGACGATGCGCGAGCAGTTGGCCGACCGCCGACTCGACTGGCGGACCCCCGCTACGCACGAGCTGTCGGACGACGAACGTGCCACGGTGAAGGCGTGGGTGGACGCCCACGAGCGCAACGACCTCGATGGGCTCCTGTCCCTCATGCGCGAGGACCTGCGCTTCGCGATGCCGCCGGACCCCGGCGTCTGGGTCACCGCCAAGTCCGCGATGGACGCCTGGGTCTCGGGTGGGTTCGGCGGGCCCGGATACGACGACTGGCGCTGCATCGTCACGACCGTCAACCGCATGCCTGCGGTCGTGGAGTACCTGCGCACGCCCGACCACCCCGTGTACCGGCTGTTCGCCATCGATGTTCTGCACATCGTCGACGGGAAGGTCGCCGAGCTCACCGGATTCCTCGCCACCGACAAGCCATGGCTGGGCCTGCCCCCGACACTGTGATCCAAGTATAGCCGAGGGTCACGGTGAGCACGTCAGTAAGGATTTCGACCTGGCCTCACGAGCCGGGCATGTGGCCCGTGCTCATCGCCTCGTCTCGTATCGGGTCAACACCACGCCGCCGGGAAACGTCCGCGTCTCCACCAGGTTCAGGTTCACCCAGCTGTCCAGCGCCGTGAAGAACGGCGTGCCGCCGCCCCCCAGGACCGGGTAGGTGGCCAGGGCGTACTCGTCGATCAGCCCGGCCCGCATGGCAGCCCCGGCGAGCGTTGCGCCGCCGATGCCCATCGGGCCGCCGTCCTCGGCCTTGAGCCGGGTGATCTCGGCGACCGCGTCGCCGGTGACCAGGCGGGTGTTCCAGTCGACCTCGTCGATCGTCGAGGAGAACACCACCTTCGGCGTGTCCCGCCAGTTCCGCGCGAACTCGATCTCCGCCGGGGTAGCGTTGGGCTGCTGGTCGCCGGTCGGCCAGTAGGAGCTCATCGTCTCCCACAGCTTGCGCCCGTACAGCGACAGGCCGCTCGCCCGCTCCTGGTCGAGCCACCACTGGAACAGCTCGTCGCTCGGCGGCCCGCCCCAGCCGATGTCGTCGCCGGTCGCGGCGATGTAGCCGTCCAGGGTCACGTTCATGCCGAAGATCAGTTTCCGCATCGTGCCAGCCTCCCGTGAGTCGGTCTCACACGTACAGACGGGCGCGGCGCGGAAACCTCATCGCGCGCGATCTGCGTCCACAGGTAGTCCTCGCGTTCCGAACTCAGCACGGCGCACTCGGCTGGGCTCGAGCACCACCCACCGGATCTCGATCTCACCCTCGCACGGGCAGCGGCGCCCCCATGGCCAGCTCTCCCCGACCGCTGCTGCCGTCTGCCATACCTCTCCCAGCGCCGACGCAGCTGAGCGTTGTTTTTCGGCGCCTACTGCTGAAAGGGCCAGGTCTGACGATCACCGGGGTACAGGCCTCGGCGGGGCACCGCGGGTGGCGCCGATCCGACCCGTCACGCAACCTGGCGGGACAGCAGCCGGAGGGAGCCGAGATGCGCGCCGACGAAATGGAACGGCTCTGGGACGAGCACACCCGCGGCGAGTTCGCGCTGCGGGATGTCGACGCCACGATGGCGACGATGGTCCCCGAGCCCTACGTGATCCACCTGCCCACGCTGGTCGGGGCGCAGGGGCAGCACGACGTGCGCCGGTTCTACGCCGAGGAGTTCATCCCCATGGAGCCACCAGACCTGGCGCTGGAGCTGGTGAGCCGCACGGTGGGCGAGGAGCGCCTCGTCGACGAGATGATCGTGACGATGACCCACGACCGCGAGGTGCCGTGGATCCTGCCGGGGATGGCCGGCACCGGGAAGCGCATCGAGGTCGCCGTCCTCGCGGTGGTGCGTTTCGTCGACGGGCTCATCGCCCACGAGCACCTCTGGTGGGACCAGGCGTCGGTCCTCGTCCAGCTGGACCTGCTGGCGGCCGACGGCCTGCCGGTGCACGGCACCGAGATCGTCGATCGGCTGCGTGCGCTGTCCGGGTCGCTCGCGCCGGCCGACGTCACCTGAGCGGCCCCCTCGACGTCGTTGGGGCCGACTGCTCGATCATGGCGCCGCGGGGGTCGGCGGCGGGTCGGGGTGCGGGTCCAGGGCGTGCCTCAACCGCTCGAGATCGTCGAGGAGGGAGTCCAGCCAGCCCCAGGCGTCGAGGACCCGTAGCGCGTCCTCCGGGGACGCGGTGAGGTCCCCGCTGGGCGCGGTGGCGAGTCGGTTCCGCCGGTCGGCGATCACGGCCGGCCCCGGTGTGCGTCCGGCCGCCACGTCGTCGGCGACCTCGCGGTAGGCGTCGGCGACGTCGGCGGCGGCCTCGCGCACCCGAACGGCGATCGAGGGCCAGGGCAGCGGTCCGGCCGCCGGGTGCCGGGCCCGGAGCGTGTGCGCGTAGGCCACCATCCGTCGGACCACTCCGAGGATCGCCAGCCAGTCGGGTCCCGCCGGGCCCATGGGCTCCGAGCGGTACTGGGCGTAGGTGTTGTCGAAGAGCGCCGACAGGCGGGCGAGGGGGTCGGACGGCGCGGCGGTCGTCGTGCCGGTGAGGAAGCCGGCGGTGTCGACGATCTCGTCGGCGCCGGTCCGCAGGCTCGCCGCGGCGACCCTGCGGACCTCGCCGCCGCCACCACGCGGCCAGACCGCAGCCCCGATCACCGCCCCGATGACGCCGCCGATGACCACGTCGACGAGCCGTGTCTCCGCGAGCTGCCAGGTGGCCGGCGCGACCTGCGCGAAGATCACGGCGACCACCACCGTGAACGCTGCCTGTCCGGCTGCGATGCCCAGCAGCGGGCCCATCGCGAACCCGACGATCATCAGTACCGGCAGCACCCACGCGTAGACGGCCGTGTCGCTCCCGAACACGGTGAGCAGGCCGCCGGCGACCACCGCTCCGGCCACGGTGCCGGCGAAGGCTGGGACGAGGGCCGCACGGCTCGCCGTCGCCGACGTCCGCATCAGGCTCAGCGTGGCCAGCAGCACCCAGAACCCGTGCGACAGGTCGAACGCCCCGGCGACCACGCGGGCCACGGCCAGGCCCACCGCCAACCGCACGGCGTTCTGGAGGTACACCGACCGTGGCGTGAGGTGGGCGCGCAGCCGGGACCACCACAGCTGGGCCGATGACGCGTGCAGGAACCAGAACTCGGGCGGCGTGTCGGTGCGTTCCGGGGCCGGGGAACCAACGGCTCCGCACGTGGCCAGCGCGAGGGTGCGGGCGGACTCGGCCGTGGATTCGGCCATCAACGCGGCCGGCAGCCGCGGGGCCAGCATCCCGATCCCGTCGGAGAGCCGTCCCTTGCGCAGGTCGACGTACTCGGCGAGCGCCCGGTCGACGGCGTCGGTCGACGGGGGTGGCCCCGTGCCGGACAGGGCGTCGCGCGCCTGCTCGAGCGCGTCGCCGACGGTTCCGACGAGCTCGGCCGTCTGCTCCGACGGCCGGGGCATCGCCGGTCGGGCCAGCAGGGCGGCGAGCGCGGCGAGGCGACCGATCAACAGCCGCACCGACGCCGACGCGATCGTCAGGCTCCGGTCGCGGACACCCGGCCCGGCCGGTCGTTGCGCCGCCGGGAGGTTGCTGAGCCGCAGGGACTCCGCGGCCTGCAGTGCCCGCGTGCGCAGGCCGGTCACCTCCGGATCGGTCGTCCATGGATGCTCCCCGTCGGGCCCGTCGGTCGGGCCGGCGAGCAGGGCGGTCCGCAGCGCGGCCGCGTACCGGGCCGTGGAGCCGGCGGCATCCGCGACCCGACGCCCGAAGTCGGGCGGCGCCGGGGCGGGCCACAGCAGGCGGTCGGCGATCGCGAGCAGCCCGACGCCGACGACGAGGCCGGTGATGCGGCTGCCGAGGGTGTCGGGAGCGTACGGAGGGAAGCACGGCAGCACGTAGAGCAGCAGCAGTCCGTTGGCCACCCCGGCGACCCTCGGCCCGCCGACCCCGGCGTACGCGACCAGGAAGCCGATCACCAGCATCCCGGCCGCCGCAGCGGCGGTGCTGCCCGCGAGCAGGGTGCCGATGGTCGCGAGCACGAGCCCGACGGCGAGCGCGGCACCGTAGGTGCGGGTGCGCTGGGACGGCGGTCCGACGGTCTGGGACAGGACACCGAGGGCGATGCATCCGAACAGCGCGTACAGGGCCATCGTCGGGTCGCCGACGACGTAGCGACAGACGTAGAAACCCACGCACGCCGCGATCGTCACCCGGCCCGCGCGCCGGACGGCGGCGAGCTCCGGGTCGCGACGCCGTAGCCACGACAGCGGTGCGAGGGGCGGCGCGGTGCGGGTCACCGCGGGTCGGGAACCGGCCATGGGTCCGCCGTCAGCGGGGGCCCGCGGCAGCTCCGCGCGGCTCCGGTACCGGGCACCAGCCGTGGACACCGGCCACTGCGGCCGCGGCGTCCGGTCCCCACGTCCCGCGGGCGTACGGCAGCGGCGCGGTTCCGGGGTCGAGCACGGGACCGACGATCCGCCACGCCTCCTCGAGGTTGTCCATCCGCGCGAAGTGGGCCGGGTCGCCGGCCAGCGCATCGGCGAGGATCCGCTCGTACGCGGCGTGGGCCGGGCCGAGGACGGCGCGGAAGGAGGCCGAGACCGGAAACTCGGTGGCGGTGTCGCCGGCGCCCAGCTGCTTGGCCAGCAGGGCCAGGGTGACGCCCGCGTCGGGCTGCAGGCGCAGCTCGATGCGGTTGGGTGGGGGCGGGCCGTCGCCGACGCCGGCGAACAGCGCCCTCGCCGGCGGTCGCAGCACCAGGATGACGTCCAGGGCGTTCAACGGCAGCGCCTTCCCGGCCCGCAGGCGGATCGGGACCCCGTTCCAGCGCTCGTCGTCGATGTGCAGGGTCATCGCCACGAACGTCTCCGTGGTGGAGCCGCGCGCGACACCGGGAACGTCGCGGTAGCCGTCGTACTGACCGCGCACCACCTCCGCGGGGTCCAGGGCGCGCACCGTCCTGAGCAGCCGGTACTTCGCGTCGCGCTGGTCCTGGGCCGAGTCGCTGGCCGGCGGATCCATGGCCACGTAGGCGAGCACCTGCAGGAGGTGGTTCTGCACGACGTCGCGGACGGTGCCGACGGCGTCGTAGAACGACCCGCGGTCGGCGACGTCGAAGTCCTCGGCCATCGTGATCTCGACGTGGTCGATCCAGGTGCGGTCCCACAGGGGTTGGAGCAGCGTGTTGGCGAAGCGCAGCACCAGCAGGTCCTCGACCGGCTCCTTGCCCAGGTAGTGGTCCACCCGGAAGATCCGGTCCTCGTCGAAGTGGCGGCGCAACCGGGCGTCGAGCGCCCGCGCCGAGGCCAGGTCGTGGCCGAAGGGCTTCTCCACCACCAGCCGCGCCCGCTCGTGCAACCCGACCGCGGCGAGCCCGTCGGCCACCGTGCCGAACAGCCCCGGCGGCACGGCCAGGTAGTGCACCGCGAACGCGGTGTCGCCAGCCTGCGTGCGGACCGCAGCAGCCAGCCGACGGAACGTGGACGCGTCGGCGTAGTCCCCGGCGACGAGCTGCACCCGGCCGAGCAGCGTGTTCAGCACCGCGTCGTCGACCTCGTCCCCGAACGCGGCACCGACGCACACCGCGACGTGGGCGCGCATCGCCTCCAGGTCCCAGTCGGTCAGGGCGACCCCGATCACCGGAACGGTCAGCTCACCACGCTCGGTGAGCCGGTACAGCGCTGGAATGATCATCTTCCGGGCGAGGTCGCCGGTCATGCCGAACAGCACGAGCACGTCGCCGGCGCGCGCATCCCCGCCGGGGTCCGGTGCGGCTGTCACAGCCCGACCGGCTTCTCGGCGTGCCCACCGAACTCCTTGCGCTGTGCGGACTCCACCTTGTCGGCGAACAGGTCGCTGCCGCGGGAGGCGAACCGGCTGTACAGGGCCGCGGTGAGCAGGGGCGCCGGCACGCCCTCGTCGATGGCGGCGATCGAGGTCCAGCGGCCCTCGCCGGAGTCGGAGACGCGGCCCGTGAACTGCTCGAGCTCCGGGTCGGCCAGCAGGGCCTCGGCGGTGAGGTCCAGCAACCAGGACCCGATCACGCTGCCGCGCCGCCACACCTCGGCGATCTCGGGGAGGTCCATGCCGTCGAACGGGTAGTAGCGCGGCTCGCGCAGCGGGGCGGTCTCGGCGTCGGCCCCCGGTGGCCGCTTCCCCGCGCCGGCGCCCCGGATGACGTTCAGCCCCTCGGCGTAGGCGGCCATGACCGCGTACTCGATGCCGTTGTGCACCATCTTCACGAAGTGGCCCGCTCCGGAGGGGCCGCAGTGCAGGTAGCCCTGCTCGGAGCGGGACGGCGGGCCGGTGCGCCCCGGCGTGCGGGCCGCCGACCCGGTGCCGGGCGCGAGGGCGGCGAAGACGGGATCCAGCCGCTGGACCGCGCGGTCCGGGCCGCCGATCATCAGGCAGTAACCCCGCTCGAGGCCCCAGACGCCCCCGCTGGTGCCGCAGTCGACGTAGTCGACACCGTGCACGGCCGCGACCTCCGCGCGGTCGATGTCGTCGCGGTAGGAGGAGTTGCCGCCGTCGACGATCGCGTCGCCCGGTTCGAGCAGGGCCAGCAGTGAGGTGACCGTGTCGCCCGTGATCGCCGCGGGCAGCATCAGCCACACCGTGCGGGGTGCGGCGAGCCGGGCGACGACGTCCTCGAGCGACGTGGCGCCGGTGGCGCCCTCGCCGACCAGCTCGTCCACGGCCGGGCGGGACACGTCGAACACGACGCAGTCCTGATCGGCTCGCAGCAACCGGCGCACCATGTTCGCGCCCATCCGGCCCAGCCCCACCATGGCGATCTGCATGCCGCTCACATCCCCGGCGCACCGGACTCTGGCCCGGTGCGGTCCTGTCGATGCCGCGCGGCGCGGGGCGCGCCGCCGCGGCGGTGTCCGATGCTGGACGCTAGCGCTCGACACTCCCCGGCACGACCGCCGCCTGCGGCGCGTCGATCTACCACCTCCGGGCCGGTCGCCGTTACCGTTGATGCCCGCGCGGGTGCTGGTGATCCGCCACCGGGCCGGGGGCGGCGGCAGAGGGTTGGGGGGAGCTCGTGCGAGGTCCCGACCGGTCGGGCCACCGGAACCTGCCGATCGCCCTCGCGCTCGCCTTCGCGCTGGTCATGCTCGTCGGCCACCAGTTCCCCGTCGGGCCTGCCGCCGCCGGACCTGGCCCGGACAGCCCGCAGGCGCAGGCCGAGCGCGCGGCGGCCCGGTTGGCGACGTGGATGCGGCCGCTGGCACCGGGGGAGAAGCCCCCGCAGTTCGTCGTCTTCTCGTTCGACGGTGCGGGTTCGCATCCCCATTGGCAGCGCGTGATGGAGCTGGCCGGGCGGTCGGAGGCCCACGTCACGGGCTTCCTGTCCGGTACCTACCTGCTCGACGACACGCAGCGGCAGCGCTACCGCGGCCCGGGGCACGCCGCCGGCAAGTCCTCGATCGGCTTCGGTGGCGCACCCGCCGAGGTGGCCACGCTCCTCGAGGACCTGGACGAGGCCGTGGCCCGTGGGCACGAGATCGGAACGCACTACAACGGGCACTTCTGCCGTGGTTCCGAGCCGAGCGTCGGCGCCTGGACCACCGCCATGTGGACCGACGAGCTGGACCAGTTCTTCGCCTTCGTCGGCTCGGCGCGCGAACGCGGTCTCGACCTCGACCCGGCCACGGTGCGGGGCGGGCGCACCCCGTGCCTGGAGGGCGACTGGGCGAGCGCCTACGCCTCGATGCGCGCGCGCGGGATGACCTACGACAGCAGTCGGACCTCGAACGGGATCGCCTGGCCGAGCGACGAGGGCGGCATCCGCGAGTTCTGGATGCCCCTGGTGCACGTGCCGGACCTGGGCAAGAAGGCGATCCTGATGGACTACAACCTCTGGTACTCCCTCAACGGCGCGCGGGACCAGCCGTCGCGTGCCGCCGAGTTCACCGCGACGGTGACCGAGGCCTACGACGCCGCCTACGACGCCGCGTACACCCAGAACCGGGCGCCGCTCGTGATCGGCAACCACTTCAACTCCTGGTCCGGCGGCGCCTTCTTCGACGCCGTCGAGCAGTTCATCCCGCAGGTGTGCGTCCGGCCCGACACCGTCTGCGCCACCTACTCCGAGGTGAGCGCCTGGATGGACCTGCAGGACCCGGCGGTCCTGGACGCCTGGCGCGCGAAGCCCATGGCGCAGGTGGCCGTGGGATGACCAGCCGGGGTGGATCAAGCGCGGGCGGATCATCGCCGTGGCCGCTCGGGATCGGCGACCGGCGCGACGGCGAACATGTCGACCAGCCGGTCCCAGCGGGTGCGCCGACCCGCGGGGAACCGGGCCCTGGCCCGATCCATGCGACGAGCGTCGTAGCGACGGCGGGCCCAGACCGACCCCGGACGGGCGAGCCGACACGCGGCGACGAACGCCACCAGGGGCACGAACACCCCGATCACGGCGAGCACCGCACGGCCCTTGAGTATCGCCACGAACGCGAAGACCAGGTTGAACACGACCGACAGCGCGATCGTCTCCGCGCCCTGCCCGGTGTCGTCGTCGAAGGGGTTGGCCCCGATCAGCAGCAGCGCACCCACGATGAACGCGATCAGCACCGCGTCCACGGAGCTGCGGCCCTCCTGCGACCAGTACACGTCGTCGAGGTGCAGCCAGAGCGCGAACTCGTCGAGCGTGAGGGCGGCCCCGATCCCGAACAGCACGGCGAGCACCTCGACCCACGGTCCGTCCGGGCGGTAGGTGAACTCGGCCGTGCCCGCGCCGAGCAGCAGGAAGATCCCGTACACCTGGTGGTGCACGTGGACCCCGCCCACGCTCGTGTTGCGGAACGGGCCGCGACCCTCCCGGATGGTCCGGGTGATCCCGCGGGTGGCGAGGAAGGTGACCAGGAACGCGCCGAGCATCCAGCCGACGATCACCCGGCGCCGGGTCAGCTCGGGGAGCAGGTCGAACTCCAGGCCGGACACTAGACACCTCCGGTCGGCGAGCGGGTGGGCCAGGTGATGGCCGTCGACGTGTCGACCCACCGTAAGCTGCCCTGGACGTCGATCATCACGATCGCGACAATGCCAGCGCACGGGCTGTGACGGAACGCCGCGGAACTGGGAGAGCGAAATGGCCGGGTACTACGACGAGACGGTCCCCGCGGGCGGACCCGCGATCCCCCCGGACCGCTCCGGCGCACCGCGCATCAACGTCACCCGGCTGTGGGCCGGCGGCCTGGCCACCGCCGTGGTGGCGGCACTGATCGGGCTGGTCGGCGTCCTGGTCGTGCGCGCGGTGTTCCGGGTGGCGCTCTACGCCCCTTCCGAGGCCGGCGCCTTCGGCGACGGCGACACCCTGCTGCTGTGCGTGACGGCCGCCGCGGCCGCGCTGGCCGCCACGGGTCTCGTGCACCTGCTCCTGCTCGGCACCCCCCGGCCGCTGGCCTACTTCGGCTGGATCGTCGGGCTCCTCACGGCCGCCGCGGTGGTCGTGCCGTTCCTGTCCGGTGGCTCTCTCGCGATCGCGCTGGCCGTCTCGATGATCCATCTGGTCATCGGGCTGGCGATCGGCAGCCTGGTCTCCGGCGCGGCCGCCAGCGCCACCCGGGTGACCGGACCGCGCCAGCGCTTCGACATCGAGTAGCACCCCGAGGCCGAGGAGGACCACATGGACATCGGCCTCACTCTCGACACGCTCCTCGCGATCGCGGTCGTGGCGGTCGTGGCGCCGATCGTCGTGGGGCTGCTGCCCCGCCTGCGGATCCCGCAGGTCGTCCTGCTGCTCGCCGGGGGGATGCTGATCGGGCCGCAGGGCCTCGGCTGGGGTGCCCCGCTCAGTGTGCAGACGCTGGCCGACGTGGGGCTCGGGTTCGTGTTCCTGCTGGCCGGCTACGAGATCGACCAGAAGCTCTTCTGGCAGGACCCCGGACGGCGCGCCCTGTTGTCCTGGGGCATCTCACTCGCGCTCGCCGCCGGCATCGTCGCGGCGCTGGGTGCGGCCGGCCTCGTCCGCTCGTACGTGCCGGTGGCACTCGCGCTCACCACGACCGCGCTGGGCACGCTCCTGCCGGTACTGCGCGAGGGCGGGCTGCTGGGTGGACGGCTGGGCCGCTACCTCCTGGCGGCGGGAGCGGTGGGGGAGCTGCTCCCGATCCTGGCGATCGCGTTGTTCCTCGGCATCAACAGCCGCTTCGCTGCGCTCGTCTCGCTCGCCGTCGTGGTCGGTATCGCGGTGCTGCTGAGCCTGGTGCCACGGGTCGGCCGGGGCGGGCGGGTGGCGCGGATCATCGAGGAGGGCCAGCACGAGACCACGCAGACCACGCTGCGGGTGACCGTGCTGCTGATGGTCGCGCTGCTGGCCGTCACCGACCAGTTCCACCTCGACGCCGTGCTCGGGGCGTTCGTGGCCGGGATGGTCCTGAGACGCTGGGCGGGACCGGGCGTCCCCGCGCTGGAGGAGAAGCTCGACGTCGTCGCGTACGGCTTCTTCATCCCGATCTTCTTCGTGTACTCGGGGATGAACCTCGACCTCCTCGCGATCGCGGAGTCGCCGCTGCGGCTGCTGATGTTCTTCGCACTGATGGTGATCGTTCGCGGGCTTCCGGCCCTGCTGGTCTACCGGGGAGCGCTGGCGATGCGGCAGCGGGTCCAGGTCATGCTCGTCAGCGCCACGGCCCTGCCACTGATCGTGGCGCTGACCGAGATCGGCACGCGCAACGGCACCATGCTGCGGGAGAACGCCGCCGCGCTGGTCGGCGCGGGGGTGCTGACCGTGCTGGTCCTGCCGGCGCTCGCCATCGTCATCGACCGGCCGGAGGCTCCGCACACCGGAACGACGGGCGGCGTGACGACCCAACCCGCGCCGACCACATCCGCCACCGAGCCGACATCCGCCTCCCGGCCGCCGCCTGCGTCCGAGCCCGAGCCCCCGGACGGCGGCCGAGCGCCCACCGGGTGAGCGTCGACGCCGGCCCGTCACCCCGGCCGTTCAGTCGGGCATCTCGGCCGGGACCGGGCTCGGTGGACGGACCAGGACGGCGACGGCGACGAGCCCGATGAGGGCGAGGACGCTCGTGACGAGGAACACGACCGCGTACCCGTAGTCGGACGCGGAGCGGGCCGCCAGCAGGTACTCGGAGACCCGGGGGTCGAAGGTCGACGGGACGAGGCCGGTCTGTTCGGCTGTCTGCAGCTGGTCGCGGAGCAGACCGGATGTCTGGGCATCGAGATCGGGCAGCTGTCTGATCTCGATCTGTCGGGCGAGATCGCCGACGTAGGCCAGGTGGAACACGGCGTAGAGCAGGGCGATGCCGACCGCTCCGCCCCCCTGCTCGGCCGTCGCGGACACGCCGGCGGCCTGCCCGTGGTCGGCCTCGGGCACCATGTCGAGAGTGACCGGGTCGTTCACGGTCAGCACGAGCGCGAGGCCGATGCCGTAGACCAGCAGCCCCGGCAGCACCCAGAGGTAGTCGTTCGTCCCCGCACCGACGGCGAGCAGGACGCCGGACGCCGCGAGGCACCCGAAGCCGACGACGAGCGGCGGGCGGCCCCCCGACCGGTCGTACCAGCGGCCGGCCAGCGGGGCGATCAGCACCATGGGGAGGGTGGCCGGGAGGAGGGCCAGGCCGGCGAGCGCGGGGTCCATCCCCAGGTTGAGGATGAGGAGCAGGGGGAAGATCAGCCCCAGGCCCATCTCCGCCATGCCGGCGATGCCCTGGCTGACCGTGGCGCCCAGGTAGTTGGGCGTGCGGCGGAGCAGGTCGAAGCTCATCAGCGGACTCGCCGCGCGCCGCTCGTGCAGGGCGAACAGGGCGGCCGCTGCGGTACCCGCCGCGAGCGGCACGACCACGTCCGGTGAACCCCAGTCCCCGACCTGCGTCTGTGCGAGCCCGAACACCAGACCGACGAGCGCGACGCAGGCCAGCAGCGCTCCGATCAGGTCGATGTGGGCGTGCTCGGTCGACCGTCGATCGGCCGGCACGGCGCGCAGGGCGAACACGAGGGTCAGGGCGAGCAACGGCAGGTTGATGAGGAGCACCGCGCGCCAGCTGAACACCGAGGTGAGCACTCCGCCGATGCTCGGGCCCATCGCCCCGGCCACGGCCGCGATCCCACCCATCGTGCCCAGGGCCCGACCCCGCCCCTCGGACGTGAAGGCCGAGCTGACGATCGCCACCGTCGTGGGCAGCATCAGCGCGCCCCCGGCTCCCTGCAGGACGCGCGCGACCAGCAGCACCGCGAAGGTCGGCGCGAGCCCGGCCACGGCCGACGCTCCGGCGAACAGGACCGATCCCGCGAGGAACACGCGTCGCCGGCCGAGCAGGTCCCCGAGGCGGCCGCCGAGCACCAGCAGGCCGGCGAGGGGCAGCAGGCTCGCGGTGAGGACCCACTGCACGTACTGGGTGCCGACGCCGAACGTCCGGGCGATGTCGGGCAGCGCGAGGGGAACGGCGGTCTGGTCGACGAGGATCATGGCGTTGGCCAGGGTCATCGCGATCAGCGCGAGTCGCGGCCGGTTCGCCACCGTCTCCGTGTCGGCCATCGACATCCCCCGTGGCGGTGCGCAGCATCGGCGCCGGTGGCCCGACCCTGGCGAGTCGATCAGCCTATTGCGCCGCGCAGGAATGGGGAAGCACGCGAGCTCGCCGTCGGACGCCGCCGGGTCGGACGCGCGACACCGCGATCAGCGGAACCGGACCGTCCGGACCGCCACTGCCGAGCCGAGCACCGTCCAGCCCAGCAGCACCAGCACCTGCATCCCGGTCGGGGCCTGCCCGGCCGAGAGCGCCGTGCGCAACCCCTCCGCCAACGCGCCGGACGGCAGGGCCGACGCGATCGCGGCGAGTGGGCCGGGGAGCTGCCCGACCGGGATCACGATGCCGCCGCCGAGCAGCAGCAGGAACCACACGAGGTTCGCGACGGCGAGGGTGATCTCGGGCCGCACCGATCCGCCGAGCAGGATCCCGAGGGAGCCGAACGCAGCACACCCCAGCAGCACGAGGAGCAGCGCCCATCCCAGGCCGGCGGGCTCCGGCTGCCAGCCCAGCCCGGCGGCCAACGCCGACAGCAGGACGACCTGGATCACGACCACGGCCAGCACCGCGCTCAGCCGGCCCGCCACCAACAGCCAGCGGGGCAGGGCCGTGGCAGCCAGCCGCCGGACCACGCCGTAGCGCCGGTCGAAGCCCAGGGCGATGGCCTGCCCGGTGAACGCGGTGGACATGACGGCCAGCGCGAGGATGCCGGGGGCCACCGCCGCGATCCGCGGCTCGGGCAGCGGCACGACCTCCAGGACGCTCAGCCCGACCAGCAGCACCACCGGGATCAGCAGCGTGAGCAGCACCTGTTCGCCGTTGCGCAGCGCCAGCCGCAGCTCGGTGCCCGACTGCGCGGCGAGCATCCGCCAGGGCGACCCGGCACCGGGCCGGGGGGTGAACGTGCCCGGGGCGAACCGGTCCGGATCTCTCACGACCGCAGCTCGCGCCCGGTGAGCTCGAGGAACACGTCCTCGAGGCTGCGCCGGGCGACCTGCACGTCGTCGGCCAGCACGCCCTGCCCCGCGCACCATGACGTGATCGTCGACAGCACGGCGGGGTCGATCCGCCCCTGCACCACGTACCGTCCCGGGAACGGCTCAGCGGCGACGTGCCCGCGCGGCAGCGCGCCGGCGAGGTCGCCGACGTCCATCCCCGGACGCGCACGGAACCGCAGCTCCTGCCGCTCACCGGTCGCCGTGAGCGCCGCGGGACTGCCCTGGGCGACGACCCGGCCGTGGTCGACGATCACGACCTCGTCGGCGAGCGCCTCGGCCTCCTCCATGAGATGGGTGGTGAGCAGCACGGCCACCCCGTCGCGCCGCAACGCCCTGATCAGCTCCCAGACCAGCCGGCGCCCCTGCGGGTCCATCCCGGCGGTGGGCTCGTCGAGGAACACCAGCTCCGGGCGTCCGACGACGGCGCAGGCCAGGGCCAGACGCTGCTGCTGCCCGCCGGAGAGCCGCTTGTAGGGGGTGCGGGCGCAGCCGTCGAGACCGAGCACCCCGCCGAGCCACTCGACGTCGAGGGGATGCGCGGAGCAGGCCGCGACGACCCGGAGCATCTCCGCGGCGTGGACGCCCGGGTACGCGCCACCGCCCTGGGGCATCACGCCGATCCGGGCCCGCAGCGAGTCGGGCGCGCCGGCCGGGTCGGCGCCGAGGACGCGGACCTCGCCGGCGTCGGCGGCCAGGAACCCCTCGCAGATCTCCACGGTCGTGGTCTTGCCCGCCCCGTTCGGTCCGAGCAGGGCCAGCACGGACCCGACCGCGAGATCGAGGTCGAGCCCGTCGACGGCGGTGAGGCCGCCGTACCGCTTCACCAGGCCCCGGACCGTGACAGCGGGTGGCGCGCCGCCGGTCACGATGCGCCCCGCGGCTCGGGGCTCGGTGCCCGTCCGGGCAGCGCGTCGATGTCCGCCCCGCTCTGCCCGGCGAGCTGGTGGCGCTGGTAGGCCAGCACGAGCACCAGGATCGCCGCGCCGGCGAGGACCGCCATGGGCAGCTGGTAGCCGCGGAAGTTGAAGTCGGCCCCGGTGGGCGGCACCAGGACGGCGAGCACGGCCGAGGCGGCCAGCGCCGCCTTGCGGTAGCGGGGGAGGCCGCGGGTCGCGGCCAGTGGGATCGCGGCCCACAGCAGGTACCACGGGTGCACCACTGGGCCGAGCAGCACCACGGCCCCGAGGCCGGCGCCCATGCCGGTGACGGGGTCGAGCCGGCCCCGCAGCGTGGCCAGCAGCAGCATCCCGACGAGGACCGCGGCGGCCAGCCCGCACAGCCCGCGGGTGAGGGTCAGCACCGACGTGGTGTGGTCGCCGAGCCCGCCGAGGGTGCCCAGCTGCCCGCCGATCAGGCCCAGGTCGGTGGACACCGACATCCAGCTGCGGATCAGCGTCGGGGTGTCCAACGTGGTGGCCCACCCGAGCCCGAGCCCGGTCCCGAGCGCGAGTGCGGCGTACCCGAGCACGGCGATCGCGGCCAGCACGCTCCCCACCGCCGCGACGTCGCGGACGCGCCCGCCCCGACGTCGGGCGCACTCGAGGCCGAGGAAGCCCAGCGCGAGCAGCGCCGGCAGCTTCACCGCGGACGCGCCGACGATGAGGACGGTGCCGAGCAGCAACCGGTGGTCGAGCAGCCCCAGCCCGGCCCGCAGGCCGACCTCCATCCCCACGAGCATGAGCCCGATCATCAACGCCTCGTTGTGGATGCCACTGACCAGGTGGAACAGCACGAGAGGGTTGGCCGCGCCGAGCCACAGCGCGAGCCCGGCGTCCAACCCGCACCGACGGGCGAGCCGGGGCAGCGCCCAGATGATCATAGCGAGGCCGGCCAGCGCGAGCACCCGGTGCGCGAGCACGCCGAGGACGACGTCGTTGCCGGTCAGGGCGGTGATCCCGCGCCCGAGCACCAGGAACAGCGGGCCGTACGGCGCCGGGGTGTCGCGCCAGATCGTCGGGATGCTGCGGGTCAACGGGTCGTCGACGCCGAGCGCCTCGGCCGGTCCGAGGACGTAGGGGTCGAGCCCGCGGTCCAGGATCGCGCTCTGGGCGAGGTAGCTGTACACGTCGCGGGAGAACATCGGCGGCGCGACGGCCAGCGGGAGGGCCCACAGCGCGGCCGTCCTGGCGAGCTGGAGGCGGTCCGGTGCCGGGGCCACGGCGCCGTGGGCGCGGAGCATCTTCCCGATCCACAGCCAGGCCAGCACGAGCATGCCGATGCCCGCGTAGGTGACGGCGATGGCGAGGGTGGCGTTGCGGCTCGGCAGTCCGAGCACGCGCAGTCCGAACAACGGGTTGGGCACGGGCAGGGCGCCGGCCCCGAGCGCACCGACCGCCATCAGCAGGGCCCCGGTGAACCCGAGGCGCCGGGCCACCCGACTGGGATCGCGCGGAGCCGCCGCGGGAAGCGTCGTCCGCGCGTCCGCGAGACCGGGCGCGACCATGGGCGAAGCGTAGCGAGCGGCCTCGGAGGTGAACGTCCTCACCCGGACGGTAGGTCGCTTTGCCGAACCGGGCGAAATAAGCAAGACTGGTGTTGTGAAAAGCGCCGAGCCGAGGATCGAGGCCCACGAGGGGCCGTCGACCGGTGATGGCCGCACCCGGGCGGCGGTCGCCCGCCTGCTGATGGAGCAGGGACGGGTCACGGCCGCTTCGGTGGCCGCCGCGCTGGAGCTGTCGGCGCCAGCCGTCCGACGGCATCTGGATGCGCTCATCGCCGACGGCGAGGCCGAGGTCCGAGAGGCATCGCGCCGGGGGCCGCGGGGCCGGGGCCGACCCGCCCGCCACTACGTGCTCACCGACGCCGGGCGCGCCCGGTTCGGGCACGGCTACGACGACCTCGCCGTGGCCGCTCTGCGCTACCTCGCCGAGCACGGCGGCGAAGAGGCGGTGCAGGGTTTCGCCCGCAACCGCGTCCGTGAGCTCGTCGGACCGGCCGCGGAGCAGATCGCGGCCGCCCCCACCCCCGGTGCGCGGGCCGACGCCCTCGCGGAGGTGCTCACCACCCGCGGCTACGCGGCGCAGGCCCGGGAGGCCGGCACCGGCGTGCAGCTCTGCCAACACCACTGCCCGGTCGCGCACGTCGCGGCGGAGTTCCCGGTGCTGTGCGAGGTCGAGACGGCCGCGTTCGCCGAGCTCCTCGGCACCCACGTCCAGCGGCTGGCCACGATCGCGCGGGGCGACTCCGCGTGCACCACCCACGTTCCACGGGAATCCCCCGATGTCCGACGCTCCACCACCACCACGGTTCTCGGGGCCCGCCCCGGGGCGACGATCCCGAGAGGGAGGCAGTCCGAATGACGACCGCTCCTGAAGTGGCACCCGCGCTGACCCAGGAGGAGACGCTCGCGACGCTCGGCCGGTACGACTTCGGTTGGGCCGACCCGGACGCCGCCGGCGCCACCGCACGACGCGGCCTGTCCGCCGACGTGGTCGCCGACATCTCCGCTCTCAAGAACGAGCCGCAGTGGATGCTCGAGTTCCGGCTCAAGGCCCTCGACCTGTTCGAGCGCAAGCCCATGCCGCGGTGGGGTGCCGATCTCTCCGGCATCGACTTCGACAACATCAAGTACTTCGTGCGGTCCACCGAGAAGCAGGCGACGTCCTGGGACGAGCTGCCCGCCGACATCAAGAACACCTACGACAAGCTGGGCATCCCGGAGGCCGAGAAGGCCCGCCTGGTCGCAGGGGTCGCCGCGCAGTACGAGTCCGAGGTCGTCTACCACCAGATCCGCGAGGACCTGGAGGAGCAGGGCGTGATCTTCCTCGACACCGACACCGGCCTGCGCGAGCACCCCGAGCTGTTCCGGGAGTACTTCGGCTCGGTCATCCCGAGCGGGGACAACAAGTTCTCGGCGCTGAACTCCGCGGTGTGGTCGGGAGGGTCGTTCATCTACGTCCCCAAGGGCGTGAAGGTCGACATCCCGCTGCAGGCCTACTTCCGGATCAACACCGAGAACATGGGCCAGTTCGAGCGCACCCTGATCATCGTCGACGAGGGTGCGTACGTGCACTACGTCGAGGGCTGCACCGCGCCGATCTACAAGTCCGACTCGCTGCACTCGGCCGTGGTCGAGATCGTCGTGAAGAAGGGCGGGCGCTGCCGCTACACGACCATCCAGAACTGGTCCAACAACGTCTACAACCTGGTCACCAAGCGGGCGAAGGCCGAAGAGGGCGCCACCATGGAGTGGGTCGACGGCAACCTCGGCTCCAAGGTCACCATGAAGTACCCGGCCGTCTGGCTGATGGGCGAGCACGCCAAGGGCGAGGTGCTGTCCATCGCGTTCGCCGGCGAGGGCCAGCACCAGGACGCCGGGGCGAAGATGGTGCACCTGGCGCCGCACACGTCCTCGACGATCATCTCCAAGTCGGTGGCCCGTGGCGGTGGTCGCACCTCCTACCGCGGTCTCGTGCAGGTCAATCCGAGGGCGCACCACTCGCGCTCCACGGTCAAGTGCGACGCGCTGCTCGTCGACACGATCAGCCGCTCGGACACCTATCCCTACGTCGACGTCCGCAACGACAACGTGTCGATGGGCCACGAGGCCACGGTCTCCAAGGTCAGCGGTGACCAGCTCTTCTACCTGATGAGCCGCGGCCTCACCGAGGACGAGGCCATGGCGATGGTCGTGCGCGGGTTCGTCGAGCCCATCGCGCGCGAGCTGCCGATGGAGTACGCGCTGGAGCTGAACCGGTTGATCGAGCTGCAGATGGAGGGCAGCGTCGGATGACCGAAGTGGCCGGACTGGCCCCGGAACTCGCCGGGGCCAAGAAGGGGCAGGGTTCCAAGCCGCTGGCGTCGGCGAGCGAGCGCTTCACCTCCTTCGACGTCGACGCCTTCGAGGTGCCGGGCGGCCGGGAGGAGAACTGGCGCTTCACCCCGCTGCGCCGGCTGCGCGGCCTGCACGACGGCACGGCGGCGTTCGACGGCACGGCGCCGATCGACGTCACGGCCGGCGAGGGGGTCACGGTCGAGCGGGTGTGGCGGAACGACGCGCGGATCGGTGAGGGCGGTGTCCCCGCCGACCGGGTGGCCGCCGCCGCGTGGTCGACGTTCGGTACGGCCACCGTCGTCGCCCTCGACGGCACGCCCGCGCCCGTCACGATCACCGTGACCGGGCCGGGCACCGGGGCCACGGCCGCGGGGCACCTGCAGGTGCGCACGACCCCGCACACCGAAGCCACCGTCCTCGTCGAGTACCGCGGATCGGGCGCGCTGGCCGACAACCTCGAGGTCGTGCTGGCCGACGCGTCGCGGCTCACGCTCGTCGTCACCGAGGAATGGGCCGACGACGCCGTGCACGTGGGTGCGCAGCACCTGTCCGTCGGCCGCGACGCCGTCCTGCGGGCCACCTCGGTGGCCCTGGGAGGCGATCTCGTGCGGATCAGCCCCACGGTCACCTACCGGGGGCCCGGCGGCGACGCCGAGCTCGTCGGGCTGGGATTCGCCGACGCGGGCCAGCACCTGGAGCAGCGGCTGCTGGTCGACCACGCGGTGCCGAACTGCACCTCGAACGTGCTGTACAAGAACGCGCTGCAGGGCGTGCGGGGCACCGCCAACGCCCACACGATCTGGATCGGCGACGTGCTCATCCGCGCGGCGGCCGAGAACACCCGCACGTTCGAGTTCAACCGCAACCTCGTGCTCACCGAACACGCCAGGGCCGACTCGGTGCCGAACCTGGAGATCGAGACCGGCGAGATCGCCGGGGCCGGGCACGCCAGCGCCACCGGGCGGTTCGACGACGAACAGCTGTTCTACCTGCAGAGCCGCGGAATCCCGGAGGACGTGGCCCGCCGGCTCGTCGTCCGCGGCTTCTTCGGCGAGATCCTGAGCCGGATCACACTGCCCGAGCTGCGCGAGCGCCTCGAAGCGGCGATCGAGACCGAGCTCTCCGCGACCGGCCACGACGTGCGCTCCGCTGCCACGCAGCGCGGCGCCTGAACCCCACCACTACGGAGCCTGACACCACATGTCCACCTTGGAGATCAAGGACCTGCACGTCTCGGTCGAGACCGAGGACGGCCCGAAGGAGATCCTGAAGGGCGTCGACCTCACGATCCGGGCCGGCGAGACCCACGCGGTCATGGGCCCCAACGGGTCGGGCAAGTCGACCCTCGCCTACGCGGTCGCCGGCCACCCCAAGTACGAGGTCACCTCGGGCACGGTCACTCTCGATGGCGCAGACGTGCTGGCGATGACCGTCGACGAGCGGGCGCGGGCCGGCCTGTTCCTCGCGATGCAGTACCCGGTCGAGGTGCCCGGCGTCTCGACGTCGAACTTCCTGCGCTCCGCGGCCACGGCCGTGCGCGGCGAGGCCCCCAAGCTGCGCACCTGGGTCAAGGAGGTCAAGCAGGCGATGTCGGACCTGGACATCGACCCCGAGTTCGGGGAGCGCAACGTCAACGAGGGCTTCTCCGGCGGTGAGAAGAAGCGCCACGAGGTGTTGCAGCTCGCACTGCTCCGGCCCAGCATCGCGATCCTCGACGAGACCGACTCGGGTCTGGACGTCGACGCGCTGCGCGTCGTGTCCGAGGGCGTGAACCGCTTCCGCGAGGGCGGTGAGACGGGCGTGCTGCTGATCACGCACTACACCCGGATCCTGCAGCACATCACCCCCGACGTGGTGCACGTCTTCGCCGGTGGGCGGATCGTCGCCTCCGGTGGCCCGGAGCTGGCCGACGAGCTGGAGAAGTCGGGGTACGTGCGCTTCGCCACCGCGGCCGCGGTGTGATGACCACTCTCGAGGGCTTGGACGTCCAGAAGGTCCGCGCCGACTTCCCGATCCTGTCGCGACGGGTCCGCAACGGGCGTCCGCTCGTCTACCTCGACTCGGGGGCCACGTCGCAGCGTCCGCGCCAGGTGCTCGACGCCGAGCGCGCGTTCCTCGAGCAGCACAACGCCGCGGTGCACCGTGGAGCGCACCTGCTGGCCGAGGAGGCCACCGACGCCTACGAGTCGGCACGGGCGCGGATCGCGGCCTTCGTCGGGGTGGACCCCGGCGAGGTGGTGTTCACCAAGAACGCGACCGAGGGCATCAACCTCGTCGCCTACGCGATGGGCAACGCCACCGTGCGCGCCGGACTCGGCCCCGAGTCCGAGCGGTTCGCGCTCGCACCCGGCGACGAGATCGTCGTCACCGAGCTCGAGCACCACGCCAACCTCGTGCCGTGGCAGGAGCTGTGCCGGCGCACCGGAGCCGTCCTGCGCTGGTACGCGGTCGGCGACGACGGCCGGCTCGATCTCGACTCGATCCGGCTCTCCGAGCGCACGAAGCTGGTCGCGTTCGCGCACCAGTCCAACGTGCTCGCCACCCTGCTGCCCGTCGCGGAGCTGGTGCGCCGGGCCCATGCGGTCGGCGCACTGGTGCTGCTCGACGCGTGTCAGTCCGTGCCCCACATGCCCGTCCGCTTCCTCGACCTGGGCGTCGACTTCGCGGTGTTCTCCGGACACAAGATGCTCGGCCCGTCCGGGGTCGGCGTGCTCTACGGGCGCTCCGAGCTGCTGGCCGCGATGCCCCCGTTCCTCACCGGCGGCTCCATGATCGAGATGGTTCGGCTGGAGGGGTCGACCTACGCCCCCCCACCGCAGCGCTTCGAGGCGGGCGTGCCGATGACGTCACAGGCCGTGGGCCTCGGGGCGGCCGTCGACTACCTCGACGGGATCGGCATGGAAGCGGTGCACGCCCACGAGATGGTGCTCACCGCACTCGCCCTCGACGGGCTGGCCGGAGTGCCGGGTGTGCGGATCGTCGGGCCGACCACGCTGGACGATCGCGGTGCAGCGGTGGCCTTCGTGGTCGACGGGGTGCACGCGCACGACGTCGGTCAGGTCCTCGACGACCGCGGGGTCGCCGTGCGGGTGGGGCACCACTGCGCGTGGCCCCTGCACCGCCGGTTCGGGGTGGCGGCCACGGTCCGGGCGTCGTTCGCCGTGTACAACATGCCGGACGAGGTCACCGCGCTCGTGGACGGTGTGCGGGCAGCCCGCGAGTTCTTCGGGGTGAGCTAGATGCAGCTGGAGCAGATGTACCAGGAGATCATCCTGGACCACTACCGCACTCCGCACGGCGCCGGGCTGCGCGAGCCGTTCGACGCCGAGTCGTTCCAGATCAACCCGACCTGCGGCGACGAGATCACGCTGCGGGTCCGGGTCGACGGCGATCGGGTCGCCGAGGTGTCGCACGAGACACTGGGCTGCTCGATCAGCCAGGCGTCGGCGTCGGTCCTCACCGACCTCGTCGTCGGTCGCAGCGTCGCGGACTCGATGCGGGTGCTGGCGGCGTTCCAGGAGATGGCGCAGGGACGTGGGCAGGTCGAGCCGGACGAGGACGTGCTCGGTGACGGCGTCGCGTTCGCGGGAGTGGCCAGGTATCCGGCGCGGGTGAAGTGCGCGCTGCTCGGCTGGATGGCGTTCAAGGACGCCGTCGTCCGGGTCGGCGACACGGAGGAGGCAGGCAGATGAGCACCGAGAACACCACCGAGGACGAGGTCGTCCGCGGGGCGGCCGGGATGCCCGAGCCGTCCGCCCGGTCCGCCGAGGAGCCGACCGTCGACGACCTCGAGGAGGCCATGCGCGACGTGGTCGACCCCGAGCTCGGCATCAACGTCGTCGACCTGGGTCTGGTGTACGGCATCCAGGCACAGGACGGGGTGGCCACCATCGACATGACCCTCACGTCGGCCGCCTGCCCGCTCACCGACGTGATCGAGGAGCAGACCCGCGAAGCGCTGACCGGCGGCGCGGGCCTGGTCGACGACATCAAGATCAACTGGGTCTGGATGCCACCGTGGGGGCCCGACAAGATCACCGAGGACGGGCGGGAGCAGCTCCGCGCGCTGGGTTTCCGCGTCTAGGTCCGACCGCCGGCAGTCAAAGGGGCGCACTCAGACGGGCGCGGCCGCCTCGGTCTCCGAGGCGGCGCGCACCGGGCGTCGCAGGGCAGGTTCGATCAGCCTCCGCCGCAGCCCCCAGCCGGCCCGGGCGAACAGCGTGTTCATCGCGGCCACCGTGCCCGGCAGGTCGTCGCGCCCGGTGAGGTAGGCCCACCGGTGCCGCTCGGGCAGGGCGAAGAAGACCTCGAAGAACTCCGGGACCTCCTCCGGCGGCATCCGCAGCAGCGCCTCGAGACCGATGCGGCGGAAGCGGTGCACGGCCCGGGCGCTCCCCGGCCAGACCACCGCCTGGGCCGCGGCGAGCGCCGCGGGCGGGCCGTCCGGGAGCCGCGTGGCGAGGGCCGTGGCCACGGCGGGGGCCAGGGTGAGTGCGGCGGCCACGCTGAACCCGCTGGCCGGGTGGACCAGCGGCGCGGCCGCGCCGAACCCGAGCACGCCGGGCTGCCGGTGCCGCGGCGAGTCCACGCGGAACAGCACGCGCTCCACGGCGGCATCCGCCGGGGGAGCGACGCCGTGCCGCGCCAGCCGCGCGAGCAGGCGCCGGCGCAGCACGGGCATCGGCAGGCCGGGCCGACGGGCCAGCGAGGTCTCCTCCAGCAGGACGGTCTCGTCGCCCATGGGCACCGCGTAGAGGAACGTCGGCCAGCCGGGCTCGCCGTGGTCGCGGCGCCAGTCCATGAACAGGGCGTCGCCGGGTGCGAGCAGCGGCGCGGCCACCGAGGCGTCGACGACCACGCCGTAAGCGGTCTGCTCGGCCGGCGTCCGGCGCCGGGCCGCAGCCGGGTGCAGGGGCTGGCGCCGCCCACCGGCGTCGATCACGACGTGGGCGTGCACGGGCGGCCCGTCCGCGAGGTCGACCGTGCCCGTTGCCGGCGTACCGACCGCCCGAGCGGCCCGGATCGTGACGCCCGCCCGCTCGAGCCGGTCGTCGAGCTGTCGTCGCAGGGCGGGAACGTCCAGGACCGCGTACTCCCAGCCGAGCTCGTGCGACGTGACGGCGATCGCCCGGCCGCGCGCCCTGGCGGCCACCGCGCCGGGCGGGACGCTCGCGGGGAGGTCCGCCGCCCAGGCGCCGTAGGTGGCGCGCCACGGAGCGTCGGGGGCGGGGTCGAGCAGGGTCGTGCGCAGGCCGAGCTCTGCGCTCTCCGCGGCGATCGCCCGGCCCGCCGGACCACCACCGACCACGAGCAGGTCCGGGGTCACGTGCCAGTTCTACAGGCCGGCCGCAGGCGGTGCCCCGCCGGCCGGGACGCCACGGGCGGGGTCAGCCCCGGGCGCCGGTGGACAGGATCCCGCCGTCCACCCGCATCGTCGCGCCGGTGATCCAACTCGCCGCGTCGGACACCAGGAACCCGACGAGCGAGGCGACGTCCTCGGGCTCGCCGAGGCGCTTCATCGGGTAGGTGGCGGCGGCGTCGTCCTCACCGTCGGCGTACAGCGCGGTGGCGAACCGCGTCTTGACCACGGCCGGGGCCACCGCGTTCACCCGGATCCGCGGCCCGAGCTGCCAGGCGAGCTCCTCGGTGAGCCGGATCAGGGCGGCCTTGGACGCCCCGTAGGCCGCGACCACCCCCGACGAGCGCAGTCCGGCGATCGACGCCATGTTCACCACGGTGCCCCCGTGCTCGCCCATCCACGCCCGGTAGACGAGCTGCACGTAGGCCAGGGCCGCGACGACGTTGACGTCGAAGATCTTGCGAACGGCGTCGAGGTCGGCGTCCATGAGGAAGCCGTAGCTCGGGTTGATGCCGGTGTTGTTGACGAGGATGTCCAGCCGGCCGAACGCCTCGACGGTGCGCGTCACGGACTCCTCGCGGGACTCGGCGGAGCCGGCGTTGGCCACGACGGCGAGCACTCGGCCGGCGTCGCCGCCTGCCGCCCCGTCCACCAACCCCTCCGCGGCCGCCGCGAGCTCGTCGGGCTTGCGGGCCGTGATCGTGACCGCGGCGCCGCGGGAGAGGAGCTCGACGGCGATGGCGTGGCCGATGCCGCGGCTACCTCCGGTGATCAGGGCGGCCCGGCCGGTGAGATCGGTCTCGATGCGGCTCATGCGCGGACCCTACTTCCCGGATCTGCGCCGTCCGGTCGGTACGCTGGAGCGGTGATCCGGATCGGGTAGGCCGCCGTCGCGGACCTGCACACGCCCCGTACCGGACCCCTGGAGCTCTTCTTGATCACCGCCACCGACCTGGAACTGCGCGCCGGGTCCCGCATCCTGCTGTCCGGGGCCACCCTGCGCGTGCAGGGCGGGGACCGCATCGGCCTGGTCGGGCGCAACGGGGCGGGCAAGACCACTCTGATGCGCGTCCTGGCCGGCGAGGCCGAGCCCTACACCGGCGCCGTCGGCGTCACCAGCCCCGTCGGCTACCTGCCCCAGGACCCTCGCGAGGGCGACCTGCGTCTCACCGCGAAGGACCGCGTGCTGTCCGCCCGCGGTCTGGACGAGATGCTGCGGAAGATGGAGAAGGCCCAGACGGCGATGGCCGAGCTGGTCGACGGCAGTCAGAACGATCGTGCCGTGCGCGAGTACGGGCGTATCGAGGAGCGGTTCTCCGCTCTCGGCGGGTACGCCGCCGAGAGTGAAGCCGCGCGGATCTGCGCTCACCTCGGCCTGCCCGACCGGGTGCTCCACCAGCAGGTCGTCACCCTCTCCGGCGGGCAGCGCCGCCGGGTGGAGCTCGCCCGCATCCTGTTCGCCGCCTCCGATGGCGGCGGCGGGGGAGCGCCGAGCGCCACCACGCTGCTGCTCGACGAGCCCACCAACCACCTCGACGCCGACTCGATCACGTGGCTGCGCTCCTTCCTCGCCGCTCACGACGGCGGCCTGGTGGTGATCAGCCACGACACCGACCTGCTCGCCGCGGTGGTCAACAAGGTGTGGTTCCTGGACGCGACGCGCAGCGAGGCCGACGTCTACAACGTGAACTGGCGCCGCTACCAGGACGCCAGGGCCACCGACGAGAAGCGGCGCCGCCGGGAGCGCGCCAACGCCGAGAAGAAGGCGGCGGTCCTGCACACCCAGGCGGCGAAGATGGGCGCCAAGGCCACGAAGGCGGTGGCGGCCAAGAACATGGCCCGCCGGGCCGACCAGATGCTGGCCGGACTGGAGCCGACGCGCAAGAACGACAAGGTCGCGCGGATCCGCTTCCCCGCGCCGGCCCCGTGCGGCCGGACGCCGCTCACTGCGGAGGGTCTGGCCAAGTCGTTCGGCTCGCTGGAGGTGTTCACCGGAGTGGACCTCGCCGTCGACCGGGGTGCGAAGGTCGTGGTCCTCGGTCTCAACGGCGCGGGGAAGACCACCCTGCTCCGGCTGCTGGCCGGCGCGGAGCAGGCCGACGCGGGCGCGGTCGTGCCGGGCCACGGGCTGCGCACCGGGTACTACGCACAGGAGCACGACACGCTCGACCTCGGCGCCACGGTCTGGGAGAACGTCCGCCACGCGTCCCCGGACACCCCGGAGCAGCAGCTGCGCACCCTGCTGGGCTCGTTCATGTTCTCCGGCGACCAGCTCTCCCAGCCGGCCGGCACGCTCTCTGGCGGCGAGAAGACGCGGCTCGCGCTGGCCGGCCTGGTGTCCAGCGCGGCCAACGTCCTGCTCCTCGACGAACCGACGAACAACCTCGACCCGGCCAGCCGCGAGCAGGTGCTCGACGCACTGCGCCACTTCACCGGAGCGGTCGTCCTGGTGACCCACGACTCCGGAGCGGTGGAGGCGCTGCACCCGGACAAGGTCATCGTGCTGCCGGACGGCACCGAGGACCTGTGGTCGACCGACTACCTCGACCTGGTGCAGCTGGCCTGAGCGTGCCGGCACCGGTCCGGCCGGCCGCCTCTGATCGACTCTTCATGACCGGCAGATGGCGTCGGAGTGACGTGCCGGCGACGTGATGTGCCAAGATCACCCGTCCGCGTGATCCATTCGGACGAACCGCTCACCGATCACCGAGTGGATCTCCTGGCTACGGGCAGCACCCGAGGACGATCATTGTTCCACCGGGGGGCCGGAACGATCCACCCGCGACGCCCGCGGAGGGGCAGAGGAGGTCGAGGCCGTGGCCGACCTGAAGAAGGGCGCCCGCATCACGGGCACCCAGCGCGACAAGCTGGCAACCGATCTGAAGAAGAAGTACGAGAAGGGTGCGAGCATCCGCGCTCTCGCCGAGCAGACCGGGCGGTCCTACGGGTTCGTGCACCGGGTGCTCAGCGAGACGGGGGTGACGTTGCGCGGGCGCGGGGGCGCCACCCGCACGAAGAAGAAGTAGCCACGGCGGCGTCACGTCACCCGGGATAGCCTGCCCGGGTGACGACGACGCCGGTGGACACCGTGGCGCGCGGCGGGCTCGCGCTCGACATCGACGGCCCGCGGGCGACGATCACCTTGTCCCGCCCCGAGGTGCTGAACGCCCAGACGCCGCTCACGTGGGAGACGCTCCGCTCGATCGGTGAGACGTTGCCCGACGACGTGCGGATCGTCGTGGTGCGCGGCGCCGGTCGGGCGTTCTCCGCCGGCCTGGACAAGCGGTTCTTCTCCGCGTCCGAGGTCGACGGGCAGCCGGGGATCACCGGCATCGCCGCCATGTCCGACGCGGACGCCGACGCGACCATCGCGGGGTTCCAGGCTGGGTTCTCGTGGCTCCGCCATCCCGCCCGGGTCACCCTCGCGGCGGTGCAGGGCCACGCCATCGGGGCCGGTTTCCAGCTGGCCCTGGCCTGCGACCTGCGGATCGTTGCCGACGACGTCCAGTTCCGGATGGCCGAGACGGCGCTGGGCATCGTGCCCGACCTCGGCGGCACCCACCCGCTCGTGCAGGCCGTGGGCTACGCACGGGCGGTCGAGATCTGCCTCACCGGCCGCCCCGTCGGGGCGACGGAGGCCGTCGCGTCCGGGCTGGCGCTGCGCGCGGTACCGGTGGCCGACCTGGACGCGGCCGTCGAGGAGCTGGCTGGCGCGCTGCTCGCCGCGCCGTCGAAGGCCCTCATCGAGACGCTGGGCCTGCTCGCCGGGGTTGCGGAGGGCCTCGACCCGGCTGCCGCGCTCGCAGCCGAGCGGGCCGCCCAACTGCGGCGTCTCCGCTCTGTGGCCGCGGGGCAGGGCTGACAGCCCTGGACGGCCCGGGACTAACCACCGCTGCGCCGGCGTTGATCGTGACGACTGCAACGGTGTAAGTGAAGGGACCGCCCGTGGACAGGACATGGGGGATGATGCGCGGCGTCGCCCGGGGGGTGGACGCCCCGACGTCGGTGAAGAAGGGCACGATCCCCCGGATCTGGTCGTTCGCGCGCCCGTACCGTGGATGGCTGCTCGCGTTCCTGCTGCTCACCGTGGTGTCCGCGACCGTCGGCGTGCTCACGCCGGTGCTCGCCGGGCAGGTGGTGAACGCGATCGTGGCGCGCGGCGACGCCTCGGCCGCGGCGGCCATCGTGGTGGGGCTGGCGGCGGGCATCGCGGCGCTCGCGATCCTCGAGGCCGTCGTCGGCCTCGTGTCGCGGTGGTTCTCCTCCCGGATCGGCGAGGGCCTGATCGTCGACCTGCGCCGGGCCGTCTTCGAGCACGTGCAGCGCATGCCGGTGGCCTTCTTCACCCGCACCCGCACGGGCGCGCTGGTGAGCCGGCTCAACAACGACGTCATCGGGGCCCAGTCGGCGATCACGTCGACGCTCGCCACGGTGCTCAGCAACGTCATCCAGCTCACACTGGCCCTGGCAGTGATGATCACGCTGGCCTGGCAGGTGACGCTGCTCGCACTGCTGCTGCTGCCCGTGTTCGTGCTCCCGGCCCGCCGCATGGGCCGCACCATCGCCGACCTCCGCCGCGAGTCCGCGGACCTCAACGCGGGCATGAGCACCCAGATGACCGAGCGGTTCTCCGCGCCGGGCGCCACGCTGGTCAAGCTGTTCGGCCGCCCGGACGAGGAGGCTGCCGACTTCGGTGCGCGGGCCCAACGGGTCCGGGACATCGGGGTGCGCACGGCGATGGTGTCGCGCGTCTTCGTCACCGCGCTCTCGCTCGTGTCCGCGTTGGCTCAGGCGCTGGTCTACGGCCTCGGCGGTTACCTGGCGGTCACCGGGCGGATCGAGCCCGGCACCGTCGTGACCCTCGCGCTGCTGCTGACCCGCCTCTACACGCCCATGACCGCGCTGGCGAACGCTCGCGTCGACGTGATGACCGCCCTGGTGTCGTTCGAGCGCGTGTTCGAGGTGCTCGACCTGATGCCGATGATCACCGAGAAGCCGGACGCCCGTGCATTGCCCGAGGGCCCGGTGTCGGTGCGGCTGCGCGACGTGCGCTTCGCCTACCCCGGCGCGGACCGAGTCTCGCTGGCCTCGCTGGAGGACGTCGCGGTGCTCGACAACCGGATCGGCGAGGAGGTGCTGCACGGGGTGGACCTCGAGGTCGGCGGGGGCCAGCTGCTGGCCCTCGTCGGATCCTCCGGCGCGGGCAAGTCGACCATCGCGTCGCTGGTCCCGCGGCTCTACGACGTCGACTCCGGCGCCGTCGAGCTGTCGGGGATCGACGTGCGCGACCTGACCGCGGCCGCCGTTCGGGGCGCGGTCGGTGTGGTCACCCAGGACGGGCACCTGTTCCACGAGTCCATCCGGTCCAACCTGGCCTACGCGGCGCCGGAGGCGACCGACGCCGAGATCCTCGACGCGCTGCACCGGGCGCGGCTCGGCGACCTGCTCGACACGCTGCCCGACGGCCTCGACACGGTGGTCGGGGAGCGCGGGTACCGGCTCTCGGGCGGGGAACGCCAACGGCTGACCATCGCCCGGCTCCTGCTGGCCAAGCCCCGGGTCGTGATCCTCGACGAGGCCACCGCGCACCTGGACTCGGAGTCGGAGTCCGCCGTGCAGGCCGCGCTGGCGGAGGCCCTCGCCGGGCGGACGGCGATCGTCATCGCGCACCGGCTCTCCACCATCCGGGCCGCCGACGAGATCGCGGTCGTCGAGCAGGGCCGGATCGTCGAGCGCGGTACGCACGACCAACTCTTTGCCGCCGGTGGTCGGTACGCGGTGCTGTACCGCACCCAGTTCGCGGAGCCCGACCCGGCCGCTGCGGCCGACCCTGCGGCGGAGCCGGACCCGCGCGGTGAGGCAGCCGAGGACGGGATCGGCTGCGGAATCGACGGGTGCACGGCCCGTCACCGGGAGGAACACCTGGTGGGGTGATCGTCGAGCGGGGACGTCACCCTCGCCGGACCGTGCCCTCCACGAGGTCCAGCACGCCATCCAGGTCGTCGGCCCGCAACCCCATCGCCAGGTGCGACACCAGGCCCTCGAGGACGAGCTCCAGGTACCGCGTGAGCACCGCCACGTCGACGTCGTCGCGGAGTGTCCCGGCCGCGGCCTGCCGCCGCAGTCGTCGCCCGGTGGCCACGGTCAACGCCTCGGCGTGGGCGCGCCAGCGCTCACGGAAGGCCGGGTCGGTGCGGCCCCGCCGGGCGATCTCGAGGAACGTGCCCGCCCAGCCGGCCTCCAGCGTCTCGGGCGCGGCCAGGAGCTCGCGCATGACCTGCACCAGGCCCTGCTCGGTGACGACGTCGGTCATCCGCTCCGCGTCCTGCTCGGCGAGCGCGAGGAACAGCGCCTCCTTGTCGCGGAAGTGGTGGAAGATCGCCCCCCGCGACAGGCCGGTCGACTGCTCCAGCCGCCGCACCGTGGCGCCCTCGTAGCCGTAGCGGGCGAAGCAGGACCGGGCCCCGTCGAGGATCTGCCGGCGCCGCGCGACGAGCTGGTCGGTGCTGACCCGAGGCATCCGGTGAGGATAGCGGTGAGCCAGACGTACGTACGGCTTGGGAGAAGGGCCAAGAGGACCGGGACGGGGGGCTCGACGGGGCGCTGGAGCCGTAGCGAGCCTGCAGCCGGCCCGGCGCACGGGTAGCGTTGTCGGGCGTGGCTCAGCAGTCAGGTGTCGTCGCGGTGGACCCGGCCGACGCCGGACCGATCCCGCTCGAGCCGCGCCCGGCACCCGCCGCGACGGGACCGGCCGCGGAGCCGGATCCCGGACCGACCGTGCTGCGGGACTGCGCCGACGCCGAGGCCTACGTCGCATCGGTCTGCTTCAAGCACGGGCCACCACGCCTGGTCGGGGCGGAGCTCGAATGGCTGCTGGACCGACCTTCCACTCCCGACGTTGCGCCCACGGCCGGCGTGCTCGCCACCGCCCTCGGTCCCCATCGCCCGACCTCGCTCGACCCGACATCACCCGCTCTTCCGCTCCCGGCCGGCTCCGCCGTCACCGTCGAACCCGGTGGCCAGATCGAGCTCGCCAGCCCGCCCCTCCTCGGTCTCGGGGAGCTCGTGGAGGCGGTGCGCTCCGACACCGTCGTCCTGCACGGCCTCCTGAGCACCGCCGGACTCGTGCCGCAGCCCCGTGCCGCCGACCCCCACCGCCCGCCACTGCGGATCCTCGACGTGCCCCGCTACCAGGCGATGGAGCAGGCCTTCGACCGGGTGGGGCCCTACGGTCGCAGCGGGATGTGTTCCACGGCCGCAGTGCAGGTCTGCCTGGACGCGGGGGAGGGCCCCGACATCGGCCGGCGCTGGGCCGCGCTGCACGCGTTCGGGCCGGTGCTGCTGGCCGCGTTCGCCAACTCCCCGGTGCTGCACGGCAGGCGCACGGGCTGGAAGTCCTCGCGGTGGGCGTGCTGGATGCGCGCCGACCCGGTCCGGACCGCCCCACCCCCGGCGTGCGACACCTCCGGCGCCGACCCGGCCGCCGGGTGGGCCCGCCGGGTGCTGGACAGTCCGGTGCTGTGCGTGCGGGGCGAGGGGACGTGGCGCGTTCCGGACCGCGTGACCTTCGCCGACTGGATCGGTGGTGCGTTGACCCCGGCACCGACCGTGGACGACCTGCGGTACCACGTGTCCACGCTGTTCCCGCCGGTCCGGCCCCAGGGCCATCTCGAAGTGCGCTACGTCGACGCCCAGGCCGGCCGCCGCTGGGCTCTCCCGGTCGCGGTGCTCGCGGCCCTGCTGGCCGATCCGGCCGGCACCGACCGGGCCCGGGAGCTCTGCGAGCCGACCCAGGGACGGTGGGCGTCGGCCGCCCGGCACGGCCTGGACGACCGCGTGCTCGCCAGCGCGGCGGCCGCCGTGTTCGAGCTGGCCACCGCGCACCTGCCGGCCGTCGGCGCCCCGGACTGGGTCGTCGACGACCTCGCGGACATGACCGAGCGGCAGGTGCAGCGTGGCCAGTGTCCCGCCGACGACCCTCCGGTCGATCCGTCGAGCCCGGGCCCGGCGACGCCGGAGGGGACCCGATGACCGCCGAGCCCGTCACGAGCCCGAGCGCCGACGGCCTGCGCACCCGCCTGGCCGAGCTGCTCGCCGCGTCCCGCGAGCGGACCACGGCACTCACCGAGGCGGTGGACGAGGCCGACCTCATCGCTCAGCACTCGCCGCTGATGTCGCCGCTGGTCTGGGACCTTGCGCACATCGGCAGCCAGGAGGAGCTCTGGCTGGTCCGCGACGTGGGTGGTCGCCACCCGCTGCGGCCGGAGATCGACGGGCTCTACGACGCCTTCCAGCACTCCCGGGCCAGCCGCGTCGAGCTACCGCTGCTCACGCCCGCCGAGACCCGCGCCTACGTGGCCGAGGTGCGCGACAAGGCTCTCGACGCCCTGCACCGCACCGCGCTGGCCGGACGTCGGCTCACCGAGCACGGGTTCGCCTTCGCGATGATCGTGCAGCACGAGCAGCAGCACGCCGAGACGATGCTCGCCACCCATCAGCTCCGTTCGGGCCGGCCCGTGCTGGACGCCGAGCCCCCACCTCCGGGCGGCCGGATCGGGGCGCGTGAGGTGCTGGTGCCCGGCGGGCCGTTCACCATGGGCACGTCCACCGAGCCGTGGGCGCTGGACAACGAACGTCCCGCGCACGTCGTGCACGTCGACCCGTTCGTCATCGACACCGCGCCGGTCACCAACGGTGAGTTCACGGAGTTCATCGCGGCGGCGGGCTACGACGACCGGCGCTGGTGGACCGACGCCGGCTGGGCGCACCGGCGGGAGTCGGGCCTGCAGGCGCCGCAGTTCTGGGTGCGTGACGGGGGAGGAGGCGGCGACGGCCAGTGGTACCGCCGGCGTTTCGGGCTGCTGGAGCCGGTGCCCGCTGACGAGCCGGTCGTGCACGTCTGCTGCCACGAGGCGGACGCCTACGCGAGTTGGGCCGGCAAGCGGCTGCCCACGGAGGCCGAATGGGAGAAGGCCGCGCGCTTCGACCCGACCAGCGGGCGCTCCCGGCGCTACCCGTGGGGCGACGAGGACCCGACGCCCGAGCACGCGAACCTCGGCCAGCGGCACCTGCAGCCCGCGCCCGTGGGGGCCTACCCCCGCGGGGCGTCGGCCCTCGGGGTGCATCAGCTGATCGGTGACGTGTGGGAGTGGACGGCATCGGGCTGGCACCCGTACCCGGGCTTCGAGGTGTTCCCCTACCCCGAGTACTCGGAGGCCTTCTTCGGTGGCGACTACCGGGCGCTGCGCGGCGGCTCGTTCGGCACCGACCCCGCTGTCGTGCGGGCCACGTTCCGCAACTGGGACCACCCGATCCGCCGGCAGGTCTTCGCCGGCTTCCGCTGCGCCCGCGACGCCTCGGCGGCTGACCTCCTCGGGGTGGCGTAGCGCGAGTGTGCCGCCATCTGGCCTATCTCGGACCGCCCGTGACGGTGTCGTCGCTGGTCCTGGAGCCCCCGCACGGGCTGTTGCGGCAGTCGTACGCACCCGCGGACATGCGGTGCGGGGGCACCATGAACGCCGACGGTTTCGGCGCCGGCTGGTATCCCGACCCGCGCGGCGATGCCGTCTGCTACCGCAGCGCTGCCCCGATCTGGTCCGATCCCGCCTTCTCGGCGGTGGCCGGCGCCGCCTGCTCCGGCGCGGTCCTGGCGGCGGTGCGGTCGGCCACCGTGGGGATGCCCGTGACCTCCACCGCGGCCGCCCCGTTCTCGCACGGCCGGTGGCTGTTCAGCCACAACGGCGTGGTCCAGGGCTGGCCGGGCTCGGTGGCCGCGCTCGCCGCCGAGCTCCCCGTCACCGACCTGCTCACGCTCGACGCCCCGACCGACTCCGCGCTCCTGTGGGCGCTCGTCCGGCACCGGCTGCGGTCCGGCACCGACCCGGCCGCGGTGCTGGCCGGGGTGGTCACCGCCGTCGCCGCCACGTCGTCGGGGTCCCGCCTCAACCTGCTGCTCACCGACGGCAGCGGGATCTGGGCGACGACCTGGGGCCACGCCCTGTCGGTCCGGACCACCGACCGGACTGCGCTCGTCGCGTCCGAGCCGCTCGACGACCTCCCCACCTGGACCGAGGTGCCCGACCGGCACCTCCTCATGGCCCGACCGGGTCACGTCCGCACGGAACCGCTCACCGACACCACTGGAGTTCCATGAGTACCCCCCTGCTCGACGTCCACCTGACCGAGGACGACGCCGACACCGCGCTGCGCGCCGACGTCCGCGCCGGTCTCACGGCCCGCCCGAAACAGCTGCCGCCCAAGTGGTTCTACGACGCCCGGGGCAGCGCGCTGTTCGAGCAGATCACCGCGCTGCCCGAGTACTACCCGACCCGTACCGAGCGGGCCCTGCTGGAACGCAGCGTCGACGAGATCGCCGTCATGTCCGGGGCCGACACGCTCGTCGAGCTCGGGTCCGGCTCCTCGGCCAAGTCGCGGCTGCTGCTCGACGCGTTCGCCCGCGCCGGCACCCTGCGCCGCTACGTCCCCCAGGACGTGAGCGAGTCGGTCCTGCTGCTGGCGATGGACGCGCTCACCGACGAGTACCCGGAGCTCGCTCTGCACGGGGTCGTCGGCGACTTCACGACGCACCTCGACCGGCTCCCGGGGGGCGACCGCCGGATGATCGCCTTCCTCGGTGGCACGATCGGGAACCTGCTGCCGGCCGAGCGCACGGCGTTCCTCACCCAGCTCCGCGCGGTCCTCGAACCCGGCGAGCAGCTGCTGCTGGGAACCGGACTGGTGGTCGACGCGGCGGTCGTCGTGCCGGCCTACGATGACGCGGCCGGGGTGACCGCCGAGTTCAACCGCAACGTGCTGCGCGTGCTCAATCGGGAGCTCGGGGCCGACTTCGACGTGGACGCCTACGACCACCACGCCCTGTGGGACGCCGAGAACGAGTGGATCGAGATGCGGCTGCGCGCCCAGCGGGCGATGACCGTGACGGTCGCGGACCTGGAGCTGACCGTCGAGTTCGCCGAGGGTGAGGAAGTACGCACCGAGATCTCGGCGAAGTTCCGGCCGGCGGTGGTGCGCGCGATGCTCGAGGAGACCGGCTTCGCGATCACCCGCACCTGGACCGACCCGGACGACCGGTTCGCGCTGACACTGGCCGCGGCGGCCTGACCGTGGACCGGATCGCGTCGTTCCACCTGGTGCGCGAACCCGCATGGCGGGCGCCGATGGCCACGGCGCGACTCGGGACCGACCGGATGCGCCTGCGCGGGGTGCCGGGCCTGCGCTTCGTCCGCCTGCTGGGTACCGGTCGAGGCAGCTCGACGGCCTTCGGTGCCGACCTCGCCCGCACGGCGCTGTTCGCCGTGTGGGACTCCTCGGCCGCCCTGGACGCGTTCGAGGCCGGACCGCTGGGGAGGCGGGCGGCACGCACCGTCGCCCGGGGTGGCGAGGCCTACGCCGTGCGGATGGCGCTAGTCGCGGGGCACGGCCGCTGGGCGGGTCGGGACCCGCTCGACGGTGTCGCCCGCGCCCGGCCGGGCGGACCGGTCGCCGTGCTGACCCGCGCGGTCGTCCGGCCGCGGGCCTGGCACCGGTTCCGGGCCGTGGGTCGCGCGGTGTCCGAGGAGGTGAACGCGGCCGCCGGACTGCTCGCGGTCGTCGCGATCGGGGAGGCGCCTATCGGGCTGCAGGCCACGTTCAGCCTGTGGGCCGACCCGGCCGCGCCCACCGCCTTCGCCTTCGGACGCCCGGAGCACCGCGATGTCGTGCGTCGCACCCGCGACGAGGGTTGGTACGCCGAGGAGCTGTTCGCGCGGTTCGCCCCGCTGTCCTCGAGCGGCACGTGGAACGGCCACGACCCGCTGCGGCCGTCCTGGCAGGGTCCGGAACGCTAACCTCACTGCGGTGAGCACCGACTGGCGCACCCGGGGCGTCCGCGTCGTCCCGCCCGGCGCCCTGGACACCGGTACCCCGCAGACCCCCGGCATGCTGCGCGCCGCCGCCGTCACACACGCCATGGTCGGCGCGACGGCGCTCTGGGCCGGCACCGTCACGATCCACCCCGGGGCCCGCACCGGAGCCCACCACCACGGCGAGCTGGAGAGCGTGATCTACGTGGTGCGGGGCCGGGCGCGGATGCGGTGGGGTGACCGTCTCGAGTTCACCGCCGATGCCGGCCCGGGCGGGTTCATCTTCGTGCCCCCGTACGTGCCGCACCAGGAGATCAACGCCCTGGACGACGAGCCGTTGGAGTGCGTGCTCACCCGCAGCGGCCAGGAGCCGGTGGTGGTGAACCTGGACATCGACGGCGTCGCGGAGCCGGAGCACGTGCCGTGGATCGACCCGACCCACCCGGCCCCGACCTGAGGCGTCGACATCGACACCAGGGTGGTTCGATCATGGTCGGCACCACTCCGACGTCGATGTCGACGCGAGGCCGGGCGGTCAGCCGACCGCGGCGCGCACCAGCAGTGCCAGCGCGCCGGCGGCGGCCAGCCCGACGACGGCCGGTCGGACCCAGCCCCCGTCCAGCAGGCGACGGGCCGGGCCCGACAGCAGGAAGCCGATGATCATGAACGGCAGGAGGAGCACCCCCGCACGGACCGTGCCCGAGGTGATCTCGCCTGCCAGCGCCAGGCCGACCAGCGACAGCACGGTGCCGGCGGTGAAGTACGCGGCCATCGTGGCGCGCACCCGGGGGCCCGTGGCGTCCTGGTAGAGGAGGGCGACGGGCGGGCCGCCGATCGAGGTCGCGGTGCCGCCGGCCCCGGACACGATCCCGGCCAGGAGCAGCGCAGTAACCGTCGGTCGCGGCCGCCAGCCCAGCACCGACAACCCGGCACAGACCAGGACGGTCACCGCCACCACCACAGCGAAGCCGCGCGGTGGCAACGTCGCCACCGCCAGCACGCCGAGTGCGATTCCGGGCAGCCGGCCGAGCAGGGCCCATCCGACGCCGCGCCAGTCGGTGTCGGGGAACTCGCGGCGCAGCGTCAGCGCCGCGTGCAGCGCCGTGATCATGAGCAGCGGCACCGGCACGAACCCCGGCTCCAGGATCGCCAGGAACGGGGCGGCGACCAGCGCCAGCCCGAACCCCACGGTGCCCTGCACGAGCGCGCCGAGCAGGACGACCATCCCCGCTACGACGATCACGACCCGATTCCCGCACCGGGGCGGTGGCGCACGCTCAGCGCTGCAGCATCCCGCGCAGCACGTACGGCATGATCCCGCCGTGGCGGTAGTAGTCCGCCTCGCCCGGGGTGTCGATCCGCACCGTGGCGTCGAACTCGATGGTGTCGGAGGAGTCGTCCTTCGTGGCCGTGACGTGCACGGTGCGCGGTGTCGAGCCGTCGTTCAGCGCGGTGACCCCGCTGATGTCGATCGTCTCGGTGCCGTCGAGGCCCAGCGACCCGGCCGACTCCCCGTCCGGGAACTGCAGCGGCAGCACGCCCATCCCGATCAGGTTGGAACGGTGGATGCGCTCGTAGGACTCCACGATCACCGCCTTGACGCCGAGCAGCGCGGTGCCCTTGGCCGCCCAGTCCCGCGAGGAGCCCGAGCCGTACTCCTTGCCCCCGAGCACCACCAGGGGGATGCCGGCCGCGGCGTAGTTCTGGGCCGCGTCGTAGATGAACGCCTGCTCGCCGCCTGCCGTGAAGTCACGGGTGTAGCCGCCGCTGACGCCCTTGCCGTCGTCCTCCTGGCTCAGGAGCTCGTTGCGCAACCGGATGTTGGCGAACGTCCCGCGGATCATCACCTCGTGGTTGCCGCGCCGGGAGCCGTAGGAGTTGAAGTCCTTCTTCTCCACGCCGTGCTCGTTGAGGTACTGCCCGGCCGGCGTGCCCTCCTTGATGGACCCGGCGGGGGAGATGTGGTCAGTGGTCACCGAGTCGCCCAGCAGGGCCAGCACCCGGGCCCCGCCGATGTCCTCGACGGGTGACGGATCGGGCTGCATGCCGTCGAAGTACGGGGGCTTGCGCACGTACGTCGAGTCGGGGTCCCAGTCGAACGTCCCGCCCTCGGGTGTGGGCAGCGAGCGCCAGCGGTCGTCGCCGGCGAAGACGTCGGCGTAGTCCTTGGTGAACATGTCCTCGCTGATCGAGTTGTCGATCGTCGTCTGGACGTCCTGAGCCGAGGGCCAGATGTCGCGCAGGTACACCTCGGAACCGTCGGACGCCGTGCCGAGCGGCTCGTCCTCGAAGTCGAAGTCCATCGTGCCCGCGAGCGCATAAGCGATCACCAGCGGCGGCGAGGCCAGGTAGTTCATCTTGACGTCGGGGTTGATCCGGCCCTCGAAGTTCCGGTTGCCCGACAGCACGGAGACGACGGCCAGGTCGGCCTCGTTGACCGCCGCCGAGATCTCCTCCGACAGCGGCCCGGAGTTGCCGATGCAGGTGGTGCAGCCGTAGCCGACCAGGTGGTAACCGAGCTTCTCCAGGTACGGCCAGAGCCCGGCCTTCTCGTAGTAGTCGGTGACGACCTTCGACCCCGGGGCCATCGACGTCTTCACCCACGGCTTGACGGCCAGGCCCTTGTCGACGGCGTTGCGCGCGAGCAGCGCGGCGCCGAGCATCACCGAGGGGTTGGACGTGTTGGTGCAGGACGTGATCGACGCGATCACGACCGCGCCGTGGTCGAGCTCGAAGGACGCGCCGTCGGCCGCGGTGACCGGCGTCGGCTTCGTGGTGCGTCCCTGCGAGCCGCTCGCGGCGGAGATGGGTGCCCGCGGCGCGCCGCCGTCGTTGCCGCCCTGCCCGGGGCTCGCCGGATCGCTGGCCGGGAAGCTCTCCTCACCCGACTCGTCGACGCTCGATCGCGGCGCACCGTTCGCATCCCCCGCCGCTCCGGTCTCGGCGTAGTCCGCCAGCGCGGAGCGGAAGGCCTCCTTGGCCTCCGACAGCGAGACGCGGTCCTGCGGGCGCTTCGGCCCGGCGATCGACGGTACGACGGTGGACAGGTCGAGCTCGAGCGTCTCGGAGAACTCCGGCTCGCGGGCCGGGTCGTGCCAGAGGCCCTGTTCCTTCGCGTAGGCCTCGACGAGCTCGATGTGCTCGGCGGCCCGGCCGGTCAGCTTCAGGTAGCGCACGGTCTCGTCGTCGATCGGGAAGATGGCCGCCGTGGAGCCGAACTCCGGGCTCATGTTGCCGATGGTGGCCCGGTTGGCCAGCGGCACCGCCCCGACGCCCTCGCCGTAGAACTCGACGAACTTGCCCACCACGCCGTGCCGCCGCAGCATCTCCGTGATCGTCAGCACGACGTCGGTGGCGGTGGCGCCGGCCGGGATCTCGCCGGTGAGCCTGAAGCCGACGACCCGCGGGATGAGCATCGAGACCGGCTGGCCGAGCATGGCCGCCTCCGCCTCGATGCCGCCGACGCCCCACCCGAGCACGCCGAGCCCGTTGACCATCGTGGTGTGCGAGTCGGTGCCGACGAGCGTGTCCGGGTAGGCCTGTGACACGGAGCCGCCTTCGGACGCCACGTCCCGGGTCATGACCACCCGCGCCAGGTGCTCGATGTTGACCTGGTGCACGATCCCCGTGCCCGGCGGGACGACCTTGAACTCGTCGAACGCACCCTGCCCCCACCGGAGGAACTGGTAGCGCTCCTTGTTGCGGCCGTACTCGAAGTCCACGTTGCGCTCGAACGCATCGGGGGTGCCGAACACGTCGACGATCACCGAGTGGTCGATCACGAGCTCGGCGGGGGCCAACGGGTTGACCTTGGTCGGGTCACCGCCCAGCTCGGTCACGGCCTCGCGCATCGTGGCGAGGTCGACGACGCAGGGGACGCCGGTGAAGTCCTGCATGATCACTCTGGCGGGCGTGAACTGGATCTCGGTGTCCGGCTCCCCTGACGGGTCCCAGCTCGCGAGCGCGCGCACGTGGTCGGCGGTGACGTTGGTGCCGTCCTCGGTGCGCAGCAGGCTCTCCAGCAGCACCTTGAGGCTGAACGGGAGGCGCTCGGCACCGTCCACGGCCGACAGCCGGAAGATCTCGTGCTCGGCGCCGCCGACCTGGATGGTTCCCCTGGCTCCGAAGCTGTCGGTGCTGGCCACGATGACTGTCCTCCTGGCGGTGGTGGGCGCGGTGATGGACACAGTGATGGGCGGGCTGGTCCCGAGTCTGGCGCACCGGGCGCCGTCCCGACCTGCGGACCCCGTTCGAGTCAAACAGTACGCTTGTCCTGTAAGGGCGTCGAGCCGGAGGCGCCGTGGCGTGCGGAAGTTGGGTCTTCTCCGGGTGTGGCAACCCGGAGCCGGGCCGCCCGGGTGCGAGCATGCCGTCGACTGCGACGATCATGTGGGACGATCATGTGATGGCCTGGAGGGGTTCTCGTGCGGTGGCCAGGGCGTGCCCTCGTCGTCATGGTCGTGCTGGCGTTCCTCGGCGGCACCTCCACCGCGCTGGCGCAACCGACCCCGCCGCCCAACCCGAGCGACGACGAGCTGAAGCGCAGCCGCGCGGCGGTCAACCAACGCGCGGGTGAGGTCGGGCAGCTCACGACGCGGCTCGCCGACCTCGACAGCCGGACCGACGATCTGCAGGCCGCGCTCGCCGCGCAGCGGGAGACGGCCGAGGCGGCGCTCGTCGACCTCCAGAACGCGCAGGACGCTGCGGCCGCGGCCGCTCGGCGCGCCGACCGGGCGCGCATCGAGACCGCAGCCGCATCCGTCGCCATCGACGAGGCCAGGGCGCGCCTCGACGAGTTCGTCACGGCGACCTACCAGCAGGGCCTCGACACCGGCCCGCTCGGCCTGCTCACCGACGCCACCAGCCCCGAGGACCTGGTGGCCCGGGCCGAGTTCAACGACGCGATCGCCCGCACGCAGCTCGCCGCGCAGGACGGTCTGGAGCGGGCGCGCGTCGGCAAGGCCAACGCCGACTCGGCGGCCCGCGCCGCCCTCGACGACGCGCGCGACCGGGAGACGGAGGCGCGCAGCGCCAAGGCGACGGCCGACGAGGCGTTCGTGGCGGCCGACGCAGCGGCCCGGGAACAGGCCGCGCAGCTCGCCGTCGTCGCCGCCGAGCGGGCCGAGGTGCAGCGCCTCCTCGACACGGCAGAGTCGGCGGACACCGGGCTGCGTGACCAGCGGGCCCGCTACGACGACTGGCAGCGCCGGCTGGCAGCGGAGAAGGCGGCCCGCGAGCGGGCCGACCGCGACGCGGCGGGGGCCCGGGTGGCTGCGGCCGGTGGCGGGCGCGGTGGGAGCTTGTCGGTGCGCGATGTCGTCGACCGGGCGATGTCGCAGCTCGGGGTGCAGTACGTGTGGGGAGGCGGCAACGGCAGGGGACCGAGCACCGGGATCCCGGACGCCTTCGGATCGCCGCTGAACCGGGTCGGCTTCGACTGCTCGGGTCTCATGCTCTACGCCTACAACGGAGCCGGGGTGTCGCTGCCGCGGGTGAGCCGCAACCAGTTCAACGCGGGGCGGAAGGTACCGATCTCCGAGGTCCGCGCGGGGGACATGGTGTTCTTCAAGAACGGCCGCGCACCGATCCACCACGTCGCGATGTACATCGGCGGCGGGAAGATGATCGAGGCCCCCTACACCGGAGCCGACGTGCGGGTGGTCCCGCTGCGGACCAGGGGCCTGCTGCCGGAGGCCACCCGCGTGCTCTGAGCGGCTCACCGGCGTCTCACGGCCCGCGCGGTGGGATAGGCGTCGTGAGCGTCGAGGAGTCCGTCCCCACCCCCGCCCACGAGGGCGAACGCCTCGAGCGCGTCGTGTTCGAGATCAAGCGGGTGATCGTCGGACAGGACCGGTTGGTCGAGCGGATGCTGGTCGGACTGCTGGCCCGCGGGCACCTCCTGCTCGAGGGCGTCCCCGGTGTCGCCAAGACGCTCGCGGCCGAGACCGTCGCGCGGGTGGTGGGGGGCTCGTTCTCCCGCCTGCAGTTCACCCCCGACCTGGTGCCGGCCGACATCCTCGGCACCCGCATCTACCGGCAGGGCCGCGAGGAGTTCGACGTCGAGCTGGGCCCGATCGTGGCCAACTTCGTGCTCGCGGACGAGATCAACCGTGCGCCGGCCAAGGTCCAGTCGGCGATGCTCGAGGTGATGGCCGAGCGGCACCTCTCGATCGGCGGTCGCACGTTCCCCATGCCCGATCCGTTCCTCGTGCTCGCCACGCAGAACCCGATCGAGAACGAGGGTGTCTACCCGCTTCCCGAGGCCCAGCGCGACCGCTTCCTCTTCAAGATCATTGTGGAGTACCCCGGCGTCGAGGAGGAGCGCGAGATCGTCTACCGGATGGGGGCCGAGCCCCCCGTTGCGCACCAGGTGATCGACCCGGCCGAGCTCTCGCGGCTGCAGCACGTGGCCTCCCGGGTCTTCGTGCACCACGCGCTGGTCGACTACGTGGTGCGGCTCGTCGTGGCCACCCGCACCCCGGCCGAGCACGGGCTCGCCGACATCGCCGGCTGGGTGTCCTACGGCGCCTCGCCGCGGGCCACGCTCGGGATCGTGGCGGCGGGCCGCGCCCTCGCCCTGGTGCGGGGCCGGGACTACGTGCTCCCGCAGGACGTGCTCGACGTGGCCCCCGACGTGATCCGGCACCGGCTCGTGCTGTCCTATGACGCGGTGGCCGATGCGGTGCCGATGGACCACATCATCTCCCGCGTGCTCGCCACGGTGCCGCTGCCGCAGGTCAGCGCGCGCCCGCAGCCGGGACCGGCGCAGTACAGCGCGGCCGGCACCTCGACGTGACGGCGCCGCGGGCCCCCACCGCGCCCCCGTCGCTGCGAGACGGGCGCACCGAAGCGGCCCTGCGCGCGCTCGAGCTCACCGTCCGCCGCCGCCTGGACGGGCTGCTGCAGGGGAACCACCTCGGGCTGGTGCCCGGACCGGGCAGCGAGCTGGGGGAGGCGCGTACCTACCAGCCCGGCGACGACGTCCGGCGGATGGACTGGGCCGTCACCGCCCGCACCACCGAGGCGCACGTGCGGGAGACCGTCGCCGACCGCGAGCTGGAGACCTGGGTGGTGCTCGACCTGTCGGCCAGCCTCGACTTCGGCACGGCTGCCTGCGAGAAGCGCGACCTCGCCGTCGCCGCGCTGGCCGCGGTCGTCCACCTCACCCGGGGTGGCGGCAACCGGATCGGGGCGCTGGTCGCCACCGGGGAGCGGACCGTGCGGATCCCCGCTCGCGGCGGGCTGCCGCACGCCCGCGGGCTGGTCCGCCGGGTCGCCGAGACCCCGCGTGCCCCGGAGGGCACCCGCGGCGACCTGCGGAGCGCGATCGAGCAGCTGCGTCGCCCGCCCCGACGGCGCGGGCTCGCCGTGGTGATCTCCGACTTCCTCGGTGAGCCCGAGTGGGAACGCTCGCTGCGGGCGATGTCGGGCCGCCACGACCTGCTCGCCGTCGAGGTCCTGGATCCGCGCGAGCTGGAGCTGCCCGACGTCGGCACGGTCGTGCTCGCCGATCCGGAGACGGGCCGGCAGCGCGAGGTCGTCACCACGCCGCTGCTGTGCCGGGAGTTCGCGGCGGCGGCGGCCGCGCACCGCGAGCGGGTCGCCCTCGCGCTGCGCCGCTGCGGGGCCGCCCAGCTCACGCTGCGCACCGACTCGGACTGGATCGCCGACGTCGTCCGGTTCGCGATGGCCCGCAAGCGCGCGTGGTCGGGCGGGGGTCGTTGATGTTCTCCCACCCGTGGTGGCTGCTGCTGCTGCTCGTGGTCGCCGCCCTCGTCGCGGGCTACCTCCTGCTGCTGCGCAGGCGCCGGCGGGACACCGTCCGGTTCACGAACCTCGAGCTGCTCGACCGGTTGGCCCCCCGGCGGCCGGGCTGGTACCGGCACGTGCCGGCGGTGGCGCTGATCGCTGCGGTCGCGGTGTTGACCGTGGCCCTGGCCGGGCCGATGGCCGAGGCGAGGGTGCCCCGCAACCGGGCCACCGTGGTGCTGGTGATCGACGTGTCACTGTCGATGGAGGCCACCGACGTCGAACCGAGCCGGTTGGCCGCGGCGCAGGCCGCGGCCAAGGCCTTCGCCGACCAGCTGACCCCGGGGATCAACCTCGGGCTGGTGGCCTTCGCGGGCACGGCCGCCGTGCTGGTGTCACCCACCGCGGACCGCGAGCCGGTCAAGCGGGCCGTCGACGGGCTGAAGCTGTCGGAGTCCACGGCCACCGGCGAGGCGATCTACGCGGCGATGCAGTCGGTCGAGACGTTCTCCCAAGCCGTCGCGGGCGCGTCCGTCGAGGGGCCGCCGCCGGCGCGGATCGTGCTGATGAGCGACGGCAAGCAGACGGTGCCGGGCGGGATCGCGCCCGAGGAGGAGCCGCGCGGCTCGTTCACGGCGGCGCGGGCCGCGGCCGAGACGGGCATCCCGGTGTCGACGATCTCGTTCGGCACCGAGTACGGCGCGATCGAGATCAACCCCGGGGAGCGCACTCCGGTGGCCGTGGACGATGCGTCGATGCGCCGGATCGCGGAGCTGTCCGGCGGCCAGTTCTTCACCGCCGCCACCGAGGACGAGCTGCGACAGGTCTACGCGGAGCTCGGCGAGCAGATCGGCTACGAGATGCGCCGGGTCGACACCAGCCGGCCGTGGCTGGCCGGGGGAGCGCTGTTGCTGGTCGCCGGCGTGGGCACCGGCCTGGCGCTGGGCCGCCGCCTGCCCTGAGGCGGTACCGGGACGCTTCGGCATCGGCGCCCGCGCGGATCCGGCCCGGGCGTGATCGCCAGCTGGGGACGCGGAGCCGTGGCAGCTGCGGTCTCCGGTCCCGATCCGGCGATCATCGGTTGTTCGCGGAGCGGTGATCGCGGGTGCGGGACGCGCAGCCGGACGAGGCGCGGGCCTGGGTCCCGATCCGGTGATCACGACGTGCCGGGCCGGTCCACCGCGGTCCCACCGCGGTTCGGCCGGCCCACCCGGTCCTGCATAGGGTGCCCCCGTGCGACGCAGCGTGCTGGTGACCGGAGGCAACCGGGGGATCGGGCTCGCCATCGCCTCCGCCTTCGCCGAGTTGGGTGACCAGGTCGCGGTGACCCACCGCGGGCCCGTGCCGGACCTGCCGGCCGGACTCCTCCCGGTCCGGTGCGACGTCACCGATGCCGACGAGGTGGACGCGGCCTTCGGCACGGTCGAGCAGGAGCACGGGCCGGTCCAGGTCCTCGTCTCCAACGCCGGTATCACCGACGACGGCCTGCTGATGCGGATGAGCGAGGAGTCGTTCACCCGGGTCGTCGACGCCAACCTGACCGCGGCCTACCGGGTGGCCAAGCGGGCCTCCCGAGGCATGCTCAAGGCCCGCGGCGGTCGGATGATCTTCGTGTCCTCGGTCGTCGGACTGCTCGGGTCGGCGGGTCAGGTCAACTACGCCGCGTCGAAGGCCGGCCTGGTCGGGCTGGCACGCTCGGTCGCCCGCGAGCTGGGCTCGCGGTCGATCACGGCGAACGTCGTGGCTCCCGGGTTCGTCGACACCGACATGACCCGCGCGCTGCCCGACGCGCGGCGCGCCGAGATCCTCGGCCAGGTGCCGCTGGGCCGCTACGCGACCGTCGAGGAGGTCGCCGACGCCGTCACCTGGCTCGGCTCCGAGGCGGCGGCCTACATCACCGGGGCCATCATCCCGGTCGACGGCGGTCTCGGCATGGGCCACTGAGGAACGCGGACAGGAGGTCCACATGGGACTGCTCGACGGCAAGCGGCTGCTGCTGACCGGCGTGATCACCGACGCCTCGATCGCCTTCCACGTCGCGCGCGTGGCACAGGAGCAGGGCGCCGAGGTCGTGCTCACCGGCTTCGGCCGGATGCGGCTGGTGGAGCGGATCGCGCAGCGGCTGCCGCAGCCGGCTCCCGTGGTGGAGCTGGACGTCTCCGACCAGGCCCAGCTCGACAGCCTCGCCGCGCGCGTGTCCGAGCACCTGTCGGGAGACGAGCCGCGCCTGGACGGTGTGCTGCACTCGATCGGCTTCGCCCCGCCGTCCTGCCTCGGCGAAGGCGCGTTCCTCAGCGCGCCGTGGGAGGACGTGGCCACGACGATCCGGGTGAGCGCGTACTCGTTCACGTCCCTGGCCACCGCGGTGCTGCCGCTGCTCGGCCCGGGCTCGTCGGTCGTCGGGATGGACTTCGACAACCGCCAGGCGTGGCCGGCCTACGACTGGATGGGCGTCGCGAAGTCCACGCTGGAGTCGGTCACCCGCTACTTGGCCCGCGACCTCGGGTCGCGTGGCATCCGGGTCAACCTCGTGGCCTCGGGACCGGTGAAGACGATGGCGGCCAAGTCGATCCCCGGCTTCGCCGCCTTCGAGGACGCGTGGGACGGCCGCGCGCCGCTGGGCTGGGACGTCACCGACCCGGAGCCGGTCGCGAGGACGGTGTGCGCGCTGCTGTCGGACTGGCTGCCGGTGACCACCGGGTCGATGGTGTGGGCGGACGGCGGGTTCCACGCGATCGGTGTCTAATCGGGCGGTGCGTGAACAGGTGGACGCCCTGCTGGTCCTGTCGTTCGGCGGCCCGGAGGGGCCCGACGAGGTCCGGCCCTTCCTGGAGAACGTGGTCCGCGGCCGCGGGGTGCCATCCGAGCGTCTCGACGAGGTGGAGGAGCACTACCGGCGCCTCGGCGGGGTCAGCCCGATCAACGCCCGCAACCGCGAGCTGATCACGGCGATCGGTGAGCGCACCGAGCTCCCCGTGTACTTCGGCAACCGCAACTGGCACCCGCTGGTCGAGGACACGGTGGCCGAGATGGCCCGCGCGGGCGTGCATCGCGCGCTGGTGTTCGCGACCAGCGCCTACGGCGGCTACTCGGCCTGCCGCCAGTACCACGAGGACATCGCGCGGGCGCGCAAAGCCGTGGGGGACGGCGCACCGGAGCTGGTGAAGCTCCGGCACTTCTTCGACCACCCCGACTTCGTGGCGGCCAACGCCGACGCGGTCCGTACGGCGACCGCCCGGCTGCCCGCGGACACCAGGGATGCCGCCCGGCTGGTGTTCACCGCCCACTCCGTGCCGGCGGCGGCCGACGCGGCGGCGGGTCCGCCCGAGGAGGGTGGGCACCGCTACTCGCGGCAGGTCGCGGAGGCCGCTCGACTCGTCGCCGGGGCACTGGGAACGGTCGAGCACGACGTCGTGTGGCAGTCCCGCTCGGGGCCGCCGCAGGTGCCGTGGCTGGAACCGGACGTCGCCGACCACCTCGACGCCCTGCACGGGCAGGGGGTCCCGGCCGTAGTCCTCGCCCCGGTCGGGTTCGTCTCCGACCACGTCGAGGTGGTGTGGGACCTCGACACCGAGGCCCACGACCGGGCCCGGGAACTGGGCATGGGTTTCGCCCGCGCCGCCACGGCCGGGGCGGACCCTCGGTTCGCCGACATGGTGGTGGAGCTGATCGCCGAGCACGTCCACGAGTTCGCGCCGCGGGCGCTGGGGACCGTGCCGAGCGCGGGGTGCACGACCAACGGCGTCCCGTGCGCGGTGGACTGCTGCGAGCCGGCCCGCCGGGCGCCCCGCCCGGGGTAGCGGGCCGGCTCGCGCCCGACGCGCGGGTGGTGGCGAGGCATCAGGGTGGGGGATCCGGGGGCGCCGTGTACGCCGCCGTGGTGCGGTCGGCCGCGGCCCGGGCGGCCTCGGGGTCCGCACCACCGGCGACGGCGGCCGTGAACCAGGCCTCGCTGCTGTCGATCACGAACCGGCTGCCCTCGGTGGAGGCCAACCAGGCCGGGTCCTGTTCCGGGTTGGGACCCCGGTCGGCCAGGTGCAGGGCGAGCCCCATCAACCCCAGGTCCCAGCCCACACCGACCGCGCCGGGGCCGAACTCGGCCCATCGCTCGTCGTCCACGTGGGCGATGTGGTCGAGCTCGAAGCGGGTGCCGTCGTCCACGGTGGTCAGGCGCACCTCGATCCAGCTGGTCTCGCCGCCGTACTCCCAGGTGGCGGCGAAGGAGTACGGCGGGTCGCAGCGCTCGATCGTGCCGGCGGCGTTGCCCTCGAGCTGGTAGCGCCCGTGGAGGCGCAGCTCGCCGGACACCGGGAGGAACCAGCGCGGCAGGCGCTCGGGGTTCGTGCACGCATCCCAGACGTCGTCGATGTCGGCCGGGTACGACCGGGCGATGGTCACGACCCGGGCCGCACCCGCGAGGAGCGTGCGGGTGCCGACGGTCCGGTCGGCCGCGCTGACCTGGTGGCTCACGTCGATCATGGAGAGTTCCTCGTCTCGGGGGTGGAAGGGCGAGTCGCGGCGCGGCGGCGCTCCCGCCGACCGCGCGCGAGCTCGGTGCCCAGCGCATCGAGGTGTGGCGTCCAGAACCGCCGGAACCCGTCGAGCCAGCCGTCGATCTCCCGCAGTGGTTCGGCCCGCACGGCGTAGAGCCGCCTGGCGCCCTCGGGCCGGACGGTGGCGAAGCCGTTGTCGCGCAGCACCTTGAGGTGCTGCGACACAGCGGGTTGGGAGATGCCGAACTCGTCGCGGACCACCGCGGTGACGGCCCCTGACGTCTGCTCGCCACGGGCCAGGAGCTCGAGGATCCGTCGGCGGACCGGGTCGCCGAGCACGTCGAACGCGTGCACAGGCGGGAGAGTAGTCGTCGGTGCTTATATAAGTCAATGATGGTACAAGTGGGCGGTGCGGCAGACCACCGCACGGTTGGAGCCTGCAGGTCGTCGCCAGCTGGCCTAGCCTGCCGGGGTCATCCCTCCCAGCTGCTCGGGGGTAGCCGTGTCGGACCGATCCACCGTCTCCGCACCGTCCGAGACGCACCGGTTGCCGGTGCGCCAGCTCGTGGCGGCCTCGATCGGCAACGCGATCGAGTGGTACGACTGGACGATCTACGCGACGTTCAGCATCTTCTTCGCCACTCAGATCTTCCCCAAGGAGAACGCGGCGCTCGCGCTCATCAGCACCCTCGCGACGTACGCGCTGGCGTTCTTCTTCCGCCCGCTCGGCGGGTGGTTGCTGGGGCGCTTCGCCGACCTGCGCGGCCGGCGGACGGCGATGTTGCTGACGATCGTGCTGATGGCCGGCGGGTCGCTGGCCATCGGGCTCCTGCCGACCTTCGCGCTCGTCGGGTGGCTGGCGCCGGTGCTGCTCCTGCTCGCGCGGATCGCGCAGGGCATGTCGCTCGGCGGTGAGGTGTCCAACGCCTCGGCGTACCTGGCCGAGATCGCACCCCCGGAGCGCCGTGGCCGCTACTCGGCGTTCTTCTACATCTCCACGGGCGCGGCGGTGCTCCTCGCGTCGCTGCTCGGTGCGCTGCTCACCGCCGTGCTGACCGACGAGCAACTGGCCTCGTACGGCTGGCGGATCCCGTTCATCATCGGCGGGCTGCTCGGCGTGGTGGGACTCTGGCTGCGCCGCGCGATGCCCGAGACCGACCAGTTCGAGGAGAACAAGGCCAAGGCCGAGGCGCTGCGCCACCCGCTGCTGACCACGCTGCGCGAGCACCCGAAGGCGGTCGGTCAGCTCGTCGGTTTCACGCTGCTCTCCACGCTCTGCTACTACACCTTCTTCTCGGCGCTCACCCCGTTCGCCGTCAGCTCGCGCGGCGCCGACGCCGGAGAGGTGTTCGTGGCGCTGTCCATCGGCACCGCGCTGTTCGTGGCCCTGCAGTACCCGATGGGCGCGCTGTCGGACCGGTTCGGGCGCCGACCGCAGCTGCTGGTGTGGTCGGCCGCCACGGCGGTGCTCATCGTTCCACTGTCGACGCTGATCGGCCCGGGCCTGGGCAACCTGCTCATCGTGTTCTGCGTGGGCCTCGGGCTCTACACGATGATGACCTCGATCGCGCCGGCCGTGATGAGCGAGCTGTTCCCGACCGAGCTGCGGGGGCTGGGCATCGGGGCCTGGTACAACCTCACGGTCGCGGTGTTCGGGGGGACCGCGCCGCTGGTCATCCAGTCGCTGTCGCAGGCAGGGCTGGCCGATGCCTTCTTCTGGTACGTGGCGGTGGGCGCGGTCATCGCGTTCCTGGTGATCCTGACGCTGCGCGAGACCAAGGGCGAGGTCCTGCGCTGAGGCGCCGGGCGACGCTCAGACCAGCGGGCCCGCGGCGAGGACCCGCACGGCCTCGGCCACCGCCGCCCGCCGCGCCACCCGGACCGCGGTCTCGATCGGGCGCAGCGCCGCCCGCCGGGCCGTGGCGGCCGACGCCGTCAGCGCGCCGCCTGGCTCGTCCACCGAGGCCGCGGCCAGGATCGCCTCCACCTCGTCGGCCTGCTGCAGCACCCGCAGCGCCTGGCCCGGCATCCCGGCGGGCCACATCGACGCCGGACGGGCCCGCAGGCTCGCCGCGATCTCCTCGCGCACCCCGGGCCGGTGTCGTGCCACCCCGAGCGAGGTGAGGACCGACGTGGACCGTCGCACCCCGTCGCGCAGCTCGCGCTCGGCCTGGCCGAGCGCCACGAACTCCGGCGTCGGTCCGGGCTCCACCCGGTAGACCGTCCACCGCAGCCAGCCGGGGCCGGGACGGGTGGGCACGACACCGAGACCGGCGTCGCCGAACAGGACGCCCTCGCCCGCGCGCATCGCGGCCTGGCTGAACACGCCGGGACCCGGCAGGCCGCGCACGTCGCCCGGGGTGGGGAGCACCAGCCGACCCGAGTTGCGCGGCCCGGCGCGCCGCAGCGCAGCGAGCAGGAAGGTCACCGACGAGACCCGGGAGCCGGGACCCGGCAGCCCGGTGACGGACGCGGTGACGGGATCGGCGGCGAGTACCTCATGGACCTGCGCCCACGGGCCGAGCGCGTCGAGCGCGTCGTCGGGCGCCGCGGCACCGGCCAACCAGGCCGATGTCCACACGGTGAAGGTGGCGGAGGGGCAGGGCACGACGCCAGGCTAACCACGTCGGGGGCCCACAGCACGGCTCTCGCGTCCCGTGATCCGTCGCCGCAGGCCCCGCCCCATCGTCGGCGTGTCGCGGCCGTACCGAGCGGGCCTCCGCAGGTAGAACGGCGCCGTGCACGACTACCGGGACGGTCTCGTCCGCCGCGCGCGCCGGGAGGTCCTGCGGGTGGTCGCCGCGGCCGGACTCGTCGTCGAGGACGTCGGGAGTGGCTTCTGCGGGGCCGTCGTCACGGCCGACGTCCGCGAGGTGACGCTGGAGGACCGGCACGGCCGGCGCCGGGTGTTCCCACTGCGGCCGGCAGCGTTCCTGTTCGAGGGTGCACCCGCCACGCTCGTCGCGGCGCTGAAGGGCCCGGCCGCGCCGGGACGCTCGGCGTCCGGCTCGGTGGCGGTGCCGCGACGCCCGGCGCGCACCGCGCGCGCCGCGCGGATCTGGGTGGAGGGCCTGCACGACGCCGAGCTCGTCGAACGGGTGTGGGGCCACGACCTGCGCGTCGAGGGCGTGGTGGTCGAGCCGATGCATGGCGTGGACGACCTCGCCGCTGCGGTGGCCCGCTTCGGCCCCGGCCCGGACCGCAGGCTCGGGGTGCTCGTCGACCACCTCGTGCGCGGCTCGAAGGAGTGGCGGACCGCAGGGTCGGTCGCCGGACCGCACGTCCTCGTCACCGGGCACCCCTACGTCGACGTCTGGGAGGCGGTGAAGCCCGCGGTCGTCGGCATCCGGTCCTGGCCGCACGTGCCCCGCGGGACCGACTGGAAGACCGGCGTCTGCACGGCGCTGGGATGGGGCGAGCCCGCCGACGGGGCACGCCGCGTGCTCGGCGCGGTCGGCACCTTCCGGGACCTGGAGGCGCCACTCATCGGGGCCGTCGAGCAGCTCATCGACTTCGTGACGGCGTAATCAGGGTCCCCGCGATCTGGCAGGATCGGCGCCATGTCGGCCGCGGCGATCTGGCTCATCCTGGGTCTGGTGCTGATCGCCGCCGAGGTGCTGTCCGGCGAGTTCGTCCTGCTGATGCTGGGCGGCGGTGCGCTGGCCGCAGGCGGGGTGTCGTTGCTCGTCGGCGGGCCACTGGTGGGCGCGGTGGTGTTCTCCGTGGTCTCGGTGCTCCTGATCTTCGCCGTGCGGCCTGCGCTGCGGCGGCGGCTGGAGCGGAGCATCGAGCACTCGGCCATGCACTCCAAGGCGCTCGTCGGCGTCACTGCGCTGGTCACGGCACGCGTGGACGGTCACGGCGGGCGGGTCAAGATCGGCGGTGACCTGTGGTCCGCCCGCTCCTTCGACGGGCATGGCGTGATCGAACCGGGCACCAGGGTCACGGTCATGGACATCTCCGGGGCCACCGCGCTCGTGGTCGCCCAGGACTAGCCCGCACGGACAGGGAGGGGAACGCGGTGACCGACGGAAGTACGGTGCTGCTCGTCGTGGTGGTGCTGCTCGTGGCACTGGTCGTGGTCTCGCTGATCAAGGCGGTGCAGATCATCCCGCAGGCCACGGCGGCGGTGATCGAGCGGCTGGGCCGGTTCAAGGGCACCGCCGACCCGGGCTTGGCGTTCCTCGTCCCGTTCATCGACAAGGTCCGGGAGCGGATCGACCTGCGCGAGCAGGTCGTGTCCTTCCCACCGCAGCCGGTGATCACCCAGGACAACCTCACGGTGAACATCGACACCGTCGTCTACTACCAGGTGACCGACCCCAAGTCCGCCGTCTACGAGATCAACGACTACATCGTCGGCGTCGAGCAGATCACCACCACCACGCTGCGGAACGTGGTCGGCGGGATGAGCCTGGAGGGCACGCTGACCTCCCGCGACGAGATCAACACCGTGCTGCGCGGGGAGCTCGACGAGGCCACCGGCCGGTGGGGGATCCGGGTGGCGCGGGTGGAGATCAAGGCCATCGACCCGCCCGCGTCGATCCAGGAGTCGATGGAACGGCAGATGAAGGCCGACCGCGAGAAGCGGGCCACCATCCTCACCGCCGAGGGCCAGCGCGAGTCGGCCATCCGCGGGGCCGAGGGGCAGAAACAGGCGCAGATCCTCACCGCCGAGGGTGCGAAGCAGGCCGCGATCCTCAACGCCGAGGCCGAACGCCAGTCCCGCATCCTGCGCGCGCAAGGCGACCGCGCCGCGCGCTACCTGCAGGCCCAGGGCCAAGCCAAGGCGATCGAGAAGGTGTTCGCGGCCATCAAGGCGGGCAAACCCACCCCGGAGCTGCTCGCCTACCAGTACCTGCAGACGCTGCCGCAGATGGCCCAGGGTGACGCGAACAAGGTGTGGCTGGTGCCCTCGGACTTCGGCAAGGCGCTGGAGGGTTTCACCCGGATGCTCGGGGCCCCCGGCGAGGACGGGGTGTTCCGCTTCGAGCCGTCTCCCCCCGACGACAGCGGGCCGTCCCGGCCCGAGGACGACGACGAGTCGATCGCCACCTGGTTCGACACGGCGGGCGATCCGAAGATCGCCCAGGAGGTGGCCGACGCCGAGGCCCAGGCCCGCCTGGCGGTGGCGGACATGGCCGGGCCGGCGGCGGCGCCCGCCGTCCGGCCGCATCTACCCCCGCCTGCGCGCGGTTCCCGGCCGACGCACCTGCCGCCGGCCGCGCCTCGGCCGGCTCTGACCGACGGGGGCTACACCCAGCCGCAGTCCCGGCCCCCCGAACCCGCTCCCGGCAACCCTCCGCGGCCCGGACCCGAGGCAGCCGCCCCGCGGCACGGTCTCCCGCCCGCCGCGGACGACGATCGGGACGACCCGCCGCCCCGCCCGGGCTACCCCGCGCCGCCCCGGCCGGACGAACCGCTCACGTGAGAGTGAAACCGTAGGGCAGCTCGAGACGGTGCCGGTGGAGCAGGCCCGGATCGGCGAGCAGCTCGCGGGTGGGCCCGTCCGCCACCACCACACCGTCGTCGAGCACGATGCTGCGGGGGCACAGCTGCAGGGCGTAGGGCAGGTCGTGGGTGACCATGAGCATCGTGGTCCCGAGACCGAGCAGCACCTCGGCCAGCTCCCGGCGGGCCACCGGATCGAGGTTCGAGGACGGCTCGTCGAGCACCAGGATCTCCGGTTCGCAGGCCAGCACGGTGGCCAGCGCCACCCGCCGGCGCTGCCCGCCGGACAGGTGCAACGGCGAGCGGTCGCGGAGCTCGAGCATCCCCACCGCGGCCAGTGCTCGGTCCACCCGCGCCCGCAGCGCCGGGCCGGACACCCCGAAGTTGGCCGGGCCGAACGCGACGTCCTCACCCACGGTCGGCATGAACAGCTGGTCGTCGGGGTCCTGGAAGACGATGCCCACCCGCCGGCGCACCTCGCGCAGGTTCTCCCGCACCACGGGCAGCCCGGCCACGCTGATCGCGCCGTGCCCGCCCGTGAGGATGCCGTTGAGGTGCAGGACCAAGGTCGTCTTGCCGGCACCGTTCGGGCCGAGCAGCGCCACGCGTTCACCGCGGGCGACGGTGAGGTCCACCCCGAACAGGGCCTGGTGCCCGTCGGGGTAGGCGAAGGCCAGCTCGCGGACCTGCAGCGATGGCGGGAGCCCGGCACCCGCCCGCAGCTCGGCGACGGGTTCGGGGGCGGCCGTCATGTGATCAGCCAGCCCGTGACGGCAAGCGCCAGTGCCATCCCGGCCGGGGCGAGCCCGGCGAGCCAGTCCCGTCGCGTCGTCACCGTGTCGGACAGCTGCGGCAGCTGCCCGTTCCACCCCCGGGACAGCATCGCCAGGTGCACCCGCTCGCCCCGCTCGTAGGAGCGGATGAACAGCGCACCGACACCACGCGCGGTCGCCCCGGCCTGCCAGAGGAAGCGGGGATCGTGCCCGCGCGCGATCCGGGCGAGCCGCATCCGCCCGGCCTCGGCCACGATGACGTCGACGTAGCGGAGCATCAGGGTCGCGATGGTGACCACGATGGCCGGCGCGCGCAGCCGCTGCAGCCCGAAGAGCAGGTCGCGCAGGGGAGTGGTGGCGGCGAGGGTGAGGGAGGTCAGCACGCCGAGCGTGCCCTTGACCAGGATGTTCCACGCCCCGAGCAAGCCCGGCTCGGACAGCGACAGCCCGAGCCACTCCACGCGGGGATCGCCGCCGCTGAACGGCAGCAGCACCGCGAGCACCACGAACGGCGCCTCGATCACCGATCGGCGGAGCATCCATCCGGGCGGGATGCGCGCCACCGCCCAGACCGCCGCCAGGAGGATCAGATAGCCCCCGAAGACCGGGAACGCCTCCCGGGGGGTGGCCACCACGCACAGCACGCCCAGGAACGCCCCGATGATCTTGACCTCGGCCGGGAGCCGGTGCACCGGCGAGTCGCGGGCGAGGTGGAGCGGGTGGGCCGGGCCCAGCTCATGGCCCATCTAGCGGTCGGCACCGCGCCCGCGGCGCCGCAGGAGCCAGAACAGCCCGCCGGCGACGGCCAGCGTGACCAGCACACCCACCACACCGGCCAGACCCACCGTCCCCTCGCCGCCGCCGATGGCGTAGTCGGCGAGCGGGCCGGAGCCCAGGGGGTGGTCCTGCGCGTTCTGCGCGATGCAGGTGCCGTCGAGCTGCTCGCCGGCGTCGGACTCGACCACCTCGCAGCCGTCCAGCGTGACGGTGTCGAGCCCGTCGGGGGCGGAGCTCGCGAAGTAGGAGAGCCCGCCGGCGATCAGCAGGGCGACGACGAGGAGGCCGACGAAGAACCCGGTGGCCCGCCGGTTCGGCGCGGGTGCCGTCACGACACCCTCCCCGTGCCGCCGGATCGGCGTAGCGACAGCGGTACCGAGGTGCCGCGCAGCAGGTACACGAGATCGGGTCGTACCGAGGCCACGGCCCCGACGGTGGCCGCGGTGATGATGCCCTCGCCGATGCCGATGAGCACGTGGAGCCCGAGCATCAGGGCGAACACGGTGCCCACTGAGGCCCCGCCCGCGCCGCCGATCGCGTACTCGACGACGAAGGCCAGCGACGCGACCACCGTGTTCGCCAGCGCGGCCACGAACGCGGTGACGACCAGACCGGTCTGGTTGCGGCGGGCGAGCCCGCGCATCGCGAACGCCACCCCGTAGCCGACGAACACCCCGACCAGCGCCATGTTGACGATGTTCATGCCGAGGGCGGTGAGCCCGCCGTCGGCGAACAGCAGCGCCTGGACGACGAGCACGATGGCGATGCACAGCGCGCCGACCCAGGGCCCGACGAGGATGGCGACCAGCGCACCGCCGAGCAGGTGGCCGCTGGCCCCGGGCAGGATCGGAAAGTTGATCATCTGGACGGCGAACACGAACGCCGTGACGAGGCCGGCCATCGGCGCCGTCCTATCGTCGAGATCCGCCCGGGCGCGAGTCACGCAGATCGCGAGCCCGATGACGGCGATCAGGCCGAACACCACGGACGTCGGTGCGTTCACCAGCCCGTCGCTCATGTGCATGGCGACGACCATGCGCACCTCCAGTACCAGGCCGGCCGGACGATCGCGGTCAGGCTAGTCGCTGTAGAGGGGCAGTCGCAAAATATCTGCGACAAGCCTTCCACACCTTTCCGTCCCCGAAAGATGATCACCCGTCGCCTGGTGCACCTGCGGGTCCCCGGGCGGTGATCACCCCGCGTGATCGGCGCCGGGCCCACGCGATCACCGGTCCGGGACGCGCAGCCGTATCCAGCACACCCCCGGGTCCCGAGACGGTGATCGCGGCCATCCAGCACACCTCCGGCCCCCGGACGGCGATCACCCGTGATCCGCCGGACCCGACGGCGATCACCCCGCGATCGGAGCCGGGCCCACGCGACACCCCGGGACCGACAGTGATCCAGCCACCCCGGCTCCCGGCGGACGCCGGCGACCCGACCGCGCACCACCCCGCCCCGCCGAGCGGCGGCCGAGACTCGGGACGGGCCGGGCCGGGGCCCGGGCCGTGATCGGGGCCGGGGCCACTCGGGCCGGGCCGATCGGACCGTCAGGGGCTGTTCTGCCCGGCCCGATACCGCAGGATGGAGGGATGACGGAGACGGCTCGATGACGGCGACGGCGGTGCGGCTGCCCGCCCTCGTGCCACCCCCGGCCGACCTCCCGCCCCGGGCCGCCGCGCTGCGCGCCCAGCTGCGGGAGTTCCTCGCCGAGGAGCGGGCTGCCGGAGCCTGGACTCCGCGTGCGGACGTGTGGCTGTCGGGATGGGACGAGCGCTTCACCCAGGAGCTCGGCCGCCGCGGCTGGTTGGGCATGACGATCCCCGTGGAGTACGGCGGACACGGCCTGTCGGCGCTGGACCGGTACGTCGTCACCGAGGAGCTGCTGGCCGCCGGGGCGCCGGTCGCCGCGCACTGGGTGGCCGACCGGCAGATCGGCCCGACACTGCATGAGGTTCGGGACGGAGGCGCAGCGGCGCCGGTTCCTGCCCGGGATCGCGGCGGGAAAGGTCTACTTCGGCATCGGCATGAGCGAGCCCGACGCCGGCTCCGACCTGGCCGCGGTGCGCACCCGGGCTGTCCAGGTCGACGGGGGATGGGAGCTCACCGGCACGAAGGTCTGGACGTCGGGCGCCCATCACGCGCACGCGTTCTTCGCCCTCGCCCGCTCCGCGCCGCGCGACGACCGCGACCGGCACACCGGGCTGTCCCAGTTCATCGTCGAGCTCGACTCGCCCGGCGTGCAGATCCGGCCGATCCCGCTGCTGACCGGGGCGCACCACTTCAACGAGGTCGTGTTCGACGCGGTCTTCGTGCCCGACGAGATGGTGCTCGGCGAGCTCGGCGCCGGCTGGCAGCAGGTGACCGGTGAGCTGGCGTTCGAGCGCAGCGGGCCCGAACGGTTCCTGTCGACGTTTCCGCTGCTCAGGGCCCTGCTCGGGGAGCTGGTGGCGAGTGGGTCGGCGCCGGAGCGCGAGCTCGGTGAGCTCGTCAGCCGCCTGTGGACGCTGCGCCGGATGTCACTCGCCGTGGCCGGGTCGCTGGAGTCCGGCGAGGCGCCGGAGCTGGCCGCCGCGGTGGTGAAGGACCTCGGCACCCGCTACGAGAACGAGATCGTCGACGCGGCGAGGTTGCTGGTGGCGACCCCACCGGACCCCGGGGCCGCGGGCGGGTACGCCCGGCTGCTGGCCGACGCCGTGCTGCACGCACCCGGTTTCACCCTGCGGGGCGGCACCAACGAGGTGCTGCGCGGCATCGTCGCGCGCGGCATGGGTCTGCGATGACGGAGTCGACGACCAACGAGCTGGCCGAGCTGGCCGAGTCGGTCTTCGGTGCCGCCGCCGCCCGCAGCGACGGCGCAGCGGCGACCGCCCCCTCCGCCGGCTTCGACGATGCGCTGTGGAAGACGCTGGAGGACACCGGGCTCGCGCGGCTCACCCTCCCCGCGGAGGCCGGCGGCAGCGAGGGCACCTTCGCCGACAGCGCCGTGCTGCTCGCGGCCGCCGGTGCACACGCCGCGCGCGTCCCGCTCGTGGAGACCGACCTCCTCGCCGGCTGGCTGCTGCACGCCACCGGCATCGCGCTGCCCAGCGGTCCGCTCACCGCCGTGGCCGCGGAGCTGGACGTCGACCGCGGCGGGGCGGTGCGCGGCACGCTGCGGCGGGTGCCGTGGTCCCGCCCCGCCGCCGGGGTGGCCGTCCTGACCCCGCAGCACGTCGTCCTGCTCCGACCCGAGCAGTACGCCGTCGTCGACGGGACGAACCTGGCCGAGGAGCCGCGGGACACCGTGACCGTCGACGCCGTGGTCGACGCGGTGGCTCCGGCACCGCCGGAGGTGGCCGCGGAGCTGCGGCTACGGGCTGCGCTCGGCCGCGCCCAGCTCCTCGCCGGGGCGGCCCGCGGTGCCCTGGCCGCTTCCGTGCGCTACGCCGGGGAGCGGGTGCAGTTCGGTCGCCCCATCGGTCGGTTCCAGGCGGTCCAGCAGCAGCTCGCCCTCGCCGCTGCGGAGGTCGCGGCGGGGTCGGCGGCCGCCGAGGCGGCGGCGCGGGTGGCCTCGGCCGGCGGCGTCACGGCAGCGTCCACGCGCTTCGCGATCGCCGCGGCCAAGGCGCGCACGGGCGAGGCCGCCGGCGCCGTGGCCCGGATCGCCCACCAGGTGCACGGGGCCATCGGCTTCACCCGCGAGCACGACCTGCGGCTGGTCACCACGCGGCTGTGGGCCTGGCGCGACGAGGACGGCTCGGACGCGGAGTGGAACGCCGAGATCGGTGCCACCGTCCTCGCGGCCGGACCGGACGGGTTGTGGCCCCTGATCACCGGCACGCCCTGAGCACCGGCATCCGGCACGCCCTGATGCACCCCGGAGCCGACGCCGACGGCTACCGGCTCCCGAGCTTGCGGAAGTCCCAGCTCGTGATCTTGTCCGGCACGACTCGCAGCCAGGCGTGCCGTCCGTCGCGCACGACGGTGCCGCCGGTGTACCGGTCGGCGAAGGCCTGCTCCGGCCCGTCCAGCTCGGGAACGGGCTCACCGGTGCGCGGCACCTCGCCGACGACCTCGACCGTCCCCCGCAGCTCGACGCCGCGCAGTTCGCCGTACGCCTCCCCGGCGTCGACCACGACCGCGATCCGCGGGTCCTCGTCCAGGTCGGCCCACCGCTGGCTGCGGACCACCGACGTCAGCCAGAGCGCGCCGCCGTGCCAGGCGAACCACAGCGGCGTGGCGTGCGGCCCGTTCGTCCCCACGGTGGCGACCCGACAGGTCCGCTCGGCGAGGAGGAACGCGTCCACCTCGTCCGGGGTCATGGCGATGGCACGGGCGCGGCGCTGCTCCTTCACGACGAGGGAGCGTAGGCCGTCATCCCCAGAGGCGTTCGGACGCGATCCGCGCCCCCTGCGCCAGCGCCCGGAACTTCTCCCACACGACGGTGGGGTGGACCTCCGGCGCGAACGACGCGCGGGAGGAGAAACCGCAGTCCGCCCCCGCGATCACGTTCTCCCGTCCGACGATCCCGGCGTACAGCTCGATCTGGTCGGCGACGAGCTCGGGGTGCTCGACGTAGTTCGTCGCGTGCCCGATCAGCCCGGGGATCAGCACCGCGGCATCGGGCAGTGGAACGTCGCGCCAGATCTTCCACTCGTGCTGGTGGCGTGGGTTGGCCACCTCGAAGGAGTAGGCACCTGCGCGGATCGTCACCATGAGCGGGGCGATCTCGCCGAAGTCGAGATCGTGCACCCGCGGGCCGTGGTTGAGCCCGTAGCAGGTGTGCAGCCGGATCCGCTCGGCCGGGATGTCGCGCAGCGCGTGGTTGAGGATCTCGATGTGCTGCTCCGCGTCGGCCCGGCGCTGCTGCGGTGACACCCCCGGCGCCGACAGGTACTCGATCAGCCACGGGTCGTCGACCTGGAGCAGGAACCCGGCGTCGACGATCGCCAGGTACTCCTCCCGCAGGGCTTCGGCCACCGCGGTGAGGTACTCGGCGTGGCTGCCGTAGTGCTCGTTGCGGCCGAACCCGCTCGGGCTCGTCGACGGCAGGAACGCCTCGGTGACCGCCTGGCCGCCGTCCGCCCGGCTCTCGAGGGCCGAGCGGAGGTTGTCGAGGTCGGTCTGCAGCTGTGCCTGCCCCGTGTAGGTGACCGGGCCGGTGCAGACCATCGTCGTCATCGGGCTGACCTGCTCGGAGTACTTGCCGAGGTAGCCCGCGTAGTACTCCGGGAACGCGTCGATCTCGACCTGCCACGACGGCGGCATCAGGCGCTCACCCGGGCTCGCGTCGAACCCGGACAGCCGGTCCTTCACGTAGGTCAGGAAGCTGACCTTGCTCATCTCCCCGTCGGTGACGACGTCGAGCCCGGCCCGCACCTGCTCGGCGACCACATCACCGACGGCAGTGGTGATCAACGCGGCGAGCCGGTCGGCGTCGTAGGGCCTTCCGTGCTCGCGTTCCCGCAGGACCTCGAGCAGGTCGTGCGGCCGGGCGAGGCTCCCGACGTGGGTGCTGAGGATGCGATCGGTGCTGCGCTGCATGGTTCCCGGACGGTAGGAGGGTGGTGACCGCGCAGGTAGGCCCGCGTTCGGCGCACGGGAACGCCCGCGCCGGGCGACGAGGGCGCGGAGCTCAGCCGCGGCGGGGCAGGATCCCGGCCAGCAGGCCGCGCTGCGGCACCCCCCGGATCTCCTCCGGGCCCGCCCCCACCTCGGCGAGCACGTCGTTGGCCGCGAGCACGCCCGACGCCGATGCCCGCTCCATCAGGCCGGTCAGGAACGGGGTCTCGACGTAGTCACCGGCCACTCGGACGCCGCGGGCGTCACCGCTGACCGAGGGACGGGTGCCGGCCCGACCCGGCGGGAACGTGGGCGCGGTGGCCTCCACCCGCTGCTGGACGTGGACCACCCCCGCCTGCGCGGTCTCCGGCCACAACGCCGCGAGCTCCGCCCGCATCCGTGACGTGGCGGTGTCGACGTCGGGTGCTTCGCAGGCGTAGGAGTGCAGCTCCACGACCGATCCGCCGGTGCGGGCCGCCCACTCGGCCGAGGGCCGCTCGAGCCGCGAGTAGACGGTGATCGAGTCGAGGGTCGGCTCGCGGCTCACCGCGTTGAACGTCGGGCGCTCGGGGGCGACGTCGCGGTCGAGCCACAGCCGGGTGACCGCGAACGGAGGGGCCACCGTGAGGGCCGCGGCCTTCGCCGCGAGCCGCGGCGCGGCGGCGGCCGCGCCCGGGGACGCGGCCAGCAGGTCGCGCAGCGCGCCCGGCTCGGTGGCCAGCACGAGGTGGCGGGTGGTGAGCGGAGCGCCATCCGACGGGGTGACCTCCCAGCGGTGGGCGTCGGTCGGGCGGATCGAGAGCGCCGCCGTGGCCGTCCGCACCTGCGCCCCGTACTTCTCCAGGTAGGCGGCGAAGGGAGCCCAGATGCAGGTGAGGTAGTCGGTGTCGGGCGCGTCGAAACCGATGCCCTCGGGGTTGCCCAGGAAGTAGTAGTGGAACATCGCGATCAGCTCACCGGCCGACAACGCCCCTGGTCGGGCGAAGAACGACCTCGCGAAGGCCTCGAACAGCATGGCCTGGGCGCGGTCGGACATCCCGAGCCCGGCGAGGAACTCCGCGGCCGGCATCGCGTCGAACGCGGCCGTGGTGCGGTCGCGGTCGTAGGCCAGCAGCTCGGAGGCGAGTGCCCGGTCCGATCCGAGCAGGTCGCGCAGGCCCAGGCTCGGCGACCGGGCGAACAGGGCCAGCAGGTTCAGCGGGGGCGCGGCCGGCAGCCCGGTGAGGTCCTCGGGCGGCCACTCGCGCGAGATGACCGGGTAGCCCCCGACGGGACGCAGGAAGGTCAGCTCGGGATCGACCCGGCGCAGCACGGAGCGCCAGGTGTAGTAGTGCCGGAAGAAGGCGTGGAACCCGTGCTCGACGACCTGCTCGGTGCCGTCGGGCAGGGTGTGCGGCCAGGCCCCCAGCCGCCCGCCCAGCGTGGGGGCCGCCTCGAGCAGGGTGACGGCGACCCCGCGCTCCGCGAGCACGACGGCGGCACTGATCCCGGCCACCCCGCCGCCCACGACCACCGCTTCCGTGCCCGGCGGAGCGTCACGGGGCCGCCCGGGATCGGCCGCGACGAGCACGCGCGGCCGCATCCGCAGCGGGGCGGCGCGCGAGGTCAGTTCTCCCACGACCCTGACCCTATTCGCCGCCGCGAACGGTCGTCGGAATGCCGCCGCCGGCCCGCGGGTTGCCACTGTCCGTGACGGTGGAACTCGGGCGGTACGGCATCTGGCGACCCGGTCGCGGGCTCAACCCCGCCCTCGCGGTGGAGGTGGAGGCGCTCGGATACGGCGCCATCTGGATCGGCGGCTCGCCGCCGGGAGATCTTCGCCTCGCGGAGGCGCTGCTCGACGCCACCGACCGGATCGCGGTCGCGACCGGCATCGTCAACATGTGGGCGACGCCCGCCGAGGAGGTAGCGCAGTCCTACCACCGCATCACTGCGGCGCACCCTGGGCGCTTCCTGCTGGGCGTCGGGATCGGTCACCCGGAGGCCGTGGCCGGGTACCGGCGCCCCTACGGCACCATCGTCGACTACCTCGACCGGCTGGACGCGGCGCAGGTCCCGCCGGCCGGGCGGGCACTGGCCGCGCTGGGCCCGAAGGTGCTGCGGCTGGCCGCGGACCGGACCGCCGGCGCGCATCCCTACCTCACGACACCGGAGCACACGCGGGAAGCACGTCAGCTCGTCGGGGAGGGCGTGCTGCTCGCGCCCGAGCACAAGGTCGTGCTGGACGAGGACGCGCAGCGGGCTCGGGCCATCGGGCGTCCGGTCGTGGAGCGGCCCTACCTGGGCCTGCGCAACTACGTCTCCAGCCTGCAGCGCCTGGGGTGGAGCGAGCAGGACCTGGCGAACGGGGGGAGCGACGGGCTGATCGACGCCTTGGTCGCCCACGGAGATCCGGCGGCCGTGGCCGCCCGCCTCACCCAGCACCTCGATGCGGGGGCCGACCACGTGTGTGCGCAGGTGCTGACAGCGGACGGAACCGACCCGCGATCTGCTCTCGGGGTGCTGTCCGACGCACTGGGCCTGCGGTAGGGCGTCGATCACCGGTGCGCGCCGCGCGGCTGGACCGGGGGGCCGTTGACGCCGCAGTGGGCGAACTGCTCGATGCGCAACCGGGCCGCGAGGTCCGGGGTCGGCTCCGGCGGCGCCGGCTCCGCAGCCTCCCGCAGCGGCGCCCTGATCAGCGCGAAAGCCAGGACAGCCGCCGCGACCAGCAGCCCGGCCCCGATCATCATGGCCGTCCGGAAGCCGGCGTCGAAGGCGACCGGATCGGTGTAGACGTCTCCGGTGATGCCCGCGAGTCCCGGGATCACGGCGACCGCGAGCAGCCCGGCGGCGCGCGCGACCGCGTTGTTCACCCCCGACGCCGACCCGGCGTACCGATCGGGTGCGGCGTCGAGCACCGTGGCCGTCAGCGGCGCGACGGTGAGCGCGAGCCCGGCCCCGAACACCGACACCGCCGGCAGGACGTCGACGAACCAGGACGTCGTCGCGTCCACCCGCAGCAGGAGCAGCAGGCCGCCCGCGCTGACCAGGGGCCCGAGGGTGAGCGGCAGGCGCGGTCCGATCCGCGCGGCGAGCGCCCCGGCCCGGGCCGAGAACAGGAGCATGATCAGCGTCACCGGCAGCAGCGCGGTGCCGGCCGCCAGGGGTGAGAAGCCCCCGACGGTCTGCAGTTGGAGCACGAGCAGCAGGAAGACCACGCCGAGCGCGCCGTAGATCAGCAGCGTTACGGCGTTGGCCGCGCTGAAGGTGGCGTTCGCGAACAGGGCCGGCGGTACCAGTGGGTGTGGCGAGCGCCGCTCGACCAGCACGAACGCGACCAGGGCGGCGACCCCCACCACCAGCCCGATGAGCAGGTCCGGGGCGAGCCCGCGCTCGCCGAGTCCGGTGAGCGCGTAGGTGAGGGCGCCGAGCCCGAGCGCTCCGAGCACGGTGCCGGTGATGTCGAGCCCGGGGGCGGACTCGGGATCGCGGCTCTCCGGTACGTGACGCAGCGCCACCACGACGATCAGCACGGCCAGCGGCAGGTTGATGAGGAAGACCAGCCGCCAGCTCCACTCCACCAGCCACCCGCCGAGGAACGGGCCGATCGCGCCGGCGACCCCGCCCAGGCCGGACCAGGCCCCGATGGCGGCGGCCCGGTCCGGGCCGTGGAACGAGGCCGAGATCAACGCCAGGCTGCCAGGGGTGAGCAATGCGCCTCCGACACCCTGCAGCGCCCGGGCCGCGATGAGGACGTCGATGTTCGGGGCGAGCCCGCACAGCAGCGAGGCCAGCGCGAACCACACGACGCCGATCAGGAAGACCCGCCGCCGGCCCAGGTGGTCGCCCAACGACCCGCCCAGCAGGATCAGCGACGCGAGGGTGAGGGTGTAGGCGTTGACGGTCCACTGCAGGGCGGTGAACCCCGCGTCGAACTCCGTGCCGATCCGCTCGAGGGCGACGTTCACCACCGTGGCGTCGATCATGACGATCCCGGAGCCGAGAACGGTCGTGAGCAGCACCCAGCGGCCCGCAGCCGTGCCCATCCGCAGCTGGCCCGCGTCCGCCACCATCCGGTTTCTCCCGCCCGCCGCTCGTCGCCGCCAGCCTATGCCCGGCCTGCGAGACTGGCGCGATGATCCGGTTCTCGGCCGCGGCCGGTGTGGGGCTCGTCGAGCTGGACCGACCGGAACGGCGCAACGCCCTGGACGTCGAACACTGCCGCGGTCTCACCGACGCGGTGGCGACCCTGGTGGCCGGCGGGGTTCGGTCGCTCGTCGTGACGGGTGTCGGCACGAGCTTCTGCGCGGGCGCCGACCTCGACGAGGTCTGCTCGGAGGGATTCCGCGCCGCCCTGCGCGCGGCCCTGCGCGCGCTGCTCGACGCCCCGGTCCCGGTCGTGGCCGCGATCAACGGTCCGGCGATCGGGGCGGGCACCCAGCTCGCCATCGCCTGCGACCTGAGGGTGGCCGGGCCTGCGGCGTCGTTCGCCGTGCCGACGGCACGGATCGGGCTCGCCGTCGACCCCTGGACCGTGCACCGGCTCGTTCAGGTGGCCGGCGGAGGGACCGCGCGGGCGCTCCTGCTCGCCTGTGACCAGGTCGGACCGGAGCTCGCGCACGCCCGCGGCCTCGTCGACGAGTTGGGCTCCACCGCCGACGCGCTCGCGCTGGCCGCGGAGATCGCGACGCTGGCTCCACTCACGCTGCGCTACAGCAAGCTGGCCCTCGACCGCCTCGATCCCGAGCCGCCCGTCGGCGATCCCGTCGTCGCGGCCTACGACGCCTGCTGGAGCAGTGCCGATCTGGTCGAGGGGCAGCGCGCCAGGGCGGAGCGCCGACCGGCGGTGTTCACCGGTCGCTGAACTGTCGCGGCCGCGCCCCTTCTACTCCGAGTAGAATGGCGCCGTGCCTACGCTGGGTGAACTGGAACGCGCGGTCATGGAGATCCTCTGGTCGGCCGGCGCGCCGGTCACCGCGCGCGACGTCCAGGACGCCCTGGCCACCCGCGACCTCGCCACCACCACCGTGCTCACCGTGCTCGGCCGGCTCGAGCGCAAGGGTCTCGTCAGCCGCGAACGCTCCGGGCGCGCACACCACTACCGGTCGGTGGCCAGCCGCGAGGACCACGTCGCCGAGCTCATGCGCGACGCCCTGGACGCGGCCCCGGACCGTGGCGCCGTGCTGGCGCGGTTCCTCGGCTCCATCCCCGCGGACGAGCGCGCCGCGCTGCGCGACCTGCTCGGCTGAGCGGTCACCGCCCGACATGGAGCTGACCGCGCTCGGCCTGCTCCTGCTCGGGGTGGTCCTCGCCGAGCCGGCCAGCCGGGCGCTCGCCGCCGCCGAATGGCCCACTCGTGACCCCGTCGGCGGCCTCCTGGTCTGGCAGGCCATCGGCCTCGCCGGCGGGCTCGCGCTGCTCGGCAGCGGCCTGCTCTACGGCCTCGCGCCGCTGGGCTCGTCCCTCCCTGCGGCCCTGCCGGGCGCGCTGGACGCGCTGCTCGGGGGCCGGCTCCCCGCGGTGCTCGACCCCACCCACCTCCTCGCCCTGCTCGCGACCCTGGTGCTGGGGTTGCGGCTGGTCGGCGTGCTGCTCGCCGTCACCGTCCGCACCCTGCGGGCCCGGCGTCGCCACCGCGACCTGCTCGACCTGCTCGCCACCCCCTGGCCCGCCGTGCCCGGCGCACGCGTGCTCGACCATCCGGTCCCGGTGGCCTACTGCCTGCCCGGGCTGCGATCGCGCCTCGTCCTGTCCGCGGGCGTCCTGGACGCGCTCGAGCCCCCCGGAGTGCGGGCGGTGCTCGCCCACGAGCGCGCGCATCTGCGGGAACGCCACGACCTCGTCGTCCTGCCGTTCGTCGCGTGGGGTGCCACGGCGCCGTTCGTGCGCGGCATGGTCTGCGCGCAGCTCGCCGTGGCCGCCCTGGTCGAGATGCGGGCCGACGACGTCGCCTCGGCGGCCGTCACCCCCAAGCAGCTCAGCGGGGCGTTGCAGACGATGGGGGGCGTGGCCCCGGCCGCCGCGCTCAGCTCGTTCACCGACTCCCTGGACCACCGCCTCGAGCGCATCACCACGCCACCCCCACGGCTGGGGGTGATGACCCGGGTACTGGTGCGGCTGGCGGCGCTGGCCCTGGTGACCCTGCCGATCGCGGCGCTCCTGCTGCCCTGAACGGCCGTCGCCTGCCCTGAACGACCGCCGCTCCCGGGCGACGACCGGCCGGTCAGCCCGCCTTCGGGGAGACCCGGTCCGGCCCACCCCTCAGCAGCGCGACGATGCCGGCCACCGGCAGCGCGATGAGGACGCAGAACGCTCCCGGCACGCCGACGATGTCGGCCAGACCACCGACCAGCGCCGCTCCGACGCTGGCCCCGATCAGGAAGACGAGGGTGGCGACACCCAGCGCGACACCGCGGTCCTCCTCGGGGACGGCCGCGCCGACGGAGGAGATCATCGCCGGCTGCCCGACCCCGAACGCCGCTGTGACGAGCACGACCGCCGTCGCGAGCAGCACCGGGGACTCCGTCACCCCGCCCAGCGCCGCCACCAGGAGGGCCATGACGGCGGTCGGGCAGGCCAGCGCGATCGACCGGCGCGCACCCAGCCGCGCGAGCAGGGTGCGGGCGATGCGCGGGGAGACGAACCCGACGACCGCGGCGGGCACCAGCAGCGCGCCGGTGGCCAGCGGGGTCCACCCCCAGGACGCCGCGGCGAGCGGCACGCCCAGCAGCAGAGCGAACCAGCTCGCCGGTACCGCCGCGGCGGCGAAAGCGCTGCGCAGCACGGTGGTGTTCGTGATGATCTCGCGGGGCAGGAAGCCGTTCGGGTGCCGGCGGACCCAGCGGACGACCAGCGGTGTGCCGACGGCGAGCAGCGCTGCGCCCACGCCGGCCGCGACCGGACCGGCGGAGGGCGACTGGATGAGCAGGACGAGGCCGGACGCGGCCACCGCGACCAGGACCGCGCCCGTCCGGTCGACGGGTTCGCCGTTCCCACCGGCGGGTGCGAGCCGCCACAGCGCCGGGATCGCGAGCGCCCCGACCACCGGCAGCGCGACCGCCCACCGCCACCCGCCGAGAGCCTCCAGCCCGCCGCCGAGCACCGGACCGAGCGCGCTGAGGGTGGCCGCGACGCCGGCCACCCTGCCGAGCGCGGCCCCACGCTGCGCGCCCTCCCAGCGGACGCTGATCAGGGCCGTCGCGAGCACCGGCACCGCGGCGGCCCCGGCGCCCTGCAGCACGCGGGCCACCATCAGCACCGGGAACGACGGTGCGAGAGCCGCGGCGGCCGCACCCACCGCCATCGCGGCCACCCCCACGCACAGCGGCAGGCGGATCCCGACCATGTCCCCGAGCCGCCCGTGGGTCGGCGTCGCGACGGCGAGCGCGACGGTGTAGCCACTCACGATCCAGGCGGCCGTGGCCGCCGTGATGCCGAGGTCGGTGGCGAGCTCGGGGAGCGCGACCGTGACGGCGGAGTTGGAGGTGCCGGCGAGCCCGAACAGGAGGCCGAGGAGGACGGCCGACCGCCCGGGGGACTGCACCCTCGACCGAACACCCCGACGCCGTCTCGGCATTCCGCTCGAGGTGTTCCCGCCGCCGTGGTGCGGTTCGGAGCCCGCGCCGGACGGGACCGCCGGGCGTAGCGTGGACGGTGTGCCTCATGATCTTCCCCGCACCCTGGGTGCCCTGCGGGCATCACGCCACGAGCTCCGCGGAGTCAAGGACGAGATCCGCCACAACCTGATCACCGCGCTCCGCGAGGGGCGCGATCCCTGGCCCGGCATCGTCGGGTTCGAGTCGACCGTGCTCCCGCAGCTGGAGCGCGCCCTGATCGCCGGCCACGACGTCGTCCTGCTCGGTGAGCGCGGCCAGGGCAAGACGCGCCTGTTGCGATCCATCGTCGGTCTGCTCGACGAGTGGACGCCGGTCATCGAGGGCTCCGAGCTCGGCGAGCACCCCTACGAGCCGATCACCCCGGCCGGGCGCCGGCGGGCGGCGGAGCTGGGCGACGACCTCCCGGTCACGTGGAAGCACCGCGACGAGCGCTACACCGAGAAGCTCGCCACCCCCGACACGGCCGTGGCGGACCTGATCGGTGACGTCGACCCGGTCAAGGTGGCCGAGGGTCGCTCGCTCGGCGATCCCGAGACGATCCACTACGGGCTGGTCCCGCGCGCGCACCGCGGGGTCGTCGCGATCAACGAGCTGCCCGACCTGGCCGAGCGCATCCAGGTGTCGTTGCTCAACGTCATGGAGGAGCGCGACATCCAGGTCCGCGGCTACACGCTGCGCCTGCCGCTGGACGTGCTGCTGGTCGCGTCGGCCAACCCGGAGGACTACACGAACCGCGGCCGGATCATCACCCCGCTCAAGGACCGGTTCGGAGCGGAGGTCCGCACGCACTACCCGCTGGAGCTGGTCGACGAGATCGCACTGGTCGGGCAGGAGGCGGAGCTGGTGGCCGAGGTGCCACGGCACCTGGTCGAGATCGTCGCCCGCTTCACGCGGTCGTTGCGGGAGTCCAGCGCCATCGACCAGGGGTCCGGCGTGTCGGCGCGGTTCGCCATCGCGGCCGCGGAGACGGTGGCCGCCGCTGCCCTGCGCCGGGCCGCGATCACCGGTGAGGACCGCCCCGTGGCCCGGCCGGTCGACCTGGAGTCGGTGCCGACCGTGCTGCGCGGCAAGCTGGAGTTCGCGTCCGGCGAGGAGGGCCGGGAGTCCGAGCACCTGGAGCACCTCCTGCGCCGCGCCACGGCGGACACTGCGCGGTTCCGGTTGCGCGGCATCGACCTCAACCCGCTGGCCGAGTCCGTCACCGGCGCCCCGGTCCGCACGGGAGAGCGGGTGCCGGCCGTCGAGGTCGTGGCCGCGCTGCCGGCCGTCGACGCGCTCACGGAGGTGGCCAAGCGCCTGGACGCGGCCGGCACCGAGGACCCGGGTCCGATGGCCAGTGCCGCGGAGCTGGCGCTGGAGCTGCTGTTCCTCACCCGGCGCCTGTCCAAGGACTCCTCCGACGACGGTGACACGGTGAGCTATGGCTAGACGCCCACCCCGGAGGTACGCCTACGGGCCCTACGTCGACGGGCCGGACCCGCTCGCCGCTCCGGTCGACCTGCGCGCCGCGATGGACGAGATCGGGCGCGACGTCATGGAGGGTGCCTCCCCGCGCTCGGCGCTGCAGGAGCTGCTGCGGCGGGGCTCGCAGGACCGCCGGGGCCTCGACGACCTCACCCGCGAGGTCTGGCAGCGGCGCAGCCGACTGCAGCGGGAGAACCGGCTCGACGGCACGTTGCAGCAGGTCCGCGAGCTGCTGCAACGGGCCCTCGACGCCGAGCGCGACGCGCTGGGACGCCAGGACACCGACGACGCCCGGTTCCGGGAGATGCAGCTCGACGCGCTGCCGTCGGACACCGGGGGAGCGGTCCGCGAGCTGGACCCCTACGACTGGCAGTCGTCCGACGCCCGGCAGGCCTACGAGGAGATCCGCGACCTGCTCGGCCGGGAGATGCTCGACCAGCGCTTCGCGGGCATGAAGCAGGCCATGGAGAACGCCACCCCTGAGGACGTCGAACGCATCCGGGAGATGCTCGACGACCTCAACCGGCTGCTCGCCGACCACGCGGCCGGGCAGGACACGCAGGCGCAGTTCGAGCAGTTCATGCAGCAGCACGGTGAGTTCTTCCCGGAGGACCCGCAGAACACCGAGGAGCTCGTGGACCTCCTCGCGCAGCGGGCGGCCGCGGCGCAGCGGATGCTCAACTCGATGACGGCCGAGCAGCGCGCCGAGCTGATGGAGCTTTCTCAGCAGGCGTTCGGCGATCCGCGCCTGGCGCAGGCGCTCGCCCAGCTCGACGCCCAGCTGCAGGGGCTGCGGCCCGGCGAGGACTGGGACGGCAACGGTCGCTTCCGCGGCGAGAACCCGATGGGGATGGGCGAGGCGACCCGCGCGATGGAGGAGCTCGGCCAGCTCGACGCGCTGGCCGAGCAGCTGTCGCAGAGCTACCCGGGTGCACGCATGGAGGACATCGACCTCGACGCCGTGGCCCGGCACCTGGGTGACCAGGCCCGGGTCGACGCCCGCGCGCTGGCCGACCTGGAACGCGAGCTGCAGCGGCAAGGGCTGTTCGAGCGCGCCCCGGACGGCTCGCTGCAGCTCTCCCCGAAGGCGCTGCGACGGCTGGGGGAATCGGCGTTGCGCGAGGTCGTCGACCGCATCGGGGCCCGGCGCGGGGAGCGGGACACCCACCGCTCGGGGGCGGCCGGAGAGGCCACCGGGGCCACTCGGCCGTGGGCCTTCGGCGACACCGGGGCGTGGAACGTCCCGCGGACCCTGCTCAACGCCCAACTGCGGCGGGCGGCCGGCGACGAGCGGCGGCTCGACGTGACCGACGTGGAGATCGTCGAGACCGAGCAGAAGACCCGCGCCGCCGTGGCCCTGTGCGTCGACACCTCGTGGTCGATGGTGCAGGACGGGCGCTGGGTGCCGATGAAGCGCACGGCGCTGGCCCTGCACCAGCTGATCTCCACACGGTTCCGCGGCGACGACCTCGAGCTCATCACGTTCGGCCGACATGCCCGGCACGTCGAGCTGGGGGAGCTGATCGGCCTCGAAGGTGCGTGGGAGCAGGGCACGAACCTGCACCACGCGCTGCTGCTGGCCGGCCGGCACCTGCGCCGCCATCCCGACGCCCAGCCCGTCGTGCTCGTCGTCACCGACGGCGAGCCCACCGCGCACCTGGAGCCGAACGGGCACGCCGTGTTCGACTACCCGCCGAGCCCGGCGACCCTCGCCGCCACCGTGGCCGAGGTCGACCGCATCACCGGGCTGCAGGCGTCGTTCACGTTCTTCATGCTCGGCGACGACCCGCGGCTCGCGGCCTTCGTCGACGGCGTGGCCCGCCGCTGCGGGGGTCGCGTCGTGGCCCCGACCCTCGACGGGCTCGGCGCCGAGGTCGTCGCGGACTACCTGCGCACCCGCCGCTGAGGCACACGCATCGCCGCCGAATGCGGGCCACCGGCATCCTGGAGCGGTGGACACCTGCGAGCGGTGCGGCGCCGTCCGCGACGCCGCGGACCCGGCCGCGCTGGCGTGGGCCTGCGAGCCGGATCCCCACGGCCGGTCGAGATGGTTGTGCCCGGACTGCGCGCGCCGCCACGTGCGCGACATCGAGTCCAAGCTCCCCGACGACTGGTGGTGACCCTGCTCGCGGTCGGTCGAACGAACGGCACTCTCGTCCGATCGGGTCGGACGAGAGTGCCGTTCGGTGCGAGGGGCCGTCCGTGACCAGCGCCCGACGACGCCCTGACCGGGCCGTTCTCACCGCGTAACGTTGACAAGCATGCAGACCTGGGCATCCGTCGACCTCCCGCGGCTGGCCGGCGGTGGTCCGCCGCTGCGCCTGCACGACACGGCGACCGGAAGGGTCCGTCCGACCGCCCCCGGTTCGACGGCGCTCATGTACGTCTGCGGCATCACCCCCTACGACGCCACCCATCTCGGGCACGCCGCCACCTATCTGACGTTCGACCTCGTCCACCGGCTGTGGCGCGACCTCGGGCACGACGTGCACTACGTGCAGAACGTCACCGACATCGACGATCCCCTGCTCGAGCGGGCGGCCCGCGACCAGGACGACTGGGTCGTGCTCGGGATGCGGGAGACCGCCCTGTTCCGCGAGGACATGGAGGCACTGCGGGTGCTCCCGCCGCGCCAGTTCGTCGGCGCCGTCGAGGCGATGGGGGAGATCGCCGAGCTCGTCGGGAAGCTGCTGGCCGCGGGGGCGGCGTACCGGGTGGATGACGCCGAGCACCCCGACGTCTACTTCGACTCCGCGGCCACCGGGCACTTCGGCTACGAGTCGCGGTACGACGAGGAGACGATGGTCCGGCTCTCCCGCGAACGTGGGGGCGACCCGGACCGCCCCGGCAAGCGGCATCCGGTCGACGCCCTCCTCTGGCGGATGGCGCGCGAGGACGAACCCTCGTGGGACGCCGACCTCGGCGCCGGCCGCCCGGGCTGGCACGTGGAGTGCGCCGCGATCGCCCTCAACCGGCTGGGCCCCCAGATCGACCTCAACGGCGGCGGCTCGGACCTGATCTTCCCGCACCACGAGTTCGGTGCAGCCCACGCCGAGGCGTTCACCGGCGTCCATCCGTTCGCGCGGCACTACGTCCACACCGGGATGATCGGTCTCGACGGCGAGAAGATGTCGAAGTCGCGCGGCAACCTCGTCTTCGTCTCCAAGCTGCGCGCCGAGAACGTCGACAGCACCGCCGTCCGGGTGGCGCTGCTCTCCGGGCACTACCGCACCGACCGGTCGTGGACCCCGGACCTGCTGGCACAGGCGCAGGGCCGGCTCGCCCGGTGGCGCGAGGCCGGCGCCCTCGACGCCGGCCCCGCCGCCGACGACCTCGTGCTGCGCCTGCGCACCCACCTCGCCGACGACCTCGACACCCCGGCCGCCCTCGCCGCCGTCGACGGTTGGGCGGCGGAGGCGCTGGAGCGCCGCGGTACCGACCCCATGGCTCCCGCGCTGGTCCGCACGGCCCTCGACGCACTCCTCGGGGTCGAGCTGTAGCCCGTCCGCCCCGTCGAGAACGAACTTCTGGTGATCGACAACGCTCGTTGATCACCACAACTTCGTTCTCGACGGGCGGGCGGGGCGGGAGCTGCTCTGGTTGGGTGAGTGGATGGCGCGCAACGTCCTCGGCGGGGAGTTGGACACCTGCGGGACCGACCCGATGACCGGCTTCTTCCGCACCGGCTGTTGCGACACCGGGAGCGAGGACGCCGGCGTGCACACTGTGTGCGCCCGGGTGACCGCGGAGTTCCTCGCGTTCAGCGCGCAGCGCGGCAACGACCTGTCCACGCCGCAACCCGCACACGGGTTCGCCGGGCTCCGGCCGGGAGACCGGTGGTGCCTGTGCGCGGACCGGTGGGCCGAGGCCCTCGCCGCGGGCGTCGCCCCGCCGGTGGTGCTCGAAGCCACGCACGCCCGCACGCTGGAGTGGGTCGATCTCGACGACCTCCGACGGCACGCGGTGACCCCCGGATGACCGGCCTGCCGTGATCACGGTCGAGCTGGCGCTCCGGCTGCGCGCCGCCGGCCTGCAGTGGGCTCCCGTCTCCGGGGATCGGTTCGTCATCGCCGAGCGTGACATGGACGCCGAGGTGTTCGTGGTGAGCGAGCTGACGATCGACGTCCACGAGGCCCCGACCGGACGGCTGATCCGCTTCAACGGCACCACCGAGTGGGCGCTCGACAGCGTCGAGCAGGAGGCGGTCGTGTGGCTGCCGCGAGAGGGCGAGCTGCGCGAGGTGCTCGGAGCGCGCTTCCGCCGCCTGGAGCCGGTCGGCGACGGTTTCGCGGTGGTGGTCGACCGCAACGGCATCGAGGAGCGACACGTGGACGTCGACGCGGAGCGGGCCTACGCCCGAGCCGTCCTGGCCATGATCGTTACGAGGAACACGTGAGCGGGGTTCCGACCCCGCTCACGCGTCCCTCCTCGCTGCGCTCGTCGGGCCCGTTCGCGATGCTGCTGTGTCTGATGGTGAGCTCGCAAGCTCGCTCACGCGTCCCTCGACGCGTCCCGGGCACGGGGCAGGAGCACCGGCACCGCCACCGCCAGCAGCGCGGCCGGTAGGAGGAAGCCCGCCAGTGGGTCGGCGTCGTAGATCGGCGTGATCACCACCGGGCTGACGGCCCCGCCCCCGAACCGGACGGCCTGGACCACCGACATCGAGCCGCCCTGGTTCGGTGCCGACGACAGCAGGACGAGGGCGTTGACGCCGACCAGCACGAGCTGGGTGGCCACCCCGCCGAGCGCCCACGCGGCGGCCACCATCCACACCGCGGGCAGGAGCCCGACCCCGACCACGACGAGCGCACCGACGCCCGTCCCGAGCAGGACGCTACGTCGCGGGCCGACCCGGTCCACGCCCCCGCCGACCAGCCGCGCGGAGAGCAGGCCGGCCACCCCGAGCCCCGTCAGCACCAGCCCCCGCGCACCGGCTCCGAGGGCGAACTCCTCCTCCAGCCGTAGCGCGACGAGGAAGTTCAGTCCGGCCAGACAGCCCCAGCCCAGTGCGGCGATCACGCCCATCCGCAGGACCTCGGGCCGCCAGGCCGTGCGCAGCGTGGGCGGCCGATCCGACCGCGACCCGGACGACGGGATGCCCGCCACTGCCAGCAGCCCGGCCACCACGGCGACGCCGCCGAAGGCAAGGCGCCAGTCGAGCTCGGCGGCGAGACCGCCGACCAGGGGTGCCGACGTCTGCCCCGCGGCCTGCAGGGACCCGAACCAACCCAGCGCTCGGCCCAGCCGACCGGGCGGCGCCGCGGCGCCGAGTGCCGCCAGCAGCAGCGGCGTGGTGAAGGCGTTCGCGGTGCCCTGGAGCGCCCGGGCCGCGAGGAACAGGGGCAGCGTGGCGGCGAGCGCACACGCCACCGACGCGGCGACGTACACCGCATACGCCGTGACGACGGTGCGCCGCCGGCCCCAGCGCTCGCCCAGCGTGCCCGACACCAGCATCACGGCAGCGAACGGCAGCAGGTAGGCGCTGACCGACAGCGAGGCGGCGCCGGCCGAGACGCCGAACGAGGTGCCCAGCTCGGGGAGCATCGCGACGGTGATCCCGCCGCCGAAGGGCCCGAGGAACGCCCCGGCGTACAGTCCGGCCCGCGCGAGCCCGCCCGCCGCACGCCGGGCGGGACCACCCGTCAGCTGCCCGGACCCCCACTGCCGCGCCGCCGCAGGTAGCGCTCGAAATCGGCGGCGATGGCGTCGCCGTCCGCCTCCGGGACCCCGTCGGCGTCGGCCTCGGCCTGCTCCTCGAGCTGGCGGACGTAGTCGCGCACCTCGTCGTCGGCCTCGGCCATCTCCGAGACCGTGCGCTCCCACTCCTCGGCCTGCTCCGGCAGCCCGCCGAGCGGCACCTCGACGTCGAGGACCTCCTCGACGCGGTGCAGCAGCGCCACGGCGGCCTTGGGCACCCTGGCCTGCGACACGTAGTGCGGAACAGCGGCCCAGAACGACACGGCGGGCACGCCGGCCTCGACGCACGCGTTCTGGAAGACACCGACGATCCCGGTCGGCCCCTGGTACGTCGAGGGCTCCACCCGCAGCTCGCCCGCCGAGGAGCGGTCGTAGGAGATTCCGCTCACCGGGGTGGGCCGGGTGTGCGGGGTGTCGGTGAGCAGGGCACCGAGCGTGATGACCTTGGTCACCCCGAGCCGTTCGACGTGGTCGAGCAGCTCGCGGCAGAACGTGCGCCACCGCAGGTTCGGCTCGATGCCGTTGACCAGCACGACGTGGCGCTCGGTGCCCGGGAGCATGGCCACCGACAGCCGGGTCGTCTGCCACTCGATCCGCCGCGTGACGCCGTCGGCCAGCCGCACGTGCGGGCGCGTGACCTGGAAGTCGTAGTACTCCTCGGGGTCGACCGCGGCGAGCGGGGTGGCGTCCCAGCTCAGCTCCAGGTGCTCCAGCGCCGTACTCGCGGCCTCACCCGCGTCGTTCCACCCCTCGAACGCAGCGATCATCACCGGGTCGACGAGGCGGGGCAGGTCGTTCTCCGCTCCGCCCGGCTCGCGATCGGTCATCGGACCAGCCTACGGGCGCAGCCCTCGTCGCGGCGGTCCCCTCCCCGCGGGCGACTAACGTGGTGGGCGTGCCACCCGACACCACTTCCGACATGAGCACCGTGGCGCCGCCTTCCGCCTTCGACACCACCCTGATGGACACCCTGGCCGAACGGGTGGTCATCGCCGACGGTGCGATGGGCACGATGTTGCAGGCCGCCGACCTGATGCTCGACGACTTCGCGGGGCTCGAGGGCTGCAACGAGATCCTCAACGACACGCGCCCGGACGTCGTGACGGCCATCCACCGCGCGTACCTCGAGGCCGGCGCCGACGCCGTGGAGACGAACACGTTCGGGGCGAACCTGCCGAACCTCGCCGACTACGACATCCCCGAGCGGATCCGCGAGCTGGCCCTGAAGGGTGCCCAGCTGGCCCGCGGCGTGGCCGACGAGATGTCCACGCCGGACCGGCCGCGCTACGTCCTGGGCTCGGTCGGCCCGGGGACGAAACTCCCGACACTCGGCCACGCCTCCTTCGCGTCCCTGCGCGACGCCTACGCCGAGTGCGGGCGCGGGCTCGTCGCCGGTGGCGCCGACGCGATCGTGGTCGAGACCTGCCAGGACCTGCTGCAGGTCAAGGCGGCCGTGCTCGGGGTGCAGCGGGCCATGCGCGACGAGGGCCGGCGCATCCCGATCGTCACGCAGGTGGCGATGGAGACGACCGGCACGATGCTGCTCGGCTCCGAGATCGGCGCCGCCCTGACCGCGCTGGAGCCGCTGGGCATCGACCTGATCGGCCTGAACTGCTCCACCGGCCCGGATGAGATGAGCGAGCACCTCCGCACGCTCGCCAAACACGCCCGCATGCCGCTGTCGGTGATGCCCAACGCCGGCCTGCCGGTACTGGGTCCGCGCGGCGCCGAGTACCCCCTCGACGCCGACGGGTTGGCCGAGGCGCTGGCCACGTTCGTCCGCGACTACGGGTTGCGTCTCGTCGGCGGCTGCTGCGGCACCACGCCGGCGCACGTCAGCGCGGTGGCCGACGCCGTGCGCGGCCTCACCCCGCCGGTGCGCAACCCCCGTCCGGAGCCCGGTCTGAGCTCGCTCTACGCCTCGGTGCCCGTTCCACCAGGACACGTCGGTCCTGATGATCGGTGAGCGGACGAACGCCAACGGCTCCAAGAAGTTCCGCGAGGCGATGCTCGCCCAGGACTGGGAGGCGTGCGTCGGCATCGCGCGCGACCAGACGCGCGAGGGCGCGCACGTCATCGATCTGTGCATCGACTACGTCGGTCGCGACGGCGTCGCCGACATGGCCGAGCTGGCGGGGCGCCTGGCCACCGCGTCCACGTTGCCGGTGATGCTCGACTCCACCGAGCCCGAGGTCATCCGCGCGGGGCTGGAGCGCCTCGGCGGGCGGTGCATCGTCAACTCGGTCAACTACGAGGACGGCGACGGCCCCGACTCCCGCTTCCAGCGTGCGATGGCGCTGGTCCGCGAGCACGGCGCGGCGGTCGTCGTGATGTGCATCGACGAGGAGGGCCAGGCCCGTACCGCCGAGTGGAAGGTGCGCGTGGCGGCCCGGACCATCGAGGACCTGGTCGCGAACCACGGGATGCGCGTGGAGGACATCGTCGTCGACACGCTCACCTTCCCGATCACCACCGGGCAGGAGGAGGTCCGCCGCGACGCGCTGGAGACCATCGAGGCGATCCGCGAGCTCAAGCGCCGCTATCCCGACGTGCAGACCACGCTCGGCATCTCCAACGTGTCGTTCGGTCTCAACGCCGCCGCCCGCCAGGTGCTCAACTCGGTGTTCCTGCACGAGTGCGTCAACGCCGGGCTCGACACCGCGATCGTGTCCGCGGCGAAGATCCTGCCGATGGCCAAGATCGACGACGAGCAGCGCTCGGTCGCCCTCGACCTGGTCTACGACCGGCGCCGGGCGGGCTACGACCCGCTCAGCCGGTTCATGGAGCTGTTCGAGGGCGTCTCGGCGTCCTCGGCGCGGGCGAGTCGGGCAGAGGAGCTGGCCGGGCTGCCGCTGTTCGAGCGGCTGGAGCGGCGCATCGTCGACGGGGAACGCGAAGGTCTGGAGGCCGACCTCACCGAGGCACTGGAGTCCCGGCCCGCGCTGGAGATCATCAACGACACCCTCCTGTCCGGGATGAAGACCGTCGGCGAGCTGTTCGGGTCCGGTCAGATGCAGCTGCCGTTCGTGCTGGCCAGCGCCGAGGTGATGAAGACCGCCGTCGCGAACCTCGAGCCGCACATGGAGAGGACCGACGGCGCCGGCAAGGGCACGATCGTGCTGGCCACGGTCAAGGGCGACGTGCACGACATCGGCAAGAACCTCGTCGACATCATCCTGACCAACAACGGCTACACCGTGGTCAACCTGGGCATCAAGCAGCCGATCTCGACGATCCTGTCGGCCGCTCAGGAGCACCGGGCCGACGCGGTGGGCATGTCCGGGCTGCTGGTCAAGTCCACCGTGATCATGAAGGAGAACCTCCAGGAGATGAACTCCCGGGGGGTGGCGGCAAAGCTGCCGGTGCTGCTCGGGGGCGCGGCGCTCACCCGCTCCTACGTGGAGAACGACCTCTCCGAGGTCTACGACGGCCGGGTGTCCTACGCGCGCGACGCGTTCGAGGGCCTGCGCCTGATGGACGCCACGATGGCGCGCGTCCGCGGCGGCGCGCCGGACGTCGACTCGGCGGCGGAGCAGGAGAAGAAGGCCGAGCGCCGGGCGCGCCACGAGCGCTCGCAGCGGGTCGCGGCCCGGCGTCGCGCGGCCGACGCCGAGGTGGCGGGTCCGCTCCCCGCGCGTTCCGACGTCAGTGTCGACAACCCGCTGCCCACGCCGCCGTTCTGGGGCACCCGGGTCGTCAAGGGCGTGGCGCTGGCGGAGTACGCCGGCATGGTCGACGAACGGGCCCTGTTCCTGGGGCAGTGGGGGTTGCGCGGGGCCCGGACCGGCTCCGGTCCGTCCTACGAGGAGCTGGTGGAGACCGACGGCCGCCCGCGCCTGCGCTACTGGCTGGAGCGGCTGTCCACCGAGGGCGTGCTCGCGCCCGCCGCCCTCGTCTACGGGTACTTCCCCGCGGTGTCCGAGGGCGACGAGCTTGCTGGTGCTCGACCACGACGGCGCCGGCGAGCCGCGCGCCGACGCCGCTGCGCGGTACCGGTTCGGGTTCCCGCGCCAGCGCCGCGACCGCCACCTCTGCCTGGCCGACTTCTGGCGTCCGCGGGGGCTCGCCGTGGAGCGCGGTGAGGTCGACGTGCTGCCGCTGCACCTGGTGACGATGGGTCGGCCGATCGCCGACTACGCCAACGAGCTGTTCGCCAAGGACGCCTACCGCGACTACCTCGAGGTGCACGGGTTGGGCGTCCAGCTCACCGAAGCCCTCGCCGAGTACTGGCACCGGCGGATCCGTGAGGAGCTGAGGTTCCCGACCGGCGGGGCCGTCGCGGCGGAGGACCCGGCGACCGTCGAGGAGTACTTCAAGCTCGGCTACCGGGGGGCGCGGTACTCGCTGGGCTACGGCGCGTGCCCGAACCTCGACGACCGGACGAAGATCGTCGAGCTGCTGCAGCCGGGCCGGATCGGGGTGGAGCTGTCCGAGGAGCTGCAGCTGCACCCGGAGCAGTCCACGGACGCGATGGTCGCCCACCACCCGGAGGCGAAGTACTTCAATGCCGGTTGATCGTGTGCGTGCCGGGCCGGCGGCGGTCCTCTGGGACATGGACGGCACGCTCGTCGACTCCGAGAAGGTCTGGACCGTCTCGATCGCGGACACCGCGCGGTGGCTGGGCGGCGAGCTCAGCCCGGGCGCCCGCGAAGAGATGGTCGGCGGCGACATGGCCGACACCCTGGTGATCCTGTTCCACGACCTCGGGCTCGCCCTCGACCCGGAGCGGGTCGACGCCGCCGAGCAGTGGCTGACCGCCAGGACCGCCGAGCTGTTCGCGGCCGGGCTGCCGCCGCGCCCGGGGGCCTGCGAGGCGCTGCGCACGGTCCGGGCGGCCGGTTGGCCCACCGCGCTGGTCACCAACACGGCCCGGGCGCTCACCGAGATGGCCCTGGACGGCATCGGCCGGGCGCACTTCACCGTGACCGTCTGCGGCGACGAGGTGCCCCGTGGCAAGCCGGATCCCGACCCGTACCTGCGGGCGGCCGAGCTGCTCGGGATCCCCGCGGAGGCGTGCCTCGCCGTCGAGGACTCGCCCACCGGGGCGCTGTCGGCGGCGCGGGCCGGCGCGGCGGTGCTCGTCGTGCCGTGCGACGTGCCCGTACCGACTGGCCCGGGACGCCTGCACCGGGCGTCGCTCGTCGGGCTCACGGCCGACGATCTTCGCGCCGGGTACCGCCGAGCGCGGGCCGAACGCGCCGCGTGAGACCGTTGACCCCGGTTCGCTGTCCGCTCGTCGCGCCACTCGACCGTCCTGGAGGACCGTTCGTGCCGTGGGCGAGTGCCATCCGGCGCATCCCGGGCGCCGGGCGCAGCACGGGCGCCGCCCTGGTGCGCCTCGGGCGAGCGGGGCGGATGAGACTGATGTGGTGAGGGGAGACAGTACGTGAAGACCTTCGACGAGCTGTTCGTCGAGCTCTCCGACCGGGCGGCCGCCCGCCCGGTCGGCTCGACGACAGTCGCGGCGCTCGATGCCGGCGTGCACGAGCAGGGCAAGAAGGTCCTGGAGGAGGCGGGCGAGGTGTGGTTGGCCGCGGAGCACGAGGCCGACGACGCCCTGGCCGAGGAGATCTCACAGCTCCTCTACCGCATCCAGGTGCTCATGATCGGGCGCGAGATCTCGCTCGAGGACGTCTACAAGTTCCTGTAGGACCGCCGGGAACGGCACCACCGAGGAGAGGTACATGCTCCGCGTCGCACTCCCCAACAAGGGCACGCTGGCCGACCCCGCCGCCACCATGATGCGGGAGGCCGGGTACCGGCAGCGGTCGGACCTGCGTGACCTCAGCGTGCTCGACGAGGAGAACGAGATCGAGTTCTTCTACCTGCGCCCCAAGGACATCGCCACCTACGTCGGGTCCGGGGACCTCCAGCTGGGGATCACCGGAGCCGATCTCATGGACGAGTCCGGCAGCCAGGTGCGGCCGGTGATCGAGCTCGGGTTCGGCGCCTCGAAGTTCCGCTTCGCAGCACCCGACAAGACTCCGGAGGACCGTGACTGGAAGCTCGAGGACCTCGAGGGCAAGAAGATCGCCACCTCCTACCCCCGCCTGGTCCGGGCGCACCTGGCCCGCAACCGCGTCCGGGCCGACATCATCAAGCTCGACGGCGCGGTGGAGATCTCGGTGCAGCTGGGACTGGCCGAGGCCATCGCCGACGTGGTCTCGTCCGGGCGCACCCTGCGCCAGCACGGCCTCAAGGCGTTCGGCGACCCGATCGCCGAGTCGCAGGCCACCCTGATCGAACGCGAACCGCGCCCCGACCGCGAGGAGACCGTCGAGATCAAGGCGGCCAAGCAGGTGTTCACCTCACGGCTGCAGGGCGTGGTCTACGCGCGGCAGTACCTGATGCTCGACTACGACTGCCCGAACGAGGTGCTCGACGAGGCCAAGCGGATCACCCCGGGCATGCAGGCGCCCACCGTGGCGCCGCTGTCGCAGGAGGGTTGGTCGGGGGTGCGGTCGATGGTGCGCAGGACCTACGCGAACAAGGTGATGGACGACCTGGCCGCGCTCGGCGTGCGCGCCATCCTGACCTCGGAGATTCGCTCCTGCCGCGCCGTGGACGGTCAGCTGCACTGAACCGTCCCGGCTCAGCGTCGGCGGACGAGCAACGCCTGGGCGCAGCGCCCCGTGTGGCCGTGCTCGTCGAACAGGAGGCCCGACACCGTGCCGAGGCCGGTGGGTCCGAGCACCGTGTGGGCGTCCACGCCCATCCACTCGCCGGCCGGTGCGCGGTGCACGTGCAGGGTGAGCTCGGTGTTGACGAACAGCCATTCGCGCAGGTCGAGCGGGGCAGCGGCACCGTTGGCCGAGTCGGCGAGCACGGCGAGGCGCTGCAGCGGGCTCGGCTCCTCGCCGCGCACCAGGGGGACCCGCTGGCGGGCCCAGACCGTGCCCGGCCCCGGCTTCCCGAGCCAGCCCCGCACCCACCGCCATTCCAGACTCTGCAGGTAGCCGGGGAGCCAGCCCGGCGGCAGCTCCTCGCGCAGCTCACCCTGTTCCGGTGGTGGCAGTGGATCGGCCTCGCCGAGCGCGACATCGGCGGTCTCCCCGACCGCCAGGCGCCAGGCGCGGGCGCGGAGGACGGCGCGCCCGCCCGCCGCCATCTCGGCCGAGAGCAGCTCGACCGCGCGACCCGGCCGTTCGACCTGGGCCTGCACCGTGATCTCACCGACCGGCACCGGCCCGAGCACCTCCACGGTGATCCGCGACAGCTGCGTGCCGGGGCGGGCGTCGCACCGCTCCAGGGCACGGACCAGCAACGCGGTCGGCGGCCCGACGTGCTGGGCGTCGGCGAACCACGGGCCGGTGGTGGAGGACGTGGCGTGGAACCGGGCGCCGTCGGATCCCTCGAGGGGAAGGTAGTACGGCTCGGACACGTCGGGCACGGCGTCGGCCATCACTCGGCCCGGTCCACCGGTGTCTCGCCGGCGCTGGTGGCGGCGGCGTCCTGCGGCCATCCCGGGTACTCCGGCGGCACGCCGTCCCACGCCGGGCACAGCCGCTTGAAGCTGCACCACTCGCACATCCGCCCGGGACTGGGCCGGAAGTCACCATCGCGGCCGGCCCGCAGGATGGCCTGCCAGATGGCGTCGAGGGTGCGGGCGAACCGGCGCAGCTCGGCCTCGTCGGGCCGGTAGGTGAGAGCCTCGGCATCAGCGAGGTAGAGCAGGCGCAGCTGGGAGGGGACGACCCCGCGCAGCTGCAGCAGCGCCAGGGCGTAGAACTTCATCTGGAACAGGGCGCGCGCCTCGGCGACCTCGCGCGGCGCGGCACCGGTCTTGTAGTCGACGACCCGGATCTGCCCGTCGGGTGCCACGTCGAGGCGGTCGATGTAGCCGCGCAGCAGCAGACCCGACTCGAGTTCGGTCTCCACCAGCAGCTCGCGCGCCTCGGGCTGGAGTCGGCGCGGATCCTCGAGGCGGAAGTAGGACTCGAGCAGCAGCCCCGCGGACTCCAGCCAGGACTCGAGCTCGTCGTCCTGCGCTCCCTCGAACAGCTGGCCGACCAGCTCGGGGACCTGCGCACACAGTTCCTCCCACACCGGCCCGACCAGTGCGCGAGCTGCGGCCGGCACCCGCTCGGCGGTGGGGAGCTCGTAGAGCCGTTCCAGGACGGCGTGGACCACGGTGCCGCGCACCTGGGCCCGCGTGGGCCGCTCCGGGAGGCGGTCGATCGCCCGGAACCGGTAGAGCAGGGGGCACTGCTTGAAATCGCCGGCCCGCGACGGCGAGAGCGCCGGCCGTCGCCACGGGGCCGCAGCGGGCCCGGCGGCGGGCTCGGCGATGGCGGTGGCGCGGGATTCCGTCACGAGCTGGAGAGTAGGTGACGGCACCGACAGGACCCGGGGCCGCTGCACCCGACCGCTCACCCGTAGCGTGCTCGGCGATGAGGACCCTCCGCACCGCCCTCGCGGCCGCCGTGTTCACCACCCTGCTCGCGTCGTGCGGGGGTGGGACCGGGGTGCCGGTGGTCGATTCGGCCGACCCTCGGGCGGAGGTCGAGCAGGTGTTCCGCGGTTACTACAGCGCGCTCCTGGCCCGCGACTTCGCCGCCGCGTGCGCCCACAACGCCCCCCAGACCACCGCGACGCTGTTGCGGAACCTGGCGACGCAGGGGGTCGATGCCGCCACCTGCGAGGAGGGGCTCGCCACGATCTACACGATCCCGGGTGCGGCCGCCGTCGCCGACGGGATCGCCACCACCGCCGAGATCCAGGACATCTCGGTGACCGGCGACGACGCGTCCATCACGTGGTCGGCCGAGGTCGACGGCCAGCGCCCGACGGTGACCAACGGCATGCAGCGCGTCGACGGTCGGTGGTTGCTCCTCGACACCGGCGGCGCGGCCGCCGGCGGCCAGGGCGGATAGCGGTGCGCAGCGTGCCCGAGCCGACTGCCACCGTCGACGCTTCCGGTGCGGACCACGGGATCGGGCCCACCCGCGGCGGTCCCTTCCGGCCGGGCGACCGGGTCCAGCTCACCGACCCGAAGGGGCGGCACTACACCCTCACGCTCGAGTCGGGAGGGCAGTACCACACACACCGGGGCGGGCTCGCCCACGACGAGCTGATCGGCAAGCCGGAGGGCAGCCTCGTCGTCTCCCCGGTCGGGACGCCGTACCTCGCGCTCCGCCCGCGGCTCGCCGACTACGTCCTGTCGATGCCGCGGGGAGCGCAGGTCATCTACCCGAAGGACGCCGCGCAGATCCTGATGTGGGGCGACGTCTTCCCGGGGGCCAGGGTGATGGAGGCCGGCGCCGGGTCGGGGGCGCTGACGTGCTCGCTGCTGCAGGCCGTCGGGCCCGCGGGGAGCGTGCTGTCCTACGAGGTGCGTCCCGACCACGCCGAACACGCCGAGCGCAACGTGCAGCAGTTCTTCGGCGGCATCCCGCCCGGTTGGACCTTGCGGGTGTCCGATCTCGCCGATCACGACGGTGCCGCCGAGCCCGTCGACCGGGTCGTTCTGGACATGCTGGCGCCGTGGGAGCACCTGGAGACCGTCGCGCAGGCGCTGCTCCCGGGTGGGGTCCTCGTCGGTTACGTGGCCACGACCACCCAGCTCTCCCGACTCGTCGAGGACCTGCGCGGGCAGCAGTGCTGGACGGAGCCCCAGGCGTGGGAGACGCTGGTCAGAGCCTGGCACGTGGTCGGCCTGGCGGTCCGGCCCGACCACCGCATGCAGGGTCACACCGCATTTCTCGTCACGGCGCGCCGGCTGGCCGACGGCGTCGCCCCGCCCCGGCCGCAGCGCCGCCCGACCAGCCGCTGACCTCCTCCGGAGCGGCTCAGGCGGGTCGAGCGGGCCCGGTCGCGACGCCCCGGACCCCGCCGCGCGGAAGGTGGGTTGAGGGGTGGGTCACCGGTTCGCCGCAGGGCTGCGGCAGGACCGGGCAGGTACCGTGAGGAAACGGAGCACGGAGGGAGGAAGCCGTGAACCCCTACGACGGTCCCGGCAGGCGTGAACCAGGTGATCACGGGGAGCTCGGCGCCGCGGAGGCCTCCGCGCAGATCCGGTTCCTCGAAGAAGAGGTCGCCCTGCTTCGCCGCAAGCTCACGGAGTCACCTCGGCACGCCCGCGTCCTGGAGCAGCGGCTCGCGGAGGCGGCCAGCCGGCTCGCTCAGCTGTCCGCGCGCAACGAGAAGCTGACCGAGACGCTGAAGGAGGCGCGGGGCCAGCTCATCGCGCTCCGCGAGGAGGTCGACCGGCTGGCGCAACCGCCGAGCGGCTACGGAGTGTTCCTGGCCCGGTTCCCGGACGAGACGGTCGACGTCTTCACGTCGGGGCGTCGGATGCGGGTCGCGGTCTCACCCGCGGTCTCCACCGACGATCTGCACAGCGGGCAGACCGTGCGGCTCAACGAGGCGCTCACCGTCGTCGAGGCGGGCGAGTACGAGCGCATCGGCGAGGTCTGCGGCCTGCGCGAGGTGCTCTCCGACCCCACGGCCGACGGGCTCGCCGGCCGTGCCCTCGTCGTCGGGCACGCCGACGAGGAGCGGGTCGTGTGGCTGGCCGCACCGCTGATCCCCGGCCCCGACAACCCCGATGCCGTGCCGCTCAAGCCCGGCGACTCCCTGCTGGTCGACACGAAGGCCGGATACGCCTACGAGCGGGTGCCCAAGGCCGAGGTGGAGGACCTCGTGCTGGAGGAGGTGCCCGACGTCGACTACTCGGACATCGGTGGTCTGTTCCGGCAGATCGAGCAGATCCGCGACGCCGTCGAGCTGCCGTTCCTGCACGCCGAGCTGTTCACCGAGTACGAGCTGCGCCCGCCCAAGGGCGTGCTGCTCTACGGTCCTCCCGGCTGTGGCAAGACCCTGATCGCCAAGGCCGTGGCGAACTCCCTGGCCAAGAAGGTCGCCGCGGTTCGCGGGGACGACCCGAACGAGGGCCGCGCGTTCTTCCTCAACATCAAGGGCCCCGAGCTGCTCAACAAGTTCGTCGGGGAGACCGAGCGACACATCCGGTTGATCTTCCAGCGGGCCCGCGAGAAGGCCTCGGCCGGTACCCCGGTCATCGTCTTCTTCGACGAGATGGACTCGATCTTCCGCACCCGCGGGCAGCGGTGTGTCCTCCGACGTGGAGACCACGATCGTGCCCCAGCTCCTGGCCGAGATCGACGGCGTGGAGGGGCTGGAGAACGTCATCGTCATCGGTGCCTCCAACCGCGAGGACATGATCGACCCGGCGATCCTCCGTCCCGGCCGGCTCGACGTGAAGATCAAGATCGAGCGTCCGGACGCGGAGGCGGCCCAGGACATCTTCTCCAAGTACCTCACCCAGACGCTGCCGATCCACACCGACGACATCGCGGAGTTCGGCGGCAACCGCAGCGCCTGCATCGACGCGATGATCCAGCGCGTGGTCGAGCGGATGTACGACGAGACCGAGGAGAACCGGTTCCTCGAGGTCACCTACGCGAACGGTGACAAGGAGACGCTCTACTTCAAGGACTTCAACTCCGGCGCGATGATCCAGAACATCGTCGACCGCTCGAAGAAGTCGGCCATCAAGTCGGTGCTCGAGACCGGCCAGCCCGGGCTGCGCGTGCAACACCTGCTGGACGCGATCGTCGACGAGTTCGCCGAGAACGAGGACCTGCCCAACACCACCAACCCGGACGACTGGGCGCGGATCTCGGGCAAGAAGGGGGAGCGGATCGTCTACATCCGCACCCTCGTCACCGGCAAGAACGCCGAGACGGGCCGCGCGATCGACACGGCGTCGAACACGGGCCAGTACCTGTAGGACGGCGTCGGCCCGCCGGACGGCCCGAGGGTTCCGTGATCGCGGTGGGGACGGCGAGCCGTTGTGGGCGCATCCCCAATCGGCCAATCACGGGATTCCGCAGGCACCGGCGCCCGGGGCATGATCACCAGACCGGGACCGTGAACCGCACCAGGCACGGCTACATGCCCCGGGATGATGACCGTGGGATTCAGCGCATCGGTCCGCGGCATGGTCATCGTTCGGGCGATCGCGTGCTCAGCCGCAGGGCACCGCCGCCGGCCGTGACCGCCAGATCGGGACCGCCAACCGCGTCAGGCGCGGCTACCAGGCCCGATCCAATGATCACGGAGCTCGACTCAGCTCACCCGCGGCCTGATCACCCCGTCGGGACCACCAACCGTGCCACGTTACGGCTGACCGTCCCGAGCGCGTGACCGAGGTCGGTTGGAGCGCGTTCAGCGGAACGCGGCGCCGGACTCGACGAATCACCGGGCGCGTTCAGCGGAACGCGTCACCACCGGGCTGTCCGATCCGTTCACGACGGCCCGCCCGGGCGGCACTACCGTCCCGGCATGGGCATCGAGGCGCAGTTGAGCGTGGTGGGGATCGTGGTGGCCGACATGGCGAAGGCGCTGGCCTTCTACCGCAGGCTCGGGGTGGAGGTGCCGGTCGACGCGGACGCCGAGCCCCACGTCGAGGCGACGATCGCCGGCGGGATACGGCTCGCGTTCGACACCGAGGAGACGATCCGGTCGTTCCACGAGGGGTGGAAGCCGCCGGCGGGTGGCGGCCGGATCGCGCTGGCGTTCGCACTCGCCGACGCCGCGGCCGTCGACGCCGCCTACCTCGAGCTGACCGGCGAGGGGCACCACGGGGAGCTGGAGCCGTTCGATGCGTTCTGGGGACAGCGCTACGCCGTGGTGAACGATCCGGACGGCAACGGCGTGGACCTGTTCGCCCCGCTCGCCAGCTGAGCCGGCGCGACGCCGGCGAGCACGCGCACCTCCCGCGAGAGGTGCGGTTGATCGGCGTACCCGGCGCGGGCGGCGACCTCGGCGATCGGCACGCCCGCGCGCAGCAGTGCCGCAGCGCGGCGGAACCGCAGGACCCGCCGCAGAACCGCGGGTCCGTACCCGAAAGCAGCCAGGCACCGGCGGTGCAGGGTGCGCGGTGTCCAGCCCAGCGCGGTCGCGGTGCCGGCCGCGGACCCCGCCGCCGCGAGGTGCGCGACGACCGCGGGCAGGCCAGGGTCCGGGCCGGGACCGGGCAGCTCCGCAGCGAGCGCGGGGAGCAACGCCGCCGGGTCCGCCCCGTGGTCGACGCGGACCGTGGCCCGACGGGCGAGCCGGGGGTGCAGCTCCGCGAGCGGTACCCGCTGGTCACGCAGCGCATCGGCGGGGATGCCGAGCAACGCGGGGAGCCGACCCGGCGCGAACCGCAGCCCCACGACGGTCGCACCGGGAAGACCGAGGTAGGGGTGCGGAGCAGTGTCCGGACCGGCGACCAGCCACTCGGCGCCGGTCCACAGCAGGTCCATGCACGCGTCGGGCAGGACGACCTGCGCCGGCCGCGCGGCATCGCTCTCGACCGACCACCCGCACTCGACCAGGCCACGCAGCAGCGCCGGTGCCGGGAACTCGCGGTAGGCCACCGACCGACCGTAGCGGCGACCCCCGACAAACGGCGCCGCACCGGGTCCAGGCACCCCGACGTGCGGAACGGCGGTGGACCGGGTCAGGCCGGACGGAGCACGGCCTCGATCTCGAGGTTGATCTGGACCTTGTCGCCGACGACCACGCCACCGCCGTCGATCGGCATCTTGATGTCCACGCCGAAGTCGTTGCGGTTGATGGTGGCCGACCCGGAGAAGCCGGCGCGCGTGCCGCCGAAGGGGTCGGGACCGAACCCGTTCAGCTCGAGGGCCAACGGGACCGGGCGGGTCACGCCCTTGATCGTGAGCTCTCCGTCGAGGACGACGTCCTCACTGTCCGTGCGGACGCCGGTGGACCGGTAGGTCCAGGTCGGGAAGTTCTCGACGTCGAAGAAGTCGGCCGAGCGCACGTGACCGTCGCGCTGGGGGTTTCCGGTGTCGATCGAGCTGGCGTCGATGGTGGCGCTGACCTGCGACTCGCCCAGCTCACCACCGGTGATGATCTCTCCGGCGAAGGTCGCGAACCGACCGCGTACCTTGCTGACCATCATGTGTCGGACCGTGAAGGAGACGTCGGAGTGCACCGGGTCGATGTCCCAGGTGCCGGCGGTGTAGCCGGGGATCTGGGTGCTGGTAGCCGTGCTCATGCGGAACCTCCAGGCTGATTGTTGAACACTCATCTGTTGAGCGTGACGCTATCACCCATGTGTTGAAATCTCAACTAGTTCGGAGGTGCCGTGGCCGCGACGAGATGGCTCGACGACGAGGAGCAGCGGACCTGGCGCAGCTTCGTCACCGCGAGCCGGCTGCTCTGGGACCGCGTCGAGCGCCAGCTCCAGCAGGGCGCCGGACTCCCACACGCCTACTACGAGATCCTGGTGCGGCTCTCCGAGGCACCGGCCCGGACGTTGCGGATGAGCCAGCTCGCCTCGTCATCGCTGGCCTCACGCAGCCGACTCAGCCACGCCGTCGCCCGGCTCGAGGAGTCCGGCTGGGTGCGGCGTCGGCCCTGCCCTTCCGACCGCCGTGGCGCGCTGGCCGAGCTGACCGACGAGGGGATGGCGCGGCTGGAGGCCGCGGCGCCCGGGCACGTCGAGGCGGTCCGCGAGCTGCTGTTCGACGCGCTCACCCCGGACCAGCAGGCCGCGCTGCACGACATCTGCGACACCCTCGTCGCCCACCTGGCCGACACGCCTCCGTGGCCCGCAGCCGACGACCAGGAGTGACGCGCTCGGTCACCGGAGCGGACCGGCCCGGGCGAGCCAGCGCTCGATGCCCAGCCGACCGTCGGGGACGAACGGCCAGCGCTGCGGGTCGGCCAGGAGCGCCCGCAGCTCGCCGAGGGTCACCCACGCGCCCCAGACGATCTCCTCGGGCTGGTGGACCACCGGCCCGTCCCACCGGACCTCGTAGGTGAACATGTGGCACCGGACGCCACCGCCCTCGAACGCGAACTCCCCCAACGGGGTCAAGGGCACCCCGCACACGCCCAGCTCCTCGGCCAGCTCGCGGGCGGCGGCCTCGTCGGGGTCCTCAGCGGGCCCGATCACCCCGCCGGCCCAGCAGTCGTACAGGCCCGGGTAGATCAACTTTTCGGCCGCGCGCCGGTGCAGGTGGATCCGCTTCCCGTCCCCGCTGCGCAGGAGCACGCCGGTCCCGCCGTGCCAGAGCCCGTCCCGGTAGACCACGCCGCGGGGCGCGACGCCGGTGATCGCGCCGTGCGCGTCGAAGACGGCCACCGGTTCGTCCGCCGCCTGCACCGGCCCATCATGTCCCGGCCGGGCCCGGCGACGGCGGTTAGGCTCGGACGCATGACAGCGCAGGATCGCCCGTGACGGCCCGTCGCATCATGGGCACCGAGATCGAGTACGGGATCTCGGTACCGGGCGATCCGGCCGCCAACCCGGTCATCACGTCCACCCAGGTGGTGCTGGCCTACGCCGCGGCGGCCGACATCCCGCGGTCACGGCGGGCGCGGTGGGACTACGAGGTGGAGTCGCCGCTGCGCGACGCCCGCGGGTTCGACCTGTCGGCACCCACCCTGCACAACCCCGGTGACTCCGAGCTCGACGACCTCGGCGCGGCCAACGTGATCCTCACCAACGGGGCCCGGCTCTACGTCGACCACGCCCACCCGGAGTTCTCCACCCCCGAGGTCACCACGCCGCGCGACGTCGTCATCTGGGACAAGGCGGGGGAGCGGGTGATGGAGGAGGCCGCGGTGCGGTCGGCCACCGTGCCGAACGCCCCGCGGATCCAGCTCTACAAGAACAACGTCGACGGCAAGGGCGCCAGCTACGGCTCGCACGAGAACTACCTGATGGCGCGCTCCACGACGTTCCCGTCGATCGTCGCCGGCCTCACCCCGTTCTTCGTCACCCGCCAGGTCGTCTGCGGCGCCGGGCGCGTCGGGCTCGGGGCGTCCGGCGACGAGGCCGGCTACCAGCTCGCGCAGCGCAGCGACTACATCGAGGTCGAGGTCGGGCTGGAGACGACCCTCAAGCGCGGCATCATCAACACGCGCGACGAGCCGCACGCCGACGCCGACAAGTACCGCCGCCTGCACGTCATCATCGGCGACGCGAACATGAGCGAGTACTCCACACTGCTCAAGGTGGGCACCGCGGCGCTCGTGCTCGACATGATCGAGTCCGGAGTGCGGTTCGACGAGCTGCGCCTCGCCGAGCCGGTCCGCTCGGTGCACCGGATCAGCCACGATCCCACCCTCAAGACCACGGTCGACCTGGCCGACGGGCGCAAGATGACCGGCCTCGACGTGCAGCAGGCCTACTTCGAGAAGGCGCTCAAGCACGTCGAGAACACGCTCGGAGCCGACGTGGACGACGACACGGCCGAGGTGCTCCAGATCTGGGGTGATGTGCTCGACGCTCTCGGCCGCGACCCGATGGAGTGCGCCGACCGCCTCGACTGGCCGGCCAAGCTGCGGCTGCTCGAGGGCTTCCGGGAGCGCGACGGTCTGGCGTGGAACTCGGGCCGGCTCCAGCTGGTCGACCTGCAGTACGCCGACGTGCGGATGGCGAAAGGCCTCTACAACCGCCTCGCCGCCCGCGGGTCGATGAAGCGCCTCGTCCCCGAGGAGGAGGTGGTGGCGGCCATGCGCAACCCGCCGGAGGACACCCGCGCCTACTTCCGCGGCCGCTGCCTGGAGCGCTACCCCACCGAGGTGGCCGCGGCCTCATGGGACTCGGTCATCTTCGACCTGGGGCGCGAGTCGCTGGTCCGGATCCCGACGCTGGAGCCGCTGCGCGGCACGCGGCGCCACGTCGGTGAGCTGCTCGACAACTCCGCCACCGCCGAGGAACTGGTCGAGGCCCTCACCAGAGGCTGACGGCGGAGGCGGGCGTGTCGCCGGACGGCTGGGTACTGTTCACCTACGCCGAGCCCGCGCGCGATCAGCGGCTGGGCGGACGAGGAGGCACAGATGTCGCAGGAGCAGACCAAGCGCCAGGGCGGCGGGGGCGGGGACGACGAGGACGGCGACGACGCCGCGGCGGCCGGTCAGGAGCGTCGTGAGAAGCTCGGCGAGGACGTCGACACGATCCTCGACGAGATCGACGACGTGCTCGAGGAGAACGCCGAGGACTTCGTGCGGGCGTACGTCCAGAAGGGCGGCCAGTAGCCGCGCGGCGGGGTTGCTCCCGGCGCCGCACCAGCACGACCCGCACCAGCAGCACCGACAGCACGTTCCGCACGAGGAGAGGCACGCACCTGACCATGGAGTCCCGTTGGCCGGTCACGCCCACGGGTGCGTACTTCGCACCCGGCCCGTCCTCGTTCACCGACCTCGTCACGGCCACCGCGCCGCACCTGCTCCCCGGACGCCTGCCCGACGCCGCGACGGCCGGAGCCGGGATCGTGGTGCCGCACGGCACCACGATCGTCGCGCTGACCTTCTCCGGCGGGGTCGTGATCGCCGGCGACCGGCGCGCCACCTCCGGCAACGTGATCGCGCAGCGAGACATCGAGAAGGTGTTCATCACCGACTCGCACACCGCGGTGGGGATCGCGGGGGCGGCCGGTATCGCGTTGCAGATGGTGCGGCTGTTCACCGTGGAGCTCGAGCACTACGAGAAGATCGAGGGCGTTCCCCTGTCGTTCGACGGAAAGTCGAGCAAGCTGGCGTCGATGGTGCAGCAGAACCTCGGGGCGGCGATGCAGGGGTTCGTGGTCATCCCGCTGTTCGTCGGCTACGACGTCGACGAGGAGCCGTCGAAGGCCGGCCGCATCGTCACCTACGACGCCACCGGCGGCCGCTACGACGAGTGGCTCGGCTACCACTCGGTGGGTTCGGGTTCGGTGTTCGCCCGGTCCGCGCTGAAGAAGCGTCATGACCCGTCGGCCGACCTGGGCACGGCCCTGCGCGCCGCGGTGGAGGCGCTCTACGACGCCGCCGACGACGACACCGCCACCGGCGGTCCGGACCTGACGCGGCGGATCTACCCGGTCGTCGTCAGCATCACCGGAGCCGAGGGCGCGGTGCGCCGCGCCGACGAGGAGATCGAGGAGATCGTCCGCGCGGTCGTGGCGGGCCGCACCGAGAACCCCGGGGGATAGGCGCCGCACGGCCCCGAACCCGCACGCGAAGATCCAGGAGTCCGCCCCGTGACGATGCCGTTCTACTCCTCCGTCGACCAGCTGCTGCGCGACCGCTCCGAGCTGGCCCGCAAGGGGATCGCCCGCGGCCGCAGCGTGGTCGTGCTGACCTACACCGGCGGCGTGCTGTTCGTGGCCGAGAACCGGTCCAGCGCGCTGCACAAGGTCTCGGAGATCTACGACCGCATCGGGTTCGCGGCGGTCGGGCGGTACAACGAGTTCGAGACGCTGCGCAACGCCGGGATCCGGATGGCCGACGTCCGCGGCTACTCCTACGACCGCCGTGACGTGACGGGCCGGATGCTCGCCAACTTCTACGCCCAGGTCCTCGGGACCTCGTTCGTGGAGCAGCAGAAGCCCTACGAGGTGGAGCTGTGCCTGGCCGGGGTGGGCGAGACGACCGAGGGCGACCAGCTCTACCGGGTCACCTACGACGGGTCGATCACCGACGAGCCCCAGTTCGTGGTCATGGGTGGCACCACCGAACCGATCAGCGCGATGCTCAAGGACACCTACCGCAGCGGTCTGGAGCTCGGCGAGGCCGTGGGCATCGCGGTCGAGGCGCTGCAGGCCACCGCCACCCCGACCGGGTCCGCCGCGTCCGCCGCCGGCAACGGGGGGGCGCAGGCCTCCCGGGTGCTCGCGGTGAGCGCGCTGGAGGTCGCGGTGCTCGACCGCTTCCGGCCGCGACGGACGTTCCGGCGGATCACCGGCCCGGTGCTGCGCGACCTGCTGCCCGAGGAGAACCGGGCCGCCGACACCCCGCCGCCGTCCGCGGTGGCCGGCGGGGACGATGCGCCGGCCGCGAGCGCTGCGGTCGACGAGCCGCCCGACGACCCCGCCCCCGGCTCGGGCCGGAAACGCCGCTGATCGGGGCTTGACCTGCAGTGGGGTTCAAGTCGCACCCTGAACCCATGACCGTCGAGCTCAACCACACCATCGTCGCCGCTCGCGACAGGTGGGCCGCCGCGCGCTTCGTCACCGAGGTCCTCGACCTGCCCGCACCCACATCGTTCGGCCCGTTCGCCGTCGTCGAACTGCACAACGGCGTGAGCTTGGACTTCATGGATGTCGGACGGGACGAGGTCGAGTCCCAGCACTACGCGTTCCTGGTCACCGAGGTCGGGTTCGATGCCGTCGCGGCCCGGTTGGCCGACCGCGGGGTGCCGACCTTCGCCGACCCGGGCCACCGCTGGGAGGGGCACAACACGAACGACGGCGGCCGGGGCCTCTACTTCGACTCGCCGGACGGCCACAACCTCGAGATCATCACCCGGCCCTACGGCAGCGGGGGCTGAGCCGACCTCTACCGCCGAGTGCGGCTGCTCATCCGACGAACGGGCGGTACCGACCGGTCCAGCGATCCTCGTCGCGGCGGTAGACCGAGATCCGGTTCTGCGCCACGCGGAAGGTGTAGCGCCCCGCCTCCTCCACCACCTCGCCGTCGGTGGCGAGCATGCCCGGCACCGCCAGCTCGACGTCGAGCTCGGCCGTCTCCCGCTGCCCGTACACCCGGCTGTGGCCGAGTGCCGCGAGCAGGAGGGCGACGACGGCCCGGAACCGGGAGAAGCGCAGGTCGGCGCGCAGCCAGCGCACGTCGAGCAGGCCCGTGTCGAGCGAGGGGCGCCACGCCGGCACCATGCCCCGCGGGTGGTAGGGCCCGTTGCCGACGAACAGGAACCACACCGACATCCACTGCCCGTCGATCCTGATCGCGACGGGCTCGGCCCGCCGGAGCACCACCACCAGCGCGGCGGCGAACGCGGGCCACTTGCCCCACCGCGGCTGCCACTTCTCCCGCAGCCGCACGAGGTCGGGATAGGACCCGAGGCTCGCGGTGTTGAGGAAGCAGCGGACCCGCATGACGGCCGGCGACTCCGGGTCGTCCCCCCGGCCGGGATGGACGTCGATCAGCCCGAGGTCGACGGCCACCGCCTCGCCCGCTCCGGTCGCGTCCACGACCTCCTGCAGGTCGTAGACGCCGATGTCGCGGGCGAAGTGGTTGAGCGTGCCGGTGGGCACGACCACCAGCGGCAGGCCTCGCCGGTCGGCGACGGTGGCCGCCGCGGCCACGGAGCCGTCGCCGCCGGCCACCCCGATCGCCCGGACGTGGCCGTCCCGCTCGGCCACCGCCGTGTCGAGCTGCTCGTCGAGGTCGCGCCTCGGCTCGGCGCGCAGCACCACCGCGGCCGGCAGCGCGGCCCGCAGCTCCGCGGCGGGATCGTGCAACGGATCGCCGGAGAGCTGGTTGGACACCATCACCAGACCCTCCCCGCGCAGCAGCACGGGCGCCGTGTCGACCGGGCGCGCGCGGGCCTCGTCGTCGCGGCGGACCGGCCACCACCGGCGGGTGGCCAGCGCGACTCCGGCGCCGAGCGCGGCCCCGGCGACCACGTCGGAGGTCCAGTGCACCCCGACGTGCACCCGGGAGTAGGCCACCGAGGCCGCGACCGGTGCCACGGCGAGGCCGAGTCGCGGACTCTCGAGCGCCACGGCCGTCGCGAACGCGGCGGCCGACGCGGCGTGCCCGGAGGGGAACGAGGACGACGTCGGCGGGTTGTCGATCGTCTGGTAGGCCGGGAGCTCCGAGGCGGCCGGCCTCCGGCGCGGCAGCAGCGGCTTCAGCAGGGCGTTCGCGATCGAGCTCGCCAACGCGATCGACAGCATCCCGCGCGCCGCGGCCTTGCGGGAGGCGCCCCGGCGGGCCGCCAGCACCGCGGCCACGGCGAACCACAGGAAGCTGTGGTTCGCCGCCCCGGACAGACTCTTCATCGTGCCGTCGACCGGCGACGGCGACAGCGACGAGATCGCCCGGGAGATCGCGCGATCGGCGTCGTTCACCCCATCGCTGGCCCGGCTGAACCAGGAGAGCACGGGCGCGACCCTACGGGTCAGCGTGTCGGATGCGCCGGTTCCGGGGTCGCGTCCCGACGCGGAGGCCGCGCCGTCGCGCGGACCCGTCGGTCACAAGGATGACGCGGTCGGGCCTGGTCCGCCTACGCTGGACGGATGCAGCGGCGGATCTACGGTGTCGAGACCGAGTTCGGGGTCACCTGCACCTTCCACGGCCAGCGACGCCTGTCGCCGGACGAGGTGGCGCGTTACCTGTTCCGCCGCGTGGTGTCGTGGGGGCGCTCGTCCAACGTGTTCCTGCGCAACGGTGCTCGGCTCTACCTGGACGTCGGCAGCCACCCCGAGTACGCCACCGCCGAGTGCGACTCGCTCGCCCAGCTCGTCGCGCACGACAAGGCCGGCGAGCGGATCCTCGAGGACCTGCTCGTCGACGCCGAGCGCCGCCTCGTCGACGAGGGCATCGGCGGCGACATCTACCTGTTCAAGAACAACACCGACTCCGCGGGCAACTCCTACGGCTGCCACGAGAACTACCTGGTCGCGCGGGCCGGCGAGTTCTCGCGCATCGCCGACGTCCTGCTGCCGTTCCTGGTCACCCGCCAGCTGATCTGCGGGGCGGGCAAGGTGCTGCAGACCCCGCGGGGCGCGGTCTACTGCCTGTCCCAGCGGGCCGAACACATCTGGGAGGGCGTCTCGTCGGCGACCACCCGCTCCCGCCCGATCATCAACACCCGCGACGAGCCGCATGCCGACGCCGAGCGCTACCGCCGGCTGCACGTCATCGTCGGCGACTCCAACATGTCCGAGGTCACCACCCTGCTCAAGGTCGGCTCGGCCACGCTGGTGCTGGAGATGATCGAGGCGGGCGTCCAGTTCCGCGACTTCACCCTGGACAACCCGATCCGCGCCATCCGCGAGATCAGCCACGACCTCACCGGACGGCGCACGGTGCGCCTCGCGGGCGGGCGCGAGGCGAGCGCCCTGGACATCCAGCGGGAGTACCACGCCCGCGCGGTCGAGCACGTCGCGACGCGGGGCACCGAGGACCCGACCATGCAGCGCGTGCTGGAGCTGTGGGGTCGCACGCTCGACGCCGTCGAGTCGCAGAACCTCTCGCTGATCGACCGGGAGATCGACTGGGCGATCAAGCACCGGCTGGTGGAGCGCTACCGGCTGCGCAGCGGGCTCGAGCTGGCCAGCCCGCGCGTCGCCCAGCTCGACCTGGCCTACCACGACATCCGCCGGGGCCGTGGCCTGTTCGACCTGCTGCAACGCAAGAGCATGGTCGATCGCGTCACCGACGACGGCGAGATCGAGGCGGCCAAGGACACACCGCCGCAGACCACACGGGCCAAGCTGCGCGGCGACTTCATCGCCGCCGCCCAGGCCGCGGGTCGCGACTTCACGGTCGACTGGGTGCACCTCAAGCTCAACGACCAAGCCCAGCGCACCGTGCTGTGCAAGGACCCGTTCCGGGCCGTCGACGAGCGGGTGGACCGGTTGATCGCGTCCCTGTAACCCCGGCCGGCCCTGCGACCGACGTCCGTCGCTAGGTCTCGGGCAGCATCCGCGCCCGCAGCTCCGCGAGGGTGTCCTGCACCGACGCCGACGTCAGGCTCTCGTCGTTGCGGCCGGGTTCGATCCCCAGCGAGCGCAGCAGCGCCGTTGCCGGCACGGCCGGGTCGCCCGCCTCGCCCAGCACCGGGTGCAACCCGTGCGCGGCGAGGTGGTTGAACACGAGGTTCACCACCGTCCACGGGTTGAACGTCTCGACGGGCTCGTTCACGCGTCCCCTCCCGGTCCGGCGGCTCCCCGGAGCCTCCGCGGCGGCGGGGGCGCGGTCAAGGGCCGGGGTGTCCCAAGGTGAGACGAGCCCAGGTGGTGAAGTCTCAGCCGGTCGACCACGGACCCAGCACCGCCGGTCGTACGATGCCGGCGTGTCCTCTGCGCGGGCCGAGCGTCTCGTGAACCTCGTGCTCTGCCTGCTGTCCACCCGCCAGTTCCTCACCGCCGAGCGGATCCGCGCCATCGTTCCCGGCTACGCCGACGCCGCGAACGACGAGGCCTTCTTCCGCATGTTCGAGCGCGACAAGAACGAGCTGCGAGAGCTGGGCGTCCCGCTCGAGACCGGCCGCCGGTCGAGCTTCGACGCCGCCGACGGCTACCGCATCGCCCGCCAGGACTACGAGCTCGGCGAGATCGACCTGACGACGGACGAGGCCGCCGCCGTCGCGCTCGCGGCCCGGCTGTGGGATTCCCCGGCACTGGCCGGCCCGGCGCACGGCGCGCTGGTCAAGCTGCGTGCTGCCGGCGTGGAGGTGGACGAGGACCAGGGGCGGGTCCAGCCGCCGGTGCGTGCCACCGAGCCGGCGTTCGCCCCCCTGCTCGCCGCGGTCCAGACCGGGCGCACCGTCACGTTCGTCCACCGGCGCGGTGGGGCGTCCGGCGAGCCGCAGCTCCGTACCGTCGAGCCCTGGGGCGTCGTCTCCTGGCGTGGACGCTGGTACCTGGTCGGGCACGACCGCGACCGGGACGCCCCCCGCTCGTTCCGGGTGTCGCGGATCAGCGAGCCCGTGCGGCCCGTCGGCCCGGCCGGAGCCGTCACCGTCCCGGCCGGAGTCGACCTGATGGACACGGTCCGTCGGGGCGTCGACCCACCCGCGGTGCGGGGCGTCGCCAGGGTGTGGGTGGCGCAGGGGCGGGCGCACGGGCTGCGCCGGCTCGCCCGGGTGGTCGGAGCCCGCGCGCACGCCGGCCGACCCGGCGAGGAGCTGGAGCTCGACCTGCGCAGCGTCGAGACGGTCGCCCGCTGGTTGGCCGGTCAGGGCCCCGACGTGGTCGTACTGTCCCCCCCGACACTGGTCGGCGCGGTCCGGGCCAACTGGATCGCCGCGGCCGCGGCGCACGCCGAGCCGGTCGTGCAGGGTTCGACATGAGGACCGGGGGAGTGACCGAGCGGCTCCCGCGGCTGCTGTCTCTCGTGCCCTACCTGCTCGCCCGGCCGGGCATCCCGGTCGCCGAGGCGGCCGCCGACTTCGGGATCAGCGAGCGGCAGCTCCGGCGCGATCTCGAGCTGCTGTGGATGTGCGGGTTACCGGGCTACGGTCCCGGTGACCTGGTCGACCTCTCCTTCTCCGGCGACACCGTCACCGTCACCGAGGACGCCGGGCTGCGCCGACCGCTGCGGTTGACCACCGTGGAGGCAGCTGCCTTGCTGGTCGCACTGCGCACGCTGGCCGACGTCCCCGGGGTGGTCGACACGGCCGCCGTGCAGCGGGCCACCGCGAAGATCGAGGCGGCGGTGGGTGACGCGGGGCTCGCCGGGATGACCGTGGACCTCGGCCGTGAGGAGGCTGCCGCCACTGCCGCGGTGCGGGAGGCGCTCGCCGGTGACCACGCGCTGCGGATCGTCTACTACACGGCCGGGCGCGACGCGGTGTCGCAGCGCGTGATCGACCCGATGCGCCTGCTCATCGTCGAGGGCCGGGGCTACCTGGAGGCGTGGTGCCGCCGTGCCGAGGCGGTGCGGCTGTTCCGGCTGGACCGGGTCGAGGACGTCACGGTGCTGGACGAGCCGGCTGCGCCACCACCGGAGGCCGAGCCGACCGACGTGTCGACCGGCCTCTTCCGGCCCAGCGCCGAGCACCGGTCGGCGGTGCTGCTGTTGGCGCCGCAGGTGCAGTGGGTGGCCGAGTACTACCCGGTGGACGAGGTGGTCGAGGTCGACGGCGGGGTCCTGCGCGTGGTGCTGCGCTACGCCGATCCCGCCTGGTTGGTCCGACTGGTTCTCGGCCTCGGGGGCGGTGCGCGCCTGCTGGAACCGCCCGATCTGGCCGACGCCGTCGGTCGTCGGGCCAGGGAGGCGCTGGCCATGGCCGGCGCGGGGGCGGGGGCGGGGGACGATGGATGACGGGTTCGCGGTCCTGATCCCCGCATTGGTCATGGTGGCCGGCGGTCTGGTCCTGCTGGTGACCCTGGTGCTGCTGACCCGCCGGCCGGTTCGCCGGTTCACGCGGGCGCGCGCCGAGCTGCGGTCCGGGATCGGGCAGCGCCTCGCGACCCTGCGGACGCTGGTGAACCGTCGACGAGGCGGCGCCGAACCATCGTCGACGGGCACCGCAGGATCGGGACGAATCCATGGCGAGACGTCAGAGCGGCGTAGACTCGCCGCGACGTGACAGCGGCGGCGGAAGGACGAGAATCATGCCGAGCCTCGGCGGCTGGGAGTTCGTGATCCTGATCGGGATCCTGGTGCTGCTGTTCGGCGCCAAGCGGCTGCCGGACATGGCCCGCTCCATCGGGCAGTCCGCCCGGGTCTTCAAGGGCGAGATGAAGGGCATGAAGGGCGACGAGGCCGCGCCGGACAAGCCGGCCGCAGCCCCCGCTCCGCCGGCCGCACTGCCACCCACGCAGGAGCTGCCGCAGACTCCCGAGGCGCCCCAGGCGCCGAGCCGAGCGGCCCAGCGGGGTCACGGCAGCACCGGGCAGTAGCCCAGCGCGGTGGCCCGACTCTCCCTGCGCCGGGGCGCCAGGCGACCGAAGAGTCCCGACGGCACGATGTCGCTCGTCGAGCACCTCTACGAGCTGCGCAGCCGGCTGACGATCGCGCTGATCGCCATCGCCGTCACCACGGTGTTCGGCTTCATCTGGTACGAGGTGGGCCTGTTCGGCACCCCGAGCCTCGGCACCCTGCTCAAGGGCCCGTACTGCGCCATCCCGGAGACGTCACGGGGGCAGTTCACCCTCGACCAGTCCTGCCGGCTGCTGGCGACCGGTCCGTTCGACCAGTTCAACCTGCGGCTCAAGGTGGCCATGACCGCGGGCGTCGTGCTCGCCTGCCCGGTCTGGCTCTACCAGCTCTGGGGATTCATCACCCCTGGCCTGTACACGAAGGAGCGGCGTTACGCGCTGAGCTTCGTGTCGGTGGCCGCGGTCCTCTTCGTCGTCGGAGCGGTCCTGGCCTACCTCGTGGTGAGCCAGGGTCTGGCCTTCCTGCTCGCGATCGGCAACGACGTGCAGACCACGGCGCTGACGGGTGAGTACTACTTCGGGTTCCTCATCGCTCTGCTGCTGATCTTCGGGGTGAGCTTCGAGATACCCCTGCTGGTCGTGATGCTCAACGTCGCCGGGGTGCTCTCCTACGCCAAGCTCAAGGAGTGGCGCCGCGGGCTGATCTTCGGGCTGTTCGTCTTCGCCGCGATCGCGACGCCCGGCCAGGACCCGATCTCGATGCTCGCGCTCGCGGTCGCGCTCGTGCTGCTGTTCGAGATCGCCATCCAGGTGGCGAGGCTCAACGACCGGCGCCGGGCCCGGCGGCGGGTGGCCGAGGGCTGGGACGACTGGGACCCCGATGCCCCGTCGCCGCTCGACACCACCCCCAGCGCCATCGACACGACCCCGAGCGCGATCGACACCACGCCCAGCGCCGTCGACACGTCGCCCGGTCCGTCGGGGAGCGGTCCGGCCAGGGAGCCCCAGCGGCTCGACGACGTGACCTGAGCGAGGCGGACCGCCGGCGCTGGTGATCAGCGTCCCAGGTCGCCGGGGCGGGTACGACGGGTCGGCCAGGCCGCGGTGTGTCAACCTGGTGCCGTGGCCAGCAGCACGCCGGCCCCCGCGGAGGCCTACGCCGCCGCGAGGGACCGCGCCGCACGTCCCCGGCTCGCCGAGTTCGCGCAGAGTCTCCCCTTCGAGCTCGACGGTTTCCAACGCAGCGCCTGCTCCGCGCTCGAGGACGGGCACGGGGTGCTGGTGTGCGCCCCGACCGGTGCGGGCAAGACGGTGGTCGGCGAGTTCGCCGTGCACCTCGCCCTCGCCGGGGGTCTCAAGTGCTTCTACACCACGCCGATCAAGGCGCTGTCGAACCAGAAGTACGCCGATCTCGTCGAGCGCCACGGGACCGACGCCGTCGGGCTGCTCACCGGCGACACCAGCGTGAACGGCGATGCGCAGGTCGTGGTGATGACCACCGAGGTGCTGCGGAACATGATCTATGCCGAGGGCAGGGTCGGCTGCCGAAGGGTCGCTCGCGGGCCCGAGCATCGGCACCGGTTCCCGGCAGCTGGAGCACCTGGGCTACGTCGTGATGGACGAGGTGCACTACCTCGCCGACCGCTTCCGCGGCGCGGTGTGGGAGGAGGTCATCCTCCAGCTGCCCGAGCACGTCGCGTTGGTGAGCCTGTCGGCCACGGTCAGCAACGCGGAGGAGTTCGGCGACTGGCTGGTGACCGTGCGTGGTGACACGACGGTCGTCGTCGACGAGCACCGGCCGGTGCCGCTGTGGCAGCACATGATGGTGGGCAACCGGCTGCTGGACCTCTTCGCGGGTGAGGACGCCGCGGGCGAGCTGAAGGTCGATCCGGTCCTCGTCCGACACACGCGCGACCTCGACCGGCAGACCGCCGTGTGGGACCGCGGCCGCGGGCGTGGTCCGCGCGGCGCCGGCCGCTCCACCAGCCGGTTCCGTCCCCCGTCGCGCACCACGGTGATCGACCGGCTGGACCGCGACGGCCTGCTCCCGGCCATCACGTTCGTGTTCAGCCGGGCGGGGTGCGACGCCGCCGTCGGTCAGTGCGTGCGGTCCGGGCTGCGGCTGACGACGGAGGCGGAGGCCGTCGAGATCCGCCGGACGGTGGAGCGCCGCACAGCCGACCTCCCGCAGGGCGACCTCGGTGTCCTGGGGTACTGGGAGTGGCTCGAGGCCCTCGAGCGGGGCATCGCGGCCCACCACGCCGGGATGCTGCCCGCGTTCAAGGAGACCGTGGAGGAGCTGTTCGTCCGCGGCCTGGTCCGCGCGGTCTTCGCCACGGAGACCCTGGCGCTCGGCATCAACATGCCGGCCCGCACCGTGGTCCTCGAGCGGCTGGTCAAGTTCAACGGCGAGTCGCACGCCGAGCTCACCCCCGGCGAGTACACCCAGCTCACCGGACGCGCCGGCCGCCGCGGTATCGACGTGGAGGGCCATGCGGTCGTCGTCTGGCAGCCCGGCGTCGACCCGGAGCAGGTCGCCGGGCTCGCCTCCACCCGCACCTACCCCCTGCGCAGCTCGTTCCGGCCCGGCTACAACATGGCCGTCAACCTCGTCGGGCGGCTGGGCACCGATGCCGCCCGCGACCTGCTGGAACAGTCGCTCGGGCAGTTCCAGGCCGACCGATCGGTGGTCGGCATGGCTCGCCGGATCGAACGCAACGAGGCCGCGCTGGCCGGCTATGCACAGTCGATGGAATGCCATCTCGGCGACTTCGGGGAGTACGCGGAGCTTCGCCGCAGCGTCACCGAGCGGGAGAAGACGCTGTCCCGCGAGGGCGTCGCCGAGCGCCGGGAGGCGGCCGCCGACTCGCTGCGGACACTGCGTCCCGGTGATGTCATCGCCGTTCCCGGTGGGCGCCGCGCGGGCCTCGCCGTGGTGCTCGATCCGGGCCTGGACCCGAGCGCCGATCCGCGTCCGCTGGTGCTGAACGAGGACCGGTGGGCCGGCCGGCTGTCCACCGCCGACTTCCCGGCCCCCGTCGAGCCGCTCGGTCGCATGCGGCTGCCCAAGCGCGTCGACCACCGGACCCCGAGGGTGCGCCGCGACCTGGCGTCGTCGCTGCGCAGCACGGGGATCGTGGCGCCCACCGCGGAGCGGCGCCGGTCGCGCGGGGGGAACGGGGACGACCCCGAGCTGGCCACCTTGCGGCGCGCGCTGCGGGCGCATCCCTGCCACGGCTGCGCCGATCGGGAGGCGCACTCGCGATGGGCCGAACGGCGCTCCCGGCTGGAGCGCGAGACCGACCAGCTCCGCCAGAAGGTCCGCACCACCACCCACTCACTCGCCAAGGCGTTCGACCGGATCCGCGCCCTGCTGGGGGAGCGGGGGTACCTGGCGGACGGGACGCAGGCCCATCCCGCCGTCGACGGCGCCGAGGCCGTCACCGAGCACGGTCAGCGACTGGCGCGTCTGTGGGGCGAGTCCGACCTGCTCGCCGCGGAGTGCCTGCGCCACGGCGCGTGGGACGGGCTCGGGCCCGACGAGCTCGCGGCGGTGGTCTCGGCGCTGGTGTACGAGTCGCGACGGGACAACGAGCCGGTGCCGCGGGTGCCCTCCGGAGCCGTGTCCGAGGCGCTGGCCACGACCGTCCGCATCTGGGCCGAGCTGGAGACCGACGAGCGGCGGCACCGGGTGGAGCGCACACGTGAGCCCGACCTCGGGTTCGCCTGGCCGATGCACCGGTGGGCCAGGGGCGAGTCACTCGCGGCAGTGCTCACCGCCGCCGAGCAGAACGGGGCCGAGCTGTCGGCCGGCGACTTCGTCCGCTGGTGCCGGCAGGTCGTGGACCTGCTCGACCAGATCGCCGGGGTGGCCGGACGGGGCAGTGGTGTGGGCCGGGCCGCGGCGCAGGCGGTGGCCGCGGTCCGTCGCGGGGTGGTGGCGGTCGGCACCGGTTAGGGCCGGTCCTCGCGACCGGCTGTGCGCCGCCGGGCGGCTGTGCTTGGATCGCCGGACGCCCGGTCCGGCACGCGGGGAGGGAGGAGGAGGTCGGCCATGAGCACGCCGCACGGTTCCCACCCCGCGAACGGTTCTCACCCCGCGAACGATTCACCGCCCGAGTGGCCGGCCGACGCCGCCGTCTGGGGCCGGCCGCCGGCGGGGGGCTGGGGTGGGCCGCCACCGGACCGCACGCCGTATCGCGAGACCCGGTACGGCGACCCCCGGTACAGCGAGCCCCGGTACGGCGAGCCCCGGTACGGCGAGCCTCGGTACGGCGACGCCCAGCCCTACGGTTCGCCCGGCTACGGCCAGGTGGGCACCGACCCGTACTGGTACGGCCCACCCCCAGAGCGCACCCACGCTCGTCGTGAGCCACCGATCGGTCACGCACCGAACGGTCAGCCCCCGTACGGTCAGGCACTGAACGATCAGGGTCCGTATGGTCCGCTTCCCCATGATCAGGGCCTGTACGGTCACGCGGCAGCTGGCCAGGCTCTGTACGGTCAACCCTCCGGTCCGCCCCACGGCGAGCAGGGGTACGCGCCGTCCACGCAGTACGCGGGTCAGCCGGACTGGGCCCCACCCGTTCCCGGTCACGACGACGGAACGCCGGCCACGCAGCACTGGGCCGGCCGGCCGGGTTCCCCGTCGTCCGGTCGGGGGGATCTCGAGCGGTCTGCCCCCGAGCGCAGCGGTCGATCGGTGATGCTGGTCACCGCCGGGGTGGCCGCCGTCGTGCTGGTGGTGGTGGCAGTGCTCGGCTTCGTGACCCCGGGCTTCTTCGTGACCCGTGTCTTCGACACCGCGGCCGTAGAGGCCGGGGTGGAGCGCGTGCTGACCAGCGACTACGGCCTGCAGGACGTCAGTGGGGTCACGTGCGGGGACCGCATCGAGGTCGCCGAGGGCGCGACGTTCACCTGCCGGGCGGCCGTGGGCGGTGAGCAGGTCAGCGTGCCCGTCCGGATCACGAGCGACTCCGGAGCCTATGAGGTCGGGCCGCCGAGCTGACCCATGACGTCCGGCTTCTCGAACCCGACGAACCGCGTCCCGCGCACTCGCTGTTCCGCGGAACGCTGCACAGCGGTCCCGGGCCGCATGCCGTCGACGTTGGTCGCCACCCACTGGTGGCGGTCGCCGACACCGGCGGCGGTGGTGCGCGCCGACGCCCTGTTCGGCGGGGTCGCCATCCCCTGGTGCGGCACCTACTTCTGAACACCGGTCAGCGCGATGACGAGGCGCTCGACCGAGCCGCTCAGGCCCCATCGCTCGCTGAGCTCGGCGAGGCGCTGGGGGTCGGCGGGCTCCGCGGGCAGCCGGTCGGCGCGGTCGAACTGCACCGGGGCGTCGAGCGCCACCCGCACGACGGGCTCCACCACGGCGAGGTACGGAGCCGCGGCAGCCAGCTTGCTGCGCACCGGCGGACTGAGTCGGGTGTCCGCGCGATCGGTCACCGCGGCGCGCAGCTCGTCCCAGGACGGGAAGCGCCCGACGAGGGTGGCCGCCGTCTTCGCGCCGATCCCCGGCACCCCGGGAAGCCCGTCGGAGGCGTCCCCGCGCAGCATGGCCATCTCGGCGTACGCCGAGCCGGCCCGGCCCGCCGGCACTCCGTACTTCTCGGCCACCTCGGACGGCCCCATGTGCTCTGCCTTGGCGAGACCGCGCCCGACGTAGAGCAGGCGAACGGGCACGGGCTCGTCCCGGACGATCTGCATGAGGTCGCGGTCGCCGCTCACGGCCAGCACCGGGTCGGTCCGCTCGGCCGCGGCGAGGGTGCCGATGACGTCGTCCGCCTCGTGGCCCTCCGCGCCCGCGGTCGCGATGCCCGCGGCACCGAGGACCTCCAGCAGTATCGGCACCTGCGGCGCGAGGGTGTCGGGTACCTCCTCGGGCACACCCGCGGGTGCGGTAGCGGGCTCACCCGGCACGCGGTGCGCCTTGTAGGAGGGCAGGGCCTCGACACGGAACGCCGGGCGCCAGTCCAGGTCCAGACACGCGACGAGCCGGGACGGCCGCCGCTCGGTGATCAGCCGCGCGACCATGTCGGTGAAACCACGAACGGCGTTCACCGGCGTTCCGTCCGGGGCGGTGATCGACTCCGGAACGCCGTAGTACGCGCGGAAGTACAGGCTCGCGGCGTCCAGCAGCATCAGCGAGGCGTCGGTCACCGCGCCAGCTTGCCGGAATACCCTGACCGTCATGACACCGGCCGTGCCCACCGCGTTGCTCGCCGACCGCCTCCGCCGCGCCGGCGAGGTGGCGGCGGGGCATGACGTCGACCTGCTGCTCGTCACGCCGGGGACCGATCTGCGCTACCTGATCGGGGCCACCGGCGCATCCCACGAGCGCCTCACCTGCCTGGTGTTGCCCGCCGCGGGGCATCGGGCCCCGGCCGCGCTCGTCGTGCCGCGACTCGAGGCGCCGGGCCTGGCCGGGTCGCCGTTGGCGGAGCTCGGTGTCGAGATCGTCACCTGGGCTGACGGTGAGGATCCGTATCTGCTGGTCAGCGACCTGGCGGGCGGGCCGCGGCGGCTCGCGGTGGCCGACTCGATGCCCGCCGCCCACGTGTTCGGGGTGCGCGACGCCCTGCCCGACGTGGCCCAGACCCTCGCCGGGCCGGTGATCCGGGAGCTGCGGATGCGCAAGGACGACGCCGAGGTCGCCGAGCTCCGGGCGGCCGGCGTGGCGATCGACCGCGTGCACGCGCGGATGGCCGAGTTCCTGCGGCCCGGGCGGAGCGAGGCGCAGGTGGGTGCGGACATCGCCGCGGCGATCGTGGCCGAGGGTCACACCGGCGCGGCGTTCGTGATCGTCGGTTCAGGGCCGAACGGGGCGAGCCCGCACCACGACCTGTCCGGCCGGGTGATCGAGCGCGGCGACGTGGTGGTGGTCGACATCGGCGGCCCGCTGCCCAGCGGGTACAACTCCGACTGCACCCGAACCTACGCGGTGGGCAGCGAGCCCGACGTGGCGAGTTCGCGAGGCCTACGCGGTGCTGCAGGACGCACAGGAGCGGTCGGTCGCCGCCGTGCGCCCCGGGGTCACCGCAGAAGAGGTGGACGCCGCGGCCCGCGGAGCCGATCACGGCCGCCGGCCTGGGGGAGCGGTTCCTCCACCGCACGGGCCACGGCATCGGCCTGGACGTGCACGAGGAGCCCTACATCGTCGACGGCAACGGGCGCCTGCTCGAGCCCGGCATGGCGTTCAGCGTGGAGCCCGGCGTCTACCGGACGGCGCGTGGGGCGCACGGATCGAGGACATCGTGGTCGTCACCGACGACGGCCGCGAGCGGCTCAACCCCAACCCGCGCGACCTCGTGGTGCTGTAGTCGAACTGCCGGGATCACGCCGCCGCCGTCCCGGGCGTGACGCCGTCCAGCCGCAGCCGGCCGTCGGCGCCCACGGTGCACACCCCTTCCGGCGTGCCGGAGCGGACGAACTCGCCGATGCACCGCCCGGTCTCCGCGTGCGCCATCGCCGCGGGGTGGAACGACTCCTGCGCGAGGTGGTAGCCGAGTGCGTCGAGGCCGCCGTAGGCCAACGAGTGCGGGTCGACGGTGATGCGCCGGTGCCACTCCTCGGTACGCGGCGTGCGCGTGCACGCCTCGAACCCCTCGGCGGAGCGGGTGATGTCGAGGAACCGCGCTCCGGTGCGCCCGGCCACACCGGCCAGTGCTGCGGCGAGCGCCGGGAACAGCGCCGTACGGCCCCATCCGGCGTCGGACCTGCTGTACGGGCACCCGCGAGCGCCGTGCAGTGGCACCATCCGCTCGGTCACCGGCGAGGCGTAGGAGACCAGCACCAGCTCGTAGCCGGAGTCGGTGTAGCCGGCGCGGCGCATCGCCTCCCGCACGTCGCGGACCGCCGCCTCGACCTTCGGCGCGGTGGCCGCCATCCGCTCGGCCACCAGCGGCCCGAGCGTCACGCGGCACGGCGGTTCCCGCACGTCGAGGAAGGCTCGGATGCACGCGATGCCGGTGGCCGTGAGCGCGGCGTCGTCGTTGGCTCCGACCTGCACGACGACGGTCGTGACCCGGTGCCGGGTGGCGACCTCGACCAGACGCTGCGCCTGCGATCCCTCCGTGTGGTGGGTCGTGGCCCCGAAGCCCACGTCGACCGCGCTCGCGCCGGAGCAGGCGAGGTTGACCGATACCGACGCCAGGCCCGTGCGGTGGACGTAGGCGTGGGCGGAGCGATGGCACCAGTCGCCGTCCTCGCCGCGGGTACCCGGCTCGTAGTCGCCGGCCCCCTCGCCCGCTGCGGCGCTGTCGCCGAGCGCCACCACCGCGGTGGGCCGTGGGTCGGCCGCGGCCGGCGGCGCGCCGAGCAGCGCCGCGGCCACGACCGCGACGAACAGGGCCAGCGGCCGTCGCCTCACGAGAACGACGCTAGGGCCGCCTCCCGAGCTCCGGCCAGGGTGTGTACGGAGCCTGTGGACAACTCGCGATCATGCGCTCGGCTCGGTCGCCCAGCTGGGGTAATCGCCGGACCGGGACGCCCAACCGTGCCCAGCACGGCCCCGGCCCCACCCCGCCGATCATGGCTCGCGGCGCGGGCGCACAGGGCGTGGTGATCGCCGAACCGGGACGCCCAACCGTGCCCAGCACGGCCCCGGCCCCACCCGCCGATCATGGCTCCGGCGCGGCCCAGGTGTGATCGGAAGGGACGCAAGTGCCCAGCACGGCACCCCGGACCCCAGCTCGCCGATCATGCCGCCGGATCGCCGGACCGCCGGCCCGGCCCGCGCCTCATGACCCGGTGGACACCCCACCAGTCCTTCGCCGGCTGGATGCGCCGTCGCGGCGGACGTCCGGGGGAACCCCGAGGCCGGTTCCGGGCGTTCACCGAGTGCGAACGGTCCCCGGACGGGGACGCTGGACCTCAGCGGCGAGGTGCGCCGCAACCTGGAGAACCGAGGAGTCCCCGTGGCATCGACCCTGACCCGCCCACGACACGGCACGATCATCGCCGGCGTGTGCGCCGGTCTCGCCGAGCGCTTCGGTTGGAGCCCGTTCGTCGTCCGGCTGGCGTTCCTCTTGTCCTGCCTGCTCCCCGGCCCGCAGTTCATCATCTACATCGTGCTGTGGGTGATCATGCCCAGACGTGAGTGGTGATCGACGTCCAGCTTGGAACTGGCGGGGTGACGGGAGCTCCGCCGGCATGTGGCATGATCGCCGACGTGACGGACCGGACGAGCGTCGTGGGCGTGGCCCGACGCTGTCCGGGGTGTCGCTGCTGTCGCAGCTGACCCCCGGCCCGTCCCTCCGGCCGCTCCGCGCGGCCCCGCACGTCTGCGACCCCGACCATGATCACCGCTCCCGACCTGCGCGGTCACACCGTTCTCGCCCTGCACGCCCACCCCGACGACGAGGCGATCTTCACCGGGATCACGCTCCGGCGCCTGGCCGACGCCGGGGCCCGCACCGTGCTCGTCGTCGCGACGGCGGGCGAGCTCGGATCCTCGCGCGTCCCGCTGCGGCCCGGCGAGACGATCCCCGAGCGGCGCACCGCTGAGTTGGAACGCGCCGCCGAGCTGCTCGGCATCTCCCGGCTGGTCCTGTTGGGCCGACGCGACTCCGGCCTGCCCGGTCGGCCCGGCAGCGCCCACCGACGGGCGTTGACGGCTGCCGACCCAGTGCTGCTCGCCCGCCGGATCGCCGAGATCGCCGACGCGGAGGGCGCCGCGACGCTCATCCATGACGACGAACACGGCATCTACGGCCATCCGGACCATCGGGCAACGTCCCGGATCGGGGCCACTGCCACCGATCTCGTGGGTGCCGCGGGCTACCGGATGACGGTGGACCGCGAGCACTTGCACCTCAGCGCCCGCGACGGGCACCTGGTGCACCGGGCAGCCCGCGCCGCGGCGGTCGGCTACGGCCGCCCCACCGTCGAGATCGCGCTCGCGGTCGCCGGCACGGAGGCCCACCTGGCCTGCAAGCGCGCGGCGATCATCGCGCACGCGAGCCAGATCGCGCCTGAGGACGTGCCGGCCGAGGGTTTCGCCGCGGCCTACGGCATCGAGTGGTACCTCAGGACCGGCACGCCCGGTCTGCTCGACACGCTCGGCAACGCGCACCTGGTGGCCGCGAGGGCGATGAGCACGACGGCGACCTGAGGGCAGCAACCACCTGAGTGCAGCAACCACCTGAGCGGAGCAGCAACCACCGGCGCGGAGATCGACGCGTCGTCGGCGGCGTCACCGGCGCCGTAGGCTCGTCGGGTGGCCGCACCGACCGCCGATCCCGTGGCGCCCGAGCCGGCAGGGCCAGCCCGTCCGGCACGGGGATGGGTCGTCGGCAGGGCCGTCGGCGCGATCGCCGGCGGCGTGCTGCTGTACCTCAGCTTTCCGCCCGGACCCTGTGGTGGTTGGCACTGCCGGCGTTCGCGCTGCTGGCGATGGCGCTGCACGGCGCACGGGCCAGGGTGGGCTTCGTCACGGGCGCCCTGTTCGGCCTCGCGTTCCTGCTGCCGCTGCTCGTGTGGACCAGCACCTTCGTGGGCGCCCTGCCGTGGATCGCGCTGACCGTGCTCGAGGCCGCCTTCGTCGGCCTGGCCGGGTCGGGGATGGCGCTCGTGTCCCGGCTGCCGGCCGCCCCGGTGTGGGGCGCCGCGGTGTGGGTCGCCGGAGAGGCGGTACGGGCGCGCGTCCCCTTCGGCGGCCTGCCGTGGGGGCGGGTCGGGTTCGGCCAGCCCGATGGGCCGTTGCTGCCGGTGGCCGCGATCGGCGGTGAGCCGCTGCTCTCGTTCGTCACCGTGCTGGCCGGACTGGCCCTGGGTGAGCTGGTGCGCCGGGCCGCGGTCCGGCGCCGTGCGTCCGCGCTCGTCGCTCCGGCCGTGCTCGTGGTGCTGGCGCTCCTCGCCGGCCCGCTCGCCGCGCTCGTGCCGGCCGGGGACGGCACAGCGGCGACGCGGACCGTGACGATCGCTGCGGTGCAGGGCAACGTTCCGCGGCTCGGACTGGACTTCAACGCCCAGCGTCGCGCCGTGCTCGACAACCACGTCCGCGCCACCGAGCAGCTCGGGGCCGACGTCGCCGCCGGGGTCGTCCCGCAACCGGATCTCGTGGTGTGGCCGGAGAACTCCAGTGACATCGACCCGCTGCGAAACCCCGACGCGGCCGCGCTCATCGACCGGGCGGCCGGCGCCGTCGGGGCTCCCGTCCTCGTCGGCGCGGTGCTGCGCAATCCCGACGGCGCCACGAGCAGCAACTCCGCGCTGGTCTGGGAGGCGGGAACGGGGGTGGTTGCGCGCAACGACAAGCGCCGGGTGCAGCCGTTCGGGGAGTACATGCCGTGGCGCGAGTTCTTCCGGACGTTCTCCACGTACGTCGACCGGGCCGGCAACTTCGTCCCCGGGCCGGGTCCGGGCGCGGTGGACATGGCGGGAGTCCGCGTGGGCGTCACGATCTGCTGGGAGGTCGCGTTCGACGACCTCGTCGCCGACAGCGTGGCCGCCGGTGCCACCGTCCTCGCCGTACCGAGCAACAACGCCACCTTCGGGCTCACCGAGATGACCTACCAGCAGCTCGCGATGTCGCGCGTCCGCGCCCTCGAGCACGATCGTCCGGTGGTCGTGGCGACCACCAGTGGCGTGAGCGCGATGATCACCGCTGACGGCACGGTCGTCCGGAGCTCGCGGCAATTCACCCCCGACGTCCTGGTCGAGCGGATCGCGTTGCGGGACACCACTACGCTGGCCACCCGGTGGCGGTCCGCGCCCGAGTGGGCGCTGGTCGCGTGTGGACTGGTGGCGGTCGGCGTCGCTGCCGCCACCCGGAGGCGGACTCCCACCCGTGCGGGTGAGGGGAAGGACGAGGATGGCTGAGCGCACAGGGCCGGTGCTGGTGGTCGTCCCGACCTATGACGAACGGGACAACCTCGGTCCGCTCATTGCGAGGCTGCACGCCGCGGTACCCGGCGCGGACGTGCTCGTCGTCGACGACTCGAGCCCGGACGGCACGGGCCGGCTCGCGGACGAGCTGGCCGCCGCGGACCCCCGGGTCCGCGTCCTGCACCGGAGGGAGAAGGCGGGCCTCGGCGCCGCCTACCTCGCCGGTTTCGCCGCAGCGCAGGCGGAGGGCGAGTACCAGGTCGTCGTGCAGATCGACGCCGATGGCTCACACCCTCCGGAGGCCCTGCCCGCGCTGCTGGCCGCGTTGGACGAGGCCGACGTCGCGCTCGGATCCCGCTACGTCTCCGGCGGCGAGGTCCTCAACTGGCCGGCTCACCGCGAGTGGCTCTCCCGCGGCGCCAACCTCTACTCGAGGCTCGCCCTCGGGCTGCCCACCCACGACCTGACGGCGGGCTATCGCGCGTACCGGCGGGAAGTGCTGGCCGAGCTCGACCTCGACGCGATCTCCTCGCAGGGCTACTGCTTCCAGATCGAGATGACCTGGCGCGCGATCGAGGCCGGGTTCCGGGTGGCCGAGGTGCCGATCACCTTCACCGAGCGCGAACGGGGCGCGTCCAAGATGAGCGGCGCGATCGTCGTCGAGGCGCTCTGGCGGGTCACCCGATGGGGAGCGGGGCGGGTGATCGGCCGGTCGCGACACGATGATGCGGTCTCGGACGGTCCGGTGCGGGCCTGAGCCCGGGCCCGTGCGTCCCGGACACGACGGAGCCGGGCCACCCGTGGGATGACCCGGCTCGTCGTCTGTCGTGCTCTTGTCAGGCGATCTCGGCCCGCCGCTCGGCCAACAGCTCCAGGCGCTCGTCGAGCAGCACTTCCAGCTCGGCCACCGAGCGACGCTCCAGAAGCATGTCCCAGTGGGTGCGCGGCGGCTTCGCCTTCTTCTGCTCGGGCTCGGACCCGTCGACCAGCTTGGAGATGCTGCCGTGGAGGCGGCACTCCCAGGTCGCCGGGGCCTCGGCGTCGTTGGCGAAGGGCACCTCGAAGTCGTGCCCACGCGGGCACGCGTAGCGCATCGACTGCCGCGGCGCGAGGTCGTGGTTGCGGTCCGTCTCGTAGCTGACAGCCCCGAGCCGGCTGCCACGGAGCACGCGGTCGGCCATGCGTCGTCCTCCCCGTTCACGGGTCGAGGGAGCCTCCCTCGACCATCACCACCGGGTGTAACGTCTGCGGTGCAGCCGCCTGTTCCCGCCACTGGGACGATCAGCGACCAGGTGTCGTCGCACACGCGACAGACATCCGACGTCCGCCGCCCCAATCGTTGAGTGTCCCCCATGTGGCGCGATCGCACACGTTGAGGTGGCGTGTCTCCCAACTGTGACTTATGTCACTCGCGTGCCAGCGGTGTTCACACCAGCGCCGGCTCCGCGTTACCCGACTCCCGAATGGCCCGCCGTACCGGCACGAAGGCCAGGGCGATGCCGCCGAGGACGAAGAAGACGACCAGCGAGATGATCGCGGGCCGGAACGAGCCCGTGGCATCGGCCACGGCGGCGAAGAGCAGTGGCCCCAGCCAGGACGTCCCCTTCTCGCCGATCTCGTAGAGCGCGAAGTACTCGGCCTCCCGGCCCGGGGGGATCATCTGGCTGAACAACGACCGCGTCAGGGCCAGCGTGCCGCCGAGCACCAGCCCGATCCCCACTCCGACGGCGAGGAACTGCAACCCTCCACCGGCGGTGAGGAAGTAGGCGCACGTCACCACGACCGTCCAGCCGACGAGACTGCCCAGGATCGTCCGCTTGGCGCCGAACCGGGTGGCCAGCCTCCCGTGCAGGACCGCGCCGCCGAAGGCGACGAACTGCACGAGGAGGATCGTCGCGATGAGGATCTCGCGGGGGAGCAGCAGCTCCCGCTCCCCGTAGAGGCCAGCGATCTGCGCGACCGTGCTGATCCCGTCGGCGAACAGCAGATAGGCGCCCAGGAAGGCCAGCGTCAGCGGGAACCGCCGGGCGTCGCGCAGTGTGCCGGCGAGCTGCCGGAACCCCGCGGTGATCACTGCGGGGCCGCGCTCCCGGCCCTGTGGTGCCTGGTGGCGACGCAGGCGGCGCAGCGGTACGAGCGTGAACCCCGCCCACCACAGGCCGGCGAGGACGAAGCAGACCCGCACGGCATCGCCCTCGGAGAGGCCGATCGCGTCGCGGCCGAGGTAGATCGCGAGGTGGATGACGAGCGCGAGCCCCCCGCCGAGGTAGCCGAAGGCCCAGCCCCGCGCCGAGAGGGCGTCCCGCTCGTCCGGACCGGCGAGCTCGGGAAGGAACGCGTAGTAGACGACGATGGCCGCGCCGTAGGCCGTGTTCGCGACCAGGAACAGCACGAACCCGAGCTGCCAGTCGGTGCCGGTCATCAGGGCGAGCGCGGCCGTGGCGCCCGAGCCGATGAACGCGAAGAGGCCCAGCATGCGGCGCTTGTCCTGGGTGCGGTCGGCGATGGCCCCCGTGATGGGCAGCACGAGCAGCTGAAGGAGTGTCGCCAGCGAGATGAGGTAGCCGTAGACCGATCCCGCTGCGACGTCGAAGCCGAGCAGCGACACCTCACACTCGACGAGTGCGTTGTCCCCGAGACACGGTTGTCCGGATGCGCGCGCGGCGGACTCGGCGATGCCCGTGAGGTAGAGCGAGAGGAAGACGGTGATCACGGAGGTCTGGAAGACCTGGTTCGCCCAGTCGTAGAACACCCATCCGGTGCGCTCCCGGGCCGCGGCCGCCGCCGTGGGCGCAGACGCGGCGTCGGTCACGGCGGCGAGCCTAGCCAGGGACGCCGTCGATCGAATCGGGACAGGTCCACCGACGGCGGACCGCGCAGGTCGACCGGGGCGGACCTCACGCCGCCCACTGGCCGCGGCCGCGCAACACGTCTCGCAGGAGGTCGGGGCGGTTGGTGAGGAGCCCGTCGGCGCCGAGGTCCAGGAGCTCGGCCATCTCCGTCGGGTCGTCGATCGTCCACACGTGCACCTCGCGGCCCGAGCCGTGCGCGGTGCGGATGAGGGCGGCATCGACGACCGTCAGGAGTCCGAAGCGGTGGGGCAGCTGCGCGAGGTTCCCCGCCACGCGTGGGCTGGGCATCCGGGACAGCGGCGTCGGCAGGACGTCGAGCCACGCCCGGCTGCGCAGGCTGATCGCGCCGTTCTGGCCCATCGACGTGAACAGCCGAGGGCCGGCCGCCCTGCGCGCCCTGGCCAGCCAGCTCTCCTGGTACGCACCCAGGCACACCCGGTGCCAGGTACCCGTCCGCTCCAGGACGGTGAGGACCGGGTCGACGACGGCCGCGGACTTCAGCTCGACCGTCATCCGGGTGGCCGGCAGCGCCTCCAGCACCTGCTCGAGCAACGGGATCGGCTCGCGCCCCCTTACACGGACGTCCACGAGTGCCGCAGCCGGATGGGCGTCGACCCGCCCGGCACCGTCGGTGGTGCGATCGAGCGTCGCGTCGTGGTGGACGACCGGCACGCCATCGGCACTGAGGCGCACATCGAGCTCGACGTAGCCGAACCCTTCCTCGTGCGCCCTGACGAACGCCGCCACCGTGTTCTCGCAGCCCGCCAGATCGCCCAGGTGCCACCCACGGTGGGCGTAGGCGCGCGGGAAGGGGCCGTCGAGGTAGGGGTGGCGGTCCACGGGACGAGCGTGGCAGCCGAGTGGATCAGCCGCGACGGGGGAGGTGTTGCCGGTGGGTGAACAGTCCGGCGAGCAGGTCGCCGTGCTCGGCGATCCGGGCCGGCAGGTCGGCCGCGACGAACGTGAGGTCCTCAGGGCGCCGGCACGCCCGCACCTCGTCCCAGGTCACCGGGGTGGCGACCGTCGGACGGGGCCGCCCGCGCAGCGAGTAGCTCGCGATCGTCGTCTTGTGCGGGTTGTTCTGGCTCCAGTCGACGAAGACCTTGCCGCGGCGGCGGGCCTTCGCCATCACCGCCGTCACGCGGCCCGGGGTCTCGCGGGCGAGGTCCTCGGCGAGGTCCTTGGCGAACTCCGACGTGCGCTCGGCGCGCGACACCGTGACCGGCAGGTAGAGCTGCAGCCCCTTGCCGCCGCTCGTGCGCGGGTAGACCAGCACGTCGTGCTGGGCCAGGCGGTCCGCGATGCGCTCCGCGACACGGGCGCAGTCGACCACGGTGGTGCCCTCGCCCGGGTCGAGGTCGAACACCACCAGGTCCGGCGGCTGGTGTGCACCCCGCGGACCGAGGCGCCACTGCGGCACGTGCAGCTCCAGTGCGGCGAGGTTGGCCGCCCAGGCCAGCCCTTCGACGTCGTCGATCAGCGGGAAGTCGGCGTTCTCCGACCGTCCGCCCGGCGTGCCCACCCGCGCGGTCCGGATCCAGTCCGGAGCGTGCCGCGACACGTCCTTCTCGAAGAACGACGACTTCTCCACCCCGTCGGGCCAGCGCACCATCGTGACGGGCCGCCCCTCCAGGTGCGGCACCATCACGTCGGCGACGGCCAGGTAGTGAGCGAGCACGTCGGACTTGGTCGTGCCCGTGAGCGGGTAGAGGATCTTGTCCGGGTTCGTCAGCTTCGCTCGGCCGAATCCCCTCGCCGGGCGCGAGGGCGCCGACCGCCGCGGCTCGGGCCCGCGGCGCACCCCGGTCGCGACCTCGACCCAGCGGGAGCTGCTGCGACCCGCCTCGTACCGGGAGTCGGCGTCCTTGGCGATCACGTGGGGGAGGCCCTGCTCGGCGGCCGCCGTGACGACCTCCGGCCCGCCGCCGGGGAACACGGGGGCGAGCCGCCAATGGGGTCCCTCCACGGGCAGGCCCGCCAGCAGCCGGCGGCGCTCGCGGAACGGCAGCTCACGGGCGTCGTGGCCGTCCAGGTGCAGGAGGTCGCCGATCCACAGGTCGCCGCCGTTCGGGGAGAGCTCCCCGTCGAGGAGTACCGCGGTGGCTCCCAGAGCGGGGCCGAGCCCCCGCGGGCCGGTGAGCTCCTCGCCGTCGGCGTCGGTGACCTGAGTCCGACCGCCCTCCACCCGGACGATCACCCGACGGCCGCCGAACCCGACCTGGAGCCACCAGTCGCCGTCGGAGGGGAGCGGACCCGGCGTGGGCAGCATGGGCCGGGCGTCGTGGGGGAGCGGCTCACGGTCGGGGGCGGGATCGGACCGCCGGAGCAGCCACCCGTCCTTGCCGCGGCCGGCACCGCTCCCCTCGCGCTCCGTCCGGATGAAGACGTACCGGCCGCGGGCCCGCTCGCCGTGCAGCCGGACGATCACCTCGCGGGCGTTCCACTTCTCCGTCTCGTAGGTGCCGGCATCCCAGATCGTCATTGCGCCGCCGCCGTACTCGCCGGCCGGGATCTCGCCGGAGAAGTCCAGGTACTCGATCGGATGGTCCTCGGTGCGCACCGCGAGTCGCACGGTGTCGGGCTCGGTCGGCAACCCCTTGGGGACCGCCCAGGACGCGAGCACGCCGTCGCGCTCGAGACGGACGTCCCAGTGCAACCGGCGGGCGTGGTGCTCCTGGATGACGAAGCGGTCGTCCGGTCCGGCCGCCGGCTCAGCCTGTGGGACGGGCTCCGGCGTGCGCTGCGCATCGCGCTTGCGGCGGTACTCCTCCAGCGGCACGGGGCCAGGCTAGGACGTGCGTCGGCCGACGTCCCGCCGCAGCCCGCCCTCGACCTCGATATCGTGACAGTGGCCGCGTCGCACTGCGCGTACCGGGAATCGAAGATACGTTCGAATCATGACCGATCAACGCCGCATGGACGTCGCCGACACGAGCAGCGCCACCAAGGATCCGGACGACTGGACCACCGGCGACGAACCGATGACCGGGGCCCAGAAGTCGTACCTCCAGACGTTGGCGCAGCAGGCCGGTGAGCTGGCCCCGGACGACCTGTCGAAGGCCGACGCCTCCAAGCGGATCGACGAGCTCCAGGACCGGACCGGCCGCGGGCAGTGATACCCCGTTGACAGGAAGCCATCTGGCTGCATATCGTTATGCAGCCAGATGGCTGCGTTACCGAGTGCGACGGACGGAATGGACGAGGTCTTCCGGGCGCTGGCCGACCCGAGCCGACGTCAGCTGCTCGACCGCCTCAACGCGCGCAACGGGCAGCGGTTGCGCGAGCTGTGCGCCGGGCTGGACATGACGCGCCAGTCGGTCAGCAAGCACCTCGCGGTGCTCGAGGAGGCGAACCTCGTGACCACGGTCCGCCACGGGCGGGAGAAGCTGCACTACCTCAACGCCGTACCGATCCACGCGATCGCAGACCGATGGATACACCGGTACGAGCGGGGGCGGGTGAAGGCGCTCGCCGACCTCAAGCAGGCATTGGAGTCAGCACCGATGAACGATCCCGCCTTCGTCTACACCATCTTCATCGAGACCTCGCCGGAGCGGCTGTGGCAGGCGCTCACCGACCCGGCGTTCACCCGCCGGTACTGGGGCGTCGCCTTCGAGACCGACTGGCAACCGGGTTCCAGCATGGGCTGGGAGGAGAACGGCCAGCGCACCGACGACCCGGCTCAGGTCGTGCTCGAGGCCGACCCGCCCCGCCGGCTCGCGTACACCTGGCACACCCCGACGCCCGGGTGGGCGGCCGCCGCCGGCATCGACGACGACGTGCTCGCTGCGCTCGCCGCCGAGAGCCGGTCGAGGGTGACGTTCGAGATCGAGCCGTTCGGCGAGACGGTGAAGCTCACCGTGGTCCACGACGGCTTCCCCGCCGGCAGCACGATGCGCGAGATGGTCAGCAGCGGCTGGCCGCACCTGCTGTCGGACCTCAAGACGCTGCTGGAAACCGGCGCCACGCTTCCACCCGCGCCGGCAGAGGCGTGACGGGCTGACCGCACACGTCGTCGCGCGCGCGAAGGAGCAACCGGGATGACCACGACCACATCCGCCATGCAGCCGACCGCGATGCCGACGGTCGAGGTGTCGATCCTGATCCGGCGGCCACCCGCCGAGGTGTTCGACGCGTTCGTCGACCCGGCGGTGACCACCCGGTTCTGGTTCACGAAGAGCAGCGGGGCGCTCGAGCCCGGGGCAGTGGTGCGCTGGGAGTGGGAGATGTACCGCGTGGCGGACAACGTACAGGTCGAGGCGTTCGAGCCGGCCGAACGGCTCGTCTTCAGCTGGGCACCCAGCCGGACGGTCGAGTTCCGGTTCACACCGCGGGAAGAAGGGACCGTCGTCTCGGTCACCGAGTCCGGCTTCACCGGCACGGCCGACGAGGCGATCGCGTACGTCGCGGACTCGACCGGCGGCTTCACGGTCGTGCTGTGCGGAGCCAAGGCGCTGCTGGAGCACGGGGTCGAGCTCGGCGCCGTCCGCGACAAGTTCCCCGACGCCTGGGTCTGAGCCCGAACTCGCGGGTCCAACTGCTCACCGGCCAGGCGTCACCTCTCCCCTGTGTGCCGATAATCGACGTTATGACAGGCACCGCGCGGAGGAGACGTTGTACTGGCGACCCGGCGCGGTGTCCTGGCTCAGTGCATCTGATGCAGGCTCAGCCTCTTGGGTCGGGTCCCCGGGCGGCCCGGCCACCGTCCACGGGGACGACAGCTCCGGTGATGAAGCTGGCGTCGTCGGAGAGCAGGTAGGCGACCGCGGTGGCGACCTCGTCTGGCCGCCCTACTCGGCCTTGCCCGAGGATCAGTCGGTGATCCGATCTGGTGTGATCAGTGACGAGTTGTGGGAGCTGATGGAGCCGGCGTTGCCCTGCGGTGCTGGTCGTCGGGGTCGTCCGTGGCGTGATCATCGGGAAGTTCTCGAAGCGATCGCTTGGCGGTTCCGCACGGGCTGCCCGTGGCGGGACGTGCCGGCCGAGTTCGGGCCGTGGCAGACCTTGTGGAAGCGGCATCGCCGCTGGTCAACCGACGGCACCTATCAGCGCGTGTTCGAGCATGTGCTGGGGGTGCAAGACGACGCGGGCAAGCTGGACTGGCTGCTCGCCGTCGACTCCACCGTCGTGCGTGCCCATCAGCACGCCGCTGGGGCGCCGCGGAGCGGGCTTACAGGGGGCTGGGTCGAATGACAAGATCCCAGAACCTGACGATCATGGAATGGGCCGGTCGCGCGGCGGGCTGACCACGAAGATCCACGCCCTGATCGACGGTGGGGTTCGCCCGGTCACCGTGCTGCTGTCCGCCGGCCAAGCCGGGGACAACCCTCGGCTCGTGCCGCTGCTGGACTGCCTCGCGCACACCGGTCACCGCGCCGATCACCTGCTGGCCGACAAGGCGTACAGCCACCCCTCCACACGCCGCGAGCTCCGCCGCCGCCGGCTCCGCCACACCATCCCGGAACGCTCGGACCAGCTGCAATACCGCAAGTCCAAGGGTTCGGCCGGTGGCCGGCCCCCGACGTTCGACCCCGAGCTCTACCGGCAGCGCAACAGCGTCGAGCGCGGCTTCGGCCGGTTCAAGCAGTGGCGCGGGGTCGCCACCCGATACGACAAGTACGCCCGCACCTACCTCGGCGGGGTTCTACTCGCCGCGACCGTCATCCTCGGGCGGCCGAGGGGATGGAGCAGGCGCATCTGGGTCTCGGTGCGAGTGGCCTCCTGGGCCCCTTGCCGTTCGAGGTGCGCCCGGTAGCGCTCGGTGGTGATCGAGCCCAGTGCGACGGCATTGACCCGGATACCGGCGTGACCGTAGTCGACAGCCAGAGCCCGGGTGAGCCCCTCGGTCGCCGCCTTGGCCGTCGCGTACGCCAACGCCCCGCGTACAGCACGCTGGGCCTGGTGGCTCGAGACGTTGACGATGGCACCACCTGTGCCGGCAGCCAGGTAGCGGCGGACGGCGGTCGCGCAGCCGATGACGACCGGCGCGAGGTTCAGCGTGATGAGATCGACGACGTCGCGAGCCGGCGAAGCGTGCAGTGAGAGATCCCGGAAGATCGCCGCATTGTTCACCCAGCCCTTGAGCGCGCCTGCCGACTCGGCGAGGTCGGCGGCTCGCTCGGTGACGGTCTGATCGGCGGCATTCCCGAGGACGGGCAGGATCCGGGACATCGCGGGGTGGCCGACGGCCCAATCGAGCGCTGCCGGGTCGAGCTCGATCACGACCACGCTGGCGCGCTCGCCCAACAGCCGCTCGACGATGGCACGGCCGACACCGCGACCGCCGCCCGTCACGACGTACGAGTCGTCCACCGGCTGCGCTCCTTCCGCGAGGACAACCTATCTGCGACGGTGATCGGAATCGGTCCCGGTGACCGATCGGGCCGCGGCCCACTCACCACCCGCGGGGCGTGACCACCAAGAGCGGCACAGCAGTTCGTGGACTACCTCAAGGGCGGATAGACCACGGCGTTCTCCGACGCGACCGTCACGAACGTCCGCTACATCGAGACCGCGGAACGCAGCGTCGCGCAGTTCGACGGGACCGGCACCAACGATGGTCCGCTCGGGCCGATGCCGGCCACCAGCAGGAACATGAACATGCCGTTCTGCGAGATCATGACCTACGACGCCGACGGCATGATCGTTCGGGGCGAGCGTACTACGACCAGGTCAGCATGCTCGTGCAGCTCGGACACATGCCGCCACCAGAAGGCTGAAGCAGGACGGGCGGCGGCCGGCACGTTAGGGCGACGGCGTCGTGGCCGCAACGCGTCGCTCGCCCGGTCTCGCGAGATCTGCTGGCGGGGTCCGAGTGCACGTCGGTGGTCAGGCAGTCATCGCGGAACGAGAGGCAGACCGGTCGAGCGCAACGTCCAGCGGCCCGGCGTGCCTCGCAGCACGGTCGCTGTCAGGGGTGCGATGTCGATCCGCCAGAACCCGCCGGCGCCGACACCGCCCGTGCCGCCCGCGAGGGTCGAGATGACGGCGGCGCGCACGACCGCCGGATGGGTGATGGCGACTGTGTGTCCGTCGCTCGGGACGGTGGCCAGCCAGTTCGCCACGCGGGCGAGCAGCTCGGTGAGTGTCTCCCCGCCGTGTGGCGACGCGCCGGGGTCGGTCGTCCAGGCACGGACCGCGGCGGGCTCGGCCTGGGCGGTCTCCTCCAGGGTCCTCCCCCGCCATCGGCCCAGGTCCCAGTCCCGCAGCTCCGGCACGGTCGCGACGGTCAGCCCGAGCGCCTCGGCGGTCTGCGCGCAGGACCGCGCCGGCGAGCAGACAGCCCGTGTGAGCCGCTCGAGCCGGCCGCGGGCGCCGACCGCCCGGGCAGCCCCCCTCGCCTCGAGGGCCTCGTCGCCAGGGAACGCCGCCGCGCTGGTCGCCGCGGTGGACGAGTGCGACACCAGGCTCAAGCGCGCGCTCATCGGCGGAGGCTACTGAACGCGAGCGTGTCAGCCGGGCTGGGCGACCACCGTCGACCGGTAGCTCTCGATGATGTCCATGAACTCCTGGTGCTCCTTCTCCGGGACACCCAGGTAGCTCAGGGTGGCCGCGATCTCGAGAGCCACCACGTCGAAGTCGTGCTGGCTCACGTCGAGGTGGGTGTGGGCCTCCCCCATGTCCCGACCGGGGTAGCACTTCGGCCCCCCGGTGTGCTCGACCGACCAGGCGGTGACCAGGAACTTGAACCCAGCCTGGCCCTGCTGCCGGTGGAATTTCGCCACCTCGGGATTCATGTTGGCCGACGCGTTGGCGTAGAGCCGATCGGTCAGGATGTCCACCGCACCGGCGATGCCGTAGATGCCGCCCAGTCGTTCGTACAGACTGTCCTCCGCCATGTGGACGCTCCATCCAGTCGTGGGCGACTCCGCGTGGACGAGCCTCGGTCGCCATGAAGCCCAACGGGTAAGGTAATTTACGGCGACAGTGTTCACGATGACAGCAAGTCGGTGCAACGGATCCGGGGGGACGACGGGTGGCGGAGGAACAGCGTGGTCTGGACGAGCTCGGTGCCGAGCTGCCGCTCAATCGCGTACTGGGCCAGGTCGAACGCAGGGTGTCCCGCCTGTTGGAGCCGACGCTCCTGACGGAAGGGCTCACCGTCGACCAGTGGCGGGTCCTCGACCTGTTGTCCGACGGCGCCGGGCACCCCATGTCCGACATCGCGGGACGGATCCTCGTGCCGGGCCCGACACTCACCAAGCTGGTCGACAAGCTCGTGGACGCGGCGGCGGTCTACCGGCTGGTCGACAGCAGGGATCGACGGCGCGTTCTCGCGTTCATCTCCGACAGCGGCCGGGCGTTGCACGGGCGGCTGCAGCGTCGCGTCGCCACCGCCGAAGCGTCCGTCCTCGCCGGGCTCGGCACGGACGCTCCGGTGCTGCTCGGGCTGCTCTCCCGGCTCGTCGACGACTCCCCGTCCTGATGTCGGGTCCCGGCGGACCGACCACACCGCTGGGTCGATCACGCTCCTGAGTTGATCTCCGCCAGGACGTCGAACTCGAGGCCGTCGGCCTTGGCCAGGTAGATGCGCTGGACGAGGTGCCGATCCTGGATCCGCACCGCGCCGCGGGGTCCCTCGTACGCGACCGAGTCCGCGACCCCACTGAGCTGCGCGACGTCCATGGTGCGAGCCGCCGCGGCGAGTCGGGCCAGGAGCGTCATCCCCTCGAAGCACGACTCCCCCGGCGAGGTGATCGCGGGCGCGTTCACGCCCATCCGGTCCAGGTACCGGCCTTCGAAGTCCATGCTGTACGCGGTGCCGAGCGTCTCGAAGAAGCCGGCGGCCGAGTAGAGGTCATGTGTGTTCGCCGCACCGGTCGCGAGCAGCATGTTCTCGTCCATCAGCGGACTGAGCCGCACGAACATGTCGTGCAGACGCATCTGGGTGAAGGCGCGGTTGAACTGGACCGCGTCCGAGCCCAGCAGGAACATCAGCACACCCTGCGCACGTGAGCGCTCGACCCGGCGCAGCACCTGCCCGAACTCCTCCGTGCCCAGCTCGACGAAGATCTCGTCGTGGATCTCGGCGCCGACCGAGTCCGCGAAGGTGCGGGCGACGCGCGCCGACTCCCGCGGCCAGACGTAGTCGTTGCCGACGATGCACCAGCGCCGTACACCCATCTCCTCGGCCATCCAGCGCATCGCCGGAAGCAGCTGACGGGCGGGGGTCTCCCCGGTCATGAACACGCCCGGCGTGCGCTCGCCACCCTCGTACACGGCCGTGTAGACGTAGGGGACGCGGCCTCCGAGCCGTGGCGCGACCTTCTCGCGGACCGCCGAGGTGTGCCACCCGGCCACGGCCGACACCGATCCCGAGTTCACGAGCGCCTCGACCTCGTCGGCCACCCGGTTCGGCGCCTGCCCGCCGTCGACGTGACGGAGCTGGACCTCGGATCCGAGGATGCCCCCGACGTCGTTGATCTCCATCGTGGCCAGCCGGCCGCTGGCGTCGCAGGACGGGCCGTAGATCCCGGACGGACCGCTCGTGGGCACGATGAACGCGACTTCGATGACGCCGGTTGCCACCTTGTCTCCCAGGTCTGGTCTCGGGAGTGGGATTCAGCGAGTCTGCCCCGACTGTGTTGCCCTTGTGTTGACTGTCGCTGCTCCGATCGAGTGAGACAACGACGACGTGGGCCCCTCGCAGGCCCAGCTTGCCCGACGGTCGGTCGCATGACCAGGGCCCGGAGCAGCTGTCGGCCTTGACGAGTACTTCCATTCGACATAGTTTGATCTGGCAGTATTTGGCGTTCCTGGGGAGGTCCTGCTGCCGATCTACAGCTACTCCTGTGCGACGTGTGGGAGCTTCGAACTCGTCCGCCCCATGTCGGCGGCCGGCGAACCGGCGAGCTGTCCGGACTGCGATCGATCGGGACGGCGGGTGTTCGGTGCGCCCGCCCTCCGCTCGCTGCCCGCCGGGCTGCGCAGCGCACTGGATCGCCAGCACCAGAGTGCCGACGCTCCCACGGTGGTCACGTCGGTTCCGCCGCGTTCGGGGCGGACGCAGCGGCGCGCCACCGACCCCCGCCAAGCCCGGCTGCCCCGTCCGTGAACCCCACTCCCGAGTCGCTGGAGGTTCCTCACCATGCCTGACGTCGTGTTCAGCGTGGACCAGGCCAAGTCGATGCGCGACCAGGTCGGTGCCCGGCCACAACCGCTGGCACCCGGACATCCCGCCCGCAGCGACGGTCACGCCCGGCTCGTCGATCCGCATCGAGTGCCGCGAGTGGACCGACGCCCAGATCGGGAACAACGACTCGGCGAACGATGTCCGCGACGTCGAGCTCGACGGCTGCCACATGCTGTCCGGTCCGATCGCGATCGAGGGCGCCGAGCCCGGCGACCTGCTCGTCGTCGACATCCTCGACCTCGGCCCGGTGCCGCAGGAGATCGGCGACGCGCCCGGCCAGGGTTGGGGCTACACCGGCATCTTCGCCAAGATCAACGGCGGCGGCTTCCTCACCGACCACTATCCCGACGCGTACAAGGCGATCTGGGACTTCAGCGGACAGAAGGCCACCTCTCGGCACATCCCGGGCGTCAGCTACACCGGGATCACCCACCCCGGCCTGTTCGGCACCGCGCCGTCGCCCGAGCTGCTGGCCCGCTGGAACGAGCGCGAACGGGCGCTGATCGCCACCGACCCCGACCGGGTGCCGCCGCTGGCGCTGCCCCCGCTGCGAGGCGCAGGTGCTGGGCGGAACGGCAACCGGGGATGCGCTGGCCGGCATCGCCCGCGACGGGGCCCGCACGGTCCCGGCGCGGGAGAACGGCGGCAACCACGACATCAAGAACTTCACCCGCGGCTCGCGGGTCTTCTACCCGGTGCACCATGCCCGGCGGGCTGTTCTCCGGCGGCGACCTCCACTTCAGCCAGGGCGACGGCGAGATCACGTTCTGCGGTGCGATCGAGATGGGCGGGTTCATCGACTTCCACGTCGACCTGATCAAGGGCGGCATGGAGACCTACGGCGTCACCACCAACCCGATCCTCATGCCGGGCAACGTCGAGCCGCGGTACTCGGAGTTCGTCACCTTCATCGGCATCTCCGTGGACCACGAGACCAACACCAACTACTACAACGACGCCACGGTCGCGTACCGCAACGCCTGCCTCAACGCCATCGAGTACCTGAAGAAGTTCGGCTACTCCGGCGCGCAGGCCTACCTGCTGCTGGGGTCGGCGCCGATCGAGGGCCGCGTCAGCGGCGTGGTGGACATCCCCAACGCGTGCTGCTCGCTCTACCTGCCGACCGCGATCTTCGACTTCGACATCACTCCGTCCGCCGCCGGACCGGAGCTGGCCGACCGGGGAAGCTGCGCGGTCTCGTCGTGACACCGGGTCGTCCACGGGCTTCGGACCTCACCGAACGCAGAGCGGGGCGGGTCGGTGTGGCTGTGCTCAGCTACGCCGTTCCGCAGCTCCGCACCCGTGACGACGTCCGGCTCAACTACGTGCGGATCGCTGATCTCGTCGTCGGTATGGCGCGAGGTGAGCCGGGCCTGGATCTCATCGTGTTCCCGGAGCACGGCACCCACGGCTTCGCCGAGAGCCGCCGTACCGACGAGCTGACCGCCCCCGGTGAGGACATCGCGATCTTCTCGCAGGCCTGCCGCACGGCCCGGGTGTGGGGGGCCTTCTCCGTCAGCGGTGGGCGCTGCCGGCCCGATCCCGATCACGCCTTCGTGCTCATCGACGACCGAGGGTGCGTCGTCGCACAGCACCGCCGGGGCGCGGGGACGCAGGGCGGGGATCCGCCGACGTCGTCATCGGTCCGGGCGGGCTGCGCACCGGGCTGACCGTCCGCCTCGACCGGCCGGCGTTCGACTCGGGCTGTCAGTTCCGCGGGGCCGAGCTCCTGTCAGGTACCAGGCCGAGCCGGACGTCCCGGCCGCGGCGCAGGTGCGGACCGCTCGCGCCACGGCGTGGATGGGCAGCTGCTACGTGGTCGCGGCGAACACGGCCGGCAACGCCGGCTCCCACCGCTGGTCGGGGCACTCGGCCATCGTCGGCTTCGACGGCTCGGCGCTGCGCCAGTGCGGGGACGAGGAGCACGAGTTCCAGTACGCCGAGCTGTCCGTCAGCTCGATCCGCGCGGCCCGGGCCGACCGCGACCGTCGGCAACGGGAACTGCGAACGCGAGCGCTGGTGCCGGCCACCTGACCCCGGCGCCCGAGCATGCCGATGACCCCCAACCCTTCGAGAGGTACCCCTGATGGCAGACGACCACGGACACGGGCACGACCACGACCACGACCACGACACGCGCGCTGGCCCGCATCGAGGCGCTGAGCAACGAGGACGTCCACCACGCCGGCGACCACGAGGGGCCGTTCTCGCTGCACGTCCTCGGGCTGGGCAGCGACCGGCGCAGCGCGTCATCACCGAGCTGCTGAAGGACGCGCCCGGACCGGGCTTCACCGCACTCGCGGTGGACATCGGCGACCTCTCCGCGGTCCGGGACGGCCGCGACCGGCGCCGACGTGAGCACCGTCGAGCTGCCGATCCCCACGCCGTGCCGAGCTCTCGACCGCGCTCAACCGGTACCGCGAGTTCCTGAAGATGGAGTACCCGCGCTACTACTGGAACCCGAACTACGAGCCGTGGCTGCCCGGCGACCTGGCGATCCCGGCACCGGGCGAGCCCATGCCGCGCGCGATCGCCAAGGCGATCTACGGCTCGGAGTACTACCAGAACCGCGAGATCACCACGGCCCTGGACGCCTTCGCCGCGGCGTGTGATGGCCAGCGCGAAGACCCCGCTCGTGGTGATCGCCTTCTCCCTGGCCGACAGCGTCGGCAGCGGGATCGTCGTGGAGATCGCCCGGCACCTGTCCTCGATCAAGCTCGGGCCGGCGACCGTGGGTGGTCGGCGTCGGCGTGCTGCCGTGCCGACGCCCGACGCGACGCCTTCTTCCCGGTGATCAACGAGCTCGACTGCATGATCGACACCGAGAAGAACAACGGCGTCATGGCGGTCTGGGGCGACCTCTACAAGAACCCGTTCACGGGCGGCTTCTTCGCGGTCCCCGGACGACGGCACGAGGACGACGTCGTCCCCGGCATCGCGCGCGTTCCTCGCCGCCGGCGGCGGCAAGGACCTCTACGAGACGCTCAAGGCGCTCAACTGGCTCGCGCGTGCCCGGCGACCAGTGGCACCCGGCCATCCGCGGCGAGCAGAGCGACCGCTGGATCAACGTGCTCACCACCCGGCCGCCTCGACGACGCCGGCTCGCTCGGCGCGCTCGGCCTGACCAAGGGCTTCAGCACCGAGTACGCCGAGGCCCGGGTCTTCGGCATCCGGCGGGACGCGGCAAGCGCCGCCGGAGGCGGTCGCCGCAGCGATTGCGGCAGGTCGCGACCACCCGTGTCCGCGCCGGTCGTGCAGACCGTCGAGACCGACCGGGACCGGGATTCGTCAGCGTCGTGCTGCCGCGCGCGTCGAAGCTCGACCTCGAGGCGTTCGTCCCCTCGCGCGACCTCTACGACCCGCTGGAGTGGGACGACAAGCTGCTCCTGCACTCCTGGCTGCTCGACCTCGGCGTGATGCTGTGCGAGCCCTCCATCCGGTTCGACGGCATGGGCGGGGAGTGCATCTGGGGCTGCGCCTGCTGGGTGGTGGTCCCGCACGCCGCGATCCGGGGCGAGGAGATCGCCTCGCCGATCACGAACGAGGAAGTGGCCGCGGTCGCCGCGTCCGGCGCCGGAGTGCCCGCGTCGGGCTGAGGGAGGAACCGTGGCCACTGACTGGGCGCGACGTCGTCAAGCGCTACCAGGGACGGTGCCGAGCTGCCCTCGATGCCCGGGGCGCGCACGTTGAAGGTGACCGGTGCCGACGACGAGTACATCTACGTCTCGCACCGGCTCTGGCAGGACAAGATCACCCGGGCCTACCTGGAGAAGGCGATGGCGCTGCTCGACGAGGGAAGGATGACCCGCAACTACGGCGACGTCATCGACCACTACCGCACCTACATCGCCGACGAGCGCCCGACCACAGCCGCGACCATCTTGAAGGACCTCGGTTACCTGGACTGATCCGGCCCGACCCCGGGCCCTCGGCTCACCAGCACCACAGTTACGGATCGGGCCGTGCGGCGGTGCCGCGCACCCGTCAACAGGAGGAATGCCATGGCTCTGTCGATGTACCACAGCGCGACCGGCGCCCAGGCGCCGCACTGCATCCACGCCATCGGCATCGGCAAGACCGGCGCCTACATGGTCGAGGCGCTGCTGCGCACCGGCGAGATCGAGGACATGCTCGAGGATCCGCGCGCCCGGTTCACCGGCTTGTCGATCGACATCGGCGACCAGGACCAGCACGAGCTCAAGGAGTACGCGAGCGGGTTCGACCAGCGGCTCGAGGAGCGCGGCATCCCGACCGACCGCGCCCAGGTCCGCACCGTCTCGCTGGACGTACCGGAGAAGCGAGGACCTCATGACCAGCCTCAACCGCTGGCGCGAGTTCCTGAAGATGGAGTACCCGCGGTACTACTGGAACCCGAACTACGAGCCGTGGCTGCCGAGCGACACCGAGATGCCGAAGGCCGGCGACTCGATCCCGCGCGCCATCTCCAAGGCGATCTACGGGCACTACTACTACGGCGAGGACAAGTCGCTGGAGACGCGAGCTCGACGACTTCGTCGCGAGCATCAACCAGACGAAGCTGCCGTCGCTGGTGCTGATCTTCTTCTCGATGTCCGGTGGCACCGGCAGCGGGATGGTGGTCGACCTCGCCCGGCACCTGTCCAACGTCAAGCTCGGCCGGCGGATCCCGGTCGTCGGGGTGGCGGCGATGCCGTTCTCCGGCGACGAGGAGCACGCCGGCGGGGCCGCAGCGCTCTACCCGACGATGAACGAGATCGACTGCATGCTCGACGACGCCAAGAACCAGGGCGTGATGGCGGTGTGGGGCGACCTGTACAAGAACCCGTTCACCGGCGGCTTCTTCGCGCTGCCCCAGGAGCACTCCTGGCAGCGACTGGGCTCGTACACGAAGACCGGGAAGCCGGCGATCCGGGACGCGCTGCGCAAGGGCGTGACGCGCAAGTTCGTCAACGACTCGTTCATGCGCTTCGTGGTGCAGGATTACGGACGGTTGCTGTTCAAGATGTTGCGTCCGATGGGCTTCACCGGCGCGCCGCACGAGCGCAACATCTCCGGCGACCGCACATGGACGATCTTCGACGTCGCCAAGTTCACCCACCCCGGCGTCGAGGTGCTTCCCGGGCGAGCCGCGCAGCAAGTGGCGCGAGGTCGTCAGCAAGTGGATCGGCTACATCCCGCAGTGGTCGGGTCTGCAGCGAGGGCTTCAAGACCGACTACATCGAGGCGCACACCGTCGCCCCGCGCGAGCTGTGGAACGAGACGCTGGAGAACAAGCTCAAGGAGACCCTGGCCGGCTTCGTGCTCGAGGGCGACGACGGCACGGTGAACACGTCGGTCGGGGAGTTCTTCGACGAGCTGACGGCCTACTCGAACGTCATCATCCCGGGCGTGGCGAAGAGCGACTTCACGGCGTTCTTCGAGGCACGTGAGGCCTACGACGCGGTCGAGTCGTGGGACGAGAAGCTGATGATGCACTCCTGGCTGCTCGACCTCGGCGTGATGCTCTCCGAGCAGTCCATCCGCTTCGACGGCATGGCGGGTGAGTGCATCTGGGGTTGCGCGTGCTGGGTGGTCGTGCCGCACGAGGCGATCCGCGGGGACACCCCGGCGTCGAAGGACCTGACCGTGGTCCAGGGCGAACACATCGCGATGATGGTCAAGACGGTCGTCCAGACGCCCTGACCGACGGCCGAGCCGTGGGCGGCCGGCCGGGTGCGCTGTACCCGGCCGGCCGCCACCCCTCGTCCCAGGTCGAGGCGGAGGAGAACCGGAGCGCACCGATGAGCGGGCGGGACCTGCTGGCCGCCGAGTACGCGGAATGGCTCGACCGCGTGCGCGCGACGTACGAGGCGGTGCAGTACACCTGTGCGCACCGGCTCGCCGACCCGTCGTTGGCCGAGTCGGTGGCGGTGCAGGTCGCGGCGGGCCTGGTCTCCCGCCCGTCGGTCTTCCGGTACTTCGGGCTGCCCTACTCCGGTCGGATCGCACGGCTGGCCGAGGCCCGCATCGCGGAGGCCGACGCCGGCGAGCTTGCGACCGTGTGCGGGTGGTCCGAGCTGCGTGAACGGCTCGAACAGATGCCGGTGACGCACCGCGAGGTCCTGGTGGTGACCTGCGTCCGCGGCGACGACGTCACGACGCTCGGCGCGGTGTGGGGCTGTGACGACGCCGCCGCCGAGGCCGGCCACCACGCGATGCTCACCTTCATGCAGGAGTTGGCCCGCCCCGGACTGCCACCGGCACCCGACCCAGACGGAAGGTGATGACGTGCCACTGGAGTGGAGCGACGTGATGCGGCGGTACGCGGGAGGCACGAAGATCCCCACGGTGGCGGGCGGCAAGACCCTGGAGATCACCGGGGTCGACGAGAGCGGTGTGCACATCCGGAGTTCGCTGTGGCGCGACACCCTGGCCCGCAAGCACCTCGAGAAGGCCGCCGTCCTGATCGAGGCCGACGGGATGAGTCGGCACGCGGGCCTCTTCGTCGAGGAGTACCGGGCGCTGGTGGCCGACGTCCGGGCGACGTCGGCGGCGCACGTGCTCAAGGATCTCGGCTACCTCGAGTAGCGACGGCCGAGCGGACATGGACCACACCGACCAGGGCACCCGCTACGAGCTGTCCGGCGTCGTCGGCGCCCTCCCGGTCCTGGCGCCGCTGACCGAGCTGCACCCCGGGGTGAGGGTGGTGCCGCTGGACGCCGCCGACCTCGGGCTGGTGCCGGTGACGCCCGGGCTCGCGGCGGGCCTCACCCCCGCGATGATCTGCTCGGTACTGCGCACGGGCATCGACGGCGGTCCGGAGTCGACCGGACGGGCGTCCGCGCAGCTGCACACGGGCCCCGAGTCCGGGTTCGCTCATCTCACCCCCGGGCTGCTGTCGTTGATCGAGGCGACGTCGGCGACCGGCCCGGTCGCCTACCTCGAGGCGGACTACACCGGCCGCGACGGCTGGCAGACCGCCGCGGCGTGGCGGGACGGGACGATCCTCCTGGGCCCGCTGATCCTCGGCCGCTCCGAGGCGTTCGTGCCGCGACGAGCTCCGATCTCACAGGTCCTGAGGCTGCTCGGGGTGTCGGGTTCGCTGCGGCATGACGAGTTCGTCGTCGCGGGGCTGGGCCGGTGCCGCCGGACCGTGGACTGGCGCTGAGGACGGAGACGACGTGCAGCTCGATTGGGACGCCGTGCGGCAGCGCTACGCGGGTGGTCGGCAGGTGCGCCCGCTCGTGGGTGGGTCGACGTTGCAGGTCAGGCCGGGGCCCGACGAGACCATCAGGGTCGCGCAGCGGCTGTGGCAGGCCGACGTGACGAGGGTGGAGCTGGAGATCGCGCTCGGCCTGCTGGGTGAGCGCCCTCCGTCGACGCCCGCCGTCGCCTTCTCCGAGGAGCTGCGGCGCTACTACTCGGGCGGTCCGCAGGTGCAGCCCACGTGCTCCCGCACACCGAACCTGTGCGCCGTTCTGCTGACCGACCTGGGCTACCTCGATGCCCGTTCGTGAGGACGACGGTGGACCACCCCGCGAGGTGATCGTCGACGCGGCCGGGTGGGGCGATCGGTTCGTGGCCCTCCTCGGGGTTCCCGTCGCCGGGAGCTGGGTCGCGGCCGGCGAGCTGTTCGACCAGACCCTGCCCGAGACGCTCGCCGCTCTCGGAGCGTCGCGGGGCACCGACAGGCCGGCCGTGGCGGGCGCGCTGCTGTTCGAGCAGTACGCCCACCGTCTCGCGGCCCCGGTCCTCGCCGCGCTGCTGCGCGATGGCACCGTTCTCGACGCGCGCCTTCCGCAGGTGCGGGCGCAGGTCGTGGACGGGACGGTGCGCCGCCTGGCTTTCGCCCGGGCCCCGGCGGTCGGGACGGACGATGGGTCGGCCCGGACCGACGTCGTCGTCGAGAGCCTTCTCGCCGGGCTGGAGCCGGTGGCCGACGCCGTCCACCGCCACACCCGCATCGGCCGACGCGTGTTGCGGGGTGCGGTGGCGAACGCAGTGGCCATGTCGCTGCTGCACATCTCCTGGCAGCACGACGACCGGGCGCGCTACGTCGACGACACGGCGGCGCTACTGGACAGCGTTCCCGGGTGGGCCGGCCTGGTGAACGTGGCTGCGGTGGCGACCGGTGGCGAGACCTGGATGTACGTCGACCGGAACACCTGCTGCCAGGCGTTCCGCACGGCGGTCAACCAGTCCCGCGACCAGAAGTACTGCAGCGCCTGCCCGGTCCTCCCCCGCACCACCACCGCCGCGCTGTTCAGCCGGGCCACCGCAGCTTTCGCGGCGCGGCACTGCGTCGGACGGCGACCTTGACGCTCATCCGCCCAGCCCACATCATGTGAACACTCGCTCAGATGTTTGTTCGGAGCACCGATGCAGGAGGTTCGACATGGCCCAGGCCGCCGCACTCACCGGCGCCACTCCGCTGCCGGCGATCCCGCTGCGCGAGATCGCCCCGTGGGCGCTCTTCGCCGGCGTGATCCTGCTGAGCCTGCTGTACCTGGTCGGGATGGACCAGGGTGCGACGTCGGTGCTCTCGGGCAGCGTCCTGCACGAGTTCGTCCACGACGGCCGCCACCTGCTCGGCTTCCCGTGCCACTGACGAACACACCGGACCGTGTGATGAGAAGAGCACTGCGATGAGGACCCTGCTCCTCCGCGGCATGCTCGCGGGGCTCGCGGGCGGCGTGCTGTACGCACTGTTCGCCTACCTCTTCGGTGAGCCGTCGGTCGACAGCGCCATCGCCTACGAGGAGCAGGCCGCAGCCGCCGCCGGCGAGGTGGACGGCGAGGAGCCCCTCGTCAGCCGCGCGGTGCAGAGCACCATCGGCCTGACCGTCGCCGCCCTGGTCTACGGGACAGCGGTCGGTGGCATCTTCGCGCTGGTCTTCGCCGCGGTCCAGGGTCGAGTCGGACGGCTGAGCCCACGAGCGACGGCGGCCGTGTTGGCCCTCCTCGCGTTCGTCGTGGTCTGCCTGGTGCCCTTCCTCAAGTACCCGGCCAACCCCCCCGCCTCGAGCATCGACGAGACGATCGGGCAGCGCACGGGCCTCTACGTCGTGATGGTGCTGCTCTCGGTCGCCGTGGCGGTCGCGGCCGTCGTGCTGCGCGAGCGGCTGATCGTCCGGCTCGGGGCGTGGAACGCGACCCTGGTCGCCGCCGCGGCCTACATCGTCGTCATCGGCGTCGTGATCGCGTTGCTGCCGGTCATCGCCGAGACGCCGGCCGACTTCCCGGCCAGCCTGCTCTACGAGTTCCGCATGGCCTCGCTGGGCGGTCAGCTCGTCCTGTGGACCACCGTGGGGCTGGTCTTCGGCGCGCTGGTCGACCGGAGCGGACAGCCCACCGGGCGCGCCCAGCGACGCTCGGTGGACGTCGGTTAGCCGTCCGGGAACCCTGGCACCCGTGACCGAGCTTGCGAGGTCACCATCAAGCACAGCACCGCCGGGCACGGGCGCAACGAGCGCCCGCGAGGAGGCGCGTGACCGAGCTTGCGAGGTCACCATCAAGCACAGCACCGCCGGGCACGGGCGCGACGAGCGCCCGCGAGGAGGGCGCGTGACCGAGCTTGCGAGGTCACCATCAAGCACAGCACCGCCGGGCACGGGCGCGACGAGCGCCCGCGAGGAGGGCGCGTGACCGTTCGGCGCCCCCTCGCGCGCGCACTCGCGGTCGTGTTCCTCGTGCTGGCGATCCTGCCCGTCGGCGGCGGGGTCGCGGCCGCGCACGGCGGCGGGATCGGGCCCGAGGCGCACGTGCCCGAGATCGTGGCCCTGGATCCACCGGTGCCGGGCCTCGACGTCGCGGTGATCGAGGCCGGTGAGCGACTGCGGATCGACAACCGCACCGGGGCACTGGTCGAGGTCATCCCGCCGCCGGGGACGGCCCGGACCGTCGAACCGGTGGTCGCCGCCGGAGCAACCGAACGGTGGACCGACACCCGGGTCACGGCCGCGGCCGTGGATCCGCCCCCGACCGACGGTCGGCGGGCCTGGGTCGTCCCCCTGGACGTCGGTGGCCAGCCGGTGCTGATCCGCGGTGAGCAGGTCTGGCCGACTCCGCCGCCGGCTGCGGCGTGGTGGCTGACGACCGCGATCGTCGCCGTGGCGGTCGCCGTCGTCGGCATCCTCGCCGTGCGCCGACCGCGCTGGTCCCCGGTACTGGCGGCGATCACCGTACTGGTGTCGAGCGCGCACCTCGTTCACGTGCTGGGATCGGCCCTGGTCGTGGAGGGGCGGCCGTACGCCGCCGTCGCCCTCGGCGCGGCGGGACTCGGGATGGTGGCCTGGCCGTTGGGGTTCGTCGGAGCGGCGCTGACCCTGGCGAGGCGCAGCTACGGGCCGTTGCTGTGCGCACTGTCCGGCGCGATCCTCGCGCTGGTGACGGCATTCGATGCCACCGGCTTCTCCAGCGCGGTTCTGCCGTTCGGGTGGGCCGCCGACCTCGACCGGGCGACCACGGTGCTCACCTTCGGTGGCGGGATCGGGCTCTTCCTCACCGGCTTCGCGGCGCTGGATCGACTCACCGACCGGGAGCGCACGGAGACCGTCGTCGATCGCTGAGTGATCGCGACCCGCTCGACGTCGCGGCCACACCTCGACCGACGCACAGCGCTACCCGGGCTCGTCCCGGTACGCCGGCGCGCGCCGCGGGCCGGCCCGCGGGCGACGGTCGAGCACCGGCAGCACGCGGGGCGCCACCACCACGGACAGCACGATCACGCTCGTCGAGCGCACGACCGTCGGCGAGCGGTCCAGCTCGAGCAGGGTCTGCTGCAGGTCGCCGTGCGAGGACGCCACGAGCCGGCAGAACACGTCCGCCGCACCGGTGGTGGCGTAGGCCTCGACCACGGCCGGCAGGGCGAGCAGCTCCGCAGTCACCTCGTCGAGGGCGCCCTGGGCGATCTCCAGGGTGACGAGCGCCTGCACGGGGAACCCCGCGGCGTCCAGGTCCACATCCGGGCCGAAGCCGGTGATCACCCCGGACTGCTCCATCCGGTCCAGCCGCGCCTGCACGGTGGCGCGCGCGACCCGCAGGACCCTCGCCAGCTCCAGCACAGGTGCCCGCGGCTGGTTCCGCAGTGCGCGCAGCAGGTCGACGTCGAGCGCGTCGAGCGCGTGCCGCTGGTCCACGTCCACCTCCCGGATCTGGACAGACTGTATATCCAGTCACCCGCAGCGCCGGGCAGGATGAGCACTCTTCCCAGCAGAACGAGTCGTACTTGCCCAGCGGGCTGCCGATGAGGTGTGCTGATGGCGACGTCGTGCCCACCGACGCCCAGGAGGACGGCCGTGGCCATCGAGCAGACTCTCACCAGCCAGGAACGGCTCGCGGAGCTGGACCTCGAGCAGCTGCGCCAACTCGTGGGGCTCGTGCACCACGACGCCGAGGCCGACCCGTTCCCGGTCACCGGCTGGGACGCGGTGGTCTGGTCGGTGGGCAACGCCACCCAGGCCGCGCTGTTCTACCAGGCCGTCTTCGGGATGGAGCTGGTCGCCTACTCCGGACCGGAGACCGGCAACCGCGACCACCACTCCTACGTGCTGCGTTCGGGCGCGGTCCGGTTCGTGCTGACCGGCGGGGTCGACCCGGCCAGTCGGCTCCTCGACCACCATCGCCGGCACGGGGACGGGGTGGTCGACATCGCCCTCGAGGTCCCCGACGTCGACCGGTGCGTCGACCACGCCCGGAAGCAGGGGGCGGTGATCCTGGAGGAACCGCACGACCTGACCGACGGGCACGGAACCGTCCGCACCGCCGCGATCGCCACCTACGGCGACACCCGGCACAGCCTGGTCGACCGCTCCCGCTACGACGGTCCGTACCTCCCCGGCTACGTCGCCCGTCGATCTGGTCGGGTCCGGCCCGACGGTGAGCCGAAGCGGCTCTTCCAGGCCCTCGACCACGTGGTCGGCAACGTCGAGATGGGGGCGATGGACACCTGGGTCGACTTCTACCACCGGATCATGGGCTTCACCAACATGGCCGAGTTCGTCGGCGAGGACATCGCCACCGAGTACTCGGCACTGATGAGCAAGGTGGTGGCCAGCGGGAACCACCGGGTCAAGTTCCCGCTCAACGAGCCGGCGGTCGGCAAGAAGCGCTCGCAGATCGACGAGTACCTCGACTTCTACGGCGGGCCCGGCGTCCAGCACCTCGCCCTGGCCACGAACGACATCCTCACCGCGGTCGACGCCCTGCGCGCCCGCGGCGTCCGGTTCCTGCCGACCCCCGACACCTACTACTCCGACCCGGAGCTCCGCGCCCGCATCGGCGAGGTCCGGGTGCCGATCGAGGAGCTGCAGTCCCGCGGGATCCTGGTCGACCGTGACGAGGACGGCTACCTGCTGCAGATCTTCACCACCCCCATCGGCGACCGACCCACGGTGTTCTTCGAGCTCATCGAGCGGCACGGGTCGTTGGGTTTCGGCATCGGCAACTTCCGCGCGCTGTTCGCGGCCATCGAGAGGGAGCAGGCCCGGCGCGGCAACTCCTGACCCATCACGCGCAGCCTGCGATCCCTTCCGAGTAGGCGTTGAGCATGTCGTTGGTGGCCCCCGGTGGGCTTCCGATGCTCTCCCAGATGCTGCGTCCCTTCTCGAGATGATCTCTCGCCGGCCCGCACTCCTGCGCGTACCACTCTCGCAATGCCCATTCCAGCTCGGTGTACGAGTTGTATCCGGCTTTGGTCAGCGGCAGCTCGTCCGCGTACCGCGCCTCGTCGAAGATGCGCAAGGCGTCGCCGTATGCGCGTCTTCCGGCCTCGAGGTCGCGAACGCTCTGGAACTCGACCGTGCCGATGACGCGCAGACCTTTGATACGAGCTCCTCCGTCGTCGGCTTCCTCGACGAGCCGTTGGGCGATGATCCTCCCCTTGCGGGGATCCCCGACGTGGTTGACGTAGACCTCGGCGATCGTGAGCTGCTGGTTCGTCGTTCCTCCGACGCTGTTGATCAGGTCGAACGCTTCGAGGCACAGAGTCTCGAGTGGACCCTGTTGACTGGTGATGGCCGGGGCCCGTTCGCCGAACTCGACCGTCAACCGGGTGTTCTCGTTGATGATCCCGTTGACCTGAGCGACGACGTCGGCCAACCGGTCGCGATCTCGCTGCTGTCGGTCCCGGTCGGCGCTGGCGCTCGTGAGGAAGGTCGCCGCGATCGACACGACCACCGCCAGGAGGGCGAGCAGGCTGGCGGGTTCCTTGTACCAGGCCTTCCTCGCTCGGCTGTTGCGAGCACGGTGGCTCTCGATCTGCATCTCGTCGATCTGGGAACTGTTGATCTCCGCACGACGTCGGAGCTCCTCGACGGCGGCACGCAGGGAAGCGAGGGCCTGCGCGTCGTCGCTCGCTGGCGGGCCGTTCCCGGGAGTCTCGCCGTCGCCTTCTTCTGCCACATCTCCTCCTGAGTTCGATCGTTGCCCGCCGTGCTCATCGACGAACCGAACACCCTGCCACCGATATCTGCGCGCGTGCGATCCACCGATGATGTTCGTGGGCGGCCTGATGGGCGGTTCGGCCGGGTCCGCGGACCCGGGGGGTGAAGTTTGTCGGTGCCGCCCCCTACGCTCGGCCCGGTACCGGAAGGGGATCGGAAATGACTGGCCTGGCACCTGCGAACGAGACGCTGACGGCCGAGCACGGGCAGTGGCCGGCCCAGCCGCCGTGGGAGCAGCACCGGCGCGAGCTCACCGGGTACTGCTACCGCATGCTCGGCTCCGCGGCCGACGCCGAGGACGCCGTGCAGGACACCATGGTGCGCGCGTGGCGCGGGTTCGACCGCTTCGAGGGCCGGTCGGCCCTGCGGTCCTGGCTCTACCGCATCGCCACGAACGTGTGCCTCACGATGCTCGACGGTCGCAACCGCCGCGCCCGTCCGATGGACTTCGGACCCTCGTCCACCGCGGCCGAGCCGCTCGGTCCGCCGTTGCCCGAGTCCACGTGGATCCAGCCGATCCCGGACGCCACGGTCCTGCCCACCGGCGGCGACCCGGCCGACGTGGCGGTGTCGCGGGAGTCGATCCGGCTGGCGTTCGTCGCCGCGCTGCAGCACCTGCCGCCCCGGCAGCGGGCCGTGCTGATCCTGCGTGAGGTGCTGCAGTGGAAGGCGGCGGAGGTGGCGGAGCTGCTCGACACGTCGGTCGCCTCGGTCAACAGCGCGCTGCAGCGGGCCCGCGCCACGCTCGCCGCCCACGACCTCGACGCCACCACCCCGGTCGACGCCATGGACGAGGAGCACCAGCAGCTGCTGAGTCGCTACGCCGAGGCCTTCGAGCGCTACGACATCGGCGCCCTGGTCGAGCTGCTGCACGAGGACGCCGTGCTGTCGATGCCGCCCTTCGACCTGTGGCTGCGGGGACCGTCGGAGATCAGGCGGTGGTGGGTCGGCCCCGGCGCCCACTGCAAGGGATCGCGCCTGGTTCCCCTCATGGCCAACGGTCTGCCGGCATTCGGCCAGTACCGGTGCGACCCGGAGGGCGGCTACATGCCGTTCGCGATCCAGGTCCTGGAGATCTCGGGCGGTCGGATCACCGGCTACAACGCCTTCCTCGACACCGAGGTCCTGTTCCCGATGTTCGGGCTCGCACCCCACCTCGATCTCGACGGGGAGCCGGTCCAGGCGGGGTGAGCGTCGCCCGTCGGCGTCACGACTCGCCCGACGCGGCCCAGAGGTTCACACCGGCCGCATCCACGGCGTGCTCGTCGATCGCCGCCAGCTCGTCAGCGGTGAAGTCCAGTCGGTCCAGCGCGCCCAGGCTGTCGTCGAGCTGGTCGACGCTGCTCGCGCCGATCAGCACGGAGGTCACCCTGGTGTCCCGCAGGGCCCAGGCCAGCGCCATCTGGGCGAGCGACTGGCCGCGGGCGGAGGCCAGCCCGCCGAGAGCGCGCACGTGGGTGAGCGTCTGCTCGGTGAGCATGTCGGGTGCGAGGCTGGCGTCCCGGGCGGCGCGGGAGCCCTCGGGGATCCCGTCGAGGTACTTGCCGGTCAACACACCCTGGGCGAGCGGGGAGAACGCGATGCAGCCCACCCCCGTCTCGGCCAGCACGTCGAGCAGGTCCTCCTCGATCCAGCGGTTCAGCATGGAGTAGGACGGCTGGTGGATCAGCAGCGGCGTCCCGAGCTCGGTCAGGATCGCGAGGGCCTCCCGGGTGCGTGCGCCGCTGTAGGAGGAGATGCCGACGTAGAGCGCCTTCCCCGCCCGCACGACCGAGTCGAGCGCCCCCATCGTCTCCTCGAGCGGCGTGTCGGGGTCGAAGCGGTGGCTGTAGAAGATGTCGACGTAGTCCACACCCATCCGGGCCAGCGACTGGTCCAGGCTCGAGAGCAGGTACTTCCGTGATCCACCGCCCTGCCCGTACGGGCCGGGCCACATGTCGTAGCCCGCCTTCGTCGACAGCACCAGCTCGTCGCGGTACGGGCGGAAGTCCTCCGCGAAGATCCGACCGAAGTTGATCTCGGCGCTGCCGTAGGGCGGGCCGTAGTTGTTGGCCAGGTCGAAGTGCGTGACCCCGCGGTCGAAGGCGCGGCGCAGAACGGCGCGCTGGGTGTCGAGCGGGACCTCGTCCCCGAAGTTGTGCCACAGGCCCAGCGAGATCGCGGGGAGGTCGAGGCCGCTGCGGCCGCAGCGGCGGAACACGGCGGAGTCGTAGCGCGCGGGGTCGGCGAGGTAGGTCACGCCCGACATCCTGCCCGCCGTTCGCGGTCAGGACCGGCTGAAGCGCCGCGGCGTGGTCCCGACCAGCCGCGTGAAGTGCCGGTGGAGGTGAGCCTGGTCGTGGAAGCCGACGGCGGTGGCGACCGCCGCGATCGGCTCCCCGTCGAGCAGCCGACGTCGTGCGGCCTCGACCCGCCGGCCCGTGAGGTAGCGGTGCGGCGGTAGCCCGAACGCACCGGTGAAGCACCGCACGAGGTGAGCCGGGTGGACGTGCAGCACTGCGGCCGCGTCGCGGAGCGCGAGCCCGCCCACGAGATGGGCGTCGAGGAGGTCCCGCAGTTCGTGGGCGAGGCCGCTGGGCCCGCCGACGACCCCGGAGGCGCGCAGGTGCGTCCGGATCCGGTCGCCGATCAGTGCGAGCCTGCTCTCGGCCTCCAGGCCCGACCCGGGCTCGTCCAGCACGCGGTGCAGCTGGTCGACCCGAATCCGCAACAGCTCGTCGTCGATCCGGGGAGCGGCGACGGACGCTCCGGTGAGGGCACCGTCGAGCACGAGCGTGTCGACGTAGAGCACGCGCTTGCGGAAACCGCGGTGCGTCGCGGCCCGGCCGGTGTGCGCCACGTGCGGCGGCAGCAGGGTCACCGCGGAACCCACGGCCCCGTACTCGTGACGGTCGAGGTCGTAGCGGATCGCGCCGTCGTCCACGACCAGCAGGGTCCACGTGTCGTGGGCGTGCACCGGGTAGGCGTGATCGACGAACCGCGCGTGCAACACCTCGGTGATCCCGGGCACGCCGGGAGCCCAGGCGCGCAGGGCACCACCGGTCCGCACGTGAAGAACGTACAAGAACACGGATCGGGGAACCCCGATGCTGGTGGGCATGCGCTTCGACACGAAGATCGCCCTCCTGCTCCGGGACGATCTCGAGAGCTGGCAGCGCCTCAACGTCACCGCGTTCCTGTCCTCCGGGATCGCCGCCGATCCCGAGCTGCTCGGCGAGCCGTACGCCGATGCCGACGGCACGCCGTACCTGCCGATGTTCCGCCAGCCGGTGCTCGTGTTCGCGGGCGACAAGTCCGTGCTGAGCGCGACCCACGAGCGGGCGGTGCGGCGAGGTCTCCCCCTCGCGGTGTTCACCGCCGAGCTGTTCTCGACCGGGCACGACGAGGCGAACCGGGCGGCGGTGCAGGCGGTGCCGCGCACCGGGCTGGACCTGGTGGGGCTGGCCGTGCGCGGGCCGCGCAACGCCGTGGACAAGACACTGCGCGGTGCGACGCTGCATCGCTGACCCGGCGACCACCTACCCTTGGCTTGTGTCGGCGACCCGCCTGCTCGTGCTCGGGATCGGGCCGAGACCTGCGGAGCATCCGGCACCCGTCGAAGCTCGCGATCAGTGAATCGGGACGGAGAACCGGAGATGAGGCCGGCCCTCGTCCCCAGACACCGATCAGGGTATGCATGATCACCAACTCGGGACGGGGAACCGCGGTGGATGCGGTTCCCGGTCCCGGTTCGGCGATCGCCGGTCCCCTCGCCACTCATCGGGTGATCATCGAGGGGCATCCTGTCGTAGCGGCGTGACCTGGCCGCTCGTCGTCGCGGTCTTCGCACCGCTGTCCGTGCACCGCTACCGGGAGATGAGCCGATGAGTGCCCGAAGGTCCGCCGCCCCCCGCTGGTTGAAGCCGCTGAACACGGTCCTGATGGCGCTGCAACGGCTCGGGCTGGGGATGAAGGAGCTTCCGGTGCTGATCGTGCCCGGTCGCCGCAGCGGTCGGCTGCGTCACACCCCGGTATCGGTGCTCGAGCAGGAGGGGCAGCGCTACCTGCTCGCCGGCTTCCCCGGCGCGGACTGGGCCGCCAACGCCCGGGCGGCCGGCGCCGGCACCCTGCGCGTCGGGCGACGACAGGAGCAGGTGCGGATCGTCGAGCTCGACGCGGACGACGCCAGGCCGATCCTGCGGCAGTGGCCGGGCCAGTTCGCGCAGGGTGCCGGCATGATGCGGGACGCCGGGGTGGTGACCGACCTCTCACCGGAGGCGTTCGAGGCGATCGCCGGCGTGTGTCCCGTGTTCCGCCTGGAGCGGACGTGACGACGCGGCAGGAGTACCTGACCGTCACGGGGTAGCGCTGGTCCGGACGTCAGCGGGCGGCGACCCGGTGGTCGACCGCGCGGCGCACCGCCCGGCCCGCCCCCGACACCACGACCTCCAGCGGCCCGCGCCGCCCGGCCCACGACAGGGCCACCCCGATGGCCGTCGCCACCAGCACGTGCGCGAGCCACAGGCGGGGGGCGTCGGGCCCATCGCCGGGGTAGGCGCTGACCGCGACCACGTGCAGCGTGTACAGCGTCAGCGGGATCGCGCCCACCGCAGCCGGCACCCGCACCAGCCGGGGTGCCCGGCGCGCGAGCAGCAGCATCGCCCCCAGCACGGCCAGCGCGGTGCCGGTGGTGTGCGCGAGGTCGAACGGCGTGCCGGAATGGGGGGCGTCCACGACCAGCCACCACCAGGTGTCGGTCGGGGTGGTGCCGTATCGGCGTCGCTCCAGGGCTGAGGCGCCGATCGCGGCGGCCCCGCCACCGGGTCCGAGGAGCAGTGCGGAGGCCGCGGTGGCCAGCAGGGCCAGCGCCGCGCCTCCGGCCAGCAGCCCCGTCGCCACCCGGCTGCGACGCAGGTCGAGCCGGCCCACCGCCATCCCGGCGAGCAGGTAAGCGGTCCACGGCAGCACCGGGTAGTACCCGGTGACCGCGAGCGTCCCCAGCAGTTCGAGCGGTTCGGTGAGGGCAGCCAGACCGGGCTGCTCGCCGGGGTCGTCCGGACCGGTCGACCGCAGGAGGTGGCTCGCCACCGGGGCGAGGACAGCGGCCGCCACGGCACCGGCCGCGAGCGCGGTGGCCGACAGGCGCAACAACGGCGCGGCCACCACGAACAGCAGGCCGTAGTAGGCGAGGATCACCGCGACCGGCGGGTCCAGCCCCACCAGCAGCAGCCCGATGCCGGCCACCAGCGCACCTCGCACCACCAGGCCGGCAGCTGCCGCCACGTGGGCCCGCGCGTCGGGAGGCCGGCGTGGACCCCCGGTGGCCAGCGCCACCCCGACGCCGGCCAGCACCGCGAACAACGCGGAGGCGCGCCCGTCGGCCACGAGACCGGTGAGGGTCGCCTCGCCGCCGTCGCTCAGCGGCACGATGTGTGTGGCGAACATGCCGGCCAGCGCGATCGCCCGCGCCGCGTCGACGCCGAGGATCCGCCCCGTGCCCGAGACCGGCAGCTCCGTGGGACCGGCGGTGATGGTGAGGTGGCCACGGCCCTCGCCGGGCCGGCTCAGGCGCGGGCCGTCGGTGTCGCCGGTCACCGGCCGCTGGCGCCGGCGGTCACGGGCCCGTCCGGGCGGGTCGCGTTGCGGTGCAACCAGTCCTCCAGCGCCCGGTGCGCGACGGGCAGCGACGGTCGGCGCGCCGGATCGTTGTCCATCACCGCGCGCAGCAGGGCGAGGTGCGCCGAGCGCTGTGGCAGATGGGTCAGCCGCGCCCCGCAGGCCGCCGCGCGCAGGCCGGACACGGCGTCGAGATGCCCGCCACGCGGTGGGTGGCCCGTGAGGGCGTAGGAGATCGTGGCGCCGAGCTGCCAGGTGTCCGAGGCGCGGGTGGCGCGTGCGCCGGACGCCACCTCGGGGGCCAGGAAGTCGGGGGTGCCGAGCACGAAGCCGGCGATCGTCATCGTGGCGTCACCGGTGGTGCGGGCGATCCCGAAGTCGATCAGGTGCGCCAGCCCGTGCGGGTCGACGACGACGTTGCCCGGCTTCACGTCGCGGTGCATCACGCCGCGGGCGTGTGCCGCGTCCAGCGCCCCCGCGACACTCACCCAGATCCTGGCGGCCGCGACGTCGTCGAGCGGGCCGCGGGAGCGCACCAGCTCCCCCAGCGACCGGCCCTCGACGTACTCCATGACGATCACCAGGCCGTCGAGCTCGGACAGGCCGGGGTCACTGGCGGCGGGCAGCAGGTCGAGGATGCGCACGCAGTGCGGATGCCGGACCGCCGCCAGCGTCCTGGCCTCCCGCTGGATCCGCTGCTCGGTCTCGCTGTCCGGCGCGTGCGCGGCCTTGAGGGCCACCGGATGGCCGAGGCGGGCGTCATGCGCGAGCCACACCCGGCCGAAGCCGCCCGAGCCGAGCCGGCGGATCAGCCGGAACCGGGGCGCGCCGCCGATCCCGGTAGCGGCGGCGAGCGGCGGACCGCCGAGGAGCGTGGGCGGCGGTGTCGCGGGCTTCGGCGCCGTGGCCCGGCGCGTCGGTGGCCGCGTCGACGGACCGCCGTCGAGAGGAGCGGTCCGGGTTGCCGGGCCGACCGGCCGATCCGCGGTCGGCAGCCGGGGGGTGGCGGTGGGGGTGGCGGTGGACACCGGGCGGCGTTCCGGCCGGGGCCCACCGGCGAGCGAGCGGCGCACCACCTCGCGCGAGGGGACCCCCACCATCAGCACCACGACGATGCCCAGGAACGCGCCTGCCGTCACGCCGATCCACAGCTGCCCCGACGAACCGGCGGGGGTCCCGGGGGTGAGCACGGCGACCGCGAGGAGCGGCAGCCAGAAGGCGGTGCCCGGCCACCGCGGTCCACGGCGCAGGGCGAGCCGGGCCTGCGCGGCCACGCACATGGCCGCGACCAGCGGGAGCCCGGCCAGCAGTACCAGCGCGAGGCCGAACCGCAGCGGGGCGTCGGGGTCGAACGCCGACCCGACCGGGTAGCCGCCGAGGTACTCCGCCTGCGGGCCGACGACGCAGCTGGCGCTGGCGAGGTCGTCGCGATCACCGGCGCTCAGCCCGGGATCGCCGCCGGCGGCGGCGACGGAGAACACCTGCCCGGTGGCCGTGAACGCCAGCAGCGGGAGCAGCCCGGCGGTGGCCAGCCCCAGCGCGACCAGCACGATCGCGGGACCGACGTCGTAGCGGGAGCCGATCCGGCGGCGCAGCAGAGCCACGAGCACCGCGCCGACAGCGGGCAGCAACCCCACCCCGACGCCCAGCGCCGACACCGCCCACGGCCAGCCACCCGGGCACACGTCCGTGGCCACGAGATCGCGCAGCGTGGCGAGGAGTCCGGCGAACAGCGCGGTCAGCCCGTCCACACCGCGCTCTCCCCTCGCCGGCACCGTTGTTCCCTCACTATGGCACCACCGTCAGCCGAGCGTCGCGACCGCGTCCTTGGTCGCGCGCAGCTGCGCGAGGTCGGCGTAGCCGGTGAGGGCGAGCGTCAGGTCCAGCTTTGCGAGCACCACCCCCGGCCACGTAGCCGAACGGCCCGGCGGCGAGGACCTCGCGGGCCGCATCCTCGAGCCGGGAAGGGGCCGTGGGCAGGCCGGGCACCTGGTCGGACAGTCCGCGCAGGTAGATCTCGGCACCGTAGGAGGAGAACGGGACGGTCATGAGGGCGATGTAGGGGGAATGCCGGCTGCCGATGCGCGTTCCACTGCCATGGGCCTCACTCTCGCCGACGGACCGCTGTCCCCGCACGCCCCGCAGACCGTCAACTACGACATCGACGGTCCGCCGCACAAGCTGCTGATGCATCCGTTCCCCCGACGGGTGCGGGCGGAGTTCGCCGGGCAGACCGTGCTGGACACCCGGCGCGGGGTGCTCCTGCACGAGACGGCCCTGCTGCCCCGCCTGTACGTGCCGGAGGAGGATCTGGACGCGGCCGCGTTCGTGGCCACGGACCACTCCACCCACTGCCCGTTCAAGGGCGATGCGAGCTACCGCTCGTTGCGCGTCGGGGACCGGGTCGTCGAGAACGCGCTCTGGCACTACCCCGATCCGATCCCCACGGCGCCGTGGCTGGCCGGTTACGCCTCGCTCTACTGGGAGGCCGCGGACGCGTGGTTCGACGAGGACGAGCAGGTGTTCGGCCACCTCAGCGATCCGTTCCACCGGGTCGACGTCCGCTCGACCAGCCGGCACGTGCAGGTGCTCGCCGGCGACGTCGTGGTGGCCGAGTCGCACGCCCCGCTGGTGCTCAGCGAGACCGGGCTGCCCAACCGCTGGTACGTCTCGCCCGACGACGTGCGGGTGCCCGTCGACGCCTCGGCCACCCGCACCTACTGCCCGGTCAAGGGCGAGGCGAGCTACTGGAGTGTGCAGCTGCCCGACGGGCGGGAGCTCACCGATGCGGCGTGGGGCTACCCGGAGCCGCTCCCGGAATCGGTCCGGATCACCGGGCGGCTGAGCTTCCTGCACGACGAGCTGCAGGTCCTCGTCGACGGCGAGCCGGGGTAGGTCCGCCTCAGACCTTGCGCAGGCGGATCCCCGTGACGTTGTGCGCCGGGCCCTTGCGCAGGACGAGGCTCGCCCGGCCGCGGGTCGGGCGGATGTTGCGCTCCAGGTTCGGCCCGTTGATCTCCGCCCAGATGGACTCGGCGCGCGCGACCGCGCCCGCCTCGTCGAGCGCGGCGTAGCGGCGGAAGTACGACGTCGGTTCGCGGAACGCGGTCTCGCGCAGCCGCAGGAACCGCTCGACGTACCAGCGGCGGATGTCGTCGGTCGCGGCGTCGACGTAGACCGAGAAGTCGATGAAGTCGCTCACCGCCAGTGCCGCGCTGCCGTCCCGCGCCGGCGGTGCGGGCTGCAGCACGTTGAGCCCCTCGAGCAGCAGGATGTCGGGGCGCCGGACGACGGACCGCGCGCCGGGGACGATGTCGTAGACCAGGTGGGAGTACACGGGCGCGTCCACCTCCGCGCGTCCGGCCTTCACCTCGGTGACGAAGCGCAGCAGCGCGCGGCGGTCGTAGGACTCCGGGAAACCCTTGCGGGCCATCAGCCCACGGCGGGCCAGCTCGGCGTTGGGGTGCAGGAACCCGTCGGTGGTCACCAGCTCCACGCGGGGGTGCTGCGGCCAGCGCGCCAGCAGCAGCTGCAGCAGCCGGGCCGTGGTCGACTTGCCGACCGACACCGACCCCGCGACCCCGATGACGAACGGTGTGCGGACGGTCGTCGCCCCGAGGAACGTGCGATAGGCGCGGTAGAGGCGCCCGCCCTCCTGGACGTGCAGCGTGAGCAGCCGCGACAACGGCAGGTACACCTCGCGCACCTCGTCGAGGTCGACCTCGTCGCCGAGGCTGCGCACCTGGTCGAGTTCCTCGGCGGTCAGCGGCAGGGGGGTGTTCTCCCCCAGCTTGGCCCACGTCGACCGGCCGAAGTCGACGAATGGCGAGGACTCCGCGCGCGTCCCCGTCGGGCTGCCGTTCACGAGGCGCCAACCTAGGTGCCGCACCCCGTCGGTGGGTCCGGAGGTGACGCGCGGCTCACCTCGCCCGCCGGGCCCGGTAGGCCGCGACGTGGACGCGGTTGGCGCAGCCGGAGTCGCAGTACCGTCGCGAGCGGTTCTTGGAGAGGTCGACCACGACGTCGTCGCAGTCGTCGGCGTCACAGACCCGCATCCGGTCGAGCTGACCGGCTCGGATCAGGTCGGCGACGGCCATCGCCGCCTCGACGGCCATCCGGGTGGCCAGCGGGGCGTCGGCCGCGGTCGCGTGCAGGTGCCAGGGCCACTCCCCGTGCCGCACCAGCTGCGGGAGCGCCGCCGCCTCGACCAGCAGCGCGTTGACCTCCTCGACCGCCTCGTCCTCGTCGAGGGTCCACAGTGCCGCCAGCCGGGGCCGCAGCGCCCTGACGGCCTCGAGCTCGGCCCGGGTCCGGTCGCGGCGACCCGTCCAGCCCTGCCGGTCGACGAGGCGATCGAGCTCGGCCACCGTCGTCAGGGTGTCGGCACCGGTAGCCCCGGGCGTCCGCCCCGCCATGGTGTTGACCAGGGCCGTGACGGAGACCAGCGCCACCTCCGTGTCATGAGCGAAGAGCACGTTGACTCCTGACGCCGAGCAACCTAGTGTCAGGAGCATAACGCACTTTGCTCATGACGACGAGAGGCTTCGCGTGCCCCACACCCCGATCGCCTCCGATGTACCGCGTGCCGACGGGCGCACGGTGCCGCCGGAGGGCGGGCGCCGGAAGCTGGGTCGTCACACCGGCCTCGACGTCGGCCTGGTGGCCGCCCTCGCGTCGGCTGCGGCCTTCGCCACCTCGGGCCCCTTCTCCAAGGCACTGCTCGCCTCCGGGTGGACCTCGGGGAGCGTCGTGCTGCTCCGGGTCGGCGGGGCCGCGCTGATCCTGCTCGGGCCGGCCCTGTTCGTGTGTCGCGGTCGATGGCATCTCGTGTGGGCCCATCGCCGCACGATCGCCGTCTTCGGCCTCCTGGCCGTGGCCGGCTGCCAGGTGGCCTACGTCAACGCGGTCCAGCACCTCTCCGTCGGCGTCGCCCTGCTGCTGGAGTACCTCGGCACCGTCCTCGTCGCACTCTGGGTGTGGCTGCACACCCGCGTCACCCCCAGCCGGCTGACCTGGGCGGGCATGGCGGCGTCCGTCGCCGGTCTGGTCCTCGTGCTGGACATGGCCGGTCAGTCGCCGCCTGCGCTGATCGGTGTGATGTGGGGGCTGCTCGCCGCGGTGGGTCTGGCGGCGTACTTCATCGCCGCCGCCGACGGTGCGGGCGGGCTGCCGCCGATCGCGCTGGCGGCCTTCGGGATGGCGACGGGTGCGGTGGCCCTGGCGATCCTCGGTCTGCTGCGGGTGCTGCCCATGACCTTCTCGACGCAGCCGGTCCGGCTCGGCGGGGAGGAGATGCCGTGGTGGCTGGCCGTCGGTGAGCTGGCCGCTGTCGCGGCGGCGGCCGCCTACCTGCTCGGGACGATCGCGGCCCGTCGGCTCGGCTCGACGGTGGCCTCCTTCGTCGGGCTGACGGAGGTGCTGTTCGCCGTGGTCTTCGCCTGGTTGCTGCTCAGCGAGCTCCCCGCGCCCGTCCAACTGCTCGGTGGCGTGTTCATCGTCGGCGGTGTGGTGGCCGTGCGGGCCGGGGAGGCACGCCGGGCGTGAGGGGAGTGAGTGGCCGGGCCCGACTCCGGGAACCCGGCCGTACACTCACCTGACCCCCATGAGGAGAACGCGCCCGTCGTGACCGTGCTGCTGTCCGTTCTCGGGCTGCTCGCCGTCGCCGCGCTCACCCTGGGCACGGCCATCTCGGTGGCCTCGGAGTTCGCCCTGACCGCGCTGGAGCGCAGCCAGGTGGACGGTCACGTGGCCGAGAACGGCGACCGCCGCGCCCACGCCGTGCAGGGGGCGCACCGCGAGCTGTCGTTCCAGCTGTCCGGCAGCCAGCTCGGCATCACGATCACCACCCTGGTCACCGGGTACATCGCCGAGCCCGCCATCGCGTCGCTGTTCCGCCCGGGCCTCACCGCGATCGGCCTGTCCGAGGGGGTGGCGGCGGGCACCGCCACCGTGCTGGCGCTGCTGCTGGCCACGACGCTGTCGATGGTGTTCGGCGAGCTCGTGCCGAAGAACCTGGCGATCGCGGACCCGCTGCGCACCGCCCGGGCCGTGGTCTGGCTGCAGAGCGGCTTCGCCCACGCCTTCCGCTGGCTGATCAGCGGGCTGAACGCCGCGGCCAACGCGATCGTGCGCCGGCTCGGCGTGGAGCCGGCCGAGGAGCTGCGCTCGGCGCGCTCGCCGCGCGAGCTCGGCTCGCTGGTCCGCTCCAGCGCCCAGCACGGCACCCTCGACGCCGGCACCGCCACCCTGCTGGACCGCTCGCTGCGGTTCACCGACCGCGTCGCCGAGGACCTGATGACCCCGCGGGTGCGGGTGGAGTCCCTCGACGCCGACGACACCGTCGCCGACCTCGTCGCGCTGGCGCGGCGCAGCGGCTTCTCCCGCTTCCCCGTGCACGACCGCGACCCGGACGCCGTGCTCGGCGTCGTGCACGTCAAGCAGGCGTTCGGGGTGCCCGTCGCCGAGCGCGGACCGGTGCGCGCTGCGCGACGCTGGTGCAGGCGGTGCCCACGGTGCCCGAGTCGCTCGACGGCGACGCGCTGCTCACCCGGCTGCGCGAGTCCGGCCTGCAGCTCGCCGTGGTCGTCGACGAGTACGGCGGCACGGCGGGCATCGTCACCCTCGAGGACCTCGTCGAGGAGATCGTCGGCGACGTCCGCGACGAGCACGACCGCGCCGAGCAGGCCAAGGTCCGGCCGCTCGGGCGCGGGCAGCTGGCTGGTCTCGGGGCTGCTGCGCGACCGACGAGGTGGCCGAGGCCACCGGCTTCGAGATGCCCGCGGGCGACTACGAGACCCTCGCCGGCCTGGTGCTGGCCCGGCTCGGGCCGCATCCCCGACGTCGGCGACGACGTCGTCGTCGACGGCTGGCGGCTGACCGTGCATGCGCCGCGACCGCAACCGCATCGCCGAGCTCGCGGCTGGCCCGCCACCGGCCGACCCGCGCGCAGCGCCCGACCGCGTCGCACCGCGGGAGGCCGGCCGTGGGTAGCGACCTGCTCGCCCTGCTGGCGGCCGTCGCGCCTGCTGGCCGCGAACGCGTTCTTCGTCGGCGCCGAGTTCGCGCTGATCTCCGCGCGCCGCGACCGGCTGGAGGCGATGGCCGACGCGGGCGGCCGCGGCCGCCCGGACCGTGCTGCGGGCCGGCGCCGACCTGTCCCGCATGCTCGCCGCGTCCCAGCTGGGCATCACGATCTGCTCGCTGCTGCTGGGCCGGCTCGGCGAGCCCGCGGTGGCGCACCTCATCGAGGGCCCGCTGGCGCTGGTCGGGCCTGCCCGACGCCGTGCTGCACCCGATCGCCTTCACGCTGTCGCTGGTCGATCGTGGTGGTCGCGCACATCCTGCTCGGCGAGATGGTGCCGAAGAACATCGCGATCGCCGGGCCGGAGCGCACCGCGATCTGGCTGGTGCCGCCGTTCCTGGTGTTCACCACGGTGATGCGCCCGCTGATCGAGCTGTTCAACTTCATGGCCAACGGGGTGCTGCGGCTGCTCGGCGTGGAGCCGCGCGACGAGCTGGAGACCGCGTTCACCTCCGGCGAGCTGGCCGACCTGATCGCCGAGTCCGGCCGCGAGGGCCTGCTCGACGACGACGAGTCCCGGCGGCTGTCCCGCACGCTGCGCTCGGTCGGAGGCGACGGTGGCCGACGTCGTCGTGCCGCTGACGAGCTGGTGACGCTGCCCGCCCGGCCGACCGTCGAGGACGTCGCCGCGCGCTGTCGGCCGTACCGGATTCTCCCGGTTCCCGGTGCTCGCCGCCGACGGCCGGCTCACCGGGTACCTGCACGTCAAGGACATCCTCGACCTCGTCGACGAGCCCAGCCGCCTCCGTTCCGGCCGAGCGGATCCGCGGGCTGCCCGAGGTGTCCACCTCGACGCGGCTCGACGAGGCGCTCGCGCTGCTGCGACGCTCGCGGGCGCACCTGGGCCGGGCGGTGGACCGGCGGCGAGACGGTCGGGCCTGGTCGCGATGGAGGACCTCGTCGAGCACTACGTCGGCGACGTCAGCGACGCCACGCACGCCGGCCCTTGACCGGCCGGTCTGCCCCCACCCCGAGCGGTCGCTGCGCTCAGGAGTAGGCCTCCACCGGCGGGCAGGAGCAGACCAGGTTGCGGTCGCCGTGCGCCCCGTCGACCCGGCGCACCGGCGGCCACACCTTGCGGTCGTGCACGCCGGGGACCGCCCCGGTCGGGTAGGCGGCCAGCTCGCGCGGGTACGGGTGGTCCCACTTGTCCACCAGGCACGCGGCCGTGTGCGGGGCGCCGCGCAGCGGGTTGTCCTCGACCGGCCACTCCCCCGCCGCCACCCGGTCGATCTCGCCCCGGATCGCCGATCATGGCGTCGACGAAGCGGTCGATCTCGGCCGAGGTCCTCGCTCTCGGTCGGCTCGACCATCAGCGTGCCGGCCACCGGGAACGACATGGTCGGGGCGTGCAGGCCGTAGTCGGCGAGCCGCTTGGCGACGTCGTCGACGGTGACGCCGGTGTCCTTGGTGATCCCGCGCAGGTCGAGGATGCACTCGTGGGCGACCCGCCCGTCCTCGCCCGCGTAGAGCACCGGGTAGTGCTCGCCCAGCCGGGTCGCGACGTAGTTCGCCGCGGCGATCGCGGTGAGCGTGGCCCGGCGCAGGCCCGTCCGAGCCCCATCAGCCGCAGGTAGGCCCAGGAGATCGGCAGCACGCCCGGGCTGCCGTGCGGGGCGGCCGAGACCGCGACCCACGACCCCGCGGCCGGGCAGGAACGGCGCGAGGTGCTCGGCCACCGCCACCGGCCCGACCCCGGGACCACCGCCGCCGTGCGGGATGCAGAACGTCTTGTGCAGGTTGAGGTGGCTGACGTCGCCGCCGAACGCGCCGGGGCGGGCCAGCCCGACCAGCGCGTTGAGGTTCGCGCCGTCGACGTAGACCTGCCCGCCGGCGTCGTGGACGGCGTCGCAGACCTCGCGGACGTGCGACTCGAACACCCCGTGCGTGGACGGGTAGGTGATCATGAGGGCGGCCAGCCGCTCTCGGTGCTCGTCGATCTTGGCCCGCAGGTCGGTCGAGGTCGACATCGCCGCTGGGTGCCGGTGGCCGACCACGACCACCCGCATGCCCGGCCATCACCGCCGACGCCGCGTTGGTGCCGTGCGCGCTGGCCGGGATCAGGCAGACGTCGCGGTGGGCCTCGTCGCGGCTGCGGTGGTAGGCCGCGATCGCGAGCAGGCCGGCGAACTCGCCCTGGCTGCCGGCGTTGGGCTGCAGCGACACCGCCGCGTAGCCGGTGAGCTCGGCGAGCCAGCGCTCGAGATCGGCGATCAGCTCGAGCACGCCCTCGGCGTCGGCCTCCGGGGCGAACGGGTGCAGGTCGGCGAAACCGGGCCAGGTGATCGGCTCCATCTCGGCGGTCGCGTTCAGCTTCATCGTGCAGGAGCCGAGCGGGATCATGGTGCGGTCGAGTGCGAGGTCGGCGTCGGCGAGGCGGCGCAGCCAGCGCATCAGCGAGGTCTCCGACCGGTGGGCGTGGAAGACCGGGTGGGTGAGGTACTCGCCCGTGCGCACCAGGTCGGCAGGGATGGCGTCGTCGGTGGACGTCGTCGAGCGCCGCGATGTCGGCGCTCAGCCCGAACGCCGACCAGACCGCCTCGACGTGGGCCCGCGTGGTCTGCTCGGAGCAGGCGATCCCGACGGTGTCGGCGTCCACCCGCCGCAGGGCGATGCCTGCGGCGTGCGCCGCGTCGGCCACCGCCTCGGCCCGGCCGGGCACGCGCGCCGTCACGGTGTCGAAGAACTCGGGGTGCACGACGTCGACACCGCCGGCGCGCAGCCCGGCGGCCAGCACGGCGGCCATCCGGTGCGTCCGTTGCGCGATCCGGCGCAGCCCGTCGGGGCCGTGGTAGACGGCGTAGCAGGCCGCGACCACGGCGAGCAGCACCTGCGCGGTGCAGATGTTGCTGGTCGCCTTCTCGCGGCGGATGTGCTGCTCACGGGTCTGCAGGGCGAGGCGCAGCGCCGGGTTGCCGTCGGCGTCGCGCGACATCCCGACGAGCCGTCCGGGGAGCTGGCGGGAGTGCTTGGTCTGCACGGCCAGGTACGCGGCATGAGGGCCGCCGAAACCGAGCGGCACCCCGAACCGCTGCGTGGTGCCGAGGGCCGCGTCGGCCCCGAGCTCGCCGGGCGGCGTGAGCAGCGTGAGGGCCAGCAGGTCGGCCGCGACGGCGACGAGCGCTCCCCGCTCGTGGGCCGCCTCGATCAGCGGGGCGGGATCGCGCACCGCCCCGGACGCCCCCGGGTAGCTGAGGAGCAGGCCGTAGAACTCGCCGTCCGGCAGCCCGTTGGCGAGGTCCGCGACGACCAGCTCGATGCCCAGCGGCTCGGCCCGCGTCCGCAGCACGGCGAGCGTCTGGGGCAGGGTGTCAGCGTCGACGACGAACCGCGGCGACGTCGCGGTGCGCCCGGCCCGGCGCAGCAGGGTCATCGCCTCGGCCGCCGCGGTCGCCTCGTCGAGCAGGGACGCGCCGGCCACCGGCAGGCCCGTGAGGTCGGCGACCGTCGTCTGGAACGTCAGGAGCGCTTCGAGCCGGCCTTGGCTGATCTCGGGCTGGTAGGGCGTGTACGCCGTGTACCAGGCCGGGTTCTCGATCACGTTCCGGCGGATCACGGCGGGCGTGACGGTGCCGGCGTAGCCGAGCCCGATCATCGGCACGGTCACGGTGTTGCGTGCTGCGAGTGCGCGGAGCTCGGCGAGCACCTCGGTCTCGGACGCGGGCGGCGGCAGCGTCGACACCACGTCGTGACCGTCGTGGATGCTGTCCGGCACGGCCGCGTCCGCGAGCCCGTCGAGCGACGTCGATCCGATCGCGGCGAGCATGGTGTCGAGCTCGCTGGGCCGGGGGCCGATGTGCCGCTCGGCGAACGGCGTGCCCCGCTCCAGGTCGGTCAGGGTGATGCGTCTCACGAACGCCTCCGTGTGTCGGCAGATCGGGTTCGGGCAGACAGGACCGCCCTCCCCCTCTGTCACCGCCCGGCGGCCGGGCACCTGAGAGATTCACCCGGCGCGGCGGGCTTTCCCCTTCGGCGGACGGGCGGCGGTGCCCGTCGCTTTCCAGAGGCGTCTCGCCCGAGCGGTCCGGGGTGCCTGAGAGGTTCCGGGGAGGATTTGCTCCTTCGGCGCCCGGCTCGGGACCGGGTCTCTCCCGCACGGGTTCGGCGACTGCCCAGTGATCGTACCGCCGGCCCGGTGCGCTCGCCGGACCGTGTCCGCTGATCGACCCCGACCGCTGATCGATCCTGTCAGCTGATCGCCCGCCGCGTCCGTCGGCGGGACAGCTCGTCCTCGGGCGCCTCGTCGACGGTGCCGCCGTCGGCTCGCTCGACCGGGAAGTCGTTGATCGAGCCGCTGATCTCGCGCATCGCGCCGGACACGGCGATGCCGAACACGCCCTGCCCGCCCTGGAGCAGGTCGACGACCTCCTCCGGCGAGGAGCACTCGTAGACGGTCGTACCGTCGCTGAACAACGTGATACCGGCCAGGTCGCGGATCCCACGGCGGCGCAGGTGCTCGACGGCCACCCGGATGTTCTGCAGCGACACCCCGGCGTCGAGCAGCCGCTTGACGACCTTCAGGACGAGCACGTCCTTGAACGAGTACAGCCGCTGACTGCCGGAGCCGGCGGCACCGCGGATCGACGGGGCCACCAGGCCGGTACGGGCCCAGTAGTCCAGTTGCCGGTAGGTGATGCCCACGACCTGACAGGCGGTGGGACCGCGGAACCCGACCAGCTGGTCGGGCAACCCGTCGAGACCGGTACCCAGCAGCGGATCCGGGAAGAGTTCGCCCTGCTCGGGGCCGTCGGACGGTGGGTTCTCCACCCCACTCCCTCCGGCCGCAGGGGTCGCGGATCGGACCCGTTCCGCAAGGTGACGGTAAGCCGGTGGGCTCAGCCGGTCAACGCGGCGCGCCGCCGCGCGTCACCCGGCCGATGGCGTGTCGCGGATGCCCGGACGATGGGCCCGGCGACGCCCGGACCGCCTACGGTTGTGCGCCGCGGAAATCCTCGGGTGAGATCGAGTCGAGGAACTCGCGGAACTTCTCGACCTCGTCCTCCTGCTCGTCGGGGATGACGAGGCCCGCCTCGGCGAGCACCCCCTCCTCGGCGTGGATCGGCACCCCGACCCGCAGCGCGAGCGCCACCGAGTCGCTCGGCCGAGCCGAGACCGTGACCCCGCCGTCGAACACCAGCTCCGCGAAGAAGGTGCCCTCCTGCAGGTCGGTGATGCGCACCTGCTCGAGGCGCCGGCCCAGCGAGGTGATGACTTCCTTGAGCAGGTCGTGCGTGAGCGGCCGAGCGGGCTTGACCCCCTGTTGCTCCAGGGCGATCGCCGTGGCCTCGACGGAGCCGATCCAGATCGGCAGATAGCGGTCGCCGCTGGTCTCCCGCAACAGGAGGATCGGCTGGTTCGCGGGCAGTTCGACCCGTACGCCCACGACGCGCATCTCGCTCATGCGCTTCCCTCCTCCTGACGTCCTGCAGTGCTGACGCTACACGGCACGACCCCCCGGCGCCCGCCTCCGGACGGGCGGCGAGCCGCCGCGCCGGGATGTTCCGGGACGGTGCGAGGGGGTGCGCGTCAGGCGCCGGGCTCGCGCGGACCGGTGAGGAAGACCAGGCGGAACTTGCCGATCTGCACCTCGTCGCCATTGGCCAGCACGGCCGTGTCGACCGGCTCCCGGTTGACGTAGGTGCCGTTCAGGCTGCCGACGTCGACGACGACGAACTCACCGGCGTCGCTGCGGAACTCCGCGTGCCGGCGCGAGACGGTGACGTCGTCGAGGAAGATGTCGCTGTCGGGATGGCGGCCCGCACTGGTGGACTCGCGGTCGAGGAGGAACCGCGAGCCGGCGTTCGGGCCGCGCTTGACGACCAGCAGGGCGGCCCCGGCCGGCAGCGCGTCGACGCCGGACACCGGCTGGTCCTGGGCTGGGGGCTCGACCTCCGAGAGGAAATCCGCGCGGAAGACCGACGTGGTCTCCGGGGAGCGCTCCGGGGGTACGCCGGGCCCGTCGTTCGTGGTCACCTCGGGTCTCCTCCTCCGATGGATGTGGGGCGTGCGGCGCTCCGGATGAGCCCGGCCAACCTAGCGTGCGCCGCGGTACGCCCCGGCGTCGGTCAGGTACCGGTGAGCTCACGGTAGGCGGCGGCGTCGAGCAGATCGCCCGGACCCGCGTCGCCGTCCTGGAGCCGGACCTCGATCATCCAGCCGGCCTCGTACGGGCCGGAGTTGACCAGCTCGGGCGTGTCCTGCAGCGCCTCGTTGACCGAGACCACGGTGCCCGCGACGGGGGCGAAGATGTCGGAGACCGACTTGGTGGACTCGACCTCGCCGACCGCCGCCCCGGCCGCGACGCTCTCGCCGACGGCGGGCAGCTGCACGAACACGACGTCACCGAGCTGGGACTGGGCGTGGTCGGTGATGCCGATCCGGACCACCCCGTCGCCCAGATCGCGTACCCACTCGTGGGCGTCGGTGTAGCGCAGGTCCTCGGGGATCACGCGAGCGAGCCTAACCCGCAGCACCGACAGTCCGTGCCGGGGTGGGCGTGCGCACCGCGAGCACGAACTGGGCCAGGTAGAGGGCGCCCGAGTAGAGGTAGAGCGCGGTGCCCCAGGCCGCGAAGCCGTATCCGAAGGGCTGCGCGAGCCCGGCGATCCACCCGCTGCCCTGGCCGAGCAGGAGCAGCGGGAACGCGTACAGCAGCAGGAAGGTGGCGGCCTTGCCGACGTAGGTCACCCGGTAGGGGCGGTATCCGCGCCTGCTCAGCAGCGGCAGGGTGGCTGCGAGCACGAGGTCGCGGGCCACCAGCGCGATCACGGCCCACCACGGCACGACGTCCCGCACGGCCAGGGCCACCAGCGCGGCCAGGATGTAGAGCCGGTCCACCGCCGGATCGAGCAGCGCGCCGAGGCGACTGTGCTGCCCGAGCAGCCGCGCGAGCTTCCCGTCGAGCCAGTCGGTGATGCCGCCGAGCATCAGCACGATGATCGCCCAGCCGTCGGCGCGGGGACCGAGCAACAGGTAGAGGAACAGCGGCACCCCGGCCAGCCGCAGGGCGCTGAGGGCGTTGGGGATCGTCAGGACGCGGTCGGTGCCGGCCCGCTCCGCCGGGAGGTCCACCACACGTCGAGCGTAGTGGCGCGGCAGGGCGCGGGCGGGTGCGCGGGACGGGCGTGGAGGGCACGATGCCGGCATGGACCCCGTCGCCCCGGACGCTGCCGCCCTGGACACTACCGCCCTGCAGTTGAAGGAGACGCAAGCCCCGCTGAAGGCCCGGTACCGGGAGGACCCGTCCGCAGCGCTGGTGACCCTGACCGCGGACGGCGAGCTCGACGGCAGCGCCGTCGTGTGCCGGGTCCGCACCGCATCGGCCCTCGCCGAGGCCGGGCTGCACCCGGCGACCGGGGGCGACGGTACCCAGCTCTGCTCCGGCGACATGCTCCTGGAGGCCCTGGTGGCGTGCGCCGGGGTCACGCTGCGGGCGGTGGCCACGGCGATCGGGATCCAGGTGAGCGGCACCGTGCGAGCCGAGGGCGACCTCGACTTCCGCGGCACCCTCGGCCTGGGCGGCGACGCGCCGGTCGGGTTCCGCGACATCCGGCTGACCTTCGACCTCGACACCGACGCCGAGGCGGAGCGGGTGGCGAAGCTGGTGGCGCTGACCGAGCGGTACTGCGTGGTGCTGCAGACCCTGGTCTCCTCGCCGACCACCTCCGTGCACGTGCTGACCGGCCGGGCGGCGTGATCGGAGCACAGGCGCTGCTCCGCTCGCTGGTCGCGAGCGGGGTCGACGTCTGCTTCGCCAATCCCGGCACGTCGGAGATGCACCTGGTGGCCGCGCTGGACGGCGTGCCGGAGATGCGGGCCGTGCTGACCCTGTTCGAGGGCGTCGCCACGGGTGCCGCGGACGGGTACGCCCGGATGGCCGACCGGCCCGCGGCCACGCTGCTGCACCTCGGCCCGGGCTTGGGCAACGGGCTCGCCAACCTGCACAACGCGCGGCGGGCCGGCACGCCGGTAGTCAACATCGTCGGGGACCACGCCACCGCGCACGCGGCGCTCGACGCTCCCCTGCAGTCCGACATCGGCGCCGTGGCCGGCTCCGTGTCGGGCTGGGTGCGCCACTGTGCGTCGGCCGCCGCGGTCGGGTCGGACACATCGGCTGCGGTCGCGGCCGCGCGGGAGGGCCACGTCGCCACCCTGGTCCTGCCGGCCGACGTGACCTGGAGCGACGGAGCCGAGCCGGTGACGTCACCGGGCGCCGTGGCGCCGCGGCCAACCGCGGTGGCCGACGCCCTCGAGTCCGCCACCGATGCCCTGCGCTCCGGCGAGCCGTGCGTGCTGCTCGTGGGCGGCGACGCGACCCGGGCCGGGGGCCTGGCCGCCGCCACCCGGATCGCCGACGCCACGGGCGCCCGCCTGCTCGCCGAGACCTTCCCCACCCGACTGGAACGCGGCGCAGGCGTGCCGCCGATCGACCGGCTGGGCTACGTCGCCGACGTCGCCAGCCACCAGCTCGGTGGCGCCCGGCACCTGGTGCTGGTGGGGGCGCGGTCCCCCGTCTCGTTCTTCGCCTATCCCGACAAGCCCGGCGACCTCGTGCCCGAGGGCTGCCGCACGCACGCCGTCGCCGGCCGGGACGGCGCGGCCACGGCGGCTCTGGAGGAGCTGGCCGATCGACTGGCTCCCGGCACCACGGCTCGGACCGCCGTCGCGGCCCGACCGGAGCTGCCCACGGGCGCGCTCACCGTGGAGAGGGCCGCCGCCGTCGTCGGGGCGCTGCTACCGGAGCGGGCGATCGTCGTCGACGAGGCGATCACGTCCGGGCGGGGGCTGCCCGGCACCACGGCGGGCGCGCCGCGCCACGACTGGCTGACGCTCACCGGCGGGGCGATCGGATACGGCCTGCCCGCCGCCACCGGCGCCGCGATCGCCTGCCCCGACCGGCCCGTGTGGTGCCTGCAGGCCGACGGCAGCGCGATGTACACGATCTCCGCGTTGTGGACGCACGCCCGCGAGGGGCTCGACATCACGTCGGTCGTCTACCACAACAGCACCTACGCGATCCTCCGGGTGGAGCTGCAGCAGGTGGGGGCGGCCGGCCTCGTCGGAGGCGACGGGTCCCGGGCCCGCGCGCTGCTGGACCTGGACGCGCCGGAGCTCGACTTCGTCGCGCTGGCGGCCGGGATGGGCGTCCCGGCGCAGCGGGTGTCCACCGCCGAGGCGATGGCGGACGCCCTGCGGTGGGCCGCGGCAGAGCCGGGACCGCACCTCGTGGAGGCGATCGTGCCCCGGAAAGGGCCCTGACCGGGCGTTCCGCGCCTCCGGCACGCCCGCTCGACGGTCCTGGGGGACTGTTCAACGCGTCGGACCCGGCCAGCCGGGGTACGCAGGAGATACCGACGTAGAGTGGCCGGGAGACCACGTGGCGGTCGTGCTGCGTCTCCAGGGGTGGTCGAAGCGGTGCCGGGGGTGGTGACGATCGAGGACCTGTCCGTCATCGGCCACGCGTGCACCGTCCCGGTCAGCGACGAGCACCTGTGGGAGACGACGGCGGCCTGGCTCGCCACCGGACTCGCGGCCGGCGAGCGCGTCGTCTACTTCGAGGACGAGACCGCCGAGGTGGTGCTGAACCGCCTCGCCGACGATCGGGTACCCGTCCGGGACGCGATGGCCGACGGTCAACTGGTCATCGTGCCCACCGCGCAGACCCGCGCGGCCCTCGCCACGCCGGTCGAGCAGGTCGAGGAGATGATGGTCGGGCAGATCGCCGAGACGGCCGCCCAGGGCTGGCCGGGGCTCCGGCTCAGCGGTGAGTCCGGACCCGGGCTGCTGGCCGCGGGAGGACTGCGCCGCCTCGTCGAGTACGAGATCGCGGTCGACCGGGTGCTGCGCACCCACCCGTCCGCGCGACTGCTGTGCCGCTACGACCGTCGCCGCTTCGACGACTCCGCCGTCGCCGAGATGCGCGCGGTCCATGAGACCGAGCTGGTGAGCCGCGCCGTGTACGACGACAACCTGCTGCGGATCACGCGCACCGGGCCCGCCGCCGCTCGCCTGGCCGGTGAGATCGACCACAGCAACCGGCCCCAGGTCCGGCGGCTGTTGGAGACCGAGCTCGACCACGCCCTCCGCTCGCACTCCGCCCCGACCGACATCACCCTGGACCTCTCGTCGCTGCGGTTCATCGACGTCGCGGGCGCGGTCAGCCTGGTGCACGCGGCCGAGGAGTTCCCGAGCACCCACCGGCTCGTCCTCACCGGGGTCCGCCCGCGCGTCCTGCGCGTCCTCGACCGGTGCGGCGCCCCCTTCGCCGCCCAGCTGGTGGTGCACGCCCGGCCCGAGCACACCGACGGGGGGCCGCCGGCATGGTGACGATCGAGACCAACCGCGGCACCCTGTCGGTGCGGTTGCAGCACGCCGCCGCGTTCCACCGCTCCCATTCCGACCTGATCAACCAGCTCGTGCCGCTGGTCACCGGCGGGCTCGAGCGGGGCGAACGGGTGGCGGTGGCCCTCCGGCCCGCCACCGAGGACGCCCTCCGCGAGGCGCTGGGCCGACCGGTCGGGCTCGTGCCGCTGACCCAGCCCGACGGGCCCGACAGCAGCTCGGGCCAGACGATCGCGGCGCGGCGGGCGCGAGAGCTGCGGGCGCTCACCGCCATGTCCGGCCGGACGGTCACGGTGGTCACCGAGCACTCGAGCCGCTTCGACGGCGTCGACGGCTCGTTCTGGACCGAGCTCGACGCCGCGCTGAACGTCGCGCTTGCCGACCTCCCCGTCGCGCTGACCTGCTTCTTCCCGGACGTACCCCTGCACCAGGCGGTGCTCGACGGCGCCCGGTGCAACCACCCGCTCCTGCTCGAAGGCGGGACGCTGCGGCCCAACCGTGATCACATCTGCCCTCGTGACCTCCTCACCCAGCGGCCGGCACCGGCTCCGGTGCTGCTCGGGCCACCGGACCTGCGTGTGCTGTTCGGCGCCTGGCAGCTGCACGACGTGCGCGGCGTCGTCGAGCAGGCGTTGCGGGACGCCGGCTGCTCGTCGGCCAGGGCGGAGGACGTCGTGGTCGCGGTGAACGAGGTGGCCACGAACGCGATCGAGCACGGCGCCACCGAAGCAGAGCTGTGCGTCTGGATCGACGGCGACGGGGTGGTGTGCGAGGTGCACGACGCCGGCCGCCTGCGCGACCCGCTGCCCGGGCTGCAGGCGCCGCACCCGTCCGAGCCCCGCGGTCGGGGCGTGTGGATCGCCCGCCAGCTCTGCGACACGCTGCACGTCTGGGCGGACGGCGCCGGCACCCACGTCCGGATGCGGGCCACCCCGTAGTAGTAGTGTTCACACTGCGTCACCCGCACGGGGGCACGAGGGTCGCGAACTGTGACGTACATGGCCCTTGGCAAGCCGCTTCACACGGAGAACACTTCTCCGCGGACTCGGCGCGCCAGCACGGGCTGCGAGCGGGTCATTCGGGCACGACCACACTTGGGACCACCATGCCAGACGATCACCGACGATCTCGCGCGACCACGGCCACCCACCATGCACCCCACCGGGTCACGGTGCTCGGCTCCTTCACCCTCAGCACCCTCAGCACCCTCAGCACCCGCACCACCCGCACCCCCGGGACCTCCGGCACGGCGAGCACCGGCGCCGCCGCCGTTCCGCTCGGTGTGGACGCACGCCGGCTCGTCGCCTACCTCGCCGTGCACCCCCGGCCGCAGGTGCGCGCCGGACTCGCTGCCGACCTGTGGCCCGGTGTGCCGTCCGATGCAGCCGAGCGGTTCCTCGCCGACGCTGCGGCCGCCCTCGACGTACCCGGGCTGCTGGTCGACGAGCCGTCCGTGCTGGCGCTCGCGGCCGACGTCGAGGTCGACCTCGCCGACGCGATGGGGCTCGTGCGCGCCCTGCCGGAGATCCCGGTCGGGGACGACCCCGACATCGCGCTGCTCGGGGCCGACATCCTGCCCGGGTGGACGGCGGGATGGATCGCGGTCGAGCGGGAGCGTTTCCGGCAGCTCCGACTGCACGCGATCGAGGAGCGCAGCCTGCGGCTGTCGGCCGCGGGACGCTGCGAGCAGGCCGTCGTGATGGCTCGATCGGCGGTGCGCACCGCGCCCAGCCGGGAGAGCGCCCGGCGGGCCCTCATCGAGGCGTACCTCGCGCAGGGCAACGTCGCGGCGGCGGTGGCCGAGTACGACGACTACCAGGAACTGCTGCGCTCCAGCGTGGGCGGGCCGGCGCCGTCCGGTCTGGAAGGGCTGTTCCCGCCGTCCCCGGTCTGGCCGGTGCTGCGCGCCCGCCAGCCGATGCCGCGCTCGGCCGTGCAGCTACCGAGCCTGCGTTCGGTGCGGGGTGCCTCCGGCGGCAACCGGCGACTGGTCGCGGGCGGATCGATCCCCGGCACCTCCCGTTGACCCGAGCGCTGCGCCGCGGATGACTGCGCCGCCGATGACGGGGCCCTCGTCCGTCACCGCCGCAGGGGGATCTCGAAGCAGATCTTGGTGCCGTGCGGGGTGCCCGACACCTGCATGTCGTCGGACAGTCGTTCGATCAGCGCGAGACCGCGGCCGCGGTAGCCGGGCGTCGCCGGCACCGGCCGCCAGCGGCCGTGGTCGCACACCCGCACGGAGACGACCGCCCCGGCGTTGCTGATGGTCGATGCGGCCGGCCGGATCTCGAGCGCCACGTCCACGGTGCCCGCACCGCCGTCGAGGTAGGCGTGCTCGACGCCGTTGGACACCGCCTCGCCGAGGGCGAGCTGGAGGTCGATGAGAGCGGCCTCGGACAGCGCGTTCACCTCCGCCCACGCGTCCACGCGGCGGCGGATCATCCGCAGCTGGGCGGGCTCGGCCCGGCTGCGAAGATCCAGCCGGGCGGCACCGGCGGGCCAGACGGTCGCGAGCTCCTCCACGGTCGAGAGGTGCCCGACGGCGCCGCCGTCCAAACCGTGTCGCCACGGCTTCGTTGGGGTACTCGCGCCCCATGCATGGTTCCTCCGAGCCCGACGTGGCCCCCGACCCCCGCCTCGCCCGCAGCCGTGAGACCGGGGGCGTGGACCCCGACCGCAAGGACCACCCCCATGACCAAGGGTCGGATCCGGACGGCGGCAGCACCACGGGCACGGACGAGAACGAGGAGTACGTCGGTCGCACCGCCGGCTTGGACGCCGGATACGCCGGTGAGACGGGCGCAGAAGCACGCGCGGAGGCAGGATCGTGACCAAGAGACGCGGCGACGGCAACGAGCTGAGCGGCCTGGAGAAGATCGCCTACAAGCCGGTCGGGGTGGCCCTCGGCCTGCTGGGCGGGCTGATCGCGGGCCGGGTGTTCGGTTTGGTGTGGAAGAAGGTCTCCGACGAGGACGAGACGCCGCAACCGCTCTCGGAGGACTACAGCACGCGCGAGGTGCTGCTGGCCGCCACCCTTCAGGGCGCGATCTTCGCGCTGATCAAGACCGCGGTGGACCGGTACGGGATGAAGGCCGTGCGCCGGTTCCTCGATGCGCCGCGTTCACCCGCTCCCCGAACCGAGGAGGTGTGAGGTGCCCGGCAAGGACGAGCTGCCGAGCACCGTCGAGCGTTCGGACGACGACAAGGCCGCCCGGACGTGGGTGAAGACCTACGACTCGGCCCTCGACACCTACGACGGTGACGGCGCCCGGGCCCGCCGCACCGCGTTCGCGGCGCTCAAGCACACCCACGAGAAGGTCGGAGACCACTGGGAGCCCAAGGAGCGCAACGGTCCCTCCGACGAGCAGGCCGCTCACGGCGGCGCGGACACCGACCTCCCGACGGCGGGCGGGGTCGACGCCAACGCGTCCAAGGAGCACCTCTACGAGCTCGCGAAACACCTCGATGTGCGCGGCCGCTCGTCGATGACCAAGGACCAGCTGGTGGAGGCGATCGGCAAGGCGAACGACCGAGCGACGGCGAAGGCTCGCCAGCGGGGCTGACCGGGCTCAGCCCAGGGCGCGCAGCTTCGGGAGCACGTCCTCGGAGAACTGGGTGAGGAACCGCCCCTGGTCGTGGCCGGGCCCGTGGAACACCAGGTGGTCGAACCCGGCGTCGACGTACGGGGTGATCTGGGCGAGCGCGTCGTCAGGGTCGGAGGCGACGATCCACCGCTTCGCCACCTGCTCGATCGGCAGCTCGTCGGCGAGGCGCTCCATCTCCAGGGCCGAGTCGACGCTGTGCTTCTGCTCGGTGGTGAGCGACAGCGGCGCCCAGAAGCGGCAGTTCTCCAGCGCCGCCGCGGTATCGCGGTCGTAGGACATCTTGATCTCGATCATCCGGTCGACCGTCGGACGGATCGCGCTCCGCCGCCGCTGCGCCCTCCGCGACCGCCGGCAGCAGCTTCTCGGTGTAGAGGTCCATGCCCTTGCCGGACGTGCAGATGAAGCCGTCGCCGGCCCGACCCGCGTACTTGGCGACGACCGGGCCGCCGGCGGCGATGTACACCGGCACCGGCTGCTCGGGCTGGTCGTAGATCGTGGCGCCGACCGTCGTGTAGTAGTCGCCGTCGAACGAGACCTCCTCGCCGGTCCACAGCTCGCGCATCAGCCGGACGGCCTCGCGCAGCCGGGCGAACCGCTCCTTGAACTCCGGCCACTCCCGGCCGGACACCGCGATCTCGTTGAGCGCCTCCCCGGTGCCGACGCCGAGCATGACCCGGCCCGGGTACAGCAGGCCCATGGTGGCGAACGTCCTGGGCGAGCACCGCCGGGTTGTACCGGAACGTCGGGGTCAGCACCGAGGTGCCGAGCTGGATCCGCGACGTGCGCTCCCCCACCGCGGCCATCCAGCTCAGCGCGAACGGGGCGTGCCCGCCCTCGTGCCGCCATGGCAGGAAGTGGTCGGAGACCACCGCGCTGTCCAGACCCACCTGCTCGGCCTGCACCGCGTACTCCACCAGGTCGCGCGGCCCGAACTGCTCCGCCGACGCCTTGTAGCCGATCCGCAACGCCACGATCGTCTGCCCCTTCACCGATCCGGACCGGTGCTCGCACCGGTACCGGTCACCCTGCCACCCCGGTGCCGGTGCGGCCCGTCCGGTACGCGGATCGGGGCGGCGCATGGACCCGCGGTCCCGACCATGAGCAAACTCGCATGCGATCGCCGTGGGGGCCTCCTACCGTGGTGACAGCCATGAGCACCCCCGAACAGCAGCCCGGCCGGGCGACCCTCGGCTCGCTGCGCCGCCTCGCCCCCTACGTCGCTCCCCACCGTGTCCCGCTGGTCGGGGAGCGGTCTCGCCGCGCTCGTCGCCACCCTCGCCGGGCTGGCGATCCCGCTGGTCACGCGCGTGATCGTCGACGGGCCGATCGCCGGGGCGACCTCGACCTGCTGCCGTGGCTGGTGCTGGGCGTGCTGGCCTTCGGGATGGTCGAGGCCGGCCTGATCCTGCTGCGGCGGGTGCTGGTGGCCCGCCCGGCCAACGCAGGTCGAGGCCGCGCATGCGCGCCGACCTGTTCGCGCACCTGCAGCGGCTGCCGGTGGCGTTCCACGACCGGTGGCCCTCGGGGCAGCTGCTCTCGCGGGCCACGACCGACCTGACGACGATCCGCTGGTTCGTCGCGTTCTCCGGGATCTTCCTGGTGGTCAACGGCGCTCACGGTGGTCGTCGGCGTCGGGGTGCTGACGTGGCTGTCGCCGTGGCTCGGCCTGGTCGTGGCGGTCACCGCGGTGCCGCTGACCGTGCTCACCCTGCGGTTGGAGCGGAGCTACTCGACGGCCGCCCGCCGGGCCCAGGACCAGTCCGGCGACCTCGCGACCGTCGTCGAGGAGTCGGCGCTGGGGATCCGGGTGCTCAAGTCGCTGGGCCGCGGCCGCCGCCTGACCGGCCGTTTCGTCGCCGACGCGCGTCGGCTGCGCGGCACCGAGCTGCGGAAGGTGCAGCTGATCGCCTGCGATGTGGGTGGTGCTCGTCATGCTGCCCGAGCTGGCGATCGCCGTGATCCTCGGCATCGGCGCCGTACGGCGTGGCGCAGGGCGGCGCTGACGCTGGGCACCCTCGTCGCGGCGGTCACGGTGGTGACCTACCTGTACTGGCCGATCGCCTCGATCGGCTGGCTGCTGGCCGAGGCCAGCGACGCGGCCGCGGCCGCAGCCCGGTACTGGGAGGTCCGCGACGTCGCACCGGCGATCCTCGATCCGGCGGAGCCGCGGCGCTGCCGTCACCGGTTCGCGGCGAGCTGGCGCTGCGCGGGCGTCCGGTTCGCCTACCCGGGCAGCGACCGCGAGGTCCTGCGCGGGCGTCGACCTGACCGTGCGCCCCGGGGAGACGATCGCGCTGGTCGGGGCGACCGGGTCGGGGAAGACGACGCTCACGGCGCTGGTCGCCCGGCTGCACGACGTGACCGGCGGCGCGGTGCTGCTCGACGGCGTCGACGTGCGCCGGCTGCGGCTGGCCGACCTGCGCCGCGCGGTCGCCACGGCGTTCGAGGACCCGGTGCTGGTCTCGGCCAGCGTGCGCGAGAACGTGGCGCTCGGCCTGCCCGACGCTGCCCGACGATGCCGTGTGGGAGGCGCTGCGGGTCGCCAGCGCGGACGGGTTCGTCGCCGCGCTGCCGTGGGGCCTGGACACCCGGATCGGCGAGCAGGGCCTGTCGCTGTCCGGCGGGCAGCGCCAGCGGCTCGCCCTGGCCCGCGCCGTGGTGGGGCGCCCGCCGGTGCTGGTGCTCGACGACCCGCTCTCCGCGCTGGACGTGCACACCGAGGCCGAGGTCGAGGCGGCGCTGCGACGGGTGCTCGGCGGCGTGACGGCGCTGGTGGTGGCGCACCGGCCGTCCACGGTGCAGCTGGCGGACCGGGTCGCGATGCTGCGCCGACGGGCGGATCGCCGCCGTCGGCACGCACCGCGAGCTGCTGGCCACCGACCCGGACTACCGGGCGCTGGTCGCCAGCCCGGAGTCGACCGCGCCGAGGAGTGCGAGGAGGTGGGCGCATGATGAGCGTGCGACGTCGCGAGGCACGGCGCGGACACCGCCGACCTGGAGGCCTGGCGCGGGATCGCCGCGCCGGGCGAGGACGAGGCCGACGAGGTCTCGCCGGCGGCGCCGGGCTGGCGCTGCAGCGACGGGCCCGGCCTGCTCGTCGGCGAGCTGGTGCGCCCGCACCGGCGCGCCGCTGTGGCTCGCCGTGCTGCTGCTCGTCGCGCGAGAACGCTGTCGATGCTGGCCGGGCCGCTGCTCGTCGCGTCGGCCATCGACGACGGCGTCCCCGCGGCGCTCGACGGGCCGGCCTCGGCCCGCTGGCCTGGGCGATCGTCGGGTACGCGGCGCACCGGGGTGGCCGGCGCCGGGCTGCGCGCGGCGTTCCTGCTGCTGTCCGGGCGGGTCGGGCAGGACGTGCTGCTCGACCTGCGCCGCCGGGTGTTCGCGCCACGGCCAGCGGCTGTCGCTCGACTTCCACGAGTCCTACACGTCCGGCCGGCTGATCTCCCGGCTGACCAGCGACCTCGACTCGCTCAACGACCTGCTGGAGAAGGGCCTCGACGGGCTGCTCGGGCGCGCTGCTGTCGGTCGTCGGCATCTCGGTGCTGCTGGTCTGGCTGGACCCGGTGCTGGCCGCGATCGTGCTCGTCGGGTTCGTGCCGCTGCTGCTGCTCACCCGCTGGTTCCAGCGCCGCTCGCGGGCGAGCTACCGGCGCACCCGCACCACGGTGGCGCGGTTGATCGTGCACTTCGTCGAGTCGATGAACGGCATCCGCGCGGTGCAGGCGTTCCGCCGGGAGCGCCGCAACGAGCGCGATCATGCACGGGCTGGGCGGCGGCCTACCGCGACGCCAACGCCGACGCCTTCCTCACCGTCGCCTGGTACGTCGGGTGGCTGCGGGCGGTCGGCAACCTGACGCTGGCGCTGGTGCTGCTCGTCGGCGGGCTGCGGGTGGTCGACGGCGCGCTGGCCCTCGGCGCGCTGACGGCGTTCCTGCTGTACCTGCGGCGGTTCTACGACCCGCTCGACGAGCTGGCGCAGTTCTTCAACAGCCTACCAGTCGGCCGCCGCGGCGCTGGAGAAGATCGCGTCGGTGCTGGACACCGCGCCCGACGTGCCGGAGCCGGCCGCGCCGGTGGCGCTGCCGGCGCCGGTGCGCGGCGAGCTGCGAGTTCGACCGGGTCGCGGTTCGCGTACCGGCGCGCCCCGGACCGGACGGTGCTGCCGGAGTTCGCCCTGCGGGTGCCGGCCGGGCAGACCGTGGCGCTGGTCGGGGCGACCGGGGCGGGCAAGTCGACGCTGGCCAAGCTGGCGGCCCGGTTCTACGACCCGACCGCCGGCGCGGTCCGGCTCGACGGCGTCGACCTGCGCGACGTGGCCGACGCCGACCTCCGCACGGCGCTGGTGATGATCACGCAGGAGGCGTTCCTGTTCTCCGGGTCGGTGGCCGACAACATCGCGATGGGCCGGCCGCGGCGCGCGGCCGGGCCGAGGTCGGGCCGCGGCCGCGGTGGTGGGCGCCCGGACGTTCGTCGAGGCGCTGCCCGACGGGCTTCGACACCGACGTCCGCAAGCGCGGCGGCCGGCTGTCGGCCGGGCAGCGCCAGCTCGTGTCGCTGGCCCGGGTGGTGCTGGCCGACCCGGCGGTCGTGCTGCTCGACGAGGCCACGTCCTCGCTGGACGTGCCGTCGGAGCGGGCGGTGCAGGCGGCGCTGGAGACGGTGCTCGCCGGCCGCACCGCGCTGATCATCGCGCACCGGCTGTCGACGGTGCTCGATCGCCGACCGCGTGCTGGTGATGGCCGACGGCCGGATCGTGCGAGGACGGCAGCCCCGAGCGAGCTGATGACGGGCACGCGGCGAGTTCGCCGACCTGCACGCCGCCTGGCGGGCGAGCCTGGCGTGACCCCGGGCCCGGCACGGCACCTCCTTAGGCCCGGAGGATCGCCGTTGCGGGACCGGGCACCGCACGTAGTGCGGCCGTCCCGTCCCCGACCGGCGATCACGGCTGGTGGGGCCACGGGTGCTGCGCCTCCCGGCCGGCTGATCGCCGTCGCGGGACCGGGCGCCGCACCTGGTACGGCCCCACGTCCCGAACCAGCGATCTCGGCTTTGTGGGGCTACGGGTGCTGCGCCTCCCCGGCCGGCGATCACGGCTTGTGGGGCCACGGGTGCGGCGCCCTCCCCGACTGGCTGGTCGCCGTTGCGGGACCGGGCGCCGCGCCTGGTCCGGCTCCACGTCCCCGACCGGCGATCACCGCCTGGTGGGCGGGTGTCGGCGTGGCGAGCGAGCTGGCCTGATCGTCCCGTCAAGAACGAACTTGTGGTGATCAAATGGTCCTGTTGATCACAGCAAGTTCGTTCTCGACGGGGCTACACGAAGGCGCTGTGGCCGGTGATCGACCGGCCGACCACCAGCGTGTTGATCTGGCGCGTGCCCTCGAAGGAGTAGAGCGCCTCGGCGTCGGCGAAGAACTTGGCGACGCCGTAGTCGAGGATGACGCCGTTGCCGCCGACGACCTCGCGGGCGAGCGCCACGGTCTCGCGCATCTTCGTGGTGCAGTACTCCTTGGCCAGCGCCGCGTGCTCGTCGCGGGCCGTGCCGGCGTCCTGCATCTTCGCGAGCCGCACCGCCATGGCCAGCGACGCGGTGATGTTTCCCAGCATCCGCACCAGCAGGTCCTGCACGAGCTGGAACCCCGCGATCGGCCGCCCGAACTGCTCGCGCTCCTTGGCGTAGGCCAGCGCCGTCTCGTAGGCCGCCATCATCGTCCCGGTCGAGCCCCACGCCACTCCCCCGCGAGTGCGGCGCAGCACCTTGTTGGTGTCGGCGAACGAGTTCGCCTGCTGCAGCCGGTCGGCCTCGGGCACCCGGCACTCCCGCAGCACGATGTCGGCGTTCTGCACGGTCCGCAGCGGCGACCTTGTTCTCGATCTTGCGTCGTGGTCATCCCGGGGTTGTCCTGCTCGACCACGAAGCCCTTGACGCTGTCGTCGTCGACGTCCCGCGCCCAGATCACGACGAGGTCGGCGAACGTCGCCGTTGCCGATCCAGCGCTTCTCGCCGTCGAGCACCCACCCGTCCCCGTCGCGGCGGGCGGTCGTCTCGCAGCCCGCGCGCCACGTCGGAGCCGCCGTGCGGCTCGGTGAGCCCGAACGCGCCGATCTTCTCCAGCCGGCGCCATCGGCGGGCAGCCAACGATCACGCTGCTCGCGGCGAACCGCACAAGTCGATGCTGCCCATCGCGAGCCCGTTGTGGATGCCGAAGAAGCTGTTCATCGACGGGTCGGTGTGGGCGATCTCCATCGAGACGAACCCGATCAGCAGGCGACGTGCCGCCGGGCCCTCCAGGCCGTCGTAGGGCAGCGCGGCGATGTCGAGGGCGGCGAAGCCGGGCACGAGGTGGTGCGGGAAGTCCGCGCGGGCCCAGTGGTCCAGCGCGATCGGCGCGACCTCCTTGTCGAGGAAGCCGCGGACGCGGGCCACGACCGCGCGCTCGTCGTCGGTGAGCTCGTCGGCGAAGCGGAAGAAGTCGCCGTCCAGGGGGTCTGCGGTCATGGCCCGACGATCGCACCGCACGCCCGTCCGCGCAGCCCGGGGCGCCTACCCTGCCCGGATGGCGTCGGTGGAGCTGCTCGACCGCGGAGCGTGCCGGGATGGTGCTGCGCTCCGAGGTCCAGCCGCGGAGCCGGCGCAGCGTGATGCCTGAGGTCCTCGGTCGGCGCGCGCTCGGCCGCGCCACCCTGGCGCGCCAGCTGTTGCTGGAACGGTCGACGCTGCCGCCGGTGTCGGCCGTGGGGCACCTCGTCGGGCTGCAGGCCCAGACCCCGCACACCTGGTACGTCGGGCTGTGGTCGCGCCTCGCCGGCTTCGCACCGGAGGTCGTCGGTGCGGCTCTGGTCGACCGGCGCCTCGTCCGGGTGCCGGTGATGCGCTCGACCGTCCACCTCGTGACCGCCGACGACGCCCTCGCGATCCGCCCTGTCGTCGACCGGGTGATCGAACGCTCGACGCTCGGTGCCTACGGCCGCCACCTGGCCGGGATCGACCGCGCCGACCTCGCCGCGGCGGCGCGGGAGCTGGTGGACGCCGAACCGCTGATCGCGTCGGAGCTCGGCCGGCGGCTCGCCGACCGGTTCCCCGGCCGCGATCCACTCGCGCTGGCGCAGGGCGCCCGGGCCTGGCTGCCGATGGTGCAGGTGCCGCCGCGCGGGCTGTGGGGGCGCAGCGGGCGGGCCCTGCAGGCGGCCCTGGAGACGTGGCTGGGCCGCGGGCTGGCTGCACTGTCCGTCGAGGAGCTGGTGCTGCGGTACCTGGGGGCGTTCGGTCCCGCGACGGTGCGCGACGTACAGGCGTGGTGCGGCCTGACGAAGCTCGCCGAGGTGGTGGACGGGCTCCGACCGCGGTTGCGGATTTTCGCCGACGAGAGCGGGCGCGAGCTGTTCGACCGGCCCGACGGGCCACGGCCCGACCCGGACACCCCGGCCCCCGTGCGGTTCCTCTACGACTACGACAACCTGCTGCTCTCGCACGCCGACCGCGGCCGGGTCGTGGGCGGCGTGGACTACGGCGAGCACGGCTTCACCATGGAGTCGAACGAGCAGCCCAGCTCACTGCTGGTCGACGGCACGGTGGCCGGCACCTGGAAGGCGAGCCGGAGCCGGGGCACCGCGACACTCGCCGTGCGGGGCTTCCGGCGGTTCACCGGCTCCGAGCAGGACGCCGTGGCGGCCGAGGGCGCCGCGCTGCTCGCGTTCCTGCACCCGCGCGACGTCCCGGACGTGCGCGTCACCTGACGCCCGGGTGGTCGGCGGAGGCGGAGAGCGCTCCGCGCCTACGATCGCCGGGGTGAGCCTGCCGACGACCACCGACGCGGTCGACGTGCTCCGCCGAGTGTTCGGGTACGACGCCTTCCGCGGCAACCAGCAGGAGATCATCGAGCACGTGACCGCAGGCGGGGACGCGCTCGTCCTGATGCCGACCGGCGGCGGGAAGTCGCTGTGCTACCAGATCCCCGCTCTCCTGCGGGAGGGCGTCGGCGTGGTCGTCTCGCCGCTGATCGCGCTCATGCAGGATCAGGTCGACGCGCTGACCGCGCTCGGGGTGCGGGCCGGGTTCCTCAACTCCACGCAGGACCCCGACCAGCGTCGGGCCGTGGAGGCCGCGTTCCTGGCCGGCGAGCTCGACCTGCTCTACCTCGCACCGGAGCGGCTGCGGGTGCCCTCGACGCTGCACCTGCTCGACCGCGGCACCATCGCCCTGTTCGCGATCGACGAGGCGCACTGCGTGGCCCAGTGGGGCCACGACTTCCGCCCCGACTACCTCATGCTCTCGCAGCTGCACGAGCGGTGGCCGGACGTGCCGCGCATCGCCCTGACGGCCACCGCCACCCCAGCCACCCACGCCGAGATCGCGATGCGGCTCGACCTCACCGAATCCTCCACGAGGGGGGCCAGGCACTTCGTCGCGAGCTTCGACCGACCCAACATCCGGTACCGGATCGCGCCCAAGGACGAGCCCCGGCGCCAGCTGCTCGAGCTGCTGCGCACCGAACACCCCGGCGACGCCGGCATCGTGTACTGCCTGTCGCGCAACTCCGTCGACCGGACCGCGGAGTTCCTGTCCGCGCAGGGGTTCACCGCGCTGCCGTACCACGCCGGCCTCGACGCCCGCACGCGCGCGGCCCACCAGTCGCGGTTCCTGCGGGAGGACGGCGTGATCATGGTCGCGACCATCGCGTTCGGGATGGGGATCGACAAGCCCGACGTCCGGTTCGTCGCCCATCTGGACCTGCCCAAGTCCGTCGAGGGCTACTACCAGGAGACCGGCCGGGCCGGCCGGGACGGGCTCCCGTCCACCGCGTGGCTCGCCTACGGCCTGGCCGACGTCGTGCAGCAGCGCAAGATGATCGACGACTCCGAGGGTGATCTCGCCCATCGCCGCCGCCTCGCCCAGCACCTCGACGCGATGCTCGCGCTCTGCGAGACCGTCGAGTGCCGGCGCGGGCAGCTGCTGGCCTACTTCGGCCAGACCTACGAGGGCAGCCGCGGCGGGGCGTGCGGCAACTGCGACACCTGCCTGAGCCCGCCGGAGTCCTGGGACGGCACGGTCGCTGCCCAGAAGGTGCTCTCCACGGTGTTCCGGCTCGACCGGGAGCGACGGCAGAAGTTCGGCGCCGGGCAGATCGTCGACATCCTGCTGGGCCGGCGCACGGCGAAGGTCGAGCAGTTCGACCACCACACGCTCAGCGTGTTCGGCGTGGGCACCGAGCTCGGCGACGGCCAGTGGCGCGGCGTGATCCGACAGCTGATGGCCCAGGGCCTGCTCGGGGTGGAGGGCGGCCACCAGACGTTCGTCCTCACCGCCGCGAGCCGGCCGGTGCTGCGCGGCGAGCAGCCGGTGATGCTGCGCCGGGACCCCGAGCGCCAGGCGCGGACCCGGTCCCGCACAGCGCGGGCGCCCGCGACCGAGCTGCCGCCGGGTGCGGCGCCCGCGTTCGAGCAGCTCAGGGCGTGGCGGGGCGCGGCGGCCAAGGAGCAGGGCCTGCCGGCGTACGTGATCTTCCACGACGCCACGCTGCGCGAGATCGCCACCCGGATGCCGGCGAGCCTGGCCGAGCTGGGCACGATCAGCGGGATCGGCGAGAACAAGCTCGCCCGCTACGGCGAGCAGGTGCTCGCGGCCCTCGCGGAGCCGACCGGCGACTGACCGCCGGTCAGTCAGGCCGGCGGGCGGGGGCGGAACGGTCGCTGCTCATGGACTCCCTTGTGGACGGTCAGGGCGGTTCCGGCCGGGATCTCGTGCCACAGCCCGGGCAGCTCCACCAGAGGCTCCGACACGACGGCGCGCGAACCCTCCGAGAAGTGCTCCCACCGCTCGTCCGCCGGGTACAGCAGGCGCAAGGAGTCGATGTCCGCGCTGATGTAGAGGGTGTTCACGACCGGGCCGCTGGCGTACCGCGCGGCGTAGAGGCGCTCACCGTCGGCGAGACCGATCGTCATCTGCAGCGGTTCCGCGATGCCCGCCGCGGCCCCGACGGCCTCCACGAAGCCGGCCATCCGCTCCAGCCCACCGATCGGGTCGTCCTCGAGCCCGAAGGTGAGGGCCAGGTGGAACATCACCTCGGAGTCGGTCGAGCCCTCGATGCCGGCGAACAGGTCGGGTCGCACCGCCAGCAGCAGCTCGCGGTGCAGCCGGTGGAAGTCGGCGATGAAGCCGTTGTGCACGAACAGCCAGCGGCCGTGGCGGAACGGGTGGCAGTTGGTCTGCTGGACCGGCGTACCGGTGGCGGCCCGCACGTGCGCCAGGAACAGCCCCGACTCCACCTCGGCGGCCAGCTCGCTGAGGTTGCGGTCGCCCCACGCCGGCAGCTCGCTGCGGAACACCGCGGGATGATCGCGTCTGCCGTACCAGCCCAGACCGAACCCGTCGGCGTTGGCCACGGCCACGTCCTGCGCCATGGACGGTCGGCTCTGCTCGATCAACGAATGCGTCGGGTCGTAGAGGAGCTCCTTCGGCGTGACCGGACCCCCGATGTACCCGACCCAGCGACACATGTGCCCTCTCCTCCGACGGTGAATGTTCGGCGCCATGCTCGCAGGGCGGTCCGACGTCGACACCGCCGATCGGGTCCTGTGTCTGATGCTGACCTCGCAAGCTCGGTCAGGCGCGGACTCGGTCACCCTTCGGGTCGTACAGCGGGCTCGCCACCACCGTGCCGGGCACCCACGTCCCGTCGACCTGGACGTCCACCCGCGCCCCCGCCGGCGTGCCGGCCGGCAGGTAGGCGTACGCGATGGAGCGCGCGACGGTGTAGCCGTACCCACCCGACGTCACCTCCGCGAGGACCCTGTCGGCGACCCGGACCGGCTCCCCGCCCAGCGCGACCGCCCGCGGATCGTCGAGCACGAGGCAGCACAGCTGGCTGGCCGCCCCGGCCTGCCGCGCCGCGTCCACCGCCTCGTGACCCACGAACCCGCCGCCCGGCCGCACGGCGAAGGCCAGGCCGGCCTCGACCGGTGTGGTGTCGGGGCCGATGTCGGCCCCCCAGACCCGGTAGCCCTTCTCCAGGCGCAGGCTCTCGATCGCGCGGTAGCCGCAGGGCTGGGCGCCGGTGCCGGCGAGCGTCCGCCACAGCGCGGCCCCGTACTCGGTGGAGCAGTGCAGCTCCCACCCCAGCTCCCCGACGAAGGTCACCCGCATCGCGCGCACCGGCACGTCCCCGACCGTGGTCTCCCGCATCGCGAGGTACGGGAAGGCCGGCGCGGTGAGGTCCTGCGGGGTGAGCGGCGCCAGCAGGTCGCGGGCGCGCGGGCCCCACAGCCCGAAACAGGCCCGGGCCCCCGTGGTGTCGGCGATCCGGACCGTCGCCCCGGTGCGCCGGGCCCGCCCGCGCAGCCAACCGAGGTCGTGCGGCCCGAACGCGGTGCCGGTGACCACGAGGAACTCGTCCGGGGCGGTGCGGGTGACCGTCACGTCCATCTCGATGCCGCCGCGGTCGTTGAGGGCCTGGGTGTAGACCACGGCGCCGGGTGCCCGGTGCACGCGTCCGGCGAAGACGTGCGCGCAGAACGACGCGGCGTCCGGGCCCGAGACCTCGATCATGGAGAACGAGCTCTCGTCGAACAGCCCCGCGCGCTCCCGCACGGCGACGTGCTCGGTCTCGACGCACGGCGACCAGTGGTGGCCGGCCCAGCCGCGCGGCCGCAGCGACTCGTCGCCGGGCACCGAGTAGTGGTTGACCCGTTCCCACCCGGCCTTCTCCCCGAAGACCGCGCCGTGCGCAGCGTGCCAGGGGTAGGCGGACGAGGTCCGCAGCGGGCGGCCCGCTGACCGCTCGGCAGCCGGGTACCGGATGTCGTAGTAGCTCTCGTAGTTCTCCACCGTGCGGGCGAGCGTGTATCCCGGCGACCGGTAGTGGCGCCCGAAGCGGCGCACGTCCATGTGCCAGAGGTCCATCCCGGGATCGCCGTCGAGGACCCACGCGGCCATCACCAGGCCGATCCCGCCGGCGCCGGCGATGCCGTGGGCGCAGAACCCGGCCGCGACGAAGAACCCGGCGACCTCGGTCTCGCCCAGGCAGAACTCGTTGTCCGGGGTGAAGGCCTCCGGACCGTTGATCATGGACGCGACGCCGGTGTCGGCGAGGACCGGGACCCGCACCTGGGAGTTGGTCAGGATCTCCTCGAACCGGTCCCAGTCCGGCCCCAGCAGCCGGCCGTTGAAGTCGGGCGGCACGGCGTCGTAGGAGGTCGGGGTGGCCGTCCACGGGGCGCTCTGCCGCTCGTAACCGCCCATCACCAGGCCGTCGATCTCCTGGCGGTAGTAGACGAGCAGGTCCGGATCGCGCACCGACGGGAGCGGTCCGGTCCGAGCGGGGAGGGCGCCGGCGGGCAGCGGCGCCGTCACCACGTACTGGTGCGACATCGGCACCACCGGGATGCGGACGTCCACCATCCGCGCGATCTCCGCGGCGAACATCCCGCCGCAGTCGACCACCACCTCGCACTCGACGGTGGACTCGACCCCGGCGCGGGTGATCCGGACTCCGGTGACGCGGCCGGACCGGGTCTCGATGCCGAGCACCCGGGTGCCCTGCGCGATCGTCACCCCGCCGGCACGGGCCGCCGCGGCCAGCGCCTGGCACAGCCGCGCCGGGTCGACGTGGCCGTCGGTGGGCGTGTGGGCGGCGCCGAGGACGCCCTCGGTGGACATCAGCGGGAACAGGTCGCGGGCCTCCTCGGCCGAGACCAGGTCCAGCGGGAGGCCCGAGCGCTGCGCCCAGCCCGCCTGCCGACGGATCTCCTCGAGCCGGGCAGGCGACGAGGCCAATCGCAGCGACCCGGACTCGACCCATCCCGGGGAGTGCCCACCGTCCTGGGCACCCGCCTGCTCCAGTCGGCGGTAGAGCTCCACCGAGTAGACGTTCATCCGGGTCAGCGCGGGGTCCGACCGCAGCTGCCCGACCAGACCCGCCGAGTGGAACGTCGAGCCACTGGTGAGCTCGGCCCGCTCGACGAGCAGCACGTCGTGCTCGCCGCGCTCGGCGAGGTGGTACGCGACGCTCGCGCCACCCACGCCGCCCCCCACGACGACGATGCGGGCCCGGGTGGGAAGCTGGCCGTCCACCGCGCGAGCCTACGGTTCAGATCCCTTCTTGGCTTGGACCGTTCTCGGCGCGAGCCCCTACGATCCCCCCGATGGAGTTGCGGACGGCTGCCCTCGACCCCGGAACCGACGCGCTGCTCGACGCCATCCCCTGCACCGCGCGGCATCCGCGCGTGGTCGAGGACCTCCCGGGCGGGCTGACCAACCGCAACCTCAAGGTGACCAACGCCGACGGCTGCTGCGTCGTGCGGATCCCCGCGCCCGGTCCGAGCCTGCTCGGGATCGACCGCGACCACGAGCACGCCAACACCGTGGCGGCCGCCGCGGCGGGGGTCGGCCCGCCGGTCCTGCACTACCGCCCCGGCGAGGGCATCGTCGTGGGGTTCGTGCCCGGTCGGGCCCTCACCGACCCCGACCTGCACGACCCCGCGGTGCTGCACCGGGTCGCTGCCGCGTGCCGGGCACTGCACGCCGGGCCGCGCTTCGCCGGCGAGTTCGACATGTTCGCCGTGCAGGCCCGCTACCGGCGCATCGTCGGCGAGCACGGCTTCCGGCTGCCGGCGCGCTACGACGAGTTCGCGCCGATCGTCGAGCGGATGCGGGACGTGCTCGGCCGGGCGGTGACGGTGCCCTGCCACAACGACCTGCTCGCCGCCAACCTGCTCGACGACGGCGAGCGCGTCCGGATCATCGACTACGAGTACGCGGGCAACAACGACCCGTGCTTCGAGCTCGGCAACATCTGGAGCGAGGCAGCGCTGCCGCCTCCGCTGCTCGACGTGCTCGTCACCGCGTACTTCGGGCGGCCGCGGCCCACGCAGGTGGCGAGGGCGCGGCTGTTCGGCCTGATGGCGAAGTACGGCTGGATGCTCTGGGCGTCCATCCAGGACGGCTCCAGCCCGCTGGACTTCGACTTCTGGTCGTGGGGGTTGGAGAAGTACGACCGCGCCGTGGCGGAGTTCGACGGGCCCGATCTCGCGGACCTGCTGGCGGCGGCGCAGCTCGATGACGATGACGACAGCGATGACGATGGCGATGACGGCAGCGATGGCGACGAGGACGAGGGACACCCATGACGACCCGCCCCGGCATGCTCACCCTGGAGCAGCTCAGCGTCCATGTCGACGACGGCTCGGTCGACACCGTGCTCGTCGCGTTCACCGACATGCAGGGCCGCCTGCAGGGCAAGCGCTGCGCGGCGCGGTACTTCCTCGACGAGGTCGCCCCGCACGCCGCGGAGGCGTGCAACTACCTGCTCGCCGTCGACGTCGAGATGAACACCGTGGACGGCTACGCCATGTCGAGCTGGGAGCGCGGCTACGGCGACTTCGTGCTGCAGCCGGACCTGGCCACCATGCGGATGGTGCCGTGGCACGAGGCGACGGCACTGGTGCTCTGCGACACCCTGTGGGCCGACGGCTCGCCCGTCGTCGCGTCGCCACGGCAGATCCTGCGCGGCCAGCTGCAGCGCCTCGCCGAGCACGGGCTGGTGGCCGACGTGGGCACCGAGCTGGAGTTCATGCTCTTCGCCGACTCGTTCGACACCGCGTGGCGCAAGGCCTACCACGACCTGGAGCCGGCCAACCTCTACAACGTCGACTACTCGATGCTCGGCACGGCCCGGGTGGAGCCGCTGCTGCGCCGGATCCGCAACAGCATGACGGGCGCCGGCATGGTGGTCGAGTCGGCGAAGGGCGAGTGCAACCTCGGTCAGCACGAGATCGCGTTCCGCTACGCCGACGCCCTCACCACCTGCGACAACCACTCCATCTACAAGACCGGGGCGAAGGAGATCGCCGACCAGGCCGGGATGGCGCTCACGTTCATGGCCAAGTACGACGCGCGCGAAGGCAACTCCTGCCACATCCACATCTCGCTGCGGGAGGAGAACGGCGGCGCCGTCTTCCCGGGGGACGGTGAGCACGGCTTCTCCCCCCTCTTCGCCCACTTCGTCGCCGGCCAGCAGGCGTGCCTGCGCGAGCTGACCTACCTGTTCGCGCCGAACGTCAACTCCTACAAGCGGTACGCCGAGGGCTCGTTCGCGCCGACCGCGGTCGCGTGGGGCATGGACAACCGGACCTGCTCGCTGCGGGTCGTCGGGCACGGGCCGGGCCTGCGCGTGGAGAACCGGGTGCCCGGCGGGGACATGAACCCCTATCTGGGAGTGGCGGCGCTGATCGCGGCCGGGCTGCACGGGATCGAGAACGAGCTGCCGCTGCCGCCCGAGCTCGCCGGCAACGCCTACGTCTCCGACGCTCCGCGGGTGCCGTCGACCCTGCGCGAAGCTGCGGAGCTGTTCGCCGGATCCACCGTGGCGGTGGACGCCTTCGGGCAGGAGGTGGTGGACCACTACGCGAACGCGGCCCGGGTCGAGCTCGCGGCGTTCGACTCGGCGGTCACCGACTGGGAGCGCCGGCGTGGGTTCGAGCGGCTCTGACGCCCGCCGACCACTGATCGGGCTCACCGCCTACGGCGAGCGAGCCGCGTACGGGGTGTGGGACCACGACACCGTGCTGCTCCCGCGCACGTACCCGGACAACGTGGTGGACGGGGGCGGGATCCCGGTTCTGCTGCCCCCGAGGGTGGAGGCCGCGGGGGCGGTCGACCGGCTCGACGGCGTGGTGCTCAGCGGCGGCCCCGACATCGGCTCCGACCGCTACGGCGCGTTGCCCGATCCGCGCTCCGGCGTGCCGCGGCCCGATCGCGACGCCGCCGAGATCGCCATCCTGGAGCGGGCGCTGGAGATCGGGGTGCCGGTGCTCGGGGTGTGCCGCGGCGCGCAGCTGCTGAACGTCGCGCTCGGCGGCACGCTGACCCAGCACCTGCCCGACGCCGTCGGGCACACGGGGCACAACCCGTCCCCCGGCGTCTTCGGCACGAACTCGGTGACGCTCGACCGCGGCGGCCACGCCCACGCCGCGGTCGGGGACGTCGTGGTGGCGCAGTGCCACCACCACCAGGCCATCGACCGGCTCGCCGACGGGCTGGTGGTCACCGGCCGGGCCGATGACGGCACGATCGAGGCCGTGGAGCTGGCCGGGCACCCGTTCGTGCTCGGCGTCCAGTGGCATCCCGAGCAGGACGACCCGCGGCTGTTCACCGCCCTGGTGGCGGCGGCCGGGCGACGACAGGAGGTTCCGTGACCGAGCTCGCGAGGTCAGCCGGGCGGTTCGACGGCCGGACGGCAGTGATCACCGGCGGTGGCAGCGGGATCGGCCTCGCGACGGCGCGGCGGCTCGCGGCCGAGGGCGCCCGCGTGGTCGTGGCCGACGTCGACGCGGACGCGGGCGCGGCCGCAGCCGCCGAGGTCGACGGGTTGTTCGTGCGCACCGACGTGACGTGCGAGTCCGACGTCGAGGCGCTCTTCGCCGCGGCCGCCGCGACCTACGGCTCGGTCGACGTCGCGTTCCACAACGCCGGCATCTCTCCGCCCGAGGACGACTCGATCCTGACGACGGGACCGGAGGCCTGGCACCGGGTGCAGGAGGTCAACCTCACCTCGGTGTACCTGTGCTGCCGCGCCGCGATCCCGCACATGCAGCGCCAGGGCCGCGGCGCGATCGTCAACACGGCGTCATTCGTCGCGGTGATGGGGGCCGCGACCTCGCAGATCTCCTACACGGCGTCCAAGGGCGGGGTGCTCGCGATGTCGCGGGAGCTCGGCGTGCAGTTCGCGCGGGAGGGGATCCGGGTCAACGCGCTGTGCCCCGGGCCGGTGGACACCCCCCTGCTGCAGGAGCTGTTCGCCGCCGATCCGGAGCGTGCCCGCCGCCGGCTCGTGCACATCCCCATGGGCCGGTTCGCGCGTCCCGAGGAGATCGCCGGCACCGTCGCGTTCCTGGCCAGCGACGACGCCAGCTTCATCACGGCGTCCACGTTCCTGGTGGACGGCGGCATCTCCGCCGCCTACGTGACCCCCCTGTAGCCCGTCAGGGGGTGGCCAGGCGCCGCAGCACCGGCGGCAGCGGGTCGGCGTGCACCACCGCGAGCCGCTGCGTGGAGCGGGTGATCGCCACGTAGAGGTCGTTGGCGCCGCGCGGGCTCTCGGCGAGCACCTCGGCGGGTTCCACGACGACCACGGCGTCGAACTCGAGGCCCTTGGCCGCGGTGATCGGCAGCACCACGACCGGCGCAGTGAGGTCGACGTCGGCGGCGGAGCCGGGGCCGGACGGTCCGAGCTGCGGGTCGGTCTCCGCGGCGCCCACCAGCCGCTCCCGCAGGGCGGGTACCCGGGCGGCGGGGGCGAGCACAGCGGTGCGTCCGTCGCCGACCGCACCCGCCTCCTCCGCGAGCACCTTGGCGACCGCGTCGTCGAGCGCATCGGGCTCGGCCCGCACGGCCCGTGGCGGCACGCCGGTGCTGCGCACCGACTGCGGCGGAACGAGATCGGGCTCGATGGCCGCGAGCACGTCGTCGGCCACGTCCGCGATCTCCGACGGCGTGCGGTAGTTGACCGTGAGCTGCGCCAACCGCCACCGCTGCGCCACGAACGGCGAGAGCACCTCGGCCCACGACGCGGCCCCGGACCGGTCGCCGGTCTGCGCGATGTCCCCGACGATGGTCATGGACCGCGTCGGGCACCGGCGCATGACGAGCCGCCAGGCCATCGGCGAGAGCTCCTGCGCCTCGTCCACGATGACGTGTCCGTAGGTCCACTCGCGATCAGCGGCGGCGCGATCGGCCGTGGAGTCGTAGCGGCGCACCCGCTGCCGCTCGGCGAGCCGGTCGGCGTCGACGATGTCGGTGGCCCGCAGGAGCTCGGGGTCGAGGTCCTCCTCGAGGTCGAGCACGTCGAGCACGCCCTGCGCGTAGCTGATCTCCTCGCGCAACGCCGCCGCCTCCCGCGCCGCGGCCTCGGCGCCATCGTCGCCGAGCAGCTCGGCGGCCTCGTCGAGCAGCGGGACGTCGGCGGGGGACCACCGCAGCTCCGGCGGAACGTCGGCGGCCGGGGCGCGGCGGGCGAGGAGCGCGCGGTCGGCCGGCGAGAGCCGCCGGGCCACCGAGCCCAGCCGACGCCCGTCGGCGAACAGGTCGGTGAGCAGCTCCTCGGCGGACAGCGTGGGCCACAGGGCGTCGAGCTCGCGGGTGAGCGCTCGGCTCTCGGTGAGCTCCTCGCGGATGTCGGCGAGGTCGCCCGAGTGCAACAGACCCCGACCGCCGAGGCTGCGCGCCACCTGCTCGGCGAGCAGGCGGACGGCCTCCCTGCCGAAGACCCGCTTGGCCTCGTTGTGCGGTTTGCGGGACCGGCGGGCCCGGGTGCGGGCCTGCGCGACGAGGTCGCGGTCCAGCCGCACCCGCTGCTGCTCGACGACGAGCTCGATCGGCCGGCGTGGCACCTGCTGCCGGTCCCGGACGGCCGCGGCGATCACCGCCGCCATCTCGGCCCGCCCCTTCACCGCCGCGGTCGCGACCGGTTCCACCCGGCGGGCGTCGAGGCCCGGGTGCAGCTGCCCGATGGTGCCGAGCACCACGCTCGTCTCCCCCAGCGACGGCAGCACCTGCCCGATGTAGCTCAGGAACGTCGGGTTCGGGCCCACGACCAGCACGCCGCGGCGGGCCAGCCGATCGCGGTGGGTGTACAGGAGGTAGGCCGCGCGGTGCAGGGCGACCGCGGTCTTGCCGGTGCCGGGACCGCCCTGCACCACCAGCACCCCGGACGGTTTCGCGCGGATGATCGCGTCCTGCTCGGCCTGGATCGTGGCGACGATGTCGCCCATCCGGCCCGTCCGCCGGGCGCCGACGGCCGCCAGCAGCGCCGCCTCGCTGGTGAGCGCCACGGACTGCGAGGCCGCGGCTGCGTCGTCCAGGTCGAGCACCTCGTCGTCGACCGCGGTCACCTGGCGGCGGCGGGTGCGCAGGTGCCGGCGCCGGCGGATGCCCTCGGGTGATGCGGCAGTGGCCGTGTAGAACGGCCGCGCCGCGGGTGCGCGCCAGTCCATGAGCAGCGGCTCGTACTCGTGGTCCTCGTCGAGCAGGCCGAGACGTCCGACGTAGCGCCGCTCCCCGTCGGCGACGTCGAGGCGGCCGAAGGCGAGGCCGTGTTCGGCGGCGCGCAACCCGGCGAGCCGGTCCGCGTACATCGCGGCGGCGGCGTCCCGCTCGGTGAGCGCCTGCGGGGTGCCGACCGTCTCGTCGTGCAGGACGGCCTGGAGCCGCCGTGCCGTGTCCGCGCGCCGCGCGTCCAGGCGCTCGTAGAGCATCTCGACGTACTCGCGCTCGTGCTCGATCCCGTCCTCGGTGGCACCGGGCGCGGGGGACGTGCTGTTCGACACCGGCGGATCACCTTCGCGGGGCGAGCGGATGGGGATGGCGACTTACGAACGTACCAGCGGTGGCGGCACGTTTTCCGGAACCGACCCGCGGGTAACTCCCTCGGTGCGCCCCGTCCGTCGCTCCGTGCTCCGGGACGACCGTGGCTGAGGCCTCCCGGGACTCCGACTACGCCCACCTCGCGCCGGTGTTCGCCGAGTTCGCCGCACTGCCGGTGGACGACCCGGGCCGGCCGGCGTTGCGCGGGAAGCTCGTCACGGGGTACCTGCCGGTGGTCGTGCACATCGCGCGACGCTTCGCCGGGCGCGGCGAGCCGGTCGACGACCTGGAGCAGGCCGGCACGGTCGGCCTGCTCAACGCGGTGGACCGGTTCGATCCCGGACGCGGCATCGACTTCCTCTCCTACGCGGTGCCCACGATCACCGGGGAGATCCGCCGCCACTTCCGGGACCGTACGTGGTCGATGCGCGTGCCCCGCCGGCTCAAGGATCTGCAGAGCTCGATCAACGGCGCCGTCGGTCCGCTCTCGCAGGAGCTCGGGCGGGCCCCCCGACCCTCCGAGATCGCGGCCCGGCTGGGCATTCCCGTCGAGGAGGTCGTCGAGGGTCTCGACGCCCAACAGGCCTACCGCAGCAGCTCGCTCGACGAGCTCGTCGCCGGTGCCGACACGCCGCTGACCGACACGCTCGGCTCCGTCGACGTCGAGCTCGACACGGTGGAGTACCGGCAGACGCTCGCCCCGTTGCTCGACGAGCTGCCCGAGCGGGAGCGGACGATCCTGCTGCTGCGGTTCTTCGGCAACCTCACCCAGACCCAGATCGCCGACCGCGTCGGCATCTCGCAGATGCACGTCTCGCGCCTGCTCGCCCAGACCGTGGCCCAGCTGCGACGGCGGATGACCGAGGATTGACCGCAGGCGTGCCGGGTACCTCCCGGACATGACGACGAACGTTGTGCACAGCATCGACGTCGCCGTGCCGGTGAGCACGGCGTACAACCAGTGGACGCAGTTCGAGTCGTTCCCGCAGTTCATGGACGGCGTCGAGCGGATCGACCAGCTCTCCCCGACGAAGACGCACTGGGTCACCAAGATCGCCGGTGTCGGGCGCGAGTTCGACGCGGAGGTCACCGAGCAGCACGCCGACGAGCGGGTGGCGTGGACCACGGAGAACGGCACGCACCAGGCGGGAGTGGTGACCTTCCACCGGATCGACGACACCACCACCCGCGTGACCCTGCAGCTCGACCACGACCCGCAGGGTTTCCTCGAGAAGGCCGGCGACGCCCTCGGCATCGTCGAGCGCCGCGTCAAGGGGGATCTGGAGAACTTCAAGGAGTTCATCGAGTCCCGCGGGCGCGAGGAGGGCGGCTGGCGCGGTGACGTCGGCCGGGAGCCGCAGACGGGCGAGGGCCGGACGGTCTGACACCGACCGGGTTACGACAGGGCCGCTCTCCGGTCGCCGGGGGGCGGCCCCTCGCCGTCGTCGTCCTCTGCGCGGGTCCGGCGCAGCAGCGGGGCCGGGAGCAGGAACCACAGGCCGATCAGGAAGACGCCGACGGCCCCCGCGACGACCACGGCGAAGCTGCGTCCCACGGCCACGTCGAGGACGAGCAGTACCGCACCGGCGAGCGTGAGGGCGAGGGCCACGAGGCCGCACGCGAACAGCCGGTGTCCGAACTGGACGGTCTCGGGCTTGAGGCCGCGCCGGAAGGTGATCCGGTGCACGGCGGCTGGCGCAACCAGCAGGCCGGCCGTGACCACGGAGAGCAGCAACGTGACCACCCAGGTCCAGCGCTGGAACGCGTCGATGCGGGCGAAGCGCTCGGTGAACGAGAGCGACAGCAGGAAGCCGAAGAGGATCTGCACCCCGGCCTGCACGACCCGCAGCTCCTGCAGCAGCTCGGCCATGTTCCGGTCGGCCCGCTGGAGCCGGCTCTCGTCGCGCTCGTCGGTCGTCGCCCGGGCCGGCTCGTCCACAGCCGGGAGGATACCCGCGGCGGGGGCGGCGGACGCCACCATGATCCTGCGCAGGCCCGCGTACCCCGCCGCGGGCGGGGTACCCGCGAGCCATGACCGAGTTCACGAAGGGCGACCACGTCACCTGGAAGAGCCACGGCGGCACCGCCGAGGGTGAGGTCCAGGAGAAGATCACCGAGGACACCGAGGCCGCCGGTCGGACGGTCCGGGCGTCCGAGGAGGAACCCCAGTACAAGGTGAAGAGCGACAAGAGCGGTGGCGAGGCGGTGCACAAGCCGTCCGCCCTCGAGGAGGCGTAGCGGCGGAGCGCAGCGGGTTCAGGACGAGCTGATCAGACGGACGACCGCGCGCTCCACCCCGGCCCGCGTGGCGTCGTCGGTCAGGTCGGGAACCGCAGAGGCCCCGTCGAGCTTGCGCAGCGCGGTGAGGATCGTCCGGCCCTCCTCGAAGCGCTGCAGGACGCGAGGGTCGATGTAGCTGCTGCGCGCCACGGTCGGGGTGTTGCCGAGGTGTTCGGACACCCCCTTGACCGCCCGGTTCACCACCCGCTTGCGGGTGCGCTCCTTGGCCGGCACACCGCCGTGAGCCGCCCCGGCGGCCAACGTGACCGCGGCCAGTACCGTGGCGTTCCAGGTCCGGAGGTCCTTGCAGGTGTACTCCACGCCCGCGAGCTCCTTGACCGCCGCGTTGAGGTCCTCGGCCCGCACGTCGTGCCAGTCCCGACCGAGCCGGTAGGCCAGCAGGTCGTCCCCCCCGCCCCGGCGGCGGAGCAGCGAGTCGACCACCCGGTGCAGCAGCCGGTCGCGCAGGGCGAGCGCCCGGGGAATGCCGCCCTTGGCCGGGTAGGCGAACAGGACGGCCCCGCGCTTGAGGGTGACGTGGTCGCGGCGCAGCGTGGCGAGGCCGAACGTGCCGTCGTCGTCGTCGTCGCCGGGGGCGTACTCCTCCCCGCCGGCCCGGAACACCCCGATGTCGAGCATCCGCACGCCGGCGGCCAGCACGCGGTCCCGGCCGAGGCCGGGCGCCTCGAGCCGGCCGACGACCTCCGATCGGACGTCCGCGAGCCGCCGACCCAGCACGAGGACGCGGTCGTGCTTCTCCTGGTCCTTGGCCCGCCGCCATGCCTCGTGGTAGCGGTACTGCCGGCGGCCCGCGACGTCGGTGCCGACGGCCTGGATGTGCCCGTCGGGATCCGGGCAGATCCACACGTCCTGCCAGGCCGGCGGGATGACCAGGTCCTTGATCCGCGCGATCTCCACGGGGTCGACGATCGGCGCGCCCGTGGCGTCGACGAAGCTCCACCCGCGGCCGCGACGGCGCCGGCTCAGCCCGGGTGTCGCCGGATCGACCCTGACCAGGCCCTCGGGTGCCTCCGCCTCGCTCACGGCGAACGCTCGACCCGGCACCGGCCTGCGCACACCGCGATCACGTCACCACGGGGGTGTCGGCGTGCTCGCGGCAGGTGGCGACCTCCGGTCGCGCCTCGAGCCGCTCGTCGTCGATCTCGCGACCGCAGACGGCGCAGCGGCCGTAGGTGCCCTCGTCGAGGCGTTGGAGCGCCTCCATGACGCGTCGGCGCTGGTCGGCGACCGTGTCGACCAGCAGCTCGCTGTCCATCGTCGCGGCGACCTCGCTGCCGTAGTCACCGGGGTGCTGCCCGAGTGCGCCCTCCTCGTTCGGGTCGGCGGTCGTGTCCTCGCGACTCTCGGCGGCGAAACGGGCCCGCTCGTCGAGGTCGGCGAGCTCGGCGGTGAGCAGTTCACGGGCGCGGTCGTGATCCATGGGTGTCCTTCCTGTCCTTCATCAGTACCGGCGGTGCGGGGAGCGCCCGGACGGGCGACGCATCAGCTCCCCCGCATACCCCGGTGCGGGCGGCCGGAACCGCGGACCGTCCGAGCAGGCGACGCTCAGCCCCCGGGGTGCCGGGCGCGGGGCGCGCGGCCGTGCGGCTGCTCGACCGGCTCGACGGGCTCGGCCGGTGCGATCGCCCGGATCTGCGGCTCGTCGGCGAGTGCGAGGGGCTCACCGTGATGGCGCAGTCGCAGCGGCGGCCCACTGACCAGCGTGTACTGCGCCTCCTCCGGCCGGATCTCCACGCGCAGCGCGCGACCCTGCCACAGCAGCCCGAACGAGATCCGCGACAGGGCAGGGGGCAGCCGCGGGGCGAACCGCAGGCCGGTGCCGTCGCACTGCATGCCGCCGAACCCCGACACCATGGCGATCCAGGTGCCGGCCATCGACGCGATGTGCACGCCGTGGTCGGAGTTGCCGGCCAGGTTGTTCAGGTCGACCAGCGCCGCCTCGGCCAGGTAGTCGTAGGCCAGGTCGAGATGCCCGGTCCAGGCCGCGACGACGGCCTGGGTGCACGCCGAGAGCGACGAGTCCCGCACCGTGATCGCTTCGTAGTAGCCGAAGTTGCGCGCCATCTGCTCGGGCGGGAAGGCGTCGGGACGCAGCTGCATCGCCAGCACCAGGTCCGCCTGCTTCGACACCTGCTTGCGGTACAGATCGAAGTAGGGCACGTGCAGCAGCAGCGGGTACATCTCCGGCGGGGTCGCGGCGAAGTCCCAGACCTGGTGGTCGGTGAAGCCCTCCGACTGCGGGTGCACCCCGAGCACCTCGTCGAACGGGATGCGCATCGACTTCGCGGCGTCGCGCCAGCTCGCCATCTCCTCGGCGTTGACCCCCATGCGCAGGGCGGCGCGGGTGTGCCGGGCTGCGGTGTCGGCGGCGACGCGGAGGTTCTGCTGGGCCATCAGGTTCGTGTAGACGTTGTTGTCGACGATCGCGGTGTACTCGTCGGGACCGGTCACCCCGTCGATGCGGAACTGCCCGGACGCGTCGTGGTGACCCAGCGAGCGCCAGAGCCGCGCGGTGGCCACCAGCAGCTCGAGACCCACCTCGCGCTCGAACTCGACGTCGCCGGTCGCGGCCACGTGCCGGCGCACCGCATCGGCGATGTCGGCGTTGATGTGGAACGCCGCCGTGCCGGCCGGCCAGTACCCGGAGCACTCCTGGCCGCGGATCGTGCGCCACGGGAACGCCGCGCCGGCCAGTCCCAGCTGCTGGGCGCGCTCGTAGGCCAGGGGCAGGATCGACTGTCGCCAGCGCAGCGCGTCGGCCGCCGCCTCCGGCGCGAGGTGCGACAGGACGGGGATGCTGAACGTCTCGGTGTCCCAGAAGGTGTGGCCGTCGTAGCCCTCCCCCGTCAGCCCCTTCGCCCCGATCGCCCGCCGCTCGGCGCGGGCGCCGGCCTGCAGCACGTGGAAGGTCGCCAGCCGCACCGCCTGCTGCAGCTCGGCGTCCCCGTCGATCTCGATGTCGGCGCTGGTCCAGAAGTCGTCGAGGTACTCCCGCTGCTCGGCGAGCAGGCCGTCCCATCCGGTGTAGCGCGCGGCGGCCAGCGCCGCCCGGACCTGGTCGTGCAGCGCCGGCTGGGAACGGCGCGACGACCAGCCGTACGCCACGTACTTGGTCAGCGTGAGGGTCTCACCGGGCTTCAGCCGGGCGATCACCGTGGTGCGGCCGATGTCCTCGGTGGCCTCGGAGGTGGTCTTCGCGCTCGGCGGACCGTTCACCTCGTGGTCCATCGCCGCCGCCACCCGGAGCCCGGAACGGCGGGTCTGGTGGATGAGTGTGGCCCCGGCCTCGTCGCTGCGGTACTGCTCGGACATCAGCGGGTCGGTGAGCGCCGCCTCCACCCGCGGGTCGTCGTCGTTGCGCGCCGGGAGCTGCTCGTTGGCCACCAGCTCGGACTGCACGACCAGCATCGCCTGCGCCTCGAGCACCTCCACCTCGTAGCGGATGGCCACGATCGCCCGCTGCGTCAGCGACACCAGGCGCTGGCTGCGCACCCGCACCGCCCGCCCGGCCGGCGACTCCCACTCCACCTCGCGGGTCAGCGTTCCGGCCTGCAGGTCCAGCACCCGCTCGTGGCTGCGCACCTGGCCGTAGCGCAGGTCGAACGGCTCGTCCTCCACCAGCAGCCGGATCAGCTTGCCGTTGGTGACGTTGATGATCGTCTGACCCGACTCCGGGTACCCGTAGCCGCCCTCGGCGTAGGGCAGCGGCCTGCTCTCGTAGAAGGAGTTGAGGTAGGTGCCCGGAGTGGAGTGCGGCTCGCCCTCGTCGAGGTTGCCGCGCAGTCCGATGTGCCCGTTGGAGAGGGCGAACACCGACTCCGCCTGGCCGAGCGCCTCCAGGTTGAGCCGTGGTTCGCGCACCACCCACGGCTCGACGGTGAAGGCGCGGCCCGGATCGGGGCTCATGAGGTGCCGTCCATCAGCTCGGCCAGGTCGGAGACGACGACGTCGGCGCCGTGGGCGCGCAGGGCGTCGGCCTGCCCGAGCCGGTCGACGCCGACCACGAACCCGAACCCGCCCGCCCTCCCGGACGCGACGCCCGCGAGCGCGTCCTCGAACACCACCGACACGCTGCGGTCCGCCCCGAGGTCGGCCGCCGCGGCCAGGAAGGTGTCGGGGGCCGGCTTGCCCGGCAGACCGCGCTCCTTCGCCGTGACGCCGTCGACCCGGTGGTCGATCAAGTCGGTGAGCCCGGCGACGTCGAGGACCTGCGCGGCGTTGGCCGAGGACGACACCACGGCCGTGGCCAGGCCGGCGTCCCGGACGGCGTGCAGGTAGCGGACCGAGCCGGGATAGACGTCCACCCCGACGGTGACGATCTTCTCCTGCACGAGGTCGTTCTTCACCGTGGACAGCGCGTAGATCGTCGCGGAGCCGGGGGGATCACCGGGGCCGCCCGCGGGGAGCTCGATGCCCCGCGACCGGAGGAACGAGTCGGTGCCGGCCAGCCGCGGCTTGCCGTCGACGTAGGGGCCGTAGTCGGTCTTCACGTCGAAGGGGACGAAGGGGGTGCCGTCGTGCTCGGCGCGGGCCTGCAGGAAGTCGTCGAACATCTGCTTCCACGCGGCGGCGTGCACGCTGGCGGTGTCGGTGAGGACGCCGTCGAGGTCGAACAGACACGCGCGGGTGTCCTCTGGGAGACCGAGCATGGGAGAACGGTACCCATGCGACGATCACCTCGCGGCTCGACGCGGTGGAGGTCGGTCTCCGGTCGGTCTCCGGTCGGTGGAGTTCCGCTCTCAGCCGGGGACGTCGGCCCCTGCGACGGGTAGGACGATGACCGCGGGCTCGCCCGCCCCACCGACCACGGTCACCGCGCACCCGCCCGCGACCGACCGGGCGGAGACGGAGAGCACGCCGCCCTGCGGGCGCGGCTCGATGTCGCGCTGGACGGCGTCGCGGACGGCGCCGAGCACCCGCATCGGTTCCACCGGCGCGCCGTGCAGCGCCCCGTCGACCTCCACCTCGACTCGCAGCCGCTCGCCGAACCGCGCCCGCTCGAGCTGCAGGTACCCGTGCACCGCCTCGAGCTCGCGGCCCAGCGTGCTGGTGGCGTCGCCGGGCTGGTCGGCGGCGCGGGAGAGGTCGGCGAAATCGAGCAGCAGCTCCCGGGCGCGACCGGGATCGGTGCGGATCAAGGCGGCGATGGTGTTGAGAGCGTTGTAGACGAAGTGCTGCTCGAGCCGGTGGCGCTCCACGCCGACGGGGGCGGGCGGGTCCGGCGGCTGCGGGGCCGCGGGGGGCGGGGTCGTGGGGGGCGGGGTCGCGACGGGCGCGGGTGCCGGCCGCACGAGCGGCGGGTCGGCTGGTCGTGCCCAGCGCGCGTCGTCGACGTCGGCCGGGTCGACCCACCCGGCCCAGTGCGGCAGGCGCAGCCGCCCGTCGGCCACGAAGCCGGTGAACTGCGCGAGGCCGACGAGCCGGGGCTCGACCCAGATCGCCTGCCGGGCCGCGTCGGTCGGGACGGCGGCCCCGCTCGCACCGCTACCGAACGGTGATCGGTCCCGGCGCAGCCGCAGCAGCGCGGCCACCCGCCGGCGCTCGTCGCCGGTCACACCGACCCGGCCGACGTAGCGCAGGGGCGCGTCGGGCCCACCACCGGGGACGCCGAGCAGCAGGCTGGAGATCGTGTCCGGCCGCCCCGCGTCCGTGGCCGTCCAGCCCCCGACGACGACCTGGCGGGTGCGCGGCACCGGCACCTTGAACCACAGCGGCGAGCGCCCTCCGGGCCGGTACCGCGAGCCCAGGTGCCGGGCGTGCAGCGCGTCCACGCCCTTCGCGTCGGCGATCCGCAGCACCGTCTCCAGCTCGGAGACCGGCAGCGGCGAGGTGGTCCAGACCGGGGCGCTGTCGAAACCGAGTCCCTCGAGCAGGGCGCGCCGGTCGCGGTAGGGCAGGTCCACCACGCTGTGGCCGTCGAGCCAGAGCAGGTCGGCCACCTGGAAGTCGACGGGGACGGCACGGATGTGCTGCTCACTGGGCCGGAAGCGGGCACTGCGACGGTGCAGCAGCCGGGCCCGCGGGGCGTGCTCCTCCCCGCGGGCCACGAGCGTGCCGTCGAGGACCATCCCGCCCGGCGGTGAGCGCTGCTCCAGCACCGGCCCGAGCTCGGGGTACGCGGAGGTCATCGAGATGTCCCTGGCGCTGAGCAGGCGGGTGCGCCGGCCCGGCTCGACATAGGCCACGCAGCGGTGGCCGGTCCAGGCGAGCTCGACGACCCAGTCCGGCCCGGTCGGCGGGTGACCGGGCCCGGCGGAGACCTGCATCGGCGCCACGAGGTCGGGCACGCGGCCCGAGCTCCCCGTCACGGTGGCCACGGTAGTGCGTGGGCGAGGGCGTGCCGTTCCGACCCGGACCACCCGCACGGATCGTTCGCCCGCCGCCCCCGCGCCACCGCTCGCGCCCGCGCCGAGGGACGATCGGGGGACCATGACGCTCACCGAACGCCTGCCCCCCGACGCCGACGACCCCGACGCCCTCGTCGAGGCGTTCACCGACTGGGCGTTCGAGGAGCAGGGACTGTCGCTGTACCCCGCGCAGGAGGAGGCGCTGCTGGAGCTGGTCACCGGTAGCCACGTGATCCTCTCCACGCCGACCGGATCCGGGAAGTCGCTGGTGGCCGTGGGCGCGCACGCCGCGGCGCTGGCTCGGGGACAGCGCACCTTCTACACCGCGCCGATCAAGGCGCTGGTCAGCGAGAAGTTCTTCGCGCTCATCGACGTCTTCGGCGCCGACAAGGTCGGGATGCTGACCGGCGACGCCGCGGTCAACGAGAAGGCCCCGATCATCTGCTGCACAGCGGAGATCCTCGCCAACATCGCGCTGCGCTCCGGGCGGGACGCCGACGTGGGCGGCGTCGTGATGGACGAATTCCACTTCTACGCCGACCCGGATCGCGGCTGGGCCTGGCAGGTGCCGCTGATCGAGCTGCCGCAGGCGCAGTTCCTGCTCATGAGCGCCACCCTGGGCGACGTCTCGTTCTTCCGCGACGACCTCATCCGCCGCACGGGCCGGGACACCGCGGTGATCACCTCGGTCGAGCGGCCCGTGCCACTGCACTACCACTACGTCCTCACCCCGCTGCACGAGACGATCGGCGAGCTGCTGCAGACCCACGAGGCGCCGGTCTACGTCGTGCACTTCACGCAGCAGTCCGCCGTGGAGCGGGCGCAGGCGCTGATGAGCGTGAACGTCACCTCCCGCGAGGACAAGGCCGCGATCGCCGAGCTCATCGGGAGGTTCCGGTTCACCGCCGGCTTCGGCCGGACCCTGTCGCGGCTGGTCCGCCACGGGATCGGCGTGCACCACGCCGGGATGCTGCCCCGCTACCGGCGGCTCGTGGAGACCCTCGCGCAGGCCGGCCTGCTGCGCGTCGTCTGCGGCACCGACACGCTCGGCGTCGGGATCAACGTGCCGATCCGCACGGTGCTGTTCACGGCCCTGAGCAAGTACGACGGCACGCGCACCCGATCGCTGAAGGCGCGCGAGTTCCACCAGATCGCCGGCCGGGCCGGGCGGGCCGGCTACGACACCGTCGGGACCGTGGTCGCCGAGGCCCCCGATCACGAGGTCGAGAACGCGCGGCTGCTCGCCAGGGCCGGCGACGACCTGCGCAAGCGCCGCCGGATCGTGCGCAAGCAGCCGCCCGAGGGCTTCGTCGGCTGGTCGCAGACGAGCTTCGAGAAGCTGCAGAACGCCCAGCCCGAGCCGCTGACCAGCCACTTCCGCGTCACCCACGCGATGGTCCTCAACGTGATCTCCCGGCCAGGCCGTGACGATGTCGGCTCCGCTGGCGCTCCGCCGAGTGCCTTCGCCGCCATGCGCCACCTGCTGGAGGACAACCACGAGCCGCGGCCCCGCCAGCGGCGGCACATCCTCCGGGCGATCGCGATCTACCGGGCGCTGCGGTCCTCCGGCGTCGTCGAGGAGCTCCCGGCACCCGACGCCGAGGGCCGTCGGGTGCGCGTCGTGGGCGACCTGCAGCTCGACTTCGCCCTGAACCAACCGCTGTCCCCGTTCGCACTGGCGGCGATCGAGCTGCTGGACAGGGCCTCCGCCGACTACCCCATGGACGTGCTGTCGGTGATCGAGGCGACGCTCGACGACCCGCGCCCCGTGCTCCACGCGCAGCAGAGCCGGGCCCGCGGCGAGGCCGTGGCGGCGATGAAGGCCGACGGCATCGAGTACGAGGAACGGATGGCGCTGCTCGAGGACGTGACCTACCCGAAACCGCTCGACGAGCTGCTGACCGGTGCCCTGGAGACCTACCGCCGGAGTGCGCCGTGGGTCGAGGACGCACGGCTGTCGCCCAAGTCGGTGGCCCGCGACATGTTCTCCCGGTCGATGACCTTCGTCGAGTACGTCGGGCACTACCAGCTGGCCCGCTCCGAGGGCCTCGTCCTCCGCTACCTCGCCGACGCCTACCGCGCGCTGCGCCAGACCGTGCCCGACGACGCCAAGACCGAGGAGCTGGTCGACGTCGTCGAGTGGCTCGGCGAGCTCGTCCGCCAGGTCGACTCGAGCCTCCTCGACGAGTGGGAGGCGCTCGCGGCCGGTGCCGGGACGGGCGCGGACGCTGCCGAACCGGTGCCGCCGTCGCTCGACAGCATCGACGGTCTCGGGGTCCCCGCCGGCGTGACCCGCAACGTCCGCGCCTTCCGGGTGCTCGTCCGCAACGCGTTGTTCCGCCGCGTCGAGCTCGCCGCGCTGCGGCGCTGGGATCTCCTCGGCGAGCTCGACGGCGACGCCGGCTGGGACGCCGACGCGTGGCGCGACGCGCTGGAGCCGTACTTCGCCGAGCACGCCGACATCGGTACCGGGCCCGACGCCAGGGGCCCGTTGCTCCTGACGATCACCGAGGAGCCCGAGCGCTGGCTCGTCCGCCAGGTCCTCGACGACCCGGCCGGGGACCGGGACTGGGCGATCACCGCCGAGGTCGACCTGGCGGCCAGCGACGAGGAGGGCGCTCCCGTGCTGTGGCCGACCGCGGCGGAGCCACTGGGCGGGCCGGGCCCGGCCCTGGGAGGATCATCACCATGACCCATCCCATCCGGATCGGTGTGCAGCTCCAACCCCAGCACGCCGAGTACGCGCAGATCCGCGAGGCCGTGGCGGCGGCCGAGGACGCGGGCGTCGACATCGTCTTCAACTGGGACCACTTCTTCCCGCTCTACGGCGAGGCCGACGGCGAGCACTTCGAGTGCTGGACGATGCTCGGGGCCTGGGCCGAGGCCACCACCCGGGTGGAGATCGGCGCGCTCGTCACGTGCAACAGCTACCGGAACCCGGAGCTGCTGGCCGACATGGCGCGCACGGTCGACCACATCAGCGGTGGTCGGCTCGTCCTCGGCATCGGCGCGGGCTGGTTCCAGCGCGACTACGACGAGTACGGCTACGACTTCGGCACCGCCGGAGCACGGCTCGCCGACCTCGCGCAGGCGCTCCCGCGGATCAAGGACCGCTGGTCGCGGCTCAACCCCCCGCCGACCCGCGAGATCCCCGTGCTGATCGGGGGCGGCGGCGAGCGGAAGACCCTGCGGTACACGGCCGAGCACGCGCAGATCTGGCACAGCTTCGGCGACCTCGCCACCTTCACCCGCAAGACCGGGATCCTGGACGGGCACTGCGCCGACATCGGCCGTGATCCGACGGAGGTCGAGCGCTCCATCGGCGTGTCCAAGCCCCCGGAGCAGGTGGCCGACGCCCTCGTCGCGGCGGGTGCCACCCTGTTCACCGTGGGCATCGGCGGCCCGGACTACGACATGGGGCTGCTCAAGCAGTGGATCGGCTGGCGCGACGCCCGGCGGTCATGACGTCCGGCGCGCCGGTCCGGAGCGCCGGTCTGCTGCTGCACCGGCCGGGGCCGACGGGGCCCGAGGTGCTGCTCGGGCACATGGGAGGGCCGTACTGGGCGCGCAAGGACGACGGCGCCTGGTCGATCCCGAAGGGCGAGCACGGACCCGAGGAGGAACCGCGGGCCGCGGCGGCCCGGGAGTTCACCGAGGAGCTGGGGTCGGCACCACCCGACGGACCGCGCCGTGAGCTGGGGACCGTCCGGCAGCGCGGCGGCAAGCTGGTCACCGTGTTCGCCGTGGCCCTCGACGACGACACCGACTTCGACGCCGAGCACATCACCAGCGGCACCTTCGAGCTGGAGTGGCCGCCGCGCTCGGGCACGCTGCGGTCGTTCCCGGAGATCGACCGGGCGGCGTGGTTCGACGCGGAGACGGCGCGGCGCAAGCTGGTGCGCGGGCAGGTGGAGTTCGTCGACCGCCTGCTGCAGACCCTGCCGCCGGCCGGTTCACCGCCCGGGGCACCGGGTACCGCCGAGACGTGAGCGCGATCTGGAGCGGCCTGGCCCGGGGAGCGGCGGCCGGTGCGGCCGGAACCACCGCCCTCAACGCGACGACGTACCTGGACATGGCCGTGCGCGGCCGCCCGGAGAGCGACGCCCCGCAGCAGGTGGTGGCGGCGCTGGCCGATCGGGCCGGAGTGGCGGTCCCGGGTGGCCGGCGGGAGCGAGGCCGACGGCTGGCCGCGCTCGGTCCGCTGGCCGGTACGGCCACCGGCGTCGCGGTCGGCGGCCTCGCGGGCGTGTTGCGGGCCGCGGGCGTGCGGTTGCCCACGGTGGTCGGCGGCCCACTGCTCGGTGCCGTGGCGATGGTGGCGAGTGACGGGCCGCTGGCCGCCCTGCGCATCAGCGATCCGCGGCGGTGGAGCGCGGCGGACTGGATGGCGGACGTCGTGCCGCACCTGGTGTACGGCCTCACCACGCACGCCACGCTGGTCGCGGCGTCCGCCGACGCCGAGCAGCGCGAGCCGCGGCCCCGTCCCGAGGCCGGCATCCTGCTCCGCGCGGCCGCCCTCGGTGCGGCCAGCGGGTCGCGGAGCACCGCGGGGATCACGGCGGTCGCCCTGACGTCCTCCGGCGCGGACCGGGGCGTGGTCGCGTCCCGGCTCGGTCGCCGCTCCGGCTCCGTGACCAGCGCGCTGATGGCCGCGGGCGAGGTCGTGGCCGACAAGCTGCCGGCCACCCCCAGCCGGACGTCGACGTCCGCGCTCGTCCCGCGGGCCGGGCTCGGCGCCACCTCGGCGGCGGCGATCGCCCGTCGCGACGGCACTGATCCGACGTTGCCGGCACTGGTGGGGCTGCTGGCGGCGCTCGGTGCGTCGGTGCTCGGGGTGCGGGCCCGGGCCGCGCTGGCCCAGCGGTTCGGCTCCGACCGCCCCGGCGCCGTCGCCGAGGACGCGCTCGCCGCCCTGCTGGGTTGGCTCGGCGCGCGCCGTCCACGGTCGGGATGATGGAGGCATGCCGGGCATCACGAGAGGCTTCTCCGGGCGCGGGCGCGCCGAGCGCGATCCGCGGCTGCCGCCGGGCCAGTACGACGCCCGCGACGAATGGCCGGTCCTGCACGCCGAGGCCACGCCCCGGATCGGGACCGAGCGCTGGACGTTCACGATCGAGGGCCTCGTCGAGCGCGAGGTGAGCTGGACGTGGGAGCAGATCCACGCGCTCCCGCGCTCGCGCTACTCGGGCGACATCCACTGCGTCACCACCTGGTCCAAGCTCGGCATGACCTTCGACGGGGTCTCGGTCGACACGCTGCTCGACGCGGCCGGCCCACTGCCGAGCGCGACGCACGTCCTCGCGGTCTCCCACACCGGCTACACCACCAACCTGCCGATCGCCGACGTCACCGGCCGGAAGGCGTGGGTCGTGTGGGACGCGGACGGGCGCCCGCTCACCGTCGAGCACGGTGGCCCGGCGAGGCTGCTGGTACCGCACCTCTACTTCTGGAAGTCGGCGAAGTGGGTGTCCGGGCTGCGCCTGCTCGACCACGACGAGCAGGGGTTCTGGGAACGCAACGGATACCACGACCGCGGCGACCCGTGGAGCGAGCAGCGCTACCAGGGCGACTGATGACGACGCCCGGGGGCACCACCCACCGGAAGACGCTGCGCTGGCAGGTCGCCCGCGTGCTCGCCGTCCGCGACGAGACGCCGAGGGCGCGCACGTTCCGGCTCGCCCTGGCGGCGCCCCGGCTCCACCTCGCCGGGCAGCACTACGTGCTGCGGCTGACCGCCCCGGACGGGTACACGGCGTCGCGCTCGTACTCCGTCGCCTCCGCGCCCGACGACTCCGGGGAGATCGAGCTGACCGTCGAGCGGCTGGACGGCGGCGAGGTGTCGGAGTTCCTGCACGACGTGGTAGTGCCCGGCGACGAGCTGGAGGTCCGCGGACCCATCGGCGGGTTCTTCGCCTGGGCCGGCGACACCCCCGCGCTGCTCGTCGGTGGTGGATCGGGAGTGGTGCCGCTGATGGCGATGCTGCGCCAGGCCCGGCGGTCCGGACGCGCCGACCTCCTCCGGCTGGTGGTGTCGGCCCGCTCGCCCGACGACCTCTACTTCGCCGACGAACTGCCCGGTTCCGAGGTGCACGTCCTCTACACCCGTCGAGCGCCGACCGGGACGCCACGGCCGGTCGGGCGGATCGCCGTCGCCGACGTCGCACCACTGGTCCGTGGGGGCGAGGAGGTCTACGTCTGCGGCTCGGCCGCCTTCGCCGACGCGGCGACCGCGGTGCTGCTGGCGGCCGGGGTGCCGGTGGAGCGGATCCGGGTGGAGCGGTTCGGCCCGTCGGGCTGAGCGGAGCTTGCGGAGCGATCATCGTCACCTGAGCCGGGGCGGCGCCCGCGTCAGGGCGTCGGCCCACCGCGCAGGCCCCAGATGTTGGCCCGGTCGGTCGGGTCCTCCTCCGCGAGCCGGCGGTAGATCTCGGCGGCGGCGCGGGAGAACCCGTCGGGCACCCCGACGGCTGCCATCGCGTCTCCCGCCTCCTCCATCTCCCCCACCCACCGCCACGCGCGAGCCACCGCGCCGGCGTCGGCGATCGCCGCCGCGTCGTCGACACCCGTGCGCTCCAGCTCGTCGCGCAGCGCGTCCCCGACGCCGTACCCGTGCGCCGCGGCCGACATCGCCAGCCAGAGCGCGGGCAGCGCCTTGCTCTGCAGCCCGAAGCAGGCCTTGAGCGCGCTGGCGGCCCCGAGATCGGGGCCCAGCACCCGGGCGCTGAACGGTGAGCCGGCGAACAGCTCGGCGATCTCGTCGGCCGCGGGCCCGGAGAGCCAGAGCACGGTGCTGCCGGGTTCCCACGCCGGTGGCCCGATGATCGCGCCGTCGACGACGTGCTCGGCGCCCAGCAGGCCGCCGATCGCCCCCGCGGTCGCCGGTGAGACCGCGTTGGCGTCCACGTAGAGCGGAGGGTCGGGTCGGTCCACCAACGCTGCCGCCACCTGCTCGGCCATCTCCCGCGCCGCGTGCGGTGGGCAGACCGAGATGATGACGTCGGCCCGGCGGGCCAGCTCGGCGAGATCGGGCACGCCGACGAGGTCGGCGATCTCGGCCCGCTTCGAGGTGGTGATGCTGCGGCCGGCCGCCGCCCAGATCACCGCACTCGCCCTCCGTTTGAGCGCCGACCCGACGGCAGCTCCCATCACGCCGGGGTGCAGCACCCCGATCACCGGACGGCGCGGCAGGGCGGGGCTGGCGTTCCTCCCGGCACCAGGGTCACCCGTCACCACAGCATCATCGTCCATCCCGCCTCGGCCCCGCCGGTGCCACCGCTACCATCCGGCCCCACAGCGCCGAGCCGGAAGGAGGACGCCGAGGTGCCCACCCATCCGCCAGGCCGCTCCGGCCCACGGTGGGCCCAGCTGCTCGAGCGCTGCGCCCGGGTGCTCGAGGCCCAGCGGATCGCCGTCCCCGAGCCGTTCGACCTGCACGAGTTCACCGCCGGCCTGGCGCAGCGGCGCGGCCGGCCGATCCGCCTCACCCGGATCCGGCTGCCGGCCGCCGAGACGACGGTCTGCGGGCTGTGCTTCGGCGACGGCCGGTCGGACTGGGTCTACTACACCGAGACGCTGAGCTCGCTGCACCGGTCGCACAACGCCGTCCACGAGCTCTCCCACCTGGTCCTCGGGCACGAGTCGGTCACGCCGCGCCCCGCGGCCGGCCTCGACACGCCGGTCGAGTGGTGGTTCGCCGGGGCCGAGGCGACCTACTCCCTGCGGGCCGAGGAGGAGGCCGACGCGATGGCCGCGGTCGTGCTGAGCGGCTCCGCACCGCGGCCCCGGCGCTGGGTCTCCTCGTCGGCCGTCCGGGCCGGCGCCGGCCGGCTCTCCGACGCGCTACGCCCCTGACGCTCGGTGGGCGGGACGGTGGGCACGGCAGCGGTGATCGTTCTGCTGCTCGCCGGTCTGCCACGTCTGGTCGCCCGGTCGGGGGCCCGGCGGGCGACGGGTCGTGCTCTCGTCGCCGCCGCGGCGGCCGTGGCCCTGGACGTCGAGCCGCTCCGCGACCTCGCGACCGCGGGTGGCCTCGCGCACCTGGTCCAGCTCGTCCTGGTCACCGCGGCGGCCTCGAACGCCCTGTCGGTGGCGCGGTGGGTGTCGCTCGACGACGCGACGCCGCGCGGGCGGCCTGTCGCGGGCGGTCTGCTCGTCGTGCTGCTGCAGCTCGTCCTCTACGGGGCGGCCGATGCGGCCGGTGCGGCCGCCGTCGACCCGGCGCTCGGCTACCTCGTCGGGAACGCGGGGCGGGTCGAGGTCGCCCTCCTGTGGTCGGTGACGGTCACGTGGCCGCTCGTCGCCGGCGTGGCGCTGCTGCAGGTGAGCCGGACCTACGCGCCCGCGGCCACCGGGCCGGACCGGGTCGCCGCGGTGGGCAGCGTCGGTGGCCTCCTCCTGCTCGGGGCCGGTGCCGGGATCCATGTCATCGCGGCCGTCGCGGGCGCACCGGCCCTCGCCGATCTGGTCGGCAGCCTGTACGCCGCCGGCGTGGCGAGCGTCGGGGCCGCACTGCTCGTGCCGTCCGTCGTCGCGATCGGGGCACCCCTCTCCGGCTGGATCGGCACCACGGTCGCCCTCCACCGCCTCGACCCGCTCGCCCGCGCCCTCGTCTCGGCGGCCCCGGAGTGGGCATCGCTGCCCGACCCGCCGCGCATCTGGCGGCCGAGCCGCGATCCCGCCGTCCGCCTCTACCGCACGATCATCATGATCCGGGACACGACCTGGGACCTCCTGCGGCTCGTCGACGACGAGGAGGTGGCCGCCGCGGTGGTCTACGGACGACGCTGCCGACCCGACGACGAGCTCGCGGCCACGGCCCTGGCCGAGGCGTGCTGGCTGAGCTACGCGATCCACCTGTCCGTGGCGGGCGGGGCGCCGGTCGCGGAGCAGGAGGTCGTGTTCCTGCCGTGCGATCCCGACGAGCCGGTGGGGTCGGTCGCCGAAGAGGTCGACTTCCTGACCGCCGTCGCCCGGGCGTGGCGGCGCCGGCAGGTGATCGACCGGTTCATGGCGCAGCTCGGGCTGCCGTGATCTGGGCTCGCACGCAACGAACGGCATTACCGCAACGTGACGGTCACCTCGATCGACCGAGCACGTCCAGGATCGCCTGCGCGGCCAGCGTGGGCGTCAGCTCGCCCCCGCGGACCTCCCGCTCCAGACCGGGCAGCGCCTCCCGGACGGCAGGATCCGACGTCAACCGGTCCATGAGCTGGTCGCGGACCATCCCCCACATCCACTGCACCTGCTGGTCGGCGCGGCGGCGGGCGAGCTCGCCCGTGCGGTCGAGGGTGGTCCGATGCTCCTGCACGGCCGCCCACACCTCCGTCCATGCCGGTGTCGGCCTGCGCGCTGCACGCCAGCACCGGCGGACGCCACGAGGCGCTCGTCGGGGGTCATCATCCGCAGCGCCCCGGCCAGCTCGCTCGCGGCCGCGCGAGCGTCCCGCACGTGCGGGCCGTCCGCCTTGTTCACGGCGACGACGTCGGCCAGTTCCAGGATGCCCTTCTTGATCCCCTGCAACGAGTCGCCGGTGCGCGCCATCGTGAGCAGCAGGAACGTGTCCACCATCGCGGCCACCGCCACCTCGGACTGCCCGACCCCCACCGTCTCGACGAGCACCACGTCGTACCCCGCCGCCTCCATGAGCACGACCGTCTCGCGCGTCGCGCGCGCGACGCCGCCGAGCGTGCCGGCGCTGGGTGAGGGCCGGACGAAGGCGTTCGGGTCGAACGCCAGCGTCGCCATCCGCGTCTTGTCCCCCAGGATGGAGCCGCGGGTGCGCGTGGACGAGGGGTCGACGGCCAGCACCGCCACCCGCTGCCCGGCTCCGGTGAGGCGGCTGCCGAGCACCTCGATGAACGTCGACTTCCCGACGCCCGGCACGCCGCTGATGCCCACGCGGCTCGCACCCCCGGCGTGCGGTGCAGCTCCATCAGCAGCTGCTGCGCCGCCTGCCGGTGTTCGGCCCGGTGGGACTCGACCAGGGTGATCGCCCGGGCGAGCACGGCCCGCGACCCGTCGAGCACCCCCTTGGCGAGCGCGGGAACGTCGACGGACCGCCGCCGCGGCCCATCAGCCACGGTGCATCAGTTCTCGTGCTGCTGCGCGGTCAGCTTCTCCAGCAGGTCCACCGCCGCCTCGGCGATGACGGTGCCCGGCCCGAAGACGGCGGCCGCGCCCGGCCTCGTGCAGCGCCGGATGGTCTGCCGGCGGGATGACCCCGCCCACGACGATCATGATGTCGGCGCGGTCGAGCCGGGCCAGCTCGTCGCGCAGCTCCGGCACCAGCGTGAGGTGCCCGGCGGCGAGCGAGTTGACGCCGACGACGTGCACGTCGGCCTCGACGGCCTGGCGCGCCACCTCGCCGGGGGTCTGGAACAGCGGGCCGACGTCGACGTCGAAGCCGAGGTCGGCGAAGGCCGTGGCGATCACCTTCTGGCCGCGGTCGTGGCCGTCCTGGCCCATCTTCGCCACCAGGATGCGCGGCTGGCGGCCCTCCTCCTCGGCGAACGCGTCGACCAGCTCGCGGGCACGGTCGACCGCCGGGCTGCCGCCGGCCTCGTCGGAGTACACACCGGAGATGATCCGGATCTGACCGGCGTGGCGCCCGAACACCTTCTCCAGCGCGTCGGAGATCTCCCCGACGGTGGCCTTCGCGCGGGCCGCGTGCGACCGAGAGGGCCAGCAGGTTCTGCTCCGTCGGTGCGCGGCGAGCCCTCGGCGATCGCCGCTGCGGAGGCGGTGAGCGCCTCCAGCGCCGTCGTCGACCGCGCGCGCGTCGCGCTCGGCGCGCAGCCGGCGCAGCTTCTCCAGCTGCTCGGCGCGCACCCCGGCGTTGTCGACCTTGCGGCACGTCGAGCTCCTCGTCGGACGTCGGCGACGTACTTGTTGACGCCGATCACCGGCTGGCGGCCGGAGTCGATGCGGGCCTGGGTGCGGGCGGCCGCCTCCTCGACGCGCAGCTTCGGGATGCCGGCGTCGATGGCCTGCGCCATCCCGCCCGCCTGCTCGACCTCCTCGATGTGCGCCCAGGCCCGGCGGGCCAGGTCGTAGGTGAGCTTCTCGACGTAGTAGCTGCCGCCCCACGGGTCGATCACCTGCGTCGTGCCCGACTCCTGCTGGAGCAGCAGCTGGGTGTTGCGGGCGATGCGGGCCGAGAAGTCGGTGGGCAGCGCGAGCGCCTCGTCGAGGGCGTTGGTGTGCAGGCGACTGGGTGTGGCCCTGGGTCGCGGCCATCGCCTCGACGCAGGTGCGGATCACGTTGTTGTAGACGTCCTGCGCGGTCAGCGACCAGCCCGAGGTCTGGCAGTGCGTGCGCAGCGACAGCGACTTGGGGTTCTGCGGCTCGAACTGCTGCACCAGCTTGGCCCACAGCAGCCGCGCGGCCCGCAGCTTGGCGACCTCCATGAAGAAGTTCATGCCGATCGCCCAGAAGAACGACAGCCGGGGCGCGAACCGGTCGATGTCCAGGCCGGCGTCGATCCCGGCCCGCAGGTACTCCACGCCGTCGGCGAGCGTGTAGGCCAGCTCCAGGTCGTCGGTCGCCCCCGCCTCCTGGATGTGGTAGCCGGAGATGGAGATCGAGTTGAACTTCGGCATCTCCCGCGAGGTGAACGAGAAGATGTCGGAGATGATCTGCATCGACGGCTGCGGCGGGTAGATGTAGGTGTTGCGGACCATGAACTCCTTGAGGATGTCGTTCTGGATGGTCCCGGTGAGCTGCTCCGGCGCGACGCCCTGCTCCTCGCGCGGCCACGATGTAGAGCGCCAGGACGGGCAGCACGGCGCCGTTCATGGTCATCGACACCGACATCTCGCCCAGCGGGATGCCGTCGAACAGCTGGCGCATGTCGTAGATCGAGTCGATCGCCACGCCCGCCATGCCCACGTCGCCGCCGACCCGCGGGTGGTCGGAGTCGTAGCCGCGGTGGGTCGGCCAGGTCGAACGCGATCGACAGGCCCTTCTGCCCGGCGGCGAGGTTGCGCCGGTAGAACAGCGTTGGACTCGACGGCCGTCGAGAAGCCGGCGTACTGGCGCACCGTCCAGGGCTGGGTGACGTACATCGTCGGGTACGGCCCGCGCAGGTAGGGCGGCGAGGCCCGGGTAACGTGGCGAGGAAGTCGACGTCGGCGAGGTCGGCGGCGCGTGTAGAGCGGCGGTACCGCGATGCCCTCCGGGGCCTCCCACGACGGCGGTCGCGCGGCGCCCGCCAGCGCCGCCGACCAGTCGTCCGACGGCACGCTGTCGCCGTCGAGCGCGATCCGCGTGAAGCGGGCCCCGGGGTCGGGGTCGGGGATCGTCGGGGTCATCGGGAACCCTCCAGAACGCGCGTACACGGCGTCGAGCACGGCGAGCGCGTCGCCGCCGGCGGCGAGGTGCCCGTCGAGGCCGGGGACGCTCGGCCCGCCCGGCGAGCAGCACGTGCCGCGGCGCCCGGCCGTCGCGCAGCGCGGCGACCATCTCCTCGGCCCGCTCGGCGTAGAGCGCGTCGGTGGAGCACAGCACGGCCACGGGCGTGCCGGCCGCCGGGAACGCCGCCGACCACCTCGTCGGCGGTCGTCGGTCGGGCCGGCCTCCGGGGCGTCCGACGCCGCCGGCCTGCAGCAGGTTGCGGGCGAACCCGGCGCGCGCGGTGTACGCGGCCAGCGGGCCGAGCGTCGCCAGGAACGCCCGCGGGCGGGCACCGGTCGTCGGCGAGCCAGGCGTCGGAGCGGTCGCGGCAGGCCTCGTACGGCTGCGGCCGGCCGGTAGCACCGGGAGCCCGCCGCGCGGGCGCCGGCGGGAGCGGGCGGCGCTCGACCGGCTGCTCGGCCAGATCGGGGAACTCGCTGACCCCGGTGATCGGAGTGCGGCGGGTCGCGACGGTCTGCTCGCGCTGCGCGCGCACCGCCGCCGACCCGGTCGGCGACGAGCCCGGAGTCCAGTGCGGCCAGCGACGCCGCCGGCGCGCCTCGATCTCCTGGAAGAACGCCCACGCCGCAGCGGCCAGCTCGGCGGTGAGCGACTCGACGTACCAGGAGCCACCCGCCGGGTCGATCACCCGCGCGACGTGCGCCTCCTCGACGAGCAGCGCTTGGGTGTTGCGGGCGATCCGCCGGGAGAACGGCTCCGACGCCCCGATCGCGGCGTCGAAGGGTGACACGGTCACCGCGTCGGCGCCGCCGACACCCGCGGCGAAGCCGGCGAGCGTGCCGCGCAGCAGGTTCACGTACGGGTCGCGGCGGGTCGAGCATGGTCGGCGAGCCGACGGCGTGCTGGAGCTGCGGCGGCGCCGGTCCCCGCACGACCTCCGTGACCCGGGCCCACAGCCGCCGGGCCGCCCGCATCTTCGCGATCGTCGGGAACTGCTCGGCCGTGGCGGCGTAGCGGAACTCCAGCAGCCCGGCCGCCGGTCCCGGGTCCAGCCCGGCGGCCGTGAGTGCGCGCAGGTAGGCCAGTCCGGAAGCGAGGGAGAAGCCGAGCTCCTGCGCGTCGGAGGCACCGGCTGCGTGCACCGGGACGGCGTCGACGACGATGGCCCGGACCTGCGGGGACTCCGCGGCAACGCGCCGGGCCAGCGGCACGACCGAGTCGACGTCCGGCCCCTCGCCCGTGCGGGCCCGCAGCCCGATCGGATCCAGTCCGAGCGTGCCGAGCAGGTCGGCCGGACCGAACTCGCGCTCGGCGGCCAGCGCGAGGAAGGCCTGCGCGGCCTCCGTCGGACTGCAGGCCGGCGTCGAGCACCACGGGCGCGACGTCGAGCAGCACGTCGGCGAGCACGGCGGGCAGGTCGGCGACCGCCGTGCCCTCGTCGCCGACCGCGAGCCAGATCGAGGTGACGCCGTTGCCGAGGTCGTCGATGATCGCCGCCTTCGCCGCGGCCGGGTCGGACTCGGCGTGTCGCTGGCGGATGTCCCAGCCGTGCGGCACCGGGCCGCGTCGCGCTGCTCCCGCGCACGAACGGTGACGCACCGGGCACCCCCGTGGAGCCGTTCGGCGCGTCATCGGTGGTGTACAGCGGGCGGACCCGGATGCCGTCGGGAGTGGACCAGCTCAGCTTCTCGATCCCGCCACCGGGATCGGTACGGGCGACCCGGTCGACGAGGGCGGCCCACTCGGCGGCCGAGCGGCGCCGGGAACTCGCCGGCCAACACCAGCCGGGCCGGCGGTGCGGGCGGCTCCTGAGGTGGCTCCGGTGGGGACGCCGCCGACGATGCTGCCTCGGGCATGCCCGGATCCTAGTGCCCGGACCCGCGGTGCACGCCCGGCGAACCCGACCGGTTCAGGCGAGGTCGATGGATCCGTCGCTCACGGTGATGGCGCGTTCGGGCAGTGGGCGCGGGGCCGGGCCCCCGGTCACCGAGCCGTCGGCGATGGCGAAGAAACTGCTGTGACACGGGCAGTTGATCGTGCCGTCCCTGACGGTGGTGACCGCGCAGCCCTGGTGGGTGCAGGTCGCCGAGAAGGCCTTGAACTCCCCCGCGACCGGCTGGGTGATCACGAGATCCTGGTCGGCGAAGATCACTCCGCCGCCGACCGGGATGTCGGCGGTCGCGGCGCAGCCCGGCACGGCGCCGGAGCCGCCGAGCCCGACCCGGCCGGGCGCCGACGTCGCCGGCGGCGGGGCAGCGGACGCCGCGGGCGCCGATCGGACTGCGGGGCCGCGCCGTAGGTCGGCACATCCGGTGACTGCGACCGCGCAGGTGCCACAGGCCCCCGCCACAGCACGCGGCGCCGGGTGAGGGAGCCCGACATGGACGATCCCTTCAGACGGTCGATAGGTCAGAACGAGAGACCGGAGGTGCCGAAGAACCACAGCGCGGAGGTGAGCCACAGAGCGGTCAGCCCCGAGAACACCGCCCCGCCGAGGACCGGCAGGCTCCAGCGCGGCGCACCGGATCCGGTGAGCACCAGCATCTTCGCGACGAAAGCCCCGTAGAAGAAGCACCCGACCAGCGAGTGTACGAGCACCCGCGGCGTGCCGTCCTGGAACCCGAGCGCGTAGAGGCAGTGCGCGGCGACCGGCACCGTCAGCAGCACGGCGGCCCGCCCGGTCCACCGGTGCAGCGTTCCGATCCAGGGCGGTGCGGCCGTGCGTCCGAGCCGCCCGTACATCCGCATGGCCGACACCAGCTGGACGATGCCGAGCGCGAACCCTCCCGTGGCCAGCCAGGACTTCGCGGCGAGCCCACTGGAGAAGCCGGCCACACTCACCGCGACGAACGTCGGCTGGTGCAACCGGCCGTACACCCCGAGCCCGATGGTGACCAGGATGCCCACTGCCACGCCGACCAGCAGTGCGGTCATCCGTCGCGGCTGGACGACGGCTCGGTGCTGCTGGGTGGTCACGACGCGGCCATACCTGCGCGCTTCGCGACGTCGCCGACATCGGGCCGGCCGTTCTCGACCGCGGTGCCGACGTCCACGGCCGACGCGGAGTAGTCGTAGTCCGTGCCGTCCACCGTGACGGTGCCCTCGACGCCCGCCACCGTCGGCCGTGCCACGCATGGTCGACGCGCCGGTCTTGTCCTCGAGCTCCAGGGTGCCGCCGTCGGTCGGGCCCTTCAGCCAGACCTCGAGGTCGGCTCCGTCGCAGACGTAGGCGACGGCCTGCCCGTCCTTGACCGCGACGGCGACGGTGGACGCGCCGTCCTCGGTGCGGCCGGCGTAGACGGTGTCGGGCGGGGCCGATGCCGCGGGCGCCTGCGCGATCGGGATGTCCGACAGCGCGATCTCGGTTCGGGAGATCTCGGTGCCGGCCTGCGGGGCCCCGGCGACCGGGATGTCGGAGAGGGCGATCTCCGTGCGCGAGCCCGCGGGTGCCGGAGCGGCCGTGACCGGCGCCGCGGGATCGGGGGCCGGGAGGCCCACGACATTGGTGACGAAGAGGGCGCCGCCCAGTACGCCGACGGCGAGCAGGGTGACCAGGGGCGCGGTTCGCGTCATGCCCTCCACACGGACGCCGGACCCGGGCGGTTCATCGATCCGACTACCTTTTCCCGGGTGGCCGGAGCGCGCGACAGCGACGAGGCGCTGGTGCACGCCATCTACTCCGGGCACGGGCGGGCCATGCTGGCGTACGCGACCCGACTGCTCGGGGACGCGGCCGCGGCCGAGGACATCGTGCAGGAGGCGCTGGTCAGGGCGTGGCGGAACCCGGCCGTCCTGACCAACGGCCGGGGGTCGACGCGGGGCTGGCTGCTGACCGTCGTCCGCAATCTGGTGATCGACAGGGTGCGGGCGAAGGCCGCCCGGCCGACCGAGGTCGCCGAGTCCCCCGAGACCCCGCCCGTGCAGCGCGACCACGCCGAGGCCGTCGCGACCTCGGTCACGGTCCGAGCGGCGCTCGAGGGGCTCTCGGAGGACCATCGGGGAGTGCTCGAGCAGCTCTACTTCGAGGGTCGGAGCCTGGGTGAGGCCGCGACCGCGCTCGGCGTGCCGCCGGGCACGGTGAAGTCGCGGTCGTACTACGCGCTGCGCGCGTTGCGCCGGGCGCTCGACCGCGCGGAAGGGGTGGCGACATGACGTCGTCCCACGACCCCGCGGAGCTCAGTGCCCACGCCCTGGGCCTGCTCGACGGGGCCGAGGCCCGGGCGGTGGAGGAGCACCTCGCGCTCTGCCCGGCCTGCCGGCGCGAATGGGACGAGCTGCGCGACACCAGCGAGCTCCTCGGCGACCTCCCGCCCGAGATGTTCCTGGACGGACCACCCGACGACGACCTGGTGCTCCAGCGAGCGCTCTGGCAGATCCGCGGCGAGGCCAGGGCGGGGCGGGGCCGGCGCACACTCGGTCTCGCGGCCGCGGCCGTGGTCGCCGCCGCCGCCCTGGCCGGCGGTGGCGTGGCGATCGGCCGCCTGACCGCACCGGAGACCGTCGTCGCCCAGCCGGAGGCGTCTCCGCCGGGGGCGGCCCGGCCGGCTCCGCCCGCCCCCGGCCCGCCCGCTCCCGACCAGGCCGGCGGCCGGACCGTCGAGGGCAGCGTCGGAGCCGTGGCGATGTCGGCGACCGTCACGCCGGCCGCGGGGTGGGTACGGGTCGCGGCCACGGTGAGCGGGATCGCCGCCGGGCAGCGGTGCTCGATCATCGTGATCGCAGCGGACGGCGCGGAGGCGGTCGCCGGGAGCTGGCTCGTCTCGCCCGCAGCGGAGTCCGACGGTGCGACGGTGAACGGCTCCGCGATCGTCGCGCCCGACGACGTCGCCGCGATCGCCGTGCGCAACGACGTCGGCGAGACCTTCATCTCCCTGCCGGTCTGACCGGAGCGCGCCGCGGTCTGCTCCGGCGGCCACAATGATCGACGTGACTCCCGATCCAGCCGCTGACTGGTGGCGCTCCGCCGTCGTCTACCAGGTCTACCCGCGCAGCTTCGCCGACTCCGACGGCGACGGCATCGGTGACCTTCCCGGCGTCACGGCCCGCCTCGACCACCTGGCCGACCTGGGCGTCGACGTGGTGTGGCTGTCGCCGGTGTACCGATCGCCCCAGGACGACAACGGCTACGACATCAGCGACTACCAGGGCATCGAGCCGGTGTTCGGCACCCTCGCCGACTTCGATGCGCTGCTGGACGCGGTGCACCAGCGCGGCATGCGGCTGATCATGGACCTCGTCGTCAACCACACCTCCGACGAGCACCCGTGGTTCGTCGAGTCGCGGTCGAGCACCGACAACCCGAAGCGGGACTGGTACTGGTGGCGCCGACCGCGCGCCGACGGCGGTCCCCCGACGAACTGGGAGTCGTTCTTCTCCGGCTCCGCCTGGGAGCTCGACCCGGCCACCGGCGAGTACTACCTCCACCTGTTCTCGCGCAAGCAACCCGACCTGAACTGGGAGAACCCGGCGGTCCGGGCCGCGGTGCACGCGATGATGCGCTGGTGGCTCGACCGGGGCGTCGACGGCTTCCGGATGGATGTCATCAACATGATCTCCAAGGCGGTCGGCCCGGACGGCAACATGCCCGACGGCGCCCTGCGGCCGGGCCACCCGTACGGCAACGGCGCTCCGCACTTCATCGCCGGCCCACGGATCCACGAGTTCCTCGCGGAGCTGCACCGGGAGGTGTTCGCCGGTCGGACCGGCACGTTCCTCACCGTCGGCGAGATGCCCGGGGTCACCCTGGAGCAGGCGCGCCTGTTCACCGACCCCGCCCGTCGGGAGGTCGACATGGTGTTCCAGTTCGAGCACGTGGGCCTCGACCAGGGTCAGACCAAGTGGGACGTGCGGCCGCTGGACCTGCGCGCGCTCAAGGCGTCGTTCGGGCGCTGGCAGGACGGCCTCGCCGAGGTGGGCTGGAACAGCCTCTACTGGGACAACCACGATCAGCCCCGGGCGGTGTCGCGTTTCGGCTCCGACGCCCCGGAGCACCGGGTGGCGTCGGCGAAGCTGCTGGGGACCGTGCTGCACCTGCACCGCGGGACGCCCTACGTCTACCAGGGCCAGGAGCTCGGGATGACGAACACCGGGTTCACGGGCATCGACGACTTCCGCGACATCGAGTCGATCAACCACCAGCTGGCGGCGACGGCGGCCGGTCGCCCCGCGGACGAGGTGCTCGCCTCGCTGCGGGCGATGAGCCGGGACAACGCCCGCACGCCGATGCAGTGGGACGCCGGCGAGCACGCCGGCTTCACGACCGGCACGCCGTGGATCCCGGTCAACCCGAACTCCGTCGAGATCAACGCCGCGGCCCAGTGGGCGGATCCGGGCTCGGTGCTCCACCACTACCGCGCGCTGGTCGCGCTGCGGCACGCCGAGCCCGCCGTGGTCCACGGTGACTTCACCCTGCTGCTGCCCGACGACCCGGTCGTGTACGCGTTCACCCGCCGCCTCGGCGCGACGGAGCTGCTCGTGGTGGCCAACTTCTCCGCGGAGGTGGTCCCGGTCGCGGTACCCGGTGCCGCCGGGTGGGACGGTGCCGAGCTGGTCCTGGGCAACCTCGCCGATCCGCCCGAGCGGCCCGCGACGGCACCCCTGCGGCCGTGGGAGGCGCGGGTCCTGCGGCGGGTCGGGTGAGTGGCGACCCGGCGCGCGCTCGGCCTGAGCGCGTTCCGGAGAGGAGGCCGGCGCGGCCGTCCCGATAGGGAGCCGAGGGGCGACAGCGGCGCTCGCGGGGGCGCGTTGGGGTCAGGCCCTCGGCCCGCCCGCCACGTAGATCACCTGGCCGGACACGAAGCCCGCACCCTCGCTGACCAGGAACGACACGGTGTGCGCGATGTCGTCGGGCACGCCCGCGCGGGCCACCGGGATCTGTGCGGCCCGCTTCGCCATGTAGCTGTCCCAGTCCTCCCCGATGCGCTCCGCCGTCGCCCGCGTCATGTCGCTGACGATGAATCCCGGCGCGATGCAGTTGGCCGTGACCCCGAACCTGCCCAGCTCGATCGCGAGCGTCTTGGTGAAGCCCTGCAACCCGGCCTTCGCGGTGGAGTAGTTCGCCTGCCCGCGGTTGCCCAGAGCCGAGGTGCTCGACAGGTTGACGATCCGCCCCCACTTCTCGCCGACCATGTGCTTCTGCACCGCCCGCGTCATGAGGAACGAGCCGCGCAGGTTCACGCTCATGACCAGGTCCCAGTCCAGCTCGGACATCTTGAACAGCAGGTTGTCCCGGGTGACGCCGGCGTTGTTGACGAGCACCGTGGGCGCCCCGAGCTCGTCGGCGATCCGCGCGACTGCGGCGTCCACCTGCTCGGCGTCGGACACGTCGGCACCGACGGCGACGGCCCGCCCGCCGGCACCCACGATCGCGTCGACCGTGCCCTTGGCCGCGGTCTCCTCCAGGTCCACCACGGCGATCGCCAGTCCGTCCGCGGCGAGTCTGAGCGCGGTGGCGGCGCCGATACCGCGGGCCGCCCCGGTGACGATCGCGGTCCGACCCTTCCCCCCGTCGGCTGTGGCGGCCGAGCCGGTACCGGCGCTGTCGGTCATCTGATCCTCATCCCCGGTCGAGTGCGTGGCCGCCGCGAGTCTTTCCGGTCCCGGCGGTCGGCGCCATCCCGGGGCCGACCTCGACGGTCAGGGGCGGAGGGTGGCCACCACGCGCAGATCGTCGACCAGCGCGTCGAGCGCTTCGTCGCGGCTCTCGGGTGGGGTGCGCAGGATCGCCGACGGATGGGTGGTGGGCACGAGCTGGTAGCCCTCCCACGCACGCGGCCGGCCCCGTTCGGCGGTGATCCGGAACTTCGGGCCGAGCAGCGCCTTGCCCGCTGTCGCGCCCAGGGTGGCGACGGCGGTCGGGCGCACTGCCGCGAGCTCCCCGTCCAACCACGGTCGGCAGGCGCGGACGTGGCCGACGGCCGGGGTCTTGTGCAACCGCCGGCTCCCGTCGCGCTCGAAGCGGAAGTGCTTGACGGCGTTCGTCACGTAGACCTGGTCGCGCTCGATCCCGGCGCCCTGAAGGGCGGTGTCGAGCAGGCGCCCGGCGGGCCCGACGAACGGAGCGCCGGCCAGGTCCTCCCGATCACCGGGCTGCTCCCCGATCAGCACCAGCCATGCCGATGGCGGGCCTTCACCGAACACCGTCTGCGTCGCCGGCTCGTGCAGCTCGCAGAGCGTGCAGGCCGCGGCCTGGCGCCGCAGCTCGTCGAGTGTCTCGCCCATGTGGGGCTCGTACCCGACGTCCCGACGTCGAACCGTGGACCGGTCGATCGGGATGACGGCCCCCCGGCCCGCCCTCCCCGCGACTACCCCGGGACGCGCCGGGTACCCGCCCGCCGTGGGCGACGTCGCGCTGGTCCTGCGGGCACAGGGCCTCGGCGACCTGTTGGTGGCCGTACCGGCGCTGCGCGCGCTGCGCCGAGCGCTTCCCGAGCACCGGATGGTGCTCGCCACCCCCGGGTCGCTCGGCCCGGTCGTCGACGTCATCGGCTGCGTCGACGACCTGCTGCCGACCGACGAGCCCGCCGCGCTGCACTGGACCGGCGCGGTACCCGACGTCGTGGTCAACCTCCACGGCACCGGCCCGCAGAGCCATCGGGCCCTCGACGCCACCGGCCCGGGCCGGCGGATCGGCTTCCGGGCTCCGGGCTGGAACGGCCCGGAGTGGGGTCCGATCGCGGCGCGGCACCCCCACGAGCGCGAGCGCTGGTGCGCCTTGCTGGACCGGTACGGCATCCCGGCCGATCCGGGCGACCTCCGGCTGGAGCCACCGGGCCCGGCCGGTGCCGGCACCGACCGGGCGCCCGTGCTCGTCCACCCCGGGGCGGGGTTCGGGTCGAAGTGCTGGCCCGCGCCGCGCTTCGGCGAGCTCGCCGAAGCCTTGGACCGTGACGGCCGTCCGGTACTGGTCACGGGCTCGCCCGCGGAGCGCGAGCTGGCCGCTGGGGTGGCCAGGGCGGCCGGGCTCGGCGAGGACCGGGTGCTGGCCGGCGCGACCGGTCTCGCCGAGCTCTGCCGGCTCGTCGCCGGTGCGGCGCTGGTCGTCAGCGGCGACACCGGGATCGCCCACCTGGCGTACGCGTTCGGCACCCCGTCGGTGACGCTGTTCGGCCCGGTCGGGCCCGCCCAGTGGGGGCCTCCGGCCCGGGGGCCGCACCTCGCGCTCGGGGACGCCGCCGCGCGGCGGGGCGAGCCCTTCGCCGCCGACCCGGACCCGGCGCTGCTGGCCGTCGGAGTGTCCGACGTGCTGGACGCCGCGGCTGCGGCAGTCGCCCGGGGCAGGAGCACCACGTGAGTCAGTCGCGGGGTGTGGCCGCCCGGGTGGGGACGAGCGTTCGCGCGGCGCGGTAGGGCACAGCGATCACCTCGCCGCCCCACGACCGCACCAGGCGGGTCTCGGGCAGGTCCGCCGGATCATGGTCACCACCCTTCACCCACAGGTCCGGCCGCAGAGCGTCGAGCACCGCACACGGGTCGTCGGCGTCGAACACGGCCACCCCCGCCACCTCGTCGAGCGCGGCGAGCGCGTCGAGCCGTTGCGTCAACGGCACGGCGGGCCCGTCCGTGCCGGTCCGCCTGCGCACCGACTCGTCGGAGTTGACCAGCACCAGCAGGCAGTCGCCCAACGCACGGGCGGCGGCGAGCGTCGCGGTGTGTCCGGTGTGCAGCCGATCGAAGGAACCGCCGGCCGCGACCACGGTGCCGCCCTGACCGCGAACCCGCCGGACCAGGTCGCGCACGGCTTCCAGCCCGACCACCGCGGGCGCGGACGCGCCGGCCTCCGCGGTCGGTTGGGTCCAACGCGACCCCTGGCGGCGCACGGTGCCGCCGCCGCCGCGGGCGACGAAGTCGGCTGCTGCGGCCACGGCCTGGGCCACGGCCTCGTCGACGGTCGCTCCGCCAGCGAGCGCGGCCGCCACCCCACCGGCGAAGTGGTCGCCGGCCCCGCACGCGTCCCGCTCCTCGACCGTGGGTGCAGGAGCCGCCGAGCAGGCGCCGTGCCGGTGCCGCACCACCGCGCCGGAGCCGCCCAGCGTGACGGCGACCGCGCGCGCGTCCCAGCGGTCGAGCAGGCGCTCGGCGAGGCGCAGCGCCGCGGACACCCCGGCCCCCGGGACGGGGGTCCCGCCCGCGGCTCCGCGCGCCTCGGCCAGGTTCGGAGTCACGACCGTGGCCCCGGGCACTGGATCGGCGCCACGCGGGTGGGGGTCCCACACCACCGGCACCCGTCGGGCCGTGGCGCGCGCCACCGCCGCCCGGACATCCGGGTCGGCGGTGACCCCGCGGCCGTAGTCCGACACCAGCACCGCGCCCGCGCCGGAAATGACCGCATCCAGGTGCAGGCCCGCGGCGAAGCCGGGGACGGGCCGGGCCGCACCCCGATCGGTCCGCAGAAGCGAGCGCCCGCCCGCGCGCAACCGGCACTTCACCACCGTGCCGCCGGTCGCCTCGCCGACGTGCATCTCGATCGCTCCGTCGAGCAGTTCCCGCAGCCGCTGCCCCGGCTCGTCCGGATCGAGGGCAGTGACCAACCGCACCGGCGTCCCGCGGCCGGCCATCAGCACGGCGGCCAGGGCGGCGCCGCCCGGACGGGCCTGCTCGCCGCACACGGCCAGCACGGGCGCGGGCGCGTCCGGACAGAGGCGGTCGACCGTGCCGTCGACGTCGACGTCGAGCAGCGCATCGCCGATCACGACGACCGGCCTCATGACGGGATCCCGAGCACGGACCGCGCCTCGACGCTGCGATCGGGCACGGTGGTGGCCGACTCGAGGTGGTAGGCCCCCGACGGCAGGATCCCGGCGCCGCCGGCGCGCGCGATCACCCGGTGCTGCACCAGCACGTCCTCCCCGGCGTGGATGGGCGGCAGGTCGGGCCAGAAGTCGAATCCCCCGGCGGCCACCAGCTCCGCCCGGTCGAACAGCACGCAGCCGGCCACCCAGGCGATCTTGTACGGGAGCCAGCGCTCGCCGGGGCGGAGGTGCAGCGCCGCCAGGTGCACGGGGTTCGCCGCGTTGTGCAACGTCCAGCGCGCCCACTGCGGAGTGCCCGGCTCGATCCGTTCCGGCACCGGCTTCGCGTCCCACCGCTCGAAGGCGACGAGCTCGGCAGGACGCTCGTCGGCCACGTAGGACAGCGCCTGCATCGCCGCGCCCACGAGCCCGCAGCCGAGCGCGAGGATCGCCTCGTGCAACCGGGCGACAGTTCCTGGCTCCAGCCACATGTCGTCGTCGAGGAACAGCACGAACCGCGCCGACGACCGGGCGAGCAGCGCTGCCCGGTGCTCGGCGAGACCGCGGCGCGGCATGTGCCGGCCGACCCGGACCGGGTGCCCGGACGCGCGCAGCACCCGCAACAACGTCTGGGCCGGGGCCGTGTCGTACGACGGTCGGTCCCCGGACTGGTCGCTGACGACGAGCCCGAACGGGTGGTCCTGTGCGGCCAGCCCGGCCAGCGTCGTCGCCAGCTCGACGGGCCGGTCGCAGGTCGGAACGAGCACGTCGAGCTCGGGTGCGGGCCCGATCACGGCCGACCCGCCCTGATCCGGCCCACGATCGCCGTCGTGGAGTGGTCGGACAGGTAGTCCAGCACCCGGACCTGCCCGCCGAGGCGCTCCACGATGGGCGTCTCGGGCAGCATCTGCGGGGTGTAGTCGCCGCCCTTGGTGTAGATGTCGGGCCGCAGCATCTCGATCAGCGCCGCCGGGGTGTCGTCGGCGAACGCCGTGACGAGGTCCACGCAGTCGATGGCTCCCACCACCCCGGCCCGGTCCTCGAGCGGGTTCACGGGTCGCTCGGGACCCTTGAGCCGCGACACGCTCTCGTCGCTGTTCAACGCGACCACCAGCAGGTCGCCCAGCGCCCGGGCCTGCCGCAGGTAGGCGACGTGGCCGCGGTGCAGCACGTCGAAGCATCCGTTGGTGAACACGATCCGATGTCCCCGGCGACGGTGGTCCTCGACGATGGCGGCGAGGTCGCGGTGCTCGACGAGAGCCCCGCGGTCGGCGGCCGCGAGCCGGGCCGTGAGCCCGCCCGCCGTGCAGACGGCGGTTCCGTCGCTGGTCACGACGACGTCGGCGGCCGACTGGGCGAGCGCGAGAGCCCCGTCGGCGGGGATCCCGGCGGCCAACGCGGCGGTGTAGGTCGCGGTGAAGGTGTCGCCTGCGCCGCAGGCCCTGGCCTCCGCGCCCGGGTGGGCGAGCGTGCGCCGCGGGTCGGCGGCCGGGTCGGCGGGCAGGTGCAGGGACCCGTCGACGTCGAGGGTGACGACGACGTCCGCCCCGCCGCTCGCCGCGACCAGGGCGCCGTGGTGCGCCAGTGCCCACTCGACCCGTCCGGTGGCGGGCTCGAGGACTCCGAGCAGGGCCGCTGCCTCGGCGGCGTTGGGCGTCAGGACGTCGGGTCGCAGCTCCGCCCAGCCCGCCGGGGACCGCGCGTCCACGACCAGCAGCGGGATCCGCGCCCGGAGCCGTCCGAGCGCGGCCAGGACCGGGGCACCGACCGTCCCGAGGCCGTAGTCGGCGACGAGGACCGCGTCCACCGGGCCCGCCGACAGGACGGCGTCGAGCGCGCGGGCGGTCGCGATCTGGGTTCGCGGCTGCGGTGGGCCGTCGGGTCCCGCGTCGTACCGCGCGACGGCCTGCCCCGCCGCCACCAGCCGGCGCTTGACCGCGGTCGCCCGGCCCGGCTCGGTGACGCAGTGGTCGATGGGCACGGCGGCGACGTGCAGCAGCCGCCGCAGCGTCGTCGCGTCGTCGTCGTCACCCAGTACGGCGACCAGCTCCACGGATGCGCCGACTGCGGCCAGGTTGGCGGCGGCGTTCCCGGCTCCCCCGGGAGCGCTGCGGCTGTGCGTGAGCTCGACGACGGGCACCGGGCCGTCGCGGCCGAGCCGCCGGGCCGGGCCGGAGAGCCAACCGTCGAGCAGCGCGTCACCGACCACGACGACCCGCGGCGCGCGTTCGGCGATCAGGCCGGCCAACGCGGCCGGGACGGGCGGGGCGGGCATCAGGGCGTCGACGGGACGGGGTGGAGCCATCGGTCCTCCTCGAGGTCGGCGGGGGTTCGGGCGAGGTCGAGGGCGGCCTTGGCGAGCTCGCCGGGCGGGAGGTCGAGGCACTCGTGGCCGTAGGGGCAGCGCAGCTGCCGGCAGGGCGAGCACGCCACCGGACGGCCGAGCAGCGCGGCCGGCACGGAACGCGGCTGCAGGTCGCCGACGGGCTCGGTGCCGGCGAAGGCCACGGCGGCCGGCGTGCCGACCGCGTCGGCGAGGTGCAGGCCCCCGGAGTTGTTGGTGATCGCCACGGCAGCGCGCCGCAGCAGCGCGGTGAACACCGTCAGCCCGACCGGCGCCAGCGCGCGCACGCCCGCGTGGTCCGCCGCGGTCACGACCCGCGTGACCAGGTCGGACTCACCGGCCGGACCGGCGACCAGCACTGGCAGTCCCGCCGCCGCCACCCGCGCCGCGACGGCGGCGAACCGCTCCGGTGGGTAGCGCCGGGACGCGCACGACGCCCCCGGGGCGAGGACGGCGAAGGGCCCGCCCGGATGCAGGCCGGCGGCGTCGCGGTCGGCGTCCGGCAGCACCCGCAGCGCCGGCGACCGGCCCTGCGGCGGCACCCCCACGCCCGCGAGGAGATGCAGGCTGCGGTCCACCACGTGCGTGCCGTCCGGTGGCGGCGTGACCCAGTGCGTGGCGACGGCGCCGCCGAACTCCCGGGAGTGCACCACGCGTGTCGCGATCCCGGCGAGCAGGCCGAGGTGGGCGACCGGCCACGGCGACTGCGAGAAGGACGTGAACACGACGAGCACGTCGTAGCGGGCCGCGGTCAGCCGGTCGAGGAGAGCGTGTTCGGCTGCTGTGTCGTCCGCGCCGGCGGCGAGCTGCTGCCATGGAGCGGACACCGTGAGCACGCCGTCGAGCGCGGTGATCATCGGCACCACGGCCGTGCCGGCCGGCGAGGCAAGGAGGTCCAGTCGGGCCTGCGGTGCGGCGGCCCGGATCGCGCGCAGCGCCGGCTCGGTCGTGACGACGTCGCCGATGTTGTCGGCGCGTACCGCGAGGACGCGGCGGGCCGCCGTCAGGTCGACCCGGCCGCCGCGGTCGGCGCCGGGATGGCTCAGGGCCACGACGGCTCGGTGGACGCGCAGACCACCATCTCCCGCACCTCCGAGCCGAGGGGGCGGGTCAGGGCGTAGACGACCGCGTCGGCGACCTCGGCCGGGTCGTTGAGCTGGGCGTCCGGACCGGGCTTGTACTGCGCGGGACGTCCGTCGAAGAACGCCGTGTCCATGCCGCCGGGCACGAGCAGCGTCACGCCGACCTCGCCGGCGAGCTCGCTGGCCAGCGCCCGGGTCATGCCGATCACGCCGAACTTCGACGCGCAGTAGGCCGACGCGTCGGGCAGCGCCCGCAGCCCGAGCGTGGAGGCGACGGTCACGACCCGGCCGCGGGTCGCCTTCAGCGCCGGCAGCGCCGCGCGGATCACCGCAGCGGTACCCAGGAGGTTGACCGTGACGACCTTCTCCCAGTCGGCGGCCGACACGTCCGCGAGGGCACCGCAGCTGTCGGTGCCTGCGGCGGTGACGACCGCGTCGAGCCCGCCGGCCGCGTCGACCAGCTCACGCACTGCGGCCTCGCTCGCACGCCCGTCGGCGAGATCGGTCACCACCGACCGGGCGTCGGCGAGCTCCGGGCCGCGCTCGACGGTGACCCGGTCCAGCAGCAGCGGGCGCCCACCCGCGGCGGCGACGGCGTGGGCGACGGCCCGCCCCAGACCGGATGCGGCTCCAGTGACCAGGACGGTCCCGATCGGCCGAAGGGGGCGTTGAGCGGCGACCGGCTGGGTCTCATCGAGGGTGGAGGTCACAGGTTTCCTTCCTGTCGTCATGGAGAGATACGGGGTGCGGCGAGACGGGGTACGGGGAGGCCGGGTGCAGCCGGTTCACGGCGGACACGACCTCCTCCGGATCGACGTCGGTGAGGCAGGGGTGGCCGGGGACGGGGCACTCCCGGGCTCGGGTGTCGCGGCACGGGGCGGCCTGGTCGCCGAGCAGCACCTGCGGCACCCGGTAGGGCCGCCACCTGGCCGCCGGCACGACCGGCGCGAACAGCGACACGACCGGCGTGCCGACGGCCGCCGCGAGGTGGGCGGCGCCGGTGTTGCCGACCACGACGACGGTGGCCCCGGCGAGGACCCCGGCGAGCTGGGCGAGGTCGGTGGCCCCGCCCAGGTCGAGCGAGCGACCGTCGGCCACGGTGGCGGTGAGGGCCCGCTCGTCCGCGCCACCGGTCACCACGACGGGCAGGCCGAGGTGCTCCAACCGGCGCGCGGCCTGGCGGTGGTGCGCAGCGGGCCACCGGCGGGCGGGCACGGCGGCACCGGGGTGCAGCACGACGTACGGACGATCAGCGAGCGGCCCGAGCAGGTCTCCGACCGGCGGCGGCCGGAGCACGGCGAGCCGGCCGTCGTCCGCGGCGGGTAGCCGGAACCCGGCGGCCGATGCGATCGCCAGCGCGCGATCCGGCTCGGGCAGGTTCTCGCTCAGGTCGTCGCCGGGTCCGTCGCCGGGGCGCAGCCGCACGTCCAGCAGCGCTCCGGGGTAGTCGACCGATGCCCCGGTGGTCCGTCCGACCCCGGCCATGCGCAGCACCAACGCGGTGGGCAGCGGCGACTGGTGGAACGAGGTGAGCAGCACGGCCTCGTCGAGCCCGAGCCCGGCCAGCTGCGCGACGACGCGCGAGATCTCCGGCGGGCGCACCGGCGGAGCCGGGTGCAGCGCCCAGGGGCTGGCCCACGTCACCACTCGGCGCACCCCGGGCAGCAGCCCGGCGGCGGCCGCGCCCGCCGGACCGCAGAGCAGGGTCACCTCGGTGTCCGGCGCGGCCGCGACGGCGCGGACGGCCGGCCCGGCCAGCAGCACGTCGCCGGCTCCGTCGAGCCGGGTCACGAGGACCCGCCGGGTCACCGGGCGGCCCGCCCGGACGCGAGGAGGTGACGTACGGCGGCGACGAGGTCGTCGCGCACGACGGGGGCCGCATCCACCTCCGCGCGCCGGGTGACCGCAGTGGGGACCAGCACCGAGTCCGCCCCGGCCGCGGCGGCCGCCTCGACGTCGGCCCCGATGTCCCCGACGAGGGCCAGCCGCTCCGGCGGCAGCCCCAGCTGCCGAGCCGCGGCGAGCACCATCCCGGGGCGTGGCTTGCGACAGGCGCAGCCGTCCTCGCGCCCGTGCGGGCAGACCTGCCAGACGGCGAACGGGCCGAGCAACTCGTCGACCCTCGCGTTCACCGCGTCGGCCTGGGCCCTGGTGATCAGGCCGCGGGCGATCCCGGACTGGTTGGTGACCACGCCTGCGGGCACGCCGGCGGCTTGGAGGAGTTCCAGGGCAGCGCGGGCCGCGGGGACCGGTCGAACGCGCGTCGGGTCCCCGTTGTACGGCACGTCGACGACGAGCGTGCCGTCCCGGTCGAACAGGACGGCGCCGGGCCGGCGCGGGTGGGTCACGTCGAAGGAGGTGACCGAGGTGGGGCGGGGTAAACGCTCTCCCTGGAACTGCTACTCCCCGTGACGACTACTACGCAACGTCACATCAGGGCTCCCACGCACATCCCGATGATGCGCGGCGAGCGCATAGGTGATCCATCCGACGGGTACCACGCGCCCATGCCGCCGCCGGTCGTCGTGCTCGCCCGTCCCCGCTGCTCACGTGACCATCGAGGAGCGGGCCGGCGATCCTGACATCCACGTGCACGCGGGCGGTCAGGGCATCTGGCAGTCCCGCATGATCTCCTCCCTCGGGGTGCCGGTCGTGCTCGTCGTGAGCCTGGGCGGCGAGGCCGGGGAGATCCTCGAACACCTCCTGCCGGCCGAGGGCATCGACGTGAAGGCGGTTCACACCGCAACCCGCAACGGTGGCTACGTCCACGACCGCCGCGAGGGGAGACGCGACTCCATCGCCGAGGCTCCCGGTGGCTCCCTGGACCGTCACGAGCAGGACGCGCTCTACGAGCTCGCACTGCGCGAGGGCCTCACCCACGGGACTGCTCTGCTCGCCGGCCCCAACGCCGACGAGGTGATCCCCACGTCGCTGTACCGTCGTTTGGCTGCGGACCTCACCTCCAACGACTGTCGCGTCGCTGCCGATCTGGCCGGGCTGATGCCGGCAGTGAGTGCGGCGCCCACGGTGCCGGAGTGCAGGATCGCGCGCCCGACGTTCGCCCCGTGGTTCACCCCGGAGAGCACCAGCTCCTGGACCGGGTCGAGCCAACCGTTGAGGGCGGGGACGACGATGTGCCCGGGCTGGGCATCCACCGCCCAGGCCGGTACGCCGCGCAGGTCGGGCAGCTCACGGCGGCGCACCACGGTCCTGCCCTCCCGGCGGACCGCCGTGATCGCCGCGCTCGCCCCGCTGGACTGCTCGGCGGGCGCGGCCACCGCCACGTCGAGCCCCGCGGCCAGGGCGGCCCGGGCCAGGACGGCGAGCCCGACGGAGTCGATCCCGTCGTCGTTGGTCACCAGTGCGCGCACCGTCAATCCTTCCGCACCGGCCACGGGGCGAGCTCGACGCGTTCGGCGATCGCGCCGATCGCGTCCTCGCTGCCGGTACCCAGACCGCGCCGGACGACGTTGATCGCCCCGCAGGCCGCGCCGGTGCGCAACGCCTCGGTCACCGAGGCTCCTCGCGCGAGCGATGCCACGACCCCGGCGGTCATCGAGTCGCCCGCACCGCGGGTCTCGGCAACCTGCAGCTCCGGAGGATGGATCTCCACCACGTCGTCCGAGCCGTCCGGTAGGGCCAGTGCAGGTTCCGCCGCCCGAGAGACGATCACGGATCCGGCCCCGTCCGCCCGCATCGACCGCATGGCGGCGACCAGCTCCTCGGGCTCCTCGCCGTCCGCACGACCGTCGGCGAACAGCTCCTCGTGGCTCACCTTCACCACGAACGGTCCGGCGGCCAGCACCGCGTCGAGGCGTTCGCGACGCGCGTGGGCTCGCGGTGAGTCTCGACGTGCCGCTGCACCCCACCGGGGACCGGCACTGGGACGGTGCGACCGAGTTGTTCCCTGATGTCCTGGAGCTGCTCCTCGACGCGCCGCCGGGAACGGTGCTCTCGCTCAACGTGCCCGACCGGCCGGTCGAGGAGCACCGCGAGCTGCGCAACGCTCGGCTCGCCCGCAGCGGTTCCGTGCAGGCGCGGGTGGACGACGTCCAGGACGGCGACCTGCGGCTCGGCGAGGTGGAGGTGGGCGACGAGCCCGAGGACGGCACCGACGGCGCCCTGCTCGCGGCCGGCCACCCGACGCTGACCCAGCTGCGTTCGGTCAGCGAGGTGGACGATCGCCTCGTCACGGACTGGTTGGCGCCTCGCACCGCCGGCGCAGCTATCGCGGAGCGATCTGCGACACGGAGCCGCACGGTCTCGGCGGTGATCAGCGCTCGGGGAGCGGAGGACGGTGCGTGATCACCTTACGGGGACCGGGAACCGTGCCTGATCCGGTCGGGGACCGGGGATCGGGGGACGATCGCCGCCCGGGGACCGTGAACCGTGTGCGATCACCGCCCCTGGACCGGGAACTGTGGCTGATCCGGTTGCCCGTCCCCATAAGTCGATCACGCGCGCTCTGCGTCCCCACACAGCGATCATCACACAGCTGATCATCGCGAATCGGGCAGTCCCGACGGAACGATCGCCGTACGCGGACCGGGAACCGCGACTGATCTGCTGTTCGGGGCCGGGAACCGCGCCTGATCCGGTCGCTCGTCCCCATCCGGCGATCGCGAAAAGCTGCGGGACGCGGCCGATGTCCCGCGCCGCCGTCCCGCGCCATGCCCCCGCGCTACCGTCCCGCGCCCGGCGCTACCGCACCGCGCGCGGTCGCGACCGCCGGGCCGGCGGGTCCCCCAGCTCGCCGACTCCGACGCCGGCCCGCTCCGCGCCTGCCCGCTCCACGCCGGCCCGCTCCATGTCGGCGCGCTCCACGGCAGAACATTCGGCGATCGCGCACTCGACAGCCCGACAGAGCATGTGCAGCGCCACCAGGTGGGTCTCCTGCACGGTGGCGGTGTCCCCCGGCAGGCAGATCGCGTCGGCGGAGATGCTCGCCAGCGGGTTGGGGCCGGGCCCGGTCAGCGCCCAGCTCAGCGCCCCGACGGACCGAGCCGCCGTCGCCGCAGCGAGCAGGTTGGGGCTGCGGCCACTGGTGGACAGGAGCAGTACGACGTCCCCGCGCCTGGCGTGCGCCCGCACCTGCCGAGCGTAGATCTCGGCGAAGCCGTAGTCGTTGCCGATGGCGCTGCACGCGGAGGTGTCGGCGTGCAGCGCGATCGCCGACAGCGGGCGGCGCTCGCGGTCGAACCGGCCGACGAGCTCGGCCGTGAAGTGCTGCGCCTCGGCCGCGCTGCCCCCGTTGCCTCCGGCGAGCACGCGTGCGCCGCCCAGGAGCCGGCCGGCGAGGTCGATCCCCCACCGGGCGAGTGTCGGACCGGCCGCCCGCAGGGCGGGCAGGGTCCCGGCGAGCCGATCGACGTGGTCGCCCAGGGCGGTGATCGTGCTGATCCGGTCGTCGTCGAGATGGGCGGCGACGGGGTTCACCGGCCCATCCCCGCAGCTTCCGGCTCGTCTGCGACAGATCCACGGCCGGCCTGCGCGCCGACGACGTCGGCGTAGACGGACACTATGGCCGCGGCCACCCGATCCCAGCCGTACCGGGCCAGCACGCGATCGCGGCCCGCGATGCCGAACGCGGTGCCGCGGGTCGGGGAACCCAGCAGGCCGCGCAGCGCGGAGGCGAGCAGGTCGGGGCGACGCGGCGGCACCAGCAGCCCGGTGACCTGGTCCACGACGGTGTCCTGGAAGCCACCGACGGCGGAGGCCACTACGGGCCGCCCGCACGCCATGGCCTCCAGCGGCACGATCCCGAAGGGCTCGTACCAGGGCACGCACACCACCGCGTCGGCCGAGCGCAGCAATGCGGGCACCTGCGCCCGCAACAACGGGCCGACGAGCCGCACCCGATCGGCCAACCCAGACGCCGCGACGAGGTCGCGCAACCGCTGCGCGTCGGGGTCGTCGACCAGGGCGGAGCCGCCGGCGACCACCAACTCGGCGGCGGGCACCCGACGCAGCGCCTCGATCACCTCGTCGACGCCCTTGCGCCGCACCAGGCGGCCCAGCACGACCAGCCGCGGGCGCCGGCCCCGCTCGGCGACCGGCCCGTCCGGGGTGAACGTGTCGGTGTCGACGCCGCACGGCACCACCGTGGTCCGCCGCCGCGGGGCACCGAGCCGGACCAGCTCGAAGACCTCGTCCGTGCACGTGGCGAGCACGCGGTCGACCCGGCGCGCGATGACGCGCTCCGCCCCGACCCGGCCCTCCGGGCTGGTGTCGGCGGCGCCCTGGTGACGGCGCTTGACACTGCCCAGCGCGTGGAAGGTCTGCACCACCGGGATCCGCCCGTCGGCGGCAGCGAGCGCGGCCATCCCGGACATCCAGAAATGAGCGTGCACGACGTCGGGACGCTGCGCGGTCCAATCGGCATCCAGCACTCGGGTGAACGCGGGAAGGTGCGGCACCAGTTCGTCCTTCGGCAGCGGCGCCGCCGGGCCGGCGGTGACGTGCCGGACCACCAGGCCGGGCCGCAGCGGCACTTCGTCGTCGAGGGTCGGATCGTCGCGTCGCGTCCAGACGGTGACGTCGTGCCCCGCGGCGGCGAGTGCCGAGCTCAGCTCCAGCACGTGCACGTTCTGCCCACCGGCGTCGACGCTGCCGAGGGCTGCGAGGGGGCTGGCGTGCTCGGACACCATGGCGATGCGCATCCGCATCAGCTCCTTCCGATCGTGGCGGGCGCAGCGGCCCGGGGGGCCCGCTGCCGGGGGGTGCCGGTCGCGCGATGCAGGACGGCGTCCCAGGACGCCAGGAAGCGGTCCAGCCCGTAGCGGTGCAGGGCGTGGGCCCGGGCGGCGGTGCCCATCTGACGGGCGAGCTCCGGCTCGGCCACCAGCTCGCGCAGGGCGTCCTTCAGGCGGGCCGGGTCCGTCGAGCAGTGGCCGGTGCCGGGCGGCACCGCCTCGCTGGCCTCCGTGCTGGCCAGCGCGACCACGGGCATCCCGAGGTGCATCGCCTCGATGAGCGAGAGCCCGAGCGATGTCCACCGCAGCGGGTGCAGGTACACCCGGCGGCGGGCCATCTCGGCGTGCATCCGGGACTGCGGCAGGTCGCCCATCCCGCGCAGCGCCGGACCGGCTCCGAGGGCCGGGCCGAGGCGGTCGGTGCCCATCCCGAACACGTCCAGCGGGACGGCCGTCGCGAACTCCGGGAGCAGGTCGGTACCGGTGATCCGGTGGCGTCGCAGCGGTTCGTTGACCACGACCGCAGCGGCGGGCCGATCGCCGGTGTAGCGGTGTCCGGGGTCGACGACGCCGTGCTCGACGACGGTGGTCGGGGTGCGCCCGGTGTCCCACATGAGCCGGTTGAAGTGGGTGACGTGCACCAGCTCGACGTCGTCGCGGTCGGCCATCGGGTGCCGACTCGTCGCGGCGTGCCCGCGGGGTGCGTTGTGCTCCAGGTAGATCGCCGGAACGTCCCGGCCGGGGGTGCGGCCGATCCAGCGCTCGGCCAGCTCGAGCTCCTCGGGTCGTTGCAGGATCACGACGTCGACGTCACTGTCCGCCAGGTCGTCCGGAGCGACCTCGACGGCGTCCGCCGGCCAGTCCCAGGCGGCCGGCCGACCGCCGCCCCACGGACCGCGCTCGGGCAGCGTGGGGAGCAGGTAGCGGTGCGGTCCCTGGACGAACGCCGTCGTCCAGGAGCCGTGCACGTGCCACAGAAGGATGTTCACCACGACGGCGGGGTTCACCCACAGCACGGCGAGCAAAACCACTCCGGCCCAACTGCTACTCTCAGTTCCCAACTACTACTCTCCGCATTCATCGGGTCAAGCCGAGTGGCCCACCCGGCAGCGGGTACCGCCCGTCTCCGTGACCACTCGTGAGGACATCTGCCGCGTCGCCGACGAGGCGTTCGGCTGGCCGGAGCTCAGCGACGCCCAGCTGACCGCGATCGAGCACGTCGCACGCGGCTGCGACGTGCTCGCGGTGCTGCCCACCGGAGCCGGCAAGTCGGCGATCTACCAGGTCCCCGGCGTGCTCGTGGACGGACCGACCATCGTCGTCTCTCCCCTATCGCCCTGCAGCGCGACCAGCGGGAGAGCATCACCGCCAGCGACGCACCGGACGCGGTGGCCGTCAACTCGGCGCAGCGGGTCGGGGAGACGCGCGACGCATGGGAGGCGGTGGAGGAGGGCGGCGCGGAGTACCTGTTCCTCTCCCCCGAGCAGCTCGCCAACGCCGAGGTCCTGGAGCGGCTCGTCGCGGCCGGAATCGGGCTGTTCGTCGTGGACGAGGCGCACTGCGTCTCGGAGTGGGGGCACGACTTCCGGCCCGACTACCTCCGCCTCGGCGGCGTCGTCGAGCGCCTCGGCCATCCGCCGGTCATCGCGCTGACCGCCACCGCGTCGCCCCCGGTACGGGCCGACATCGCGGAACGGCTGGGGCTCCGCGAGCACCGCGAGGTGATCGCCGGCTTCGACCGGCCCAACCTGCACCTGGCCGCGCACCACCACGCCGACGTCGACCGGCGCCGCAGCGAGGTCCTGGACCGGGTGTGCGCGCTGCGGACCGAGCTCGGCGGGCTCGGCCTGGTCTACAGCGCCACGCGGAAGGAGACGGTCGTGCTCGCCGACGCGCTGGCCGGGCGGGGCGCACGCGCCGCGGCTTACCACGCGGGCCTGAAACGGGCGGTGCGCGACCAGGTGCACGAGGACTTCGTGTCCGGCGCCCTGGACGTCGTCGTAGCGACCTCGGCGTTCGGCATGGGCATCGACAAGCCCGACGTGCGGTTCGTGCTGCACGCGGCCTCCCCGGCCTCGCTGGACGCCTACTACCAGGAGATCGGCCGGGGCGGGCGGGACGGCGAGCCGGCCGTGGTCGAGCTGCACCACCACGCGCGGGATCTCGACCTGCAGCGCTTCCTCACCGCGCGCCGCCCGAAGCCGGAGGCGCTGCGCGCCGTCCTCGGGGCCGTGCCGCCCGGCAGAGCCCGCACGGCCGCGGAGATCGGCGCGGACAGCGGTCTGTCACCCGCCCGCCGCACCGCGGTGCTCAACCTGCTCGAACAGGCCGGCGCGGTGCTCGCCGACGAGCACGGCCGGTTCGTCGGGACCGAGCTCCCCACCGACGACGCCGTGGAACGGGCGGTGGTGATCAGCGAGCAGCGCCGCGAGATGGTGCGCTCGCGCATCGACATGGTGCGCGGCTACGCCGAGGCCACCGATTGCCGCCGTCGCCTGCTCCTCGGCTACTTCGGGGAGCAGTGGGCCGAGCCGTGCGGGCACTGCGACAACTGCGACGCCGGACGGTCCACCGCGCCCGACCGCGAGGCGACGAAGGAGGCCGAGGCGGAGGGTCTCGGCGCCCAGGAGCAGGTGGAGCACCCGGAGTTCGGCATGGGCACCGTGATGTCCACCGAGCGCGACCGCGTGACCGTGCTGTTCACCGAGCACGGGTACAAGACGCTGGCGCTGGCTGCGGTCCGTGAGAACGACCTGCTGGAGCCGGTCGAGAACGGCGGACCGTCCCGTCAGCCCGGGAAGATCTCCCCGCCGCTCGGGGAGAGCACCTCGCCGGTGTAGTAGCTCGACAGCTGCGGCGCCGCGAAGAAGACGTAGGACGGTGCGATCTCGTCGGGAGAGGCCACCCGCTGCATCGGCACCTGCTGCCCGAACGACTCCACCTTGTCCTCCGGCATCGTCGACGGGATCAACGGCGTCCACACCGGACCGGGCGCGACGCAGTTGACCCGGATCCCCCGCTCGACCAGGGACTGGGCCAACGAGAACGTCAGGACGTGCACCGCGCCCTTCGTCGCGGAGTACGCGAGCAGGCCGGCATTGCCCCGAATCCCGTTGACCGAACCGGTGTTGATCACCGAGCTGCCCTCGCCGAGGTGCGGGAGGGCGGCCTTCGTCACACGGAAGTAGCTGTGGACGTTGACGTCGAAGGTGCGCAGCCACTCCTGCTCGGACACCTCCTCTGGAGAGTCGACCGGGTTCTGCTGCGCGACGTTGTTGACCAGCACGTCGAGCCGGCCGAGCTCGGCGACGGTGCGCTCCACGACATCGGCGCAGTGGGAGACCTCGGCCAGGTCGCCGGGCAGCGCGAGGCACCGGCGGCCCTCCGCCCGGACGAGACCCGCGGTGTGCCGGGCGTCGGCGTCCTCCTGGTCGGAGAGGTAGGTGAGCGCGACGTCGGCGCCCTCCTTCGCGAAGGCGACGCAGACGGCACGACCGATGCCGGAGTCGCCCCCCGTGACGAGGGCGACGCGACCGTCGAGCAGCCCGCGGCCGGTCCAGGCCCGCATCTCGTCACGCGGCTCCGGGTCCATGCTCCCGGTCTCGCCGGGCGGACTCTGCTGCTGAGCGGGCTGCTGGCTCATGGGTGCCGACATGCCCCGGTCCGGCAGCGCCGAAACGCGCGGTTCGCCGCCGGAGCGGCGGGTAGCCGGGGGCGGGTGTGACTCGAGAACAGCGTGATCGTCGTGACCGGCGCCACCAGCAGCCGACGAGCGGACTCGGCAGCGCAACGGCATGTCGCCGGGTCTGGTTGAGGCGCGGCGCCAGCGGTTACCCGCCGGCTGACGACATCCGCACCGCCCCCGCGAGGAGAACCACCGCCGTGCCCACCACCACCGATCGTCCCCCCGGCGACCAGGCCCAGGCCCCGACCCAGATCCCTGCCCGCGGCTGGTGGCAGGTCACCCGTCGGGCGTTCAAGGAGAGCAGCGACGACAACGTGTCGATGCTCGCGGCCGGCGTCGCGTTCTTCGCGTTCCTCGCCATCTTCCCCGCGCTCATCGCGGCCATCACCCTGTACGGGCTCATCGCCGACCCCGCCCAGGTGGCGCAGCAGGTGGAGAGCCTGGCCAGCTCCCTGCCACAGGAGGCGCAGCCGATCATCACCGATCAGCTCGGCTCGGTGGCGTCCGGCAGCGGCGGAGCGCTGACGCTCGGCCTCATCATCTCGGTGCTGGCCGCGCTGTGGTCGGCGTCCAGTGGCACCAGCAACCTGATGGCCGCGGTCAACCTGGCCTACGACGAGGACGATACCCGCGGCTTCGTCAAGACCCGCGGCGTCGCGCTCCTGCTCACGCTCGGGGCGATCGTCTTCGTCCTGGTCACGCTCACGCTGGTGGCGGTGGTGCCGCCGGTTCTCGACGCGCTGCAGCTCGGCCTCGTCGGCACGATCCTCGCGCAGGTCGTGCGCTGGGGGCTGCTGGTGGTGCTCGTCGTGGCTGCGCTGGCCGTGGTCTACCGGGTTGCGCCCGACCGCGACTCGCCGAAGTTCTCCTGGGTCAGCACCGGCGCGATCGTCGCGACCGTGCTGTGGATCATCGGCAGCGTGCTGTTCAGCCTCTACGTCAACAACTTCGGCAGCTACAACAAGACCTACGGGGCGATCGCCGGGGTGGTCGTGCTGCTGCTGTGGCTCTACCTCACCAGCTACATCGTGCTCCTGGGGGCCGAGATCAACGCCGAGTCCGAACGCCAGACGCGGCGGGACACGACCAAGGGCGACGAGGCGCCGATGGGCGAGCGCGGGGCGGCCGCGGCCGATCAGGTGGCCGAGGAGCCGTCCTGAACTCTTCCCCACCCGTCCAGCACGAGCGTCAGCCGGTAGCCGACGAGCACGAGCACGTGGATCAGGTAGAGCCACAGGGCGAGCGCCGCCACGCGCCCCGAACACCGGTAGCCCACCGAAGGGCAGGGACCACTCGATCGGGATGGCCAGGAACAGCAGGAAGCCCTGCAGGAACCCGGCGATGACCGCTCCGGAGCAGAACCCGCCGAGCAGCAGGGCGGCCGGCCGGATGCGCCCCGCGCCGACCAACCCGTACACGAGCACCAGAGCCACCGAGACCAGCACGAACACGACGTGGAACGCGATCACCACGCCGAGCACGAGGTCCCGGCCCCCCGCGGCGTACAGCGGTGCGACGGTCGGTGCGGCGGCGAGCACCGTGAGGACGAGCAGCGGGCGCCACCGCGAGCACCGGGAGCAGGCCGACCCGGCCGCGCCATCCGGTGAGCCGGTCGGCGTGCTCCGGCGACAGCTGCAGGAACGCGCGCCGCAGGCCCTCGCCGTAGAGGCTGGCGGGGAACAGCACGACGAGCACCTCGAGCCAGGACATGTCGAGCGCGGTGGCGGTGAGCGTCCGCAACGCCTCTGCTGTGCCGTGGCCCGGTGGCAGCCCGGCCACCGCAGTGTCCATCCCGGCCGCTACGGCGTCCGCTCCGACCAGCACCCCCGCCAGCGCCAGCGCGAGCAGCGCGATGGGCACGATCCCGATCAGGCCGAAGAACGTGAGGCCAGCGGCCCAGAGCGCGAGGTCGCTGTCCGGGTAGGAGCGACCCAGCCCGCGCACCACCTGGCGCACGGCGGGTCGTCGCGATCGCGATCGCGGTCGCGTCGCCGTCACAGTCGCGTCGCCGTCACGGTCGGCCCGGGTGCTTCACCTCCACACGATCGCATCGCAGCGGAGCCGGCGCACCGTGCCACCCTGACGGGGTGCGGGACGCGGGACCGGACTGGCTGAGCGGGTGGGCGGCGCTGCACGGCGGCGTGCACCCGTCGGCCCTCGTGCGCGCCTGGTTGGGCGGGGTCCAGCGGATCGCCGCGAACCGCACCGTCTCCCGCGTACCGCCCGACGTGATCTCCCTGGTCGGAGTGCTGGCCGCGGGCGGCGCGCTGCTCGCCGCGGTCCCCGGCGGGTCGTGGCCGCTGCTGTCGGCCGCGCTGGTGGTGCTGGCCGGCCTGCTCGACGGGCTGGACGGGGCCGTCGCCCTGCACACCGGCCGGGCCCGGCCGCTCGGGGCGGTGGTGGACGCGGTGGCCGACCGGATCGGCGACCTGCTGCTGGTCGCCGTGCTCGTGACGCTCGGCGCCCCGCCGCTGTGGGGAGCGGCGGCCGGGGCGCTGGTCCTGCTGCACGAGTACGTGCGGGCGCGCGCGAACGCGGCCGGGATGCCTGGCCCGGGGGCGGTCACGGTGGCGGAGCGGCCCACCCGGATCGTGCTCGTGGCGGTCGTCTGCCTCGGGGCCGGGACGTGGCCGGCAGGCACGCCGTGGACCGGCTGGGGCTGGGGCGTGGTCGGCGTGGTGGTCGGGATGGTGGTCGGGGTGATCGGGTTGGCGCACCTGCTCGTCGCCGTCGTGCGCACGACGCCTCGCGGCTGAGCTACCGGTGGGCTCCCCGCCGGGCTACAGGTCAGGCCGGGCCGACCAGGTCGGCGACGATCCCGGCCGACAGCACCACCAGGGGCAGGCCACCGCCCGGATGCGTCGATCCGCCGACCAGGAACAGCCCCGGCACCGGCGAGCGGTTGGCCGGGCGCAGCAGCGCGGCCCGCGGCCCGTGCGACGCCGTGCCGTAGATCGCCCCGCCCGGCGCGCCCGTGTCGCGCTCGAGATCGGCGGGCGTACGGACCTCGCGCCACCGGATGCGGGCGCGGACGTCCTCCCCGCGGGCGGCGAGCGTCGCGAGGACGTGGTCGGCGTACCGGTCGGCCACCTCGGGCCCGTCCCAGTCCATGCCGGAGCCTGGCTCGTGCGGCGGCGCGTTGACCAGCACGAACCATCCCTGGGAGGTGTCATCTGGGCGCATCGCGGGGTCGTCGGGGGCGTGCACGTAGATCGTGGGATCTGCGACGGGACGGGGGTCGCGGCCGAGGACCGCGTCGAACTCCGCGTCATAGTCGGCCGGGAACCAGACGCGGTGCGCCGGACCCGGCACCCGACCGTCGAGGGCGAGCAGCAGCACGAACCCCGACAGCGACCGCGGAGCCCGGCGCAGCGCTCGGCGGGCCCGGGCCCCGGGCCGCCCGCCGAGCAGCCGTTCGTAGAGCAGGGCGGCGTCGGCGTCGCACACCACCACGTCGGCGGGGACGTGCCGGCCGCCCGCGAGCCGCACCCCGGACACCCGGGAGCCGGTGGTGCACACCTGCGCCACCTCGGAGGCCAGGTGCACCTGCACCCCGAGTAGCCGGCAGCGCTCCAGGAGGGCGTCGGCCAGCCGGCGCAGCCCACCCCGCACGTACCAGGCGCCGAACTGCTGCTCGACGTACGGCGTCACCGACAGCACGGAGGGCGTGCGTCGGGGGTCCGATCCGGAGTAGGTGGCGTAGCGGTCGAGCCAGGCCCGGAGCCGCTCGTCGGGAAGCATCGCGGTGCCGAGCCCGCGCAGGGTGCGCCAGGGGGCGATCGCGCGAAGGTCACCGACGCGCCGCGAGAACCGCAGCAGGTCCGCCCCGCCCAGCGGGCGGCGCAGCACCGCGTCGCCGACGAGGTCCCACACCCGGGCCGACCGGTCGTGCAACTCCTGCCAGGCCCTTCCGGTCCCGGGTCCCAGTGCGGCGTCGAGTGCGGCCGGGACGGCCGCCGGGTCGTGCGGCATGTCGAGCGTGGTCCCGTCGGCGAACCGGTAGGAGCACGCCGGATCGACCCGCTCGACGTCGAGGCCGGCCGGACCGCCCGTGTCGGCGAACAGCTCGTCGACGACCTGGGGCAGGGTGAGCAACGACGGCCCGGTGTCGAAGGTGAACCCGTCGCGACGCCGCTCCCCCAGCTTGCCGCCATGGGTGGCCGCTCGTTCGTGCAGCTCGACCCGGTGGCCCTGCGCGGCGAGCCGGGCGGCCGCGGCCAGGCCGCCGACGCCGGCCCCGATCACGACGACCCGGCTCATCGCACTCCCTCGCTGCGCTCGGTCGCCGCTTCGCCCGGACGCCGTGTCGATGATTCGCTCACAGGGCGCGCCCCTTCCACGTCAGGGTGCCGCGCCGGTGGTCGGCCCAGGACCGGGCGAGCAAGCCGAGGAGGGCCGCGACGGACGCCGGGTGCGCCAGCGCGTCCGGCCAGGCGCGCCCCCTGGTACGACGCGCGGCCACCGCGCGGCTCGCCACCGCGGCCGCGTACCCCGCGAGGCCGGTCCGCGAGCCGCGCAGGGCGGCCAGCGGGGGCACCAGGTAGGTCAGGGCGAGCAGTCCCGCAACCGCCGCGGAGGCGGGCGCGGGACCGAACGCGCTCCACAACGACTTGCGGTACCCCGCGCTCAGGTCGGCCCAGCCGCCGTACATGCGGCAGGTCGCGATCGCGGAACCGTCGGCGATCCCGACGCGTCCGCCCGACCGCTTGACCGCGCGGGCCAACCCGATGTCGTCGAGAACCTGTCCCGCCACCGCGGCGAAGCCACCGGCCCGGGCCAGCGCGTCGGCATCGACGAGGAGGAACTGCCCGTTGGCGGCGACGAGCGCGGGCCGCGGCGAGCGCTCCACCCGGCGCAGCGGGAGCGTCACCGTCCACGACCACGGGAGCAACGGCTGCAGCAGCCGCGGGGCTGGCCCGTCGGCGAGCTGACGTGGCCAGGGTGAGAGCAGGCCGAGGCCGGCCCCCCGGAGCACCGCCACCGCGGCCGCGACCGCGATCGGGGCCAGCACCACGTCGGCGTCGACGAACACCGGCAACCCGCGGGCCGCGTCGGCGAGCTGGTGACAGGCGTGTGCCTTGCCGAGGCGGCCGGCTGGCGGCTCCGTTCCGGTGAGCACCCGCAGCCGCCGGTCACCCGCGGCTGCTGCCCGCACGACGTCGGCGGTGCCGTCGGTCGAGCCGTCGTCGAGGACGAGGACCTCCAGCTCGGGCACCCGGACCTGCGCCAGCACCGAGCGCACCGTCGCGGAGATCCGGTGCGCTTCGTCGCGAGCTGGGATGAGGACCGACACCGGCTCCGCGACCGGCCGCGGGTCCCCGGGAGGCACCCGCAGGGAGCGGAGGTTGACGAGCTGGTGCACCGTGGCGGTCACGGCGAACCCGGTGCCGACCCGCACGGCCACGGTGCCGATCCGGCGCGCCGCCCGGCCGGTTCGCGGGGAGGACATCGCTGTCGAGCCTAACCGGGCCGCCCGGCGCGGCGGCCGGCACGGCGGCTCGTCCGAGGTCCGGACGGCGGGCACCTGGGGGTGCGGGTACGGACGCGGCGCGACAGAGTAGAACGTGCGGATCGGCGCGGTCCGGCCGCGCTCAGAACCGGAGGAAACCCCGATGTCCCGCCCCGCTCGAGCGCAGCAGGCGATCCACCGACACCCCGTCGGTCGGCTCGTCTGGGCCGATCGGCTCGTCTGGGCGCTGGTCGGCGCGGCGGTGCTGGTGCAGATCGTGTACCCGCTGGCCCCGGCGGACGTGCGCACGCCGATCACCGTCCTGTCGGTCACCGTGTTCGCGGCGGCGTCGCTCGCCGACGCCGCCCGACGCCACGGGGTGCGCGGGGCCGGGATGCTGCTCACCGTGGCCGGGGGCGGGGGGCTGCTGGCGGAGGCGGTCGGGGTGCGCACCGGGTTCCCCTTCGGCGAGTACGCCTACACCGGCACGTTGGGCCCGGAGATCCTCGGGGTGCCGGTCGTCGTGCCGCTGGCCTGGACGATGATGGCGTGGCCCGCACTGGTCGTCGGGCGGACCCTGGTGCGCCGGCCCATCGCCGTGGCCCTCATCGGGGGCGTCGCCCTCGCGGCGTGGGACGTGTTCCTCGATCCGCAGATGGTGGACGCCGGACACTGGCGTTGGGCCCACGCCGAGCCCGGCCTGCCACTGGTGCCCGGCGTCCCGCTCACCAACTACGCCGGCTGGCTGGTCGTCGCCGTGCTCATGATGGCCGCGCTGCATCGCGTCGTCCCCCGCTCGGGAGGCCCGTCCGGGCCGGCGGCCACGCTCTACCTCTGGACCTACGGCTCCTCGGTGGCCGCCCACGTGGCGTTCTTCGACCGGCCGGGCTCGGCGGTGGTCGGCGGTCTGCTGATGGGGGCGGTCGCGGTCCCGTTCGCGATCCGCCTCGCTCGGCCTGCGGTGCCCGCGTGGTCGTGGTCGGTGTTCGGACCGGTCTCCTGAGCGAGCCGGTCCGCACCGCGGCCGAACTCAGAATCCGGTGGTTGGAGTCGGGCCGCGCCGGGTAGACGGCGGCCATCGTCCCATGACGTGATGCGCGTCGACCGGGTTGAGCAAGGGAGTTCGCAGTGAGCCAGCAGACCAGCGGTCACGTGCCGACGACGGCCGGAACCGACCCATCCACCACGCAGGTCGCGCGGGACGAGGCCACGCAGGTCCGCCGCGCGACCGCCGAGGCCGGCCAGCACGTCGCCGGCACCGCCAAGGACCAGGCGGGCGAGGTCGTCCAGGAAGCTCGTCGGCAGGCCAAGGACCTGCTGGGCGAGGCCCGGGGCCAGGCCGCCGAACAGGCCCGCAACGGACAGCAGAAGGCCACCGAGGGGCTGCGTGCGCTCGCCGCCGAGCTGCACCAGATGGCTGACGGTGGCGAGCAGCACGGACCGGCCTCCGACCTGGCCAAGCAGGCTGCAACCCGGATCGAGGACGCCGCCGAGTGGCTGGGTCGACGGGAACCGGGCGATCTGCTCGGGGAGGTGCGCGGGCTCGCCCGCCGCCGTCCCGGTGCGTTCCTGGTCGGTGCGGCCCTCGCGGGCGTGCTGGCCGGACGTCTCACCCGGGGGGCGGTCGACGCGAACCGCGACACCGGCCCGAGCGCAACCCCGCCGCAGCCCGGACCGCGCGCGACCCACCTCGCGCCGCCCGACTACCCGACGGGACCGCTCACGTCCTCGCCTTACGACCAGCCCTACGACCAGCCCGGTGGGGCCGCACTGCCCCCGGACGGACCTCTCGATCGCCCCTTCGAGCCCGCGGCGGCGCCCCGCCCGTACGCCACCGCATCCGACGGCCCGGCCGGCGGCGCGGATCCGATGACCTACCCCGCGCCGGGTGGTCCCGGCCACCTGGAGCAGACCGGTCCCGGGCCGGCTCCGGCCGATCCCACGGCGGGAGCGCCGCCGGCGCACGCGCCGCGTCCGGGCGCGACCACCGTCGGCGACTACGTCCAGGACGTGGAGCGCGGTGCGGTCCCGCCGCGCGAGGACGGGCCGCGATGAGCACTCCACTCCCTCCCAACACGACCGAGGCGTATCCGGCCGGGTCGGCGATGCCCGCCGGCCACGACGACGTCGAGCGCCACCCCGAGCCCGGTGCGACCACCCTCGGCGATGTCGGAGACGTGTCGGTCGGCGACCTCGTCGGCAACGTGACCCGCGACCTCTCCACCCTGATGCGCCAGGAGCTCGCGCTGGCCCAGGCCGAGATCAAGCAGGAGGCGACGAAGACCGGAAAGGCCGCGGGCGCCCTCGCCGGCGCCGGGTTCGCCGCGTTCTTCGTCGTGCTCTTCCTCTCGATCGCGCTCTGGGCGGGACTGTCCAACGTCATGGACGCCGGCTGGGCGGGAGTCGTGGTCGCCGTGCTGTGGGCCGTGGTCGCCGCGGTCCTGTTCGTGATGGGACGCAAGAAGCTCCGCGAGGTCAACCCCAAACCGGAGCGCACGGTCGACACCCTCAGCCACGTACCCGATGCCCTCAAGGGCCAGCGAGGAGACAGCACGTGACCACCCCGAGCGATCCCGACCAGATCCGCCGCGAGATCGAGCGGACGCAGGCGAACCTCAGCAACGACGTCGACGCCCTCAGCGAGAAGGTGAGCCCGGGACGGATCGTCGAGCGCCGGGTCAACCGGGTGCGGGGCACTGCCAACCGGTGGAAGGAGAAGGTGATGGGCAGCGATGACCCGGGTCCCTCGTACGCGGACCCGTACGCCGCCGACCCGTACTCGCGCGACCCGTACGCCCGTGACCCGTACGACCGCGGCGCGTACGCGGACGCCCCGTACGACCGCTCGTCCTCGGGCGGGGTGCAGGACCGGGCCCAGCAGGCGGCCGGCACGATCTCCGACACCGCCTCGTCGGCGGCGTCGAGCGTCTCCGGAGCGGTGCAGGACGCCCCGCGGGCCGTTCGTCAGCAGACGCAGGGCAACCCGCTCGCCGCCGGACTCATCGCCTTCGGGGCCGGCTGGTTGATCTCGTCGTTGCTGCCTGCCAGCCGGCGCGAGCAGGACCTCACGATGCAGGCGAAGGACCGGGCGGCCGAGGTCGGGCAGCCGTTGGCCGAGGCGGCCAAGCAGGCGGCCGCGGAGGTGAAGGACAACCTCACCGAGCCCGCGCAGCAGGCCGTCCAGTCGGTGCGCTCGACCGCCACCGACGCCGGCCAGACCGTCGCCGAGGAGAGCCGGTCGGCGGCCGGGCACGTCCAGGGCCAGGCGCAGGACTCGGCGGGCACGGTCCGGCAGAACACGGGTTCCGCGCCGAGCTGATCGATCCGGCTCGTCGACTGGGGGCCCTCACCGGACGGTGAGGGCCCCCATTCGCGCGGCGGCCGTGCCAGGGTCCGGGGGTAACGCCGCCGCGGTGCGGGTAGGCCGCCGGTGACCCGACTCGAGGAGGACGACCGTGCCCATCGCCACCACGAACCCCGCGACCGGCGAGACCGTGCGCGAGTTCGACGAGCTGACCACCGACGAGGTGCAGGAGAAGCTGCAGCGCGCGGCCGACGCGTTCCGCAGCTACCGCACCACGACATGGGCTGAGCGTGCCGACCTCATGCGGCGCACCGCCGACATCCTCGACGACGAGGCCGATGCGCTCGGGAGGCTCGCGACCCTCGAGATGGGCAAGACCCTGGTGTCCGCCGTCGCCGAGATGGGCAAGTGCTCCACGGGATGCCGCTGGTACGCCGACCACACCGAGGAGATCCTCGCCGACGTCCCGCACGACGTGCCGGACGCCACCGTCTTCACCCGCTACGAGCCGCTCGGGCCGGTGCTGGCGGTCATGCCCTGGAACTTCCCCTACTGGCAGGTGTTCCGGTTCGCCGCGCCCGCGCTGATGGCCGGCAACGTCGGGCTCCTCAAGCACGCGTCGAACGTGCCGCAGGTGGCGCTGGCCATCGAGGACGTGCTGCGCCGCGCCGGCTTCCCGGAGGGCGTGTTCCAGACCCTGCTGGTCGGGTCGGCCGCGGTCGAGAAGATCATCGAGGACGACCGCGTCCGGGCCGTGACGATCACCGGTAGCGAAGCAGCCGGGCGGCAGGTCGGGGGGACCGCCGGGCGCACGGTCAAGACCAGCGTGCTGGAGCTCGGCGGCAGCGACGCGTTCATCGTGATGCCCTCGGCCGACCTCGGCGACGCCGTGGGCAACGCGGTCACCTCGCGGCTGCTGAACAACGGGCAGTCCTGCATCAACGCCAAGCGCTTCATCGTCCACGAGCAGATCGCCGACGAGTTCACCCGGCTGATGGTCGACGAAGCTGGAGGGGTTGCGGGTCGGCGACCCCATGGACCCCGACACCGACGTCGGGCCGCTGGTCGATCGGACCGCCGTGCAGACGATCGACCAGCAGGTGCGCGACACGGTCGCGGCCGGCGGTCGCCTCCTGACCGGCGGGAAGCCGATCGACGGGCCGGGCAACTACTATCAGCCGGGTCTGCTCGCCGACGTCCCCGAAGGTTCTCCCGGGCACGTCGAGGAGCTGTTCGGGCCGGTCGCGCTGCTGTGGCGGGCCCGCGACGTCGACGACGCCATCCGCATCGCCAACGACTCGACGTTCGGCCTGGGCGGCAGCGCCTGGACCCGCGACCGGGCCGAGCAGGAGCGGTTCGTCACCGAGGTCGAGACCGGGATGATGTACATCAACAAGTTCACCGAGTCGAGGCCGGAGGTGCCCTTCGGCGGGGTGAAGAACTCCGGCTACGGCCGGGAGCTCGCCGCGTTCGGGCCGCGGTCGTTCGTCAACGCCAAGACCGTCTGGATCGCCGGCGCCGGGCAGGACGGTGACGCGGTCGAGTAGCGGGGGCTAACCGAGCAGTGCGCGCACCTGTCGGGCGATGACCGCGTCCTCCCGTGCGGCGACGACCACCGTCCGGGCCACGCCCGTCCCGATGTCCGCGTCCCCGTCGACGGCCTCGTTGCGGCTGGGGTCGAGCGCCAGGCCGAGGAACCCGAGACCGTCGACGATGCGTGCCCGCAGGCGCGAGGATCGTTCCCCCACCCCTCCGCTGAACGCGAGCACGTCGAGCCCGCCCATCGCGGCGGCCATCGCCGCGACCAGTCCGCGGGCCCGGTGGGTCCAGACGTCCAGGGCCAGGGCGGCATCGCCGTCACCGCCGTCGGCCGCCGCCACCACGTCGCGCACGTCGGACGCACCGGCGAGCGCGAGCGGCCGCTGTGCCGGTCCAGCGCATCGGCGACCTCGACCGGGTCGACGCCCCTGCGCACCAGGTAGGTCGGCACCGCCGGGTCGAGGTCCCCGCTGCGGGTGCCCATCACCAGCCCGGCCGTGGGCGTGAAGCCCATCGTGGTGTCCACCGACCGACCCCGGTCGACCGCGCACAGCGACGCGCCCGAGCCGAGGTGCGCGGTGACCGTCCGCAGCTCCCCGACCGGACGCCCGACGATCTCCGCCGCGCGCCCCGACGACCTCGTGCGCCAGGCCGTGGAAGCCGTAGCGGTGCACGCCGAGCTCCTGCCGCCACTGCCGCGGGATGGCGTAGGTCGCCGCCGCGGGCGGGATCGTGTGGTGGAAGGCGGTGTCGAAGCACGCGACCTGGGGCACTCCGGGCAACGCCTCCCTGGCCTGGGACAGCGCGTCCACGGCGGGACCCTGGTGCAGCGGGGCGAGCACCCGGAGTTCGTCGATGCCGGCCAGGACGTCGTCGTCCACGAGCGTCGGGCCGGTGAAACGGGCCCCGCCGTGCACCACCCGGTGCCCGACAGCGTCCGGCCGCTCCCCCAGCAGGCGGCCGAGCGCCTCCCCGGCGGCGGCGGGTTCGACCGACTCCTGCGCCTCGACGGCCCCGTCCCCGTCGAGCACGGAGAGCTTCACCGACGACGAGCCCGCGTTGACGACGAGGACCCTCACCGGACTCCCTCGCTGCGCTCGGTCGCCGCTTCGCGGACCCGCTGTATCGATGATTCGCTCGCAGGCTCGCTCATCCGGGCCATACCCACTCGGCCACGTCGGGGGCATCCTCACCGTACTGGCGGGTGTGCCGCCGGCAGCGCAGCCGCTCGTCGAGCATGTGCTGGCGCAGCGCGGTCTGCTGCACCCCCAGCCCCGGTACCCGGTCGATGACGTCCACGACCAGGTGGAAGCGGTCGAGGTCGTTCATCATGACCATGTCGAACGGGGTGGTGGTGGTGCCCTCCTCCTTGTACCCGCGCACGTGGATGTTGCGGTGGCCCCGGCGGCGGTAGGTCAGACGGTGGATGAGCCACGGGTAGCCGTGATACGCGAAGATCACCGGCTTGTCCGCGGTGAACAGCCCGTCGAACTCGCGGTCGGCGAGACCGTGCGGGTGCTCGCGCTCGTCCTGCAGCCGCATGAGGTCCACGACGTTCACCAGCCGAACCTTCAGCTCCGGCAGGTGGCGGCGCAGCAGGCTCACCGCCGCAACGGCTTCGAGCGTCGGGACGTCGCCGGCGCAGGCGAGCACCACGTCGGGCTCGCCGCCAGCGTCGTTGGACGCCCATTCCCAGATCCCGACGCCGCGCGTGCAGTGCGCCACCGCTTCGTCCATGGTCAGCCACTGCGGACCGGGGTTCTTCCCCGCCACGACCAGGTTCACGTAGTTCCGGGTGCGCAGGACGTGGTCGACCGTCGACAGCAGCGTGTTCGCGTCCGGCGGCAGGTACACCCGCACGATCTCGGGCTTCTTGTTCAGCACGTGGTCGATGAAGCCCGGGTCCTGGTGGGAGAACCCGTTGTGGTCCTGGCGCCAGACGTGGCTGGTGAGCAGGTAGTTCAGGGATGCCACCGGCCGCCGCCACGGGATGTGCCGGCATCGCCTGCAGCCACTTGGCGTGCTGGTTGAACATCGAGTCGACGATGTGGATGAAGGCCTCGTAGCAGTTGAACAGCCCGTGCCGGCCGGTGAGCAGGTACCCCTCCAGCCAGCCCTCGCAGAGCTGCTCGTTGAGCACCTCCAGCACCCGACCCGACGGCGCGGTGTGCTCGTCCTCGCCGCCGATCCGGCCCAGGAACTGGCGGTCGGTCGCGTCGAACACCGCCTGCAACCGGTTGGAGGCCGTCTCGTCCGGGCCCATGATCCGGAAGTTCTCCGGGTTGGCCCGCACGACCTCGGCCAGCCACCCGCCCAGCGTGCCGGTCGCGCTGACCGGGCCGGAGCCCGGGCTCGGCACGGCGACCGCGTGCCGGGTGAAGTCCGGCAGCCGCAGGTCGCGCAGGAGCAGACCACCGTTGGCGTGTGGATTCGCACTCATCCGACGGTCGTCGCGCGGACTCAGCGCAACCAGCTCCGGCCGCAGCCGCCCCGCATCGTCGAAGAGCTCCTCGGGCCGGTAGGACCGCAGCCACTCCTCGAGCTGGGCCGCGGTGCCCCTCGTTCCTGCGCACCTCGGAGAGGGGCACCTGGTGGGCCCGGAACGTGCCCTCCACCTGCTTGCCGTCCACTTCCTTCGGGCCGGTCCAGCCCTTGGGGGTGCGCAGCACGAGCACCGGCCAGCTCGGCCGCGTCACCTCCTCGCCCGCAGCGAGCTGCTCGGCGGCGCGGTCCCGGATCCGCCGGATCTCGGCGACGATCTCGTCCATGACGTCGGCCATCCTGGCGTGCACGTCCATGGCGTCCTCGACCGTGCCGTTCTCGTCGGGGAAACCGCCGTCGAGGACGTAGGGCCGGTGGCCGTGGCCGCGGAGCTGCTCGAGCAGCTCGTCGGTCGGGATGCGCGCGAGCACCGTCGAGTTCGCGATCTTGTAGCCGTTGAGGTGCAGGATCGGCAGCACGGTGCCGTCGTGCACGGGATGGCAGAACTTGTTGGCCTGCCACGACCCGGCGAGCGCCCCGGTCTCGGCCTCCCCATCGCCGATCACGCAGGCGACGAGCAGGTCGGGGTTGTCGAACACCGCGCCGTAGGCGTGGGCGAGGGAGTAGCCGAGCTCCCCGCCCTCGTGGATGGAGCCGGGCGTCTCGGGCGCGGCGTGGCTCGGGATGCCCCCGGGGAAGGAGAACTGCCGGAACAGCTCCCCGATCCCCTCGGCGTCGCCGGGCACGTTGGAGTAGCGCTCAGAGTAGGTGCCCTCCAGCCACGCCGTCGCCACCACGGCCGGACCGCCGTGGCCCGGACCGGCGACGAAGAGCGCCTCCAGGCCGTCCCGGTTGATCACCCGGTTGAGGTGGGACCAGACGAACGTCAGGCCCGGCGTCGTGCCCCAATGGCCCAGCAGGCGGGGCTTGACGTGCTCGGGACGGAGGGGCTCACGCAGCAGCGGGTTGTCCATCAGGTAGATCTGCCCGACGGACAGGTAGTTGGCGGCCCGCCACCAGGCGTCGAGCGAATGGAGGTCGGGGGTCGGAGTCGTGGTCGGTCGCGCGCTCGCCTCGGCTGCCATGCCGACGACTACCCCGAGCCGACCCTGGTCAGACCGCCGGCCGGTGAACGTTCGGTGACCGATGATCAGGGCGTGGGATCGGGACGGTGGCGGCGGTGGGCGCTGCTGGTCGGGCTCACCGGGGCGCTGACCGCGGTCATGGTGGCGCTGAGGGTGCCCTCCCCGGCCCTGTTCGCCGGTCTGCTCGTGGCCACGGTGCTCGCACTGAGCGACCGCGCGCCCGCCCGCGTCCCCCGGCCGGCGACGACGGCCGCCCAGGCCGTGCTCGGGGTGGTCATCGGCGTCCTCGTGCAGCCCTCGACGGTCGCCGGGTTGGCGACGAGCTGGCTCCCGGTGCTGCTCGTCGGGCTGGCGACGCTGGCCACGAGCGTGGCAGCGGGTCTGCTGCTCGGCCTGCGGCGGGGCGTCTCGCCGCTCACCGGTGCGCTGTCGCTCATCGCCGGCGGGGCCTCCGGGGTGGTCGCCATCAGCCGTGATCTCGGCGGGGACGACCGGCTCGTCGCCGTCGTGCAGTACCTGCGGATGGGGCTGGTGACGGCGACGACGCCAGTGGTCGCGGCCCTCTGGTTCGATGCGTCGGCCACGGCCTTCGCCGCCGCCGCCGCCACCGCGCCTGCGCCCGGTGACACCTCGTGGACCGCCGCTGTCGGGTTCGTGGCCGTCGGGTTCGTGGACGTGGCGTTCGTCGCCGGCTGCGCGCTCCTCGGGCTGCCGCTGGCCCGGCTCCTGAGGATCCCCGCCGGTGGGCTGCTCGGACCGATGGTGGTGGCGATCGTGCTCGACCTGGCGGGACTGTCGGGCGGTGCGACACCGCCCGCGCTGCTCGTCGAGCTCGCCTACGCCGTGATCGGGTGGCAAGCGGGCGTGCGGTTCACCCGCGGGAGCCTGCGGATCGTGCTCGGCTCCCTTCCCGCCGCGACCGCCCTGATCGCCGCCCTCGTCGGGGCGTGCGCGGGGCTCGGGCTGCTGCTCTCGCGCCTCACCGGGGCCAGCGTCCTGGAGGGGTACCTGGCCACGACGCCTGGTGGGATCTACGCGGTGCTCGCCACCGCCGTCTCGGCCGGTGTCGACGTGACGTTCGTCATGGCTGCGCAGGTGCTCCGCGTGCTCCTCACGCTGCTGGCCGCGCCGGTGCTGGCCCGACTGGCCGGTCGCCGTGGCGGATGACCTGCTCGCTCGGTCGACCACGCGTGCTCGCCGTGGAGCTGCGTGTCAGGCGGCGGCCAGGTCACGTCGCACCGACGGAGCACCCGGCGCCCGCCGCCGCACCACGGTGACCGCCGTGACCACGACGAGCCCGATCACCGCCGTCACCGCGAGCAGCCCCTCGCCGGCCGCTGATGCCCCGATCGCCGCCCCGACGAAGGCCCAGGCGGTGGCGGCGGCGTACGGCAGCAGGGCGCGGGTCCACCACACGATCGCGCAGGCGGTGGCCGTGGCCCCGGCGAGCACGGCGAGCTGACCGAGGACCGCGGCCGTCCCGGTGACGGGCACGCCGCTCCCCGCGAGCGAGGTGGTGAGGTTGACCCACACGGCGATGGACGTCCAGCCGGTGTAGACGCCGAGCATCCCCCACAGGAGACCGCGGCCCAGCGGGCTCCAGCCCGCGATCTCCCCGCGCGCGGCCCGGGCCACCGAGAGCGCCCGGAGCAGCGCGGCGAACATGAGGAGGAAGATCACCAGCGGGGTCCAGGTCGGCTCGAACACCACGGCCAGCAGCCACATGCTGAAGCCGGCGAAGACGACGGCCAGCGGCGCGGCGATCCAGTCCCGCAGGAGCGGCCCGTTCGATCGGGTGGCCAGCGCCCACACCGCGTAGCTGATGGCGAGGACCTCGACGAGTCCCCAGATGGCGAAGGTGTACCCGGCCGGGACGATGGGCGGCTCCCCCGCGCGGTCCGAGGTGAAGAAGTCACTTCCCGACAGGCCGACCAGGACCGGACTGACGATCTGACCGAGAGCCAGCACCACCAGCAGGGGGGCCGACCACGACCGTCGCGCAGGTCCCGTCATCGATTCCTCCAATATTCTCGACCATGGAGATGATCGACGAACGAGCGATCGCGTGCAACTCGAGTGGCCCCGGCCGGACCTTCTGAAGGCGAGTCGATCATCGAACCGGGACCCGCAGGCGCGTGTAGTGCGGTTGGCCGCCCGCTGGTGCGGATCATGGCCGGTCAAGAGCCTGCGGACCGCCGAGCCGCTCGGGCCGGCCCCATGATCGACAGCGAGGGACCGCCGACCGCGTCAGGCGGCTCGCGTCCCGAGTTGCTGATCCTCACCCGGACGGGCCGACTGCGGGCAAACGCGGGCTCACGCCGTCGGTCCCGGCTGGTCCGAACGTCCCGCGGGGACGCCCGGATCTGTCGGGGGGCGGCGATAGCGTTGCCTCATGACCGCGATCGCGAAGTCCACCGTTGTCGCCATCGACTGCCCCGAACCCCGCCTGCTCGCGGAGTTCTACAGCGCCATCACGGGTGCACCCGTCGCCCGCGCGGACGAGGACTGGGTGCAGCTGGGCCCCGGCGCCGGTGTCACGCTCGCGTTCCAGCTGGCGCCCGACCACGTCCCGCCCGTCTGGCCGAGCGCCGAGCACCCCCAGCAGGTGCACCTGGACCTCGACGTTCCCGATCTCGACGCCGCGGAGGCCCAGGTCCTCGAGCTCGGCGCCCGCAAGCACGAGCACCAGCCGGGCGAGACGTTCCGCGTGTTCCTCGATCCGGCCGGCCACCCGTTCTGCCTCTGCCGCGAGTGACCCCTGCCTGTGTGTCGACGTCACGGAGTGGGTACGCCGCCATCGGAGTGAGCGTCACTCAGCACGAGGAGGTTGGCATGGCCACCGAGGACAAGTTCGACAACAAGGCCGAGGAGCTCAAGGGCAAGGCCAAGGAGGGCGTCGGCCACGCCACCGGCGACGAGGCGCTGGAGCGTCAGGGCCAGACCGACCAGGCCAAGGGCAACATCAAGCAGGCCGGCGAGAAGGTCAAGGACGTCTTCCGCGGCTGAGCGGGGAGCACGTCGGCCGGGCCCCGATCGCACGATGCGGTCGGGGCCCTCTGCGCTCCCCACGAGGAACGGGTGACGGTTCACCGACCACGCTGACGTGGCCGCCGACGATCGCCTGGGCCGGCTACCCGCGCGCCAGGTGCGGCACGGCCCGCAGCGTCCGGCTCTCCGAGGCCGCGCGATCGCTGCGCCGCAGCACCTCGTCGTAGAGCCGCATGTAATGGTCGGCCATCCGGGCCGGCGTGAACCGCCGGGCCGCCTCCCGCCGGCATTCGCGCGACTCCAACGCGCTCGCCTCCTCGACGGCGGCACCCAACGCGTCCTCGTTGCCAGGCTCGACCAGCAGGCCGGTGCGGCCGTGCTCCACCAGCTCCGGCAGGCAGCCGCGGCGGTACCCGACCACCGGCGTGCCCAGTGCGAGGGACTCGACCACGGCCGTCCCCCCCGGCTCCTCCCAGTCGATGGGGAAGAGCGCGGCCGTGGCCGTGGCCACCAGCTCGTCGCGCTCGGGGCCGCACATCGTGCCCGCCCAGCGCACCCGCCGCCCGTCCACCAGCGGTTGTACCTGCTCGCGCCAGTACCGTACGTCCGGCCCGTCGTCCGCCCCGCCCAACGTGTCGGGACCATGATGGGCGCCGACGGGTCCCGCGAGCACGAGGTCGCGCCCGATGCGGTGGGCGACCCGGGCGGCGACGTGCTGACCCTTGCACGGCGTGATGCGACCGAGCAGGACGAGGTGATCGGACTTCGGCGGCGACGTGGCCCGGTCGGCGCCGACGGCCAGCGGGGTGGCCAGGTGCACGTGCCCGACGCTCAGGGCCCGCAACGCGGGCGGCGCCGTGGCGAGCTGGGCGAACGAGACGCCGTTGACCCACAGCGAGCCGCCTCCGTCGATGCGGCCGTACAGCTCGGGGTGCTTGGCGAGGTCCCAGTGCAGCGTGTGCAGGACCGGCGGGGCGTCGGACCCGAGTGCGGCCAGCACGGTCGGTCCGAACGCCTCCTGGTGGTCGTGCACGAGCACGATGTCGTTGCGCCGCCGCAGCTCGGACACCACCCGGTGCAGGTGCGCGGCGGCCACTCCCATGACCCGGTTGTAGGGCCGCTGCAGCTGGCCGAACTGGCCCTCGTCGAACACCGAGACGAGGTCATCAACCGGGAGCGTGCTCGATCCCACCCCGGCGAGCACCACCCGGACGCCGCGACGGCGCAGCTCGGGCACCAGCGCGGCGACGACGTTCTCGATGCCGCCGTACCCCGGGGGCGGTACTGCGAGCCAGGGCCCCGCGTTCAGCAGCACCGTCATCGTCATGTCCCGGCACATGCCCGTTTCGTCGCACTCCAACCAGGTACCACTGGCTTCATGACGGCTGTGGCAGAGCGCGGTTCGGCTCGATGTCGCATCGGCTTCGTCGGAACGGGTGGCGTGGCCCAGCGACACGCGCAGGTCCTGGCCGGGTTCGACGACGTCGAGCTCGTCGCGGCCGTCGACCTGGATCCCGGCCGGGCCGCGGCGTTCGCCGCGGCCCACTCCCTGCGCGCCGTCTCGGACGTGGACGGCCTGCTGGCCGCCGAGGTCGATGCGGTCTACGTCTGCGTCCCGCCCTTCGCCCACGGCCCGGCAGAGGTGCGGCTGGCCGAGGCCGGCGTCGCGCTGTTCGTCGAAAAGCCGCTGGCCGCCGACCGGCCCACGGCGGAGTGGGTCGACGAGCGCATCACCGCGTGCGGGGTGCTGACCAGGGTGGGCCACCACTGGCGGTGCGCCGAGCCCATCCAGCGCGCCCGGGAACTCCTGACCGGGCGGCGGATCCGCCTTGTGAGCGGGTGGTGGTTGGACAAGGTGCCGCCCGTGCCGTGGTGGGCCGACCGCAGCCGCTCCGGCGGGCCGCTGGTGGAGCAGGCCGTGCACGTGCTCGACCTCGCACGGGTGCTCGTCGGCGAGGTGACTGAGGTGCACGCCGCCGCCGCCGGCCACCTGCCGGGTGGCAGCGAAGCCGCCACCGCCGCGCTGATGTGCTTCACCGGCGGCGCCGTCGGCACCCTGACCACCACCTGCGTGCTGCCCGCCAAGCACCGGGCCGGGCTGGAGATCGTTGCCGACGGCCTGGTGGTCGGCGTCGGCGAGGACTGGCTCGAGGTCCGGGACGACGACGGCCGGCACCGCACGGAGTACGACCCGTGGGTCGGGCGCGTCGCGGTCGACCGGGCCTTCGTCGACGTCCTGCGCGGCCGACCGGTGGACGTCGAGCGGCAGCCACCCGACCACGCCGAGGCTCTGCGCAGCCACCGGCTCGCCTGCGCGCTGGCGCGGTCCGCGGAGTCCGGGCGCACCGAGCGGGTGTCGTGACCGAGCGCGCGCTCGTCGTCGAGTCCCCCGGCGTCGCCGCCGTCCGCCCGGTGCCGGCGTCCGTTGGATCGCTGGAGCTCGCCACCGTGTGCACCGGCGTCTCGGCCGGCACCGAGCTGACCTTCCTCACGGGCACGAACCCGGCGCTGCACCACGGGTTCGACGGCGAGCTGGCACTGTTCCGCGCGGATCGCCCGGGCACTGGCTACCCCGTCACCCGCCTCGGGTACATGGAGGTGGCGCGTGTGGTGTCCGACAGCAGCGGGCTCGGCCTCGCACCCGGCACCACCGTGGCCGCCACCTACGGGCACCGCACCGGCTACCGGCTCGACCCGCTGACCGAGCGGGTGGTGGTGCTGCCCGCCGATCTCGACCCGCTGCTGGGCATCTACGCCGCGCACATGGGTCCGATCTGTGCCAATGGTCTGCTGCACGCAGCCGCCGAGCTGTGCGGAACCGACGTGCGCTCGCTCGGCGACGGTGTCCGTGGCCGGCGTGTCGCCGTCGTCGGGGGCGGCGTGGTCGGGCTGCTCACCGGCCTGCTGGCCCGGCGGCACGGCGCGGCCGAGGTGGTGGTGCTCGACCCGACCGTCGAGCGCCGCGCGGCCGCGCAGAGGCTCGGGCTCGACGCGCTCAACCCGGACGCCGACGACCCCGCGGTGCGGCTCAAAACGCGCTGGCGGCACGGCGCTGGCGACCGCGGCGCGGACGTGGTGTTCCAGTGCCGCGGCCGCAGCGCCGCCCTCGGGTTGGCCCTGCGCCTCCTGCGCCCGCAGGGCACCGTGGTCGATCTGGCCTTCTACACCGACGACGGGTCCGCTCTGCAGCTCGGTGCGGAGTTCCACCACAACGGGCTCGCGGTCCGGTGCGCCCAGATCGGACGCGTACCGCGCGGCACCGCGCACGCCTGGGACCGGGAGCGGCTCTCCGCCGAGACCATCGACCTCCTGCTGGCCGACGGGGCGGCCGTGCGCAAGCACGTGATCACCGATGTCCTGCCGCTGGAAGAGGGACCCGCGCTGCTGGCCGACCTCGCCGCCCGGCGCCGACACGTGATCCAGGCCGTGCTCACCGTCGAGCAGTAGAGCTTCCGGGGGGACCTCTACAGGAGGTCACGGATCGGCGTGCACCGCCGTCAGCCTGGCCCGCACCCCGTCCAGCGCGACGGGTTCCGGGCCGTCGAGCAACGCCAGTGCGTCGTCGACAGCGGCCCGGAGGGCTCCGAACTCCGCAGCCTGGTCGGCGAGGCGGGTGTGCATCGTCCAGAGGTCGACGAACACCGAGATCTTCGACCGCAGCACCCAGGGGTCGAACGGCTTGGTGATGTAGTCCACGGCACCGGCCTGGTAGCCGCGGAACGCCAGGTGCGGGTCGTAGTCGACGGCGGTGAGGAACAGGATCGGGATGTGCCGCGTGCGCTCCCGCTGCTTGACGTGGCCCGCGGTCTCGAACCCGTCCATCCCTGGCATCTGTGCGTCGAGCAGGATCACCGCGTAGTCCTCGACGAGCAGCCGCTTGAGGGCGTCCTCGCCGCTGGTGACGGCGACGAGCTCGATCGGCAGCCCCTCCAGGATCGCCTGCAGGGCCAGCAGGTTCTCCCGCCGGTCGTCGACGGCGAGCACCCGCGCCACCTGGCCCCCCGTCATGAGGCCGCACCCGCACGCGAGACCCAGGACGCCATGAGCGCGAGCAGCTCGTCGAGGTCCACCGGCTTGGTGACGTACTCGGTCGCGCCGGCTGCGAGGCTCGACTCCCGGTCACCGGGCATGGCCTTCGCCGTGAGGAACACGACGGGCAACGTCTGCCCCTGGGGCAGCGCCCGGATCCGGCGCGTCGTCTCGTTGCCGTCCAGGTCGGGCATCATCGCGTCCATCAGGACGACGTCCACCTCGGGGTGCACGGTCAGCAGCCGGATGCCCTCGGCGCCGTTGTCGGCGTAGAGCACCCGCAGACCGTGCAGCTCCAACGCGCTGGTCAGGGCGAACACGTTGCGCACGTCGTCGTCCACGATCAGCACGGTGCAGCCGGCCAGCTCCGGTTTCTGCGGCACGCCCGTCGAGCCGCCGACGGTGGCGCGCAGGATCGGGCCGCCGAAGGGATCGAGCGGTGCCCGATCGAGCGGAGCCGGATCGGAAGGCGCCGCCTCCGCGCTCCGACGGGGCAGCATGCGCGCGGCCGCGGCCATGACGATCGGGAGCTCGTCGGGCAACAGCAGGGTGAAGACCGAGCCGGATCCGAGCTCGGACGACACCTCGATCCGACCTCCCAGCATCCGGGCCAGCTCCTTGGAGATCGACAGACCGAGGCCGGTGCCCCCGTACTTGCGGCTCGTCGTCCCGTCGGCCTGCTGGAACGCCTCGAAGATCATGTCGAGCTTGCCGGCGGGGATGCCGATGCCGGTGTCGCGGACGGCGAAGGCGATCACGGTGCGCGCCGCGTCGAGTGCGGGGACGCCGTGCACGGTGCCCGGCGCGGCCGCCCCGATGTGCAACGTGACGCGCCCGGAGCCGGTGAACTTGACCGCGTTGGCCAGCAGGTTCCGCAGGATCTGCTGGAGTCGCTGCCGGTCGGTGGTAATGGTCGCCGGCAGGTCGGCGTCGACCTCCACGCGCAGCTCGAGACCCTTGTCCTCGGCCTGCGGGCCGAAGGCCTGCTCGACCTCGCCCAGCACCTGTGCGAGATCGACCGGTGCGGGGTCGACGTCGACGCGGCCCGCCTCGATCTTCGACAGGTCGAGGATGTCGTCGATCAGCCGCAGCAGCTCCGAGCCCGACCGGTGGATCGTCGTCGCGAACTCGATCTGCTTGTCGGTGAGGTTGAGGCCGGGGTTGTCGGCGAGCAGCCGGGAGAGCAGGAGTAGCGAGTTCAGCGGAGTGCGGAGCTCGTGGCTCATGTTCGCCAGGAACTCCGACTTGTACTGGCTGGCCACCGCCAGCTGCTGCGCCTTCTCCTCCACGCCCCGGCGGGCGGTGTCGATCTCCATGTTCTTGATCTCGACGTTGCGGTTCTGCTCGGAGAGCTGCTCGGCCTTCTCCTCCAGCTCGGCGTTGGCGCGCTGCAGCTCCGCCGACTGGTCCTGCAGCTCCGTGGCCAGGCCCTGCGACTGGGCGAGCAGCTCCTCGGTGCGCCGGTTGGCCCGGATCGTCGTGATGGCCACGCCGATCGCGGCCACCAGCCGCTCGAGGAAGGTCAGGTGCAGCGCGGAGAACGGCCGGACCGACCCGAGCTCGATCACCCCGAGGCACTCGTCCTCGAACTGCACGGGCAGCACGACGAGGGCGCGCGGGGCCGTCGCGCCCGACCCGGACCGGATCGGCAGGTAGTCGGCCGGCACGTCTGCCACGCGGACGATCTGCCGGTTCGCCGCGGCCTGCCCGACGAGCCCCTCCCCGGTGCCGAACGACAACGGTGGCTCGCCCGGGCTGATCGCGTAGCCGGCGGACATGACCCAGCGCGGCTCGGCCTCCGGCGGACGGCCGACGGGGTCCGCGGCCAGGAAGAACGCTCCGATCTGCGCGTCGACCAGCGGCGCGACCTCGTTCATGATCATCTGACCGACCGCGGCGAGGTTGCGCTGGCCCTGCAGCAGCCCGCCGATGCGCGCGAGGTTGGAGTCCAGCCAGCCCTGCTGCGCGTTCTCCTGGGTCGTCTCGCGCAGCGCCACGATCATCTGGTTGATGTTGTGCTTGAGCTCCGCGACCTCGCCGAAAGCGGCGACCTGGATCTGCTGGGTGAGGTCGCCGCGGGCCACCGACGTCGACACCGCGGAGATCGCCCGCAGCTGGATGGTGAGCGTGGAGGCGAGCTGGTTGACGTTCTCGGTGAGATCGCGCCAGGTGCCGGACACCCCACGGACCTGGGCCTGTCCGCCGAGCTTGCCCTCGGTACCCACCTCGCGGGCCACCCGGGTCACCTCGTCGGCGAAGCTCGACAGCTGGTCCACCATCGTGTTCACCGTGCTCTTGAGCTGCAGGATCTCCCCCCGCGCGTCCACGGTGATCTTCTGCGAGAGATCGCCGGAGGCCACCGCCGTGGTCACCTGGGCGATGTTGCGCACCTGACCGGTCAGGTTCGACGCCAGCTCGTTGACGTTCTCGGTGAGATCGCGCCACGTCCCGGCCACGCCCTCCACCTCGGCCTGCCCACCGAGCTTGCCCTCGATACCCACCTCGCGGGCCACCCGGGTCACCTCGTCGGCGAAGCTCGACAGCTGGTCCACCATCGTGTTCACCGTGCTCTTGAGCTGCAGGATCTCCCCCCGCGCGTCCACGGTGATCTTCTGCGAGAGATCGCCGGAGGCCACCGCCGTGGTCACCTGGGCGATGTTGCGCACCTGACCGGTCAGGTTCGACGCCAGCTCGTTGACGTTCTCGGTGAGATCGCGCCACGTCCCGGCCACGCCCTCCACCTCGGCCTGCCCACCGAGCTTGCCCTCGATACCCACCTCACGGGCCACCCGGGTCACCTCGTCGGCGAAGCTCGACAGCTGGTCCACCATCGTGTTCACCGTCGACTTCAGCTCCAGGATCTCACCCCGGGCGTCCACCGTGATCTTCTGCGACAGGTCACCGCCGGCGACGGCCGTGGTCACCTGCGCGATGTTGCGCACCTGACCGGTCAGGTTCGACGCCATGTAGTTGACGTTGTCGGTGAGATCGCGCCAGGTGCCCGCGACGCCCTCCACCTCGGCCTGCCCACCGAGCTTGCCCTCGGTCCCCACCTCGCGGGCCACCCGGGTCACCTCGTCGGCGAAGCTCGACAGCTGGTCGACCATCGTGTTCACCGTCGACTTCAGCTCCAGGATCTCTCCCCGGGCGTCCACCGTGATCTTCTGCGACAGGTCACCGCGGGCGACCGCGGTGGTCACCTGGGCGATGTTGCGCACCTGGGCGGTGAGGTTGCCGGCCAGCTGGTTGACGTTCTCCGTGAGGTCGCGCCAGGTACCGGAGACGTTGGGGACGGCGGCCTGGCCACCCAGCTCGCCCTCGATGCCCACCTCGCGGGCCACCCGGGTCACCTCGTCGGCGAAACTCGACAGCTGGTCCACCATCGTGTTCACCGTGCTCTTGAGCTCGAGGATCTCCCCGCGGGCGTCCACCGTGATCTTCTGCGACAGGTCACCGGTGGCGACCGCCGTGGCCACCTGGGCGATGCCGCGCACCTGGTCGGTGAGGTTGGCGGCCATCAGGTTCACCGCGTCGGTGAGGTCCTTCCAGGTGCCGGCGACGTTGGGCACGGCGGCCTGGCCGCCGAGGCGGCCGTCGGTCCCGACTTCGCGGGCCACCCGGGTCACCTCGTCGGCGAACAGCCGCAGGGTCGAGGTGAGTGCGTTGATCGTGTCGGCGAGCTCGGCGACCTCACCGCGCGCGTTCACCGTGATCGTGCGGGACAGGTCACCCCGGGCGATCGCCGTGGCCGCCGTCGAGATCGAGCGCACCTGGTTGGTCAGGTTGCTGGCCATCGTGTTCACCGAGTCGGTGAGCGCGCGCCAGGTGCCCGCCACGCCGCGCACATCGGCCTGGCCGCCGAGCCTGCCGTCCGTGCCCACCTCGCGGGCCACCCGGGTCACCTCGTCGGCGAAGCTCGAGAGCTGGTCCACCATCGTGTTCACGGTGCGGCCGATGCGGCGGAACTCGCCGCGCAGCGGTCGACCCTCGATCTCCAGCGCCATGTGCTGCGACAGGTCGCCGTCGGCCACGGCCTCGATGACGCGGGCGATCTCGGCGGTGGGTGCAGCGAGGTCGTCGATCAGCGCGTTGACCGCCTGCGCCCCGGTCGCCCACCCGCCGTCGTAGGACTCCTCATCGAGCCGGTCGGACATCCGACCCTCGCGGCCGACGACCCGGCTGATCCGCAACAGGTCCCGATTGCGCCGCTCCTGCAAAGCCGCCATCTCGTTGAACTGGTCCACGACCTCGGCGGCCGGGCCGTCGCGACGGGCCAACCGGACCTCGAAACGTCCCAATCGCACCTGGTGCAGCGCGTCGGCGAGCTCGACGAGCAGGGCGTCACCGGCGGCGTCCGCCACGTCGGGCGGTCCGGTGGGGCCCGTCACGCGGATGCGCGATGTGCTGGTCATCAGGTCCTCCCGAGCTCGGACCGGCGGTCGGGCACCGGGCGAGGGTAGTCGATGCCACCGATGGGCCTCGGGCTCACCATCGGACGGAGCAACGCCGCTCACGGGTCGACGAGCACCGGTGGGGAGAGCGCTGTGAGCGCGCGACGGGCCGACAGGGCACACTGCACGCCGTGCCCGTTCAGCTCGAGCGGCGGATCCGGCTGCCGCCCGACCCCCGGTCGGCAGGCCGGGCGCGCCGGATGCTGCAGGACGCCCTGCGCGATCTCGGCACCGGCAGTGGACCGGCCGGCGACCACCAGGCCGATGTCGTCGACACCGTCGTCCTGCTGGCCAGCGAACTGTGCGAGAACGCCGTGCTGCACGCCGGCACCGAGTTCGACGTGGCCCTGACGGTCACCGCCGACGAGGTCGTCGTCGCCGTCACTGACCGGGGTGCCGGTCCGTTGGAGCTGCATCTGGCCCAACCGCGCCAGCGCTACGGGCGCGCCGCCACCCACGGTCGTGGGCTGGCCCTCGTCCAGCGGCTCGCGACCGCGTGGGGTACCCGCCACGAGCGCGACGGCCGCCACGTCATCTGGTTCTCCGTCGCCCGCCCCACCGCCACCACCGCCGGGGCCGCCCCGCCCAGCCCGGCGGCGAGCCCCGAGCCCGAACGCGTCTGGACGACCGCCGAGCAGGCCCGGTGGCTGCTGCACGTGCCGCCCGCGCTGGTCGACCGGCTGGAGCCCGAGGAGCTGGTCGCGGAGCTGGTCCGCCGGCTCCGCGAGTTCCTCGACGCCGTAGCGGTCAGCGTGGACGTCGACGAGGGCGACGGCAACGGCGCCCGTGAGCTCGCCCGTGACAGCCGGCTCGCGGTGAACGGCGCCGCCGCCGCCTCCACCCCGCCGGTGGAGGTCAGGCTGCCCATGACCGCCCCGCTGCGGGGCACCCTGCGCGTGCTGCCCTCCGGTGCGGGGCTGGACTCCGACCGCACCCGCGACCTCACCGAGCTGGTCGCCCACCGGGTCGCGATGGCCGTCGAGTCGCGGTGGCTGCGCGGGGTGGACCAGCGACGCCGGTCCTGGATGACGTACCTCGCCGAGACCAGCGAGCTGCTCGGGCAGTCACTCGACGTCGACCTGGCCGTCACGGTGGTGCCCCAGGTCGTCGTGCCGCGGCTCGGCCGGTGGTGCGCGGTGCACCTCGCCGATCCGGTGGGGCGGCTGCACCTGGCCGCGCTCACCCACGCCGACGAGGAGGAGTTGCCCGAGCTGCGCGCGGTCCTCGATCCCGACGGAACCCCCGGTCCGCCCCCGGAGCTGCGTGCGCGGCTCGCCGAGCTGATGCGCGATGGGGCCGCCGCGGTGCGGTTCGCCGTGCCGACCGATGGCATCGCGCTGCCCCTGCGCGCCCGCGGGGCCACGATCGGCACGCTCATCGTCGGTCGTCCGGACGGGCGCCCGCACACTCCGGAGGACGTCGTGCTCGCCGGCGACGTGGCCCGGCGGGCCGCCATGGCGATCCACAACGCCCAGAGCACCGCGGCACACGTCGATGTGTCCCAGGCACTGCAGCAGGCCCTGCTCCCCCGCGCGCTGCCGGTGGCGCCCGGTGTCGAGTTCGCCGCGGAGTACCTGCCCGCGAGCTCCGGGAGTGACGTCGGCGGCGACTTCTACGACGTGCTGGTCATCGACCCCGCGCACTGGCTCGTCTCGATCGGGGACGTCTGCGGCAAGGGTGCGCGGGCCGCCGCCCGCACCGGCCTCGTCCGCGACGTCCTGCGGGTGCTGGTGCGCGACGGCCGATCGCTGCCACAGGCCGTCGAGATGCTCAACGACGTGATGATGGAGGCCGCCGACCCGTTGCAGTTCTGCACGCTCGCCGCGGCGGTCGTCGGCAGGCGGGCCGCTGGTGACGCCGGGCTCGACGTCGACCTCGTGCTCGCCGGCCACGTCCAGCCGGTGGTGGTGCGCTCGGACGGGACAGCCGAGCTGATCGGCCGCTTCGGGACGGCCGTCGGGCTCGTCCCGCGGGTCAGGTTGGAGTGCGTGCGGTACCGGCTCGGCCCGGGCGACGTGCTGCTCGTCTACACCGACGGGGTCACCGAGCGCCGCCGCGGCGTCGAGCAGTTCGGCGCCGAGCGGCTCCTCACCGTGGCGGCAGCCGCGGCGGGCCGACCTGCGATGCAGGTGGTCGGGGCCGTGCGCAACGCCGTCGAGCGCTTCTCGGCCGATCCGCTGGACGACGACGTGGCGCTGCTGGCGGTGCGCGCGGTGCCGTGAGGTGCGCCGAGGTGCACGCAGGTGCTCCCCGTCCGGTGATCACCACCGCCCGAGCCGCACGTCGCGACCGGGCCGTTCATCGGCGGGCCGGGACCGGGCCGGTGATCAGCGGGCCGGGACCCCCAGCCGCGGCCGGACCGGCTTGATCAACGCACCGGGACCCGCAACCGCGTCAGATCCGGTCCCCGGTCCTCATCCGGTGATCACGACCGGTCGGCGCCCCGCCGGGCCGGCGCCCCGCCAGGCCCCGGCGAGCCCGGGACGCCCGCACGGCCCGGACGGCCCGCTGCGCCCGCTTGCCGCTACCGCGTGGCCCCGCCGATGCCGCATCCTGAGACCGGCGCCCCGGCCGCATCGCGAGGAGGAGCACTGGACGAGCAGGACGGCGAGCGCGACGTGCTCCGGCACCGCTCCTGGCCGACGCTGCTGCTCGTGCTCTTCTGCCTGACCGTCGGCATCCCGCTCACCGTCGCGCTCACCCCGGACCAGGACATCGTCGCCCTCGGGCAGCGCATCTCGGTCGGTGCGCGGCCGCCCGAGCTGTCGGTGGCGGGTCCCGCCCGTCTGGTCCAGGTCGGGAACACCACGCTGGACGTGGACCGGCTGCAGGTCGTCGGCCCGCTGCGCCCGGAGCTGACGATGGGCCCGGTGCAACGCGGGGCGGCCGCCGACGCCGTCTTCGACGCCGAACACGGGCCACGGGCGCGCGACGAGGCGGTCTCGGCCGTCACCAACGGGTACCTGCGCTGGTACCTGACCGGTGGGCTCGGCCTGCTCGCCTTCACCCTCGTCGCGGCGCTCGGCGCGACCGGAGTGCGCACGCTGGTCGTGCTGCGCCGGCAGAGTCGGGCGACCGGCGGCCACGCCCCGCTGGGCGAGATCTGGTCGCACTGCGTCCACGCCGCCGGACGGATGACGGCAGCCGCCGTTGTCGCGTCCGTGCTGGCGTGGGGCGCGGCCGGCGGGCTGGCCTACGCGGGCGCCGCGCAAGGCCTGCGCAACGTCTCATCGCTCTCGCAGCTGGTGGGCGCCTACCACCTCTCGCCCGACCCGGTGGGTCCTCCCGTCACCGGTTACGACGGCGCCGTGATCGGCGACTCCCGCGCAACCAGGGTCGGTGGGCCGCCCGTGGCCGTCGGCTCAGCCGATGACGTCGCCTGCGAGCGCAGCATCGACTCGCTCGCCGCGGAGATCGGTGACCTGCTCTCGGCGCGCGTGCTCAACCTCGCCTGTCCGAGCGCCACGATCACGAGCGGCCTGCGCGGTCCCCAGGAGCGCGCGGGCGGCCTCGTGCCCGCGCAGGTCGGCCTGCTCAAACAGGTGCGCGACCTGCGGTTCGTCGTGGTGGCGATCGGCCCGAACGATGTGGGCTGGATCGACTTCGTGCGCTACTGCTACGGCGTCCCCGACTGCGCCGACCAGCTCAGCCAGGGCGAGTTCGACTACCGGATGGCGGCGTTCGACCGCGTCTACGGTGACCTGCTCGTCGACCTCAACGACCTGCCGGGTCGCCCCCAGGTGATCGTCATGACCTCGTACGGGGCGTTCGAACCCGGCGCCGACTGCCCGGACACCCGCGCCGCCGGCTTCCCCGGGCTGGACCCGATCAAGATCGCGCTGCTGTCGGCCCGCAACGACCAGCTCAACGCGGTGTTGACCGCCGGGGCGGAGAAGTACGGTTTCGCGGTGGCGCGCCCGGAGCTCGGGCTGCTGTGCGAGCAGCGCCCGGACGGGTTGGGGCCGGACCTACAGGGTCTCGCCGACCCGTTCCCGTTCCACCCCACCGGCGTCGGGTCCCTGCGCATGGCGTCGGCGGTGGTGCGGCTGATCTCCCCGACCCCGGTGCGGTGACGGCGATGGCCGTCCCGTACTGGGTGCTGCACGTCGACCTGGACCAGTTCCTCGCCGCCGTGGAGGTCCTGCGCCACCCCGAGCTCGCCGGCCGGCCCGTCGTCGTCGGGGGCGCGGGTGACCCGACCCTGCGCGCAGTGGTGGCCACGGCCTCGTACGCGGCGCGCGCGCACGGCGTCCGGTCCGGCATGCCGTTGCGGACCGCGGCGAAGCGCTGCCCCGACGCGGTGTTCCTGCCGGCCGACAACGCCCACTACGAAGAGGTCTCCGAGGAGGTGATGGCGACGCTGCGCGGGTTCCCGGACGTGGTGGTGGAGGTGATGGGCTGGGACGAGGCCTTCCTCGGCGCGCAGACCGACGACCCGGAGGAGCTGGCCCGCGCCGTGCAGCGCGCCGTCCTCGATCGGACGCGCCTCGCGTGCTCGGTGGGGATCGGCGACAACCTGCTCCGCGCGAAGCTCGCCACGGAGTTCGCGAAGCCGGGCCGCGCCGCGCCCATCGACGGGCCGGACGACGGGAGCGGCGACGCGACGGGAGCCGGCACGTTCCGCCTGACCGCCGCCAACTGGGACGAGGTGATGTCCGACCGACCCACCCGGGCACTGTGGGGCATCGGGGCCAAAACCGCCCACAAGCTCGCCGAGCGGGGCCTGCACACCGTCCGCGAGCTGGCCGCTGCCGACCCCGCCGCCCTCGCCGCGGATCTCGGTCCGGCGATGGGCCCGTGGTACGTGCAGCTCGGGCGGGGCATCGGGCGCGCTCGCGTCAATCCGACGCCGTGGGTGCCGCGGTCCCGCAGCCACGAGACGACCTTCCAGGTGAACCTCACGGGCTGGGACGAGGTGCGCACCGAGGTGGCGGCGCTGGCCCGGCGGGTGGCGCAGGATGTGGCCACCGAAGGCCGGCGGGCCGCCCGGATGGCCGTCAAGGTCCGGTTCGCGCCGTTCACCACCCGTACCCGCAGCGCGACCCTCGCAGCGCCGACGGCCGACCCGGTGGCGATCGAGGAGGCGGCGCTCGAGGTACTGGACCTGTTCACCGGACGCCGCCCGGTGCGCCTCCTGGGGGTGCGCGCGGAGTTCGAGGACGCGTGACGAGCCGGCGCTGGTCGAGCCACCGGACCGCGTCCGCGACGGTGCCGACCGCTGGCGCGGATGGTGCCGGTGGCCGGTCCAGCAGCACGACCGGCAGGCCGAGTTCCCTGGCCGCCACCAGCTTGGCGGCCGTCTCGTCACCGCCGCTGTCGCGGGTGACCACGACGTCGATGCGGTGCTCGACCAGCAGCGCCCGCTCCGCGTCGACCGTGAACGGGCCCCGGTCGAGCAGCACGTGGCAGCGGATCGGGAGCGGTGGTCCTGGCGGTTCCACCGCACGCAGCAGGAACCACAGATCGTCCGATCCGGCGAACGCCGCGAGATCACCCCGACCGGTGGCCAGGAACACCCGCTGCCCCAGTGCGGGCAGTTGCTCGGCGGCGGCCGCGGGGCTCGGGACGCGGTGCCAGCGGTCACCGGGTCCCGCGGTCCACCCCGCCCGCCGCAGCACCAGCAGCGGGAGCCGCAGCGACGCCGCGGCGGCGACGGCATGCGCGCTGATCCGCTCGGCGAACGGGTGCGTCGCGTCGACGACGGCCTCGGTGCGGTGCGCGCGCAGCCACCCGATCAGCCCGTCGACACCCCCGAACCCACCGACGCGGACCTCTCCCGGAGGCGGGATCGGCACCGCCACCCGCCCGGCCAGCGAGGACGTCACGGCGTAGCCGCGGCGGCCGTGCAGCGCGGCGGCGAGCCCGCGCGCCTCCCCGGTGCCGCCGAGGATCAGGACCCTCACCCGGTGCTCATCAGGGGATTCGCCGTCGCAGCAGATAGGTGTCCATGATCCAACCCTTCCGCTGCCGGCCCCCCGCCCGCAGCCGTTGGATCTCGCCCTTGACCTGCTGCAGGTCGCCGTGCACGAGCATCTCGTCCGGGGTGCCGAGGTAGGCGCCCCAGTAGATGTCCACGTCGGTGTCGGGCAGCCCGGCGAACGCGTCGCGCGAGTCGAGCATGACGACGGCGTCGTCCACGCCGGGCGGGAAGCCCTCGTCGGCCAGCCGGCGGCCGGTCGTGACCGTGAACGGACCCCCGACCCGGTTGAGGATCAGCCGGTGTCGGGCGGCGAGGGCCGCGACGCTGCTGATGCCCGGGACGGACACGACGTCGAACTCGACGACCCCACGGGCGGCGACGCGGTCGAGGATGCGCAGGGTGCCGTCGTAGAGGGCGGGGTCACCCCACACCAGGAAGCCGCCACAGCCGTCGTCGTCCAGCTCGTCGGCGATCATCCGCTGGTAGATCGCCTCGCGACGGTCCTGCCAGTCGACGACGGCGGCGGCATAGGCGGCCGACCCCGCCGTCCGGTCGCGCTCCGGGTCGCGGGCCGCGACCACGCGGTGCGGCCCAGTGACGTACCGGGCGAGCAGCTCGGTGCGCAGGCCGGCGAGGTCGTCGGCGGGCCCGCCCGTGGCCCCGCCGAGGTCCCTGTTCCCGCCGATGTCCTTGTCGATGACGAAGAAGACGTCGACGCGGTTCATCGCGGTGATCGCCTGGACGGTGATGTGGTCGGGGTCGCCCGCCCCGATGCCGATGACGTAGACGGTGCGCACTGCCGGCCCCGCCGGTCAGCCCGGGTCGGGGGCGTCCGGGTCGGGCGGGTCGGGCACGCGCGTCACCAGCGCCGCCGGCTCCACCCGGATCCGCAGCACGCTCGCCTCGCCGATCGGGTCGCCGTCGATCTGGGACGGCTGCGGCGCGTCGGCCTCGATGCGGATCGACCGCGCTTGCCAGTGCTCCACCCGGGAGTGCCCGCGCCGCTGGCGGGTGACCACGCGGGCGACCACCGCGATCCAGCCGCCGAGCCCCTTCGGCGCGATGTTCACCACGTCGAGCACCCCGTCGTCGATCATGGCCGTGGGCATGAGCACGAGACCGCCGAGGAGGGTGCCGCTGTTGCCCACGAGCACGGTGCGGGTGCGGCGGCGCAGCGGTTGCTCGTCGTCGAGGGTGAGCGTGACGCGCGTCCGGCGCCCCCGCATGGCTCGGAAGCCGGAGAGCACGTAGGCGAGCGGGCCGACCCGCACCTTCAGGGCCTCCGGCGTGTTCGCCATGATCGCGGCGTCGAACCCCGTGCCCGCCATCACCAGGAACACGTGGTCGTCCTCGGCGCCGTCCACCTGGATCCGGCCGACATCGATCTTCCGGTCGTTCCCGGTCAAGGCCACGCGCGTGGCCGCGGCGACCTCCAGAGGGGTGCCGATCGTGCGGGCGAGGAGGTTGCCGGTGCCCGCGGGGACCAGCCCCATCGCCACCCCGGTGCCGGCGAGGGCCTGCGCCACCGACCGCACGGTCCCGTCGCCACCGCAGGCGAGCACCACGTCGGCGCCGCGCTCGACGGCGTGCAGGGCCTGTCCGGTGCCGGGATCGTCCACGGTGGTCTCGAGCCAGAGCGGTTCGAGCCACCCGAGCCGCCGGCACACCTCGGTGATCTCCCGGCGGGTGCCTGGTTCGATCTTGGTCGGGTTGACCACGACCGCCGGCAGCGGCCGGTCCTCAGGCTCGGCCACCAGGGACTCCGATTCGTCGACGGGGCCGTACCGGCGGAGGGCCACCACCGCGAGCACGACCAGCAGGAGTACTCCGGTGAGCAGGACGATCACCCAGTCCCCGGACACGGGGGAACCCTATTCCGCACCCCGGAAACCGAACGAACGGCACTCTCGTCCAGTTCGACTGGACGAGAGTGCCGTTCGCTCAGCTCAGACGGCGACCAGGGGCCCAGTGACGACGGCGCGCTCAGTGACGACGGCGCGCTCAGTGCCGACGGCGCGCTCAGTGCCGACGGGGGGCTCAGCGAACGGCAGCCCGAGGTCGTGCGCCACCTGCAGGCTGGTGAGCGCGCCCGCGTGGGTGGACAGGCCGGCGGCCAGCGCGGGGTCGGCGGCGAGCGCGTTCTCCCAGCCGAGCTCGGCCAGCCGCAGCACGTAGGGCAACGTGGCGTTGGTGAGGGCGTGGGTCGAGGTGTGCGGCACCGCGCCGGGCATGTTCGCGACGCAGTAGAAGACCGAGCCGTGGACGCGGTAGGTCGGCTCGTCGTGGGTGGTGGGCCGGGAGTCCTCGAAGCATCCGCCCTGGTCGATCGCGATGTCGACGAGCACCGAGCCGGGCTTCATGCGGCGCACCAGATCGTTGCTCACCAGCCGCGGGGCCCGGGCCCCGGGCACGAGCACCGCGCCGATCACGAGGTCGGCCTCGAGGCAGGCCTTCTCGAGCTCGGTGGCGTTGGACACGACGGTGCGGACCCGCCCTGCGTACCGGTCGTCGAGCTTGCGGAGCTTGGTGACGTCGAGGTCGAGGACCGTGACGTCGGCCCCGAGGCCGACCGCCATGGCCACGGCGTTCTGCCCCGACACCCCGGCGCCGATGACGACGACGTTCCCGGGGCGGACCCCGGGCACCCCGCCGAGCAGGACGCCGCGACCGCCCGCGGCCGCCAGCAGGGCGCTCGCCCCGGCCTGGGGCGCGAGCCGCCCGGCGACCTCGCTCATCGGGGCGAGCAGCGGAAGGGTGCCGTCGGGCAGCCGGACGGTCTCGTAGGCGATCGCGGTGGTGCCGGCGGCGAGCAGCGCCTCGGTGCACGGCAGCGACGCCGCCAGGTGGAGGTAGGTGAACAGCACCTGGTCGCGGCGGAGCCGGTGGTACTCCTGCTCGATCGGCTCCTTGACCTTGAGCACGAGCTCCGCGGCAGCCCACACCTCGTCAGCGGTGCCGACGATGCGCGCTCCCGCCGCGGCGAAGTCCGCATCGGTGATCGAACTGCCGAGACCGGCCGCGCGCTCGACGAGCACCTGGTGGCCGGAGCGGGTGAGCTCGTGCACCCCGGCGGGGGTCAGGGCGACGCGGTACTCGTGGTTCTTGACCTCGCGGGGGACACCGATTCTCATACCCTGAGGATGAAGATGCTGATGACGAAGGGCAACACATCCGCAGGACATTCGCTATCGTGTCGAAATGCCTCTGCCTCCTGCGGGAAGCCGCCCCGCGCGGTCCCTGCGGCCGAAGGAAATGCACCTCGACCGCACCGACCGCGCCATCCTCCGCCTCCTCGCCGACGACGCGCGCATGTCGAACAAGGAGCTGGCCGACCGGGTCGGCGTCGCGCAGTCCACCTGCCTCGCCCGTGTGCGGGGCCTGCGGGAGAGCGGCGTGATCCGCGGCTACCACGCCGACATCGATCCCCGCGCCCTGGGCCAGGACCTCCAAGCCATGATCGCGATCCGACTGCAGCCGCACGCCCGCGGGGCGATGGGCGAGTTCGTGCGGGCACTGAGCGGCCGCCCCGAGGTGCTGGAGGTCTACTTCGTCGCGGGAGCCAACGACTTCCTGGTGCACGTCGCGACCACGAGCACCGACGAGCTGCGCCGGTTCGTCGGCGACCACCTCAACCGCGATCCCGCCATCGCCGGCACCGAGACGAACCTGATCTTCGAGCACACCCGCGCCGCGGGACGGGGGGCCACGGCAGACACCGTCAGTCGGTGACCGGGATGGCCAGCTGTGCGGCGTACCCGTCCCGCAGCTCGGTCCAGCCGAAGGCCTTGGCCTCGTCGCCGACGACGGGGCCCACCGGATCGCCGTCCAGCAGGTGCTCGGCCACCACGAGACACAGGTGCCACCCCGCCGCGACCTTCGGCGCCCAGGTCCGGTCGTCGATGGTGTGTCGGAGCGTCAGGGTCGTGCCGGGCCCTCCGGTGGGATCCAGCTCCCACCGCAGCCGGTCGGTGCCCCACGTGTACTCGAGCAGGCGCGGCGGTTCGGCGCGGGTGACGGTCCCCGGCACGTCCTCGCTGGTGTCGCCGTCGACCATCGTCAGGGTCGTGTCGCCGAGGATCCCGAGGTTCCGCTCCGCCACGAACGGTGCCCACTGGGCCAGCCGGGACGGGTCGGTGAGAGCCGCCCACACCGTCTCCGGCGGGTGTCGCAGTCGTCGGACGAACACCAGCGTCCAGCGGTCACCGTCGGCTCGACAGTCGACGTCGGCGAGGGCCCCGAGTTCGAAGGGGGTGCGCTTCACGTGTCCTCCTGGTCGTCGAGATGGCGCTCGAGGGCGTCGAGGTGCCTGGTCCACATCGCCCGGTACGGCTCGAGCCACCCGTCGAGCGCTTGGAACGGGCCGGGCTCGATCCGGTAGATGCGCTGCTGCGCCGCCACCCGGCTGGAGACGAAGCCGCCCTCGCGGAGCACCTTCAGGTGCTTGGACACCGTCGGCTGGCTGACCGCGAGGACGTCGACGAGCTCACCGACGCTGCGGGCCGACGTGCGGAGCTCGTCGACGATGCGGCGCCGAGTCGGTTCGGCGAGGGTGGCGAACACGTCGACGGGCACCCCGTGAACATGCTCCTGATCGTATATACATGTCAAGGAATATTGGGAGGGAATCCGGTCCCGGTCGCGCCAGTCGGGTGGGCGCGAGAGGGTGGCGCCATGCGTGTGCTGGTGGCCGGGGCGTCGGGATTCGTCGGCCGGCGGCTCTGCCCCGCCTTGGAGGACGCGGGACACGAGGTCCTGGCGATGACCAGGCACCCGGAGCGCTACCCGGGCGCGGGCACCGCGGTGGCGGGCGACGTGCACGACGCGGCATCGCTGGGCGCGGTGCTGGGCGGCTGCGACGCCGCCTACTACCTCGTGCACTCCCTCGACGACGCGGCCTTCCAGGAGCGCGACGCCGACGCCGCCCGCACCTTCGCCCGGTCGGCCGCCGACGCCGGTGTGGCCCGGATCGTCTACCTCGGCGGGCTCGGTGACGACGCCGACGACCTGTCCCCGCACCTGCGCAGCCGCCGCGAGGTCGAGGAGCTACTGGGCAGTGCCGGGGTGCCGGTGACGACGCTGCGCGCCGGCATCATCGTCGGCCACGGCGGCATCTCCTGGGAGATGACGCGCCAGCTCGTCGAGCACCTGCCGGCCATGATCACGCCCCGGTGGGTGCGCACCCGCACGCAGCCGATCGCCGTCGCGGACGTCGTGCGCTACCTCGTCGGGGTGCTGGAGGTGCCCGCAACGGCCGGCCGCGCCTTCGACATCGGCGGGCCCGATGTCCTCGAGTACATGGAGATGATGCGCCGGGTGGCGGTCATCGAGGGCCGGCGGATGCTGGTCGTGCCGGTGCCGCTGCTCTCGCCCCGGCTGTCCTCGCGCTGGCTCTCGCTCGTCACCGACGTCGACGTGCAGACCGGTCGGTCGCTGATCGACTCGATGACCAACGAGGTGGTGGTGCGCGACAGCAGCATCCGCGAGCTGGTGCCGTTCGAGCCCATGGACTACGACGAGTCGGTGTTGCAGGCCCTCGGGGAACGCGCGCGCACTGCGCGGGCGGCGGCTCGATGAGCGAGCGTGCGAGCGAATCAACGACACAGAGCGAGCGTGCGAGCGAATCAACGACACAGAGCGAGCGTGCGAGCGAATCAACGACACAGAGCGAGCGTGCGAGCGGACCCACGGCACGGCGCCACCGCATCGTCGCCGCCCTGCCGTCGTGGCTGGCGCAGAAGGTGCCGCGCGACCACCGCGAGTCCGACGCCGCGTTCCACCGCCGTCGACGCGTGGTGGCGGGCACCGCGCTGACCGGTGCGGGACTGCTCGGCGCGTCGCTGTCCTCCACCCCGGACTCGCGGCAGTTCTACGGCCTCACCGCGGCGACGGCGGGCACCTGGGTGGTCGGCGGGCTCGCGTCCGGCCCGCTGCACCTCGGATGGATGCAGCGGTCCGACTCGACGTTGCGCCGGCCCCTGCTCACACCGGTGCTGACCGGGCTGGGTGCCTTCGGCCTCTTCTACGGGTGCGCCCTGGTCGCCCGGCGGATCCCCGTCCTCGACCGGGCGATCTCGTCGGTGCTGCGCTACGCCGACCAGGGCTCCGACGGGCGGGTCCTGTTCACCACGCTGTCGAACGGGGCCGCCGAGGAGGTCTTCTTCCGCGGAGCGCTCTACGCCGCGGTGGGCGAGAAGCACCCGGTGGCCGCGTCGACCGCGGTCTACGTGCTGGCCACGCTGGCCACGCGCAACCCCGCGCTCGTGCTGGCCTCCGGCGTGATGGGGGCATTGTTCGGCCTGCAGCGGCGCGCCTCGGGCGGTATCCAGGCTCCGATGCTCACCCATCTCACCTGGTCGACACTGATGTTGCGCTACCTCCCACCGCTGTTCCGCGAACATGGAACAGATGCTTGCTCCGCAAGCTCCGCTCAGGGATGATGTTCGCTCCGCAAGCTCCGCTCAGCCGGAGACGAACTCCGCCATACCGCCGAGCAGCCGCTCCACGTCGGTGTCGTCGACGTAGGGCGCCAGTCCGATGCGCAACGCCCCGCCGTCGCCGAGCCCGAGGCGCCTCGACGCCTCGACGGCGTAGAACGAGCCCGCCGGCGCGTTGACCCCGCGGTCGGCCAGGAACCGGTAGGCCGCGGCGGGCTCCCGGCCTGCCACGCTCACCAGCAGGGTCGGCGTGCGGTGGGCGGCCCGCGAGTGCACCGTGACGCCCCGCAGGTCGGCCAGCCCGTGCTCGATGCGCGCCCGGAGCCCGTCCTCGTAGGCCTCGATCGCGCTCATCGCCCCGACCAGCCGCTCCCGTCGGTCCCCACCCGCCGGTCCGAGTGAGGCGAGGAAGTCCACGGCCGCGGTCGTGCCGGCGAGCAGCTCGTAGGGCAGCGTCCCCAGCTCGAACCGCTCCGGTACGACGTCCGTGGACGGCAGCAGCTTGTGCGGGTGCAGGGTCTCCAGCAGGGCGGGCGCCGCGGCGAGCACGCCGCAGTGCGGGCCGAGGAACTTGTAGGGGGAGCACGCGAAGAAGTCCGCGCCCAGCACGTCGACGTGGACGGCCGAATGGGCCGTGCCGTGCACGCCGTCGACGTAGGTCAACGCTCCCGCTGCACGCGCCAGGTCGGTGATCGCGCGGACCGGCGGGCGGGTGCCGATCAGGTTGGAGGCCGCCGTCACCGCGACGACCCGCGTACGGGTCGAGAGCACGGCCGCGACGTCGTCCTCGGTCAGCTCACCGCTGACCGGGTCGAAGTCGGCCCACCGGACGACGGCCCCGACGGCCCCGGCGGCCTGCACCCAGGGCCGGATGTTGGCGTCGTGGTCGAGCCGGGTGACCACGACCTCGTCGCCCGGGCCCCAGGTGGCGGCCAGCGTCCGCGCCACGTCGTAGGTCAGCTGGGTCATGCTGCGGCCGAAGACCACGCCGCGCGGATCGGCGCCGACGAGATCGGCCATCGCCCGGCGCGCCTCGTGGACGATGTCGTCGGCCAGGCGCTCCGACGCCGTGGTGCGGCCCCGGTTGGCCAGCGGGGAGAGCAGCGTGCGGGCCACCGCGTCGGCGACCACGTCGGGCACCTGTGAGCCGCCCGGACCGTCGAAGTGGGCGTAGCCCGCCCGCAGGGCCGGGAAGCGGTCGCGGACGGCCCGGACGTCGTAGCTCATGCGGGAACCCTGTCACGCGACGGTCACCAGTCGTCGGGGTCCGACCCGTCCTGGGTGGGCGCGCGGTGACGACCCTGGCGCAGGCCACGCTGGTAGGTGGTGAGGCGCTCGCGCACGCGGTCGGGTACGCGCTCCCCCGGTCCGCTGTCCAGCGCCCAGCCCTGCGCGCGGGGCGGCGGCACCAGCTGGTCGCCGGGGCGCCGGCGCGGCAGGCCGCCTGCCGTGCTCGGTTCCGGCTCGGGGCGGGCGGCGCGGGCCGCGGCCGCGCGCCATTCCTGGTCGCTGGGCGTCTCCCAGTCGACGGCCCGCCCACCGGCGCCGTCGCCCTGTTGGGCCTCCGCGGGCTCCGGGGGGTCCTCGCGGAACCAGGCCGAGGCGATCGCCTCGAAGATCGGGGTGTCGAACCGATCTTCCGTCGGTTCCAGTGGAAGATCCACGATCGGCCCGAACAGCTCGTCGACCTGGGAGGGCGCCGACGGGGTGTGGACCGGCGGCGGCGCCGTGACGGGGTGGGAGGAGCCGTTGCCCCGACGATCGGACCAGTGGTCGGACCCGTTGCCGTTCGTCCGGGGCCGGTACGGGTCGGCAGCGGCGGGATAGGAGGGGGCAGGCGTCGGCCAGGTCTCCTCGACGGTGACGGCGCCCGCCGGGCAGTACACGCTGGCGACGGGGGCCGTGCCCGACGGCGGGGGCCCGTCGGGCGACCGGCGCAGCTCGACACCGCTGGAGGAGCGCTGGGCGAGCACCTCCGCGGCGGCCGCCGTCCGTCGCCCGCCGTCGGGCTCGCGGCGCACGGCCGTGCCGTCGACCGCGACGTCGATCATGATCCCGCCGAACGGTTCGACGTGGCTCACGAGATCGACCCGTGTCCCCGGGTAGACCGTCGCCACGTGGTCGACGACCTCGGCGAGTACGTGGAGGAGCTCGACGGACGCCACCGCCGCCACCGAGGCATCGGGGGCGGACCGGATCTCGATGCGCCGAGGCTCCTCGGCGACAGACACCGCGTCGTGCAGCACGTCGGCGAGCCGGCGCGGCGCGGGCGGGCGGGCGGGCGGCTCCGACCGCACAGCAGCAGCAGGCTGTCGGTGTCGTGCCGCATCCGGCGGGCCGTCTCGACCAGCAGGGGCAGGGAGTCGGGCTCCGCGTAGGGCGACCCGTTGCGCAGGCGGTCCGCCAGCCGCAGCTGCCGGTCCAGCCGCTCCTGAAGGCGGAGCGCCACTCCGGCCACCGCGTCGTCCGGACCGCCCGCGGTCCGCAGCGAGGAGCCGTCGTCCCACCGGTCGGTCCACCCCGCCGGTCCGTGGCGCCCGACGTCCACCGAGTCACCCTCGGAAGCGAACATCCCGTCGCCCACCAGTCGGTCCTCCCGAACGAGTCGATGCGGTCCCGCGCTCCTCCCGCCCGCAGACGAGGTGGCGGCCGTCACGGGCGAGCAACCCCGCCACATGTCCTGCTCGGCACGCTACCGGCCGTCCGTCGACACTCCGACCGCACCGTCGAGGCTGCGCTCAGGGCGCGCCTGGATGCGGCGGGCGGCCGACGGGGCGCGTGACCAGCACGGGACCGCGCCTGTGCGCGCCGTCAGGCCGCCGCTCGACGACGACCGGCGGGGTTCACCGGGCGCACCAGGCCCCGGTACCGATGACTCCGGGCGCCGGTGGCGGTCTCATGGGGCGGAGCGCCGCGCACGGCGGTGCGGACGGGAGTCGGTGATGAGTGGGGTACGAGTGCTGGTGGGTACGCGCAAGGGTGCCTTCGTCCTCACGGCGGACGGCGCTCGCGAACGGTGGGACGTGCGCGGGCCGCACTTCGCGGGCTGGGAGATCTACCACGTCGCCGGATCGGCCCCGGACCCCGACCGGCTGTACGCGTCGCAGTCCGGTGGCTGGTTCGGACAGCTCGTCCAACGCTCCGACGACGGGGGCGAGACGTGGACTCCGACGGGCAACGAGTTCACCTACGTCGGCGACCCCGGTACCCATCAGTGGTACGACGGCACCCCGCACCCGTGGGAGTTCGCCCGGGTCTGGCACCTCGAGCCCTCGCTGACCGACCGGGACACCGTGTTCGCCGGCGTCGAGGACGCAGCCCTGTTCCGGTCCGTCGACGGCGGCGGCAGCTGGGAGGAGCTCCCGGGGCTGCGCGAGCAGGGCTCGGGGCCGTCCTGGCAGCCCGGTGCCGGTGGGATGTGCCTGCACACGATCCTGCAGGACCCGCGCGACCCGGACCGGATGCACGTGGCCATCTCGGCCGCGGGGGTGTTCCGCACCGCCGACGCCGGGCGGACCTGGACGCCGGCCAACCGGGGTCTGCAGTCGGAGGGCATCCCCGACTCCGACGCCGAGGTCGGTCACTGCGTGCACAACCTGGCGCGGCATCCGTCGCGGCCCGATGTGCTGTTCATGCAGAAGCACTGGGACGTGATGCGCAGCGACGACGGCGGTTCCTCGTGGCAGGACATCGGGGGTGACCTGCCCACCGACTTCGGGTTCCCGATCGACGTCCACGCGCACGAGCCGGACACGGTGTACGTCGTGCCGATCACGAGCGACTCCGTGCACTTCCCGCCGGACGGCCAGCTGCGCGTCTACCGCAGCCGCACCGGCGGGCACGAGTGGGAGCCGCTCACCGAGGGGCTGCCGCAGAGCCACTGCTACGTCAACGTGCTGCGCGACGCCATGGCCGTCGACTCCCTCGACGACTGTGGCGTGTACGTCGGCACCACCGGCGGGCAGGTGTACGCCTCGGCCGATGCCGGGGACAGCTGGGCCCCGATCGTGCGGGACCTGCCGCCCGTCCTCTCGGTGGAGGTGCAGACGCTGTCATGAGCACCTCGATCCGGGTCAAGCTGCCCGCGCACCTGCGCACGCTGGCGCAGGTCGACGGCGAGGTGGAGCTCGCCGTCGACGGGGCCGTCACGCAGCGCACCGTGCTCGACGCGCTCGAAGCGCGCTACCCGGTACTGCGCGGGACCATCCGGGACCACGGCACGCAGCGCAGGAGGGCGTTCGTCCGCTTCTTCGCCTGCGAGCAGGACCTCTCCCACGAACCGTCCGACGAGCCGTTGCCGGCGGCGGTGGCGACGGGATCCGAGCCGTTCCTGGTGGTGGGGGCGATGGCCGGCGGGTGACCGTGCCGGGTCGGTCACTCGAACGGGGACGTGTCGCCCGCTCCGGCGCGGACGATCTCCGGCTCCGGTGTCGAGAAGTCGACCACGGTGGTGGGCTCGATGCCGCACTCCCCGGAGTCGATCACCGCGTCGACCACGTGGTCGAGCCGCTCCTTGATCTCCCAGCCCTGCGTCAGCGGCTGGTCGTGGCCGGGCAGGAGCAGGGTGGAGGACAGCAGCGGCTCACCGAGCTCGGTGAGCAGGGCCTGCGCCACCGGGTGCTCGGGGATCCGCACCCCGACGGTCTTCTTCCTCGGGTGCAGCAGCCGGCGGGGCACGTCCTTCGTCGCCGGCAGGATGAACGTGTAGCTGCCCGGCGTCGCCGACTTGACCACCCGGAAGACGACGTTGCTGACCTGGACGAACTGCCCGAGCTGCGCGAAGTCGCGACACACCAGCGTGAAGTGGTGCTTGTCGTCGAGGTGGCGGATCTCGCGGATCCGTTCGATCCCGGTGCGGTCGCCCAGCTGGCACCCGAGGGCGAAGCAGGAGTCGGTGGGGTAGGCGATCAGGCCGCCCCCGCGCACGATGTCGACGACCTGGGTGATCGCGCGGCGCTGCGGATCGACCGGGTGCACGTCGAAGTACCGGGCCACACGCGGAGCCTAGAGGGACGTGCCCCGATGGGGCGCGTCGTGCACTCGCCGTGGCCGCGCCGGACCGATCGACCGTCAGTCGGCCGCCGTACCCGCCCGCCCGTCTGATCGGCCCTCGTCACGGCCGGTGTCGGCCCGTGCGGACTCGGCCCCCGCCGCCTCGACCCCCGGCGCCGGATCGGCGTCACCACCCGCTCGACCGCGGCCGTGGTCCAGCCGACCCATGATCGGAGTCGCGGCGATCCCGTGCACGACCACCGACACGATCACGACGAACCCGGCGGTGGCCCACAGCTGCTCCGCGCCGGTGAAGCTCGCCGCGGCCGTCGCGTAGGCCAGGTAGTAGAACGAGCCGATCCCGCGGATCCCGAACGCGGCGATCGCGGTCCTCTCCTGCGGCGAACCGGGCCCGCCGCGCAGCGAGAGCCATCCCGCGCCCGGCCGCACGACCAGCACGACGGCCAACCCGACGAGGACCATCGGCCAGCTCAGCGGCTCGAGCAGCCCGCGAACCACCGCACCGCCGAACAGCACCAGCAGCAGCACCGTCAGCAGCCGCTCGATCTGCTCGACGAAGTCGTGCAACACCTGGTGGTAGTCGTGGTCGCGCTCGGTCGCGCGGATGGAGCGGGCGCACACGAACACCGCGAGGAACCCGTAGCCCCCCGCGACCTCGGTGAGGCCGTAAGCCAGGAACGTCGCGGCGAGTGCGATGAACCCCTCGGCGTGCGAGGCCAGCTGCAGCGTCTGCGAGGGCGGCCGGAAGAACAGCCTCCCGAGCGCCCGGCCGACCAGCACCCCACCGACCACCCCGACCGCGATCTTGAACAGTACGTCCTCGACGAACCAGCCCCCGATCCAGGCCGCCGGGTCGGTGCCGACCGTGGCCATCGCGATGGCCGCGTAGACGAACGGGAACGCGAGCGCGTCGTTCAGCCCGGCCTCCGAGGTGAGGGCGAAGCGGACCTCGTCCTCGTCGTCCTCGTGGCCCCCCGGATCCCCGACCTGCACGTCGGAAGCCAGCACCGGATCGGTCGGGGCGAGCGCCGATCCGAGCAGCATCGCCGCCGCGGGCGCGAGCCCGACCCACCACCACCCGAGCAGCGCCGTCGCGGCGATCGTCAGCGGCATCGCGACGGCGAGCAACCGCCAGGTGGACGACCACGAGCGCCAGCCGATCTTGCGGTCCAGCTTCAGGCCCGCCCCCATCAACGCGACGATCACGCCGATCTCAGTGAGGCGCACGGCGATCTCGGGATGGGCCAGCGGATCCGGGTCGGGCAGGTCCGGCACGACGGCGAACACGAGCACCCCCAGACCGAGGAACACGATCGGCATCGACAGCGGCCGGTCGGCCAGCAGGCGGGGCAGCAGCCCGGCGAGCAGGGCACCGACTCCGATGAGGGCGTAGGTCAGGTCCAGCAGGTCCACGGAGATCCGGTCTCTTCTCGAGCAGGCGGTGCGGGCCGGGTGCCCGCTGCGGCGGTTGCGGAACCCAGCATGCGGGTGCGACCGGCATCCCGCCGACGACACCGTCGCCGGGTGAGCCCGACGTCGGATGCCCCGCGGTGAGAAGCTGACGCGATGACGACGCAGCCGCGGGCGCCGCTGCCCGAACACCCGGGCCCGTCATCGGCGACGGCTCCGCTCGCCGCTGCGCTCGTCGCGCTGCGTGAGACCGCAGCGGCCGTCCGGTTCGCCCTGCAGATCCCGGGCGCCGAGCAGGCCGCCGACACCCGCGCGGAGCTGGTGCACCAGCTCGACGACTACGTCCTGCCCCGACTGCTCCGGCTCGACGCGCCCCTGCTCACCGTCGTCGGCGGATCGACCGGTGCGGGCAAGTCCACCGTGGTGAACAGCCTGGTGCGCGCGCAGGTGAGCCCGTCGGGCGTGCTGCGCCCGACCACCCGCTCCCCGGTGCTCGTCTGCCACCCCGACGACGTGGCGTGGTTCTCCGACACCCGCGTGCTGCCCGAGCTGACCCGTACCACCGGCGTCGGCACCGACCACCGGACGTTGCAGCTGGTCACTTCACCATCGCTCGATCCCGGGCTGGCCTTCCTCGACGCCCCGGACATCGACTCGGTCGTCGCCGCGAACCGCCGGCTCGCCGGGCAGCTCCTCGCCGCCGCCGACCTCTGGCTCTTCGTCACCACTGCCGCCCGTTACGCCGATGCCGTGCCCTGGGACGTGCTGCAGACCGCGGCCGCCCGTGGCACCGCGCTCGCGATGCTGTTGGACCGGGTCCCGCCCGGGGCGGAGCAGGAGGTCGCCGACCACCTGCGGGAGATGCTGCAGGCCAACGAACTGGGCGAGGCGCCGCTGTTCGTCGTGCCGGAGTCCGCACTCGATGCCGGGATGCTGCCAGAGGACGTGGTCGCGCCCCTGCGGACGTGGTTCCAGGACCTCGCACGCGACGCCGCCGGGCGTGCCGCCGTCGTCCGCCGCACGCTCGAGGGGGCCCTGGACAGCCTGCGCCCCCGCACGGCCGCGCTCACCGCCCAGGCCGCCGCCCAGGTGGGGGCGGCGCAGCGGTTGCGGGAGGACGCCGGCGCGGCCTACGCCGGTGCGCTCGCCACGGTCGACGAGGGCATGCGGGACGGAACGCTGCTGCGCGGGGAGGTGCTGGCGCGATGGCAGGAGTTCGTCGGCACCGGTGAGCTGCTGCGCACCCTGCAGACGCGCGTCGGACGGTGGCGCGACCGGCTCACCGCGGCCGTCACCGGCCGCCCGCCACCGGGCGACGACCTCACCGTCGCCCTCGAGTCCGGCGTCGTGCTGCTCGTCGCGGGGGCGGCCGAGCAGGCCGCCGAGGACGCGGCGACCTCGTGGCGCTCCGGCGCGGCCGGCAGTGCGCTGCTGCGCGACGCCGGCACCCGGCTGGCCCGCTCCTCCCCCGGCTTCCGGGCCGCCGCAGAGCGCTCGGTGCGCGACTGGCAGGCCGCGGTGCTCGACCTCGTCCGCCGCGAAGGTGGCGACCGGCGGTCGACGGCTCGGGCCGCCGCGTACGGGGTGAACGCCACCGGGCTGCTGGTCATGATCGTCGTCTTCGCCACGACGAACGTCATCGCCGCCCCGCTGGAAGTCGCGGTGGCCGGCGGCACCACCGTGCTCTCGCAGAAGGTGCTGGAGGCGCTGTTCGGCGACCAGGCCGTGCGCCAGCTGGCGAGCACGGCGCGCGCCGACCTGCTCGAACGCGTCGGGACCCTGCTCGCCGGTGAGCAGGCCCGCTTCGACACCGTGCTCGCCGAACACGCCACCCACCCGGATGACGCGGCCGCCCTCGAGCGGGCGGCCGCTGCCGTCGAGCGCGCCCGATGAACGTCGCAACCCGCCGGTCCGCCCGGGACCGGGCCGCCGTCGAGGCCGACGTCGCGGGCCGGCTCCGCGCGTTGGACGAGGTGATCGCGGCCGGCGACGGCCGGCTCGGCGAGGACCGGCTCGCCGCCGCCCGGGCACTGGCGCGGCGGGCCGACGAGCGGCTGCGGCTGTCCGGGTCGCACACCGTCGTGGCATTGGCCGGGGCCACCGGCAGCGGGAAGTCGTCGCTGTTCAACGCGCTCGCGGGCACCGACCTGTCCGTCGTCGGCGTGCGTCGGCCGACCACCGGGGTGGCGCACGCCGCGGTCTGGGGGGCCGACGGCGCGGGCCCGCTGCTCGACTGGCTGCAGATCCCGCGACGCCACCTCCTCGCGCCAGGGGACGGTCCGCTCGAGGGGCTGGTGCTGCTGGACCTGCCCGACCACGACTCCACCACCGTGGCCCACCGCCTCGAGGTGGATCGTCTCGTCGGGCTCGTCGACGTGCTGGTCTGGGTGCTCGATCCGCAGAAGTACGCCGATGCGGCGGTGCACGACCGGTACCTGCGGCCGCTGGCCGGTCACGCCGAAGTGATGGTCGTCGTGCTCAACCAGGTCGACCGGCTCGAGGACGGCCCAGCCGACGCCGCGCTCGGGGATCTGCGACGGCTGCTCGCCCAGGACGGGCTCGGACCGGTGCCGGTGCTGGCGACGTCTGCCGTGGCGCCCGGCGGGCTGGACGGGCTGCGGGCCGCGCTGGTCGAGGCCGTGGCGGCCCGGCGGGCGGCGCTGCGCCGGGTGGCCGCCGACCTCGACGCGGTGGCCGCGGGCCTCGCCGGCATCGTCGGGGACCCGGCCCGCGACGCCCTCGGCGCCGGCGCGGTCCGGTCGCTCACCGCGGCCCTCGCGGCGGCGGCCGGGGTGCCGGCGGTGGGCGCAGCGGTGCAGCGGGCCTACGTGCACCGATCGGTGGCGCACACCGGCTCGCCGTTCACGCGCTGGCTGCGCCGGCTGCGCCCGGACCCGCTGCGCCGGCTGCACCTCGACCGGGCCAGGGCGAACGGCCGGAACGGCGCCCGCGCGAACGGAGTCGACGCCACGGACGCGGACGCTGCCGGCCATCCCGGTCGGACGTCCCTTCCCGGTCGGACATCACTACCGGTGTCGACCGCCGTGGAGCGGTCCCGCGTCGACCTGGCTCTGCGGAGCCTGGCCGACGACGCTGCCGACCACCTGCCCGATCCGTGGCCCGACGCCGTGCGCACCGCCGCTCGGTCCCGCTCGGACGACCTGGCCGATGCGCTGGACCGCGCCGTCGCGGTCACGGACCTGGGCACCCGCGTTCCTGCGTGGTGGCGCCTCGCCGGTGCGATGCAGGGGCTGCTCGCCGTTCTCGCCGGGGTCGGCGGGCTGTGGCTCGCCGGGCTGTACCTCCTGACCGTGCTCCGGTTGCCCGAGCCGGAGCCCCCGGAGGTGGGCGACGTGCCGCTGCCGACGGTCCTGCTCCTCGGCGGCGTGCTGACCGGACTGGTGCTCGCCCTGCTGGCGCGCCTGCTGGCCGTCCTGGCGGCCCGCCGGCGCCGCACCCGGGCGGAAGCGCAGCTGCGGGCATCGGTGGCGGAGGTGGCCGACGATCTCGTCCTCGCGCCCGTCCGGGCCGAGCTGGCGGCCTACACGACGCTCCGCGCCGCGGTGGGTGTGCTGGCTGCGGGCCGGCGGCCGGGCTGACCGGACGATCGTTGCGACGTCGGGGCACGAACGGCGGAGCCGTCGCATCACGAATCGCGCGCCGTGGCATCACGATCCGTGTGCCGAGATCAGCATCCGACGCCCGTGCGCTTTACTGTCACCGCGCCGACCGCCAGGCCGCACCGCGGCCGCACACGTGAGTACCAGGAGGCCGGATCAGTGGGTAGGCACGCGAGCTCGCCGGACCGTCCCGCCACCGTGCGGCACCAGGAGCTGGTCGGCCCGCGTGTGATCCCCGCGGACGGTCACGGAGCCGACGATGCCGCCCACCGCCGGCGCCTCCCAGCGTGGGACGACCGCGGACGTCCGGGAGCCCGGGTGGTGACGGTCGCCGTCGGCGCCGCGCTCCTCACCGGGTCGATCGTCGGGAACGCCGCCCTTCGGACCTCCCCCGCGACGGGACCGGCCGAGGACGCCGCACCACGACCCGCCCCCGATCCCTCGCCGGCGCGCTCCCCGCTGGCCAGCGCGGTCCCCGACGGCGCCGGTCCCGACGGCTCCATCGTCGCCCCCGATCTGCCGCCGCTGTTCTCCGCGCCCTTCGGGGCATCCGCGCCGGGAATCGGGTTGGCCGTGGTCGACGGCGCGATGGCCGGGATCGCCGTCCTGGGACTGGCGCCTTCGTCGCCCGCCGCCCTGTCACCGACGCCGGTCGGCGACGGCTCCCCGAGCCTCGGGGCACCACCCCGGACGGCGTCCGCCGCGGGCGTGTCGGTGACGGCACTGGGCATCATCGGCACGCCGGGTCTGGTCGGGTCGGGGGACACCTCGCCCGTGACGCCGGTGCCGGCCGCGGGCGCCGACCCGGCGCCGGTCGACCCAGGGCCGCCGGTCGACGCAGGGCCGCCGATCCTCGCCCGCCCCGCCCCGCCGGCCCCGGCACTCCCGGTCGCCGTTCCCGTCGCCGCCCCCGACCCGGGTGAGCCGATCACGGTGGCACCGCGGCCGGCCCCGGCGCTGTCGCCGTCGCTCGGCGAGCCGGCTCCCGAGGCGCCGCGTCCGCCGGTGGCCGCACCCGCGCCTCCTCCGGCGCCGCGGCCGGAACCCACGCCGGTGCCGACGCCCCGACCGGCTCCCGTCCCGGTGCCGGAACCCGGACCGGCCGCGCCCCGCCCCGTGGTGCCACTGCCGATCACGCCGCTCGAGCCGGGCCCCAGCGACGGCGGGACCGGCAGCCCGACCGACGGGGAAGGGCCTGTCGTCCGCCCGGTCCCGGGCCTGCCCACCTTCACGCCGCCGACCGGTCCGATCACCGCGCCGATCGATCTCGGCGCCGGAGCGCCCGCCGTCGGTGGCACCACCGGCGGCGGTCCCACGCGGCGGTCCCACCGACGGTGGGCTCACCGATGGTGGCCGGACGGACACCGGCGACGGGGCCGGCGCGGATGGCGGCGAGAACCCGATCGTCAGCGTCGCGTCGGAGGAGACGGACCCGGCACCGGAGACGAGGACGTCATCCTCCGACGGCGCGGGGACGTCCACGGAATCCGCGTCATCCGACGACTCCACGTCATCCGACGACTCCACGTCATCCGACGACTCCGCATCGTCCGACGAGTCCGCATCGTCCGAGTCCGCATCTCCGAGTCCGCATCGTCCGACGAGTCCGCGTCCTCCGACGAGTCCGGCTCGACGTCCGCGGAGGCATGACCGTCCCGCTCTCCTGATCATCGGCCGGGGACGCACCACCGCACCAGCCACGGTTCCCCGCCCCCGGCGGCTGACCATGGTCGGAGCCCGGCGGGCTGCCGCCGAGCCGTGCACCTGTGATCACCGGACCGGGACGCGCAACCGCGTGAGCCACGGCTCCCCGCCCCGGGCAGCCGATCACCGTCCGAAGCCCACGCGCCCCCGCGCCCCGAGGCGGCCCCGCTCCCCAACATCCGTGACCACTGGCCGGGGACGCACACCGCCCGGCCGCCGTTCCGGCACGGGCGGAGCAGGGCGTTCGTTCCCGGAAATACGGCGTTCCCACCGGCCCGGGTAGGGCGTTGTCCGGACGCGGTGGACCCCCTCACCCACCGAGGCTGGCACCTCACCACCGGCGGCCGGGTCATCCGGCCCCCATCGAGGAGTTCGCCATGACCGTGCTCACCGCTTCGGACGACACCACCGCCACCGGTACCACCACCGTCACCGCGGCCTCGACCGCGGACGTGGCCGAGCTCCTGGACGCCGCGGGCCGCGGCAGCGGCGCGGCGTGGGAGGAGCTCGTCCGCCGCTACGGCGGGTGGGTCTCGGCGGTCGTCCGCTCCTACCGTCTGCAGGACGCCGACGCCCGCGACGCCGAGCAGCGCACCTGGCTGCGGCTCCTGGAGAACCACCACCGGATCCGCGAGCCCGAGCGCCTGGGCGGCTGGCTGGCGACGACCGCCGGCCGGGAGTGCTTGGCGATGCTGCGGGAACGGCGTGCGGTCACCGACCTCCTCGACGCCGATACCGTCGTCGACGCCGCCACCAGCATCGAGCAGCAGGTGGTGGACGCCGACACCGCGGCCCGGTTGTGGGACCTGGTCGATCTGCTCCCCGAGCGCCCGCGGACGGTGGTGCGCGCCCTGTTCAGCGACGACCCTCTCGCCTACGCCGAGATCGCGCGGGCCACCGGGATCCCGGTCGGCAGCCTGGGACCGACCCGGGCCCGCGTCCTCGAGCGGCTGCGCCGGATGTTCGAGGGCTCCCTGGTCGACCGGCCGATCGGCTGTTGACCCTCACGCCCCCGTCGTGGGCTCCCGGTGCCCGGGACGCTGGTCCGGACGCGCGCGGTACAGCACCGCCGTGGCCTGCACCCGGCTGCGCACCCCGAACTTGGTGTAGATGCGACTCACGTGGACCCCGACGGTCTTCACGCTGATGAACAGGCGCTTGGCGATCTCCCGGTTCGTGCGACCGGTCGCGAGCTCCAGGAGCACCTCGAGCTCACGCGCCGTCAGCGTCCCCAGGAGCTCGTCGCGCACCGGCGTCCCGGGCGTCGGGTCGGCGGGTGCGACGACATCCGCGGCCTCGGGAACGGCGTCGTCGTGCAGATCCACCCGCGCCCGCTCGGCGAGCTCGGCGATCTCGGCGAGGAACGGCGCGGCGCCCATCGCCCTGGCCGCCCGCTCGGCGGCCCGGAGGGCCTCGGTCCCGGCCGCGGACCGCGCCCGCAGCGCGAACAGGGCCTCGGCCCGACGCAGCTGCGCGTACGCGGTCGGGTAGGGCTGCTTGCGGCGGTCCCACATCTCGACCGCCCGTTCCCAGCCGGCCGGGTCCGGCCGGTCATCGGCTCGGGCCTCCTCGGCGGCGCACATCGCGACGAAGGCCAGCACGACGTCGCGGACGGCCGGCACCGTCCCGGCCGCCCGCAGGGACAGCTCCGCGGTGTGCCGGCGCACGCGGGCGGTGACGTCCTCGTCCGGCGGGCGCATCCCGAGCCGGACGTGTTCGGCGCGGGCCCGCGCGCCGTGCCACACCAGGGGCGCCACCAGCCAGACGTCGTCGGAACCGCGCTCGACGACGTCCAGACCGGCGACCACGTGGTCCAGCGCGACGTCGGGCCGACCGCGCCACATCTCCAGCCCGGCCCGCAGGGTCAGCAGCGGGATGCGGTAGCGCGGGCCGAGGGTGCCCGCCGAGAGCACGGCGGCCGCCTCGAGATCGTCCTCGGCCGCGGCGAGCTGACCGCGACCGATCCGCAGCCGGCAGCGGGCCAGCCGCAGCTCGAGGGCCTCGGCCCCGCTCGGGGCGAGCGCCCAGGCCCGCGCGATCGTGTCGTCCGCCTCGTCCCAGCGACCCAGCCGGAACAGCCCGTTGGCCGCCAGCGACAGCAGGCCGACCCCGGCGCTGCGCTCCATGCCGAGCTCGCGCACCCGGTCCGCGCCGCGGCGTGCGAGCTCGACGCCGCGTTCCAGCTCGTTCAGCGGTCCGGCCAGCAGCTCGGCCGTCTTGAGGTACGCGCGCCCGATGTCCTGGGGATCCGCCGCACGCTCGGCCACGGCCAGCGCCTCGGTCAGGGCCGCCGACCCCGCCTCGGCGTCCTCCAGGCAGGCGAGGCTGAAGCCCAGGATCGTCAGTGCGGTGGCCTCCGCCGATGCGACGCCCGCCTCCCTGGCGAGGGCGAGCGCCTGCTCGGCCACCTCGCGCGAGTCGGCGAACCGGCCGGCGTCGAGCAATGCGCCCGCGTGTCCGGAGAGGACCTCGGCCCGGTCGCGCTGCGCACCGGTGGCGGGGAGCAGCCCGATGGCCCGCCCGAACGCCTCCGCCGCCTCGGCGCCGCGCCCCGCCGCCACCAGGTACTGCCCGGTCCGGGCCTGGAGCAACGCAGCCCCGAGTCCGCTCGCCCCCGCCGGTTCGGCCAGCCGCTCGGCGAGCAGCGAGACGGCCTGGTCGTGGTCTCCGGCCAGGTGCGCGGCGTCCGCCGCCCGCTCCAGGTACGCGCCGCGGATGGTGCTCGCGCCGGCCAGCTGTGCGGCCCGCAGCCAGTGCCGGCTCGCCTCGGCGTAGCCGTGCACCCGGGTCGCGGACTCCGCCGCCGTGGCGGTCGCGGCGAGCGCGCGCTCCGCGTCGCCGGCGGACTGCCAGTGGTGCGCCAGCCGCGCGTCGAGGCCGGGGAGGCCCGACCCGACCTCCTCCAGAGCGGTGGCGTATCGCCGGTGGAGGTGGATCCGCTCCCCCGGGAGGAGCTCACCGATCACGACCTCCGTCATCAGTCCGTGCCGGAGCCGGTAGCCGTCCCCGGCGCCGTCGACGACCACGACGCCCCGGTCCGCAGCCTCCCGCAGGGCGGCCAGGAGGCCCGCGTCCGACTCGTCCACGACGGAGGCGAGCAGCCGGTGCGGCAGGGGGCCGTCGCAGATCGCCACCGCCCGGACGACGCCGCGGGCGGGGGCCGACAGCGACCGCAGCCGGGAGAGCACGAGGTCCCGCAGCGTCGCCGGCAGCGCATGGGGATCCCCCTCGAGCGCGGCGCGCAGCGTCTCCTCGACGATGAACGCGTTGCCCGCCGACCGCCGCCAGATCAACTCGACCAGGTCGGGTCGGCCCGGCGCCACCGCTCCCACGATGCTGCCGACGGCCTCCCGGGGCAGCGGGCCCACCTCCTCGCAGCGCACCTGCCGGTGCCGCCGGAGCTCGGTGATCAACGCTCGGACCGGTGTCCCGTCGTCCTGCGCGTCCGCACGATGGGTGAGGACCAGGAGCACCTGGTCGGCGGCCAGGTCCGCGATGAGGTACACGAGGAGGTCGCGGGTGGACCGGTCGGCCCATTGCAGGTCCTCGACGACGAGCACGACCACGTACCGGGACGCGAGCTCCGCGATCACGCTGCGCAGCAGCTCGAGGGTCTGCACCCTCGCCTGCGGGCCGTCCGGCGACGGCGCCGCCCCCGGGACGATCAGGGCGTCGAGCTGGGCGGCCCACGGCCCCGGCGCGGTCGAGCCCGACCTCAGCAGCGAGCGCAGGGCGGACACGACCGGCCAGAACGGCGGACCCTCGGCGATGTCCATGGCCCGGCCCTGCAGGACCACCGCGCCGTCCCGGGCCGCCCGGGACACCAGCTCCTGCACCAGCCGCGTCTTGCCCACCCCGGCCTCGCCACTGAGGATGACCGCAGCCATCCGACCGTCCTGGGCCGAACGGAACGCCGTCTCGAGGCGGAGGAGGTCGGGTTCCCGGCCCACCAGAGGGGCCGGGCCCGCCGGGTCGACCACACGGGGAACGCTAGTGGTGTGCTCGCTCGCATACCAGGCGTGACGGGATTGCGCACCTCGCGCCGACCGGCCCGTCCGCAGCGGTCCGCGCTCCGTCCTACACGGGGAGGAACGGTGATTCGAGCAGGCCCCGGCCCAGGATCTCCGCGATGGCGTCGAGCTTGCGCTCGGAGCTCCTGGCGGCACGCTGCCGGTCCTTCGCCTCCCACACCTCGATCGCCTCGTCCCACGCCAGGTCGCGGGTCAGCCGCACCAGCAGGTCGCTCGCTCGGTTGGCGAACCGGTCCCACAGCGAGCCGTCCTCGCCGGCGGACAGCGACGAGCCGAAGAGCTCGCGGAGGCCGTCCATCTCCACGGCGAAGATGTCGTTGATGCACCGGTAGTCAGCGAGTCGGGCGCCACCCGGGTCGGGCGGGAAGTCCTCCCACGTCACGAGCAGGGCCGCGGCCAGGTCGAAGTTGACGTGCGCGTTCACGCCGGCGGCCGCGAAGTGCACCGGCCGGACGTCGCGGTCGGCGCGCCGGTCGAACAGCAGGCGCCAGCAGCGGGGCGCGCCCTGCGTGTTGGCCGCGTACGCGCGCAGCGCCTGGAAGTAGCGCCGGGCGAACTCGAGGTCGAGGCGGGTCAGGAAGGCCTCGTCGGCGAACTGCCCGGCCGCTGCGGTGTCCAGCACGTTCTTGGTGATGATGTGGTAGAGCCGGGTGAAGCAGGCGATGCCGTCGTCCTCCCCCAGCAGGGAGGTGTTCGCGGCGTAGTCGCGGACCTCCTCGAGCCGCTGCACGACGTCGGCGATCGAGTGCACCTCCTTGGCGGTCATCCTCGCCAGTTCCTGGGTGCTCCCTCTGGGCATCGTCGCGCCCTCCCTCGCAGTGGGCTCCTCAGCGGGCGCGGCCGCGCCCCCGCGCCCGCACAGCCTCGCGCGTGCGGCGGCGTCGACGCTTCCGGGAAATCCCTACGCGGCGGCACGGACCCGACGGGGCCGACGCCGGGCTCCCCCGTCCCGCTCGGCGCAGCGGGTCGGCGTTCCGCCGCGTGCTGGCCTGGCTCCGGCACCACGGACCTGATGACCCGGTGACCGCGGGGTTCCGACGGCTGGCCTACAGTCCGCCTCCACATCACCCGGCTCACCCGGCTCACCCGGAGGCAAGAATGCGGTTCGGCGCGGTGCTCATCGTCGTCTGGCTGGCCATCGGCGCGTTCGCCGCGTACCAGCGCAACTACTTCTCCGGGGACAATCAGGTGAACTGCGCCGAGTTCGGTACGGTGCTGCTCACCATCGGGGTCGGACCGTTGAACTACTTCGGACTGAATCCGCGTATCAGTTGCGAGGTACCCCAGCCGTCGCAGTAGCGGCGCTCGTGACGCGCCCGCACCTCAGGCAGATCCGGCTGCCGGTCGGTGACCCCTGCTCACGCTCCCCGGCGGTCTTGACGTGGTCGCAATGCGGCGATCCGGCCTCGCGCCACTGGCGCCGGACCTGCGCGGCATGATTCCTCTCGACCACGATCGGCAGCCTAATACATGTTTGCATTCACCGTACAGACACCTATTCCACCATCTCGTGCAACTGCAATCGCGGATGCACGTGCATTCTCGGCGGGCTATTCGGCGACCGCCGTCGACCGGTCGTCGATGCGGCCCACCGAGGGCGGCGGGCCGTCCCGACCGTTCGCCCGACGGTCGCGCCGACACCGGTGCCCGGCGCTCGTTCCCCCGGCCCACCGGGCCCGTGCCGGCCGTGAGTACGATCCCGCCAGCGGTCCCGGTGCGTGGCTACTCGCCACGTTCTTGATTGAGGAGCTCCCCCCGCGATGAGTCCAGAAACCGATGACGTCTCCTTCGCCGTGGTGCGCCGCGGCTACGACCGCGCACAGGTCGAGGCCAGCTTCGACAAGCTCGCCACCGAGCTCGACACGGCCGTCTCGGCCAGGGACGCGGCCCGTGACGAGCTCCGCTCGCTCGCGCGCCAGCTCGACGCGAGCCGCACCGAGGTGCAGGAGACCCGCGCCACCGTCACATCGACGCAGGCGGAGGTCGAACGGCTGTCCGCGCAGGTGAGTGAGCTGTCGACGATTCCGTCCACTGTCGACGGCATGAGCGAGCGACTGCAGCAGATGGTGCGGATCGCCCAGGACGACGCCAACGACATGCGGTCTCGGGCCACGACGAACGCGGCGCAGGTGCTGACGCTCGCGCAGGCCGAGGCCGACGAGCTGCGAGAGCGGTCCCGGACCGAGCGCCAGGCCTTCGAGACCGAGCGCCGCACCGCCGAGGAGTCGTTGCGCGAGCAGCTCGAGGAGAGCCGCGTCCAGCTCGAGCACCTCCGCAACGACCGCGACGGCCAGATCGCGCGGTTGGACGCGGAGTTGGCCCAGCGGCGGGCGCTGGCCGAGAAGGAGCTCGCCACCGAGATGGAGGAGCGCCGCGCGGCGATCCTGGACGAGCTGGGCGTCCAGGAGTCCCGTCGGCGCGCCGAAGCCATCCGGATCCTCGACGTGGCCTCCGAGGAGGCGCGCACGCACGTCGCCGAAGCCACGACGCAGGCGCAGCGCATCCGGGCCGAGGCCCAGAGCAACGTGGGCGACGCGCACCGGGAGCTCGACGAGCTGCGTGCGCTCCAGCACCGGGTGTCCGAGCAGCTCACGTCGGTGCGGGCGTTGCTGGACTGGACACTCCCCCGGATCGGCGTGCCGAGCGAGCCTCCCGTCGAGGTGCGCGGCCCGGACGAGGACCTGCGGGTCCTCGGCGCCGAACCCCGCGAGGCCGGCGTGCCGGGCGGACGGGTCGAGCCGGTCGACCTCGGGCGCGCCGCGCCCGTCGCCCCGACCGGTCGCGACTCCGACGAGAGCGCACCGGCGGCCGTCCCGGACCGCTCGGACGACCGACCGCACGTCGAGGGCTCCCCGGGGAGCACCCCGGAACCCGAGAAGTCCGCCCGCCCCACCCCGATCGCGCGCGGCGCCGGCGTCGGCGCGGCCGCCGGCCGCAACGGCGGGCCGCGCTGACCCGGTCCCCCCAGCCCGCAGTCACCCAGCCCGCAGTCCCCCGACCGCAGTCCCGAACCCCGAAGTCCGATCCCGCCGCCCCCGATCCGACCAGAGGATGTGCCCCGTGGCCGCTCCCGCTCCCGCCACCACCTCGTCGTCCGCCACTCCCCCGGCGGCTCCGCCCACCGACGCCCATTCCTTCGACACGGCGCTGCGCGGATACGAGCGCCGGCAGGTCGACGAGTTCGTCTCCCGCCACACCCGCGAACTCGCGAGCCTGCGCCGGGAGCTGTCCGAGTCGCAGCGGCAGCGCCGCCTGGCCACCGAGCACGCCGAGGCCACCGAGAACGAGCTGCGTGAGCTGCGCGCGCGGTCCGTGCACGGCGAGCCGGCCGCCGTGGAGGACAGCTTCGGCTACCGCGCCGAGAAGCTCCTGAGGATGGCCGAGCAGGAGGCGTCCGAGGCGCGCAGCCACGCCACCCGGGAGTCGGCGGCGATCATCGAGCAGGCGCGCACCGACGCCGAGAAGCACCGCCACGAGGTGGAGCAGAGCCTCATCTCCCGGGCGTCGATGCTGGAGCAGCAGGCCGCCCAGCGCACCGCGGAGCTGCAGGAGCGGGAGCAGCAGATCGCCGAGCAGCTCGCCGCGGCGCGGGAGCAGGCCGATCAGCTGCACGCGACGTCGGCCCGGGCTGCCGACCGGCTCCGGCAGGAGTCGGAGGCCGCTGCCGAGGAGATCAAGGTTCGAGCACACGGGGCCGCTCAGCGCCAGCTCGACCAGGCCGGCCAGGAGATCGCCCGGCTGAACGGCCTGCAGTCCGACGTGCGGGCCGAGTTGGCCCGGCTGGCCGAGCTGCTGGCGTCGGAGCTGTCCGGGGCCCGCCGGGGCACCCAGTCGCCCCGCGGGGCGCGGGCGGGGTCGTCACCCGAGCGCTCGGACTCCGTCCCGGCCGAGGCCGGCACCAGCCGGGAGCGCGCAGCGCGCTGATCGGTGACCACCCCTGATCGCTCGGACGTCCGCCCGCCGACTGCCGGTCGGTCCGGCTGCGCCCAGGGGTCGGGATGGATATCGTGGCCCGAGAGGCGGGGCGGCGCTCGGATCTCGGGCGACGGATGTCGGCGGGGGGTGGCCGGGTGGGTGTCGTCGATGCGGGGCGTCGGGTGGTCGTTGCGCTGATCGCCGCGCTCGCCCTCGCCGGGTGCACGTTCCAGGTGATCTCTCCCGAACCGGTTCGGATCCCGCAGCCCCCCACCGGGGATTCGCGCGAGGCCGACGAGCGGGCTGCGGTGGGGGCGGTCGGCGGGTTCTGGCAGCGGCACTTCACCGAGGAGACGGGGCAGCCCTACGCGCCTCCCCGAGTCGTCGGTGGGTACCGCGGTAGCAGCGGGCCGACGTGCGGCGGCGATCCGTCCGTGCCCGGCAACGCCTTCTACTGCACGGTGGGCGACTTCCTGGCCTGGGACGAGGACCTGATGGCGGCGGGCTACGACCGGATCGGTGACGCCTGGGTCTACCTGATCATCGCCCACGAGTGGGGCCACGCGGTGCAGGCCCGCCTGGCGCGGTCCCAGCTGTCCGTCGCCGCGGAGCTGCAGGCGGACTGCCTCGCGGGAGCGGCGTTGCAGGGCGCGGTCGACGACGGTCTGGTCCAGCTCGAGGCGGGCGACGAGCAGGAGATCGCTCGCACGCTCGTCGCTGTCGCCGACGACTTCCCGTGGACCGACGTCGGCAGCCACGGCAACGCGCAGGAGCGCACCTCGGCCTTCGCCGCCGGCGTGCAGGGCGGCGTCACGGCCTGCATCTGACGGTCCCGGCGGGCGGCAGCCCCGCACGAGCGGGCCGTTCGTCGCCCGCGGTCGGGACGAGAGTGCCGCCCGTTCCTCCGACGTGTCGGGCTGCCGCACGGCTCGGGGTCGTGCCAGGCTGGCCGCGGGCGGCGGGAGAAGAAGGAGGCGGCGATGGGCGAGGACGTCGCGGCGCGGACGTTCACCCGCGCCGACCGCACCCGCTACCGGCAGAAGGTGCGGCGCTGCCTCGACGTGTTCGAGCGGATGCTGCGCGAGTCCCGGTTCGACGACACCAGCCCGATGACCGGGTGCGAGATCGAGCTCAACCTCGTGGATGACCACGGCGACCCCGCGATGCGCAACGCCGAGGTCCTCGCGGCCATCGCCAACCCCGACTTCCAGACCGAGCTGGCGCAGTTCAACGTCGAGATCAACGTGCCGCCGCGCCTCCTCGCCGGCTCGTCGCTCACCGAGCTCGAGGACCAGGTCCGTGCGGACCTCAACGCCGCCGACGCGGCGGCCCGACGGGCCGGGTCCCGGCTGATGATGATCGGGATCCTGCCGTCGGTGATGGCGGAGCACCTCGGGGCCGAGGCACTCACCGCCAACCCGCGCTACCGGTTGCTCAACGAGCAGATCTTCGCCGCGCGCGGTGAGGACCTGGCGCTGGAGATCGACGGTGCCGAACGGCTGCGCACCACGGCCGACACGATCGCCCCGGAAGCGGCCTGCACCAGCGTCCAGTTCCACCTCCAGGTCAGCCCGACGACCTTCCCGGAGTACTGGAACGCCGCGCAGGCGATGGCCGGCATCCAGCTCGCCGTCGGCGCCAACTCGCCGTACCTGTTCGGCAAGGAGCTCTGGCAGGAGACCCGGATCGCCCTGTTCGAGCAGGCCACCGACACACGGTCCGACGAGCTCAAGGTGCAGGGCGTCCGGCCGCGGGTCTGGTTCGGCGAACGGTGGATCACCTCGATCTTCGACCTGTTCGAGGAGAACGTGCGCTACTTCCCCGCGCTGCTGCCGATCTGCGAGGACGAGGACCCGGTCGACGCCCTCGAGCGCGGTGCCGCGCCGGCGCTGGCCGAGCTGCGGCTGCACAACGGCACCGTCTACCGCTGGAACCGCCCGGTCTACGACATCGCCGGCGGGCTGCCGCACCTGCGCGTGGAGAACCGGGTGCTGCCCGCCGGGCCGACCGTGGTCGACACGATGGCCAACGCCGCGTTCTACTACGGACTGATCCGGACGCTGGCCGAGGACGACCGGCCGGTCTGGTCGCGGATGTCCTTCCAGGCGGCGGAGGAGAACTTCCACGCGGGCGCCCGCCACGGCGTGGACGCGCGGATCTTCTGGCCGGGCGTCGGCGAGGTGCCGGCCACCGAGCTCGTGCTGCGCAGGCTGTTGCCGATGGCCGACGAGGGGCTGCGGCACTACGAGGTCGACGCCGACGTCCGGGACCGGCTCCTGGAGATCATCCGGCAACGGTGCCTGACCGGGCGCAACGGCGCGCAGTGGCAGGTCGAGACGGTGCACCGGCTGCAGGAGCGCCAGCACCTCGACCGCGCGGCGGCGCTGGGCCGGATGGCGCTGCGGTACGCCGAGCACATGCACAGCAACGAGCCCGTGCACACCTGGCCCACGGAGGCGTGACCCCGCCGGTGCCCGTCGGGTCACCGCTCCGGTCGCACTCATGTCGGTAGCGACTACCGATGGCGGGCCGCTCACCGCTCCGTAGAACGGACTCGTGACCCGCGACGTGCGGGCCGGCGGAGACGTCATCGGTCGATCAGCCAGGAGTCGTCATGGGAGTTCTTGATAACCACATCGGGGTGGTGATTGGCGGAACGAGCGGGATCGGGGCGCGCGTTGCCGAGCTGTTCGCCGCCGAGGGCGCGTCCGTCGTGGTCGCGGGGCGACGCCGGAAGGAGGGTGAGGAGCTGGCCGGCCGGCTGGGGCCGGACGCGAGCTTCGTCGCCACCGACGTCACCCGGGAGTCCGACGTCGCCGCCGCGATCGGCCACGCCGTCGAGCGGCACGGCCGCATCGACAGCCTGGTCAACAGCGCCGGGGTGACCGGCATGGTCGGCAGCGTGGTCGACGTCGAGCTGGACGAGTTCTCCCGGATGATGGCCGTGCACGCGGGCGGTGTGCTGGCCGGCATGAAGCACGTCGCGCCGGTGATGATCAGTCAGGGCTCGGGCAGCATCGTCAACATCGGGAGCATCGGGGGGCGACTCGCCGGCTGGACGGGCCACGCGTACGCCGCGTCCAAGGCTGCGGTGCTCCACCTGACCCGCTCGGCCGCGATCGAGCTCGGCGAGCACGGCGTGCGCGTCAACAGCATCTCGCCGGGCGCCGTCCTGACCGGAGTCTTCGCCAAGGGCGCGGGCGTGGACCATGCGGTGGCCGACCGCACGGCCGCCGGCCTCGAGCCGGCCTTCCGCGCGGCCCTGCACCAGTGGCAGCCGATCCGGGGCGCCGCGGTTCCCGACGACATCGCGCCCGCGGCCGTCTGGCTGGCCGGTGACGCGTCACGGTTCGTCAACGGGCACGACCTCGTCGTCGACGGCGGCATCTCGGCCGGACGTCCGCTGTCCGTCGGCATCGGGGAGGGTCCGCAGCTCGGCGCGGCGCTGATGGCCGCCGTCGCCGGCGACGTCCCGGCGCGCTGACGCGCGGCGAGGAGCCTCGGTCCTGCGGGACCCGGCCCCCGCCCGTACCGTCCGCCCATGCCGAACTCCTCGACCGGCGGTCCGCTGGCCGGCCGCACGGCCCTCGTCACCGGAGCCGCCAGCGGGATCGGCGCGGCCGTGGCCCGCCGGCTGGCGGGTGACGGCGCCCACGTGCTCGCCGTGGACCGCGACGAAGCCGGGCTGAAAGCACTGGCCGACGGGCTGCCCGCGGTGGAGCCGATGGCGTGCGACCTCTCCGACCTGGACGCGGTCGACGCGCTGCCCGCCGATGTCGACGTCCTGGTCAACAACGCCGGGCTGCAGCATGTCGCGGCCGTGCACGAGTTCGACTCCGACCGCTTCTCGTTGATCCTGCGGATCATGCTCGAGGCCCCGTTCCGCTTGGCCCGGCGCGCGCTCCCCTCGATGTACGACCGTGGATGGGGCCGGGTCGTCAACGTCTCGAGCGTGCACGGCCTGCGCGCCAGCCCGTTCAAGGCGGCCTACGTCAGCGCCAAGCACGGGCTCGAGGGGTTGTCCAAGGTCATCGCGCTGGAGGGCGCGGAGCGCGGTGTCACCAGCAACTGCATCTGCCCGGCCTACGTCCGCACGGCCCTGGTGGAGAAGCAGATCGCCGACCAGGCCCGCGCGCACGGCATCGGCGAGGACGAGGTGGTCTCGTCGATCATGCTGACCCCGGTGGCCGTCAAGCGCCTCATCGAACCCGACGAGGTCGCCGAGCTCGTCGCGGTCCTCTACGGCCCCGCCTCGGCGTCGATCACCGGCACGTCGCTGAGCATGGACGGGGGCTGGACGGCTCGGTGAGAGCGCGGTAGGACGGCGCGCGACGCACCAGGACAACGGCCCGACGACCCAGGAGACCCGGTGGCACGAGCAGACGCACAGCCCACGAACATCATCAAGGTGGTGGCGGCCAGCATGGCCGGCACCACGGTCGAGTGGTACGACTTCTTCCTCTACGGCGTCGCGGCCGCCCTGGTCTTCCCGGCGGTGTTCTTCCCGACCGGTGATGCGACGGCCGGCACGCTGGCCTCCCTGGCCACGTTCGCGATCGGGTTCGTCGCGCGGCCGATCGGCGGGCTCGTGTTCGGCCACTACGGCGACAAGATCGGTCGCAAGAAGCTGCTCGTGATCAGCCTGCTCATGATGGGCGTATCGACCTTCGCGATCGGGCTGCTGCCGTCCTACGCCACGATCGGCATCGCCGCACCGCTGCTCCTCGTCGCGCTGCGCCTGGTGCAGGGCTTCGCGCTCGGCGGCGAGTGGGGCGGTGCGGTCCTCATCGTGTCCGAGCACGGCGATCCGGCCCGACGCGGCTACTGGGCCAGTTGGCCCCAGGCCGGGGTGCCGTTCGGGCAGCTGCTCGCCAACGCGCTGCTCTTCGTGCTCGCCGCCGTGCAGAGCGAGGAGGCGTTCCTGTCATGGGGGTGGCGCATCCCGTTCCTCGCCTCCGCCGTCCTCGTGCTGATCGGTCTGTACGTCCGCCTGGCCGTGGAGGAGTCCCCGGTGTTCAAGGAGGCGCAGGCCCGCGCGGCGCAGCGCGCGAGCGAGGGGGTCGAGGAGAAGCAGATGCCGATCCTCGAGGTCTTCCGGCGCTACCCGCGCGAGGTGTTCACCGCGATGGGAGCCCGCTTCGCCGAGAACGTGTCGTACTACATCTTCACCATCGTGATCACCACCTACGCGACGGCCCGGCTCGGCCTGTCCAGCTCCTTCGTGCTCGGCGCGGTGCTGATCGGGGCCGGGGTGCACCTCGTGACGATCCCGATCTGGGGCGCGGTCTCGGACCGGTACGGCCGCAAGCCGGTGTACCTGTTCGGCGCGGTCGGTGTCGGGTTGTGGGCGTTCGCGTTCTTCGCCCTGGTCGACACGCGCAACTTCGGGCTCATCACGCTGGCCATCGTGGGCGGGCTCCTGTTCCACGGCGCCATGTACGGGCCGCAGGCGGCGTTCCTGTCCGAGCTGTTCGGCACGCGGGTGCGCTACTCCGGCGTGTCGATCGGCTACCAGCTGGCGTCCATCGTGGCGGGCGGGATCGCGCCGCTGGTGGCGGTCTACCTCTACACGACCTTCGACAGCGGCTACGCGGTCGCGGTCTACGTCGCCCTGACCGCAGTAGTCACCATCGTCGCGGTGGGGACCTACGGCGAGACCCGCATGCGCGACCTCGCGGCGGACGAGGGGAGCTCGACAACGGCGCGCCGCTGGTGATCGGCCGAGTCAGGGTTTGCGAGCGTAGAGCCGCAGGTTGCGGATGTCGTAGGTGAACAGCTCCTCGACGGCGAAGAACTCGGACGCGGCGGCCCGCAGCGAGTCGGCGTCGAACATCGTGTGGTGCGCGTTCCAGATCCAGAGCGGTACGCCGCGCGCGTCCGAGCCCTGATGGGCCGCCCGCTCGGAGTGCCCGCCGAGGATCCAGTGGTTGGCCTCGGCCGTGTCGATCTCGCCTGCGACCCACTGCTCGGCGACGAACCGGGCGTCCGGCACGCCGATGTCGACCGTCGCCCCGGGTCGCAGCACACGGGCCCATTCGCGCAGGGTCGACGAGATCAGTTCGTAGCTCTGGTGCTCGAGCACGTGGTTGGCCCGCAGCGCGTCGATCGAGCTCGACGCGAAAGGCAGCCGGTCGATCGCGCTGCGCACCTCGATGTCGGGCAGGGCGAGCAGGTCGACGTGCAGGTCGTAGTCGGGGTGCGGCTTCTCGCCGGCGCCGATCTCGAGTCTCACGTCGGTGGGATGATCTTCTTGAGGACCTTGGCCGGCCGGCCGGCGACGACGGTGTAGGGCTCCACGTCCTCGCGCACGAGCGATCCGCCGGCGACGACGGCGTTCTCCCCGATCGTCACCGGCCCGTAGACCAGGACGTGGCTGGCCAGCCAGACCCCCTCGCCGATCACGACGTCGCGGCCGGACCGGGGGAAGGCGAGCTGGCGCGCGCGCCCGAACTGCTCGATGTCGTGGGTGCCGGTGAGTACCGCGCAGTCGTGGCCGAAGAAGGCGTTCTCGCCGACGGTGATGGTCCCGCCGGAGAGGTTGAACAGCGCGTTGTTCACCACGGCCGTGTCGGCCAGGTGCAGCCGGGACCGGTCCCCGTGCCAGCGGTAGGAGTACAGCGCGTCGAGCTTGAGCTCCTCGACCTGAGCCGCGACCTGCTCGGCGACCAGCGCCTCCACAGGGCCGCTGAGCAGCTTGGTGATCAACCGGTCGCGCAGTCGCATCGTGGCCCCTTCGTCGCGTCGGGCGGGCCCCGCATGCTGACACACGAGCACGCCGCCGAGCAGTAGGCCGAGCCGACCGGCCCGCGCCCCGCAGTCGACTGACCGACCCCATCCCGATTCCTGTCGGGGGTCGGTGCGAACATTTGTTCGTGCGAAGCGGCGCCACGATCCTGCACGCTGACCTCGACGCGTTCTACGCGTCGGTGGAGCAGCGCGACGACCCCCGGTTGCGGGGCCGGCCGGTGATCGTCGGCGGGGGTGTCGTGCTCGCGGCCAGCTACGAGGCGAAAGCATGTGGGGTGCGCACGGCCATGAACGGCCGGCAGGCGCGGCAGCTCTGCCCGGGCGCTGCGGTGGTCCAGCCTCGGATGGCGGTGTACACCACGGCGAGCCGGGCGGTGTTCGCCGTGTTCCGGGAGACCACCCCGCTGGTCGAGGGCATCTCGATCGACGAGGCGTTCCTCGACGTCGGCGGGCTGTGGCGGATCGCCGGGCCACCGCTCGACATCGCCGCGCGGCTGCGGCGGGAGGTGCTCGCGCAGGTCGGACTGCCCATCACGGTGGGGATCGCGCGCACGAAGTTCCTCGCCAAGGTGGCCAGCGGGGTGGCCAAGCCGGACGGCCTGCTGCTCGTCGCCCCCGAGCACGAGCTGGCGTTCCTGCATCCATTGCCGGTCGAGCGGCTGTGGGGCGTCGGTGCCATCACCGCCGAGAAGCTCCGCGCGATGGACGTCCACACCGTCGGCGAGGTGGCGGAGCTCACCGAGGCGGCCGTGGTGTCGATCGTGGGGCGGGCCGCCGGTCGGCACCTGCACGCCCTGGCGCACAACCGTGACCCGCGGTCGGTCGACACGCACCGGCGGCGCCGCTCGATCGGGTCGCAGCGCGCGCTCGGCCGCAGGTCGCGCACCGCCGAGGAGCTCGATGCCATCCTCGCCGGCACGATCGACCGCCTGGGTCGCCGGCTCCGCGCGGCTCGCCGGGTCTGCCGCACCGTGGTGCTGCGGCTCCGCTTCGCCGACTTCACGCGCGCCACCCGCTCCCACACCCTCTCGGAGGCCACCGCCCACACCGAGACGATCCTCGAGACCGCGCGCGGGCTGCTCACCACCGCCATGCCGAACATCACCCGCCAGGGCATCACCCTGCTCGGCGTGTCGCTGGCCGACCTGCACGACGACCGAGCCGTCCAGCTGGCGCTCCCCTTCGACCGGCGGGCCGGCCCGTCCTTGGACCGCACGCTGGATGCGGTGCGTGAGCGGTTCGGTACCGCAGCCGTCAGCCGGGCGACGCAGCTCGGCCGCGACCAGGGCATCGCCGTACCGCTGCTGCCCGACGATTAGGTCCGGCGCCCGCCACGAGCTCGGCCGGTCGAGCCCACCAGCCGGCCGGCTCAGCCGCCCAGGCGTCCGGCGGCGAGTCGTCCCAGCGGCGAGTCGTGGAGGTGCGCGAGCAGGTCGGCCGGGTCGTCGAACACGGCCACGGCCCCGGCCGCCCGGAGCTCCGCCCGCGAGATCCCCCCGCACGTCAGCCCGATGCACGGCATTCCCGCGTCCCTCGCCGACTGCACGTCCCACACCGTGTCCCCCACGGCGACCGTTCGGGACAGGTCGAGACCGTGGTCGCGCACCGCGGTGGTGAGCAGGTCCGGGGCGGGCTTGGCCGCGTCCACGTTGTCGGAGGTCGTCGCTCCGGCGACGTCCGCACCGCCGCCGATCGCCGGTTCCATCCACTCCAGGTCGTCGGCCTTGCCGCTGGTGGCGAGCACGACGGCCAGTCCGAGTCCGGCGCAGGCCGCGAGGAGCTCGGCCACCTGCGGGAAGGCCTCGACCTCGGTGCGCAACGGCTCGTACCGCCGGCTGTGGGCCTCGACGACGCCGCCGTCCTCCCGCCCGAGCACGTGCACGACCAACTCCTCGCTGGCGATGCCGATCGCGCGGTGCAGGGTGGCCATGTCGACCCCGACCACACCGCCGTCGCGGAACGCCTGCCACCAGGCCAGTACGTGCAGGTAGTTCGTGTCCAGGAGGGTGCCGTCCACATCGAACAGGACGCCGGGACGACCGGTCCCGCCGGAGCCGCGGTCAGAAGAAGGGGTCACGGCATCATCGTCGCGTTCGGGCTCGGCGGTGCATCGAGGGGTGCGGTCGTTCGCCAGCCCTACTCGAGATGGATCGCTCCGGCCACCACGGTGATCCGACGCTGCGGCAGGGGCTCCGGTGCGGGCCCGCCGGCGACGGAGCCGTCGGTGATGCGGAACCTGCTGCCGTGGCAGAAGCAGCTGATCGTTCCCGCGGCCACCGCTCGAACCGCACACCCCAGGTGGGTGCACGTCGAGCTGAATGCGAGGAACGTGCCCGGGACCGGCTGCGTCACGACGACCCCGTGCGCGGGCACGATCACCCCGCCACCCACCGGGACGGCGTCGGTGGTGGTGACGGGGACTCCGTCGTCGATGGCCATGAGGACTCCGATCACCCGCTCGGGCACCCGCCGGTGCCGCTACCGACCCTGCCGCACCGCAGCGCCGGACACGAGGCCGGCGGCACTACGGCACTGACCTCCCGAGAGTCGTCCTCGCGACGGTCCCTCGATGGTCGTACTGTCTGCGTAGTGGACCGTTCGACGGTGAAGCGGACCCCGGGCCACCCCCGGCTGGCCGTTCCCCGCGCGAAAACAGCCGTCCCGCGGCTCTCGTCGAACTTCGTCACCCGTCCGCGCTTGGTCGAGCTCCTCGAGCGGGGCGAGGCGGGCGAGACCGTCCTGATCACCGCGCCTGCCGGCTACGGCAAGACCCTTCTCCTCGCCGACTGGGCCACGCAGCGGTCCGAACGCACGGCCTGGGTCACGCTCGACGAGGACGACAACGTCGATCGCCGGTTCTGGTCGGCCGTGCTGGCCGCGCTGGCCTCGTGCGCGGTCCTGAGCGACGACAGCCCACGGCGCGCGATCCCGCTGCCCGGCGGGCCCAGTCGCGATCCCACGTTCCTCGCCGACCTCGTCGCCGCACTCGGCGCCGAGCCCGAGCCGGTCACCCTCGTCCTCGACGATGTCCACGTCCTCACCCATCCGGACCCGTTGCACGGCCTCTCCCGCCTCGTCGGCGACCGTCCCAGCCACCTGCAGCTGGTCCTCGCCTCCCGGCGGGATCCCCCGTTGGGGCTCGACCGGTTGCGCCGCACCGGCCGGGTCGTCGACCTGCGGGCGCCCGCACTCGCGTTCTCGCGCGAGGAAGCGGGAGCGGTGCTCGCCGCTGCGGACGTCAGCATCGGTCCCGACCAGCTGGAAGTCCTGTTCGGGCAGACCGAGGGATGGCCCGCAGCGCTGCAGCTCGCTGCGCTGTCGATGCGGGAGTTCGACGACCCGAGCGGGTTCCTCGCCGACCTCGTGGGCAACGGCCGGGCTCTCTCCGACTACCTCGTCGGGGAGATCCTCTCGCAGTTCCCGCCCGACGTCCTCGACGTCCTCAGCGCCGTGAGCATCACCGACCGGTTGACCGCGCCGCTCGCCATCGCGCTCTCCGGCCGGAGCGAGGCGGGCGACGTGCTGGCCGACCTCGAGACGGAGACGTCGCTGGTGATCAGCGACGGCACCGGACGGCGGTGGTTCCGGGTGCACCCGCTGGTGCGGGCGCAGCTGCACGCCGACCTGCAGCGGCGACGCCCTGATCGCCTGACCCGCCTGCACGGGCGGGCTGCGCGGTACCTGATGGGAACGGACGACGTCGGCGCGGCCCTGCGCCACGCTCAGCTCGCCCGGGACGCCGACCTGGTCGCCGACCTGTTCCACGCCCGCGGGAGCGTGCTGGCCAGCGCCGGTCACCACGCCGCCGTGTGCGCCGCCCTGGACGCCACGTGGCCGACCGGCCTCCCCGACGACCCCCGGATCACGCTCGTCGCGGCGGCGGCACATCTGGAGTTCGGGCGGCTGATCACCGTCGACCGGCTCCTCGCCCAGGCCGACAGGTCGTGGCCGGCGGATGCGGACGCGAGCCTGGTGTCGTTGCGGAAGAGCGTCCGCGCCCGACACGGCTGGTACGGCACCACCTGGGCGGCCCGCACCGCCGACCGTCCTTCGGCGGACGTCAAGGGCACCGGGGACGTCGAGGGCACCGGGGACGTCGAGGGCACCGCGGTCGTCGACATGCTGCTGGCGGTGAACGGCGCGCTCGCCCGCGGCCAGCTGGCGGAGGCCGAGGCGCTCGCCGGCTCCGCGGTCGACCGTGCCCGCCGCGACGGCAACGCCTACCTCTCGGCCCGCAGCGCTGTGGTACTCGCAGCGCTGGTCGGCCTCCGCGGCGACGTCACCCAGATGCTGGAGCTCGGCGAGCGGGCCGTCGGGGAAGCTCCGCCCGAGCTGTGGCACAACACCGTCTCCGACGCCTACGCGCGGTCCTTACAGGGTTACGGGGCGCTCCTCCAGTCCCGGCCCGCCGACTGCCTGCGCTGGACGACGGCCGTCGACGAGATCTCCGCGGCCTTCCCGGACGCGCCCCGTGCGGAGATCTCCACGATCATCCCGGTGCTGGGGGTCCTCCGGGCGGCCGCCCGCTTCGACCTCGGGGAACACCGGGCGGCTCTCGAGGCCATGCGGTGCGCGCGGGTCGGCGTCCCGGCGGGGCGCGCCCTCGATCGACCCGTCCTCGCGTTCGTGGCCCTGCTCGAGCACGGTGCAGCGGTCGCGCTCGGGCTGCGCGCGCACGCCCACGCCGTGGCCGTGTGGGCGCAGGAACGGGTGGGCCTCACCGGCGACGTGCTGTTCATGCAGGCCACCGGGCCGGCCGCGATCGGTCGCCTCGAGACGGCGGCCGAACGACTGCAGCCGGTGCTCGACGGCACCACGGCGCCGGCGATCCCGTGGACGGTGATCGAGGCCTGGCTCCTGGACTGCACGATCGCGCTCCGCGCCGGTCACCGGCCACGGGCGGAGCACTCCCTGCAGCAGGCCCTCGAGCGCTCGGCCGCGATGGGCATCCGGCGTCCGCTGGTCGCCGCGCCGGCGGCCGTCGCCGAGCTGATGGCCGAGCGACTGGGCCATCTCGGGGCGATGGAGCCCCTCGCCCGCGAGGTGCTGGACCTGCGGGGCGCGCGTGGGCACAACCTTCCCGCCACGCCGCTGACCGACCGGGAGCGTGCGGTGCTGGACATGCTGCCCACGTTCCTGTCGCTCGAGGAGATCGCCGGGGAGCTCTCCGTCTCGCTCAACACCGTGCGGAGCCACGTCCGCGCGCTGCACGACAAGCTCGGCGTCAACTCCCGGACCGGTGCCGTCGCGGCCGCGCAGCGCGAGGGGCTGATCGTCACCGAGCCCCCGGTGCTCGATCGGTGAGCCCTCGGCGCAGGCGCTCCGACGTTCTCATCCCCTCAGGGGGAGGCCCCCAGCCCGCATCCCGCTGATCGTGGTCTGGCGGCCCGGGCGCGCCGCCACGGCGACGCCCGGGAGGACAGCGCGGGAAGGGGTCGGGTATGTCGCCACATCGCTACGAGTTCCGGGTGGCCGGGCTGTTGTCCGAACGCACACGGGGGGCGTTCCCGGACATGACCGTCGTCGAGGTGCCACCCCAGACGGTCATCCTCGGTGACGTCGTCGACGACTCGCACCTGCACGGGGTGTTGGCGCTGATCCAGAACCTCGGCCTGCAGGTCGTCTCGGTGCAGCAGGTGCCGGAGTGACCGCGACCGACCCGCTCGCGGTACGCAGCCGTCGGGTGTCCCGGTCCGACGATGACCCCGCCGGCGCGCGCCGCCACCGGCGCAGGGCGGCCCGATCCATCGGCTCCGGGACGAAGCGCAGCTGCAGCGGCCGGTCCCGATGCTCCCGGCCCGACCGGGCCAGCGCGTCGAGCGTAAGATCCCCCGCCGGCACCAGTTGCTCGAAGCGCCGCTGCGCGCCGGGCTCGTAGGCCCGTAGCAGCGCGAGATCGTCGGTCGCGCCGCCCACCTCCTGCACTACTCGGCGAACGCCTCACGCAGGGCGTTCTCCTGCTCGTTGGAGAGGTTGGTGAACAACAGCTTCGGGTTCTGACCGGCGAACGCGTCGCGCACCTTGTCCACGACGGCATCGGAGGTGAGGACGAACAGCCCGGACGTACCGGGCGTGATCTCGTCGCGGGCCCGCTTGACGAAGTCGTCGTCGATCCCCACCTTGGCCAGCGAACCGGTGGCCGCCCCCATCGCAGCTCCGACCGCCATTCCGAGCAGCGGGACGAAGAAGATCAAGCCGAACAGCAGGCCCCAGAACGCACCGCCGAGAGCGCCGGCGCCGGCGAGGTTGTGCAGGTGGCGCGTCTTGGGCTTCTTCGCGTCGGCGGGCCAGGACACGGTGGCCGCGTCGTAGAGCGTCACCAGCCTCTGCTTCGCCAGGTCCTCCAGAGTCACGACCGCGTCGTTCGCGCCGTCGGCCGTCTCGAAACGCCACACGCTCAACGTGCCCATCGTCTGCTCCTCCTCCGGGCGCCGGTTCCGGCACCTCGGCGAGGAGCATCGACGACGGTCGCGGGTTCGGCCTCATCCTCCGCGGACGAGGTCTAGGTGCGGCGGCGGGCGGCGGCCACGGCGTCCCGCCGGGAGTTCACGTCCAGCTTGCGGTAGATGGCCCGGAGGTGGGTCTTCACCGTGCTGTACGACATCGTGAGCTCGCCGGCGATCTCCTCCATCGTCCGCTGCGTGACCAGCAGGTCGAGCACGTCCCGCTCCCGGGCGGTCAGCGGCACCGCCCTGAGGTCCACCTCGGTGCCGCGTCGGATCTGCAGCACCCGGCGCGCCGTCAGGTCCCCGGCCCCGAAGCTGCCGAGCTGCCGGGCCAGCAGGTCCAGCACCTCGGTCGGGCCCGACGTCAACGGGCGGAGCACGCCCATCGCCGCGGAGCGGGCGAGCACCTGCTCCAGCGCCTGCCTGGCCCGTGGCCGGCGATCGTCGAGCAGCGCGACCCGGCACTCCAGGACCCGGCCCTCGACCACCGTCCAGGGCACTACGGCCGGTACCGATCCCGCGAGCAACGGGCCCAGTGCCGCGCCGGCCACCCGGTGCCGTCCCTGCGTCACGTCGGTGCGAGCCCGCATCAGCAGCACGTCACCGGTACGCCCCAGCCCGTCCTCGGCCCACTGCTGCATCTCGCGGGCGAGGTCGTGGAGTCCCAGCGAGGTCGCCGAGTCGTGGGCGAGCAGCGCGATCGTCGCGACCAGCTCCGCGGACGCCCGCCGGCCGACCGCGACCGCGTGCGCCGCGCGCAGCTCGCGCACCCCGTCCTCGGGGCGGCCGAGATCCACGAGCGCCACTCCGCGCAGGGCGTGTCGCAGCGCGCCGAGCCCGTCGCCGCGCTGCTCGGTATCCGTGGTCTCGGCCGGAGGCGACGGCCCGATCCGCTCCAGGCACCGGGCCGGCTGGGCGTTCAGCAGCGCCCCGTAGGCGCGCAGCACCGACGACAGCCCCTGTGCGGCCGTCGACGGGCGCTCGACATCGGACAGCTCCCGGTCGGCCCGCTCCGCCAGCTCGGTCATGGCGCGGTAGTCGCCGTCGGCGCCGGCGACCGCGCCCCGCACCGCGAGACCGCGCGCCAGGAGGTAGCGGTGGCTCTGCCGCCGCGCGTCGTCGACGACCGCGTCCGCGAGCGCCCGGGCGTCCCCCCGACGTCCGGCCGACGCCAGGACCAGTGCGCGGTCCAGCTGTCCCATGGCCGCCAGTTCCTGCGCCGAATCCGGAACCGTTCGGGCGCTGAGCACCTCGAACTCCTCGGCGGTCCGTATCATCTCGGCGGGGTCGCCACGCAGGCCGGCACAGCGCGACCGGACCAGCCCGCGCAGCACGAGGAGGTCGACGCTCGGCTCGAGGGGCCATCGCGCCTCGGCCCGGGCGAGCGACCGCTCGGCGTCCATCAGCGACCCGGACTCCACCGCGAGGAGCGCGCTGCCCAGGGCCAGCAGCGGGCTCCCGTCGGCTCCGTGCTCGACCAGGAAGTCCAATGCGGCGCGCAGCGCGGCGTGCTCCCCGGTCGCGACCAGCCGTACGGCGTGCTGTGCCGTGAGGGCGGCGACCCGGGCGACGTCCCCGCCCTGTCGGGCGTGCCCCAGCGCCGGGACGGGCCGGCGCCGGGCGGCGAACCAGTCGGCCGTCCGGCCGTGCAGCTCGTCGACGAGGTCGGGACGGCGGCGCTGGAGGTCGAGCCGCAGGTGGGCGCGCAGGAGCGGGTGGACGCGGTACCAGGTGCGGCCCTCGCCCGCGCTGAGGACGAGCGAGGTGTCGTGCTCCAGCGCGTCCAGCACCTCTCCGGCGTCGGGGCGTCCCGAGAGGGCCGACGCGAGATCGGCGGGGATCTGGTCGCAGATGCTGACCGCGTGCAGCAGGTCGCGGACGTCCGGTGCGAACTGCGAGAGGATCTCGCCGATCAGGTAGTCCGACGTGGCCGTGCTGTTGCCGACCAGATCGGCGAGGAACCGGTCGGCATCGCCGGTCTCGCGCAGCGACAGGGCCGCCAGACGCAGTCCGACCGGCCAACCGTCGGTCTGCTCCACGAGCAGCCGCACCTGGTCCGGGCCGACGCTCACCCCCACCGCGGACAGGAGCGCCCCCGCCTCGGACGTCGAGAATTGCAGATCCCGCGCACGGATCTCGCACAGCTCCCCGTGGAGGCGCCTGCGGGCCAACGACAGCGGCGGGTCGGTGCGCCCGGCGAGCACCACCCGCAACCCGGGGGGCCGGTCCCGGACCAGCGCCGCCAGCCCGTGGAGCGGCCCGGGGTCGGTCAGCTCGTGCACATCGTCGACGACGAGTCGCACCGGCACCGGCAGGGCGTCGATGGCTCCCATCACCGCCGGAAGGAACTCCGGCTCGTCGCTCGGGCGCCGGGGCACCGCGAGCCGGCGCAGCGCACTGTGTTCCGGCACGGCGGCGCAGGCGGCGAAGGCCGCGAGCACCGCCGACCAGAACCGGCGGTCGGTGTGGTCGTCGTCGTCCAGGGACACCCATGCCGTCGTTGCGGGGTTCTGCGCGACCCAGTCGGCCAGCAGGAGGGTCTTGCCGTAGCCGGCCGGCGCGCAGACGACGGTGAGGAGATCCGGTGTGGCGCCGTCCAGCATCTGGAGCAACCGGGGCCGGCGGACGTAGCGCGGAGGGACCCGCGGGACCGCGGTCCTCGCGCGCGACACCTCGAGGCGGGACCGGGCCCCGTTGCGGTTCGATGCCGCGGTTCCCATCACGGGTGAACATTACGACGATCGAGCAACCCGGGGCAGGCCCGGAACGTGCACGTGTCCTTACGTGACGTGAACGTCGGCGGCGAGCGACCGCGCGTCGTGCGCGGCACCACCTAACGTCGACGTATGCGTGTGTTGATCACTGGTGGGGCCGGGTTCGTCGGATCGCACGTCGCCGACCGGCTGGTCGCCGACGGCCACGACGTCATGGCGCTGGACGCGCTGATCCCGCAGGCGCACGGTGCGACACCACCGGCCTGGGCCGACGGGACCGGGCGGATCCGCGGCGACGTCCGCGACCCCTCGGTGCTGGCCCGGCTGCTGCCCGGGGTCGACGCGGTGTGCCACCAGGCGGCGATGGTCGGGCCACGGCCTCGATCCGTGTGACGCGCCCGACTACGCCGCCCACAACGTCGTCGGCACCGCGGTGCTCCTCGCCGCGATGCATGCCGCCGGGGTGCGCCGGCTGGTGCTGGCCGGTTCGATGGTCGTCTACGGCGAGGGGCACTACGACTGCCGCACACATGGCGCGGTCCGTCCCGGCCCGCGGAGCCAGGACGATCTCGACGCCGGGTGCTTCGAGCCCCGCTGCCCGAGGTGCGGGCGCGACCTGCGGCCCGGGCTGGTCGGCGAGGACGCCCCGCCGGATCCGCGCAGCACCTACGCCGCGACCAAGCTGGCCCAGGAGCACTTGGCCGGTGCATGGGCGCGGCAGGGCGGCGGCTCGGTGTGGTCGCTGCGCTACCACAACGTCTACGGCCCCCGGATGCCGCGCGACACCCCCTACGCCGGTGTTGCGTCGATCTTCCGATCGGCGCTGGCGCGCGGCGAGGCCCCGCCGGTCATGGAGGACGGGCGTCAGCGACGCGACTTCGTGCACGTCGCCGACGTGGTGACGGCCAACGCTCTCGCGCTCGCGGCCGACCCACCGGTGGAGGGCTTCGCCGCGCTCAACGTGTGCTCCGGCGAGCCCCGCACCGTCGGCGACCTCGCAGCCGCGCTCGCCGCGGCGACACGCGGCCCCACGCCGGTGGTCGTGGGCGGCGCCCGGCCCGGCGACGTCCGGCACGTGACCGCCGACCCCGCGCTCGCCCGTGAGCGTACTCGGCTTCGCCGCCGCGGTCGGGTTCGCCGACGGGGTGTCGCCCGCTTCGCGACCGACGAGCTGCGGGGAACGGCCCGGCCCCGATGATCTGCCGCTGGCCCGGACGTCACCGATCGGTAAGCCGAACGGCGGCACGAGACGAGCCGCCGTTCGACGATCACGGCGTGACCGAGATCCCGGAGATCGTGCTGCCCTGCCTGGACGAGGCGGAGGCGCTGCCCGCCGTGCTGCGCGGCGCTGCCGACCGGTTGGCCGCGTGCTCGTCGTCGACAACGGTTCCACCGATGCCACCGCCGCAGTCGCCGCGGCGCACGGCGCGCGGGTGGTCGACCGAACCGCGGCGCGGTACGGCGCGGCCGTCCACACCGGCCTGCTGGCGGCCCGTGCGGAGCTCGTCGCGGTCCTGGACGGCGACGGCTCGCTCGACCCGGCGGCGCTGCCCCGATGGCCGCACGCGGTCGCGGTCCGGCCGTGCCGACCTCGCGGTCGGCCGGCGGGTGCCGGAGTCGGCGCGGGGTGTGGCCGTGGCACGCCAGGGCGGGCAACGCGCTGATCGCGGCGCTGCTGCGCCGCCGCGGGCTGCCGTGCACGACATCGCCCCGATCCGGGTCGCCCGCCGGCAGGCGCTGCTCGCCCTGCGGCGTCGCCGACCGCGCCTTCGGATACCCGCTCGAGCTGCTGCTCCGCGCCGGTGCCGGCGGGCTGGCGGGTGCAGCGAGATGCGAGTCGCGTACCGCGCGCGGGCGGGTGGCCGGTCGAAGGTGTCCGGCTCGGTGCGAGGGACCGCTGCGAGCCGCCCGCGACATGGCCGGGCTGCTGCGGTGACCGGCGTGCATCGCGACGGCGATACTGATCGTGCTGGCGAAGGCGCCCGAGCCGGGCCGGGTCAAGACCCGGCTCTGCCCGCCGGCAACCCCGGCTGCAGGCCGCCGACCTCGCGGCGGCCGCGCTGCTCGACACCCTGGACGCGGTGCGCGCCGTGCGCGGTGGGTCGGCCGGTCGTTGCGCTGTGCGGCTCACTGCGACGGGCCGCACGATCCGCCGAGCTCCGGCGCGGCGCTGTGCCGCACGCCCGCCCCGGCCCAGCGGGGCAGCGGCCTCGGCGAGCGCATCGCGGCCGCGCACGCGCGACGCCGCCACGCTGCTTCCCGGGCCGACCGATGCTGCAGCTGGGGATGGACACCCCGCAGGCGGACGCCGCGCTCCTCGGCGGCATGCCTGGACCACCTGCGTGCGCCGGGCGTCGACGCGGTGCTCGGACCGGCCGCCGACGGCGGGTGGTGGGCGCTGGGGCTGCGCGATCCGCGGCTGGCCGCCCTGGTCGCCGCCGTCCCCACCTCGCGCTGCGACACCGGCGAGCGCACCGCTGTTCGCGCTGCGTGCGGCCGGGCTGCGGGTCGGCCTGCTCCCCGAGCTGACCGACGTGGACACCGCCGCGGACGCGGTCGTCGTCGCGGCGGGCCGCGCCGGGGACGCGGTTCGCCGCTGCGGTCCGCTCCGTGCGCGGCCCTGCAGGACGCTGTTCGGTGACAGCCGTCGGTTTCGATCCCGCGCTGGCCGGCACGCCCGCCCGGATGCTGCGCAGCGACGGCGCCCAGGTCGCCCTCGCCGTGCGACGCTGGCGCAGCCCCGCGGCGGGCGAGGACGCGCTGGCTGCTGGACCGCTGCCTCGGCCCGGCGATCGATCTGGGCTGCGGACCGGGACGGCTGGTCGCCGCGCTCGCCGACCGCGGGATCCCCGCGCTGGGCGTCGACCTGTCGGCGGCGGCCCGTGGCCGCAGTGCCGGCGACGCGGGTGCTGCCGTGCTGCGCCGGCGACCTGTTCGCGCCGTTGCCGGGCTCGGGCCGCTGGCGCGCACGTGCTGCTCGCCGACGGCAACATCGGCATCGGCGGCGACCCGAGGCGGTTGCTGCGTCGGGCCGCCGGCGCTGCTGCGCCCCGGCGGCACGGTGCTGGTCGAGATCGACCCGCAGCCGGATCCCGGTGGTGCGGAACGGCCCGTCTGCGCGCCCGTACCGGGGTCGGCGGAGCCCCTCCCCTGGGCCGTTGTGGGCCGGCACGCGTGCGTGGAGCTGGCCACCGGGGCGCACCTGCGCACCACCGCGTCGTACCGCGGCCGCCGCTGTTTCGCCGAGCTCACGCGGCCCTGGCAGCCGTCGAGGGCGATCAGCGGGCAGTCGGACGTGCGCGTGGACGCGACTCTCGCGTTCCCACGTGCGGCGCCGTGCGGAGCGTGAGCTCGAACAGGCAACCCGGGTGGGAGTTGTTGACCTGGATGCCGGCCCTGCTGGGCCTCCGCCAGTGCGCGGGCGATCGCCAGTCCGAGGCCGGCGCCGGACTGGGCGTCGGGGGTGCGGGCGGTGCTGCCCCGGTAGCCGGCGTCGAAGATCCGCTCCAGGTCGCCGTCGGGGATGCCCCCGCACGCGTCCTGCACCCGCAGCCACGCCGTGGCCTCGTGTCGCGCCCCGGCCGAGAGCCGGACCTGCCCCCCGTCGGGGTGTGCCGGATGGCGTTGGCGAGCAGGTTGCGCACCACGCGGGTGAGCTCGGTGTCGCTGCCCAGCACGGTCGGCCAGCGCTCAGGATCGACGGCGGCCACCTGCACGCCCGCGGCCGCAGCGGCGCGCCGCCTCCCCCGCGACCGCGTCCGACACCACCTCGCCCAGCGCCAACCGGGTCTCGGGAGCCGCAGCGCACCGGACGTCGCCCGGGAGAGCTGGAAGATGTCCTCGACCATGCCGGCCATCCGGACGGACTCGCGGCGGATCCGTTCCAGGTAGTCGGTGACCTCGGCCGGGTCGATGCACCACCCCGTCGAGCAGGGCGTCGGTCATGCCGCGGATCCCGGCCAGCGGTGATCGCAGGTCGTGGCTCATCCGCGCGACCAGCTCCCGACGCCCGGACGCCTCCGCCCGGCCCCGCTGCCACATCGTCTCGCGGGCCACCTGGCGCCCCATCCACATCCCGGCCGGGACGGTCACCGCGGCGACGACGGCGACGACGGCGACGGTCCCGGCCAGCATCGGGCTGTACATGAACCCGCTGGTGCCGAGCACCCCGACCAGCGCAGCGGTGAGCGGCACCAACACCAGCGCGGTCATCGCCGCGGTCATGGACCGGCGCCGCATCCGGAGCACGACGACGCCGCCGAGCAGCGCCACCGGCACCGCGAACAGCAGCGCCAGTGGTGCCGCCCGCGCCACCTCGACCAGCACGTTCACGGCGACTTCCCGGTCGTAGCGGTAGCCGACGCCCCAGATCGTGGCGATGCGCCGCGGCCGGGTCGGATCGACCTCGATCTTCTCGCGCAGTCGCCGCACGTGCACCGTCACGGTGGACTGGTCCCCGAACTCCCATCCCCACACGTCGGCCAGCAGCTCGGTTCGGCTGAACGCGCGGCCGGGGTGGGCGAGCAGGTACGCGAGCAACTCGAACTCGCGGCTCGTCAGCGGCCAGCTCGGCGCCGTCGAGCTCGGCGCGCCGGGCGGCCGCGTCGACCCGCAGCGGTCCGTCGACGAGTTCGACGGCGGCCGGGTCGACCGGCCAGCCGCGGCGCAGGACCGAGCCGACCCGCAGCACCAGCTCGCGCGGGCTGAACGGCTTGGTCACGTAGTCGTCGGCTCCGAGCTCCAGTCCCAGCACCCGGTCGTCCTCCTCGCCCAGCGCGGTGAGCATGACGATCGGCAGCCGCTCGTCCTCGTGCCGCAGGGCCCGGCACACGTCCAGACCGCTCATCCCGGGCAGCATCAGGTCGAGCACGACGGCATCGGGGCCGCGTTCGCGGGCGGCACGCAACCCGGCCGGGCCCGTCGGCCGCGAGATCGACGCCGTACCCGGCGTCACCGAGGTAGCCGCCCGACGACATCGCGGACGGTCGCGTCGTCGTCGACGACGAGCACCCGGGGGGCCATCGCCCGAGCCTAGGCGACTCGCGCTCGGCGCGCGACCTTACGAGTTGCGCACCGATCGCGTTCGACGGCCTGTCGCCGCCTGCCGGGGTCCTAGCGTCCGCCACGTGACGACCACCCCCCGGCCTGCCCGCCGGCCTGCGCCGGGTCCGGTTCCGGAGCCCGCTGCGCGGGCCCTGGCTGACGTCGGTGTTCGGCGCGGTGCTGCTCGCCGGGCTGCCGATCGTGATCATCACCGGGCTGCTCGACTACGTCGCCTACGGCCCTGGACAGGGCATCCCCGGCGACGTCGGCGGGCTGCGACTCCCGGCGTTCGACTGGCCGACCCGGCCGGCCTGGCTGTTCGCGCTCACCCAGGGCCTGCACGTGGGGCTCGGGTCTGGTGCTGGTTCCGGTGGTGCTGGCCAAGCTGTGGTCGGTCATCCCGAAGCTGTTCGCCTGGCCGCCGGCCCGGTCGCCCGCCCAGGCGCTGGAGCGGGCGTCGCTGCTGCTGCTGGTCGGCAGCATCCTGTTCGAGATCGCCACCGGCCTGCTGAACATCCAGTACGACTACGTGTTCGGCTTCAGCTTCTACACCGGGCACTACGTCGGAGCCTGGGTGTTCATCGCCGCGTTCGTCGCCCACGTGGCGCTGAAGCTGCCGCACATGGTGCGCGCGCTGCGGTCCCGCTCGCTGCGCGCCGAGCTGCGCACCCCGCTCGCGGCGACGCGTGCCCGAGCCGCCTCGACGAGACCGGTCTGGTCGCGGCCGACCCGGAGCCGCCCACGATGAGCCGCCGCGGCGCGCTGGCCCTCGTCGGGGGCGGCGCGCTGCTGGTCGGCGTGCTCACCGCCGGGCAGACCCTCGGCGGCCCGCGCGCGACCTCGCGCTGCTGCTCCCGCGTGGGCGGCGAGCCCGGCGTCGGTCCGAACGGGTTCCCGATCAACCGCACGGCCGCGGCGGCCGGCATCGACGCGGCCGGAGACCGGCGGCTGGATGGCGGCTGGCGTTGACCGGGAGCTCATCGGCGCGCGCTCACCCGCGCCGAACTGCTCGCGCTGCCGCAGCACACCGCCGAGCTGCCGATCGCGTGCGTCGAGGGCTGGTCCACCCTCCAGACCTGGACCGGCGTGCGGCTGCGCGACCTCGCCGCGGCGGCCGGCGTGCCGCGGCCGGGCTCGGCGTTCGTCGCGTCGGTGGAGCAGGGCCCGTTCGCGCAGGCCACGCTGACCCCTGGCCAGGTCACCGACCCCGACGCACTGCTCGCCTGCAGGTCAACGGCGTGGACCTCAGCCTCGACCACGGTTTCCCGGCGCGGATCATCGTGCCTGCCCTGCCCGGCGTGCACTGCACGAAGTGGGTTCGCTCGATCGACTTCCGGAGGCGCCTGATGCGCCGGTTCACCGACTCCTACGGCGCTCGCCCGGCACACCTGCTCGTGCTGCTGGCCTGCTTCGCCGTCGCCGCGTACGCGGGCTCGCTGCTGCTCGGCGACCCGGCCCTGCTCACCATGCTGGTCTGGTTCGTCGGCGCCGCCCTCGCCCACGACCTCGTCCTGTTCCCGCTCCTACGCCGCTGGCCGATCGGACGCTCGGTGCGGCCCTGCGCCGCCTCCCGCACCCTCCGGTCGCCGTCCTCAACCACATCCGGGTGCCGCTGCTCGGTGCCGGCCTGACGTTGCTGATGTTCCTGCCCGGGATCATCCGGCACGGCGGGCCGACCCACCTCGCCGCGACGGGACTGGACCAGCAGCCCTACCTCGGCCACTGGCTGTGGCTCGTTGCGACGATGGTCGTGGTGTCGGCGGTGGTCTACGGCATCCGGCTGCTCGCCGCCCGGTTCACCACACCGTCAGCAGCAGGTGGTTGACGGCCAGCGCCAGCCCCGCCTGCCCCACCAGCCAGTACCGAGCGCGAGGCAGCAGCGCGCAGGGCACGACGAGCCAGACCGCGAACGGCAGCCAGATCCGCTCCACCTCGGCCTTGCTCAGCCCGGACAGGTCGGCGAGCAGGATCGCGGTCCACGCGGCCGCCGCGAGCAGCGCCGCAGCGGCGGGCAGCGCGTGTGGGGCGGCCACCGCGCGCCGGGTCCCGGCCAGAACGGCGGGGCCGAGCGCGAACGACACCGCGGCCAGGTCGGCCCACACGAAGTAGGAGTAGGGCCGGGTCGACGCGACGCTCGCCGCGTAGATCACCCGCACGTGCTCGAAACCGGTGAACCACCAGAACCCGCTCGCGGTGAACGCCACGACCACCGCCGCGGCCCCCGCGGCGGCGAGCCCGGCCGCACGCCATCGCCGGGTCGACACCAGCGACGGCGAGCGGGATCAGCCCGCCGAGCACCAGGCCGTAGGAGAGGTACAGGCAGTACCCGAGAACCAGCCCGCCGCCGAGCGACGCGGCGTCGGCGCCGCTGCCCCGTCCGGTGGCGCCGAGAGCCAGCAGCGCGACACCCCAGGCCAGCATCCCGGCGAACATCCCGTCCGCGGACACACCGACCCACACCGCACCGGGGAAGAGCACCCCGAACGGCACCATCCGGCGCGCGACGTCCTCCGCGCCCAGTGCCCGCAGCGCCACCGCCACCGCGACGCACGCGCGACGCCCCGACCAGCACGACGACCAACCCGGCTGCGGCCCCACCGCCGAGCCCGATCCGGTCGAGCCAGACGAACAGCAGGAGCACGCCCGGGCGGGTGCGCACCGACGTGCGTCGCCCAGAAGCCGGGCTGGTCGGTCAGGATGCGGTCGGAGAAGGTCGCTGAGCATCTCCGGGATGTCGGCGACGCACGGGACCTCGTGCAGGTACTCCTGATCGCTGCTGAGTCGCTCGCCGATGCCCCGCTGCCAGCCGTCGACCAGCGCCAGCCCCAGCGTCCACGCCACGGCGGCCGAGTAGGCCACACCGAGCAGCGGGCGCCACGAGAGTCGCCGAGCGAGGGTCGGTCCTCCTCCGACGACCAGGCCGGCGACGGCGAGCGCGAGCAGCGTCCCCGGCCCGACGTGTGGCATCCACTCCGCCAGCAGCGGCGGGAACCCCAGGAAGATGTCGACCCCGCGGCCCACCAGCATCCGGCCGGCCCACGCCGCCGCGGCGACCAGGGCGATGCCCAGCGTCACGACCGCGAGGTCCGCGGCGACCCTGTCGCGCCTGCGGACCGGCCGCTCGATCACCGGGAGCGGCACTGGAGCAGGCTAACCAGCCGAACGTGCGACCGACCCTTACGGCTCGGTGACGCGGCCGGGGCCGATGATCAGCTGAGCCGGCTCAGGAACCGCCCGAGCTTCAGGGCGGTGCCCGGGTTGCCGCCGAGCGCGTAGTCGTAGAGCGCGATCGGGATCGCGAAGGAGTACGTCGGGTAGGCGTGGATCGAGGCGATGATCGTGTCGACGGTGAGCTTGTTGTTCATCGCCAGGGTCAGCTCGTTGATCAGCTCCCCGGCGCAGTGTCCGGCGATGTGCGCGCCGAGCAACCGACGCTTGTCGTCGACGAGGAACTTCATCAGCCCGACGGGCTCCCCGTCGGTCACGGCGCGCTCGTTGTGGCTGAACGGGAACCGGATGATGTCGCACGTCACGCCGGCCGCCGCGGCCTCGGGCTCGGTCATGCCCACGTGTGCGACCTCGGGGTCGGTGAAGGTGACCCACGGCAGGTGGCCGCGAGAGAACTTCGCCTTGACCGGGATGAACATGTTGCGGACCGCGTGCGCGGCCTGGTAGCCGGCGAAGTGGGTGAACGCCGGGCCGCCGACGACGTCGCCGGCTGCGTAGATGTGCGCCCGACTGGTCTGCAGCAGGTCGTTCACGGTGATCCCGCGGCTGGTCGTGGCCACGCCGGCCACCTCGAGTCCGAGGTCCTCGGTGTTCGGGGCGCGGCCGACCGCGCACAGGATCGCGTCCGCCCGGATCTCGTCGTCCCCCAGGTCCAGGACCTTCTCCCCGTGCTCGGTCCGGACCGATCGGACGCGGGCCCCGAACCGGACGTCGATGCCGTCCGCGCCGAACGCCGTGTGCAGGATGTCGATCATTTCGGGATCGTCGCGCGGGATCAGCCGCTGGCCGCGTTGCAGGACGGTGACCTGCGACCCGAGCCGGACGAACGCCTGCGCGAGCTCCACCGCGATCGGGCCGCCGCCGATGACCGCGAGCCGGGGCGGAAGGTCGGCGAGGTCGAACGCGTCCTCGTTGGTGAGGTAGCCGGCCTCAGCGAGCCCGGGGACGTCGGGCACCGCGGGGCGGCTGCCCGTGACGACGAGCACGAACTTCGCGGTGATCTCGCGGTCTCCGGTCCGCAGCGTGTGCTGGTCGGTGAAGGTGGCCCCGCCCAGGAGCACGTCGGCGCCGATCTCGGTGAGCGCCTCCACGTCGTCGAGCGTGCCGATCTGGGCGATGGCCTGCTGGACGCGACCGTTCACGGGACCGATCCCGGCCCGCACGTCGGCCGGCGTGAGCCCCCAGCGATCGGCCGTCGCAGCCTCGTGCGCCACCCGGGAGGCCTTGATCAGGGCCTTGCTGGGAACGCATCCGTAGTAGAGGCAGTCCCCTCCGAGTCGTTGCTTGTCGATCAACGCGACCCGCTTGTCGAAGAAGCGGGACAGGCGCGCTGCGGTGAGCCCGCCCGAGCCGGCTCCGATGATCGCCAGGTCGTACTCGAACTCGGCCATGTCGCACTCCTCGGGAGTCGCGGATGAGCTTCACGATCGACGCCGACCCGGCATGTAGTGATGTTCGCTCCGCACGCTCCGCTCAGCGGAGGACGGATGCGGCGGCCACGAGCCGATCCGGGTCGACGCGGTCGTCGGGGCTGCGGGGGAGGAACCGGCGCACCACGGTCCCGTCGACCAGGACGGCGTCCCCGCCGAGCTGGCGGGGGTCGTCGGCCGGCCGCTGCAGCCGGTGCCCGCGCGCCACGGCGACGGCGTAGCGGGCCAGCGTCCCCGTCGAGTACACCCGCCACAGCGGCGCCCGGGCCAGCCCCAGCCGCGCGTAGAGCACGCGCTGCTCGTCGACCAGGAACGCCCCGCGCCATCCGAGGTGCTCGGCCAGCGCCGCCAGGGCGTCCGGCGGGCTGAACCCCGCGGCGACGACCTCCAGCCCGGCCGCGTCGGCGAGCTGCTGCACCTGGACCAGGTGCTGCTGGCAGGGCAGTCAAAACCGGTGCCGGATGGCGGTGAGCAGGCGGGGCCCCCGAGCCCCGAGGTCCACGGGATCGCCGGTGCGCGCGTCCGGAAGGAGGAGGTCGACGACGGACACCGGGCGCAGGTCCTCGCGAGGCACTAGAGACCGTTCCGGGCCGGTCGGGAGCCGCGCGTCTCGACGATCGGCAGCAACCTGCGCAGCTCGACGTTCTCGACCGGGTCGAGCACGCTGTGCTGGACGCACGCGGGCACCAGCTCGCCGGTCTCCGGGTGGGCCATCGCGTAGTGGCAGGCCGCGAGTCGCTCCTGCGTGGCGACCAGCCGCGGCTCGGTGGCTTCCTCACCGCGCCGCATCATCGCCCACGCCGGAGCGACGTCGGCGGCGTCCATGAACTGGTGCACCACGTAGGACACCGGCCGCACCCCGCGCCGCAGCAACCGCCAGGGGCCGCCGGCCCGCCACACCGTCCTGGCCAACCAGCGTGCGAGCAGGACGACCAGCAGGGGACGCCGGGCGAACGCGCGCAGGAGCTTGGCCACCAGCAGCGGGATCGGCACGCCGCTGTAGTTCGTGGCGGCGAGGTACCGGAAGAATGCGTCCCGGACGGCCAGGTCACGGGGGTCATCGCTGCGGAGGATCGGATGCCAGCGATCGCCCACGTAGAAGCCGTACGCGGCGCGGTTGCACCGGACATCGCCGTGCTGGAGCACGGTGTGCTCGAGCCGGGTGCCGGCCCCGCGTTCGATCTCGGCCCACACCTCGTCCATCCCGGCCTGCCCGTAGTCCTCGTGCCAGCGCCGGTCGTCGCCGACGAACGCGGCCGGTTGGAACGAGAACATGCCGAATCCCATGGCGTGGCAGTCGCGCACGACCTCCGCGACCTGGCCGAGGTTGGCCGGCGTGACGGTCATGTTGTGCGCGAGGAAGAACCGCACACCGTGGTGCCGGCGCAGCGTCGTGAACATGTCCACGAACCGCTGGCGGTACGGGTGGAGCTCGCGCTCGCTTCCCGGACGCGGGATGCCCCGGCGCCCGAACATCATCATGTCGAAGTGCCCGGCGAAGGAGATCCGGCGCATCCGGCGGCGGCCGTTCGCGTCGATCGCGAGACGCGGCAGGTAGTCCTCGTCGAAGTCGCCGTGCGACATGCTCATCGGCTCACGCCCGTAGCGGCGCATGGTCAGCAGCGTCTCGGCATGGTCGTCGGGGCGGAGCAAGGTGACCTCCCCGCCGATCAGCTGGGCGTGCGCGTGCGGGCCGCGCTCCCGGCGCAGCATCGCCATCTGCCGGTCGACCTCGGCGACCGTGTGGGCGCCGTCCACCCGGACCCGGTTCGCGTCCCGGGAGTGGTAGCACGGAGTGCAGGCCAGGTCGCAGCGCGGGAACACCCCGTGCGTGCCCTCACAGCCCACGGCGTGGCGGCCCAGCAGCTGGGCGGGCGTCCGCACGTGGTCCGGCAGCGCCGACCAGCGCCGCGCGAGCACACCCGCGAACTCCGGATCGACGACGCGGGTGGCGCGTTCGGCCCGGCGAAGACGATCCACGAACGTCATCGCGTCCCATCCCTCCTTCTCGCATCCGGTGTTCGTGCCGCGAGCCGGCCGGGTTCACCGCAGAGCTCGTCCGCCGATCTCGACGCGTGTCGCGCCAGGGAACGAAGGCCCTTACCGTCGAAGTGAACCGCTCCCCCCACCTCGTGTCGAATGCCCGTCGACCAGCAGTGCTCGGCCCGGCGGAAGAAGGAACCCGCGATGACCAGGCTCACCCGATGACCCGACTGGCGCTCTGCGGCGGCCCCTACTCGAACCCCTACGCGCTGCGGGCGTTCATCGCCGACGCCCGGACCCGCGGCGCCGACCGGCTCATCTGCCTCGGCGACTTCGGGGCCTACGGCGCAGAGCCGGAGGCGATCTGGCCCTTGCTGGTCGACAACGGCATCGAGTGCATCGCCGGCAACTACGAGGTGGCCATCGGCAGCGGGCAGACCGACTGCGGCTGCGGGTACTCCGACGACGCCGACAACGCCTTCGCCGCGATCGCCTACGACTACACCCTCCGCCACACGTCGCCGCAGTTCGCGGCGTGGATGCGCACGCTGCCCACCGAGCGTCGGGAGACCGTCGACGGAGTCGACCTGCACCTCGTGCACGGGTCCACGCTCGCGGTCAACGACTTCTGGTGGGAGTCGCTCTCCGAGACCCAGCACCGGCTGCGGATCGCCGAGTCGGGCGCCGACGTCATCTGCTGCACGCACTCCGGGATCCCGTGGACGCGTCGGTTCGCCCGCTCCGACGGGACCGAGACGCTCGTGGTCAACGTCGGGGTGCTCGGGCGACCGGCGAACGACGGCGGCCGCCACGTCTGGTACGCGCTGCTCGACCTGAGTGCCGATGCCGAGCCGACGGTGGAGCTGATCACCCTGGACTACGACTGGGAGGCCCAGGCCGCCTCGATCCGGGCCGCCGGACTGCCCGAGGCGTTCGCCCAGGCCGTCGACACCGGCTTTTGGACGACCTGCCTGGAGATCGTTCCGCCACCCGAGCGCTCCCGTGGTCGGTTCCAGCTCTACAAGTCGGCCCTCGCCAGACTGTCGGGGCCCGACTTCAGCGGAGCGGACGTGTCGTGGGGAACGCATTCCGAGGCCTCCGACGACGGGCTGCCGGTGCTGCCGCTGTTCGGATCCGCGTTGTTCCCACCGCGCCTGTGGATCTACACCAACTTCCACTGCAACCTCGCCTGCGACTACTGCTCGGTGGCGTCGTCCCCGCAGGCCCGCCGCCGCAGCCTGGGGGCGGTCCGCTTCCGCGAGCTGGTCGACGAGGCGGTCACCCAGGGCTTCACCGAGGTCTACGTCACCGGCGGGGAGCCGTTCCTCGAGCCCGATCTCGTCGAGATGCTGCTCTACGCCACCGCGCGGCTCGACGTCGTGTGCCTGACCAACGGGATGCTCTACCAGGGATGGCGCCGCGAGCAGTTGGAACGCCTGGCCGGGCGGCCCCGACTGACCCTGCAGACCTCCATCGACAGCGCCGATCCCGCGTTCCACGACGCGCATCGCGGCCGCGGCTCCTGGGCCAGGGCGATGGACGGCCTCGACACCGCCCTGGCCCTGGGTCTTCCGGTGCGGGTCGGGATGACCGAGGCGACGGAGAACGCCGCGCAGGTCGAGCCGCTGCGCGCGCTGCTGGCGGCCAAGGGGGTGCGCGGCCGCGACTTCGCCGTGCGGCCCCTGATCAAGCGCGGCCACTCCGACCACGGGCTGCAGATCGGCGAGGACAACACCGTGCCCGAGCTGACCGTCACCGCCGACGGCTGGCACTGGCACCCGGCGGGTGCCGACGCGGGCACATCACCCGACATGCTGCTCGGGGAGCCCGAGGTGTCGATGGCCGAGGCGGTCCGGCGCGCCGTGGAGCTCTTCCTGCGCCTGCGCCAGGGCGACGGCTCGCTCCCCCTGGTCTACAACTGCGCCGTGTGACCGGGCACCGGTCGGAGGGGCGCCGGGCGGGGAGACCTCGGCGACCGTCGGATCACCTCGCAGGGGCGTAGGCGCCCCTGACCGTCACCCGCCGCGCCGAGCAGTGCCGCCGACAGGTTCATCGGTGCCGCTGTCGCGTAGCACTCGTAGTCGGCGAGCACGTCGGGGATGTGCCGGAGGACCCGGTCGCTGACCTGCTGCTCTCCCGGCGCCGGGATCCGACCGTCGCCGAGGGTGTTGGCCAGCCCGTAGGTGCCCGTGCAGTCGAGCACGAGATCGGCGTGTTCGACCCGCTCGGCACCGTCCGGCCCGGCCAGCAGCAGTCGGAACGGGCGCGCTGCCCGTTCCGCGGTGGCGATCTCCTCGTGCTTGAGCGCCGTGACGCGCCACCGCGAGGACCCGGGTGCCGAACCGCACCGCATCCGCGAGCTCCGGCAGCTCCGCCACCGTACGGAGCAGCTGCTCGGCGACGTCGACGCCCCGGGGGGAGTCGTCGGACGGTTGCGGCACGGACACGCCGGCGGCGCAGGTGCGCGGCCATCCGTTGTCCACACAGGCCAGAGCGGCGTCCAAGCCGATCGGTCCGGCTCCCAGGATCGCGACCCGCCACGGCACCGGGGCAGACTCGTCGGCCACCTCCGCCGCCACCTCTGCAGTCATCGGCCCTCCTGTCCGTCGACGAGCCGGAACGGCTCGCAGTGCCCGGCGTGGTCATCGTGTCCGTAAGGTGCAGATGTGGACCACCCTCCGGCCTTCGCGGCCACCGGGCGATCCGGATCGGTCAGTGTGTTGATCATGGCGAGGGCGCCGGTCCCGGGGAGGACGAAGACCAGGCTCGAGCCGCTGCTCGGCCCCCGGGGGTGCGCCCGGTTGCAGGCCGAACTCGTCCGGCACACCGCATCGGTGGCGAACCGGGTCGCGCCCGGTGCGGTGTTCGTGGCGGCCGCGGGTGACCGGGAGCTGTTGCGTCCGCTCGTCCCCGCCGGGGTGCGCCTCTTCGCGCAGCGTGGCGACGATCTCGGCGCCCGCATGGCGCACGGTTGTCGCCGGGTGCGGGCCTCCCGGTCCGGGCCGATCCTCGTGATCGGGACCGACTGCCCCGCGCTCGGTGCCGAGCACCTCACCGCAGCCCTCGACCGGCTCGTCACCTGCGACGTCGTCTTCGGACCCGCGCTCGACGGCGGCTACTACCTCGTCGCTCACGACCTCGCCGATCCGGCCGTGGTGTTCGGTCTGCCGCCGGCGGCCTGGGGTGGGCCGGACGTGCTCGAGCGCAGTCTGGCCGCGACCCACGCTGCGGGGCTCGACGCCGCCCTGATCGACCCGGAGCGGGATCTCGACACCCCGGCCGACGCGGCGCTCGTCCGCACCGACCCGCGGACACCACCGGGGATCGCGGACCTGCTGGTGCCGGTCCCGGCCGCATGACCGCCGACGTACTCCTTCCCGCGGAGGCGGCGTCGTGACCGCGCTCAGCGTGTCCATCGTCGTGCCCGTCCTCGACGAGAGCGCGGGCATCGAGGCGTGCCTCCGCGGATTGGTGACCAGCTTCCCCGACTGCGAGCTCGTCGTCGTCGACGGGGGCAGCCGCGACGGCACGGCCGAGCTCGCCGCCCGCCACGCGCGCACCCTGCCCAGCGCGCGGGGGCGGGCGCGGCAGATGAACGCCGGCGCCGCGGCCACTCGCGGCGACGTGCTGTGGTTCGTGCACGCCGACTGCGTCGTTCCCCGGGAGGCTCTCGATCAGCTCCGCGCGGCCCTGGTCGATCCCCGCGTCGTCGGCGGTGGCCTGACCCTCCGCTTCGACCGGCGCTCCCCCGGCCTGGACTGGCTGCAGCTCACCTCGAACCTCCGGGCCCGGCGGCTCGGCTGGATCTTCGGCGACCAGGCGATGTTCGTGCGCCGCCCGGTGTTCGACGGCCTCGGCGGCTTCCCGGAGCTCCCACTCATGGAGGACTTCGAGCTGACCCGGAGACTGCGCAGGCACGGCCGGCTCGCGGTGCTGGACGCTGCGGTCACCGCGTCGGCGCGCAGGATCGCTGCGAACGGCCCGTGGCGGATGACGGTGCTGATGCAGTGGCTGAAGCTGCTCCACGTGCTCGGGGTGGACCCCGAACGGATCCGCCGGCGGTACGAGGCCGGGACCCGGCGCGGGCGTCGACGTCCGGACCCGGTGCCCGCGGCGGGGGCCGGGCCACACAGTTGGCCGGGTGATGGAGGACCCGTCACCTGAGGGTCGCGGCCTTCGCCGCCGTCCGCAACGACTCCGGTGACATCCTGCTGGTGCTCCGGGCCGACGACGGCAACTGGGAGTTGCCCGGCGGCCGCATCGACGTGGGCGAGTCCGCGCCCGAGGCCGCCGTCCGGGAGGTCGCCGAAGAGGCCGGCGTCGACATCGAGCTCACCGGGCTCTCCGGGGTCTACAGCGATCCCACCAGTCTCATCGTCGATCGCGACGGCGGTGTCCGCCAACAGCTCGCGCTCTGCTTCCATGCCGTTCCCCGGGGCGGACGCGCCCAGGAGCGGGCGCGTCCCGACGGGGAGGAGACCACCAGGGCCGCCTGGTTCGATCCCGCCCGGACCGCGGAGCTCCCCATGCATCCCGCCGTGCGGTTGCGCCTGCGTGCCGCGGTCACCACGCCCGACCAGCTGTACGTGGACTGAGCAGTTGCGCCGACGCCGTGGTTCTGGGCCGACGCTGTGGTTCTGGGCCGACGCTGTGGTTCTGGGCCGACGCTGTGGTTCTGGGCCGACGCTGTCGTTCTGGTGTGTCCCGCTGTGCCGGAGGGACCGCCGGGCCGAGGTCTGACAGGCTCGTCGCATGCAGCAGGCGTTCGGCATGGCCGTCCCCGAGACCGTCGACGAGATGTGCCGTCCCGACCGCACGGCGGTGCTGGTCTACGACGCGCAGGTCGGGATCCTCGCGCACGTCCAGGACCGCGACGATCTCGTCCGCAACATCCGGTCGGTGCTCGACGCGGCCCGGGCGGCCGGTGCGCCCGTGCTCTACGTCCGACACGTGTCACTCCCGCCCACCCACCTGGGCGTCGGAGCCCTCCGCACCGCGATGGCGTGGCAGCGGGTGGATCGAGCCGATGCCGTCACCACCGCGTTCCCACCCGACGCCGCCCACACGCAGCTCGTGGCCGAGCTCGAACCCGCCTCCGGCGAACCGGTGTTCGACAAGCTCGGCATGTCGGCGCTCGTCGGCACTCCCGTGGAGGCCGTGCTGCGCGACCGGGGGGTGACCACGGTCGTCCTCGTCGGCGCGGTGCTGGAGATCGGGATCGAACCGACCGCGCGGCATGCCGCCGACCTGGGGTTCTTGCCCGTCGTCGTGGACGACGGGTGCGGCGTCGTGAACGCCGAGGCCGCTCAGCGGTCGCTCGCGAGCCTGGACTACACGCTCATGTCCTATCGGAGCACCGCCGCGGAGGTCACAGCGGCCCTTCGCGTGCGCTGATCACGGCGCGGCCGCGGCTCTCACCGTCGGGGCGCCGGTCCGGGTCAGCGTCAGGCCGGTGGTCTCGGGCGCGAGGGCGTGGGACACGAGCGCGCCGACGGCGCAGAGCGCGGGGCCGATCAGCATCGAGCCGCCGATGCCGATGGTGGAGATGCCCACCGGGAGCAGGAACGTGCCGACGGCCGCCCCGATCCGGCTGAACGCCGAGGCGATGCCCACCCCGCTGGACCGCACCCTCTGTGGGGAACACCTCGATCGGGTAGACGGCGGTCAGGTTGCCGGAGAGGGCGTTGAAGGACGCCTCGCCCCCAGTCCGTGATCGCTCGACGTTAACGACGGCGCGTCGACCCTGCACGTGGAAGCACCGAGCTGCCCGATCACCCGGTGCGATCTATCCTCACGACATGGCGGAATCGTTGGACGGAACGGTCGCACTGGTCACCGGGGCCAGCTCCGGGATCGGCGAGGCCACCGCAGTCGCCCTCGCCGCCGCCGGGGCGACGGTCGCGGTCGCGGCCCGCCGGACGGATCGGCTCGAGGAGCTCACGCGGCGCATCGAGGGCGCCGGTGGGAAGGCCCTCGCGGTGGAGCTCGACGTCACCGCGCCCGGCGCGGCCAAGGCGGCCGTCGAGCGGGTCGTCTCCGAGCTCGGACGCCTCGACACGCTGGTCAACAACGCCGGTGTCATGTTGCTCGGGCCGGCCGCCGACGCTCCCTGGGACGAGTGGCAGCGCATGGTCGACCTCAACGTGACGGGCCTGCTCGCCGTCGCCCACGCCGCCCTGCCCCACCTCGTGAAGGCCGCCGGCGACTCCCCGCGCGAGGTCGCGGACATGGTGAACATCAGCTCGATCGCCGGGCGGGTCGCTCGCAGCGGATCCGGGGTCTACAACGCCACCAAGTTCGCCGTCGGCGCGTTCAGCGAGTCGCTGCGGCAGGAGTTCGCGAGCAGGCACCTCCGCGTGTCGATCATCGAACCGGGCGCGGTGGACACCGAGCTGGCCTCACACCTGCGCGAGGAGATCCGCCAGCAGCTGACCGGACGGCTGGCCGACATCGAGCGGCTGGCGAGCGACGACATCGCGGACGCGATCGCCTACGTCGTGACCCGACCACGCCGGATCGCGGTCAACGAGGTCCTCATCCGCCCGACCGAACAGGAGTGGTAGGCGGTACCGGTCGATCCACGACGAGGTCAGGGCAGGAAGAGTCGGATCACCTGGTGCTCGGCCGCAGTCCCCCGCTCCGGTTGGAACTCGAAGTTCGAGGACACGAGTCCGGTCGCACCGCTGAGCCGGCCGGTGCCCTCCGCGTTCCAGGTCACCGCGCCCCGCAGCGTGCCGTCCTCTGCAGAGGGCTCGATCACCCCGGCTCCCACCGTCGAGAGCCGCAGGCCGCCGCCGTCGAACGCGATCTCGCCGTCCTCGACGAACGTCGTCTCGGCGGTCATGGTCACGTGGGTCTCGTAGGACGCCTCGGTCGGCACGCCGGTGCCGTCGCCTCCGAGCAGTGTCACCGTTCCCGGACCCGACTTGACGTCGAAGGCCGGCGGGTCGCCCTCGGGCATCGTCGCCTGTGGTTCGAACGTGACGAGCAGAGTCTGTCGTCGCATGCCGCGCTCCTTCGTCGTCGTCGTCGTCGTCGTCGTTCGTCGTCGTCGAGTGAACGTGTCCGGCCGCGACCGGGTGTGACGCTCACCGTGCGGTCGGGGCACCAGTATGGGTGGGCGACCGCGGTGGAGCCATGCTCGATCTGTCCGACCCCGGTGGCCCGGGGAGCCCGGTCACCTCGGAGATCGCGGCCTGGTAGGCGTCCTCGTCCGCGAAGTAGTCGCTGTGGCCCAGCAGCGGGGCGCGGACGGTGTGCGGCATCGTCGTGATCCGCACCGGGTCGAGCAGCCGGAGGTCCGGGCCCACACGGCGGTCGTGCGGGATGGTGGCCACGCCCTCCACGGACAGCCACACCTTCTTCGCGTCGGTCAACCCGGCCGGGGTCGGTCGACCGTCCGCGGGCCACGCCAGGACCGGGCCGCCCAGCGGGTCGGTCCAGCGGTAGAGGTTGCGCCAACGCCGGCCGAGGGTCGAGTCGAACGTCGTGCCCAGCACGCCGGAGCCGACGTAGCACGGGAACAGCCGGGCGTACGCCCACTGCAGCTGCGAGCCGAACGTCACGAGGGAGAGGCTCGGCAGGGTGGCGCGGGCGGCCTCGGCACGGATGAACTCGGCGCCCGAGTGCCGGCCGTCCTCGCGCTCCGCGCCGAGCACCGCGACCGCGGCCAGGCACACGAGACTGCCCTGGCTGTGCCCGGCGAGCACGACGTGCGGCTTCGGGTCGGTCGTCGCGACGTCCGTCGCGCGGCGCGCCAGTTCGAGCACGGCGCGCCCGCCGTAGGGCGGCGGGCAGAGGGGGTGCGCCGACCGGGGCCAGAAGGCGAGCAGATCCCAGAGGATCCCGACGGTGACGCGCAGCTTCTGGTTGTGCCACGACCGCAGGCCGAGCGCGACGAACGCGGCCGCGACGGCGGAGAGCAGGAGTGGGCCTGCCGTCGACACGCCGATCGGTCCGAGATCGACCCGGGAGGAGCACAGGATCGTTGCGGCGAGGACGCCCGACCCGCCGAGCCCGGCCACGGTGCCCAGCAGCCAGTGGTACCGGTACTTGGTCCGCGCCAGCCGCCATTGGTCCGCGATCTTTCCGATGGTGTCGGACTCCGTCGTCGGCGCGATCGTGTCGGGGTCGGGATCCCGGGGTCGCGGGTAGTCGAGGACGACGAGCCGCCGGAGATCCTCGTGCCTCCATGCCGACCACCAGGCCCAGGCGCCCACGGCGGCGAGGACGGCCGCTCCGATCAGCCACCACACCGTGGCCTCGCCGGCGAGGACGACGGCCACCGCGACGGTGAGGCCCGCGCCCAGCAGCAGGGGCGGGGCGACCGGACCCGTCCGCAGCAGGGACGCCACCAGCGCCGGGAGGACGGCAGCCAGTACGAGGACCAGGATGCTCGACACCATTCCGATGGCGTAGTAGCTCCGGCCGAGCAGGATCGGCCACTCGAGGCGCGGGTCGCCGAGGTCGAGGGGCTCGAGCGGGGCGCCGACGGGTTCGATGCGGCCGAGCAGGTTGCCCACCCAGAACACCACGCCGCCGCTGAACCCACCGGCCAGCGTGACGGCGAGGGCGACCAACACGACCGGGGCGAATCCACCCCACAGGGGCCGGAACGGTGGTGCCGGCCGCCACTCGAGCCCGTGGCGGCGCTTCCGCGCCGCTACGTACCGGCGTCGGAGGGCGACACACGCGATCGACAGGCCGGCCAACAGCGTGGTGACGATCCACAACAACGCGACCGTCGCGTCCTCGAAGCCCGGCAGCGGCGCGCGGCCCGGGAGCTCCCTGCCGACCGTGGCCGGCGGCGACGCATCCCAGGTGACGCCGGCCGAGAACGCGACGATGGCCACCAACGCGCCCAAGGCGATCTGCTGGGTCCGCCGCAGCGCCGTGGCCAGCACCGGCGCCTTGTCGGCCGGCCCCGAGGACTGCGTACGTCGGCCCGGGTCCACGAACCGCTCCGGCACCACGACGACGACCAGCGCCGCGGCGAGGAGGGCGCCGAAGACGAGAAGAGCCCATCCCCGCCACACCGTCGCGGCGATCGCCGACCCGTCCCGCGCGGCCCCCAGGAACGCCAGGCAGAACCCGCCCAGCACGGCACACGTCGCGATCACGTGCGCTGATCGCAGCGGGGTGGACCGCCGGCCGGTGTGCCAGAAACCGCGGTCGCCGAGCTCGTCGGCGAAGTCCAAGTCGGTCGGCCGGCCCGGCGGGTCGTAGAGGAACGACTGCCGGCCGAACCACCACAGCAGGGCGATCACCGCGCCCGGCGGCGCGATCCCGACCAAGAACCGGGGTCCCTCGTGCTGCCACGCGACCAGGTCGAGCCAGCGGTTCTCGTCGACGCAGAGCGGGACGGCCGCGCACTGGTGCATCACGAGGTCCATCGACGTGCGGGCGACGGCCAGCAGGAGCATCACCGTCAGGCCCACCCCGAGCAACCGGATGAGGAGGCGCACCACCCGTCCGGGGTCGTGTTCGTCCTCGACCGGCAGCAGCGTGAAGCCCGCGAGGTTGAGGATCGCGAACGGGGCGAGCAACAGCCACAGCGCCCGGAGCGGGGAACCGGACGTGAACCGTCCCCAGTGGAACGCCTCCCGGATGTACGGGTCGGTGGGCGACCATCCCTCCCGGCGCAGGAAACGTGCGGAGTCGTCGCCCGCGACCGGCACCGGGAACGGGTCGTCGAGCATCTCCTCGGGTGCCCCACCGTTCACGCCATGGACCCGGATCTCGACGATCGGGCGACTCGCAGAGCTGGACACGGTCGGGACCCTATGACCTCGGGTGGTTCCCCTCCTGCTCGTCGTGCTTCTCCTCGTCCTCCTCGTCCGGTGGCTCGAACTCGACGCTGATCGTCTCGGCCTCGCGGTACCGCTGGGCGCTGGCGTACGACTCGTAGCTCCGACGGTCGGCGTGGGTGAGGTCGACGTCCTCGACGAACGGGGTGAGCAACGCACGGGGCCACAGCCGCTCGACGACCACGACGTTGAGCTCGGCGGCGAGCACGATGATCAGCGCCTCGAGGTAGATCCAGGCGAGCAGCCCGAGCACGATGCCGAACATGCCGTACACCTGGCTGGAGCCCTGGAGCTGGTATCCGACGTAGGCGGCGCCCACAGACTGCAGGATCTGCCACGCGACCGCGGCCATGATCGCGCCGGGGAGCACATCGCGGACGCTCACCCTCCGCGCGGTCAGCGCTCGGAAGGCGATCACGAACAGGGCGACGTTCGTGAGGACCGACAGCGCGATCGCTCCCACGCGCAGGACCGGGCCGAGTCCCTCGTCCGCGGTCGCCAACGCGGACAGCGCGGTGGTGAGCAGCACTCCGATGCCGAACAGCACGAGCAACAGCAGGCTGCGCAGCCGGGCGCGAACGGGGTCGGGCCGCTTGGTGACCGGCACCCCCCACACCTGGTCGAACGCGTTCTGGATCGCCACCGCCACCCCGAGACCGCCGTAGAGCGCGACCAGGATCCCGATCACCAGCCCCGAGCCGGAGCCGCGCAACGGCTGAGCACTGCTGGTGAGCTGGTCACCGATCAGCGGGAACTGCGCCAGGGCACTGCCGATCAGTTGCTGTTGCAAGTCGGGGTTTCCCGGCAGCAGGAACCCGAGCACCGTCGAGAAGATCAGCAGCAGCGGGAAGAGCGACAGGAAGCCGTAGTAGGTGATCAACGAGGCCAGGTACCCGCCCAGATCGTCGGCGAACTTGTACACGACGGCGAGCGGGATCCCCAGCCACCGGTGCCGGCGCTGGTAGGAGTCGAACCTGCTCACCACACCCACGACTGGTGACCCCCAAGCACGGCCGACGTCCCGGCCGCGCCGTCATGGTCCACGTCCGGCGGCCGACCGGCAGCGCGACACGGGTACTCAGCGGCGGTGGCTGATCTTCCTCCCGCGCCCTAGCGTCGTGCGGATGACCGTGCTCGGCTCGCGGGCGCTCAACCGCGCTCTGCTCGCCCGGCAGCTGTTGCTGGACCGCCACGCGGCTCCGGCGATCGATGCCCTCACCCATCTCGTCGGCCTCCAGGCCCAGGAACCGCTCGAGCCCTACGTCGGACTGTGGTCCCGGCTCCGCGAGTTCGATCCCGCGGAGCTCGTCGACCTGCTGGAAGCCCGGCGCGTCGTGCGCACCCTGCTGATGCGCCGCACGTTGCACCTGGTCACGGCGCAGGACTGCCTGGGGCTGCGGGCACTGCACCAGCCGATGCTCGAGCAGCGGATGCTCGGGACCCTGCGCCGGCGCCTGCCCGGTATCGACATCGGCGAGCTGGCGGCCGCGGGCGAGCCGCTGTTCGCGCAGCAGCCGCAGACGCTGTCCGAGGTGGCTCGCGCGATCGGCGGCCGCTGGCCGTACGTCGAGACCCGCGATCTTGGCGACGCGCTCAGCTCGCTGGTCGCGCTCGTCCAAGTTCCACCGCGTGGCCTGTGGGGACGCGCGGAGGCCGCCCGCAACGCCCGCAACACGACCGTCGAGGCGTGGCTCGGGCGGCCGATCGACACTCCCGCGGCGAGCGCCGACACTCTCGTGCTGCGCTACCTCGCCGCCTACGGCCCAGCGGCGAGCGCCGACGTCCGCGCGTGGTCCGGGCTGACCGGACTGCCGGCGGCCATCGCCCGCCTGCGGCCGACCCTGCGCGCGTTCCGCGACGAACGCGGCCGGGAGCTCCTCGACCTCCCCGACGCGCCGCTGCCCGATCCCGACACACCTGCACCGCCCCGCTTCCTCCCGGCGTTCGACAACGCCGTCCTCGGCTTCGACGACCGCTCGCGGATCATCGACGACCGACATCGCGGTCTGAGCGTCACCGGTGCGCGGTTCCTCCTCGTCGACGGCCGGGTCACCGGGACCTGGACGGTCGACCGGTCGGGTCGGCAGCCGGTGCTGCACATCGCCCCTATCGCGCCGATCGCGAAGCGTGACCGCCGCGCCGCAGCCGAGGAGGGTGAACGGCTCCTGGTGTTCCTGACCGACGGCGTCCGCGACGGCCGGGTCGTGCTGGACGACTGACCTCACGAGTCCCGTTCCGACTCCTCCTTCCCGGGCCATCGGCGCATAACGTCACGCCCCGATCGACAATGAGCGTCCGGTGCCTTTATCATCAGCCGGCAATTGCACTGAACCCCTTCGGAACCCCGGCCTCGTACCCCCGATCGAGGGCTGCCCGGCGTTTCGGCGGCACCTCCCGATCTCGGCTCCCGGAAAGGCAACGCACGTGGCGAAGCAGACGATGGTCACCCTGGTCGACGACCTGGACGGCGGCGAGGCGGACGAGCAGGTCGAGTTCACGGTGGACGGCCGGTCCTACGAGATCGACCTGTCGGCGGCCAATAGCGCCAGATTGCGGGACGCACTCGCGCCCTACATTTCCGCCGCCCGCCGCACCGGCGGCCGGCGCCGTTCGGCTGCCCCGGCGGCGCCGGCCCGGCCGAGCACCGACCGCGAGCAGAACCAGGCCATTCGGGAATGGGCCCAGGGGCAGGGGATGAAGATCTCCGAACGTGGCCGCATCCCTTCCAACGTCCTCGAGGCGTACCACCAGAGCCACTGAGACCGGGCCGGGTGGGCCTGCCGAGCCCTGATCCCCGAACGGGGAGCGCCGGAGGGCCGTGATCCACGAACCGGGACGGAGAGCCGCCGTACGTCCGGCCGCCTGTCCCCATTGGATCATGGGGCGCCGAGGCAGGATCCTCAGCTCAGCGCGGCGCCATCCGGATGGCGCCGTCGAGCCGGATGACCTCGCCGTTGAGCATCGGGTTCGCCACGATGTGCGCGGCGAGCGCCCCGAACTCCACCGGGTCACCGAGGCGCGCGGGGTGCGGCACCTGCGCGCCCAGCGCGATCCTGACCTCCTCCGGCGTTCCGGCGAGCAACGGTGTGTCGAACAGCCCGGGGGCGATGGTGACCACTCGGATCCGCATCCCCGCCAGGTCACGCGCGATCGGCAGGGTCATCCCCACGATCCCGCCCTTGGACGCGGAGTAGGCGGCCTGACCGATCTGGCCGTCGAAGGCGGCCACCGACGCCGTGTTGACGATCACGCCGCGCTCCTCGCCGACCGGCTCGTGCGCCAGCATCCGTTCGGCGGCCAACCGCAGCACGTTGAACGTGCCGATCAGGTTGATCTCGACGATCCGGGTGAAGTCGGCGAGCGGGAACGGGCCCTTCTTCCCGACCGTCCGCACGGCGTTGCCGGTGCCGGCGCAGTTCACGGCCACCCGCAGCGGGCCCAGCCCGTCGGCCACGTCCAGCGCCGCGGCGACCTCGGTCTCGCTGCGCACGTCGGCGGGTGCGAACCGCACCGCGTCGCCCAGCTCGGCCGCTCGCTGCGCGCCGTCGGAGCCGGGCAGATCCAGGATCACCACCCTCGCCCCGGCGGCCACGAGGGCGGTGGTGGTGGCGAGCCCGAGCCCGGACGCTCCCCCCGTGACGAGCGCGACGGCGCCGGTGATGTCCACGGCTCTGCCTACCGCACCGGGGCGTGCAGCCGCCACACGACGTCCGCCCCCCGCTCGGGGAGCGGACGCTCAACGTCGGCGGGCGTACCGGGACCGGGTCAGCGCCGCAGCGAGGGCGAGCGGCACGGACACCACGAGCGCCACCGCGAACAGCAGCCCGAACGCGCCCGCCTCGGCGAGCGGTCCGGCGGCCGCGGTGCCGGCCGAGCTGCCCAGGAAGAGGAAGGCCGCGAAGAGGGCGACGGCCGTGGCGCGCTCCTCCGGGACCACCTCGGTGGCCCAACCCTGCAGCGTCGTGTGCAGGAACGCCCAGGAGCCGCCCAGCAGCAGGCCTGCGACGATCACGGTCGCGTGGTTCACCGCGACCGTCGGGACCGCCCACGCCGTCACCAGGAACACGCCACCGACGGCGGCCAATCCGGCCGCGGGAAGCCGTCCGACCAGCAGCCGGACGAGGCGCGACCAGCCCAGCGCACCCACCCCGAACGACGCAGCGACCACGCCGGCGACGGTCGCCGACGAGCCGAGCGACTGCACCGCGGGAGCGAGGTAGGTGACCACGCCGAGCACGACGGCGCCCTCGACGAACACCAGGGCGAGCACGACGAGTGCCCATCGGTGGCGCACGACGCGCAGCACCGACCGCAGCGGGCTGTCGGCGGTCGGCTCGCGGTCCGGCTCGGGCAGCCGGGCCAGCGCCAGCCACAGCAGGGTCGCCGCCACGCCCGTGACGGCCGGGACCGCGCGCCAGCTGACCAGGTCGGCGAGCACGCCCGCACCCGCCGTCGCGACCGCGATGCCGAGCGAGGAGGCCGCCAGCACGTCCGAGAGCGGGCGCTGGCGGACCGCGGAGGGCCACATGTCCCCGACGTAGACCAACGTGGACGGGATGATCGCGGCGAAGCAGGCGCCCGCGAGGATCCGGGTGATCCCGAGGACGAGCAGGTCGGGTGCGAGCGCCGAGCCGACACCGGCCAGCGCCGCCCCGAGCAGGGCGAGCCGCATCACCCGGACCCGCCCGATCCGGTCGCTGACCATCCCCCACACCGGCTGCATCAGCCCGTAGGCGAGGAAGTAGCCGCTCGCCACCCCCGCGACAGCAGCGAGCGGCGCCCCCAGGTCCAGCCCGATCACCACGAGCAGCGGGGCGATCGCGAACCGGTCGCAGGTGCTGGTCAGGGCGGCGAGCTGCAGCAGCCGCAGCCGTCCGCGCTCCCCCACCTCCGATGGGGCTTCGGTCGTCACCCATCGACCATCCTCCCCGAGGCCGCCCGCGTCGCCTCGTGCCGGCGTGAGAACGGCCACGTGGCGGCGGCCGGACCGCGATGGTGCCAGAGTGCTCCGGTGACCGATCTCGATCCCGAGGAGTTCCGCCGGCTCGGGCACGCGGTGGTCGACTGGATCGCCCGGTACCGCGCCGGCGTGGCCGAGCGGCCGGTGCAGCCCGACGTCGACCCCGGGTGGGTGCGGGCCCGGCTGCCGGCGGCGTTGCCCGACGAACCCGCGCCGCTCGAGGCCCTGCTCGCCGAGCTGGACCGGGTCGTCGTGCCGGCGAGCACGCACTGGCAGCATCCCGGGTTCTTCGGCTACTTCCCGGCCAACGCCGGCCTGCACTCCCTGCTCGGGGACATGCTCTCCGGCGGCCTCGGTGCGCAGGGGATGCTGTGGTCCACCTCGCCCGCGGCCACCGAGGTGGAGCAGGTGCTGCTCGACGGCCTGGCGGGCGCGCTCGGGCTGGACCCGGCGTACACGTTCGCCGGCGGGGGCGGCGGATGCATCCAGGACTCCGCGTCGTCGGCCGCACTCGTCGCCCTGCTCGCCGCGCTGCACCGGACGTCGGCAGGGGCGTGGCGGGAGACCGGCGTCGACGGTCGCGAGCGGATCTACGTCACTGCCGAGACCCACTCGTCGCTGGCCAAGGCGGCGCGGGTGGCCGGGCTGGGCGCGCGGGCGCTGCACGTCGTCGACGCGGCCCCTGGCTCGCTCGCGATGTCACCCTCCGCGCTGGCCGAGGCGATCGGCACCGACGTGGCGGCGGGCCTGCGTCCAGTGCTCGTCTGCCCGACGGTGGGCACGACCGGGACCGGTGTCGTCGACCCGGTGCGGGCGGTCGCGGAGATCGCGCGGCCGCACGGCGCCTGGGTGCACGTCGATGCCGCGTGGGCCGGGGTCGCGGCGATCTGCCCCGAGCACCGGGAGCTGCTCGACGGGGTCGAGCTCGTCGACTCGTTCTGCACCGACGCCCACAAGTGGCTGCTCACGGCGTTCGACGCCTCACTGCTGTGGGTCCGTGACGGGCGAGCACTTCCCGACGCGCTGTCGATCACGCCGGAGTACCTGCGCAACGCGGCGTCGGAGTCGGGGGCGGTGGTGGACTTCCGGGACTGGCAGGTCCCCCTCGGGCGCCGCTTCCGCGCGCTGAAGCTCTGGGCGGTGGTGCACGGGCACGGGCTCTCGGGTCTGCGCGCCCACATCCGCAGGCACATCGGGCTGGCCGGCGCCCTCGCCGAGCGGGTGGACGCGGAGCCCGGCCTCACCCTCGCCGCGCCCCCGTCGCTGGCCCTGGTGTGCCTGCGTGTCGTCACCGGTACCGGCCCGGCAGCCGACGACGCCGCGACCCGCGTGGTGCTGGAGCGCGTGAACGCCTCGCGCGCCGCGCTGCTCACCCACACGGTCGTCGACGGCCGGTACGTGATCCGGGTGGCGATCGGATCGGTGGGGACGGATGCGGAGCACGTCGATGCGCTGTGGGAGCAGCTGTGCGCCGAGGCGGCCACGGCTCGCGACGAGGTCCGCGCACCGGGTCGCTAGCGGGCTGGATCGGTGCGGGCGACGGCCGTGGCCGTGCCGCCGGAACGTCAGGCGCGCCCGCCGGTCCCCTCGTCGACCGGTCCGTCGAGTGCCGGCTCGTCGGGGATCCGGTGCCGCAGCAGGACCCGGCTGCCGCGCTCGTCGAAGTGGATCAGCACGGCCTCGGACATGGTGCTCATCAGGGGGATGCCGCGGCCGCCCTCCACCGGCTCCTCGACCGGCGGGCGCCAGCTGCCGTGGTCCACGATCTCGATGCTCAGGGTGCCCGGCTCGGTCCACAGGGTGAGTTCGATGGCCCCCGACTCGTCGGCCCCGTAGGCGTGCCGCACCGCGTTGGCCGCGGCCTCGTCGACGGCCAGCACGACGTTGGCGGTCTCCTCCTCGGTCAGCGCCAGCGGGGCGAGCCATCCCGCCAGCTCGCGACGGATCAGGACGAGCTGGTCGGGATCGGCGGGCCAACTGCGGTGCACGAACTCGACGTTCGCGGATGCGTCCTGCCTCATGCCGGCCAGGCTTCCATGCCGCCGGTGCCGGCCACACTCCACCCGCCGCATGCGCACCGTCGATGGCCCGCTCGGCGCAGCGGCGTGCCGATCCGCCGGAACGTCGGCCAGGCGGGTGTGGTCAACGGCATCAGCCGCCCCCGCCGATCTCGTCGCCGGCGCCACCCTCGCCCGGCTCACCCTCGCCGTCCTCCTCCGCCCCGCCCTCGCCGCCGGTGCCGAAGTCCTCGTCGACATCGCCCTGCTCACCCTGCTGCCCGACACCCGGCCCGCCCTCGCACGCCCCGGCGCCGGACAGCAGCAGTCCACCGCCCGCCAGCACCGCGACGATCGCCCGTCTCACCCTGTTGCGTTCCACGCAACGCGGATACCCGAGCCCTCGGTTCGAAACCCGCCCAGCCCGAGGGCCGGCACACCGTCACGGCTCGGCCAGCCACCCGAATCCCAGACCTGGCAGCTGCAGCCGGCCCTCGTGCACGAGGAGCGGTCCGTCGCTGGAGAGCACCGTGTCCAGCCGACCGCGGCCGTCGAGCACGCGGGCGTCGACGGACACCGGGTGCTCGGCCATGTTCACCATCCCGACGAACCAGCCGCTGCGCGGGTGGCGCCGGCACCAGGCGAGCACGTGCGGGGAGTCGACGTCCAGCACCGCCGACTCCGCCGCGGCGTGCAGTGCCGCGAGGTTCCGCCGAGCAGCGGCGAGGGCCACCATCCAGCCGAACACGCGGCCCTCCACGGTCGCCGGGTCGTGCCGCCGGGACGCTGCGGCCTCGTCGAAGTACGGGCGGTGCATCCAGCGCTCGTCGGCGGCGAGGGCCGGATCGAGGCGGTAGCCCTCGTCGTTGCCCTGCGCCAACTCGTCGCCCATGTAGACGAGCGGCACCCCGCCCCAGGAGTAGATCACGGCGTGCAGGAGCACCAGCCGCCGGATGCCCAGCTCCAGGGCCTGCGGATCGTCACGCTCGCGCGCGTCGCTGATCCCGCAGAGCGCCGCTGCCGAACCCGAGATCCGCGCGTCACCGGTCTCGGCGTTCTCGCCGAACAGCGCGCCGCGCGCGAACGAGAACGGGAAGCGGCCCGAGTAGAAGGCGTTGAGGAAGTCGCGATGGGCGAACGGGTCGTAGCCGACCGCCCGCGCGTCGACCTCGCTGACCGCCCACCCGATGTCGTCGTGCCCGCGCACGTAGGTGGCCCACGACGTCTCGGGCGGGATCGGGCGCATCCGGCGCAGTGACTGCACGGCCAGCCGCGCGTCCTTCGTGGCCAGCGACGACCAGAGCACCACCATCAGCTGGTTGTGGTAGGCGAGCTCGCACTCCGGCCGGTACCGGGCGTGCGCCCCGAGGTAGGGGACGAGGTCCTCGGGCGAGACGATCGCCTCGGCCTTGAACACCGTGCCGGGGGCGGCCACCTGCACCAGCGCGTGCAGCGCCTGCATGAGGTCGTGGACCTCGGGCTGGTTCGTGCACGTCGTCCCGAGCCGTTTCCACATGAACGGCACCGCGTCCATCCGGAAGATCTCCACACCCCGGTTGGCCAGCCACAGGATCGTGTCGAGCATCGCCGTGAGCACGCGGGGCTCGCGGTAGTCCAGGTCCCACTGGTACTCGAAGAACGTGGTCCACACCCAGCCGCCGGCCCCGGCGAGTGCTTCGGGGACCCAGGTGAACGACCCCGGCGCCTGCTGCGGGAACACCTCGTCGATCGTCTGCTCGAAGGCGTCGGGCAGCGTGCGATCGGGGAAGGCGGTATAGAAGCCCGCGTACTGCGGGTCACCGGCCAACCAGCCCCGCGCCCACGGGTGCTCGCGTGCGGTGTGGTTGAGCACGAGATCGACGCACAGGCTCATGCCCCGCTCGCGCAGGGCCGCGGCCACCGCCTCGAGGTCGTCCATCGTTCCCAGCCGCGGGTCGACGGCGCGGTAGTCGCGCACCGCGTATCCCCCGTCGTTCGGCTCCGCGCGCGGCGCGAGCAGCGGCATCAGGTGCAGGTAGCGCACGCCCAGCTCGGCGAGGTGGTCGAGGCGGTGCGGCAGCGCGGCCAGGGTGCCGGAGAACCGGTCGACGTAGGCCACGTAGCCGACCATGCGCGGATCCTGGTACCAGCGCGGGGCGATCTCCCGGCGGCGGTCGATCTCCCGGAGCGCGGCGGGGCGCTGCGTCGCGGCCTGCAGCGCGAGCCCGACGAGCCGGCCGACCAGGTCGTGAACGTCGTCCCCGACGTCGTGGTCCCCGCCGTCGTGGCCCCCGCCCTCGCGGTCCCCGACCTCATGGTCCGAGCCGTAGAGGACGTCGAGCGGTCCGTGCACGTCGACGAACCACAGCTCGAGGCGCGCCATGAAGGCGACGGCCTCGGCGCGGCCCAGGCACCGCTCGGCTTCGGCGGCCAGCGCGGGCCGCAAGCGGACGAGGCTCGCGGCAGCTCGGCGACGACGCTCGGAGTCGGGGCGCACGATCACGCAGTGATCCTGGCCCGGTGGTGCGTGATCCGCTGCCCGACTCGGCCGGCGCGGTAGCTCCCGGCTCCGGCGGGGCCTGACGGTGGTCCGCGGTGCCCGATCAGGCCACCGGCACCGCCAGGGTCGCGACGAAGCCCGCATCGATGCTCCCGGTCACCGTCGCGAGCTGGGTGTCGGAGCCGTCGCCGAAGACGTTGTCGGACTCCAATGAGGTCGCCGCCAGGTTGCGGACGCTCGCGTCGTACCCGTCGGTGGCGTACACCTGCTCGCACACCGCTCGGGGGAGCGCGAGCTGCGAGGTGGTGATCGCGTTGTCCGACGACGTCGCGGCCGCGAGGTCCGGGTAGACCTCGAAGTGGGCGTGCGGCCACCGGCCGGAGTACGCCGCCGGGAAGATGCTGGTGAACATCACCGTCCCGGACGCGTCGGCCGCCTGGACGCCGCGCAGGTAGTTCTGGTCCTCGACGTCGTAGAGCGAATACCGGCCCTCCCGGTCGCAGTGCCACAGGTACAGCGCCGCACCCGGCAGCGGGGCACCGGAGGTGTCGGTGACGGTCAGCCGGATCGCCAGCGGTATCCCACCGGCCGTGCCCGTCGACGATCCGAAGCTCGACGTGATGTCGCTGCGGACGATGCCGCTCTCGGTGAGGACGTTCGGTCCGTTGGAGCCGTCGCCGGGATAGGGACCCGCGGTCTCCTGCGGGATCTCCCCCTCGGCGCCGGCAGCGACCGCACCGCCGGGGCCGCCACCACCGGGTGGCCGGCCCGGCGTCGCACAGCCGGCAACGGTGGCGAGGCCGGCACCGGCGAGCAGCCCGAGCAATCTGCGGCGGCCGAGCAGGACGGACATGTCGTGGTGCAGGTGCTCGTGGTGGTCGCGCGCTGGCACTGCTGCTCCTCGCGGTCGGGGACGATGACCACACCATGCCCGCCCGGCCTGTGGGTCGGCTGTAGGTCGCCTGTGGGCGGCCCTGCGAGGTGTGGCCGGGCGGCGGTGGGGGTAGCTCCAGGCCATGACGTCGCAGACCGACGGTCCGTCCGGCAGCCGGGAACCTGGACCGCCCACGACCGAACTCGCCGACACGTCGACGGGAGAGCTGGTCAAGCGTCTCTCGACGCAGGTCTCGGAGCTGGTCCGCGGGGAGCTCGAGCTGGCGCGCAGCGAGCTCGCCGCGAAGGGCAAACGCGCCGGGACGGGTGCCGGTCTCGCCGGTGCCGGCGGGGTGATCGCGCTCTACGGCGTGGGTGCGCTGATCGCCGCCGCGATCGCGGCCCTGTCCCTGGTCCTGGACGTCTGGCTGGCCGCGCTGATCGTCGGTGTCGTGCTGCTGATCGTCGCCGGGATCCTCGCCCTCGTCGGGCGCAACCAGCTCAAGAAGGCGGTCCCACCGGTACCGGAGCGAGCGGTGCGGGAGGTCCAGCAGGACGTCGAGACGGTGAAGGAGGCGGTGCAGCGATGAGTTCGCCGTCGAACCCGGACCCGGCCCCGCGGAGCCCCGAGGAGCTGCGGGAGGACCTCGGGGAGCTCCGCGCCGACCTCGGCGACACCGTCGAGGAGCTCGCCCACCGCGTCGACGTTCCGGCGCGGGTGAAGGCCAAGCGCGACGAGACGACCGAGCGGGTGCAGCAGCAGGTGGCGCGGGCCCGGCAGGTGATCACCGAGAAGGCCCCCGAGGTGCAGAGCGCGCTCCGCGAGCGGCCCGCCCTCCTCGGTGCGATCGCGCTCGTCCTCGGCTACCTCCTGGTCAGCCGCTTCCGCAAGCGCCGCCGCGCCCGACGAGAGGACGACGATGGAACGCGGTAGCTCGACGCACGGTCCGCGGCAGGACGACGCGCTGGCCGCTGAGCTCGAAGGACAGCTCGGCCCGGGTGGTTCCAACCGCGAGGAGTGGCTCGACCCGGAGCCGCCGGCTGACGACGACCCGCCCGTCGCGAGCCTCGGCGTGTCCGACGTCCCTCCTCCGGCGGGCGACGAGGACCGGACCTGATCACCGCTCCCGACAGTTCGTTGCGGGCACCGTTTCGGCGAGGGCCCCAGCCGTCCTAGGGTCGGGGCCGTGCCGGGCACCGACCTCGAGGTGATCGCGAACGAGCTGTACGGGTGCAAGCCCGACGAGTTCGTCGCCGAGCGGGACGCTGCCGTGGCTCAGGCCCGCGAGGACGGCGACCGCGACCTCGCCAGGGCGATCGGGAAGCTGCGTCGCCCGACGCGGGCCGCATGGCTGGCCAATCTCCTGGCCCGGGAGCGGGCCGACCAGCTCGAGGGCCTGCTCGGGTTGGCCTCCGGGCTCGTCGACGCGCAGCGGACGCTCGACGGCAGCATGTTGCGCGAGCTCTCGACGCGGCGTCACCAGCTCGTCGCAGCCATGGCCCGGGAGGCCGGGCGGTTGGCCCGTGCGGAGCACGAGCCGGTCAACGACTCCCTCCTGCGGGAGCTGCAGGGCATCCTCGAGGCCGCACTGGCCGATCCGGTGGTCGCCGACGAGGTCCGGTCGGGCCGGCTGACGCGCACGCTCACCTACTCCGGCTTCGGACCGGACGCCGAGGCCGGGACGACGCCGACTCCCGCCGGCCGCGGGGCCGGTCCGGAACCGCCCGAGGATCAGGCCGATGCCGCCGGAACCGGCGTCCGGGACGGTGACCGGCGGGAACACGACGAGCGGGCCGAACGCGAGCGGGCCGAACGTGAGCAGGCCGAACGCGAGCGCCGCGAGCGGGCCCTGGCCGACGCCGAGGCCGAGGAGGCCGAGGCCGTCGAGCAGCAGCAGGCCGACGAGGCGGCACGCGATGATGCGGTGGCGACCCGGGATGCGGCCCGTGACCGGGTGGCCGGCCTCATGTCCGAGCTGGACGCGGCGCGCGAGGCCGAGCGGGCGGCGACCACGGCCGCGCGGGAGGCCGAGACGGCGGCCAAGGCGTCGGCACGCGCGGCCGGGGCGGCCGCCGGCCGCACCGCCCGCGCCCGGGCCCGGCTGGACGGCGGTGGACCGGACTCGGCCGCCTCGGCGCCTCCGAGCTCCCGGTCGAGCACGACGGGGAGATGACCGCCTCGGCCGCTCGGACTCGCTACGCCGCGGTCGCCGGAGCGCGAGGGGATCGCTCGAGCGCGTTTGGCACAGGGGTTGCCGGGCATCCAGCGGACATGATGCTGCTCCGTCCGCCGGGGGTCTACCGGGCCGAGAGCGACACCCGCATGCTGACCGACGTGATGCAGCGCGGCGGCTTCGCCCGGAAGCGCGATGTGCTCGACATCGGTACCGGCACAGGGCCACTGGCCCTCGCCGCCGCCCGCGCCGGTGCACGGTCGGTCACCGCCGTCGACCTCTCGTGGCGCTCGGTCGTCGCGACCTGGATCAACAGCCGGGCGCGGGGGATCGCGATGACGGTCCACCGGGGTGATCTGTTCGCCCCGGTGGCCGGCCGCCGCTTCGACCTCGTCATCGCCAACCCGCCCTACGTCCCGTCGGCGACGGCGGTGCTGCCGCGCCATCGCAAGGCCCGGTGCTGGGACGCCGGGCGCGACGGCCGCGCCGTGCTCGACCGGATCTGCGCGGACGTGACGGACGTCCTCACCCCGGACGGAGACGTGTTGCTCGTCCACTCGGCGGTGTGCGAAACCGACCTGACCGTCCACGCCTTGGGTCGAGCCGGCCTGGTCGCCCAGGTCCTGGCCCGGGCGACCGTGCCCTTCGGCCCGGTCATGCGGGCGCGCGCGGCGCTGCTCGAGGCCCGCGGCCTGATCGAGCGCGACCAGCAGTTCGAGGAGCTCGTGGTCGTCGGGGCGCATCGTGGCTGATCCCGCGCGCCGCCCGGTCCGGATAGCGGTGACCGAGGACGGGCCGGTGCTGGTCACCGGGCCGGTCGAGGTCGAGATGCCCGACGGCTCCGTCGTGCGATCCGATCGCGCCGTCACGGCGCTCTGCGTCTGCCGGCGGAGCCGCCGCTCGCCCTTCTGCGACACCAGCCACCGCCGCAAGGTGCGAGCCGAATCCCCGGAGGAGAGCCGTGCTCGGCCGCCAGTCCCGCCCCGTTGAACCACCGCCGCTGCCCGAGCCGCGCGGCCCCCTGTCGTCGGCCGTCCTCCGATCGTTCGGCGGGGAACCGTCGGGTGGTGTCCGGCCACGCCTGCCGGACGTCGGCGCGGCCGACCCCTACGGCGACGATCTCCAGCTCGCGCTCTACTGCCTGTACGAGCTGCACTACCGCGGCTTCGCCGGGGTCGCCGACGACATGGAGTGGGACCCGGCCCTCCTGACGACCCGCGCGGCCGTGGAGCGCGCGTTCCTCGACGCGCTGCGCCGCGACGTCACCCCGTCCGACGACGTCCAGGCCGAGATCGACGGGCTGCTCGTCGAGCCGATCGACGCCCGCGGCGTCTCCCACCACCTCCACCGGAACGGCGCGCGCTGGCAGGTGCGCGAGTACGTGGCGCACCGCTCGCTCTACCACCTCAAGGAGGCCGATCCGCAGGCCTGGGTGATCGCCCGCCTCGACGGGCCCGCGAAGGCCGCGCTCGTGAGCGTGGAGCACGACGAGTACGGCGCGGGCGACCCCGACCGGATGCACGCGCACCTCTTCGCCGAGATGATGCGCGCGCTCGACCTCGACGCCTCCTACGGGGCGTACCTCGACGCCGCGCCGGCCGCCACGCTCGCGGAGGTCAACCTGATGTCGCTCTGCGGGCTGCACCGGTCGCTGCGCGGCGCGCTCGTCGGACAGTTCGCCACCGTCGAGCTGACATCCTCACCCGGCTCGGACCGCCTGGTCCGGGCGATGCGCCGGCTCGACCTTCCCGCCGAAGCGGTCGAGTTCTACGCCGAGCACGTCGAGGCCGATGCCGTGCACGAGCAGCTCGTCCGGCACGGCGTGATCGCCCCGCTGCTGGCCGCCGAGCCCGCGCTGGCCGCGGACGTGGTCTTCGGGATCCGCGCCAGCACGTTCCTCGCCGACCGGCTCGGCGCGCTGCTGCTGGGCCGCTGGGAGCAGGGGCGGTCGGCGTTGCGGCGCCCGCTCCCGGACGCGCCCGGTCTGGTGCTCCGGTGAGCTCCGGGTTCCGGAGCTCGGCTGACGGCGGGGATCAGGCCACCCGTTCCGCGGTGTGGTGCTCGAGCAGCGCGTGCCCGTCGCGGAACAGGACGCCGTCCTTGCAGCGCGCCTCGACCTTCCCCCCGGCGAACTGCTCGGTGTAGAGCCGGGCGTACAACCCGTCGAGGGCCAGCAGCTCGGTGTGCGTGCCGCGCTCGACCACCTGACCCCCCTCGACGGCGAGGATGATGTCGGCGCCGAGGATCGTCGACAGCCGGTGAGCGATCGCGATCGTGGTCCGCCGCCTCGTGGCGTTCTCCAGGGCCTGCTGCACGAGCCGCTCGCTGGTGGTGTCCAGCGCGCTGGTGGCCTCGTCGAGGATGAGGATGCGGGGGTCCTTCAGCAGTACGCGTGCGATGGCCAGGCGCTGCTTCTCCCCGCCGGAGAGGCGGTAGCCGCGTTCGCCCACCACCGTGTCGTAGCCCTCGGCGAAGGACTGGATCCGGTCGTGGATGTTGGCCGCCCTGGCCGCCGCCTCGATCTCATCCTCCGTGGCGTCCGGGCGGGCGTAGCGGAGGTTGTCGCGCACCGTCGAGTGCAGCAGGTAGGTGTCCTGCGTGACCATCCCGACGGCGTCGGCCACCGAGGCCTGGGTGAGCTCGCGGACGTCCTGCCCGTCGATCAGCACCCGTCCGCGGTCGACGTCGTAGAGGCGGGGGACGAGGTAGGACAGCGTCGTCTTGCCCGAGCCGCTGGGCCCGACGATCGCCGCGAGCTGTCCCGGCTCGACGGTGAACGAGACGTCGCGGATCGCCCACACCGGTGCCCCGTTCGTCTCGACCGGGGCGGACGCCCCGGCCACCTCTCCCGGCGGGTAGGAGAACCAGACGTCCTGCAGCTCGACGCGGCCGGCCACCGAGGAGGTGTCCAGCACGCGTGCGCCGGGAGCGTCGACGATCTTCGGCGTCAGGTCCAGGTAGTCGAAGATCCGGCGGAACAGCGCCAGTGACGTCTGCACGTCCAGCGAGACGCGCAGCAGGTTGACCGTCGGGAACAGCAACCGGGTCTGCAGGGTGGTGAACGCGACGATCGTGCCGGCCGTGACCGCCGTGCCGCTGCCGGCGACGATGAGGAACCCGGCCGCGAGGTACACCAGCGCCGGGGTGACCCCGAGGAACGTCTGGACCACCGCGAAGAACGACTGCCCCGTCATCGCCTGGCGCACCTGGAGGCCCACCTGGCGCGCGTTCTCCTCGCGGTAGCGCTGCACCTCGTAGGCCTGCCGGTTGAACACCTTGGCCAGCAGCACCCCGGACACCGACAGCGACTCCTCGGTGATCGCGGTCATGTCCGAGAGCGACTCCTGGGTGTGGCCGGCGATCTTGCGCCGCACCCGACCGACCCGGACCTGCAGCACGATGAACAGCGGCACCAGCGCCACCGCGACGATGGTGAGCTGCCAGCTCAGCAGCAGCATCGCGATCAGTGCGGCCGCCACGGTGACGACGTTGCCCAGGATCGAGCTGGCGGTCTCCGACAGCACCGACTGGACGCCGCCGACGTCGTTGGCCAGCCGCGACTGGATCGCCCCGGTGCGGGTGGCGGTGAAGAACGACAGGTCCATCCGTTGCAGGTGCTCGAAGAGGCGCCCGCGGAGGTCGGCCATGACCCGGTTGCCCAGCAACGTGGTCTGGTAGGTCTGGTAGACACCGATGAGCGCGGTCACCACCGGCACCGCCACCATGCCGGCCACCAGCCAGCCCAGCAGCGGGAGATCGACAGCACCACCGTCGACCGGGAACAGCGCCCGGTCGAACGCGGCCTGGGTGAGGAACGGCGTGATGATCCCCAGCCCGGACGAGAGCAGCACCGCCACGACGATCACCACGAGGCTCACCCGGTACGGCGTGAACAGCGCCCACACCCGGCGGCCCAGCCGGTCGTTCTCCATGCCCGAGAACCTAGGCCGTCGCTCCGGGGTCCGGCGCGTCCAGCCAGGCCAGGATGGCCTCGGTGTGCTCGCCGACCGACGGGACCGGGCCCATCCGCGGTGGCCTGCCCGGCAGCGTGATGGGCGGGAGGAGCGTCCGCAACGGACCGGCCGGGGAGTCCACGGACGTCCACCGCTCCCGCGCGAGGAGCTGCGGATGCTCGAGCACCTCGACGACCTCGCGGCGACGGGCGTGCGCGATCCGGGCTGCGGCCAACCGGCCCGTCACCTCGTCGCCGGTGAGGCGGGAGAACACGGAGTCGATCTCGCCGTGCAGCGCGGGCCGGTGGGCGACGCGGCGGGCACCGGTGTCGAAACGCGGGTCGCCGGCCAGCTCGGGCCGGCGCAGCACCGTTCCGCAGAACGCGGCCCACTCCCGCTCGTTCTGCACGCCGAGGACGACCTCGCTGCCGTCGCCGGCGGCGAAGGTCCCGTAGGGCGCGATGGCGGAGTGGCTGGTGCCGGTGCGCCGCGGCGGCGCTCCGGTGCCCGCGGTGTACTGCAGCGGGAAGCCCATCCACTCGACGAGGGCGTCGAACAGGCTGATTTCCAGGTGGGTGCCCGCGCCGGTGCGCTCGCGGTCGTAGAGCGCGGCCAGTACGCCGGCGAACGCGTACATGCCGGCCCCGATGTCCGCCGCCGGGATGCCGGTCCTGGCCGGCTCGTCCTCGGTCCCGGTGACCGACACCAACCCGGCCTCGGACTGGATCAGCAGGTCGTAGGCCTTGGCGTCGCGGTAGGGCCCGTCGGGCCCGTAGCCCGAGATCGAGCACGTCACCAGGCGCGGGTACCGCGCGCGCAGCACCGCGGGGTCCAGCCCGAGGCGCTCGGCGGCACCCGGCGCGAAGTTCTGGACGAACACGTCGGCCCGGGCCAGCAGCCTCGGTAGCACGTCGCCGTGCGCCGCGTCGTGCTTCAGGTCGAGCGCCAGGCTCTCCTTCGAGTGGTTCAGCCAGACGAAGTGGCTGGACAACCCGCCCACCGCCTCGTCGTAGCCGCGGGCGAAGTCCCCCTCGCCCGGTCGCTCGATCTTGATCACCCGGGCACCGAGCTCGGCGAGCTGGCGGGTCGCGAACGGCGCGGCCACCGCCTGTTCGCAGGAGACGACGAGGATCCCGTCCAGGGGCAGCACCCCAGGATCATCACACCGGGAGGACCGCCGTCCCGACCGCGGCCTCGGTGCGCTGCCACACCTCCCGTGTTGGCCGACGACGAGCCGGAAGGGTGCTCGTGATCACCCGTCGGCCACACCCAGGCCGACCACCTCGTCCAGGCCGTCCCGCAGGTCCTCCACCAGCACCCGCGGCTCGGTGACCGCGCCCGGGTCGAGGTTGATGCCGATGCAGCAGGTGCCGTCGTGCGAGAGCAGGGTGATCATCGCTGCGCAGCCGGGCAGCGGCCCGAACGGGTACATCCGCATGATCCGCGACCCGGCCATGTAACACCGGGTGACCGACCCCCGGCAGGTTGCACACCTGCACGTCGTTGGCCGACGTCATCCGGCCCGACACCGCACCCAGCACCGGTGCCGGGCAGCCAGCTCAGCGCCGGGGCGAGCAGCGCTCGACGGCGTCCGACCGCAGTCTCCGCGCGGGCCGAGAGCACGAACTCGCGGACCGCCGCGATCCGCGCCGCCGGGTCCGGCTCGGCGAGCGAGCCGGTCAGCCGTGCCCCGGTGAACCGGTTGCCGCCCTGCGGGTCGTCCTGCGTGCGCAGGCTGATCGGGATGCCGACGGTCAGCGTGCCCGGCTCGGCGCCGCAGTCGCTCGTGGTACCGGCGGAAGCCGCCGAGCACCGCGGCGAGGAAACCGTCGTTCAGCGAGCCGCCGGCCGCCTTCGCCCCGGCCTTCAGCGTCGTCCAGCGGCACCTCGAGCACCTCGAAGTGCCAGTCCCCGCTGCGGTTCGCGAGCAGCGGCGAGCCGCGCGGCGGTCGGCGCCACGGCACGGCGCCAGAGACCGCGCCGTGTCCACGACGTCCGCGGCCGCCGACCACGGGCGGGGCAGGCTGCCGAGCACCGCCGCGCCGGCCCGCAGCACCTCGCCGGGCACCGCCCGTGCGGTGCGCCCGACCTGCCCGGCCAGCAGCACGACCGGTGATGCCGCCGACCGCGCCGGGGGCACGGGCGGCTCCGGACGAGCCGGGTCGTGCTCGGCCGTGCGGCTGTGCAGCAGGCTCATCAGCTGGACGGCGCCGAGCCCGTCGGTCGTGCTGTGGTGGGTCTTGACCACGTAGCCGGCGCCGCCGTCGGCGAGCCCCTCGACGAGCAGCACCTCCCACAGCGGCCGGTCGCGGTCGAGCGGGGCCGCCGCGAACTCGCTGCACGACGTCGAGCAGCTGGCGCATCGATCCGGGGCCGTCCAGCCGCACCCGCCGCAGGTGCCGGTCGAGGTCCAGCTCCTCGACGGTCACCCAGCGGGGCGCGCCGACCCCGAGTGCGGGCTCGACCACCCGCTGCCGCATCCGCGGCACCATCCGCGACGCCCACTCGTGCGCGCCGACGCAGCCGCTCCCAGTCCGGCGCCGGATCGAGCAGCTCCAGCAGCGTGACGTTGGCCCGCAGCCGCGGGTCGGCCGTCTCCGCCGCGCCACATCGCCGTCTCCAGCGGGTTCATCTCCGCGCGCCGATGCCCCAGTCCAGCGGCAGCGCGACCGGCGGCGCGGTCCCGACGTGACCTGCACCGGCCTCGGTCGCTGTCGGCCGGGCCGCCCCGACCAGTTGGCGAGGGTGTCGACGTACAGGCCGCGGACCTCGTCGACGTGCTTGTCCGAGGTCCTCGACCGTCCAGCCGTCGGTGGGCACCGGCGGGAGCACGGCGACCTGCACGGTGCCCGAGCGGATCGTCGACGCGCCGCGCCACATCAGCTCGCCGGCGTTGCGGATGACGATCGGCACGATCGGCACGCCCGGCCTGCATCGCGACGTGGAAGGCGCCCTTCTTGAACGGGCCGAGCGACGGCGTCGCCGACCGGGTGCCCTCCGGCGCGATGACCAGCGAGATCCCCTCGCGCAGCCGCTCGCACCGCCGGCTCGAGCGCCGCGCGGGCCTGCGGCGGTGTTGCCGCGGTCGACGAACGCGACGTCGGCCAGCCGGAAGGCCAGCCCGAAGCCGGGGACGTCGGCCAGCCTCCTTCTTGGCCACGCCGGTGAACCCGCCGCGCAGCAGCTTGGCCAGGATCAGCACGTCGAGCTGGCTCTGGTGGTTGAACAGGAAGACCGCCGGCCGGGCGGCCAGGTGCTCGGCGCCCCGCACGTCGAGCGTGACGCCGGCCGAGCGCGCTGCCGAGCTCGCCGCCGAGGGTGAGCGCCGAGGTCGACGGCGTCGCGGCGGGTGCCGGCCCCGGTGAGCGCGTTCACGCGCCGAGCGCGAGCCCGGCGCCGAAGCCGCCGAGCAGTGCCGCCGACGCGCGGCCGACGGTGCGGACCAGCTCGCGCGGCCCCCGGCCGGCCGCGCGAGCGGAACCGCGCGATCGGCCAGCGATTGCGCGCGGCCTCGGCGGCCAGCCCCTCGCCCGGGTTCAGCGCCCGCGCCCGGCCGACGGTGCGCCAGGAACGGCACGTCCTCGTCGCCGTTGGAGTAGGCGTAGCTGTGGGTCAGGTCGATGTCGTGCCCGGCGGCGAACGCGCGCACCGCGGCCGCCTTGCCGGCCCGCCACAGCGGCGGCCCGCCCGGGCGGCCGGTGCAGACAGCCCGTCCTCGATCTCCACCGGGGTGACCAGCACGTGCTCCACGCCCATGCGCGCGCGCGGCCGGCTCCACCTGGAACCGGGTGGCCGACGAGGCCAGCACGACGGTGTGCCCGGCCCGCCGGTGCGCCTCCACCAGCCGCCACGCCTCCGGGTAGAGCGAGCCGGCGATGCCCTGCGACGAACAGCCGCTCGCCGAGCTCGGCGAGCTCGTCCTCGCTGCGCCCGGCCCAGGCCCGCATGCCGAGCACGGATGAACCGCTCGAAGTCCTCCTCGGTCGTCACCCCGCGCAGGCCGATGAGCAGCATGCTGCCCGAGGTCGGGCGGCGTGACGTGCAGCGGACCGCAGGTGGTGCCGGGCGAACGCGGCCGAGCGAGTAGCCGTCGATGAGGGTGCCGTCGAAGTCGAAGAACGCGCCGATGCGCGGGCCCTGCGGGCCGGCCTCGACGTCGGCGATCAGCTGCTCCTCGGTCCAGACGCCGCCCGGCACGCGGTCGCGTCCGGGCGACGGTCCACCGGGCTCCGACACCGTCCCGGCCTCCCGCCGCGCCGCGGCGTCGATCTCGTCGATCTCGCACCACCCGGGCCAGCGACGATCGCGCAGCCGGCGCGGCGAACGCCTGCCGACGCGCGGGCCAGCTCCTCCCGGCCGGGGTCGACCAGGTCGAGGTTCGCGGCCAGCTTCAGCGCGCTGCGCGAACAGCTCCCGCGACAGCGACTCGGGGCCGTGCAGCCGGCCCTGCAGCAGCATCTGCTGCCCGACCCCGCCGCACTCGTCGAGGAACTCCTTCTCGACCACCGGCGTGCGCGGATCGCGGGCGGCCAGCCGCTCGGCCACCACCAGCTGGGCGTCGAGGAACGAGCGCAGCACCCGGTGGGCGATCAGGAAGCCGCGCCGGGCCAGGACGTCCGCGGCCGTCGGCGGTCTCCCACTCCGGGTCGAGCCGCTCCAGCTCGGCCGGCGAGCTGCTCCCGGTAGGTGTCCCGGTCGGGGAAGAAGAACTCGAACTTCAGCAGGTCGCGCAGCCGCACCGCCTCGTCCCAGCGGTCGGCCGGGTCGCTGCAGCAGCACCAGCTCGGCGATCGCCCGGTCGACGAAGTGGTGGATGGCGCTGTTGCGGTAGAACGCGGCGACGAGGTGCTGGCCGCGCTCGATCGCGTAGACCGGCTCCTCGCCGCCGGAGTAGATCGGTGACCACGCTTCTGACCGCGGCCAGCGCCGCGAGCACCCGGCGCACCCCGGCCGCGGTGCGCAGCGCCGCGCCGGAGTGCGGCAGGCCCGCGCTCGGTCACGTAGTCCCGCACCGGCTCGAGCACCCGCTGCACCTGGCCGAGGGTCAGCGCCCGGTCGCGCACCCCGAGCAGGGCCAGGGTGACCAGCGCCGTGGCCATCGACCGGGGTGACGCGGTTGATCCCCACGGCGACCTCGAAGGCGACCTTCTGCAGGGCCAGCCGGCGCGCGTCCGGGTCGTCCGGGTCGGCGCCGGCCGCCAGCGCCGCGGCGCAGCGAGATCGGCTCGGCGAAGCCGCACGTGACGCTGCCCCGAGCGGGCTGCAGCTGCGCCTTGGCGTAGCGGGCCAGCCAGCGACAGCCCCTCGCCCTTCTTGGCGGCGCCGACCTGCTCGGCGGCCATCGCCGAGACCTCGCGCAGCTGGTCGTAGGTGATCGAGACCGGGACCAGGAAGACGTCGTCGACCCGGCCCGCGCTCCACCGCGTCGGCGACGTCCGCCAGCAGCCCGTAGCCGCGGCGGCGCGCAGCTTGCCGGTGCGCGAGCGGCCGCCCTCCATGTACCACTCGAGGTTGAACCGCTTGGCCAGCAGGAAGCCGAAGTACTCGCGGACGGCGAGCTTGTAGACCTCGTCGTCGCCGAAGCTGCGCCGGATGAACACGATCCCGGCGCGCTTGGCCAGCGGCCCGACCGGCCAGAACCGCAGGTTGTCCCCGCCGAGCACGTGGTTGCGCGGGAAGTCGTGCTCGGCGAGGACGTCGGCCAGCAGCAGCGGGTCGGCGTAGGAGCGGTGGCTGGGCAGGAAGACCAGCGGGTGGCGGCGGTTGAGCTCGCGCAGCTTCTCCAGCCCGGCGCTGTCGGCCTGCACGTCCCACGCCCGGGCGTGCAGCGGGCGCAGCACGCCGGTGAGCAGGTCGACCGCCATCGGGCTCATCGACGCGACGAGCCCGTGCAGGTCGGCCTCGGCCTTCGCCGCGCACCTCCGCCTCGGGCTGCTCCAGCCGCTCGGCCAGCTCGGCGGACCTCGCGGCGGAACTGCTCGGCTGCCGTCGATCGCCTCGACGATGTGCCTGGGCACCTTGTACGCGGTCGCCCGACCAGCGCCCGCTCGGCCCGGTCCAGCGCGAGCGCGGCCTGGCGCGCGACGAACTCGCCGAGGTCGAGCTGCGCGCCCGCCCCGTCGGTGTGCCGCCCGAAGCGGCTGCGCAGTGCCGCCGACGGTGGCCGGCTCGGCGACACCACGGCCGCGCGGTCGGGTTCGCGTCGCGCGATCCGGGCCTGATGCCGGGCGGGCGGGCGTCGGGGGTCGGACAGCGACACGAGATCGGACCACCGCACCCGCCGCTGCCCGTTGCGCTCCCGCGGCAGCCATGCCACCCGGGCGGCGGCCACCGTGGCCTCGTCATCGGCCCCGACCAGCAGCCGGGCGATGGCCGAACCGCGGTTCGGCAGCACGGCAGCAGGATGCACGTCCGCCTGGGCCATCCAGTCCTTGATCAGACCGCGCTCGACCTCGGTTCTCGCGTCCACCAGCAGGATCAGCGGAGCGTCGGCCTCATGGAGATCTGATGGATGCGGAACGTCCATGCACACCCTCCCCCTCGGGGGCACATCCTGTCCCATCCGGTGCAGGTGGTCACCTGTCCGCCACGTCTCGTGGCGCGTTCCGCGGAACGCGCGGGATGTGGACAGTTCGCCGCCTCAGCGGCCGGATCGTCGGACCCGACTGTCACCGTGGGTGTCGAACGCCTGTTCGACACCTAGGTGCCCACGGCCACCCAGGACGCATCCGAACCGACCCCGGTCAGCGACCCGTTCCTCGACCTGTCCGCGCGGCAGCTCGAGAGCGAGCTGCTCGGGCTCGCGGGCGACATCGCTGCGTCTACTCGAAGGTTCGCGCGATCACCCGGATCACCGGCGGGAACCGCGCCGGGGGGCGTGGAGCTGAGGCGGGCGACGAGGTCGGCGCGTCGGATGATCTCCACTCCGGGCCTGCCGGGGCGGGCCGTACCACCGAGGACGAGGACCAGGACGTGACGGCGACGCCCGCCGGATGCATCACGGCGACCCGACTCCCCACGACCGACCAACCGCCGCACGGCTCGGGCGGCACCGATCCGACCAGCACCGATCCGGCGGACCGCGAGGACACCATGCTCGCGCTGGCTCTCGCGGGCACCGCGAGCCACGTCGAGGCGGTGGTACGGGCCACCAGGCGCAGGCAGACCGACCCGCTCGGGGTGACCGCGCGACGGTCGCTGTCCTGGCGGTGGGAGGAGGACGGCTCGCTCGTCCTTCGCGGCAGGTTCACCCCGGACGAGGGCGCCGCCCTGATCGCGTCGCTCGAGGCGCTCGTACCCCCCGCGTGGTCCTGTCCAGCACCCGGTCCCGGCACCGCCGCCGGACTGGAAGCAGCGGGGTGCCGAGGAGTCGCCCGGCGCCGTCGCCGACCGGGTGGCTGCCCGACGGGCTGACGCGCTCCTCGCCCTGGTCAACGCCGGGTCACAGCCGACAGCGGGGACGCGCCGGCGCCCACCGTCGACCGGGGCCAGGCTCGCGTCGTGGTCGTCGTCGACTCCACGAGAGGCGCTGCGGCTATCGAGGGCGGCCCGGAGGCCGCGACCGACACCGCGGCGCGGGCGGCGTGCGACGGGCAGGCTCAGGTATTGCTGCGGGACCGCGGCAGCAACCGGCTGTACCTGGGCCGTAGCCGACGACTGGCCTCGCCGGCGCAGATCGCGGCACTCGCCGTCCGTGATGGTGGCTGCCGGTTCCCCGGCTGCACCCAACGCCGCCATCTCCAGGCCCACCACGTGCGGCACTGGTTCCACGGTGGACGTACCGACCTCGACAACCTGCTGCTCCTGTGCGGCTTCCACCACAGGCTGATCCATGATCAGGGCTACTGGGTCCGGTCCGACGGCGAGACGTGGATCTTCCACCGACCCGATGGCACCCCGGTCCCGATCTCGGAGACCCCGCTCACCGGCAGCACGGAGAGCCTGATCGAGATCAACACGCGGGCGGAGCTGCGGATCACCCGGGAGAGCCGCACGCCCACCTGGGCGGGCGAGCGGCTGGATCCCGAACCGATCCTGGACCGGCTCCTCCCGACTGCGGCCCAGGCGGCCGCGTGAGGCGGGCGGCCAGCAGCTCGAACGCCCACCGGTAGGGTCGGCGCCCGGCATCACCCGAACGGATGCCGCCCGACCCATCGGAGGCCAGTGAAGATCGCCCACCTCGTTCCGACCCTGCATCCCGGCGGCCCGGAGACCGGCCTGGTGGACCTGGGCGGTGCCGCACGGGAAGCGGGACTCGAGCTGTCGGTCATCGCGCTGGCGTCCACCTCCGACACCACACAGGTCAGTGCGCTGCGACGGCTCGGGGTGCCGGTCACCGAGCTGGGCCTCGCACCCTGGGATCCCCGGGCGGTCCCGCGCACCGCACGAGTGGTGCGCGAGCAGCGGGCCCGGCTCGTCCACACGCACCTGCCGCCCGCCGACGTGATCGGGGCCGCCGCAGCGCTGCGGAACCGGGTCCCGGCGGTGTCGACGCTGCACCGCGTCGAGAACCTGCCGGCGAACCGCGTCGACCGGCTCAAGCGCACCGCCAAGATCCTCGCCCGGCAGCGCTTCATGACCCGGACGATCGCGATATCGCAGGTGCAGCGCGAGTGGTACCGCGGGCTGTCGGGCTCGTACCGCAACCTGCTCCTCGTCCCGAACGGGGTCACCGATCCCGGCACGGTCGACCCCGTCGAGCGCCATCGGCGGCGCAGCGGGCTCGACCTCGTCGAGGGCGATGTGCTCGCCGTCAGCACGGCGCCGATGCGCCGCGACCAGGGCCACGAACTGCTCCTCGACGCCCTCGAGGGGCTGCCCGACGGGTTGCCTCTCGTCATCGCGCTGGCCGGCGACGGGCCACTGCGTCCCTGGCTGGAGTCGCGGGTCGACGCCACCGCGGAGCTCGCCGCGCGGGTCCGCTTCGTGCACCGCAGGCAGGATCCGGGTGCCCTGTTGGCGGCGGCCGATCTGGCGCTGCACACCGGCCGCTCGGGCGCCGCACCGACCGCGCTGCTGCGCGCCATGGCCGCCGGCGTGCCCGCGGTCGCCACCCGGGTCGGTGGCGTCCCGGAGATCGTCACCGCCGACACGGGCGTCCTGGTGCCGTTCGACCCGGCCCCGGTCGCCGATGCGCTCGTCACCCTCACCGATGACACCCCGCGCCGGGAGCGGTTGGGCACGGCCGCCCGCGCCCGTTTCGTCGCCGACTTCGAGGCGGTGGGATGGGCCCGCCGGCTGCGAGGCGTCTACGAGTCGGTGCTGGACTAGGGCCCACAGACGGATCACCACGGCAACTCGGTCGACGGGGGGTCGCCCTGTCGTCAGACTTCCCGACGTGTCGCACCCCTCCGTGAAGGTCGACCTGCGCCCAGCGACGGGCGCCGATCTACCCGCGATCGCGAAGGCCGACGGTCGCGCGTTCGGCGTGCACTACTCCGCCCAGGACCTCGACGCGTTCGCGGCGCTGTTCGATCCCGACCGGTTCCTCCTGGCCACCGACCCGGAGGACGGCAGCGTCCTGGGCGCCACCGGCTCGTTCCCCTTCGACGTCACGATGCCGGGCGGTGGCACCCTGCCGGCGCCCGGCGTGACCTGGGTGTCGGTGGCGGCCACCCATCGCCGCCGCGGGATCCTGCGGGCGCTCATGACCGAGCAGCACCGCGACTTCGTCGACGGTGGCGCGGCGGTCTCGCTGCTGACCGCGAGCGAGGGCGGGATCTACGGCCGCTTCGGCTACGGCGTGGCCACCACCCACCGTGCGGTGGAGATCACCCGGAACCGCGCCGTGTTCCGGCCGGACGCGGCCGATCCGGGCGGGGTGCGGCAGGTCGACACCGCCGAGCTCCGCGAGATCGCGCCGGCGGTGCACCGGCGCTGGGCGGCGGACACGCCCGCGGTCCTCGCACGCAACGACGCCTGGTGGGACGTCCTGACCCGCGATCCGGAGTCGCACCGGCACGGCGGCACGGCACTGTTCCACCTCGCGCACCCTGATGGCTACGCCTCGTACCGGTTCGTCCACGGCGAGCACAGCCTGCGGATCGACGACATGGCCGCGGCGACCGACGAGGCACACGCGGCGCTGTGGCGCGTCCTGCTGGCCCACGACCTCGTGGAGAAGATCATCAGTCCATCCCTCCCGGTCGACGATCCGCTGCCGTTCCTGCTCACCGACCCTCGTCAGGTCCGCACCACCGGCTGGGACGACGGCATGTGGGCGCGCGTCCTCGACGTGCCCGCAGCGCTGGCCGCCCGCCGCTACGCGGTGGAGCTCGACGTCGTCCTCGACGTGCACGACCCGTTCGTCGATCGCGGAGGTCGCTTCCGGCTGCGCGGCGGGCCGGACGGGTCGACCTGCGAACCCACCGGGCCCGGTGGGCCGACTGTCGCGATCCGGGTCGCGGCGCTGGGCTCGCTGCTCTTCGGCGGTCAGCGTGTGGGACCACTGGTGCGCACCGGGCTGATGGAGGCCGAGGATCCTGCTGCGCTGCAACGGCTCGACCGGGCGTTCCTCGCCGACCGTGCCCCGCAGCACGGCACCCATTTCTGATCTCGGTGCGTGACCGGGGCGGCACCGGGCCGAACACCGTGCTGCAGGAGCTCAAGGGCCGACTGGGGGTCAAGCCTCCTGACCGACCGCTGACCCCGCCCTACAGTGCGGGAATGACCGACAGCCGGTCCACCCGACCCGTCGAGGACGGGATCGTCCGAGACTTCTCCGACATCGACGGGCGGGTGAACCTCTCCTACGGCGCGTACCTGCACCTCGACGAACTGCTCGCGGCCCAGCAGCCGGTGAGCCGACCGGTGCACCACGACGAGCTGCTGTTCATCGTCCAGCACCAGACCTCCGAGCTGTGGCTCAAGCTGGTGCTGCACGAGCTGCGCGCGGTCCAGACCCACCTGGCCGACGACGACCTGCGGCCGGCATTGAAGGGACTGGCCAGGGTCAAGCACGTGCAGCGCGTGCTGACCGACCAGTGGTCGGTCCTCGCCACCCTGACCCCGTCGGAGTACTCCGAGTTCCGCGGCTTCCTCGGGACGTCCTCGGGGTTCCAGTCCGACCAGTACCGGGCCGTGGAGTTCGTGCTGGGCAACAAGAACGCCGCGATGCTGGACCTCTTCGGCCACGACGAGCGGGCGCAGAACCTGTTGTCCGAGCTGCTGGGGCGCCCCAGCGTCTACGACGAGTTCCTGCGCTACCTGTCCCGCCACGGCCACGACGTCCCGGCGACGCTGCTCGAGCGCGACGTCCGTGCGCCGCACACCTTCTCCCCCGAGCTGCTCCCGGTGTTCCGACGGATCTACGAGAACGCCCACGAGTTCTGGGAGGCCTACGAGACCTGCGAGGAGCTGGTGGACCTGGAGGAGAACTTCCAGCTCTGGCGCTTCCGCCATCTCAAGACCGTGGAACGCACCATCGGGGTCAAGCGCGGCACCGGCGGCTCCAGCGGTGTGGACTTCCTGCGGGCGGCCCTCGAACTGACGTTCTTCCCCGAGCTGTACGCGGTGCGCACGGAGATCGGCCGATGAGCGAGCTTGCGAGCGAACCATCGACACCGAGCGAGCTTGCGAGCGAACCATCGACACCGAGCGAGCTTGCGAGCGAACCATCGACACAGAGTCGCGCTTCCTCCCGCCGCGCGGCGGAGCTCGACGCCGCCGACCCGCTGGCGCGCTTCCGGGAACGCTTTCTGCCGAGCCCGGACGTGGTGGCCTACCTGGACGGCAACTCGCTCGGGCGGCCACCGGCGGTCACCGCGGACCGGTTGGACGGTTTCGTGCGCGCGGAGTGGGCGGGCCGGCTGATCCGCGGCTGGACCGAGGGCTGGATGGGGTGGCCCGCACTCGTCGGCGATCGGATCGCGGCCGCCGCGCTCGGTGCCGCGCCCGGTCAGACCGTCGTCGCCGACTCGACCACGGTGCTGCTGTACAAGCTCGCGCGAGCGGCGGTCGACGCCAGGCCGGACCGCCGCGAGATCGTCGTCGACGCGGGGGACTTCCCCACCGACCGCTACGTGCTGGAGGGGATCGCGGACGAGCGCGGCGCCACGCTGCGATGGATCGATACCGATCCCACGGCCGGGGTCACGCCCGAGCAGGTGGCCGCGGCCGTCGGGCCGGACACCGCGTTGGTGCTGTCCAGCCACGTCGCCTACCGGTCGGGGTGGGTGGCCGATGCCGCGGCGATCACCCGGATCGCGCACGACGCCGGCGCCCTCGTGCTGTGGGACCTCAGCCACTCCGTCGGCTCCGTCGAGCTGGAGCTGGACGCATGGGGCGTCGACCTGGCCGTCGGATGCACCTACAAGTACCTCAACGGCGGACCGGGCTCCCCCGCGTTCGGCTACGTCCGGCGGGACCGGCAGGACGAGCTGCGCCAGCCGATCCAGGGCTGGATGGGACGACGCGACCCGTTCGAGATGGGGCCCGGCTACTTCCCGGCCGGCGGGATCAGGGCCATCGTGAGCGGGACCCCGCCGATCCTCGCGATGGTGCCGCTGCTGGCCGCGCTCGACCTGCTCGACGAGGCCGGGATCGCCGCGGTCCGCGAGAAGTCGATCCGCCTCACGACGTTCGCGCTGGAGATCGTGGACTCATGGCCGACCGCGCTCGGCGTACAGCTCGCGTCACCCCGAGACCCGGCCCGCCGCGGCGGGCACCTGACGCTGCGCCGGCCCGGCTTCCAGGACGTGCTCGAGCAGCTGTGGGAGCGGGGCGTGATCCCCGACTACCGCGAGCCGGACGGCATCCGCATCGGGCTCGCCCCGTTGAGCACCGCGTTCGCCGAGGTGGAGCGGGGGCTGGCGGTGCTCAGGAGCGTGCTGGAGCAGGACTAGGACGAGCCGCCGCTCCTCCCGCGGCGGCCGAGGACCGCGCCCACGATCCGGACCGGCAGCGCGACCGCGCGTGAGGTCAGGGCCAGCGCCACCCGTCCCGGCAGGAGGACCAGCTGACCTGCCGTCGCCAGCGGGTCCTGGTCGGCCACGCCGACCCCTGCAGGTCCCGGCGCCCCGGCCTCGCCGCGCTCACCCCGTGAGCCCGGCACGCCGCTCGGGCCGCGCTCGCCCGCCGAACCCTGCTCGCCCTCCGGTCCGCGCTCGCCCTCCGGTCCGCGCTCGCCCGTCGGCCCGCGCTCGCCCTTCGGTCCCGGTTCACCACGGGGCCCGCGCTCACCCTTCGGTCCCGGTTCACCACGGGGCCCCGGCGGCCCGAGTGGACCCGGCGGCCCGGGCGCGACGCCGTCGTCGCCCGACGCGCGCTCCCCGGAGGACTTGTCGGCCTTTTCCGGCACGGCGCTTTCCGGCATGGCGCTCCCTTGTCGTCGTCAGCGGGTCGATCCTCGACCGCATACCCGACCCGCGCCCCGCCTACGCTGCGCGCGTGCCCGACGCCCCCACGGCCCACGACGGCGCCGCCGGAGGCGCTCCGGACGACGTCGACTACTGGTCGTTCATCGACGTCGCCGTCCGGCGGACCCGGCAGCTGCTGCCGGATGTGGACCCCACGGCGATGCGGCTGGTCCTGAGCCTCTACCGGGCGTCGAACGCGATGGTGTACGACCTGGAGTCGGCAGTGCACCGCCCGCGGGGCTGGTCATGGCCCGGGTTCCGGGTGCTGTTCGTGTTGTGGCTCGTCGGTCCGCTCGAGGCGAAGCGGGTCGCGCAGCTGTCGGGGATGAGCCGGGCCGCGGTGTCGGCACTGGTGAACACGCTGGAACGAGACGAGCTCGTGTCGCGCCGCCGGGCCGGGCACGACCGGCGGGCGGTCGAGCTGAGCCTCACCGCGGGCGGCGAGCAGGCGGTCGCGGCGGCGTTCGCGGCCCACAACCTCCGCGAGCGCACGTGGGCATCCGCACTGAGCGACGACGAGGTCGCGCAGCTCACCACCCTGCTGGAGAAGCTGATGGCCAGCCCGGTCGCGGCGGCGGCGAACCGGCGCAGCTGAGCACGGCCCGGTCGAGACGACGAACAGGTGTCGCCGCGGGCGGTGAACGGGTACCTGGGCGCATGAGCGCCTTCGGCTTCCACGCCTCCCACGAACAGGTCTCCCCCAGCGTGCTCCTCGCCGCGGTGCAGCGGGCCGAGGAAGCCGGGTTCGACGCCGCGATGTCCTCGGACCACTTCTCGCCCTGGAGCGAGCGCCAGGGCCAGTCGGCGTTCGCCTGGGCCTGGCTGGGCGCGGCGCTGCAGTCCACGTCGCTGCCGTTCGGCGTGGTCAACGCGCCGGGCCAGCGCTACCACCCGGCGATCATCGCGCAGGCGATCGGCACGCTCGGTGCGATGTACCCGGGCCGGTTCTGGGCGGCGCTGGGCACGGGCGAGGCCAGCAACGAGCACATCACCGGTGCCGCCTGGCCCCGCAAGGACGTGCGCAACGCCCGGCTGCGCGAGTGCGTCGACGTGATCCGGGCACTGCTGCGCGGGGAGGAGGTCAGCCACGACGGCCTCGTCACGGTCGACCGGGCCCGGGTCTGGACCCGGCCTCCGGAGCCCCCACCGCTGGTCGGGGCCGCGGTCAGCGTGACCACGGCCCGCTGGTGCGCCGAATGGGCCGACGGACTGATCACCGTCAACGCGCCCCCCGACCACCTGCGACAGATGATCGACGCGTACCGCGACGCCGGCGGGCGCGGGAAGCTGCACCTGCAGGTCCACCTGAGCTGGGCACCCGACCAGCGCGAGGCCGAAGCGATCGCGCACGAGCAGTGGCGCAGCAACGTGTTCCCGCCGCCGATCTGCTGGGACCTCGACAGTGCCGAGGCCTTCGACACCGTGTCCGAGCACGTGACGGTCGAGAAGGTCATGCAGACCGTGCACGTGTCGTCCGATCTGGGTCAGCACGCCGCGCAGCTCGCCGAGTACGCAGCGCTGGGCTTCGACGAGATCGCCCTGCACCACGTCGGGCAGCAGCAGGACGCCTTCGTCGACGCCTTCGGCGCGAAGGTGCTCCCCCAGCTGCGGTCGATGTCCGGGGGAAGTGCGGCATGAGACTGACCCGGACCTCGGACCTGTGGTGGAAGAACGCCGTCGTCTACTGCCTCGACGTGGAGACCTACGCTGACGGTGACGGCGACGGGTGCGGGGACTTCCGCGGCCTCATCCAGAACATCGACCACCTCGACCGGCTCGGGGTCACCTGCCTGTGGCTGATGCCGTTCTACCCCTCCCCCGACCGCGACGACGGGTACGACATCACCGACTTCTACGGCGTCGACCCGAGGCTGGGCACCGCGGGCGACGTCGTCGAGCTGGTCCGGACCGCCCGCGACCGTGGGATCCGGGTGATCGCCGACCTCGTGGTCAACCACACCTCGGCAGAGCACCCGTGGTTCGTCGAGGCCCGCAGCAGCCGCGACTCCCCCAAGCGCGACTGGTACGTCTGGCAGGACGAGCCCCCGGCCGACGCCGCGCAGGGCGTGGTGTTCCCCGACCAGGAGACGAGCCTCTGGGAGCTCGACGAGGGGACTCAGCAGTACTACCTGCACCAGTTCTACAAGCACCAACCCGACCTCAACATCGCCAACCCGGAGGTCCGCGACGAGATCGCCCGCGTCATGGGCTACTGGACGGAGCTGGGACTGTCCGGCTTCCGGGTGGACGCGGTGAACTTCCTGATCGAGACGAAGCGCCAGCAGGACACCGTCGCCCTTCCCGACCCGCACGACTACCTGGCCGACCTGTCCGCGTTCCTCCGACGCCGGAACGGCGAATCGGTGCTGCTCGGCGAGGTCAACCTGCCCTATCCCGACCTGATGGCGTTCTTCGGGGTCCGCGACGGTGGCGGGAGCACCGACGAGCTGACGATGTGCTTCGACTTCATCGGCATGCAGCAGATGTACCTGTCGCTGGCCCGCGCCGACGCCGAGCCGTTGGCGGACGCGCTGCGTCAGCGGCCCGACCCGCCCGAGGACGGGCACTGGGCGACGTTCGTGCGCAACCACGACGAGCTGACGCTGGACAAGCTCACCGACACCCAGCGCAAAGAGGTCTTCGACGCCTTCGGTCCTGACGAGGACATGCAGGTCTACGGGCGCGGCATCCGCCGCCGGCTGCCGCCGATGCTCGGGGGTGACCAGCGCCGGATCCGGATGGTCTACAGCCTGCTGTTCACGCTGCCCGGCACGCCGGTGCTGTTCTACGGCGAAGAGATCGGGATGTCGGAGAACCTGGCGATCGAGGGCCGGTTCGCGGTGCGCACCCCGATGCAGTGGTCCCCGGGGCCGGGCGGGGGATTCTCGACCGCCGACCCGTCGACGTTCCCCGCGCCCGTCGTGGACGACGAGTTCGGCCCGGAGCAGGTCAACGTCCGCGACCAGCAGCGCGACCCGCAGTCCCTGCTGTCCTGGATGCGCCTGCTCGTCGACAGCTACCGGGCGTGCCCCGAGCTGGCCTGGGGGACCTACACGGTCCTCGATCCCGGCCCGGCCGCTCGCGCGGTGCTGGCCCACCGCTGCGACGCCGAGGGCGGCTCCGTCGTCGCGCTGCACAACCTCGCCGAGGCCGAGGTCGAGGCAGCGCCGGTGCTGGCCGGACTGGAGGGCACCGAGCTCACCGACGTGCTCGACCCGGCGGCCCGGCCGGTGTCGGTGGACCGGGACGGCCGCGCCACGATCGTCCTGCCGCCGTACGGATGCCGCTGGTTGCGCACGGCGTGAGCCGGTGACCGCCCGGCCGGGCTCCGGAGGGGCTCCTGGTGCGCCCGACCTGCCCCGCAGCGCCCGGAGGCGGGAGCGCTACCCTGCCGGTCCGAGAGCGGCGGGCGGCAGGAGGTGCGGGTGGGCGAGCACCGCAAGCCGTCCCGGCGCCGTCGCCGCTGGCCCGTGGTCGCCCTCGCGGTGGCGCTGGTGCTCACCGCAGGGATCGCGTGGCTCGGGATCAGGTCGCTCAACACCTGCCAGCCCGTGGACGTCCTCGTGGCCGCGGACCCCGCCGTCGCCGAACCGGTGCGCCGGGCCCTCGGAGCCGAGCGCGAGGGCGACCCCGCGTGCGCCCGCTACGAGGTGATCGACGCCCCGCCCTCGCTCGCCAGCGACATCGACAGCGGGGCGGCCGGCCTGCCCGCCGTCTGGATCCCCGACTCGTCGCTCGCGCTCGGCACGCTCGGCACCGCCGGGGAGGCGCTGGTCCATTCGGGCGCGTCGCTCGCGTCGTCACCGATCGTGGTGGTGCTCCCCCGCGACGACGCCGACCGCTACGGCGACCCCGCGCGGCCGGTCCCGTGGAACGCGATGCTGACCCACCCGCAGCCGCCCGCACTGCCCGACCCCACCACCGACGACGCCGGACTGGCCGCGCTCACCGCCCTGCGCACGCAGATCGGCGACGAGGGCGACCGGCCCCGTCCGGCGTTCGTCGCCGCGGTGCTCGCCCTGGCCGAGGGCTCCCTGCCCTCCGACACGGCCGGCTTCGACGCCGTGGACCGCGAGGGCGCCACCGCGCGGGCGTTCCTCGCCTCCGAGCAGGCCGTGGTGCGCCACGAGCAAGGACGAGGCGCGCGGGTCGACGGGCTGGCGCTCGCGGACGGTCCGGCGGCGCTGGACTTCCCGTTCGTCCGTGTCCGCGTCGCCCAGTCCGCCGGTCTCGACGCCGCGGTGGACGACCTCGAGGCCCACCTGCGCGGCCCGGCGGGACGCGACGCGCTCGCGGCCGCCGGGCTCCGCGGCCCGGACGGGAGCCGACTCGCGCGTCCGGCGGCCGCGGCGGACTCCATCGCCGACGACGGCTGGCTGGGCGTGCAGGTGCCCCCGACCGCCCCGCCGGACCGGCCGGCGGTCGTCGAGACCCTGCGGCTGTGGAGCTCGCTCACCCTGCAGAGCCGGGTGCTGGCCGTGATCGACGTGTCCGGCTCGATGGCCGCCAGAGCCGGCGACACCGACCGCATCGGCCTCGCCGCGGGCGCCGCCCAGGGTGGTCTCGCCCTGTTCTCGGACGTCTCGTCGGTGGGTCTGTGGGCGTTCTCCTTCCGCCCGCCGCAGACTCCGTGGCAGGAGCTGGTGCCGATCGGGCGGCTCGACGACCGCGTCGCCGGCGCCCCGTCGCGGCGGGCGGCTCTCGTCGGTCAGGCCGCCACCCTGCGCGACCGGCTGGGCGGGGAGACCGCGCTCTACGACACCGCGCTGGCCGCCACCCGGGCCGTCCGCGCCGGCTACGAGGCGGGGAGCGCGAACGCCGTGGTGCTGATCACCGACGGGCGCAACGAGGTGGGCGGCGGGATCGACCTGCCCACCGTGCTCCAGATCCTGCGGGCCGAGGCCGACCCCACCCGGCCGGTCCCGGTGATCGGGATCGGGCTGGGCCCCGACGCGGACCTGGAGTCGCTGCGCGAGATCGCCAGGGCGACCGGCGGCCAGTCCTACGTGGCCCGGGCCCCGGAGGACATCCGCAGCGTCTTCTTCGACGCCCTGTCCCAGCGGACGTGCCGGCCGAACTGCTGACCGTCAGGCTGCGGTGACGGCGAGGCGGCGGGCGAGATCGGTCCGGGACCGGACACCGAGCTTCCGATAGATCCGCGTCAGGTGCGCTTCCACCGTCTTGCGGGAGATGAACAGGGCGGCCGCGGCCTCGGAGTTGTTCAGCCCGTCGGCCACAGCCCTGGCGATCTCCCGCTCCTGCGGGCTGAGGGCCCCGGGCTCCGGGCTCGCGACCTGCGCCGTCCGGACGCCGGTCGCCGCGAGCTCGATCCCCGCCCGCGCCGCCCACGGCCGCGCGCCCAGCGCGGTGAAGCGGGCCACGGCCTCGCGGAGCGGGTCGCGGGCGAGCAGGGGCCGCCGCAGCCTGCGCAACGTCTCCCCCTCGGCGAGCAGCGTGCGGGCGTGCTCGAAGGGCAGCTCGCGACCGGCGTACGTCCGGCGCGCGACCGCGAAGCATCGCTGCGCCTCCGCCGGACCGGCCGCGAGCATCCCTCGGCAACGGGCGGCCGCCGCCGTCGGATGGGCCAGCCCGCTCGCGACGGCGCGTTCCTCCAGGCGCTCGACCAGCCCGCCGGTCCGCTCCGGATGGCCGGACCGGATCCAGGCCTCGACCAGGTCGGCGACGGCCGGGGCGGCGTTCGTCGCGCGCAGTCCCGTGCGCGCGGCGGTCCGCCAGGCCTGGTCCAGGTGTGCCACCGCGGTCTCCGGCTCACCGGCGCTCAGGGCCGCGAGACCGAGCACGGCCGCCACCTGGACCGGCAGCGCCGCCCCCGCGTGGGCCGCCCCGGCGAGGGTGGCCCGGTCCAGCCGCTCCCGGCACCGATCGACCTCCCCGCGGACAGCGTCGATCCGCGCCATCGCGACCAGCGCCGGACCGACCGCGGCCCCGCCGCCGGCCCGGTGCACCGCCTCGGCGGCGCTGGCGTGCGCCGCCGACCACGTTCCGCGCCACCAGTCCAACTCGGCGTGCACCGCGAGGGCGTGCGCGAGCACCGGGCCCGCTCCCGCGGTACGGGCCTCGTCGAGCACCGGACCGAGCACCCGCGCGGCCTCGTCGAACTCTTCGAGCCAGACCAGGGCGTGGGCGTGGACGATGCGGCTGTCCAGCTCCCACGGACCGGCGCTGTGCGGCGTGCGCGCGGTCGACCGGCCCGGGGTGTGGAGCATCTGGGCCCGCGCCTCCGGCTCGCGGCCGGCCAGTACCAGGGCGGCGCCGGCCACCGTCCCGACCCGTCCCGGCACGTCAGGCCCGGGGATCAGCGCGCGACCGCGCGCTGCCGCCGCCACCATCGCGGGCACGGCGCCAGCGGCGCCCCAGCAGAGCGCGGCCTCGGCGTACAGGCCGGCCGCCCGACCGGCATCGGTGTCGACGGCCGCCTCGCCCGCGCGGGTCAGCTCGTCGGCGGCGACGTCCGGATGCCCGAGACCGGCCTGGGCGCGGCCTCGGACGAGTCGGAGGTCCGCCGTGACCCGGATGTCGGGACGCAGGCCGAGGGCGTCGTCGCACCAGGTCCGCGCCCGGCCGGGCTGCCCCGCGAGCAGCGCCGCAGATGCCGCCGCCAGCAGCCGCACCGCGCGAGTTCCGGGGTGCGCGGTGAGGTCCGAGGAGCGGCCGAAGGTGCGGGCGGCATCGGCGAACCGGCCCTGTTCCTCCGCGGCACCGGCCGCGTCCGCGAGCCCGTCGGCGAGCTCGTCGTCGGCACCGAGCAGGGCCGAGGCAGCCCCGGGCCACCCGCCCATGTCGCCGTCGGCGTGCTCGGCCAGCGCCAGCAGGACGCGGCGTTGGACGGCCAGCGGTGTGCCGGTCCGGACCACCGCCGTCAGCAGTGGATGGGGCACGGGTTCGCCGTCGACGACGTCCAGCAGGCCGACCCGGCGAGCGGGTTCCAGATCGCCCAGCGTCAGCCGTAGCGACGTCAGCACCGGCTCGAGTGCCCGGATGCCGGCCGTCGGGGCGGCGGCGAGGACGGCGAGCGCGGTCCGGGTGGTGGCGGGCAGCGCGTCACGCGCCCTCGACCAGCACCGCAGCAACGCCGGTCCGAGCTCGGGCGGGTCCCAGCGCCCGGACTCCAGGACGTCCCGCAGCGCGAGCGGGTTCCCGCCGGTCGCGGCGCACAGCACGCTCGGGGTGGCCGGGGGAAGCGTGCGTTCCGACCGAGCCAGGATCGTCGCGAACGCGGCCTGGCCGAGACCGCCGAGCCGTACCAGGGGTAGCTCGGCGGCACACGAGCCCTGGTCGGTGCCCGGCCTCTCGCGCTCCGCGAGCAGCAGCGCCACCCGGTCGCCCGCCAACCGGCGCGCGACGAACAGCAGGACGCGCTGCGACGCCGGGTCCGTCCACTGCAGGTCGTCGACCACGACCAGCAGGGGCGCTCGCGCCCCCGCCGCGGCGAGCACCGCACGGGCCGCGGTGCACACCGCGAGCGGTCCCGGGTGCGGTCCGGGCGCGATCGCCAGGCAGGTGTCCAGGGCCTCCCGCTGCGCAGCGGGCAGCATCGGGAAGAAGGGCCGCAGCGGCAGCAGCAGATCGGCGGCCGCGGCGTAGGGCAACGCGGCCTCGGCCTCGGTGCCGCGCGCCCAGATCGTCCGCGCGCCGGACTGCGCGGCCACGCTCTCGAGCAGTGCGGTCCGCCCGATCCCCGGCTCACCGCGGACCATTCCCCCGGCCCCGCGGCCGGCCAGTGCTGCGGCCACCAGCGACGCCAGCCGGGCGTGCTCCTGCTCCCGCCCCACGAGGGTCGGATCCGCCCGCCGCTCCGCCCCGCAGCGTTCCGCCATGCAGCAAGGAGCGGGCGGCGGGCGAGCTGATACCCGAGCGTCGCCGACGCGACGCCCGGCCCGATCAGACCAGCACGCCCGCGAACCGCAACAGGTCGGCGATGCCCCGGATCTCCCCACCACCCGGCAGCGTGACGCCCTGGGCCGGATCCCAGTCACCGGGCTGGTTGAGGTAGGACGTCGGGTCGAGCCGGATCTGGCCGACCAGCGTCTCGCAGACGATCCGGCTGCCCACCGGGCCCAGCGAGTCACCCTGGGCCAGCACCTCCGCCTCCTTGAGCACGTAGAACCACAGCGGGGTGGCGGTCAGGAAGCCGCCGTCGACGAGCGCCTCGCTGGTCCGGGGGGTGGCCGGGTCGTCGAGCTGCGCCGTGGTCAGCGCCGGCACGCCGAGCGTGGTGGCCACGTCCTGCCCGGTCGGGATCGCGAGCTTGTAGCCGCGCAGGAGGTTGCGCACGGCGAGCCGCTTGACGATGTCACGGATGCGGCGGGCCAGCGCCGGATCGTTGCCCTCGTTCAGCAACGTCTTCAGCGGCGGCGCCAACCGGGTGTCGATCTTGCGCGCCAACCGCACCGGGGACGCGGGGTTGCGTTCGGTGAAGCGGTCCCACTCGATGGGCCAGTTGTCCGGCAGCGTGTCCCCGAACCCGCGGAAGGGCGGCTGGCCGTTGCCGGTGAAGCGGAACAGGTCCTCGAACGACGCGCGCGGCGCGAGCCCCGGTTCGGTCTGGTTCGGCACCTCGTCGCCGAAGTTGCGGTTGTGGTCGTACGCGGCGCGCACCATCGAGTGCCCGAACCGGAAGGCGGCCACCGAGAACTCCAGCGGCATGTAGACCGCGCCGTCGCGGGGGTGCAGCAGCGGGGTGTCGCTCGCGAGCACCTCCTCCGCCGCTCCGGGCAGGGCGATCGTGGCCAGGAAGTCGTGCACGACCAACCACTGGTAGTGCCAGCGCACCAGGTCGCGGGCGCGCGCGAAGGTCACCTCCGCCGACGCGGCCGGTTCGTTGTCCTCCACCCAGTCCACGACGGCGTTGTGGAAGCGCAGGAACGCCACGTGGAGCTGGGCGATGATCAGGTTCTCGTCGTTGCGCCCGTCGCCGATCCGCGCCGCGCTGCCCGGGTGTCGCGGCAGGTCGCGGGCGAGGTCGTCGACGGGTGGGATCTGCGCTCCGGGGGCGCCCTCGGAGAGGGTGCCGAGGACGAACCGGATGCCGTCGTAGGGCACCGAGTCCGCGGTGACCGGCGCGAACGGACCGTCGCCGTAGAGCGAGTCGAGGTTGAGGGCGGGCTCGCGCAGGTTGCGCAGGGAAGCCACCACCTCCTCGGGCAGCTCAGGGGCGAGCGGGTTGTCGGTGATGCTGAGGTCCTTGTCGCGGTCGGTGTTGGCCGTGATGTCGTGGTCGATGAACTGGCCCCAGTAGGTGTAGATCGGCGGGACCGTCGCGTTGACGGCCGGGTCGCCCGGATCCTCGACGTCCGGCTGGTCGTCGACCATCGCCGCCCCCAGCGCCTTGAGGCCCACCACAACGGCGCTCGGCGCGGCGGTCGGCAGGTGGAAGGCGGGGTAGCCGTCCTGCAGGTCGACGAACAGGTAGCCGAAGGGCGTGGTGGCCTCGTCCGTCGCGGCCGACACGGTCGGATCGTCGACGACCTCGTCGATCCGGCTGACGCTGTCCAGCGCGTCGGACACCGGCAGGGCGGCTTTGTAGAGGTCGGCGGACAGGGCGTGGCCGCCGTGGCGCAGGTCGGACAGCACGCGGGTGGTGGGGCGGGGATCGCTCACGTCGACACACACTCCTCAGGGGTCGGTGTGCGTCGAGCGTGGCCGCCACGGACCCACCGAGGCATCGGGGAACTCCCTACGGAGCGGCCGCCGCCTGCACGGCGGTGATCGCCACCGTGTTGACGATGTCGGCCACCGTCGCCCCCCGGGACAGGTCGTTGACGGGTTTCGCCAGGCCCTGCAGGACCGGGCCGATGGCGACCGCGCCGGCCGAGCGCTGCACCGCCTTGTACGTGTTGTTGCCCGTGTTCAGGTCGGGGAAGACGAACACGGTGGCGCGCCCGGCGACCGGGCTACCGGGAGCTTCGCCGCGGCCACGTCCGGGTCGACCGCGGCGTCGTACTGCAGCGGTCCCTCCACCGCCAGGTCCGGTCGGCGCTCCCGCACCGCGGCGGTGGCGTCGCGCACCTCGTCCACCCGCTCGCCCGTGCCCGCGACCCCGTCGAGTAGGACAGCATCGCGATCCGCGGCTCGATGCCGAACATCGCCGCTGTGGCCGCCGAGGAGATCGCGATGTCGGCGAGCTGCCCGACGTCGGGTTCGGGCACCACCGCGCAGTCGGCGTAGACCAGCACCTGGTCGGCGAGGCACATGAGGAACGCGCCGGACACGACGGAGACGCCGGGCGCCGTGCGGATGAACTCGAACGCCGGGCGGATCGTGTCGGCGGTGGTGTGCGCGGCGCCGGAGACCATCCCGTCCGCGAGGCCGCGGTGCACCATCATCGTGCCGAAGTACGTCGGGTTCGTCATGAGGTCGGTGGCCATCTCGAGGCTCACCCCGCGGTGCCGGCGCAGCTCGACGTAGGCGCGTGCGAACCCGCCGCGGTGGGGGGACGTCGCCGGATCGACGATGCGCACCCCACGCAGCTCCAGGCCGAGCGCGGCGGCCCGGCCGCGCACGGCCGTCTCGGTGCCGAGCACCGTGAGGTCCGCGACGCCGCGGGCCAGCAGCTGGTCGGCGGCGCGCAGGACCCGGTCGTCGTCGCCCTCGGGCAGGACGACGTGCCGCCGCGCGGTCCGCGCGCGCTCGAGGAGCGTGTGCTCGAACATCAGCGGCGTCGTTCGTGCCGGGCGGTCGAGCCGGATGCCGCGCAGCACCGCGTCGCCGTCCATGTGCTCCTCCACCAGCCGCAGGGCGGTCGCGACCTTGCGATCGCCCGCGATGGCCCCGCGCACGGCGGCGGCCGCCGTGGCTGTGGGGTAGGTGTCGGTGTCGACCGCGATCACCGGGACGCCGGCGCCACTCAGCCCGTCGATGAGCCGCGCGATGGACGCCGGGGGTGGCCCGCCGGTCAGCAGCAGGCCCGACACGGCGGGGTGATCAGCCGACAGGTGCGCGGCCAGGGTGCCGACCACGATGTCCGCCCGGTCGGAGGGAGTGATCACCAGATCCCCGTCGGCGATGCGCTCCAGGAACCGCGGCAGGCTCATGGCCCCGACGATGAGCCGGGAGACCTCGCGGACCGCCGCGCCGCCCTCGTGCACCACGTGGGCGCCGAGGGCGACCGCCACCTCGGCGACGGTCGGTGCTGCGAGCAGCGCCACCTCCGGCAGCACGGCGGCGGGCAGGTCGCCGACCACGTCGGGCAACCCGGCCGTGACGTCCGCGGCTGCGCCGGGATCCACCCGGTTGGTGACCACGCCGACCCAGCGCGCAGCCCCGGGCGGTGAGGACGGCGAGATCCTGGCGGACGGCGTCGAGGACCTGGGAGACCGAGCGGCCTCGCCCACCGACGACGAGGAGCACCGGGCAGCCGAGGTGGTTGGCCGCGTCGATGTTGAGGTCGAGCTCGACGGGCAGCGACGGGCCGGTGTAGTCGCTGCCCTCCACCAGCACCACGTCGGACACCGCGGCCAGCGCCCGGAACGCGTCGAGGACCGGTCCGAGACCGCCAACGCGCAGGATGGTCACCCGATCGGCGGGCAGCCGGTAGCGCTTCCGGACCAGCTCGGTGTCCGGGTCCGGGACCGACGTCACGAGCGGGCGCAGGAACGCGAGACGGCCGGCTCGGCGCGACAGCATCTCGGCGAGACCGAGGACCACCGCCGACTTGCCACTGCCCGGCTCCAGCGCGGTGACGTAGACGCCGTGGCTGGTCACAGATGAGATGATGCCGGCATGGCGGAGGCAGTGCTGATCGGCGGGCCGTGGGACGGACACCAGGAGCCGGTCACGCTGGGCCCCGACGGGACCCCTCCCGCGCTCCTCCCCCGGTACCGCCAGACCATGGTCTACACCGAGGACACCGGGTACCTACCGATGCGCATCCCGGAGGCCCCGTACCGCCGTCGCGGTCCCGATCCGACCGACGAGACCGGCGCGCGCTGGATCTACGAGCCCGACGAGGACCCGCGGCCGGCCGGGTAGCCGGGATACCGCACGCTCGGCCATCCCCGGAGGGTCGCGCCGAGGCGCGCGACCGCCTCCCGGATCCGGTCCGGAGGGTGCGCGGCGTAGCCGAGCACGAGGCCCGGCGCCCCCGCGGCGATCCGGTGCCGCGACAGCGGCTGCACGAGCACCCCGGCCGCGCGCGCCCGCTCGGCGAGATCGCGGTCGTCGACGTCGCGGCGGGAACGTGACCAGCAGGTGCAGTCCGGCCGCGACGCCGTGCACCCGGCGCCTGCGGGAGGTGGGTCGCGCAGGGCGTCGAGCATCGCGTCGCGGCGGGGGCGCTGCCGGGACCGCACGCGGCGCAGGTGCCGCTCCAGCTCGCCGGACGCGATAGCCGCGCCAGCACGAGCTGCGGCAGCGCCGCGTTGCCCAGGTCCGAGATGTGCGTTTGGCCGCCACCAGGTCGGCCTGCAGTCCGCGCGGGGCGATCATCCAGCCGATCCGCATCGCCCGGGGCGAGGGTCTTGGAGACGCTGCCGGTGTGGACGACGTGCGTCGGGCGCCAGTCGCCTGCAGCGCGGGGACCGGTGCCCGGTCGTAGCGGTGCTCGGCGTCGTAGTCGTCCTCGACGACGAGGCCGACCCGGCCGCCCAGGCGAGCAGCGCGCGGCGGCGGCCCGGAGCGAGCACCACGCCGGTCGGGAAGTGGTGGGCGGGCGTCACGCAGCACCGCCTGTTCACCGCTGCGCGTGCAGCGCGGCGACATCGAGACCGTCGGCGTCCACCGGCCACGGGAACGGGGTCGAGGCCCCAGTGCGCCAGCTGGTCGCGGGTGCCGGCGATCCCGGGTCCTCCACCGCGACCGAGCGTGCACCTCCGGCCCGCAGCACCTGCGCGAGCAGGGCGAGCGCCTGGGCGACGCCGGCAACCACGAGGACGTCGTCGGCGTCGGCCCGCACGCCCCGGGTCCGCCCGAGCCAGCCGGCCAGCTCGCGCGCGGAGCACCAGCGTTGCCCCGCGGGATCGCCGTAGCCGAGGTCGGCGGCATCGGTGCGGCCGAGCACCTCGCGCTCGGCGCGCAGCCACGCGGCCCGCGGGAAGGCGGCCAGGTCCGGTACGCCGGGCGACAGGTCGAGGCCGGTGCGGTGCGGCGGGCACCGTCGCCCGGGTCCCGTTCGTGACCGGCGGCGTCGCGGCCACCGCGGTGCCGCGCGCCCCGTCGGCCGTGGCCAGGCCCTCGTCGACCAGCCGCTGGTAGGCGTCGACGACCACGCCGCGGGAGACGCCAGGTCGGCGGCCAGCATCCGCGAGGCCGGGAGCCGGCTGCCGAGCGGCAGCCGCCCGTCGGCGATCGCGGCGCGCAGGCGTCGGTCAGCCAGACGTCAGCCCGCCGCGCGGCGCCCGCGCCGGCGTCGAGCTGGAGGAAGTCCGAGCCGGGCACGATGGTCCTCTCGGTCGAGGCCGACTTGGCCCTGTCGGTCGGACCATACCTGCCCGAGCATCACGGCAGTGCCGACCGCGACGGATCCGTCCCGCACCCTCCCCGTCCGGGGCCCTCGCCGCCGGGACGGCGGGCCATGGCGCTGCGTGGGCGGGAGCGTGGCCGTCTCCGGGGATGCTGGCCGACGCCCCGCTGTTCACCACGCAGGCCCTGCGCTACGCGGCGGCCGCGGCGCTGCTGCTCGTCTTGTCCCGGCTCGCGGGACCCCGGGTCCACCGGCCGCGGGGCGCCGAGTGGGCCTGGCTGGCGGGCGTCGCCGCCGCCGGGCTGGTGCTGTTCAACGTGGCGCTGGTCCGCGGGGCGGCGCACGCCGAGCCCGCGGTGCTCGGGGTCGCGGTGGCGTGCGTCCCGATCGTGCTCGCCGTCGTCGGTCCCCTGATGGCCGGCCGTCGACCGGTGCCCGCCGTGATCGCCGCGGCGGGCGTCGTCACCGCCGGAGCGGTGCTCGTGCAGGGTGGCGGGCGCAGCGATCTCGCGGGCCTCGGTTGGGCCGGTGTCGTGCTGGCCTGCGAGGTCGGGTTCACGCTGCTCGCCCTGCCGGTGCTGGGCCGACACGGACCGTGGGGCGTGTCGGTCCACAGCTGCTGGCTGGCCGCCCTGGCCCTCACCGGGCTCGGGATCATGACGGAGGGGCCCACGGCGGCCGCCGACCTCGCACCCCGACATCTCCTCGCCGCCGTCTACCTCGCCGTCGTGGTCACGGCGATCGCCTTCGTGCTGTGGTACTCCGCGGTCCGTCGCCTCGGGTCCGGATCGGCGGGCCTGCTCACCGGCATCGCCCCGGTAGCCGCCGCCGGGGTCGGTGTGATGCTGGGCGCACCCTGGCCCGGGCCGGCGGTCTGGGTCGGCATCGCGCTGGTCGGGTCGGGCCTGGCGATCGGCCTGGGCGCCACCCGTGCATCGGGACGACCACGCCCGGCTTGCGGGGCCCGCGCTCCTGCTCTTGCATGGACGCGGCGGTGATGGTCGTGGCGGAGCGCGCGCTCGACGCCGGCGTCCTGCACCGGGCGGCGGTGCGGGTGCTGCGCCGCAACGACCTCGGCACGGTGACCACGGCCGCCCCCGACCTCTACCCGCACCAGTGGAGCTGGGACGCCTGCTTCGTGGCCATCGGGCTGGCGCGCGTCGACGTGCTGCGGGCGATCGTCGAGCTGCGCAGCCTGCTCGGCGCGCAGTGGGGCACCGGGATGGTGCCGCACATCGTCTTCTCCCCCACCACGGCCGACTACTTCCCCGGTCCCGACCGGTGGGGCGCCGACGGTGCGGCCGCGCACCCGGCGCACGTGCGCACCAGCGGGATCTGCCAACCGGCGGTGCACGCGATCGCGCTGCGGCACGTCCTGGACCGCGGGCGCGAGAACGGCGGAGCCGACCGGGAGGCGGCCGAGGCGTTCGCCGCGGAGTCGTTCGACGGTTGGCTGGGATGGCACCGGTGGCTGGCCAGGGTCCGTGACCCGGATGGCGTCGGCCTGCTCGAGATCCACCACAGCTGGGAGTCCGGCTTCGACGACTCCCCCCGCTGGGACGGGCCGTACTCACGGATGGCCCCGGGCGTCGTCGAGCCGTTCGCCCGCCGCGACGTGCAGCACGTCGGGCAGCCCGTGGAGCGGCCGAGCGACGACGAGTACACGCACTACCTGTGGCTGGTCGACCAGATGCGACTCGGTGGGCTTCGACGACGACCGGGTCCGCGAGGTGGTCGACTTCCGGGTGCGTGACGTCTTCGCCTCGGCGGTCCTCGCCGCTGCGACCGAGGTGCTGGCGGGCATCGGGGAGGAGCTCGGCCGGCCGGACGACGCAGCCGAACAGCGCGCCGTGGCCGCCCGTTTCCGGGCTGGGGTCGCAGCGACGATCGACCCTGCGACCGGACTCGCCCGGGACTTCGACGTCCGGACCGGCGAGTGGATCAGCGCGATGACGGTGGCCGGGTTCGCCCCGCTGATCGCCGGTGGGGACCCGGCCCTGCTGGCGAGCCAGCGGGCGCTGCTGCTGGGCGAGCAGTGGATGGGTCACCCGGTGCTGCGGTTCCCGCTGCCCCCGTCGACGTCACCGACCAGTCCCGGCTTCCGCCGCCGCACGTACTGGCGCGGCCCGGTCTGGCCCTTCCTCAACCTGCTGTTCGGCTGGGCCATGGCCCGCGACGGTGCCGTGGAGCTGCACACCGTCCTGCGGGACGCATCCCTGCAGCAGTTGGCCGACCTGGAGTTCGGCGAGTACTACGAGCCGATCACCGGTGAACCGCTCGGGAGCCACGACCAGGCGTGGACGGCGGCTGCCGCGCTGGAGTGGCTGGCCGCAGGGACCTAGTCGTCGGACCCGTCCGAGGAGGACCCGCGGTCGGAGCGGCCACCGTCGTCGGAGCGGCCACCGTCGTCGTCGCCGCGGCCCTCGTCGCGGCTGGAGTCCTCGCCCCGGTCGGAGTCCCGGCTCGAGTCCCCGTCCCAGCTCGAGTGCTCGCCTCGGTCGGAGTCGTCTCGGTTCGAGTCCTCGTCCCGGTCCGAGTCCCGGTCCGAGTCCTCGTCGTCGCTCGACTCGTCGTCACGAGCGTGCCGGGCGGAGCGTTCGGCCCGCTCGTCGCGGTCGTCGGACTCCCGGGCACGACCCTCGGCGCCCGTGCCGGCACGATCGTTCCCGGCGTCCTCGTCCGCGTCGTCCCAGCGCCCGCGGTCCTCGTCCTGGGTCGCCGGGGCGTCCCGAGTGGTCGGGGCGGAACCGGTCGCCGACGGGGCCGCGGACTCGGTCGGGGTCAGCGCGCGGCTCGCCGTGGCGCCCGGACGGGCCTTCGCGGGGGCCGGCGCCGGTCCGGACCTCTGCTCGACCAGCGAGGGCACGGCGATCGAAGGGGCGGCGATGACCAGCGGCGCGGGGGGCGCGGGCGCGTGGCGTCGCGGCGTGGAGGGACGCGACGGTGCGACGGGGGCGGGCGGAGCGCTGTGTCGACGCGCGGTGGTCACCGCGGGCCGCGGGCGCTGCGCGGTGTCGCGGGCGACGATCCGTCCCTCGGCGCGAGGCGTGGCCGGCGCCGGCACGGGGACCTGTCGCGCCAGGGCATCCCCGGTGACGATGTCCTCGACCGGGACGACCGAGACCGGCGCGAGCGGCGGTACCACCACGGTGGTGGGCTCGACGCCGTCCGCCGGGGCCCCGGCCTGCCCGGCCGCGCGGGTGGCGTCCTGGTCAACGTCATCCCCACGACCACCGTTGGCAGCGGCCACTCCCAGGAGCACCACGGACGCCAGCGCAACTGCGCCGGTGCCGATCGCGGACACCGTGAACACCGGAGGGACGCCGACCGTGGGCCGCCCCTCGCGGAGCAGGATCTCGTCGACCGGGCGGTGGGACGGGAGCGCACTCTTGCGATGGAGGGCCATCTCCACCTCCCGCTGTCGTCGATGACGTGACATCTGAGGGGGTTGCCCGCCGGCCCGTGACCGAAACGTGACCTCTCGGTTGTGACGGGCGCCTCGGTCGCGCCGCTGGAGATCCCCAGGTCAGCGGTACGGGGAGAAGTTCGGAGGCCGCTTCTCCGCGAACGCCCGCGCCCCCTCCATGCCTTCGTCACCGTGAGCGAACTGCTCCAGCCCGTCGAAGGCCAGGTGCGAGATGCCGCTGATGTGGTCGGTGTCGGCGTTGAATGAGTGCTTGAGGAACTTCAGCGCGGTCGGGGAGTACGAGCCGATCCGCTCCGCCCACTCCCGTGCCGTGGGGAGCAGCTCGGCGGCCGGCACGACCGCGTTGACCAGTCCCCAGCGCTCGGCGGTCGCGGCGTCGTACCGGTCGAGCAGGAACCAGATCTGCCGGGCCCGCTTCTCCCCCACCACTCGCGCGAGGTACGCCGACCCGAACCCGGCGTCGAACGAGCCGACGCGGGGGCCGGCCTGGGCGAACGTCGCGTGCTCCGCCGCGACCGTCAGGTCGCAGAGCACGTGAAGCACGTGGCCGCCCCCGATCGCGATCCCGTTGACCGCCGCGATCACGGGTTTCGGGATGTCCCGGATGATCCGGTGCAGCCGCTCGATCTCGAAGGTACCCCATTCGGTCTCGCCGTAGCCGCCGGTCTCGGCCCGCTCCTTCACGTCGCCGCCGGTGCAGAACGCCCGATCGCCGGTGGCGGTGAGCACGACCGCGGCCACCCGCCGGTCGGCCCACGCGTGCTTGAACGCCGCGATCAGCTCGTCGACGGTGCGACCGCGGAACGAGTTCATCCGCTCCGGCCGGTCGATGGTGACCACGGCGTGGGCGTCCTCCACCACGTAGCCGATGTCGGTGAACTCCTCGGTCCGCATGTCGCGATCTTGACCGTCGTCCGGCTCGCTTGACAAGCTCCGGGCATGGCTCCGTCGACCCGGCTGCAGCGCTTCGATCCCCCGGGGCTGGCCAGGGCGTCGGGATTCGCCCACGCCGTCGTCGGCACCGGGCGCACGGTGTTCCTCGCCGGGCAGACCGCGCTGGACGTCTCGGGGCGGATCGTCGGCGACGGGGTCGTGGGCCAGTTCGAGCAGGCCCTCGGCAACCTCCTCACCGCGCTGCGGGCCGCGGGGGGCGGGCCGGAGCACCTCGCCGCGCTGACGATCTACATCGTGGACATGGACGACTACCGCGCCCACGCGCGCGAGATCGGCGCCGTCTGGCAACGCCTCGTGGGACGGGAGTACCCGGCGAGCGCCGGCGTCGGTGTCACCCGCCTCTGGGACGCCGACGCGCTGGTGGAGCTGCAAGGGGCGGCGGTCCTGCCGGACTGCTGAACGGACGCACCGACCGGCCGACCGCCGCGGCATACTCGGTCCCGGGAGGTCCTGCCGTGCTCCAGACCCGCAGCGCGCACACCGACACGTTCTGCCGCGACCACCTGCCACCCCGGGACCAGTGGCCGGAGCTGCTGTTCGACCTCCCCGAGCTCCGGTACCCCGAGCGGCTCAACGCCGCCGCCGCCCTCCTCGACGGCGTCCCCGACGACCGGCCGTGCGTGCACGGCTCCGGCGAGTCCTGGACCTACGGTGATCTGCGCCTGCGTGCCCACCAGGTCGCCGCGGTGCTGGCCCGCGACCTCGGCCTCGCTCCCGGCAACCGCGTGCTGCTGCGCGGACCGAACGAGCCGTGGCTGGTGGCCTGCTGGCTCGGCGTGCTGCTGGCCGGCGGCGTCGCCGTGGCGACGATGCCGATGCTGCGGACCTCCGAGCTCGTCCCGATCGTCGACCTGGCCCGACCCACGCTCGCGCTCTCGCACCACGACGTCACCGGCGAGCTGCCCGGCGTACCCGAGATCGCCTACGCGGGGTCGGCGGAGCTGACCCGGCGCTGTGCGGACGCGGACCCGGACGTCGCTCCGGTCGACACGGCCGCGGAGGACGTCGCGCTGCTCGCCTTCACCTCGGGCACCACGGGCCGGCCGAAGGCGACCATGCACCTGCACCGCGACGTCCTCGCCATCGCCGACACCTTCGGCGCCCACGTCGTGCAGCTCCGACCCGACGATGTCGTCACCGGCACGCCCCCGATCGGGTTCACCTTCGGGCTCGGGGGCCTCGTCGTGTTCCCGCTGCGGGCCGGGGCCAGCACCGTGCTGCTCGACCGCGCGACCCCGCCGGCACTGGCCGATGCCGTCGCCGAGCACGGGATCACGGTGCTGTTCACCGCACCCACGGCGTACCGCGCGATCCTCGCCGCCGGGAAGGCCGACCGGCTGGCCGGACTGCGCCGCGCCGTATCGGCCGGCGAGGCGCTGCCCGTGGCGGTCTGGAACGCGGTGCACGACGCCACCGGGCTGCGAATCATCGACGGGATCGGGTCGACGGAGATGCTGCACGTCTTCATCTCCGCCGCCGACGACGAGATCCGTCCCGGATCGACCGGTCGGGCCGTGCCCGGCTACCGCGCCGCGGTCCTCGACGACCAGGGTCGTCCGGTGCCCGACGGCACGCCGGGCCACCTCGCCGTCCAGGGCCCCACCGGCTGCCGCTACCTGCACGGGGACCGCCAGCAGGAGTACGTGCGACACGGCTGGAACCACACGGGCGACACCTACGTCCGCGACGCCGACGGGTACTTCACCTATCTCGCCCGCAGTGACGACATGATCATCTCGTCGGGCTACAACATCTCCGGACCCGAGGTCGAGCAGGCGTTGGTCGGGCACCCCGACGTGGTCGACTGCGCGGTCGTGGGCACGCCCGACGAGCAGCGCGGCGCCGTCGTCACGGCCTACGTCGTGCTGCGGGACGGAGCGACGCCCGACGCGAACGTGATGCAGGACTTCGTCCGCCAGGCGATCGCGCCCTACAAGTACCCGCGGATCGTCCGCTTCGTGCCCGAGCTGCCGCGGACCACCACGGGCAAGCTGCAGCGCTTCGTGCTCCGCGAGCAGGCGGCCGACCGGGCCGGGCAGGAGGGATCCCGATGAGGATCGCGGTCGTCGGCGGCGGACCGGGAGGGTTGTACCTCGCGGCGCTGGTGAAGCAGCTCGACGCGCGGCACGAGGTGACGGTCTGGGAGCGCAATGCGGCGGGCGACACGTTCGGGTTCGGCGTCGTGTTCTCCGACGAGACGCTCGGGGGCATCGAGCACGCGGACCCTGTCGTGTTCGCCGCGATGCAGCGGCACGTGGCCCGCTGGGACGACATCGACGTGCGCGTGGTCGGTCGGGACGGGCGGGTGAGCGTCACCACGTCGGGCGGGCACGGGTTCTCGGCGATGGGCCGGGCGGACCTGCTCGGCATCCTGCAGCGGCGCTGCGCGGAGGTGGGTGTGCCGGTGCACTACCGCACTCCGGCCCCCGACCTGGAGGCGCTCCGCGCATCACATGACCTCGTGGTCGCGAGCGACGGCGCGAACTCGCGGGTGCGCGCGGCGTCCGGGAACGCGTTCGGCGCGCGGGTGGAGACCGGGCGCAGTCGCTACATGTGGCTCGGCACCGATCTCGTCTTCGAGGCCTTCACGTTCGATGTCCGGGACACCCCGCACGGCGTGGTGCAGCTGCACGGCTACCCCTACAGCCCGCGTGCCAGCACGGTGATCGTCGAGATGCACGACGACGTGTGGCGGCGCGCCTTCGGCGACATCGCGGCACTGGATCTCGCACCGGGCGAGAACGACGAGCGGTCCATCAAGGCGGTCCGCGAGCTCTACGCCGACCTGTTCGGCGGCGCCGAGCTGCTCGGCAACAACTCCCGCTGGCTGGCCTTCCCCACCGTCACCACGTCCACCTGGCGACAGGGTGCCGTGGTGCTCCTCGGCGACGCCGCCCACACCGCACACTTCTCGATCGGGTCGGGCACCAAGCTCGCGATGGAGGACGCCCTCGCGCTCGCCGCGTGCCTGCACGAGCAGCCCGACGTGGAGCGCGCCCTGGCGGCCTACGAGGACGAGCGGCGCCCCGTGGTGCTGTCCACCCAGCGCGCCGCGCAGGCCAGCCGCGAGTGGTTCGAGGACATCGGGCACTACGTGCACCAGGACCCGGCCCAGTTCGCGTTCAACATCGTGACGCGCAGCCGCCGGGTCACGCACGACAACCTCCGCGTGCGCGACCCGGAGTTCGTCGCGGCCACCGACCGGTGGTTCGCCGCCGGCCGCGAACCCGTGCCCCCGATGTTCCAGCCGTTCCGGCTCGGCCAGCTCGAGCTGCGCAACCGCATCGTCGTCTCGGCGATGGACATGTACTGCTCCGACGACGGGCTCCCCGGTGAGTTCCACCTCGTCCACCTGGGTGGCAAGGCGCTCGGTGGGGCCGGTCTCGTGATGACCGAGATGGTCTGCGTCTCCGCAGAGGGCCGGATCACGCCCGGTTGTGCGGGGATCTACACGCCGGAACAGGAGGCGGCGTGGTCCCGGGTCGTCGACTTCGTGCACGCCGACACCGAGGCGCGCATCGGGGTGCAGCTCGGGCACTCCGGACGGAAGGGCTCCACGAAGATCATGTGGGAAGGGATCGACGAACCCCTCCCGGCCGGTGGGTGGGAGGTCGTCGGGCCCTCGGCCCTGCCGTACTCCCCGGTGAACGCCGTGCCCCGCATGGTCACCGAGGACGACCTGACCGCGATCCGCGAGCAGTTCGTCGCCGCTGCCCACGCCGCTGCCCGCGTCGGGTTCGACGTGCTCGAGCTGCACTGCGCCCACGGCTACCTGCTGTCGTCGTTCCTCTCGCCGCTGTCCAACACCCGGACCGACCGCTACGGCGGCTCGCTGCACAACCGGCTCCGGTTCCCGCTCGAGGTGTTCGACGCCGTCCGCACGGCGTGGCCGCCCGAGCGGCCGATCACCGTACGGATCTCGGCGACCGACTGGCACGAGGGCGGCACCGACGTCGAGGACGCCGTCGCGATCGCCCGCGCGTTCGCGCAGCACGGGGCGGCCGGCATCGACGTGTCCACGGGTCAGGTGGTGGCCGCGGAGCGGCCGGCCTTCGGTCGGAGCTACCAGACTCCCTACGCCGACCGGATCCGCAACGAGGTCGGCCGCGAGCTCGGGATCGCGGTGATCGCCGTCGGCGCCATCTCGTCGTGGGACGACGTGAACTCGATCCTCCTCGCCGGTCGCGCCGACCTCTGCGCGCTCGGCCGGCCGCACCTCTACGACCCGCACTGGACGCTGCACGCCGCGGCCGAGCAGGGGTACTCGGGCCCGGCTGCGCCGTGGCCTGCCCCGTTCGCCGCGGGCAGCCGCCGACCGCAGTCCGGACGGACCGACGGGCCGCGACCGCGACTCGAGCTGGTGCGTCGGCCAGACGGGCCGGCCGGCCGGCACGCGCGTTGGCGCCCGCCCGACCGCGACGCCGGATCCGCCCCCCGGTGACGTCCCCCCCGGGTACGCCGTTCGGACGTGACGCGCGTCGCACCACACTCGAGACCGTCCGCCCTTGCGTTCGCAAGTGCTCCTGCATGAACATCTGCACGTGCATCCCACAGCGAATGACCTCCAGTGGCGGAAGAGCAGCGCGAGCGGCCCGAGCGGCAACTGTGTCGAGGTGGCCGAACTCGCAGGTGGCGACGTCGCCGTCCGCAACTCCCGGCAGCCCGGCGGCCCGGTGCTCGTCTACACGCGCGCCGAGATCGCGGCCTTCATCGAGGGCGTGCGCGGGGGGGAGTTCGACGACCTGGCATGATCGGCTGCCCCGCGGGGGGCCTCCTCGCGGGGGAGCGTCGATCGGGCGCCCCGCCGCTCACTTGCCGCGCCCCTGACCACGCGGCAGAGTGAACCGTGCCGGCGCGTCGTGCGAATGCGACGCGTGGGTATGTCAGCTCCGAGGGGAAAGCGCGGTGCCGGACATGAGCGTGGTCGTCCGATGAACGTCCTGCGGTACGACGAGGTGGCGGGCGGCGCCGCCCCCGATGGCTCCGAGCGCGGGACCACCCACGGGCCGACCGCCCGACGCATCGCCCTCGGTGGCGAGCTGCGCCGCCGCCGCGAGGCCGCGGGCGTGAGCCGCGAGAAGGCCGGCGACGCCATCCGGGCGTCGACGGCCAAGATCAGCCGGCTCGAGCTCGGGCGCGTGGGCTTCAAGCAGCGCGACATCGCCGACCTGCTCACGCTCTACGGCCTCGTCTCGGAGGCCGAGCGGAACGAGTTCCTCGCGCTGGCCCGCGAGGCGAACGCGCCCGGCTGGTGGCAGCGCTACTCGGACCTGCTGCCCGGGTGGTTCGAGACCTATCTCGGCCTCGAGCAGGCCTGCTCGATCATCCGGACGTACGAGCTGCAGTTCGTGCCGGGACTCCTCCAGACCCGGGAGTACACCCTCGCCGTCACGCGCCTCGCCTTCGACAACTCCGCCGAGGTCGACCGCCGCCTGGAGCTGCGGGCCCGCCGCCAGGAGCTGGTCCTCGCTCCCGGCGGACCGATCATCTGGGCCGTGATCGACGAGGCCGCCCTTCGCCGCCCCCTCGACGGCCCCGAGCTGGGGCGGGCCCAGCTCGAGCACCTCATCACGCTCAACGAGCTGCCGAACGTCTCGCTGCAGGTCGCGCCGCTGCACTACGGCGGGCACCTGGCGGCCGGCGGGCCGTTCTCCATCCTGCGGTTCGCGGAGCCGGACCTGCCGGACATCGTCTACCTCGAGCAACTCACCAGCGCCCTGTACCTGGACAAGCGGTCCGACGTCGAGCACTACGCCGCCGTGATGGACCGGCTGTGCGCCCAGATCGAGCCGCCCGGCCGCACGGCCGCCATCCTCGCCGGGATCCGCGCGGAGCTCTGAGCAGCGCAGGGAAACGCCCGGCCGGCCTCGAGCGAGTCCACCAGCGGTCAACCCCGGGCCGGCCCGCGGCCGGGGTAGGGTTCCTGCCGCCGCTCACCGGCCGGTAGTGGTGGGGTCGAACGGAGGTCTGGGTGCGGGACGGCGACGACGTGGACCCCGAGGTGGGGGACGCGACCGACCGCGACGAGCCTTCCGGCGGGGTGTCCGACCCCGACCCGGTCGATCCCGACCTGCTCGAGGACGACCTGCTCGAGGGTGAGCTGGCCAACGGTGACCCCGTCGACCTGGCGGCGCTCTGGGCCGACGACGACCTGGTCGACGGGCTGGCCGCGGGCCTCGTGCGTCCCGGCGGCCCGCCCGGTGGTGGCGACGACGAGCTCGTCTCGATGCTCGCGGCCTGGGTGGACGAGGTCCGCCCGGATCCGGACCGTCGCGACCTTCCTCGCGCCGCCCCCGCCGACCCCCCCACCGTCGAGTTGCCGGCGGTCGTCGCGAGCCCGGCCGGATCCCCCATCGCTGCGGTGCGCGTGCCATCGCCGCCCCGGCACACCATCGGCGCCCGGTACGCCCGCCGGCTGGCGATGGCGGCCGCGCTCCTCGTGCTCGCCTCCGGGGGGCTCGCGGTGGGAGCCTCGCAGGCCGAGCCCGGCGAGGCGCTCTGGGCGATCACGAAGGTCTTCTACGCCGAGCACGCGAGGTCGGTCGAAGCCGCCGCCGACGTGTCCGCGGGCCTCGAGACGGCCCGGGTCGCGCTGCGGGAAGGCCGCCGCGGCGAGGCCGCCATGGCGATCGCGAGCGTCACGGCTCGGCTGGGCGCGGTGCGCCCCACGGAGGGCCGCGACGCGCTCGTGATGGAGCGCCAGCAGCTGCTCGCGGTACTCGCCGCTGGAGGTCCGATCGACCCGGACCTGCTCGACACCCTGTGGTCCGCGTCGGTCCCGGAGGAGTCCGGTGGCCCGCTGGTGGCCGGCCCGGCGAGGGGCGCACCGGGGCCCGCCAACGCCGCCTTCACCTCGTCGTCGGGGCGCGTGCCGTCGGGCACACGGGGCGGGAACGGGGGCGCTGTCGGGCCGGGCCAGCCTCACGACGGGCCACCGGCCGCTACTGCCCCCGGGACGGGCGTCCCCTCGGCACCCAGCGGGACGATGATAATTCCGGGGAGTACCGGAGTGATCGGCAGTACCGGCCAGGCCAGGCCGCCGCGCGCCGACGGCTCGAGCGAACCCGACATCGCGCCCGGACCGACGTCCGCGCCGCTGCCTGTTGCAGTGGCCCCACCCTCACCACCGCCGGGCCCAGCCTCACCACCGCCGGGCCTACCCTCACCACCACCGCCGGGCCCAGCCTCACCACCACCGCCGGGCCCAGCCTCACCACCGCCGGCCCCACCGACACCACCGCCGGCCCCACCGGAGCCCCCGGCGGCCCCACCGGCACCACCGACACCACCACCGACACCACCACCGACACCACCGCCGGCCCCACCGGAGCCCCCGGCGGCCCCACCGGCACCACCGACACCACCGCCGACCCACCGCCGGCCCCCGCCGGCCCCGCCGGCCCCACCGACACCAACTGAGCCACCCACGCCACCGCCGACACGGTCGGAGCCCCCGTCGGCCCCGCCGTCCAAGCCATCCTCCGAGCCACCGGCGTCCGAGCCACCGCCATCGGCCCGGCCCGAGCCGTCTTCCCCGCCGGCCCGATCCGCCGACCCGCCCGACCCTCCTGCGGAGCGGGGGACCGACGAGCCGGCGGGGCGGACCACCGGAACCGGCGACCCGACCAGCGAGGCCACCGCGGCCGACGGCACCGCGGTTCCACCCACCCAACCCTGAGCACCGGTGCCACCGCCCCACCGCGAACCGCAGCCGGGGTGGGACGCTGGGTCCGTGTCCGACACGCTGCCCGACCCCGACACCGCCACCGGCGCCCGCTCCAGTCCCGAGCTGCGCCGGGAGGCCGTGCGCAGGCGGGTGGCCGAGATCGGGTTCGTGCGGGTGGACTCAACGCCATCGCCGCCGCCGTGATCGGCGGCACGAGCCTGTTCGGCGGCCGGGGCAGCGCCTTCGCGGCGCTGCTGGGCATCATCGTGATCCAGTCCATCTCCAGCGGGCTGACGCTGCTGAACCTGGACTCGTCGTTCCGGTTCATGGTCACCGGTCTGGTGCTGGCGCTGGCCGTGGCACTCGACTCGGTGGCGCGTCGCTCGCGGGCCTCCCACGGCCGGGCCTGAGGCCCTGGGCGGTGGCCGGCCCGTCGGGTTGCCCGGACATCTCGGGGGTCGGTCGCCGCCGCGACACCGCCACCAGCACCGCGGGTACCGGGCCGGGATTGTGCAGGGCCACCAGCGGCAGCCCGGCCAGGCACAGCACGGCGCCACGACCGAACGCACGGCGACCGCCCGCCGTGCACTCCAGGTGGACCTCGCCGGCCTCGACGACGACCAGCGCGTCGTGCCACTCGGCGGCGGCATAGGGGCGGGAGCACCCCGGACCGACGTCGATCACGCGCTTGTCGAAGGCCGGCCCCAGCAGCCGACCCACGAACGAGACGGCGTCGCCGTCCGTCGGTCGACCCATGGGAGCTACGACCACGCCGGCATCCGCAACTCATCGCCGGAGACGCGTGATCCCTCGAGGTGGGCGTGACCGGCGCCGCCTCAGTCGCCGCTGCTGCGGAACGCCGCGTCGAACGCCGCCGCGGGCGGGTCGAACGCGAGCCGCCGGACGAAGGCCAGCGCCTCCGGCGCCCCGACGAGCCGGTCCATCCCCGCGTCCTCCCACTCCACCGAGATCGGACCGTCGTAGCCGATGCTGTTGAGCATCCGGAACGACGCCTCCCACGGGACGTCGCCATGGCCCGTCGAGACGAAGTCCCAGCCGCGCCGCGGGTCGGCCCACGCCAGGTGCGAGCCGAGCCGGCCGTTGCGCCCGTTGCCCGTCCGGCGCTTCACGTCCTTGCAGTCGACGTGGTAGATCCGGTCCCGGAAGTCCCCGAGGAAGTCGACGGGGTCGAGGTCCTGCCAGACGAAGTGGCTCGGGTCCCAGTTGAGCCCGAACGCCTCCCGGTGCCCGATCGCCTCCAGCGCCGCGACGGTCGTCCAGTAGTCGTAGGCGATCTCGCTCGGGTGCACCTCGTGCGCGAACCGCACGCCCACCTCGTCGAAGACGTCCAGGACGGGGTTCCACCGCTCGGCGAAGTCGCGGTAGCCGTCGTCGACCATCGACTGCGGGACGGGCGGGAACATCGCCACGGTCTTCCAGATCTTCGACCCGGTGAACCCGACGACGGTGCGCACCCCGAGCTGCGCGGCGGCCCTGGCGGTCACCTGCATCGCCTCGGCCGCGCGCTGCCGCACACCCTCGGGCTCCCCGTCGCCCCACACCCTGGCCGGAAGGATGGCGCGGTGCCGCTCGTCGATCGGGTCGTCGCAGACGGCCTGCCCGGTGAGGTGGTTGGAGATCGCGTGCACGGTCAGGCCGTGCTTCTCCAGCACGGCGCGCCGGCCCTGGACGTAGGTGTCGTCCTCGATCGCGGCCCACGGGTCGAAGTGATCACCCCAGCACGCGATCTCCAGACCGTCGTAGCCCCATTCGCCGGCCAGCCGCGCCACCTCCTCGAACGGGAGGTCCGCCCACTGCCCGGTGAACAACGTGATCGGTCGCGCCATCAGCTCTCCTCCTCGACGGGCTGCCAGCAGCTGCCGGCCGCCGCGGACCGTGCGACGGCGTCGAGCACCAGCTGCACCTGCAGCCCGTCGGCGAACGACGGCGTCGGGTCGGTACCCGCCGCGAGGTCCCGGACCAGCTCCACGACCTCGTGGACGAACGTGTGCTCGTAGCCCAGGCCGTGACCGGGCGGCCACCACGCGCCGCCGTAGGGATGCGTCGGCTCGGTGACCAGGATGCGGCGGAAACCAGCGGTCTCCGGGTCCTCGCCGCCGTCGTAGAACCACAGCTCGTTCATCGCCTCGAAGTCGAACGCGACGGAGCCCGCGCTGCCGTTGACCTCCAGCCGCAGGGCGTTCTTGCGTCCGGTGGCGAAGCGCGTCGCCTCGAAGCTCGCCAGCGCCCCGCCGGCGAACCGGCCGAGGAACAGCGCGGCGTCGTCCACGGTCACCGCGCCGTACTCCGTGCCCCCCGACGCGGACAGCCCCGTCGACGACGACGCGAGCGGTCGTTCCGGCACGAACGTCTCGGTGATCGCCGAGACTCCGGCGACGTGGTCGGCCACGACGAACTGGGCCATGTCGACGATGTGTGCCCCGATGTCACCCAGCGCCCCGGAGCCGGCCCGGTCCCGATCCAGCCGCCAGACCAGCGGGAACTCCGGGTCCACGATCCAGTCCTGCAGGTAGGTGGCCCGTACGTGGCGCACCTGCCCGATCCTGCCCTGCTCGACCAACCGCCGGGCCAGTGCCACCGCGGGCACCCGGCGGTAGTTGAAGGCCACGGTGGCGCGCACGCCGCTGGCCCGCGCCCGCTCCGCCGCGGCCACCATGGCCCGCGCCTCCTCGACGGTGTTGGCCAGGGGCTTCTCGCACAGCACGTGCTTGCCCGCGTCGAGCGCGGCGACCGCGATCTCGGCATGCGTGTCCCCCGGGGTGCAGATGTCCACCAGGTCCACGTCGTCGCGGGTGAGCAGCTGCTTCCAGTCCGTCTCGACCGACCGCCACCCCAGCCGGGCCGCCGCGGCGCCGGCCGCCGCAGCGTCGCGCCCGCAGAGCACCGCCATGTCCGGGGCGACCGGGAGGTCGAAGAACCGGCCTGCGGTCCGCCACGCCTGGGAGTGGGCCGCGCCCATGAAGGAGTAGCCCACCAGTCCCACCCCGAGCCGGTCCACGGTCAGGACTCGAAGCCGAGGGGCGCGTAGGTGTCCACGTTCTCCTTGGTGATCGTGGCCGAGGCCAGCGTGATCGAGGTCGGCACCTCCTTCTCGACGAGGTCGCCCATGCCCTTGTTCTGCGCGACGAGCCGCGCGAGCGCGACCGCCGAGGACGCCATCGACGGGCTGTAGGTGACGGTGGCCTTGAGGACGGTGTTGTCGGCTTTGATGTCGCGCATCGCGTTGGCCGAGCCGGCCCCGCCGACCATGAAGAACTCGGTGCGGCCGGCCTGGTTGATCGCCGCGAGCACCCCGATGCCCTGGTCGTCGTCGTGGTTCCAGAGGGCGTCGAGCTTGGGGGCGGCCTGCAGCAGGTTCGCCGTGACCCGCTGCCCACCCTGCGCGGTGAAGTCGGCCGCCTGGCGGGGTCCGACCGCGAAGCCGTAGGAGCTCAGGGCGTCGGCGAACCCCTGGCTGCGCTGCTGGGTGAGCGGCAGGTTGTCGATCCCCGCGATCTCCCCGATCACCGGGTTCGCCACGCCTGCCGCCGTCAGCCGCTCCCCGACGTAGGTGCCGGCGCTCACGCCCATGCCGTAGTTGTCGCCGCCGATCCACGTGCGGTAGGCCAGCGGCGAGTCGAAGATCCGGTCGAGGTTGATCACCGGGATGCCGGCCTCCATCGCCTTGCGCCCCAGCGAGGTGAGCTGGCTGCCGTCGTTGGGCAGGACGACCAGCGCGTCCACCTTCTTGTTGATCAGCGTGTCGACGGCGGCGATCTGCTGGGTGATGTCGTTGGTCGGGTTCACCGCCTCCAGGGTGACGTCGGGGTACTGGCCGGCCTGCACCTGCGCGTTGTTGGCGATGGCCGCGATCCAGCCGTGGTCGGCGGCCGGTGCGGAGAAGCCGATGGTCACCGCCCGCCCCGGCGCGGCGTTGTCGCCCGCGGCCACCGCGACGTTGGCCCCGCCGGCCGCAGCGGGGGCCTCGTTGCTGGTGCAGGCCGTGAGCGTGGCGCCGACGCCGAGGGCGCCGATGAGGAAGCCGCGGCGGCGGAGGCCGCCGGTGAGTGGCTCGGACATTGCTGAGCTCCTTCGTCGTCGTCGTCGTTGTCGTCGGTCGTCGTCGTCGTCGGTTGCCTCTGCGGCCGTCAGGGGGTCGAGCGGCGGGCGCGGGACTGGATCAGCACGGCGACCACGATGATCACGCCCTTGGCGATGTTCTGGACCTCGGTCGCCAGGTTGTTCAGCACGAACAGGTTGGTGATCGTGGTGAACACCAGCACCCCGAGGATCGAGCCGATCAGGGTGCCGCGGCCGCCGCTGAGCAGCGTGCCGCCGATGATCACCGCGGCGATGGCGTCGAGCTCGTAGAGCGTGCCGTGCGTGCTCGACCCGGTGGTCGTGAGCGAGGCGATCATGATGGCGGCGATCCCGCAGCAGAGCCCGGAGAGCACGTACAGGGAGGCCGTGTGCCGGCGCACGTCCAGCCCGGCCAGCCGGGCGGCCTCCGGGTTGCCGCCGATGGCGAACGTGCGGCGGCCGAACGTGGTGCGGTTGAGCACCACCCATCCGATCGCCACCACGGCGGCGAAGATGTAGACGAGCAGCGGGATGCCGAGCAGGCGGGTGTTCGCGATCCCCGCGATCACCGGGTCGGTGACGATCTGGCTGCGCCGCCCGGAGATGCGCTCGGCCAGGCCCTGCGCGGAGATCAGCATGGCGAGCGTAACGATGAACGGCACGATCCGCCCGTAGGCGATCAGCAGGCCGTTCACCAGGCCCGCCCCCGCGCCGACGGCCAGCGCGCAGAAGATCATCACGACCGGCCCGTAGGACTGCGTCGCCACCGTCGTGGCCCACACCGACGCCAGCGCCATCACCTTGCCGACCGACAGGTCGATGCCGCCCCCGATGATCACGAACGTCATCCCCACCGTGAGCACGCCGATGATCGACGCCGAGGTGAGGATCGTCAGCAGGTTCGAGCCGGTGGCGAAGGTGTCGGCGGTGGCGATGCCGACCACGCACAGCAGCGCGAGGACGCCGAGCAGGCCGAGGTTGCGTCCGGCGCCGCTGTCGAGCAGCCCGCCGAGCCGCGAACGGTCGGCCCCGGTGGAGCGCGCCGAGCTCGCCGCCACGCCGGTGCGCTCGTCCACGACCGGGGTGGACGTGGTCGGGTCAGACATGTGTGGTTCCTTCCGTCTCTTGCGCGGCCGCCGATCACGAGGTCGCCGCCATCACGAGGTCGAGGACGCGGCTCTCGTCGAGCTCGGCGCTCGGGGCCTGATGGACGATCCGGCCCTCGCGGACGACGAGCACGCGGTCGGCGAGGCCCAGCACCTCGGGCACCTCGCTGGACACCAGCACGACCGCCACCCCCTCCGTCGCCAGCTGCCGGATCAGGGCGTAGATCTCGCTCCTCGCGCCGACGTCGACACCGCGGGTGGGCTCGTCGAGCAGCAGCACGGTGCAGCCGCGCAGGAGCCAGCGGGCCAGCACGACCTTCTGCTGGTTGCCCCCGGACAGGGTCGCCGTGGTCCGCGTGGGGTCGGCCGGGCGGACGTCCAGTTGCGCGGTGACCGCGCCCGCGGCGCCGAGCTCGGCGTCCCGGCCGAGGAACCCGGCTCGCGCGAACCGTGCGAGCGCGGCCAGGGAGACGTTGCGGTACACCGGCTCGCCGAGCAGCAGCCCCTGGCTCTTGCGCTCCTCGGGGCACAGGCCCACACCCGCCCGCACGGCGGCGGGTACCGACCCGGAACGCAGGGCCCTCCCCCCGCGCACGCGGACGGTGCCCGCGGTGGCCTTCCGCGCCCCGTAGACGGTCTCGAGGATCTCCGACCGCCCGGATCCGACCAGACCGGCCAGGCCGACGACCTCGCCGGCCCCGACGGTGAACGACACCCCGGCGAACTCGCCGGTGCGGGCCAGCCCGTCGACCTCGAGGACGACGTCGCGCGTCGGCGACGACGCGGCCCGCGACGGGAACACGTACTCGATCGAGCGGCCGGTCATCAGCCGGATGACGTCGGCGGTCGGCGTGGTGCGGGCCGGCAGGTTCCGGGCCACCGTGCGGCCGTCCTTGAGCACGGTGACGCGGTCGCCGATCTCGCGGATCTCCTCGAGCCGGTGGGAGATGTAGACGACGGCGACGCCGTCGGCGGTCAGCTCGCGGATCACCCGGAACAGGTTCCTGACCTCCTCCGGGTCGAGCACCGCCGACGGCTCGTCCATCACGATCAGCCGCGCGTCGCGGGCCAGCGCCCTGGCCATGCTCACCACCTGCTGGCCGGCCGCCGGGAGCCGGCCCAGCTCGCGGCGCGGCGGGATCTCGGGGTGCCCGAGGCGCCGCAGCAACGCCACGGCGATGGCCTCGGCGTCACGCGGCCGCGTGAAGCCGAGCCGAGCCGGCTCGTGCCCGAGCACGACGTTCTCGGCGACCGACAGGCCGGCCACGAGGTCCAGCTCCTGGTAGATGGTGGCGATCCCGGCCGCGTCGGCCGCCTGCGGCGAGCCGAACGACACGGGCTCGCCGCCCAGGCCGATCTGCCCGGAGTCGGGGCGGTGGGCCCCGGCGAGCACCTTGATCAGCGTGGACTTCCCCGCGCCGTTCTGACCGAGCAGGCAATGCACCTCACCGGCCGCGACGTCCAGGTCGACGCCGTCGAGGGCGCGGACGCCCGGGAACTGCTTGACGATCCCGCGCATCGTGAGCAGCGGTTCCACGGTGATCACCCCGATAGGTCGGTGGGACGACCGTAGAAGGCTTGACCAGCGCCGTACAACGACGCAATTATGGATGTTCGAGTCATTTTTCCGACATTATCGAGCCGAGATGCTGCCCCTCTTCCCGTTGCCGGCGCTGCGGCTGAGCGCGCCAGCGCTGGCCGGTCGGCTCGATGCCGCCGTCACGCTCAGCACGGTCGCGCGGCTGGTGGCGTCGGGCACGGCGGTGAGCAAGGCCGACCTCGTCCCGGCGGCGGGGCTGGCGCGCACGACGGTGAGCACCGCGGTCGACGAGCTGCTCGCCCGCGGCGTGCTGCGCCAGGACGGCACCCGCCCCACCACGGGACGCGGCCGGCCGGCCGACCGGCTCGCGGTCTCCCCGCGCGGCGGGCAGGTCCTGCTCGCCGACGTCGGGGCGCGCGGAGCCCACCTCGCTGTGGCCGACCTCCGCCAACAGGTGCTGGCCCACGAGCACATCGACGTCGACGTGCGGGACGGCCCGGACACCGTGCTCGGGGCGGTGCAGGCGCACCTCACGGCACTGCGTTCCCGCTCGCCCGGCGGCGCTCCGGTGCGGGCGCTCGTGATCGGCCTGCCCGGGCCGGTCGACGGCCACCTGGGCGTGCCGGTGCGCCCGCCGATCATGCCCGGGTGGCACGCCTACCCGGTGTCGGCGCGCCTGCGGGACGCGTTCGGGTGCTCGGTGATCCTCGAGAACGACGTGAACCTGCGCGCCCTCGGCGAGGCCCGCGCCCTCCCCGCCGACCAGGCCCCGCTGCTGTTCGTCAAGGTCGGCACCGGCATCGGCGGCGGGCTCATCACGCGCGAGGGGGCGTTGCACCACGGCGCGGACGGGGCGGCCGGGGACATCGGGCACATCAGGGTGCGCGGGGCCCCCGACATCGGGTGCGTCTGCGGCAACGTCGGGTGCATCGAGGCGGTGGCATCGGCGGGCGCGATCGCGTCGCGGCTCGGCACCGCGGACGGCCCGGCCAGCATCGCCGACCTCCGTGCCCTCATCGGCCGTGCCGACCCGACCGCGCTGGCCCTGGTCCGCGAGGGCGCCGGACTGATCGGCGAGGTCGTCGCGACGCTCGTGCACTTCTACAACCCGGCCCGGGTGACCCTCGGCGGCTCGCTCACCGCGGCCAGCGACGAGCTCCTGGCTGGCGTCCGCAGCGTGGTTTACCAGCGGGCGCTGCCCCTCGCGACGCGCAACCTCGTCCTGGCCAACAGCGTGCTCGGCGAGTACGCCGGGCTGGCCGGGGCCGTCGTGCTCGGCATCGAGCGGGTGCTCGCGCCCGACGACATCGGCGCGCTCCTCTGACGCGCCGCCCGTTCCGGGTGGACCGCCCGGCGCGGCGCCGCAGAAGAGACTCCGATCTGTGACGTGACCCGGACGGCAACGCCGGGTTAACCTTCGCCGACTTGCGACGCTTGGGGGAACCGGACGGCAGGTCCTGGAGTCCCGCGGGCACGACACGTCCCGTGGGCACCGGTCGGCCGAACGGAGGGAGTGGCGTTGGGATTCGTCGAGTACGTGTCCCGCAATGCCACCACGCTGCTGTTCTACGGCCAGCAGCACTTCCTGCTCGTGCTGTACGCCGTTGCGGCTGCGAGCGTCATCGCGCTGCTGCTCGGCGTGCTGCTGCACACCAACGCCCTCACCCCGCCGTCGTGGTCGCGGCAGCTGCGCGCCGGGAGCCGGGAGGCGGCGCTCCTGGTCGCGTCGGCCGCGCTGACCATCCCGTCGCTGGCGCTGTTCGGCCTGCTGCAGCCCCTGCTCGGGCTGGGCGTCGCCCCGTCGCTGGTGGCCCTCACCATCTACGGCGTCTACCCGGTCCTGCGCAACACGGTCGCCGGGCTGTCCTCCGTCGACCCGGCGGTGCTCGAGGCGGCCCGCGGGATGGGCCTCGGCTCGGCGCGCCGGATGCTGCGGGTGCAGCTCCCGCTGGCATGGCCGGTGATCGTCTCGGGGATCCGGGTGGCCACGCTGATCCTCATCGGGATCGCCGTGGTTGCCGCGAGCGTCAGCGGTCCGGGCCTCGGGCAGCCGCTCTTCAGCGGCCTGGCCCGGCTCGGCGCGGTCAACTCCTTCAACCAGGTGCTGGCCGGGACGCTCGGCTGCCTGGTCGTCGCCGCGGTCTACGAGCTCGCCTTCCTCGCCATCGCGCGTCTGACCACCCCGAGGGGGATCCGTGTCTGAGGACGTCCGGCCGATGATCGCTCTCGATCAGATCAGCAAGACCTACCCTGGCCAGGACAAGCCCGCAGTCGAGGATCTCAGCCTCGACGTGCCCGACGGCGCGATCGTGATGTTCATCGGCCCCTCGGGGTGCGGCAAGACCACCACCCTGAAGATGATGAACCGCCTGATCGAGCCGACCGCGGGGCGGATCCTGCTCGACGGGGAGGACGTCACCGAGGTCGACGGGGACCAGCTGCGGCGCCGGATCGGGTACGTCATCCAGCAGGTCGGGCTGTTCCCGCACTTCACGATCGCCGACAACATCGCGGTCGTGCCCAAGATCCTCGGCTGGGAACGCGCGCGGATCGACGCGCGGGTGGACGAGCTGCTGCACCTGGTGGGCCTGGAGCCGCGCGACTTCCGCGGCCGGTACCCGCGCCAGCTCTCCGGGGGACAGCAGCAGCGGATCGGTGTGGCCCGTGGCCTGGCGGCCGACCCGTCGGTGATGCTGATGGACGAGCCGTTCGGGGCCATCGACCCGATCACCCGCGACCGGCTGCAGGACGAGTTCCTCGGCATCCAGCAGCAGATCGCGAAGACCATCTGCTTCGTCACCCACGACCTGTCCGAGGCGGTCAAGCTCGGCGACCGCATCGCCGTGTTCGGCCCCGGCGGGGTGCTCGAGCAGTACGACACGCCCGAGCAGGTGCTCACCCAGCCCGCCAACGAGTTCGTCGCCGAGTTCGTCGGCAGCGGTGCGGCAGTGCGGCGGCTCTCGCTGCTCGAGCTCAGCCGCCTGGAGCTGGAGGAGATCGAGGCCGACGGGACGGGCAGCCCGAACGGGCATCCCACCTACCGCGCCGACGGCGCGGGCCGGGCCGTCGCATGGAGCCACCTGCCGGGTGTCACGGAGCTGCCTCCGTGGGTCACCGTCCCGCTCTCGGGCACCGTCTACGACGCGGTCGACGTCATGCTCGACGCCCGCACCCCGCTGGTCGCGGTGATCGACGACCAGGACCGCCCGCAGGGCGCCCTGCGCTGGGAAGCCCTCGTGCGGGAGCTGCCCACCAAGGGGCGGCATCGGTGACCACCGCGGAGGCCGTGGTCAGCCAGGAGGCCGGGTCCGGCGGGGCGGCGCCCTCCCGGCCCCGCGGTGGCGGCCGGCTGTGGGTCACCCCGGCGATCGTCGCGGTCGGACTGGCCCTCGTCCTCGGCTACGTCGCCACGCAGACGCTCGACAGCGTCGAGCAGCGCACCATCAACGTCGACTACATCACCGCCCGGCTCGGCGAGCAGCTGTACCTCACCGCGGTGTCCACCGTGATCGTCATCGTGCTGGCCATCCCGCTGGGGATCGCGCTCAGCCGCCCCGCCCTGCGGCGCGTCCAGCCCGGGGTGCTCGCGCTCAGCGGCTTCCTGCAGGCGCTGCCGGCCTTCGGCGTGATCGTCCTGCTGGCGTTCTCCCCGCTGGGCCTCGGCTCGACCACCGCGATCGTCGCGCTGGTGATCGCCTCCTTCCTGCCGGTCGTCACCAACACCGTCGTCGGCCTGCGCCAGGTGGACCCGGCGATGATCGAGGCCGCCCGCGGGATGGGCATGTCGGCGGGGCAGACGCTCCGTCGCGTCGAGCTGCCGCTGGCCGTGCCGGTGATGGTCGCCGGGGTCCGCGTCGCACTGGTCCTGAACGTGGGCACCGCGACGCTGGCCACCTACATCGGTGCCGGCGGGCTCGGCAACATCATCGACGGCGCCCTGCGCCTCGGCCGGCCCACCGCGACGATCGTCGCGGCCGTGCTGGTGGCGGCCCTGGCCCTGATCATCGACTGGCTGGCCGGGGTGGCGGAGTACCTCGTCAGCCGCCGCGGCGGCTGATCATTTCACGACTCGAAGGAGAGCAACGTGCGTCCGACTCGAACGGGAACACTGGTGGCGCTGGCCGGCGCGGCCGCGATGGTGCTCGCCGGCTGCGGTGGGCTCAGCGGCAGCGGGCCGGCCGCCGGCGGAGGGGAGCTGGCCGACGCGGTGTCGCTCGAGGGCCAGACCTACGCCGTGGGCGGCAAGGACTTCGACGAGCAGCTGGTGCTCTGCCAGATCGCGATCGCGGCGCTGGAGTCGGTCAAGGCCACCGTGACCGACCGCTGCAACACCGGCGGCACCGAGGCCACCCGCAACGCGCTGCTCGGCGGCGACATCGACCTGTACTGGGAGTACAACGGCACGGCGTGGATCACCTTCCTCAAGGAGACCGCACCCATCCCGGACGAGCAGGAGCAGTACACCGCGGTCCGGGACCGCGACCTGGCGGAGAACAAGATCGTGTGGATCGGGCGCACCCCGTTCAACAACACCTACGCGTTCGCGGTCAAGGAGGAGAAGGCCGCCGAGCTGAACCTCACGACGCTCTCGGACATGGCGGCCTACGTGAACTCGGGCCAGCCCGGCGACGTCTGCATCGAGACCGAGTACGCCAGTCGCGACGACGGCGTGACCGGCCTGCAGAAGGCCTACGGGTTCTCGGTGCCCAATCCGCAGGTGCTGGCCACCGGCGTGATCTACCAGGCCACCGCGGACCAGAACCCGTGCCTGTTCGGCGAGGTGTTCACCACCGACGGCCGCATCCCCCAGCTGGGACTGCGGGTGCTCGAGGACGACAAGAAGTTCCACCCGAACTACAACGCCTCGGTGACCATCCGCGAGGAGGCGTTCAACCGCAACCCGGCGATCGCAGCGGTGTTCGAGCCGATCATCAACTCGCTGGACAACAAGGTGATGGCCGAGCTCAACAAGCAGGTGTCGGCCGACGGCCTCGACCCGCGTGAGGTGGCCCGCACCTGGCTGTCCGAGCGGGGGTTCATCGCGCAGTCCTGACCGCGGCGGCCTCGACCTCGTGGAGATCACCGCTGTCCGCCTGGATCGGCTGCGGATGCCGCTGGACCCGCCGTTCATCGCGGCCTGGGATCCGGAGCCGCGCCGCCGGGCGGACGCGGTGGTCGTCCGGGTGGAGACCGACGAGGGCGTGGTCGGGATCGGGTCCGGCGACACCATGGCCGGCCTGGCCGGCCAGGAGCACCTGTTCGTCGGCGCGGATCCGCTGCAGGTCCAGCGACACGTCCGCACCATCTCGTCGCTGAACTTCCACGGCGGGCGCTGCTGGCCGCTGGAGGTGGCGCTGTGGGACGTCGTCGGCCAGGTCACCGGGGTACCGGTGGCCACGCTCTTCGGCGGTGCGCTGGACCGGGTGCCCGCCTACGCGTCCTGCGGGTCGCTCCTGCCGCCGGACGCCCGGACGGAATCGGTCCTCGCGATGCGCGCGGAGGGCTTCCGGGCCGTGAAGCTGCGCATCGACCGGCACCGGCCCGACGAGGGTGTGGCCACGGTCGCGGCCGTCCGCGCGGCCGTCGGCGACGACATGGAGATCATGGTCGACCTCAACCAGTCGTGGCGGACGGCCGGTGACATCGCCGCGACCCTGGACCTCGCCGCCGTGCGCCGGCTGGTCGAGCAGCTCGGCGACCTGCGCGTCCTCTGGGTCGAGGAGCCCCTGCCCTACGGCGACCGGGCCGGCCTCGCGACGCTGCGGAGCGCGGGCGTGCGCCTCGCCGGTGGGGAGATGCTCGACTCGGTGGACGCGGTGCTGGCCCACCTGGAGCACGACCTGCTCGACGTTTACCAGATGGACGTGGTGCTGGCCCTGGGGATGTCGCGGGCCCGCACCATGGGCGAGCTCGCGCTGCTGCGGCACCGGGCCTACACCCCCCACACCTGGACGAACGGGATCGGGCTGCTCGCGAACCTGCACGTCGCCGCGGGGATCGGCGGTGGTCCCTACCTCGAGTTCCCCTACGACCCGCCCGGGTGGACGCCGCAGCGCCGCGACTTCATGCTCACGACCCCGGTCGTCATCGACGCCGACGGCTTCGTGCCCGTCCCGCGCCGTCCCGGCATCGGCGCCGAGCTCGACCCCGACGCGCTGGCGCGGTGGCGGGTCGGGTGAGCGCTGCTACCGCCTCCCCGTCGAGAACGACGGGAGAGTGGTTCGATCATGCGCGCGACGACGCTGACGTCGAACTCGGTGACGGCAGACGGAGCCGTCGGCGCCGCATGTTCTCCACCAGCTGCACGGTCCGGCGCTTCGTGATCTCCACGTCCTCGTAGCCGAACCGCATCGTGTGCCATCCGAGGTCACCGGTCGTGCCGTCGCGCCACCGGTCGTCCTTCGAGAACTCCCGCCGCGCGTGACCCCGCCCGTCGTACTCCACGGCCAGCCGGGCATCCGGATAGGCGAGGTCGAACCGGGCGACCACGAACCCGTACGCGTCGACGAGCTCGTGCTGGACGGCCGGAGCGGGTAGACCGGCGAGCACGAGCAGTAGCCGCAGGCGCGTCTCCATCGGCGACTCGGCACGTGGATCGGCCAGCGCCACGACCCGGTCGAGGTTGCGACAACCGCGAGCGCCGGGAGCCGCGGACCGGCGCCGCAGCAGGTCAGGTGACGCGAAGGGGGTCATCCGCGGGATCCGCAGCCGGGCGAGCGCGTCGACCGCCACCACCGCCTCCACCAGCTCGAGCCGTCGGGCGAGGTCCCACGCGGTGCACTCGGGTGACGTGACGGCGCAGCGCCGGCCCCGCCACAGATCGCGGCCGGTCACGCAGCCGCGTCTGACGAGCAGCCCGGCGTGGCCTCGCACGTCACGTGGGACGACGACCTCGGCCGGAGATCCCGACGGCGCGCAGTCCACACCCAGCAGTGTCGCGGCCGAATACCCGCCCAGCACCCCACCCCGCTCCTCGACGAGCAGGAACGCCGCCCGCGACCGGGTCTCGTGATCGGGAGGGCCGGCGCCGGTCCGTACGTAGACGTCCGGGAACAGCCGGACGTACCGCGGCCCGCGCAGCTGGTTCTTCGTCAGCAGTCCCCGCGCGACGGCGAGGGATCCCCGGAACGGCCCGTCGAGCACGTCGGCAGCATCCACGGCCGAACCCGTCCCCGGACCCGTTTCGTCGAGTTCGACGCGGGAGTGGTGGGAGCCATGATCGAACCACTCTCCCGTCGAGCTCGCGCTCAGCGACCGTCGGACCCCGCAGGCAGCGGGTCGAGGAGCAGGTCGGGGAACTTGCGGCGCACGGTCTCCAGCCGCCACTTCGTCGAGAACAGCGCGAGCAGGGCACCGTCGGCACGGCGGGTGAGGACCTCGACGTCGCTCTGCCCGGTCAGCTGCCCGGCCCCGGCCTCGTCGGTGCGCCGGGTGACGGCGTAGCCGAGTGGCTCCAACGTGACCGGCGCGCGGAACTCCGACAGGAGCCGGGTGGTGACCACCTCGAACTGCAGCGGCCCCACCGCGGCCAGCACCGGAGCCTGTTCCCCGCGCAGGTCGGAGGTCAGGACCTGGATCACGCCCTCGCTGTCGAGCTGCTCGATGCCCCGCCGGAACTGCTTGAACGTGCCCGCGTCGGCGCCGCGGACCACCGCGAAGTGCTCGGGGGCGAAGCTCGGGATGGCCGGGAACGCCACGGGATCCGCGGCGTAGAGCGTGTCGCCCGGCCGCAGCGCACCCGCGTTGACCAGACCGACGATGTCGCCCGGGAACGCCTCCTCGACGGTCGTGCGCTGCTGGCCGAACACGGACTGGGCGTACTTCGTGGCGAAGGGGCGGCCGGTGGCGGCGTGGGTGAGCACCATGCCGCGCTCGAACCGTCCCGAGCAGATCCGCACGAACGCCATCCGGTCGCGGTGCGAGCGGTCCATGCCCGCCTGCACCTTGAACACGAGCCCGGACAGCGGCGCGTCCAGCTCCCGCGGCCGGCCCTCGGCGTCGGGCCGGGCCTCGGGTGCCGGGGCCAGCTCCACCAGCGCGTCGAGCAGCCGCGCGACCCCGACCCCACCGAGGGCGGCGCCGAAGAGCACCGGGGTGGCCGAGCCGGTGAGGAAGGCCTTCTCGTCGTACTCCGCGCCGATCGCGCTGAGCAGGGCGAGCTCGTCCTGCGCGGTCGCCCAGTACGCCGGCTCCTCGGCTGCCACCTGCGCGACCGGCACGATCTCGGACGCGGCGCGGGTGGCACCGCCTGCGGTGCGCGAGAAGCGGGTGAACTCCCCCGTCGCGCACTCGACGAGACCGCGCAGCTCGCCGGCCACGCCGACCGGCCAGGTGATCGGCATGGGACGCAGGCCGATGGTCTGCTCGACCTCGTCGAGCAGCTCCAGCGCCTCCCGGCCCGGTCGGTCCCACTTGTTGACGAACGTGAGGACCGGGATACCGCGGGTGCGACAGACGTCGAACAGCTTGAGGGTCTGCGGCTCCAGTCCCTTCGCCGCATCGAGCAGCATGACCGCGGCGTCGACGGCAGCCAGTACCCGGTAGGTGTCCTCGGAGAAGTCACCGTGGCCGGGGGTGTCGAGCAGGTTGACCACGCAGTCGCGGTACGCGAACTGCAGCACCGCGGAGGTGATCGAGATCCCTCGCCGGCGCTCCATCTCCATCCAGTCCGACGTGACCCCGCGCCGGCCCGACTTGCCGTGCACTGCGCCGGCCTCGTCGATCACCTCGGCGTAGAGGGCCAGCGCCTCGGTGAGCGTCGACTTGCCCGCGTCGGGGTGGCTGATCACGGCGAACGTCCGGCGCCGCAGCGCCTCGGTCGGTACCCGGGCCGACTCCCCCACGGCGTCTGACATCAGGTTCTCGAGTCTACGTGGCCCGCGCGCCCGTCCCTCCGAAGCAGTCGAGGGGTCCTGACCTCGTCATCCTCGGCGTTTCGACGCTCACCGGACAGGAGTGCGCGGTTAGCCTCGTCGGGTGCCATCGAGCCGGTCCCGCGCCCGCACGACGCTGGCCCTCTGGCTCGTCATCGCCGGGTGTGCGGCGGGGGTCGCATCGGCGTCCACCCCCACCCCGGGTCGGGCCCCGGCCCCGGTCCTCGCGGCGGCTCCGGCGCCGACCTCCACCCGGGCCTCCCCGTCGGCCCCGCCATCGGCTCCACCCACGACCCAGGAGCCGGTGCCGGCGGCCGCCCCGGCTCCCACGGCGGCCTTGACCACCGCCGCCACCGCCACCACCACCACCACCTTGGCCAGGGCACTGGCTCCGATGTCGGTCGCCGCGGCACCGGCCCCCGCCTCCTTCACGCTGGTCGCGACCGGCGACGTGCTCCTGCACCAGCGCGGCCTGCTGGTGCGCGGCTCGGCGCGGGACGGCGGCGAGTACGACTTCTCCGGTGTGTTCGCCCCGCTCGCGGGGGTCACCCGGGGCGCCGACCTGGCGATCTGCCACCTCGAGACCCCGGTCGCATCGCGGGGCGGGCCCTACCGCGGCTACCCCAGCTTCGCCGTGCAACCGCAGATCGTCGACGCGCTGGCCGGTGCGGGGTACGACCTCTGCTCGACCGCCTCGAACCACTCCCTCGACGACGGGTTCGACGGGCTGGTCCGCACGCTCGACGTGCTCGACGCCGCCGGTGTCGAGCACACCGGCACCTACCGCAGCGCGGAGGAGGCCATGCGGCCGACGATCGTCGACGCCGGTGGGGTCCGGGTGGGCCACGTGTCCACCACGTTCTCGCTGAACGGCGTGCCGCTCCCCCGAGGGCGCGGATGGTCGGTCGACGTCTTCGCGGTGCCGGACGTCACGGCCGTCCTCGCCGGTGCGGCGCGGGCTCGCGCCGCCGGGGCCGAGGTCGTGGTGGCCAGCGTGCACTGCTGCGCCGAGTACGACCACGACCCGACCGATGCGCAGGTCACGGCGGTGAGCACCCTCCTCGCCTCGCCCGACATCGATCTCGTGCTCGGCCACCACGCCCACGTGGTGCAACCGTTCGAGCAGATCGACGGCGAGTGGGTGGCCTACGGGCTGGGCAACCACGTCGCCGAGCAGAGCCGGCGGGAGCCGGCGCGGCAGGACTCGGTGATCGCCCGGTTCACGTTCACCCGCGGCGAGGACGGCCGGTTCACGGCGAGCCGGGCAGAGGCCGTGCCGACCCGCATCGCCCTCGGGCCGGGCACGGTCCAGGTGGTGCCGGGCGAACCCGACGCCGTCGAACGCATCTCCGCAGTGCTCGACCGCCGCGGAGCGGTGGCGGCGGGGCTGGAGATCGTCCCCGGGTAGGGGTGTCCCTAGCTCCGGTGCACCCGGGCGAAGTCGGGCGGCACGATCACGTCCTCGGGCACGAGGTCGTGGACCGAGGCGCGGCCCAGCCCGAGCAGCGCCTCGTCGATGCCGCTGCGCAGGATCGACAGGACGTTCGCGACCCCTTTCTCGCCGCCGGCGGCCATGCCCCACAGGTAGGCGCGACCGATCATCACGGCCCGCGCCCCGAGCGCGAGCGCCTTCACCACGTCACTGCCCCGCCGGACGCCGCCGTCGAGCAGGATCTCGATCTGCCCGCCGACCGCGTCGACGACGCCCGGCAGCGCCCGGATTGCCCCCGGCGTCCCGTCGAGGTTGTTGCCGCCGTGGTTGCTCACCGAGAGGGCGTCGGCGCCGATGTCGACGGCTCGGCGGGCGTCGTCCGGGAGCTGGATCCCCTTGACCATGAACGGGGCGCCCCACTGCTCGCGGAGCCACGCGATGTCCTCCCAGGTGGGCAGCGGCGTCTGCATCCACTCGCCGTAGGCGCCGAAGAACGTGGGTGCCTGCTCTCCGGGTGGCACGAGGTTCGGGGTGGTGAGGTCGGGCAGCCGCCGGTGCCGGAGCCATTCGGCCAGGTAGCGGGGCCGCATCAGCCCCTCCGGCGCGAACTGCACCATCGCCTTGAGGTCGAGCTGCTCGGGGATCGGCGGGCTGCCCCAGTCGCGGCGGGTGGCGAAGCTCCAGTCGAGGGTGACGATCAGGCCCTTGGCCCCCGCCTTCCTCGCCCGCTCGGCGCGTTCGACGATGCGGTCCTTGGTACCCGTCCAGTACATCTGGAAGAACACCTTCGGGTTGGCCTCGGCCACCTCCTCGATCGGCTTGCTCGCGAAGGAGCTCAGGCCCATCGCCGTGTCCGCCGCGGCGGCGGCGCGCGCCACGGCGACCTCACCGTCCGGGTTCACCGCCTGCACCCCGGTGGGCGAGATGATCACCGGGAAGGAGACGTCCTGGCCGAGCACCGTGGTGGCCTGGTCCCGCTGCGGCGGGAGGCCGGCGACGTGCGGCCGGAACCCGATCTCGCTGAACGCGGCCACGTTGTCCTGCAGGGTGATGCCCTGCTCCGATCCGGCGACCAACGCCTGGTACACCGACTTGGGCAGCCGCTTCTTCGCCCGCCGCTGCGCCTCGGCGACGGTCTCGAACCACTCCTTGGTGCTGGCCATGCCGGCCCCTTCCGCCGTTGGTCCCGGAGTCCGAGCCTAGCCAGCCGGCGGCCCCACACCCCCCTGCGTCCAGGCGGACGTCCTGGCCGATCGGAGGGGCTCACCGAGCCTGGGCGGCGTCGTAGCGGCGGCGGGCCTCCTGCACGTCATCGCGGTGCGCGACCGCCCAGTCCGAGATCCCCTCGAGCGGGCCGGCGAGGCCGCGGCCGAGGTCGGTGAGCGCGTACTCCACCGACGGCGGCGTCGTCGGGAACACCGTCCGCGCCACGAGGCCGTCGCGTTCCAGCAGCCGCAGCGTGCGGGTGAGCATGCGCCGCGAGATCCCCTCGGTGGCGCGCAGGAGCGCGGAGAAGCGCACCGGCCCGTCCTGCAGCCGCACGACGATCATCACCGACCACTTGTCGCCGATGCGCTCGATCACATCGCGGATGGGGCAGCCGACGAGCGAGGCCTCCACCTGCAGGGTTCCCCCGGTGTTCCCAGGCTCCACGAATGTGCCATGAGGAGAGGGACATGAAGATCGACGGAGCGCGGGTTCTCGCCTTCGGAACAGCGGGGACGCAGGGATCGGGGCTGGTCGACGCGATCACTGCCCGAGGAGGGGTTGCGGTGCGCGCGACCAGCCGGCCCGGCCGGGCCCGGTCATGGACGGCCGACGGGCACGCGGCGGTGGTCGCCGATCTCACCGACGTCGACTCCGTGACGGCCGCGGCCGGCGGTGTCGACGCGGCGGTGCTGCACGTCCCGCTCGGACTGGGCTCACCGGAGGGCGCCGCGGCCGTGGTGGACGCGATCCGGATGCTGCGGGCCCGTGACCTGCCGGTGACGGTGAACCTCGGCTCCCCCATCCCGCCGCCCGCCGCGCCCGACCCGTTCGGTGTCCGGCCGGTGGCCGACGCGGTGCTGACCACCGGCGCCACCGCACTCACCCCGACGGCGTACCTGGACAACCACGCGGCCCCGTGGGCGTTGGCGACGCTCGGCCGCGGCGAGCTCGTCTACCCGCGTCCGGCGGCCGACGTCCTCGCCTGGATCGCGGCGCGCGACCTCGGTGCGGCCGCCGTCGCCGCGCTCGCGGCGGACGTCGCCGGTGAGCTGCTGGTCCTCGCCGGCCCCGCGAGGCTGACGTTCGACGAGCTGGCCACCGAGATCGGCACCGGGATCGGGCGGCCGGTCGCGTTCCGCCGGGTCACTGCGGTGGAGTACGGGGAGCTGCTGCGTCCGGTGGTCGGCGACGGGGCAGCGGACGGGGTCGCCGCCGCCTACGGGGCGATGCCCGAGGAGCCGAACCCGCTGATGGCCGCGGAGGCGACGGCGGTGTGGGCGCGTCTGGGCGTCACTCCGACGCCGGCGCGGCACTGGGCTGCGACCGTCCTGGCGCCCGCGCTGGGGGTCCGTGTCTGACGTGCGGTGACCGGTCCTGCGCTCGGGTGCCGTCCCGCGAAGGGATGGCCCCCGGGCGCGACCGTGGGTCTCATCCCACGAGCACCGCTGACACCACGACGTTGCGCAAGTAGCGGCGGGCGTCGGGGTCGAACTCACCGCCACAGGTGATCAACCGCAGCTCCGGGACGGGGGTCGGACCGTAGACCTGCGCGGTCGGGAAGGCGTCCTTCGCGACGACCCGCACCTCACGCACCCGGTAGCGCACGAGCCGCCCGTCCGAACGGTCCACCTCCACCTCGGCACCGATAGGCACGTCGCGCAGCGGAAAGAAGACCCCCGGCCCGGCCCGCGAGTCGACGTGCCCGGCGATGACCGCGGGACCGGGATCGCCGGGCACCGCACCGGCCGCGAACCAGCCGGCCACGTCGGCGGTGGGTGGCGGCCGCAGCGCTCCGGACGTCTCGAGGTCCAAGTCCACGAGCTCGCTGCCCACCCCCAGGACGGGGACCCGCACCGCGGTCGCCCGCACGGGGGCCGCGGGTAGCCGGTCACCTGCCGGCGGGACCGCGAGCGCGCCGCCCACCGCGGGGGCGACGACCGACGACGGAGCGGGCGGCGGCGGGGTCGTCGACGCCTGGGCGGGGATGACGACCACAGCGGTGCCGGCGGCGGCCCCCACCGTCACCGCGGCCACGAAGAGGCCCACGACAGCGCGGTGTCGCCGGACCGCCGGCTCGGCCGTGCGGGCCCCGCCGCGGCCGCCGGTGCCGCCGGGACGAGCGGCCGGCGTCCTCTCCCCGCGGTCCGGTGAACGGTGCCGGCCGACCGTCCTAACGGCCGGCACGACGGGCGGCGACCCGAGAGGTCAGCCGGCCGCCAGCGACGGCCGCGACGAGCGCTCCGATGACAGCCGCTCCGATGCCGACCGAGGCCGTTCCGCCGAACCCGGTCTCGACACCACCGAGCGGGACGGTGCCGCTGCCGGCGCTGTCGCGGTACAGCTCGGCGGCGAGACCACCGTTGCGATCGACGAGCAGGACGGTGTAGGTCGAGTTCGCATCGAGCTTCACGGGCAGCGTGGTGGCCTCGCGTCCCGCCGCGCTCACCGACACGTTCCAGTCACCGAGCGGGCAGTCGCGGTAGTCGGTCGTGGTCGCGAACCGCACGTCGGTGGCCCAGGGGGGCCCGGAGGCCGGTGCGACGTCCACCGCGGGGGCACTCACGGCGGCGTTGATCACCCGCACGTTCGCCCGGCCCGGGGGCGGGCTGTCCAGTCGGTCGTCGAGGACGGTCAGGCCCAGCCCGGCGAAGAGGCCGGTGCCGGCGATCGTGTAGGCCGCGCCGGGACGCGCCTCGACGGTCGCGGAGATCACCGGCGGGGAGTCCGCAGGCGCCCCGGCCGCGCGCATGCTCACGACGTAGGAGCCGACCGGCAGCGGCTGGTAGGGCGAGACGGCGCCGTACCCGACGCCAGGCACCACGAAGGACGCCCCCGGATCGGACACCGAGCCGACGTAGACGTCGACCTGCGGCGTGTCGGGCGACAGGTGCGCGAGCCGGACGTAGGCGGTGCCGGCGGGCGGGGCGGCGGCGGCGGACCCGCCCACACCCACCAGGCCGACGAGCGCCAGCACCGCGACCACGAGGGCGGAGGAGAGCGCGTGGCGGGATCGGGACGGAACGTCCTGTGGGGTCACGGTGGTCCTCCGGGGTCAGTCGGGAAGCAGGCCGGCTTGGGTGGGGGCCGGGAACCCGATAAGGAGCTCGGACCCGATCGGGCGGACGAGGCTGGGGGCGAACGGCGGCTGCTGGCCGTCGAGCCAGGACCGTACCGCGGGCTGCGCGTCCCCGGTGGCCGGCAGGCCGTCCACGGCCGAGATCAGCATCCGCCGTCGGGGAACCTCCGGAGTGTCCAGCTCGGCCGCCGGGAAGTCGGCGACGGTCATCCGCTGCGCTGACGCCATCGCCGCCAGCACCAGCACCAGCCGGGCGTCGACGTCTCCGGCGCGCAATGCCTCCTGGGCGGCGGGCGCGATCTCGAGCGACGGGTTGGCGACGAGCGCGGTGCCCAGGCGCGCCCGGGCCGGACGCTCGGCCGTGACGGCGTCCACCGCGGCCTGGTCCGGGCGGCACACCCGGGTGGGCGCGCCACCGGTGCCGCGTTCCGTCGCCGCGATCGCGGTGCCGTCGGCGCACCGGAGCGGGTCGGGCGCAAGGTCACCCGACGGCCGATCGGCCACGACGACCAGCTCGTCCGAACCGACCGGGTCGGCCGGCCCGCGCACCAGCCCGGCCGGGAAGCCCGCGGCGACGAGCTCGACACGGTCCAGGGCGTCGGCGCGCAGGGCGGTGCCGGGGGCCAGCTCCGTCGACGCCCACGCCACCAACGACGGACCGGGCGTGTCCGGTGTGCGGGCCGGCAGCACCGCGACCACCAGTGCGACCAGGACGAGCACCACCGCCGCGCGACCGGCGGCCGACCGTCGCGCTCCGGTCAGCCGCGCGAGCATGTCGTCGGCTAGCACCCCGACGGTGATGGCGAGCAGCGGCAGGACGAGGAGGGCCGCGTCGGCCCGGGCCGACCCCGGCACGAGCAGGACGACCAGCAGCAACGCCGCCGCCGGGAACACCGGCCGCAGCCAAGTGGCGCGCAACCAGCCCAGACCGATGAGGACGGCGCCGATGGCCGCGCCCGCCACGGCCCCGCCGGTGCCGATGACCGGACCACCGGTCCCGCCCAGCGGCCCGCTCCCCAGCGCCGCGACGGCCGTGGCGACCGCGGCGAGGGCGAGGGCCACCGCGCACGGGATCCGGAGCCGGTCGGGCAGCCGCACCGCGCGGAGCAGATCCGGGTGGGCGGCGAACGCGAGCAGCGCGGCCGCCGCGAGCGGCGCCGTCACCGCCGCGAGGAGGGCGGCGACGATCGCGGCGACCGCGGCCGGCACCGACCGGCCGCCGATCCGCACCGCGAGGGTCGCGGCGAGGGTGAGCCACAACGCCGCCGGTCCGGCCGCCGCGACGCCGGCGTGCAGCGCGAGGGCGGGCGGCGCGATGCCGATCACCGCGACCCCCAGCGCGGCGGCCGGCGCGGACAGCCCCGGCGCACGCAGCAGCGGCCACACCAACAGGGCGGCGAGGGCCCCGATCGCCAGACAGGACCAGCGCGCCGCGTCGAGCACGGCGAGGTCGTCGAGAGGCAGCACGGTCTCGACGGCCGCGATCTGGCGGGCGGCGAACCGGTCGACCAGCGGGAGGGGGTCGGGCAGCAGGTCCGGGATGCGAGCACCGAACGCCGCGGCCGCGAGTCGCGCCTCCCCGAGGCTCGCGACCTGCTCGCCCGCGCGCAGGCCGGCGAGCAGGTGCGCGGCCAGCACGGCCGCGCCCACCAACAGCACTCCGACCAGCGCCGACTCGTCGATCGTGCGCCGTGTGGTGCCCGGCCCCTCCGGTGCGGCCAGGGGTGGCGCGGTCAGCGGCTCGCAGTCCGCGCGGGCAGCCGCCGGACCCGGCCCTCATCCGCCGGGGTGTCTCGTTCCTGCTCGCGGCGGTCGTCGTTCTCGGCGGTCTCCGGCTCCGGGGCGGCCGCCGCGGGCTTGTTGACCTCGGCGGCGAGCTGCTCGGCCAGCCGGGACAACTCCGCACGGATGTCGTTCTGCAGCGCGGTGAGGCGACCGACCTCCTGCTGGGCCTGGTCACGCACGCGCTGGGCGTCGTGGGCCGCCCGCACCCGCACGGCCTCGGCGGCGGACTCCGCCTGCTCGCGATGCTGGTCGGCTGTGCGCCGGGCGGCCTGGTGCAGCGTCTCCGCCTCGCTCCTCGCGGCGGCGAGCTGCTCGGCGATCTGTCGCTCACGCTCCTGCAGCTCGGTCGTGCGCTGCGCCGCCTGCTCGTCGAGGCTGGCCGACCGCGCGATCAGCGCCTGCTCCACCTCGTGTCGGTGCTTCTCGGCCTCGGCGCGGGCCTGTTCCACGAGGGTGGTGGCCTCCCGCGTCGCCTTCGTCCGCACGTCCACGGCCTCCTGCTCCGCGAGGCGCAGCAGCTTCTCGGCACGGAAGCCGAAGCTCTCCTCCGGCGGCGTCGTCGGCCCGTACTGCTGCTGCGACCGGACGGTGCGGATCTCGCTCTCGGTGGCGGAGGCGTGCTCCTCCGCAGCCTGGCGGCGGCGTTCACTCTCCGTCAGCTCGCGGTGCAGCGCTGCGTTCTGCTCGATGAGCCGGGCGACGTGCTCGTCGACCTGGGTGCGTTCGTAGCCTCGCAACACGGTGTCGAACCGCCGACGTTGCGCTGACGCCGGGTCGCGCGGAGTGGGCTCGGCCGGGGTCTGCTCGGATTCAGCCACGGACGCATCCTTGTCGTCGTCGTCGTTGTCGTCGTTGTCGGGTGCAACGCACCTGTCGGGCGCCGAACGGGTGGGCGCGATCCGGCACGCCAGACCCCGCCTTGCCGCCGTCGGCCCTGGGTGTTCGGTGGATCTCAGGCGTCCGGTTCAGTGCGCGACCGCCACTGCCGGTCGTCTGACCGTACACACTCGAACGGGTCGGATCGGAACGGTCGAGACCTGGAGGCGGGAGCGCCGCTCGCCCGCGCGCGCCCGTCTCCGTCGTCACCATCCCCACCCCGTCAGGTCTCCTCGGCCGAGGAGCTCGCCGGGGCGTCCGCGTCCGACCGCCGGTTCTCCCGGCCTTCCCTGTCGTCCCTGTCGTCCCTGTCGTCCCGGCCCTCCCGGCCCTCCCGGACTCCGCGCTGGTAGCTGGCCAGCCGTCCCCGGACCGACTCCGCGTCGCGGGTCGACGGGGCCTGGCCACCGCCTCCGGTCGTCTGGGCGCTGCCGGGCAGGAGCTTGGCCCGTGGCGTCCGCCTCGGCAGGCCGGCCCCGGTGAGGTTGTCACGGTCGGTCCGGTCGCTGACCGCCTCGACCGCGCGCCAGCCGGAGTCGGCCGCCGTGGTGAAGTCCCCGGCGACCGGGCCAGCCGCCACCGGTTGAGGGGTCCGCGGCGGGGCACCGGGGCGGGCGGAGCTCCCGGTCGGCGGCCGGGTCCGTGTCGCGCCGGGCGAGGCCGGGACCGGTGGGGCGCTCCGCGGCGCCGGCGGTTCCGGGACCGGACGGGCCGATCGATCCTCGGTGTCCGGGAGGTCGAACGGGACCTTGAACCAGCCCGACGCCACCTCGCTGAAGATCGGCGTGTCGGAGTCGGCGTAGACGTCCGGCGCGGCGAAGGGGTCGCGCGGCCTCGTCATCGCGAACGGGTCGGGGAGGGCGGGCGCCGGGGTCGACGGCGCGAACAAACCGCTCGGGTCGTCCTCGTCCGGCCGGGCCGGCGCCGGGGCGTCGCGGTCGGCCTCCGGCCTCCGTGCCGAGCCGGCGGTCCGAGCGGTGGCCGGGGTCGGGCCCGCGGCAGTGGGCTCGGCGGCCCGGGTCAGCGCACTCTCCGCGCCCGGATCCGGCGTGTTCTCGGCGCGAGCTGGCGTGTTCTCGGCGCGAGCTGGCGTGTTCTCGGCGCGAGCTGGCGGGTTCTCGGCGCGAGCTGGCGTGTTCTCGGGCCGAGCGGGCGTGTTCTCGGCGCGAGCTGGCGTGTTCTCGGGCCGAGCGGGCGTGTTCTCGGCGCGAGCTGGGGTGTTCTCGGCGCGAGCCGGCGCGTCCTCGGCGCGGACCGGTCGCCGACGGCCCTGTCCGTCGCCCTCGCCTGGGCCGGGCGAGGGTGGGGTGGAGCGCGGCGTGCGGGCCGGTCCGACCGGGGGCGTGCGGCCGGCCGGAACGGGTGATGCCGGTGCCGGTCGCGACTCGGGCTGCGCCGAGGGCCGTGCCGCCGGTGGGGACGGCGGCTGCGGCCGAGTGGGCTGCGGCCCCGGGGGTCGAGGCGGCGACGGAGGCCGGGACTCGGGTTGCGTCGCACGCGGGGGAGCCGGTTGGGGCGGCGTGGCCGGAGCCGGAGGGGCCGACGCCGGCGAGGACTGGGGCTGGGGTGGCGGTGCCGTCCGCTGGACCCCGTTCGCCTGGCCGGCTGTGGCCTCGGTGTCGCGGCGCCGCGGGGCGGTCGCCGGCGACCGCTGCGCACCGCTGCGGCGAGCCGGCCCGAAGCCGTCGTGGATGAGCAGCCGCGGCACGCGCACCAGCGCGGTCAACCCCTGGTTGGGCTTCGCGGTGCTCCGCGCCACCCCCTCGGGTCGCGGCGCGGTCGACCCGCTGGACAGGGTCACCTCGATACCGTGCCGGGCGGCCAGGCGGCCCACCACGAACAACCCCATCCGCCGGGAGGCCTCGACGGTGGCGTCACTGGGCAGGCCCAGCTGCTCGTTGATCTGCGCGAGCTCGGCCGCGGGCAGGCCGACGCCGTCGTCGACGATCTCCACGACGAAGGTGCCGTCGTCGGTGCGGCTCGTGCTCATGGTGACCCGGGAGTCCGGCGGCGAGAAGTTCGTCGCGTTGTCCAGCAGCTCGGCGAGCAGGTGCTGGAGGTCGTTGCCCACCCGACCGACCACGGCCAGGTCCGGCGGGGGCGAGACGACGATGCGCCGGTACTGCTCGACCTCGGAAACCGCGGCCTGCAGCACCTCCACGACGGGAACGGGCCGGACGGCCCGCTGGGCGAGCTCGGTTCCCGCGAGGACCAGCAGGTTCTCGCTGTTGCGACGCATGCGGGTGGCGAGGTGATCGAGCCGGAAGAGGTGGGAGAGCTGGTCCGGGTCCTCCTCCCCCGCCTCCAGCTCCTCGATGAGCTTGAGCTGGCGGTCCACGAGGGTCTGGCTGCGACGGGACAGGTTGACGAACATCGCGTTGACGTTGTTCTGCAGGGTGGCCTGCTCGGCGGCGAGCCGGACGGCCTGGGTGTGCACCGCGTCGAACGCCCTCGCGACCTCGCCCACCTCCTCACGGGTCTGCACCGGGACCGGTTCGACGTTCACGTCGGGCACCGAGCCCTGGCGCATCCGCTGCACCGCGTCGGGCAACCGCCTCTCGGCGACGTCCATGGCACCGCGACGCAGTGTGCGCAACGACCCGATCATCTGGCGGGCGATCAGACCCACCACCGCGACGCCGATGACCAGGGCGAGCAGCAGCAGGAAGGCATTGATCAGCGCCAGGCTGACGGCCGTCAGCCGGGTCGCCTCGCTGGTCTCGCGGAGCTCGGTGCGCACCCCGTCCTCGGCGGCGTCGAGCTCGCCGAGGAAGGTGTCGTAGAGGCCGGACGCCTGCGCACCGGAGGTGCCGGCCACGACTCCCTGCACCAGGAGGTCGCGTTCGGTGTTCGTGGCACCGGCGATGACGCCCGCATAACGCACCCGCTGGCCCGCATCGAGCGCCGCGCGGAAGTCCACCAGGCCCGTCCGGAGCCGAGCGTTGCTGGACTGCAGCTCCGCGATCTCCGGGTCGGAGAGCTGGCCGGTCTGCGCCACCACCGCCAGCAGCGCCTGCTGCAGCGACGCCTCGTTGCGAGCCACGGCCAGCCCGGCCAGACCGGTCGCGAGTCCGGTGACCTCGGGCGTGTTCACGCCGCGCAGCAGGGCGTTGTCCAGCTGGACGATCTGGGCGACGAGTTCGGAGTACCTCGAGACCACCGCGGAGGCCGGGGCGTTCGAGGTAGTCACCAGGTTGCGGAGGGAGGGCAACCGGGCGAGGGCCTGCTGGGACTGGCGGCTCGCCCCGACCAGCGCGGGGTCCTCGGCGGACAGGTTCTCGACGCTGGGGCCGGTCTGCTCACGCGTGCGGTCGACGTCGGCGATCGCGAGCTCCAGCGGCGCGATGTCGCCCCGCCGATCACCGGCGACGTAGGACGTGGCCAGCAGGCGCTCGGTCTGCAGCCGCTCGACCAGCGTCGCGACCTCGGCCTGGACGTCGACGAACCGCGACACGCGGTTCTGCTCGGCGGCCTCCCCTGCCTGGTCGGCGATCCGCAGCCCGCCCAGGATGGCGGCCAGCACCGCCGGCACCAGCAGCACGACCAAGAGCTTGGTGCGCAGGCTCCAGTCCCGCGGCGAGTACGGCTCGGACGGGCCGCCGAACCGCCGGGGCTGGTCCTTGCTGGTGCTCACGTCGACATCTCCAAGCTGGTGTCGCCCGTCGCGGCCGAGCGGTGGGCCCGGGAAGCGGAGCGCCTGGTCGGGGTGGTCGTCGGGTCGTCGCGGTGATCGTCGGGTCGGGGCGGAACTATCGTGCGCGATGGTCTCGAACGGGCAGCCGGTGCACCGCACGGACCACCGTCGACGGCGATTCGTGCGTCGGGGCAGGAAGTGTAGTCCGGGCCGCGCGACGGGTGTCACACCGCGGTACCGGTCGGCCCGATGAGGGAGCGGCCCGGGCACCGGGGCGGGGCGGCGACCGCTGGTCGCACCGGGCCGTCGGCCGCGGAAGCCTCGGGGAATCGCCGGGCGTCGTGTTGACACTCCGTGCACAGCCGATGATGCTCAGGCTTCGTCAGTTAATGATCAAGTCGAGACGAACTGAGGTGCCATGGCGGACAGAGCGGGCGGGCTCCGGCTGGACCGGCGCAGCTTCCTGCGGACCGTCGGCGCGGCCGGCACCGTGCTGGCCACCGGAGGGGTCGCGGCGGCGTGCAGCTCGGGGCTGCAGGGATCGCAGGGCGGTGGCGGCGGGTCCGCGGAGACGATCAAGATCGGCTACGTGAGCCCGGAGACCGGACCGCTCGCCCCGTTCGGCGAGGCCGACCAGTTCGTCATCGGCGCGATCCAGCAGTTCTTCGCGCAGAACCCCGATCTCCGTCGGCGGGCGGTCCTATCCGGTCGAGATCCTCAAGCGGGACAGCCAGTCCGACTCCAACCGGGCCGCCGACGTCGCGGCGGACCTCATCCTCAACAACGGCATCAACCTGATGCTGGTGTCCTCGACGCCGGACACCTCCAACCCGGTGAGCGACCAGTGCGAGGCCAACGGGATGCCGTGCATCGCGACGGTCACGCCGTGGCAGCCGTGGTTCTTCGGCCGGGGAGGGCAGCCAGGGCAGAAGTTCACCTGGACCTACCTCTTCTTCTGGGGCCTCGAGGACGTCGAGGCGGTCTTCGCCGACATGTGGGACCAGGTGCCGACCAACAAGATCGCCGGCGCGCTGTGGCCCAACGATCCGGACGGGCTGGCGTGGGGTGACCCCACCACCGGCTTCCCGCCCGCGGTCGGGCAGCGCGGCTACCAGATCGTCGATCCCGGCAACTACCCCAACGGCACGCAGGACTTCTCCGCGCAGATCGCCGCGTTCCGGGACGGGAACGCCGAGGTCCTGCTCGGGGTGCCGATCCCACCCGACTTCACGACGTTCTGGCAGCAGGCCTCCCAGCAGGGCTTCCAGCCGAAGATCGCCACGATCGGCAAGGCACTGCTGTTCCCGTCCAGCGTGGAGGCACTCGGCTCGCTCGGGGTGAACCTGGGCACCGAGGTCTGGTGGTCCCCCAGCCACCCGTTCACGTCCTCGCTCACCGGCCAGACCGCAGGCGAGCTCGCCGCCGCCTACACCACGACCAGTGGCAAGCAGTGGACGCAGCCGATCGGCTTCGCGCACGCGCTGTTCGAGGTGGCGGCCAAGGCGTTCTCGTCGGTCCAGGCGATCGACGACAAGCAGGGCCTGGCCACGGCCCTCTCGCAGATGAAGCTCGACACGGTCGTCGGACCGCTCGACTGGACCAGCGGACCGGTCCCCAACGTCGCCAAGACCCCCCTGGTCGGTGGGCAGTGGCGGACCGGCGAGCAGTTCCCGTTCGACCTCGTGATCGTCAACAACTCGCAGAACCCGAACATCCCGACCGCCGGCTCGGTGGAACCGCTGCGGGCGGGATGACCTTGGGCACGACCGCGGTCGGTGTCCTCTCGGTGCGGGACCTCTCCCGGTCCTTCGGCGGACTGACAGTGGTCGATGCCGTGTCCCTCGACGTCGACGCGGGCCGCGCCCTCGGCATCGTCGGGCCGAACGGGGCCGGGAAGACGACACTCCTGGACCTGCTCGACGGGGTGCTCGGCGTCGACGGCGGACGGATCGAGCTGAGCGGGAACGACGTCACCCGGGCATCGGCGGCGCAGCGGTGCCGGGCCGGCATCGGGCGGACCTACCAGACGCCCCGACCCTTCGCGGGCATGACGGTCTTCGAGAACGTGCTGGTGGGGGCGGTGCACGGGGCCGGGCTGCGCAGCGGCGCGGCCCAGGCCGAGGCGCTCGGGAGCCTCACCCGGACCGGGCTGCTGGACCGGGCCAACGTCCTCGCCGGTGACCTGCGCCTGCTCGACCGCAAACGCCTCGAGCTGGCGCGCGCGCTGGCCTGCCGGCCTCGGCTGCTGCTGCTCGACGAGATCGCCGGCGGACTGACCGACGCCGAGCTGCCCGAGCTCATCGGCATCGTCCGCGAGGTGCGCGACGGTGGCACCGCGGTGATCTGGATCGAGCACATCGTGCACGCGCTGGTCGAGGTGGTGGACGAGATGCTCTGCCTCGCCTCGGGGTCGGTGCTGGCCACGGGGGCCCCGGCCGACGTGCTGGCCGACCCGGCCGTGCGCGAGGTGTACCTGGGGTCCAGCGTCGAGGGCCTCCAGCGGTGACCACCGGCGCCGCGACGTCTCCGCTGCTGCGCATCCGGGACCTCGACGCGCACTACGGCCACTTCCAGGCGCTGTTCGGGATCGACCTCGACGTCGGTGCGGGCGAGGCGGTCGCCGTGATCGGCGCGAACGGGGCGGGCAAGAGCACGCTGCTGCGCGCGGTCGCGGGACTGGTGCGGCTGCCGCCCTCCGCCCGGATCGAGCTCGACGGCGTCGCGCTGCACACGCTGCGCCCGCACCAGCGCGTGCGCAGCGGCGTGAGTCTCGTCCCGGAAGGCCGCCGGCTGTTCCCGAGCCTGACGGTGGAGGAGAACCTCGCGGTCGCGCGGAGCGCAGGCGGAGCGCGCAGCAGCACCGCGCGGAGCGCAGGCGGAGCGCGCATCAGCACCGCGCGGAGCGCAGGCGGAGCGCGCAGCAGCACCGCGCGGAGCGCAGGCGGAGCGCGATCGACACCGCGCGGAGCGCAGGCGGCAGTTGGACGCTCGACGCCGTCTACGACCTGTTCCCGAACGTCGCGGCGCTGCGCCACCGGCCCGGGGGGGCGCTGTCGGGCGGCGAGCAGCAGGCCGTGGCGATCGGGCGCGGGCTCATGGCCGATCCGCGCGTACTGCTCCTCGACGAGGTGTCCCTCGGGCTCGCGCCGGTCGTGGTGGACCGCCTGTACGCGGCGCTGGCCACGATCGCCGCCGCCGGGATGGCGATGCTCGTGGTGGAGCAGGACGTCGGGGCGGCCCTGCGGCTGGCCGGGAGAGTCCACTGCCTGCGCGCCGGGCGGACGGTGCTCACCGCGGCCGCCGCCGACGTGACGTCCGCCGCGGTCACGGAGGCCTACTTCGGGGCGCCGGCATGACGTGGGTCAACGCGGTGGTGCAGGGGTTGTTGCTCGGGGGCGTCTACGCCCTGTTCGCCTGCGGACTGTCGCTGCTGTTCGGTGTGCTGCGGATCGTCAACCTCGCGCACGGTGATCTCACGGTGCTGGCCGCGTTCGTCGCCCTGGTGGTCACCGGCGCGCTCGGGGTGCACCCGCTGGTCGCGCTGGTCGTGGTGGTCCCGGTGATGGCCGCGCTGGGGTACCTGCTGCAGCGCACGCTGCTGTCCCGCAGCCTGCGCGCCGGCGAGCTGGCCCCGCTGCTCGTGACGTTCGGGCTGTCGGTCGTGCTGCAGAACGCCCTCCTGCAGACGTTCTCGGCCGACACCCGGACCCTGCCGGCGGGCGCGCTCGGCAGCGCGAGCCTGCGGCTGACCGACTCGCTGTCCATCGGCTGGTTGGCACTGAGCACGCTGGTGGTCGCGGTGGGAGTGCTGGCAGGGCTGCAGCTCCTGCTCGCCCGCACCGGCGTGGGTCGGGCGATGCGCGCCACCAGCGACGATCCGGAGACCGCGCAGCTGATGGGGCTGGACGACCGGCGGGTGTACGCGGTCGCGGCCGCGATCGCCCTGGGCACCGTGGCCCTCGCCGGGGTCTTCTACGGCATGCGGGGCACGTTCACCCCGACCCTCGGACCGCAGCTGCTGATCTTCGCCTTCGAGGCCGTCATCATCGGCGGGCTGGGGTCGCTGTGGGGCACCCTCGTCGGCGGCCTGGTGCTCGGGGTGGCCCAGGTGGTGGGGGCCCAGATCCAGCCCAGCTACGGCGTCCTCGCCGGACACCTGGTGTTCCTGGCGGTGCTGGCCGTGCGGCCGACCGGCCTGCTGACGCGTCGGGAGACCCGATGACCACGGCCGGGACGGGGACGGAGACCCCACGGGTGACGCGCAGCACCCGGGCGTCGCGGGTCGCGGCCGCCGTCACCGTCCCCGTGCTCGTCGTGCTCGCGGCGCTGCCCTACCTCGCCTCGCCGAACGTGACCCGGCTCCTGGTCGACCTCTTCACGCTGGTCCTGCTGGCGTCGATGTGGAACCTGCTCGCCGGGTACGGCGGGATGATCTCCGTCGGGCAGCAGGGTTTCATCGGGGTCGGTGCCTACACGGTGCTCGTCGCCGATCTGGTCGGCCTCAACCCGTTCCTCGGGCTGCCGCTCGCGGCCGCGGTGGCCGCGCTGCTCGCCCTCCCCACCACGCTGCTGATCTTCCGGCTCGCCGGCGGGTACTTCGCCATCGCCACCTGGGTGGTCGCCGAGGTCTACCGGCTGGTGACCGTCGAGATCAGCGCCGTGGGAGGCGGCTCGGGCGCCTCCCTCACCGGACTGGCCTCCACCCCGCCCGTCCTCCGTGGGGCGATCACCTACTGGTGCGCGCTCGGGGCGGCCGTCGCCGCGATCGGGGGGGTCTACCTGCTGCTGCGGTCCCGGCTGGGCCTCGCCCTGACCGCGATCCGCGACGAGCCCACGGCCGCCGGCACCCTCGGGGTGCGGGTCGGTCGGGCCAAGCGGATCGTCTTCGTCGTCGCCGCAGCGGGCTGCGGGGTGGCGGGCGCTCTCATCGTGCTCGACTCGCTGCGCGTGCAGCCCGACTCGATCTACGGGGTGCAGTGGTCGGCGTTCATGATCTTCATGGTGGTGATCGGGGGCCTGGGGACGATCGAGGGCCCGGTGCTCGGGGCGGTCGTGTTCTTCGCGCTGCAGCAGGTGCTCGCCCCCTACGGCGCGTGGTACCTCGTCGTGCTGGGGGTGGTGGCGATCGCGGCGGCGCTCTTCGCTCCCCGCGGGCTCTGGGGCCTCGTCACGCTGGACCGGGACGTCCGGTTGCTCCCCACGGGTCACCGGGTGCGGAGACCTGCAGGCTGACCGTCAGGCCGCTCCGGCCGTGTGGTTGATCCGGGCCAGCTCGGCCACTCCGCGGATCACGCAGGGCCATGGCGCCCGCGGGACGCCGGTGCCGCCCGCCGTGCAGGCCCGGCAGCGGCCGGCCTCGTCGGGGACGTGCGCGCGCAGCAACCGGTGCCAGACCTCGACCATCGGGGCCAGCTCGTCGGCGATGGTCCGGCTCGCCGGCTCGGCGGCCACCCTGGCCGGTACCGGGACCACACGGGGCTGGAACCTCGACACAGTCTTCCTCCGACCTCTGCTGCACGAACCGATGCACGTGCATCTGCACCGACTACTCAAGCAGGTCACGGTCGCGATCGCCACCGGGGGTCGCTCGTCGGCCGGATGGGACCCCGCTGTTCGGCCCGGACCGGGGCAACGGCACCATGACCGGCCTCACAACCGCTCCCCACCCCCGGAACCCTCGAGAGGAACCACCTCATGATCGCCATCGTCGCCGCTGTGCTCTTCGGGATCGCCCTGCTCTTCGAGCTCGCCAGCTTCTCGCTCGAGGTGTTCACCAGCCAGGTGCTCGTCATCGCGGGGCTGCTGTGCGTGTCGCTGCACCTCGCGGGGGTCGGCACGCGAACCGGCAGCTGGCGGGGCGCCCGCCGCTGACCCCGTCGGCGGATCGGCCGGTCCGCGAGGTACCGGGGGACCTCGCGGACCGGGAACACGGGGCGGTGGCGGCGGGTTGAGTGCCGCATGGCCACCCACGACGCCGGTCACGGCGCCCCGCCGAGCGGCCGCGACCTGAACCGGCTGGCCGTGTCGGCCACCTTGCACTGCCTCACCGGCTGCGCCATCGGTGAGGTGCTGGGCGTGGTGATCGGCACGGCGCTGGGCTGGTCGGACGGCGCGACGATCGTTCTCGCCGTCGCCCTCGCGTTCCTGTTCGGCTACTCGTTCACCATCGTCCCGGTGCTCCGCTCCGGCGTCGCCCTGGGGGCGGCGGTGGGGGTGGCGCTGGCCGCGGACACGCTCTCGATCGCGGTGATGGAGATCGTGGACAACGCGATCCTGCTGCTGATCCCCGGTGCGATGGACGCCGGCCTGGACTCGCTCCTGTTCTGGGGCTCGCTCGCGGTGGCGCTGGCGATCGCGTTCGTCGTGACCGTGCCGGTGAACCGGGCCATGATCCGCCGTGGACGGGGTCACGCCGTGGTGCACCGCTACCACCACTAGTCACCCCCACGAGTCACCGCCCATGAGTCACCGCAGGGTGCGCACGGATCTCGACGCCGCCGCCCCGCCGGCCGCGAGCAGGACGACTGCGCCGCAGACGGTGAACAGCACCGTTGTGCCGGCGGGCAGCAGGAGCCCGGCGAGGGCGTAGGACAGCAGGTCGAACGCCACCACCGCCAGCACGACCAGGCTCATCACCCTCCCGCGCAGCTCCTCGGGAACCCGTTCCTGGAGCCAGGCGACCAGAACCACCCCGAGGTAGGCCTCGCCCAGCCCGACGACCGCCGCGACGGCGACCGCTATGGGCAGGCTGCTCACGAGCCCGAACGCGGCGGTGCCTGCGCCGATCAGGGACGTACCGAGCACCAGCACGGGTCCGCGTCGGGCCGGCGGCCGGGCGCCCGCGGCGAGCAGGCCGAGCAGTGAGCCGGCGCCGAAGCCGGTGAACACCAGTGCGAGCACCTCGGCCCCACCCAGCCGCTGCTCGGCGAGCACCGCCCCGCCGACCAGACCGGGCCGACCACCGCGACGTTGAGCACCCCGAGCACCAGCAGGATCGTCCGGACGACGGGCTCGGACCACGCGTAGCGCAGGCCGTCGCGGATCGCGGGCAGCCCGGACCCGCCCGGCCCGAGGGGAGACCGGTCCGCGACGGTGCGGGTCACGGCACGGGCGCGGGTGAACCGGCGAGCGAAAGCGGCCAGGACGATCGCGGCCAGCAGGGAGAGCCCGGCCACGGTGCCGAGCCCGCCGCCCGGGCCCGCGACCGCGACGATGCCGGCCGCGACGGCGGGTCCGATCAGGTCGCCGGCGGACTCGGCGCCCTGCACCATGGCGTTGGCCCTCGGCAGCCGGGCCGGCGCCACGACCTGCGGCAGCAGGGCGAGCGAGGCCGGGTAGTACACGGCGTCGAGGACCCCGAGCAGGCCGGCGAGCCCGGCGATCAGGACGATCGGGGCCGATCCCTGCACGACCAGCCCGGCGAGGGTGGCGAGCACCGCCGTGCGCAACCAGGTGGCGACGACGACGATCCGGGCCGGGTCGACGCGGTCGGCCAGCACCCCACCGAACGGCAGCAGGACGGCCCGGGGCGCCGCGGCGACCGCGAGGACGAGGCCGAGGGTCGCGCCGGGGCCGGCGACGTCGAGCACCAACAGGGTCAGGCACACCACGAACAGCTGCTCGGAGATCGACGCCAGCGCCTCCCCGACCCACAGCAGGCGGAACAGCGGATCGACCGAGGGGCGCCGCCGCGACGCCGCGCGGGTGGTCACCGCGGTGCGGGGACGGGGCGGGCCATGGGGATCGCCGCGTAGCCGCGGATGGCGCTGCCCGGACGCCGCCGCAGGGGCCCCGCGGTGCGCAGCTCGGGCAGCCGCTGGGCCAGCACCTGCAGGGCCACCTCGCCCTCGAGCCGGGCCAGCGGGGCGCCGAGGCAGTAGTGGACACCGCCGGCGAACGCGAGGTGGTCGGCGGGGTCGGAGCGGGTGATGTCGAACCGGTGCGGCTCGGGGTAGACCTCGGGGTCGCGGTTGCCCGCGGCGAGCATCACCATCACGTGGGTGTCGGCGGCCAATGTGCTCCCGGCCAGCTCCACGGGCTCGTGCGTCACCCGGACGGTGGCCTGCACGGAGGGGTCGAAGCGGAGGGTCTCCTCCACCGCCGCGCCGGCCATCGTCGGGTCGTCGCGCAGCACGGTCCACTGGTCCGGATGCCGGGCCAGGGCCACGACCGCGTTGCCGATGAGGTTGACGGTGGTCTCGAACCCCGCGATGAGCAGCAGCCCGCAGGTGGCCACCAGCTCCCTCAGGTCGAGCTGCTCGTCGGCCCGCGCGGCCGCGAGGATGCTGAGGACGTCGTCCCCCGGATGGCCGCGGCGCTCCCGCTCCAGCCGGACGAACAGCGCGACCATGTCGTCGGTCGCCGCCCGGAGCTCCTCGGCCTGCCGCACCGAGAACACGCCACCGATCGACTGGCCGACCACCGCGCCGAAGCGGGCGAAGCGGGCGGTGTCGACGTCGGGGATCCCGAGCAGGTCGGTGATGACGGTGATCGGCAGCGGGGCGGCGAAGTCGTCGATCAGGTCGAAGGAGCCGCGGCGACCGGCCCGGTCGAGCAGCTCGTGGGCGATGCCCTCGATCCGGTCCCGGTACCCGCGGATCAGCCGCGGGCGGAACGCCGGCGCGACCAGCCGGCGCAGCCGAGTGTGGTCGGGCGGGTCCTGCTCGAGGAACGACTCCGCGAGTGGACCACCGGCGTCAGGGGTGAGCGGGTCGAGATCCGCCGCTCGGCCGCGGGCGTCCCGCACCCGGAAGCGCGGGTCCGCGCAGCACCTCCGCGCACAGGGCGTGACCGGTGACCGCCCGCCATCCGGTGCGGCTGCGGTACACCGGCCCGCGCGCGCGCATCCGCTCGTAGAGCGGGTACGGGTCGGGTCGACCGCCGGGCTGCATGAACCGGGCGAGCAGGTCGCCGGACGCGGCCAAGGCCCACAGGGTCGCCCGGCCGGCGGCGATCCGGCCGGCGGCGCGGAGGCGGTTCGGCGTGGCGCGGTCCACGTCAGATCCCTCCCGTCCTCGAGGCGTCGCCCGACGTCTCGATGCCCCGCATCAGGGTGCGCAGCACCAGGTCGGGCGCCGCGACCGGCGCGAGCCGACCTTCCGCGATCAATTCCCACGCCGCGTACACCTGCGCGTTGATGGACGCCACCACCCACTCGTCCGGCAGGTCGGCGACCAGCACGCCGGCGCGTTGGCGCGCCGGATCAACGCCCGAACGGCATCGTCGAGCGCCTCCCCCGAGCGGCGAGATCCTGCTCGACGTCGAGCGACCGCTCGCGGAGCAGGAACTCCATGCGCGGCCCGAGCGGGATCACCGCCGTCAGCAGGCGCTGCAGCGTCGCCCGCACGTCCGTGCCCGGCGCGTCCAGGCCGACGTCGGCGTAGGTGCGCTCCAGCACGTCCAGGGCGTCGCGGGCCAGGGCCACGAGCAGGGCGTGTCGGGTCGGGTACAGCTTGTGCAGCGTGGTCCGGCCGATCCCGGCCGCTCTGGCCACGTCGCCGAGCGCCGCGGTGGGGTCGGCGACGAACACCTCCGTCGCGATCTCGAGCAGCGATGGCGCGGACTCAACTGTTCGTTTCCGAACACTCATGTTCATAACAGTACACAAGTGTTCGCGATGCGCAATCGTCCGGGGCCCTGGGGACGGCGAGGAACGCTCCGGGCACGGGAACGGCGCGGCGGAGCTCACTCGCTCCGCCGCGCCGCGGTCGGTCGTTCGGTCGGGGTGGACCTATCCGAGCAGGCCTCCCAGCCCGCCGCCGCCGCCGAGCTTGCTGATCAGGTCCGCGGGGTTGATCCCGAACTTCTCGAGCAGGCCGGCGTGCTGCTCGGTGTCCACCTGGTCGGGCAGCTCCTGGTCGGCCTGTTCGGCCTTGCCCTGGTCGCCGGAGTTGCGGAGGAGCTCGAGGATCTGTGCCTTGTCGATCTGCATGAGATGTCGTACCCGTTTCCGAGTGCGCTCCACCCCATCTCGCCCACACCGGTCCCGATCCCCGCGCGCCAGCACCGGCTTACGGTCGTCCGCCGCTCGAGACCGCAGTCGTCCGCCGCTGAAGGCCCCGGTCGTCCGCCCCGGAAGGCCGCGGTCAGCCGCGGGCGACCCCGGTCATCTGGCGCCGCCGAAGGCCTCGCGGTGGCGGCCCACCCAGTCGTCGAACGTCGTGGCGGGCCGGCCGGTGGCCTTCTGCACCTCGTCGGTGACCAGCTCGCCCCGGTGGGCGCGGTAGAGCTGCTGCAGCTCGTTGAGCGCGTCGGCCAGCCACGGGGGCAGGCCGAAGGACGCGAGGTTCTGCCGGTAGGCGTCGGCCGGCACGTCGACGTAGCGCACGGGCCGGCCGAGCACGCCCGACAGGCGCTCGGCCAGGGCGTCCTGGTTCAGCGCCACCGGTCCGGTCACATCGTAGGACGCACCCTCGTGGCCCCCGGAGAGCAGCACGTGGGCCGCGACCGCGCCGACATCGTCCGGATCGACCCAGCTCACCCCGCCGTCCACGGACGACCCGTAGAGCACGCCGTCGCCGCGCACGGTGGCCGCGCTGCCGAGCAGGTTGGACATGAACCCGTTGGCGGCCACCACCGTCAGCGGCACGTCCCGCTCGCGGGCGTGCGCGACGACGCGGGCGTGGTTGTCGGTCAGCGCGATCAGGTCCTCGGCGGGGGCGTCGTAGCCCAGCGCGGCCAGCTTCACCAGGTGCGGTCGCTGCGGTGCCGAGGCCAATCGCGTCGACCAGTCCGCTCTCCAGCGCGACCTGGTCCTGCGAGGCCGGGGTGACGACGAAGACGCGCTCGACGTCCTGCAGCGCGGAGCGGACCGACGCCGGGTCCGCGAGATCGGCCACCACCGGCCGGCCGTCGCGCACTGCGAGGGCCGCCGCCCGGTCCGGGCTGCGCACGGCCGCGCGCACGGAGGCCTCCTGCTCGGCCAACTGGCGCAGGACCGCTCCGCCGATCGTGCCGGTGCCACCGAACACCATGATCATCAGCGTGCTCCACAGCTCGTCGGGGAGGGACGCCGCCAGCGTTCCACCCGCCCGGGCCGCGTATCACACCCCACGCCGATCATGTGTCGAAGTCGACGGTCACCTTCTCCGACACCGGCAGCGACTGGCACGTCAGCACGAATCCGGCGTCCACCTCGTCGTCCTCGAGGGCGAAGTTGCGGCGCATCGTCACCTCGCCGTCGGTGACCCGGGCCCGGCAGGTGCCGCACACCCCGCCCTTGCAGGCGAACGGCAGGTCGCCGCGGACCTTCTGGGCGGCGTCGAGCACCGGGACGGTCCGCGGCAGCGTCAGCACGGTCGTCCGGCCGTTCAGCACGACGGTGACCTCGCTGCCGTCGCCCTCGGCCACGTCGGTCTCGTCCGGCCGGTGCAGCTCCGGTGGCGGCTCGTCGACGTAGAACAGCTCGCGGTGCACCTGCTTGCGCTCCACGCCGAGACCGGCGAGCACCTCGACCGCGTCCTCGGTCATGCCCAGCGGTCCGCACAGCCACCACTGGTCGACGTCCTGCGCGTCCACCAGCAGCGTGAGCAGTTGGCGCGAGCTTGGTCGGCGTCGAGCCGGCCCGTCTGACGATCTCGGCCTCCATCGGCTCGCGTGAGAGCACGTGCAGCAGGTGCAGGCGGGAGCCGTAGCGCGTTCTTCAGGTCGGCGAGCTCCTCGGTGAACATCACGGTGTCGGTGCGCCGGTTGCCGTAGAGCAGCGTGACCCGGGTGTCGTCGTGCGCAGCCAGCACCGAGGCCGCGATCGACAGCACCGGGGTGATGCCGGAGCCGGCGGCGATCAGCCCGTGGTGCGTGCCCGGCTCGAGGTCCGGGGTGAACGAGCCGGCGGGCGGGCCGACCTCGATCTCGTCGCCCGGCTCGAGCCGGTCGCACCAGCCACTCGGAGAACACCCCGGAGTCGACCCGCCGCACGCCCACCCGCGGGGCGGCGCCGGACGGGGCGCAGATCGAGTAGGAGCGGCGCTCCTCGGCGCCGTCGACGAACTGGCGGAGCGTCAGGGACTGACCCGGTCGGAAGGCGAACGCGTCGCGCAGTTCGTCGGGCACGTCGAAGGTGACGGCGACGGCGTCGTCGCAGAGCCGGGCGACGTCGGCCACGCGCAGCGCGTGGAAGCCCCGCGCCGCCGGCGTGGCGACGTCCGTGCTCACCGCTCAGATCTCCTTGACGTGCTCGAAGGGCTCCCGGCACGACGGGCAGCGGCGCAGGGCGGTGCATGCGGTCGGACCGAAACGGGAGAGCTCCTCGGTGCCAGCGACGCCACAGCGCGGGCAGCGCACGGCCGTCGCGGGCGGGGTCAGGGTCAGCGCCACGGGCCCGATGCTCGCGTGGCCCGGCGGGGCCGGGTGGGGCGATGCCGGCCTCGGCGAGCTTGCGCCGGCCGTCCTCGCTGATCCAGTCGGTGCTCCAGGGCGGCGAGAGCACGGTGCGCACGTCGACGCGCGCGTACCCGGCCGCACCGAGTGACGCCCGCAGGTCGTCACGCATCGCCTCGATCGCCGGGCATCCCGAGTAGGTCGGGGTGATCGTGACGGTGACCGCGTCCCCGTCCACCTCGATCCCGCGGACGACGCCCAGGTCGTCGAGGGTGAGCATCGGCATCTCCGGATCCACCACCGCCGCCACCGCACGGTGGGCCCGCGCGTCCACCCGGTCGTCGGCCCACGCGGCCACCTCGCTCACCACGTCGCTCCGGGGTGTTGGCGGGCGAGGCTCTGCATCTCGGCGAGCACGTGCCCGAGCTGCTCGGTGTGCAGCCCCTGGCGACCGCCTCGGCCGCCGACGGTCCCGATCGGCGGCCGCTGCGGGCGGGTCAGGGTGGCCGCGGTCGAGCACCTCGTCGAGCACCGCGTCGACCTCGGCCCGGGTCTCTGCGGGATCGACCGCCACCCCGGCCTCGACCAGCCGGGTCTCGACGTCGGAGGTGCGGAACACCTCCTCGACGTAGGGCCACAGCGCGTCCAGCGCGGCCTGCATCCGCCGGTGCGACTCCGCGGTGCCGTCGCCGAGCCGTAGCGTCCAGCGCGCGGCGTAGTCCCGGTGGTAGGTCAACTCCTTGACGCCCTTGCCGGCCACCGCGGCGATCACCGGGTCGCGCGAGCCGAGCAGCCGGTGCAGCAGCGCCAGCCGCCAGGTCGAGAACACCAGCAGCCGTGCGATCGCGCGGGCGAAGTCGAGCCCGTTGCCCAGCTCGGCCAGCGCGACGTTGCGGAACTCGGCCTCCGAGCGCCGGTAGGCGAGCGCGTCCTCGTCGCGGCCACGTCCGCCGGGCCGGCCATCGAGCTCAAGCCCTCGACGTGCCCGGCCCGGGCCAGCAGGATCCGGGCCTGGCCGAGCAGGTCCAGCGCGGTGTTCGCGAGCGCGACCTCCTCCTCCAGCTCCGGGGCGTTGCTCACCCACTCCGTGAGCCGGTGGCGGCAGACCAGCGCGTCGTCACCGAGCATCAGGCAGTACGCGGCCAGGTCGGCAGCGTCCACCCCGGCCGGTACCGGGTGAGCTATCTCGGCCTGCACGTCCTCGAAGCCGGTGCCGAACGCCCAGCGCGGGTCGTCATGGCCCACCGCTCCGCGAGCGACTGGTAGGCGTTGCTCGCGTCCTCCTCCTCGGCGTGCCGGCTCACAGGTGCGGAACCTCCTCGGGGATGGAGTAGAAGGTCGGGTGCCGGTAGACCTTGTCGCCCGCCGGGGCGAAGAACGGGTCCTTCTCCGCGGGGCTGGACGCCGTGATGGCGTCGGCGCGGACCACCCAGATCCTCACGCCCTCGTTGCGTCGCGTGTAGACGTCGCGCGCGTTGTGCAGCGCCATCTCGTCGTCGGCGGCGTGCAGCGAGCCGACGTGCACGTGGTTGAGGCCGCGCTTGCCGCGGACGAAGACCTCGTACAGCGGCCAGGTGCGCGCGCGGCGTCGCCCGGTCCGGCTCGACGCCCGAGGTCGGGACCGCGCCGTGGCCGCCCGCCGCGGTGTAGTCGGTCGATCTCGCCGCCTCCGTGGGAATGATCACGTCGGCGGTCATCCCGCCTGCCCCGCCCGCTTCGCCGCGTACGCCTGGGCGGCCTCGCGCACCCACGCGCCGCCCTCGTGCGCGCGCCGCCGGTTGGCCAGCCGCTGGGCGTTGCACGGCCCGCGACCCGGCGACGACCGCCTTGAACTCGTCCCAGTCCGGCTGGCCGAAGTCGTGGTGCCCGCGCTCGGCGTTCCAGCGCAGGCCGGGGTCGGGCAGCGTGACGCCGAGCGCCTCGGCCTGCGGGACGGTCATGTCGACGAAGCGCTGCCGCAGCTCGTCGTTGGTGTGCCGCTTGACCCGCCAGCGCATGGACTGCTCGGTGTTGGGGGACTCGGCGTCCGGCGGGCCGAACATCATCAGCGACGGCCACCACCACCGGTTCGCCGACTCCTGCACCATCTCCCGCTGCGCGTCGGTGCCGTGCATCATGGTCAGCAGCAGCTCGTAGCCCTGCCGCTGGTGGAACGACTCCTCCTTGCAGATCCGCATCATCGCCCGCGCGTACGGCCCGTAGGAGCATCGGCACAGCGGCACCTGGTTGCAGATCGCGGCGCCGTCGACCAGCCAGCCGATCACGCCGACGTCGGCGAAGGCGAGCGTCGGGTAGTTGAAGATCGAGGAGTACTTCTGCTGGCCCTCGATGAGCTTGTCGGTGAGGTCCTCGCGGTCCACGCCGAGCGTCTCGGCCGCGGCGTAGAGGTACATGCCGTGCCCGGCCTCGTCCTGCACCTTGGCCAGCAGGATCGCCTTTCGCCGCAGGGACGGCGCCCGCAGGATCCAGTTGCCCTCCGGCTGCATCCCGATGATCTCGGAGTGGGCGTGCTGGGCGATCTGGCGGACCAGCGTCTTGCGGTACGCCTCGGGCATCCAGTCCCGCGGCTCCACCCGCTGGTCGGCCTCGATGGTGGCCTCGAACCCCGCGGCGAGCGAGGTGTCGTCCAGTGCGGTGGTGTCGACCGACATGGTTCCTCCAACCGAATGTTCGTTCGGTTCAGCATGCCGGACGGGCCGGTTGATCGCAAGGTGCAGCACATCGCCGCTGTGCGGCCATCACCGGGCGGCGGGCAGGATCCCCTCGAACGCCGCGCGTGTGACCTCGTCGGGAAGGGTGGACAGCCCGCGGCCGGGCTTCGCCCACTCCACGACCGAGTTGACCATCCCCGAGAGCAGCCGCGCGGCCAGCGCGGGCTCCACCCCCGGCCGCACCTCACCGCGCTCGACGGCCTCCCGCACCAGTGCCGCGATCTGCGGCGTCGAACGCCCTGCGGCGCTCCAGCGCCCAGCGTTCGCTCTCGGTGTTGCCCCGCACCCGCAGCAGCAACGTCACGTAGGGAAGCTCCGCCACGAGCACCGCCACCTGCCCCCGGACGATGTAGCGCAGCCGCGCGAGCGCGGTGCCGGAGCGGGCTCCGTCCTCGTCGAGGATCGCGAACAACCCGTCGAGCGCCCGCTCCAGCGCCGCCCGCAGCAGCGCCTCCTTGCCGCTGAAGTGGTGGTAGAACGACGACTTCGTGATCCCGGCGGCCCGCGACAGGTCCTCCATCGACGTGGCGTCGTAGCCGCGGGTGATGAACTCCCGCACCGCCACCTCCAGCAGCGATCCGGGCCCACGGCTCGGCCGCCGGACGCGGGCTCCGGTCGTCATCGTCCCTCGAACGTCGGCCGGCGCTTCTGCAGGAAGTCCTCGACGGCCGCGACGTGGTCCCGGGTCATCGCCAACCGCGCCTGCGCCGCGCCCTCCTCGGCCAGCACCGCGGGCAGGTCCGCCACCGCCGCGTCGCGCACGGCTCGCTTCACCTCGACGTAGGCGCGCGTCGGCCCGGCCGCCAGCCGCCGCGCCAGTTCGAGCGCCGACGGACGTACCTCCTCGGCCGCGACCACCTCCCGCACCAGGCCCCACTCCCGGGCGTCCTCGGCGGTGAACGTCTCGTTGAGCAGGAGCAGTTCGACGGCGCGCGACGTCCCCACCGCCCGCGCGAGGCTGGCCGACAGTCCGGAGTCCGCGGTCAGCCCGATCCCGGTGAACGCCGTGGAGAACTTCAGGCCCGCCGCAGCGATCCGCAGGTCACAGGCCAGCGCGAAGCCCAGCCCTGCTCCGACGCAGGGCCCGTTGATCGCCGCGATCACGGGGTAGGGCAGCTCGACGAGCCCGAGGACGATCGGGTTGTAGTGCTCGCCGACGGTCGCGAAGGCGGACGCCGGATCGGACCGCAGCGCCTCGGCGTGCTCCCCCAGGTCCTGGCCCACGCAGAACGCCTTGCCCGCCCCGGTGATCACGAGTGCGCGGATCCCGTCGTCGGCGGCGAGCTCCCGCACGGCGGCGAGCAGCGCGGACTTCAGCTCGACGGTGAGGGAGTTGTAGCGCGCGGGCCGGTTGAGCGTGAGCACGGCGACGGCGGGGTCACCGTCGTCGCGCCGCACGAGCACGGCGGGATCGTCGGCGCGCGACGCGGGGGCCTCGGTCATCGCGTCATGCTAGCGGCCGACCGAACGATCGGTCGACGGTTCCGGCAGGCGACCCGGTACCGGCGCCGGGGCGGCCTGTGGAGCGCCGGCACCCGCCGACCATCACAAGATCGTCAGATCGGGTCCGAGAACCGCAGCTCAGGCCGTCATCCGTCCCCAGACATCGATCACCGGACCCACGATCATCGACCGGGGACACTGAACCGTGATAGCTGCGGTCCGACGTCCCGAATCGGCGATCACCAGGCCCGGGCGGAGACACACCGGCCACCCGGGCGCTTACGGCTCGGGTCTGTTCCGGGGCCGGCGGCGCGTGCTAGCGTCCCCGAACGAACGGTCGGTCGAATGACCCGGGAGGCCCGCCGATGCCCGTCCTGCGCAGCTACGTCCGCGGGGGCTGGCACGCCCCGTCGGGCTCGGACGACAGCGCCCGCCCACTGCACGACGCCGTCACCGGCGAGGAGGTCGCCCGGATCTCCTCGGCGGGCATCGACATGGCCGCTGTGCTCGACCACGGCCGCCGGGTCGGCGGCCCGGCCCTGCGGGAGCTGACCTTCCACCACCGTGCCAGCCTGCTGAAGGCCCTGGCGGGCCACCTGCGCGAGCAGCGCGACGCGCTCTACGCCGTCTCCGGCCGCACCGGCGCCACGCTGGGCGACTCGAAGTTCGACGTGGACGGCGGCATCGGCGTGCTGGCGGCCTACGCGTCGAAGGGCCGCCGCGAGCTGCCGAACGACACGATCTACGTCGACGGGGCGGTCGAGCCGCTGAGCCGGGGCGGAACGTTCGTCGGCCAGCACGTCGCGACCTCCCTGCGAGGGGTAGCCGTGCAGGTCAACGCGTTCAACTTCCCGGTGTGGGGCCCGCTGGAGAAGTTCGCGCCCGCGTTCCTGGCCGGCGTCCCGAGCGTGGTGAAACCGGCCAGCCCCACCGCCTTCCTCACCGCCCGGCTGATGGAGCTGATCGTCGAGGCGGGACTGCTGCCCGAGGGCACTCTGCAGTTCGTCGCGGGGGGCGTCGGCGACATGTTCGACCACCTCACCGGGCAGGACCTGGTGTCGTTCACCGGGTCGGCGGCCACCGCGACGAAGCTGCGGACGCACCCCGGCATCGTCGGGCACAGCGTGCGGTTCTCCGCCGAGGCCGACTCGCTGAACTGCTCGGTACTGGGCCCGGACGCCACTCCCGACTCCCCCGAGTTCGACCTGTACGTCAGGCAGCTCGTCGCGGAGATGACCGTCAAGGCCGGGCAGAAGTGCACCGCCATCCGGCGCGCGTTCGTCCCGGCCGCGCACCTGGACGCCGTGGTCGAGGCGGTGTCGGCCCGCCTGGCGCGGACCGTCGTCGGGCACCCGGACGCCGACGGCGTGCGGATGGGTGCGCTGGCGAGCCTGGAACAGCGCGAGGAGGTGCGGCGCAGCGTCAAGGCCCTGCGGGACGCCGGCCGGCTCGTCTTCGGCGATCCCGAGCACGTCGAGGTGACCGGGGCCGACGCCGAGCGTGGAGCGTTCGTCTCCCCGTTGCTGCTCACCGGCGACCCCGATCGGGCCGAGCCGCACGAGGTGGAGGCGTTCGGGCCGGTCAGCACCGTGCTGCCGTACACCTCCACTGAGCAGGTGATCGAGTTCGCCGCCCGCGGGCAGGGCAGCCTCGCCGGGTCGGTCGTCAGTGCGGACGCCGGGTTCGTCCGCGAGGTGGTGCTCGGCCTCGCCCCCTGGCACGGACGGCTGCTGGTGCTGAACCGGGCGGACGCCGAGGAGTCGACGGGCCACGGCTCGCCGATGCCCCAGCTCGTGCACGGAGGGCCGGGCCGGGCCGGGGGCGGCGAGGAGATGGGCGGGATCCGGGGCGTGCTGCACCACATGCAGCGCACCGCGGTGCAGGCCGACCCGGACATGCTCACCGCGATCACCGGACGCTGGGTCGCCGGGTCGGAGCGGCAACGTCACCGACGTGCACCCGTTCCGCAAACATCTCGAGGACCTGCGGATCGGCGACACGATCGTCGCCGGCCCCCGGACCGTCACCCAGGAGGACGTGGAGCACTTCGCCGAGTTCACCGGCGACACCTTCTACGCGCACATGGACGCCGACGCGGCGGCGGCCAACCCGGTCTTCGGCGAGCGGGTGGCCCACGGATACCTGACGGTCTCGTTCGCCGCCGGGCTCTTCGTCGACCCCGACCCGGGCCCGGTCCTGTTGAACTTCGGTGTCGACCACCTCAGGTTCCTGACCCCCGTGCGGTTCGGGGACGCCATCACCGTCACCCTGACCTGCAAACAGATCACGCCGCACGGCAGCGCCCCGCGCGGTGAGGTGCGCTGGGACGCCGACGTCACCCGCCAGGACGGCGAGTCCGTGGCCCGCTACGACGTGCTGACGCAGGTGGCGACGAAGCCGAACGGCGAGGAGGCCCACCCGTGACCCCATCCATGACGACGACGCCGACATGACGACGACGCAGCGCCGCCTCGGCGAGGCCCCGGCGCCCGAGACGCTGGACCCCGCCGAGCGCATGTCGGTCGACGAGCTGCGCGCCCTGCAGCTCGAGCGCCTGCAGTGGACGTTGCGGCACGCCTACGACCACGTGCCGCACTACCGCCGGAGCTTCGACGCCGCCGGCGTCCGTCCCGAGGACTGCCGGACGCTCGCCGACCTGGCCCGGTTCCCGACCACGTCGAAGGCCGACCTGCGCGACAACTACCCCTTCGGGATGTTCGCCGTTCCGCAGGCGCAGGTCCGCCGCATCCACGCCTCGTCGGGCACGACCGGGCGTCCCACCGTCGTCGGCTACACCGAGCGCGACATCGACACCTGGGCCACCGTGATGGCCCGGTCGATCCGGGCCGCGGGCGGGCGGCCGGGGCACAAGGTGCACAACGCCTACGGCTACGGGCTGTTCACCGGTGGCCTGGGCGCGCACTACGGCATCGAGAAGCTCGGCGCCACGGCCATCCCGATCTCCGGGGGGATGACCCCGCGCCAAGTGCAGCTCATCCAGGACTTCCGGCCCGAGGTCATCATGGTGACGCCGTCGTACATGCTCACCGTGGTCGACGAGTTCGAGAAGCAGGGCATCGACCCCCGCTCGTCGTCGTTGCAGGTCGGGATCTTCGGCGCCGAGCCGTGGACCGAGCAGATGCGGGTCGAGATCGAGGACCGCATGGACTTCCACGCCGTGGACATCTACGGGCTGTCGGAGGTGATGGGCCCCGGCGTGGCCCAGGAGTGCGTGGAGACCAAGGACGGCCTGCACGTCTGGGAGGACCACTTCTACCCGGAGGTGGTGGACCCGCTCGGTATCGACACCGGCGCCGTCTCGCTGCGCGACGGCGAGGAGGGCGAGCTGCTGTTCACCTCGCTCACCAAGCACGCGCTGCCGATCATCCGGTACCGCACGCGCGACCTGACGCGGCTGCTGCCCGGCACGGCCCGCCCGGCCATGCGCCGCATGCAGAAGATCACCGGCCGCAGCGACGACATGATCATTCTGCGGGGGGTCAACGTCTTCCCGACCCAGATCGAGGAGATCGTGCTGCGGACCCCGGGACTCGCTCCGCACTTCCAGCTGGTGCTCACGACCGAGGGTCGGATGGACGCCCTGACGGTGCGGGTGGAGTCGCGGCCGGACACTCCGGGCGAGCGGCAGGTCGGCCGCCGCCCGCGAGCTGGTGACGGCGGTCAAGGACAGCGTCGGCGTGACCGTCGGCTGCGAGATCGTCGACCCCGAGACCCTCGAACGGTCGGTCGGCAAGCTGCAGCGGCTCCGCGACCTGCGTCGCTAGCGCACACCCCGTGGATCGACGCCGCCCGGCCGAGATCCACCAGGGGCAGGACGAGCCGGGCCGCCCGTCGCCCGTGGCCGCCGTGGTGCACCCGTGGACCGCGTTCTACCGTGTGGGCCGGTCCGCGGTCGCACCCGACGCCGCGCGACGGGCGTGAGGAGCGGGCGGTGGCGGCAGTGGCCGGTGAGCACGAGCCGGGCGCGCCGCTGTCCGACCCGGCCCGGCTCCAGGCGCTGGCCGAATCCGGGCTCACGGCGTCGGCCGACCCCGAGATGGAGTACTTCGCGCAGCGGGTGCGCACCCTGCTCGATGTTCCCGTCGCTCTGGTCGGGTTGGTGCAGGCCGACCGGCAGGTCTTCCCGGGGATGGTCGGCATGCCGGACCCGTGGGCCACCCGGCGGCGCCTGCCCCTGAGTCACTCGTTCTGCCAGCACGTCGTCTCGGGGGCAGCGGCCCTCGTCGTTCCCGATGCGCGGCGCCACGCCCTGGTGCGCGACAACCTCGCCATCCCCGACTTCGGCTGGGTCGCCTACGCGGGCATGCCGCTGACCGACGGGGACGGGAGAGTGCTGGGCGCGCTGTCCGCCGTCGACGTCGTCCCGCGACAGTGGACGGTCGCCGAGCTGGACGCGCTGGGGGCCCTCGCCCAGGCGTGCTCGACCGCCGTGCGCCTGCGCCTGGCCGACTTCCTCACCGAGCGTGAGCGGGCGCGCCGCGACGAGTTGGAGCGCCTGCTGCGCGCCGCGCTGGAACGCACGCAGCTGCTGTTGACGGCGTCCCAGGCGCTCACCGACGCCGCCAATCCCGCCGACATCCGGCGTCGCGTGGCCGACCTCGTGTCCGTCCACCTCGCGCCCTCCTACGTCGGCCTCGCCGTCAGCCGGGACCGCGGGCACCTCGAGCGGATCCCCGATCCCGGCCTCCCACCCGGGGTCGAGCGCCTGCTGGACTGCGACCTCGACGCGCCGCTGGCCACCGCCAAGGCCGCCCGCGAACGACGGCTCGTGAGCTACGCCGACCGCGACGCCTTCGACGCCGAGTTCCCGGAGCCGACGCGACGGCTCTACCGCGACCTCGGGCTGCACGCCGTGATCTGCGCGCCGCTGATCGACGCGGAGGCGGTGTCGGGCGTGCTGGTGCTCGGGTGGGACCGGCCGCGGGTGGTCGACCCCGAGGAGCGGGCGGTGATCACCGCGATCGCCGACGACATCGCACGCGCCCTGCAGCGCGTCGATCTGCTCCAGCACCGGATCACGGTGGCGCACGAGCTGCAAGCCGCGATGCTCACCGACCTCCCCCACGTCGAGGGGGTGGAGATGGCCGCCCGCTACCTCCCGGCGGACGCCCGCGAACGCGTCGGCGGGGACTGGTACGACGCCGTTCCGGTGCCGTTCCCGACCGATCCCTCGGGCCGGGTGCTCGCCGTCACCGTCGGGGACGTGATCGGACACACGACGCACGCCGCGACGATCATGGGGCAGGTGCGTTCCATGCTGCGGCAGGCCGCCTGGGAGCATCCCGGTGGACCCCCGTCCCGGGTGCTGTCCTCGCTGGAGAACGCCTGCGAGGGTCTCGGGGTGGACGCCGCCGGCACCGCGGTGCTCGCCCAGCTGCACCCGACGCGCGATGGAACGGGCCGGTGGTCGATGGACTGGACCAACGCCGGTCATCCGCCCCCGATCGTCCTGCGGCCCGACGGCACGACCGTGGTCCTGGACGACCACGACATGCTCTTCGGCTACCCCCGGCTGCTGCCCCGTCGCCGGCGCGACCACCACGTGCTGCTGGAGCCGGGCGCGGTGCTGCTGCTCTACACCGACGGACTCGTGGAGCGGCGCGACTCCGACATCGACGAGGGCATCGCCGCGCTGCGGGCGCTGCTCGCGGGGCTCCGTGACCGTTCGGTGAAGGAGATCGTCGACACCGCCGTCGCCACCCTCGGCGGCGACGTCCCCGACGACGACATCGTCGCGATGGCCGTCCGCATCTCGGACGGGTGAGCCGCGGCGCTGATGGTGAGCTCGCTGCTGTATCGATGCTGAGCTTGCAAGCTCGCTCAGCATCGATGCTGAGCTCGCAAGCTCGCTCAGGCGTGCAGGCCACCGGCGGCGACGTGGATGAAGACCGCACCCACCTCGTCGGCGGTGCTGAGCTGGTCGACGTAGCCGTCCACGGGTTCGAGCGCCTGCTCCAGCGCAGCCGCCTCGGGCCGGTCCCCGAAGGTGACGACCGTGAGCTGCACCGGGCGCTCCTCGTCGGCCGCGGCCGCCAGCCCCTGGGTCAGCTGTTCCATCGACGGCGACCCCGGGTCGGCCTCGTTGCGGCCGTCGGTGAACACGACGACGTGGTTCGGCACGCCCTCCCGGTACCGGTCACGCGCCGCGGTGTACCCGGCCAGGACCGTGTCGTGCAGGCCGGTCCCGGTGTCCCGGGCCTGCAGCGCCTGCACGGCCGAGGTGACGCTCGACCGGTGCTGCGGGGTGAGGGCGCCGCGTGGTAGCAGCACCCGGTGGTCGTCGGGGGGCTGCAGCCGCACCCCGAACTCCCAGAGACCCAGCTCCGAGGAGTCCGGCAGCAGCGTGCCCAGGTCCGAGAACCCCTCCTTGACCAGGTCGATGAGGGCCCGGTCGGAGCCCGGGGCCCGCGCCTGCATCGACCCCGACACGTCGACGGCGACGAGCACGTCGGAGCGGCGGTCCTCGGGGTACCAGGTGGCGAAGACGTGGTCGACGTGGTGCGCGCCGAGCACCTCGAGCATCGGGGCGGTGACCGCGGGAAGATCCGCGACCGGGTGGCCGGGCGGCGGCACCGTGACGTCGGTGCGGCGCAGCCCGGCGGCCGCGAACGCCGGTGCGGAGTCGGCGGCGGTGAGGGCCTCGCGGACGCGGTCGAGCGCGGGCGCCAGTGCGGGATCCGCGGCGGCTGCGGCCGTCGGATGCCAGGAGTAGCGCAGCGCGGCCGTGTGGTCGTCGGCGGCGATGACCCGCTGGTTCACCGGGTCGGCCCGGAGCGCGGGGAGCAGGGCGTGCTCGGGGACCAGGCCGACCTCGCCGGGCGTCCTGGGCAGCGCCGGGTCGGTGCCGGGCACCGTCCGGATCGCCGGCAGGGCGGTGGCCAGGACCTCCGCGGAGGCGTCCATGCCGGCGTCGAGCCAGACCGCCTCGCCGAGCGCCCCGGCGGCCAGCAGCCCGTCGCCGGAACCGGCCGGGTCCCGCATCGCGACGGTCACCGGCGGGCCGGGCTCCGCGACCCGACCGGTCACCAGGTCGGCGAGACCGAGCCAGCCCCCACCGGCCGTCGTGACCCGCTGCGCGGTCGCCTCGTCGGTCACCATGTAGAGCGGGCTCAGGGCGAGCACGGTGCCCGCGCCGGCGGCGGGGGCCGCCGCCAGCTCCAGGGGGCCGGTCGCGCCGGTCCACGCGGCGTCGTCGGGGATCCACACGTGGGCCGCACCGTCCACCGCCTGCTGGGCGGCCCCGCGCCCGTCGGCCACGACGACGTCGAGCCGGGCGCAGTCCGGTCCGTCCGCCACGGCGGGCTGCACCGCAGAGAGGACCGGGGCGAACGACGCGGCGGCGACCACCCGGACGGTGGTGCCGCACGCGGATGCCGCGGCCCGCTCGCTGTCGTGGGGGCGGCCCTGCACCGCGACGACGACGACACACGCTCCCAACCCGAGGGCCAGGAGCACCGGCAGGACCCATCGCGGAGCCGGGCGGCGCGGAGCGCTGTGTCGGGCCATCGGTCTCCCCGTCGGGTGCTCGTGCAGATTCCGGGCGGCAGGATCCCACAGCGGTGCGCTCGGGCCGATCCTCAACGGCTACGACGCGCCGGCCGCCGCAGGGTCTTGATCATGCCGTCCTTCGTGGTCTGGTCAGCCGCCGACGAGGCGGGCGGCGTGCTCCTGCTCGTCCTCGTGGATCGGGCTCGACCCGCTGTCGCGCAGGCGCCAGCGGGTGGTGACCTCGCCGGTCCCCGCGAGCCGACCGGCGGACAGCGCGGCCTCGATCCGGCTCCTGACCTCGGCCTCGTCGTCCGGCTCGGCGGCGAAGAGCACCCTCAGTCGCAGCCCGCCCCCGGTGCGCTCGGCGCGCTCGGCGCTCGTGTGGTGGGGCGCGAGCGGGCACGGCGGCTCGTGCTCCCAGTGCCCGCACAGCGCAACCGTGACGGCCGCACCGGGCGCGGCGTCGTCGCCGGCCTCCATGGTCACGACCGCGTCGTGGGCGAACGGTGCGCGCATCGGGCCAGTCTCCGCTGCACGACCGCGGCGGGCAACGCCGGCGCGGCGCTCATTCGCCGGTCGGGGTGACCGTGCGCTCCGCGCCGCCCACCGAGTCGAGGACGGTGCGGGCCTGCTGGTCGACGAAGCGGGTGAAGAGCTGCTGGGCGTAGCCGAAGACGATGGCCCAGGCCAGGATCTGCGCCGAGGTGTCCAGCGCGCTGAGGCCGGGCACGAAGCCGCCGCGCATCAGCAGCAGGCCGAGGAAGGCGGTGAGCGCGCCGGTCGGCAGCTTGAGCACGGCCAGGGCCACCGGCAGGGCGAACGGCGTGGACGTGCCCCGGATGTTGCGCAGCCCGGCGGCACCGGCGACGGCCGCGGCCAGCAGGCCGATCAGCTCGACGGTGACCAGGTCCCACGGACCCGCGGTGTTGCGCACGACGTCGTCGATGTCCGGGGTGGAGAGTCCGACGCCCTGCTGCGGCGCCGGCACGAACACGGACTGCTCCGTCGGGCAGACGACCACGAGCGCGCCGTTCGTCGCCGGCTCGAAGCACAGCGGAACCGTTCCGGGGCTGACGAAGCCGGTCACCGCGACCCCCGCGGCCAGGATCACGAGCACGAGCGACGCCACGGCGAGGACGTTGCGGAAGCTGCGGACCCTGGCGTGCTCGCGCGTGGCGGCCGAGCTGGCCGCCCGGTGGGCGGCGACGATCCTGCCCCGGTCGGCCCGCGAGAGGTCCTCGTCGTCGGGATCGGCGGCCAGGTCCCGGAGCTGTGCGAGGCGGCGGTCGGAGGCGGGCAGGTGCCGCTCGACGTGGCGGATCACGCTCGGCATCTGGCCGCGCAGGTACCAGTCCGGGGCGATCTGCAGGAGATCGGCCTCGGCCGCGTCCATGTTGCTCGCGGTCCGCTCGTACTGCGACCCGGTGATCGAACTGAGCACGCGGGCCCGCCCCTGAGCGGCCGACCTCGCCAGCTCGAGATGCCGGAACAACGCGGTGAACAGGTCGTCGTCCCGAGCGCTGTCCGGGTCGTCGACCAGCCAGCGGGCGAGGGCCTCGAGCTCGCTGATCCGCGTCAGCGCCCCTTCGCGCCACGCCGTCGCCGCCGAACGGCCCTGGTGGCGGGCAGCCGAGCCGCCGCCGTAGAGCGGCGCCGGGGCGACGGTGGGGGCGGCCATGCCCCATCAGAGCCGCGGGACGGTCCCGCTGATACGCCCGCTCCGAGCGCGGTGGATCCGGCACGGGGCGCTGAGCAGCCGTACCGTGTCGGCGTGGAGACGGACGGGGGCGCGACGCCCGAGGGACCCGGACGGCGACCGACCGCCGATCCGCGCCTGGACGAGCTCGGCGAGGGCCGCAACGTCTACTGGTTCGTCGGCGGGCCGCTGGACGGGCGGGTGCAGACCCGAGCCCCGTCGGAGCTCGCCCCGGCCACCATCCGCCACGAGCACCTGCACGACGGTCCGAAGATCGTGCATCTCTACGACCTGCACGAGGTGGCCGGGCACGGGGGCGAGTACCGCCTGCGGGTCGAGTGACCCCGGATCCCGCGTGGGCTCCGCCCTACGGCTCCGGGTAGGCGACCACCGACAGGAACCGGATGGGCAGCTCGACGAGCTCCTGGGGCCCGTGCACCCCCTCGCCGTCGAGCTGCAGGGCGTCGCCCGGCCGCATCGGGTAGCGGGCGTCGCCGTGGCCGTAGATCATCTCGCCCTCCAGCATGAACAGCAGCTCCGTGCCCGGGTGCTGGAACAGCGGGAAGACCTCGGAACGCTCGGTCAGCGCGACGAGGTGCGCCTCCATCCGCTTGTGCGGGCCGCGCAGCGCGCCGAGCAACGTGTAGTCGTGCCCGACCCGGCTGCCCCGCTGCACGGTGCGGGCGCCCGCGCCGGCCGGTGTGAACACGGCCTCCCGCGCGGTGTCGGCGCCGCGGAACAGGGCGGTGACCGGGACGTCGAGGGCCGCGGCCAGCCGGGCCAGCGTGGTGAGGCTGCAGGACGTCTGGGCATTCTCGATCTTGGACAGCATGGCCTTCGAGATGCCGGCGCGGTTCGCCATCTCCCCCAGGGTCAGCCCGATCGCGCGCCGCACCCTGCGCACCTGCACCGCGATCGCCCGTTCCAGCGCCCCGTCCGCGGGCGCCGGCTGGTCGACCTCACGCGCGGCGGGCCCGTCCGGTCGGCGGCCGCCGTTCCCCTCGCTGCTCAGCGCATCTCCCCTGCCCGTGCGTAGGGGTGCGGGCTGCGCAGCGGCGCGCCCTCGGCGAACCGGGAGAGCCGGAAGTCCGCCTCCGGCACGCGCTGGTCGGCACTCCTCCCGTCGACGACGAGGTCGGCGACGAGCTGCCCGACCGCGGGCGCGATCTTGAAGCCGTGCCCGCTGAAACCCGCGGCCACCCACAGGTCCTCGATCCCGCTCGCGGAGATGACGGGGTTGAAGTCCGGGGTCACGTCGTAGCAGCCGGCGTAGGTGCTCGCGACCGCGGCGCCGGTGAGGCCCGGGAACCGGTGGCCGATCTTCTCGACGGCCCGCTCCAGGTCCCCGGGATCGGCGCGGTCGGGGTACCGGTCGGGGTCGGCCGGCGCCAGGGTCCCGAGGTCGCTGTTGCCCACCAGCAGCTCGCCCGAGGCCTCGGGGCGGGCGTACTGCAACGACACGAGGTCGGAGAACACCGGCACCGGGCCGAGATCCGTCCCGGGCGCGACCAGCACGACCTGCTCGCGATGCACGGTGATCGGCAGGTCGATCGCGTGCGCGGCGAGCAGCGGAACCGACCACGGGCCGGCGGCGACCACCACCGCACCGGCGAGCACCGTGGTGCCGTCGACGAGGAGGACGCCGCGCGCCCGGTACCCCTCGACCAGCACCGCGGCCACCGCGGTGCCCTGGCCGATCCGAACCCCCGCCCGCCGGGCCGCGGCGGCGAACGCCTGCGCGGTGCGGTACGCGTCCCCGTAGCCGCCCCGCGACTCCCAGCCGAAGGCCGCGAAGTCGGCCAGGTCGGCCGCCGGCCACATCCGCGCGACCTCGGTGACGTCGATCTCCTCGGTCTGCACGCCCACGGCCCGCTGGTCGGCGAGGCTCGCCCGCAGGGCTGCGACGTCCGGCTCCCCGACGCCCACGACGTACCCCGTCCGGTGGAACCCGACGTCGACCCCGAGCACCTCCTCGGCGTTCTCGAACAGCTCGAGGCCGGTGGTGGCCATCGCGGCCAGCGAGGAGACGCCGTAGTGGCAGCGCACGACGCCGCTGGACTTGCCGGTGCCCCCCGACCCGACGGTGTCGCGCTCGCACACCACGACGTCGGTGACGCCGCGCCGGGTCAGCGCCCACGCGGTCGCGACCCCCGCCAGCCCGCCGCCGACCACGACGACGTCCGCGCTCGCAAGCTCGTTCACCGGCCGCTGCCCGGGATCCAGGACGTGCCGGCGAGGGGTACCCGGGCCATCGCGGCCGCCTCGACCGTGAGCGCCACGAGGTCCTCGGGCTCGAGATGGAGCAGGTGGGCCTTGCCGCAGGCGCGGGCCAGGGTCTGCGCCTCCAGGGTGAGCACCCGCAGGTAGTTCGCGAGGCGGCGACCGCCGGCGACCGGATCGAGACGGGCGGCGAGCGCGGGCTCCTGGGTCGTGATGCCGGCCGGGTCCCGGCCCTCCTGGTAGTCGTCGTAGAACCCGGCCGCCGACCTGAGCTCCGCGTACTCCCGCGCGTACCGCGGATGGTTGTCGCCCAGCGCGATCAGCGCTGCGGTCCCGATCGCCACGGCGTCCGCGCCCAGCGCCATCGCCTTCGCCACGTCGGCACCGGTCCGGATCCCGCCGGAGACGATCAGCTGGACCTTCCGGTGCAGCCCGAGCTCGGCCAGCGCCTGCACGGCTTGCGGGACCGCGGCCAGTGTGGGGATCCCGACGTGCTCGATGAACACCTCCTGGGTCGCCGCGGTGCCGCCCTGCATGCCGTCGACGACCACCACGTCGGCACCGGCCGCGACGGCGAGCTTGACGTCGTAGTAGGTGCGCGTGGCGCCGACCTTGACGAAGACCGGTTTCTCCCAGTCGGTGATCTCGCGCAGCTCCAGGATCTTGATCGTCAGGTCGTCGGGACCGGTCCAGTCAGGATGCCGGCAGGCACTGCGCTGGTCGATGCCCGGCGGCAGCGTCCGCATCCCGGCCACCCGTTCACTGATCTTCTGCCCGAGCAGCATCCCGCCCCCGCCGGGCTTGGCGCCCTGGCCGAGGACGACCTCGATGGCGTCGGCCGCGCGCAGGTCGTCGGGGTTCATCCCGTAGCGGCTCGGCAGGTACTGGTACACCAGGCGCGTGGACTGGCCGCGCTCCTCGGGTGTCATCCCGCCGTCGCCGGTGGTCGTGGACGTGCCGACCTCGCTCGCCCCCCGGCCGAGGGCCTCCTTGGCCTGGGCCGACAGCGCCCCGAAGCTCATCCCCGCGATCGTCACCGGGATCTCGAGGTGCAGCGGACGGGTCGCCCGGCGGTCGCCCAGCACCACGTCGGTGCCACAGCGCTCGCGGTACCCCTCCAGCGGGTAGCGGGAGATGCTGGCGCCGAGGAAGAGCAGGTCGTCGAAGTGCGGGAGCGCGCGCTTGGCGCCCCAACCGCGGATGTCGTAGACCCCGGTCTCGGCGGCGCGTTGGATGCCGGCGATGCTGGCGCGGTCGAAGGTGGCGGACTCGCGCAGGTGGGCGTGGTCGCTGGGGGCACTCATCACGGGCTCCGGTCAGTAGGCCGCGGCGTTGCCGGCCGCGAAGTGGTAGAGCAGCCGGGCCGAGCCGTAGCGGCGGAACTCCCCGGCGTCGTGGTCGAGCCCGGCGGTGGCGAGCAGCCCGGCGAGCTCGGCGCGATGCGCGTCGCGCATCGGCTTCTCGACGCAGTCCGCGCCGAGTGAGACCACCGCGCCGCGGACGTAGACACGCGCCTCGTAGATCGAGTCACCGAGCGAGTCGCCGGCGTCCCCGCACACCACGAGCCGGCCGGCCTGGGCCATGAACGCGCTCATCGGGCCGATGTCGCCGCCGACGACGATGTCGACGCCCTTCATCGAGATCCCGCAGCGCATCGAGGCGCTGCCCTCGACGACCAGCAGCCCACCGTGCCCGGTCGCCCCGGCGGACTGCGAGGCGTCGCCCCGGACCCGGACGACGCCCGACATGATGTTCTCGGCGACTCCGACGCCCGCGCTGCCGTGCACGGTGACCGTCGCGTGCTGGTTCATGCCGGCGCAGTAGTAGCCCGCGTGGCCGCGGACGTCGACGGCGATCCGGTGGCGCAGTCCGGCCGCGATCGCGTGCGCGCCCTGCGGGTGCAGCACCTCGTAGGCCGCCGCGGCGGGCGCGTGCAGCTCGGCGTTGAGCGCACGCACGGGGATCTGCGCGAGGTCGATGCTGCGCGTCCCGGTCAGCCCCGTCCCGGTCAGCCCCGTCCCGGTCGGCCCCATCTCGGTCGGCTCGGTGGCCCCATCTCGGTCAGCGCAGCCACGCGTAGACCCGCTCCGGCTCCGGCTCGTAGATCCGCGCCGCGTCGATGCCCGGGCAGCTCGGCGAGGGCGCGGAACTCCGATGCCATCGCCACCCAGCGGTCCGTCTCGGCGATCACGGCGGGCTTGCACGCGATCGCGTCGCGGACCACGGCGAACCCGTCGGCGCTGGTCACCAGCAGCGTGTAGAAGCCGTCGAACCGCTCGCACAGCGTCCGCAACGCCTTCTCGAGGTCCTCACCCTGGGCCAGCCGCGATGCGACGAACCGGGCGCCGACCTCGGAGTCGTTCTCGCTGTCGAACCGGGCGCCGGCCGCCGCGAGCTCGCGACGGATCGTGGCGTGGTTGGCGAACGAGCCGTTGTGCACCAGACACTGGTCGGGTCCGACGGAGAACGGGTGGCAGCCGGCCGCGGTGATCGCGGACTCGGTGGCCATCCGGGTGTGGGCGAGACCCTGCCAGCCCTGGGCGCCGGCCAGGTCGTAGGCGCGGGCGAGCTCGCGCGGATGCCCGGTGCCCTTGTAGACGGTCAGCTCGGTACCGGCGCCCACGACGAGCGCGTCCGGCGCGGTCTCCCGGACGGTCCGAGCGAGGACGTCCGGTGTCACCGGCGCGGCCAGCACCGTGGTGTCGCCGGCCCCGGTGACCAGCACCTCCACGGCCAACCGGGCCGACACCGCAGGTCCCAGTCCCGGCGGCGCGTCCAGCACGGAGACCGCGGCGCACCCCGGCGGACACCGCCGCCGGTCGCCGTAGACCGCGACGCCCGCCGAGTCCGGTCCGCGCTCGACGACCCCGCACAGCATGGTCTCCAGCAGGCGACCGAGCTGGGGGTGCAGCGCAGTGTCCCGGAGGTGGAGCCCGACGATCCCGCACACTCGCGACCTCCTAGAACGCCGTCAGGTAGCGGTCGATCTCCCAGGCCCCGACCGTGCCGTGCCAGTCGAAGAACTCCGCCCGCTTGAGGTCGGCGAAGTACCGGCAGACCCCGGGGCCGGCCGCGTCCAGCGCCCCGCTCACGGTGGGGTCCGCGAGGAGGGCGTCGACCGCGTGCAGCAGCGTCGGCGGCAGGTCCGGGCGGGTCGTGGCGCCCGGCTCGCCGGGGTCCAGGTCGCGCTCGATCCCGTCGAGGCCGGCGGCGAGCGACGCGGCGATCGCCAGGTAGGGGTTGGCGGAGCCGTCGCCGCCGCGCAGCTCGACGCGGTGGGCGTCGGGGACCCGGACGAAGTGGGTGCGGTCGTTGCCCCCGTAGGTGACCCGCCGGGGCGACCAGGTGGCTCCCGATCGGGTGGAGGTGGCGCCGGTGCGCTTGTAGGAGTTCACCGTCGGGGCGATCACGGCCTGCAGGCCCGGCGCGTGGTCGAGCACCCCGGCCAGGAACGCGCGGGCCGGGCCCGACAGGCCGAACGGGCCGGCGGGGCCCTCTCCCGCCGGGGCGGGGAACAGCGCCGTGCCGTCCCGCCAGAGCGACAGGTGCAGGTGCAGCCCGCTGCCGGTGCGGTCGGAGAACGGCTTGGGCATGAACGTCGCGGTCATCCCCCGCCGCTCGGCCAGCACCGAGATCAGGTACCGGGCGGTGATCACCCGGTCGGCCGTGGTGAGCGCGTCGGCGTAGGCGAAGTTCTGCTCGAACTGGCCGTTGCCGTCCTCGTGGTCGTTGGCGTAGTTGCCCCAGCCGAGTTCGTTCATCGCGGCGGACACCTCGGTGAGGTGGTCGTACATCCGGGTGAGGCCCCGGGCGTCGTAGCACGGACGGGCGTCGACGTCCCTGGCGTCGGCCGGGGCGATGCGGCCGTCGGGGTGGCGGGAGACGAGGAAGTACTCCACCTCGGCCCCGACCGCCGGTTCCAGGGCCTGGGCGGCGGCCCGCCGGATGAGCGCCTTGAGGATCACCCGCGGCGCGAACGGCCACGGCTCGCCCTCGACGTGCGGGTCGCAGTGCACCAGCGCCAGGCCCTCGCGCACCCACGGCAGCGGCGTGTACGACGCCAGGTCGGGGATCGCGACCAGGTCCGGGTCGCTCGGCTGCTGCCCCATCGCCCCGACCGCATAGCCGGCGAACCCCACCCCGTCGTCCTGCAGCTCGTCGGCGGCCTCGATCGGGACGAGCTTGGCGCACGGCTTGCCGGTGAGGTCGACGAACAGGGCCAGCAGGAACCGCACCCCGTCGGCGTGGGCCAGCGAGGCGAGATCGCCGATGTCGGGTTCGGCTCGGGCGTGGGCCAGCACCATGGCGGCTCCCTCGTGTCACCCCGCTCGTATCACACAGTGAAACTCAGGATCTCCAGGAGAAACCCGGCGCGGGTTACCGCCGTGTGAACATCGACCGCTGGCTACGGTGGAACGATGGTGACCGTCCGGGAGGAGTTCTGGGCGCTCGCCCGCGAGCTGGGGATGACCACCGTGTTCGGCAACCCGGGGTCGACCGAGCTGACCTACCTGGCGGACCTCCCGCCCGATCTGACCTACGTGCTCGGCCTGCACGAGGGGGCCATCACCAGCGTCGCCGACGGCTTCTCGCAGGTGACGGGCCGGCCGACACTGATCAATCTGCACACCGCACCCGGCACCGCCAACGCCCTCGGCGCCCTGCTGACCGCCCGGGACAGCCACGCTCCGCTGGTGGTGACGGCCGGCAACCAGCGGCGCGCGATGCTCACGGCGCGGCACTGGCTGGTCAACGACGAGCCCACCGTGCTGCCCCGGCCTGCGGTCAAGTTCGCCTTCGAGCCGCCCCGGGCCCAGGACGTCCCGGCCGCCCTCGCCCGGGCCACCCGGCTGGCGACGTCGCCACCACGGGGGCCGGTGTACCTCAGCCTGCCGATGGACGACGGAGACGCGGTCCTTGACCCCGAGCCGGTCGGCGACCTGGCCGATCGCGCGGTCCACCTCCGGGCCGCCCCGGAGGGCTCCGCGCTGCGGGAGGTGGCCGACGCGATCACCGCCGCGCGATCACCCGTTCTCGTCCTGGGCGCCTCGGCCGACGCCGCCGGCGCACGCGACGACGCGGTGGCGGTGGCGCGCCGCCAACAGATCCCGGTGTGGGCCGCGCCGAACAGCGGCCGCGGCGTGTTCCCCACCGACTCACCGCTGTTCGCCGGGTACCTGCCGTTCGCGGCGGAGCCCATCGCGAAGGCGCTGTCGCCGCACGACCTCGTCGTCGTGGTGGGAGCGCCGGTGTTCACCTGCTACCCGAACGTGCCCGGCCGGTTCGTCGCGCCCGGAACGCGGCTGGTGCAGATCAGCGACGACCCCGACGAGCTCGCCAGGGCCCCGCTGGGGGACGCCCTCCTCGGCGACCCCGGGATGGCGATGGCCGGCCTGCGCGCCCATCTGGACGCCCGGCCGGCGAGCGAGCGGCCGCCACCGCCCGCACCGGAGCCTCCGGCGGACCCGCCGGCGCCCGCGGCCGGCGCGCGTCCGTCGGCGGCGGCGGTCTTCGCGGCGCTCGGGCCGGCCCTGCCGTCCCGCCTGCGGATCACCGTCGAGTCCGCGTCGAACCTCTCGGACTTCCACTCCCACGTCCCGATCACGTTCGGCCCGTGCGGCTACCTGACCACGCCCAACGGCGGCCTCGGTTACGGCCTGCCGGCCGCGGTCGGCGCCGCGCTGGCCGACCCCGCGGTCCCCGTGCTGGCCGTCGTGGGCGACGGTGCGCTGCACTACACCGGGCAGGCGCTGTGGACCGCGGCCCGGCACGCCGCGAACCTCACCGTCGCGGTGCTCGCCAACGACGAGTACGCGATCCTCAAGTCCTTCGCCCGGTTCGAGGGCGTCTCGGGTGCCCCGGGGCTGAACGTGCCGGCCCTCGACGCCGTCGCGTACGCCCGGGCCTACGGGGTTCCCGGCGCCCGGGTCGACGGCGGCCCCGCGGCCGTCCGCGACGCCGTCCTGGAGGGCATCGCCACGGACGGCCCGACGGTGATCGAGGTGCCGATCGACGGGCCGGTGCCCCCGCTGCTGTGAGAGAGCGGCTGCTGTGCCGTGGTCGGTCACGCTCCACCCAGGTGCGACCCGTCCAGCAGCGACGCGAGGCAGGCGAGCGGAGCTCCGGCCAGCCTCACGACCCAGCCCTCATCGACCCAGCCCTCATCGACCTCGTCCCCATCGAGCGCGCGGAGCGCCCGGTCCCACGTCAGAGCGCGGGCGATCTTGGCCACCCGGCAGGCGAGCTCGAGCGTCTCGACGAGCTCGGCGTGCGGGCCGAGGTCGCTGAACACGTCCAGGTAGGAGTCCCGCAGGCGCAGCACCTGCGGATCGTCGACGCCGACCCGCAGGACACGGGCCTGGACGAAGCCCAGCGCCACGAGCATGCTCGCGAACGGGTGGGCGAGAACGCTGTCCCCCCAGTCGTAGAACCTCGCGCCACCGTGGCCGCCCGTCCGGTCGCTCAGGAGGATGTTCCACGGGTGCAGGTCGTTGTGGTCGAGGCTCGCGTCCCCCGGCGCGGACACCAGCCGGTCGCACCAGTCGGCCACCGACCCACGCAGCGCAACCACCCGCGCCACGGTCTCCCGGTCGGCCGGCCCGCCGCGCTGTGCGACGTCACGCTGCACGGCATCGAGGGCCTCGTCGAACCGGATGGGCATGACCGACGCGCGCATGTCGCTCACGCCGAGCATCAGGATGTCGTCGGCGTGCGGCGCGAGGTCGCGTTGGAGCTGCCCGTACTGGGGCAGTGCGATGCGCAGCGCGTCGATCAGCTCCTGCCCGGCGAGGCGCTCGCCGACCGGCGGGCCGCCGTCGGGGAGCAGGACCCAGCTCCGGGCGAGGTCGAGGGCCAGCGGTGGGAGCACCCGGTCCGGCACGACCCGATCCAGCAGCCGGTAGAGGCCCACCTCGAAGGCCGTGCCGGGACCGGCGGCCTTGAGCCAGACCCGGCCACCGGTGGTCGGCGCGGTCAGCAGCGTCGCCCACGGCCGCACCCTGGGCTGCTCCACGTCGCCCGTGCGCTCGACACCGGCGGCGGCCAGGGTCTCGTCGAGCCACGTCACCGCCAACCTGCGCCACGACGACGACGACCAGGTCTGCACGCCGCTGCCGTGGCTCACCCCGCACCCTGTCCCGTCCGCCGATCTCGATCACCGACCTGCGGGGCAACACTGCCAGCACTCTGCCGCGGTCACGCACCCCTGGACCGATCGGCCCCGCTACTCCTAGGTTCGGTCTGACGTGGCTCCCATCACACCGAGGAGGTCCCGGGTGACGCAGACCGAGCCCAGGCCGGACGACGCCCTCACCCGACCGTTCACCCCCGGGATGGAGTCCAACGATCCGGAGCTGGCCGAGCTCCCCGAGACGCTGTCCGGCCCGGTGGAGATCACGATCGAGGATCCGCAGACCCGGGAGTTCGTCGAGGAATGGCGCAACGCCTCGTACAACTGCTTCTCCTCAGGGCACAAGTTCTGCCGCGAGGTCTGCCCGGTCATGCAGGTCACCCGGAACGAGTCCTGGACGCCGACGGCCTTCCACGCGAACGTCGTCGCGATGGAGCGCGGCGAGCTCGAGATCGCCGACGTCGCGGCGGACTACGTCAACTGCACGCAGTGCGGGGCGTGCGAGCTGCGGTGCCCCAACACGCTGTTCACCGGGGACTTCTACCGGTTCCGCACCCGCACCGTGGACGTCGTCAAGGCGGTCCGTGCCCTGGCCGTCGACAAGGGCGTCCACCAGCCGCACTGGCAGACGTGGAACGCCCGCACCGACGACCGCACCCACGAGCCCGTCCTCGGCGACACCGAGATCACCCAGGCGAACGTGCGCAACTGGGCCGGGGGGCTCGACCTCCCGATCGGCGGCGAGTCGGTCCTGTTCGTCGACTGCGAGGCCGCCTACTACCGCACATCGGTGCCCCGCGCGGTGGCCCAGATCCTGCAGTCGGCCGGCTACGGGTTCGGGCTGATGGACGAGCAGTGGTGCTGCGGCGGACCGGCGGCCGAGATGGGCTACGTCGAGCAGGCTCGGCGCTTCGCCCGCCACAACCTCGACAACTGGCGCGCCACCGGCACCCGACGGCTCCTCGTCCTCGACCCCCACGACTACATCAGCTTCACCGAGGACTACCCCCGCTACTTCGGGGCCGAGTTCGACCTCGAGGTCGTGCTGGTCGTCGAGCTGTTCGCGGACCTCATCCGGCAGGGACGGATCACGCCGACGGTGCCGGTCGAGCGCACGATCACCTATCACGACCCCTGCCGGCTCAACAAGCGCAAGGGGATCTGGAAGGAACCCCGCGAGATCCTGCGCGCCATCCCCGGGCTGACCTTCCACGACGTCGACCGGGTGACCCAGTGGTCGTACTGCTCGGGCGGCGGCGGCGGGCTGCCCGTGGAGAAGCCCGAGCTCACCGCGGCGATCAGCGAGAACCGGCTGGCGTCGGCGGCCGCGTTGGAGGTCGACACGCTGGTGAGCGCCTGCCCGTGGTCGGAGCGCCCGCTCTCCGCCGCGGGCGAGGCCCGCGACATCGACGTCGTCGACATCCACGAGCTGCTCGCCGAGTCGCTGGGGATCACCGTCGGCGGCAGCCGCGGCGGGGTGTCATGACCCTCACGACCCAGCGCCTGTCCTCCGACCAGGTCGACCACGTCGTCGAGCGGCTGCGGACCGTCCTGCGCGACGACCAGATCCTCACCGGCAAGGCCGACCGCTACAACAGGGCCCGGGTGCCGGCGCCGTTCCCGGTGCACCGCTGGGCCGAGCGCGTGCCCGACCTCGCGGTGCTGCCGACCTCCACCGACGAGGTGGCCGCGGTCGTCCGGATCGCGAACGAGCTGCGGGTCCCGGTCGTCCCGCGCGACGGGGGCACGGGGCTCACCGACGGCGCCGTCCCGCTGCGCGGCGGCATCGTCGTGGACGTCAAGCGGATGAACCGGATCCACGAGCTGGACCTCGACAACCGCACCGTGACCGTCGGCACGGGCATCAACATGCTCAAGCTCAACGAGCAGCTGGCGAGGCACGGGCTGATCTACCCCGACGACCCCGCGTCGTACCCGTGCTCGCTCGTCGGCGGCCGCATCGGCACCTCCGGCTGGTCGCTGATCGGCGCCCGCTACGGGCACACGAGGGACCTCGTCCTGTCCTTCGACCACGTCCTGCCCACCGGCGAGGTGATCCACGTCGGGGACGGCGGCGGGGGCAAGGTGTCCAAGTCCTCCAGCGGCTACCAGCTCAAGCACCTGTTCATGGGCCACCAGGGCACCCTGGGCATCGCGACGCAGGCCACGCTCAAGCTCTACCCCAAGCCCGAGGCCGAGCTGTCCCCGTTCTGGGCCTTCGACGACTACGACGACGCCTACCGCTGCGTCGGCGCGCTCGCCAGGGCCGGCGTCGCCACCTTCGCCGGCGCCGTCCTGTTCGACGAGTGGAAGGTCGCCTACCTGCGCCGCGACGACGAGGCCTACATCCCCCAGCCCGCCGACGTCCGGGCGCTGGTCTGCGCGGTGATGTACGGCTACGAGGACGAGGTGCGCCCTGCCGGGCGCCGGCTGTTCCGGATCGCGCGCGAGCACGGCGCCCGCTACCTCGGCGACGAGATCTCCGAGGGTGACTGGGCCGCCCGCCACGACCGGTACGCGACCCCGCTGCACGGGCGCACCAAGGACGGCCAGGTGGTGCCCATGAGCTGGCACTGCGAGGACGCCGCGATCAGCTACACGCAGGTCCCGGCCGTCACCAGGGAGTGGCATGCGATCGTCGCGGATCTGCGGCGGAAGACCGACGTCTTCGACGACTGGGGGATGTTCGCCTACACCTCGGCCGACACCGGCGTGGACTACCTGACCGAGATCGACGTCGGGATCTGGGAGCAGCAGCTCGGCGACGAGGCCTGGGACCTGTGGGTGCAGGCCAAGCGCGACATCGCGGCGGCGTCGCTGCGTCACGGCGGGTCGATCAGCGCCTGCCACGGCTCGTGCCGGGAGGGTGAGGTCGACCTGGTGCCCCAGGAGCTGGGCCGAGGCTTCGAGGTGATGCTCGACGTCAAGCGCGCGCTCGATCCGCACAACATCATGAACCCCGGGAAGTACCTCCTGGACGGGGCGTACGACCATGACTGACGGCTACCGCTACGGCGAGCAGCACACCCCGCCGGAACCGGCCCGCGTGACCGACGTCGCGATCACCACCTTCGAGCACGTCTTCGAGATCGACGCCCGGCTGATGCAGCGCTGGGTCCTCCAGCAGACGTTTCCCAACTGGGACACCCTGCGGATCATGAACGCCCGCCACGACCACCTCGACTGGATGCACCGGCACTTCGCCGAGAAGGTCCTCACCGGGTCCGAGCTGCTCGCCGAGGTCGAGGACCCACCACAACCAGGAGGTCAGAAGTGAAGTTCAGCTACGTGATGCTCCCCGACTACCCCCTCAGCGAGTGCCTCGCCTCGATCCAGCTCGCCGACGAGCTGGGTTTCCACGCCGTCTACGCCGCGGACGAGACCTGGCACAAGGACCTGTGGCTGCTCTTCGCCGCCGCCGCGGCCCGGACCTCCACCATCAGGATGGGCCCCAGCGTCTCGGCCGTCGTGCTGCGCGAGCCCAGCCTCGTCGCGCAGGCCGCCGCCACCCTCGACGAGCTGACCGACGGTCGGGCCGAGGTCGTGCTCTCGTCCGGGAACTTCGGGCTGCTCGCCCAGTACGGCATGGACTGGACCACCCAGAAGCCGCTGTCGCGGGTCAAGGAGGGCGTCCACGTCATCCGGACCCTGCTGGACGACGGCGCGATCACCTTCGACGGGGAGTTCTTCACGTACAAGGGTCTGTTCACCTTCGCCCGCCCGGTGCAGGAGCGGCTGCCGGTGAAGATGGGGGCGATGCGTGGGCCGAAGTCCTTCCAGGCAGCCGCCGAGTTCTCCGACGGCTGCCACCAGGCGCTCGGCTACACCCGCGGCGCCTACGACTACATGTACGAGAACATGAAGATCGGCGCCGAACGCGCGGGGAAGAACGTCGACGACCTCGACATCGGCGCCTGGATGGTGTTCTCCACCGGCGAGGACTCCGCGATCGCCAAGGACGCCGCCCGGTCGATGGTCGGCCTGTACGCGTCGTCCATGCCCGACGAGCAGATCGAGCGCAACGGCGTCTCACCCGAGGAGCTGAAGCCGGCGCTGAGCGCATTGGGGGCGGGGGACCTGGCCGGCGCGATCGACGCGACCTCCGCCGAGATCGGTGACACGCTGTCGATCTCCGGCACGCCCGAGGAGTGCGTGGCCAAGCTCAAGGAGATCGAGGCGGCCGGGGTGAACCACATGATCCTGGCGATCACCGATGCCACGCTGGTGAAGACGTTCATGGGCCGGGATATCGCCGGTGTGGCCGACGTGGACACCCAGCTCCGGCTCATCCACGACCGGATCATGCCCGAGTTCGCCTGATGGACGACCAGAACGCGCACCTCCTCACGGCGCTGCCCGGTCCGGTCTCCCTGCGGTGGCAGGAGCGGCGGGCGAAGGCGGTGAGCAAGGCCGTCCCCACGGCGCTGCCGGTCTACATCGCGGAGGGCAACGGCGCCATCCTGCGCGACGTCGACGGCAACGAGCTGATCGACTTCGCCTCCGGGATCGCGGTGACCAGCGTGGGCCACGGCGACCCGCGGGTCGTGGCCCGCGTCCAGGAGCAGGTGCAGCGGATCACCCACACCTGCTTCATGATCACCGCCTACGAGCCCTACGTCGAGGTGTGCGAGCAGCTCAACGCGCTGACGCCGGGCGAGCACGAGAAGCGCTCGGCGCTGTTCAACTCCGGCGCCGAGGCCGTCGAGAACGCGATCAAGATCGCGCGGTACGCCACCGGCCGGCAGGCGGTGATCGCGTTCGACCACGCGTACCACGGCCGGACCAACCTGACGATGGCCCTGACCGCGAAGGCGATGCCGTACAAGGCGGGGTTCGCCCCGTTCGCGGGGGAGATCTACCGGGTCCCCATGGCCTATCCCTACCGCTGGCCCGGCGGCGCCGAGGCGTGCGCGGACGAGGCGTTCGCGGCGTTCGTCGAGCACGTGCACACCCAGGTGGGCGAGGCGCGCACGGCCGCGGTGATCCTCGAGCCGATCCAGGGCGAGGGCGGGTTCATCGTTCCGGCGCCGGGATTCATGTCCCGGGTGGCCCGGTGGTGCACCGAGAACGGGATCGTCCTCATCGCCGACGAGATCCAGACGGGTTTCTGTCGCACCGGGGACTGGTTCGCCAGCGAGTTCGAGGACGTCGTTCCCGATCTCCTCACCACCGGGAAGGCGATCGCGGGTGGCCTCCCGCTCGCGGGGGTGACCGGTCGGGCCGAGCTGATGGACGCCGTGCACGTCGGTGGGCTGGGTGGCACCTACGGCGGCAACCCCGTGTCCTGCGCGGCGGCCCTCGGCGCCCTCGAGACGATGCGGGTCGAGGACCTCGCCGGCCGGGCCGCGACGCTCGGCGCGGTCCTGGCCCGACGCCTCGCGGAGGTGGCCGCGAAGTACGAGGTCATCGGCGAGGTGCGCGGTCGAGGGTTGATGCAGGCCGTGGAGCTGGTCGGCGACCCGGCCGCGAAGACACCGGATGCGACGACGACGGCCGCCGTGAACAAGGCCTGCCACGCTGCGGGCCTGCTCACGCTGACCTGCGGCACCTACGGCAACGTCATCCGCTTCCTGCCGCCGCTCGTGATCGACGAGGACCTCCTCGACCGCGGGCTGTCGATCTTCGAGGGTGCACTCGCCGAGGTCGGGGCCGGCTGACCCGACAGCGTTCGGACGTCGGTCGCGAGATGACGCAGCCCTACCGGCACCCGAGGCCCGACGTGGTGGTCGTCGGGGGTGGGATCGGCGGTCTCGGCACGGCACTGGCGCTCACCCGGGCCGGGCAGCGGGTGCGGGTCCTGGAGCAGGCGTCCGCGTTCGGTGAGGTCGGCGCCGGGCTGCAGATGGCACCGAACGCCACCCGCATCCTGCGCGACTGGGAGCTGCTCGACGCCGTGGTCGACCACGGCGTGGTGCCCGAGCGCCTGGTGATGCGCGACGCCGTCGACGGTGCCGAGCTCACCCACCTCGACCTGTCCGACGTCGAGCGGCGCTACGGCGCACCGTACGTGGTGATCCACCGCAGCGACCTGCACGCGATCCTGCTGCGGGCCTGCCGGGACGCCGGCGTCGACCTGGTCACCGACGCCGAGGTGCGGGACGTGGAGCCGCGTCCGGACGGCGTAGCGGCCGTCGCCACCGACCGCGAGGACGCGGCGGCCGTGGTGATCGCCGCCGACGGGCTCGGCTCACGACTCCGGTCCCGGTTGAGCGACGACCGGCCCGTCGACTCGTACTTCGTCGCCTACCGCGGGGCGGTGCCCGTGGCCGAGGTGGCCCATCTCGGCGGCCGCGTGCCCACCGACGTCGTGGTCTACATCGGACCCGACTGCCACCTCGTGCAGTACCCGTTGCGCCGTGGCGAGATGTTCAACCAGGTGGCGGTGTTCCGCTCGCCCTCGGCCGTCCGCGGTGAACCGACCTCCGGCACACCCGAGGAGCTCGCTGCCGCGTTCGCCGGCATGTGCGACGAGGTGCGGCGCGCCCTGCCATCGCTGTGGCAGGACCGGCACTGGGCCATGTTCGACCGCGAGCCCCTCACGCGCTGGGTGCACGGGCGGCTCGCGCTGGTCGGCGACGCCGCCCACCCCATGCTCCAGTACCTGGCCCAGGGCGCGTGCCAGGCGCTGGAGGACGCCCACTGCCTGGCCGCGCTGGCGGATCCGCAGGCGGAGCGTCCGGTCGACTGGGACAGGGTGCTCACCGACTACGTCGCAGCGCGCGGACCCCGGACCGCGGAGGTGCAGCGCAGGGCGCGGCTGTGGGGCGAGCTCTGGCACTGCGACGGCCTGGCCCGCTCGGTGCGCAACGCGCTGCTCACCGACCGCGCCCCGGACGACTACCGCCACGTCGACTGGCTGTACGGCAGCTGACTGCCACACTGGCCCGCCGGACAGACGAGGAGGTGTGGCCCGTGTACCCGGGGACCTTCGCCGCGACCACGCCGGACAAGGCCGCCGTGGTCATGTCGGACACGGGCGGGACCCTCACCTACGCGCAGCTCGAGGAGCGGTCCGTGCGGCTGGCCCGCACGCTGCACGACGGCGGGCTCCGTCCGGGGGACGACGTCGCGCTCCTCGCCGAGAACGGGCTGCGCACCTACGAGGTGTTCTGGGCCGCCATGCGCAGTGGCCTCTACGTCACACCGATCAACCATCACCTGACGGCGGACGAGGTCGCCTACATCCTGCGCGACTGCGGTGCGAAGGCCGTCATCGTGTCCACGAGCATGGCGGACACCGCTGTCGACATCCTTCCCGACACCCCCGACGTCACGCTGCGGCTGGCGTTCGGTGGGCCGGTGGCCGACCACGACGACTACGAGGACGCGCTCGCGGCCGCGCCGCCGGAACGGCTCCCGGAGCAGCCCCGCGGGCGGGACATGCTCTACAGCTCGGGCACGACCGGCCGCCCCAAGGGCGTCAAGGCGCCGTTGCCGGGCACGCAGGTGGACGAGGCGGGCGACCCGCTGATCGGGCTGTTCGGGCCGCTCTACGGCTTCGACGCCGACACGGTCTACCTCTCCCCCGCTCCGCTCTACCACGCCGCACCGCTGCGGTTCGGCGCGATGATCCACCAGGTCGGCGGCACCGTCGTCGTCATGCCGAGGTTCGACCCGGCCGCCGCGCTCGAGGCGATAGACACCTACCGGGTCACCCACAGCCAGTGGGTGCCGACGATGTTCGTGCGGATGCTCAAGCTGCCCGACGACCAGCGGCTCGCCCACGACCTGTCCTCGCACCGGGTCGCGGTGCACGCGGCCGCGCCCTGCCCCGTCGAGGTCAAGCACGCGATGATCGACTGGTGGGGGCCGATCCTGCAGGAGTACTACGCCGCCACCGAGGCCATCGGCATCACGATGATCGACTCGCCGACCTGGCTGAGCCGGCCGGGTTCGGTCGGTCGCTCCCTGCTCGGCGTCCTGCACGTCTGCGCCGACGACGGCACCGAGCTGCCGACCGGTGAGGTCGGCCTGATCTACTTCGAGCGCGATGCGCTGCCGTTCGCCTACCACAACGACCCGGACAAGACGCGCGCCGCACAGCACCCGCAGCACCCGAACTGGGGCACCACGGGCGACATCGGATACGTCGACGCCGACGGCTTCCTGTTCCTCACCGACCGCAAGGCGTTCATGATCATTTCTGGCGGGGTGAACATCTACCCGCAGGAGGTCGAGAGCGCCCTCACCCTGCATCCCGCCGTGCTCGACCTGGCGGTCTTCGGGATCCCCGATCCGGAGATGGGTGAGCAGGTCAAGGCCGTGGTCCAGGTGGCGGACGGGGTCGAGGCATCACCCGGGCTCGAGCGCGAGCTCCTCGGCTTCCTGCGGGACCGGATCGCGCACTACAAGGTGCCCCGGAGCGTCGACTTCGTCGCGCAGCTCCCCCGCACCGAGACGGGCAAGCTGCAGAAGCACGAGCTCCGCGAGCGGTACCGGGCGACCTGAGCCCGCGACGGTGCCCTGTAGGGCAGGAAAGCCACGTTGCTGTCCTGTGAGGGCAGTAGCGTGGCTTTCCTGCCCCGTCGGGCGCGGGCCTGTCCTCCGAAAGGTGTCGTCGATGACGTCCTCCGCCTCCCCGACCCGTTTCACCGCCACGGCCCGTGACGGCACGCCCGTCACCGCGTTCCGCTGGGACCCCCGCGGCGATGCCCGCGGGACCGTGCAGCTGAGCCACGGCATGGGCGAGCACGTGCTCCGCTACGGGCACCTCGCCGCGGCCCTCACCGGCGCCGGATTCGTCGTGCAGGGCCAGGACCACCGCGGCCACGGCGGCACCGCGGCCTCCGACGATGTTCTCGGGCAGATCGGTGCGGCCGGGTGGGCCGGGCTCGTCGACGACATCGACCTGCTCGTCGGGCGCGCCCGCGACGAGCTTCCCGACCGTCCCGTCGTCCTGGTCGCCCACAGCATGGGCTCCTTCGCCGCCCAGCAGTACGTCGTCGACCACAGCGAGCGGATCGACGCGCTGGTGCTCTCCGGGACGGCCGCCATCGATCTGCTCGAGCCCGCGCTCGACCTGGACGCGCCGCTCGATCTCGCGATGTTCAACGGGCCCTTCGCACCCGCCCGAACGGACTACGACTGGCTCTCCCGCGACGAGGCCCAGGTCGACGCGTACGTCGCCGATCCCCGGTGCGGATTCGGCCTCGACGTCGAGGGCGTGAAGGCGATGTTCGCCGGAGCCCGAGCCCTCGCCGATCCCGAGCGGCTCGCCGCGATCCGCTCCGACCTGCCCGTTCTCGTCACGGTCGGTGCGGCCGACCCCGTGAACGGACAGCTCGCGCTGGTCGGCGCGCTCGTCGATCGCCTGACCGCAGCGGGCCTCACCGACGTGACGCTGCGCGTGTGGCCCGACGCGCGCCACGAGATCTTCAACGAGACCAACCGGGACGAGGTCGTGGCCGACCTCGTGGCGTGGCTGGATCGGGTCGCCCCCGCCCGCTGACCGTCCCGGGGCCGGCCTCGGCCTCGGGTCCCGTCCGTCGCCGCCCTCAGCGGTCGCGCAGCGAGCGGTCGATCTCCTCGAGGGTGCGGCCCTTGGTCTCCGGGAGCTTGCGGTACAGGAACACGAAGCCGGCGATCCCGAACGCCGCGTAGAGCCAGAACAGCCCGGTCTCAGTGGCGATCCCGATGATGGAGAGGACCGTCAGGGCGACGACGAAGTCGAGACCCCAGTGCGTGGTGGTCCCGAGGCTGCCCGCCTTCCCACGCACGGCCGTCGGGTAGACCTCGGCGTTGAGCAGCCAGATCGCGATGCCCAGGCTCGCGGCGAACGACGCGATGTAGACCATCAGCATGACGATGATGAGGTAGCCGACCGCCCCGTCCTGGCTCGGCAACAGGTAGAGACCCCCGAGCACCAGGAGCGCGATCACGCAGCCCGCGGTCCCACCGAGGATCAGCGGGCGCCGCCCGGCCTTGTCCACCAGGCGGAGCGCGATGAACGTGACGATCATGTTGACCAGGCCGATGCCCACCGAGCCGAGGATCGCGGCCTGCGCGCCGAAGCCGGTCTGCTGCAGGATCGTCGGGGTGTAGTAGATGACGGCGTTCACGCCGATGAGCTGGTTCACGGCCGCGATCCCGATGCCGATCCGCAGCGCGGGCCGCATCTCCGGTCGCCGCACGTCGGCCCAGGTCGTCTGCGACTCCTCGCGGTGCTGTTGCGCGATCTCGCCCAGCTCCTCGTCGACGTCGCCGGTGCGCGAGCGGCGCAGGACCTCGCGCGCTTCGTCGTCGCGATCCCGGCTGACCAGCCAGCGGGGGCTCTCGGGCAGGAAGAACAGCCCGACGAACATCGCCACCGACGGGATCGCGGCCAGCCCGAGCATCCATCGCCACGACTCGGAGGCGGCGAGCGCGAAGCCCACCAGGTACGACACGAAGATCCCCACAGTGATCATCAGCTGGTTCAGTGACACCAGCCGGCCGCGGCGCTCCGCGGGCGCGAGCTCCGCGATGTAGAGCGGCACCACCAGCGACGCGGCGCCGATCGCGAGACCGATGACGACCCGTGCCGCCACCAGGACCCAGGTGGCGGGCGCGATCGCCGACAGCAGGGCACCGATGGTGAACAGGACGGCCGTGACGATCAAAGTCCGCTTCCGCCCGAGGTTGTCGGCCAGCGGACCGGCGGCCACCGCCCCGACCGCCGCCCCGAGCAGCAGGCACGCCACGACGATCTGCTGGCCGCCGTCGTCGAGCTGGAACTCCGGTGCGATGTAGAGCAGAGCGCCGGAGATCACGCCGGTGTCGTAGCCGAAGAGGAACCCGCCCAGTGCGGCGATGCCCGCCACCCGGTAGGCGAACGCCTTGGCGCCGGAGGCCGATGTCTCGTTCGCGGGTACCGCCACCGGATCCTCCTGACGTTGCGGGCGAAGACCCACTCCAGATGCCCGCACGGGCCTGCGGTCATGCCCCGCCGACGCGGCCGACAGCGACCTCCGTCAGCGGCTCACCGGCTGCCGGACGGACGTTCGAGCATCGCGTCGATCTCGGCGCGGTGGTACTTGAGCGGCGTCGTGGGGAAGCCGAACTCGTCCTTGTGGAGAGTTGCCGAACCGCACCACCCGCAGCGACCGGACGCGTCCAGCACCGCGCGGCTCTCGAGCTCGCTGCGCCGATCGCCGGAACCACCCGCCACGGCCGTCGGCGCCTGGCCGAGCGCCCCCGGCGCACCCGACGGCAGGGTCGACGACTTCTTCTTCCGGTCCGACACCTGCTTGTAGATCCACCACGCTCCGACGGGGATCGCCACGATCACGAGGATGCCGAGCAGCCCCTGGACCAGCCCGACGACGATGCCGATCGCGATGCCCGCCAAGACGAGGATCCCGATGATCTGGGCCACTCGCAGCACGACGCTCGACATGGCGGTGTCCCTTCCCCCTCTGATATCCGGCACCCGACGCTACCCGCTTCGCGCCCCGAGGAGGAGGATCGCGCAGCGCCTGCGACGGTGTCCCGGGAGCTCGACGGTCGCCCGAGCGGTCCCGCTCACCGCCCCCGCGCACTACCCTCCCGGAGTGGCCGCCCGTCTCTCCGCACGGCTCGCGGCGGTCGTCGACGCGCTGCCGCTGGAACCGCACTCCCGGGTGCTCGAGATCGGGTGCGGCCCGGGTGCGGCCGCACGCGCGGTGGCCGCACGCCTCGTCGGCGGCCACATCCTGGCCATCGACCGATCCGCGGCGGCGGTAGAGCAGGCTCGGGCCGGTGCGGTCGAGGAGATCGCGTCCGGTCGGATGAGCGTCCGCCAGGCGTCGATCGAAGAGTTCGTCCTCGGGCCGGACGAGGGGCCGTTCGACGTCGCGTTCGCCACCCGGGTCGGCGCCCTGGACGGCCGACATCCGCTGCTGGAGCAACCGGCCCGCGACGCGATCGCCGCGGTGCTGCGGCCCGGCGGCCGACTGTTCGTCGACGGACGCGAGTCACCGCTGCCCGGACGGTCGCGGCGCCGGGATGACCCCGGTGCTGGCCGGACGCCGATGTCTAGTTCGTCGGGATGATCGCTGCTCGGGGACGCACAACCGCACAGGACGCGGCTGCTGGTCCCCAACGGCCGATCATGGCCCGGGCACGGGGACCGTGGGAGCGGGCGAGGGCCAGCGCGACGGGCCCGCAGGCCCAGGCCGGGGCCGCTCACCCGCGCCGGCGGCGGATCTCCTCGTTGATGGCCGGCACGATCTCGTGCATGTCCCCGATCACGGCGTAGGTCGCCTTGGTCACCATCGGCGCGTCCTCGTCGGTGTTGATCGCCAGGATGGTCTTGGAGCTGGCGCAGCCGGCCCAGTGCTGGATCGCGCCGCTGATGCCGCACGGGACGTAGAGCTCCGGAGAGATCCGGCTACCGGTCTGGCCGACCTGCTCGTGGTGCGGGCGCCACCCGAGGCTGGTGACCACCCGGGAGACGCCGAGCGACCCGTCGAGCAGGCCGGCCAGCTCCTCGACCGGGCCGAAGCCGTCCGCGCTCCCGGCTCCCCGCCCGGCCCCGACCACGACCCGGGCCGACCGCAGGCTCCCGGACCGGTCCGGCTCCCCCGCCTCGGTGGACACCACGCGCGCCACCAGGTCTGCCTCGGCCGGCTGCGGCGAGTACTCGTGTCGGGTCGCCGGCACCGGGTCGCCGGCGCGCCGAGCCTCGACGGCGTGACCGGCCACGCTGAACACCGCCGGCCGGTCGTCGAGCCGCATCTCCTCCAGCACGGCCCCGCCGACCACCTGCCGGGTGACCAAGAACGCCGCCGTGTCGTCGGCGGGGGCGCAGCCGACGACGTTCGCCGCCATCGCGACGTCGAGCCGGGCGGCCAGATGGGCCAGCACCTCGTTGCCCCGCGGGCTGCCGGACGCGGTCACCGCCACCGCGCCGGTGGCCGCGTGCACCGTCTCGATCGCCGCCGCCCACGCTGCCCCGCCGTAGGCCGCGAACGCGTCTCCCACGGCGTGGTGCACCTCCGCCACGCCGTACCCGCCGAGCTGGTCGACGGTGCCCTCCGCCAGCCGTCCGACGACGACCGCGTGGATCGGTCCGGAGCCGGCGAGGTCCCGCGCGAAGGTGACGGTCTCCAGGGACGCCTCGGCCGCGCCGCTGTCGTCGGTCTCCACGAAGACCAGGATCATCGGGCCACCCCCAGGCGGTGGAACAGGTCGACGACGGCCGGTGCCGTCGTGGGCCCCTCCCCGAGGACTTCGACGGTGCTGGGCTGGGCGGGAGGCAGCGTGAGCCGCAGCCGTCGTGGTCCGTCGGGCGCACGGTGGGCCGACACCGTCTCGATCGCGACCTTCTTCGCCTTCATCCGTCCGGTGATCGTCGGGTACCGCGGCTCGACGCCACCCTCCAGCACGGTCACGACGGCGGGCAGCGGGACCCGGAAGGTCTCGGAACCGTCGGGCCCGTCGCCCCGCGCCGTCACGGTCCCGTCGGCCACCTCGACGGTCTTGACGCCGTTCACCACCGGGCGACCGAGCGCGTACGCCAGCCGGATGCCCACCTGGAAGTCACCGGTGTCGGCGGCATCGTTCCCGAGCAGGACGAGGTCGTGGTGGCGGCCGGCCGCCTCGTGGGCGGAGACGACGGCCGCGATCTCCCGCGCCACGTCGGCGGGTCCGAAGCCGACCCCGTCCGCCTCCACCAGCACCGCCGCCGAGCACCCGACCCCCAGCGCGGACCGCAGCTGTTCGACCGCATCGGCGGCACCGAGGGTCAGCACGGTCGCCTCGCCGCCGGTCGCCCCGGCGATCTGGACGGCCAGCTCGACCGCACAGCTCTCGTGCGGACTCACGGTGAACCCGACGAACCGGGCGTCGACGGCCTGCGCGTCCGCGGTCAGCAGGACCTCGCCGGAGGAGTCCGGCACCCGCTTGACGCAGACCAGCACGTTCGTCATGCCGTCCCGCCAGATCTCAACCGGTCGTTCGCCGGGTCGAACAACGCCGTGGCGTCGACGGAGCCGACCGTCACCGGGTAGAGCTCCTCCATGTAGGACACCGCGAGCCGGTTGCCGACGACCGCCTGGTCGGGCGGCAGGTAGGCCATCAGCACGTGCCGACCGAGCGACGGCGCCGACCCTGCGGACGTGACGTAGGGGTGGTGGCCGTGGCCGTCGGTAAGGGTGCCGCCGTCGGTGGTCAGGATCGGCTCACCGCCCAGCATGTAGCGCCGCACGCCGCTCGCCGAGGTGTGGTCGTCGACGGTCATCGTGCACAGCACGGTCTGCGGTGCGGCCTCGCGCTGGGCGACGTAGGCCTCCCGACCGACGAAGTCGGCGACCTTGACCTTCGGCCGCGCCATCCCGGCCTCGACGATCGATGCGTTCGGCATCGAGCTCGAACCCGTAGGCGCGGTAGCCCTTCTCCAGGCGGCCGGTGGTGCCGTACACGCCGATGCCGACCGGGACGGCGCCGTGCGGCCGGCCGGCCTCGTGCAGCAGCTGCCACAGCCGTGCGCCCTGCTCCATCGGCACGTACAGCTCCCAGCCGAGCTCACCGACGTAGGAGATCCGCGAGGCGAGCACCGCGGTGCTGTCGACCTCGATGTTCCGGCAGGTCAGGAAGCCGAAGCCGGTGTCGCTGACGTCGTGGTCGGTGACCGCCCCGAGGATGTCGCGCGCCCGCGGTCCCCACAGGCCGATGGTCGTCCACGCCGAGGTCAGGTCGACGATCTGCGCCCGCCCGTCGGCGGGCAGGTGGTCGGAGAACCACTTGAGGTCGGCCATCCCGTGCGCACCGCCGGTCACCACTCGGTACCGGTCGTGGGCGAGCCGCATCACGGTGAGGTCGGAGCGGAACCCGCCCTTCGCGTCGAGCACGGGGGTGTAGACGACCCGGCCCTCGCCGACGTCGGCCTGGGCCACGACGACGTGCTGCACGGCGTCCGCGGCACCCGGGCCGACGACGTCGAAGATCGCGAACGCCGACAGGTCGACGATGCCCGCGCGCTCCCGCATCGCCAGGTGCTCGGCGTTGATGATCGGCGACCACCAGCGGGCGTCCCACTCGTGCTCGCGCGGCATCACGGCGTCGCCGTACTCGGCGAGGAGGCCCTCGTTGCCGCTGTACCACATCGGACGTTCCCAGCCCGCGGTCTCGAAGAAGACCGCGCCCGCCTCCCGCTCGGCGGCGTGCATCGGCGCGAGCCGCTTGCCGCGCTCGCCCGCCCACTGCTCGGACGGGTGCACGATGCCGTAGGTCTTGTTGAAGGCCTCCGCGGTGCGCGAGGTGACGTGCCGCCGGGTGCGCTGGTGCGGGTAGAAGCGCGCGATGTCGGAGTGGTGGACGTCGATCTCGGAGTGACCGTGGGTCATCCACTCGGCCACCGCCCGGCCGGTGCCCGGTCCCTCCTTGATCCAGACCGCAGCGGCCGACCAGAGGCCCGCGACCTCGGGGGTCTCGCCCAGGATGGGCAGCCCGTCCGGGGTGAGCGAGAGGAGACCGTTGATCGCGTACCGGATCTCGGCCCCGTCCGCGCCCAGCGCATCGGGCATGAGCTCGAGGGCCTGCTCCAGCTGCGGGTCGAAGTCGTCCTCGGTGAACGGCATCTCCGTCGGCGACAGCCGGGACTGCTCGATCGACGGGATGTCGCCGCGCGTCGTGCAGGATCGGGCGGTGGGCGTAGGACCCGACCTCCATGTCGGCGCCGTGCTGCCGCTCGTAGCAGAACGTGTCCATGTCCCGGATGATCGGGAACGAGATCTCGCCCTCCTGCTCGGCGAGCTGCGGGACCGGGCCGACGGAGATCATCTGGTGCACGGCGGGGGTGAGCGGGATGGAGGCGCCGGCCATCGCCGCGAGCTTGGGGCTCCACACCCCGCAGGCGATGACCACGGTCTCGGTCTCGATGTCCCCGCCGGTGGTGCGCACTCTGCGGATCCGGCCCTGCTCGACGTCGAGCCCGGTCACCTCGACGGTCGGCACCACGGTCAGGGCGTCGAGGGCCATCGCGGCCTCCCGCATCAGCGTGCCGGCCCGCAGCGAGTCGACCACACCGACGGACGGGGTCCAGAACGCGCCGAGGATCTTGTCCTTGTCCAGGAAGGGCACCTTCGCGACGACGTCGTCGGTGCTGACCAGCTCGGCCTCGATCCCCCACGCCCGCGCCGAGGACATCCGGCGGCGCAGCTCCTCCATGCGCTCCTCGGTGCGGGCGACCTCGTAGCCCCCGGACCGGGTGAACACGCCGAGCTCCTCGTACTGGCGCACGGAGTCCAGCGTCAGATCGGTCATCTCCCGGGAGTGGTCGACCGGGAAGATGAAGTTCGACGCGTGGCCGGTGGAACCGCCTGGGTTGGGCAGTGCCCCCTTGTCGATCTGGACGATGTCGCGCCATCCGAGGCGGGCGAGGTGGTGGACGAGGCTGTTGCCGACGATGCCGGCACCGATCACCACGACGCGTGCGCTGGGCGGAACGCTGGCCATGAACTTCCCTTCCTCGTTGCGTGCGGCTCGTCCGGCGCCGCGCAGAGCGCTGCGGGACGAGCACTCCGGGGACGAGCACTCCGGGACCACGGCTCCGGTGAACTCCCGAAAGAGAACCTTGACGGGTGGCCGGCCCGCCTGCACCCTAACGGCAATCATCGGAACACAGGTTCCATGATGTAGAACTCTCGCGGGCGAACAGACGGAACGGACCTCGATGGCGACACAGGTGGGCAGCCAGGCCGTCGACCGGGCGAGCGCGCTCCTCACGCTCGTCGTCGAGTCCGGCGCGCCGCGCACCTTCACCTCGCTGGTCAACGAGCTCGGCCTGGCCAAGTCGACGACGTCGCGGCTCCTGCAGGCCCTCGAGCGCAGCCGTCTCGTGCAGCGGGACCAGGCCGGGGCCTTCCGGCCCGGCGCCCTCTTCTCCGTGTACGCGGCTCGACCCAGCGCGGTGCACGACCTCGCCGAGCTGGCCCGCCCGACGCTCGAGCGGCTCGGCGACCTGAGCGAGGAGACCGTCAACCTCGCGATCCCGCGCGGCAGCGCGCTCGTCGAGATCGCCCAGGTCGACAGCCGCTACGTCGTCGGCGCCACGAACTGGGTCGGCGTGGACGTGCCCGCGCACTGCACGGCATTGGGAAAGGTGCTCTACGCCTACGGCGCGCTCCCGTTGCCGCAGGGCAACCTGGAGCGACGCACCGCGCACTCGCCCGTCGACCGGGCCCAGCTCGACCACGCCCTGGTCGAGGTGCGCCGCCGCGGCTGGGCCGGCTCGCTCGACGAGCTGGAGGTGGGGCTGACCGCCGTCGCCGCCCCGGTCCGCGCGGTCGACGGTGCGGTCGTGGCGGCCGTGTCGGTCTCCGGTCCCACGACCCGGATCAACGACCGCGGCATCACCGCGCTCGGTGATCTGCTGATCTCCGAGGTCCGGGGCCTGTCGGCCCAGCTCGGTCACCGTCCTGCGAGAGACGGAGCGGCATGACGGCACATCTCAGGGGCAGTCCTGCCGGGCATCCCCGATCCCCGAACGATGGAGGCAGGGCATGAGCCCGCGCATACACGCCAACCACTCGACCGTCGACCAGTCGGACCGATCGGTCCCGATCAACCTGCGGCAGTCCGGTCCGACACCGGTGGAGCTGCTGATCTCCACCCGGATCCGCAAGTCGCCGTACTGGCACCTGTCGATGGAGGCCGGGTGCTGGCGGGCCGAGGTCTACAACCGCGTGTACCACCCCCGGGGCTACGTCCGGAACGAGGACGGCGGGGCGATGGTCGAGTACGAGGCGCTGGTCAACGACGTCACGATGTGGAACGTCGCGGTCGAGCGGCAGATCCGGGTGGAGGGCCCGGACGCGGAGGCCTTCGTCGACTACGTCATCACCCGGGACGCCACCAAGATCCCGCCGATGCGCGCCCGCTACGTGATCCTCTGCAACGAGGCGGGCGGGATCCTCAACGACCCGGTGCTCCTCCGCCTGTCCGACGACGAGTTCTGGTTCAGCGTGTCCGACAGCGATCTGATGCTCTGGCTGCAGGGTGTCAACGTGGGCAAGCGCTTCGACGTCACGATCGGGGAGATCGACGTCTGCCCGGTGCAGATCCAGGGCCCGAAGTCGATCGACCTGATGACCGACCTGATCGGTCCCGACGCGGCCGAGATCCCGTCGTACGGGCTGTGGTCGGGCACCGTCGCCGGCTGCGACGTCATGGTCTCCCAAACCGGGTTCACCGGTGAGAAGGGGTACGAGATCTACCTCCGCGACGCCACGCTGCACGCGGAGACGCTCTGGAACGCGGTGCTGGAGGCGGGCAAGGAGCACGGGCTGGCGGTCATCGCGCCCGCGCACCACCGGCGGGTCGCCGCCGGCATCCTGTCGTGGGGTCAGGACATGGACTCCGAGACCCTCCCGTTCCAGGTCAACCTGGGCTACCAGGTGCCCCGCACCAAGGCCGGCGACTACGTCGGCCGCCAGGCGCTCGAGGCCGCCCGCGCCGGGCTGGAGGCGGGGTCGCCACCGTGGTCGCAGCGACTGGTCGGGCTGGTCCTCGGCGGCAAGCCGATCGATGACTACGCCCCCGACTTCTGGCTGGTCCTCGGCGCGACCGGGGACGACCCGGTGGGCTACGTGACCTCGCCCTGGTACTCCCCCGAGCTCGAGACCAACATCGCGATGGCCTACGTGCCGAATGCGCTGTCCGAGCTCGGCACCACGCTGCGGGTCCAGCTGCCCGACCGGTACGCCGACACGCCGGGCGAACCGGTCGACGCCGAGGTGGTCGACATGCCCTTCCGGGAGTCGGTGAACCCGAACACCCGCGAGCGGCTCCGGCAGCAGGGTTTGGACGCGGCCGTCTGAGCGCGCCGGCGCGCTCAGCGTGATCACCGCGTCCCGGGTCCAGCCGGTGCGGTGGGCGGACGGCGCGGCGAGGTCAGGTTCGGCGTGCGCCGGTCAGCGGCGCACCGCTGCCGGACGTCCGCTCGCGGTCACTCCGGCGTGACCTCCGCCATCTCCGACCACGCCTCGCCGTCCAGGTCCTGGTAGTTGATCCGGGGCCGCTCGGTGATCATCCGCGGCATGAACTCGAAGAACTTCTTGGCATGGTCGGTCGCCACGTGCGCGGAACCCGCGTCGCCGTCGGCGAACGTCTCGATCATCGCGAACTCGTTGGGCACCTGAGCGTTCTCGTAGTAGTCGAACGACACGTTGCCCGGCTCGGACCGCACGTCGGCGGTGTACTGCTCGATCCCGGCCAGCCATTCGTCGCGCTTCTCCGGGCGGATCTGGGCCTTGAGGACGATGAGGATCATGACCTCTCCTTCGACTGCGGGCAGCGGGCGCGCCGGGAGTCTGCCACGGCCTGCGGTCACGGGCCGTCTCACGCTGACACGAGACGACACGACGACGGACACCCCCGACGGCATGGCCGGCGTGGCCGTGTTCCTCAGCGCCCGGGCCCCGCCTGGGTGACCGGGGCGGTCATCCCCGTCGATGGCGGGAGCTGGGCTGCTCGCCGAGGGCTTCTCACAATCGCCTTCGTCGAGACCCGATCAGGCCGCCCGATCAGGAGGAACCCGCGATGACCGCATCCGATGCCGGTACGACGGCACCCGCCGACGTGCCCGCCGCGATCCGCGGGGGCAAGGCCGAGCTCCGGAGCCGCGTCGGCGACTGCGCCGGATCTTCGCGCGAGCCGAGGAGGACATGCGGCGGCGGGTCGATGATCTTCGACGGCCTTGGCCGCCGGCAAGCCGTCGATCTTCCCCATCCATTGGTCGCGGCCCCAGATGGAGGCCCGGTGGGTTGGGGCGGCCGTCCGCCGACGAGCTCAGCCCGGTCGGGCGTCAACAGCTCGGGCTCGAGGACTGGTGACGGGACAGCGGCCGGTGACGCTCCTGCGCCTGTCGGTGATCCTCCTGCAGCGTTGAACGGTCGTTGAGCTGCGGTGATCGGCGAATGCTCGAACACATGTTCGAGTACTGTCGGTGACGTGGCCACCGCTCCGCTCCCCTCCATCCACCGCCGCCTCACTGCGGCGGTCGACGAGCTGGGCGCGACCACCGCGGGGGCCAGCGACGACGAGCTGCTGTCGGTGCTCACCCTGTGCGAGGGCCTGACGCGACGCCTCGACCGGCTCGTCGTCGACGCCATCTCCACCCTGCAGCGGCGCGGCACGTTCACCGATCGCGGCTACCGGACCACCGCAGCCGCCCTGAGCGACCTGCTCGGCTGGGAGCGGTTCGAGGCCCGCCGCCGGGTCACGGCCGCCGAGCAAGTCGGCCTGCGGGTCGGGCTCGACGGCACCACCCTCCCCGCCCGGCTGCCCGCCACCGCGGAGGCCTTCGCCGCCGGAGCGATCACGCTGCGCCACGTCGAGGTCGTCGCTGCGGTGCTGGCCACCCCGGCCGCCCACCGGCTCACTCCCGAGGTCTGGGCCGGTGCCGAGGTCCAGCTCGCCGCGCGAGCCGCCGAGTACCGGCCCGGCGAGCTGCACACCTGGGGCAGCGCGCTCCTCGACGCCCTCGACCAGGACGGCGCTCCACCCGACGACGAGTCCCCGCACGAGGTCAACGAGCTGCAGCTGCGCCGCCACCGCACCAGCAGCGGGGGCACCATCACCGGCCGGTTCGAGGACGCCGCGATGTTCGACGCGATCGCCACCGCAGTCGACGCCCTCGCCGCGCCGCGCAGCAGCGACGACCACCGCGGCCCGGACCGACGACAGGCCGAGGCGCTCGCCGACATCTGTGGGTACGTCCTCGACCACGGCGACGTCCCCGACACCGGCGGCCGACGCCCCCACCTGTCCGTTCTCGTCCGACTCGAAGACCTGGAGAACCGCGCCCGAGCCGCCTTCCTCGACTTCGGCGGCGCGCTGTCGCCCGCCGCGTTGCGCCACCTCTGCTGCGATGCCGCGGTGGTCCCGGTCGTCCTCGACGGCACCGGCCAGCCCCTCGACGTGGGCCGCGCCACCCGCACCATCCCCGACGGGCTGCGCCGCGCGGTGACCGCCCGCGACCGCGGATGCGCCCACCCCGGCTGCACCCGCCCGCCGTCCTGGTGCGAGATCCACCACATCCGCGAATGGGCCAACGGGGGCGAGACGGTCCTCGGGAACCTGGTCATGCTCTGCCGGGTCCACCACCGCCAGCTCCACCACTCCGCCTGGACCGTTCGGATCCGCGACGGCCTGCCCGAGTTCATCCCTCCCGGGTGGATCGACCCGCAGCGAAGACCCCGGCGCAAACCCCTCCTCCACCTGGCCCGCGCCGGCTGAGGTCGGTGCGCCCGATCCACGTAGAGGCCGAAGTCGACAGGGCCGACGGAACAGTGCCGTGCGTCACGTCCCAGACCGATGGACGCCGCGGACAAAGTCACGGGCGGCCTTGTCTCGGCCGGACAACGCCGGTCGAGCCGGCGATGCCGCTCAGCGCGCGGTCAGGATCCGACGCAGCGTCTTCCCGGAGGGCGAGGTCGGGATGGCATCGATGAACTCCACGGCGCGCACCCGCTTGTGCGGGGCGACCCGTTCGCCGACGTAGGCCATGATCTCCTCGGCGGTGATCGTGTCGCCGGCGGTCCGCACGACGAACGCCTTGGGCACCTCACCCGCGCGCTCGTCGGCGATGGGCACCACGGCCGCGTCGGCCACGCGGGGGTGGGCACGCAGCACCGCCTCCAGCTCCGCCGGGGCGACCTGGAAGGCCTTCACCTTGATCAGTTCCTTGAGGCGGTCGACGATGAACAGTGCGCCATCGTCGTCGATGCGGGCGATGTCGCCGGTGCGCAGCCAGCCCTCGGCGTCGATCGTCGCCGCGGTCGCCTCGGGGGCGTCCCGGTAGCCGGCCATGATCGACGGGCTGCGCAGCCACAGCTCGCCCGTCTCACCCGCGCCGAGATCGGCGCCGGTCACGACGTCGACGACACGAGCCTGCACGTTGGGCAGCAGCTTGCCGGCCGCGCCCGGCGTGACCGGGGTGTCGACCTCCCAGATCGCCACGCCCGCCGTCAGCTCGGTCATCCCGTAGCCCTGGAGGACCGGACAGCCGAGCCGGCGCGCGCATTCCTCCTGGAGCTCCGCCCCGAGCGGCGCCGCCCCGCAGCCGACCCACCGCAGTGACGACAGGTCGTACCGGTCGACGGCCGGGTGCTTGGCCAGCGCGAGCACGATCGGCGGCACCACGACCAGCGTGGTGATGCGGTGCTCCTGGATGAGCCCCAGGAACGCCTCGACGTCGAAGCGCGGCATCGTGACGACCGTTGCGCCGACGTGCAGCCCGCCGCCGGCGACCACGCCGAACCCGGTGGCGTGGAAGAAGGGGGCGACGGCGAGGGAGCGGTCGTCGGGGCCGAGGGTGAAGGACGGCTGCTGCTGCAGGACGTTCGCCACGCAGGCCCGATGGGTCAGCATGACCCCCTTGGGCAACCCGCTGGTGCCGCTGGAGTAGGGCAGCAGTGCGAGGTCGACGGCGGGGTCGATCACGACGGGGGGTGGGTCGTCTCCGTGGGTCAGCAGCTCGGCGAACGCGGTCGTGCCCTCGGTGGGCGGACCGACCAGGACGATCTCCGCCTGCCCTCCCACCCGTTCGACCGCGGCCTGCGCGGTGGACAGGAACGGAGGCACGGTCAGCACGAACCGCGCGCCCGAGCCGACGAAATGACCGGCGACCTCGTCCGGCGTGTAGAGCGGGTTGATCCCGGCGACGACCCCGCCGGCCGTCATCGCGCCGTAGGCGGCGACGAGCCATTCCGGCATGTTCGGGGCCAGGATCGCGAACACGTCACCCTTGCGCAGGCCGCGGGCGGCGAGCCCGGCGGCGACCCGGCGCACTGCGGTCGCCAGCTCCCCGTAGCTCGTGACGCGTCCGGTCGGGCCATCGACGAGGGCCGGCTCGTCGGCGCGGTCCGCGGCCCGGGCGAGCAGGAGCTCCGGGAGCGAGACGTCCGGTACCCGCACATCGGGCCAGTGGCTGGTGAAGACGGTCCGGGTGGACCGGGATGTGGTCGTCACGATGTCCTCCTCGGGTTGTCGCAGGGACTCCGAACTCAGCGGCCGGGGCCGGCGGACCGCACGAGCCGCGCTCCTACGGCGCTGCGGTGATCGAGCGGGTGCCGTGGCCGTTCCGGGCGCCGCGGCCCTTCATGATGAAGGACGACCGTGCCCTGGCGAACCCGTGGCGGTCGCCGAAGATGTCCTCACTCATCGCGACGAGCTCGGCGCGGCGGTACGCGCGCAGCGCCTTGCGCTGCTCGTCCGCGACGCGGGCCGCGCGCTTCTCGGCCAGCAGGCGGGGGTGGTCGTCGGCGTGCGCGAGCCGGACGGCATGCCGCAGGGCGGCACGCTCGAACTCGGCGGGGCCGCCGGACAGCACGGTGTCGGCCAGCCCGATCCGGCCCGCCTCCGCCGCGCCGATCGGGAGGCAGTGGGCCGCGAGGGATCGGGCGGTGAACTCGCCCACCCTGCGCGGCAGGACGTAGGTCCAGTACTCCGAGCCGTGCAGACCCATGGTGCGGTAGTGCGGGTTGAGCACGACGGACTCACGCAGCACCACGCGGTCGGCGCCCAGCGCCAGCATGACGCCGCCGGCACCCGCATTGCCGGCCACCGAGCACACGACCAGCTGGTCGGTGCAGGTGATGATCTCCTTGCAGACGTCGTCGATCGCCACGATGTTCGCCCACGCCTCCGCCGCGGGATCGGCGGCCGCGTCGATGACGCCCAGGTGGATGCCGTTGGAGAACGGCTGCCCACCCCGGAGGAGCAGCACCCGGGTGTCCTGCGCGACGGCGTGGCGGAGGGCGGCGTGCAGCCGCCGGCACTGCTCGGTGGACATCGCGCCGTTGTAGAACCGGAAGCTCAGCACACCGACGTGACCGTGTCGCCGATAGCTGATCTCGCGGTATCCGGACTCGTCCGACGACTCGGCGACATCGCAGAGGTGCTCGGCGAGCACCGTCGTCGCCGGCAGCTTGTGGCCCACGTCCGGCGCCTCGGCCCGGGAACGGACGTGGCCCACCCACACCCCGCCGTCCCCGGTCCGCACGAGGACCGCGCCGTGGCGACGCGCCGCGATCGTGCCCGGCCCACCGCGGTCGTCGGGGCGCACCGTGGCGGGGTGGGCGTCGAACACCGCGACCGGAACCCCGCACAGCGTGGTGTGCACCCCGGGCGAGCCGTCGGCCGCGCGGATGTGGCGCAGGACGTGGTCGGTGGGGTCGGACCAGCTGAAGTCCCGGTCCGCCTGGCGGGCGGGAGGGCGCGGCCGGCCCCACACCTCGGGACGGGCGTAGTCCAGCGGCTCCGGGACGAACCACGGGTCGGCCGCCTTCGCGACGACGTCGCGGATCAGCGCCACGGCGGCCTCGGTCACCTGGCCGTTGTAGAGATCGCTCTTGCGTGAACCGTCCTCGACCGGGAAGTCCCGTGATCCCCAGATCGGGCCCGCGTCGAACTCCTCGACCGCGGCCACGGCGGTGACGCCCCAGACCGGCGCGCCGCCCATGATCGCCCAGTCCAGCGCCGACGGACCACGATCGCCCCTCGGACCGGGATGGATCACGATCGTGGGACGGGTCGTCCACACCTCGGCCGGCACCCGCTCGCGCAGGAACGGGCAGATCACCAGGTCCGGATCGGCCGCCGCGACCCTCGCCGGGACGGTGTGCTCGTCGCCCGCCAGCAGCACGACGACCTCGTGCCCGGCGGCGCGCAGCTCGAGCCAGGCACGCTGGGACAGACCGTTGAACGCCGAGCAGAGCAGCAGGATCCGCATCGGCTCACCCTCGCCGGCCCGTCGCCACTCGACCATGTCCGGCCGACCCGCGGGAACCGGTACTTCGACACAGAGCCGCAGCGGCGGGTGGTCGGGCGGGCCGACGCTGTTCCTCACGGTCGACCTCCTCCCGTGCTCGGCATCCCCAACGGGGCGGAACAGCGGGCGCTCGATCCGGGCACACGCCGTTCCCACGCCGTTCCGACGATCAGCACGAGCGGGCACCCGGGTCCGCAGATACACCGCGACGCACGCAGGGACGAGAGTCTCGGCGGTCCCGGCGCTCAACGCCTCGCCGGAAAGCTGGTGGTCGGGGGGCGAGCCGGCCGGCATCGGCTGACCCGGCGGGCGGTGTGACCCCGCGCTCTCCCTACCGCGCCGGCCTTGTCGGCCGAGCCAGCAGAGTGGAATGGTCTGCGGGTCGGCGAAGGCGACGAGGTGCAGCAGCCATGGTGACCGTCCAGCTCAGCAGCGGATCGGACCGGGGCGTCCGCGGGCGGCTCCTACGACCGCGACGCGGAGTCGGCGTGCGGCGCACCCTCCGCCCCGCCACCGAAGGCAGAGTTGTGATCACGTCCGGATCCGACGGCGTGGTGCGGCAGCTGCTCGAACCCGACGAGCTCGAGACCCAGACCCTCGATCCGGGCGATCAGCCCGTGCAGCGCCGCCCGGTCGGTCACCGAGCCGACCAGCAACGTCTCGGTCCGCACCCCGGTCGGCCAGAGCGGGTCGAGCGCGCCCAGCAACCCGGGAGTCAGCCGACCCGCGACCCGGAAGGCGTACTCGGTACTCACATTCGTCTCCCGTCCCCGGGGATGTGCCTGGTCGCCATGGTCGGGGCTTCGGGGTGAGGACGTCCCCTCCGCACAGCATGAGAGACGACACCGGACCAGAGTCCGCGGTCGACGGCCGGCGGCCGCTCGACAACCGGTTCGCCGTTCCGCTCGCGACCCACGTCGTTCCCCGAGCCCGACTGCACGCCCGCCTGGCCGCGGGCCTCGGCTCGACATGCGTGGTCATCGCCGCGCCGGCGGGCTGGGGCAAGACCCTGCTCGCCAGTTCGTGGCTGGCCGAGGACGGAGCCGGTCATGCCGTCGGGTGGATCTCACTCGGCACCACCGAGGACGACCTCCGGGCCTTCTGGACGGCCGTCGCGACCGCGCTCGGCCCCGCGGTCGGCGCGCGCGCGGCGGCCGACCTGCACAAGGCGGTGTCCGGCGACGACCTGGAACAGGTTCCCGGGCACGTCGTCGCGGCGCTCGCCGCGAACGAGACGCCTGTGGTCCTCGTGCTGGACAACCTGCACGAGCTCACCGATCTCGGGGTCCACGAGAGCCTGCTGCGGCTGATCCAGCGCCCCCCACCTTGCCTGCGGTTCGTCGTCACGACCCGGCGGGACCCACCGTGGCCGCTGCTCCAGCTGCGGCTGGCCGGCCTGCTGACCGAGATCCGGGCTGCCGACCTGGCCTTCCGATCCGACGAGGCCGCCGCACTGTTCTCCCAGCTCGGGATCGACCTCGACGCCGTCCACCTCGACCGGCTGCTCGAGCGGACCGAGGGGTGGGCCGCTGGGCTGCGACTGGCGGCCCTCGCGCTGCAGGGCGCGGATGACCCCGCCGGCTTCGTCGACGCGTTCTCCGGCGAGGACCACGCCGTCGCCGCCTACCTGCTGACCGAGGTGATCGACCGTCAACCCCCGGAGCTGATCGACTTCCTGGTGCGGCTCAGCGTCCTCGACGTGGTGTCCGCGAGTCTGGCCGACGCGGTGACGGGGCGGACGACCGGCGCCGTCACCCTCGCGCGGCTCGCCGCGTCGAACCTGTTCGTGCACGCCGTCGGGCCCGGCGGCCAGTGGTACCGGTTGCACCGGCTGATCGCCGACCTGTTGCGCGGGCGGATCTCCGACCCGCGCACCCGGCGCGATCTCCACCGGCGGGCCGCCGACTGGTGCCGCCGGCAGGACATGCCGCTCGACGCCGTCCGGTACGCGCTGCGCGGCGGCCTCTGGCCGATGGCCGCGGAGCTGATCGGTGTCCATGTCATGGCGCTCCTCCTCCGGGGCAGCCCGCGAGAGGTCGAGCTGCTGCTCGCCGCAGTGCCCCGGGACGTGCTGCTCGGCCATCCGGAGCTGGCGGGCGCACTCGCCGGTGCCCGCATCCTGCAGGGCCGGCGCTCCGAGGTCGGCGAGCTGCTGGTCGCGGCGCGAGCGGGCCTCGCCGGTCTCTCCCGCGCTCGTGCGGACCGACTCGCCGTCGTCCTCGACCTGATCGAGGGCGGGTACGCCCGGTTCACCGGCGACATGGCCGCCCTCGCGGCGGCCTACCGCCGGGTGCCTGTCGATCCGGCCGCGCTGGCCGCGCTGGGGCTGGCCGGCTGGGACGTGGTGCCGGTGCTCGTCATCGGCAACACGGGGACCGGGGAGTTCTGGACCGGCGCGGCCGACGACGCGGAGGAGCACCTCCGTGCCGTGGCGGAGATGGACCGGACCGCCGGGATGCTCCGGCCCCACCTGAACGCGGCGGCCCACCTGACCCTCCTGCGATGCGGGCGAGGCGACCTCGGCGGCGCCCACGCCGGCGCGCTGGAGGTCGTGGCTGACGCCGTCGACGCCGGCTGGGCGCTCTCGGCCCAGGCCGTTCCGGCCTACCTGGCACTGGCCTGGGTCGCGCTCGACCGGGACGAGCCCGCCGAGGCCGACACATGGCTCACCCGGGTCGCCGAGGTCGAGGCGATCTCGCCCGAGCACCACATCCAGCTCGCCGCGGCCGCCCTGACCGCGCAGCTCCGTGCGGACGCCGGCGACCTGGAGGGTGCCCTGGTCGAACTGCGGACGACCACGACCCGGTTGGCGGCAACGGCCACCACCTTCCTCGCCGACCGGCTCCTGGTGGTGGAGGCCGATCTGGTGCGCCGGGCCGGCGATCTCCGGCGGGCTGCCGAGGTACTGACCGGCATCAGGGCACCCGAGCGGTTCCTGGCCGTGCGGGCTGCCGCGCGGCTGCACGCCGCGGCCGGGGACGTCGCGGCTGCGGAGCGGACGCTGGCGACGTCGCCACAGTCGATGAGGACGCTCCGCGAGCGGGTGGACGGAACCGTGCTGTGCACGTTGCTGACGGCGACGCACGACCGCGCCACCGCCCTCCACCTGCTCGAGGACGCGTTGCTCACTGCGGCGCCGGCGGGCCTGCGCCGCCCCTTCCTGGTGGAAGCCAGCGAGCTGCACGCGCTGCTCACCGACCGCATTGAGGCCGGCAGCGGCGTCGCGGCCTTCGCCGTCGACCTCCTGCGCCGCATGTCCGGCAAGCGCACGCGACCGCCGTCGGCCCCGGCCGCAGCGCTGACCGACCGCGAGCAGGTCGTCCTCCGCTACCTGGCGAGCACCCTCTCGAACAGCGAGATCGCCGCGGAGCTGTACCTCTCGGTGAACACGGTGAAGAGCCACCAGCGGATGATCTATCGCAAGCTCGGGGCCGAAGGGCGGCGGGACGCCGTGCGGCGGGCGAAGGAGCTGCGGGTGCTGTGACGCTCGGCTTCATCCCGGCAGGATGAGCCGAGGTCATCCCGGTCGAGAGGACGGTTCCCAGCGCGAGGGTCCGACGGCGGAAGGCTCGACAGATGCACCCGGTCGTACACGCCAAGATCGCCGTTCCCGTGCTGCCGGACGGTTTCGTGCCCCGCCCGCGCCTGCTCGCCGCGCTGGACGGCACCGACCGTCGGACGGTGCTGGTGTGCGCGCCGGCCGGGTTCGGCAAGACCGCACTCCTGGCGCATTGGGCGCGGACACCCGAACCCCGAACGGATGTCGCCTGGGCTGCGCTGGAGCGCCAGGATGACCCGGGCCGGTTCTGGTCGGTGGTCCTCGCCGCCGTGCGGGACTGTCCCACCGTGCCGGCCGGCAACGAGCTCCACGATCTCGATCCGACCGATGGATCGCACTCCCCGGCCTTCGTGGCCGCCGTCCGGGACGCGCTCGACGCCCTGCCGGTACGGATCGCGCTCGTCCTGCACGACGTCCACCACGTCGTCGCCCCGGGTGCGGTCGAGGGACTCACCGAGCTCGTGGCTGCCCCGCCGGCCGGGATGCACCTGATCCTGTGCAGCCGTCTGGACCCGCTGCTGTCCCTCGGAGCCGTGCGCTCGGCGGGAAACCTTCGCGAGATCCGCGTCGACCAGCTGCGGTACTCCCCCGAGGAGACCGCCGCGGCGCTGCGCGGATCCGGTGTGTGCCTGACCCGCGCGCAGGTCCGGGCGGCGCACGCTTGCACCGGGGGCTGGCCCGCCGGGGTCCGGCTGGTCGCCGCCGCCCTCCGGACCGGCGGCGATCCCGACACGTTCCTCGAGCGGTTCGCCGCGGATTCCCGGCCCGTCGGGGACTTCCTCGTCGGCGAGGTGCTGGCCGCCCTGCCGGCCGCGGACCGGGCGGCGCTGGCGACGGTGGGCGTGGGCGAGGAGGCCGACCCGGAGGTCCTTGACCGGATCGCCCGCGAGACGGGTCTCGTCGCGAAGATGTCGGAACCCGGCGCCGGATTCCGGGTCGACGCGCTGGTGCAGGCGCACCTGCAGGCCGAGTTCCGGCCCCGGTCCACCCCCGCGGGGACCGGCGATCGGACGGCGCTCCGGTCGTCGGCCGAGGACGATCCGGTCGGAGCCATGGACGACGCCATGCGTGCCGCGGACGTTCCCCTGCTCGTCGAGCTCGTGCACCGCTTCACCGGGCTGCTGCTGGTGACCGGGCAGCACTCCCTGCTCGGCCGGGCACTCGCCCACCTCGGTGAGCACACCATCGGGCAGGATCCGTGGCTCATCCTGTGCTCGGCGCTGACCCGTATCGAGTCCGGGAACCCGGCTGGAGCCGCCGCCGACGTGGCGCGCGCCGCTCGGCTGCACCCCGCCGAGCCCGACCCCCGTTGGACCATCCTCCGGTCCGTCACCGAGCTGTGCGCCGCAGCGTCGACCGCGGACCTCGCTGCGGTCCCCGGACGGGTCGACCTGGCGCGAGCCCGGCTCGACAGCCCGGAGTGGGCCGCCCTCGCCATGGTCAGCACGGCCGGCCGTGCCCTGCTGGTCGACGCCGAGCCCGCTCGAGCCAGAGTGCGGCTCCAGGAGGCCATCGCGCTCGCCCGACAGTGCGACTTCCGCTACCTGGAGATGCAGGGCCTCGCGGTGCTCGGTGCGGTCGAAGGCATCACGGGGCACTACCCGGCGATGGCCACCGCCGCGTCCGCTGCGGTGCGGGCGGCCGCGACGGCGGGGTGGGGGCGGTCGCCGTGGCCGGTGGCCGGTCGGTGGATGCTCGCCTACGGCGCCCTGCTGCGGGCCCAGCCCGCCGAGGCGTGCCGGTACGCGAGCGAGGCCTTCCGGCTGGGCGGGACCGCGCTCCAGCCGCGGTTCGCCTACGCCCTGCAGGCGGTGCACGGTGCGGCCCTCTTCGACTCCGGACAGCGGCACCTGGGCCTGGAGCAGATGCGTCAGGCCCGAGCGGACCTGGGCGCGGTGTCCCTGAGCGACGAGCAGGCGGCGGCGCTGGCGGTCCTCGAGCACCGAGCTGCCGTGGATCTCGGCCGCGAGGACGCCGCCCGCGCGGTCGTCACGTGGTTCGGCGAACGTGCGGGTGCCCGTGGCGAGGTGCTCCTCATGCGGGCCTGGGCCGAGCTGGCGGCGGGACGGACGCCGGCCGCCCGCGCGGACGTCGAACCCGTGCTCGACGGCACCGCCGTCTCGGTCCTTCCGCACACGATCGTCGAGGCCCTCCTGGTGGAAGCGGCCGGCGGGGTGACCGGCGGCGATGTGCGCACGGCCCGCCACGCGCTGGCGGCGGCCCTCACGTCGGGCGCCACCCTCGGCGTCGTGCGGCCGTTCGCGACGGCCGGGGCGCAGGCCCGGCAGCTCCTGGACGACCACGTCAACCGCTCGGGAACGGCCGGATCGTTCGTGACCAGGGCCCTCGCCGCCGGATCGCAGCCGACACTCCGCACCGCCCGCCTCGACGGCGCCGAGGAGCGGGTGCTCGAGCGACTGGCGTCATCGCTCTCGGTCGAGCAGATCGCGGGCGAACTCGAGATTCCGGTCATGGAGGCGCGGGCCAGGATGCGCATGGTGTACCTCAAGCTGGGGGCGAGCAGCCGCCGGAGCGCTGTGACGGCGGCCCACGAGCGCGGGCTCCTCCGCTGACCGGCAGTCAGTCGACGAACCACACGTCCGCGAGATCCACTGCAGCGACGCCCTGGTCGGCCGCGATCCGTTCGAGGGCGGAGGCGAGCTTCAAGGACAGCTCGACCGCGACGTCCGCGAGTCCGGTGGCGCCCGCCTCGACGAGCACCGCCGTGGCGATATCGCGGGCGCCGTTGACGCCGCGCTCGTGGTTGTGGTCGTCGGACAGGACGGCTCGCACCGATTCGTACGCCCGGTGCCGGGCGTACAGATCGACGGCCTCGCCTCGAGCCACTCTGTCCTCATTCACCGGGGCCCACCTCCGGGGCGGCCGTGCTGCGTACAGCGATCGCATGTACGGGAACGATCCTGACGGGTACCCGCCTCGGCGGACTGGTACCCCACGACGCGGAACACGGGCACGAATCGCGCCGGGACCTGGTGCGGGTTACGGTCCAGCCACCAGTCCGCGCCTGGTCGAGGTCATCCCTCCACCGCGTCGGCAGAGGAGCACGAGCGTGACCGACGAGCTGTCCGCCCGGTCCACGGTTCTCGACGCCATGCGGGCCGTGCTGTCCGACGACCACAACTACGGGCGCGGGCTGGCGATGCTGCGGGACCTCGTGGACCGCGTCGCCCGGGACGAGGGCACGACCGGTCTCCGCGAGTTCGCCGTGGCGCTCTCCCTCGCTGTGGCCAGCACTCTCGAACGGATGGCCCACGATCAGGGCCTGACGGCCGCAGATCTCGCCGAGGTGTGGTTCGCGGAGTGACGCGGGCCCGTCAGCGACGACGGTCCACCCGCCGCGCGGTTCGCCGTGCCGTGCGCCGAGCGACCCTTCGGGATCCGAACATGTTCCACCTCCTCCCACGGGCGCCGCCGTCCCTCGTGCCGGTCGATGCTCAGGCGGCGCCGACGCTGGTGTCCTCGAGGGCGTGCAGCTCGGAGGCCTCCTGCTGCGACAGGAGACCGATCTCGACGAGATCCAGCGGGCTGATGAAGCCGTCGCTGATGCGGAAGCCGCCCGCGGCGGCGATCGCGTCCCGCAGCGGGATCGCCCACCGGTGCTCGAGCAGGACCAGTGCGGCGGCGGACCCGTTCGGGATCTCCTCCAGCACGTCCCACGCGTCCTCGTCGGAGAACACGCGGACACCATCGGCGGCCGCCGATGCGCCGGCCGCGGCTCCGGCGCCGAGGCCCTCCTCACCCTCGATGCCGAGCCCGATCAGGGCGCCGACCACCGTGCCGAGCTCGACGGCCTCCTCCTTCGAGAGGTTGCTGAGGTGGGCCACCTCGATCTCGCCGTCGCCGTCCTTGTGCACCGCCAGCGCGTCGATGACGCGAACCGTGTCGCTCGCCCGCAGGAGTTCCAGCTCCTCGATGATCCCACCGTGGAAGTCCGGCTCCGGGAACCCCAGAACGATCAGCTGGACAGGTCCGATGGTCATGTCTCACTCTCCTTCGCGATCGGCCGCTCCGCGCGAGCCGTGGCTGTGGAGCGGCGGACACCCAGACTCACCTGGTGGTGTCCTCGGCGCCTCATCCACGGGGGGTGACCGCCGGTCCGGCAGCCGCTTCAGCGAGACCACCTCGAGGCCCATCTCGCTGCACAGGGCCAGGATCTCGCGCAGACCGGACGGCTCCACCAGCTCGCCGAAGATCACCGTCTCCGTCGGGACGTCCCGTACCTGCATCGTGCAGAACGCGCCGCGCGCCCCATCGGACAACCGGCCGCTCACCCGAACCTCGTAGTGCGCGCGCACCATCGCGCTCGCCTCCTCCGACCAGCGCCGCCGGGCGGCGCAGTCCCGCCACTGTCCCGCCGACACCCGAGACCCGGCATCGCCCGTGCGGGATGAGCGGCGGCCGCAAGAGTGATCATCTCGTCGTGACCGGCTATCGCCCGGACGGGAATTCGCACCCCGGGCGGAATGGCTGCCATCGAGTGGCAACAGCTGTATCCGATGCCCTTTCGCACGGTTCACATGTTTCCGGCATATTACAAGGCAATGGACAGCATCCCCGGGCCCCTCTATCGTGTCTCGCACCGCTACCACCTAAAACGACGGTCCTGATGTGACTGCTGGGTCTCCAGAGATGGGTTCGACACGCTGACTCGGCGTCTCTCTGCTGGACCGGACGGGCTCCTTGGAGATCGCCATGCTGCTCGTCCCGCCAGCCAAGATCACGATTCCCGAACTCCCCCCCGAGTTCGTGACGCGCACGGGTCTGCGTGCGGACCTCGACGCCGGGGCGGCCGCGTCCGCCGTGGCCCTGGTCTGCGCCCCCGCCGGCTGGGGCAAGACGCTTCTCCTGGCTGACTGGTCACGCGCGAGCACCTCGGTGGACACCGCGTGGGTCGGTCTGGACCGCGACGACAACGACCCGAGGCGGTTGTGGGCGTCGATCGTCGCTGCGGTGGCGGCGTGTCCGTCGGTCCCGAGCTCCAGCCCGCTGCACGCACCCGTGCGCTGGGCGCCCGGCGGTCAACCGGAGTTCGTCGCCGAGTTCATCGAGGCGCTGGCGGCGCTGCCCCGGCCGGTGCGGCTGATCCTCGACGATGTCCATGAGCTGGTCGACCCGGAGACCCTGCACGGGATCGGGCTCCTCACCCGCAACCGTCCCGCCGGCGTCACACTCGTGCTCTCCAGCCGGTTCGATCCGCCGCTGTCGCTGCCCCGGTTGCGCGTCGCCGGCCGGCTGTGGGAGCTGCGGGCCGCGCAGATGGGTTTCTCCCGCAGCGATGCTGCGACGTTGCTGGAGAAGTCCGGGCTGGGTCTCACGCCCGCACAGGTCGAGGTGCTGCACCGGCGTACCGGAGGGTGGGCGGCAGGGCTGCGGCTGGCCGCCCTGGGGCTGAAGGAGGCGGCCGACCGCGACGAGTTCCTGGCGGACTTCTCCGGCGACGAACGGTCGGTCGCGGACTACATCGTCGGTGAGATCCTCACCGGGCTGCCCGACGACGTCCGGCAGTTCCTCCGGTCGATCAGCATCAGTGATCCGATCCCGACCGGGCTCGCCGTGGAGCTGTCGGGGCGGGACGACGCGGGCCACCTGCTCGACGAGCTGGAGCACCGCACCTCGCTCGTGTCGGCCACCGGACGCCACCGCGACGCCTACCGCGTCCAGGAGCTCCTGCGCACGCACCTGCTGGCTGATCTGCAGCGTCAGGGCCTGCGGCGGACGACCGAGCAGCATGGGGTGGCCGCCCGCTGGTGGTCCGGTCAGGACGAGCCGGTCGAGTCCCTCGAGCACGCCAGCCGGAGCCACGACACCGCTCTCGTGCGCGAGCTGCTGCACCGCTTCTCCGTGCCGCTGATCCTCGCCGGGAACCACGGCCCGCTGCGCCGCGCGCTGGCCGGAGCCGGTGCGCGCGCCACCGCGATCGATCCCTGGCTGGCCCTCACCTCGGCCATCACCCACCTCGAGGCCGGGGAGGTCGCGGACGCGCGCGGCGACCTGCATCACGCACGCCAGTCGTGGCCGCCCGACAGCCCGGCCGATCTCACGGTGCTGCGCGCGGTGGCCGAGCAGTTCGGGGCCGACCCGGATTCCCGGTACGCGGTTCCCGACGCCGACGCAGGTGCCGGCGGATCCGGCCCTGGAGGCGCTCGCCCACATGAGCCGGGGCCGGGCGCGGCTCGAACGCGACGACCGGATCGGCGCCCGTGCCGAGCTCGACGCCGCACTGGCGCTGAGCCGCCGGCACGGCTTCGACTACCTGACGATGCAGTGTCTGGCCCTGCTGGGCGTCCTCGCCGGCACCACGGGCGACGTCGTGACCATGCGGGCCATGGGTGACGAGGCCCTCACCGCTGCGATCGACCACGGCTGGGAGAGCTCGGCGTGGTCCGCCGCCGCCACCACGATGGTCGCCTACGCGGCGCTCCAGCGGGCCGACACGGCGTGCGCCGAGCGCCTCTCGGCCGCCGGCCTCGCCCGGGGCGTCGCGGCGCCGTACCCCCAGCTGCGGTTCGCCCTGCACGCCGTCCACGGCGCCGCCGCCTTCGATCGTGGGGACCGGGCGGGCGGCCTGGCCGAGCTGCAACAGGCGCGGTCGGAGTTCGGCGACCTCCCGGTCGGGGCGGAACAGGCGGCCGTGGTCGCGATGCTGGAGTTCCGGGCCGCGCTGCTGCTCGGGCACTCGGCGGCGGCCCGGACGGTCCTCGGCTGGCTGGCCGACCGAACCCACGACAACGCCGAGCTCCTGGTCCTGCGCGCGTGGGCCGAGACGGCGGCGGGTCGGCTCGAGCACGCGCGGGCGCTCGTGCGGACGGTGCTGAAGGGCCCCGTGCCCGCCCTGCTCCCGTACAGCCTCGTCGAGGCCTGGTTGCTGGAGTCGTCGCTGGCCGCCTGTGCCGACGAACGGCCGGCGGCCCGCCGCGCGTTGCAGACCGCGCTCGCGGTGGCCGAGCCGCTCGACGCGCTGCGCCCGTTCACCCATGCCGGGCCGGGTGTCCGCGAGCTGCTCGTGCACCAGCGGGGCAGCTTCGGGGCCTCGGAGGCGTTCGCCGATCGGGCTCTGGCCGCCGGGGTCGGGAGCGGGAAGGAGCAGACGGTGCTGAGCGGGCGGGAGCTCACCGTGCTCGAGCTGCTCCCGTCGCTCATGTCCCTGGACGAGATCGCCGCGAGCCTGACCGTGTCGGTGAACACCGTGAAGAGCCACCTCCGGTCGATCTACCGCAAGCTCGGCGTGAGCAGCCGACGACTGGCCGTGCTGGCCGCCCACGAACACGGCATGCTCACCACCGGGGCGCGGTGAACCGGCACTCGCGCTGAGTCCTAGACGCCGGTCTCGGCGGCGATCCGACCCGCCCTGATCGCGTCGACCAGGGCACGGTGATCGCGCTCGTTCTGGTCGGCGTAGGTGCTCGCGAACTCGCCCACCGCGTGGTCGAAGGCCTGGCTCGAGCCGAGGTAGGCCGCGATCGCCACGCGGTCCCTCGAGCGGGCATGGGCCCGGGCCAGCGTCCACCCGCACAGCTGGCCGTAGGCGCGCATCCCCTGCGGGACCATCACCTCGATCTCCGCGGAGCCCTTCCAGTCCCGCAGCTGGCGCAGGTAGAAGTCCCGGGTCACGCCGTCGAAACCCTTGACCCGGACCCAGCCGAGGAAGATGTCGCCGACGGTCTGCATCAGCCGCTGTCCGACCACCACCCGCCGGGCACAGTTCTCGAACTCGCTGGCGCCGACGAACTCCTCAAGCACCGACGGCCCGGCCTCCTTGGCCTGCAGGAACAACGGGTCGCGCCCGTCGTCGCCGAGCAGCAGGATCATGTACGCCCGGGTGCCGACGCTGCCCACGCCGACGACCTTGCGGGCGAAGTCCACCAGGCGGTACTGGTCCAGCAGCGCTTGCCGCTCCGGCTCCAGGCTGGCGCGGTAGGCGCCGAGCATGTCGCGAAGGTCCTGCTCCGCGGCGGTCACATCGACGCCGTCACCGACGAGATCGCGCAGCGGCACGATCAGCGGCGGCACTCCGATGATCCTCGGTCGGCCGTCGACGACACCCGTGAAACGACCGAGGGCGCCGAGGTTGTCCTTGGTCTGCGCCTTGGCCAGGTTTCGCGACAGCTTCTTGCGGCCGGCCTTGTCCAGCTCCGATGCGAACCTGGTCGTCAACGTGGCCGCACTGGCGTGGGTGTACCAGACCTCGAGCGAGGGCCGGTGCGCGAACTCCCGCATGGCGATGCGGTAGTGGGCCACGGCGCTCAGCACGATCTGCCGGCGCTCCTTCGTCCGGAAGCCGTTGTCGCGCCCGGCGATCTCCAGGCTGGCGGCCAACCGTTTCACGTCCCACTCCCACGGCCCGGGCAGGGTCTCGTCGAAGTCGTTGATGTCGAAGACCAGGTTGCGCTCCGGGGAGCCGAACACCCCGAAGTTGGCCAGGTGGGCGTCCCCGCAGATCTGCGTGAGCAGTCCGGTCCGCGGTGTGCCGGCGAGGTCACGGGCCATGGGCAGGGCGGCACCCCGGAAGAAGGTGAACGCCGAGACGGCCATCCGTCCGTAGCGGATCGGCAGCAGCTCCGGCACCCGGACCGCGGCCTGGCTCTCGAGCTGGCTCACCGCATCGGGGCGGTCCGGCCCGGCGGTGAACTCCGCATGGCTGGCCCGCGGGACCTCGCTGCGAGCGGCCTTCCCGCGGCTCACCTGCTGCTCGCGGGTCGGGCGCGGTGTCTCCTCGGCCGGTCGAGCTCGCCGTCGTCGGGCGGTGGTCACCTGGGTCATCGCGGCGTGCTCCCGTCGATCGATGTGCGGGTCAGTCGAAATGGGGGTCGAGCGCTCCGCTCAGGGCGTGGTCGATCCAGGTCAGTGCGCCGGGTTCGATCGGGAGTGACCCGAGGTCGGCCGGGTTGAACCAGGCGACATCGATCGTCTCGACGAGATCCGGTGCCGGTCTGCCCCACTGCGGCCGGGCGTGGAAGCAGATCACGAACTGCTGGCGGACCTCGTCCCCACCGGCCGACTCGATGACGTGTGCCGGGTCGGAGAACAGGCCGACCAGGCCGGTGATGCGGACCCGCAGCCCCGACTCCTCCGTCGTCTCGCGCACCGCGGCGTCGACCGCGCTCTCCCCGACGTCGACCCGGCCCCCCGGCAGCTCCCACGCGCCGCTGTCGCGCCGGCGGACCAGGAGCAGCCAGCCACGGTCATCGCGGACGGCGACGAAGACCGATGGGATGACCACGGCCGCCCGCGGCGCTGCGTCGTCATGGACGTGCACCCGGCGGACCAGCCGAAGCCCCGGGCGCTCGGCCCCCGGTCCGATCGTCAACTCGTCCACGGCCCCTCCCGATCTCCTCCGGCGAGGCCCCGATCCCCGACTCCCGGTCTCATCGACGGTGCCGCAGGCACGATCGACCGGCATCCCCCGTGTCGGGTGACTGCGGAGGCGGACTCACCTGGCCCGGGTGACGACGCCGCGACCCCCGAGGCCCCAGGTTGACCGTCCACTGGGCCCGGCAAGAGACCCGTGGTCCCCGGCGGAGGTGTGCGATGGAGACTCAGACCGATCGGGTCACGGCGGCCCTGCCCGCTCCGTCGGCCGGGCGGCGCGTCGCAGCGGCGGGGGCGATGGCTGCGCTGGTCGCGGCGGTCGTCCTCGCCGCACTGGGCCTGCTGAGAGATCCTCTGCGGCTGCCGCTCGTGCTGCTCCTCATCGTGATCGCCGTCGTTGCCGGGTGGACGGCGCTGGTGCGCCGGGGCGGGCGCCGGGTGGCCGCGTCCGCGGTGGCGGTCCTGGCCCTGGCCGGGGTGATCGCCGTGCTCCTCGGCGGCTCGCCGCTGCGGCTCGCGCTCGTCGTCGGACTGATGCTGCTCGCGACCGCCGCCGCCCGGGTGGCGCTCGGTCACGACCTCGCCACCGCACCGGCGACGGCGCTGGCCGTCCCGCCCGCGGTGCGCGGCGTCCTGTTGATGAATCCCTGGTCGGGCGGTGGGAAGGTCGCCCGGTTCGACCTGCCGGACGAGGCCAGGCGGCGGGGGATCGAGCCGGTGGTCCTGCAGCGCGGGGACGACCTCACGGCGCTCGCCGAGCAGGCCGTGGCCGCGGGCGCGGACGTGATCGGGATGGCCGGGGGCGACGGGTCGCAGGCCCTGGTCGCCGACGTCGCCCGCCGGCACGATCGTGCGTTCGTGTGCGTACCCGCCGGCACCCGCAACCACCTGGCCCTCGACCTCGGGCTCGACCGGGCCGACGTGACGGCCGCGCTGGACGCCTTCGGCAGCGCGACGGAGCGGCGCGTCGATCTCGGCCTGCTCGGCGACCGCGTCTTCGTCAACAACGCCTCGCTCGGCGTGTACGCCACCGTCGTGCAGTCCGATGCCTACCGCGACGCCAAACTGGCGACCACGGCGCAGGTGCTGCCCGACCTGCTCGGGCCGGACGCTGCGCCGAGCACCCTGCGCTTCGCGCGACCCGACGGGGAGCCGGCACCGGCGGCGGACATCCTGCTCGTTTCGAACGGCGTGTACCGCCTCGACAGCCTCAACGGGTTCGGCACCCGGGAGCGGATGGACACCGGCGTCCTCGGCATCGTCACGGTGACGGTGGACCGGGCTCGCGACCTGCCCGCGCTGATGTCCGCGGAGGCCACCGGACGCCTCCACCGGTTCCGCGGCTACCGGGAGTGGACGGCGCCGGAGTTCGAGGTCGACTCCACCGCACCGCTGGTCGAGGTCGGCGTCGACGGCGAGGCGTTGCGGCTGCCCCCTCCCCTGCGGTTCCGCTCGCTGCCCGGCGCGCTGCGCGTGCGGGTGCCGCTCACCGCGCCCGGCGCGGCGCCGGCAGCGGTGGCGCCGTCCGGGCTCGGGGCGGCCGTCACCGCGCTGGTACGGGTGCTCGGCGGACGACCGGCCCGCTGAGCACCGGGATCAGGTCGCCGGCGCCGCGGTCCCGGCCGGCTCAGCGGCCTTCGTCCCGGCCTTCGTCCCGGTCCGGGTGCGTCGGGTGGGCTTCGCCCGGGCTGGTGTCTTCGCCTTCGACGGCGACGGCCCGGAGGTGGACCACGTCAGCTCCACCTCCAGCTCCACCTCGTCTCCGTCGACCTCCACCTCGACCTCGCACTCGACGTGGTCCGGAACGTGCAGCTTGAGCGTGCTCGCACCGAGTTCGATCTCGACCCGACCACCCTCGCTGAGAGCCGCCGCCAGTGCCGATAGCCGGGCGGCCGCCTCCTGGCGGGTGAGAGACTCGGTGCGGCTGACTTCGACGTCCGACACTGGGTGCTCCGTTCTCGAGGGTTTCGTACGCGGCCGTCGGTCAGGCGTCGGCCTCGGCGAAGGCCTCGCGCAGCTTGGCCTCCTGCTCCTTGGACAGGTTGGTCGAGATCAACGAGGCTCCGGTCGTCTTGAACTGGTCCAGCACCTTGTCCGCGACCTCGTTCGACGTCATCACGAACAGCGCCGACGTGCCGGGTGTGACCTTGTCCCGCACCGTCTTGATGAAGTCCTCGTCGATGCCGACGTGGGACAGCGACCCGGCCACCGCGCCCATCGCCGCGCCCATCGCGAGCCCCAGCAGGGGGATGAAGAAGATCAGTCCGAAGAGCAGGCCCCAGAACGCCCCGCCCAGGGCGCCCACGCCGGTCATGTTGCTCAGCTGCTCGGTCCGCGGCTTCTTCTTGTCCTCGGGCCAGTAGACGTAGGCGCCGTCGTTGATCTGGATCAATTGCTCCTTCTGCAACCGCTCCAGCAGCACGAGCGCGTCACCAGCGCCGTTCGTGGAGTCGAAGTGCCACACCGTCATGGTCCCCATGCCCAGCCTCCTCTGACCGACCAGCAGATGCCGGGGACGAGCCTGCGGAGCGCGGCCCGCCCCGACATCACCCGTAAAGGGCGAGAGGGCCTGGTCGGCACCGGGATGCGGGGGGCTTACACCGCGCCGGTCGTCGGTCCCAGCAGCCCCGGGGCCCGGCGCCGTCCCGGCCTCGGCCGCAGCCGCGACTCCCCGACTCCGCCGTTCATCCACTCCGGATGAGGTCAGTGCCCGGATGTCGGGCCACGATCGTCGAGCCGTCGACCGTCGGCGGCGGATGCGCAGACCGATCGCCGCGACACGCATGGTGCCGAGCGGTCCACCAGCAGAGGAGTACGCCATGACCGACACCTCCCGCACCAGGAGCGAGATGGACGCGTCGAGCTATGCGCCGAGCCGCACCGACGAGGTGACCGGCTGGGCCGGTTGGGTCGTCTTCGCGGGGATGATGCTGATCCTGCTCGGCTCCTTCCAGGCGATCATGGGCCTGGTCGCGCTCTTCAACCCCGGCTACTACCTGGTCGCACCGGAAGGCCTCGTGGTGAGTGTCGACTTCAACACCTGGGGATGGGTGCACCTCATCATCGGCGTCATCGCCGTCGCGGCGGGCGCCGGCCTCATCGCCGGCAACATGCTGGCCCGCATCGTCGGGGTCGTGGTGGCGCTCCTCAGTGCGATCGCCAACCTGAGCTTCCTCGCCGCGTACCCGGTCTGGTCCACGATCATCATCGTCCTCGACGTCATCGTGATCTATGCGATCATCGTGCACGGGCGCGAGCTGAAGACGACCTGACGCCCGACCCTGACCCGACCCGATCCGACCCGTGATCGTTCAACCGGCGCGGTCGCCGAGAGCGAGAACCCCGCTGACGAGCAGGTAGGCACCCACGACACCGAAGAACACCACGATGATCGTTCGCCGGTGCTGCCTGACCCAGGCGACGAGTCGGTCGAGCCACTGCCGGGCCAGGCTCGGGCGGTACATCGAGACGGTCAGCGCCGCGATGGCGACGCTGAACCAGATCGCGTTGTAGATCACCACCTGCAGGAGGCCGTCCAGAGCACTCGCCGTGCTCACCACGATCGAGTTCAGCGCGGCGAGGTACACCAGCCCGGGCAGGTGGGTCAGCACGCCGGCGGCGGCGGCTCCGGACGGCGACAGGCCCTGCAGGCGCTGCCGGATCCACTCCGAGTAAGCGCCGGGGCTGGCGTCGCGCTGGCGTGGCAGCCACCCGAACCCCACCGCGGCGGCGTAGCCGGCGGCCGCGGCACCGAGCACGATGCCGAGGACCGGGCGCCCCGCCGCCTGTACCTGCTCCTGGCCCAGGCTCTGCGACGCCAGCACGACCACGGCACCGACGGTGAGACTGAACGTGAGCCCGGCGACGACGTAGGCCACGAGCAGCCGGTGCGGATGCCGTGCCGAGAGCATCGCGATCACTGCGGCCGCGCTCGTCGGGCGGACGACCGAGGTCAGGGCGAGGAGGAGCACGTCGATGCTCACGACGCCCGGACCCGCCGGTCAGGCGTTGAGGATCCGGCTCTTCTGCTGCTCGAACTCGGCCTCGGTGAGCACGCCCTGGCTCTTGAGCTCTCCGAGCTGCTTCAGCTGCGCGAGCGTGTCGTCCATGCCGCCACCGGCCGCTTGCGGCTCGGGCTCGGGTTCGGGCGCGTACTGCGGTTCCTGCGCCGCGTACTGCTGCTGGTCGTGGCGGGCCCACCGGCCGCCCTGGCGCCGGGACACCCGGTTGGACACCGCCGTGGCCGTTCCGGCGACGACCGCCGTCCGTGCTATTCCCCGAAGCAGACCGGGCATGATCGTCGTCCTCTCCTCGTCGGTCCGGTGGATTCTTGCAGCACCATCAGGCGCCGGCTGGCGCAGCCGCCTCGGCGGCGTCGAGCGCGTCGAGCAGATCCGCGACCGGGACGCGTCCGCCGGCAACCAGCTCGGCGCCTGCCCGACGCAGCGCCGTGACGAACGGTATCGCCCACAGGTTCTCGTAGAGGAGGACAGCGGCGGAGCTCCCCGGCTCGATGACGCCCGCCGCCTCGGTGATGTCGTCGAGGTCGACGAGCCCGGACGACGCGCCTTCGAGGACACGCACGTCGAGTTGACCGTCCCCGTCGAGATCGGCGATCTGCACCACGGTCACGGATCCGTCCTGCTCCTTGCGCAGCGTGACCAGGTCGAGGACGCGGACGAGACCGCCGTCGACCAGGTCCAGGAGCCGCTGGAACGCGTCCCCGGTCAGCCGGGCGTCGGGGAACTCCACGACGATGTAGTCGACCGGCCCCATGATGTCCAGCTCGTCGTCCATGTCGCCCCTTCGGCAGTCGCGGCGGTCTCCCGTTCGTGATCGGCGAATCGTCGCGCCGGTAGCGGCATGCCGGCCTCACCTTCCGCGGATGAAACGACGGGGGATCAGGTCGGTGCGTGCGTCAGATCGGCAGCGGCCGTCCCGTCGTCGGAGGCACGACCACGGCGGCGCACGCGACGCGCCTTCTTCTTCTCACCGTGCCCGTTGGACGCGGGTTCCGCCGCCGGCGACGACGATCGGAGCCAGGCATCGGCCCATCGGGCCCGCGGGTCGATGTCGACGAGCAGGGCCTTGGCCAGCAGCGTCAGCGGGATGGCCAGGATCGCTCCCAGCGGCCCGAGCAGCCACGCCCAGAACACCAGGGCCACGAACGTGACCGTGATCGACAGGCCGACCGCGTCGCCGATGAAACGGGGTTGGATGATCGACTGGATCACGAAGTTGAGGCCGCAGTAGACGACGATCACGACCACCATCAGCTGGGGCCCACCGGTCAGCAGCCCGAGGAGCGCCGGCGGTATCACGCCGATGATGAACCCGACGTTGGGGATGTAGTTGGTGATGAACGCCAGCAGGCCCCAGGTGATCGCCAGCGGGATGCCGAGGAGCGCCAGCGCGATCGAGTCCAGCACCGCGACGATGAACCCGAAGACCGTGGTCACCAGCAGGTACTGGCGGGTGCCCCAGGCGAAGTGGTCGAGCGCGTGGATGATCTTCGGACGGTCGGCGGCGATGTCGGCGAGCCGGTCGCCGACGCCGCTGGTCTCCACGCTGAGGAACAGCAGCAGCGCCAGCAGGAACACCAGGTTCGTCGCCAGCCCGGCCACGCTCCCGAGCACCGCGCCGAGCGCCCCCACCAGGTTGCCGACGTCGAATGAGCTCGCGGCCTGCTGGAGCTGCTCGGGGCCCACGCCGAGCCCGGCCAGCTGCGTCTTCGCCGACGCCACCAGCGCGTCGGCCTTCGAGGCGTACTGCGGCAACTCGGTGGCCAGCCGAGCGATGGACAGGACGATGCCCAGCGCGAGGGACACCATGATCGAGAAGACGAGCAGGACCAGCACGACGGTCGTCGCCCAGCCCGGCCAGCCCCGGCGTCTCAGCCAGCTCTGCACGGGTGCAACGGCGATGACGATGATCAGCGCCATGAACACCGGCCCGATCAGCCACGCGATCCCCCGCACGCCCGCGACGATCACCACGGTCGCGGCGGCGCCGAGGAGGACGACCAGGGCGCGCGGCAGCGGACCGCGCGACCGCGACGCGCCGTCGGGCACCGGCGGGAGGGCGCTGGAGGCGGGGGGACCGGCAGCCGAAGTGGTCACCCCGGCCAGGCTAGCGCCCACCGGTGCCGCGGCGTCACCCATCGCGGGTGGCTGCTCCATCGGCCGCCGCCCGCCGCAGCCGGTGCTCGTGCAGCACGGCGCCGAGGACGGCGCCCCCGAGCAGCACGGTGCTGAGCCCGACCAACCAGGACAGCATGACGAAAACGATCCCCAGCGGCCCGTACTGGGAGTAGTGCTGCGTGATCGACGTGGACAGGTAGAAGCCCGCGACCAGCCGCAGGCCGATCAGCCCGACCCCGATCGCGACGGCCCCCGGCAGCAGCAGGCGCCACGCCACGCGCCCGCCCAGCAGCAGGCGCTGGGTCCACCACGCCCAGGCGATCGTGAGCGGGAGCCCGATCACCACGAGCAGCACCGTGCGGACCCAGCCGGTGACGAACGGATGGGAGCCGCCCGCCAGCGCCCCGACGACGATGAAGGTGGCCAGCCAGAGCACCGGGCGCCACAGCGCCTGCCAGCCGAGCGACGGCAGGCCCCACGCGAGCTCGTAGCCGCGCTGCAGGGCCGCCGGCCAGGAGAATGCCGAGAACACGGCGAGGACCGTGCCGACGACCGTGGTGGTGCCGCGCACCGTGTTCCGCGCCGGAACCAGCTGCTGCACGTCACGGGTCGCCTCGGGGGAGAGGCCGAGACGCTGGGCCGCCTCGCCTGACGCACCCCCACCCAGCGGGACCACCGCCGCCAGGCTGACCAGCACCGGGACCATGAGCATGAACGCGAGCGCGCCGAGGATCAACGCTTGGTTGCTCAGGTCGACCTCCACGATCCGGCGGTGCGCGTGGCCCGCGACGGTGGAGTCCAGGCGCTCGCGCGTCCGGTGGTAGCGCGCGACCGACGACGCCACGACGCCGGTCCGACCCGAGGCCGGTGTGGCGCCGGTCCCCGTGTCGTCCCCGACCCCCACGCCCTCCGCGGCTGCCGTCCCGCCGGGTGGGGCCGGATCGGCGGTCACCGGCGTGCCGATGTCCGGGCTGCGTTCGGCGTCGGGAAGCGGCGGTGCGGCATCGACGGCTCCTGTTCGCGGCCGGGACTCCTCGATAGGCAGCGTGCCGCGCAGCGACGGTTGCGGCCTCGCCCCCCGCGGGTGAACGGCTGTGGTCCCCTCGTCCGGAGGTACGACACCGTGGCCACCGTCGCGCCGCATCAAGGCCGCAGTCGACACCACCCGTCAGGGATGAGGCCGTAGCACCCGGTGGCCCCGATGATCGGGACGACCGACCCGGTCGATCGAACCCTGGAGGCGATGTGGCCATTCGCAGTATCGCGACCGGGCGGGCGGCCCTCGCGGCCACCGCCCTGATCGCCGCCGCGATGCTCGGCCTGGCCGGGTGCACCAACGCCCCGGTGGCGCCCCCCACTCCGGCACCGAACACGACCGCCGCGACACCACACACCGAGCGACGACGCAGCACTCTGTGCTGCGGCCGCCGAGTTCCAGACCGCCACCAACCAGCTCGTCGGGATCGACGCCGTCGCGGTGGGGGTCAACGGGGTGAAGGCCGCCCTGCAGAACGTGAGTGCTGCCGGGAGCGACCTGGCGGACGCGGCGCAGTCGAGTTTCGGCCCGCAGGTCGCCGCACTGCGTCAGTCGGTCACCGCTCTGCGGAGCACCGTCGATGGCCTGCAGGACCAGAGTGATCTCGCCTCGAAGTTCGGAGCGCTCTCGGCGTCTCTCAGCGCGGTTCAGCAGGCCGCCGCGCCGATCGTGGACAGCGCCCGGGGTGGCTGCCCCGCGTTCCCCTCCGCGTCGCTGCCCGGAAGTGCACCATCGGCAGCGCCGACGACCTGACCATCATCGTTCGGGAGCTCACCGGCGTCCGCGCGGCGGCGAACGCATCACAGGGAGACGCTCATGATCGAAAGTCCTCCGGGCAGCACGACCGGTGCGCGAGAGGACGGACGCGCCCTCCGCCTCAGCGGCGGCGCGCTCGCCACGCTCGTCGGATTGTCGTTGCTGCTCGTCTTCATGGTCCAGAACACCGATCGCATCACGCTCCAGTTCCTGTTCTGGAGCTTCACCTGGCCACTGTGGCTGTTCACCCTCGCGTCGGCGCTGGTCGGGGCGTTGGTGTGGTTCGGGCTGGGCGTGATGCGCCGTCATCGGCGCCGGAAGGCGCGCCGAGAGGACCGGGGGACGGGACTGAGCGGGCTGTGGCACGTCGTACCTCTGGCGAACAGTCCGTCCCATCAGGTCACTTCGTCATCGCGGTGGGATCCGGCCTCGGTAGGGGACACAGGCGGGGCCGCTGGCGCCGAGGCCGTCGATGCGAAAGACGCGGCCGGCGTCGGGTTGGCGGGCCAGGCTTGCTCGGTCCAATCCGTGTCGGGAGGTCGTGAAGAACAGCGTGGTGCGGTCGGGGCCACCGAATGCACAGGAGGTGGGCCGATCGACCGGGACGACCACGGTGGTCAGGAGGGATCCGTCAGGCCGATACCGGCGCAGCGCGCCGCCACCCCAGATCGCGACCCAGATGTTGCCGTCATCGTCGACGGTGAGGCCATCGGGCGCGAGCCCGGTCCCTCGATACGCACGATCGAGCGGCGTTCGCCGAGGTCTCCGGTGCTGGGATCGAAGGTGAAGGCGTCGATGGTCCCGGTACCACTATCGGCGAGATACATGGTGGTGCCGTCGGGACTCCACCGATGCCGTTGGAATGGTGAGTCCGGTGAGCACGGTCGTGCAGCTGCCATCCAGCTCCAGCCGGTAGAGCGCACCCTTCCCGGGCGATTCGTCATAGGCCATGGTGCCGGCCCAGAAGCGCCCTTGAGGGTCGCACGCCCCGTCGTTCATGCGGACATCGGTGCGCCCAGTTCGAGCTGGCAAGTTCGCAGATCGCTCCGCTGGTGTCGGCGAACAGGAAACCGGTGCCGGCGCCACCACGTACCCGCCGGCAACGGCGGGCGCCGCAGCGCCGACGTGGCGGTCGATCTGCATCGTGGCCGGACTCTCGAGCAATCCGTCTGCTCGACGGGCCGATGCACTGCGATCCGATGATGTCGACCAGAGCACTCTCGCGGTCGGTGATCCAGCGGGGCCTCGCGAGCAGCCGACGGTTGCCGAGCAGGCCGTGACCGCAGCTGCTGGCTCGCCGCAACGGCTCCCCCAGGGTCCAGGTCCGCCAGGAACGAGGGGCAGATCCGGCATCGAAGCCTCCAAGCGTCAGATCCGCTCCCGATCACACTCGATCGGCTCCGACGGCAGTCGCATGGCTTGCAGCACCTCGGGTTCGAGCCGCAGCAGCGCATCGATCCCCGCGAGCTTGTACCATAGGTGTAGGTCGGGGTGTTGTAGACCATCCGCACGACGTCTTCGATGTTCGCCGCCGTGGATCATCGCCTGCCAGGGCCGACGAGCTCGGCGGCGAGCGGACCGATCCGTGGACGCCCACCAGTACCCCGTCGCTGCGACGGAACACCAGTTTCAGCAGGCCCTCCTACGGCGATCACCCGCGGGGTCGAGCCGAGCTCGCCCGGCCGATCTCGTCGCATGCCTGCCGCTCGCGTCCTGCTCGGTCTTCTGCCGCGCGACTCGGCTCCGTCCGGCGCTGACGGGAGCTGGTCACGTGGGCGGAGAAGTCGAGGTCGACGCGCCGCAGATGGCCTGCCGTCCTGATCGGTGGCCACCGAGGCCAGAGCCGGGCCAGTGACGTCGCCCGCGGCGCACACCGAGGGGCACTCGTCTTTCCGCGCTCGTCGACGACGACTGGCTCCGCCCATCGACCTCGATCCCGGCGGCGTCCAGCCCGAGATCCGAGGTATCGACACTGCGCCCGGCGGCGAACAACAGCGCCGCCGGGCGCAACTCGCGCCCATCGTTCAGAACGGTGCGCAGATCAGTACCGTCCCGCTCGACCGAGGCCATCTGGTGCCGGTGATGACATGAACGCCCCGAGTCGGTACACCCGCTCCAACCGCCGGGAGATCTCTTCGTCCATCATCATCAGCAGCCGCGGCGCGGCGTCCAGGATGGTCACCGGCACGCCGAGCGCGGAGAAGATCGTGGCGTACTCGACCCCGATCGGACCACCGCCCACGATGAGGATGTCCCGCGGCCGTCCGCGGATCTCCATGATCTCCTCGGAATCGAAGACCCACGGGTCGTCGAACGGCACGCTGGCCGGGCGCAGCGGCCGCGACCCGGTCGCGAGCACGAACCGCTTGGCGTGCAGCCGCGTCTCCTCGCCCTGGACGAGCGGGCGACCACCGTGTGGCCGTCCTCGAAGCGCGCCTCGCCGTACACCAGCTGTACGCCGAGCGCCCGGAGCCGGTCCAACGTGGCCTGCTGCAGGGCCTCGCTCACCGCCCGGGCCGCGCCGCCACCGCCGGATACATCACCTCGGGAGTGGTGGCCAAGGAGATCCCGTACACCTTCTCCTTCTCGAAAGCACTCAGATACAGGGCGGCCTCGCGGAAGGTCTTCGTCGGCGCGCCGCCGTTCGTCACGACCGTCCCACCGACTGTGTCGCGCTCGACTACCGCAACGGAATAGCCCAGGTTCGCGGCCATCTGGGCTGCGGACTCTCCGGCCGGGCCGGCACCCACGACCACAAGATCATATTGACTGCTCACATCCACCTACCTGGACGCTGTTGGGAATCAGTTCGGGTTGAGCGCCACAGGTGCGGCACCCGGAAGCTACCGACCCATGGGCGACGTCCACCTCACCCCGGAGGAATGAGCGACCGTCGCCACCCTCCGCCTCCGGCCCTCGCCAGCAGCCGGGGACGCGCTATCCACGTTCCTGTCCGCGCCAACGGCCATCCCGTACACCGGAAGTACTTCCGGGCGCCTCGCAGCGTTTGCCTGAGCGTGCCCCGATCTTCAGTGAATGCTCGAACGCCGGTGGTCGGCGAACCAACGCCACCCGCGCTCACCTCAGCAAGGTGATGCGCCGCAGCGGGCACCGGAAGAAGGCTGCCCTGGTCTGTCCGCGCTCGGGCAGCGCGGCTCACCCAGACCAACCGAACCAACCGAGGGAGCGCGGCCGACCCCGGCGAGGAGCAGTCATGGCAGCGGACCGTGTGGACGCGATCGTCATCTTCGGCGCGACCGGTGATCTGGCCAAGCTGGAGACGTTCCCGGCGCTGGTAGGGCTGGTGGACCGCGGCGTGCTCGACGTCCCGGTGATCGGGGTGGCGAAGAACGGCTGGGGCTCGACCAGTTCCGGGACTACGCCGCGGCATCGCTACGGCTAAACGGGATGGACCCCGGCACTCCGGTAGCGACGCGAAATGCTCGGCCTCCTGCGCTATGTCGACGGCGACCTCGACGACGACGCCACATACCGGGCCCTGTCGAACGAGATGGGCAGCGGCACCCGCGCGCTGTTCTACCTCGAGGTCCCGCCGCCGCTTTTTGCCCGGATCGCTCGGGGCATCTCGACCGTCGGCCGGACCGCCGGCGCCCGGGTCATGGTGGAGAAGCCCTTCGGCACCGACCTGACCAGCGCTCAGGAACTCAACCGCACGATGCACGAGTACTTCGGCGAGGACAATGTCTACCGCGTCGACCACTGGCTGGGCCTGGACCCGCTCAACAACGTGCTCGTCGCCCGGTTCGCCAACTCGATACTCGAGCCACTCCTCAACCGGACGCACGTCGCCGATATCCAGATCACCATGGCCGAGGCCTTCGACGTCGCCGACCGGGGCCGCTTCTATGACCGCACCGGCGCGATCCGGGACGTGGTCCAAAACCACATGTTGCAGGTCCTGGCCAGTGTGGTGGCCGAGCCACCCGACGGCGAAGGCCTCGACTCCTGGCTGGACGCCAAGTCCCGGGTGCTCGCCGCGCTGCGACCGCTGACCCCCGGGCACACCGTCCGCGGGCAGTACGAGGGCTACCTCGCCGTGGACGGCGTGAGCCAGCACTCAACCACCGAGTCCTATGTGGCCGTTCGACTCGCGCTCGACTCCTGGCGATGGGCCGGGGTCCCCATCCTGATACGAGCGGGCAAGGCGATGCCGGTGACCGCCACCGAGGTGACCATCCGCTTCAACCGACCGCCGCGCGACATCTTCGGCATCGATGATGCGTCGATGACCAATGCCCTGCGGTTCCGGATCTGGCCCGAAGCCCGGATGACGCTCTCCCTCGCTGGTAAGAAGCCCGGGGCAGGGCGGGTCCCCCAGCTGCAGGAACTGGCCTTCGCCGAGGAGCCGGGCTCGGACATGCGCCCCTACGACCGGCTGATCGGGGCCGCCCTGGACGGGAACCGACTGCCCTTCGCGCGGCAGGACGCTGTGGAGGCCGCCTGGCGGGTGGTCGATCCGGTCCTCGACGATGCGGTCCCGATCTGCTCGTACCCCCGCGGCAGCTGGGGCCCCAAGGAGGCCGAGGACCTCCTTCCCGACGGCACCAGCTGGCACGACCCGGCCGACTGATGCTGCCTGATCAGGCAGACCCGGTCGCTGGGCGGGGCAGGAGCAGCTACGCGCCAGCGGTCCGACCACCCGCCGCGGGTGATGCCGATCAGGGATGTCCGGACGACGGTGGCCCGATCAGTGGCTGCCTCGCGCCCCGGCCGGTGCGCGACGCGTAGGTGGAGGAGTTCGGCATGTCCTTCTGGGACGTAGTGGGGTCCATCTTCTGGTTCGTGATCCTGTTCACGTGGATCTTGATCTTGATCAACATCTTCGGCGACATCTTCCGCGACCACGAGATGTCCGGGTGGGGCAAGGCGCTGTGGACCGTGTTCCTGATCGTCCTGCCGTGGCTCGGCGCCCTCGTCTACCTCATCGCCCGCGGCGGCTCGATGAACGAGCGCGCCCGGGCCCAGGCCGAGCGTCAGGAGAAGGCGTTCGGCCAGTACGTGCGGGAGACCGCGGGCGCCGGCACGCCGAGCACGGCCGACGAGCTCGGCAAGCTCGCCGATCTGCGCGAGCGCGGCACGATCTCGGCCGAGGAGTTCGAGCACGCCAAGGCGAAGGTGCTGGGCCGGGAGCCCGGGCCGACGACAGAGCCGACGACGGCGACGGCGGACACGGACGCGCGCGCGGTGCCTACAGCGACGTGACCGACGCGCCGGGATCGCGGGACGCGGGTACCGACCGGGGCGCCGGAGCCGGCGAGACCCACGCGCCACCGCCCGCGAGCCCGATCGGCGCCCGCTGGGCGGACGAGCGCGAGCTCGCCGACGCGATCCACGGCACCGTCGTGGGCTCGGCGGTCATGGTGGCCGCGAGCCTGCACGGCACGCTCGTCCAGGTCGTCGTCACGGTCGTCGCAACACTGCTCGTCTACTGGGCGACGGAGCGCTACTCCGAGCTCCTCGCCGCCGGGGCGCGGGGGCGCGTTCCCGACCGGCGCAGCGTGGTGGCCGCGCTGCGCCGCGGATGGCCGATGCTGCAGTCGTCCTACGCCTCAGTGATCGTGCTGCTCGTGGCGTCGGCCTTGGGGGCGGAGCTGCGCGGTCGCCGTGTTGACGGCGCTGTGCCTGTCCACCGTGCTGCTCGCCGGCCTGGGATACGGAGCGGCCCGTCGGTCGGACGCCACGGTGATCGCCGCTCTCGCGTGGGCGGGCGTCAGCGCACTGCTCGGCGTGGCTGTGATCGGGCTGAAGCTGGCACTGCACTGAGCACGACCACATCGATCACGACCAGGAGCACGCACATGTCGCAGGAGGCCGGAGCGGCGACGACGGGTGGAGTCCTGCTGACGCTCGCCGCCGGCCAGTTCCTCATGACCCTGGACAGCTCGGTCATGAACGTGGCGATCGCGACCGTCGCAGAGGACGTCGGCACCACGGTCACCGGGATCCAGGCGGCCATCACCCTCTACACGCTGGTGATGGCCATGTTCATGGTCGCCGGCGGGAAGATCGGCTCGATGATCGGCAGGCGCCGGGCCTTCGCGATCGGGTGCGTCATCTACGGAGTGGGCTCGTTCACGACGGCACTGGCCCCGAACCTGACCGTGCTGGTGATCGGCTGGTCGATCTTGGAGGGACTCGGTGCCGCTCTCATCCTGCCGGCGATCGTCGCCCTGGTCGCCGGCAACTTCCCGGCGGAGGGCAGGCCGCGGGCCTACGGCCTGGTGATGGGGGCCGGGGCGATCGCCGTCGCGGTCGGCCCGCTGATCGGCGGCATCGCCACCACGTACTTCTCGTGGCGCTGGGTGTTCGTCGGCGAGGTCCTCGTCGTGGTGGGCATCCTGGTCCTCGCCCGTCGCATCCACGACACCCCAGCGGAGGCCAGACGCCGGTTCGACGTCCTCGGTGCCGTGCTCGCCGCGGTCGGTCTCGGCGCAGCGGTGCTCGGAATCCTGCGTTCCGCAGAATGGGGCTGGGTGCTGCCGAAGCCGGGCGCCTCGTCCCTGCTCGGGGTGTCACTGACCGTCTGGTTCGTCCTCGCCGGACTGCTGGTGATCTGGGTGTTCGTCGAACGCGAGTCGCGGCTGGAGGCCGCCGGCGGAGAACCGTTGGTGAAGCCGTCTCTGTTCGGCAACCGGCAGATGACCGGCGGCCTCCTGATGTTCTTCGTGCTCTACCTCGTGCAGGCGGGGCTGTTCTTCACCATCCCGCTGTTCCTGTCGGTGTCGCTCGGCCTGTCCGCTCTCGACACCGGCGTGCGGATCCTGCCGCTCTCGGTGACCCTGCTGGCGGCCGCGGTCGGCATCCCCCGGTTCTTCCCGAACGCCTCCCCGCGCCGCGTGGTCCGGATCGGACTCCTCGCCATGTTCGGCGGCGTGGTGGTGCTCATGTCGGCCATCGATCCCAGCGCCGACGCCCGGATCGTGACGGTCCCGCTGCTGCTGGCCGGGTTGGGCATCGGGGCGCTCGCTTCGCAGCTGGGCGCGGTGACCGTGTCCGCGGTACCCGACGAGCTGAGCCCGGAAGTGGGCGGCCTGCAGAACACCGCCACGAACCTGGGCGCGGCCATCGGTACGGCGTTGGCCGGCTCGCTGCTCATCACCGCTCTCACGACCTCGTTCCTGCAGAGCATCGCGGAGAACCCGGCGGTGCCCGAGGAGGTGACGTCGCAGGCGACCGTCCAGCTCGAAGGCGGGGTCCCCTTCCTCTCCGACGCCGCGCTGCAGGATGCGCTGGTCCGAGCCGGGGTGGACCCAGCCGTGACCGATGCCGCGCTCGACGCCAACCGACAGGCCAGGGTCGACGGGCTCAAGTCCGCACTGACGGTGCTGGCGATGATCGCACTCGTCGGGCTGTTCGTCGCCCGCCGGGTGCCCGACCGGCCACCACGCTCGATCGCGGGCGCGTCGCCGGCCGAGACCGACACGAGATGAGCCACCGGCCGCGCGCCACTCACTCCTCGTGAGCGATCGCGGCGGCGACACCCCACAGTGTCGGCGGGATGACCAGCATCACCACGAGCCCGCCGACCCACAGGCCCGGATCGAGCAGCACGAGCCCGAGGAGCAGCAGGACCGCCGCCACTCCGGCGGACGCCAGGGCCATCTTGCGCACCACGCGCGCGGTCGAGGCCGATGAGGGCCCGCGCAGCAACGCGGCCAGCTCGGGATCATCGGCGCTGAGCGCCTCGTCGATCGCGCGCAGGGCGCGCCGCTCATGCTCGGTCAACGACACCGCGCGACCTCACGGCTTCCCGGTCGAGGCGCCGGCGGGGACACCGGCCGCCGGGTCGGGTCGGATCTCACCGCGGCCCTCAGCGCGACGATCAACCAGGCCGCCCCCCACGCTAGGACCCACGTCACGAACCGGACGACCGGCCGGGTCGTCCACGTCACGGTCCGCTGTGGTGCCGACCCGTCCCGCCGGCCCGCCGGGCCGCCCACCGCCACCAGGGCGTCGCCGGTCGGCACGCCCGACGGCGCAGGCGGGTCGCGCCGGAGGTCGACGGCGCTGAGCCGCCGGCGGAACACGTGGCAGGTCCATCCTTGGCTTCGTCAGTCGCAGGTGCTCCGGCGCATCGGTGCGGTGCCACCGGGTCTGCAGCACCGCGGTGAGCAGCGCCAGCCCGATCGTGAGCGGCACGAAGAGGAAGTGGAAGATCGTCGTGCTGGCGAACTGCAGTCGGGCCAGGTCGACCGCGGACACGTCAGTGGCCCGTCACTTCCGGGCGGTCGCGTCGAGCGCACGGTCCAGGGTGATCGCGGCGTCGATGAGGGCCAGGTGGGTGAAGGCCTGCGGGAAGTTGCCGATCTGCTCGCCGGTCACGGCGATCTCCTCGGAGAACAGCCCGACGTGGTTGGCGTAGGTGAGCATCTTCTCGAAGGCCAGCCGTGCGTCGTCGAGCCGACCGGCCCGGGCGAGAGCGTCGACATACATGAACGAGCAGAGCGAGAACGTGCCCTCCGAGCCCTGCAGGCCGTCGGGTGACGCTCCGGGGTCGTAGCGGTAGACGAGGCTGTCGGTGACCAGCTCGACGTCCATCGCCCGCAACGTCGAGATCCACATCGGGTCCTGCGGTGCGATGAAGCCGACGGTGGACATCCGCAGCAACGACGAGTCGAGCACGGTGCTGCCGTAGTGCTGGACGAACGCACCCCGTTCCGCGTCCCAGCCGTTCTGCATGATCTGGTCGTAGATCGCATCGCGCGCGGCGGTCCACTGCTGCACGGCGGCGGGTCGGCCGTGTGACGCGGCCAGCCGGAGGCCGCGGTCGAACGCGACCCAGCACATGAGCCGGCCGTAGGTGAAGTCCTGACGCCCGCCGCGGGTCTCCCAGATGCCCTCCTCGGGCTGGTCCCAGTGCGCGGCGAGCCAGTCCAGGAGCTCGGTGACCGCGATCCAGCCGCGGTGGCCGATCTCCAGGCCGCGGGTGTCGCCGAAGAAGAGGCTGTCCAGTGCCTCGCCGTAGATGTCGAGCTGGATCTGGTCGGCCGCGCCGTTGCCGATCCGGACCGGGCGTGAGCCGCGGTAGCCCGACCAGTGCTCCAGGGACTCCTCCTTGAGGTCGGAGGACCCGTCGACCCTGTACATGATGTTGAGCGGCCCGCCGTCGCCGCCGACCTGCTCGGAAACCCGGTCCCGCATCCACACACTGAACTGCCTGGACTCCTCGGTGAAGCCCATCCGGAGCAGGGCGTAGATCGAGAACGATGCGTCGCGCACCCAGGTGTAGCGGTAGTCCCAGTTGCGCTCGCCGCCGACCTGTTCGGGCAATGCCATGGTCGGGGCAGCCACCAGGCCACCGGAGGGGGCGTAGGTCATCAGCTTGAGGGTGATCGCGGACCGCTGCAGGGTCTCCCGCCAGCGTCCCGTGTACGTCGAGCGGGCGAGCCAGGAGCGCCAGAACGCGACGGTGTCGTCGAACAGCTGCTGGAACTCGGCCACCCGGATCTCCCGCGGTGGTCCGGCGTTCCCCGCCTCCAGCACCACCCCTCGCACGTCCCCCGCCGTCAGATCGAGCGTCACGCGAAGGTCGCCCTCGTCGACGCGAGCGCGGGCCAGCCGCGCGTCGTCGGGCTCCCGGACCGCGTGCAGGGTCAGCGTGAGTGCGTCGGTTCTGAAGACCGCGCCGTTCTCGGTCACCTCGGTCCGGTGGGCCTTGCGGCCGTAGTCGAACCGCGGCGCGACGTCGATCTCGAAGTTCATCTCGCCGCGGACGCAGCGGACCATCCGGACGAGCCGGTGGGTGTCGGTGGCCTCCCGACCCGCCGGCGTCATGAAGTCGGTCACCTCGCCCATCCCGGACGCGGTCGTGAACCGGGTGATGAGCACCGCAGTGTCCGGGAAGTACATCTGCCGGGACGCGTAGTCCCCACCTGCCGGACGGATCCGGAAATGCCCGCCGCGCTCGTCGTCGAGCAGCGCACCGAACACGCTCGGGGAGTCGAAACGCGGGCAGCAGAACCAGTCGACCGATCCGTCGGTGCTGACGAGAGCGGCGGTCTGCAGGTCCCCGATCAGCCCGTGGTCGGCGATCGCTGCCTCGGTCATGACTGCCTCCTGAACTGGTTCCGACCGGTGGTGCACGTCGTCGTTCGCGACCCGTCGTCGCTGGAGGGCCACCGTGCCGGCTACGGGAGGGGCGACGCATCACCCATCGCGGAGGAGAGCCGGAACCCCATGTCCGATTGCGGAGGTTTCGACCCCGGGTGCGCCCACGGCCTCGGGTCCACGTGGTTCCGACGAGTCCGGTGACGACCGGTCGGCCGGCGCGGCAGTCATCTCGACGAGGTGATGCGGCGGCGCGGCCGTTGGCAGGACGGTGTGCCGGTCGACCACCAGCGGAGGAGGCGCCGTGTCCGCACGACCGGCACTACGACGTCATCGTGATCGGCACGGGTGCGGGCGGCGGCACGTTCGCCCACCGGCTCGCCCCGTCCGGCAAGCGCGTCCTGATGCTCGAACGCGGGGACTACCTGCCGCGCGAACGCGACAACTGGGAATCGACCGCCGTGTTCGTGAAGGGCAAGTACCGCGCGCCGGAGTTCTGGCTCGACCGCCACGGCCACGAGTTCCCGCCGGAGGTCAACTACTACGTCGGGGGCAACACCAAGTTCTACGGCGCCGCGCTGTTCCGGCTGCGCCCGCAGGACTTCGACGAGCTCCGCCACTACGGCGGGATCTCCCCGGCCTGGCCGATCGGCTACTCGACCCTGGAGCCCTACTACAGCGAGGCCGAGCACCTCTACCTCGTGCACGGGCGGCACGGCGAGGACCCGACGGCCGGGTACACCAGCGCCGAGTACCTCTACCCCCCGGTGCAGCACGAACCGCGGATCCAGCAGCTCAGCGACGACCTCGAGAAGCAGGGCCTGCACCCGTTCCACCTCCCGATCGGCGTGCGGCTGACGCAGGACGCGCACGGCATGGCGACCCACGACAGCGTGTGCATCCGCTGCGACCGGGTGGACGGGTTCCCCTGCCTGGTGCGCGGCAAGGCCGACGCCCAGGTGATCTGCGTCGACCCCGCGCTGCAGCACGACAACGTCCGCCTGCTCACCCGAGCGCGCGTCACGAGGCTGGAGACCGACCCGAGCGGGCGCGCCGTGACCGCGGTCGTCACCGACATCAGCGACGCCGACGGGAGCGTGGAGACGGTGCGCTTCAGCGCCGACGTCGTGGTGGTGGCCGCCGGCGCGGTGAACTCCGCGGCCCTGCTGCTGCGCTCGGCGAACGACCGGCATCCCGACGGCCTGGCCAACGGCTCCGGCGTCGTCGGCCGGCACTACATGCGCCACAACAACCTGGCGCTGATGGCCGTGTCGAAGGAGCCCAACCCGACCCGGTTCCAGAAGACGCTCGCGTTGAACGACTGGTACCTCGGCTCGGAGGACTGGGACTACCCGATGGGTGGGATCCAGATGCTCGGCAAGTCCGACGCCGAGCAGATCCGCGCCAACGCCCCGCACTGGGCGGGCGCCGTGTCACCCGAGATGCCGTTCGAGGTGCTGGCCCACCACGCGGTCGACTTCTGGCTCTGCGGCGAGGACCTCCCGATGCCGGACAACCGCGTCACCCTCGAGGACCGCGGCCAGATCCGCTTGGCGCTCGACGAGAAGAACAACGTCGAGGGGCTCAAGCGGCTGCGGCACGAGCTGCAGGGCCGGCTCGGTGACCTCGGCATGCACGAGAAGCACCTGCTGCACCACAGCATCTACATGCACAAGGGCATGCCGATCGGCGCGACCGCCCACCAGGCCGGCACGATCCGCTTCGGCACCGACCCGGCGAGCTCCGCGCTCGACGTGAACTGCCGGGCGCACGAGGTCGACAACCTCTACGTCGTCGACACCAGCTTCTTCCCGAGCATCGGCGCGGTGAACCCGTCGCTGACCGCCATCGCCAACGCGCTGCGCGTCGGGGACCACGTGCTCGAACGACTCGGCTGACCCTCACCAGGCACACGGACAGGAGAGCACGCCATGGCTGAAGACCGAGTGGACGCCCTGGTCATCTTCGGGGCGACCGGCGACCTGGCCAAGCTGGAGACCTTCCCCGCACTGGTCGGCCTGGTCGAGCGGGGAGTCCTCGACGTCCCCATCGTCGGCGTCGCCAAGAGCGGCTGGGACCTCGACCACTTCCGGAACTACGCCGCGCAGTCGCTGCGCAACAACGGGATGGACCCGGAATCGGCGCCGGCGCGGAAGATGCTCGGCCTGCTGAGCTACGTCGACGGGGACCTCGACGACGCCGGCACCTACGCGGCGATGTCGCAGGAGATGGGGCCCGGGAAACGAGCCCTGTTCTACCTCGAGGTGCCGCCGTTCCTGTTCGGCCGCATCGCCGAGGGCATCTCGACGGCCGGCCGGGCCGACGGCGCCCGGGTGATGGTGGAGAAGCCCTTCGGCAACGACCTGGCCGGCGCCGAAGCGCTCAACGCGACGATGCTGCGGTACTTCCCCGAGGACGCCATCTACCGGGTCGACCACTGGCTCGGCCTCGACCCGCTCAACAACGTCCTCGTCGCGCGGTTCGCCAACTCGATGATCGAGCCGCTGCTCAACCGCACGCACGTCGAGAGCATCCAGATCACGATGGCCGAGGCGTTCGACGTCGCCGATCGCGGCCGGTTCTACGATCGAACCGGCGCCATCCGCGACGTCGTGCAGAACCACATGCTGCAGGTGCTGGCCAGCGTGCTCGCCGATCCGCCCGACGGCGCAGGGCTCGACTCGTGGCTGGACTCGAAGGCGCGGGTGGTGGCCGCGCTCCGCCCGCTCACCCCCGCGGATGCGGTCCGGGGTCAGTACGAGGGCTACCACGACGTCGACGGCGTCGACCCGAACTCGACCACGGAGAGCTACGTCGCGGTGCGGCTCGCGCTCGACTCGTGGCGATGGGCCGGCGTGCCGATCCTCATCCGGGCCGGCAAGACGATGCCGGTGACCGCCACCGAGGTGAGCGTCCGGTTCCGGCCGGTGCCCTACGACGTGTTCGGCGCTCGGCGCCTCCCGGATCCGCCAACAGCCTGCGATTCCGGATCTGGCCGGAGACCGAGATCGGCCTCAGCCTCGCCGGGAAGAAGCCGGGCGCGGGCATCGAGCCGGAGCCGAAGGACCTCGTCGTTCGCCGAGCACGCCGGGTCGGACATGCGCCCCTACGACCGGCTCATCGGCGCCGCGCTCGACGGGAACCGGGTGCTGTTCGCCCGGCAGGACACGGTCGAGGCCGCGTGGCGGGTCGTCGACCCGGTGCTCGGCGACGCCGTGCCCGTGCACCCCTACCCCCGCGGCAGCTGGGGGCCCAAGGAGGCGGACGGCCTGCTGCCCGAGCGGCGACGTGCTGGCACGACCCGGCCGGCTGACCCGTCACCGCGCGCGAGGAACCGGAGGACATCGTGCAGGGCATCGCAGAACACCGCGTCGTGATCATCGGGGGCGGCTTCGGCGGGCTCTTCGCCGCCAGGGCGCTGCGCCGCAGCGACGTCGCGATCACGCTCGTCGACCGCGCGCAGCACCACCTGTTCCAGCCGCTGCTCTACCAGGTCGCGACCGGGATCCTGTCCGAGGGCCAGATCGCGGCCCCGCTGCGGGACGTCCTCAAACGCCACCGCAACGTCGAGTGCGTGCTGGCCGACGTCGTCGACGTCGACGCCGACGGCCCGCCAGGTCGTGGCCGAGCGCCCCGGCGGGGAGCGCGTCACGCTGCCCTACGACGACCTGGTCGTCGCCGCCGGCGTGCGCCAGTCCTACTTCGGTCACGACGAGTTCGCGCGCTGGGCGCCCGGGATGAAGACCGTCGCGGACGCGCTCGCGATCCGCCGCCGGGTGTTCGGGGCGTTCGAGCTCGCCGAGACCGCGACCGACCCCGAGGAGCAGCGCCGCTGGCTCACCTTCGCCGTCGTCGGCGCCGGCCCCACCGGGGTCGAGCTCGCCGGGCAGATCCGCGAGCTGGCCACCCGCACCCTGCGCGCGGAGTTCCGGCAGCATCCGGCCCGAGGACGCCCGGGTCCTGCTGTTCGACGGCGGGAGCGCGCCGCTCGCCTCCTTCGGGCCGGCGCTGTCGGCGCAAGGCGGCCGCGGCGCTGCGGGAGCTGGGGGTGGAGCTGCACATCGGCTCGATCGTCACCGACGTGGACGGCGACGGGCTGGAGGTCCGCGACCGGGCCGGCACGACCACCCGCTACCCGGCCGGGCACCGTGCTGTGGGCGGCCGGTGTCGAGGCACCACCGGTGGCCGAGGCGCTCGCCGCGGCCACCGGGGCCGGCCGCGACCGCGCCGGGCGCATCGAGGTGCAGCCGGACCTCACGATCCCCGGTCACCCGGAGATCTCGGTCGTCGGGGACCTGATGAGCCTCGAAGGCGCTGCCCGGCGTCGCCGAGGTGGCCATGCAGTCCGGGCTCTACGCCGGCCGCCGGATCCGGCACCGGGTCGGCGACGGGAAGTCGTTGTCCCCGTTCCGCTACTACGACCTCGGGTCGGCCGCGTACCTCTCCCGCGGCAACGCGGTGATCTCGGCCGGCCCGCTGCGGTTCGCCGGGTTCGCGGGCTGGCTGGCCTGGCTGTTCATCCACCTCGCGTTCCTCACCGGCTACCGCAACCGGTTCGGCGCGGTGCTGACCTGGGCCGCCGCGTTCGCCCGCGACGCCAGGCGGGAACGGACGTTCACGACCCAGCAGATCGAGACCGCTGCACGACATCTACGACCGACCACGCGACGCGACGACCACGAAGGTGCGGGAGGAGCGGGCCGAGGAGACGCCGTCGGTCAGGCGGTGAGCGCCGCACGAGCTCTGCACCACCACGGGGCGCACCGTGCTCGTGGTGACCCACCGCCCCGACGAGCTGCCGGGCCTGACCCGGGTGCACCTGCCAGACTCGTGATCATTCCGGGATGCACACGAGCGCTCACGCGAGGGCGGCAGTGTGAATCCGGGAGAGATCATCCGGGGTCAGGAGCCTGCCCGACCTCCGATGCCCTGCCGGTCGCTCCCGCTGGCCCGCGCGCGGGCGGCGGGATCGGGGAACGCCGCTGCCACCGCCGTGTCCAGTCGGCACAGCTCGTCACGCACGGCGGGTCGACGATCAGGAGGCACCGTCACGAGCAGGCCGTCCAGGAGGGCCCGCAGCCGGCGGCAGACCTGGGTCGACGACGCGCCGTAGTCCCGGATCTCGGTCACCGCGAGCTGGAGGAACTCCGTCCAACCGCGCCCGGGCACCACGACGCGGGTGACCCCATCACGCCCGGGCAGCACGTACCGGTCGTGGAGGTCGGCGTGCGCCACGACCTCGACGAACGCCTCGATGTGATCGAGCACCTGCACCGCTGTTGTCGGGTCGTTGATCGCCGGTGACAGCGCTTTGATCGCGACGTCGACGAGGATGCGCAGCGCGAACGCCGGATCCTGCTCGATCGTCCGCTCCCGCCCGAGGGCGAACAGACCGCGGAGGAGCCTCCCTTCGGCCGGGAGCGCGGCCCCGTGCACCTCGGCCAGCGCCGCTCCCGGGGTCACGAAGTCGCCGACGGTACGGAGGAGCACGATCATGCTCCCGTACCGGTCCGCTGCGGCCACCACGGCCCGCGCGTCGATCGCCTGCACGGCGCCGGCGCGGGAGGCTCGCACCACCTGGACCGGCGTCTCGGCGACCGGGATCGCGAGAACCCCGGAGCCGTCCCCCCGGACCAGCGGGGACCAACCCGCGAGCACCTCCTGTCCCGACCGTGCGACGAGCGCGGCGACCGCGACGGGACGCAGGTTGTGGGTGAACCGATCCAGATAGATCAGCAGCAGCCCGATGCTGGCGGCGACGGCGGTCCCGGCCACGGAGACGCCGATGTCCGGCACGAAGTCGTCCTCGACACGACGCAGCAGCGAGAACGCGAACGTGAACGTGCCCGCGAATGTCGCGAGGACGGCCTTCTGCAGGCGGTCGCGGTACCACAGCCGCATGTACCGCGGGGACAACGTGCCTGTGGCCTGCTGCACGACGAGCACGCCGATCGTCACCACGAAACCGATCAGCGCCACCATCGCGCCGACGATCGCCGTGAGCACCCCGCTGGCGGTCGACGGGGAGTAGTTCCAGCCCGACGGCAGGCGGACCGCCTCGTCGAGCACGAGCGCAGCCTGCGCGAGGACGGTCCCGAGGAGCCCGCCGAGCAGCGGCAGCAGCCAGAGACTGCCCTTGATGTACTGGCGCAGCTCGAACCGGGTGGCCCAGGACATCACGACCGGCCCCGGCCGCTCATGTCATCGCGCCTGGAGCGACCGCGGCGCGTACTTCTCGTCCTCGGTGTCGCGCCAGGCCCCGGCTCCCGCTCCGGCCGCCGCCTTCGTCTGCTCCCACTTCAACCTCGCGAGCTGCTGGGGCGGCAGGTCGGCCCGGCGGTACCAGCGTTGGCCCGCCACGACCACGGCCACGCCGCCCAATGCGAGGCCGATCACCCCCAGCACGCTCCCGGCCACCACGAGCGCGGCGGCAGCGATCAAGGTCCCGCGGTCGAGGTCCTGTACTGACGGGTCGGTCCGGCGGTTGCTCATCCCACGCTCCAGTTCGTCCAGGACACGACGTGCGGCACGTCCGCATCGCACCGGCAGCGTCCAGCCCCCGGCGCCGGCCGGCATCACCCGAGCGGGATGGGTGACAAGGGGATCCCACTCAGGCCGGCGGGGCGTCCGTCGGGTGCGGGGCCGGCATGAGCCATGCGTTGGCCACGTGCGCGACCACGACCGCGACGATCACCAGCGGCATAACGGCGAGGCCATCGGAGAACAGCAGCAACGTCGCCAGCATGACCGAGGTCAGCGGCAACCTGAGCATGACCACGCACATCGCCCCGATCCCCATGGCCACCCCCGCGACCAGCGGCAGGCCTGGAAGGTGCGACAGCAAGATCCCGCCCGCCGCGCCGAGGAAGATGGCCGGGAACACCGGACCGCCGCGGAAGCTGCTCAGCGACAAGCTGTAAGCCAGGCCCTTGCACGCCAGGAGCATCAGCAGGGCCCCGACGGAGTAGCCGGCGCTGCCCTGCAACAGCGGGCCCAGCCCGGCTTGACCGGAGAACAGCACGTCCGATGAGCTGTGGCCGGTACTGGCCTGGTAGGCCATCGCGAGCCCGGCGACGGCCAGACCCACCATGGGAGTGAGGAGGACGATCCGGCGCTCGACGTGCGGTCGCAACAGGAGCGCGAGCCGGTGCACGCCCGACCCGACGACGGCGGCGAGCAAACCGATGACCAGCGCCCAGCCGAACTGGACGATGTCGGGCCGGTCGAACGGCGGCAATCCCGGCAGCGCGAAGGACGCCGCGCCGAGACCGGTCAGCGCGTCCAGTCCCACGAAGACCAACGTGCCGATCCCCGCCGCCAGCAGGCCGGGCAGGAGCACCAGTCCGAGCGTCGCCCCACCGAGCCCGGAGGCCTCCATCAGCAGGAAGGCGCCCAGGAGCGGAGATCCCAGCAGAGCGCTGATCGCGGCGAAGCTCCCGGCCGCGGCGACGACCGCGCCGACCTGCGCAGGCACGTCACGGCGGGCGAGGCGCACCGCACAGACCGCGAGGCCCGCGCCGAGGGCGATCAACGGGGCCTCCGGACCGAGCACCACACCCAGGCTCAGGGTCGCGAATGCCGCCAACATCACGCCGGGGAGCTCGACCGGTGTCGGCGCCCCACCGGGGACGAACCCGTCGGCCGGCGAGTGGCCGCCTCCACCGGGGAGATGGCGGATCGTCAGGCCGACCAGCACACCGGCGAGCCCCAGCACCGGCAGCGGCCACCACAGCGGGGCGGCGGCGAAGCCCAGCGCCCGCGGGAGGCTGACGAAGACCCACTCCTGCATCGCGTCGACGAGCTGCAGGAAGAAGTACGCGGCCGCCGAGATCGGCACCCCGATGATCGCCGCGAGGAGCAGGAGGCGCACGTAGGCCGGGGACCGGAGCTGCGCCGCGGAGTCCGGGGTTGGCGGTACCGGGGCCGGCTGCTGTGCCGGTCGGGCTGCCCCACCGGCCGGCGCTGCGGCGTCGGTATCGGCCATCGGGAGTCCTCCTCGAGCTCTCTCGGGCCGCGAGCCCGTCGGTCGGACCGGGTCAGCCGGGGACGGGATGCACCGACACCACCGCGAACCCCAGCGTCTGGAGCTCGGCGATGATGCCGTGGAGATGGGACTCGTCGAGGACATCGGCGTCGATGACCGTCTGCGGTGGCGTCTCGGTGATCCGCATGCCGACGAATGCCGCGCGGGCGACGTCCGTCAGCCGGCCGTCGACCCGGAACTCGTAGCGCATCGTCGCCATCAGGTCTCCCCGCGGGTCACGCCCTCGACAGCCCGATCGACCGCCATCCCGGCACGGTCCACCGCCTTGCGCGATCGTGCATCGCCCGAGCCGGGTGAGCGTCATCGGTCGGCGGGCCGCGACGGCAGGTCCGCACGGAGATCACCCGACCTGGGTGACGACCGGGTGGCCACCGCCGGTGTGAGGTCGACCTACCCGCTGGCCGAACCACCGGCAGCATCGTGCAGGAGGAATGGCGCATGGCCCTGAGCGAGTACAAGCCGGGTACGGCGTTCCCCGGGCGGATCGGGCGGACGACCGACGAGTCGAGCCCGGCGTGGCCGCAGCCGGTCCGGGCGGTGCCGGGGTCCCCGAACGTGCTGTTCATCGTCCTCGACGACACGGGGTTCGGGCAGCTCGGCTGCTACGGCAGCCCGATCGCCACCCCGCACCTCGACTCGCTCGCGGCCGGCGGGCTGCGCTACAACCGCATGCACACCACCGCGCTGTGCTCGCCGTCGCGCTCCTGCGTGATCACCGGCCGCAACCACCACTCCAACGGGATGGCGGCGATCACCGAGCTCGCCACCGGCTATCCCGGGCTACGACGGCAACATCCCGTTCGAGAACGGGTTCCTCTCCGAGATGCTGCAGCAGCACGGCTACAACACCTACATGGTCGGCAAGTGGCACCTGATGCCCTCGGAGCAGGAGTCCGCCGCCGGGCCCTACGACCGGTGGCCGCTGGGCCGCGGCTTCGACCGCTTCTACGGGTTCCTGGGCGGCGACACCAGCCAGTGGTATCCCGACCTGGTCCACGACAACCACCAGGTCGAGCCGCCGCGCGAGCCCGGAGGAGGGCTACCACCTGACCGAGGACCTCGCCGACCACGCGATCTCGTTCATCGCCGACGCCAAGCAGGTGGCCCCGGACAAGCCGTTCTACCTGCACTTCTGCCCCGGCGCGACGCACGCCCCGCACCACGTGGCGAAGGAGTGGGCCGACCGCTACGCCGGGCGGTTCGACGACGGCTGGGACGCCTACCGCTGGGAGGTGTTCGCCCGCCAGAAGGAGCTCGGCGTCATCCCGGCCGACGCCGAGCTCTCGCGGCACGATCCCGACGTCCCCGAGTGGGAGTCGCTCTCCCCCGACGCCCGCCGCCTGGCCGCCCGGATGATGGAGGTGTTCGCCGGCTTCCTGTCCCACACCGACGCCCACGATCGGGCGGCTGCTGGACTTCCTGCGCGAGACCGGCGAGCTGGACAACACGCTGATCATGGTGGTCTCCGACAACGGGGCGAGCGCCGAGGGCGGCGTCGACCGGCACCACCAACGAGACGCAGTTCTTCAACAACGCCCCGGAGTCGCTGGAGGACAGCCTGGCCAAGCTCGACGAGCTCGGCGGGCCCGACCACCTTCAACCACTACCCGTGGGGCTGGACCTGGGCCGGCAACACGCCGTTCCGCCGCTGGAAGCGCGAGACCTACCGCGGCGGCGCGAGCGACCCGTTCCTCGTGCACTGGCCAGCCGGCATCGCGGCCCGCGGCGAGGTCCGCGAGCAGTACGCGCACATCATCGACATGGTCCCGACCGTCCTCGACGCGCTCGGGCTCGAGCCGCCGGCCACCATCCGCGGCGTCACGCAGTCGCCGCTGCACGGCGTGAGCTTCGCCCACACCTTCGACGACGCCGGACGCGGCGACGCGGCACCACACGCAGTACTTCGAGATGTTCGGGCACCGGGCGATCGACCACAACGGCTGGCGGGCGGTCTGCCCCTGGCCGGGCCCGTCGTTCGCCGAGGCCGAGCAGCCCGTTCGGTACGCCGATCACCGCCGACACGCTCGCGATGCTCGACGCCGAGCGCTGGGAGCTGTACCACGTGCGCCGAGGACTTCGCGGAGAACCACGACGTCGCCGCCGAGAACCGCGGCAAGGTGATCGAGCTGATCGCGCAGTGGTACGTCGAGGCGGGCCGCTACGACGTCCTCCCGATCGACGGCAGCGCCGTGACCCGGCTGATGACCGAGCGCCCGCAGCTCACCCAGGCGCGGACGAGCTACACGTTCTGGCCCGGCACCGCCGTCGCTGCCTGCTGCGGTCGCCCCGCGGGTGCTCAACCGCCCGCACAGCATCACCGCCGACGTCGAGATCCCGACGGGCGGCGCCGAGGGCGTGCTGCTGTGCCAGGGCGCCAACAACGGCGGCTTCACCTTCTACGTCAAGGACCAGCGGCTGCACTACGCCCACAACTACCTCAGCCGCGAGGTGCATCGAGGTGTCCTCCCCGGATCCGCTGCCCGAGGGCCGGCACCGGCTGCGGTTCGAGTTCGAGCCCACCGGCAAGCCGGACTTCACCGCACGGCCAGGGAGCGCCGGGCCGCGCGCAGCTCTACGTCGACGACGAGCTCGTCGCCCAGGCCGAGCTCCCGGTGACCGTCCCGATCATGTTCAACCCGGGCGGCATGTCGTGCGGGGCCAACCCCGGGTCGCCGATCGTGGCCGACTACCGGTCCCCGTTCCGGTTCACCGGGATGCTGCGCAGCGTGACCGTCGACTGAGCGGCGAGCTCATCACGGACAGCGAGTCGGAGATGCGCATGGCGCTGTCCCGGCAGTAGCGGCTCCAGGCGCGCGGCACAGCCGCGCGACGATCGAGAGTCGTCGCGCTCGACGAGTTCCCTCGTCGGAGGCCCTCCCCGCGGCGCGCGCGCTGCGGCCGACAGGCCAGGAGCCGATCGCGCAGGAGCGCGCGATCCGCGGTGAGATCCTCTAGGCGGTGCGGCTCGGTGGCACAGTCCAGGGTCCGTCGCAGAGGACGGAGCAGGGCCGATGACGAGGAAGCGGTACGACGAGCTGAGCCCCGCGGGCCGCCGGTGGGTGGCCACGGCGGCGCTGCTGCGCGCCGCCGCGTCCGTGACCGTCCTCGTGGTCGTGTACTACCTGCTTCCACTGGACCGGCCAGTGGACACCGGCACCCTGATCGAGTTCGTGCTCGGGCTGGCGGTCCTCGTCGCCGTCGTCGCCTGGCAGGTGCGGGCCATCATCGCGTCCGACATGCCCCGGCTGCGCGCCGTCCAGGCGATGGCGGTCGGCCTTCCCCTGCTGCTGCTCCTGTTCGCGTCCACCTACGTCCTGCTGGCGCAGGCACGACCGGACAGCTTCAACGAGGCGCTGGGGAGGACCGACGCGCTCTACTTCACCGTCACCGTCTTCGCGACCGTCGGGTTCGGCGACATCGTCCCGGTCAGCGAGGTTGCGCGGATCGTCACGATGATCCAGATGATCATGGGCCTGATCGCAGTCGGATTGGTGGCGAGAATCGTGCTGGGTGCCGTACAGGCCGCGGTGCGGCGGCGCGACGGCGGAACCGAGGGCATGGCGCGACCCACCGGAGCCCCGGATCCCAGCCGGTCGGGCGGCGCTCACGACGGCAACGGCCGAGCCGAGGACGGCTGAGCCCGAGCGTGCCGGACGGCGGACGCCCTCGTGGTCCCCATGTCGACCGCCCCACGGCCGGTGCCCTCACCCCCGAAGGGTGACGACGCCGATCCCGGACGCCACGACCCTCGACCGTGCCGCCGGGATCCCCCATGCTCTGAGTCCGCGAGGGACACGTGAGCGAGCGTGCGCGCTCACCGTCGGACACAGCAGCGTTGGTGCCAGGACGCTCACGTGTCCCTCGCCCTGAGTCCGTCGACGGGAGCAGCGGGATGACGGCCGAGTCGCGCACCAACGGACGCCGCCGTCCGCGGCCGACGGCGATGATCGAGGACGATCCGGGGCCCGACGGCGCCGATCCGGTCACGAGGCGCCACGCCCGGTCGGTCTTCGCCCTGGCCTTCGCCCTGATGGCCCTGGACTTCATCGATCGGCAGGTCGTGGTCGCGACCTTCCCGTACCTGAAGCTGGAATGGGGGCTGTCGGACGCCCAGCTCGGGGCGTTGGTCTCGATCGTCTCGGTGACCGTCGCGGTGGGAGCGTTCCCCGTCGCGCTGCTGGTCGACCGCTGGAGCAGGGTCAAGGCCATCGCGATCATGGGGACGACGTGGAGCCTCGCGGCACTGGCCAGCGCGTTCACGCAGAACTTCGGCCAGCTCCTCGCCGCCCGTGCCGTGGTCGGGGCGGGTGAGGCCGGCTACGCCCCGGCCGCGGGCGCTTTGGTGTCCACCGCGTACCCCGCCCGACAGCGGGCGACGGTCCTCGGCGCGTTCCAGGCTGCCGCCCCGCTCGGTCTGGTGCTCGGGCTGCTTCTCGGCGGGTGGGTCGCCGCGAGTTGGGGGTGGCGCGCCGCGTTCGGCCTCCTCGCGATCCCCGGACTGGTGCTCGCCCTGCTGGTCCTGCGGCTGCGCGACTACCGCACCGTCCGCCCCGTTGCCGGCCACCACGGGGCGTCACCCGCGATCCTGCGCGAGCTCTTCCGGGCCCGTTCCGGCATTGCGGCGTACGTCGGCGGGGCGTTGCAGCTCATGGTGGTCTCGACGATCTACACCTGGCTGCCGAGCCACCTGGAGCGGTCGTACGGTCTGCCGGCCGACCGCGCCGCCGCGCTCGGGGCGACGGTGATCATCGCTGGCGCGGTCGGAATCGTCGTCTTCGCCTACATGGCCGACCGTCGGGCCGCCCGGGATGCCCGCGGCCGCCTGCTGGTACCGGCAGCGGCGTCGATCGCGTCCCTCGTCCTGCTCGGCAGCGCCTTCAGCGTGCTCGCGCCGGGACCAGTGCAGTTCGGGTTCATCCTCGCGGGTGGGCTGACCATGACCGCGGCGATCGGGCCGGTCGCGGCGGTGGTGGCCGACGTCGTGCATCCCGGCCTGCGCGCGACGGCGCTCTCGACCGTCGTGGTCGTGCAGAACCTGTTCGGCCTCGCGGTCGGCCCGCTGCTCACGGGCCTGCTCGCCGACCGGTTCGGCCTCCCCACCGCGCTGGCCGTGATGCCCGCCGTGTGCGCCGTCGCAGCGGTGACGTTCTGGTACGGCTCGCGCACCTACGTCGTTGACCGCGACGCCGTGCTGACGGCCACCTCGTCGCCGATCCCGGTCCGCCACGACGACGACTGATGCGCCACGGGTGATGACGCCCCCGGATCGCCCGGTGCACTCTGGAGACCGACGCCAACGACGGGGGTCATCGTGCGCACACTGCTCAACATCATCTGGCTGGTGCTCTGCGGCATCTGGTTGGCGATCGGCTACGTCCTCGCCGGAATCGTGTGCTGCCTCCTCATCGTCACGATCCCGTTCGGCCTCGCGTCGTTCCGGATCGCCGACTTCGCGCTGTGGCCCTTCGGTCGCCGGCTCGCCGACCGGCCCGACGCGGGTGCCCCGTCGATGATCGGCAACATCATCTGGCTCATCTTCGCCGGTTGGTGGCTGGCCCTCGCCCACCTCGCGACCGCGGTCGCGCTGGCTGTGACGATCATCGGCATTCCGCTGGCACTGGCCAACCTGAAGCTGATCCCGGTCTCGCTCCTGCCGCTCGGGAGGGTCATCGTCCCGATCGAGGCGGGCCAGGACGGGCGCTATCCCGTCGTGCGCTGACGCTGTCGGGCCCGACAGGAACGGCTCACGGACTCGTCGCCACGTGATCGGTCGGCTCCGGGACCGGCGGCGCCGAGCCCGGCCGACCGAGCACCTCGATCGCCGCGAGCACGACGAGCAGGACCGTCGCGATGACCAGGATCGCCGCTCCCGTGGGCCGATCGAGGAACACGAACACCAGCACGGCGAGGGAGACGGCGACGATCCGCAGCACCCGTAGGTGAGCGCCGATCCAGGTGCCGACCGGGCCGGTCGCCGACGAGCCGCTCCGGAGCCGGTGCAGCAACTCGGTCGACCATCGGCGCACGCCCACGGCGGTCGGCGACGACCCGGCCAGGAAGGCACCGAGGGCCACCACCAGCCCGAGCACGAGCAGCGCCCGTCCGGAGTCGCGCAGCGACTGCACGACGATGTCGAACCCGGACGCCGCAGCCAGAGCGCCGGCCGGCGGGACCGCCCCGACCAGGAGAGCGCGCGCGACGAGGAGGCCGGCGGCGAGCACGACCAGCGCCACCGCGACGCCGAGGCCGACGCCCACGAGGGCCCGCAGCCGGCGCCGAGCCAGGAACACCCCGGCCGCGAGCAGCAGGAGGGTGATCCACGGCAGCACGCCGGCCAGTGAGCCCAGCGCGGTGTAGGCCGTCTGCGCGCGCACCAGCTGGTCGGCGGGCGCGAGCGCGATCGTCGGATTCACCTCGGGGATGCGGTCGACGGCCGTCAGCCCCGCGGCGCTCAGCCGCTGCTTGGCCGCGTCGATGAACGGGCCGAGCTGCAGGTACACGGTGTCGCCCTGGACCACGATGCCGCGGGCGTCACCGGAGAGGAGGGTGACCATCTCCCGGTGGGCGATGCCGACGGCCTGGTCCCACGCCGAGGCGAACTGCGGGCTCGCCACCACCTCCCCGACCTTCTCCCGCACGAAACCGGTGGTCGCCGACACGAGCGTCGGGGTGAGGCCCTCCAACCGTGTCGCGACCTGAGGCGGCAGGCTGCCCTGCGCCGCGAGTGCGGTGATCGCCTCGTTCGCCAGTCCCTGCACGTCGACGTACTCGAAGACGGTCGTGGTGATCCGGTTGGTCAGCGCCTCCTGCACCGCGGGATCGGCGGCCAGCGGACTCACGGTCTCGACGAACCGGTCGGTGTCGGAGAGCTGGCTGTCGGTCCAGACCGCGACCAGGGACAGCGGAGCCAACACGCAGCCGAGGATGATCAGCACCGCGGAGAACACCGACCGCCAGCGGATGGATCGTCGCGGTGGACGCGCTGTCGTGCGCAGCTCCGCGTTCTCCTGCCGCAGTCGCTCGAGCTCGGCGCGTTCGTCGTCCCTCAGGGCGGCGTGGTTCTCCTCGGTCGTCGCGCTCTCGTGCGCTTGCACCTGGGACATGTCACGAACCTCCGGCCGCATCGGCGGTGAGGGTGCAGGATGACCGAGGGGCGCGCGGCCGGCCTCGCCCGCCACAGGTGAACAGCAGCACCGCGCGCGTATCTTGCGGCTGCCGTCAGGGACCTCCCGCACCGGCTGGTCCCCGCTCGTCGGGGAGGGTCCCGGTGAATATCGGGAGGGCGATGGACCTGTGAGCGACAACGTGCACGTCATGGACCGGATCGGTCCCGACGGACCAGGACTGTTCGTGCTCTACACCGGTGGCACCATCGGAATGATCGCGGGCCCCGACGGCTCGCTCGCGCCCCTGGACCTGCGCACGCTGGCGGCGTCGCTGCCCATCGTGCAGGAGCTGCCGATCGGCCTGACGGTGGCCACGTTCGTCGAACCCATCGACTCGGCCGCGATCGTCCTGCCGAACTGGCTGGACATCGCCGACGCCCTCGTCGAGCACAGCCCCGGTCACGTCGGTGTCGTGATCCTGCACGGCACCGACACGATGGCCTACACCGCGTCCGCGCTGAGCTTCCTGCTCGACGGCATCGACATGCCGGTGGTGCTGACGGGGTCCCAGCGACCGATCACCTCGATCCGCTCCGACGGCCGGGAGAACCTCGTGACCGCCCTGGAGGTCGCGGCCGGCCGGCTCGAGGGTGCGCCCCTCGTCCCCGAGGTCACGATCTTCTTCAACGACGTGCTGCTGCGGGGCAACCGGGCGGTCAAGGTGCATGCCGACAGCTACCGCGGCTTCGCCTCACCGAACTTCCCACCGCTCGCCACCGCCGGCGCGACGCTGGACTACGCCACCGAGCACCTGCGGCCACCCGGGCGGGGCCCGCTGCATCGCCGATCGGGCCTGTGTGGCGACGTCGCGGCGATCCAGCTGCACCCGGCCCTCAACGCGGGCGGCCTGGCGGCAGTGCTGTCCCGCCCGGCCCTGCGCGGCGTCGTGCTGCAGGCATACGGCACCGGCAACGGGCCGACAGCCCGGTGGTTCCTCGACGGGCTGCGCCGCGCGGTCGACGCCGGTGTCACCGTTGTCGTCACCACGCAGTGCCGCGCCGGCTCGGTGCTCGGAGGCCGGTACGCCTCCGGTGCTGCGCTGCTGGAGACCGGAGCCGTCCCCGGTGGGGACATGACCTTCGAGGCGGCCTTAACCAAGCTGATGTCGGTGCTGGACTGCAACGAGGATCCCGCCGACGTGCGCCGGGTCATGCGTCAGGATCTCGCGGGTGAGCTCTCCGTCACGCGAGGGAGCAGCCGACCGTCGGTGGTGCACGACGGGAGCGCTCCGGGCTCAGGTCGGCATTCCGGACCCCCTTGACAGCGCTCGTACCGGCCCGGGACAGTAGCATTAAAGCGCTTTAAGCGGAGGCGACATGACAGCAGTGAGTGCGCCGGTCCTGGACGACCTGGTCGCCGTCCTCTCCGGCCGCACCGACCCTGGCGACTACCCGCACGCCGCGGCCGTCGAGCAGGAGGTGGTCATCTACGACGCCGACGGGCTGCGCGCCGCCCCGCAGTCGGAGCTGGTGCGCGCACTCGCGGACGGCCCGGGCCTGGTCGTCGTGCGCGGCGCGCTCGACCCGGCGGTGGTGCACCGGGCCACCGCCGAGTTCGACGCGATGATCGCCGAGCAGCGCGCCGCCGGCACGGTCGCCGGGGACCACTTCGCCCCGCCCGGTGCGAACGACCGGGTCTGGAACGCGCTGGAGAAGCTCGCCGTGCGGGCGCCTGCGGTGTTCGTCGACTACTACGCCTCCGACGTGCTCGCGATCGTGGCGCGGGCCTGGCTCGGGCCGGGATACCAGGTCACGTCGCAGGTCAACGTCGTGCATCCCGGCGGGCAGGCGCAGGTGGGCCACCGCGACTACCACCTCGGGTTCCTGCCGCCCACCGCGATCGCGCAGTACCCCGTACACGTGCACCGCCTCTCCCCCGTGCTCACGCTGCAGGGCGCGGTGGCGCACGTCGACATGCCGGTGGAGAGCGGCCCGACGCTGTACCTGCCGCACTCCCAGAAGTACGGCGACGGCTACCTCGCCACGGCGCTGCCGGAGTTCGCGGCGTACTTCGAGCGCCACCACGTGCAGCTCCCGCTGCGCACCGGCGACGCCGCGTTCTTCAACCCGGCCGTGATCCACGGCGCGGGCACCAACCGCAGCGCCGACATCCGGCGGACCGCCAACCTGCTGCAGGTCAGCTCGGCGTTCGGCCGGGCGATGGAGACGGTCGACCGCGCCCGGGTCTGCCGGGCCCTCTACCCGCACCTGCGCCCCGGGCCACGACCACGCGATCGCGGCGCCGCCGCGGAGGGATACGCCTTCCCCACGAACCTCGACCGCGACCCGCCGGTCGACGGCCTCGCCCCGCCCAGCCAGGCCGACCTGGTGCGGCAGGCGGTCGCCGAGGGCTGGCCGGCCGACACGTTCGAGGCCGCGCTCTCGGCCCACTCGATCCGACGGGAGGCGCACTGATGGGACTGCTCGCCGGACGGGTGCTGTTGGTCAGCGATGGGGACCAGAACGTTCACGGAGGGCTCGACTGACATGCGACTGGGACTGATCGGGCTCGGGCGGATCGGCGCCTTCCACGCCCGCACGCTGGTTGACCTGCCGGCCGTCGACTCGCTCGTCGTCACCGACGCGGTGCCGTCCGTCACCACGGCCCTGGCTGCCGAGGTCGGCGCCGAGCCGGCCGACAGCCCGGACAAGCTGCTCACCGCCGGCGTCGACGGCGTGCTGATCGCCGCTGCCACCGACGCGCACCCGGCCCTGCTGCGCGCCGCCGTCGACGTCGGTCTGCCCGTGTTCTGCGAGAAGCCGCTGGCCGCCGGTCTGGACGACGCCCGTGCCGTCGCAGCTGCGGTGCGGGGTGCGCCGGTGCAGATCGGCTACCCGCGCCGCTTCGACCCGGCCTTCCGGGCCGTGCGGGCGGCCGTCGCGGCCGGTGACCTGGGGCGGGTGCACACCATCCGCTCGACCACGCTCGACCCCGCCCCGCCGCCGCGCGCCTATCTCGCCGGGTCCGGCGGGCTGTTCCGCGACTGCACCGTGCACGACCTCGACGCCGTCCGCTGGGTCACCGGCCGGGAGGTCGTCGAGCTCTACGCCACCGGCTCCGACCGCGCTGACCCGGTGTTCGCGGAGCTCGGTGACGTCGACAGCGCCGCGCTCGTGCTCACGATGGACGACGGCAGCCTCGGGCTGATCTCGAACAGCCGGTGCAACGCCCGCGGCTACGACGTTCGCCTGGAGGTGCACGGCGCGACCGACAGCGTCGCGGCCGGGCTGGACGACGGGGTGCCGCTGCGGCCCGTCGGCCCCGGCGCACTGGTCCCGACCGGCCCGCCGCACGCGTTCTTCATGGACCGGCTCGCCGCCGCGTTCCGCGCCGAGCTGGCCGCGTTCACCGATGTCGTGGCGGGCACGATCCCGACGCCGTGCACCGTCGACGACGCACTGGAGACCGCGTTCCTCGCCGAGGCCGCCGTCATCTCCCTGCGCGAGCACCGCCCCGTCCGCCTGGAGGAGGTCCGCTGAGGCGTGGGGGCAGCCACCGACCGCCTGCACGGGGGGTCGACACTCCACAGAGTCACCCGCTGCGGGTGAGGTGACGCACGCCTGGTGCGACAGACGATGCGTGCGGCCGGGGCTGCAGAACTCGGTTACTGATCAGAGGGCTATGACCCTCATGACGATCATCGCGCTCGCTGTACCGCCCAAGGAGAGGTCGAATGCTCAGGCAGATTCCCGACATGCCCGCAGGCACCGTCGGTTTCGAGGCGATCGGGAAGGTCGAGGACGATGACTTCGAGGACGTGGTCGAGCCGCTGTTGCGCGACGAGATCGCGCTCGGCAGGAAGATCCGCCTGCTCTACCTGCTCGGTCCTGCGCTTCGGGAGTACGAGGGTGACGCGGTCCTCGAGGACATGAAGTTCGGTGCGCGTCACCCCACCGCCTACGAGCGCGTGGCCGTCGTCAGCGACGAGGATTGGCTTCGCCCCGCGCTGCGCGTGCTCTCGATGCTCGTCCCCGGCCAACTGCGCGGGTTCCCGGTCGTCGAGCTGAATGCTGCGAAGTCGTGGGTAGGCGAAGACATCCACGAGAGCCGTCCGGCCGCTCGATAGGCACGTCGGTCTGCGCCCGGACACCCAGGTCGCATCGTCCGTCACGGGCGGCGATCAACAGGGCGCGGTCGCGGCGGGACAGGGTCATGGTGGACATGGCTCGGCCTCCGCGACTCCTCGCAGCCGCCGCGGCGACAGACGGGTGGTACGGGCCGGCAGGCGCGTCCGACCCCGGCGACGCGGCCCGGCGGTCCCACGGACGGCGGCCATCAAGCGGTGGTGCTCGGCGGCCTGACCCAGCTCGGCCTGGCGGATGCGGATCAGGTCGATGTGGGCGACGTGGTTCACGGCTGTGCTCCTCGGGTGGCGGTGGCGAGAGGTGCGGTCGGCGGCTCCTCGTACGGGCCTATTCCGTGCGTCGCGGTGCAGGCCGGGACGCACAGCGCGCCGCACGGACGGCCGCCGGGGTGCGGTGGCCGGCCGGGGTCGGCGAGGTCGATCAGACCGGCCAGGAGTGCGTGCGCGGATCCCGTGGCGGTGGTCGGTGCGGCGGTCATGGCGGTTCCTCCTCGTGGGTGGCCCATCGTCGAGGTGACGGCTGTCACGGCGCTGTCGGCGGGCTGTCTGCGATGGAAGGCGGCCGATCGGGGTGAGCCCGACCGGCCGCCGACCCGTCCTACGGACGGACCTCGTAGACGAGGTTGAACGGGGACTGCGCGATACGGCGAAACCGGGTGAAACCCGCGTCGACCATCACCTGGTGGACCGCCGCCTCGCCGGCCTGCGCGCCGAGCGCGTGGCCGCCGGCCTGGGACAGCGCGTTGGGCACGCAGAGGAACGTGGAGCCGGCGTAGTAGAGCCGCCCCACGGGGTTGTGGTTGTCCTCGACCTGATCGGAGGCGAACGGCTCGACCACCAGCCAGGTGCCGTCCGGGGACAGCGCCTCGCGGACGTGACGGGCCGCCGCGACCGGGTTGCCCATGTCGTGGAGGGCGTCGAACGTCGTCACCATGTCGTAGTCGGTACCGGTGAAGTTCTGCGCGGTGGCCACCTCGAAGCTCACCCGATCGGCGACCCCGGCCTCGACGACCTTCTTGGTCGCCAGCTCGATCGACTCGGCGTGGTAGTCCGATCCGACGATGGTCGTGCGCGGGTACGCCTGGGCCATCAGCACCGACGACGAGCCGAGACCGCAGCCGACGTCGGCGACGCGGCCACCCGCCGTCAGCTTCGCGTGCACACCGTCCAGGGCCGGGATCCAGTTCGGGACCAGCTCGGCGACGTATCCGGGCCGGTAGAACCCGTCGACCCCGACGAACACGTCCTCGTGGTGGGTGTGCCAGCCGACGCCCGCGCCGGTGCGGAACGCCTCGGTGATCTGCGGCTCGGCGCGCAGGTAACCCAGCCCGGCGACGAACACCGACGACACGTCGGGGCCGTTCGGGTCGGCCAGGCAGAACGCCTGCTCCTCGGTCATGAAGTACTCCCCGGTGGCCGGCTCGTAGCTGACGTATCCCCCGGCGGCCTGGTTGTTCAGCCACTCGGTGAGGTAGCGCTGGGCGAGGCCGGTGCGCTCGGCGAACTGCTCGGGGGTCGCCGGGCCCTGCGCGAGCGCACGGTAGAGGCCGAGCCGGTTACCGATCACCGCGAGGCCGGCGGAACCGGTCGCACCCATGTCGGTGACGACCTGCCCGAGGAACGCCATCACCTTGTCCTGGTCCAGTGCCATGAGGATCTCCCTGTCTTCTGGCCGGCCCGGTGCCGGCTCACGCATCAACGGTCGGGGTTGCCGCTGGCACAGCCCTCGCACGCGCTGGCACCGCCCTGACAGCTCGCCCTGCCCGATGCCGGCGGGCATGCTGTCGGCGGCCATGTAGCGGGTGGGAGGTGCGGGGTGGAGGTGTCGCCGCTGCGGGTGGAGGTCCTCGGGCCGCTCCGGCTGGTCGTGAAGGGCACCGCCGTGGACGTGCGCGGCCCGAAGCGGCGCGCGGTGCTCGCGCTGCTGGCACTGGCCGAGGGTCGCGGAGTATCCGTCGACCACCTGGTCGACGCGCTGTGGCCCGCGGAGGTTCCCGAGTCGGGCCGCCAGGCCCTGCACAGCCACGTGTCCCGGCTCCGCGTGCTCCTCGGCCCGACGGCGGCACGGCTGGAGACCCTGGACGGTGGCTACCGGCTGGCGATGGCCCCTGCGGACCTGGACGTGGCGCAGGCCCGCGCGCTGCTCGCCCGCGGGCGGGCCCACGCCGGACAGGACCCGGTGGCCGCGACCGCGCTGCTCCGAGAGGCCCACGACCTGTGGCGCGGCCCGGTGCTCGCCGACCTCGGCGAGGTCGCGCCCGTCGCCTCTGCGGCCGTCGAGCTGGAACAGCTGCACCGCGACATCACCGACAGCCTGATCGGATGTTCCATCGCGGCGGGTCGCCTCGACCCCGCCCACCTCGACGGCGTCGTGGGCATCGCCACGGCAGCGCTGGCCGTCGACCCCCTGCGCGAGCCCGCGGTGCTGCAGCTGATGAGCGCGCTCGCCGCAGCCGGGCGGGCCTCTGACGCGCTGCGGGCGGGCCGCGAGTACCGGCACCGGCTCGTCGAGGAGGCCGGCCTCGACCCGTCCGCCGCGCTGGGCGAGCTGGAGCGTGACATCGCCCGCGGCGCGTCCGGACCCGCGCCACCGCCACCGGCGAGGTCGGCCGCGCCGTCCAGACCGGCAACCCGGTTGATCGGGCGGGAGGGCCAGGTGGCGGCGCTGCACCGCTTGCTGGCGACCGACCGGCTGGTGACCCTCGTCGGCCCGGGCGGGGTCGGCAAGACGCGCGTGGCGCTCGAGGTGGCCGCCGAACGCGACGCGAGGGTGCTGCTGCTGGCCCCCGTCACCGACGCCGGGTCGGTCCCGGACGCGCTGGCTGCGGCGCTGGCCCTGCAGGTCGTCCGAGGCGACGTCCTGTCCGCCTGCCTGGAGGTGCTGCGCACCGAGCCGACGCTGCTGGTGGTCGACAACTGCGAGCACCTGCTCGACGCCGCCCGTGACACGATCGCCCTGCTGCTCGACGGGTGCCCGGAGCTGACCGTGCTCGCCACGAGCCGCGAAGCGCTCGGGCTCGCGGTGGAGCGGGTGTCGCGGCTCTCGCCCCTCCCGGTCCCGCACCTCGATCCCGACCCACCGGACGACGGGGACGCGCTCCGGCACATCCCGTCGGTCGCGATCTTCCTCGACCGAGCCGGCCGCGTCCGTCCGGAGCTCGACCTCGATCCCGCCGACCTGCGCCGGGTCGCCGACATCGTGCGCCGCCTCGACGGGATGCCCCTGGCGATCGAGCTGGCCGCCGGCCGGCTCTCGACCTTCTCACTGCCCGACCTGCACGAGCGACTCGACCGCTCGCTCGACCTGCTCGGCCGTGGGCGCCCGTCCGATGTCGGTGCCTCCGGCGCCGCCGGGCGCGCAGACGCCCGGCACCGCACGCTGCGCGCCACCGTCGAATGGTCCTACCAGCTGCTGACCGAGGACGAGCGAACCCTGTTCCGGCACCTGTCGGCGTTCCCCGACGGCGTCGACCTCGACACGGCCGAGCTCGTGGCCGCCGACCTGGGGCTGGCCGGCGACCCGGGCAGCCTGCTGGCCCGGCTGGTCGACGCGTCGATGATCGAGGCCGTGATGAACGAGGCGGGGCGCCGGGGCCGCACCCGGTACCGCATGCTGGAGACGCTGCGCGCCTTCGGCCTCGACCGGCTGGCCGCAGCGGGCGAGGACGGCGCCGCCGACGCGCGGCTGCTGCGCTGGGCGGTCGAGCTCACGGCCTGGATCGACGCCGCTGTCACGACCGACCGAGAACCTGATGCCGACGCCACCCTGCGCCGCGAGCTGGGGAACCTGCGCGCGGCCTGGCGCCTCGCCCGCCGCCAGGACACCCTCGACGACGCCACCGCGATCGTGCAGGCACTGTTCGAAGCGGTCTTCAACCGCGACCTGGTCGAGATCCGCGGCTGGGCCGAGGAGCTGGCCGCCGACCCGGCGCTCGCCGGCCACCCGCGCGCGCCGGCCGTGCTCGGCACCGCGGCCTACGCCGCCTACCTCCGCGGCGACCAGCCCCAGGCCGACCGCCTGGCCCGCGCCGGGCTCGACCTGGCCGACGGCCGCGCAGAGTCGTCGTACTGTCGGCACGCGGCGGCGGTCGCCGCGATCGCCCGAGGCGCCTACGCCGAGGCCGTCGAGCACTGCCTGCTCGGAGAGCACGAGGGCCCGCATCCCCGCCACGGATTCCTCGGTCTCGCGTCCCTGGCGACCACCTACGCCGGCGATCTCGACGCGGCGCGCACGCTGCACGACCGGGCGGCCCCGGCCGCGGTGGGGTCGCCCAGCACCCGCGGCTGGGTGGAGTACTACGGCGGCGAGATCGAGAATGCGGCGGGCCGCGTGGCGCCGGCCGAGGAGCACTACGTCCGGGCGATCGCCCTCGCCCGCACCTCGGGCGCCACCTTCCTCCTCGGCGTGGCGAGCGTGGGCATGCTCTCGGTGCGCGCCGCGGCTGGGCGGGTGCACGAGGCTCTGTCCGGGTACCGCGAGGTGGTCGACTACTGGGCCGTGGCCGGCAACTGGACCCACCAGTGGACCACCCTGCGCAACCTCGCCGACCTCCTGCGACGGCTCGGCGACCCCGAGCCGGCCGCCCTCATCGACACCGCGGCCGAGCTGGCCCCGGACGCCCCGGCCGTCGCCCCTTCCCCGGATACCGCCACACCGCGGCCGCCCGGGCCGGCACCCGGCAGGATGCAGGTGCTCGACGTGGCGCGGCGGGCGATCGAGCGTCACCTTCACGGGTCTGGATGACCGCGGGCGTCATCGCCGACCGACCAAGATCAGGGTGCGCGACGACGGCGGTCTCTTCCTTCCAGCGCGGCATCAGAGGTCCTGAGCGGCCCGCAGCGCGGCGTCGACGTCCTGCTGCTCGCTCTCCGAGATGGCACCGGCGATCTCGACGAGGCGTCGCTTCACGACCGGTTCGATCGTGGTGACCACGGCCCAGCCGTGGTCCTCGATGCGCACGGCCAGGAGCGACCCGGGATCCTGCTCGACGACGTGACATCCGAGCACGACGGGGATGGGCGAGTCGTTGAGCCCGTTGGCGCTGACGATCAGGCGGAACAGGCTCTGGCCGGGTCTGTCGAGGACCGGCTTGTAGGCCCAGACCTCACCGCGACGAATCCCCGTCATCCGTCGGCATCGAACGCCGCGACCCGCTCGGCCTCGAAGTCCTCGACGAAGGACGGGTGGGCGCCGTACCAGCGAGCCATCGCTGCACCAGCCTCGCGCAGTTCGTCGGCCCGCACGAGTCGCGCGAGGTACGCACTGTTCCCTCCCGGGATACGCGCCCCGCAGCGACGCACCCGCGCAGCGGTCCGCGCGTCGAAGGAGACACTCAGTCGCTCACTCATCGCGCCAGGATACGGGTATGCACATGCCGATGCGCACGGCAGTGCGCATGAGCGTACGCACCTGGGCGAGCGGACGGTCGGACGTCATCCTCACTCACCATCGCGCTCGACGGCCCGGAACCATTCCCCCTCCACGAGGCGCCGGTACCCGTCGTCGCCGAGCATGCGCTGCAGCGGACCCACCTGGCTGGCATGCGCGTCCAGCGCCGCGACCTTGCGCTCAAGGGCCGTCGACCGGAGGACCAGATCGACGGCGAGGTGTCGACGGGGAACGCTCGGGAACGTGTCGTCACCGCCGTCGATCGACTCCAGCAGGTCCCCGAAGCTCCGGTGGTACGCGGCGGTGACCACCGCGTGCAGCACGCGGCCACCGCTCCACGACGCCTCCCGCACGGCCCGGTCGGTCCAGGCCGACACCGCGCGGTGGTCCGGGTGTCCGGTCATGCCATCGGGTCCGAAGGTCAGGATCGTGTCGGGCGCGACGTCCTCGACGATCCCGGCCAGCTCCGCCACCGCGTACTCGGCCCGGCCGTGGGCCAGCTCGCCGTCGAGGTAGCAGCAGCCGGTCCGGTCGCCGAGGAAACGGTGCTCGATCCGGCCCGGGCCACCGCCGAGCAGGGTCAGGCTCGCGGCCAGCTCCCGGGTACGGACCTCGGCCAGGCGGGCGGGCGGCCACCGCTGCGGATCGTCGGTGCCCCGCTCCCCCCGGGTGGCAGTCACCACCGTCACCCGGTTCCCGGCGGCAGTCGCAGCGGCCATGACGCCGGCCGAGAGGTACATCTCGTCGTCCGGGTGCGCCCACACCCCGAGGATCGTGCCGAGCCCGGCGACGTCCTCGGCCGTGTGGACGATGCGGTCCGCCCCGCTGCGGGCGGTGATCGTCGCGTTGCTCATGTCCTGTCTCCTCTCCTGTCACAAGGGATCTCGCAGTGGGATCGCAGACGAGGGTGGACGCGGCCGCTGGCACGGGGCCGGCAGGCGCTGTCATCGGTCTGGCGTCGCGCGCCGCCGCCACGCCGGCCGCCTGAGAGGTCGGTGCCAGCGTCACCGCGCACCCTTCCGGCCGACAGCAGACCCAGCGGGAGGAGGCACCGATGAGCACCGACACCGTCCCCACGTCCACGACGACAACGACGAACACGGCCACGACGACCCAGCACGCGACGGGATCCTGGCTCGTCGCGGGCACGGCGACCGCCGTGCTCGCCGTGGTGCTCGGCGTCTTCGGCAGCGTCGGGGTGCTCATCGACCCGCTCGCCGTCGAGTACGGCGCGCCCCGCTCGAGCCTGGTGTTGCTGTTCGTGACGGCGCTGGCCGTGCACTCCGTCACCGCCCGGGGGGCCGGCCGTGTGGTGGACCGGTACGGGCCACGGCCCGCGCTCGCCGTCGCTGCGACCGGAACGGGGATCGGGCTGCTGGCACCCGCGACCGCCACCACCGCATGGGTCGCGATCGGCGGCTACGGCATCGGGCTCGGCGTGGCCTCGGCGTGCACCTGGGTGGCCACGACCGCCGTGGTGAGCGCGGCGTTCGACCAGCGGCGCACCGTCGCGCTCGGCTTGCTCGCCGCCGGCCCCGCCGCCGGTGGGGCCGTCCTGGCCCCGGCATCGGCCGTGCTGGCCACGACGGTCGGACCGCGGGCCGCATGCGGGGTGCTCGCCCTGCTCGGCACGGCCGTCTGCTCCGCAGGGGCGATGCTGATCCGCGACCACCGCGCCTCCCTCCGCTCGGCCCCGGCAGGCGGCGGGTCCCTCCCCGAGACGCCAGAGCGCGACCTACGGTCCTTCCACGCTGCGGGCCTGCTGATGGGCCTGGTCGTGTTCGTGCCGCTCGTGCACCTGGCGGGGAACGCCGTCGACCTCGGACTCACCCCGGTGCACGGCGCCGCGCTCCTCACCGTGATGAGCACCATGAGTGCCACCGCTCGGCTCGGCGCCGGCTGGCTGGCGACCCCCCGCACGCTCCCGCGGCTCTTCCTCACCTGCCACGCGCTGGTGGCCGCCGCGTTCGTGGTGTGGACGTTCGCCGGGCCGTCCACTGCGCTACCGGTACTGATCGCGGTCGCGGTGCTGTTCGGGGCCGGCTACGGCGCCTGGTTGTCGCTGGCCCCCGCGATCCTCGCCGCGGCGACCGACGCCCGCCACCTCGGCCGCGCGCTGGGCACGCACGCCACGGCCGTCGGGATGGGCGGTGTGATCGGTCCGGTGGTGGCGTCGCCGCTGCTCGCGAGCGCACCCGCGCTGGTGCTCGGCGGGTGCGCGGTGATCGCACTCACCGCCGCGATCCTGCTGGGCGCGGTCCGCCGCTGACCGAATCCTTCGAGGGTTCGACGGCCACCAGACGAGGACCGACACCCATCAAGCGGTCCGGAGCCCGATGCCGGCCCGTGACGGATCACCTGTCGGCGACGACCTGCTGCTCTGCGCCTACCACAGGGCCTGTACGAGCGTTCCGCTGTGCAGCGTCGACACCTTCTTCGCCTTGTTGCTCCACTCCATGAAGGCGTCGAGGTCCTGCCAGCTCTCCACCGCCTGCTTCCAGTGCTCGACCACGCCGGCCGGTGACTCGTAGAACTCGTCGAGCACGAAGATCGTGTCGCCGGTGGGCGCCGAGTTCGGGTCCACCGGATTCGCCAGCTCTGGGCCCTTGGAAATGCTGTAGTCCAGGAGGGCGGTATCCCCCTCTCGGGAGTGGCCCGTCATCCACTTGCCGTGGCTCTCGAAGAGGCGATCACCCGCGGCTACATCGTCCGGACCGACCGTCCAGATGATGACGATGTGCGATTTCCCCACTTCAGACATGTTCCCCGTCCGTTCATCATCTCTGCTCTAACGCCTCGAACGCTGACCAGCCGCGGGATCCCCGCGTTCCCAAGAGGGGAACGTGGGCGCGCCATTGTCCGCGCGACCACGATGACAGTCCAGCGCCGATCGAACTCATCGCCGAGCCCTCGTCAGGTCCGGGGGTGGACGCTAGACATGGCTGTTCCTTCCGGGCCCGTGGACTCTGCGCCGGACGTTGATGACCATCGCCTGGGCGAACGGCGGACGAGGCCGACAGTGGCGAGCCATCGAGCCACATGCCGCCAGGTAATCGCTCCACATTGGAAGCTCTCGATGGAAGAGCTCCATCCGCCGCGTTCTTCGCCGAACCGGATAGGGAGCTGGAGGGCGAGGCGTCAGTCGACGGACGTTGGGTCCCGACGACGAACGGCCTGGTCGGCGGGCTCGTGATGAGCCTCTGACCAGGCCGTTCGGTGGTGGGCGATACTGGGATCGAACCAGTGACCTCTTCGGTGTGAATGAAGATCGAGAAGTGCGTTGACCTGCGGAAACCGGACGCACGCAGGTCAAGGCGGTGCGTTGGGAGCCGTTCAACGTCGTTCAGATCCGTTCAACGCCGAAAGCGGCTCCCAATCTGCTCCCCGTATTTGCTCCCCGTGCTCTCCAAACATCGACCGTACGCGTGCTGATCCGCCGTGGATCACCGGTTTCGCTGACGCCGGTCAGCGTCGGTCGGCTGCTATACACGTTGGAGTTAATTTCCGCTGCAGCAGCTGTGGCGGGCCTGGCAGGCCGACCCGGAAGCGGTACAGGTGAGCAGCCCCGCCACGAGTCCGGGGTGCGTCACAAGGCCCTCGTCGGTGTGCGCGACCGATTCAAGATCGACGTTGAGGGAGGCCCCGACCTCAGCGCCCACGGGAACCTGGTCGCTCACGAGTACGAGATCGAACGGGACCGCGACACCGTCGCCACCGTCTCGAAGAAGTGGTTCCGGATCAGGGACAGCTACGGCGTGGAGATCACGGCAGGCGAGGACGACGCACTGATCCTGGCCATCGTTGTATGCATCGACGCCATGACTCGGGACTGAGCGAGAGCACCAGTAGCTCGACCATAAGACGACGGCGCCGATCGTGGAGCGTTTACCGCGGGCGTCCAGGCGGGCCCAGCGGCGGTGCAGACGACGGTTGCCGCGCTCGGCCCGGTCGCGGACCGCGGCGGGTTGGTCAGCGCGGCGGCGCAGCAGGTCGCGGCTGGGCCGGTAGGGCTTGCGGTGGTGCCACGCCGCCTCGACCAGCAGCCGACGGACGTGACTGTTGCCGGTCTTGGTGATCCCGCCGTGGGCGCGCCGGGCGCCGCTGGAGAACTCCGAGGGCACCAGACCGAGGTAGGAGCCGATCGTCGAGCCGGTGAACCGGTGCCAATCGCCGATCTCGACCGCCAACCCGAACCCGGTCAGCCTGCCGATCCCGCGCAAGTGAACCGGTGCACCCGGCCAGCTCGCAAGCGCCGTAGTCCCCGCCGAGCACCGCCGCTGGCGGTCGACCCGATGAAGGTCAGTTGCGCGGGATCGCCCGTGTAGATCAGCTTCCACTACCCGCTGCCCGATCGCCGTGTACGGCCGGGCGAGAAGTCAACAAGTGGGTGCCGCCGCAGGAAGGGGACGAGGGCGGCGGCGATCTCGGCGGGATGGGTGATCGCGAGTGAGTGGTCGGCCCCGTGGAGCACGATGTCCTCGGTCTGCGGTAGCCAGGAGAACACCAGGTTGCGGACCTCGGCGAACCACGGCCCGCTGTCGGTGCCGCCGATGTGCAACACGGGGCAGGCGATGCGGTGGGCGTCGGTGGCAGTGAACCGCCAGGCCAGCAGGGCCGGGAGGTCGGTGTCGAAGAACGTGTGGGCATCGCGCTGCATCTGCTCGGCGGAGCCTGGGAGGCTGAGCTCGGCCACGACCCGCCAGTTGGGGCCGACCACGACAGTGAGGAACTCGTCGAGCGCCGCGCCTGGCCCGCGGTTGCGGCGGGTCGCCAGCAGCCGCGCGTTCGCGGCCCGGAACTCATCCGCGCTCGGGACGTGCACCGGCGGTGGCTCCAGCAGCGTAAGGCTGTGTACGTAGTCCGGCGTGTCGGCGGCGAGCTGGAGCGCAACCGATCCGCTGTAGGACAGGCCGACGACGTGCGCCCGCTCGATCCCCAACACGGAAAGCAACGCACGGCAGTCGGCGGCGTCGCGGGCAATGGAGCCGGCACCGTCGACGGGGCTACTGCCGGCATAGCCCCGGCGGTGATAAAGGACCGTCTGGAAGCTCTCCCGGAGTGCGGGCTGCTGAGCCAGCGGGACGAACTCGTCGGCAAGCAATGCGGTCTGGACCAGCACAACGGGCTCGCCGGAACCCCGGACCTCGACCTCCAGTTGGGCTCCGTCGATCGAGATCGGCTCAGTCGCCGACCGGCTCATGATCTCCTCCTCAGTTGGGCTCCGGCAGATTCCGTATGGTCAGCGCTCGATGCGTCTAGCCGGCATCGCAGGGGTCGTTGTGGGGTTGGTAGTCGACGATGCCGCCACGTCGGTCGAGTTCGATCTCGCAGCACAAGACGAACAGCGCCTTGAGCTGGGAGCGCGCCCGCTGCACCCGGGCCTTCATGCCGGAGGTGGACAGACCGACCCGTGTCGCGGCCTCGGCTTGCGTGAGGCCGGCGAGGTCGGTGAGCTGCAGCGCGTCGCGGTAGAACGCGGGCAGCCGCGCCATCAGGGGTTCCATGCAGGCGGCCAGCTCGGCACGCAGGTCGGCCGGGCCGGGTTCGAGAACCATCGGTGGCGCGGGACGGTCGAGTTCGGCCGTCGGTCCCGGCGGGTCGCTCCCTCCGGACAATCGCCCGCCGATAGTGATCGATGATTGCGTGGCGGGCGATCTCGTGGATCCACCCGCTGACCGCCGACACCTGGGGCAGCTCGCCGGCGTGGCGGTGGATGCGCAGCATCACCTCCTGCAGGATGTCTTCGGCGCTGTCCCGGTCGGCCACCCGCCGGGTGATGAAGCCCAGCAGCGGGCCGCGCAGGTCCTGCCAGACCGACTCCGCGTCCGGATGGTCGCGCTGACGGCGGTCCTTCACCGGCAACCACACCCCGGCTCCGAGGCGTTCCCGCCACAATCCGCCTGCGTCGAGGCGTCGCAGCAGGTCTCCTGCTCTGCGGGCGGGCAGCACCCGGCCGCGACGGCCTCAGTGGGCGGGCTGTCCGGGAGGGACTGCTCCGGTGGGGCCGACGTCACCTTCGCCGCGAAGAAGCGCCGCAGGTTCGCGGGCAACTCGTAGCGACGCCCAGGTGAGGGCGCGGGCGTAGTGCCGTAGACGTGCCGCAGGATCGCATCGATGATCATCTCCGCCGGCGGTTCGGTGTACTCCTCGCCACGGTGCACCCAGACCCGGCAGGCGATCTCATCGTCGCAACCATCGGTGCACGCCTCCGAGCCGCAGGAGCTCTCTCGCAGCTCGAGTGCAATGTCGATGCCGTCGACCCGGATCGTCGGGGAGGACACGAAGCGCCACTCGCGCGCCAGGTCCTCGGTGGCCACGTGAACCTTGTTGACCTCGACCTGCACCCCGGCGACCTGCAGCACGTCGGCGACTGCGGTCAGGGCGGCGCCGAGACTGTGGTCGGTTCCGCGGCACCGCGCGCAGGCGGTCAGGTCGAGGAACAGGAAGTCGATACGCACGGTCGCCGCGGCCGGGCGGACCGCGGCCGGTGTGATCGTCTCGGTGGTCATCTTTGGGGTTCCTTCCCGTAGTCAACTCTGCCACCGAGAGAGACGGGACAACACGCCGAAGGACGCGAGCCAATGCGTGATCGGGCGCATTCGACAACGTCATGAGCGGTCCGGGCACGACTTTCGCCCGCAGAATGCGTCCTTGCTGTGCCGGCTCCGTCTTCGGAGGTGAGCAGGAGAACGTGACGATCGGTATCCAGTACGACGTCCCGGAACTCCTCTCAGTGGCCGACCGCCACACCTGGCGCTTCCCGATCGAGGGAGAGACAACCATGACCGATATCGCCGAACCCGGTCTCGCCGAGTTCCCCATGGGGTTCCGGGGACGGGTGATCACCCCCTCCGATGCTGACTACGACGACGCCCGCTCGTTGTGGAACGCCGACTTCGACCGGCACCCCGCCCTGATCGCGCGCTGCACCAGCAGCCGCGACGTGGCGATCGCCCTCGCCGCGGCCCGCGACCGGGGGTGGGAGGTCGCGGTGCGCGGCGGCGGGCACTCCTACACCGGTGCCTCCGGGGTCGACGACGGACTGGTGATCGACCTGACCGAGATGCGCGCCGTAGAGGTCGACCCGATCGCCCGCCGGGCAACCGTCGGGGGTGGTGCCACCTGGGCGGTCTTCGACGCGGCCACCCAGGAGCATGGGCTCGCGTCCACCGGTGGCCTCGTGAGCCACACCGGCGTCGGCGGACTCACCCTCGGCGGAGGCATGGGCTGGCTGGTCCGCGAGCACGGCCTCGCGATCGACAACCTCGTCGCGGCCGAAGTCGTCACCGCCGACGGTCGCATCCTGCACACCTCCGTCGAGGAGCACCCGGACCTGTTCTGGGCGCTGCGTGGCGGCGGCGGCAACTTCGGGGTGGTCACATCCCTCGCCTTCCGGCTGCACCCGGTGGGCCCGCAGGTCCACTTCGGACTGCTGTTCTGGGAGCTCGGGCGCGGCGCGCAGGCCCTCGCGACGGTTCGGGACCGCATCGCGGCGATGCCCCAGCGCACCGGGGTGATCGTGGCGGCCGGGTTGACCGCACCACCCGCCCCGTTCGTTCCCGAGCAACACCACTTCACCGTCGGCAACGCCCTGATCGTGGCCGGCTTCGGCACGGCCGAGGAGCACGCCGCGGCTCTCGCCCCGTTCCGAGACGCGTTGCCGCCGCTGTTCGAGTTCGTCTCCCCGATGCCCTACACCGCCCTGCAGCAGTCGCTCGACGACACCGCGCCGTGGGGAACCTACGGCTACGACAAGGGCCTCTACCTCGACGAGCTGACCGACGCGGCGATCACCACGATCACCGAGCACCTGCCACACAAGACCTCGCCGGGCTCATTCCTACCCATGTTCGTGCTGGACAGGCAGTACATCCAGGTCGCCGACGGTGACACCGCATTCGGCGGGCACCGCCGCAACGGCTGGGCCGTCGCCGTCGCCGCCGAGTGCACGACACCGGAGGAGCTGGCGGCGGAACGCCCCTGGGTCCAAGCATTGTGGACGGCGCTGCAGCCGCACGCCTCCAACGCGGGCGGCTACGTCAACTTCCACTCCGAGCACGACACCGCGCGGGTGCGGACCTCCTACGGACCCGAGACCTACCACCGGCTCGCCCGGATCAAGGCGGTCTACGACCCCGACAACGTCTTCCACCGCAACGCCAACATCCCCCCGTCCCGGTGACCGGCGATCCAGGCAGGAGGCGCCGGAGTGGGTAACACGGTGATCGACTGCCTGGTGACGGGTGCGGGGACCGGCCGGGCTCGCGGCCAGCGTCGCGCTGACCGCACGCGGCATCGAGCATTTGGTCCTGGACGGCGGCCGGGTCGGCCAGAGCTGGCGCAGCCAGCGCTGGGACTCCCTACGGCTGAACAATCCGGGATGGATGAACCCGATGCTCGGCCCGACTCGTACCTCACCGGCCACCAGGTGGTCGAGAGGCTGGAGAAGCTGGCCGCCGCCTGCCCAGTCCGGGAGGGGGTTCAGGTCTCCCGACTCGTGCGCGACGGCGACCAGTGCAAGGCGCGGACCGCCACCGGTGACATCCGCGCCCGCACCGTCGTGGTCGCCACCGGCGGCGAGAACGTGCCCCGCACACCCGGACTGGCCCGCGCGTTCCCGACCCGGATCGCCCAACACCACGCCGCCACCTACCGCAACCCCGCCCAGCTGCCCGCCGGAGCGGTGCTCGTCGTCGGCAGCGCACAGTCCGGCTGCCAGATCGCCGAGGAACTGCTGGCGGCGGGCCGGCGCGTAGTCCTGGCCACCAGCCCGGTCGGGCGGGCCCCGGCACGACACCGCGGCCGCGACACCCTGGAATGGCTGGTCGACTCCGGGTTCTTCGACCAGCGGCCCGAGGACCTGCCGAACCCCTCGGTGATGGCCGCACCGCCACCACTGCTCGCCCCCGAAGGGCCGCAGCACGAGCCTGCAGGCGCTGGCCCGAGCCGGCGCGACCCTGGTCGGACGGCTCGTCGCGGTCGATGGCGATCAGGCCCGATTCGATGACAGCGCCCCGGCCAACGCGGCCGTCGGCGAGTGCTCAGCGCGTCGAGCTCGACGCCGCACGCCGTCGGACTATGGCGTCGCCTCCGGCGCTTGCCGTTCCCCGGTGTGCTTCACCCTCTGGGCCCGCCACGGAGGCAGTTCGAGAGGATCTCCGATCCAGCGGGTGTCGGCTGGGCGGCACTTGAGTTCATCCCACCCGAAACCGCATGTTGCCGACCTCAGGGGCCGTGCTGCCGCCGCGCCGCCACAGTGCTCGCTCGGCGCCGACGTCGAGTCGCACGGCGAGGTCGAGAGTCCACATCCCCGCGGTGAAGGCCAAGCCGCTCTGCCGCGCGAGGATCGCCCGGCAGCCGTCCTCGCTCCAGACGAGAACCAGGTCGTCGAGAGCTGCCTGCCCGCCGCCATCGCTCGGCCCGGTCAGCGTTACGCCCAGGCGTTCGCGGGGCAGCGGCTCTGGCACCTCGACCAATAGCGCCAGTACCGATGCCGCGTCGTCGACCGTGCACACCTCGACGACCGGCGGGTTCGGCCGCCAGGGCAGACCGAGCGCGGCCGCCAAGGCCACGTAGGCGTCCGCACCCGCCTGGTTGCGGGTGTCGGCGGCCGCTCGAGCAGACTCGCGGAGCCCCGCGAGCTCGACCGCGTCCCCGGCACCGACGGCCACGGCCAGGGCCGACCGAGCCACGTCCAGAGTCGCCTGCGCGTCGGCGATCTCCGCTGCGGCGGCAGCAGCCTCGCGCTGCACCGCCGCCTGCCGCGGTGCAGCCTCAGCCACCGGCCAGGTCCGGCCGACGAAGGTGTCGAGCAGGTCCGGCAGGCCGAGGTGGCGCGAGGTCGTGAAGCGCCAGCGGTGCACCGCGACGCGTGGTGCGGACCGGACGACGAGGTCGGTGAACGCGCAGCCCGCAGGGGTTGGGATCCCCGACAGGAGGCCGAAGCGGCCGCGCCCCGGGAGGCCCCCACCATCGAGGGTCACCTCGTCGCCGTCGATCGACACCATGATCGTGTTGCCCTCGCAGCGCAGCGACACCGCGTAGTCGCGGCCGACCTCAACGGCGCCCGGATCCTGCCAAAGCACCCGCACCGCATCAATGTCGCCCGACCCGGACAACCGGGCGACGAGCTTGCGGCCTTGGCCCGACTCCAGTTCCAAGGCCAGGTAGCCGCCCGCGCCGTGGCGGGCAACCAGTCCGAAACTCCCGCGGCCCGTCGGCCGGGCGTTGCACTCGACGACATAGTCCGCGGCGTCCGGGTCACCCGCCAGCGCGACGACCGCCGACGCGCTCGCCAGCGGTCGCGCGATGATCGCCGTGCCGGCACCGGCCGAACTGCCGCCCGCGGCGGCCCCGCTCAGCAGGTACTGCACCGCGAAGCCGTCGAGGTCCTCGAAGGCGTCGGTGAACAGCGGCCGGCTAGCCTCGAGCTCGGCCATATGGCCGCGACGGGCCGCGAGCGCGCTCCCCGGCCAGGGCCGGGCCCGCACCTCGTCGAACGCCGCTGTGGTGCTGGCCGCGGTGTAGAGCCCGACGGACCCGGACGCCGGTGCGTCCGGACCGGCGTCCGACAAGTCGCAGACGAGACGTTCGTCCACCTGGCAGCGGATCCGCGCTCCCTCGATCTGAACCGCGAGCCGGGTCGCGGCGTCGGGTAGGTAGCCGTCCCGCGACGACCACAGCTCGCGGGCGACACCGCCCTGGACCACGACCAGCCGGTGGTGCTGGGGTCCGACGCTGAAGCGGTAGTGGTCTCCGTTCGGCTGCCAGCGGAAGACCAGCCCGTACCCTCCGGAGCCGGCCCATGCCAACGTCTCGAGGGCCAGGTCCGCGGCGTCGACGTCCTCGCTGAGGTACACCGTGCCCTCAGGGAGGTCCACGTCTTGGCGGAGCACGCCGCCGTCGAGGTGCCAGTTCGCGGCGAGTGGCTCGTCAGGGTCGAGCACGACGACCGTCCAAGCGTTGGCCAGCTCGCCGGTGAAGTCGTCGTAGAGCAGGCCGGGGACCTGCGTGCGGACCCGAAGGTCGCCCGAGAGGCTCGTCCACTGCACCGCCCCGGTGCAGGCGTCCAGCCGGCTCAGCCAGGCCGACTCGTCGGTGCTCAATGTGGTCGTCGGCGCTTCTTCCCAGGTGTTGTCGAACACGAGCTCCGCCCCGGTGGTGTCGAGCACCGGGCGGCCGTTGTCGTCGCGCAGCCGCACCCGCAGGTCCGCGCCGTACATCTGCTGGACGTGGGAGGTGTCGAACTCGCAGCCCAGGTCGTAGGCCCGGAATACCGCGGCGGCGCCCGGTTCGGGGATGGTCCAGTGGACGTAGTCGGCGAGGTCGACCAGCATCCCGCCGTGTGGGAAGCGACCGGTGGTGTTCGCCTCGGCGGGCGGCGGGTCCGTGACCCACTCGGGGAGCACGCCCGGCGGCCCGCCGGTCTGGAACTGCACGCTGTGGGAGCGTTCGACGCGCTGGAGCTCGGTGCCGCCCTCGCGAAGCACCGCGCGGGTGGTGACCTCGAGGAGGTAGTGGCTGTCGGGGTCGAGCACGGGCTCGGCGCTCGACCAGCGCTCGGCGGCGGTCTGCAGCCCCGCCTGGCTGCTGGTCCACGCCTCCAGCGCTTCCGCGTTCTCCCGGGGCACCCAGCAGATGCTCAGCAACCGCGACTCGACGCTGAAGCCCCACTCCACGGTGATCGCGTCGATGGCGCCCGTGACCCGCAGCTCGCCGCGACCACCGCCGCGCCGGTCGCTGCTCAGCTCCCGGTCGCCCTGCCAGGCGCGCAGCGTGACGTGGTCGCCCTGGTTGACCGACACCGAGGCGATCACCTCCGCGGCCGGCTCGGGCAGCCCGGCCCAGAGCACACCGGGCTGCGGGAAGTCGCCAACGGCGGCGGGCCACAGGGCGAGCTCGTGCTCGCCGGGGCCACCGCCCACAGCGACCTGGAGGTCCGCGTTCGTCGTGAAGGTGGCCCCACCCTGGACCCACAGCGACGGTATCCGCGTGTCGAGCGGTACGTCGCGCCAGTCCACGCAGGAACGAACCGCAGGTGGCGGCGGGTCACACGGCCAGACCGGGTGGGCGGCGAGGAACGAGTCAGTCCAGCGCCGCGAGGTGAACCGGGTGAACGCGAACGGGCTACGGGCCAGGAGCTGCAGCCGAGTACCGGCGTCGCCGGCGTCGACCGTCCAGGTGCCGAAGACCGTGTCGGTCACGTCCTGCCACCCGGCGTCGGGGTGGCTGCGGCGCCGACGGTGCAGGGTCAGGTCGACCAGGGTGTAGGTGGCGTCGTGCTCGCCGATCCGGACGACCGGGGCGGCGCTGGGCGGGTTATCGGCCACCGCGGTCTCGTCGTCCATCGGCTGGGCGAAGCTGAGCAGGACCCGGGCGTCCAGCGGCACCACCGGTGCATCGACGGCCGGGTCGGCCCCGGTGCTGCCGCCGCTCACCGCGGGCCAGGACTCCGTGCAGCGCTCATGCTCCAGCAACGCTCCCGACCACGGGTCCTCCACGGTCGGGGTGTCGTCCTCGCGCCACTCGAGCCGGATGTCGACGTCGAGGTCCTTCAGCGGCTTGGGCAGCTCCACGACCACCGAGAGCGTCCCGGCCACCAGGTAGGGCGTGGGCGTCTGCCCGCCGAGGCCGGCTTCGACGGCGATACCCACGCCGAACGGCCCCACCTCGATGCCGGCCTCGCCACCGAGACCCAGCGAGCCGGAGAGCTGCGCCGGACGCCAGGACAGCGACGCCTGCGCGGCGATCCACGCCGAGAGGGTGAGCCGGACCGGGCCGAACTTCCAACTGTCGCCGAAGCTGACGCCCATGCCGGTGGCGACGCCGTCCGCATCGAGCATGAGCCACGACTCGGCGACGAACAGCGCGAGGATCTCGGCCCGGATCCGCGCGCTCTCCGGATCGTCCTTTCCGATCCACAGATGCCAGGCGTCGAGCCGGTCGAAGTCGAAGAACGCGTCGGTGCTGGCGGCGATGTCGATCACTGCGCCGAGTGACCAGGCGGCGTCGATCCCGAGCTGCAGCGTGCCGGCCCGGCCGTCCAACGCCGCGAGCAGGCTCAGCGTGCCCTCCTGCGTCGCACTGTCCACTGCGGCGGGAATCGTGAACAGGTCGGCCTTGCCCTCGACGAGCAGCACCGGGCCGGGGAGCAGCACGACCAGCAGCGCCTTGGTGTTCACCGAGTAGCCGGCGTCGACGAGGGTGCCGATGCTCAGCCCGGCGCCGAAGGCCCACGCCCCCGGGTCGGCGGACCACTTGCCGGGATCGGTGACCTGGAAGGCCTCGGGGACATCCTTGTACCACCCGTACCAGGCGCCGTCCTGCACTGTCGGTGACATGTTCATCGCGAACAGGGCCCGCATCCCGTACAGCGCGGTGCCGGTGGCCGCGATCGGCACCGGGAGGTCAACCCCGAGGAAGACGAACACGTAGGTGTAGCCGTCGCCGCGGCCGACCGCGATGCCCGCGTCGACGCCGACGTCCAGCGCCTCCAGGGCGAGCTTCAGCTCCCCGGTGAAGATCTTCGCGCCGCTGGCCGGGTCCTCGCTCAGCGCTACCTCGCCCTCGAAAGCGAACACGCCGGGCACCCCGAACAGGATGCCGACCCCGTCGAGCCGGATCTCGGGCAGCTGCGTAGGTCGCGCCGGGTCCCAGATCACCCGCAGCCCCTTCGCCGACGCGCCCGCCGGCAGCAGCTCGGTGAGCCGCAGACCGCCGTCGAAACCGACCCAACGGCGCCCGTCCTCCTCGGTGCCGAAGCCGATCCGGGTGATCTCCATCCCGAACCCGTACAGGTCCAGCGCCAGCGGCTGCTGCAGGTCGATCCAGCCACCGGGGACCCGCACGCTGCCGTCGGCGCTCAGCCGCAGGTCCGTCACGGTGACCATCGGCCAGCTCAGCGCAGGCGCGCCCACCTCCAGCTGGAGTTCCCCGGAGACCAGCAGCGCGTCGCCCTCCTCGTCGCGCACCAGCCCGATGGCCGTGATCCGCAGGGTGCCGAGCCCGGGGATGACCAGGGTGGCGATCGCGGGCGTGCCGGCAGTCACACCCGGGGCGCCGAGCGCGGGCGGGTTGTCCGGGGTACCGGTGACGGTCAGCGCCAAGCCGCCGGAGCTCGTCATCGACACTGCAACGAGCAGCACCTGGTCGAAGAAGGGCAGCGCGAGGCGCCCGGCGAGCTGCGCGGCGGTGACCGAGTCCTGCTCGACCTGCAGTAGCAGCGACTCGAGGCCGAACGGGAAGCCGAGAAGCGAACCGGACCCGGCTCCGCTGGGCACGACACCGTCCCAGCTCACCTGCCAGCTGCCCACGAACGCTCCGGAGAACCCGCCCGTCCCGATCGCGGCGTCCAGGATCTGGATCGTGTCCGGGGTGATCCCCGGCAGGTCGAGCCCGTCCGGCAGGTGGATCACGGCGCTGTCGAGCAGGATCCCGCGGAAGCCCTGAACGGCGGTGGCCGGTGCGAGATCGGATCCGCTGAACGACAGCCGCGCACCGGTCGCCTCGATGACGAGGCCGGTGTCGCCGACCATGAACGGCGGGACGGACAGCGCCCCGTCGAGGTCGAAGCGAATGCCGCCGGCACCGTCGACCTCGACCTCGCCGGCCTGGACCACGACCGTGAACGGTTCGGGGCTGCCGTCTTCGGCCAGCAGCGCCTGCCACGCCCCGGGCCCGCCGGTTACGGGCACCAGCAGCGGCGACGCCACCCGCAGCTCCGCGCCCAGGTCGAGGACCCGCACGGCGAACGGCCCGGTCCAGTCCACCTCGACGGTGACCTCGGAGCCGTAGACCCCCGGCAGGAGCTGCACGGTCACAACGTCCACCCCCGGCAGCGCCAGCGAGACGTCGCCGAGCATCGCCACCCGCAGGATGGAAGTGCTCACACCGTCGACGGCGCGGGTCTGGTGGTCGACCACGGCGAACCGGCTCAGGTCGGGTCGCGGGAACAGGTTGTCCGCCCAGGAGGGCAGGTATCGGTCGAGGGGCACCCAGAGGCGCGCGGTCGTCACGGTGTCCAGTCCAACCCCAGGCCGGGCACACCGTCGTCCTGTTCGAGGTTCCACGGGACGAGCACGTTGTCGTGCAACCACGCGAACGACTCCTCGGGCGGCATCGTCGGGCTCGCCGGATCCAGGTCCGCAATGCGCCTGAGGTAGTCGTACACGGTCGGAAAGCGGGTACCGGTCAGGTCCGGCCAGCGGCCGGTCCATCCGAGTGCGTCCGAGCCGAGAACGGCCCCGATCGGGTCGACGAGTACCCAGCTGGCCAGGCGCCGGAGCTGCGCGAGGCCGGCCTCGCGGTCGACCAGGCCCGCCGCCCACTCCTCCAGGTGGGCTGCCGGTTGCTTGCAGCTGCGCTCGGTGTCGTCCGAGCTCAGGTAGAAGACCAGCAGGTCGGATGGGTTGATCGCGTGGTTGACGAACTCATACAGGGCCCCGGCGAAGACCCCCTCGATCCGTCGGCCGCACCGTTCGGAAAGTGCAGCCGGGGTCATGTCGTACAACTCTCCAGACTTCGTCGGTACCCACACCTGCACCCGGTAGCGCTCCCAGGTCTCCCTACCGGCCGGTGGCTTCGGCGCATCCAGCAGCGGCAGCTCGACCGTCGAGTGCAGGAAGCGCTCCACCATTTGGGCCAGCCCCTCGGTCAGAGCCACCCCGCCGTTCGTGACGAGAGGGTTGGTGTGCCACATCCCACCCTGCGCGACCTCGTCTTCGAACTGCTGCTGCATCGCCTCAATCCGGCCCTGGTAGGCGTTGCGGCGGGCGGTGTCGCGCACGGTGCCGGAGAGCCAGCGAACGATCGCGTGAGCGTACTCGTGGACCGCAGCCGAGCGCGCGAACCAGTTGTCGCTCCTGAGGAAGGTCTGCGTGCGCCAGTCATCGACCGAGGGATCGGGCTGGTACGTGTTCGTCCCGGACACCCCCTCCCCGAGGACGACATGGAAGTGGTGGTGCTCGGGCAGGTTCGCGCTGTTGTCCCTCAGCAGGCCAAGTGTCTCGTGGGTGAGCAGCGCGAACTTGAGGGCATGGAAGGCGGCCGAGTGCGCGGTGTTGCCCAATGAGTCGTCGTCCTTGTCGGCGTCGATCAGGACCGTCCCGGCAAGATCGGCTGATGTGAACGGATCGTGCAGGACCGGCTCGCGGGCGTCCTCCGACCAGAACCTGTCATCGGGGAACAGGCCCGGGCCCGTGGCGTCGGGGTCGTCGCCGGCCTCGAGGATCAACCCGATATCGCCGCGTTCCAGGCGGCGCTGGATGGCAACCCCGACGACGCTGCCCGCGAGCGAGCTGTTGAAGCTGACTCCGCTCACCTCGCCGTCCTCGTCGGTGACGTACCGGTCGTAGGCCGAACGGTCCGCGGCGTACAGGCTGACCTCGTGTCCGGGGGCGACGCGACGCTTCTGCACCACCTGGCCGAGCTTGGTCCCGTACCCGTCCCGCTGCTGCTGCTCGAACTGGATGGTGAGCCGGACGCGGGCGCCGACCCAGAAGGTGGCCGGGATGCTCGGGCTGCCGAGCTGGACGCCCGAGAACTGCTGCCAGCTCCCCGTCGCGGTTCCGTCCTTCGTCGACCATCCCGCCGTCGACCAGGTCGCCACAGCGCCCTGCCGTGGCCACGTCCAGGGCTGGCCGCGTTCGGTGTGGATCTCCGTGTTCGCCGGGAAGTCAACCTCGACATGGAAACTGCGACCCTCCAACGCGCTCCGCGGGGTCTCCACGACGGTGTACGGATCGACCCACGAGGGCGCCGACACCGCGAGCTCGGTACCCGTGCCGTCGTCGATGACCCGCACGGCCTCCGGCTGAAGGACCCGGACGTCGCCCTTGGGATCGCCGGCGGAGGCTTCGACGTCCCAGACGTCGAAGCGCAAATGGATCCGGACTGGCAGGTTCGCCGCGAGACCGGTCGCCTGGGTCACGACCGGATGGGTCGCCATGAAGGCGGGGTCCACCGTGGCCAGCGCTTCGACAACCGCGGCTGCAGGGATCTCCGTCCAGTTCTCGTCGAAGACCCGGATCGTCAGGTTCGGAGTGCCGGCGGCCGCAGACGCCGCGCCCAGGAGCACCTCAGGCCCGACCCACTCGCTCCAGGTGCCAGCGAGCATCCTGGTTCGGTAGGTGTCCTGCGGGGTGAACCCGCGGTCCGGACCGACGGTCAGATCGTGGCAGACCTGCGTCTGAGGTACGACGCCCAGCACCCGCCCGGCCAGCCAGTCGTCCAGCACCGGTCCGACGGCGGAAACGTCGATCCCCTCCAGCAGCCACAGCGCCGGCACCGGAAACTCTGGAGGGATCAACGCCCTCTCCGGCCCCAGCTTGCCCACGACGGCCCAGGCGTCGCGGCCCAGCGGCCCGGTCGGCAGGGCACGGCCGTCGGCGATATCGGCCGTGCCCGCGGGCAGGAAGGTGACCCGCCCTTCGTGCGGCGCGACGACAGTCTCCAGCGGAATCCGGGAGCCGTCGGCCAGCTCCTGGGTCCAGCCGGTCGGGGTACCGACATCGACCCCCAGGTCGGCGCGAGCGGCCACGATCACGTCGTCGCGGACGTCGTCGTAGCCGTCCGCGGGCAGCACGATCGGTACCACCAGCCCGTGGTCGCTGATCACGGCGATCGCCCCGCCGGCGGGAGCACGACCGGGTTCCAGGCGTAGCGCTGCTCGTTCCCGGCCGCGTCCCTGGGGCGGACCCGGTAGGTCGCCTCCCTTGACGGGTCGGCGTCCTCGTCCGCCCAGACGAAACGCCGCGGACCGTCAGTGGCGGCGAGCCAGCCCGTCCGCGCGGTGAAGATCCGTTCCCGGGCCATCCGCCGTTCCACCATGCACTCGACGTGGTCCTCGGCGACCGTCCATTCGAGACCCACGAGCCGCCCCCCGACGCGCTCGGCGCGAACCCACTGCGGTGGGTCGGGCGCTCGGGTGTCCACCGGCCGCGCCTTCACCACCGCAGTGGGCACCGACACGTTGCCGGCGGCGTCGACGGCGGCGACGCGGTAGTACCAGTCCCGTAGACCGGGCAACCCCTCGTCGCGCCACAGTTCGGTCACCCGACCGGACGCGGCGGGCAGCTCCGCGTGGGCCGGCCGCCGACGGACGTCGGCGAGTGCGTCGGCACGCTCGGCACGCCACACCCGGTAGGACACCAGGTCCGGCTCCGCACCGGCCCGCAGCGTGATGGCCACGGCGTTCTCGGTTCCGAGCACCGCCTGCAGCACCGGCGTCGCGGGTGCGGTGACGTCGCGCACCTCGACGAGCGGGAACGCCGCGCTCCACGCCCCGTCGTTGCCGGAGGCGTCCACGCTGCGCACCCGGTAGACGAACCGCCCGAGGCCGCGACCGTCCACAGTGTCGCGATACGGCGGCCCCGCGACCGTGCCATCGTGGGTCGGCCGGAACGCCTGCTCGTTACCCTCCCGCTCCGCCATCGCCATGACCTCCCTATTTAGCAGGCCCGGGTAGTACCAGGCGCTCCACTCGCGCCAGGCGGCCTGCACCGCCGTCGGATCGGGGTGGGTGTCGAGGTCGGCTGTGAGGTCGGCGACGCTCAGCGACGGGTGATGCTCGTCGAGCCAGGCCTCCGAAGCGCCGCCGTCGTCGTCGTCGTCGAAGGGTCCGCTCGAGTAGGGGCCGGTGCCGGACTGGCGCTGGACGCGGTCGTGGGTGAACAGCGCAGCCGTACTGGCGCGCAGCACGCGGTAGCCGTCGGCACCAGCCACCGGGTCGAACGCCAAGCTGTAGCGGGCGCGGCCGTACCAGTCCGCCGGCTCGGCCCGGTCGGCGGGGATATCGCCATCCTGCTCGGGTGGCAGCTCGACCCGGACAGGCGGTGGTGGGGTGCGGCGCGGGACCGTGACCCGGGCGACGCGCGACGTCCGGCTCTCACGCCCCGGGCGCCCACCGAGGCCGCCGCGACCGGGGCGGCTCCAGCCAGGGTCATCGGCAACCGAGGGGTCGCCATCGGACGTACTGACGGCAACCAGCGCCAGCGCCACTGCCTGTTGCTCGGCCGGCCCGAGCCGGATACCGGGCAGCCAGGCCCGGTAGCTCGCGCCGGCCCACACGGTGCACGGCTCGCCGGGTAGCGGCAGCGCGGTGCTGCCGTCTGTTTGGACCACACCATGGACCTCGAGCCGCGCCGAGCCCGGGGTCTGGCTCGTCACTGGGTAGGCGATCCCGCCGCAGACCAGCCACCCCGGCAGCGGATCATCGGGGGTCGACGGCAGCGGGTCCGTCAGCGTCACGGTCGCGTCGCGTACGGCCGCGATCTGGCTGTGCGCGTGCAGGATCCGGCCCACCGGCTGGGTGTGTACGCGACGATCGAACGCGAGGGGGCGACCGAGGTCAGTGCGCAGCTCGCCCGTCTCGGAGAGGCTGATCGTGAACGGGCCTGCGGTCGGCCGGCGGGTGGGGGCGGTGAGGTTCCGGACCGCGATCGAGGTGTCGCGCCCGGTGCCGTTGCCGGTCACCTCGAAGCTCGCCGCGCCGAGGCGCAGGAGTTCGCCGGCCAGGGCGTTGGCCGCGCCGCCCCAGTCGAGGTCGGTGTCCAGGCGGCTCGCACCGCCTAGGTCGCGCACGCCCACCACGTTTCCGTGCAGCACGTTCGGGTCGCCGCGGCGCAGCAGGACGCGGAACTCGCCCCCGGGCTCGACCTGGGGGGCCTGGATGCGCCGCTGGGCCGGCCAGGTCCACTCGACCAGCAGCCCGGCACCGTCGGCGTCGGTGCGGGCGCGGTCGTCGGCGGACAGGTGCGGGTCGGCCGGGTCGAGATAGCGGGCCAGCACCTGATCCGGTGGCGGCGGGCTACTCCGGGGCGCCACCTCGACCTCGCGTTCCGCGCTCCACGAACCGAGCCGGCCGAAGGCGTCGACACCGCGGACGCGCCAGGCGTACCACCCGTCGGGCAGCGCCCGATCGGTCCAACCGCGAGGCACCTCAGGCCCCGGCCGCGGTCCGGGCAACCTCGGCGAGCGGGCGAAGGCCAGCGCGGGGTGCTCGGGGTTGCGCAGCTCGAACGGGCCGGCGGCCACGGGCGCACCGCCGGTGCCGCGGAAGGCCCGCGCCACCAGGACCCGCAGGGGCTGATGCACGTCCTGCACCGAGTGGGCGGCCCAGTCCAGCCCGACCACCCCGGTCGCCCGGTCGATCGCCCCGTCGGGGTACAGACGGGTCGGCTCACCGGCGCTGGCGATGCCGATGAGCTCCAGGTCACGCACCGGGTCCGGACGCTGCGGCGACAGATTCCACGCGTGGGCGGCCAGGTCGCCCACGCGCCCGGTGCCCAGGTGCAGCTCGACCTCCAGCAATTCGACCGGCCCGGACGTCCACGTCACCGCGTCGATCCCGGCGTCATCCCCGAGGACGACCTCTCCGGTGACACCCGTCGCCGAGTCGACCCGCGACGAACCGCGCCACGCGGTGAACGGCATGAAGGTGCCCTCACCCAGGCGCACCGTGAGGGCCGCGACGGGTGCTTCCAGCCGAATCCCGGCGACGGTGCCGATCCGCGGGGCGGGTACCCGCAGTGCCGGGTCACCGTTGCCGGCCCGGACCTCCAGCCCCGCGGTGCCGACGAACACGATGCCGTCATGGCTCAGCATCCCGGTTCCGATCGCCCCAGTGTCGAGGCCGTCGAAGCGCACCCGCCGTCCGGGGTAACGCACCGGGCCGTGGTGTGCCACGACCCGGTAGTCCCAGGTATCGGTGTCAACCGGGTCGTGCCAGTACAGGCCGAGCATCCGGCTGATGTCGGGGTCGATGGCGGCCAGCGCGAGTACGCTCGCGGTGGGCATCCCGAGGCGTGGGGAGGTGCGCGCGCTCGCGGATTCGTGAGCCCTCTGCGGCAGCGTCGCATCCCGGCCGCGACGAAGCAGGTCCTCGATCAGCTCGCCGACCTCACCGGCGAAGTCCGTGGCCAGATCCTCACCGCTCGCCAACGTGCTCGACAGCCTCGATCTGGCCTCGTCCCGGGTGGCTGCCCCGGCCTGGATGTGCACCGCGTCATTGCGCGTATCCCGTGGGACGACGGGCAGCAAAACGGCGTCCTCGCGGAGCAGATCCCAGCCGCCACCGACGGCAGCACCGAAACAGACCCAGCAGACCCGCAGATCCACACCGGTCAGCCGCACACCGATCATGCCGTCGGCCCACAGCTCTGCGACCCACTCGCCGTCCCCGGCTCTCGCGGCGGTGGTCCGGGCCGCCACCGCGATCCCACCACCGCTGGGCACCAGCGCCTCGGCCACCGGCAGGCTGCCGGCTCCCCGCGCCCGGACGACCGTCGCAGGCGGCAGCGCCAGTCCGACCTCGAGGACCTGGCTCCCCCGCAGGTGCAGCGCCGCCAACGTGCCGCAGGTATTGGGCGCGAGGCCGACCGGACCCGGCCGCGCCCTCAGCCGGTAACCGGCGTGCTCCCAGGCCGAGGCTCCCGCCGGCGGTAGCGCATCGGAGCCCATCTCGAGGCAGCTCCACCGCGGGTCCCGGTGCCGGCGACGCCATACGTGGTACCCGTCGACCGGGAACCCCAGCTCCGGCCGGATCGACCACAGCAAGTGGACCCCACGAACGAGGCGGTCCCCATCAGCGAGTGGTTGCCCGCCGTCGGTGCCGAGCCCAGCCAGGGCGTGCCAGTCCGAGGTCATCAAGAGCTTTGCCCCCGTCCTAGCCACCGAGTGCGGCAGGCACGAACGTAACGACACAAGGCACACCCCACCACGGTCGTTGTGCCCAGGATCCCGCACCGGGGAGCCTGAGGCAGCATCACCGGCCGGTCCATCCGCGACGGACGCTGCTCGCCGCGCACCGCAGTGACCGCCCCGCCGCACAACCAGCTAGTGAACCCGGCCAGGAACATGTCGGGCGCGGTCTCGGAGCCGGGATCGCGGGGGTGATGATGTGAGGGCGCCTGGCAGCCGGCCCGGATCGTGCACTGTTTGCGGGACGCGACCCCGTGACCTACTGGGTGCTCAGGTACCAGCCGCACCGTTCACCGAAATCATGGGTACTGGCTACCTGGCTCGTCGGTCCGGGTGGCGGTAGCCCGAACTCGGCTCATGACATCGGCCAGGGCGCTCACGTCGGCGGGTCCTTCCGTGGGTGCCTCCTGACCGGAGGAGATGTTGAACGCTCTGATCCCGAAGGGGTTGAGCGAGGTGAAGTAGAGAGGCGCCATCGAACACGCGTCCATCAATTGATGTCGGCGACGGCATCATCACGGCGACCGTGCAGGCCGGGGCGCCAGTGTGTAGGCGCCCCGGCGGCGTGGTCGGCGGTCAGGCGGGGGCGGGTGTGGCGGTGCGCATTGAGACGATGTCCGCGGTCGTGAGTGCGGTGCCGCCGATGCCCCAGGAGCCGCTGGCGACCTCCTCCACGGTCACCCAGGTGACGCCGCGCATGGCCTCGCCCTCCACGCTGACCATGGCGTCGGTCACGGCCTGGACCATCTGTGCCTTCTCCTCGGGTCCGAAGACTCCTTCGATCACCTTCACCTGGACGTACGGCATATCCACTCCTCTGGGTTCCCGGCGCTCCTCGCCGGACTCCGGTCACGATGACCGGGCCGGCTTGCAGATCGGCAGCAATCGGTCGGTCGGTCCCCGATGAGCCGGTTACGGGCCACAATGCCGGGCGTGGAGTGCCGGGTGCTGGGATCCGTCGAGGTGGTAGACGACGGATCGGCTCTGGGGCTGGGCGGGGCCAAGCCCCGGTTGATCCTGGCGATCCTGCTCGCCGAGCGTGGTCACGTGGTCTCCCTCGACCGGTTCGTCGAGGCGTTGTGGGGGCAGCACCCGCCACCGACAGCCGTGCCCACGCTGCAGACTCACGTCTCCCGGCTGCGTCGCCTGTTCGCGACCGGGCCGGACTCGCCCCAGATCGAGACCCGCCCTCCCGGCTACCGGCTCGAGATCGCGACGCGCCGCCTGGACGCCGCCCGTTTCGAGGACGCTGTCGGCCGTGCCCGCCGCGAACTCGACCACGACCCGCGGGAAGCGTTGCGCACGGCCGAGGGGGCCCTGAGCGAGTGGCGGGGGTCGGCGTTCGCGGAGTTCGCCGACGAGGACGTCCTGCGCGCCGAGGCCGCCCGACTCGAGGAGCTCCGCGTCGTGGCTCACGAGGTGGCCGTTGGGGCTCGACTGGCGTGCGGGGAACACGCCGACGTGATTGGGCCCCTGGAGGCGCTGGTGGCCGAGCACCCCTTTCGGGAGCGGCTGTGGGCACAGCTCATGCTGGCTCTCTACCGCAGCGGCCGGCCGGGTGAGGCGCTGCAACGCGGCGCCGAGCTGCGGGACCTGCTGCGTGAGCAGCTGGGGCTCTCCCCCTCGCCGGAGCTCCGGACGCTGGAGAGCGACATCCTGGCCGAACGTCCCGCGCTGAGCTGGGCCGGTCCTGGCCCGGCCCCGGGACCGCGCGCTGCGGTGGTCGTGGTGCCTCGGGACCCGGCGCCGCTGCTCGGGCGCGACAGCGAGCTCACCGCGGTGCGCCGGCTCGTCACCGAGGCCCGCCTGGTGAGCGTGACCGGGCCGGGAGGGGTCGGCAAGACCCGCCTCGTGCAGGAACTGCTCGACGAGCTCGCCGGCGCCCATCCCGACGGGATCCGGTGGGTCGAGTTGGCCGCGGTTCGGGGCGGCGAGCCGGCCGTGGCAGCGGTAGCGGCCGCGCTGGATCTGCAGCGGCGACCGGAACGGTCGCTGGAGGACTCGATCGTCGAAGTCCTGGCCCCGCAGATCCTCCTGCTGGTTCTGGACAACTGCGAGCACGTCCTCGACGGCATCGCGGCACTGGTCGCCCGGATCCTGCGCCGGTGCCCCTCGGTCCAGGTCCTGACCACCACTCGTGAGCCCCTCGGCCTGCCCGGTGAGGTGACCTGGGCGCTGCCGCCACTCGACGTGCCGTCCTCGGGGACCGTCTCGCTGGCCGAGGTGCGCGCGAGCACCGCAGTCGCCCTCTTCGTGGCGCGCGCCAGGGCGGCGCGGGTTGGCTTCGCCCTCGACGAGGACAACCGCCGGGCCGTCGCCGAGATCTGCATCCGGCTCGACGGGCTTCCACTCGCCCTCGAGTTGGCCGCGGCGCGGGTGCGCTCCATGACCCCCGCCGACATCGCGGACCGGCTCGACGCCCGGTTCCGGCTACTGGCTGGCGCCCGGTCCACGGAGTTGCGCCACCGTGCCCTGTTCGATGTCGTGCGCTGGTCGCACGACCTGCTTGGGCCCGCCGAGCAGACGCTGTTCGCCCGCCTGTGCGTGTTCGCGGGTGGTTTCGATCTCGACCGGGCCGAAGACGTGTGCGCCTCGGCCGACCTCGATCGGTCGGACGTGGCGGCTCTGCTGGCCGTCCTCGTGGACAAGTCGATGGTCGTGGCGGCCGAGTCGCATGGCCGCATGCGCTACCGACTGCTGGAGACGCTGCGGGAGTTCGCCAGGCAACAGCTGGGGGCCCGCCCGGAGGCGGCCGCGACCCGTCTCGCGCACGCCCGCTCGCACCTGCGCACTGCCCGGGCCGCCAGTCACGGGCTCGGTGGCCCGGATGAGGGGTACTGGTCGCGTCGGATCGCCGACGACGTCGAGGACCTGCGGGAGGCCTTCGGCGCCAGCCTGCGCCTCGGGGAGCTCGACACTGCGCTCGAGCTGGTGGCCGCGGTCCGGGAGTTCGCGTTCCGCAGCGTCCGCTACGAGATCATCGACTGGGCACAGATGGTCGCGGCCGTGCCGGGCACCGAGGAGCGGCCGCTGTACCCGGTCATCCTCGGGATCCTCGCTTACGGGCGGTACGTCCGCGGCGAGCTCACCGGCGCCGTGGTCGCCGGCCGCGATGCCGTCGCGGCGGCCGAGCGGCTCGGCGCGCCGACGTGGGCGCTGGCCGAGCGTGCCCTGGGCAACGCCCTTTTCTACCGGGGCGAAACCGCCGATGCGCTCGCCTGGATGGAGCGGATGGTCGAGGCGGCCCGGGAATCCGGCGATGACAGCCTGCTCACCCACGGCTGCTACATGCGCTCGGTGGCCCACACCAGCGTCGGCGACCACGACGGTGCCCGGCGCCTGGCCGCCGAGGGCCAGCACGCCGCCGAGCGGTGCGGCAGCCCGACCGCGCTGGCCCAGGCCGCCTACGCCGCCGGGCTGTCCTTCGAGCGCGACGACCCCGATCTGGCACTCGAGCTGCTCGTCACGAGCGGACGGTTGGCCGGCACCGTGGACAACCGCTGGCTGCGGGCCTTCGCCCGCACCGAGGAGCTCTACCTTCGCGCCCAGCGCGGCGACATCGACGAGGCGCTCATCGGCTACCGGGAGGTGGTCGACACCTGGTTCCGCGGTGGCGAGTGGGCCAACCAGTGGCTGTCCCTCCGCCACCTGTTCGGGGTCTTCGCCTCCCTCGGCGACGACGAGATCGCCGCCGTGCTCCACGGCGCGCTCGACGCCGCCGGAGCAGCAACGGCGCTGCCGTTTGAGCCCTCCGAGGCCGCCCGGGTGAACGCGCTGGCCGACACCGTCCGCGCCCGCTACGGGCCGGCCGCCTTCGACGCAGCCGTGCACCGCGGCAGGTCGATGCGGGACGAGGAAGTCGTCCGCATGACACTGGAACACCTCGACGCGAGGACAGCGACCAGCTCGTAGCCGCCCCATCCACTGTGCGGGCCCAGCCGGCCGGTCACCGACGATCCACCGATGGATGGTGAGTGGCTCGCAACCGCCCCGGCACAGAGTGCGCGCAGGGTCGTCGCCGCTAACGACGGCCATCCGAGGAGGAGTGAAGACCGTGAAGATCGCGAAACAGGACCTGCCGGCAACCATTGACGCGCCTGGGGCAGTCGCCCGTCAGGTGCAGGACTTCGGACGGGTCGACGGGTACGGAACCATCGCGGGCGAATGGTTCTCCCTCGCTGCGGGCACCGATATCGCCCCGCTGCTCACCGGCCTGCCGGCAGACAGCTGCCACGCCCCTCATTGGGGTTACCTGCTCGAGGGGGAAGTGACCGTCCGGTACGTGGACGCCACCGAGGAGACCATCCGCGGCGGTGACCTGTTCTACTGGCCCCCCGGACACAGCGTGCGAGTCGGCCAGGATGCCGAGATCATCCTGTTCAGCCCGGCCCAGGAGCACAACGAGGTCCTCGCACACATCGGAGCCAGAATGGCAGGGTGAGCGTCAGCGCCGCTCACCCGGCCCCGACGTGCGGGTCGCCGGCGTGTGGCGGGCACTTCAGCCGCTCTTGGATTGGCTGGCCGACCAACTCGGCGCGATGGGTCGGTTCTCGATCGCGGCGCACCGCAACCGATTCCCAGATCCCTCTGGAGCCGGCGCGCCTCAGGCGTCGGCCCGGCGAACCCCGGCGATGAGACGCACCCTCCTCCCTACCCCGCCCGTGCACAACCCCGCCGCGACCGTCCTCACCTCGCAGACGAGTGCCCGCCATCGGAACGCTGAGCATCGCAAACGGGTCCATTCAGACGCGCGGCGTCGGCATCAGGGGGGAGCCTTGCCACCAGAACGCAGCAGGAGTAGACCGTATTCACGGGAACACCGACAGGCCAAGGTCGAATCAGAGGAGAAGGTTCGGTCTCCCGGTCGCTGATCCCCAATCTGAGTAACGGGCACCCACGCGGAGCGCGCCGCGACGAGGCTTCGACCCATGGGGTCTGCGTCAGTAGCCGATCATTGGCTGCTGACGCCGAGACCATCACCACGGGCCCTTTGCACGCTTGGTAACCCGATTCTTTGGTTCTCGGAGATTCGCCCCGCGGCTCGAGCGGGGCGAATCTTCGATTCACTCGCTCTGTGCCAGCTCGCCAGGCCATTCGGAAATCCGACCTACCGACGTCATGACGAATGAGAGGCCGAGTGGCTATCACTACGCACGAAGCGTCGGAGATCGAGCAGGCGAATGCGACGGGCCTCGTGCCGGTGGTGTTCATCCATGGCCTGTGGTTGCTGCCGAGCAGCTGGGACCGGTGGTCGGCGGTCTTCGCCGAAGCCGGCTACGCGCCGCTCACCCCGGGGTGGCCCGACGACCCGGACACCGTCGAGGAAGCCAACGCCCACCCCGAGGTCTTCGCCGGCAAGACGATCGGGCAGGTCGCCGACCACTACACGGAGGTGATCAGCACGCTGACGCGCACACCCGCCGTGATCGGGCACTCCTTCGGCGGCCTACTCGCCCAGATCATCGCCGGGCGTGGCCTGTCGGCCGCGTCAGTCGCCATCGACCCCGCACCCTTCCGTGGCGTGCTCCCGCTGCCCATCTCGGCGCTCAAGTCGTCGTTCCCGGTGCTGGGCAACCCGGCCAACCGGCACCGTGCGGTCCCGCTCACCTACGACCAGTTCCGGTACGCCTTCGCCAACGCCGTCACCGAGGACGAAGCCACCCAGCTCTACACCACCTACGCCGTGCCAGCCGCCGGCGCACCACTGTTCCAGGCCGCCACCGCCAACCTCAACCCGTGGACCGAGGCACACGTCGACACCGACAACCCGGGTCGCGGTCCATTGCTGATCATCAGCGGCGAGAAGGACCACACCGCCCCCTGGGCCATCGCCCACGCCTCCTACAAGCAGCAGAGCGACAACAAGGGCGTCACCGAGATCACCGAGATCAAGAACCGCGGCCACGCATTGACCATCGACAACGGATGGCGCGAGGTCGCCGACACCACCCTCGCGTTCGTCAAACGGTTCGTGTAGCGATACGCCGTACGCAATCTGTTCGTCGTGCAATATCTGCGCCGGCAGCTTGGAATGCGCGCCGGGCTCGGCCGGCAATCTCATCACAGGAGATTCGCCAGCTCGCCGTTCAATTGCCACCCGAGCCGAGATCTGCGCCTCTAGTGGGTCGCGTCGAGTTCGCAAGTTGACACTTAAAAGGATGGCGCCGTATGGCTGCTTCTACCAGCGCCACAGGCAACGGTCTGCGCCGGACGACCGGCGGGTTGCTGGTGGTGGGCGCGGTCGGGTTCGCCGTCGCCGCAACGGTGCTGTCGTCCACGTTCGACTGGCCCGATGTCTTGCGGGAGCCGGCCGGCGTGGTGCTGCCGGCGTTCGTCGCGGGCGGTACAACCCTGGTGTGGACCTGGTTCGCCACCGCCTGGACCTACGCGATCCTGGCCGTGCCGGTGCTGCTGTTGCCGGTGGTGCTCGGCCGCCGCGACGATCCGGTACTGCGGGTTGCGACCTCCGTGGGGGCCACGTCGGTGCTGCTGTCGCTGATCGGGTTCCTGCGCTGGGTGTTCGTCGTCCCACCACTGGCCCAGTCCTACGTCACCGGCGACCCCGTCACCCAGGCCGCTGTGGACGCGGCGTGGACCGCGCAGCACCAGTTCGGTGGGGCGCTGTTGGGTGAGCACCTGGGTCAACTGCTGGCCATCGGCTGGTCGGTCACCCTCAGCGTGGTCATCCTGCGCACCCGGGTCCTGCCGCGCTGGCTCGGTGTCACCGGGCTGGTCGCCAGCGTGGTGTACCTGCTCAATCAGGGCGACGTCCTCGCCACCGCCGTGTCCGGTTTGCCCGTCTGGGACCTGGCCGGGCTGCTCGGCAGCACCGGATGGGGGCTGTGGGTGGCCGCCCTGGGCGTGACGCTCGTTCTGCGCCCGGTCCGCACCCCGAGCTCCTCCACGGCCAATGGCGTGGGCCGCGTCGACATCCCGTTCGGAACCGCGCCCAACGTCATGCCGGCCGAGGCCAAGCTGAGGAGCTGAACATCGTGACCCGCTCGGCAACATCCCGACAGTCCTTCCTGCGCGCCTGGCTGCTGTGGACCGCGGGGTTCCTCGCCTTCCCCCTCGCCGGCCTGGCCGGTACCGCGGTGGCCGGCCGCGTCGACACTCCAGCGGCGGCGCTGATCGGCGGCACGGTCGCCGGGCTGGTCATCGGCGGCGGCCAGGCCGCGGCCAGCTCGCGGCGACTCGACCCCCGCCGGTGGGTCCCGGCCACCGCGATCGGCATGGGCCTAGGTCTTCTCCTCGGCGCCTGGGCCGTCGACTACCGCACCTCCCTCGGTAGCCTCGCCCTGATGGGCGCGGTCACCGGGGTCGTTCTCGGTGTCGCCCAGGCGATCGCCCTGCCCCGCCGTACCCATCTCCGCTGGGCCTGGGCCGCCGCACTGCCGTTGCTCTGGGCCCTGGGCTGGGCTGCCACCACCATGGGTGGGATCGCGGTCGACGAGCAGTTCACAGTCTTCGGCGCCTACGGTGCGGTGACGTTCTCCATCGTGTCCGGGCTGCTGCTCCACCGGCTGCTGCCCCTGCGCGGTACCGAAGTCGACGCCGAACCGGACCGAGCACCACAGACACCGAGCGCGGCGACGCCATGACCAGCGCTCGGCACGTCATCGTCGGGACCGGCCCGGCCGGCCCGGCCGGCCCGTGATGCGCTGCGACGCCGCGGGCAAACACCGCCCGTAGCACGATCGATGAGCTCGCGAACCAGCCACCGCAACGCAGCAGGCTCGGTCTCTTATCGACTTCGCCGGCAAGCCGCTCATCGTCGTCACCGCCGGCAATGGGCACGACAGCGGAGGTCAAGTACGCGGCCAACGACGACGCGATCCGCCACGCCCGCGAGCTCATCGACGCCCGCCGCTACACGCCCCGCAGGCGGTAGGGCGACGTCCAGCCCACCGCCGCCGACGGCACCTGCTACCTCAGACCCACGCCTGGGACGAGTACGGCGCCTGGCACCTCGGCCTGGGAGCGCTTGTGCGCATCGATCGACATGTGCCACGCCGCGGGGCAGACCCCGACCCACGCCGATCCTGCTCCGCTACGGGCCGGGTGACTGGAACGCGCTGCACCGCGACCTCTACGGCGAACCCGTGTTCCCGCTGCAGGTCGTGATCAACCTCAACGATCCCGGCGTCGATCACACCGGCGGCGAGTTCCTGGTGTACGAACAGCGCCCGCGTGTCCCGCCCCGCGCCACCGCCACACTCATCCCTCACGGCCACGGGTTGGTGTTCACCACCCGCGACCGGCCCGTGCAGTCGCAGCGCGGCTGGTCGGCCGCACCCGTCTGGCACGGGGTGTCGGTAGTCCGGTCCGGCCGACGGTTCACCCTCGGACTCGTCTTCCACGACGCCACCTGATGGACCCGAAAGGCCACCCACCGGATCCGGGAGAATTGGCCGCACACAGCGCTCCCTATGTGCTGCTCGACGCCCACCGACGCCCCTATCCCAGCTCCACACCCGGCCGGTTCGGCGGGCACCGCAAGAACAAGATCTACGGACGGCTCGACTGCCGCGCCGCGCTGGCCGCGATCAGCAAGGGCGGCTACGTGGCCCACCGGGTGTTCTTCGTCGACGAACCCACCGCCGTCGCCGCCGGCTACCGGCCCTGCGCGGCGTGCGTGCCCGAGCCCTACCGAGACTGGAAGGCCCGATGAACACCGCCCGGTTCGACACCGGTCGGTTCGACGGGAACAGGTTCAGCGCAGCATCCTCCTGGAGATCGCCGCGGATCCTTGACCACACCATCGCCCGCTACCCGGCCGCGGTGGCACCTCCCGAGCAGCACACCAGCGCGGAGCCACCCGGCTGCTGACATGCTGCGCCAGAGCGGGGCCGACACCATCGCCATCGGCCATGGCCGCGCTCCCGCCTCGATCACCGCCGCCCAGGCGCTGCACGTCGCGTGGATCGCCGCCGGCGGCACCGTGCTGACCGCACTCGACTGGCCCGCGACCGCGGCGTCCTGGCTACGCCCAGCCCGCCGCCTCACCACCGGCAACCCCGACGCGTGGATCATCGCCGATACCGTCGCCGATGCGCCCAGCTCGCCCGCCGGCTGGCTGACCAACCGAACTGGACCCCCGGGCGCACCGTCGGCTTCGCCGGCCTGGCCAGCCCAGACCTCATCACGCTCACCGCCCCCACCAGCCTGGCCGGGATGACCGGCGCCACGGCCACCGGTGGGACGTGGCGGGTCGGACCACGAGAGGGGAGCGGCGACGGAAACCTTCAGTATCTGAATACCCTTGACATTGGAATGTTGCCGGTATCTGATGTCACACATGGCCACGAGATTGAGCAGGGTGGAGCAGGTCGGGCGCAACCGCGGCATGGTGCTCGACGCTGCCCGTCAGGTGTTCCTCGAACGCGGCTACGCCGGGGCGACGCTTGAGGCCATCGCGGAGGAGGCCGGGTTCTCGAAGGGCGTCGTGTACTCGCAGTTCGCCGGCAAGCCCGACCTGTTCCTCGCCCTGCTCGAGCGGCGCATCGCCGAACGCGCTGCGGAGAACGCCGAGATCGCGGCAACCGAGGCCGGGTTCGATGGGCTGCTCGCGCTGCTGCGCGCCGCCTACGCCCGCGATGCCCGGGACGGTGGCAACTGGAGCTTGCTGCTCATCGAGTTTCGGGTCGTCGCTGCCCGCGACGCCGGCCTCAACGCCCGGTACACCGGGCTGCACACGCAGACCCTCGAACGGCTCACCGACGCCGTGTGTGCGGTCCTGGCCAGGGCCGGGCTCGCGCCGGTCGGCCCACCGAAGGACTTCGCCCGGCTGCTCCTCGCCATCGTCGCCGGCAACGTACTCGAACAGGCCGCCGGGACCGGCGCCCTGCCACCGGAGGCCTTGATCGACGTCGTCGCCCGCCTCGTCGAACCGATCTGACCGATCACCCGCCACGACGCACGACCGACCCACGGGAGGGCCGATGCCCACCACGACCGCCACAGCGTCCCAATTCGGCGCGCTCCGCGAGGAGCTGCAGACCGCGCTGCTCGCGAGCTTCCCCGAGCTCGTCGCACGGATCGGCTGGGACCAGTCGCAGATCGCCGCCCACCAGCGTCAGCGGCTGCGCGCCCTGCTGGGACACGCCGTCGAGCGCTCGCCGTTCCACGCCAGGCGGCTGCGCGGTATCGACCTGGCCGCAGTCGACCCCGGCGATCTCTCACTGCTGCCGGTGATGACCAAGTCCGAGATGATGAACGAACTCGACGACGTCTTCACCGACCGCCGGCTCACCCACCACTCGGTGGAGCGGGCCCTCGCCGAGGCGGGTCCCGAACCGGCGACGCCGCTGGGTGTCCATCTCGCGCTCAGCTCGGGGGGCAGCTCCGGGCAGCGCGGGGTGTTCGTGCTCGACGCGCCCGGTGCGGTGCAGTTCTTCGGCTCGCTGTTGCGCGGCCTGGTCGCCCGCCTCGCCGCGACGGGCGGGCCGCCGCGCGGAGGACTCCGGACCGCGATGATCGGTGCCGGCTCACCGGTGCACGCAACCGGTGTGGCGGAGCCACTGTTGACGGGTGGGCGGATGCCGGCGCGGTTCCATTCCGTGCCGGTCACGCTCCCGCTGTCCGAGATCGTGGAGCAGCTCAACGCGCTGCAGGCGCCGGCGCTCTACGGCTACCCGTCGATGCTCGCCCGGCTGGCCGCCGAGCGGACGGCCGGGCGCCTGCGGATCTCGCCGGTCATGGTGACGAGCACCAGCGAAACCTGCACACCGGAGCTCCGCGCCGCGATCTCGGGCGGTCTCGGGGCGCCGTTGATCGACTCCTTCGGTTCCACCGAGGGGCTGGTCGGCGCCAGCGGCCCTGACTCGGACGTCATCACCTTCGCCGAGGACGGATGCATCATCGAACTGGTCGATGACCAGCACCAACCGGTCCCACCGGGAACTCCGTCGGCATCGGTACTGGTGACGAACCTGGGCAACAGGATCCAGCCGCTCATCCGCTACGAGCTCACCGACAGCTTCGTGCAGCGGCCGAACGCGCCGGAACACGGCTTCCTGCGCGCACGGGTTCACGGCCGCACCGACGAGGCCTTCAGCTACGGCGCGGTGACCATCCATCCGCTGGTGGTCCGGTCCGTGCTCGTGCGGGCACCCGACGTGCTGGAGTACCAGGTACGCCAGACGCCGACTGGGATCGACGTCACCGCGGTGGCCGACCATGGGCTCGACATCGCCGCGCTGCGCGAACGTCTCGCGTCGGCGCTCGCCGGCGCCGGGCTCGCCGGTCCCGACGTCGCCGTCCGCTCGGCACCGAACCTCGACCGCCACCCCGCGACGGGAAAGCTCCGTCGCTTCGTGCCACTTGCACCGGTGGGCCCCTGATGCCGACCACGACCACGTGCCCGCAGTGCGGTGCGCCTGCCGAGGTGCCGGAGCGCTTCGTGCTCGAGAGCACCGACGGCCCCATCGAACACGCCAGGACCTCCTGCGCGCGCGGCCACCGGTTCCTGTTGCCCGTCGAGACGCTGACCCGGCCCCGCCCCGGGTCGGGCATGTCGAAGGCGGGCCTGTCGAAGTACGTGTTCGTGCCGGTCGGCGGGAAATGGTCGGAGGGGGATCCCCGGTGAGGGTGGGCCGATGCGGATCCTGCTGCTACAACCGCGCCTCACAGGTGCGGATCATGCAGAACCGCGTCTACGGGTTCCCTACCGGCAACTGCATCCTCACCGGGAACTCCGATTACGATCTCACCGACATCGACATCATCGGCAACGTGGTCTACGGGTGCGGCGACAACGAGTTGGACCACGGCATCTACATGGGTCACGCGCGGGGCACCGTGTCCAACAACATCGCCTACGGCAACCCGGGGTTCGGCATCCACTGCTGGCAAGCCTGCGACGAACTGGTCATCGCGAACAACCTTGTGTTCGACAACGGCGAGGGCGGCATCGTCCAGTCCGTAGCTCCACCAACAACGCCGGAGGTGGTGACGCCAACCCCGATCAGCGCCTAACTTGTCAGCTCGAAGGACACCAGGTGGTCGTCCTCATCCACCACGTCCGTGGACGCAACCGGGACAGTTCGCGGCCTCGTTCGAGGCGGTGTTGGCGGACGCAGGCATCGCAGTGGTCAAGATCCCGCCGCGCTGTCCGCGGGCGAACTGCTTCGCCGAACGCTCGTATTCGTCCGCCCCGAGGTCACCGACCGGATGCTGATCTTCGGGGAGCGACACCTCCGCAGGATGCTCGCCGAGTACTCGGAGCACTACAACACGCAGCGGCCGCATCGAGCGCTGCAGCTGCAACCACCGCGCCCGCAATCGCCTGGCCCGAGCCGATCCACGGCAGGATCGGGGCGTCGTTCGGTCCTCGGCGGGCTCATCAACGAGTACCAGACGGCAGCTTGAAACTGCAGATCAGACACCACGGCCGAGTTCTGGACCCGACAGGGTCAGTACCCTCTCCCCCTTCGACCACCTCGCCGCCGTACCGGTGGACCCACCCGACTGGCCCGCAACCGCAACCATGCTCGCGATCGCAGCCCTCCTCGCGCTGGCCGGCACCTGGAGCTACACACGGCGCGACATCACCTGACACCCGGAAGCACGCCACCAAGCCGCCCGGAGTTGGATCCCGGCACGTAGCTGGCGTCCGGCTGTGCCTGGGGGCCACGCAGGAGGTAGACCGGCCACAGGTCCAGGGCTGGAGTATTAGGGCGGCGAGTACGGCGCCGGTCGTGCCCGGCGGTTCCTGCGAGCGCAGGCCTCGACCATGCTGGCCGTGGACTTCTTCCACGTCGACTGCGTTGTGACACTGGACTGAGCCGGCCAGTTCACCACGTCGTTCCACGCCGTCCTGGCCAGCGCCGGCATCGACGCCGTGAGATCCCACCGCGATGTCCGAGAGCGAACTGCTACCGAGCGATTCGTCCTGACCGCCAGAACCGAGCTCACAGCTGCCCCTATGTTCGTCAAGAGGGAGTGTCCGAACAACGGTGTAACCAGTCGTTCGGACACTCCCAATTGGGTAGAAACATGGGGATGATGTACGCGTGGTGACCCCAAACAGGGGTCAGTCGGGGTCACGATCGGATCCCTGTCACCCCCGATGAGCTGCGCGGATGCCGTGCAATGGGGTTCCGATCTGGGCGGCGACCCCTGCGGCACCCCCGGTGGGGCCCCTCGCGGTACCCCTGGCGCCCAGTGTCGACCAGCGGCCGCGGACGGCTTCCTCGTGCAGACAGGTCTCATTGTTCCTCCTCAGGAGGAGAAGCGGCGTCAGGCGGACCAGATACAACATTGTGGTCGCGGATCACGTAGCGGCCCGGCGTCGCTGGCGAGCGAGCGTCGCTGCCATTTCGCTGATCGTCTGAAATGTCGACGAATGCGTAGCAAGAAGCCGTGACGTGTCCGCCGCCCGACATTGTCACCTATGTGAAGCCGAAAGCCATCATGGTGAGCCGAACGGTTCTCGTGATGGATCGAGTTCAGGCCATTCCGGAGCCACCACGGGCGACCGCCGGTGGATTCGGCGACGTGATAGCGGACCAGCCGGCCTTGCGGCGCGAATGCCGCGGCGGGCCACGTCACGGACCGACAACACCCCTTCCGCATCGAGCTCGGCGAAAGCGGTTCCCAGTAGAGCCCGTGCGCGGACTGCAACACCGCGCGGGCGCCCCCATCCATACCGACATGCCCAGGCCGAGATGTCGCCAGCCGCCGCCGGTGCGGGGTCGTCCACGACTCGGTCAGGCGGTTCGACGGGCCTCGACGACGACCAACTCCTCCCACCTCTCCCCGGGTTCCACCAGGCCGCGTTCCTCGAGCATCGCGGCCCGAGCCCGCATCACCGGCCCGAAGGGGATCCGGCCGCGCTGAACCACCTGGGCGGCCAAGCCCGACTCCGCCAACCGAGCCACGGTCGCGTCCGAGCCGCAGACCGCGGAGTGCACCAGCAGCAGCACGCCGCGGTTGGTGAGCCGGTCGGCCGCGCCGCGACAGATCCGATCCAGGACGGCACGGCCGTCGAGTCCGCCGTCCCAGCAACGGGCAATTCCGTGTCGGGGCAGGGTCGTGGTCTCGGCCGGCACGTACGGTGGGTTGGCCACGATGAGGTCGAACCGCTGCGAGGCGACCGGGTCGAACAGGTCACCGCACCGCACGGCCACCGGCGCCCGGTGCAGCCAACAGTTCAACCAGGTCGCCGCCACCGACCGCCACGACACGTCAACGGCAGTCACCGAGCGAGCTCCGGCCCGCCAGGCGGCCAACGCCAGAAATCCTGAGCCGGTACCCATGTCCAGGACATCCGCACCCCACGCGCGGCCGCGCCGGCGGACCACATCGGCCAGCACGGCGCTGTCTCGCTGAGGCCGGTACACACCGGGCGGGCTCACCAACAACACCACGACGGTCCTCTCGACGTTCGGACAGGGCCAGTGGGCTCCCGTTGCCGTCTCCCGGTGACGGGCTGTTCCCGACCGGGCGCGAGGACACAGAACGTCGAGCACGTCCGTCCGACCCTGGCTCAGCCGCACCTGATGCGCCGCCGGAGGTCTGGAGCGACGTGCCACATCAGCGTGGCAGGCCGCGAGCCTGCTGTCGAACGCTGGGCTCGGTCCGCCGTTCGGGTGGTCACGTCGCGGCGAGGCACCCGCGTTGCGAGAACCCCCGTCCCTTCTTACGGTGATTACGAGCCGATCGGCTCAGCTGTATGCCCTGGACCCCGGCGTATCGCTCTCAAGCGACGCCCGGAGGTGTGCGGCACAGTCATGCACGCGGCCTGCTCTCGTCTCGTGCACTCTCGTCTCCGCCTGGTCCTGGGCGGCCGGCATCGACGCGCCCCCTGACCGACGTGCCGCTCCTTGTCCCTTCGACGGGGCCGACGTGCCGATGGCCGCCCCGTACCGCCCGACGACGACCACTCGCAGGGGCCAGTTCCCCCCATTGCTCCTCCCCCCACAACCCAGCATGAGGAAGAAGGTCAGCACATGTTCCTGCACGTGCAGCAGATGATCAACGAGATCGTGCCCGACGAGCCGGACCCCGCCGCGGCGAATGCCCTGCAGGAGGGATTGGGCGGGCAGTTCGGCGAGATGCGCACGATGATGCAGTACCTGTTCCAGGCGTTCAACTTCCGCGGCGCGACGGGCAAGCCCTACAAGGACCTGCTCTACGGGGTGGGTACCGAGGAGATCAGCCACGTCGAGCTGATCGCCACCACGATCGCTCGGCTGACCGACGGCTCACCGCAGTACAAGGGTGCGGCGACCAAGCCGGTCGACGAACCGGGTAAGGGCGGGGCGACCCCGCTGGTCGGCGCGCTGAGCGCGCGGCAACATCCACCACTACCTCGTCGGTGCCCAGGGTGCGCTCCCGGTGGACGCTGCGGGGAACCCGTGGTCGGGGTCCTACGTGTACAACAGCGGCAACCTGGTGCTCGACCTGCTCTACAACCTGATGCTGGAGTCCACCGGGCGGCTGCAGAAGTGCCGCATCTACGAGATGAGCGCCAACAAGACGCTGCGCGCCACGGTGGCCTACCTGATCGTCCGTGACCAGGCCCACGAGAACGCCTACGCGAAGGCACTGGAGTCCCTGGGGGTCAACTGGGGGGCGACGCTGCCGATCCCCAAGACCGACGCCGAGCGGTTCCCCGAGGTCAAGAAGCTGCTCGACCAGGGATTGCACCTCAAGCAGTACACCTTCAGCGCCGACAACCTCTCCGAGGCCGGCAAGGTCTTCCGCGGCGCGGCGCCGGCCACGATGGACGGCGGCAACCTGACCACCGAGCAGATGCCCGCGGGATTCCCGATGGACATCGCGGTGGAACGACCCGAGGAGTTCGCCCCCGGCCTCGACCCGGACCTGCTCAAGCTCGTCCAAGCCACCGCCGAGTTGGAAGTGGAGCAGGCCGACAACCCGGGTGGCATCTCCGCGAAGAAGTAGCGAGGCCCGGCTCCGACCAGCGCCCGGCCCGGCTCGTCCGGGCCGGGCAGGTCGCGCGCCACTGTCAGTCCCTCCGTCACCCCCAGGACCGTCAGGAGTTCCCTTGTTCGAGCAGTGACCTGGCACGGTAAACGCGACGTCCGCGTCGACACCGTGCCCGACCCGAAGATCGAGGACCCGACCGATGTGGTCGTCCGATCACCTCGACCGGATTGTGCGGGTCGACCTGCACCTCTACGAGCTGTTCGGCCCGCTGATGGACGAGGGCCTCCCGCGCACCCCGGGCGGGTGCAACGCCAAGAACACGAGCAGATCGAGCATCTTCGGGCTCAGCTTCGCGGCTACATCGACCGCCGCCCGCTCTCACGGCATTGAGACGAACCGGCCTGAACTGGTCGATGGCCTGGAGCGGATCTTTGACCCCACTTCGTAGCGCGACATACCTCGCTCCAGTTTCGCTCCAGTTCGTCAACTGAAGATGACACCGGATGGTCCTACAAGATCGACAACCATCGCCAGCAAGATCGACCCAGAGGAGTGTCCTCGCAGCTAGACATGCACATGGGCGGCGCCCTCAAGCAGAGGACACCGCCCATCCGACCGTCGGGACGACAGGATTTGAACCTGCGACCCCCAGGAATGCCGCGGCGAACCCGTTGACCTGCACAGACAGAGTATCCGCAGGTCGCGCCGGGGTAGTCGACGCCGGTTCAGGTCGGTTCAGCGCGACCTGAGGCCCATGCGCGCTCCAGGTTCGCTCCAGGACCGATGGTCAAAGGAATTGTAGGTGAATCATGTCATTATGCCGCTATATCCTGGTTCTCGCCATTCTAATGGCAATATGGCCGTGAACGGGACCGGTGGTCGGCATCTTGTCGCCGAGCTGCCGGATCGCCTGCGGCCTGGGCCCGACCCACGTCAGGCCCGCGTCGACCACCGCCTGCGCGATGTCGGCGTTCTCGGAGAGGAACCCGTAGCCCGGGTGCACCGTGTCGGCGCTGGACCACCGCGCCGCCGCGAGGATCGCGTCGATGCTGCTATACGTCTCGGCCGCGGTGGTCCCGGGGAGCGCTCGCGCGCGACTCCCACCGCTCGAAGTTGTTGATCCGCCGGGGGTCGAGCGCGTCGGCCGAGATCGCCAGGTCCAGGCGACCGGGAGCCTCCCGCCCCCGGCGGAGCAGGTCGTGGTGGGCGGTGACGTACTCGTCGCGGCGATCGGCGTCGACCTCCAGCCAGCCGGCGATGATCAGCATGCTTCAGTTCGTCTCGTCGATGCGGACGGAGATGACAACCGCGGGCCGCGAAACACATCAGCCGCAGCCGCCACCGCGCCACGTCCGAGACGTCCCAGCGGGCCAGTGACGAGGATCCAGTTCCCGTCCGGATCCTCGAGCGGCACGACTCGGGGGTACGTGGCGTCCTGCGGATCCGGGTGCGGGATGCCTGCGCGGTTGAGCTGGCGCACGAAGGCGTCGAGGTCGGGCTCGTCCAGCACCATCGTGCAGCCCCCGGCGCGATCGGGTTCCGCCCAGACCTGCACGCCGAAGGTGTCGGCGAGGTGCCACTCGACGAGCCCGACCCCGCAAGACCCTCGACTGGGACAGCCCCGCCGAAAACCCTCGCCCGACTACTGTCCCGACCAGTGACCACCGGTGTTGCGACCGCCCCTTTGAACCCGAGGGCTCGTTGATCACGGTAGTGCCGTTCTCGACGGGTGATCTGCACCGATGACACACGGCTGCCGGAACCGTATGTTGCAGGTGCTTCGACGCAAGGCATGACGCGCATCACTGGCCGGCGAGAGGTGGACCTCATGCGGGCGAAGACCCTCCTCCTAGCCTGCGTGGCCCTCCTCGTTGCGTCCTGTGGCGGGACGGTCGGCGGGGGTGAGGGCGGTGGCTCCGCGGACCAGCCGATCAAGGTCGGCGTCATCACCGGGCTCACCGGTGCCTACGTCCAGCTGGGCGAGGAGCAGCGCAACGGCGCCGAGCTCGCCGTCGAAGCTGCTGGGCGGCAGGGCCGGCGACCGCCCGATCGAGCTCATCATCCGCGACGACCAGCTCAAGCCCGACGTCGCGCTGCGCGAGGCGCAGGCGCTGGTGCAGGAGGAGCAGGTCGACTTCCTGGCCGGCTGCGTGTCCGCCGCGACGACGCTGGCGATCAACCAAGTCGCAAGCAGGCCGGCGTGCCCTATCTCGGGGCCTGCCAGACCGAGCAGCTCAATCGGCCGCCGAACTTCGACCCCGCCATGACCTATCACCTCGCGCCGACCCCGTCACAGCCAGTCAAGGCCGCCGTGCCCTACATCTGCGGGCAGCTCGGCAAGCGGGTCTTCCTGCTCCTGCCCGACTACGCGTTCGGCCACGAGCAGGAGGTCGCCTACATCAACGCGATCGCCGAACAGCCGGGATGCAGTGTCGTCGGCAAGGCGTACTTCCCGTTGGGCACCTCGGACTACAACCCCTACATCCCGACCATCCTCGGCTCCGGGGCCGACGCTCTCGTCTTTGGCGGCGTGGGACGCGACACGGTGAGCTTCCTGCGCCAGGCCAAGCAGTTCGGCGTGACCGACCGGCTCAGGACGTTCCTACGTTGCAGGATCTGTCCTTCGACGAGGAGCTGGGCTTCGAGCCCTCGACGGCACGTATGGCGTGGCCGCGTTCTGCTGGACCGTCGACAACCCGGGGACGAAGCGGTATGTCGGGGCCTACCGCGAGGTTCGGCCGGCCGCCGGGCGGTTACGGCGTCTACACCTACAACGCGCTGAGATCATCGCGCGAGCAGGTCGCGGACGGCAACGACACCCCGGAGAAGTTCCGCGCCGCGGTCGAGGGCACGCAGTTCGACCTCGCCCAGGGCGCATGACCATCCGCGATGTGATCACCAGGTGCTCGCTCCGCTCTACATCCTGGAAGGTCTGGCCGCCGACGAGGCGGCGACCGCGGTGGCGACCCGAGGTTCGGGTACCGGGCCGTGGTCGAGACCGTGCCCGGCACGGAGGAGTTCGCACCGTCATGCCAGGAGGTCGCCGCCGAGTTCCAGCGGATCTCCTGACATGGATCAGCTGATCTCGCAGCTCGTCCTGGGGCTGGTCAGCGGCGCCCTGCTCGTACTGCTCGCGCTCGGGCTGAACCTGATCTTCGGGCTGCTGGAGTTCATCAACTTCTCGCACGGCGCGCTCTACATGGTCGGCGCGTACATCACCTCCTACCTCGCGGTGGCGACCGGCAGATCTGGCTGGCGCTGCTGGTCGTGCCGGCCGTCATGGCCTGCTCGGCGTCGGTGCTGGAGCGGCGCTCATTCGGCCGATGTACGGCCGGGACCAGCTCGACGCGCTGCTGCTGACCTTCGGTCTCACCTACATGATCATCGAGGCGGTGCGGCTGCTCGCCGGCTCCGGCGGCCGGATGGTGCCGGCACCGGGATTGCTGGACGTCCAGATCGACCTCGGGCCTCGGCCGGTCGCGTTCCGGCCTACCTGCTGTTCGTGGTCGTCGCGGTGGGCCTCGTCGTCGGCGGGCTGTGGCTGTTCCTGCGGCGACGAACGTCGGGCCTGATCGTGCGGGCGGGCATCCGCGACCAGGAGATGATCCGGGCGCTCGGTGTGCCCTTCGACCGCTACCGCACCATGGTCTTCGCCATGGGCATCGCGGCCGCCGGGATAGCCGGAGTGCTGACCGGACCGATCACCGGCGTCTATCCGGAGATGGGCGCCGACATCCTGATCCTCGCGTTCGTCGTCGTCGTGGTCGGCGGCATGGGCAGCTTCTGGGGGGCGGTGATCGCTGGCCTGCTCATCGGTGTGCTCGTCGCCCTGACCACGCTGTACGCCAGCATCTATGCCTGCATCGTCCCGTTCGTCCTGATGATCATGGTGATGACCTTCCGTCCGCGCGGCCTGCTGGGGGCGACATGACCGACCTGAGCCCGACCGGAACGAAGGACGCGCCGATCACCGCGGCGCAGCGGCCGTGACCCTGGCGCGGGCCACGGGCAGCGCACCCGCGCGGTGGACGTGGGGGCAGCTGGGGCTGCTCGTCGTCCTGGCGGTGGTCGTGCTGTTCACCGTGCCCAACCCGAGCCTCGCGATCGGGATGCTGATCTTCGGGCTGTGGGCGGCCGGGCCTGAACCTGCTGGTCGGCTACGGCGGCCTGGTGTCCTTCGGGCACGCGCTGCCGTTCGCCTGGGGCGGGTACGCCGCAGGGCTGGTGCTGATGCACGTCACGACCAGTGCCTGGGCCGCGTTGGCCGTCGCGACGGTGGGGATGGCGCTGCTGTCGGTGTTCGTCGGGGCCATCTGCCTGCGCCGCACCGAGATCTACTTCTCGATGCTGACGCTCGCGTTCGCCCAGCTCGGCTTTTTCATCGCGTTGCAGTGGAGCTCGGTGACCGGGGGTGACGACGGCCTGGCTGGGATCCCGCTAGCGACGCTGTGGCTGCCCGGGTGACGCTGGAGCTGAACGCGCTCGCCGACCCGCTGACGTTCTTCCTGTTCACGGCGGTCGTCGTGCTGCTCGCCTTCGCCGCGCTGATCCTCTTCATCGAGTCGCCGATGGGCCGGGTGCTGCAGGCCATCCGCGAGAGCGAGGAGCGGGCGCGCGGCTGCGGCTATAACACCCGCGCTGGTCCAGCTGGCCACGTTCGTGCTCGCCGGCGCGGTGGCGGGCCTGGCCGGTGGGCTGTTCGCGATGCTGAACAACTTCGTCGGCCTGCAGCCGTACTGGCTGCTGTCCGGGATCGTGCTCGTCATGGCGATCCTCGGCGGGCGCGGTCGTCGCTGTTCGGGCCGTTCCTCGGGGCGGTGGCGTACCTGCTGCTCGAGAGCACGCTCGCCCAGTACTTCCGGTCGTGGCAGCTCTTCGTCGGCGCGATCTTCGTGGTCTGCGTGCTGCTGTTCCCGCAGGGGCTGTGGGGGTTGCTGACGCGGCCGTCCCTGCCACGGTGGCGCGGCGGCGCGGGCGCGCGATGACCGACCTGATCCTCGGGCGACGGGCTCGACCGCTCCTTCGGCGGCATCCACGCCATCAAGGACGTGTCGCTCGAGGTCCCGCGCGGAGCCTGCACGCCATCATCGGCCCAACGGCTCGGGCAAGACCACGCTGTTCAACCTGATCACCGGGCATACCCGGCCGGACGCCGGGCCGGGTCGAGTTCGACGGTCACGACATCACCGGGATGCCGTACGCCAAGGTCGCGCGGCGGGGGCTGGCGAAGTCGTACCAGATCACGACGGTGTTCCCGCTGCTGAGCGTGTTCGAGAAGTCCGCATCGCGGCCCAGGCGGCGCCCACGCCAACGTGTTCTGGCGGCCGGCCGACAGGATCAGGCCGTGACCCGCCGCATGCCGAGGAGGTGCTGGAGCGGATCGGGCTGGCGGCCGAGCGCGACGCGATCGCGGGCAACCTGTCGCACGGCGACCAGCGCCGGCTCGACCTCGCCATCGCGCTGGCGACCTAGCCGCGGCTGCTGCTGCTCGACGAGCCCACGGCCGGCATGAGCCCGAGGGAGACCGACGCGACGATCGAGCTGGTCCGTGAGCTCAACCGGGACGTCACCATCCTGATGATCGAGCACAAGATGGACGTCATCCTCAGCATCGCCGACCGGATCACCGTCCTGCACCAGGGCGAGAAGCTGTTCGAGGGGGCGCCGGGCGAGGTGAAGTCGCACATCAAGGAGTCCAAGAGGTCTATCTGACGGGGAGCTTGTGAGCGCCAGCCTGCTGGAGTCGAGGGCGTGCACGCCTACTACGGGCTGGCCCACGTCCTGCAGGGGGTACGCTGACCGTGGCATCGGGCGAGCTGGTGGCGCTGCTGGGCCGCAACGGCGCCGGGAAGACCACCACGGTCAAGGCGATCATGGGAATGGTTACCGTCCGCGACGGGCAGATCCGCTGCGGTGGACGCGACGTCGTCGGCATGGCGCCGGAGAGCATCGCCCAGTTCGGGATCGGCTACGTGCCGGAGGACCGGCGCATGTTCCCGGGGCTGACGCGTCCGCGAGAACTTCCGGCTCGCGGCGTTGGGTTCGCGGGCTGCCGAAATCCGAGCAGCAGGCGGCACAGCGCCGCGCGCTGGAGGTCTTCCCGCTGCTGGAGGAGCACCTCGACCGGGATGCGTCCCGGCTGTCCGGGGGTCAGCAGCAGATGGTGGCCGTCGGCCGGGCGCTCATCTGCGGGACGCAAGCTGCTGCTCGTCGACGAGGTGACCCAGGGCCTCGCGCCCAACATCGCCACCGATATGGGCCGCACGCTGCGCCGGGTCGCCGACGAGGGCCTGGGCGTGCTGCTGGTGGAGCAGAACGCCAGCTCGCGCTGGAGCTCGCCGACCGGGTCTACGTGCTCGACCAGGGCGTGGTCGTCACGTTCGGTGAGGCGTCAGAGATGCGTGACGACCCGGAGCGGGTGGCGCAGTACCTGCAGCTCTAGACCCTGAGAAGGACATGTGTCGTGAAGCTGCCCGCCTTCGCCTACCACCGCGCCGAGTCGCTGGCCGACGCCGTCTCCGTGCTGGCCGAGCACGGCGACCGCGCCCGGGTAGCCGAATTCCAGGAACGCCTGAAGTTCGCGGAGCACCATGGCGTCCGCCGGTACGGGGACCGCGAGGAGGCAGGATGAGCACCGGTGACGAGATCTGCCGGATGGACGCGGAGGCCCTGGCCCGGAGCGTCTCGGCCAGGGAGCTGTCTCCGGTGGAGGTGGTCGACGCCGTGCTCGACCGGCTGGATCGGCTCGATCCGGCCCTGCACATGTTCACCACGGTCGTGCCGGACCGGGCTCGCGAGGACGCCAAACGGATCGAGGCCGACCTCGCCGCCGGCCGCGAGGTCGGCCCGCTGGCCGGGGTGCCCACCGGGGTCAAGGACCTGATCTACACCAAGGGGATCCGCACCGCGTCCGGCTCGCACGCCTACGCCGACTTCGTGCCCGACGAGGACGACGTCGTCGTCGAGCGGATCAAGGCCGCGGGCGCGATCGTGATCGGCAAGACCCAGGTGCCGGAGTTCGGCTACTCCGGCACCGGGCAGACCCCGCTCGCGGAGCCGACCGGCAACCCGTGGAACCCGGAGCGCACCTCCGGCGGCTCGTCGGCCGGCTCCGGCGCCGCGGTGGCCACCGGGGTCGGGACCGTTCTCGTTGGGCAGCGACGGTGGCGGCTCGATCCGCATCCCGGCCAGCTTCTGCGGGGTGTACGGGATCAAGCCGACCATGGGCCGGGTGCCGCTGTGACCCGGGACCAAGGACGACCGCTATCCAGGCGTGTCGAGCTGGGAGTCGCTCGAGCACATCGGGCCGCTGACCCGCACCGTCGCCGACGCCGCGCTGGTGCTGTCGGTCATCGCCGGCTACGACGACCGGGACCGGCTGTGCATCCGCTCCGACGACCTCGACTGGCTGCGGGCCGTCGACGGCGACCTGCGCGGGCTCCGGGTGGCCTACAGCCCGGACCTCGGCTACGCCGCGGTCGACCCGGCCGTGCGCGCGGTGGTGGACCGGGCCGCCGCGGTGTTCGAGCGCGACCTGGGGTGCACCGTCGAACGCGCCGACCCCGGCTGGGACGACCCGTACGAGGCGCTACTGCCGATGATCCTGGCCGAGTGCGACCTCGCCGGCATGCGCCGGCTCGCCGACGAGCTGGGCGAGAGGTTCTCCCCGCACCTGGCCGATGTGCTGCGGGTCGACTGGACCGCCGAGCAACTGACCAGTGCCGTCGTGCGCCGCAAGGCCGTCTACAACGCGGCCTGGCGGTTCTTCCGCTCCTACGACCTGCTGCTCACCCCGACGCTGGCCGTGCCGCCGTTCGAGCACGGCCTGCAGGGGCCACCGACCATCGACGGGCGCGAGGTCGACGGGTTCTACTGGCTGTCGTTCACCTTCCCGTTCAACTTCACCGGCCAGCCGGCAGCCACCGTCCCGGCCGGGTTCACCGAGGACGGGCTGCCCGTCGGGTTGCAGATCGTCGGGCGGCGGATGGACGACGCGCTGGTCCTGCGGGCATCCGCGGCCTTCGAAACCGCGGCGCCATGGCGAGACCACTGGCCCCCGATCGTGGAACAGCTCGACAGGCAGGCCGCCGGCTGAGCCGAGGTTGTGCTTGTCGCACGGTCACCTACTTGATCCAGCGAGCGGGCTCCGCGGCGGGCACAGTCTCCGCTGGCGACTTCAATTGAGGCGACGCCGGCGTAGTTCGCAAAGGCCGATGGGCTCGGGCACCTGCTTAGTGTGGCCCGGCAGGGATAGGCCCGCGCGGCAAGGAGGTCAGTTGCGGATGCCGCGGCGGCCGTAGGCCCCGGCCACGATCGCCACACCGATCACAGCCACGACGAGCTGCACCAACAGCTCCAGCCAGTCGATGCCATTCGTCGCGGTCGAGATGCCGATAGCCCGAGCCAGGAACGTCCCGATGAACGCAGCAACAATGCCGACGACGATGGTCAACCAGACCGGGATGTTCTGCCTCCCGGGCAGGATCAACCGGGCCAACGCGCCGATGATCGCGCCGATGATGATCGCAGTGATGATTCCGGTAATCGTCATAGTGTGCGCACTCTCCATGGGAAGCGGATCTGCCTGCCCGCTGGCCGTTGACTACCCGTTCAACGGCCCTTCACGCTGAGCCGTCAGGATCCGAAGACAACCGCCAGCTCCATTCCATTCCCCGACGATCTTTAGGACCGGTCCGGCGGAGGCACCGACGGCTGACTCGGTACGGCCGTGGACGAAACCGAGGAGCTAGGGGTTGGGGCCGGCGAATCCTCGACGACGGTCCTGCTACCGATCCCGGTCGGAGCATCGTCGGCCGCTACCTCGCCGCCCGCCGCGGGTGAATCGGAAAGGACTGCTGGAGTTCCGGCGGTATCCAGCGACGCCGGATGCGGGCGGGGCCGCCGCCGTCCGATGCCACGAATCCCCCGGTGGCGAGCCGTCGACGCGGCCGCAGGCGTGTCGTCAACGACCGTGCCATTTTCGGCTGCCTCATGCTTCCCGGCCGTCCCGGCCGCCCTGTCCTTCCCCCCAAACGTTTGGGAAGCGAGGTCCTTCGCCGCGAGCACCCGCTTACCGGCGATATCCCGTCCGCGCTCCCGCAGCTGCTCCACCTCCGGCCGGCGGGTGAGCTCGACCGACTGCTGCCGCAGCCGCTGGAGCTGCCGGCGACCGCCGGGCTGACCCAAGTAGTAGCCGATCCCGACGGCGATCCCGTACTTCAACAATCCCATCTCACGTCTCCTCACAGTTGTCGACCACGCCCCTCGTAGTGGGCCGAGTCGGCCCGCTCACCGTCCACGAGGAGGACGTGGACGACGGGTACCTGTTCACCAACAGTTCAACCCCGGTAACGGCGCTCCCAGCCCAGCGGGTACCGAGAGCCGCGTCCCCACCAACGGAAGGCCCGCGCCAAGACGAAGCGGCCGCCGAGGCGGCGCGTGGCGGCAGCGGCAGGTTGGTGCTCACCGGCGGGCCGAGAACCACATCCGCGGTATCGACGATCTGGCTGACACGATCACCCGTCTCCAGGCCTACCAGGAGGCGGGGGTGGACGTCCTCTACGCACCGGGCCTCACCGACGCCGAGGACATCCGAAGGGTGGTCGAGTCCGTCGACCGACCCGTCAACGTCCTGGCCCGCCCCGGGCTCCCGCCCGTCGCCGAGCTCGGCCGGATCGGCGTCCGGCGCGCTGGCCACCGCCGCGCGCGAGCTGCTCGACACGGGCACCTACGGCTTCTGGGCCCAGGCCGGCGAGGCCAGCGCACTGCGCGGCGCCTTCGACTCCTGACACCGCCAACCGGATCACCGTCCCTGACCGTGGACGGCTTTCGCCGCCGGGAACCACCAAGCCGGGCGCGACGCCCACCCACGCTGACAGCGGCCGTGCAGCCCCGGCACCCAACGCTCGGGAGTCGAGCTCGCTGCCAACTCTTTGCGATACTCAGAATTACTTTCAATGGCTATACCCCACGTTTGAACTCGTCGGCACCACGCGCGCCGGTGCAGGTAAGGACGCGGTGTCGCCCCGACCGCCTTGACACGCGGCACAGAGAAACTCACCCCGGGTATGTGGGCCACCGCCGCCGCAAGCATTCACGTGGCCGATCGGAGCAATACTCGTATATGCGGCATTCCAGTGTGACCGAGCGTATTCCAGACCGGCGGCCTTACTGTCGTTGTCGGAGCGACCCAGACGAGGATGGGTGGTGAGAACGAGTGGATGGGCTGGGCGTAGCCGGGGGTGATGCACGGGTGGTGACCCCCAGTGAGGGGTCAGTCGGGGTCACGATGGGATCCCTCTGACCGGCGATGACCTGCGGTGCATGCTCGGTAACGGGGTGGCGTTCTGGGCGGTACGCCCCGCGGTACCCCCGGCGGAACCCCTCGCGGTACCCCCTGCGGCGAGATCGACAGGCGACCACACGGCTCAGTGACTATACCGGTTTCATCGTGACGACCGGTTGGTTGCGCCGGGGGTACCGCGGGGCCGGGTACAACGCCGTCGGGAGGCCCATCAGTCGACGCTGAAAGGTCGACGTCGCGAACACGCTGTGTTTCAAGTAGCCACAGCATGTTCGCCACCACCATTGTGGCTCATGCGCAGCTGAAAAGCCATTATGTCGAGGTACAGTTTCTCATTGATGGGATCGAGGTTCCCCGCGCGTCGGAAGCTGCAGCGTAGATGCGGGAGACTCGGAAGGTGATGGCGGACCAGTCGGCCGTGGCGTCGTGGAATTCGCGGCGGGCCGCTTTCCGGACCGACAGCACCCACCCCGCGTCGAGCCCGGGGGCCAGCGCCCCCCGGTACAGGTTGTGGGCGGCGAGCAGGCACCGCCAGGAGTGTCAGCGTCCACCCGGGAGGCAACCTCAGAGGTCGGGGCGGAGCCGTAAGCGCGCCTGCCATCGCCGGCCGGGTGACGCGGTGGCGTCCAGGAACGCCAGTAGTCGACCGTGACCTGCCCTGGGTCGGGCCGGTACCGATCGCCGGCAGTGGTCAAACCCCGCCTGCCCAGCGTGGCCCTTGGCGGATGACGCGGAGCCGGCGCCCCGCGCGGTCAGCGGGGCCGGGATGAGGAACCGCCGCGCGGAGCCGGGTGATGAGCGCGGATAGGTTGTTCGCCGGGCGGCGCCGACCGGTGTCGGGCCAACACCGCGTCGTCGTGTCCCCGGCGGGCGTGATTCGCACCGCTTCCGGGTCGACGGCCGGGCCCGAGGAGCGCGTTCTGGACCGCCATCCTGCGCAGCCTCAAAGGCTCGCGGGTTGGGGTGGATGCAGCTGGTCATCTCCGACGCCCACACCGGACTGAAGCAAGCCACTGCCGCGGTGCTGCCCGGAGCGCCCTGGCAGCAATGGAAACTGTTCGGGTCGAAGGCACTCCGGACGTGACCCCAAACTGAGCAGAGCAGGGACCTGGAGCGGATCCGTGACCCCACTTCGTGGCGCGATATGCCCCGCTCCAGTTTCGCTCCAGTTTGTCAACCAGCGATGACATCAGAAGATCATGCAAGATCCACGACACCGGTAAGCAAGATCGGCTCAGCAGGCGTAGCTCCGCAGGTCAACACGCAAATGGGCGGCGATCTCAACAAGAGGACACCGCCCATCCGACCGTCGGGACGACAGGATTTGAACCTGCGACCCCTTGACCCCCAGTCAAGTGCGCTACCAAGCTGCGCCACGTCCCGGCCGCCTCCGAGGAGGTTCGTCGAGCATAACCCAGGCCCGCTCGTCGACCTGGGGCGACTGCAGCAGGTCAGCGCTTGCGGCCGCGCTTCTCGCGCACCCGCACCGAGATGCGCACGGGCGAGCCGGCGAACCCGAACTCCTCGCGCAGCCGGCGTTCCAGGAACCGCCGGTACCCGGCCTCCAGGAACCCGCTCGCGAACAGCACGAACGTCGGGGGTCGGGCCTGGGCCTGGGTCGCGAACAGCACCTTGGGCTGTTTGCCCCCTCGCACCGGCGGGGGCGTCGCCGCGATCACGTCGGCCAGCCAGCCGTTGAGCCGGCCGGTGGGGATCCGTCGGTCCCACGAGGCGAGGGCCGTCCGCAGTGCGGGAGCGATCCGGGACACGGAACGGCCGGTCAGTGCCGAGACGTTGACCCGCTCGGCCCACTGCACCCGGACCAGGTCGCGCTCCAGCTCGCGTTTCATCGCCACCCTGCGGTCCTCGTCGACGAGGTCCCACTTGTTGAAGACCAGGACGAGCGCGCGCCCGGCCTCCTCGACCATCGTGATGACCCGCTGGTCCTGCTCGGCGATGGGCTCACTGGCGTCGATCAGGACCACGACCACCTCGGCCGCCTCGATGGCGGCCCGGGTGCGCAGGCTCGCGTAGTACTCCATGCCGCTCGCGGTCTTGACGCGCTTCCGCAGGCCCGCGGTGTCGACGAACCGCCACACCTCGCCGTCGAGGTCGACGAGCGAGTCGACGGGATCGACCGTGGTGCCCGGCGACCTCGTGCACGACGGAGCGCACCTCTCCGGACACCCGGTTGAGCAGGCTGGACTTGCCGACGTTGGGCTTGCCGACCAGCGCCACCCGCCGCGGCCCGCCCGGGCCGCCGAGCCCCACATCGCGTGGGCTGCCGGGCAGGACGGCGAGCACAGCGTCGAGGAGGTCGCCGGACCCGCGGCCGTGCAGGCCGCTCACGGGGTGCGGCTCGCCCAGCCCGAGGCGCCACAACGCGGCGGTGTCGGACGTGAGGCGGTCGTCGTCGACCTTCGTGGCGGCCAGGAGCACCGGGAGCTCCGAGCGGCGGAGCACCCGCGCGACCGCCTCGTCGGTGGTGGTCGCACCGACGCTGGCGTCGACGACCAGCAGGATCGCATCGGCGGTGCGCATCGCCATCTCGGCCTGCGCGGTGACGGCAGCGTGGAGGCCGGTGGCGTCGGGTTCCCAGCCGCCGGTGTCGACGAGCGTGAAGCGTCGGCCGTTCCACAGGGCGTCGTAGGCGATCCGGTCCCTGGTGACGCCCGGGATGTCCTGCACCACCGCCTCCCGGCGGCCGATCAGCCGGTTGACCAGGGTCGACTTCCCGACGTTGGGCCGCCCGACGACGGCCAGGACGGGCGCGGGATCGACGCCACCCTCCCCCGCCGTCGACCCGCCCATCTCGTCGCCGATGTCGGCGTCGGCGAAGTCCGCCGGATCGAGCCCCAGCTCGGCCATCGCGGCCCTGTCACCGCTACCGCCCGTCTCTGCACCACTCACGTCCTGCTCCGTACCTCGTCGAGTTCTCGGACCATCCCGGCCAGGTCGGCCCGGACGGTCTCGGTGCCGGCGTCGAGCCCAGCGCGCCCACCGCCGGCGGGGATCCCCACCGGCTCCCCCACCAGCACATCGACCCGCGGCCGCCACCGCCGGCCGGTACCGTCCGGTCGCCGCGTGCCGCGGCACACCACCGGCAGTACCGGGGCGCCGCTGGTGCGCGCCAGCCATGCGGCACCGTGCTGGGCCGCGGCCACCTCGCCGCGCCCGCGCGTGCCCTCCGGGAACACCCCGACCAGCCCGCCGGCCGCGCAGTACGCCCACCGCCGCCATCAGCGGCCGCCGATCGGGCAGCCCCCGACGCACCCGCAGCTGCCCGATCCTGATCAGCCCCCACCCGACCGGCCCGGCGAACATCTCGTCCTTGACGAGGAACACCGCGCGGCGCCCCAGTAGTCCGAAGAGCAGCGGCCCGTCGACCAGCGCGCTGTGGTTGGCGACCAGTACCACCGGTCCGGCGGTCGGTATCCGTCCTCCATGGTGCACCCGCAGACGGAACAGCGGGACGAACAGCCAGGTGCCGACCCAGCGGGCCAGGTCGTGGAGCCACGGCCAGGAGCCGGGCGGGAGGTCGCCCTCGCCGGCGGCCGGACTCACGAGACCAGCCCCCGTTGGCGCACCAGCCGCAGCAGCTCGGCCAGGACGTCGTCGACGCTCAGGTCGTCGGTGTCGAGCACCAGCGCGTCCGGCGCGGCGTGCAGCGGCGAGGTCCGGCGCGTGGAGTCGAGTTGGTCGCGCCGGCGGACATCGGCCAGCACGGCCGCGACGTCCCCGCCCCGCCCGGCCCTGCGGTCCTGCGCGCCCCGGCGAGCGGCCCGGACCCCCTCCGACGCCGTCAGGTACACCTTCAGCGGCGCCTCCGGGGCGACGACGCTGCCGATGTCACGGCCCTCGACGACGATGCCGCCGTCGGAGAGGGCCTCGGCGACGAGTGCACGCTGCCGGGCCACCAGGGCGGCGCGCACCGCCGGCAGCGCGGACACGGCGCTCACCGCCTGCGTGACCTCGGGCCCGCGGATCTCGGCCTCGACGTCCGCCCCCTCGAGCAGGATCGCGCGGGGCGGTCGGGTCGGTCACCGACTCCAGCGTCGGCACCGCGGCCAGCGCCGCGTCCTGCGCTCCGGGATCCGTAACGTCCAGGCCGGCTCGGAGGACGGCGAGGGTCAGCGCCCGGTACATCGCACCGGTGTCGAGGTAGGCGGCGCCGCACGTGGCGGCGAGCCGGCGCGAGACCGTGGACTTACCGGTGCCCGAGGGCCCGTCCATCGCCACGATCCCGTGCAGCCGCCCCGTCACCGCTCGCCCCTCTTCCGGGCCCCACGGCCCCACCTGCCGCGCGCCGAGCGCAGGGCGTCATCATGCCGTGCCGGCCGGCCGGGACCGTCGGCGGCCGAACCCGCAGGGCATCCCGACACCGTCCCCGATGACGGATCACCGACCCACGATCGTCACGTGGGGACGGGGAACCGCGAGGACTGCGGTTCCGGGTCCCGGATCGGTGATCATCGGTCGGTGGTGGCCCTGAACCCGGACACCAGCGGGCAGAGCCACGGGCGGGTTACTGCGGCAGATCGGTGCGCAGAGCGGCGGCGCCACGCAGGTAGACGTGCCTCAGGTCGGCCCGCGCCAGGTCGGTCTCCACGTGTGCGAGCAGTCGCAACGTGCGCGGCAACGCGCCCGGAACGGCGATCTCCGACGCGCACAGCAGCGGGACGTCGGTCAGGCCCAGCAGGCGGGCCGCGTAGGCGGGGAACTCGGCGCGCAGGTCGGGGGTGGCCGTGAAGACGATCGAGATGATGTCGTCGGCCGTGAGCTCGTTGCGGCGCAGTACCTCGGCGATGAGCTCGGCGGAGCCGTCGAGGATGTGCTGTCGCGTGTCGTCGTCGACCTGGGTCGCCCCGCGCACGGCCCGAACCGCCACGGCTACATCCCGACGGACCGGTACAGCGACCCCACCTCGGGGCGGGTGAGGGCGCGGATCCGGCCGGGCCGCTGGTCGCCGAGCCGGACGTCGCCGATCGCGGTGCGCACCAACCGCTGGACGGGATGCCCCACCTCGTCGAGCAGTCGGCGCACCACGTGCTTGCGTCCCTCGTGGATCACCAGCTCGACCAGTGACCGGCCGGCGTGCGAGTCGACCAGCTTGAAGGAGTGGACCGCGACCGGCCCGTCGTCGAGCTCGACACCGGCCCGCAACCGGCGGCCCAGGTCCCGCTCCACATGGCCCGTGACCTCGGCCGTGTAGGTCTTCTCCACCTCGAACGACGGGTGCATCAGCCGGTGACCGAGGTCGCCGTCGTTGGTGAGCAGCAGCAGGCCCTCGGTCTCGGCGTCGAGGCGGCCGACGTGGAACAGCCGTTCGCCGCGCTCGGCGACCAGATCGCCGACGCACGGGCGGCCACGGTCGTCCGCCATGGTCGACAGCATGCCGCGGGGCTTGTTGAGGACCAGGTGCACGAGGTCGTCGCGCAGCACGATCCGCGACCCGTCGACGTGCACGACGGCCTGGTCGGGGTCGACGCGACGGCCCATCTCGCGGACGATCTCGCCGTCGACACTCACCCGGCCGGCAGCGATCAGTTCCTCGGCCGCACGTCGGGAGGCCACCCCGGCCTGGGCCAGCACCTTCTGCAGGCGGACGCCGTCGGGCCGGGCCTCGGTACCCATGTCACTCATCTCACAGCTCGTCGATCGCGTCCACGTCGGGCAGCAGCGGCGCCAGTGGAGGCAGCTCCTCCAGCGACGCCAGCCCCAGCCGCTCCAGGAACAGCTCGGTGGTGCAGAACAGGGTGCCCTGCGTGGCGTCGTCGACGCCCACCTCCCGGACAAGGCCCCGAGTGAGCAGCGTGCGCAGCACACCGTCGCAGTTCACGCCGCGCACGGCCGAGACACGAGCGCGGGTGACCGGCTGGCGGTACGCGACGACGGCGAGCGTCTCCAGCGCGGCCCGGGTGAGCCGGGCCCGCTGCCCGTCGAGCAGCAGGCGCTCGACATAGGGGGCGTACGCGTCGCGGGTGTAGAACCGCCAGCCCACACCGACGTGGCGCAGATCGATGCCCCGACCGGCCGCGGTATAGCTGTCGGACAGTCGCGGCAGCGCACCACGCACCCGCGCAACGGGTTGACCCAGCGCGACGGCGAGGGTCTCGTCGTCGGTCGGGGCGTCGACGACCAAGAGCAGGGCCTCGAGGGCCGCGTCGAGTGCGGCGTCGTCGAGCGGCGGAGCGGTCGGCGACGGCGTGCCCTCGAGCAGCGTGCCCTCGAGCAGCGCGCCCTCGAGAACAGGGCCGCCGAGGAACGCGCCGTCGCTCGTGGCGCCGTTGGTCGTCGCTGGCGTGGGGCTCACGGGCTGGTGGTCACTCACGATCATCGGGGGCCGGGATCCGCGCGATCGGGGTCGGCGGGCTGGCTCCAGCGTACTGTCAGCTCCCCGAACGCCTCCGGTTGCTCCAGCTCCACGCATCGTTCACGGAAGAGGTCGAGCACCGCGAGGAAGCGGGCGACGACCTCCAGCGGACCCGCGCAGTCGGCGGACAGCGCGGCGAAGGTCGCCACGCCCATCCCGACGAGCCGCTCCCGCAGCAGCGCGGTGTGTTCGGCCACCGACACCCGGGGCAGGTGCAGGTGGTCGAGCTCGACGGTCGGCGGTGGCGTGGGGCGGAACACCGACGCGGCGAGGTCGGCGAACGTCGCCGGGTCCACCCCGAGCAGGACCTCCGGCAACAGCGCGGCGAAGCGCTCCTCCAGCCCCACCGAGCGCGGGAACCGGCGCATCGCCCCGGCCTCGAGCTCCACGAAGAGGGAGGCCACCTGCTTGTAGGCGCGGTACTGCAGCAACCGGGCGAAGAGGAGGTCCCGCGCCTCCAGCAGGGCGAGGTCCTCGAGGTCCTCGACCTCCGCCTCGGGCAGCAGCCGAGCCGCCTTGAGGTCGAGCAGTGTCGCGGCGACGACCAGGAACTCGGTGGTCTCGTCCAGGTCGGCGTCGTCACCGAGCGCGGCGAGGTGCGCGATGAAGTCGTCGGTGACGGTGTGCAGTGCCATCTCGGTGATGTCGAGCTCGCGCGAGCCGATCAGCTGCAGCAGGAGGTCGAACGGGCCCTCGAAGTTGTGCAGGCGCACCTGGAACCGCCCCGGCCGGGCCTCCGGACCCGGCGGCCCGATCGGGAGGTGCGGGCCGACCTCGACCAGCGTCACCGGGCGAGGACCTCGCGGGCCAGCAGGCGGTACGCCTCGGCCCCGTTCGACGCCGGCGCCCAGGTGGTGATCGGCTCGCCCGCCACCGTGGTCTCCGGGAACCGGACGGTGCGGTTGATGACGGACTCGAAGACGAGGTCGCCGAACGCGTCCAGGACGCGCTGGCGCACCTCGCGGGTGTGCAGCGTGCGCGGGTCGAACATCGTGGCGAGGATGCCGAGGATCTGCAGGTCGGGGTTGAGGCGGTCCTGCACCTTCTCGATGGTGTCCATGAGTAGCGCGACCCCGCGCAGGCTGAAGAACTCGCACGCCAGCGGGATCATGATCTGGTCGGCGCAGGCCAGCGCGTTGATCGTGAGCAGCCCGAGCGACGGCTGGCAGTCGATGAGGATCACGTCGTAGTGGTCGAGCGCCGGCCTGATCGCCCGTCCGAGCGCCTGCTCGCGACCGACCTCGGTGACCAGCTGCACCTCGGCCGCCGACAGGTCGATGTTGCTGGGCAGCAGGTCCATGCCCTTGACGGTGGTCTCGCGGATGACGTCGTGGATCTCCACACCGCGATCCATGAGCAGGTTGTAGATCGTCGTCTCCAGCTCGTGGGCCGGTACGCCGAGTCCCACCGAGAGCGCGCCCTGCGGGTCGAAGTCGACGAGCAGCACCCGGCGGCCGTACTCGGCGAGCGCGGCGCCGAGGTTGATCGTGGAGGTCGTCTTGCCCACGCCACCCTTCTGGTTGGCGACGGCGATGACGCGGGCCGGGCCGTGGCCGGTGATCGGAGGCGGTTCCGGCACCGACACGCGGTGCCTCCCCCTGGACTCGGTGAGCTCGGTGGCCTGCTGCGGGCGGTTCTCGTCGAAGGACCGCGGGGTGTCCATGCGGGCTCCGGTCTCTCGCGGGCGGCCCGGGTAGGGCCGATCGGCGCAGCGTAAGAGGCCCGGCGGACGACCAGCAACGCGCCTCGCCGCGTGTCGGCCGTCGGATCTGTTGCCGGCCGGTGTCATGCGCGGGCCCGCGGGTGCGACAGGGCGTAGACCTCACGCAGCGTGTCCACCGTGACGTGGGTGTACACCTGGGTCGTGGTCACCGAGGCGTGCCCGAGCAGCTCCTGCACCACGCGGACGTCGGCACCCCCGGAGAGCAGGTGGGTGGCGAAGCAGTGCCGGAGGGTGTGCGGCGACACCTCGGCCGACAGTCCGGCCGCCTCGGCCGCAGCGTGCAGCACGTGCCCCGCGCTCTGCCGCGACAGCCGCGCCCCGCGAGCGTTGAGCAGCAGGGCGGGTGTCCCGCGGCCGTGGGCGGCCAACCCGGGTCGGGCCCGTACCCGGTAGGCGTCGACGGCGGCGAGCGCCGGGCGCCCGACCGGCACGATCCGCTGCTTTCCTCCCTTGCCCCGCAGCAGGACGGTGCGATGGGCGACGTCGAGGTCGTCGAGGTCGAGGCCGACGGCTTCGGAGATCCTGGCGCCCGTCGAGTAGAGCAGCTCCAGCAGTGCACGGTCGCGCAGCTGGGCCGGGCCGTCGCCGATGCAGCCCGCGAGCAGCTGCTCGACCTGGTCGATCGACAGCGTCCGGGGCAGGCGGACGGGGAGTGCGGGTGGCGTCACCTCGCGGGCGACGTCGACGGCGACCAGCCCGTCGCGCACCGCGAACCGGTGCAGGCCGCGCACGGCCGCGAGCGCCCGAGCGGCCGAGGACGCCGCGAGCGGCGCCGGCCCGGCCCGCAGGCTGCTGACGAACTCGGCGACGTCGGCCTCGCGGACGGCGGCGAGGTCGCCGATCCCGCGCATCGTCAGGTGCTCCAGGTAGCGCTGCAGGTCGGTCGTGTAGGAGCGCAGGGTGTTGGTGGCGCTGCCCCGCTCGACGGCGAGGTGGTGCAGGAACGCCTCCACCGCCACCGTCGCCCGCGATCCCTCCGACACGCCGCCCATGCTGCCCGTCACCACGCCGCCGGCCGGCGACCTCGGTGCGCGAGTCGCCCACCGCCGCGCGACTCGCCGACGTGGATCGCGACGGGCCGGCGATCGCGACGGGCCGGGATCACGACAGGGCCGGGATCACCTCGCGCTCGAAGAGCTCGATCCCCGAGCGGTCGTAGGCGGCCTCGGGAAAGTAGAAGATGCCGTAGCTCATGCCCCGCTCACGCAGCGCCCCGAGATTCTCGACGATCTGCTCGGGCGTTCCGCAGGCCGGCAACCCGCGCAGGGCGCCCAGCGCCGCCTCGGCCTGCCGGGCCCCGACGTAGGGCTCCAACCGCGCCCGGACGTCGCGCAGGCGCTGTTCCACCTCGGCCTCGGTCGTGCCGATCGCGACGTTGTAGTTGGCCGACCGAACGATCGCGGCGAAGTCCGTACCCACCGTGGCGCAGTGCCTCTCGAGCAGCCCGGACTTGCGGGTGAAACCCTCGAGCGTGCCGTCGAAGTTCGTGTAGCGGGCGTACCGGGCCGCGATCTTGAGGGTCACCTTCTCGCCGCCGCCGGCGATCCACAGCGGGATGCCGCCGTCCTGCAGGGGCAGCGGACGCACGATCGCGCCGTCCACCTGGTAGTGGGTGCCGGCCAGTGTCGCGCGGCCCTCGGTCCAGGCCTGCCGCATGATCTGCACGCCCTCGTCGAGCATGCCGAGCCGCTCCGGTGCGGGCGGGAAGCCGTACCCGTACGCGCGCCACTCGTGCTCGTACCAGCCCGCGCCGATCCCCATCTCGACCCGGCCCCCGGAGACCACGTCGCAGGTGGCTGCCACCTTCGCCAGGTGCACGGGGTTGCGGTAGCTCATGCAGGTGCACATCTGACCCAGCCGCACCCGTTCGGTCACGGCGCCGAAGGCCGACACGAGGGTCCAGGCCTCATGCGTGGCCTCGTCGGTGGGCGCGGGCACGGTGTGGAAGTGGTCGTAGACCCAGATCGACTCCCACGGACCGGCGTCCGCATGCTGCGCGATGCCCTTCATCGTCGCCCACTGCTCGCTGACGTCGATGCCCACCAGGTCGTGACGCCACCCCTGCGGTACGAACAGTCCGAAACGCATTCCCGTCATGATCGACGAGCCTAACCGCCGATCTCGTGGGTGCGGCGCTCGCGGTCGGCCCGCAGCAGCAGCGCCACCCAGCTCCGGTACGGCTGCCACCCCTGCGCGATGCCCGCGAGGGCGGTCGGGGCCGGGCCGTCGAGCTGGTAGGCCCGTGCCATCTCCGCGTGCAGCCGACCCTCGGTCGCGGGGAAGACGTCGGGATGGCCTGCGCCGCGCACGAGGACGAGCTCGGACGAGAACGGCCCGATCCCCGGGATCCCCCGGAGCTCCGCGAGGGCCGTCTCCACGGGCAGTGACCGGAGCCGGGCGGCATCGAGAGTCCCGTCCATCGCCGCCGCCGCCACGGCCTGCAGCCGCTCGGCCTTGACCGACGGCAGGCCGAGCCGGTGCGCGGCGGCGTGCAGCGCCACGGGCGCGGGGAACAGGGGCAGGTCGGCGCCCGCGACCCCGACCGCAGTGCCGTGGTCGGCCACGAGGCGCCGCTGCACGACCGCGGCCTGCCGGATCCGGACGCGTTGCGACAGCACGGCCCAGGCCGCGGCCTCGTAGGGCGATCCGAAGCAGACCGGGCGCAGGCCCGGGTAGCGCGCCACGAGGTCGCCGACCACCGGGTCGCGCCGCGCAACGGCACCCAGTCCCGACCCGTCGACGTCCAGGGACAGGACGCGGGCGAGCTGGGCTGCGGCGGCGCCGGGATCGGCCGGCCCGGTCAGCTCGGCGTGGACCGTACCGTCGGGGTCCTGCGTGACGGCCGCACCGGCCGGCGCCCACTCGCCCTCGACGACGAAGCCCAGGCGCAGCGGCCCGGGGCCTGCCGCGTCGGGTCGCCCGGCGGGGGCGAAGCCGCCGAGGAAGTCGGCTGCTGCCGCGACCGAGAACGACCCGCGCGGGATGATCGTGGTCCTGGTGGTGGGCATCGCAGCGATGCATCCGGTGGCGGTCACGTCTCCTCCTGTGTCAAATCGTTGACATGCACGACTGTACGATCGACCGATTCGTATGTCAAACTCCTGACATGGAGTTCCCCGTGGACCTGGGGCGGCGCCTGGGCTACCAGCTCAAGAGCGTCGACACGGCGCTGCGCGCCGAGATGGAGGCGGTGCTGCGCCCGCACGGCCTCGGCATCACGCAGTACGCCTGCCTGGAACTCCTCGACCAGCGGCCGGGGCTGTCGAACGCCGAGCTCGCCCGGGGGGCGTTCGTCACGCGGCAGGCCATGAACGTCGTGCTGCGGGGGATGCAGGACGCGGGTTGGGTGCACCGCGCCGCCACCGTCGAGCACGGGCGGGCTCGGCCCGCGACCCTCACCGACCGGGGCTGCGCGATGTTGCGGGCCGGTCGCGCCGCCGTGCTCGAGGTCGAGAAGCGGATGGTGAGCACCCTGGATCGGGAGCGGGCGGAGGCGGTGCTCACCGACCTGGTCGCGATGGGCCGCGCGCTGGGCCGGTGATGCCCCGCGTCAGCCGGAGCGCTCGGCGAAGCGGGTCGGGCGGTCGGGCCAGGGTGCGTCGGCGGGGCGCTTCTCGGTGGGGGAACCGACAACGGCCTGCGCGGCCAGGACTGCTGCCGCTGTCACCCCGTTGACGATCGTCCCGGAGAGCACCATCCGCACGGCGACGGGCAACGAGACCCAGCGCACGGTGATGTCGGACTCCTCGTCGTCGCCCAGGTCCGGACGCCCGACGTCGGTGAGCCCGCGCGCGAGGTACACCCGCACCGACTCGTCGGAGAACCCCGGCGAGGGCACCACGTCCAGCAGCACCGACCAGTCGGTGGCGGCGAGCCCGGCCTCCTCGGCGAGCTCGCGCCGGGCTGTGATGACGGGCTCCTCCCCCTGCACGTCCAGCAATCCCGCCGGCAGCTCCCACAGCCGCCGGCGCACGGCGTGCCGGTACTGGTGGATCATCATGAGCCGGTCGTCGGGATCGAGCGCGGCGATCGCGACGGCGCCGGGGTGCTCGAGGATCTCCCGCACGGCGACCCGGCCGCCGGGCATGACCACCTCGTCGGAGCGCAGGGCCATCACGGCACCGGTGTAGATGTCCGTCGTGGACTTCACCGGGAAGTCGGGCCTCGGCGCGGTCATGACGCCGCTCCGTTGACCGCGGCGGCGGCGCGCTCCCGCTGCGGGAGCTCCACCGGCAGCCGGTCCTCGGCCCGGTAGCGCAGCGCGGCGCGGACGAACGCGGTGAACAACGGGTGCGGGCGGGTCGGGCGGCTCTTGAGCTCCGGATGGGCCTGGGTGCCGACGAAGAACGGGTGCACCTCGGAGGGCAGCTCGACGAACTCGACGAGTGCCCCGTCCGGGGACGTCCCGCCGAACACCAGCCCCGCCTGCTCCAGCCGCCCGCGGTAGGCGTTGGCCACCTCGTAGCGGTGCCGGTGCCGCTCCGAGACCTCCCGCGCGCCGTACGTGTCGGCGACGACCGTGCCCGGCCCGAGCACCGCAGGGTAGGCCCCCAGTCGCATCGTCCCGCCCATGTCGCGCTCCCCCGCGACGACGTCGCGCTGGTCGGCCATCGTGGCGATCACCGGGTGCGGGGTGCGTTCGTCGAACTCCGTGGAGTTGGCCTCCTCCAACCCGGCCAGCGACCGCGCCGCCTCGATCACCATGCACTGCAGGCCCAGGCACAGCCCGAGCGTCGGGACGCCGCGGGTACGGGCGTGCCGCACGGCGCCGAGCTTGCCCTCGATCCCCCGCACGCCGAACCCACCGGGGATGAGCACGCCGTCCATGCCGTCGAGCGCGGCTGCCGCCCCGGCCGGGGTGCGGCACTGGTCCGACGGCACCCAGACGATCTCCACCCGGGCCCGGTGGGCGAACCCGCCGGCCCGCAACGCCTCGGTGACCGACAGGTACGCGTCGGGCAGGTCGACGTACTTGCCGACGAGGCCGATCCGAGCCGTCTCGTCCGGGTGGTGGACCCGGTCGAGCAGGTCGCCCCACACCGTCCAGTCGACGTCGCGGAACGGCAGCGACAGCCGGCGCACCACGTAGGCGTCGAGGCCTTCCCGGTGCAGCACCCGCGGGATGTCGTAGATCGACGGCGCGTCCGGCGCCGCGACGACGCCGTCGGTCTCCACGTCGCACATCAGGCTGATCTTGCGCTTCATGTCGACGGGGATCTCGCGGTCGGCTCGCAGCACGAGGGCGTCGGGCTGGATGCCGATGTTGCGCAGCGCCGCGACGGAGTGCTGCGTCGGCTTGGTCTTGAGCTCCCCGGACGGCGCGAGGTAGGGCACCAGCGACACGTGCAGGAAGAAGCAGTTGTCGCGACCCACGTCGTGCCGGACCTGGCGGACCGCCTCGAGGAACGGAAGCGACTCGATGTCGCCCACGGTGCCGCCGACCTCGGTGATCACGACGTCGGGGGTGGTCCCGTCGTCGTCCGGATCCGCCATGGCGAGGATCCGGTCCTTGATCTCGTTGGTGATGTGCGGGATGACCTGCACCGTGTCCCCGAGGTACTCGCCGCGCCGCTCCTTCGCGATCACCGTGGAGTACACCTGGCCGGTGGTCACGTTGGCGCGGCCGTGGAGGTTGCGGTCGAGGAACCGCTCGTAGTGCCCGATGTCGAGGTCGGTCTCGGCGCCGTCCTCGGTGACGAAGACCTCTCCGTGCTGGAAGGGGTTCATCGTGCCGGGATCCACGTTCAGGTACGGGTCCAGCTTCTGCATGATGACCCGCAGCCCGCGCGAGGTGAGCAGCTGACCGAGGCTGGAGGCCGTGAGGCCCTTGCCCAACGAGGACGCGACCCCGCCGGTGACGAACAGGTGACGAGTCGCGCGAGGCTGCACGGGTTTTCAGCCTACAGAGCGGAGGCGCCCGGAGTCCCCGTGGCCCGGCGTGTCGGGCCCGATCGCGATCACGGATCGTCAGGCGGCGGGAGTCGCGCCGTCCTGGGCGGTCACCGCGGTGCCGTACCGGCCCGAACGCCCGTCGACCTGCTCGCGCAGTGCCAGCACCGCCGACACCTGCCCCGGCCCGGTCTGCACGTCGTCGACGGTGGACACGCCTTCGGTGATCGCGGGGTCGGCCCGGGCCACGCCGACGGCGCCTGTGGAGTCGGCCGAGCCCGCCCCCCCGGCCAGCACTGCCCCGCTGCCGGCGCGGTCGAGCGCCGCCGCCAGGCGGGCCGTCACGGCGGCGGCGTCGCCGGCGTCGATGCCCGTGAGCGCCCCACCGGTGAGCACGAGCACCAGCTCGGCGGGTTCCGGCCGCTGCCCGGGGGTCACGAAGCCGGCGGCGGCCAGCCCGGTGAGCACGGCGTCGGCCTGTTCGGCGGTGGCCTGCCGCTGCCCGCCCGGTGCGAGCAGCACGCCGCCGAGCAGTCCACCCGCCAGGCTCCCCGGATCGGACGCCGCGGGCAGCTGCGCCCCGGTGGGGAGCAGCGTGGCGGTCAGCTCGCGCAGCTGGTCGGCGCGGGCCGGGTCGCCGACGGCCGGGGTGAGGGCGAGCTCACCGGTCACGGCGGCCCCGGACTGGCCGAGCAGGCCGACGACCGCGTCGCGGTCGGCCGGCTCGGCCCCGGACGTGACGAGCGCGACCGAGCGGCCCTCCAGCAGTCCCCGGACGACGGCGGGCCCGATCCGCAGCGCGAACTCGTCGGAGGCCCGCTGGGCGGCCGCGAGGGCGTCGCGCTCGACGATGAGGGTCCGCACCTCGCTGTCGAGGTCGTCGGCCCTCGTCGACACCGCCGAGAGCAGCCGGTCGGACACCCCGCTGGCCCCGAGCACGACACCGAGCGCCACGGCGAGGAACACCGCGGCGATCGACACCGCGTGGTAGCGCAGCGAGATCATCCGAAGAAGTCCCGGATCTGGTGGAGCAGCCCTTCCCAGACCTGGGACAGCCAGGCCAGCACGGCGTCGCCGGCGTCGGAGACCAGGAGCGCGGCCACGACCGCCACCACGACCGCGCCGATCATCAGCAGTATCCCGCCGAGGGAGATGCGACTGCGGTACAGCGCCGCGATCACCCGGCCGTCGACGAGCGCCCCACCGACCTGCAGGCGGGTGAGGAAGGTGGAGGCGTTGCTCCCGGAACGACCGCGGTCGAGGAACTCGACCATGGAAGCCGACAGCCCGACGGTCACCACCGACGACGCCCCGTGGTGCGCGGCGAGCAGCAGCGCGAGGTCCTCGGGGTTGGCGGAGCTGGGGAACGTGACCGCGCCGGCGCCGAGGTCCTGCACGCGGTGCAGGCCCGGTGCGTGCCCGTCGGCGAAGGCCGGCACGACGATGTCGGCCCCGCACGTGAGTGCGGCGGTGGAGACCTCGGCCGGGTCACCGACGATGAGCTGCGGCGTGTGGCCCGCGGTGAGCAGGGCATCCGCCCCGGCGCCCACCCCGACGAGAACGGGCCGGTACTCACGGATGAAGCGCCGGAGCCGGGCGAGCTCCGCGACGTGGTCGAAGCCGGCCGCGACCACCAGCACCTGCCGGTCGGCCAGGTCCACCTCGACGTCGGGGACGCCGTCCCCGTCGAGCAGGAGTGCGCGCTCACGGCGCATGAACTCGATCGTGTTGGCCGCGAACGCCTCGAGCTGGTGGGTCAGCCCGGACTTGGCCTCGACCATCGCGTCGAGCACGGAGTCGACGTTCTGCTCCACGCCGTCGGCGAGGTGCTTCTCGCCCGCGTACACCGCGCCGTCGAGCAGCCGGATCCGGCTGCCGTCCTTGATGACGTGCAGCGTGTCCGGCCCGACGCCGTCCACCAGCGTGATCCCCGCCGCGACGAGCACCTCCGGTCCGAGGTTCGGGAACCGGCCGGAGATCGACGGCGAGGCGTTGACGACGGCGGCCACCTCGGCGGCCACCAGCGCGTCAGCGGTGGCCCGGTCGAGATCGATCTGGTCGAGCACCGCGATGTCGCCCGGCTTCACGCGGCGCAGCACTCCGTCGACGCGCTTGTCGACCCGCGCCGTGCCGGACAGCCCGGGCAGCTCGGGCCGCGAGCGGTGCAACAGGCCGGACAGCTTCATGCGCGCACTGTCGCAGCTCACGGCGGGGATGCGAGGAAGGCACGCCGGAGGTGGCCGTCAGCCCACGGCCGTCCTCAGCTCCGCGTCCGCGAGCACGGCCCCGCCCCGCCGCCCGGCCCCGTTGGCGCCGCCGGCCCGGTCGGTGTCCCGGTGCGCACGGGCCGAGCCGAGCAGCTCCTCGGCGTGCGCGCGCCCGGTGTCGGTGTCGTCGCGCCCCGCGAGCATCCGCGCCAGCTCGACGATCCGGTCGGCCTCGGCCAGCGTCCGAACGCTGCTCCTGGTGACCCCGCCGCCGCGGACCGACTTGTCCACGACCAGGTGCCGGTCGGCGAACGCCGCCACCTGCGGCAGATGGGTCACCACGATCACCTGGTGGCGGGCCGCCAGCCGGGCGAGCCGCCGCCCGACCTCCAGGGCCGCCCGCCCGCCGACGCCCGCGTCGACCTCGTCGAAGACCATCGTGGGGACGGGATCGGCCCCGGCCAGGGCCACCTCCAGAGCCAGCATCACCCGGGACAGCTCCCCGCCGGACGCCCCCTTGTGCAGCGGTTGCGGGTTCGCACCGGCGTGCGCGACGAGCCGCAGCTCGACGTCGTCCACACCGTCGGCGCCCGCGGCGAGGACGGCTCGTCCGACCTGCAGCGCGTCGGTGGCGCCGGGGGCGGCCGGGCGGGGACCGATCGCCACGAGCAGTCGCGCGTCGGGCATGGCCAGCCCGCCGAGCTCCGCGGTGGTGTCGGCGGCCAGCCGGGCGGCGGCCGCGGTGCGCGCCGTGGTGACGGCGGCCGCGTGCTCGGCGAGGGACCCGGCCAGCGCGTCGCGGCGGGCGGCCAGCGCGGCCAGCGCCTCGTCGGAGACGTCGAGACCGGCGAGCCGCGTCCGGGCGTCCTCCGCCCAGGCGAGGACACCGTCGACGTCCGCCGCGTACTTGCGGGTCAGGGCCTTGAGCTCGGCCTGCCGCGACAGCACCCCGGTCAGGCGCTCCGGGTCGGCGTCGAGGCGGTCGAGGTAGCCGGTGAGCTCGGCACCGACGTCGGCGAGCAGCGCGAGCGCCTCGCCGAGGCGGCCGTCGAGCGCAGTGAGCTCCGCGTCATCCGCGCCGGCGAGCCGGTGCCGCGCGTCGCCGATGAGCGCGAGGGCGCCCGGCGCGTCCGGATCACCCCCGTCCTCGCTGCCGGTCACGGCGGCGCGTGCCGCGGCGGCGACCTCGCGCAGGTCGTCGGCGGACACGAGGCGCCGGGCCAGCGCGACGAGCTCGACGTCCTCTCCCGGCCGTGGACCCACCGCCGCGATCTCGGTGAGCCCGTGGCGCAACAGGTCGGCCTCCTGGGCCAGCCGTCGCGCGCCGTCCCGGCGCTCGGCCAGCTCGGCGGCCACCGCCAACCACTCGCTGCGGACGGCTCGGTAACGCTCCAACGGACCGGAGACGGCGTCACCGGCGAAGCGGTCGAGCAGGGCGCGCTGCTCGGTCGCCTGCAGCAGCCGCAGCTGGTCGTTCTGCCCGTGCACGGCCAGGGTGGTGTCCGCGAGCCGGGCGAGCACACCGACCGGGACCGAGCGGCCGCCGACATGGGCGCGCGATCGGCCGTCGGCCCCCACGGTGCGTACGGCGATCAGGCTGCCGTCGTCGTCGGCCTCGGCTCCCACCTCGTCGGCGACCGCGAGCGCCGCGGCGCCGGCGACGAACCGGCCCTCGACGACCGCGCGGCGCGCGCCGTCGGACACCCGTGACGCGTCGGCCCGGCCGCCGCCGAGCAGTGACAGCCCGGTGACGACCATCGTCTTGCCCGCGCCGGTCTCACCGGTGAGCACGGTGAGCCCGGGGTCCAGGTCGAGCGTCGCGTCGTCGATCACGCCGAGGCCCTGGATCCGCATCTCGGCCAACATGGGGCGCAATGTACGACGCCGGCCCGGCCCGGCGGTCAGATACCGGCCTCCGGCGCGCCCCGCCATCCGCGGACGGGCAGGTCGAACTTGCGCACGAGGCGGTCGGCGAAGGGCCGACCGTCCAGCCGCACCATCCGCACCGGGGTGGCGCCCCGGGAGAGCTCGACCCGCGTTCCCGGGGGCAGCTCCACCGTCCGCCGCCCGTCGCAGTCGAGGACGGCCGGCGGCCCCTCCGGGTCGACCTCGATCGCCACCTCGCTGTCCGGCGAGATCACCATCGGCCGCGCGAACAGGGCGTGCGCGTTGCTGGGCACCAACAGCAGGGCCTGGACCTGCGGCCACACGAGCGGGCCGCCCGCGGAGAACGCGTACGCGGTGGAGCCGGTGGGCGTGGCGCAGAGGACGCCGTCGCACCCGAAGGCCGACACCGGTCGCCCGTCGACCTCCAGCACCACCTCGAGGATCCGCTCCCGCGTGCTCTTCTCGACCGTGGCCTCGTTCAGCGCCCAGGACCGGGCCACCACGTGACCGTTGGTCCGCGCGACCGCGTCGAGCGTCATCCGCTCCTCGACCGCGTAGCTGCCCTCGACGATCGCGTCCAGGGCCCCGTCGAGCGACTCCTGCTCGGCCTCGGCCAGGAACCCGATCCGACCGAGGTTGACCCCTAGCAACGGCACCCCGACCGGTCGCGACATCTCCGCGGCCCGCAGCAGCGTGCCGTCCCCGCCCAGCACCAGCACGACCTCGGCACCCTCGGCACATCCCGGTCGGCCGTCCACGATCCGCGGGCCGAACCCGGGGGGGAGGCCGCCGTCGTCCACCTCGGCCCACTCGTGCCCGATCACGCGCAACCGGATGCCGGACGCCGCCAGCCGACGGGCGACGGCGGATGCCGTGTGCCGGTTGGTCGCCCGTCCCGCGTGCAGGACGATCAGCACCTCGCGGGTCATGCCGGGCCGTCCGCCACGGCCGACGCCAGCACGTCGTCACCGACGTCGGTACCACTGCGGGTCAACCGCAGGAAGTACTCGACGTTGCCCGACGGACCGGGCAGCGGGCTCGCGACGGCGCCGCGCAGGACGAGGCCGAGTGCGCGCGCCGCGTCCGCGACACCGACGAGCGCGGCGACGCGCAGCCCCGGTTCGCGCACCACCCCACCGGCGCCGAGCCGGTCGCGTCCCACCTCGAACTGGGGCTTGACCATCGGCAGCAGCTCGCCGTCGGGGGCGGTGCAGGCGGCGAGCGCGGGCAGCACCGTGCGCAGCGAGATGAAGGACAGGTCGGCCACGGTGAGGTCGACCTCGCCGCCGATGGCGTCCGGCTCCAGCGCACGGACGTTGGTGCGGTCGAGCACCTGGACCCGGTCGTCGGACCGCAGCCGCCACACGAGCTGCCCGTACCCGACGTCCACGGCGACCACCGCGGCGGCGCCCCGGTCGAGCAGCACGTCGGTGAAGCCGCCGGTCGACGCGCCGGCGTCGAGGCACCGCCGCCCCGCGACCGCCACGCCGAACGCGTCGAGTGCCCCGACGAGCTTGTGGGCGCCGCGCGAGGCCCACTCGCGCGCATCGGTGGCGCGGACGGTCACGGGCGTGTCGCGATCGACGACGGTGGCCGGCTTCCCGGCGGGGACCCCGCGGACGACGACCCGGCCCTGCTGGATCAGCTCGGCCGCCTGCTGGCGGGAGCGGGCGAGTCCGCGGCGCACCAGCTCGGCGTCGAGGCGGGCCCGGGTGACCACCACCGTCACGCGGGGCCGGGCGGCTCGGCGAGCGCCTCGCCGAGCGCCGCGTGCACCCGTTCGAACGCCTCGACGTGCTCCGGCAGGGGGCGTCCGGTGAGCCCGTCGAGCCCGGCCATCGCGTGGGCGACGTCCTCCCGGGGATCCCCCCGCGGAGCGTCGGCGGAGCGGGGATCGCCACCCCCGTGCGGGGGACCCGGCGTCGGGACGGTCATCGGTGCGCTCCCGGTGGAGTGTCGGCAGCGGCCACGGTAGCCGAGCACGGTGCCGGCCCGTCGAGACCGAGGACCGCCACGGCGTGCTCGGCCGCCGGTCCCTCGGGGGTCACGTGCACCGGGCCACCGCCGTCGTCCCAGTGCACGGCGCACAGCCCGCGCAGGGCGTCGACCGGGTCGTCGCCGCCGGCTGCGGACAGGGTCAGCTCGCCGGGCCCGGTCGTCCGCACGACCCACCCGGGCCGCGGCCCGGGGGCCAGCTCGGCGCCGGGCCGGGTCAGGGCCCGCAGGTCGGCGTCGACGTAGTCGGGCCGCAGCGCGGGCGGGGCCGCGAGCAGCTCGGCGGCGTCGGAGACCCCGGTGAGGACGAACAGCGTGGCCACTCCGGCGGCACGACCCCCCTCGATGTCGGTGTCGAGCCGGTCACCGATCATCAGCGCCGCCCGAGCTCCCGGACCGCCGGACGGCGTCGAGCAGCAGCGCGGGAGCAGGTTTCCCGGCGACCTGCGGCTCCCGTCCCGACGACGTGCGCAGAACGGTGACCATCGACCCGTTGCCCGGCATCGGGCCGCGTTCGGTGGGCAGGGTCGGATCGAGGTTGCACGCGACCCAGACCGCCCCGGCGCGCAGCGCGACCGTCGCCTCGGCCAGCAACCGCCAGCCCGGTGTCCGGGCTGTGGCCCTGCACCACCGCGTCCGCGTCGTCGGCCCGCTCGGCCACGGACAGCCCGACGCCGGTCACCGCGGCCGCGAGGGCGTCCGTACCGACCACCAGCACCCTGGCCCCGGCGGGGAGCTGCTCGGCGAGCATCGTGGCCGCTGCGTGCGAGCTCGCCACCACGTCGTCCGGGCCGGCGGGGAAGCCCAGCTCGGCGAGGTGCTCGGCGACGTCCGACGGGCTCCGGGAGGCGTTGTTGGTGATGTAGACCGTGCGGACGCCACGCTCGGCCGCCCCGAGCACCGCCTCGACGGCCCCCGGGACGGCCACCGGGCCCTGGTACAGCGTGCCGTCGAGGTCGGCGAGCAGGACGTCGTGGACGTCGAGCAGGTCCGTCACCGTTCCGGCTCCCCCTCCACGACGACGGTGGGCGCCGCGTCGTCATCGAGGTCGGCCGCAGGTGGCCCCACGAGCTCCTCCACCCCGAACACCACGCCCTCGTCGGGCACCGGCTCCCCGGTCAGCTCGGCGATCCGGCGGTCGGCGTCGGTCACGCCCTCGGCGTCGGCATCGGCCGCGTACACGAACCACTGCAACGCCTCGGACTCCCGTCCGGCGGCCAGGAGGTTGTCGGCGTAGGCGTAGAACAGCCGCGGGCTCCACGGCTCCCGGCGGGCCGGTTCCAGCTCGGGGATCTGGAGGCTCACGACCGCCGCATCGAGCTCGCCGAGGTCGCGGCGGGCGCCGGCGGCGACGATGGCCAGCTCGATCGCCTCGGCCCGGCCCAGCTCGCGCGCTTCGGGACCACGGGCGAGCTCGAGGGCCCGCTCCGGGCGGCCCAGCGCCCGCTCGATGTCGGCCATCACCGGCAGGTGACCGGGGCCTCCGCCCATCCGGCGGGCCGCGCGCAGCTCGCCGAGGGCCTCGGCCCACTCGCCGGCGTGGTACGCCGCGATTCCCGCGGCCTCGCGCACGACGGCGATCCGCGACGCCCGGCGGCGCGCGAAGCGGGCGTGCGCGAGTGCGCGCTCGGGGTCGTCGTCGAGGAACGTCCCGGTGGCGACGAGATGCCGCGCCACACTGTCCGCCGTGGCCTTCTGCAGGCCGCGCAGGTCCTGCCGCACCTCGGCGTCGAGGTCGGTGGGGGTGATCTCCTCGCTCAGCGCCGGCTCCGGTACGGCCTCGACCGACACACCCTCGGTGGAACGACCGGGCCCGGCCCGGCCCCGGTCACCCCGGCCCCGGTCACCCCGGCCCCGGTCACCCCGGCCCCGGTCACTGGCGCCGGTGGAGCGACGGCCGTCGGTCCGGTCCGCGGGGCGCCGGTCGGTTCGCGGGGCGTCGCGGGCGCTGCCCGTCGGTCCACGGTCGTCGGGGCGGTTGCCCGCGGGCCCGTCGCGGCGAGAGTCCGCCGATCGGTCTCGACGGTCCTCCGCGGCCGGGCCCCTGCGGTCCCGCCCGCCTGCGGCGCGGCCGTCGCGACCGGAGTGGCCCGATGCGGAGCTGCCGGTGCGGCTCGGGTACCCGCGATCGGCGCTCCCCCCCGGGCGGGAGCGCCCACGATCGTCACCCCCGGAGTATCCGCGGTCGGGGCCGTCGCGGTAGCCGGCCGACCGGCCGCTCCCGGCGCCGCTCCCGGTGCCCGACCGGCGGTCGCGGTAGCCGGACTCCCCGCCCGGCTCCCGGTCGCCGCCCCGGGGTCCCCCACCGGCCGAGCGCCGCGGGCGGTCGGCACCGGAACCGCGCTCCGATCGGCCCGTGCCGGAGGTGCCCGATCGGGCGCGGCCGGCGTCACGGCCGGGGCGCGGGTCCTGGTTCCACGGGCGATCACGGCCACCCGAGCCGTCCCGCCGACGATCGTCGCGCCGGGCACCGTCCCGTCCCGCACGGCCCGCTCCGTCGCCCGGTGTCGACGACCCCGTGCGGGGCCGGTAGGGCCGATCGGCCGACCCGCCACCGGACCAGCCCGTGCCGGTGCGGCCGCGGGCGCCCGTTCCGCCACGCCGGTCCTGCCGGTCCTGCCGGCGCCGCCCCGGGCCGCCGGTCGGGCGCGGCGTTCGGGATGGTCGTCGCGACCGTCCCGTCGCGGGCGGTCGTCCCCGGCACCATCCGCGTTACTCACCTGCAGAGGATACCGGTACGCGCAGGCGCGCCGAGCCGACGCGGCCGCGTCAGGGCGGGCTCATCCGCGCCCCGGCCAGTGTGCGCTTGCCGCGGCGCACCACCAGCCACCCTCCTGGCAGGAGCTCGTCCGCCCCCGCCGTCCACTGCTCGTCGAGCACCTTGACGTTGTTCACGTACGCCCCGCCCTCGCTCACGGCCCTCCGCGCGGCCCCGCGGCTCTCGCTCAGCCCGGTGGCCACGAGGAGGTCCACGATCGTCGGCCGGTCGGCGAGCCGAAGGGTGGCCGTCGGTACCTCGACCAGCGCCGCGTCGAGGGTGCCGGCGTCCAGCTCGCGGAGCTCGCCACGACCGAACAGGGCGGCGCTCGCCGCGACGACCTGGTCGGTCTGGTGGCGACCGTGGACCAGGGTCGTCAGCTCCTCGGCGAGCCGTCGCTGGGCGGCGCGCTCGTGCGGACGTTCCTCGACGGCCTTCTCGAGGTCCTCGATCTCCTCGGGCGTCAGGAACGTGAACAGCCGCAGGTACCGGCCCACATCGGCGTCGCCCACGTTGAGGAAGTACTGGTACCACGCGTACGGCGGGGTCATCTCCGGGTCGAGCCAGACGTTGCCGCCGCCCGTCGACTTGCCGAACTTGCGGCCCTCGCGGTCGGTCACCAGCGGCATGGTGAGCGCGTGGACGGTGTGCCCGTCCACCCGGCGCACCAGCTCCACGCCGCCGACGATGTTGCCCCACTGGTCCGAGCCGCCGATCTGCAGCCGGCATCCGTAGCGTCGGTGGAGGTGCAGGTAGTCCTGGCTCTGCAGCAACAGGTAGCTGAACTCCGTGTACGACATGCCTTCGGCGGCCAGCCGGCGCCGGACGGTCTCCCGGCCGAGCATCACGTTCACCGAGAAGTGCTTGCCGACATCACGCAGGAACTCCAGCACGGACTGCGTTCCGGTCCACTCCAGGTTGTCGACGACCAGGGCACCGCTGGGAGACTCGCCGAACTCCACGAACCGCTCGAGCTGCCCACGGATCCGCTCCACCCAGTCGGCGACCGTCCCCGGGCTGTGCATCGCCCGCTCCCCCTCGTCGCGGGGATCGCCGATCATGCCCGTCGCCCCGCCGGCCAGGACGATCGGCCGGGCCCCTGCCTGCTGGAACCGCCGCAGCGTCAGCAACGGCACCAGGTTGCCCGCGTGCAGGCTCGGGGCGGTGGGATCGAACCCGCAGTAGAGCGTCAGCACGCCGTCCGCGAGGTCGCGCCGCAGCGCGTCGCGGTCGGTGCTCTGCGCGACGAGGCCGCGCCACTCCAGCTCGTCGAGGATGTCGGTGCCCACGGATCGATCCTCCCGCACCTCCCGCACCCCGACGCCGGACGGGTGGCCGGGTGCGCTCAGGGCGGGGACGCGGACCCCACCGGGCGGCGCCGTCCCGGCCGGTAGGGGCTGACCGCGGGCGACCCGTCGATCCAGAAGCGCCACGGCACGTCGTGGGCCGCGGCGACACCGACGCGCGGGCCGCTCCGGACCACGGCGGGGTCGACCGGTTGCTCGGCCTGCACGCGCACCGGGGACGCCGGGTCGGTGACGTCGACCCCGTTGTGCTCGCGGCGCAGCCCGAGAAGGGCCGCGAGCCGGGCCGGGCCGCTCGCGAGCTCGTGGTCACGACGCGCGGTCGGTCGCCGGGCGCGGGCGACCCCGACATCCGACACGACCTCACCGGCCCTGAGCAGCACCGCACCAGCGGCGCCCTCGTCGAGGCAGGTGATGTTGGCGCAGAAGTGCATCCCGTAGACGAAGTAGACGTACAGGTGACCGGGCGGCCCGAACATGACCGCGTTGCGCGGGGTCGGGCCCCGGAAGCTGTGCGACGCCGGGTCGTCGGCGCCGCGGTAGGCCTCGACCTCCACGAGCCGCACGGCGACCACCCCGTCCGGGGTGTCGGCCACGAGTGTGCAGCCGAGCAGGCGCACGGCCGCCGGCAGCACGTCGGCGGCGAGCTCGGTGCGGTCGAGCAGGGCCGGTGCCGGGATCACGGCGGGGATCACCTCTGGGCGAGCGCCAACCGGATGCACACCGCCACGCCCTCCATCGCGCGCTTCACCTCGTCGAGCTGCGGGAAGGTGGGCGCGAGCCGGATGATCCGGTTCTCGGGATCCACGCCGTAGGGGTGCGTCGCGCCGGCCGGGGTGAGCGCGATCCCGGCCTCCCTCGCCAGCCGGACGATCTCGGTGGCGGTGCCGTCCGGGACGGTCAGCGTGACGAAGTAGCCGCCCTCGGGCCGGGACCACGTGACGCCCGGCGTGCCGGCGAAGTTCCGGGTGAGCACCTCGTCGACCAGCACGAACTTGGGCGCGATCAGCTCCCGGTGCCGGCGCATGTGCGCGCGCAGCCCATCGGCGTCGCGGAGGAACAGGATGTGCCGCAGGTGGTTGGTCTTGTCCGGTCCGATCGTCCGCTTGCCGGTGAGCGCGAGCCACCAGGCGATGTTGGCCGGGGAGGAGCCGAGGAACCCGACGCCCGCTCCGGCCAGGGTGATCTTGGACGTGGACCCGAAGACGAAGGCGCGGTCGGGGTGGCCGGCGTCCGCGCAGAGCGCGAGCACGTCGGCGATCTCCACCTCGCGGTCGGTGAGGTGGTGCACGGTGTAGGCGTTGTCCCACAAGACCCGGAAGTCCGGGGCGGCCGTGTCCATCGCGGCCAGCCGACGGACCGTCTCGTCGGCGTAGGTGGTGCCGTCGGGGTTGGAGTACTTCGGCACGCACCAGATGCCCTTGACCGCGGGGTCGGTGGCGACGAGCTGCTCCACGACGTCCATGTCCGGGCCGTCCGGCGTCATCGGAACCTGCACCAGTTCGATCCCGAGCCGCTCGCAGACGGCGAAGTGGCGGTCGTAGCCCGGCACCGGGGCCAGGAACGCGATCCGCTCCTCGTCCACCCAGCGGCGCTCGGCCCCGGGCAGCGGGCTGAGCAGCGCGTGCACCAGCGTGTCGTGCATGAGCTCGAGACTGGAGTTGCCGAACGCGATCAGCTGCGCCACCGGCACCTGCAGGAACGGCGCGAACAGCTCGCGGAGCTCGGCCAGCCCCTGCAGCCCCTGGTAGTTGCGGGTGTCCGTGCCGTCGGCGGCACGGTGGTGCTCGCCGGGGAGGCTCAGCATCGGCTCGGCGAGGTCGAGCTGCGCGCTGGACGGCTTGCCGCGGGTGAGATCGAGGGCGAGCCCCTCCTCCACGAGGGCGGCGTAGGCACGCCGGGCGTGGTCCAGCTCGGGGCGAGCCAGGTCGGCGGGCGAGGTCATGGAGATCCTCCGGGTCGGATGCTCAGAGCGGCACGGGCGGCGGTGACGGCGGATCGCAGGGCCTCGAGCTGCTCGGCCACCCGGTCCCCCGCCGTGCCCCCACGGGCGTCGCGCGACGCGATGGAGCCTCCCACGGTGAGCACCCCGCGCACCGACGGGGTCAGGGCGGGGTGGACGGCGGTGAGCTCGGCATCGGTCAGCTCGTCGAGGCCGACACCGCGCGCCTCGGCGGCCCGCACGCAGGCCCCGGCGGCCTCGTGCGCCACCCGGAACGGCACCCCCGCGCGCACCAGCCACTCGGCGACGTCGGTGGCCAGCGCGAAGCCGGCCGGGGCCAGTTCGGCGAGCCGGGCGGGGTGGAACGTGAGGGTGGCCACCATGCCGGCGACCGCGGGCAGGAGCTGCTCCAGCTGCTCCACGGAGTCGAAGAGCGGCTCCTTGTCCTCCTGCAGGTCCCGGTTGTAGGCCAGCGGCAGCCCCTTGAGCGTGGCGAGCAGCCCGGTCAGGTTGCCGATCAGCCGCCCGGCCTTGCCGCGGGCGAGCTCGGCCACGTCCGGGTTCTTCTTCTGCGGCATGATCGAGCTGCCGGTGGAGTAGGCGTCGTCCAGGGTGACGTAGGAGAACTCCGCAGTGGCCCAGAGGATCACCTCCTCGGCGATGCGGGACAGGTCCACCGCGGTCATCGCGAGCACGAACGCGGCCTCGGCGGCGAAGTCGCGCGCGGCCGTGCCGTCGATCGAGTTGGCCGCCGACGAGTCGAAGCCCAGTTCGACGGCGACCGCCTCCGGGTCGAGACCGAGCGAGCTCCCGGCCAGCGCGCCCGACCCGTACGGCGACACGGCGGCACGGCGGTCCCAGTCGCGCAGCCGGTCGACGTCGCGCAGCAGGGCGTGCGCGTGCGCCGCGAGGTGGTGCGCGAGCAGGACGGGCTGGGCGTGCTGCAGGTGGGTGCGGCCCGGCATCGGCGCGCCGGGGTGGGCGTCCGACTGGGCTAGCAGCGCGTCGACGACGTCCAGCACTCCCGCCCCGACCCGGCGGGTCGCGTCGCGCAGCCACATCCGGAACAGCGTGGCGACCTGGTCGTTGCGCGACCGGCCGGCGCGCAGCTTGCCGCCGAGGTCGGCGCCGGCCCGCTCGATCAGGCCGCGTTCCAGCGCCGAGTGCACGTCCTCGTCGTCGGGCGTCGGCCCGAAGGCGCCCGACTCGACGTCGGCCCCGAGCTTGGCCAGCGCATCGAGCATGCCCGCCAGCTCGTCGTCGGTGAGCAGGCCGGCGCGCGCGAGCACCCGGGTGTGCGCCGCAGAGGCGCGCAGGTCGTAGGGCGCGAGCCGCCAGTCGAAGTGCGTGGACCTCGACAGGGTGGCCAGCGCCTCCGCCGGTCCGGCGGTGAAGCGGCCGCCCCAGAGGCTCACGACACCTCCTCGCTGGCGCTCGTCGGTTCCGTTCGCCGGGCTGCTGCGTCTGATGGTGAGCTCGCAAGCTCGCTCACGAGCCGCCCCGCAGCCGCTGGTCGCGCCGCGCGGCGATCTTGCTCGGCAGGCCCCACAGCTGGACGAAGCCCTTGGCCAGGCTCTGGTCGAACATGTCGCCCTCGTCGTAGGTGGCGAGGTTGAAGTCGTAGAGCGAGGCGTCCGAACGTCGCCCGGTGACGGTGGCCCGGCCGCCGGCGAGCTCCATCCGGATCTCGCCGGTGACCTGCTGCTGGGACTCGGCGATGAACGCGTCGAGCGCCCGCTTGAGCGGCGAGAACCACAGGCCGTCGTAGACGAGCTCGGTCCAGCGCTGGCCGACGGTGCGCTTGAAGCGGGCCAGGTCGCGCTCGACGGTGACGCTCTCCAGCTCCCGGTGCGCGGTGATCAGCGCGATCGCCCCGGGGGCCTCGTAGACCTCGCGGCTCTTGATGCCGACCAGCCGGTCCTCCACCATGTCGAGCCGCCCGACGCCGTGGCGCCCGGCCCGCTCGTTGAGCTGCTGGATGGCCTGCAGCGCGGTGACCGGGCTGCCGTCGATCGCCACCGGAACGCCGGCCTGGAATGTGATCACCAGCTCGTCGGGTGCCTGGAACTCGTGCGGTTCGCCGGTGTAGGCGTACACGTCCTTGGTGGGGGCGTTCCACAGGTCCTCGAGGAAGCCGGTCTCGACGGCGCGGCCCCACACGTTCTGGTCGATCGAGAACGGCGACTTCTTCGTGACGTCGATCGGGAGATGGCGGTCCTCGGCGTACTGGATGGCCTTCTCGCGGGTCCAGGCGAAGTCGCGGACCGGAGCGATCACGTCGAGCTCCGGTGCAAGGGCCTGGATGCCCACCTCGAAGCGCACCTGGTCGTTGCCCTTGCCGGTGCACCCGTGCGCCACCCGGGATGCTCCGTGGTACTTCGCGGCCTCCACGAGGTGCTTGGCGATCAGCGGGCGGGACAGCGCCGAGACCAGCGGGTAGCGGTCCATGTAGAGCGCATTGGCCTGCATCGCCGGCAGGCAGTACCCCTCGGCGAACTCGTCGCGCGCGTCGGCGACGACGGCCTCGACCGCGCCGCAGGCCAGGGCCCGCTTGCGGATCTCCTCGAGGTCCTCGCCCCCCTGGCCGACGTCGACGGCGACCGCGACCACCTCGGCGCCGGTCTCCTCCGCGATCCACCCGATGCCCACCGAGGTGTCCAGCCCACCCGAGTAGGCCAGTACGACCCGGTCCGTCATCTCTGTGCTCCTTCGTCGTCGTCGTCGTCGCTGTCGTCGTCGCTGTCGTCGGCGTCGTCGCTGTCGCTGCCGTCGTCGGCGGTCAGGTTCTGCAGGCGGCCGGCGAGCTCCGCGCCGGTGCGGGGCTCGCGGGCGACCACCAGAAGCGTGTCGTCGCCGGCGATGGTGCCGACGACGTCGTGCAGGGCGGCCCGGTCCAGCGCGCTGGCCAGGTAGTGCGCCGCCCCCGGCGGGGTACGCAGGACGGCCAGGTTCCCACTCGCGTCCGCGGACACCAGCAGGTCCCCCAGCAGCCGGCTCAGCCGGGCGGTGCCACCCTCGATCCCGCGCACTGGGCTGCCGTCGTCGGGGATGACGTACACGGGGGTACCACCGTCGGCTCCCCGCAGCTTCACCGCACCCAGCTCGTCCAGGTCGCGCGACAGCGTGGCCTGGGTGGTGCCGATGCCGTCGATCTCGAGCAGTGCCAGCAGCTCGGACTGGCTGTGCACGGACCGGCGGGTGATGAGCTCGACGATCCGGGCCTGCCGCGCCACCCGGGACCGCACCACGCCGGCCGTCATCGCGGCAACAACCACGTGAGCAGGGCCTTCTGCACGTGGAGCCGGTTCTCCGCCTCGTCCCACACCGCGCTGGCCGGACCGTCGAGGACCTCGTCGGTGATCTCCTCGCCCCGGTGCGCGGGCAGGCAGTGCAGCACGATCGCCCGGGGAGCCGCTCGCTGCAACAGCGCGGCGTTGACCTGCAGCGAGCGGAACGGCGCCGACCGGTCGCGCCCGTCGTGCTCCTGGCCCATCGACGTCCGGCTGTCGGTGACGACCACGTCGGCGCCGTCGACCGCGGCGTGCGGATCCGCGATCAGCTCGACGCCGCCGCCCACGTCGGACGCGCGGTTCTTCGCGTCGCGCAGCACGTCGGGATGCGGGTCGAAGCCCTCCGGGGCAGCCACGCGGACTCGCAGGCCGGCCGTGGCCCCGCCGAGGAGCAGCGAGTGGGCCATGTTGTTGGCGCCGTCGCCGAGGTAGGTGAGCGTCAGCCCGGCGAGCCGGCCGAAGCGCTCGCGGATCGTCATGAGGTCGGCGAGCACCTGGCACGGGTGGAACTCGTCGGTGAGCGCGTTGACCACCGGCACGGTGGCGGCCGCGGCCATCTCCTCGATCCGGGCCTGCGGGCCGGTGCGCCAGGCGATCGCGGCGACGTAGCGGGAGAGGACCCGTGCGGTGTCGCCGATGGTCTCGCCCCGACCGAGCTGGCTGGCCCGCGCGTCGACGATGAGCGGGGTGCCACCGAGCTCCGCGATGCCGACCTCGAAGGAGATGCGGGTGCGGGTGGACGGCTTGTCGAACAGCACGGCGACCGAGCGGGGCCCGGCGAGCGCCCGGTGCCCGAACCGGTCGAGCTTCATCGTGTCGGCGAGGTCGAGGACCGCCCGCTGCTCGTCGGGGCTGAGGTCGTCGTCGCGGAGCAGGTGGCTAGCCATCGACGGCGTCCAGGAAGGCCGGCAGTGCGGCGAGGAACTCCTCGGCCTGCGCCTCGGTGAGGACGAGCGGCGGGGCCAGCCGGAGCCGGTCGGGTACCGCGTTGTTGATCAAGAATCCGCCCTCGCGCGCGGCCGTCGTGACCGTGGCGGCAACGGGTGCCGCGAGTCCGATGCCGATGAGCAGGCCGGCCCCGCTGACCTCGCGCACCAGCGGGTGACCGAGGGCCTCGACCCCGGCGGCGATCTCCTTGCCCACCAGCGTGGCGTGCTCGAGCAGCCCTTCATCGGCGATCGTGTGCAACACGGCCAGCGCCGCGGCGGCGCACACCGGGTTGCCGCCGAAGGTGGTGCCGTGCTGACCCGGTTCGAGCAGGCCTGCCGCGGCGCCCATGCCGATGCACGCGCCGATCGGGAGCCCGCCGCCGAGACCCTTCGCCAGTGTCACGACGTCGGGGACCACGCCCTCCCGCTGGTGGGCGAACCAGGCGCCGGTGCGACCGATGCCGGTCTGCACCTCGTCGAGCACGAGCAGCGCGCCGCGGTCCGCGGTGATCTCCCGGGCCGCGGCGAGGTAACCCGCCGGCGGGCTCACGGCCCCGGCCTCGCCCATGATCGGCTCGAGGAACACGGCCGCGGTGTCCAGGCCGACGGCCGCGGCCAGTGCGTCGGTGTCGCCGTAGGGCACGTGGAAGACCCCGGGCGTCATCGGCTCGAAGGGCGTGCGCTTGGGCCGCTGCCCGGTGAGGGCGAGTGCGCCCATGGTCCGGCCGTGGAACGCGTTCTCGGCGGCGACGATCTGCGGCCGTCCGGTGCGCCGGGCCATCTTGAACGCCGCCTCGTTGGCCTCCGCGCCGGAGTTGCAGAACAGCACGCGGGCGTCGGGCTGGTCGAGCAGCTCCAGGAGCTTCTCGGCCAGCCGTAGCGGCGGCTCGGTGATGTAGAGGTTCGACGTGTGGCCGAGGGTGGACAGCTGTGCCGTGACCGCCTCGACGACCGCCGGGTGCGCGTGGCCCAGGCAGTTCACCGCGATGCCGCCGAGCAGGTCGAGGTAGCGGCGGCCGGCGTCGTCCCACACCTCGGCCCCGGCCCCGCGCACGAGCGTGATCGGCGGGGTGCCGTAGTTGTCCATCATCGTGGCTCGCCAACGGCCCTGGTGCGCGCCCGAAACCGACGCGTCCAGCCCGTTCACGGGATCACCATCGTTCCGACTCCTTCACTGGTGAACACCTCGAGCAGCACCGCGTGCGGCACCCGCCCGTCGATCACGTGTGCCTGCCCGACGCCGCCGCGCACCGCCCGCAGGCAGGCCTCCATCTTGGGCGCCATGCCGGCGTCCAGGCCGGCCAGCATCGGCTCAAGCTCGGCCGCGGTGAGTTCGCTGATCACCGACTCCGGATCGGGGTAGTTCGCGTACAGGCCCTCGACGTCGGTGAGCACCACCAGCTTGGCGGCCCCGAGTGCGGCGGCGAGGGCCGCGGCCGCGCTGTCGGCGTTGATGTTGTGGACGGTGCCGTCGACGTCCGGGGCGACGCCCGCGACCACCGGGATGCGGCCGGCCGCGACGATGTCGAGCACGGCGTCCGGGTTGACCTCGACGACGTCGCCGACCAGCCCGATGTCGACCGGCTCGCCGCCGACGAGCGTCGTGCGCCGTTCCGCTGTGAACAGTCCGGCGTCCTCCCCCGACAGCCCCACGGCGTACGGCCCGTGCTGGTTCACGAGCCCGACGAGCTCGCGTCCGACCTGCCCGACCAGCACCATCCGGACGACGTCGATCGTCTCCGGCGTGGTCACGCGCAGACCGCCACGGAACTCCCCGGGCAGCCCCAGCCGCGCGAGCATGGCGCTGATCTGCGGGCCCCCGCCGTGCACCACGACGGGGTGGATCCCGGCGAGCCGCAGGAAGATCATGTCGCGGGCGAACGCCTGCTTGAGCTGCTCGTCGATCATGGCGTGTCCGCCGTACTTGACCACGACGACCTGGTCGTGGAAGCGCTGCAGCCAGGGCAGGGCCTCGGCCAGCACGCCGGCCTTCTCCCCGGCCCGCTCCAGCCGCAGCGCGGTCGATGCCGGATCAGGAGGAGTAGGCACTGTTCTCCTCCACGTAGGCGTGCGACAGGTCGGTGGTGAGGATCTCGGCGGCCCCGGACCCGAGCCCGAGCTCGATCGCGACGATGATCTCCTTGCCGGACAGGTCGGCGGTGGAGCGCTCGGCCGCGGCCACCCCGCCGCGGCACAGCGTGACCCCGTTGATCGCGACGTCCAGGCGCTCCGGGTCGACCGCCGCCTCGGCGTACCCGACGGCCGCGGCCACCCGGCCCCAGTTGGGGTCGGAGCCGAACAGCGCGGTCTTGACCAGGCTGTCCCGGGCGACCGTGCGCGCGACCGTGACGGCCTGGTCCTCCGTGGCGGCGCCGCTGACCCGCACGGCGATCCGTTTGGTGACGCCCTCGGCGTCGGCCTGCATCTGCGCGGCGAGCTCGCGGCAGACGGCGGTGAGCGCCGCGGTGAACACCGCCGGGTCCGGCACGGCCCCGGCCGCTCCGGACGCGAGGACCAGCACGGTGTCGTTGGTGGACATCGAGCCGTCGACGTCGAGCCGGTCGAAGCTGACCCGCACCGCCGCGCGCAGCGCCGCGTCGAGCACGGGGGCGTCGACGACGGCATCGGTGGTGAGCACGGACAGCATCGTGGCCATCGAGGGTGCGATCATGCCGGCGCCCTTGGCGAACCCGCCGATGCTCCAGCCCTCCGGGCTGACGTGCGCGGCCTGCTTGGGCACGGTGTCGGTGGTCAGGACGGCGGTGGCGGCGGCCAGACCCGCCGCCGCGTCGTCGCCCAGCACGGCCGCCGCATCCGCGACGCCGCGCAGGACCCTCGGGCGCGGGAGCTGCGCCCCGATCAGGCCGGTGGAGCAGACCGCCACCTCGACCGCGCCCCACGGGTCGTGGTCGGAGCCCAGCACTGCGGCGGCCTCCTCCGCGGTGGCGTGGGCGGTGCGGAAGCCCTCCGGGCCGGTGCAGGCGTTGGCCCCGCCGGCGTTGAGGACGACGGCTCGGAGCCGGCCGGTGGTGAGCACCTGCTGGGACCAGAGGACCGGCGCGGCCTTCACCTTGTTGCGGGTGAACACCCCGGCGGCGGTGTGCTGGGGACCGTCGTTGACCACCAGCGCGAGATCGGGCCGGTCGCCCGCGGCGCGGAGCCCGGCGGCCACGCCCGCCGCGCGGAAGCCCTGGGGGGCCGTCACGGTCATGATCGCGCCTCCGCGGGAGGGAGTACGTCGGCGGTCATGCTTGCGCCTCCGCGGGAAGGAGTACGTCGGCGGTCACGATCGCGCCTCCGCGGGAAGGAGTACGTCGGCGGTCATGGCGCCACCCCCGTCCGCGACAGTCCTGCGCCCTCGGGCAGCCCGACGGCGAGGTTCATGCTCTGCACGGCGCCTCCGGCGGTGCCCTTGGTGAGGTTGTCGATGGCGGTGACGGCGACCAGCCGCTCCGCGTCGGGATCCACGATGACCTGCACGTGGGCCGCGTTGGATCCCAACGTGGCCGCGGTGCTCGGCCAGGTGCCCTCCGGGAGGAGGTGGACGAAGGGCTCGTCGACGAAGGCCTTCGCGTAGCTCTCGCGGGCAGTGCCGCCGTCGCCGACCAGGGGGGCGGAGCAGCTGGCGAGGATGCCGCGCGGCAGCGGGGCGAGGACGGGGGTGAAGCTCACTCTGACCGGCGTACCGGCCACCAGCGACAGGTTCTGCGCGATCTCGGGCGTGTGCCGGTGCCCGCCCCCCACGCCGTACGCCGAGAGCGAGCCCATCACCTCGGCGCCGAGCAGGTGCGGCTTCAGGGCCTTTCCCGCTCCTGATGTGCCCGTGACCGCAGTGACCACGACGTCGGGCTCGACGAGCCCTCCGGCCAGCGCGGGGAAGAGCGCCAGGGTCACCGCCGTGGGGTAGCAGCCGGGCACGGCGATCCGACGGGCGCCGGCGAGGCGGGCCCGCGCCCCCGGTAGCTCGGGGAGCCCGTACGGCCAGCTCCCGGCGTGCTCACCGCCGTACCAGCGCTGCCAGTCGGCCGGATCGGCGAGCCGGTGGTCGGCCCCGCAGTCGATCACGACGGTGCCCTCGTCGAGCGCGGCCGCGAGCTCGGCCGACCGGCCGTGCGGGAGGGCGAGGAAGACCACGTCGTGGCCGGCGAGCGTCACCGACGTGGTGTCGGCGAGGACGCGGTCGGCCAGCGGGAGCAGGTGCGGCTGGTGGACGCCCAGCGTGGTGCCCGCGCTCCCGCCGGCCGTGAGGGCCCCGATCTCGACGTCCGGATGGGCTAGCAGGACCCGGAGGAGCTCGCCCCCGGCGTACCCGCTGGCCCCCGCGACCGCGATCCGCACCATGGCGGATGATTATGCACGACGCCGCAAATCCATGCGAACCCAGGGTGCGCCCCGAACCCCCATGACCCCTACAGTCCGCGAGGTGAGCTCGCTCGTCGTCTCCGCCCGCGAGGCGCTCGCCCGGTCCGGCGATCCGGTGGCCGCCGCGGACATGCAGCGGTACATGAAGTCCGCGATGCCGTTCCGCGGGGTGGCCAAGGCGGCCCGCCGGCGGCTGCTCCGGGAGCTCCTGGCCGAGCACCCGGTCGCCGGCCCCGAGGAGCTGCGGGCGGTCGTCCAGGAGCTGTGGAGCGGGGCGGGCCACCGCGAGGAGCGCTATCTGGCGCTGTCCCTGACCGGACACCGGCCGTACGCGCGGTGGCTGGATCCGGGGTGGGTGCCGCTCTTCCGCGGGTGGATCGTCGAGGGCGGGTGGTGGGACTTCACCGACGAGATCGCCAGTCGCCTCATCGGTCCGCTCCTGCGCGCCCATCCAGGGGTGCTCATGCCCGTGATGCGCGCCTGGGCCGTGGAGCCCGATCGCTGGCTGCGGCGCACGTCCGTGATCTGCCAGCTGGGGTCGCGAGAGGCGACCGACCTCGCGCTGCTGACCCTGGCCGTCGAGGCGAACCTCGACGACCCCGACTTCTTCCTCCGCAAGGGCATCGGGTGGGCCCTGCGGCAGCACAGCCGCGTGGACCCGGCCTGGGTGCGGGCGTTCGTCGACGAGCACCCCGGGCTGTCGGCGTTGTCGCGGAAGGAGGCGCTCAGGCTGCTGTGAGGCGGTGCGTGGTGCCGCTGCTGCCCTGCACCCACGCGGCGGGCAGCGCCGCGGCCAGCGCGTGCTGGGCGCGCCAGCCGGTGCAGTGGCCGGGCACCACGAGCGCGGGCGCGCGGGCCACGAGGTCGGCAACGGTCGGGGCGATCACCGCGTCGAACGCCGGCCCGCTCAGGTGGAGGCCACCGAGCAGGGCGTGCAGGGTGTCGACTCCGGTCAGGCGCAGTGCGTGTCGGACGATGTTGACCGCCCCGGCGTGGCCGCAGCCGGTGACGACCACCAGCCCGCGCCCGCGGACGTGCACGACGAGGGCCTGGTCGTCGATCACCAGCGGGTCGTGCCGCCACGCGCCGTCGGTCCACGCTTGGTGCGCGGGGGGCATTCCGTGCTCGAAGTCGGTGGTGCGGTCCACCTCACCGGTGATCAGCACGCAGCCGTCCACCAGCAGCGACGGCACACGCCGCTCGACCACCGCGAAGCCCTCGCCGTCCAGGGCGCGGGGGCTGAGAGTGGGCAGCTCGTCAGGTTCGGTGCCGGGAACGGCGATCCGGCGTCGGGTCCACACCAGCGGATGCACCACCATCGGCAACCGCGATCCGCCACGGCGCCGGGCCAGCCCGGCGAGACCGCCGGCGTGGTCGAAGTGGCCGTGGCTCAGCACGACCCCCTGCAGCTCGCCGAGGTCGATACCGAGCCGATCCGCGTTGGTGATCATCGCCTCGGGTGACAAGCCGGTGTCGAAGAGCAGCGAGGTCGTGGTGGCACCCCGGCGGACCGTGACGAGGGCCGCGAACCCGTGCTCCGCGACGAGCCCGACGGCCGTCCGCCCGTCCTCGAACTGCGGGGCCGCGGCCGTGCCGACGGTGAACGGCGCGCGGTGGGTGCGCTCGTCGGCGGGCAGCAGGGCGTCGTAGACGTTGTCGACCAGGGTCGTGACCAGCAGCTCGTCCACCGGCACGAGCGTGATCGGGTCGACCGCCGGCCCCGGCGCCTGCCGCGGGGCCGCACCGCCGACGGGGCCGCTCTCGCACATGCCGGCACGCTAGCGCTCCGACCGGAGTCGAGACAGCCGTTCGCGCGCCGCGCGCGGCTGAGCACGACCCATCAGCCCCGCAGGACCGCCCCGTGCCGCTCGGCCGCGACGGCGACCGCGGCGTCGCGGGCGGCGTTCGCCTCCTCGCTGGTCAGGGTGCGGTCGGGCGCCCGGAACCGGAGCGTGTACGCGAGCGAGCGGTGCCCGTCGCCGACCTGCTCGCCGGCGTAGACGTCGAAGAGCCGGACGTCCTCCAGCAGCTCCCCGCCGCCGTCGAGCAGGGCGTCGGAGACCTCGGCCGCCGGCACGTCGACCGGCACGACCAGCGCGACGTCCACCGAGATCGGCGGATAGGGCGACACCACCGGCGCCGGGCGGGACTCGGCGAGCGGGATCGCGTCGAGGTCGAGCTCCATCGCGCACGTGCGCGGCGGCAGGCCCAGCGCCTCGACGACCTTCGGGTGCAGCTCACCGGCGTGCCCGATGATCCAGTCGCCGACCCGCACGGCTGCGCACCGGCCGGGGTGCCACGGCGCGAGCGACGCCGTGGTGAACCGGAGCTCGGCGCCGGCCGCGAGCCCGACCAGCCGGGCCGCGGCCACCGCGTCCGCCCACGTCGCGGCCCGGCCGGGGCCCCACCAGCCGCGCGCGTCCCCATCCCCGGCGAGCACCGCCGCCACGTGCTCGGGCTGGGCGGGGAGCGCGGCGTCGATCATGGCGATCTCACCGTCGGTGGGTCGCCCCTGCACGCCCGGGTCGGGCATCGGGACCGGCTTCGCGTGCGGGAGGACGACCTGGCCGGTGTGGAAGAGCGCGACGTCCGCGGCGCCACGGGAACGGTTGCGCACCAGCATCTCCAGCAAGCCGGGCAGCAAGGTCGTGGCGAGCTCGGCGCGGTCGGCGTCGAGGCGGGTTGAGCACGCGCACCGTGCGCCGGCGCACGTCGTCGGCGGCCAGGCCGAGCGCGTCCCACACCGCCGGCCCGACGAACGGGAACGGCAGCACCTCGACGTACCCGGCCTCGGCCAGTGCCCGCGACACCGCCCGCTTGCGCTGCTGCGCGGCGCTGAGGCCGTGACCGGGCGGGGCTGCGGGCAGCACCGACGGGATGGCGTCGAGGCCCTCCAGCCGCAGCACCTCCTCGACGAGGTCCGCGGGCTGGGCGAGGTCGGGCCGCCAGGACGGCGGCGTGGCCACGACCAGACCCCGCCCGTCGTCACCGGTCGTCAGCTCGACCCGGCAGCCGACCTGGGCGAGGCGGCGCACGGTGGCCCCGGGCGGGTAGGCGACGCCGGCGACCCGGTCGGGCAGCTCCAACGGCATCCGGACGGGGACCGCCGGTGGCGCCGCGCCCGCATCGGTGCGGCCGGCCGCGATCGTCCCAGCGCCGTGCTCGACGAGCAGCTGCGCCGCGCGCTCGGTGGCGACCGGGGGCAGCTGCGGGTCGACGGTCCGCTCGAAGCGCCGGGACGCCTCGGTGGGCAGCTTGTGCCGGCGGGCGGCCCGGGCGACGACGGCCGGGTCGAAGTGGGCGGCCTCGAGGAGGACGTCGATCCGGCCCGCACCGGTGGCGATCTCGGAACCCGCACCGCCCATCACTCCGGCCAGGCCGATCGGCCCCGAGTCGTCGGTGATGAGCAGGTCGTCGGGGTCGAGGGTGCGCTCGACGTCGTCCAGCGTCGTCAGTCGCTCGCCGCTGCGGGCCCGGCGCACCACGATGCCGCCGGCCAGCCGCGCGGCGTCGTAGGCGTGCAGCGGCTGCCCGAGCTCGAGCATCACGTAGTTCGTGACGTCGACGATCAGGGAGATCGGTCGCATCCCGGCGGCCAGCAGCCGGCGTTGCATCCACCAGGGGGCCGGAGCCGTCGGGTCGACGCCGGTGACGCGGCGGGCGACGAACCGCAGGCACCCCGGGTCCTTCAGCGCCACGGGCCAGGCCTCGTCGCCCGTGTCGGCAATGTCGACCCGAGCGGCGGGATCCGTGTAGTCCAGGTCGAGGGCGCAGGCCAGCTCACGGGCCAGGCCGCGCACCGCGAAGCAGTAGCCCCGGTCCGGGGTGACGTTCAGCTCGATCACCGGGTCGTCGGCACCGAGCAGCGGGCGGGCCTCGTCGCCGGGCTCGGCCGTACCCGGCGGAAGCACCAGGATCCCCGCGTGGTCGGCGCCCACGCCGAGCTCGCGGGCCGACGCGATCATGCCGTCGGAGACGTGCCCGTAGGTCTCGCGCGCCGCGATGGTCGAGGCCACCGGCGAGCACTGCCCCGGGCAGGGCGACGACGACGAGGTCGCCCGCGGCGAAGTTCGTGGCGCCGCAGATGACGCCCCTGACCTGCTCCACTCCGCCCTGGTCGGGACCCACGTGCACCCGGCACCACCGGATCGGCTTCGATGACCGGTGAGCTCCTCGATCTCGAGGACCCGCCCGACCACCAGCGGCCCGGTCGGCTCCGCCCCGCGGTGCACGTCCTCGATCTCCAGGCCGACCCGGACGAACGCCTCGGCCATCGCGCTGACGTCGGGCCAGCCGGCGGGCGGGTCGTCGGGCGGCTCGTCCAGCAGGTCGGCCAGCCAGGACTGCGGAACACGCACTCGTCGTCCCTCCGCCTCAGACGCCGAACGCCCGGCTGAACCGCACGTCGCCCTCGACCATGTCGCGCATGTCGGGGATGCCGTTGCGGAACATCAACGTGCGCTCCAGGCCCATGCCGAACGCGAAGCCGGAATGGACGTCGGTGTCGATGCCGCAGGCCCGCAGGACGGCGGGGTTGACCATTCCGCAGCCGCCCCACTCGACCCAACCCGGGCCGCCCTTCTTCGCCGGGAACCACACGTCGACCTCGGCCGAGGGCTCGGTGAACGGGAAGTACGACGGCCGCAGGCGGGTGCCCGACGTCGGCACCGAACATCGCCCGCGCGAACGCGATCCAGGGTGCCCTTGAGGTGCGCCATCGTGATCCCCCGGTCGACCGCGAGCCCCTCGACCTGGTGGAACACCGGGGTGTGGGTGGCGTCCAGCGCGTCGGTGCGGAACGTCCGGCCAGGGCACACGACGTACACCGGTAGCTCGCGGCGCAGCAGCGCGCGGATCTGCACCGGCGAGGTGTGGGTGCGCAGGACGATCCCCGAGGTCTCGCTGTCCCCGAGGTAGAAGGTGTCCTGCATGGTGCGGGCCGGGTGGTCCTTGGCGAAGTTGAGGGCGTCGAAGTTGAGCCAGGACGACTCCACCTCGGGGCCTTCCGCGACCTCCCAGCCCATGCCGACGAACACGTCGGCGATCCGCTCGGCGATCTGCGTGACGGGATGACGGGCGCCGCGTGGGTTGCGGTCCCAGGGCAGGGTGACGTCGACGGACTCGTCGGCGAGGACGCGGGCGTCGCGCTCCTCGAGGAGCGCCGCGCGACGCGCGTCGAAGGCTTCCTGCGCCTCCTGGCGGGCGGCGTTCACGCGCTTGCCGGCCTCGGCCCGGTCCGGTCCGGGCAGCGAGCCGAGCTCCCGACGGGCCAGCAGCAGCGGGGCCCGGTCGCCCAGGTGTGCGGGCTTCACCGCGGCCAGCGCGGGGAGGTCGCCCGCCGCGGCGAACGCCGCCTGCGCCGCCTCCACCGCGGCTGCGAGGACCTCGGGCCGCACCGCTTCGACGTCCGTGCTCTCACCCATGGTCAGCCGATCCTATGGGTGCGGGCTGCGACACTCGCGTAGAGGCAGACCGCCGCGGCGGTGGCGAGGTTCAGACTCTCTGCTCGACCGTGGATCGGCACCCGGACGCGGTGGTCGGCCCGCTCGACGACGGCCGCGGGAACGCCGTGCGCCTCACCACCGAGGATCCACGCCACCGGCCCGGCGAGGACCGCGTCGGCGGCCGGGTCGTGCAGGTCGAGCTCCCCCTGGCGTCCGCGGCGAGCAGGGTGAGCCCCGCCGCCCGGCACGCGTCGAGCACGGCGGTCGCGTCGCGCCCGCGGGCCAGCGGAAGGTGGAAGATGCTGCCCGTGGAGGCGCGGACGGCCTTGCCGTTGTGCGGGTCGACCGTGTCGCCGGCGAGCAGCACGGCGTCGGCCCCGGCGGCGTCGGCCACGCGGATCACGGTGCCGAGCGTTGCCGGGGTCGGCCACGCCGGCGCAGACCGCGACCATCGCCGGTCGACCGGCGAGCGCGTCGTCGAGCGCGACGTCGAGCAGGTCGCAGACGGCGACGACACCCTGCGGGGACACGGTCTCGGAGAGCGAGTCGGCGGCGGGATCGGTGACCGGGCTGACCCGGGCTCCGATCTGGCGGGCCGTGACGAGCAGCTCGGGATGCCGCACCGCGGCGGCATCGGTGACGAACAGCTCGTGGACCCTGCCGGACCGCGTTCCCGACCAGCGCAGCGCCTCGCGCGACGGCCTGCGCGCCCTCCACGAGGAACCGCCCGGCCCGATCACGACCCACGCGGCGCAGCAGCTTGCGGGCTGCCACGACCCGCGGGGTGCGGTCGGTGCCGGGCGGTGCGTCCTGGGGGTGGGGTCCTCGGCCGGTCCGGCTCAGGCCGCCGTGCCGTCCTGCTCGGCGGTCGGCGCGGCCACGTTGGCTCTGGCGACGGCGACGAGTGCGGTGAAGGCGGTGGGGTCGCTGATCGCGATCTCGGCGAGGACCTTGCGGTCGACCTCGACACCCGCTGCCTTGAGGCCCTGGATGAAGCGGTTGTAGGTCATGCCGTTCGCGCGGGCGGCCGCGTTGATCCGGGTGATCCACAGCTGCCGGAAGTCGCCCTTCGGCCCGCCGGTCGCGGTAGGCGTAGTTCAGCGAGTGGAGCATCTGCTCCTTCGCCTTGCGGTACAGCCGCGACCGCTGGCCGCGGTAGCCGCTGGCCAGCTCGAGGGTGGTGCGGCGCTTCTTGTGGGCGTTGACCGCGCGCTTCACGCGTGCCATGGGTGTGTCCTTACGTCTCGGGCCGGCGGGCGAGGGATCGTCCGCCGGCCGGTTGTACGGGTGGGGGGAGGCAGTGGCGTCGGATCGCGGCTAGCGGCCGAGCATCTTCCTGACGCGCTTGCGGTCGGCCTTGGCGACCGGGCACGACGCCGGGCGAGGTCACGCGTCTCCTTGCTCGACTTGACCTCGAGGCGGTGCCGCAGGCCGGCCTGCTGGCGCAACAGCTTGCCGCGGCCGGTCACCTTGATCCGCTTGGCGATCCCGCTGTGCGTCTTGTTCTTCGGCATGACTCTTCCTACTCCACGGTGACTCCCCCGGTTGCCCGGGGGCGTCGGGTTCGTCCTGACGGTGACCGTCAGGCTTGCTGCGCCTCGGCGGCCGGGGCGTTCGCGCGTGCGCGGGCCGGCGGCTTCCGGTTCGGCGCGATCACCATCGTCATGTTGCGGCCGTCCTGCTTGGGCGTGGCCTCGACCGTGCCCAGCTCCGCCACGTCCTCGGCCAGGCGTTGCAGCAACCGGAACCCCAGCTCGGGTCGGGACTGCTCGCGACCGCGGAACATGATCGTGACCTTGACCTTGTTGCCGCCCTCGAGGAAGCGCACGACGTTGCGCTTCTTGGTCTCGTAGTCGTGGGTGTCGATCTTCGGCCGGAGCTTCTGCTCCTTGATCGTGGTGAGCTGCTGGTTGCGACGGGACTCCCGCGCCTTCTGCGCGCTCTCGTACTTGAACTTGCCGTAGTCCATGAGCTTGCAGACCGGCGGGCGGGCCTGGGCCGCGACCTCGACGAGGTCGAGCTCGGCTTCCTGGGCGAGCCGCAGGGCGTCCTCGATACGCACGATGCCGACCTGCTCCCCGTTCGGTCCGACCAGTCGGACCTCGGGAACGCGGATGCGATCGTTGATGCGTGTCTCTGTGCTGATGGGGTCTCCTCGTGTCGACGTCGTGTTGAGCGACGGAGCGAAGACCCGACGATCACGGCCGACGAGCCCGTGGCTCGTCGGCGGACCGGACCCGACACCGGCGAGGCGGCGGGTGGGAGCGGGCTCCACTTGATCGCCCTGACGCCATGGAAAACGCGCGACAGGGTGGTCGCATTCCGCAGGGTACCAGGCCCGACGTCAGATGAGCCCGGACCGCGCCGCGCGTGCGACGCCCGCGTCGAACTCATGGGCCGACACCTCGTGCGCCTGCGTCAGCCGACGGGCCAGCGCGATCGCTTCCGCGTCACCGAGGGCGGCACCCTCGGCCAGCGCCGGCTCGAACGCCAGGCCGAGGGCGACCCGCGCCGCGGACTCGACCGCCTGCTCCCGAACGGCATCGGCTCCGAAGACGCGGGTCGCACGCGGGCTGGCCCGCAGGGCGCCGAGCAGGACCGCGGCGTCGGCGTGCCGGTGCAGCCGCGCCAGCGTCTCGATCAGCGCTCGGATCGCCATCCAGAGGTGCGTCCAGGCCCCGAACCGGCGCCAGTGGTCGATCAGCGGACCCAGGTTCCCCACCATCGCGTCCGGGTGCGCGCTGCCCCGGGCCGCGGAGGTGAGCAGGGTGTGGCGCGCGATCCCGGCCACGAACCACGAATCGACCGACTCCGCTCGCCGGATCGCCTCCTCGAGGAACGGCGCGGCGGTGGATGCGCCCGCGCTCCGCACGCCACTCACCGCGGACGTAGGCCACGTAGGCGGCGGCCGTGGGCGAGTCGAGACGGTCGAGCAGACCGGCCAGCTCGCGCTCGTCCCGCGTGAACGCCTCGTCGTCCTCGGCGTAGATCGCGATGATCGCCAGGTCCACCAGCGCCAGAAACCGCCCCTCGACGTCGTCCGCCGCGGCGGCCAGGTCCCGCGCGGTGCGACCGTGCCGCAACGCATCGTCGAGCTCGCCGCGGAAGCTCGCGACGTTGGCGAGGGCCGCGTACCCGTCGCGGGCCGAGGCGGGATCGCCCGCTGCTGCCATCGCGATCGCCCGCGTCGCGTAGGCCTCGGCCGTCGCCAGGTCCCCTCGCTGCCATCCCGATGTGGCGAGCAGGCCGAGGAGCCGGGGGACGAGCGGGTGCGTGCTCGCTCGGACCGCCGTCGGCTCCGGGCCGAGCGCGCCGACGACGTGGAGGGTCTCCTCGACCGACCGGACCAGGTCGACCCGGCCCCGCAGGTGGCCGAGCTCGGCGAACAGCATCGTGAGCTGCAGGAGGTCCTCCACCGGGCCGGTCTCGCAGAGCCAGGTGTGCGCTCGGCGCAGGTCGGCCAGGTGGGCGTCGAACCGGGCGATCGCGAGCGCTTCCCCTGGCCCGCGGCGGGCCTGTGACAACTGGCCGGCCAGCTGCCGCGCCCACGAGGCGTGCCGGACCCGTAGCCGCGTCGCGTCCGGGCCGGTGATCAGCCGGGACCGGCCGAACGCCCGCAACGTCTCCAGCATCCCGAACCGGGCCGGCTCGCCGGCGTGCCGCACCACCAGGGACCGGTCCACCAGATCGGGCAGCGCATCCGCCGTCCCGCAGACCTCGACGACCGCGGAGTGCTCGACCGGGCCGGCGAACACCGACATCCGCTCGAACAGCGTCCGCTGCCCCTCGTCGAGCAGCCGATAGGACCACTCGACGACGTTCCGCAGCGAGCGGTGCCGCGACGACGCCGTCCGGCGGCCGCCCCGCAACACCTCGAACGGGTGCTCCCGGGCGCCGTCGATGGCCGCGAGCAGCCCGCGCAGCCCGAGTGGGAGCGCCCGGGCCGCGGCCAGCTCCAGGGCGAGCGGCAGCCCGTCGAGCCGACGGCACAGCTCGGCCACGAGCTCGGCGTGATCCGGTCCGGACCCCGCAGCCGGGTCGCCGGCGCCGATCCGGTCGGTCAGCAGCTGCGCGGCCGCGTCGGGCTCCAGCGGGTCGACCCCCAGCACGTGCTCCCCGTCGACCCGCAGTGGCTCCCGGCTGGTGAGCACCACGTCGATCCCGGCGGCGCCGCAGACGATCCTCTCGACCAGCGCGGCGACCTCGTCGGCCACGTGCTCGCAGTTGTCGAGCACCACCAGCTGCCGGCGGACGGCGAGGACCTCGACGATCCGATCGGCGAACGAGTCCGTCCCCGGCCGGCCGCCGTCGGAGAGCCGCACCGCCGCGGCCAGGGACGGCTCGACATCGTCCGGGCCGCCGTCACCGAACTCGACGAACAGGACCCCGTCGGCGTAGCGATCGGCCACGGCCGCGGCGAGGTGCCGCGCGAGCCGGGTCTTGCCGACCCCGCCCGGCCCGCACAGCGTGACGACGCGGGCGCGGGCCAGCAGTTCCCCGGCCCGGGCCATCGCCGCGTCGCGCCCCACGAACGAGCTGATCGGCAGGGCCGGGAGCAGTGCTTTCGGTGCCGGTGCCGGTACCCGTTCGGGCGCGGGGGCCGGTCCGCCGATCTCCTGCCGCAGCACCTGCTGCTCGAGCGCCCGCAGCTCCGGCGCCGGGTCGAGACCCAGCTCGTCGGCGAGCCGGGTGCGGAGCCGGCCGTACGCGGCCAGCGCGTCGCTCTGCCGCCCGGCCGCCACCAGGGCCCGCATCAACAGCGCGACCGCGCCCTCGCGCAGCGGCTCGGCACCGGTCAGCGCGTCGAGTTCGGCGACCGCCTCCGCGGGACGCCCGGCCGCGAGCAGGGCCGCCGCGTGCTGCTCGATCGCGCCGGCCCGCAGCTCGCCGAGCCGCGTGAGCTCGGGGTGCACGGTCGGGTGGTCGAGCTCGGCGTAGGGGCGGCCGCGCCACAGCCGCAGCGCGGAGTCCAGCCGTTCCACCCGGGCCGGTGGGTCCGTGACCGCCGCAGCGGCCACGATGTGGTCGGCGAACGCCGTGACGTCGACGTTCGCGCGGTCCGCGACGAGTCGGTACCCCTCCGGAGTCGTCGCGATCCGGACGTCCGGGGGCAGCAGCCGGCGCAGCCGGGCCACGTGGGTCTGCACGGCCCCGGCCGGGTCGGCGGGTGCGGTGTCGAAAACGATCTCGGCGAGCAGCGCGGTGTCGACCGCCACACCCAGGTGGGCCACCAGGGCGGCGAGCAGCCGCCGCTGCCGGGCCGAACCGATCCGGACCGGCCCGTCCGGGCCGTCGAGCAGCACCGGCCCGAGGACGCCGATCGCTGTCACCGGGTCATCGTGGCAAAACCCGGGGAGCACCGGAACTGACACCGCGCTGACAGCGGCCCGCCAGCGACCGGCTCTAGCGTCGCCTCCGTCCACCGCACCCGATCGAGGAGACCCGATGGCCGCCCCGACCGCTCCCCCGCTGACGACGGGCTGGGAAGCCGACCTGCCCGACGCGGACTCGCTGGGTCTGCGCTGGCTGCGGCACTGGTCCGAGCAGTGCGCGGCGTTCGCCGGTGCGGCCGGGGGCACCGTCGTGCGGGACGAGCGCTTCGTGCTGGCCGACTACGGCCGGCCCGCGTCGTACTTCAACGCCGCGATCCTGCGCACCCCGCAGCCCGACGCCGGCGCCCTCGACACGCTGCTCGACGAGATCGAGGCCCGCACGGCGCGTGGCACCGGTGACGTCTACCTGTGGAGCCTCTGGCCGACCCCCGACCTGCGTCGCCGGGGCTGGGAGCTCGACGGGCACCCGCCGCTCCTGGTCCGGCCACCGGTCACGGCCGTGCCGGCAGCCGTGGTCGCCGAGGCCGAGCGGCCGGATCTCGTGCGCACGCCCGCGGCGCTCGCGCGCTGGGAGGCGACCCTCGTCGAGGGCTACCCCATGCCCGACCTGCAGCCGTTCCGGCCCGGCGCGCTCGTCGACCCCGCGCTGCTCGACGACGAGCGGTTCCGGTTCTTCACCGCGGACGAGCACGGCACCCCGTCGTCGATCTCCGCCCAGTTCGTCGCCCACGGCGTCGCCGGATTCGCGCTCGGCGTCACCCTGGCGGCCGCCCGCCGCGCCGGGCACTGGTCCCGGCACGCTCGGTTGCGCCTGCACACCGAACCCGACCTCTGGCACGTCGGCGTCTTCTCCGACGCGAGTCGTTCCTCAGCTGAACGACTCGGCTTCGTCCCCGTGGTCCGCCACACGCTGTGGCACCGCGCCCGCCCGACCTGAGAACCCCCGACCCGGGAAGAGGAACCTCGATGACGACGACCGAGACCACCGCCGACACCACCGCCACCGACGCACTCGTGGAGCGGCTGTTCGGCGCCGTGCTCGCCACGATGGACGTGCAGTCGGTCTACCTGGGAGACCGCCTGGGCTACTACCGCGCCCTGGCCGAGGGCGGGGCCATGACCTCCACCGAGCTGGCGTCCCGTACCGGTACCGCCGAGCGGTACACCCGGGAGTGGCTCGAGCAGCAGGCCGTCACCGGCATCCTGACCGCGAGCGACGACGTCGACGCGGCCGCCCGCCGGTACACCCTGCCGGACGGCCATGTCGAGCCGCTGACCGATCCGCTCAGCCCGAACCACCTCGTCCCCCTGGCCCGCTTCGTCACCGCGGCCGGCAAGCAGATGGACGCGCTGGCCGACGCCTACCGCAGCGGCGGCGGCGTCAGCTGGGCCGAGCACGGCGCCGACGCCCGCGAGGCGCAGGCCGCCGCGAACCGGCCGATGTTCCTCGGCGCGCTCGGCACCGACTACCTGCCATCCGTTCCCGACGTCGACGCCGCACTGCGGGCCGGCGGCCGGGTGGCCGACATCGGCTGCGGGTTCGGCTGGTCGTCGATCGGGATCGCCCTGGCGTACCCGGAGGCGACCGTCGACGGCTACGACCTCGACGCGCCGTCGATCGAGGCCGCGCGGCGCAACGCCGCCGAAGCCGGAGTGGGTGACCGGGTGCACTTCCACCTCGCCGACGCGGCCACCGTCGCGCGGTCGATCCGGGACGAGGCCGGTGAGCCGTACGACGTGGTCGCCGCGTTCGAGTGCATCCACGACCTGCCCGACCCGGTCGGGGTGCTCGCGTCGATGCGCGGCCTCGCCGGCGAGCGCGGCACCGTGATCGTGATGGACGAGCGGGTCGCCGAGACGTTCACCGCCCCCGGCGACGACGTCGAGCGGCTCATGTACGGCTACAGCCTCATGTGCTGCCTGGCCGACGGGATGGCGCACCAGCCGTCGGCGGGGACGGGCACCGTGATGCGGCCCCAGACGCTGCGCGGTTACGCGGTGCGCGCCGGGTTCGCCGACGTGGAAGTGCTCGACATCCAGGACGACTTCTTCCGCTTCTACCGGCTGCTGCCTTCATGATCATCGGATCAGCTCGCGGCGGCGGCTTTCCGCTGCCGCCGGACGGGGGCCCGGCGCACCGGCGTCTCCTGCGGCTCCACCAGGCGCCGCAGGAACTGCCCGGTGTAGCTGGTGGGATGGGCGGCGAGCTGCTCGGGGGTGCCCTGCGCCACGACCAGGCCGCCGCCGGATCCGCCTTCGGGGCCCATGTCGATCACCCAGTCGGACGTCTTGATCACATCGAGGTTGTGCTCGATGACGATGACCGAGTTGCCCTTCTCGACCAGCCCGTTGATCACTAGCAACAGCTTGCGGATGTCCTCGAAGTGCAGGCCGGTGGTGGGCTCGTCGAGGATGTAGACCGTGCGCCCGTTGGAGCGCTTCTGCAGCTCCGCGGCGAGCTTGACGCGCTGCGCCTCGCCACCGGACAGGGTGGGCGCGGGCTGCCCCAACCGCACGTAGCCCAGGCCGACGTCGACCAGGGTGCGCAGGTACCGGCTGATCGAGTTGATCGGTGCGAAGAACTCCGCACCCTCCTCGATCGGCATGTCCAGGACGTCGGCCACCGTCTTGCCCTTGTAGTGCACCTCGAGCGTCTCGCGGTTGTAGCGGGCGCCCCGGCACACCTCGCACGGGACGTAGACGTCCGGCAGGAAGTTCATCTCGATCTTGATGGTCCCGTCGCCGGAGCACGCCTCGCAGCGGCCACCCTTGACGTTGAACGAGAACCGGCCGGGCTGGTAGCCGCGGACCTTGGCCTCCGTGGTGGCGGCGAACAGCTTGCGCACCTGGTCCCACACCCCGGTGTAGGTGGCGGCGTTGGACCGCGGGGTGCGCCCGATCGGCGACTGGTCGACGCGGACGAGCTTGTCGAGCTCGACGAGGCCGGTGATGCGGGTGTGCCGGCCGGGCACCTGTCGGGCCCCGTTGAGCCTGTTGGCCAGCACCGTGGCCAGGATGTCGTTGATCAGCGTGGACTTGCCAGAGCCCGACACGCCGGTGACCGCGATCAGGCAGCCCAGCGGGATGTCGACGTCGATGTCGCGCAGGTTGTGCTCGCGCGCTCCGACGATCGTGAGCTGCCGCCTGCGGTCGACCTTGCGCCGCCGCGCGGGCACCGGGATCGAGCGGCGCCCTGACAGGTACGCGCCGGTCAAGGAGGTGTCGTGCGACTCCAGCCCCTCGACCGGTCCGCTGTAGACGATGTGGCCGCCGTGCTCGCCCGCGCCCGGGCCGATGTCGACGGCCCAGTCGGAGGCGCGGATCGTGTCCTCGTCGTGCTCGACGACGATCAGCGTGTTGCCCAGGTCGCGCAGCCGTACGAGCGTCTGGATCAGGCGCCGGTTGTCGCGCTGGTGCAGCCCGATCGACGGCTCGTCCAGGACGTAGAGCACGCCGACAAGTCCGGACCCGATTTGGGTGGCGAGCCGGATGCGTTGGGCCTCCCCGCCCGAGAGCGAGCCCGCGGCGCGGTCGAGCGACAGGTAGTGCAGCCCGACGTCGAGCAGGAATCCCAGGCGCGCCTGGACCTCCTTGAGGATCCGGCCGGCGATCATCGCCTGCCGGGTGTCGAGCATCATCCCGCCGAGGAACTCCGAGCACTCCGACACCGACATCGCCGACACCTCGGCGATCGAGCGCTCGCCCTGCTCGCGGTGGGCGAGGGTGACGGCGAGGACCTCGGGCTTGAGGCGGGCGCCGTGGCAGGCCGGGCACGGCACGTCGCGCATGTAGCCCTCGTAGCGCTCCCGCTGCGAATCGGACTCGGTCTGGTCGAGCCGCCGCTCGAGGAACGGGATGACGCCCTCGTAGTTGGCGTAGTAGGAGCGCTCCCGGCCGTAGCGGTTGCGGTAGCGCACGTGCACCTGGTCGTCGCTGCCGTGCAGGACGGCCTTCTGCGCCGCGGCCGGCAGCTTGCGCCACGGCGTGCTCATCCGGAAGCCGACCGTACTGGCCAGTCCCTCCAGCAGTCGTCCGAAGTACTCGGCGGACTGGCCGCCCGACCAGGGCGCGATGGCCCCGTCGGCCAGGCTCGCGTCGGGATCGGGGACGACGAGCTCGGGATCGACCTCCTTCTTGATCCCGATGCCCGAGCACTCCGGGCAGGCCCCGTAGGGCGAGTTGAAGGAGAACGTGCGCGGCTCGAGGTCGTCGAGGGACAGGGGGTGGCCGTTGGGACAGGCCATCCGCTCGGAGAACCGACGCTCGCGGTGCGGGTCGTGGTCGGGGAGGTCGACGAAGTCGAGGACGACGAGCCCGTCGGCGAGCCGCAGTGCGGTCTCCACCGAGTCGGTGAGCCGCTGCTTGGCGGACTCCTTGACGGCGAGCCGGTCGACGACGACGGAGATGTCGTGCTTCTCCTGCTTCTTGAGCGCGGGCGGCGACGTGAGTGGATGCACCGTGCCGTCGACGAGCACGCGCGAGTAACCCTGGGTCTGGAGCTGGGAGAACAGGTCGGCGAACTCGCCCTTGCGGGTGCGCACGACGGGGGCGAGGACCTGGAACCGGCTGCCCTCGGCCATCGCGAGCACCTGGTCGACGATCTGCTGGGGGGTCTGCCGCTCGATGACGTGCCCGCAGACGGGGCAGTGCGGGACGCCGGCCCGCGCGTAGAGCAGGCGCAGGTAGTCGTAGACCTCGGTGATCGTGCCGACCGTGGACCGCGGGTTGCGGTTGGTGGACTTCTGGTCGATGGAGACCGCGGGTGAGAGCCCTTCGATGAAGTCGACGTCGGGCTTGTCCATCTGGCCCAGGAACTGCCGCGCGTAGGCCGAGAGCGACTCGACGTAGCGCCGCTGGCCCTCGGCGAAGATCGTGTCGAAGGCCAGGCTGGACTTGCCCGAGCCGGACAGACCGGTGAACACCACGAGGCTGTCGCGCGGCAGGTCGAGATCGACGCTGCGCAGGTTGTGCTCGCGGGCGCCGCGGACGATCAGGCGGGCGGCGTCAGCGGAACGCCCGTCAGCACTGCGTGGAGCGCCAGCGGAACGCCCATCGGCGCTGCGTGGAGCGCCAGCGGAACGCCCATCGGCACTGCGTGGAGCGCCAGCGGAACGCCCATCGGCACTGCGTGGAGCGCCAGCGGAACGCCCAACAGCGCTGCGATCGGCCACGATGGGGAGCCTCCCGGGATCCGGAACGGTGGACGGCGGTACCGACCCTCGTTCCCATGCTAGGCGCGGCCCCCGACAGGATGCGGGCGACCGCCGTCCGGCCGGCGGGACGCGCGAAGGTCCGGTCCGCCGCGACGAGGATCGCACGCACGTTCGAACGCCGCGCGCCGGGGTCGGCCCGAGCTAGGCTCGATCGATGGGCGAGCCGAACGTGTGGTCCGTGGCCCGACTCGCGACCGGCGAGGGCCGGTCGGCGGGCGTCACCGTGAACGGGTTCGCGCTCGACTGCGAGATCCCCTCCGACCCCGGTCCCGAACCGGAGGGCGCCACCCCGTTCGGGCTCCTCGCCGGCTCCCTCTCGGCCTGCACCGCGATGTCGGTGCGCACGTTCCTGCAGCGCTGGCGGATCGAACCCGGCGAGGTCGAGGTGCACGTGGCGTTCCGGCCCGGCGTGGCGCCCACCATGGAGCGTCGGGTCACCGTCGAGGGCGAGGTCGGGCCGGACCTGCGCGAGCAGCTCGCCGGCGAGGTCGACAACACCCCGGTCACCCGGCTGCTGCGCGACGCGCTGACGATCCGCACCGTCCTGGTCACCGGCGGGCCACCCGCCTGATCGACGACCGGGACCGGAGGCCGGGTCAGGCGCACGGCCGTGCCGCGACGTCGCACCCCGTCACTCCTCCTCGCACCCCGTCGTCGGGGTGCGACGTGCCAGCACGGGGTGCGACGTGCCCGAGCTCAGGCCACGCCGAGCAGCCGGTGGGCCGTGTCCGGGTCGCGGCGGAAGTCGGCGGTCGGGACCCGGTGCACGATGGCGCCCTTCTCCATCACTGCGATCTCGTCGGCCGCGGAGAACGCCAGGTGCAGGTCCTGCTCGACGAGCAGCACGGCCACGCCCTCGGACCGCATCGTGCCCACGACCTCACCGATCTGCTCGACGATCGCGGGGGCCAGGCCGTCGGAGGGCTCGTCGAGCAGCACCAGACGCGGGTTGGTGAGCAACGCCCTGGCCACGGCCAGCATCTGCTGCTCACCGCCGGAGAGTTGCCCGGCGTACTGGCGTCGGCGCTCGGCGAGCCGGGGCAGCAGGTCGAGCACGCCGTCGACGGTCCAGGTGCCGCCCCGCGACCGGGCGGCCAGCGACAGGTGCTCCCCCACCGTCAGCGTCGCCCACACGCGGCGGCCCTGCGGCACGAGCGCCACTCCGGCCTTCGCGATCACGTCCGGGCGCTCGCCCACCAGCTCCCGCCCGTCGAGGAGCACGGAGCCGGACGTCGGCGGCACCAGACCCATCAAAGTCATGATCAACGTGGACTTCCCGGCACCGTTGCGGCCGAGCAGCCCGAGGGTGGCTCCGCCGTCCAGGTCGAGGTCCACGCCGTTCAGCACCGTGCTCCGGTCGTACCCGGAGACGAGCCCGCGTACGACGAGGAACGGCTCGGGTGACGTCGCCGGGGTCGACGCGGGAGGGGTCGACGCGGGAGGGGTCGGGGGGGTCGTCACGGCAGGAACAGCTCCTCGCGGCGGCCCGAGCCCAGGTACGCCTCCCGGACGGCGTCGCTCGCGCGCACCTCGTCGGGGGTGCCCGAGAGCAGCACCTGTCCGAGATGCAGCACCGTGACGGCGTCGGCGAGGGCGAACACGAGATCGAGATCGTGCTCGACGAACAGCAGCGTCACCTCGGCGGGCAACCCGCCGAGCAGGTCGACCAGGCGAGCGCGTTCGGCCGGGGACATCCCGGCGGCCGGCTCGTCGAGCAGCAGCAACGTCGGCCGGCAGGCCAGCGCGAGCGCCACCTCGAGCTGCTTGCGCTCCCCGTGCGACAGCGACGGGACCACGACCCCGCCGCGCTCGGCCAGCCCGACGTCGGCGAGCAGCTCCTCGGCCCGGGCCAGCACCGCGGGCTGGCGCCGCGGCAGGAGCGAGATCGTCGACCCGTCGTGGCGCTGCACGGCCACGGCCACCGTCTCCGTGGCGGTCATGGAGGCGAACAGGCTCGCGTGCTGCAGGGTCTGGCTCATCCCCAGCCGGCAGCGCTTCACCTCCGAGAGCGTCGTGACGTCGCGCTCGTTGAGCTCGACGACGCCCGCGTTCGCCTGCATCGTGCCGGTGACCAGCTTGAACAGCGTGGACTTGCCCGCTCCGTTGGGGCCGATCAACGCGTGCCGGGCCCCGGCTGCGACGGCGAGCCGGACGTCGTCGACGGCCTTCAGCGCGCCGAACGAGCGGCTGAGCCCCGTGCACCGCAGGACCGTCGCCGTCGCTGTCACGTTCGCCCTCGCCACCGCAGCCCGGCCGCCCCGCGCGGCAGCAGGTAGACCACCAGCACGAACACCACCCCGAGCACGAGGGTGCCGTGCCCGTCGAGGCTGGGGCCCAGCGCGTCCCGGACGACGATCACCAGCGCCGCACCCAGACAGGCGCCCCACAGCGACCCGGCGCCGCCGATGATCACCGCGAGCAGTGCGAAGGAGGCCGTGGCGAACCCCAGGTCGGCCGGCGTCACGAGCCGCTGCTGCGCCGCGAGCAGCGAGCCGGCCATGCCCGCGACCCCACCGGCGATCACGAAGACCGCGTACTTGTAGAGCGACGTCGAGTAGCCCAGTGCGCGCATCCGCGGTTCGTTGTCCCGGATGCCGCGCAGCGCCGCGCCGAACGGGGACCGCGCCACGAGCCACACCAGCGCGAACCCGACGACGAAGAACACGAGCACGTACCAGTAGGTGAAGCCGGCGTTCGTGAGCGGCGTCCCGGCGATCCGGACGGCCGGGATCCCGGCCAGGCCGTTGGCGCCGCCGGTGACCGTCTCCCAGGAGTCGGCCACCTGCTGCAGCGTCTCGCCGATCGCGAGCGTCAGCATCAGGAAGAACACCCCGCGGCTGCGGACGGTGATCCAGCCGGTCAGCGCGGCGGCGACCGCCCCCACCGCCGCTCCGACCAGGAGCGGTACCGGCGCCTCGGCCGTCATGTTGATCGACACCCAGCCGGCCGCGTACGCCCCCGCGCCGAGGTAGCCGGCGTGCCCCAACGAGGGCAACCCCGTCACGCCGACGAGCAGGTCGAGGCTCACCGCGAACAAGGCGAACACCAGGATCCGGGTGAGCGTGGTGGTGGCGAACGGCGCCAGGAACAGCGGGGCCGCCGCCAGCACGACGAGCACGGCGACGGCGACCAGGCCCGTCCGTCCCCGGATCGCGCGCGGCGCCGACGCCGGCGCCCCACCGGGCACGGACTCCGTCTCGAGCGCCGTCACCGCGCCTCCGCCGCCCCGACCGGTCCGCCGAACAGGCCCTGCGGGCGTAGCACCAGGACCACCGCCAGTGCGATGAACAGGATGAACGAGGCGAGGTCGGGCAGCAGCACCCGGCCGAGCGTGTCCACCTGCCCGATGAGGAGCGCACCGACCAGCGCCCCGCGGACCGAGCCGAGGCCGCCGATCACGACGACGACGAGGGCCAGGATCAGGACGGACGCGTCGAGCCCGGGCCGGGCGCCGTAGATCGGACCGCCGAGCACACCCGCGGTGGTGGCGAGCATCGAGCCCACGGCGAACACCGCGGCCTTGACCAGGCGGTTGTCCACGCCGAGCGCGGACACCATCTCGCGGTCGGCGACCGTGGCCCGTACCAGGGCGCCCACGCGCGTCCGGTCCACCACGAGGTACACGGCCAGCGCGAGGAGCGCGCCGACCCCGATGAGCGCGAGTCGGTAGGTCGGGTAGACCACGCCGAACACGGACACCGACCCGTCCAGGCCCGGTGGGGCCGGCACCGACAGCGGGTCGTCCCCGAAGATGATGATCAGCAGCTCGGCCACGATCAGCGCCACTCCGAGGGTGAGCAGAGCCTGGTCGAGATGGGAGCGCTTGCGCAGCGGCTCGGTCATCAGCGACAGCAGGCCGCCCGCGGCGAGCCCGGCGACCGCGGCGACGGCGAGCGCGACGAGGAAGCCGCCCCACCCGCCGCCGGAGAACCAGGCGGCGAGGTAGGCGCCGCCGAGGAACAGGGCCCCGTGGGCGAGGTTGAGGACGTCCATCATCCCGAAGACGATCGACAGCCCCACCGCCACGATGAACAGCAGGAAGCCGATCGCGAACCCGTTGAGGACGCTGACGAGCATGTCAGAGCGGTTGGCTCTGTTGCCCGAGATCCTGGACCTCCGCGTTGACCAGCGTTCCTCCCGAGTCCTCGACCTTGCGCAGGTACATGTTCTGCTTCGGGGTCTGGCCGTCGAAGCTCCACGGACCCCGCGGGCTGTCGTCGACCTCGCCGACCGCACCCAGCGCGGTGGCGAGCGCGTCGCCGTCGAGCGCGGTGGCCGTGCCGAGCGCCCGGTTCAGGACGTTGCCCGCGTCGTAGGTCTGGACCGCGAAGCAGCTCGGGGCCTCCCCGTACTTGGTCGTGTAGGCCTCGACGAAGGTCTTGTTGGTCGGGGTGTCGAGCTGGTCGGTGTAGTGCAGCGTGGTCTGCACGCCCAGCGCGGCCTCCCCCTGCTGCTCCAGCACGTTGCCCTCGGTGAGGAAGCCGGAGCCGTAGAGCGGGATCGTCGAGGCCAACCCGAACTGCTGGTACTGCTTGACGAACGTGATCGCCTCGGCGCCGGAGAAGAAGCAGAAGGTGGCCTTGGCCCCCGACTGCTGGATGCCCGTGAGGAAGGGCTGGTAGTCCGACGTCTTGCCGAAGGCCGGCTTGGCCTCGCCGACGACCGTTCCACCGCCCGCCTCGAACGCCTTCTTGAAGCCCGCGATCACCTCGGAGCCGGCCGCGTAATCGGGCGCGATCGCGTAGACGCCCTCCTTGAACCCCGACTGCGCCAGGTAGGTACCCATCGCCGCCGAGACCTGGGCGTTGGTGAACGAGGTGCGCCAGATGTAGGGGGTGCGGGCCTTGCCGGTGACGTCGGCGGCGCCCGCGTTGGTGACGACGAGGAGCTTCTTGGACTCCGTGAGCAGGTCGCCGACACCCAGCGCGGTGGCCGAGTTGACCAGGCCCACCACGACGTCCACGCCGTCGCTCTGCAGCACCTTCTGGACGGCGGGCACCCCGGTCTGCGGGGTCTCCCCCTCGTCGGCGATCACCGTCTCGACGGTGTAGTCACCGAACTTGCCGCCGTTCTGCTCGAGCCAGAGCTCCCACCCGCGCTGCATGTCGGTGCCGAGAGCGGCGTAGACCCCCGACTGGGGCACGACCAGGCCGACCTTGACCGCACCGCCGCCACCGGCGGCGGGGGGCGGCGCCGATCCGCCACCCACGCTGCTCCCGCAGGCCGAGAGCACGGGAACCGTCGCCGCCGCGCCGAAGAGCGCGAGGAGCCGTCGCCGACTGATCATCGGTTGTTCCGCCATGTCGAGACGCTCCTCGTCGAACGCGCAGGTGGTCGAACGCGCGGTGGGTCGGATGTGCCGGGTGGGTCGAACGTGCCGGTTGGAGTGCTGACGGATGGTCGTCGAGCGTGAATCGGGCTGTCAACGATCCGGGCGACCGCTCCGTGCACCGCATCCCAATCGTGACGCGCGGCTAGGCTGGCGCGGTGGACGTCCTCGACAGCTACACCGGGCACACCGATCCCGGCGGCCCGGCGATCCGGCGCGACCTCGATGCGCTGAGCGTCACGAAGGTCTCGGTCGGTCCGATGGACAACAACGCGTACCTGCTGGTCTGCCGGGCCACGAACGAGGCGCTCCTCGTCGACGCCGCGAACGAGCCCGACCGCCTCGCCGATCTCGTCGGCGCCGACGACTCGCGGCCCGAGCTGCGCCACGTCGTCACCACGCACCGCCATCGTGACCACTGGGAGGCCCTCGGCGCCGTGGCGGGGATGTTCGAGACGCGCCACATCGCCCACCCGCTCGACGCCCCCGAGCTACCCATCCCGACCGACGAGCTCGTCTCCCACGGCGACACGGTGCGCTTCGGGGAGGTGGAGCTCGAGGTGGTGCACCTGCGGGGCCACACGCCGGGCTCGATCGCCCTGCTCTACCGGGGCGCCGAGCAGCCGCACCTGTTCACCGGTGACTCGCTGTTCCCCGGCGGTCCCGGAAAGACCTGGTCGGCGGAGGACTTCACCTCGCTCGTCGACGACCTCGAGGCGCGGGTGTTCGATCAGCTTCCGGACGGGACGTGGGTCTACCCGGGTCACGGCGACGACACCACGGTGGGCACCGAGCGCCCGAGCCTGCCGGAGTGGCGCGCCCGCGGCTGGTGACCTGACCCGTGGCGTGGTCGCCGGACCCCCGTGCGCTGCGAGGCCGGGTCGCCGTCGTGGCGGGCGCAACCCGGGGCGCCGGCCGGGGCATCGCCGCGGCGCTGGGCGAAGTCGGTGCGACGGTCATCTGCACCGGACGCAGCAGTGCCGCGGGCCGAGGCGGGTCGGACTACGACCGGCCCGAGACCATCGAGGAGACCGCCGATCTCGTCACCCGCCTCGGGGGCGTCGGGATCGCGATCCAGGTCGATCACCTCGACTCCGAGGAGGTTCGACGGCTGGCCGCACGGGTCCGTGACGAGCACGGCCGCATCGCGGTGCTGGTGAACGACATCTGGGGCGCCGAGCTCCTCAAGGGCGGGCCCGCGGACTGGAACACCCCGATCTGGGAGCACGACCTCGACACCGGCCTGCGCATCCTCCGACTCGCCGTCGACACCCACCTGATCACGTCGCACCACCTGCTCCCGCTCCTCATCGCCCGGCCGGGCGGCCTGCTCGTCGAGGTCACCGACGGCACCACGGCCTACAACGCCTCGCGGTACCGGATCTCCGCGTTCTACGACCTGGCGAAGGTCGCCGTGAACCGGCTCGCCTTCTCCCACGGGCACGAGTTGCAGCCGCATGGAGCAACGGCGGTCGCCCTCACCCCCGGCTGGCTCCGGTCGGAGATGATGCTCGACAACTTCGGGGTCACGGAGGCCAACTGGCGCGACGCGATGGACCCGAACAGGGTCGCCGAACGTCCCAGCGCGCCGGAGGGTTTCGCCCGGTCGGAGTCTCCGCGGTACGTCGGACGCGCCGTTGCCGCGCTGGCCGCGGATGGCGACCGGGCGAGGTGGAACCAGCGATCGGTGAGCTCCGCTCAACTCGCCCGCGAATACGGCTTCACCGACATCGACGGCACCCAGCCCGACAGCTGGAGCACCGACTGACGCAGCGCCGCCCGTGCCGGCCGGAGTCCTGCGGTGGCCGGTGGGGCGCGTGCCGGCTTCAGTAGCGGCGGGATGGAGGAATGCGAGCGGCTCCCGGTCCCGCCGGCCACCCGCTCAGGAGCCGGACCGCTCCGCGGTTCCGGTGCTCAGCGGGACGTCGTCGAACCCGTACTCAGCGGCCAGGTCGGCCACGGTGATGGTCGAGCCGGCATGCCGGGCGACGTCTGGGTCCGCCAGCAGCGCCCGCACCGCGCGACCGGGCCGCTCGACCGAGTCGGTGCCGGGCGGCAGGTCGTCGCCGAGCTCGGCCAGGATCGCCTCGGTGCGGGTGAAGCCCGGCGAGATCGCCAGCGCGGTGGCCCCGTGCGGAGCGAGGTCGTGGGCGAAAGTGCGGGCCAGTCGGCTGACGGCGTGCATCGCCAGGTCGTAGACGACGTGCCCGGCGATCACATCGTCCGGCGCCGTGTACCCGGTGAGGACGCAGAGACCGCGGCGCTCGACCAGCAACGGCGCTGCGTACCAGGCTGCGGTGAGGTGGCTGCGGACACCACTGTCGATCATGTTGTGCCAGTGCTCCAGCGGCAGTGTCCAGAACGGCCCGCCGCGGAACGGCAGTGCGTTGCCGTCGAAGGCGTTGGCCACCAGCAGGTCGAGCCCGCGCTCCTCGGCGCGGATGCGGTTGAACAGCGCGGCGACACCGGCGTCGTCGGTGTGGTCGAGCGGCACCGGGATGCCTCGACCGCCGCGGTGGGTCAGCTGCTCGGCCGTGTCCTCGACGGTGCCCGGGAGCGCTGAGTGCCGGTGCGTCCGGCTCTCCCGGTCGGTCACGTAGACGGTCGCGCCCGTCTCGCCCAGGACGAGCGCGATCCCGCGTCCGATCCCGCGGGCCGCACCGGTGACCACCGCGACGGGACTCACGACTCGGCCTCGGCCGCGAGGCGGGCGAGCGTGGTCGGCCATCCCCGGGTGAACCCGGCGGCGGTCTCGGCGTCGACGGGGCCGAGGACCCGGTGCTCCACGGTGACGGTGGTGCCGTCCGCGCCGGGGTCCAGGACCATCCGCCACTGCCCGACCACGGGCCCCGGCATGTCCATCGTGCCGTCGAGCCGCAGCTCGCGGCCGGGGTGCAGGCCGGTGACCACGCCCCAGAGCGCCCCGCGACCGCCGTCGTCGAGGTCGGAGCCGAACGTCGTACCCAGCCGGCCGCCCAGCCGCGGCTCGAACACCAGCTGCGCGCCCTCCGACCAGCACGTCGGCCACCAGGCGGCCAGGTCGAGCAGCGCCGTCCAGGTGCGATCGGCGTCGGCGCGCACCGTGTGCTGCGCGCGCACGTCCAGTCCGTAGTCCACAGGATCCTCCGCTCGGTCGGCCAGCCGCAGCAACGCGCCGGCGACGGGAGCGGCGGACGGCCGCACCCACCGCTCGTAGGTCTGCTGGAGCGGGACGGGGTTGAGGTGGTTGAGCCGCTCGCGACCCCGGCGCTCGACGGTGACCAGGCCGGCCTCGACGAGAATGCCGAGGTGCTTCATCACCGCGAACCGGGTGGTCGGCGCGGCCGCGGCCAGGGCCCCGGTCGTGCGCGGTCCCGATCGCAGCGCGTCGAGGATCGCCCGCCGCGTGGGATCGGCCAACGCCCGCCAGACCGGCTCGGAGTCGGGAACGGACCGCGGGCTCATACGTGACTTTCTAGTCACATGTTCGGCGGACGTCAAGACCCCCGGCTACAGTGGACCGGACCCGACCGGGGCGGGTCCCGGGGCGGTCGGAGGGCGATGGACGCGAGGGGGGCCGGTCGCGTGGCCGGGCGTGTCCTGGTCGCACTGGCCTCGGTCGCCACGCTGGTGGCCACGGGCCTCGGGTGGTCGTTGCAGCAGCGCCTCGACACCGCCACGGTCACCAGCGCCGCCATCCCCGACGCCGCCCCCACTCCCGAGGGCGAGGCGTTCACTGCGCTGCTCGTCGGCCTCGACGCCCGCACCGACGCGACCGGCGCCCCCCTGTCGCCCGCGTTGCTCGACGCCATGCACGCCGGCCCGGACGAGGGTCAGCTGGCTACCGACACGATCATCCTGCTGCACGTGCCGGCCGGGCCGGACGCGCCGGTGGTCGCGGTGTCCGTGCCGCGCGACTCGTTCGTCCCGATCGCCGGCGCGCGCGGCACTCACAAGATCAACTCGGCGTACCGGCGTGGGCTCAGGGACGCCGAGGAGTCGCTGACGGCGCAGGGCATCACCGGCGCCGACCTGGACCGCCGCGGTCGGGAGGCCGGCCGCGGCACGCTCGTCGCCACCGTCGAGGCGCTGACCGGCGTGGGCATCGACCACCTCGCGGAGATCAACCTGGCCGGCTTCGTCGAGCTGACCGAGGCGATCGGCGGCGTTCCCGTCTGCCTGAACGCACCCGTGCGGGACGAGTACTCCGGCGTGGACCTCCCCGCCGGGCCGCAGGCGGTCAGCGGGGCCGGTGCCCTGGCGTTCGTCCGCCAGCGGCACGGTCTGTCCGACGGCGACCTCGACCGCATCACCCGCCAGCAGGCCTTCATGTCCGGTCTGGTCCAGCGGCTGCTCGGGGCGGGGACGCTCGCCGATCCCGTGCGGCTGCAGCGGCTCGTGGACCTCGTCACCCGGTACGTCGTGCTGGACCGCGGCTGGGACCTCGACCAGGCTGTCCGCCAGCTCCGTCGGCTGTCGGGCGGCGAGCTCGCCTTCCGCACGATCCCCACCGGTCGGCCCGACCTGCGTACACCGGTGGACGGCGTGGCGGTCGAGGTCGACGTCGCCGCGGTCCGCAGCTTCGTCGGGTCGCTGCTCGCGAGCCGCGAGGCCGATGAGGGCCGAGGCCCGACGACGCCCGCGCCACCGCCGCGCGGCGACGGCGACCTCTGGGCCCCCGCGGCGGCCGGGCCGCCCGCCGACGACGCCCGCGTGCACCCGCGACGCGACCGATGCACCCGCCCGACCGCCCCATCACCGCCAACGGCATCTCCTGCGTGGACTGAGCACCCGCCGGGCACACTGGCCGACCGTGACCGACAGCTTCCCCCGCCGCCAGGCCCGGACCCGACGGTTCACCCTCGGCTCCCCACGCAGCGTGACGGTCTCCCCCGACGGGACCCGCGTGGTGTTCCTGCGCAGCCGCGCGGGCACCGACCCCGTCAACTGCCTGTGGACCCTCGACCTCGACACCGGCGAGGAGCGGCTGGTCGCCGACCCGCGCCTCCTCGAGGGCGGGGAGGATCTCCCGCCCGAGGAGCGCGCGCGCCGGGAGCGCAGCCGGGAGCAGGCGGGAGGCGTGGTCGGCTACGCCACGGACCGGCCGGTCACGACCGCCGCGTTCGCGCTGTCCGGTCAGCTCTACCTCGCCGGGTTCGCCGCGGGGTCGAGCCCGCGCCTCGTCGACACCGTCGGCGGAGTGATCGACCCGCGGCCCGACCCGCACGGGTGCCGGATCGCCTACGTCAGCGGTGGGGCGCTGCACGTCCACGACGTCGGCGCGGGCACCACGTCGACCGTGGCCGAGCCCGAGGCCGATCACGTCACGTACGGTCTCGCCGACTTCGTCGCCGCCGAGGAGATGGGCCGGATGCGGGGGTACTGGTGGTCGCCGGACGGAGGCGCGCTGCTGGTCGCCCGGGTCGACGAGGGGGCCGTGCAGCGGTGGTACATCGCCGACCCGGCCCGGCCGGCCCGCGAACCGGCGGTCGTGGCCTACCCCGCCGCGGGCACCCGCAACGCCTCGGTGACGCTGGAGATCATCACGCTCGACGGGCGCCGCACGCCCGTCAGCTGGGACGCCGAGCGTGACGAGTACCTCGCGCACGTCGAGTGGGACGCGCGCGACCTGCTGATCGTCGTGCAGCCGCGCGACCAGAAGGCGTTGCGCGTGTTGCGGGTCGACGTTGCGACCGGCACGACGACGCCGGTGCACGAGCAGACCGATCCGGCGTGGGTGGACATCATCGCGGGCGTGCCGGTCCACACCGCGTCCGGCGCGCTCGTCACCGTCGGGGTCACGGCAGGTGCCCGCGGGCTGGTCGTCGACGGCGAGCCCGTGACGCCCCCGTCGCTGCTGGTCCGGGACGTGCTCGACGTGGACGGCGACACGGTGCTGTTCCGGGCCGGTGGTGTCCACCCGTTGGGCAGCACCTCGATCGGGCTGTGGACGTGGGGCCCCGGCGGCCTCACCGCCCTGACCCCGGAGCCGGGCGTGCATTCCGGGCGCCTCGCGGGCGGCACGCTCGTCGTCACCCGACAGGCGCTGGACGTGGACGGCGCCGTCATGACCGTCCGCGGCGCCGACACGGACCGGGCGATCACCTCCTTCGCCGCCGCGCCCGGGCTCGAGCCCCGCGTCACGCTGCTCGCCGCGGGTGCACGCGAGCTGGCCACGGCCGTGCTCCTGCCCTCCTGGTACGAGCCGGGCACGACCCTGCCCGTGCTCATGGACCCCTACGGCGGTCCGCACGGGCAGCGCGTGCTCGCCGCCCGCAGCGCGCACCTGACCAGCCAGTGGTTCGCCGAGCAGGGCTTCGCCGTCGTCGTCGTCGACGGTCGGGGCACACCGGGCCGCGGCCCGGAGTTCGAACGCGCCGTGCGCGGGGACCTCGCCGCCCCGGTGCTGCAGGACCAGGTCGACGCCCTGCACGCCGTCGGCGAGGTGTACCCGGACCTCGACCTGGAGCGGGTCGGCATCCGTGGCTGGTCGTTCGGCGGCTACCTCGCCGCGCTCGCCGTACTGCGCCGTCCGGACGTGTTCCACGCGGCCGTCGCGGGCGCGCCCGTCACCGACTGGGCGCTCTACGACACGCACTACACCGAGCGCTACCTCGGGCACCCGGAGCGGGACCCGGACGCCTACGCGCGGTCGTCGCTGATCGGCGACGCGGCCGGGCTGACCCGCCCGCTGCTGCTCGTGCACGGCCTCGCGGACGACAACGTGGTGGCCGCCCACACCCTGCAGCTGAGCTCGGCGCTGCTCACAGTCGGCCGGCCGCACAGCGTGCTCCCCCTGTCCGGCGTGACGCACATGACCTCCGAGGAGGTCGTCGCGGAGAACCTGCTGCTGCTGCAGGTGCAGTTCCTGCGAGACGCCCTGACTCGCTGACCCGTCAGTGGGGGTCGGGCACGGCGTGGTGGTGGTCCGAGACGATGGGGCGCGCGGCGCGCCACTCCGCGACCGCGATCACCAGGGCCAGCGACACCGCGACGACCGCGCCACCGACCGCGACCGAGACCGCCAGTGGATAGTCCTCGCCGGTGGCGGCGAGGACCGCGTAGAACAGCCCGGCGAGGGCGGCGGTCCCGATGGCCGCGCCGATCCGCTGCCCGGTCTGCAATGCGCCGCCGGCCGAGCCCGCCATGTCGACGGGCACGCAGCGCAGCGTCATCGTCGTGTTGGGCGCGACCACCCAGCCGCCGCCGATGCCCGCCAGCAGCAGCGGTGCCGCCACCGCGAGACCCACCGACGCCGGTGGGGCGAGCAGCAGCACCGCCGCCGTGGTCGCCAACCCGACGACCACGAGGCTCAGGCCGCTCACGGTGACCAGTCGGCCCCACCGGCTCACCAGCCGTCCTCCGACGATCGCCGACGCCGCCGAGCCCAGCGCGAACGGCGTGACCGCGAGCCCGGACTGCAACGGCGTGTACCCCAGCCCGGTCTGGAAGAACAGCGCGAACACCAGCCAGATCCCGCTGAACCCCACGAAGTAGGCCGTTCCGAGCGCCGCCCCGGAGGCGTAGCCGCGCGTCTCGCTGAGCAGGCGGATGTCGAGCAGCGGCTCCCGGCCCTCACGGCCGTCGCGAGGGCGGACGACATGGCGCTCCCACCGGACGAACACCGCGAGCAGTGCCGCACTCGCGGGGAAGAGCCACCACAGCCGGGTCAGGCCGCCGGACTCCGCCTGCACCAAGGGCAGCAGTGCCGCCAGCACCGCGCCCCCGAGCAGGGCCGCACCGACCAGGTCGAGGTGACCGCGCCGGCCGCCGCCGCCCCGGGGCAGGAGCCGGGCCGCCAGCACGAGCGCGACCGCCCCGATCGGGATGTTCACGAGGAAGATCCAGCGCCAGCCGTCGGGCTCGCCCGCGATCGCCAGGATCACGCCGCCGGCCACCGGACCGACGGCCGTCGAGAGGCCGACGGTGGTGCCGAAGAAGCCGAAGGCGCGGGCCCGCTCGGAGCCCTGGAACAGGTTCTGGATCAGTGCCGAGTTCTGCGGGGCGAGCGCTCCGGCCGCGAGACCCTGCGCGAGGCGGGCAGCGATCAACGTCGCGGCCGTCGGCGCCGCCCCGGCGAGGGCGCTGAACAGGCACGAACCCCGCGAGGGCCCACAGGAACATCCGACGGCGGCCGAAGGCGTCCCCGAGCCGACCGGCAGGGACCAACGCCAGGCCGAACGCCAGTGCGTAGCCCGACACGATCCACTGGGCCTCCGACGGGTCCGCACCCAGGCTGCGCTGGATCGAGGGCACCGCGACGGACACGATGCTCACGTCGAGCAGGCTCATGAAACCGGCGACCAGCGTGACCCACAGGGCACGCCACCGCCGCGGATCGGCGTCGGTGAACGGTGGGCCGGCCCCGTCGGTGGTGTCGGGACGGGCCACGGCCCCTGTCTACCGCGTGTGGCGGCCGCTGGCAGGCTGAGTCCCGACCGGCGACGAGGAGGACGGTGGGCGGTGGACCTGCTCCTGATGTCCGACACCCACCTGCCGGTCCGGGCGCGGGACCTACCGGCACCGCTGTGGGAGGCGGTGGGCACCGCGGACGCCGTCGTGCACGCGGGCGACTGGGTGTCGGTCGGACCTGCTCGACGTGCTCGCCGCGCGGGCCCGTCGGCTGGTGGGGGTGTACGGCAACAACGACGGCCCGGAGCTGCGCGCCCGGCTTCCCGAGGTGGCTCGGGTCGAGCTCGGCGGCGTCCGGTTCGCGGTGGTGCACGAGACGGGCGCGGCCGCCGGGCGGGAGCGGCGGTGCGCCGCCGCCTACCCGGACGTGGACGTGCTCGTCTTCGGGCACAGCCACATCCCGTGGGACACCACGACGGACTCCGGCCTGCGGCTGCTGAACCCGGGCTCCCCCACCGACCGGCGCCGGCAGTCGACGTTCACCTTCATGACCGTCGAGGTCGACGCCGGCGCGGTGACCGGCGTGCACGCTGCACCACCTGCCGACTCGCTGACGCGGGCCGGCGCGCGGTCTGGTCGCCGCGCCGCCCGGGTGGTAGGAGGTGACGATGCACCCGATCACGGCGCAGCGGTGAGCGAGCTTGCGAGCGAACCAGTGTCACAGCGCAGTCGCGAAGCGCCGACCGAGCGCAGCGAGGGAGAGCGGTGAGCGAGCGCGGGAAGGACGGCACCCGGGCCGGTGTCGCGCTGACCAACCTCGACCAACCGCTGTTCGACGGCGCCGAGGCGACCAAGCGCGACCTGGTCGACTACCTCGACGCGGTGCGGGACCGGATCCTGCCCGGGCTGCGGGACCGGCCGCTCTCGGTGATCCGCGTGCGCCCCGGCCAGCCCCCGTTCATGCAGAAGAACGTGCCGAAGTACACCCCGGACTGGGTGCGGACGACCACCGTCTGGGCGGAGGCGTCCAAGCGCGAGGTGCACTACGCGCTCTGCGACGACCGGCGCACGTTGCTGTGGTTCGCCAACCAGCGGTCCGTCGAGTACCACCCGACGCTCGTGCGTGACGGCGCCCACTTCCCCACGCACCTGGTGCTCGACCTCGACCCACCGGAGGGCGATGCGTTCGGGCACGTCGTCCGGGTCGCCCACCTCGTGCGGCGGGCGCTGGCCGACACCGGGCTGGCGGGCGCGGTCAAGACCAGCGGGGCGAAGGGCCTGCACATCATCGTGCCGCTGGTCGACGGAGGTCGAGCCCGAGGACGCGGCCGCGGCGACCCGCGCGCTCGCCGCTCGGGCCGAACGGCTCGACCCCGACATCGCGACGACCGCGTTCATCCGCGACGACCGCGGCGGGAAGGTGTTCGTCGACTCGACCCGCTCCGGGGGTGCGACGGTCGTCGCGGCCTACAGCCCCCGCGTGCGTCCCGGTGTTCCGGTGTCCTTCCCGGTGAGCTGGGACGACATCGACGCGGTGACGCCGGCGGACTTCACGATCCGCACCGCCGTCGGGGTGCTCGGCGACCGCGACCCGTGGAAGGAGCGGATGCCCGCGCCCCAGCGGCTGCCCGCCGACCTGGTGGAGGAGGGCCATGCGATCCCGATCGCCCGGGTGCAGGCGATGCACGAGGGCAAGCGGCGGGCCCGGTCCCGTCGGACCTGAGGAACGACGTCACGCCGTGGGCGGCTCGTCCTGGCCGGACTCCTCGGCCGCGTCGGCCTCGGCCTTCGTGCGGTGCACCGCACCGTCGGCGTGCTCCGGTGGCGCGTAGACCGTGTAGAGGACCAGCGGGTTCGGCCCGGTGTTGACGAAGTTGTGCCGCACCCCGGACGGCACGACGACGAGATCGCCCGGCGCCACGCCCTTCTTCTCGCCACCGACCCGCGCCTCGCCGGTCCCGCTGACGAAGGTGAGGATCTGGTCGATGCCCTCGTGCACCTCCTCGCCGATCTCACCGTCCGGCGGGACGGTCATGATCACGAGCTGGCTGTGCTCACCCGTCCACAGGACGCGGCGGAAGTCCGCGCTCCGGTCGGCGACCGTGGCGATCGTGAAGTGCTGCATGCGGTGATCGTGCCCGACCGCGTTGCGCCGGCGTCGGGAGGGCCCGTGCGAGGATGCCGACATGGTGCTCGAGATCGCCGACTTCGCTGTGCTCCCCGGTACCGAGGAGGAGTTCGCCGACGCCGTGCGCGTGGGGATCCGGTTCGTCGCCGACACGCCGGGGTTCCGCAGCGGGCAGCTCAAGCGCAGCGTCGAGACCCCCAGCCGCTTCCTGCTGCTCATCGAGTGGGACAGCCTCGAGGCGCACACGGTGGGGTTCCGCGAGTCGGAGAACTTCACTCGCTGGCGGGCCGCCGTCGGGCCGTTCTTCGACGGGCCGCCGCGGGTGGAGCACTTCGACGATATCGCGATCACGTCGGCCCGTTAGGCCGCTGAGAAGCGGCTGAGGGCCGCTCACGGGGCCACTACCCCGGTTCGCCTAGCGTCATCCCGTGCACCGAACCCCGCGTCGCCGCCCGGCCGGGCCGACGCCGGCGCTGCGGGCCCGGCGCTTCGCCGCCACGGTGCTGGTGGCCATCGTCGCGGCGCTGATCGGCGGTGTGCTGCTCGTCGCCCCGGCCAGTGCGGCCGGCGGCCTGACCGGTCCGGGTGCGGACGTCCGCACCGAGGAGCTGCGGGTCGCGGGCGGGCCGGGCGCGACGGGGCCGGTCGACCTCGACGCCACGCTCTACCTCCCCGCCGCGACCCCCGCCCCCGCCGTGCTCGTCGCGCACGGGTTCGGCGGCAGCAAGGTGTCGGTCGACGCCGATGCCCGCGATCTCGCGGCCCGCGGGTTCGTGGCGCTCGCCTGGTCGGCTCGCGGCTTCGGGACGAGCACCGGACAGATCTCCCTGAACTCGCCCGACCACGAGGTCGCCGACGCCCGCGCGCTGGTCGACCTGCTCGCCGCCCGGGCGGACGTGCTGCAGGACGGCCCGGGCGACCCCCGCGTCGGGATCACCGGCGGCTCCTACGGCGGTGCGCTCGCCCTGCTCCTCGCCGGGTACGACGCCCGCGTCGACGCGCTGGCCCCGGTGATCACCTGGAACGACCTCGGCCAGGCGCTCTTCCCGAACGCCGCGGCACCACCGCTGGGTCCGGGGGCCCCGCCCGTCGACACCCCGGCCCGCGGTGCCTTCTCCCCCGATGGCGTGTTCAAGCGGGGCTGGGCCGGGGTGTTCTTCTCCGCCGGGCTGGCCCCGGAGCGCGGACCCACACCGATCGGTGCCGCAGATCCGGCCTCGCCGCCGGCCACTGCAGCCGCACCCGCCCTGCCACCCGGTGCCGTCGCCACCTGTGGACGCTTCACCCCCGAGATCTGCGCGGCGTACACCGAAGCCTCGATCACCGGCCGGTCGTCCCCCACGACGGAAGAACTGCTGCGCCGGTCCTCGCCGGGCACGGTGACCGACCGGGTCACCGTCCCGACGCTGATCGTGCAAGGCGAGCAGGACACCCTCTTCGGCCTCGACCAGGCCGACGCGAACGCCCGCCAGATCGCCGCCGCCGGAGGCCGGGTCCGGACCGTCTGGTTCGACGGCGGCCACGACGGCGACGGAGCGGGCCAGGCCGTTCGCGACGAGATCGGCGGGTGGTTCGACTTCCACCTCGCCGGAACCGGCGAGGATCCGGGCACCGGGTTCGGCTACGCGGTGGAGAGCGGCATCCGCACCCAGAGCCGCACCCCGACCAGTCGGGTCGTCGAGGCTCCCGGCTACCCCGGCCTGCCCGGCGCGCCGGAGCTCGGCCGGCAGAGCCTGCCGCTGGAGGGCGGCCCGCAGGTCGTGGTCAACCCGGCCGGCGGCAACCCCGCGGCGATCACCTCGCTGCCCGGCCTCGGCGGGGGGTTGGGCGCGTTGAGCGGGCGGTTGGCCACGTTCACCGCCGAGCTGCCCGGGCAGTCGGCCCAGTTCCGCACCCCCCCGCTGGAGGCGTCGACGCTGGTCACGGGGGCTCCCCGGGTGGCGATCACGGTGGCGCGGGCCCCGGGGCAGCCGGCGCCGGCGCAGGCCGTGCTGTACGGCAAGACCTACGAGGTCACGCCCGGCGGGTTGCGCACCCTGCTCGGCGGCGCCGTCGCCCCGATCCGGGTCGCGGTACCCGACGACGGCTCACCCGCGGTCGTCGCGGTGACGATGCCGGGGGTCGTCGCCCCGATCGAGGCCGGCAACCGCCTGGTCGTCTCGTTCTCGACCACCGACCAGGGGTACGCGGGTGTCCTCGAACCCGCGGTGTGGAGCATCGGTCTGGTCCCGGCGGTCGACGGGCTCGCGCTCGCGCTGCCGGTTGTCCCGGGCGACACGATCACCGCGAACACCGTGCCACGGGGTCCGCTGATCGGCATCGCCGTGGTGCTGGGGCTGGCCCTGCTGACCTGGGTCGCTGCGCGCGTCCTCGGCCGTCGGCGCACCCCGCGCCCCGCGGGCGTCGACGCCTCGCGGCCGCTGGAGATCGCCGACCTCGCGAAGACCTACAAGGGCGGGTTCAGGGCCGTCAAGGGGGTGTCGTTCACCGTCGAGCGCGGCATGGTGCTGGGCCTGCTCGGACCGAACGGGGCGGGCAAGACGACCGTCCTGCGGATGCTGATGGGTCTCATCCGGCCCACGGGGGGCACGATCCGCGCGTTCGGCGAGCCCGTCGGCCCTGGTGCGCCGGTGCTGGCGCGGATCGGGGCGTTCGTCGAAGGCCCGGGTTTCCTGCCGCACCTGTCCGGCGCGGACAACCTGCGCCTGTACTGGGCCGCGACGGGCCGACCGGCGGGCGAGGCCAACCTCGAGGAGGCCCTGGACATCGCCGGGCTGGGAGCATCGATCGAGCGCCGGGTGGGCACGTACAGCCAGGGCATGCGGCAGCGGCTGGCGATCGCGCAGGCCATGCTGGGCCTGCCCGAGCTGCTGGTGCTCGACGAGCCCACCAACGGCCTCGACCCGCCGCAGATCCACGCGATGCGCGAAGTGCTGCACCGCTACGCGGCCGGCGGGCGCACGGTGCTGGTCTCCAGCCACCTGCTCGCCGAGGTGGAGCAGACCTGCTCGCACGTCGTCGTGATGCACCGCGGCCGGGTCGTCGCCGACGGCACGGTCGAGGACATCATCGCCGGCGGCGGCGCGGCGAGCTTCACCGTCGACGCCCCGCAGCGGGCCGCGGAGGTGCTCGGCCGGCTGGCCGGGGTGCACGAGGTGTCCGTGGAAGGACCCCGGGTGCACGCCGAGCTCAACGGCACCCCGCGGGCGACGGCGGTGCGGGCGCTGGTCTCGGCCGGCGTGGACGTGGCCGCGGCTGGGCCCCGGCGGCGCCTGGAGGACGCGTTCCTGCAGCTGGTCGGAGAGGAGAGGTCACCGTGAGCGGACCGGCCGCGCGGAGCGCAGGCGGAGCGCGCATCAATACCGCGCGGAGCGCAGGCGGAGCGCGCATCAATACCGCGCGGAGCGCAGGCGGAGCGCGCATCAGTACTGTGCGCAACGGGGATGCCGCTCCGACCCGGAGGGGCCGGGTCGGGATGCTGTCCGCGGCCACGCCGGGTGGCGCACCGGGGCCCTACCGGCCGGGCCGGACCCTGCCGGTGGCCGTCGAGCTGCTCCGCCAGCTCAAGCGGCGCCGGACGCAGGTGTGCTTCGCGCTGGTCGCCCTGCTGCCGGTGATCCTCTGGGGCGCGTTCGAGCTGGCTGCCGACGGGCCACCCACCGGCTCGCTGAACCTGGTGGACCTGGCGAAGGGCAGCGCCGGGAACTTCGCGACGTTCGCGCTGTTCGCAGCGGCATCGTTCCTGCTGGTCGTGGTCGTGGCGCTGTTCTTCGGCGACACCGTGGCCTCTGAGGCGTCATGGTCGAGCCTGCGCTACCTGCTGGCCGCGCCGATCCCGCGGGCCCGGCTCCTGCGCCAGAAGTCGATCGTCGCCGGGATCCTGTCGGTGTCGGCGCTGCTGCTGCTCCCGGTGGTGGCGCTGGTGGTCGGCAGCCTCGCGTACGGCACGGGCGATCTGGTCAGCCCGGCCGGCGAGTCGTTGTCCTACTGGACCGGGGTCGGCCGGGTCCTGCTCGGCGCGCTGTACCTCGCGGTGCACCTCAGCTGGGTGGCCGGACTCGCCCTGCTGCTGTCGGTGTCGACGGACGCGCCGCTCGGCGCCGTGGGAGGGGCGGTGACGGCGTCGATCGTCTCGCAGATCCTCGACCAGATCACCGCGCTGGAGGACCTGCGCGACTACCTGCCCACGCACTACGGCAACGCCTGGGCCGCGCTCCTGGCCGAGCAGGTGGACTGGGGCGGGATGACGCGCGGGGCCTTCTCGTCGGTGACCTTCGCGACGGTGTTCGCGGCGCTGGCCGTCTGGCGGTTCGCCCGCAAGGACATCACGAGCTGACAGTGGGTGGCGGCTCAGGCCGGCGGCCGCAGGCGCTTCGGCAGCTTCGCGACCACGGCGTCGTAGGACGCGTCGACGATCTCGCGCAGCTCGTCGTCGGGGATCGTGCCGTCCACGATCACGCGGTTCCATCCGTGGCGGCCGATGTAGGCCGACACGGACACCGTGTCCGGGTAGCGGTGGCGCAGCTCGGCTGCCTCGTCGGCGTCGGTCCCGCACTTGACGCCGATCCCGTCGCCGCCGAGGAACACGAAGATCTTGCCGCCGACCTTGGCGACGAGGTCGCCCTCCCACGGCTCGTCCGGGGTCGCACCCGGCTTGGCCAGGCAGTAGGCCACCAGCTCGTCGTGGTTCACGAGCGCGAGCCCGCCGGCTCGGCCGTCCGGGATCGCCCGGCCAGCCAGAGCAGGACGAAGAGCACCACGGTGAACCACACGTAGGTGCTGCCGAGGACCTGCTGGAACGGGGTCCACGCCAGCGCCTGCTCTCCGGAACGCGGCAGTCCCTGTTGGTGGGGCGCGACGACGAAGACCACGGCCATGGCCACGGCCACGACGGCCCATGGCCAGGAGCGCGACCGCCAGGCCGTCGCCGCGGCGACGAGCAGCGCGGGGGCGACCCACACCCAGTGGTGCGACCACGAGGTCGGCGACGCCAGCAGCGCCACCCCCGCGGTGGCCACGAGGGCCAGTGGCGCCGGAGCGTGCCGGATCGTGGGCCAGGCCAGGGCCAGCAACGCCGCAGACAACAGCACCCAGCCCGCCGTGCGGGCGGTGCCGTCGACCCCGGCCCGTACGAGCACGGCCTCGAAGGTCTGGTTGGTGAAGAACGGCGATCCGCTCACCCCACCGGCAGGGTCGCGCCAGAACCGCAGTGACTCCGCGGGGGCGACGAGGAAGCCGATCGCCGTGGCCACGGCCGCGGACACCACGACCGTGACGGCGGCCCGGTAGTCGCGGCGCAGCAGGAAGAAGAGCAGGAAAGCGGCGGGCGTGAGCTTGATCGCCGCCGCGATCCCGATGAGCATCCCGCGGGGCCACCGTGGGTGGTCGACCAGGCAGTCGAGGGCGACCAGCGCCATGAGCACCAGGTTGACCTGCCCGAACTCGATCGTCTGCAGCACCGGCTCGAGGGCGAGCGGCGGGCGGGCGGACGCCTCGACGGGGACGGTGAAGTCGATGGCCTGGCCCGGCTCGACGGCCAGGGCCAGGGGCAGCGCGATCGACGCCACCGAGAGCGCACCGGCCGGCCCACCGGACGGCCAGATCCGCCGGACCACCACGTAGAAGGTCGCGCCCAGCGCCAGCGTCGAGAGCGCGAGCAGCCCCACCCACGCCGGCACCCAGGGCAGCACGGCCAGGGGCACCATCAGCAGGGCCGCGAACGGCGGGTAGATGAACGGCAGCGTGATGCGCGCGGCCGTCTCGGGCAGCGGACCGTACAGGTCGCCGCCGGCCAGCCAGGCCTGGACGCCGAAGCGGTAGACCTCCAGGTCGATGTGCCGACCTCCGGTGTGGACCACCAGGCCGGCGAGCACCAGGGCCAGCAGCGGGACCGTGATCAGCAGCACGCGGCGCGGGGCACGAAGCCCCTGCAGGACGCGTTGCTCGGTGCGCGTGCGGGCGCGGGACGCGCCGACGACCGTCACGCTCCGCCTCCCTCGCTCCACCGGACCCGCCAGCACGGTAGCCCGACGGCGCCGCCTGCCGTCGGGCGGGCGATGCTCGACGTGCGCCCGCCCTACCGGACGCCGGCGGCGTCCATCCCGCGCAGCTCCTTCTTGAGATCGGCGATCTCGTCCCGCAGGCGCGCGGCGAGCTCGAACTGGAGATCGCGGGCCGCGCCGAGCATCTGGTCGGACAGCTGCTGCACGAGGTCGGCGAGCTGGGCCCGCGGCATCATCGACGTGTCGCGGCCGGACACCACACCCGAGCTGGCGACCCGCCCCGGCTCGCCGGCCGCGCGCTTGCCCCGGGACTGGTTGCGGCCCGATCCCCCCACGGGCACCTCGCTGTCCTCGGCCTCCCGGTACACCTGGTCGAGGATGTCGGCGATCCTCTTGCGCAGCGGCTGGGGGTCGACGCCGTGCGCGGTGTTGTAGGCGACCTGCTTGGCTCGCCGGCGGTCGGTCTCGTCGATCGCGTGCCGCATCGAGTCGGTGATCGTGTCGGCGTACATGTGGACCTCACCCGATACGTTGCGCGCCGCGCGGCCGATGGTCTGGATCAACGAGGTGCCGGACCGCAGGAATCCTTCCTTGTCGGCGTCGAGGATGGCCACGAGCGACACCTCGGGCAGGTCGAGGCCCTCGCGGAGCAGGTTGATGCCGACCAGCACGTCGTACTCGCCGAGCCGGAGCTGGCGCAGCAGCTCCACCCGGCGCAGCGTGTCGACCTCGGAGTGCAGGTAGCGCACTCGGACGCCCAGCTCGAGCAGGTAGTCGGTGAGGTCCTCCGCCATCTTCTTCGTGAGCGTGGTGACCAGCACCCGCTCGTCGCGCCCGGAGCGGTCGCGGATCTCGTGCACCAGGTCGTCGATCTGGCCCTTGGTCGGCTTGACGACGACCTTCGGGTCGACCAGGCCGGTGGGACGGATCACCTGCTCGACGAACTCGCCGCCGGTGCGCGACAGCTCGTACGGGCCCGGCGTGGCCGAGAGGTACACGGTCTGCCCGATCCGGTCGGCGAACTCCTCCCAGGTGAGGGGCCGGTTGTCGACCGCGGACGGCAGCCGGAACCCGAACTCGACGAGGTTGCGCTTGCGCGACATGTCGCCCTCGTACATGCCGCCGATCTGCGGCACCGTGACGTGGGACTCGTCGATGACGAGCAGGAAGTCGTCGGGGAAGTAGTCGATGAGGGTGGCCGGCGCGCTGCCGGGGCCGCGGCCGTCGATGTGGCGCGAGTAGTTCTCGATGCCCGAGCAGAACCCGACCTGGCGGATCATCTCGACGTCGTACTGGGTGCGCATCCGCAGCCGCTGGGCCTCCAGCAGCTTGCCCTGGCGCTCCAGCTCGGCGAGCCGATCGACCAGCTCCGCCTCGATGTCGCGCACCGCCCGCGCCATGCGCTCGGGCCCGGCGACGTAGTGGGTGGCCGGGAAGATGCGCAGCTCGTCGACCTGCCGCACGACGTCGCCGGTGAGCGGGTGCAGGTAGTAGAGCGACTCGATCTCGTCGCCGAAGAACTCGATCCGGATCGCGAGCTCCTCGTAGGCCGGGATGATCTCCACGGTGTCGCCGCGGACCCGGAACGTGCCGCGGTTGAAAGCCATGTCGTTGCGGGTGTACTGCACGTCGACCAGGGCGCGCAGCAGGGTGTCGCGCTCCACGGAGCCGCCGACCTCCAGCTTGACCGATCGGTCCAGGTAGGACTGCGGGGTGCCGAGCCCGTAGATGCACGACACCGAGGCGACCACCACGACGTCCCGGCGCGACAGCAGGTTGTGGGTGGCGGAGTGGCGCAGCCGCTCCACGTCCTCGTTGATCGAGGAGTCCTTCTCGATGTAGGTGTCGGTCTGCGCGATGTACGCCTCGGGTTGGTAGTAGTCGTAGTACGAGACGAAGTACTCCACCGCGTTGTTCGGCAGCATGTCGCGCAGCTCGTTGGCCAGCTGCGCCGCCAGCGTCTTGTTGGGCGCCATCACCAGCGTGGGCCGCTGCAGCTTCTCCACGAGCCACGCCGTGGTGGCGGACTTGCCGGTGCCGGTGGCGCCGAGGAGCACGACGTCCTGCTCGCCGCCGCGGAGGCGCTTCTCGAGCTCGGCGATGGCGGCGGGCTGGTCACCCGCGGGCTCGAACTCGCTGACCACGTCGAAGTGCCCGCCGGTGCGCGGGATCTCGCCCACCGGGCGGTGCTCGGAATGCGCCAGCGGCAGGTCTGCCTCCGCCTCCGGCTGGGAGGCGCTGCCGGGGATCTCGGTCGCGAATGCCACGTGGTCCAGGGTACGAGCCGGCACCGACATCCCTCTGCCAGGATCGGGCGGTGCACCCGCCGAAGACCAGCGTGTTCGACGTCCCGGCCCGCACCAACATCGACAGCAAGGGTGTCGGCCGGACCGTGGACGAGTACCGGGTCACCCCCTTCGGCCTGTACATGAGCCGGGCGATGGTCGCCCGACCGGCGGCGCACTGGATGGAGTCCTGGCTGCTGCCCGACCTGGGGCTGTGCGTCACCCACTGGTGGTGGAACCCCGGGCACGCGCGTGACCAGGACTTCTACCTCGATGTCTGCGACATCGCCCGCGACGGCGGGCGGTGGCTGCTGACCGACCACTACCTCGACATCGTGGTCCGGCAGCGGCGTGGCACGGAGGTGGTCGACGTCGACGAGTTCGTGACCGCGGTGGCGCTCGGGCTGCTGGACCCGACCGCGGCCGAGGTCGCGATGCACCGGACGTACCGGGCGGTCGACGGGCTCGCCGCCCACGGCCACGACCTCGACGCCTGGCTGGGTGCGATGGGGATCACGCTCAGCTGGCAGCCGCGCGTCTGAGCCGGTGGCTCCCGGTCAGGTGGTCGGGCTCGTGGAGCGGGTGCGGTCCACGCTGGTCTGCTGACTGGTGCCGGTGGCGGTGGCGGTGGTCTTCGGGTTGCCGGAGCTCGTGCCGCCGCCGGTGGTCGTCGTCGTGGTCGGCTTCTTCGTGGTCGACTTGGGCGTGGTCGGCTTCGGTGTGGTCGGCTTCGCCGTCGTGGTCTTCGGCGTCGGCTTCGTCGTCGTCACGCGCGGCGGCGGGGGCGGGGGCGGCGGCGGGACCGGCGCGACCGCAGGCGGCGGCGCCGGGGCGACGCTCGACCGGCGCTCCCGGGTGCGGGTGCTCGTCGACTTCTTCTTCTTCTCCGACGTCGGCTGCTCGGCCGTCGTCGGGTCCGAGGACTCCGCGGTTCCCGACGTCGGTCCGGCGGGAACTGGCTCGGCGGGCGGCGCCGGTGGCACCAGCAGGGCCGCACCGGTCGTCGACACGGGCGTGCTGAGCTGCGCCACACCGGTGACCGTGCCGAGCGCCCCCACCGTGAGCACCGCCGCTGCCGCGGCCGTGCTGGCTCGGTTCAACGTGCCGGAGCGCCGGATCACCGAGTCCACGAGAGGGAGCACGACGGCCGCGGCCAGCTCGTCGTCGAGCCGCAGGAACTCCTCGGTCACCCGGTCGAACGCTGCCGTCATCGGTGCTCCCTCGTGTCGGGACCGGTGAGCACCCCACGGGATGCGGACCGATCGGAGTGGCCGTCGGGGTCGGTGTCGGGGTCGGTGTCGGGGCCCCGTCCTTCGGCGCTGTGGCGATCAGCGCTGTGGCGATCGGCGCCGGGGTCATCGGCGCTGGGGCCATCGGCACTGGGCTGATCGGCGCTGGGGCGACCGGCGCTGGGCCGGTCAGCGCTGGGACGGTCGGCGCTGGGGCCATCGGAGCCGCGGGCGGAGCCATGGCCGTCGAGGTCGGAGAGTCCGAGGTCGTAGCGCTCGGGGTAGTGGACCTCGGCACGGTAACCCTCGAGCGCGTCCGCACCCAGGTAGCCGGGCGGGTCGTAGCCGACCGGGTAGTCGGCGCGGGGCTCGTCGCCGAACGAGAAGTCGGCGTAGGCCCCGTAGCCCGCCGGCAGGTAGTCGCGTGCGTCGTGGGCACGCGGGCGCCCGGGGTCGGCCAGGCCCTCCGGGCCGGGGACGGCACCGGTGTCGTGCACATCGGGCAGGACGTCGGCCATGCCCCCGGTGATCACGTGCTGGCCGTGCGCGAGCCGTGCCGCCACGGCGTCGGCCGAGGTGCCCTCGATGGCGGCGATCTCGCCGAGCGACACACCCGCCATGTGGAACAGGACCACCGCCCGACGCTCCGCCGCCGGCAGCCGCCCGAGCGCAGACAGCATGGCCGCGGTGCGGGGGTCGGTCCCCGCGCCGACCGAGCGGTGCGCGCCGACCCCGGTACGGGCGAACAACCGCCGCCAGCTCCGGATGGTGGAACGGACCGCGACGCTGCGGACCCATGCGGCCGGGTCGTGCGACCGGCGGATGGCCACCCAGTCCCGCCACGCGCGCGAGTACGCGTCCTGGACGGCATCGTGGGCCTCACCCGCATCGAGGGTGATGGCGTAGAGCTGGGCGACCAGGCGCGGGTAGTCGGCCTCCAGGTGGGCGCCGAAGTCGGCGCGCAGTCGAGCGGCGAGCGACGCAGGACCGTGTTCTGACCGCCCGTCGAGGTTGTGATCGGAGCCCGGGCGGTGCTCGGCCAGTGCGCTCACCCCTCTCGTCTCCGCCGGTCCGGCGACCCAGCTGGGCGCGCTCCCCCCTCCGGAGCGCACCCGGGAGCCAACGGCCCCTGCTCTTCCATCGGGTCCGGGGCGCGCGTCGTTACCGCCCGGGCCGCGCGTCGGACGGCGGCGACCACCCGGTGGCCGCGGCCCACGCGTCGGCACCGGCTGACATCGCGACGGCCACGGGGTCCTCGACGGACCGGCGTGCGGGCTCCGGCCCGTCCGCGGTCGCCCGCGCGCGGTACTCGGCGCGGGCCACCTCGTCGACCCGGAGCCAGTCGCGGACCACCAGGGCCCGACGCCAGCCCGGCGACCCGACCTCGCGCACGTCCACGCGCACCGCACGGCCGGGGTCGGCGCCGCCGTGCACCCGCTCGGCCCCGGGCGGGGAGTCCGCGCCGCAGCGGGGGAAACCGGCGTCCGCGAGCGCGTCGCGCACCCCGTCGGCCTCGGCCCGGGACGCCACACCGAGCTGCAGCTCGACGACGTCCGGCGCCGGTAGCCCGGCGACGGCCGTCGGACCGGTGTGCGCCACTCCGCGGCCTCGCTCGCCGACCGCGGCCGCCACCCGGGCCCCGAGCCGGCGGCCGTCGTCGGCCCAGCGGGGGTCGGGCTCGACGATGACGGACGTGCTCCGCACGGGACGGCGGCGGCGCAGGTTCTCCTCGAACGGAACGAGGCGATCCGACCAGAGGAGGTCCACGACCGCGTCGAGGTCCGCCGGCGATCCTGCGTTGTCCAGCCAGACGTCGGCGGCCGCGCGGCGGGCGGTGTCGTCGGCTTGGGCGGCGATGCGGGCGCGTGCGTCGGGCTCGGCCATCCCGCGGTGCCGCACCAGGCGCCGCACCCGCTCTTCTGCATCGGCGTGCACCACGACGACCAGCGGGAACAACGGTGCCATCCGGCCCTCGACGAGCAACGGCACGTCCTGGACCACCACCGCATCGGAGGGGAGCGCCGCGATCAGCTCGGCCGACCGCTGCCGCACCCGCGGGTGCACGATGCCGTTGAGCCGTTCCCGAGCCGCCGGGTCACCGAACACGACGGCGGCGAGCGCCGCGCGGTCCAGCGCGCCCTCGGGGTCCAGGACGTCCTCGCCGAACGTCGCGACGACCTCGGCGAGTCCTCCGCTCCCGGGCGCGACCACCTCGCGGGCGAGGGTGTCGGAGTCGATGAGGACGGCGCCGTGCGCCACGAGCCGCTGCGCCACCGTCGACTTGCCCGAGCCGATCCCACCGGTCAAGCCCACCCGCAGCACGCCGGCAGGTTACCGGGCTCTCGAGTCAGGACTGGGTGTCCACCTGCCGGGTGGGACCGGGGTCGGCGGGGGAGGCCGGTGAGGGCACGTCGACGGTGGGGAAGACCCTCAGCGCCAGGTCGAGCAGGGTGTCGGCGGGAGCACGATCGCCGGGGGTCGACCGGGCCGGCAGCACGAACGTGAGGTTGCTCGGGCCGTGTACGGCCAGCAGCACGGACTCGCCGGACCGCTCCACGAGCACGGCCGAGGCGCTGCCGATCGGCAGCTCGCGCCGCGCACCCTGCTCGGCGTCGGCGTTGACCCGCCACTGCCCGACGGCCGCGTCGGCGTCGGCGTAGGCGGACACGTTCAGGTCGAGCAGGGTGCGGCCGCGCCCCTTTCCCGCCGTCGTCGTGTAGCGGCAGGTGACGCGCTCGGTGCGCCCGATCGACGGCTCGGGCACCCCGGCCGTGGTGCGCACGGTGACCGAGTCGAGGGGGAGGCCCATCAGCGCGCCCAGGTCCGCGGCGGAGATGAGCCGCCCGCAGTCGTCGGGGACCGCCCCGTCGTCCGGTGCGGGTGCGCCGGTGGACGTTCCGGCGCCGGGGGTCGACTCGGCGAACGTCGGCACGGAGATGCCGGCGGGGCCGGGACCGCCGCAGGCGGTGGCGGTCCCGAAAGCGGCCATGACGCATGCGGCGGCCACCCCCGCCCGGATCCCCCCGCGCATTCCTCCACCGTAGGGCGACGGCGCGTCGAACCCCAGGGGTACGCCTGGCCGATCACCGAAACACACCCGAACCGTGACCGGACCCGGAAGGCAGCACCGGCCAGCGAGGCCCGTGCGCACCATCGAGAGAGAGATCCGCGGGAACGGGACGACCCCGGCGACCGTAGCCGCCGGGGTCGTCCTGTCGCGCTGTGCTCGTGGTGCCCGGGGTCACGCCCCGCCGGAGAGCTTCTCCCGCAGTGCGGCCAACTGCTCGTCGCTGGCGAGCGAACCGCTGGACTCGGGCGGTGCGCTCGGCGCCTCCGACGAGTAGTTGGAGCCGGCGCCACCCTCGGTGGTGGCCTCCACCTCGGCCTCCGCCGACTTCCGGATCTGGGAGATGTGCTGCTCGTAGCGCGTGTGGGCCTCGGCGTACTCCTTCTCCCACGTCTCGCGCTGGGCCTCGAAGCCCTCCTGCCAGTCGCCGGTCTCGACGTCGAACCCCTCGGGGTAGATGTAGTTCCCCTGGTCGTCGTACTCGGCAGCCATGCCGTAGCGGGTGGGGTCGAACTCGGTGTCGACCGTCATGCCCTCGTTGGCCTGCTTGAGCGACAGCGAGATGCGGCGCCGGTCCAGGTCGATGTCGATGACCTTGACCATCGCGTCGTCGCCGACCTGCACCACCTGCTCGGGAATCTCCACGTGGCGCTCGGCCAGCTCCGAGATGTGCACCAGCCCCTCGATGCCCTCCTCGACGCGCACGAACGCACCGAACGGGACGAGCTTGGTGACCTTGCCCGGGACGATCTGGCCGATCGCGTGGGTGCGGGCGTACAGGCGCCACGGGTCTTCCTGGGTGGCCTTCAGCGAGAGCGAGACCCGCTCGCGGTCCAGGTCGACGTCGAGGACCTCGACGGTGACCTCCTGCCCGACCTCGACGACCTCGCTCGGGTGGTCGATGTGCTTCCAGGACAGCTCGGAGACGTGCACCAGACCGTCGACGCCGCCGAGGTCGACGAACGCCCCGAAGTTGACCACCGAGGACACGACGCCCTTGCGCACCTGACCGCGGGCCAGCTGGTTGAGGAACTCGCTGCGCACCTCGGACTGGGTCTGCTCCAGCCAGGCGCGGCGCGACAGCACCACGTTGTTGCGGTTCTTGTCCAGCTCGATGATCTTCGCTTCGATCTTGCGGCCGACGTAGGGCTGCAGGTCGCGAACGCGGCGCATCTCGACCAGCGAGGCCGGCAGGAAGCCACGGAGCCCGATGTCCAGGATCAGGCCGCCCTTGACGACCTCGATCACCGTGCCCTCGACCGGCTCGTCGGCCTCCTTGAGGGCCTCGATCGTGCCCCAGGCGCGCTCGTACTGCGCGCGCTTCTTGGACAGGATCAGCCGGCCCTCCTTGTCCTCCTTCTGGAGGACGAGAGCCTCGACGAACTCCCCGACCGACACGACCTCAGCGGGGTCGACATCGTGCTTGATCGAGAGCTCCCGCGAGGGGATGACACCCTCGGTCTTGTAGCCGATGTCGAGCAGGACCTCGTCGCGGTCGACCTTGACGATCGTGCCCTCGACGATGTCGCCGTCGTTGAAGTACTTGATCGTCTGGTCGATGGCGGCGAGGAAGTCCTCCTCCGACCCGATGTCGTTGACGGCGACCTGCGGCGTGGTGGTCGGGGCGGCGGTGGTGTCGGTGGACATGTAGTGGGGTGCTCCGGTGATGGATGGATTGGTGGTGCGGACCTGGTGTGGGACGGCTCGTGACGTGGTGCTGTCACCCTTGATCGTCGGGCTCTGCGTGTGACCGTGGAGCTGCGGGAGAACGGTGCGAGCGGGGGCCGCGCGCAGCGCGCGCCATGACGTTCTCGAGGCTCGCGACGTTGACCGTTCCGCACGTTCCATGCTACGCGGGCGGAGAAGAGGAGAGCAACGCGGGTGCCCCGAACTGCGACGATGCCCCGATGAGTGCAGAGGAGGAGCTCGGCACCGTCGGGATCGCCCGCCGTCCGGTCGGAGGCCGCGAGTCCGAGCGGGCGAGCCGCGGGTGGTGGGACGCCGACGCCGACGACTACCTGGCCGAGCACGGACGCGACATCGGCGATGCCGACTTCGTGTGGTGTCCCGAGGGCCTGCGGGAGGACGACGTCCACCTGCTCGGCGACGTCGCCGGCGCGCGGGTGCTGGAGGTCGGGTGCGGCTCGGCGCCGTGCGCGCGGTGGCTCGCCGCGGCCGGCGCGCGGCCGGTGGCCCTCGACCTCTCGGGCGCGATGCTGCGGCACGCTGCCCGGTTGGGGACGATCACCGGCCTGCCGGTGCCGCTCGTGCAGGCCGGCGCCGAGCGCCTGCCGTTCGCCGATGCGGTCTTCGACATCGCCTGCTCTGCGTTCGGGGCGGTGCCCTTCGTGGCCGAGCCCGACCGGGTGATGCGCGAGGTGGCCCGGGTGCTCGCGCCCGGCGGACGGTGGGTGTTCGCCGTGACCCATCCGATGCGCTGGATGTTCTCCGACGATCCCGGGCCGGACGGGCTGGTCGTCACGCAGTCGTACTTCGACCGGATGCCGTACGTGGAGGTGGACGGTTCCGGCGCGGCGACCTACGTCGAGCACCACCGCACGCTCGGCGACAGGGTGCGTGACGTCGTCGCTGCCGGCCTGGTGCTCGACGACGTCGTCGAGCCGGAGTGGCCGGACGGGCGGGAGACGGTGTGGGGCCAGTGGTCCCCGCAGCGCGGCGCCCTCTTCCCGGGCACGGCGATCTTCGTGTGCCACCGGCCGTAGCGGTCAGGTGCGATGTTCGCTCCGCAAGCTCCGCTCAGCCGGCCGGCGCCGCCGACCGGTCCCGCACCTCGGCCAGCCGGGCCACCGCGGCCTTCTCTGCGGCGTGCACGCCGGCGAGCCGGGCACCCATCGCCGTGAACAGGTCGTCCCGCTCGACCGGGGTCAGCGGCGGCTCGGCGTCGAGCTCCGCGCGCAACGCCCACAGGTCACCGGCCGCGCGCGTCGCCTCCGGGCGCCCGGCGTCGCCGTCGGCCATGATCGACTCCTGGACCGCGGCCGTCAGCTCACGGAGCTGCGCGAACGCCGGCACATCGATCGGCAGGGCGAGCTCGGCCACCACCTGCCACTCGGCCGCCGCCTCCCGCCAGGCCGTCGCGGCGGCGCCCAGACCGGCGTCGTCGTCGAGAACAGCACCGGCCGCGTCGAGGAAGTCGGCGGTCAGGTCGCGCAGGTGCCCGCCGGTCGCGCCGGCCGCCGAGGCGCCCTCCCACACCGAGGCGAGCGCACCGACGAGCCCGCGGCCGTCGGCGAAGACCGTCGGCCAGCCCTTCGCGGCCCGGCGGTCGGTCATGAGCCGGGCCCACTTCGCCCACGCCGGCAGGGCGAACGAGGCCGAGGACCCGCCCAGCCGGGTGGCGCAGTCGTCGATCCCGGCGAGGACGGCCGTGCGCAGGGTTCCCGCCGACACGTCGCCGTGGGGTTCGGGAACCACGAGCAGGTTGCGGAAGGACCCGACGCGGGCCCGGGCGGCGTCGAACTGCGCCACGGGCACGGTCAGCGGGGCGAGGCCGCGATCGTCGATGCGGTAGACCCCGTCGGCGACGCCGTACGCGACGACCGCGTGCCCGCCCATCCCGTCGAGCGATGCGGGCAGGTGCCGGTAGCCGGCGACGTGCTGGTCCGGCCAGACGAGGCCCGGCCGGCCGTCGTCGAGCGCCGCGACCAGCGCGCGAGCCGCACCGACGGCCCCGCCGGTCCGGTGCACCTGCGCCGGAACGCCGAGCCGCTCGAGCGCCGCGAGCGCGGCGCGGTCGATGTACTGCCACTGCGACGAGAACCCGAGCACGACCGGGCGACTGCCGTCGTGGGAGAACTCCCACAGGATGTAGCCGGCACCCGGTCCGCCGGCGATGCCGAACAGGAGCGGCTCGGTGAGCTCGGCCCCTCCCGCCGGCACCCCGTGGTGGGCGAGCACGTGCGCGAGCGATGCCGACACCGGATCAACGCCCCCGCCGAGCGGGTAGCCGGCGTCGGTGACCGTCTCGGGCCCCGCGTCGACCCCCGGCGTCGGCGGCCCGGCGACGTGCCGCAGTGCGGTGGTGTAGCTCTCGCCGGTGCGCGCCATGCGGGCCCGGACCCGGACCTTGAGCTGCTTGCGGCTGGTCATGATCGTGCTTCCCACGGCCGGTCGGCGGCGCCCGGTCCCACGCCTCGCGCGTCGCCCCGGCCGGTCGGCAGGTCAGCACCGGTCCTGGACGCCCACCGAGGCTCTCGGGGTCCCCTTCGCCTCCGCACCGCCGGGTCGCGTGGGGACCCGGTCTGGAGGTCCGGCGTGGTCGTCGCCGTGCGGGCAGTCTGCCATAGGGTCGCCAGCGTGCCGATCGATCCCGCGGACCTGCCACCCGTCCAGAGCGCCGAGCAGCTGGCCGAGCGGATGGGCATCGAGCTCGTGAAGCTCGACCTGACCGAGGTGGTGGGCACGCTGCCCGTCGCAGGGAACCGGCAGCCCTTCGGGCTGCTGCACGGCGGCGCGAGCGCGGTGCTCGCCGAGACGCTCGGTTCCACGCTGTCGGCGCTGCACGCCCTCCCGGAGCGGTTCCCGGTCGGGCTCGAGCTGGCGTGCACGCACCACCGTGCGGCCACCACGGGATACGTGACGGGTGTCGCGCGCCCGCTCCACGTCGGCCGGAGCACGTCGACCACCGAGATCGTGATCACCGACGACCAGGGCCGTCGGACGTGCACCGCGCGGCTCACCTGCCTGCACCGCGACACCCGGCCCGAGGGCGGCTGAGTGGAGCTTGCGGAGCGAACATCATTGGCTGAGTGGAGCTTGCGGCGCGAACACCATTGGCTGAGCGATGGCGACCGGCTGGCCTGCGCCGCCACGCTCGGCCTGAGCACGGTGCTCACCTTCGTGCTCGCCGGGGTGCTCACCGGCTGCTCGCCCGCGCCGAGCGCGGCACCGCCGGACGAGGTGGCGGTCTACCCGCTCCCCGCGAGACAGGTGCGACCCGGCGAGGAGCCGCTCGTGCCCGCCGCGACCCGCGAGGGCGACACGGTCTTCGAGCTGATCGGCCTGACGACCGGGATGCCGTCCGTGCTGGGCAGCCACGCGGAATGGCCCGCCACGGGCCAGTTCGTCCGCGTCCGGCTCGTGGTCGCGAACACCGGGCGCAACACGGTGCCGTTCGACGCGAACCGCCAGCTGCTCCTCACTGCGGACGGCGGTGAGCACGCCCCCGACAGCCAGGCGATGCTCATCAAGCGGCAGCCGGGACGGATCGACATCGGCGCGAGTGACCGTCTGGAGTTCGACCTCTACTACGACGTCCCGCGGGACGTCGCGCCGCGGGCCCTGCGCGCCTTCGGCGGGCCGTCCCTCGCCGACTTCAGCGACCTGACCGGCGTGGACATCCCGATCGACCCGGGCGGGACCTGAGACCCCTCCCGCGGTCAGCCCGTCGCGCCCTCCACGTCGAGGTCGCCGCCGAGGTAGGCGGCCCGGACCTCCGGGTCGTCGAGCAGCAGGCTCGCGTCGGCGCTCTTCACCACGCGCCCGGTCTCCAGCACGTACGCCCGGTGGGCGAGCTGGAGGGCCTGCTGCGCGTTCTGCTCGACCAGCAGCACCGTCGTGCCGCGGTCGTTGATCTCCTTGATGATGTCGAAGATCTGGTTGACCAGGATCGGCGCCAGCCCCATCGACGGCTCGTCGAGCAGCAGGACGCGCGGCTTGGCCATCAGCGCCCGCCCGATCGCGACCATCTGCTGCTCGCCGCCGGACATGGTGCCGCCGCTCTGGCCCTTGCGCTCGGCCAGCCGCGGGAACAGCTCGTAGACCTCGTCGAGCTCCTTGGTCACGTTCCCCTTCCGCGTGTAGGAGCCCATCAGCAGGTTCTCCTGCACCGTCATGCCCGGGAACACTCCCCGCCCTTCGGGCGCCTGCCCGATGCCGGCCGTGACCCGCTTGTGGCCCGGCATCCGGCTGATGTCCGCGCCTTCGAACACGATCCGACCGGCCGAGAGCGGCCGCAGCCCGGAGATGGTCTTCAACGTGGTCGTCTTGCCGGCGCCGTTCGCGCCGATCAGGGCGACGATCTCGCCCTCGTCGACCCCCAGGGTGACGTCCTTGAGGGCGGCGATCTTGCCGTAGTGCACCGCGATGTCGGTGACCTCAAGTAGCACTGGGTGCCCCCAGGTAGGCCTCGATGACCTTCGCGTTGCGCTGCACCTCGCGCGGGAGTCCCTCGGCGATCATCTCGCCGAAGTCCAGCACCGCGATCCGGTCGCTGATGTCCATCACCAGACCCATGTCGTGTTCGATCAGCAGCACCGTACGACCGCTGTCGCGGATCTTGCGGATCAGCCCCTGGAGGGACTGCTTCTCGGCGGGGTTCATCCCCGCGGCCGGCTCGTCGAGCAGCAGCAGCCGGGGATCGGTGGCCAGCGCGCGGGCGATCTCGAGCCGCCGCTGGTCGCCGTAGGGAAGGTTCTTGGCCGCCTCCCCCGCCCGCATGGAGATCCCGACGAAGTCGAGCAGCTCCTGCGCCTTCTCCCGGCCCTCACGCTCCTCGCGCCGGTGCCAGCCCAGCCCCAGGGCCGCGCCCACCGCCCCGGTGCGGTGGTGGGCGTCCGCGCCCACCATGACGTTCTCCACGGCGGTCATGTTGTGGAACAGCCGGATGTTCTGGAACGTGCGGGCGATGCCGGCCTGCGTCACCTTGAAGCGCTTCATGCCGTCGATCCGGGTGCCCTCGAAACGCACCTGACCCTCGGTCGGCCGGAACACGCCGGTGACGACGTTGAAGACGGTGGTCTTGCCGGCGCCGTTCGGGCCGATGAGCGCGAAGATCTCGCCCTCGCGGATCTGCAACCGCGCCTCGCGCAGCGCGACGACACCGCCGAACCGCATCGTGACCGCGTCGAGCTCGAGGACGGGGGACGACCCCTCGTCGGCGCGCGCGACCGACGACGTCATCGCGTCACCTCCACCGGGGAGGCGTCCGGGTCCGAGTCCGCCCGCGGGACCTCGGCGCCCAGCCCACCCAAGCTGCCGCCGGTGCCCTCCTTGAACTCGGCGCTGCGCTGGCGCGAGGGCAGCAGGCCCTGCGGGCGCAGCGTCATCGTCAGCACCAGGGCGGCCCCGAACACCAGGATGCGGTAGTCGGCGAACCCGCGGAAGCGCTCCGGCAGCCAGGCGATGAGGAACGCGCCGAGGATCACGCCGGGCAGGTTGCCCGCCCCGCCGAGCAGCACGGCGGCGAGGATCGTGGCCGAGAGGATGAACGGGAAGTTCGTCGGCGCGATGAAGATCACCTTGCTGGCGAAGATCGTGCCGGCCAGCCCGCCGATCATGGCCCCGATGGCGAAGGCGAGCAGTTTGAACTTGAAGGTCGGCACGCCCATCAGCTCGGCGGCGTCCTCGTCCTCCCGGATCGCGGTCCACGCGCGGCCGACCCGGCTGCGCTCCAGCCGCAGCGAGAAGATGATGGCCAGCACGATGAAGAACAGGATCAGGTAGTAGTACGGCAGCGGGTCGAGCAGGAACTCCACGCCGAACAGGGGCGGCGGGTGCGGGATCCCGGTGATCCCACGGGCCCCGCCGATGGCGTTGGTGTTGATCGCGGTGATGCGGACGATCTCGCCGAACCCGAGGGTGACGATCGCGAGGTAGTCCCCGCGCAACCGCAGGGTCGGCGCTCCGAGGACCACCCCGGACAGCATGGCGAAGAAGATCCCCATGACCATGGTGGGCCAGAACGTGATGCCGAAGGCGGTGGTCAGGTAGGCCACCGTGTACGCACCGATCGCGTAGAACGCCACGAACCCCAGGTCGAGCAGGCCGGCCTGGCCGACCACGATGTTCAGCCCGATGGCCAGCAGTACGAACGTGCCGATCGGGTTGAACAGCAGCGACGTCCAGTCGGTGTACGGCGACATGAACGAGGCGATGATCGGGCTCGGCGCGACGATCGCGAGGAGCAGCGCGAGACCGAAGACCGTCCAGCGCTGCCAGCGGGGCGCGTTCTCCCACCCGTCGCGGATCCGTTCGGCCCCGTCGCTGAAGAACGCCCGGACGCGGGCGAGCGGGCTGCCGGTCGTCTCTCGAGCACTCATGCGCGGGCCTTCTGCAGGGATTCACCGAGGATGCCGGTCGGCCGGAACAACAGCACGACCACGAGGATGACGAAGGCGATGACGTCCTTCCACTGCGACCCGAAGAAGATCGCGCCCCAGTTCTCGATCAGGCCGAGCAGCACGCCGCCGAGCAGGGCGCCACGGATGTTGCCGATCCCGCCGAGCACCGCGGCGGTGAACGCCTTGATGCCGAGGAGGAATCCGATGTTGAAGCGCAGGTTCTCGAACTCCATGGCGTAGAGCACGCCGGCGACGCCGGCCATCGCCCCGCCGAGCAGGAACGTCAGCCGGACGATCGTGTCGATGTTGACGCCCATCAGCACCGCCGCCTCGGGGTCCTGCGCGGTGGCCCGGATGCCGCGGCCGATCCGCGTGCGGGCGACGGTCTGGTCCAGGAGGATCATCACGACCACCGCGGACACGAGGACGATGACCTGGTCGGTGCGCACATCGGCGTTGCCGATGGTGAACAGCACGTCGCGGTCGACGATCCGGGGCACGGCGACGTCGACACGACCCGGCCGGCCGAACACCTCGGGGATCACGAACAGCGCGAACAGCTCCTGCAGGAACAGCGACGCGCCGATGGCCGAGATGAGTGCGGCCAGCCGGGGAGCTCCGCGGCGCCGCAGCGGTCGGTAGGCGATCAGCTCGAGCAGGATCGCCGAGCCGCCCGACACGGCGGCGGCCACGATCATCAGGAAGAGCAGGAACCCGAAGAGGGCGATGCCGGTGAGCGGAGCGCTCACCCCCACGGCCGTGATGACGAACAGGGCCGTGAAGCACCCGATCATGAAGATCTCGGAGTGTGCGAAGTTGATCAGGCGGAGCACGCCGTAGACCATGGTGTAGCCCAGCGCGACCAGAGCGTAGATCGCGCCGATCGCGAGGCCGCCCACGGTGCTCGGCAGGAACTGCTGGACGAAGTCGTTGAACACCGGCTCCAACCTTCTCGGGGCCTACCTGGGCTGGCTCGGGTCGTCGCGGGGCTCCGCCATCTCGAGGGGGAACAACGGGGACCTGGTACGGGGAGCGGACGCCGATCGGCGCCCGCTCCCCGTACCGTCACCGACTCAGGTCAGCGTGGCCTCGGTCGACGGACCGAGCAACGACAGCGCCCCGTCCTTCACCTGGTAGATGAAGATCGAGTTGGTGTCGGGCTCGCCGTTCTCCTTGAAGGTGATCTTCTTCGACACGCCGTCCAGGGTGGCCCCCGAGACGTACGCGTTGATCGCCTCGGGGGTGGTGGCGCCACCCTTGATGGCGTCGATGAACAGCGTGGCCGAGTCGTAGCCCTCGGTCGAGTAGATCGCCGGCTCGGTGCCGATCGCGGCCGTGTACTTGTCCGTGAACTCCTTCAGCGCGCCCTCGGTGGCGCCGAACGGGATGTTGCACGGGCAGGCCAGCACAGCGCCCTCGGCCGCGGGAGCACCGGCGCCCTGGATGATCTGCGGGTCGAGCGACCCGTCGCCGCTGGCGAAGGTGGCCGTCACGCCGCCGTCGCGCAGCTGCTTGAGCAGCCGCCCCGCCTGGGCGTAGTAGCCGCCGTACACGATGACGTCGGGCTGGAACGCGGTGACCTTGGAGACGGTCGAGGAGTAGTCCGAGGCGCCCTGGGCGAACTGGTCGCGCTCGACCTGCACCCCGGCGGCCTCGAAGGCGCCGAACGAGGCGTCGGCGAGGCCGACGCTGTACTCCTGGTCGTCGCTGATCACGAAGGCCTTCTTCGGGGACTTGGCCCGGACGAGGAAGTCCACGATGCCGGGGCCCTGGTCGGCGTCGTTCGCGACCACGCGGTGCCAGTACTTCCAGCCGTTCTGCGCCAGGCCGGGGTTGGTGGCCGACGGGGAAACGCTGGTGATCTTACCCTGCTCGAGGATCGGGCCCACGGCCTTCGACTCGCCCGAGAAGGCGGGGCCCACCAGACCGACGATCTTGTCCTGCTGGATCGCCTGGGTGATCAGCGGGACCGCCTGGTCGGCGCTGCCCTGGCTGTCGTACTCGACCAGCTCGAGCTTGGTCGCCGGGTTCGTGGCGTTGTACTCGTCGATGGCGAGTTTCGCACCGTCCCGCGGCGGGATCACGATGCCGGAGTTCTCGCCGGTCAGGTCACCCATGAACCCGATCTTCAGCGTCTCGCCGCCGCCTCCGCCCCCTCCACCCGAGGAGGTGCTCTCCCCGCCACCGCACGCCGTGAGCGCGAGCGCTCCGGCCAGCATCGCGGCGGTGGCGACCATCCGCTTCCGACTCATCCTGATGTCCTTCCCCGTACTGCCTGATCTGCCCTGCTCCCACATGTCGAGAGCGTCGCGGACGTTATGGGACCGGCCGTACGAGGTCACCACCGGGGTGGCGTCCTTTATCGGACCGCAACCGGGCACCACGGAACGTGACGGAAAGGACGCACACGGTGAACTCGGGGGTGATATCAGGGGGTGGGGGCGGCGAGGCCGCCGACCACCGCCTCCGCCACCGCCTTCATGGTGGTGCGCCGGTCCATCGCCGTGCGCTGGATCCAGCGGAACGCCTCCGGCTCGGACATGGACTGCCGGGTCATCAGCAGGCCCTTGGCGCGGTCGACGATCTTGCGGGTCTCGAGGCGATCGGTGAGCGTCGCGACCTCGTCCTCCAGGGCCCGCTTCTCCGCGAACCGCGACACGGCGAGCTCGATGGCCGGCACGAGCTCGTGCCGGGCGAACGGCTTGACGAGGTAGGCCATGGCACCGGCGTCGCGCGCCTGCTCGATCAGCTCGCGCTGGCTGAACGCGGTGAGCATGACGACGGGGGCGATGCGCTCCTCGACGATCAGGGCGGCCGCCGCGATGCCGTCGACCTTCGGCATCTTCACGTCCATGATCACGAGATCGGGCCGGAGCTCGCGGGCCAGTGCCACGGCCTGCTCGCCGTCGCCGGCCTCGCCGGCGACGACGTAGCCCTCCTCGCTCAACATCTCGGTGAGATCGAGGCGGATGAGGGCCTCGTCCTCGACCACGAGGACGCGCAGTTCCGCGCTCGGTGTGCTCGCGGATGTGCTGGCTGCGGAAACCTGCTGGGTCACAGGGCTTCTCCTTCGCGCCGGGCGGGGTGCCTTCCGGAAGGATTCAGAGTAGCGGTGGTGCAGGTGGAGGGCGCTGTGAGCTCCGTGGCCCGCTCGGTCATCGAACCCGAGGCACCAGCCGCTACCCTTCGTACGACGACCTGCCCCCGTAGCCCAACCGGCAGAGGCCGCGCTCTCAAACAGCGTCCAGTGTGGGTTCGAATCCCACCGGGGGCACCGCTTCGCACAGGATTGTCGGTACGCGTCGTCACGATGTGCTCGTGCATCTCCGCGACACCGTCGAGCGCGCCCTCGGACTCTGCGCCCCCGGTACGACTACTTGCGAGGTCGCCCTCCTGATGGGCATCCCGGAGAGCACGGTCGCGCACTGGCGACGTGGTGCTCGCCGTGGCGGCCCTGACCGGTCGGCGGCCTGTCCTCGCTGCTCCGGCGCCCCGATGTCGGACTCCTACGCCTACCTGCTCGGCATGTACCTCGGGGACGGGCACATCACGATGGGCCGTCGCGGCACCCGGTTCCTCTCCATCTCCTGCGCGAACGACTGGCCTGGAGTGATGACCGAAGTGGACTCTGCGATGCACCGCGTTCTCGGCTCATCCGTCTGTCACGTGCGCCGTCAGGGCTGCGTGGAGGTCAAGAGCTGCTCGAAGCACTGGACGTGCCTGTTCCCCCAGCACGGACCAGGACACAAGCACCTGCGACTGATCGTGCTCGAGCCCTGGCAGCGGGAGATCATCGACCGGGACACAGGGCGTTTCCTGCGCGGACTCTTCCACTCCGACGGTTGCCGGATCACCAACTGGGCCCCGCGCCACGTCCCTGACGGTGGTCCCGCCAGGTACGAGTATCCGCGGTACATGTTCTCCAACAAGTCCACCGACATCCTCGACCTGTGCGCTGCCGGGCTCAACCGCCTCGGCATCGCACACACCCGCCCCCGGCCCGACACGATCTCGGTGGCGCGCCGGGAAGCCGTCGCGGCCCTGGACGTGTTCGTCGGGCCGAAGTCGTGACTGCGTGCTTCGCGTCCTCGACGTCACCGCCTCCTCGACGTCGCTCGCCCGGGCGTGACACGGTGCGCTGGTGCACGCACGGGACCGGGATCCCGCCGGTCGGGCCCGCAACTCGCGTCCCCGCGATGCGTCCGGGCGCCCGCTACCGCGCGGCGCGGCCGGGGTGGAGCGGGTGCCGGAGGACCTCGCGCTCGGTCCGGACGAGGCGGTGACCGAGGCCCAGCGGCTCCTCGACGCCGGGCTGCCGTTCCCTGCCCACGAGGTGCTGGAGGGCGCGTGGAAGGCGGCCCCCGGCCCCGAACGGGAGCTGTGGCGGGCCATGGCCCAGCTCGCGGTCGGCGTCACGCACGCTCAGCGGGGCAACGCCCGCGGCGCCGTCGCGCTCCTGACGCGCGCTGCAGGACCACTCGCGGCCTGGACCGGCCCCGTCCCGGCCGGCCTCGACCCGGGCGGCCTCGCCGGGTACGCCGTCGCCCTCGCCGAGCGCGTCGAGCGCGACGGACTCCACGACGTCGAGGACGCCGACCTGCGGCCGAGGCTCCGCGGGCGCTGACCCGGTCCCGTCGCTACCGTCGCGGGAGTGCCGGACGCCGCGTTCCCCCCGGGGTTCTTCGACCGTGCGGACCCCTCCCCCGACACCGACTTCTACGCCCCGCCGCGGTTCGTCACCCACATCGACGACCGGGCGGTCGCAGCCGTGGGTGCCCTCTACACCGAGCTGGCGGTCGAGGGCGACGTGCTCGACCTGATGTCGTCGTGGGTCTCGCACTTCGAGCGACCCCCGCGCCGGCTCGTCGGGCTCGGGATGAACGCGGCGGAGCTGTCGGCGAACCCGATCATGGTCGAGCACGTGGTCCAGGACCTCAACGTCGACCCGGTGCTGCCCTTCGACGACGCGACGTTCGACGACGCGACGTGCTGCGTGTCGGTGGACTACCTGGTCGAGCCGGTGCCCGTCTTCCGCGAGGTCGCGCGGGTGCTGCGACCCGGCGGCCGCTTCGTCCTCACGTTCTCCAACCGCTGCTTCCCCACGAAGGCCGTCCGCGGGTGGCTCGACGCCGACGACGAGCAGCACCTGCAGATCGTCAACGCCTACTTCGTCCTGTCGGAACGCTTCGCCCGGGCCCGCGGCGGGCTGCGCACCCCGGCCGGGCCGGGCGACCCGCTCTACGCCGTCTGGGCGCAGCGGGCACCCGACCGCTGAGCGGAGCTTGCGGAGCGATCATCGTTGCATGACCGCCGCGGGCCCGGGCGGGCCCGCGGCGACCGGGCCCGTGGTCAGCTGCCGCCCGCGTTGAGCGTGACCTCGATCGGCGCGTAGCCGGCACCGACGACGTCGACGCCCTTGGCCTTGAGCAGCTCGACCGCCCTCGTCACGTAGTCGTTCGTGTAGGCCTGCGGGTCGGGCTCCTTGGTCAGGACGGTCTGCCCGTCGGCGTTGACCGCCGTGCTGGCGACCTGCACCGTCTGCTTCCACGCGGCCTCGTCGATCGTCCCCGCGCCGGCGGTCGGCGACGGCCAGATGAGCTTGTTGACCTCGTTGACCTGCCAGAGCTGGTGGCTCGCCCCGAGGGTCGACCCGGCCTTGACGACGATGTCGCGGCACGACTCGACGTTGTCGCGGCAGTACGCCCACCCCTCGAGCGAGGCGGCGATGAACTTGACGGTGGTCTCCTGGTAGGCCGGGTCGGCCAGGCGCTCGGTGTTGGCCCAGATCGCGTCCTGCAACATCGCGGTGCCGGCGTCCTGCCAGTTGATCACGGAGAAGTCCGAGGGCTGGTAGAGCTGCCCGGTGGCCGGGTTCTGCGCCTCCAGCACCTGCGCGTACTCGTTGTAGGACATCGCCTGGGCGGCGTCGATCTCGCCGGACAGCAGCGCCTCCATGTCGAACTGCTGCTGCACGAGCGTGACGTCGGTCGCCGGCTTGAGCCCGGCTCCTGTCATGCCGGCGAACAGCTCGAACTCGTTGCCGAAGCCCCAGTTGCCGACCTTCTTGCCAGCGAGGTCGGCCGGGCCGGTGATGCCCTTGTCCGCGAAGGACACCTGGTAGGTGCCCGAGCGCTGGAAGACCTGGGCGACGTCGGTGATACCCGCGCCCTGCTCGCGCGACGCGAGGGCCTTGGGCACCCAGGCGATGGCGTAGTCGGCCTGCCCCTGCGCCAGCACCGTCTGCGGCACGATGTCGACACCGCCTTCCTTGATCTCGACGTCGAGCCCCTGCTCGGCGTAGAAACCCTGGTCGACGGCGGCGAAGTAGCCGGCGAACTGGCCCTGGGTGAACCACTGCAGCTGCAGGGTCACCTTCTGGTTGCCCCCTTCCGGGGCGGCGGGACCGGAGCCGGCTTGGGGGGTGACGGAGCAGGCGGTGACGGACACCGCGAGCGCGGCCACGACCGCGAGCAGGGACCGTCGAGACGATCGTCGGGACACGGGCGGACCTCCGGGGTGAGGGATCAAGCAGGACGACCACGGGTCACCAGGCGCTCGACGAGCAGCCCGGCCAGGTGGAACAGCAGCCCCAGGGCGATCGAGGCGGCGACGAAGGCCCACGCGCGGGCGTAGGCGGTGTTGGCGGCCGCGGCGGAGATGCGGCTGCCCAGCCCGTTCTGCAGGCCACCGAAGTACTCCGCGACGATCGCGGCGATCACCGCGGCGGGAGCGGCGAGCCGCAGTCCGGTCATGATGTGGGGCACCGCGCCGGGCAGCCGGACGAACCGGGCGAACTGGCCTGGGGTTGCGGCCAGCGCCGACATCAGCTCGGCGTGCACCGGTTGCACCTGCCGCAGCCCGCGGGTGGTGGACACGAAGACGGGCACCACGACCACCACGGTGACGACGAGCCGCCGCGGGATCTCGGTCGTGGAGCCGAACATCGTGGTGAACACCGGGGCCAGCGCGACGATCGGCACCGCACTCGCCGCGAGCACGACGGGCGTGGCCAACTCCTGCACCAGCCGGGACCCGGCCGCGAGCAGCGCCAGCGCCACGCCGAGCAGGAACCCGGCGACCAGCCCGACCAGGGCGTTGCCGCCCGTGACGGCCGCGGTCGAGGCGAGGACGGCGGGCTGGGCGACGATCTGCGCGGCGATCGCGCTCGGTGCCGGCAGCAGGAAGGCCGGCACCCCGGCGAGCACGACCACGGCCTCCCACAGTGCGAGCACCGCGACCCCGAACACGACCGGCGGCCACACCTGCGAGGCGTTCACGTGCGGGCTCCAGATGAGAGCGCGCCGGTGTTCATCTCGCTGCCTCCGCGGGCGCGGGCGACTCGTGTCCCTTGCGCAGCGCCTCGCGCACGGCCGTGATCGCCGCGAAGAACGCCCCGGACTCGCGGACGTCCTCGACGTCGTCGGGCGCGAGCTCGACGCCGTCGACACCGGACTGCGCCGCACCACCCGGTCGCCGCCCCTCCACGACCTCGGTGATCCGCCCCGGTCGCGGTGACATGATCACAACCCGGTCGGAGAGCACGACGGCCTCCGGGATGGAGTGGGTCACGAACAGCACCGCGGCCCCCGAATCGCGGACGATCCGCAGCAGCTCGGCCTGCATCCGCTCGCGGGTCATCTCGTCGAGGGCGCCGAAGGGCTCGTCCATGAGGAGCAGGCGCGGGCTGGGCGCGAGCGCGCGGGCGATGGCCACGCGCTGCTGCATGCCGCCGGAGAGCTGGCTCGGGCGCGAACCGGCGAAGTCCGCGAGCCCGACGAGGTCCAGCAGCTCGGCGGCGCGCCGGCGCCGCTCGGGCCGCGGGACGCCGTGCACCTGCAACGGGAGCTCGACGTTCTCGGCCACCGTGCGCCACTCCAGCAGCCCGGCCTGCTGGAACGCGATGCCGTAGTCCTGGTCCACGCGGGCCTGCCGGGCGGACTTGTCGCCCACGAGCACCGTGCCGGCCGTCGGCGCCTCCAGGTCGGCGACCACGCGCAGCAGCGTCGACTTGCCGCAACCGGACGGTCCGATGAGGGAGACGAACTCGCCCGGCCCGACCGTCAGGTCGATACCGGACAGCGCCCGCACATCGCCGAACGCCTTGTCCACCGCGGCGAGCTCGACCGCCGGTGCGGCCGATCCGTCGCCGGCCTCGCGCGGTCTCGATGATCCGCTCGCAGGCTCGCTCTGCGTCGACGATCCGCTCGCAGGCTCGCTCTGCGTCGACGATCCGCTCGCAGGCTCGCTCACCGGACGCTCCCGCGGTAGCGGCGCAGACCCACGTCGAGCACCCCGACGACGCCGGCCGCGACGAGGCCGAGCACGGCGGCCCCGAGGATCGCGGTGTACATCCGCGAGGGGTCGCCGGTGGCGGACTGCGCGTACTCGATGATCAGCCGCCCGATGCCGCCGCGGGTGCCCGTGGAGATCTCGGCGACGATCGCCCCGACCACCGCGGCGGCGGCGGCGAGACGCACCGCCGGGAGGAGATGCGGCACCGAGGCGGGCAGCCGCAGCCGCAGCACCGTCGTCCACCATCCGACCGCGAGGGTGTGGAACAGCTCGACGTCCGCCCGGGCCGGCGAGGAGAGCCCGCGCAGCATCCCGACCGCGATCGGGAAGAACGCGAGGTAGGAGGAGATGACCATCACGCTGGCCCACGGCTGCCACGACCACCCGAAGACGGCGATCTTGCCGCCCCAGCCGGCGACGAGCGGCGCGATCGCGATCAGCGGCACCGTCTGGGACGCGACGACGTAGGGCAGTGTCGCGCGCTCCACCAGGTCGAACCGCTGCATGACCAGTGCCAGCAGCATCCCGAGCACTCCCCCGATGAGGAGCCCGCCGAGCGCGAGACCGAGGGTGAACAGCGCACCCGCCGCCACCGCCACCCCGACCGGGCGGGCGACGGCGGCGCCGGCGACCTCGGGTTCGCCGAGCCGCGACAGCACGGTCCATACGTGGGGCATGGCGCCGTCGTCGGTCCGTGGGAGCACCCGAGCGCCGGCCACGGTCACACCATCGGCCGGCAGCACGAGCTTGGCGAGCTCCCACAGCCCGACGAGCAGGACGAAGGCCGCGACCGTCGTCAGCAGCGTCCGCGACCGGCCGACCATCAACGGCTCCTGACCTCGATGACCCGGGATGTCCGGGAGGTGGACAGCGATACTGCGAGCGGCTGATGACGGTAGCGTTACCGCGGCGTTCCCAGTAGGGCCCGGTCACCGGGGCAGCCGGCGCCAGAGCGGCCGCGGCGCGTGTCGCAGCACCGCGAACACCGGGCGGAGGACCGCGGGCACCCACACCTCGCCGCGTCCGGTGCGCAGAGCCCGCACCGTCGCGTCGGCCACGTCGTCCGGGGTGGAGGAGAACGGCGCCGGCGCCATCCCGTCGGTCATGCGGCCGATCACGAACCCCGGGCGCACGAGCAGCAGGTGAGCGCCGCTGCCGTGCAGGGCGTCGGCGAGGCCGCTCGCGAACCCGTCGAGACCCGCCTTGGCCGAGCCGTAGACGTAGTTCGCCCGGCGAACCCTGGCCCCGGCGACCGAGGAGAACACCACGACGGTGCCGCTCCCCTGCCGGCGCAGGATCGCGGCGAGGTGCGTGAGCACGGCGACGTGCGCCACGTAGTCGGTGTGCACGATCGCGAGGGCGTGGTCGGCGTCGCGCTCGGCCGTCGCCTGGTCACCGAGGATCCCGAACGCCACGACGACGACGTCGAGCCGGCCGCGCCGGCGCAGCACCCGCTCCAGCGCCGGCCGGTGCGAGCCGAGGTCGTCGGCGTCGAACTCGACGCGGTCCACGGCGGCCGCGCCCGCGGCGATCAGCACCTGCTCCTCGGCGTCGAGCGCCGCGCTGCGCCGGGCCGCGAGCACGACCGTCGCGCCGGCCGCCAACCGCCGGGCCACCGCCAGCCCGATCTCGCTGCGACCGCCGAGCACGAGCACCGTCGCCGCCACGGCGACAGCCTGACATCCCCGGTTCGCCCGACTCACCCGGCCGCAGGCCCGGCGGCATCGCGCCCGGCCATACTGGGCCGATGCGCGCCGCCGTGCTCGGCTCCCCGGTCGCCCATTCACTGTCGCCGGTGCTGCACACCGCCGCGTACGCCGCGCTCGGCCTCGACGGCTGGCACTACGACGCGCACGAATGCGTCGAGGCGCAGCTGCCGGAGTTCGTCGCGGGCCTCGACGCCGAGTGGGCGGGACTGTCGCTGACCATGCCGCTCAAGCGGGCGGCCCTCGACGTCGCCGAGGAGGTGTCGCCGCTGGCCGCCGCGACCGGCGCCGCGAACACCCTGGTCCTCTCCGACGGCCACCGGTTCGCCGACAACACCGACGTCGTCGGCATCGCCTCGGCGCTGCGCTCAGCGGGGGTGGGCGGGGCCGGGGCGGACGCAGGCGGCCGCGCGGTCGTCCTCGGGGCCGGAGGCACCGCGCAGGCCGCGCTCGCGGCGCTGCGCGACCTCGGGATCACCCGGATCGACGTGCTGGTCCGGGCGGTCGAGCGGGCCGGTGAGCTCCACGCCGCCGCCGACCGGCTCGGCGTGGCCCCGACGGTCGCCGCCTCCCTCGCCGACCCGGCCCGGGCCTCGGCGGCGATCCGGGGTGCCGAGGTCGTGATCTCCACCCTGCCCCGCGGGGCGGCCGACGCCCTGGCCGGCGCCGGACCCGGAACCGTGGTGCTGGACGTGGTCTACGCCCCGTGGCCCACGCCGTTCGCGACCACCGCGGCAGTGGACGGGGCCCGGGTCGTCAGCGGCTTGGAGGTGCTGCTGCACCAGGCCGTCGCGCAGGTGGAGCTGATGACCGGCCGGCCGGGGCCGGTGGCCGAGATGCGCACGGCCCTGGAGGCCGCGGTCGCCGCGCGGGTGTGAGCTCGAGGGGTGACGATGCCGGGATGGTCGAGGAGAAGACCTGCTCGGTCTGCGGGCGGCGCATCGAGTGGCGTCGCCGGTGGGAGCGCGACTGGGCCGACGTCCGGCACTGCAGTTCCGCCTGCCGGCGACGCGGGCTGCGGGGGGTGGACCGGCGGCTCGAGGCGGCCATCGGGGAACTGCTCGCGGGCCGCGCGAGACGGGCCACGATCTGCCCGTCCGAGGCGGCCCGGCACGTCGACCCCGACGGTTGGCGCGAGCTGATGGAGCCGGCCCGGATGGCAGCGCGGCGCCTGGTCGCCGCGGGGTCGGTGCAGATCCTGCAGGGCGGCCGAGTGGCGGACCCGTCCACCGCGAAGGGTCCGATCCGGATCCGCCGGGTGCCCTGACGATCCCGGCGGGCCGAGGAGCGCCGGTGCCCCGGCACGATCGAGCGGATCAGCCGCAGATCGCGCCCTGCGCCGACGAGCCGACGAGCTTGGCGTACTTGCCCAGGACTCCGGTCCGCAGCGTCGGCTCCGGTGCCTTCCACTCCTCGCGACGGCGCGCCAGCTCGGCGTCGTCGACGAGGAGGTCGAGCGTGCGGGCGTCCATGTCCAGCACGATGGGGTCGCCGTCGCGGACCAGCGCGATCGGCCCGCCGTCGACGGCCTCGGGCGCCACGTGCCCGACGCACAGCCCCGTGGTCGCCCCGGAGAACCGGCCGTCGGTGAGGAGCAGGACGTCCTTGCCCATCCCCGCGCCCTTGATCGCGCCGGTCACGGCCAGCATCTCCCGCATGCCCGGGCCGCCCCGCGGGCCCTCGTAGCGGATCACGATGACGTCACCGGGCTGCAGCGTTCCGTCCTCCACCGCGGTCATCGCACCCTGCTCGCCGTCGAACACCCTGGCCGTGCCCTCGAACCGCGTCGAGTCGAAGCCGGCGCTCTTGACCACCGCTCCCTCCGGTGCGAGCGAGCCGCGCAGGATCGTGATGCCGCCGGTCGGGTGGATCGGGTTCGCCATCGCCCGCAGGACGTCGCCGTCGAGGCCGGGCGGGTCGATCGCGGCCAGGTTCTCCGCCACGGTCGACCCGGTGACGGTGAGCGCGTCACCGTGCAGCAGCCCGGCGTCCAGCAGCGCCCGCATCACGACCGGCACACCGCCGACCCGGTCCACGGCAGACATCAGGTGCGCGCCGAACGGTTTGACGTCGGCGAGGTGCGGCACCCGGTCGCCGATGCGGTTGAAGTCGTCGAGCTCGAGCGGGACGCCGGCCTCCCAGGCGATCGCGAGCAGGTGCAGCACCGCGTTCGTCGAGCCGCCGAACGCCATGACGACCGCAATCGCGTTCTCGAAGGCCTCCCGGGTGAGGATCTGCCGCGCGGTGATCCCCTTGGCGATCAAGCCGATCACCGCCTCGCCCGACGCGCGGGCGATGCCATCGCGGCGCCGGTCGACGGCGGGTGGGCTGGCGGACCCGGGCAGCGCCATGCCGAGCGCCTCGGCCGCACTCGCCATGGTGTTCGCGGTGTACATGCCGCCACAGGCGCCCTCGCCGGGGCAGATCGCCCGCTCGATGGCGTCGACCTCCTCCCGCGAGATCAGGCCGCGCGCGCACGCCCCGACGGCCTCGAACGCGTCGGCGATGTTCACCTCCCGCTCCCCCACGTGGCCCGGCATGATCGAGCCGGCGTAGAGGAAGACGGCCGCCAGGTCCAGCCGCGCGGCGGCCATCAGCATCCCGGGCAGGCTCTTGTCGCAACCGGCGAGCAGGACGGTGCCGTCGAGGCGCTCGGCCTGCACGACGGTCTCCACCGAGTCGGCGATGATCTCCCGTGACACCAACGACCAGTGCATCCCGATGTGGCCCATCGAGATGCCGTCGGACACCGAGATCGTGCCGAACTCCATCGGGAAGCCACCCGCCCGGTGCACGCCCTCCTTCGCGGCGATCCCCAACCGTTGCAGCGACAGGTTGCACGGGGTGATCTCGTTCCAGCTCGACGCGATGCCGATCTGGGGCTTGGCGAAGTCCTCGTCGCGCATCCCGACGGCGCGGAGCATGCCGCGGGCGGCGGTGCGCTCCAGGCCGTCGGTCACGTCGCGGGAGCGGGGCTTGTGGTCGGGACGCGCCTCGGTGTCGGTCACGGCTCCAGCCTGCCGCACCGGCCGGGTCCGCAACATCCGGACCCACGGGGCAATCCGACGGCATACCGTCGGATGCGTGAGCATTCGACTCGGCTACCAGATGCCCAACTTCAGCTACTCAGGATCGGTGGCGGACCTGTTCCCCACGGTCGTCCAGCAGGCCAGGGAGGCCGAGAACGCGGGCTTCGACGCGGCGTTCGTGATGGACCACTTCTACCAACTGCCCGGTCTCGGTGCGCCCGACGAGCCCATGCTGGAGTCGTACTCAACGCTGAGCGCGCTGGCCATGGCCACGTCCCGGATCCAGCTGTCCGCGCTGGTCACCGGCAACACCTACCGCAACCCGGCGATGCTCGCGAAGGTCGTCTCGACCCTCGACGTGGTCAGCGCCGGCCGGGCGGTGCTGGGCATCGGCGCGGGCTGGTTCGAGCTGGAGCACCAGCAGTACGGCTGGGAGTTCGGCAGCTTCACCGACCGCTTCGAGCGGCTGGACGAGGCGCTGCAGATCATCACCCCGATGCTGCGCGGCGAGCGCCCGACGTTCGACGGCCGGTGGTACCGCACCGAGTCGGCCATCAACGAACCACGGCTGCGGGACGACCTACCGGTGCTGCTCGGAGGCAGCGGCGAGCGCAAGACCTTCGCTCTGGCCGCCCGGTTCGCCCAGCACCTCAACATCATCTGTGATCCGTCCGAGCTCCCGCGCAAGCTGGCGGCGCTGGACGAGCGCTGTGCGGAAGCCGGGCGCGACCGGTCCTCGCTGGAGACGAGCTTCCTCGCGTTCGTGATGATCGACGAGAACGGTGACCGCGCCCGCGAGCAGCAGCGTGACTTCATGCGGGCGCGCGGCGTCGACCTGGACTCGCTGCCTGACGACCAGCGCGCTGCCGCTACCGCACGGCAGTTCGTCGGTGACCCGGACCAGGTGGCCGCCGACCTGCAGGCGCGGGTGCTCGACCCCGGGATCGACGGCCTGATCGTCAACCTCGTCGCCAACGGCCACCAGCCCGGCGTCGTGGACCTGGCGGGCCGAACACTGCGCAAGCTCGTGAGCTGATCACCCCGTGGAGGCCGAGGAGCGGTTCGCCGGGCTGGTGGAGGAACTGGCCGCCGAGCCGGGGGTGACACCACCGGGCGCGGCGGGCGGGCGCGGATTCGGGGCGTCCGCGCTCAAGGTCGGAGGGTCGATCTTCGCGATGCTCGTCGGCGGCCGGCTGGTGGTGAAGCTGCCGGCTGCCCGCGTGGCCGGGCTGGTCGGGGACGGCTCGGGCGGCCCGTTCGACGCCGGGAAGGGCCGCCCGATGCGCGAGTGGCTCGCGGTCGCCGACGAGGCGGACTGGGGCGCACTCGCCAGGGAGGCACTGACGTTCGTCGGCTCGCGCGGGCGGTGAGGGAAGGCTCGGGACACGCCACGACCCTGATCAGCTGCTCGGGACCCGGAGCCGGACGAACCGCGGGTCCAGGTCCCCAGCTCGCGATCACACGGGTGGGGACGCCTCCGGGCCCGTGATCACTGGTTCGGGACCCGGAGCGCACCATGATCATCGGTTCGGGACCCCTGGCGCTCCATGATCACCCTTTGGGGTCCCGGAGCCGGACGTACTGCGGGTCCAGGTCCCCAGCCCGCGATCACACTGGCGGGAACGCCCGCGCGCCCACGATCACCGGCACGGGCGGGCGATGCCCGACCGAGATCGTGCGCCCGCTCGACGCCGCTCGACGGCGGGGCCGATCACCTGGCGCCCTGCGTTTGATCGACGGATCGGGACGCACAGCCGCACTCAGCACGGCTCCGCGTCCCCACAGCGCGATCACCGCCCCGCGCCTCCACGATGATCAGCGAGTCGGGACCGGCGACCGCACTGAACACGGCTGCGCGCCCCCGTCCGACGATCTCCCGCAGCGGCGGCTGGCCGCGACGCCGGCCGGCGCCGGCCCGGCGACCCGACCGATCAGTCGCGCCGACCCCGGCCGGAACCGGCCCCGGCGAGGTCACGGTCGCGGCGGACGTTGGCCCGTCGGCCCTTGAGGGTGGTGGTCCCCCGCAGCGAGCGCAGCACGTCGTCCGCCGCGTGCTCCGGGACCTCCACCAGCGCATGCCGCTCGTGGATCTGGATCGCGCCGATGTCGCGACCCGAGAGGTTCGACTCGTTCGCCAGCGCACCGACGATGTCCTGCGGACGCACGCCACTGGCCCGGCCCGCGTTGACGAAGAGCCGGGTGGTGCCGGCCTTCGGCGCGCGGCTGCCGGCAGCGGTGCTCCCGCGCCCGCGCAGCTCGCGCTGGCTCGACCGCCCGGCGGTGACCACGGGGATGTCCTCGCCGTCGTCCGGCGCACCGGCGGCCTCGGCCATCAGGCGCACGGCGGCGGCGGCGACGTCCAGCGGATCGAACTCGTCGGCCAGCCCCACGATCATGTCGCGCACCCCGTCGTCCGCGCCGGCCGAACCCAGTGCGTCCTGCAGGGTCGCGCGGGTGCGCTCGAGCCGCGCCGCACGCAGGTCCGCGGCGGTGGGGACGGGCGCGAACACGACGGGCTGCCCGGTGAGCCGTTCGACGGCGCGCAGCGCGTGCACCTTCGACGGCGGCACCAGGGTGATCGCGACGCCCTCGCGCCCCGCCCGACCGACCCGCCCGATGCGGTGCACGTAGGCCTCGGCGGACTGCGGCACGTCGTGGTTGACCACGTGGGTGAGCAGGTCGATGTCGAGGCCGCGGGCGGCGACATCGGTGGCGACGAGCAGCTCGGTGCGCCCGCTGCGCAGCCGCTCGACCACGCGGGTGCGGTGCTCCTGGTCCATGCCGCCGTGCAGCGCCTCGGCGCGCAGGCCGCGGCCGGTGAGGGTCTCGGTCACCGCGTCGACGTCGAGGCGGGTGCGGCAGAACACGATCGCGGCGGCGGGCCGCTCGGCCTCCAGCACGCGCCCCAGCGCGGCCGTCGTGTGCGTCCGCGGCACCAGGTAGGCGGTCTGGCGGACCTGCGGGGCCTCGCCCTCGGCCACCTCCTCGCGCCGGATGCGCACGGTCACCGGCTCGCGCAGGTACTTCTGCGCGAGCGTCTCGATCCGCCGCGGGATGGTCGCGCTGAACAGCACGACCTGTCGGGTGTCCGGGGTGGCGTCGAGCAGGGTCTCGATGTCCTCGACGAAGCCCATGTCGAGCATCTCGTCGGCCTCGTCGAGCACCACGGTCTCGAGGTCGTCCAGGCGCAGCGCGCCGCGGTTCATCAGGTCGATCGCCCGACCCGGGGTGGCGACGACGATGTCGACGCCCTGGTGCAGGCCCTTGAGCTGGGGCCCGACCGGTGCCCCTCCGTACACGGTGAGGACACGGGCGCCGAGCCGCGAGCCGTAGCGGGTGACCGCTTCGGACACCTGCAGGGCGAGCTCGCGGGTCGGCGCGAGGACCAGCCCGAACGGACGGTCGCCGCGGCCGCGGCCCGGGCGCAGCTCGGCGAGGCGCTCCAGCATCGGCAACGCGAACGCGGCCGTCTTGCCGGTGCCGGTGGCGGCCTGGCCGAGCAGGTCACGACCGTCGACCAGGGGGCCGATCGACTCCGCCTGGACGGGGCTCGGTCGCGTGTAGCCGAGCTCGTCGACGACGGCGAGCAGCTCGGGGCGGAGGGGGAGGTCGGAGAATGTGGTCAGGGCGAGCTCATGCTCGTTCAGGTTCACCAGGGAACTTTCGTCGCAGTCTCGGGAAGGCGCTGTGCCATCCCGCGGGCGAGCCCGCGGGCCCTCTGCACGAGTTCTGCCTGGCCGTTGCGGTCTCCGATGGTTCCAACGCACCATCCGCCCCAGATACTCCCAGGTGACGGCGCTCACCGCAGCACCGCCCCTGCCGGCGCGGCCGTGGTTCCTGAGTCGCTGGTCACGATGTTGCCCGGCGTTCACCTGACCGCGCGATCGTCGAGGAGGTGACGACCACCCCCGCTCTCCCCACCACCGCCGTACCGGCCAACCTCCGCGATGTGCGCGGCCTGCGCACCGAGGACGGCCGGATCGTCCGCCGCGGCGTGCTGTACCGCAGCGAGGTGCCGCACTCGACGCGCACCGACCTGGCGGTGTGGCCGCCCGCGACCGTGATCGACCTCCGCTCGCCCCGCGAGTACACCGGCCCGCACCCCCTCGCCGACGTCGCGACGATCCATTCCGTGCCGCTCGGCGCGAGCCTCGCTCCCGCGCTGGCGGCGGAGCAGACGGCCGACCCCGACCTCACGTGGGCCTACCGGCACCTGACGCGCGACGCCGCCGGCGAGATCGCCCGGATCACGGCGCTGGTGGCGTCCGCTCCCGGACCGGTGCTCGTGCACTGCACGGCAGGCAAGGACCGCACCGGCATCGTCGTCGCGGTGCTGCTGCGCGCGGTCGGGGTGCGCCGGGCCGACGTCGTCACCGACTACCTCCGCACCGAGGCCAACCTGCCCCTGCTCTGGGCCGCGCTGCACGCCGCAGGGGTGTCACCGCCACGCAACCGCGCGCTGCTCGGCGTACAGGCCGGCGCGCTCGAGGCGGTGCTCGACGAGGTCGAGGGCGCTCCAGGTGGGGTGGCCGGCTGGCTCGCGGCGCACGGCGTGTCCCGGGTGGATCTGCAACGGCTCTCGGACCGCCTGCTCAGCGCGGTGTACGCACCGCCGCGCTGACGGTCGCGCCGGCGGGTACGGGCCCAGGGGCGGAACGCAAAGGGGTGGTCACACCACCGTCACACGGCGGCAACAAACGCTGCGCAGGCTCGTCGTGGCAAGGCCGCCGCCTCGGCCGACGCCCCGCTGGCCCCGATCCCCCGGAGAGCCGCCATGACCGCATCCACCACCGGACCGTCGACGTCCACGCCACCGGCCGAACCGGGCACGCTCGCGGGTGGCGTCCTGGGGCTGCCGTCAGTGCTCTTCTGCATCTGATCGGGCTCGGCGTCTTCTACGTGATCATCTCCTACGCGTTCGTCACCGGCTGGGGGCTCACCGGGGCAGCCACCGCGGTGCAGCAGCAGTACGCCGGCGAGATCGCGTCGGCGTTCTACCCGCTCACCGACCGGTACGTGGGGTCGTGGGCCACCGTGCTGATGGAGATCCTCATCGTCACCGGCTCCTTCGCCTGTGCGATGGCCTTCTTCAACACCGCCGCCCGGTACCTGTTCGCGCTGGGCCGGGAGGGCGTGCTGCCCGGCGCGCTGGCCCGGACCTCGACGCGGCAGGCCCCGGCCGCCGCGGCCATGACGGTGACCACGATCGTCGGGGTCTACTGCCTGGCCTTCGTGATCTACGACCCGAGCAACGAGGGCGCCCTGCTCAAGCTGGGCACCTGGTCACCGCTGCTGGGGATGCTCGGGATCCTCGGGGTGCAGGCACTCTGCTCCGTGGCCATCATCCGCTACTTCGCCACCACGGCCCGCGAGTACTTCGGCTGGTGGTCGACCCTGGTCGCTCCGCTGCTCGGCTTCGCCGCGATGGTCGCGGCCTGCGTGCTGCTCGTGATGTACCGCTTCGACCTTTCCGGTGCCGCCGACGCACTGTTCATCCAGGTGCTGCCCTGGGTCGTGGTCGTCGTCTTCGCCGCAGGGATGGCCCTGGCCGCGGTGCTCAAGGCACGCTACCCGGAGCGGTACGCCCGCATCGGCCAGTTCGAGATGCCCATCGAGACCGGAGGAGCCCTGCGATGACCGCCGTCGAGGACCGGATCGTCACCGCCGCGCACCCACTCGAGCCGCTGTCGGCCGAGGAGGTCGCCGCCGCCGCGGACGTCCTGCGCGCCGAGCGCGACCTGGCGCCGACCGCGCGGTTCGTGTTCGTGACCCTGCATGAGCCCGGCAAGGCCGCGGTCCTGGGCTGGTCTCCGGGAGACGACCCGCTGCCCCGCGAGGCCGAGATCGTGCTCTACGAGCGCTCGGAGCGCGCCACCTACGAGGCGGTCGTCTCGCTGACCGACCGGTCCGTCGTCTCCTGGCGGCGCGTGGAGGGCGTGCAGGCGCCGATCATGGCCGAGGAGTTCGACTCCTGCGAGGCCATCGTGCAGGCCGACCCGCGCTGGCAGGAGGCGATGCGTCGGCGCGGCGTCGAGGACTTCTCCCTCGCCATGATCGACCCGTGGGCGTCGAGCTACACCGGGCCGCACGACGATCCTTCCGCGCGCCGGATCGTCCGCCCGCTCACCTGGCTGCGCTCGGCGCCGGGCGAGCACGGGTACGCCCGACCGGTCGAGGGGCTGATCGTGGTCGTGGACCTGAACGCGGGCGAGGTCGTCGAGGTGACCGACCACGGTGTCGTCCCCTTCCCGACCCAGCCCGGCAACTACGAGGAACCGTGGATCTCCGACCCGGGCAACGTCCCGGCGTTCGACGGGGCGCGCACCGACGTCGCGCCGATCGAGATCACCCAGCCCGAGGGCCCCGGCTTCATCGTCGACGGGCACGCGATCAGCTGGCAGAAGTGGCACCTGCGGATCGGGTTCACCCCCCGCGAGGGCCTGGTGCTGCACCAGGTCGGCTACGACGACCGGGGCACGATCCGGCCGATCGTCTACCGGGCCTCGCTCGCCGAGATGTACGTGCCCTACGGCGACTCGGCCCCGACCCACCGGTTCAAGAACGTCTTCGACCAGGGCGAGTACGGCGTCGGCTGGCTGGCCAACTCGTTGACGTTGGGCTGTGACTGCGTCGGGCACATCCAGTACTTCGACGGGGTGGTCAACGACCAGGACGGCGGCGCGGTCACCATCCCGAACGCCGTCTGCATGCACGAGGAGGACGCCGGGATCGCGTGGAAGCACACGGACTTCCGGACCGGCGCGGTGCAGGTGCGTCGCCGTCGCCGGTTGGTGATCTCCACGATCGTCACCGTCGGCAACTACGAGTACGGCTACTTCTGGTACCTCTACAACGACGGCACCATCGAGTACGAGGTCAAGCTCACGGGCGTCATCTCCACGGCGGCCATCGCGCCGGGTGAGACCCCCGCGTACGGCACGCTGGTCGCGCCCGGGCTGTACGGGCCCAACCACCAGCACTTCTTCTGCGTGCGTCTGGACATGACGGTGGACGGCACGGCGAACACCGTGGTCGAGATCGACTCGGCCGCGAGCCCGCCCGGTCCGGACAACCCGCACGGCAACGCGTGGCAGGTGCACCGCACGGTGCTCGCCTCGGAGGCCGACGCCAGCCGCGACACCGACGCGGCGCGGGCCCGCTACTGGAAGATCGAGAACCCGGAGCGGGTCTCGGCGCTCGGGGCTCCGACCGCGTACGCCCTCATGCCGGGGGGGAACGTGCCGCCCATGTACTCCCCCGAGGCGCTGTTCGCGCCGCGGTCCGGCTTCACCGAGCACCAGCTGTGGGTGACCGCCCACGACGAGACGCAGCGCTTCGCCGCCGGGGACTACCCGAACCAGCACCCCGGCGGCCAGGGGCTGCCGACCTACGGCGCTGCCGACCGGCCGCTGGAGGGCGCCGACGTCGTGGTCTGGTACACGTTCGGGGCCCACCACGTGGTGCGGCCCGAGGACTGGCCGGTGATGCCCGTGAGCACCGTGGGCTTCATGCTCAAGCCGAGCGGGTTCTTCGACGGCAACCCGGCCCTGGATCTTCCCGCACCGGACGCGCACTGCGGCGGCTGAGCGGCGGCGCGCTCGCCGGTCGAGTCCGACGTCTCCGGTCGTCGGATCATGCTCCGGACCACTCCGGTGTCGAGCTCGGGGCATCGGCCAGTCGCACGGTGCCGGTGATCGACGGCGGCTGACCCGGTACGCCCGCGACGAGCTCCCCGGACGGCTCGCCGGCGGCCACGATCGGCCGGCCCGCGAACGCCGGCCGCCGCAGCCGGTAGGAGAACCCGGTGACCGCCCGGTCCGGGGCGAACCGGCGGGGCAGCTCCAGGAGCAGCAGCGCGAGCAGCGGGCCGTGCACGACGAGCCCCGGGTAGCCCTCGACGCCGGTGGCGTAGGGGTGGTCGTAGTGGATGCGGTGGGCGTTGGCGGTCAGCGCGCTGAACCGGAAGAGCATCGTCTCGTCCGGTTCCGCGGCCAGTCGCCATGGGCCGGCGCCGGCGGGGGCGGCGGGGGCGGCGGCGGGCAGCTCGCGGGCCGACCCGGCCGGCTGGCTCCGGTACGCGAAGTCCTGCTCCTCGACCACGACGAGCTCGCCGTCGCGGCGGAGCTCGTGCCGCACCGTCACGACCACCATCGGTCCGCTCCGGCCGGCCTTCGCGGCGGCCGACAGCAGCGACGAGCGCCGCGTGACCTCGTCGTCGACCCGCAGCGGCGCCCGCACCTCGAGACGGCCGCCGGCGAACATTCGGCGCCGGTCGGGCAACGGCGGCAGGAACCGGCCGCGCGCCGGATGCCCGTCGTCGCCGAGGTCGGCCTGCGCCGGGTGGTCGAGCAGGTGGAAACCGTGCCACAGCGGGGGCACGGGGTCCCCGGGCGGCGGCTGGTCCAGCAGTGCGGCGAACGCCGCGATCGGCCACCGGTCGATGCGGCCGTGCACCTCGACGGAGGCGGGCGCCCACCCGTCGATGCGGCGGGCGAGATCGGCGACGTCCACGCGCCGGATCATCGTCGACGGCGTGTCAAGATCGCCACGACGGACACGTGAGCGGTGCCGCAACACCGCTCACTGGTGCACCCTCCTTGTGTCCGAGCCTGGTTGTTGATCCAGGATTTGGGCGCACCTGAGGTCCCCACCGGGCCATCGCCCTGCTCGCTTGACCCCTGAGGTCCAACGTGAGTTCTGCGAGGTCCGGTGGCCCAGGACGCGCCGACTGGCTACAGGGCTGTGCGCCATCGAGCGCCGATCAGTGAGCGACCGGCAGCCGCGTCCCGGGACCACCGGGTGTCTTCCCACTGCGCCAACAGCGAGGAGACAACGATGAGTGTCGCCGATCCCACCCAGCCGCCGCGACCGACCGCGGGGGTGGACTGGGCCAGCGCCGATCATGCCGTGGCGATCGTTGACCCTGACGGCGAGCAGACCGGCCGGTTCCCCGTCACCCACGACGCGCCCGGGCTGCGCACCCTGGTTCGCAAACTGCTCGGCGCCGGAGTGGCCGGGGTCGGGATCGAACGCCCTGACGGACCCGTCGTCGACGCCCTGCGCGCGGCAGGGCTCGTCGTCTACGTCATCGCGCCGGGCCAGCTCAAGAACCTGCGCAGCCGCTACGGCTCGGCCGGCAACAAGGACGACCGGTTCGACGCCTACGTCCTGGCCGATGTCGTGCGCACCGACCGCCACCGGCTGCGTCCGCTGCTGGTCGACGCACCGGCCACGACCGCGCTGCGCCAGACCGTGCGAGCACGCCGTGACCTGGTCACTCATCGAGTAGCGGTCGCGAACCAGCTGCGCGCTCACCTGCAGATCTGCTTCCCCGGCGCAGTCGGGCTGTTCGCTGACATCGACTCCGGCATCAGCCTGCGATTCCTCGAGCGCTTCGGAACCCAGGACCGTGCCGGCCGGCTCTCGCCCAAACGCCTGGCCGCGTGGTTGTCCTCGGTCGGCTACTGCGGCCGCACCCCGCCCGAAACCCTGCACACCCACCTGCGCACCGCCCCCCACGGCGCCACCGGCCCCGCCGGGGACACCGCTGCCACCGTCACCGCCGCGTTCGTCGCCGTGCTGCGCACCATCACCGCCCAGATCGAGGCCCTCGCCGCCCAGATCGCCGAGCAACTCACCCTGCACCCCGACGCCCCGATCTTCACCAGCCTGCCCCGGTCGGGCTGCGTGCGCGCCGCCCGACTGCTCGCCGAGATCGGCGACGCCCGCGGCCGGTTCCCCACCGCCGACTCGCTGGCCTGCCTGGCCGGGGTTGCCCCCTCGACCCGCCAGTCCGGCAAGATCAAAGCCGTCAGCTTCCGCTGGGGCGCCGACAAGCAACTCCGCGACGCGATCTGCGACTTCGCCGGCGACAGCCGCCGAGCCAACCCCTGGGCCGCTGACCTCTACCAACGAGCGCGCGCCCGTGGACAAGACCACCCCCACGCCGTGCGCGTCCTCGCACGCGCATGGGTCGACATCATCTGGGCCTGCTGGACCACCAACACGCGCTACGACCCCGCCAAACACGGCGCCCTGCAACGCATCCTCAACCAAGATCAATCGACCGCAGCTTGACACAGGGCAACTCACGTGTCCCTCGCGGTGACCCAGCGGGATCACCGCCGGGTCAGCAGCGCCACGCACTCGAAGTGGTGCGTCATCGGGAAGGCATCGAACGCCCGCAGCTCCTCGAGGCGGTACCCGCGGCCGGTGAACAGACCGACGTCGCGGGCCAGTGCGGCCGGATCGCAGGCCACGTGCACCACCCGACGGGGCGCGTGTGCGCACAGCGCGGCCACCAGCTCGCGGCCCAGACCGCGCCGTGGCGGGTCGGCCACCACGACGTCGGGTCGGGTGCCGAGCCGGCCGGCCTCGAGCTCCCGCTCGACCCGGGCGACCCGCCAGGTCACCTGCGGCAGGTCCGCCAGCGCTGCCCGGCCGTCGCCGACGGCCCGATGCGACGCCTCGACGACCGTCACCGCACCTCCCTCGCCCACCTGCCCGGCGAGGACGGAGGCGAACAGTCCGACGCCGCCGTAGAGATCCCACGCGGTGCCGTCGCGCGGAGCGTCGGCCCACTGCCCCACCGACGGCGGCGAGCGCGTCCGGCAGCGCCGGATGGACCTGCCAGAACACCCCGGGCGAGAGTCGCCACGCCCGTCCGGCCGCGTGCTGCACGGCGGTCCCGTCCGCCCCCACGTGCACCACCCCGGCGGCATCGGCGGCCACCTCGACCTCGGTGCGCGGGGGAAAGGCCTGGCCGAGCACGTCGGGCAGGGTGTCCGGGGGCGCCAGCGGACAGTCCGCGATCGGCAGCACGTCGTGGCTGCGGTGCGCGCGCAACCCGGCCCGGCCGTGGTCGTCGACGGCGAGGCGGACCCGGTGCCGCCAACCCAGCGTCCCGCCCGGCAACTCCTCCACGGGCACGACCCGCTCGAGCCCGGCGAGCCGCCGCAGCTGCTCGGTGAGGACCGCGGCCTTCCACGAGCGCTGGGCGGCCGGGTCGGCGTGCTGCAGGTCGCAGCCACCGCAGCCGCCGGCCCGCGCCCAGGTGCACGGGGCCGGCACCCGGTCCGCCGAGGCGTGCAGCACCGCGACGGCATCGGCTCGGCAGAACGCGCGACCCCCGTCCTCGCTGACCACGGCCCGGACCCGCTCGCCGGGCAAGGCGTGGCGGACGAACACGACCCGCCCCTCGAACCGGGCGACGCAGTGCCCGCCGTGCGCGACCGGCCCGACGTCGAGATCGAGGATCCGGTCGGTCCAGTCCGTGGCCGGGGCCGGCCGACTCATGGCCGCCGCCGGCCCGGCGCCGCGGGAACGGCGGGAGACGGCGCCGCCGCGGCCGTACCCGATCCTGGGCCCGAGCCGGAGTCATCGGGCGCGGACTCGTAGCCGCGTCGCGACGCGCCGGGTGGGGTCTCGGGGCGCCGGGCCGCGACCCGCTCGGAGGACTCGAGCTGCCACGGCACGCTCGTGACCATGACCCCGGGCTGGAACAGCAGCCGACCCTTGAGCCGCAGCGCGCTCTGGTTGTGCAGGATCTGCTCCCACCAGTGCCCGACGACGTACTCGGGGATGAAGACGGTGACGACGTCGCGCGGGTTGTCCGACCGGATGCGCTTGACGTAGTCGAGCACCGGGCGGGTGATCTCGCGGTAGGGCGACTCGACCACCTTCAGCGCCACCGGCAGCTTGCGCCGCTGCCAGTCCCGCACCAGCCGTTTCGTGTCGGCCTCGTCGACGTTGACCGTGACGGCCTCCAGGACGTCCGGGCGCGTGGCCCTGGCGTAGGCGACGGCCCGCAGCGTCGGCTTGTGCAGCGTCGAGACGAGCACGATCGCGTGGTTGCGCGACGGCAGCACCCCGTCGACGTCGCCGGCCTGCAGCTCGGCCGAGACCCGGTCGTAGTGCTTCTGGATGGCGACCATCAGCCCGTAGAACACCGCCATCGCGGCGATCGCGATCCACGCGCCGCGGGTGAACTTGGTGATGAGCACGATGACCAGGACGAGGCCGGTCATGGCCGCACCGAACCCGTTGATGGCCTGCGATCGGCGCATCCGCCCGCGCGCGTCGTGGTCGGTCTCGGTGCCGAGCAGCCGGTTCCAGTGCCGCAGCATCCCGAACTGGCTCAGCGTGAAGGAGGTGAAGACCCCGACCGTGTAGAGCGCGATCAGCCGGGTCACCTCGGCCTGGAAGCCGATGACCAGCACGATCGCCACCCCGGCGAGGACCAGGATGCCGTTGGAGAAGGCGAGGCGGTCACCCCGGGTGTGCAGCTGCCGCGGGAGGTAGCGGTCCTGGGACAGGATCGAGCCGAGCACGGGGAAGCCGTTGTAGGCGGTGTTCGCGGCGAGCACGAGGATCAGCGCCGTGACCACCACCACGAAGTAGAACCCCGGGCGGAAGGTGTCGAACACCGCGTCCGCCAGCTGGGCCACCAGGGTCTGCTGGACGTAGCCGGCGGGGGCGCCGACGAGCTGGGTGGCAGGAACCTCGGCGATCTTCGCCCCGGTCAGCAGGGCGAGCGCGACGAGGCCGGAGAACATCGACACCGAGATGACGCCGAGCAGCAGGAGGGTGGTGGCCGCGTTGCGGGACTTCGGCTTGCGGAACGCCGGCACGCCGTTGCTGATCGCCTCCACCCCCGTGAGTGCCGCGCACCCCTGCGTGAACGAGCGGAGCACCAGCAGCGCCAGCGCGAGGCCGGTGAACGCGTCCCCCTCGGCCAGCAGGTCGATGTCGGCGCTCGCGGTGCGCACCTCCTGCTCGAGGAGGAGCACCCGGGTCAAACCCCACACGATCATGGACCCGATGCCCAGCATGAACAGGTACGTGGGGACGGCGAACGCCACCCCGGACTCGCGGATCCCGCGCAGGTTGATCGCGGTCAGCACGAGGATCGCGAGCACGCTGAACAGCACCTTGTGCTCGGCCACCACAGGGAGCAGGGCCCCGAGGTTGGCGGCTGCCGCCGAGATCGACACGGCCACGGTGAGCGTGTAGTCCACGAGCAGCGCGCTGGCCACGGTCAGCCCGGCCCGGCGGCCGAGGTTGACCGTCGCGACCTCGTAGTCGCCCCCGCCGGACGGGTAGGCGTGCACGTTCTGCCGGTAGCTGGTGACCACCGTCAGCAGGACGACCACCACGGCGAGGCCGACCCAGGGCGAGAAGGCGTAGGCGGACAGCCCCGCGATCGACAGGGTCAGGAAGATCTCCTCGGGGGCGTAGGCCACCGAGGACATCGCGTCGGAGGCGAACACCGGCAGCGCGATCCGCTTGGGGAGCAGGGTGTGGGCGATCCGGTCGCTGCGTTGCGGCCGCCCCACGAGGATGCGTTTGACCGCGACGCGGACCTTGGACACGGCGGAAGCCTATGCGGTGCGGGCGGGGCCGACGCGATAGCGTTTTGGCGACACGGGGAGGCCGCGGTGAACGTCGTGATCATGGGTTGCGGTCGGGTCGGATCCGCGCTCTCGGCCGGGCTGGAACGGCTCGGACACGACGTCGCCGTGATCGACAAGGACCCCCAGGCCTTCCGCAGGCTGGGTCCGGACTTCCGGGGCCGTCAGGTGATCGGCCAGGGCTTCCACCGCGACGTGTTGATCGAGGCGGGTGTCGAGCGGGCGCAGGCCTTCGCCGCGGTGTCCAGCGGTGACAACTCGAACATCATCGCCGCCCGGGTGGCGCGCGAGTCGTTCGGTATCGAGCACGTCGTCGCCCGCATCTACGACGCCAAGCGGGCGGCGGTGTACGAGCGGCTGGGGATCCCGACCGTCGCGACCGTCCCCTGGAGCACCGACCGGCTGATGCGGATGCTGCTGCCGGAAGGCGTGGCGTCGGCCTGGCGGGAACCCACCGGCACCGTCGCGATCCTCCAGCTGCCGGTCCACGAGGAGTGGGTCGGGCGCCCGGTGCGTGAGCTCGAAGCGGCCGCCGGCTGCCGGGTCGCGTTCATCGTCCGGTTCGGGACGGGGGTGCTGCCCCGGTCGGACACCGCTGTCCAGGCCGAGGACACCGTCTACGTGGCAGCGGTGTCCGGCACCGTCAGCGACGTGACGGCGGCCGCAGCGGCCCCGCCCCAGGAGAGCTGAGACGACATGCGCGTCGCCATCGCCGGAGCCGGCGCCGTCGGGCGCTCCATCGCGTTGGAGCTGGTGGAGAGCAAGCACGAGCACCAGGTGATGCTCATCGAGAGGGAGCTCAGCCAGATCGAGCCGGAGTCCGTCGAGCAGGCCGAGTGGGTGCACGCCGATGCGTGCGAGCTCGCCTCGCTCGAGGCCGCCGGGATCGAGAGCTGTGACGTCGTCATCGCGGCCACCGGCGACGACAAGGTCAACCTGGTGGTCTCGCTGCTCGCGAAGACCGAGTTCGCGGTGCGCCGCGTCGTCGCCCGGGTCAACGACCCGCGCAACGAGTGGCTGTTCAACAACAACTGGGGCGTGGACGTCGCCGTGTCCACCCCGCGGCTGCTCGCCGCGCTGGTGGAGGAGGCGGTGGCCGTCGGCGACCTGGTGCGGCTGCTGACGTTCCGGCAGGGCCAGGCCAACCTCGTCGAGGTCACCCTCACCGAGGACACGCCGCTCGCCGGGAAGCCGGTCCGCTCGCTCTCGCTCCCGAACGACTCGGCCCTCGTGGCCATCCTGCGCGGGGGGCGGGTGATCGTCCCGCAGGCCGACGACGCGCTCGAGCCGGGCGACGAGCTGCTGTTCGTGGCCGCGTCCGCCGTGGAGGAGGACATCAGGGCGGCGCTGGGCTACTGAGACTGCCGCCGACCGGGATCGGGCGCCACTGGGATCGGGGCGCTACCGGGAGGGGAGCGGATCAGGCGGTGAGCGGAGCCCGCTGGGCGCGTCGGACCGCCCAGACCGTGCCCAGCAGCGCCACGCCGACCAGGGGATAGCCCATCGCGAGCCGGGCCACGCCCAGCCAGGTCGCCTCGTCGGCGTTGTAGAGCCAGCCCTGCACCACGACACGGGCGACGAAGACCGCGGTCCACAGGAGGCTGGCGTAGGTGTAGGCCCGCAGCAGCCGCGGATCCCGGCGCCAGGACTGGCCGTCGCCGTTGATGCCGTGCCAGACCACCCCGGCGAGCGGCCACCGGACGACCACCGACACCAGGAAGGCGAGGCCGAACACCGCGCTGATGATCAGGCCGGGGAGGTAGAACCCGCGGGCCTCGCCGGTGCGGTAGGCGATGAACGCGGCGATGCCCACCCCGAACAGGCCGGAGACGGCGGGCTGGAGCGGCTGCTTGCGCACGATGCGCCAGACCGCGACGAGCACCCCCGACACCACCGCGGCGACCAGGGCGGGCTGGAGCGCCCACGCGACGTTGACCACGACGAACACCGCGACCGGCACGCTCGACGCGACGACGCCCGCGACCCCGCCCATCTGGTCGAGCACCGTGGGCGACCGGCGCTGGGGACGCCCGTCACCCACGCGACCGGGGGCGGGTTCCGGCGGCGGACCGGCGGTCACCGCGCTCCAGCGCACGTGGCGCCGGGGCTGGCCGGACCTCGGGTCACTGCAACCGGCGTCACTGGGCCTCGCAGATCTCGTAGAACGGGTTGTAGAGCACCTTGCGCCCGTCACGGACCGCCAGCCGCCCGCGCACCCGCATGGTGCGACCCGGCTCGATCCCCGGGATCCGACGCCGCCCCATCCAGATCAGCGTGATGCCCTCGGTGCCGTCGAACAGTTCGGCCTCGAGGGACGCGTCGGCGTCCTGCGGGCAGAACTCCACGCTGCGGAGCCTACCGAAGACGGTGACCTCCTGACCCCACGCGCACTCCGCGGCGCGCTGCGCCGCCGGACCGCTCCGCGTCCTCCGACAGGTCGTCGGCGTCGAGCACCTCGACGTCGCTGGTCAGCTTGCGCAGCATTCGGCGGAACCCGCCGGCCTCCCTGCCGCCCATCTCTCCCCCAGCTCGCCCCGGGCACCCACCGTCGGGGCCGCTACGGCTTCCAGCGTAACTCGCCGGAAACCTGTTCCGCCTGTTCCCGCGGCCGGTTCGGCAGTCGAACCCGCGCGCGAACCACGCGTCCGCTACTCGCCCGCCCGACGGTGCCGCCCTGGTGGTGGCGCCGGGGGCGCGGGGACGGGGAGGCGCTCGGTCACGGCCTCGGCCTCGGCTTCGGCGGGATCGGGGGCGGCGTGCTTGCCCCGCCGGGGCCGGGCGGCGCCGGGCGCGATCGGGGGGCCTGCGCCCGCGCTGGCAGCTCCGGGGGGCGCCGACCGCTCGGACGCGGGGCCGGGCGCCCGACGTCGGCCGGAGCGGGCCGTTCCCGATCCGGCCGCGGGTTCGGCTGCGCGGCGACGCCCGCCCGGCGCAGCTGCCGCCGGTGCCGGCGGCACGGCCGCAGCGGGGAGATCGGCAGCTCGACGCCGGCGACGGGCCTCCGTCGGAGCCGGTACCGCCTCCGTCGGAGGCAGTACCGGCGCCTCGGCCGACGCTGGCGGATCGACGGCTCGACGCCGGTGTCGGCGCGGTGCGGTGGGCGTCCGCTCCAGGACCTCGGTGGGGGCCGTGGGATCGGGAGCCCGGCGTCGGCGCCGGACCTCCGCGGGAGACAGCGTCGACGACTGCGCCGGCGCCGATGACGCCGGCGACGACGGTGGCGCCGCCGCCGGGTCGGGGGGTGGCGGCTCGGCGGCCCGCCGCCGGTGCCGGCGCGGTGCGGCGGGGACGGCCGGGGGCGGGTCCTGACCCGGCTCCTCCCGCTCCGGCGCCGCCTCCACCTCCGGTTCCACCGACGCGACCGGCGCGGGTTCGGGGAGGTGCTCGGGCCGCACCAGCGGCAGGACGGTCCGCACCGGGTAGGGCGAGCGGCCGCGCACGACGATCGTTCCGCGGAGCATCCGCCGCAGCTCGGCGTCGAGGGCACCGGCGTCGGACGTGGGGCCGGTGGCGACCCCGTAGAGCATCCACCGCGGCCCGTCGACGCCGACGAACACCGACGTCGCCTCCCCGGTGGTGGCGTGCAGCTCGCGTCCCCACGTCCCCGGGAACGACCGCACCCTGGCGCCGCCGTCACGCAGTGACTCGTGGATCTCGCGGGCCAGCTCCGGCCACAGCGTCGACGACCGGGGCGCGGCGAGCGCGCTCACCGAGAGCCGTCCCTCGGGTACCTCGATCTGCACGGCCTGCAGCTGTCCGGGCTCGGGGGACCCGACGATCACCGTGCCGCGGGTGGGTACCGGGACCCGGACGGCTCCGAAGTCGACGGTGCCGGTCGTCCGGACGAACTCGGGATCGAGGCTGTCGCCGTCATGAGGGCCGGTGCCCGGGTCCGGCGTGGGCCCCTGCGGCTCGAGCGCGACCCCGCCCGGGGGGTCCGGCACCTCCGCGGCCGCCGCCGCGCGCTTGCGGCGCGCCACTACGGCGCCTCCCCGCGGACCAACCGCTCGTGCCCGCCGGTGGAACCGTGTCCTCGCCCACCGCGCTCCGACCCGGGGAGCTCGGCCACCTCGACGAAGTGCGCCCGTTCCACCCGCTGCACCACCAGCTGCGCGATCCGGTCGCCGCGCGACAGCCGCACCTCCTCGCGGAGGTCGTGATTGACCAGGCACACCAGGATCTCGCCGCGGTAGCCCGAGTCGACGGTGCCCGGCGCGTTCACCAGGGAGAGCCCGGTCCGGGCGGCCAGACCCGAACGGGGGTGCACGAAGCCGGCGAAGCCGGGGGGCAGCGCGATCGCGACACCCGTCCCGATCAGCACGCGCTCGCCCGGCGCGATGACGACATCGGCCGTGCATCGGAGGTCCGCGCCGGCGTCACCCGGGTGGGCGTAGGTCGGAGGGGGAAGGGCCGGGTCGAGCCGGGTGAGCAGCACCCGGACGGTCGGCTGTGGCTCGGTGCCGGGCGCGGCGGGCAGCGGATCATGCTGGGGGGCGTCCACGGGGCCGGGCACGACGGGCGAGGTTACCCTCGTCGGTGTGAGTGGGCAGCGGTCGGAGCGCGCCGCGGACACGGCGGGCCGCGCCGCGTTCGACCAGCGGCTGTCCGTGCCGCTGTGGTGGTACCTCCCGGCCGTGGGCGTCGCCGTGCTGCTGGGCGCCGAGGTGCACATGGGCTACCCCGGCCTCCGCGCCTGGATCGGCTACGCGGTCCTCGTACCGCTGTTCGTCCTCGCGGTCTTCCGGATGGGTCGTACCCGGGTGCGGGTCGAGGGCGGCGAGCTCCGCGTGGGCGACGCCGCTCTGCCGCTGCGCCACGCCGGACGCGCAGAAGTCGTGCCCAAGGCCGGCAAGCAGGTCGCACTGGGCCCGGACCTGGATCCGGCGGCGTTCCTCGTGCACCGGGCCTGGATCGGGCCGCTGGTGCGCGTCGAGGTCACCGACCCCGAGGACCGGACCCCGTACTGGATCTTCAGTGTCCGCGAACCCGAGCGCCTGGTCGCCGCGCTGGGTCGGTGACGTCGGCGCTCAGGCAGCTCGACTCTCAGGCAACCCAGTCTCGGGCAGCCCCAGTCTCAGGCAGCCCGGTCTCAGGCAGCCCGGTCTCAGGCAGCGCAGTCGCGGCAGATGTACCGCGAACCGTTGGTCTCGGCCAGCCGGCTGCGGTGGTGCACCAGGAAGCAGCTGGCACAGGTGAACTCGTCGGCCTGCTTGGGCAGCACCTTGACCGTGAGCTCCTCGCCGGACAGGTCGGCACCCGGAAGCTCGAAGCTCTCCGCCGTATCCGACTCGTCGACGTCCACGACCGACGACTGGGCCTCGTTGCGCCGGGCCTTGAGCTCGTCGAGCGAGTCCTCGGCCATGTCGTCGGTCTCGTTGCGCCGGGGCGCGTCGTAGTCGGTTGCCATCGTTCCCACCCTCTTGACCCACATGTCGTCGTCGTGCGGCTGGACAACGTCACAGCGCCAGGGTTTGTGCCCGGCAATCGAGTGACGCACGTCTCAACCCGTCGCCGGGCGGTCCGCCCATGTCGGTACCCGGATCGTTGATCGACACGCTGATCGGTACTCGGCACCGCCGGACCCGCCCCCGGGGCGCAGAGAGTAGCCGAGATCGGGCGTCGTCGCGCGGCACCCCGGCCGTACCGGCCGGGACGGTTAGGGTGCCCGTCGTGCCTGCCTCTCCCGACCGCGCTGGCTCTCCCGACGGCGCTGACTCTCCCGACGGTGGTGCGTCGCCTGACGCCGCCTCCGACTCCGTTCCCGGAGCCGACGCGGCGACGGTCGGGGCGTGGCTGGCCGACCAGCTCGGCGACCCGGCCTGGCGCGATGCCACCCTGCGTCCCATCGGCGGCGGGCGTTCGAACCTCACCTACCGCGTCGACAGCTCGGCCGGTGCGGTCGTCCTGCGCCGGCCGCCCGTGGGCGAGGTGGCGGCCACGGCGCACGACATGGGACGCGAGCAGCGCGTGATCTCGGCCCTGGCTGCCACGGACGTCCCGGTCCCCCGGGTGCTCGCGGCGTCGTCGGGCGGTCCCCCGGTGGACGCCGCCTGCTTCGTCATGGAGCTCGTGGACGGGGTCGTGCCCCTCGATGAGCTGCCGCCGGGATGGGCCACTACCGAGGCCGATCGTCGACGTGTGAGCGACGCCCTCGTCGACGTGCTGGTCGCGCTGCACGGCGTGGACCCCGACGCGGTCGGGCTCGGCGACTTCGGGCGCCCCGACGGCTACCTCGAGCGACAGGTGCGACGCTGGGTCACCCAGTGGGACAAGGCCCGCGAGGACGGTGACGACGACGGCGCGGATGCCGTCGACGCCGCCGAGCTGACCCGGCTGGCCGAGGCCCTGGCCGCCGCGGTGCCCGAGACCCAGCGGAACACGATCGTGCACGGCGACTACCGCATCGACAACTGCCTGTTCGACACCGACGACCCCGGTCGGATCCGGGCCGTCCTCGACTGGGAGCTCTCCACGCTCGGCGACCCGCTGGCCGACCTCGGCTTGCTCCTCGTCTACTGGCACGAGGCCGACGAACGCGCGGTCTGGCGCGCCGCGCAGCACCTCTCCAGCCCGACGCGGCTGCCGGGCTTCCTGCGGCGCTCGGAGCTGGCGGAGGCCTACGCACGCGGGTCGGGCCTCGATCTCGGGCCGCTGCCGTGGTACGTCGCGTTCGGGGCGTTCAAGCTGGCGGTCGTGCTCGCCGGCATCCTCGCGAGGGTGCGGGCCGGGATGGTGCCCGAGTCGATGGCGGAGGGGCTGGAGGGCAGCGTCGACCCGCTGGTGGCCCTCGGCCACCACGTACTGACCGAGGGGCTCGACTGATGGCGGACCAGCCATCGGCGCCCCGCCGGATCCGCCCGTACCGACGGCGCAGGCGGGGCCCCGTCGTGGTCCTCGTCGCGCTGCTCGCCGCGGCCGCAGCCGCCACCTGGATCATGGTCCTGGTCAACAACTCGGGGTCGGCCGGGACGGCGTCGTGCCCGGTACCGGTGGCTGGTCCGCCGCCCGGTGAGTCCGTGCCGTCCGACGCGCTCGCCGCCGTCGCTCCCGCGCCACCCGCGTCGGTCCGGGTCCGGGTGCTCAACGCCGGCGGTCAGCGCGGCCAGGCCAACCTGGTGGCCGCTCAGCTCGGCGACCTCGGCTTCGCCGAAGCGGCGCCGCCGGACAATGACCCCTACTTCCCCAACGGCGACATGGAGTGCGTCGGCCAGGTGCGCTTCGGGACGGTCGGGGAGCCCGCCGCCGGCACCGTCGCGCTGGTGCTGCCCTGCGCCGAGCTCGTGCGGGACAGCCGCCAGGACGACACGGTGGATGTCTCGGTCGGCACCGCGTTCGGCGACATCAACCCGGCGCGGCCGATCCGCGACGTCCTCGACCAGCTGGCGGCGCCGGCCGGGGGCACGGACGGGGCCGGCAACGCGGACCCGAACGCGCCCGATCCCGCCCCGGCGGCGGCCCCGGCGGTGGATCCCTCGGTGCTGGCGGAAGCCCGCGACGCCACCTGCTGAGCACGCCCGCCCCGACGACCTCAGACGTCGGCCGAGCCGTGCTCGCGGGCCAGCGCGGCCAGTTCCGCGGCGATGCCGGGCGAGACGGCGAACACGGCGTCGGCACCCAGGCCGTCGTCCGGCGGAACGCTGCCGGGTGGGCCGGGCACCCGGACGACGGCACCCGCCTCGGACGCGATGAGAGCTGCGGCCGCCCAGTCCCACCAGTTGCAGCCGTGTTCCAGGTAGGCGTCGACCCAACCGGCGCCGACCGCGCACAGGTCCAGTGCGGCCGATCCCGCCCGTCGTACGTCCCTGACCAGCGGCAGCAGCCCGCTGATCATCCGCACCTGGCGCACCCGCCGCTGCGCGCTGTAGGAGAAGCCGGTGGCGAGCAGCGACAGCGCGACGTCGCTCGCACCCGAGACCGCGCAGGGGGCGGCCGTCGAGGGTCGCGCCCCCGCCCCGCGCCGCACTCCACCGGCGGCCCGACACCGGCTCGACCACCGCTCCGGCCACCGAGACGCCGTCGCGCACCGCCGCGACCGACACCGCGTACCAGGGCATGCCGTAGAGGAAGTTCACCGTGCCGTCGATCGGGTCGACGACCCACAGGGTGCGCGTGCCCCCCGCCGTCGCGCCGTGCTCCTCACCCACCACCGCGTCCCCCGGTCGCAGCTCCGCGAGCCGGCCGCGGATCAGGGTCTCCAGGGCGTGGTCGGATGCGGTCACCACGTCGGTGGGCGTGCTCTTGGTGGCGACGCTGCGCGTCGTGCGGTCCTCGCCGACTGCCCCGTCCCACGGCCGGGGCAGCCCGCGCAGATGCTCGGCCGCCTCCGCGGCGACCCGCTCGGCGATGCGCCGCAGCCCCTCGACGTCCTCGTCGGGGACGGTCCCGGGGTCGGTCGGACGTGTCGGTCGAGCGGGGATCACCGGCCCATCCGACCACACACCCGGGGCCCGTCGGAGCGCCGCCGCGGCGAGGCGTGAACGCCCGGGAGTGCCGCAGTTACAATGACCCGGTACCCCGCAGCGGGACGGACTCCGACAGCAGCTCCGGAGCGCGATCCGGCGAGGTATCCGACAACATCTCGTCCTGCAGCCGGTATCTTCACACGCGTCGCCGGCACCCCGCAGAGAGCGCACCAAAGCGAGAGGGCCTAGTGGCAGCCGCAGACTCCGCAACCCGCATCGACACGTCCGTCGACGAGACGGCGGGTCCCGCACCCAGACGCCGCGCGACGAAGACCGCGACGTCGAAGGGGGCAACGCCGGAGGGGGCGGCACCGTCCGCGCCCGGGACGAAGGCGACCCGGTCCCGCGGCGGTTCCCCGTCGGTTCCCGACGCCGCGCCGCCCGTGGACGGCGTCCCCGCAGAGCTCGAGGGCGACATCGAACTGGAGGGCGCGCCCGAGGTCGACGACCTCGAAGAGGTCGTCGTCGACGTCGAGCTGGAGACCGAGCTCGTCGCGGAAGGGGCGGTGGAGATCGAGGCGGCCGTGGAGATCGACACCGCCGCCGCCGAGGTGATCGTCGACGACGATGACGAGGACGACGACGAGGAGGTCGCGAACACCGGGGCCAACCGGCGCAGCCCCTCGCAGCGCGAGCGCTCGTCCACCCCGACGAAGTCGGGCGACTTCGTGTGGGACGAGGAGGAGTCCGAGGCCCTGCGGCAGGCCCGCAAGGACGCCGAGCTCACCGCGTCCGCCGACTCGGTCCGGGCCTACCTGAAGCAGATCGGCAAGGTCGCGCTCCTCAACGCGGAGGAGGAGGTCGAGCTGGCCAAGCGCATCGAGGCCGGTCTCTACGCCGCCGAGCGGATGCGCCGGAACATCGACGCCGGCGAGAAGGTCTCGCCACAGCTGCGCCGTGACCTGCGATGGATCATCCGGGACGGCGAGCGCGCGAAGAACCACCTGCTGGAGGCCAACCTCCGCCTCGTGGTCTCGCTGGCCAAGCGGTACACCGGCCGCGGGATGGCGTTCCTGGACCTCATCCAGGAGGGCAACCTCGGCCTGATCCGCGCGGTCGAGAAGTTCGACTACACCAAGGGCTACAAGTTCTCCACCTATGCCACGTGGTGGATCCGCCAGGCCATCACCCGCGCCATGGCCGACCAGGCCCGCACCATCCGCATCCCGGTGCACATGGTGGAGGTCATCAACAAGCTCGGTCGCATCCAGCGCGAGCTGCTCCAGGACCTGGGCCGCGAGCCCACGCCGGAGGAGCTCGCCAAGGAGATGGACATCACCCCGGAGAAGGTGCTGGAGATCCAGCAGTACGCCCGGGAGCCCATTTCGCTGGATCAGACCATCGGCGACGAGGGCGACAGCCAGCTCGGTGACTTCATCGAGGACTCGGAGGCCGTCGTCGCGGTCGACGCGGTGAGCTTCACGCTCCTGCAGGACCAGCTCCAATCGGTGCTGGCCACGCTGTCCGAGCGCGAGGCCGGTGTCGTCCGACTGCGGTTCGGTCTCACCGACGGCCAGCCGCGCACGCTCGACGAGATCGGCCAGGTCTACGGGGTGACCCGCGAGCGGATCCGGCAGATCGAGTCGAAGACGATGTCGAAGCTGCGCCACCCGTCCCGGTCACAGGTGCTGCGGGACTACCTGGACTAGTCTCCGGCTCCCCTGCCGGCCGGTCGCTTCTGCGGCCGGTCTCGGTGGCCGAACGATCGCGTTTCGGACCCACGATTCGGCCCGATGGCGCTCGGGAATCCGCTGCCGATGGTGCACCCTTTCTGCTACGGCAGTGCACCCGTGGAGGCAGACATGACCGACGGTGACGTGAAGCGCCCAGGACGAGCGGGATCGGACCTGCCGAGCAGCCCCCGCAAAGTGATCGTCGCGAGCCTGATCGGCACCTCGCTGGAGTGGTACGACTTCTTCCTCTACGGCACGGCGGCCGCGCTCGTCTTCAACCAGCTCTTCTTCCCGGAGTTCGATCCGGTGGTGGGCACGCTGCTGGCGTTCTCGACCGCCGCGGTCGGCTTCATCGCCCGTCCGCTCGGCGGCATCGTCTTCGGCCACTTCGGCGACCGCGTCGGTCGCAAGCAGGTGCTGGTGATCACGCTGCTGCTGATGGGCGTGGCGACGTTCCTCATCGGGGCGCTGCCCACCTACGCCACCATCGGGGTCGCCGCCCCGATCCTGCTGGTCACCCTGCGCTTCCTGCAAGGCCTCGGGCTCGGCGGCGAGTGGGGTGGGGCGGTGCTCATGTCGCTGGAGCACGGCGCACCCGACAAGCGCGGGCTCAACGCGAGCTGGCCGCAGGTCGGCGTGCCGGTGGGCAACCTGCTGGCGGCCGGCGTGCTCGGGCTGCTGAACGTGGTGCTCTCCGAGGAAGCGTTCCTGTCCTGGGGCTGGCGGATCGCGTTCTTCCTGTCCGGCGCGCTGGTGCTGGTCGGGCTGTGGATCCGCCTGACGATCGCCGAGAGCCCGCTGTTCGCCGAGGTGGAGACCGCGGGTGCGAAGGCGAAGATGCCGCTGATCGAGGTGATCCGCAACCATCCCCGTGGCCTGCTGATCGCCATGGCGGCGCGGATCGGCACCGACGTCGCCTTCTACACCTTCACGCTGTACATCCTCACCTTCATCACCACGAACCTCGAGCTCCCGCGCAGCGTCGGTCTCAACGCAGTGCTCATCGGCTCGGCCTGTCAGCTCGCACTCATCCCGCTCTTCGGCTCGCTGTCCGACCGCTACGGCCGGCGACCCATCTACGCGATCGGCGCGGTGAGCGCGGCGATCTGGGCGTTCGCGTTCTTCCCGCTGCTGTCCACGAGATCGACTCCGCTCATCATCCTGGCGACGGTGATCGCCCTGGTGACCCACGCCGCCATGTACGGGCCCCAGGCCGCGTTCATCGCCGAGCTGTTCTCCACCGAGCTGCGCTACAGCGGCGCGTCGCTCGGCTACCAGCTCGCCGGCGTGCTGGGCGGTGGCATCGCACCCATCATCTCCATCGCACTCGCGGCGTCGTTCGGCACCGCCCTCGCCGTGTCGTTCTACGTGCTGGCGATGCTCGTCCTCACCTTGATCGCGCTCTGGTTCGCACCGGAGACCGCCAAGGCCGACCTCCGCGACGACCGGGTGCACATCTGACGGTTGGTGACCATCAGAAGGGCGGCAGGTCGTCGACGTCGACGGGCGGCCGGGGTGGGGGCGACTCGGCCGGCGGCGCTGGGGGTGTCGACCCGGGCCGGGCCGGCTGGCGGGGCTGGAAGATCGGGCCGTCGACCATCCGCCCGGCGCCGCCGCCGTTGTCGCCACCGCCATCCGTGCCGCCGTCACCGCCGTCCGACTCGGCCCGGGGGACGGGTTCGGGAAGGTCCGGAGCGATGGGATCACCACGCGCCCAGTAGATCTCCCCGAGGGGGCTGCGCCACCGGAACCGGCCGGGCTCGGGTTGGTCGAGCCGCCACCAGCCATCGTGCTTCATCCGGTGGTGGCGCAGGCACAGGGGTTCGAGGTTGCCAGCGACGGTCGCGCCGGCGTGCTGGTAGTCGCGGGTGTGGTCCTGCTGGGCCTTGCGTGCCGGGCGTCGGCATCCCGGGGCCACACAGGTGCGGTCGCGCATCTGCACGTGGCGGCGCAACGCGGCCCGGGCGAATCGACCGCGCGGATGCGCATCCACATCGACCCCGTCCCGGTCACGCCGGCGACGCCACAGGGCGAGCTGACGGGCGATGTCGGCGATCACGGATGCCCATTGCGCCGGGACGTCCCCTCGCGCACACAGCTCGTCGAGCAGCGTGCCCGGCACGTGGATCTCGACGACCCCGCCTCGGCATCCACCACGGCCCGCCGTTCGCGGGCGCAGGCGCGTGATGCCACCCGACAGGAGGTGTCCGGTGCTGTCGGTGACGGCGAAGCGCCACTCGGCGGCGAACTGGCGAGCGACGAGCAGCCGGGCGTCCTCGGCCAGGATCGGCCCCCAGCCGGGAATCTCGGCGGGATGGTCGTCCCGTCCGAGCAGGGTGGTGAGTCCGATCCGAACCTCGACCCCGGCCCGCGGACCCGGCACGGGCGACGGGTCACGATCGTCGGCCTCCTCGGCACCGAGGCCCGGTGACGTTCCCGAGAGGCGCTCGGGGTCGGGCTCGGCGCCTCGTCCGGGCCCGGGTCCGGGCCGCTGCTGCTGCCCGCCGTCGTCGGCGGGAGGCGGCTCAGCGCCGTCCCACGCCGTGGGGCGCCACTCGGCCGCTTCCGCGAGCATCGCGGCGATGATCTGTGGGCGGGTGAAGCCGTCGTAGCGGCCGTCCAGCAGCCGGACGAAGAGGTCCGCTCGGAGCTGGTGCTCGGTGCCGGGATGACCGGCTCGCCGGATCGCCGCAGCGGTTTCCTCCAACCGCTCCGCCGCGGCCGCCGCCTCCGACGGGGACAGACCGTGCGCGGTGATCGTGGCCGTGCCGTCCGGATCCAGGAAGCCGCTGACCCCACGAGCGCGCATCGCGCGCTCGTAGCGCCGACGGGTGTGATGACGGTCGACGGCGTGGACCTCGCGCAACAACCGCGCGGCCAACTGCCCGGTGGTCCACCCCGCTGCCCGTGGCACCAGTCGGGTGCAGATCCGCGCGATCTGCGCGTCGGTGAGATCGATGAGGTGAGCGGCGAACACCCGCGCCTTGTGGTGGTCGAGCTGCCCCGCCTTCAACGCCGCCCACACCAGCGGCAACCGCGCGACCACCATCTGCGCGACGGCGAACTCAGCGTCGGCACGCCGGCCGGTGAACGTGAGCGCAGCCGCGATCTCCGAGCTCGACCACTCCCACTCGCCCCACAACCGGACAGCCTCGTTCCCGGCGTCAGGACCGTCGTCGAACGGCATCGACCGCCCGACCTCCACCATCGCCGCGAGGAACACCGCGTAGGAGTGCGACACCTGCCGCCCCGACGCCCGCAGCACCTCCACCACCGACGCGTTCGGCACGGCGGTGAGATCCAGGCCGTCGAGGGCCGCGGCCAGGGCGGGGCCCGGCGTCATCGTCGCCAGCCCCTCCAGAACCGCATCCCCAGCCACGAGTCGAACATACATTCGAGGACCGACAGTTCTCGGGGAGTTCCGCCAGCGATCGCACACGGCGGACCGCAGTCCAGCTAGCCCCGTCGTCAGCGAGCCATCACCGTCATCTCGAAGGTGTACAGCGCCGCGCGGTAGAGGTGGTGGGCGTACTCCACCGGCCGGCTCGCGTCGTCGTAGGCCGTGCGCTGCAGCGTCAGCAGGGTGGCGCCGCGCGGTTCGTGCAGCAGCTGGGCTTCGGCCGCCGTGGCCCGACGGGCGCCGATCGACTGGTCGGCGAGCCGGATGCGGACCCCGGCCGCGTCCAGCAGCCGGTAGAGCCCGCGCTCGGCGAGCCCCTCCGCGGTGACGCCGGAGTCGACCAGCAGGTGGTTCTGCATGATCGCCAATGGTTCCTCCCCGGCGTAGCGCAGCCTGCGCACCGCGAGGACGTCGTCGCCGACGTCGACGGCGAGGGCCGTGGCCACGTCGGACGGCGCGCTCACGACCTCGCACGACAGCACCTCGGTGCCGGGGCGACGACCGGCGCGCTCGAGGTCGTCGTACAGGCTCGTGAGCTCCACCTGGCGCCGCACCCGGTTGTTCACCACCTGGGTGCCGACGCCGCGTTTGCGGGCGAGGAGGCCCTTGTCGACGAGGTGCTGCATCGCCTGTCGCACGGTCGGTCGCGACAGGCCGAGCTGATCGGCGAGAGCGATCTCGTTGTCCAGTCTCGTCCCGGTGACCAGCTCGCCGGACTCGATCAGCTCCTGCAGGCGGCGGGCCACCTGGAAGTAGAGCGGTACGGGACTCGACCGGTCGATCGTGATGAGCCGGTCCAGAGGTTCCACGAGTGCTCCCCGCCATGCCGACCGTCGCAACCCGCAACCACGACGGCCCGGTCCGAGTTCTGAGGACGTCAGTATGTCAGGTGTTCCGACATCGCTACGGGAGTTCGCTGCGAACCCGGCCGCGGCAACGTGGCCGCCGGGAACGGGCCTTCGACCGGGAGAGGCGGACCAGCAGGGGGGAAGGAAGGAAGGAAGGAAGGAAGGAAGGAAGGAAGGAAGGAGACCTGGCGAGCAGAGGACCGTGCGAGCGGCAGCGAACCGTCAGGGCGTGGGCAGGCGCTCCTGGCCGACGTCGAGGCCGAGCATCGCGAGCATCTCCGCACAGTCCTCCGCGTCGACGGAGCGACCGGCGACCACGCGCGCGGCCCGTCGGTTCTGGATGTCGTTGCTGACGGCCATAGCGGCCTGGGCCGCAGCGAAACGACCGTTCTCGTCGGAGTTCGAAGGGTGTCCGGTCCAGCTCATGCGTGACTCCTCCGGTCGTCCCGGCAGCACGAGGCGATGCGCTGCGCGGGCCGTACGTCAAGCGGCGATCTGCCCGAGGCGCACACGGAGGTGCCCGCCCGACCTGACCCTCCGATCTTACCCGACGGGCGCTGGCCCACCGACCACCGCGGGGCCGGGCCGGACCGCCCGGACGTCGGCGGCAGCGACCACGACCTCGACGTCCATCGCCGGGCGGAGCCCCTCGGGGGCGGGCCCGACACAGGAGAGCGTCCCCGCCCCGGCGCACACGTCGATCCGGCTACCGCCGCCGAGCGGCACGACCCGCCGGACGGTGCCGGGGACCCGGATCCCGGGGGCCTCCTCGTGAAGCGATATCGCGCGGCAGTTCTCCGGGCGGGCGACGAGCAGGTCGGGGAGCCCGGTCAGGGTGCGCGGCAGCACGTTGGTGAAGCCGACGAGCCGGGCGCACTCGACGTCGACAGGGCGGTCGAGGACCTGGTCGGTCGGCCCCAGCTGGCGGACCTGCCCGCCGATCAGGAGCACGGTCTCCCCCGCCAGCGCGCGGGCCTCGTGCCGGTTGTGGGTCACGAGCAGGGTGGCGGTGTCGAGGCCGTCGAGGACCGCGTGCAGGTCGGCGAGCAGGTCGGTACCGGTCGTGGCGTCGAGCCCGGCGAACGGTTCGTCGAGCAGCAGCACCCGAGGGGCGACGGCCAGCGCGCGCGCGATCGCCACCCGCTGGGCCTCGCCGCCGGACAGGGTGCGGGCGTCGCGGCCGGCCAGGTGCCCGACGCCGAGCGCCTCGAGCCACGGCGTCGAGCGCCGGACCGCGTCCTGCCGGCCGACCCCGCGCAGCCGCAGACCCGCGGCGGCGTTGGCGGCGACCGTGCCGCGACGCAGGATCGGTCGTTGCAGCACCGCCGCCACCGCGGCCCGCATCTCGCGCCCGTCGGCCGGTCGGCCGTCGAGCAGTACCCGGCCCTCTCGGCGATGCCCCCCGATCTGCGCCAGCGCCCGCAGCAGCGTCGACTTCCCCGCCCCGTTGGGACCGAGCACGGCGAGCACGTCCCCGGCGGCCACGTCGAGGCGCTCGACGTGCAGCAGTTCCCCGCCGCGGGCGATCACCCGGAGATCGCGGCACCCGATCCGACCGCTCACCGGTGCGAGACGGTCAGCACGAGGTTCACGGCGAATGCGATGAGCAGCAGGATCAACCCGAAGGCGATGGCGAGCGCGAAGTCACCCCGGCTGGTGGCGAGTACGGCGGCCGTCGTGAGCACCCGCGTCTCGCCCGCAAGGTTGCCCCCGACCATCTGCGCCGCGCCCACCTCGCTGACCACCGCTCCGAAGGCGGCCATGGCGGCGGCGAACAGCGGGAGCCGGGCCTCGCCGAGCAGCGCGGCCAACGCCCGTACCCTCGTCGCCCCGAGCCCCTGCATCTGCACGAGGAAGTCGGGGTCCACCTGCCGCAGGGCCGCCGCGACCAGCGCGACGACGATGGGCGTGGCGATCGCGGCCTGCGCGATGATCATCGCGGTGGGGGTGTACAGCAGATCGAACGCCCCCAACGGCCCGCTGCGCCAGAGCAGGACGGTGACGAACAACCCGATCACCACCGGCGGCAGGCCGAGCCCGGTGTTGGCCGCCGCCAGCACGAGCCGGCGCCCGCGGAACGTCGTCAACGCCAGTGCCGCCCCGAGCGGGACGCCGAGGACCGCGGCGACGAGGGTCGCGGACAGCGACACCCGCAGGGTGCGGGCAGTGATCGCCCACGTGTCCGCGTCACCGCTCAGGAGCAGCCGCACGGCCTCGACGAGCCCGTCGAGCAGGACGTCCATCAGTCGGTGGCCGGCGGGGTGCTCACCCGGCGGGGTCGGGCTTGCCCGCGTCCGGGACGAACAACGGCTGTCCGAACTCGGCGCGGCCGAACTCGCCGATCATCTCCTGGGCCTGTGGACCGACGATCCACCCGGCGAAGGCCGCGGACGCCTCGGGCTGAACCCTGTCGCCGGCGCGGTCGGTCAGCTCGATCACGTGGTAGACGTTGAGCAGGCCCGGATCGCCCTCGCTCAGCAGCGCGAGGCCGTCGGGCTGGCTGAGGTACGTCGCGCGGTCCGAGAGGGTGTAGCCCGACTTCTCGGCCGCCACCCTGAGGGTCGCGCCCATCCCCTGCCCGGTCTCCTGGTACCAGGGGCCCTCCGGTGCGATCCCGGCCTTCTCCCAGAGCGTCTTCTCGCGGGCGTGGGTGCCGGAGTCGTCGCCCCGCGAGACGAAGATCGCGCCGGAGTCCGCGACCCGCGTCATCGCCTCGGTCGCGGGCAGGCCGCGGACGCCGGCCGGATCGGCCTCCGGTCCGAGCAGGACGAAGTCGTTGTGCATCACCAGGCGCCGCTCTCCCGCGGTGCCCTCGGCGACGAACTCCTGCTCGGCCTTCGGCGAGTGCACGAGCAGCACGTCGGCCTCGCCGCGCCGGCCCAGCTCGATGGCCTGCCCGCTGCCGACGGCGACGGTCTTCACCTGCCATCCGGTCTCGGTCGTGAAGGCCGGGAGCAGCTCGTCCAGCAAACCCGAGTCCTGCGTGCTGGTGGTGGTGGCCAGGATCAGCGACCGCTCCGCGGACGGCCCGGCCGCGGGGCCGCCGCACCCCACGAGCAGCAGCAGCGCGACCACAGCGAGAACGCGGAGAGCTGATCTCTTCTGGGTTAGCACAGAACGGGAGAATAGGCTGCCCAACCGTGACGCGGTACCGCGACATCGGCGCGGAGTTGGCCGGGAGGATCAGTGCCGGTGAGCTGCCCGTCGGTGCCGAGCTCCCGGGCGTGCGCGAGCTCGCGCTGCGCTTCGGCACGACGGCGTCGACGGTGGGGCGGGCCCGGCGCGCGCTCGCCGACGCCGGGGTGATCCTCACGACCGAGCGGCGCCGGTCCCGGGTCGCCCCCGACGGTGTCGTCGCGGCCCGGCGCTTCCTGCACGACGCACTGGTCCTCCGGCTGGCCGGCAGCGACGACCCCGCCCTCGACCTCCTCACCCGGCGGCTGGGTCGCACCGTCCGGGTCGTCGGCACCGACGGCAGCTTCGGCGGGCTGCGCGCCGTGCGCCAGGGCCGCGCCGACGGAGCTGCGATCCACCTGCTGCACCACACCGGCGTCTACAACGCGCCGTACGCGCGGGGACTGCTGCGCGGCTGGCAGCCCCACCTGATCCACCTGTGGCGGCGCGAGCAGGGCCTGATCGTGCCACCGGGCAACCCACGCCGGCTCACCACCGCGGCCGATCTCCTGCCGTTGCGCGTCGCGCGTCGACGCGCGGGCACCGGCACCCGGGTGTTGCTGGAGCGCCTGCTGCTCCTCGCCGGCGAGGACCCGGACGTGCTGCGCGGACCGGAGCTCGGCTCGCACCTCGAGGTGGCGCTGTGCGTGGCGTCCGGGACCGTCGACGCCGGCCTCGGCGTCCGCTCGGTGGCGCGCGACCTGGACCTGCACTTCGTGCCGCTGGCGATGGAGGACTACGACCTGGCGCTCGGGGCGGCCGCGCTCGACGCCGCCGCCCCGCTGGTGGCCGCGTTGCACGAGACCGCGATGCGGGCCGCGATCACCGAGCTGGGCGGCTACGACGTCGCCTGCTCCGGAGAGGTCGTCTCCCTCGATCCGACCCTCGATCCGGCAGCCTTCGCGGCCGGCCGGTCCTAGACCCCGCGCTCGACGGGGAGCAGCCCTCGGTCGACGGCGACGACCAGCGCGGCGTGGTCGGCCTCGGTCTGGTCGGCGTAGGCGCGGGCGAAGCGGCAGAGGGCCGCGTCCACGTTGTCCGAGCGCCCGACGTAGCCGGCGATCATCGAGGCACCGCTCGTGCGGGCGTGCCCCTTGGCGAGCAGGTGCCCCACGACGCCCGCGTAGTCGGTGAGCGCATCGCCGTCGATGGCGTCGAGGGCGACCGTGCCCTTCATGTTGCGGAACTGCCGGACGTAGAACTGCCGTCCGTCCACGCTCGTCCAGCCCAGCAGCGGGTCGCTGACCGTCTGGAGCGCCTGCTGGTACTCGACCACGCGTTGGCCCTGGTGGGCGTGCCACGCCGACTCGCCGTGCACGTAGCGGGCGACCACCGATCGACGCGCCTGCTTGAGCTGCAGGAACACGACGTCCTCCGGCGAGGATCCCTCCAACAGCGCGACGTAGGCCCGCAGCCCGACGCTGCCGACGCCGACGACCTTGTGGGCGATGTCGGCGACGGTGTACCCGCCGAGCATGCGACGCCAGTGCGGCGCGAGCGTGAGCAGGTACTCGTCGAGCGCGCCGGCGAGCAGCTCGGCATTGGCGTCGGACACCCGGGTGATCAGCGGCGGTTCCTCGACGATCCGGCGCCTGCCCTTCACCTGCTCGGTGAAGCGCGGCAGCGCGCGGTCGCTCGTGCGCCGTCGCGCGCGCCGGGCGGCCCGTTGGATCTCCGAGCGCAGCGAGCCGTCAGCGGCGTCGGACTGCAGGCGGTCCACGTCGATGCGCTGGTAGGAGCGCGACAGCAGCGGCTCGTCGGCGAGGTGGCGCACCTCGTCGCGGTACGCCGACACGCAGGAGGTGACCGCGGCCTCGCACCCGTCCTCGCCCGCCCCGTTGTGCCGGCCGGCGACCCAGATGCTCGCGACCAGCCGCCGAAGGTCCCACTCCCAGCTGCCGGGATGCGCCTCGTCGAAGTCGTTGAGGTCGATCACCAGGTCGCGCTCCGGGGAGGCGTAGAAGCCGAAGTTGCCCAGGTGCGCGTCGCCGCAGACGACCGGCGTGATGCCGGTGGCCGGCAGGTGGGCGACGTCCTCGGCCATGACCACCGCGGTGCCGCGCAGGAAACCGTAGGGCGACGCGACCATCCGCCCGACCCGGATCGGGACCAGCCCACCGACCCGGCCTTCGTGGCTCTCGATGATCTGCTGCACCGGGTCGGGCCGGTCGGCCGGAGCCCTCCACTCGCCCAGCGACGAGCGCGGAACCCGCTTGCGCAGGGCCTTCCCGATCGCGTAGCGCTCGGCGCGGTCCACCGGCCGCCGGCGCAGGGACGAGTAGGGGCTGCCGTCCTGGTCGGCGAGGACCGTGTGGACGTGGGAGGAGTTCGCGACCGGGGCGTCCACGCGCCGGATGTTACGCGGCGCAGGTGTCCTTCCGGGGCGAGCCGGATCGTCCCTAGGGTGAGGCCGGACGACAGTGCCCGGCACGGACCCGCGAGGAGTTCTCATGCCCAGCTACGCCGCTCTGATCTACACCGCCGACGTCGACTGGTCGGCCCCCGAGCAGGCTGCGGAGATGACCGAGTACGGCGAGTTCGGCCAGGCCGCCGCCAGCGTCATCCGCGGCGGCGCCGTCCTGTACCCGACCGGCACCGCCACCACGGTGCGGGTGCAGGGGGGCAAGGGCGGCGACGTCGTGGCCACCGACGGCCCGTACGCCGAGACGAAGGAGGCGCTCACCGGCTTCTACCTGCTGGAGTGCGCCGATCTCGACGAGGCCGTCGCCATGGCGGCGCAGATCCCGGCCGCCTGGAACGGCGCGGTCGAGGTCCGACCGCTCATCCCGATGGCGGGCTGAGCCAGGCCCGAGGTGACCGGAGATCCCGCCCGCGCCGCCCTCGTCCGCCTGGTCCGGGACGAGGGCCGGCGCGTACTGGCCACCCTGGTCCGGCTCACGGGGGACCTGCAGCTCGCCGAGGACGCCGTCCAGGACGCCACGGTGCGGGCCCTGGAGACCTGGCCGCGCACCGGCGTGCCCGCCGAGCCGAGGGCCTGGATGACGCTCACCGCGCGCCGGCGTGCGGTCGACCTCGTCCGCCGTGAGGCCGCCCGCAACGGGAAGGAGGCCGACGCCGTGTCCCTCGTCGAACCGCCGTCGGGCGAGCCGCCCGCCACCGTGCGCGACGACCTCCTGCGGCTGGTGTTCACCTGCTGCCACCCGACGCTCGCCGTCGACACCCAGGTGGCGCTGGCCCTGCGGACGCTGTGCGGACTCTCGACCGCCGAGGTCGGCCGGGCGCTGCTGGTGCCCGAGGCGACGATGACCAAGCGGCTGACCCGCGCCAAGCAGAAGATCGCCCGGGCCGGCATCCCCTACCGGGTGCCGGCCGACCACGAGCTCCCCGAGCGGCTCCGCGGGGTCGTCACCACGGTGTACCTGCTGTTCAACGAGGGCTACTCGGCCACGGCGGGCGACGACCCGTTGCGGCCCGCGCTCGTGGACGAGGCTGTCCGGCTCACCCGGCTGCTGCGGGAGCTGATGCCGGGTGAGCCGTCCGTGCTCGGCCTGCTCGCACTGGAGCTGTTGCAGGACTCCCGGCGCGCGGCTCGGCGCGACGCGGCCGGGCAGCCCGTGCTGCTGGCCGACCAGGACCGCCGCCGGTGGCGGCGCGACCTCGTCGAGGAGGGCGTGGTGCTGGTCGGCGAGGGTCTGCGGCGCTCCCCCGACGTGCCCGACCCGTACGTCGTGCAGGCCGCGATCGCCGCGTGCCACGCGCTCGCCCCGAGCTACGCCGAGACCGAGTGGACGGCCGTGGTGTCCTGGTACGACGTGCTGCTCACCGTGGCCGACACACCCGTGGCCCGGCTCAACCGCGCCGTCTCGGTCGGTGAGCACCGGGGACCGGCGGCCGGTCTGGCCGAGGTGGAGGCCGTCCGCGGTCTCGAGGGGTACCCGCTGTGGCACGCGGCCCGCGCCGAGTTCCTGGTGCGGCTCGAACGCCCGGACGCCGCCCGCGCGGCGTACGCCGCTGCGCTCGGCCTCCCGCAGAACGGCACCCAGCTCGCGCACCTGCGCCACCGGCGCGACGCACTGGACACCGGCAGTGCGCGTCGGCCGGCGGTGGCCGGGTAGTCCACTGGATGACCGAGTCCAGCCGGATCGTCCTCGTCCGCGGCGACCTCACCGAGGCCGACGTCGACGCCGTGGTCAACGCGGCCAACTCGTCCCTCCTGGGCGGCGGCGGGGTCGACGGGGCGATCCACCGCCGCGGCGGCCCGGACATCCTCGCCGCCTGCCGGGAGCTGCGCGCCACCCGCTTCCCGGACGGGTTGCCGACCGGGCAGGCCGTGGCGACCACCGCCGGCCGGCTGCCGGCCCGGTGGGTGATCCACACCGTCGGACCGGTGCATGCGGCCCGCGAGGACCGCTCGACCCTGCTCGCCTCCTGCTACCGCGAGTCGCTGCGCGTCGCCGACGAGCTCGGCGCCGTGACCGTCGCCTTCCCGGCCGTCTCCGCCGGCGTGTACGGCTGGCCGATGGACGACGCGGCCAGGATCGCCGTCGGCACCGTCCGGGACACGCCGACGTCGGTCCGCGAGGTCCGGTTCGTCCTGTTCGGTGACGAGGCGTTCGACGCGTTCCACCGCGCGCACGACGCCTGATCCGGACCACCGACCCGGCCCCGGTCAGCGGAGGACCCGGATGTCCGGTAGAGCAGGGTCATGCGGATCGCCCTGTTCGTGACGTGCCTGGCCGACGCGCTCTACCCGGACGTCGGGCGGGCCACGGTCGCGGTGCTCGAGCGGCTGGGCCACGAGGTGGTCTTCCCGGCCGCGCAGACCTGCTGCGGCCAGATGCACGTCAACACCGGGTACCAGCGCGAGGCGGTGCCGCTGGTGCGCCACCACGTGGAGACGTTCGAGACCGCGTTGGCCGACTGCGACGCGATCGTGGCGCCGTCGGGCTCGTGCGTCGGCTCGGTGCGTCACCAACACGCGAACGTGGCTCGTGACGCCGGGGACGACGCGCTGGCCGGCCGGGCGTCGGAGGTCGCCGCCCGCACCTACGAGCTCTCGGAGCTGCTCGTGGACGTGCTCGGCGTGGAGGATGTCGGCGCCTACTACCCCCATCGCGTCACCTACCACCCCACGTGCCACTCGCTGCGGATGCTGCGCGTGCGGGACAAGCCGCTGCAGCTGCTGCGGCACGTCCGCGGGATGACGCTGCTCGAGCTGCCCGACGCGGAGCAGTGCTGTGGGTTCGGCGGCACGTTCGCGGTGAAGAACGCCGACACCTCCACCGCGATGCTGGCGGACAAGATGCGCAACGTCCTGGGTACCGGGGCCGAGGTCGCCACCGCCGGGGACTCCTCGTGCCTCATGCACATCGGCGGCGGCCTGTCCCGGCTGAGCAGCGGCACGCGGGTCGTGCACCTGGCCGAGATCCTGGCGGGCACCCCGTGAGCACCTTCCTCGGTGTACCTGCCCCGCGCAGCGGAGTCCCAGTCCCGCGCAGCGGAGTCACAGCCCCGCGTGGGGTCGGCCACCTGCGCGGTGACCAGTCGTTCCCCGACGCCGCCCGCACGGCGCTGCGCGACACCCAGCTGCGCCGCAACCTCGGCCACGCGACCCACACGATCCGCGACAAGCGCCTGGCGGTCGTCGCGGAGTGCTCCGACTGGGAGGAGCTGCGGCTGGCCGGCTCGGCCCTCAAGGCCGCCACGATGGCGCGGCTCGACGAGCACCTGGAGCGGCTGGAACGCGAGGTGACGGCCCGCGGCGGCGTCGTGCACTGGGCCCGCGACGCCAACGAGGCCAACGCGATCGTCACGCGGCTGGTCACCGCTACCGGAGAGACCGAGGTCGTCAAGGTCAAGTCGATGGCCACCCAGGAGATCGGCCTCAACGAGGCCCTCGAAGCGGCCGGCATCACGCCGCACGAGACCGACCTGGCCGAGCTGATCGTCCAGCTCGGCGGGGACGCCCCCAGCCACATCCTGGTGCCGGCGATCCACCGCAACCGCGCGGAGATCCGGGAGATCTTCCTGCGCGAGATGCCGGGGGTCGATCCGGAGCTCACCACCGAGCCCCGCCGGCTCGCGATGGCCGCCCGCTCGCACCTGCGCGAGCGGTTCCTGCGCGCGAAGGTCGGGATCTCGGGGGCCAACTTCGGCGTCGCCGACACCGGCACGCTGCTGGTCGTGGAGTCCGAGGGCAACGGGCGGATGTGCCTGACCCTGCCCGAGACGCTGATCACCGTGATGGGCATCGAGAAGGTCGTGCCCACCTGGCAGGACCTCGAGGTGTTCCTGCAACTGCTGCCGCGCTCCTCCACCGGCGAGCGGATGAACCCCTACACGTCGGCCTGGACCGGCGTCACCCCCGGCGACGGCCCGCAGGCGTTCCACCTCGTACTGCTCGACAACGGCCGCACCGCCACCCTCGGGGACGAGGTGGGCCGCAGCGCGCTGCACTGCATCCGGTGCTCGCGCGTGCCTCAACGTCTGCCCGGTCTACGAGCGCACCGGCGGGCACGCGTACGGCTCGGTGTATCCCGGCCCGATCGGCGCCGTGCTCTCGCCGCAGCTCACCGGGGTCGAGGACAACGCCTCGCTGCCCTACGCGTCGAGCCTGTGCGGGGCGTGCTTCGACGCCTGCCCGGTCCGGATCGACATCCCGTCGTTGCTGGTACGGCTGCGGGCCCAGCACGTCGACGCCCAACGGTCGCGCCGGGTGCCGACGGCCGAGGCGGTGGCCATGGCCGCCGCGTCCTGGATCATGTCCTCGCCCGGTCGGTTCGCCGCCGCCGAGAAGGGTTCCCGCGTCGGGCGACTGCTGGGGCGCTCCACCGGACGGATCTCGACGTTGCCGCCGCCGTTCTCGGCCTGGACGGCCAGCCGCGACGCGCCCCGGCCACCGGAGCAGACCTTCCGCGAGTGGTGGGCCCAGGAGAGGGGGACCTCGTCGTGACCGCGAAGGAGGAGGTGCTCGACCGCATCCGGTCGGCCAACCGGGCCGCCGGCACCGGCGCGGTCGCGCCCGCGGTCCCGCGCGACTACGACCGCACCGGCCAGTACCCGCCGGGCGCGGCGGAGCTGCTGGAGCTGCTCCGGGACCGGCTGGTGGACTACCGCGCGACCGTCCTCGACACGTCCCCCGACGGCGTACCCGCCGCCATCCGCACCGCCCTGGCCGGCGTGGACCTGCCGGTCCTCGTCCCGCCGTCGCTGCCGGCCGGCTGGGTGCCCGACGGGGTGGTCGACGACGGCACGCTGACCACGCTGGTCCTCGACGGCCACGGCGCCGTGGTCACCGCGTGCGCCGCGGCCTGCGCGGTGACGGGCACGATCGTGCTGGACGGCTCGCCCGACCAGGGCCGTCGCGCCCTCACCCTCGTCCCCGACGTGCACGTGTGCGTCGTGCGCGCCGACCAGGTGGTGCAGACCGTTCCCGAGATGCTGGCGGTGCTGGAGCCGACCCGGCCGATCACGTTCATCAGTGGTCCGTCGGCCACGAGCGACATCGAGCTGCAGCGGGTCGAAGGTGTGCACGGCCCCCGGACGCTGATCGTGGTACTGGTCGGCTAATGGGTGCTGCCGGGCTGGTTGTGCCAGGGTCGGCGCTGGTAGCGGCCAGCGGGTCAGCACTCTTGTCGGCAGGGCCTTGAGTCCTACGCTCAGGTCGTGCGCCCGCTGGTCGTGAGGAGGCCGGACCGCTGATGGGATGACGGGCCCCGACCCTTGGACTCGCGCTGAGGGGTGGTGAGCACTTGACCATTAGCCCGCGGTGGGCCTTCTCCACGCTGCCGTCCATGGTGGACACAGCCGCGGGAGGCAGTGATGACGCTGTTCGTGGGTGATGATTGGGCTGAGGACCACCACGACGTGGAGATCCTCGACGCTGGGGGCAAGCGGTTGGGTCGAGCCCGGCTGCCCGAGGGGATGGCCGGGATGACCCGGTTGCACGAGTTGATCGCCGAACACCTCGATGATGACGCGGTGGATCCCGGGACCGCGATGCTGGCACCCGGGCGGGTGGTGGTCGGGATCGAGACCGACCGCGGCCCGTGGGTGCCGCGCTGCTCGCGGCCGGCTATGCGGTGTTCGCGATCAATCCGATGTCGGTGGCCCGTTACCGCGAACGCCACTCGACCTCCGGGGCGAAGTCCGATCCCGGTGACGCGCAGGTGCTCGCCGAGATCGTCCGGCTCGACCGTGACCACCACCGCCCGGTCGCCGGCGACAGCGGCGAGGTCGAGGGCCTCAAGCTGGTCGCACGCACCCACCAGAGCCTGATCTGGGACCGGACCCGGCACCTGCAACGCCTGCGGCAGGCGTTGCGCGAGTACTTTCCGGGTGTTCTCGACGCCCTGGCCGCTGCGCGCATCGAGCTCGGCGACCCCGATGCGTTGGAGTTGATCGAGCGGGCGCCGGACCCGGATCGGGCGGCCCGGTTGTCCCGGTCGAAGATCGCGGCCATCTTGAAGCGGAATCGGCGCCGTGATGTCGAGGCTCGCGCCGAGGCGATCCAGGCGGTGTTGCGCGCTGCGGCGTTGCGCCAACCAGGCCCGGTCGAGTCCGCCTACGCCACGATCGCCGGCACCCAGGTCCGGCTGCTGGTCTCGCTGATCGGGCAGATCCCGCAGCTGGAGGAGGTGCTGGCCCAGGGTTTTGGCCGGCACCCGGACGCTGAGATCTACACCAGCCAACCCGGCCTCGGTGTCGTTCTCGGCGCTCGGGTGCTCGCCGAGTTCGGAGACGACCCGCACCGCTACCGCGACGCCAGAGCACGCAAGAACTACGCCGGCACCTCACCGATCACCCGCTCCTCCGGGCGCAAGACCGTCGTGCTGGCCCGCTACGCCCGCAACCGCCGCCTCGGCGACGCGATCCACCAGTGGGCCTTCTGCGCCCTCAACAACTCACCCGGCGCCCGCGCCTACTACGACACGCTCCGAGCTCGCGGCATCGGTCACCACGCCGCGCTACGCCAGCTCGGCAACCGACTGGTCGGGATCCTGCATGGCTGCCTCACCACCCACACCCACTACAACGAGACCACCGGCTGGGCCCACCACACAACCCTCGCAGCTTGACACCACCACGTCATGGGATGTCTGAGCGGAGCTTGCGGAGCGATCATCGCTGCTGAGTTCAGGTGTCTCGGCCGGCGTCAGCGCGTCGACCCGGCCCGGATCGCCGCGAACAGCTCGCTCTCGACGGCCGCGAGGCGAGCCGATCCCGGCATCCCGACGTCGCGGGGCTGCGGGAGATCCACGGCCACCTCCCGACGAACCCGCGTCGGCCGCGGCCCGAGCACGATCACGCGGTCGGAGAGGAACGCGGCTTCCCGGATGTCGTGGGTGATCAGCAGGACGGTCCAGTCGAACCGTGCCCGCACGCCCGACAGCCAGGTCTGCATGTCGGTGCGGGTCAGCGAGTCCAGCGCCCCGAACGGCTCGTCGAGCAGCAGCACCGCGCGGTCCTGCACCACCGTGCGCAGCAGGGCGGCGCGTTGCCGCATACCCCCGGAGAGCTCGTACGGGTGCGCCTGCTCGAACCCCGCCAGGCCGAACGGGACGAAGAGCCGGCGGGCGCGGTCCCGGGCCACCCGCCGCCCGACCCCGGCCACCTCCAGCCCGAGCGTCGTGTTGTCCAGCACCGTGCGCCAGGGGAACAGCAGGTCGTGCTGCGGCATGTAGGCGAACGGGTCGACGCGGCCGGTGGCGTCCGCCCCGTCGACGAGGACGCGACCCGCGTCCGGCCGCTCCAAGCCGGCGATCACGTTGAACAGCGTGGACTTGCCACATCCGCTCGGCCCGATCACGGAGACGAACTCGCCGGGTGCCACGTCGAACTCCACGCCGTCCAGCACGGGGAGCGGTCCCGGATACCCCTTGCGCAGGTCATCGATGATCAACTTGGTCTCGGGCACGCCGGCGCTCCCTCCCGTACCAGGGGATCACCAGCCGCTGGGCGACGTAGGTGAGCCCGAACAGGGTGACGCTCAGCAGGGCGGTGACCGCCACCGCCGCCAGCACCAGATCCGTGCGGAACGAGTTCTTCTGCAGGTTCATGAAGATCCCGAGTCCCGCGGTCGCCCCGACGTACTCGGCGAAGATCGCCCCCGTCACGGCGTAGGTGATGCCGATGCGCAGCGCGGTGAAGAACGACGGCATCGCACCGGGCAGCCGCACGTACCGGAACTGCTCCCAGCGCGATGCGCCCATGCTGCGCAGGAGGTTCGTGGCCTGCCGGTCGGTGGCGGCGAACCCCTCGATGAGCCCCACGGCGATCGGGAAGAACGTGACGAGCGCGATCACCACGACCTTCGGCAGCAGCCCGAAGCCGAACCAGATGATCAACAGCGGGGCGATCGCGATGATCGGCAACGTCTGGGACGCGACGAGCAGCGGGGTGAGCGCGCGGCGCAGCCACGGCGAGAAGTCCACCGCGACCGCCAGCCCCCAGCCCAGCGCGAGGGACACGGCGAACCCGACCGCCGTGACCTGCACCGTCGGCACGGTGTTCGCCCAGATCTGCTCGCGGAACGCCCACCCCTGCTGCGCCACCCGCAGCGGCGAGGGCAGGACCTGTGGCCGGACGTCCAGGACGGTCACGGCCCACTGCCAGACCGCGAGGCCCGTGCCGACGAGCACGAGGGGCGGACCCACGCGCCCGAGCACCTCCCGCACCCGCCCACGCGTGGGTCGAGGCCCCGGTCCCGCCGAGTGCCCGGTCGGGACCCGCGGCTGTTGCGGGGTGTCGACCATGCTGCTCACGACTCGGCTGCTCACGACTCGGCTGCTCATGATCGGGTTGTTCATGATCGGGCGAGGTAGTCGTTGGTGAACCACGTCGCGAAGTCGGGCCGGGTCGGCAGGGGGGCCCCATCCGGCCCGACGAGCAGTCCGGAGTCGAAGACGAACCCGGAGTACCCCGACCACCTCTCCGCCGTCTGGGGGCCGACCCGGCCGGACTCGTCGCGCAGGTAGCGGGCGCTGAGCATCTCCTGGCTGCGGACGACGAGCTCGGGCTCGGTGAACGCCCCCGGGTTGGCCGCGCTGAGGAGCTCCGCCCCGCGGGCCGGGTCCTCGGCGGCCAGCTGGTAGCCGCGTTGCGCGGCCTGCACGAACCTCGCGGCCGGCTCGGGATTCTGCGCCAGCCACGGGGAGTTCCCGATCAGCAGCACGCTATAGGCGTCCGGGAAGCCGTACTCGGTCAGGGAGAACGTCTTGAGGGGCTGCCCGCGCAGCTCGGCCTCGATGCCCTCCCACGCCACGAACGGCTCGGCGAAGTCGACCTCGCCCGCGTAGAGAGCCTCGTACGCCGCCGTGCCGAGCACGACGGTGGAGAACGTGCCCGCGCCGCCGTCGTCGCGGATCACCGACCGCATCTTCGGCTCCTCGTACGCCGCGCCGAACCCGCCGTACGTCTTGCCGTCGAGGTCCCTGGGCGAGGTGATGTCCGTGCGGTCGGCGCGCACCGCGATCTGCGAGGCCCAGTGCTGCAGCACCGCCATCACCGACGTGATGTCGGCGCCCGCCGCCTTGGAGACGGTGAAGGAGTCCTGGAAGGAGATGCCGAACTCGGCCGCGCCGGACGAGACGAGGGTGTCCGGAGACGCGCTGTTGTAGGGCAGGAACTCCACGTCCAGCCCGGCATCGCGGAACCAGCCCTCCTGCTGGGCGACGTACAGCCCGGTGTGGTTGGTGTTCGGCGTCCAGTCCAGCGCGATCCGGATCTTCTGAGCGCCGGCGCCGCTGTCCCCACCTCCGCCCGCCGCCCCTCCGCCCGCACAGCCGGCGAGGACGAGCACGGTGACGATCGCTGTGATCACGTGCCTGGGGATCAGGCGTCTGGGTACGAGAGCCACGACGGTCCTCCCTACGCCGGTGCTAACCGGGTCAGGTGCGAACGGTCGGCGGCCGGTCCTGCCGCCCTCTCAGCCTCGGATCGCGGGCTCCCGCGGGTCGACCCGACGGTACGCGGCAGGTGCGGCCGGCGCACCTCATCGGGTCCGGGGGACCCGAGCCCCGCCCGTCCGGTGGGAACCGTTCGTCGGGTTCCTGTCCGTGGGGCGTTCGCCCGTTCGTCCAGTTGCTTCAGTCGACGAGAACCGAGAGGACCCCCACGGTGCCCACCTCACCTCTCACACCGCGCCGAGCACCGGCTCGAAGGCCAGCTCCGCCGCCCCCACGAGCTTCGCGTCGCGGCCGAGCGGGCTCGTCCCGATCCTGGTGCCCCCGACGGCGCGGCTCACCAGGCTGCGCTCGTGCACCACGGCCCGCACCCGGTCGACCACGGCCGGCGGGAGCGCAGCGAGCAGGTCGCCGAGAACCACCAGCTCCGGCGCCATCATGTTGACCACGGTGACCAGCCCGGTGGCCAGCCACTCGGTGAACTCGGCCAGCGGGTCCGGCGACCGCGTCGCGGGCAGCGACCGCAGCTCGGCCACCACGACCCCGCGCGGCGCGTCCTCGGGCAGGCCCAGCGCGCGGCACACCGCCGCCTCCCCCACCTCGGTCTCCCAGCAGCCGCGCGACCCGCAGTAGCACGGGCGCCCGCCCGGCCGGACCACCAGGTGTCCGAGCTCGCCGACGTAGCCGCGGGTGCCCCGCAGCGGGCGGCCCTCGGAGATCACGCCGCCGCCGACGCCCCGGTCGGCGGAGATGTAGACGAGGTCGGTGACGCCGCGGGCCACCCCGCGGACGTGCTCGGCGAGTGCGCCCAGCTCGGCGTCGTTGGCCACCTGGACGGGTACGTCGAGCACCGCGGCCAGTCGGCTGCCGAGGGCGACGTCGCGCCAGCCGAGGTTGGGCGCCTCGTGCACCCAGCCGTCGTCGCGGCGCACCACGCCGGGCACCGATACCCCCGCCCCGCGCGCCGTCACGACCAGCTCCTCGGCCAGCAGCTGCGCCGACTCGGCGATGTGGGTGATCACCTCGCCGGGGGTGCGCGTGCGGTGGTGGAGGTTCCAGCTGTGCCGCCCGAGCACCTCTCCCCCGATGCCGACCATGGACATCGCCACCTGGTCGACGCGCACGTCGACGGCCAGCACCACGGCCGACTGCGGCTCGGGCAGCACGAGCAGCGACGGTCGACCAGCCCCGTTGCGCAGGGCCGGCACGGCCTCGGTGACGATGCCGGCCTCGGCCAGCCCGTCCACCACGGCCTTGATCGTGCTGCGGTTGAGCCCCAGCTCGGCGGCGAGCGTCGCCCGCGTGCACGGGCCGTCGACGTGCAGGCGGCGCAGCAGCGCGACGCGGTTGTGCCGCCGGGCCTCGTCGGGCCGAGCCCCCGCCGTCGCCGGCGCGACCGCGCCGTCCGCCCCCCAGGCGCGGCTCACCGAACGGGGACGGCCGATCGACGGCGGGACAGCACGTCGACGCCGGCGGCCAGCAGCAGCACGATGCCGTTGACCAGGAACACCACCGACGCCGGCTGCCCGAGCAGGCCCAGTCCGTTGTTCACAGTGGCCAGGACGGCGCCGCCGATCACCGCGTTGCTCACCCGACCCCGGCCGCCGAACAGCGACGTGCCGCCGATCACCGCGGCACCCACCGCGAACAGCAGCGTGTTGCCGCCACCAGCGCTCGGGGAGACCGAACCGACCTTGGACGAGTAGATGATCGCGCCGATGGCCGCGAGTGCGGAGGAGATCACGAACACCGACGCGCGGATGCGCACCACGTCGATGCCCGCCCGGCGGGCCGCCTCGCGGTTGCCGCCGACGGCGTACACGTGCCGGCCGAACCGGGTCCGGTCGAGCAGGTAGGTGCCCAGGACGAGCAGCACGAGCACGATCGGCACGACGTAGGGCACACCGGCGATCTCCACCTGACCGGGCGATCGATCGAGCGTCAACAGGTAAGTCGCGAGGGCCGCCAGCAGGACCACGGCCCCGATCTTCATCAGGACCAGCCCCGTCGGTTGGGCGACGAGCCCGAGCCGGCGCCGCGTGACCTGCCGGTTGAGCAGCACGGCGGCGTAGCCACCCGCGCCGACGAGGAACAGCAGCCAGCTGCCGAGCGTCGAGAGGTTCCCGTTGGCGACCGCATTGATCACCGGGTCGCGCAGGCCCAGCGTGCCGCCGTCGCCGATGAGCTGCAGGATCACGCCCTGCCACGCGATGAACAGCGCCAGCGTCACCACGAACGACGGCATCCCGATCCTCGCCACGAGGAAGCCGGTGATGCAGCCGATCACGACGCCCACGCAGACCGCGAGCAGCATCTCCAGCCACGGGTTCGGCGGGAAGCCCACGAGCAGCAGCCCCAGCCCCAGCGCGGCGAACACGGCGCCCGCCCAGATCCGCAGCAACACCGCCAGCACGATCGCCGCCAGCATCACCAGCGCGAACAGCACGAACACGGTGGTTCCCATGGCGCCCAGCAGGTTCCCGCCGCTCACCAGGTGCAGCGCCATGGTGGCCGCGGCGAGGCCAGACGCGGTGCCGGCCGCGAGGTCGATCTCCCCGGTCAGCAACACGAACACCAGGCCCATCGCGATCACGGTCTGCCCCGCACCCTGCTGGAGCAGGTTGGCCAGGTTGAGCAGGCTCGGGAACGTCCCGCCGGTGTCGAGCACGGTGAAGAGCACGAACAGTGCGGCCAGGCCGAGCAGTGCCGGCAGCGAGCCGAGCTCGCCGTTGCGCAGCCCGGTGAGGTACCCGCGGACCGCCTCGGCCGTGGTCTTCGTCGTGGTGTCGATGCCGAAGTCGGCCGAGCGCGGGGCGGTGGCGCCCTCGCGACCGGGTTCGCCCGACGTCGTCGGCTGTGCCGAGGTCGCGGCCTCCTCCTCCTTCTTCTTCTCATCCTCTCGCTGCGTGGCCATCAGACCGTCACGCTCTCGGGTCGCTGCAGGCCCAGCTCGCCGGAGCGGCCCGCGGTGATCAGCTCGACGACCTGGCCGTGGTTGACGTCCTTGGTGGGCACCTCGGCGACCATCCGTCCCAGGTAGAGGCAGGCGATGCGGTCCGAGACCTCGAACACGTCGGCCATGTTGTGACTGATGAGCACCACTCCGAGGCCCTGCTCGGCGAGCCGGCGGACGAGGTCGAGCACCTGGCGCGTCTGCGCGACCCCGAGAGCGGCGGTGGGCTCGTCGAGCAGCACCACCTTGGAGTCCCAGAGCACCGCCTTGGCGATCGCCACCGTCTGGCGCTGCCCGCCCGACAGTGCCGCCACCGGCATGCGCACCGACGTGACGGTGCGCACGGACAGCGACGCCAGCGTGCTGCGCGCGGCCTGCTCCATGTCGGCCTCGTCGAGCAGCCACGCCTTCCCGCGCTCCCGGCCGAGGAACATGTTCTGGACGATGTCGAGGTTGTCGGCCAGCGCGAGGTCCTGGTAGACGACCTCGATGCCGAGCCGGGCGGCGTCGGTCGGGGCGACGATCGAGACCGGGGTGCCGTCGAAGAGCACCTCACCGCCATCCATCGGGTGGATGCCCGCGACGCACTTGACCAGCGTCGACTTGCCGGCGCCGTTGTCGCCGACGAGCGCGGTGACCTCCCCGGCGCGGACCGTGAAGTCCACGCCGTGCAGCACCTGTACCGCGCCGAAGCTCTTGTCCACCCCGCGCAGCTGCAGGATCGGTTCGGTCATGGAGCACCTCCGTGCTCGTGCCCGGACGCGGGGCCCGGTCTCCGGGTCCCGCGTCCGGGCACGAGGGATCGAGGGATCAGCTCGCGATCCCGAGCTGTTGGCAGGTCGGGGCGAGCTCGCCGACGCAGATCTCGGCCGCCGTGACCTGACCGCCGTCGACCACGGTCTTCACGTTCTCCTTGGTGATCAGCTGCGGCTCGAGCAGCACCGACTTGACCGAACGGCCCGCGGTCGGGTCCGACTCGGTGTCGGTGGCGATCCCGTCGGCGGCGGCGGTGTCGCCCTTGGCGAGGGCGGCGGCCAGCTTGGCCGCGGCGTCGGCCTCCTCCTTGATGGGCTTGTAGACCGTCATGAACTGGTCGCCGCGCAGGATCGCCTGCAGGCCGTCGGGCGTCGCGTCCTGACCGGTCACGATCACCTGGCCGTTGAGGCCGTACTTGGTGAGCACGGTGATGATCGCCCCGGCCAGGCCGTCGTTGGCCGCGTGGGCCCCGTCGACCTTGCCGCCGTTGGAGGTGAGGATCTGCTCGAAGGTGGTGCCGCCGATCTGGTTGTCCCACTTCTCGATGGCCTGCTTCTGGACGAGCCGGTACTCGCCGGAGTCGAACTTGGGCTGCAGGACCTGCTGTGCACCGTTGTAGAACAGGGTGGCGTTGTTGTCGGTCGGAGCACCGGCGATCTGGATGATCTGCGCCCCCGACTTGTCGCCCAACCCCTGCACGAGGCCCTGCCCCTGCAGCTCGCCGACCTTCGTGTTGTCGAACGAGACGTAGTAGTCGCTGGTGCCGCCGAGGTTGAGGCGGTCGTAGTCGATGACGGGAATCCCCTGCGCCTTGGCCTTCGCGGCGACGGCGGCCCCGGACTCGCTGCTGATGGACGCGATCACCATCACCTTCACCCCGCTGGAGATCATGCCGTCCGCGAGCGTGGAGAACTTCTGCTCGTCGCCCTGGGCGTTCTGGATGTCGGCGTCGAGCCCCTCGGCCTGCATCGCCGCGGTGAGCAGCGGCTTGTCGAAGCCCTCCCAGCGCGCCGAGCTCTCGGTCTCCGGGAGGATGACGCCGATCTTCGCCCCGCCGGCCGGCGCGGCGCTCGCCGGTGGCGCGGCGGGTGCGGCGGTGTTCTGCCCGCAGGCGGCGAGCGCGAGCGCGAGTCCCAGCCCGGCGGCCGCGGTCGCGGTTCTCCTGATGCCCATGGTCGTCCTTTCCCACAGCGTCGAGGGTCGGTTAAATGTTGTGGCGGACAACGTATGACGACGATCGACGTGGCGCCAAGCACACTCGATCGGTCAAGACGGGCAGATCCGGTCACGTTTCGGTCACGAGAGGCCGGTTTGTTGTGACCGGCGGTGACCGCCCGGATGGAGCGGCGGCTGGGCGCAGATGGTCGGGTCGACGCCACCGGTCAGCGGACGTCGCCGTCGCGGGACCGCAGTGCGACGGCGACGACCACGGCCGCGATCCCCGTCGCCTCCAGCACTCCGGGCACCTGTCCCAGGGCGACGAGGCCCACGACCGTGGCGGTGGCCGGCAGCAGCGCCAGCAGCACCGCGAACCGGGCCCGCCCGACCCGCCGCAGCACGACCTGGTCGAGCACGTAGGGCACCACGCTGGACAGGACGCCGACGCCGACGGCCAGCAGCAGCACCCAGGGGTCGGTCAGCGCCGCCACCCCGGCGGAGCCGACCAGCAGCAGCGGAGACAGCACGACGGCGGCCACGGCGAATCCCACGGCCATGTCGTCGAGACCGTTGCCGCCGCTCGCCACCCGCTTGCCGAGCACGATGTACGCGGCCCACATCGCCGCGGCGGCCAGTGCCCAGAGCACCCCCGCGGGGCTGCCCGACCACCGCACGTCAGCGATGAGCAGCACGCCGGTGGCCGCGAGCAGCACCGCGCCGACGTCCCGAGGGCGGCGCGAGGCGACGGCAGCCACCACGACCGGCCCGCAGAACTCGATCGCCACCGCGGTGCCGAGCGGGAGCCGGGCGATCGCCTCGTAGAACGCGAGGTTCATCAGCCCCGTGGCGAGGCCGAACGCCACGGCGCCGGCCAGCCTGGCGCCCCGCCACGCGTCCCGCCCCGGTCGCCGCCAGGCGATGAGCACCACCGCGGCACCGCAGAGCCGCAGCACCGCGACGGCCGAGGGCGACAGCCGGTCGAACAGCCCGACCGCGAGGGCGGCACCGACGTACATCGAGACGCCGCCGACGACGAACAGGGCCGGCGCCGGCACCCGGCCGCGCACGCTGACCCCCACGACCACGGACGGTAGCCGCCGCGACGACAGTGTTAACACAAGGCGTCTTGTGACCTCGCCGGCGGCGACCGCATCATCGAGCCGTGGTATCTGCAGGAGTCACCGGAGCCTCCCGACCGTCGAGCGTCGGCGGGAGCAGCGGGCCGTCGAACGTGACGGTCGTCGCGACGCGCCCCGGGAACACGTGCAGGGGTGCTGAGCGTCTGGGAGAGTGGGACGTACCGCGCGAGCGGTCGTCGCAGCAGACGGCTCCGGGATCCCCGGAGCCGGATCGGAGGGAGACCGCTATGCAGCCAGGAACCCTGACCCGGCCCGAGTTGACCGCCGCTGACCGCTGTGACCGGTGTGGAGCGGCCGCGAAGGTGCGGGCGGTACTGCCGTCGGGTGGCGAGCTGCTGTTCTGCGGACACCACGCCAGGGCGCACGCCGACAAGCTCCGCGAGATGCAGGTCGAGGTGCAGTCGGGCAGTTGACCACGGCCGGCGCACGCCGGCCGGCCATCACGAGCCCACAGCGGGGCGGGGACCACCAGGTCCCCGCCCCGCTGTCGTCTCCCCCACCCGGCTGCGGGTGAGATGACCCTCACGGGGGCCGCGGTGCGAACCGGGGCCCGTGGCGTCCACCTCACCCGAGCTGCACGCACCACGGACCGCGGCGGACGTGCCTGGCCGGAGGGGCTGATCAGCCCTTCGGGACCCGGAGCCGTATGTGGCGCGGCGGCTGATCCCCACGCAGTGATCACCGCGGTTCAGGAGCGCAGGCGGGGCGGGCGATCGGCCGCCGCGGCGGCGCCGGGCCGGCGGCGGCGTCACGACCAGGAACGCAGGGTCGCGATCCGCTCCTCGAGCTGCTCGATGCTCGCCATCGCCGTCGGGGGCCCGCCGCGGAGCGCACGCAGCTCGTTGTGGATCTTGCCGTGTGGGGCGCCGGTGCGGTGGTGGCGCAGGGCGACGAGGCTGTTCAGCTCCTTGCGCAGCGCGCCGAGCCGCTCCCGCACCGACGGCGCGGTTCCCCCGGCCACGGGCGGGACGGGGGCGGCGGCGGACGGGCGCGTCCGCGAGAGCCAGTCCCGCTGCCGCTGGTCGAGCAACGTCCGCACCTGGTCGGGCCCGAGCAGACCGGGCAGCCCGAGGTAGTCCTCCTCGTCGGCGGAGAACGACGTGCCCTCGTAGATCAGCTGGTCCAGCTCGGCCTGGGCACCGAGCGCGGTGAACGACTGCTCGTCGTCGCCGGCGTCGTCCTGGGTCAGCTGCGCGCGGGCCAGCAGCTCGTCGTCCCACTGCTCCTCGGCCCGCTGCGGCGCACCGAGGACGTGGTCGCGCTGGGCCTCCAGCTCGCTGGCCAGCCCGAGCAGGACCGGCACGCTGGGCACGAACACCGAGGCCGTCTCGCCCGGGCGCCGCGACCGGACGAACCGGCCCACGGCCTGGGCGAAGAACAGCGGGGTCGACGCGCTGGTGGCGTACACGCCGACGGCGAGGCGGGGGACATCGACGCCCTCGCTCACCATCCGCACGGCCACCATCCAGCGGTCCCCGGACGCGGCGAAGCGCGCGATCCGGGCCGACGCCCCCGGCTCGTCGGACAGCACCACCACCGGTGCCGTGCCCGTCACCGTCGTGAGGATCGCGGCGTAGGCCCGGGCCGTCGTCTGGTCGGACGCGATGACCAAGCCACCCGCGTCGGGCATGCCGCCCGCCCGGTGGCCGGTGAGCCGCGTGTCGGCCGCGGCGAGCACGGCCGGGATCCACTCCCCACCGGGGTCGAGCGCGGTCCGCCAGGCCCGCGCCGTCTGCTCGGCGGTCATCGGCTCCCCCAGCCGGGCGGTCATCTCCTCCCCCGCGCTCGTCCGCCAGCTCGAGATCCCGGAGTAGGCCAGGAACACCACCGGCCGCACGACGCCGTCGGCGAGCGCCTCGGCGTAGCCGTAGGAGTGGTCGGCCCGGCTGCGCCGGGTGCCGTCGGCGTCGGGCAGGTAGTCGACGAACGGGATCGGGTTGTCGTCGCTGCGGAACGGGGTGCCGGTCAGGGTCAACCGGCGCGTGGCCGGGCCGAACGCCTCCCCGACCGCGACGCCCCACGACCGCGCGTCCCCGGCGTGGTGCACCTCGTCGAGGACCACCAGCGTGCGCCGGCTCTCGGTGCGCGCTCGGTGCAGCAGCGGGTGGGCGGCGACCCCCGCGTAGGTCACGGCGATCCCCGTGTAGTCCGAGGACGTGCCGCCCGTCGAGTTCCGGAAGTCCGGATCGAGCGCGATGCCGACCTGGGTCGCGGCGACCGACCACTGGTGCTTGAGGTGCTCGGTGGGCGTCACGACGGTGATCGCGTCGATCATCCGGTCGGTCAGCAGCTCGGCGGCGACCCGCAGGGCGAACGCCGTCTTGCCGGCACCGGGCGTGGCGACCGCCAGGAAGTCACGGGGCGATGCGGCCAGGTAGCGGGCCAGCGCACTGCGCTGCCAGGCCCGCAACGGGCGCGCGGGGAGACCGATCGGCTGGGCTTGCGACACACGTCTCCCTGACGGTCGGCTGCGGCTCTCGACGGCCCGGAACGGGCGCCCGCGACGTCGCGGGGCCCGGGAGCTCGGCTGTGGGGACGGCGGTCAGGGTAACCGGGGGACGGCGGCCGGCACCGGGCGGAGCCCCGCTTGCCACGGCCCGGGCCGCGCCGCATGCTGCAGCAGCCCGTCCGACCGAGGAGACACGCAGATGACCAACGAGGCCCCCGACCCGGACGTCGCGGCCGGCCTGGACCTGCTGCTCACCGACGGTGCGCTGGGCCCGCTCCGCCGCATGCTGCCCGCCACGTCCGGGCTGCGGATGGCCGCTGCGCTGGCGGGAAGGCCGGTGCGCGTGGCCCGTCGCGGTGCCGGCCTCGCCGCGGAGCTCGCCCGCATCGGGGTGGGCCGCTCGGAGGTGGCTCCCCACCCCAAGGACAAGCGGTACGCCCATCCCGCGTGGTCGCAGAACCCGCTGCTGCGCCGCCTCGTGCAGACCCACATCGCGGCCGGCGGTGCCGCGACCGAGCTGGTCGAGGACTCCGAGCTCGACTGGGCCGATCACGAGCGGGTGCGGTTCGCGGTCGGCAACCTCGTCGACGCCCTCGCCCCGAGCAACAGCGTGCTCAACCCGGAGGCCTGGCGGGCGGCGATCGACACCCGTGGCGCGAGCGTCGTGCGCGGGGCCCGCCGGCTCGTGCACGACCTGTCCGAGCCGCCGCGGGTGCCGTCGATGGTGGAGCCCGACGCGTTCACGGTCGGGACGGACCTGGCCGCTACACCGGGCGCCGTGGTGCTCAGCACGCCGGTGTTCGAACTCATCCAGTACCTGCCGCAGACCGAGGGGGTGCGCGACGTCCCGCTCCTCGTCGTCCCGCCGACGATCAACAAGTACTACGTCGCCGACCTCGCTCCCGGACGCAGCATCGTCGAGAACCTCGTCCGCGGCGGCCAGCAGGTCTTCCTGATGTCATGGCGCAACCCCGAAGCCGAGCACGCCGCATGGGGCCTGGACACCTACGGCCAGGCCGTCCTCGACGCGATGGACGCCTGTGAGCGGATCACCCGCACCTCCCGCACGTCACTCATGGCCTTCTGCTCAGGCGGGATGATCACCGCCATGCTGCTCGCCCACCTGGCCGCGATCGGCGCGCAGGAGCGCGTGGCGTCGGTGACCTTCGCGGTCACCGTGCTCGACCAGGAACGGGCCGGGACGACCGGGGCGCTGCTCGACCCGGAGACGGCCCGCACGGCCGTCCGGGCCTCCGCCCGCCAGGGCTACCTCGACGGCCGCACCCTCGCCGAGGTGTTCGCGTGGCTGCGCCCGAACGACCTGATCTGGTCCTACTGGGTGAACAACTACCTGCGCGGTGAGCCGCCGAAAGCGTTCGACATCCTGTTCTGGAACGCCGACACCACCCGCATGACGGCAGCCCTGCACCGTGACTTCATCGACATCGCGCTGAGCAACGCGCTGGTCAGCCCAGGCACAGCCGAGATGCTCGGCACTCCGGTCGACCTGTCCAAGATCGACCGCGACGGGTACGTGATCGCCGGCATCGCCGACCACCTGTGCGCGTGGCAGTCGTGCTACCGCACCACCCAGCTGCTCGGCGGCACCAGCCGCTTCGTCCTCTCGACCAGCGGGCACATCGCGTCGATGGTCAACCCGCCCGGCAACCCGAAGGCGAGCTTCCGAGTGGCCCCCGACGGCGCAGCGGTACCGACGCCCGCCGACGCGGAGCGCTGGCTCGCGGACGCCGGCACCGTGCAGGGGTCGTGGTGGCCCGACCACCTGCAGTGGCTGGCCACCCGCAGCGGTGCGGTCCGGGACGCGCCTCCCGAGCTCGGCGGTCGTGGGCTGCACGCCGTGGTCCCCGCCCCCGGTGCGTACGTGCTGGCCCGATGACCCGACATCGCGACGGTGTCCTGGCGGGCGAGGAGGTCAGGGAGATCGCGCTGCGCGGGCGTCGGCTGCGCGTGTCGGTGCGGCGGGCGAGCGGCGGCCAGGCGGCGCGCACCCCGCTGCTGCTGATGAACGGCATCGGCGCGAGCCTCGAGCTGCTGCAGCCGTTCGTGGACGAGCTGCCGGCCGGGCTCGAGGTGGTCCGCTTCGACGTACCCGGCATCGGCGGCTCCCCCCTCCCGGTCGTGCCGTACCACATGGCGACGTTCGCACCGCTCGTCGGCGCGTTGGTGGAGCGGCTCGGATACCGGCGGGTCGACGTCCTGGGCTTCTCCTGGGGCGGTGGGCTCGCGCAGCAGTTCGCGGTCGTCCAGCGGCGGCGCTGCCGCCGCCTCGTGCTCGCCGCCACCGGCACGGGATCGCTGATGGTGCCGGGTCACCCCCGCGTGCTGGCGAAGATGCTCACGCCGCGCCGGCACCGCGATCCCGACTACGCCCGCGCCATCGCCGGGGAGCTCTACGGCGGCACCATGCGCACGCACCCCGAGCGCGCCGCCGAGGTGCTGCACGCCTACACCCGACGCGGTCCGCGGCGGGGCTACTACTACCAGCTGCTCGCGGGAGCCGGCTGGAGCAGCCTGCCCGCCCTGGGCCTGATCCGCCAACCCACGCTCATCGTCGCCGGCGACGACGACCCGATCGTCCCGGCCGTCAACGCGAAGATCATGGCGAGGGGGATCCCGCACGCCCGGCTGCACCTCTACCGCGGTGGACACCTGGCCATGCTCACGGAGGCGGCGGAGCTGGCACCCGTGGTGGACGGCTTCCTCCGCGAGGCGTGAGCGAGCTTGCGAGCTCACCATCAGTACAGCAGCGAGCAGCCCCGCAGCGCGGCGCTCACGCCGCGGCGCGGCCCCCGCCGGTACCGGACGGGCGGGCCACGGCCAGCCGGTAGGACGACCGGCGCGTGCCGCGCATCGTGACCAGCTCGACCAGCTCGACGCCGGCGTCCGCGAACGTCCGGCGGAACTCGTCCTCGTAGGTCACCCGGCCGAAGTGGATCGTCGTGACGCGGTGGACCATCGGCTTGGCCCGCTCCAGGAACCGCGACCGGCGGTGGTGGAAGGTCTGCGTGCTGAACACCCGTCCGCCGGGGGCCAGCTGGCCCGCCACGTGGGCCACGGCGGCCACCGGATCGGGCAGCAGCATCAGGCTCGCGCTGAAGTAAACGGCATCGTAGGGCCCGCCGTGGTGGTCGTAGACCGAGGCGAGGACCGGTGTGACCTGCGCGGACAGCCCGGCCTGTGCCATCTCGTCCCGGCATCGCCGCAGGTAGTCCGCGTCGATGTCGAGGCCGACGATCTCCAGCCCCTTCGCCCGCACCTGGTCGGCACACCCGGCCAGGGCCGCGCCGGTGCCGATGCCGACGTCGAGCACGCGGGCGCCGTCGGGCAGGCGGTCGAGGACCTCGCGGTACCAGTCGGTGGTCAGGCCGGCGACGAGCCGGTTGTAGATCCACCCGCGCAGGGCCGGCAGCGCACTCATCGCGGGCACCGCGCACGCATCGACGAACTGATCAGCCGTCTCGACCGGGCCGGAGCGACTCGTAGATCTTCTTGCAGTCCGGGCAGACCGGCGAGCCGGGCTTCGGTGAGCGGGTGACGGGGAAGGTCTCACCGCACAGCGCCACGACCATGTTCCCCAGCACCGCGCTCTCCGCGATCTTGTTCTTCTTCACGTAGTGGAACATGATCGGGTCGTCGTCGCCCGTCCTGTCGGTGCCCTCGGGGCGGGTCTCGACGTCGGGCAGCACCTGGGTGGCCATGTCGTCCATGATGCCGCACGTGCCCCGTCCCGTCTCCCCACCGGGCCCGCTCGCCGTCTCCGAGGAGGTGGCGCAGGCCCTCGCGACCGGCCGCGGCGTCGTCGCGCTCGAGAGCACCCTGCTCGCGCACGGCCTCCCCGCCCCGCACAACCGCGCCGCCGCCGACGAGCTGGAGGCCGCCGTGCGCGCCCTCGGCGCCGTGCCGGCCACCGTCGCAGTGCTGGACGGGGTGCCGCGGGTGGGCCTGTCCCCGGTCCAGCTGGACCGGGTCTGCGGGGACGATCTGGCCAAGCTGTCCCTGCGTGACCTCGGGGTGGCGGTCGGGCTGGGCCGGGACGGGGCGACGACGGTGGCCGCGACGGCGGCTCTGGCGCTCGCGGCCGGCGTGGAGGTGTTCGCCACCGGCGGCCTCGGCGGGGTGCACCGCGGCGCCAGGGACACCTGGGACGTCTCCGCCGACCTCGCGGCGCTGGCCCGGACGGGCGTGCTCGTCGTCTGCTCGGGGGTCAAGTCGATCCTGGACGTCGCCGCGACGCTGGAGGTGCTGGAGACCGGGTCGGTGCCGGTGCTCGGCTACCGCACCGACGCCCTTCCCGGCTTCTACCGGCGCGACTCGGGGCACGCCGTGCCGTGGCGGGTGGACTCGCCGGCGACCGCCGCCGCGGTGTGGCGGGCGCACCGCGGTCTCGGGTCGCCGGCGGGGATGGTGCTGGCTCAACCCGTGCCGGCGGCCGACGAGCTCGACGAGGAGGTCCACGACCGGCTGCTGACCGAGGGCCTCGCCCTGCTCGCCGCTCGTGGCGTGACCGGCAAGGACGTCACGCCGGTGCTGCTGGAGCACTTCCACGCGGGGAGCGACGGCGCCAGCCTGCGGGCCAACCTCGCGCTGGTCCGAGCGAACGCGGAGCTCGCGGCGCGGGTGGCGCTGGCCCTGTGACGAGCCGGGTGGTGGTCGTCGGCGACGTGGCCGTCGACGTGCTCGTGGTGCCGTCCCTGCCACCAGTCGCAGGGGCCGACGTGCCGGCCAGGATCCGCATGACGGCGGGCGGAGCCGCGGCCAACACGGCGGCGTGGCTCGCCCACCTGGGGGCCGAGGTCACGCTCGTGGGCCGGGTCGGGGCCGATGCGGCCGGCCGAGCCGCGGTCGAGGACGTGGCGGACGCCGGGGTGCGGCCGGTGGTGGCCGTCGATCCCGAGGCGTCTACCTGCACGGTGGTGGTGCTGGTGGACGGGGACGAGCGCACGATGCTCTCGGACCGCGGAGCGGCGTCCCGGCTGACGGCCGACGACCTCCCGGACCTGGACGGTGCCGATCACCTGCACCTCTCCGGCTACGTGCTGCTCGACGCCTCGTCGCGCCCGGCGGGACTCGCCGCACTCGCCGCCGCCCGGGCGGCGGGGGCGAGCACGTCGGTCGATCCGCAGTCGGCGCGCGGACTCACCCCGGCGTTCCGGGGCTGGGTGCGGGGAGTCGACCTGCTGCTGCCCAACGCCGACGAGCTCGTCGCGCTCGGGGAGGCACCCGACGTGGGCGCCGTCGCCGCCACGGACGGCGAGCGCGGTGCGACCTGGGTGGACGGGCGGGGTCGCTGGGCGGTGGCCGCACCGCCCGTGGAGGTGGTGGACGTGACCGGGGCGGGCGACGCGTTCGACGCCGGGCTGCTGGTCGCGTGGCTGGCCGGGGCCGGACCAGGCGAGGCGCTGCGCGCGGGATGCGCGGCGGGAACCGAGGCGGTGGCCCAGCTGGGGGCCAGACCCGCCCCCCGTCGTCGCCGCGACGTCAGCCGTCGATGACCGGGTGCTCGCGGCGCTCGATCTGACGGCGCCCGGGCTGGTACCGGTTGGCGTCCTCGACCTTGGAGGGCAGGCGGTCGTTCGCGACCAGCACGGCGATCCACGGCAACGGGATCGACAGCACGAGCAGGGACACGGCCAGCCACGGGATCTGGTAGCAGATCGCCGCCAGCACCATGAGTGGGATCCGCATCCCCATCATGACCTTGTAGCGGTGCTTGCGGACGGCGAGCGCCTCCTCGTAGGACAGCTCGGCGTCCGTGATCAGTACCGGGTCGACCGCACGCTGCGGGTCTGGCACTCGGATCTCCTCGCTGGCGCGTCGCGGCGCCGTCATCGGCGGTGCGTGAGGGAGCGGTGACCTCGACGACCGGCCGCTCGACCGCCACCGTCATGGTGCCACTCGCCGGGTCGTCCCGCCTACCGACTCCGCGGCCCGACCGTGCCCCGGCAGGCGGAGCGGTTCAGTCGTCGTGCCCGGTCGACGCGCCGTGCGCGTGCAGTGTGACCTCGCCCACGACGACCTGGGACACGACGTCGAGCAGCCGTCCGGTGAGCTCGCCGGTGACGCGGTAGCGCACCAGCCGGCCCTCGCGGTGGGCCGTGACCATCCCGTGCGATCGCAGCAGCCGCAACGCGTGGGAGACGGCGCTGTCGCTCATCCCGACGGTGAACGCGAGGTCCGAGACGCACAGGTCGCCGGCGTGCCGCAGGGCCAGCAACAGGCTGAGCCGGTGCGCGTCGCCGAGCGCGTCGAGCACGGCGGCCGCGTGCTGCAGGCGGGCCCCGTCGGCGAGCACCGCGCTGGCGTCGCACACCTGGTCGGGATCGACGACGCGCACGGTGCGGCGCGCCTGGGGGATCTGGTGCACGACCTACCCCTCCGACCCGGCGGCAGCGGCCTCGGCGCCGGCCTTCGCCTCCTTCTTCCTGGCCTGCTTGTACTCCCGCACGCGCCCCAGCGACGTCTCGTCGACGACGTCGGCGACCGACCGGAACACGCCCTGCTCGCCGTACCCTCCCGCGGCCTCCCGCCAGCCCGGTGGCGTGATCCCCCGCTGCTTGCCGAGCAGCGCCGTGAAGATCTGGGCCTTCTGCGGGCCGAAGCCGGGCAGGGCCGCGAGGCGCCTCAGCAGCTCCCGGCCGTCCTCGACGTCGTCCCACACCAGGGTGGCGTCACCGTCGTAGCGACTCACCAGCACGGTGCACAGCGCCTGCACCCGCCCCGCCATCGACCGGGGGTAGCGGTGCAGCGCGGGCGGCCCCGCGAACACCGCCACCAGCGACTCGGGATCGTGTTCAGCGATGTCACGGGCGTCGAGCCGGTCGCGGCCCAGTCGGCGGGCGAGCTCGGCGGGGGCCGCGAACGCCCGCTCCATCGGCACCTGCTGGTCGAGCAGCATCCCGATCAGCAGGGCGAGCGGATCCCGGTCCAGCAGTGCGTCGGCGGCGGCGTCCTGGCTCAGGTGCAGCGGCACGGTCGGCAGCGTAGGGGAATTCCTTTCGCTCCGGGTGCATCCAAGGGCGCCTCTACCCCGGTAGTGACAGGAGCAGCTCCCCCAACAGCTTTGAAAGGAGTTCCGACGATGCGACGCATGACCATGGCACTCGGCGGTGTACTCGCGGCGGCCGCCACCGTGCTGGCCACCGCACCGCTCGCGGCCGCGCAGGCGACCGGCAACGTTTTCGTGGTGCACGGGATCCCGGACACGCCCGTGGATGTCTACGTCGACGGCGAGCTCGCGCTCGACGACTTCGCGCCCGGCACGTTCGCCGGCCCGGTGCAGCTCCCCGCGGGTCCGCACGACGTCGCGATCTTCCCGGCCGACGCCGAGGACGACTCGGGTGACGCGGTTCTCGAGGCCGCGGCCGAGGTCCCGGCCGGTGGCAGCGTCACCCTGGCCGCGCACCTCAGCGAGGACGGCAGCGAGACGCTGACCGCGTTCGTCAACGACGTGACCTCGGTGGAGGCCGGCCAGGCCCGCCTGGTCGTCCGGCACACCGCCGCGGCCCCGGCCGTCGACGTGCTCGCCGGCGGCGCTGCCGTGGTGAGCGACCTGACCAACCCGAACCAGACCGCGCTCAACGTGCCCGCCGGCACGGTGTCCGCGGCGGTCGCGGCGGCCGGGACCACCGAGCCCGTCATCGGCCCGGCCGACCTCAACCTGGTGGAGGGCACGGCCACGTTCGTGCACGCCATCGGGTCGCTCGAGGACGACACGCTCGGCCTGGTGGTCTTCACCGTGTCGGGCCTGCACAGCGCCCCCTCCGGCGTGCCCTCGGGCGCTCCGTCCGGGGCCCCGTCCGGCTCGGACGTGCCGGCCGGGCTGCTGGTCGGCAGCCTCGCCGGACTGGCCCTCCTGGGCCTGTCGGTGGGTCGGCTCCGCACCGGCGCCCGCCGCTGAACCCGTTGGGAACGCGTCCCTCCCGGCCGTCGAACGGCGGTCGGGAGGGGTGGCGGGTTCCTCCTGGTCCGGTACTGCTGCTCCTGGCGGGCCTGCTCTGGTTGAGCGGCTGTGGAGCTCCCGCTCCGCTCGCTCCGGCTGCGGCTCCCGCCCCGGCGCCCACCACCGCCGCCGCCCCTGCGGCGCCGGCCCCGGTGGCCGCACCGTCCCGGGTGCGGTTGAGTGGGGTCGACGTCGACGTCCCGGTGGTGTCGGTCGGTGTGGACGACCGGGGCGACATGGCGGTCCCCGAGGACGTGGGCACCGTGGGTTGGTACCGCTTCGGCCCCCCACCAGGGTCCGCCGCGGGGTCGAGCGTACTGTCCGGCCACGTCGACGACCGGGTGCAGGGCCGGGGTGCGTTCTACCGGCTCTCAGATCTCGCCACGGGCGACCCCGTGGAGGTCGAGCTGGTCGACGGCACCCTGCTGCAGTTCCGAGTCAAGAAGGTCGAGCGGATCGACAAGTCGGTCCTGCCGGTCGACCAGCTGTTCGCCCGCGAGGGCGAGCCGCGGCTGACCCTCGTCACGTGCGGTGGCGACTTCGACCGGGCCACCAGGAACTACCGGGACAACGTCGTGGTCACGGCGGAGCCCATCGGAGGATGAGGTGTCGGTGAGCATGCGGTGACCGACCACGGGCCTGTCCACCGGCCGCGGCCGAGCTCCGCCGGCACACCGTCGGTGGATCCGCCGTGGCCGGAGGACGGTCGCCTCGCCGCCAGTTTCCTGGCCGGCGATCCGGCGGCACTCCGCGAGCTCTACGACCGACACGCACGGGCCGTGTTCGGCTTCTCCCTGCGCTGCGTCCGAGCGCACCACGATGCCGAGGACGTCACTCAGCAGGTGTTCGTCCGGGCCTGGCGGGGCCGCTCGTCGTTCGACCCGGCACGGGGCTCCATCGGCGCCTGGTTGATGGGCATCGCTCGGCACCAGGTGGCCGACCGGCTCGCCGCCCGGGCCCGGGACACCGAGGTGTCCGCGCGGGTGGCACGGGTGAACGGTGACGGTCCGACACCACCCGCGGCGGTGACCGACCAGGTCATCGAGGCGGTCGTCGTGGCCGACGAGCTGAACCGGTTGCCGGTGCAGCAGCGGACGGTCGTGCGGCTGGCGTTCTACGACGACCTGACCCATCAACAGATCTCCACCCTGACGGGTCTGCCGCTGGGTACCGTCAAGAGTCATCTCCGGCGCGGGCTGGAGCGGTTGCGACAACGCTGGGAGGTCGACGGTGTGGCACCCCGATCCTGACCAGCTCGCACTGGCGGCGCTGCCCGCCGAACGACGGGACATGCGCGTCGACGAGCACCTGTCACTCTGCCCGCTGTGCCGCCGGCACGTCGACACGCTCCGCTGCACCGTGGATCTCGCCCTCGCCGGCGGCGGTGGCGGCCTCGACGACGCCGACCCGCCGCCGGACCGCATCTGGCAGGCGATCACCGACGAGCTCGAGATCGTACCGACCCCCGGTCGACCGGCCAGCCACCGGGCCGGCGATCCGCCACGGGCCGCATCGCGGCCCACCCGGTCGCGATGGCGAACGCTGGCCCTGCCGTTGGCCGCCACCGTCGTCGGGATCGCGGCCGGTCTCGGGATCGGAGCCGCCATCGCCGCTCCGGCCGGAGGAACGGTCGTGGCGCGGCTCGCGCCCGTCGCCGGTGCGGGTGGCGACCCGGGCGGATCCGGAACGGTGGAGGTCGTCGAGCGCGACGGCGCCCGCGAGATGCTCGTCCGCCTCGACGGTGTCACGAGCACCGCCGGAGGCGACTACCTGGAGGCGTGGCTCATCGACCCGTCCGGTACCCGCCTGGTCTCCCTGGGGGCCCTCGCCGGGAACGGGCCGACGTTCCGCGGGGAGTTCACCGTGCCGGCCGACCTGCCGATGGGCGACTTCAGCGCCGTCGACGTCTCCGCCGAGCGATGGGACGGCGACGAGACCCATTCGCGGGTCAGCCTGATGCGCGGCGCCCTGGCCTGATCGCCGCCGCTGGTCCGCGGCAGGGCCCGGCCGCCTGCGGGCGGATCGGGTCGGGCGGCGAGGATCAGCCCCGTGCTCCCTGACTTCTCTCCCGCCACTGCCGGCGCGCTGCGCACCGCCCTGCGCGGCCGTGGCTACACCACCGACGGCGTCCGAGCGCTGCTCGGTCCCGCGGCGCACGCCGCTCTGGGCCGGGGCGAGTCGGAACCGGCGTTCCGGGCGTCCAGGGGCGGTGCCGAGCTGGGGGTGCTCGTCCGACTGCTGCTGCTCGGCGGGGCGGAGCCGGACGCTGCCGTGGCGGCGGCGCTCGCCCCACTCGCCCCGGCCGAGGCGGCAGCCGCGGGGCTGCTGGACCGCGACGGCGACGGGTGGGCCGCGGCGCTGGACCTGCGCCCGCACGGCGTCGACGCGGGCGGCGCCGACGGTACGTCGGACTGGTGGGTGGTCTCCGACCTCGACCGGCGCCGTCAGGACCGCGACCACGTCACGGGCGTGGGCGCGGCCTCGCTGACGCTCGCCGCGGCGACGGCCCGGCGTCCGGCGGGCACGCTGCTCGACCTCGGCACCGGCTGCGGGGTGCAGGCGTTGCACGCGAGCCGGTACGCCCGGGCCATCACCGCCACCGACCTGGCGCCGCGCGCACTCGCGATGGCCCGAGCGACGTTCGCGCTCAACGACCTCGACGTCGAGCTGCTGGAAGGCCCGTGGCTGGAGCCGGTGGCCGGGCGGCGCTTCGACCGGATCGTCTCCAACCCGCCGTTCGTGCCCGGGCCGCCGCGCGTCGAGTACGTCTACCGCGACTCCGGGCGCAGCGGCGACGATGCGCTCGCGACGCTGGTCGCGACGCTGCCCTGGCATCTCGAAGCCGACGGCGTCGCCCAGCTGCTCGGCTCGTGGCTGCACGTGCGCGGTGAGGACTGGCCGGACCGCATCCGTTCCTGGCTGCCCGCCGGGGTCGACGCCTGGGTGGTGCAGCGCGAGGTCGCCGATCCGGCCTTGCACGTCGGAACCTGGCAACGCGATGCGGGGCTCGACCCCGGCTCGGCAGCGGGCCGGGCGGGGGCCGGCGCGTGGCTGGACTGGATGGAGTGCGAGCGCGTGGAGGCCGTCGGGTTCGGGTTCGTCACCCTGCGCCGCACCGCCGAGGAGCCGACCGTCGTCGTCGAGGACCTACCGGGCGAGGTCGACGACCCCCTCGGACCCGAGGTCGAGGGCTGGCTGGACCGGGTGGACTGGCTGCGGGCCCACCGCGACGACGCATCGCTGCTGCGCGCACGGCTCGAGCTGGCGCCGACGGTTCAGCTGGAGACTGTGGCGCGAGCAGACCCGGCGGAGGGTTGGGTGGACATCGGCGCCGCGGTGGCGCGGACCGACGGCCCCCGGTGGCGCCACGAGGTCGACGCACCGGCGGCGGCGCTGCTGGCCGGCTGCCACGGGGCCGTCGCGCTGGGCGAGCTGGTGGAGCTCCTGGCGCTCGGCCACGACCGACCCACCGGCGAGCTCGTTGCAGCGGCGCTGCCCGCGGTGCGCGAGCTCGTCCGGCACGGCCTGTTGGTGCCGGCGCCGTGAGGGCGGTCGTGGCGCGGGTCAGCCGGGCCGTGGTGCGGGTCGAGGGCGCCGTCGTGGGCGAGATCGACCGGCTCGGTCTGCTCGTGCTGCTCGGCGTGCATCGCGACGACGTCGTCGAGAGCGCTGCTGCGATGGCCCGCAAGCTGCACGAGCTCCGGATCCTGCCCGACGAGCGGTCGTGCGCCGACGAGGACGCCCCGCTGCTGGTGGTCAGCCAGTTCACGCTCTACGGCGACACCCGTCGCGGCCGGCGCCCGTCCTGGTCGGCTGCGGCCCGGCCGGAGCTCGCCGAGGCGTTGGTCGACGCCGTGGTCAGCACGCTGCGTGGGCGCGGTGCCACCGTGGCCACCGGGGTGTTCGGCGCGCGGATGGCAGTCGAGTCGGTCAACGACGGCCCGTTCACGGTGCTCGTGGAGGTCTGACCGGCAACCGGGTGCCTCACTTCACAGGGGCAGGAAAGCCACGTGACCGCCCTCTCCGGACAGCAACGTGGCTTTCCTGCCCTAGGGCGAACGGCAACGACCCCGCCGGGGCGAGCCCGGCGGGGTCGTGGCGATCTGCTGTCAGCTCTTGGCTTGCCGTCAGTTCTTGGCGGCGTTGCGCGCGGCCCTCGCCGTGGCAGCGGCCCGCTCGCCGGCCGCGTTGGTGGCCTCGCTGGCCTTGTCCACGGTGGCCTCGGCGGCGTTGACGGCGTGCGCGGTGACCGACTGCGCGGCCCGGGTGGCCTGCTCGGTGACGGTCTCGGCGGCCTGCGCGCCGGCGCTGAGCCAGCTCTGGGCGAACTTGCGCTGGTTGTCCAGCACCTGCTGGGCGAAGTCGAAGTAGCGGTCGACGGCGACGCGGGCGTCGGGCATCGACGAGCGGCCGTTCGCGGTCCCGCCGGCGAAGCTGCCAGCGGCGTCCTGAACGGTGTCGGCCCATGTGCGAACGGCGGTGGTGACCGCCTCCTGCGTGCGCGTGGCGATCTCGACGAACTGGTCGGTGGGTGCGGTCATCGGCTCGTCCTTTCTCCTGAGGTCGATGTGGTCCCTGATCGGGAGTGACGCTACCTATACTGCGCGCGAGCGATAAGTATGTCAAGCAGCGCTGGTGTGAGCCTCGTCCCTCATGCATGATGTTCGCTCCGCAAGCTCCGCTCAGCCGCCCTCGACGAAGCTGCGGTAGACCCCGAGCAGGGCCGTGCGCTGCTCGGGTGTGAGGCGGGGGTCCGTGCGGATCGCCTCCTCGGTGCTCTCCGGCGCGGTGGGAGCAGCGGCCGCGGTGTCCCTGGATGCGGTGGCCCAGCCCGCCTGCTTGAGCAGCTGCTCGGTGGACAGCTCGAGCGCGTCGGCGATCGAGTGCAGCACCTTGAGCGAGGGCTGGTGCAGCCCGCGCTCGACCTGGCTGAGGTAGGCGTTCGACACGCTCGTCATCGACGGCCATCTCGCGCAGCGACAGCTTCGCGAGCTGGCGCTGGGCCCGGATGAAGTCACCGAGGGTGTTGAACGGGGTCGACCAGCCGATCCCCGGCTCGACGTCGGAACCCTCGGCCGCTCGTGCGTCGTTCATCGCTCCATCATCCCGCCCTCGACCGGACCGGTGCCGCGCGGATCATGCGGCACCGGTCAGCAGCGGTCCTCGGCCCTGATCAGTCGGAGCGGACGTACTCGCCCGGCGCGTCACCGAGCGGCGGGTGTGCGGCGCTGCCGATCGGCGGCGGTGTCCGCTTCTCCCCGGCCCGCTCGGCGATCCAGGGCGTCCAGTCCTCCCACCAGCTGGCCTTGTGCTCGCCGGCCTCGTCGCGCCACTGCTGTGGATCGGTCGGGAGCTGGTCGGACTCACCGAACCAGTGCGTGGACTTGGGCGACGGCGGGTTGACGACGCCGGCGATGTGCCCGGAGTTCGACAGCACGAACCGTACGGTCCCGCCCAGCTTCGGCAGCCCGAGGTACACCGACCGCCACGGTGCGATGTGGTCGGACTCGGCGCTGACGACGTAGGCGTCCTGCGTGACGGCCCCCAGGTCGAGCCGCTCCCCGGCCAGCTCCATCTTGCCCTCGACGAGCTGGTTCTCCAGGTAGAGCGTGCGCAGGTACTCCGCCTGCATCGCGGCCGGCATGCGGGTGGACTCCGCGTTCCACGCGAGCATGTCGAACGAGGCCGGGTCCTCCCCGAGCAGCCAGTCGTTGACGACGTAGTTCCAGACGAGGTCGGCGGGACGCAGGAAGTCGAACGTGGTCTTCATGCTCTCGGCGGGGAGGTAGCCGGTCTTCTGCATCGACCGCTCCAGGCGAGCGACCGTCTCCTCGTCGGTGAACACGCCCAGCTGCCCCGGCTCGGAGAAGTCGAGCAGCGTGTTCATCAGCATCAGTGAGTTGATCCGGTCGTCGTCGCGCGCCGCGAGCCAGGCCGCGAGGGCCGTCGCCAGCGTGCCGCCGAGGCAGAGCGCCCCGACGTTGACCTTCTCGGCCCCGGTGATCTCCTGCACGACGTCGAGCGCGGCGAGCGGGCCCTCGCGCAGGTAGTCGCTCATCGTGAGGTCGCGCATGTCGCCGTCGGGGTTGCGGTAGCTGATGCAGAACACGGTGTGGCCGTGCTGCACCGCCCACTCGATCAAGCTCTTGCCCGGCGCGAGGTCCATGATGAAGTACTTGTTGATCCACGGCGGCGAGAGCAGCAGCGGGATCTCGTGCACCTGCTCGGTCTGCGGCGCGAACTGGATGAGCTCCATCAGACGGTTGCGGTACACGACGGTGCCCGGGGTGGCGGCCAGGTCCTTGCCCACCGTGAACTGGCCCGGTGTCGTCTGCCGCGGCATGCCGCGGTTCGTCACGACGTCGCGGAGCAGGTTGCGGGCGCCGCGCACGACGCTCTGCCCGCCGGTCTGGAAGGCCGTGGTGACCATCGTCGGGTTCGACCACGGCCAGTTGACCGGGGACGTCGCCTCCGCGGCCTGCGCCACCAGGAAGTCGATCTTCCTGCGGGCCCGCGGGCTCAGGTCGGCCAGCTCGGCCAGCGAGCGGAGGAAGTCGACGAACAGCGCGTGCTCCTGTCGCCACAGGTAGTAGTAGGGGTTGCCCTCCCAGGCCGGGTCGGCGTACCGCTTGTCCTTGACGGGGAGCTCGGCCGGACCCGTGCCCGTCGAGCCGAGGCCGCGCGCAGCGGCTGTGACGACCGCCCGGCCCGTCCCGGCCGCGAGGTCGTAGGTGCTGCGCGCTGCGGGCAGCGGCTGCGCGGCCAGCGACCGGACCGCCTCCAGCACGGCGCCGCCCAGGCCGATCGGGTCCAGCCGGGCCCGCACACCATCCGGATCGAGCAGCTCGCGCAGGCTGGACGCCATCTCGTTGGCGTTCTGCCGCAGCGTCGCGACAGGGTCGGTCGACTGGGTCACGGACTCGTCTCCTCCGAGGTCGGGGACCCCACGGGTGCGTGGGGCCCACGGGTCGGTTACCCCATCGTGGCCGGCTACCCACCGGTAAGCATCGCCGGTTGGTCGTACGTCACGTGGGCACGGCCGTATTGCCGCTTGGTGAACTGTGCGCTACCGCTGAGTATCCATGCTGTTGCTCGGGATAGGAAGCAAAGCTACCGTTCGGCCACCGATTGTCGGATCCCCATCGACAGCGGAACCGGCGTCGACGATGGGAGTGGACATGACCACGAGCACCGCAGCGGTGCACCGGGGCAGCACCATCGAGGCGCTGGTGCACCTCACCGGCTACAACACCTCGACCGCCGCCCGCAGCCTGGCCGAGGCGTCCCGCTCGGCCGGAAAGGTGTGGATGGGCGCCCTGAACAGCCCGTCCGGAGCGCTCGGCCTGGCCGCCCGCGGCGCGCTGTGGTGGGGCACCATGCGCGACCGGCGACGGCCGCAGTGGCACCTGCCCCACGACGTCGTGCTCAGCACCCCGTTCGCCGACCTGCGCGACTTCACCCGGCGCGCCGATGCCGACCGCGACGTCGTCCCGACCCTGGTGCTGCCGCCGCAGGCCGGTCACTCGTCCACGGTCGTGGACTTCTCCCCCGCGCAGAGCCAGCTCGCCGTGATCCGGGCGGCGGGGCTCGTCAGGGTCTACGCCCTCGACTGGCGAGCGGCGACCGCGGCCACCACCGGCGTCACGATCACCGACTACCTCGACGTCATCGACCGATCCATCAAGCGGATGGGCGGGCGGGCCAACCTCGTCGGCGACTGCCAGGGCGGATGGCTCGCTGCCATCTACGCCGCCCTGCACCCCGACCGCGTGCACACGCTGACGCTGGCCGGCGCACCCATCGACTTCCACGCCGGCGAGTCGGTGATCGCCTCCTCAACGCGCGCCCTGACCACCGCGTTCGGTCTCGCTCCCTACCGCGCGCTGGTCCGGCTCGGCGGCGGCAACATGCCGGGGCGGGCCGTGCTCACCAACTTCGTCGCGATCCAGCCGCAGTCGGAGGTGGCGCGCCAGCTGCAGCTGCTGGAGAACATCGACGATGCCGCCCACGTCGAGCGCTACCGGATGTTCGAGGACTGGTTCACGTGCACCCAGGACATCCCCGGGGCGTTCTACCTGTGGCTCGTCGAGCACCTGTTCTGGGGCAACGAGCTCATCTCCGGCGACCTCGTCGTCGACGGCCGCCGGGCGGACCTGGCGAACATCACCTGCCCGCTGTTCCTCCTGGCGGGGTCGACCGACCACATCACGCCGCCGGCGCAGCTCTTCGCCGCCGCCGACGCCGTGGGCACGCCACCCGAGCAGATCACCAGGCGGACCGCCACCGGCGGGCACCTCGGCCTGTTCATGGGCCGCGACGCCCTGCGCGGGGACTGGCCGCCGTTGATGGAGGCCGTGTACGCGTTGTCCGGGCCGGACGTCGCCGACAAGGACCCGAAACGGGGCCGACGCACCGCCGACGTCGTGACCGACCCGCGCGGGACACCGCGCGTACCGGCGCCCTGACCCCGTCGGCAGGTGCTGGGCCGGCCGTGGGCCGATGATCGCTGGACCGGGACACGCAACCGCACGGGGTACGGCTCTGTGTCCCCGACGGCCGATCATGCGGGGCCGGAGGCGTGGTGATCCCCGAGTGGGGACGCCGAGTGGGGACGGACCTCACCACGCCCTCACCTCCGCGCCTGCGCGCCCCGCTGATGCCCCTGAGGACCCGCTGAGAGGCCGCCCACGCTCCGCGGAGCGTCGGGAACGTAATGCCGGAGGCGAGCGTTCAACCCCCTGAGAGCCCCGGGTGAGAGGCGTCGTGATCGGCCCGCCCGGGCCGCGCAGGGGAGGGTACGAAGGATGACAGCGGCGAACACCATCGCGCCGGACACCCGCGTCGTCGGGCTGTCGGGCGCACCGGCAACCCGGAACCAGGGTACCGAGTTCGACACCGTCGACACGGGCACGATCGACACCAGCACCACCGACACCAGCACCGAGACGACCCCCGCGTCGGGCCGGCCGGAGATGTCCGCCGAGGACCTCGACGCCCAGAGCCCGGCCGCCGACCTCGTCCGTGTCTACCTCAACGGCATCGGCAAGACCGCACTCCTCACCGCGGCGCAGGAGGTCGACCTGGCCCGGCGCATCGAGGCGGGCGTCTTCGCCCAGCACGTGCTCGACACGGCGGCCCAGGACGGCACCGAGCTGGACCGCCGGAACGCCGCCGACCTGCGGGCCGTGGTCCGCGACGGCAAGCGGGCGCGCAACCACCTGCTGGAGGCCAACCTCCGCCTCGTGGTGTCGCTGGCCAAGCGGTACACCGGGCGCGGCATGCCGCTGCTCGACCTGATCCAGGAGGGCAACCTCGGCCTGATCCGGGCCGTGGAGAAGTTCGACTACGCCAAGGGCTTCAAGTTCTCCACCTACGCCACCTGGTGGATCCGGCAGGCGATCACGCGGGGCATGGCCGACCAGGCCCGCACCATCCGGCTGCCCGTGCACCTGGTGGAGCAGGTCAACAAGCTGGCCCGGATCAAGCGGGACATGCACCAGAAGTTCGGCCGGGACGCCACCCACGCCGAGCTGGCGGCGGAGTCCGGCATCGCCGAGGAGAAGATCGCCGACCTGCTCGACCACGCGCGCGACCCGGTGAGCCTGGACATGCCGGTCGGTTCCGAGGAGGAGGCCCCGCTCGGGGACTTCATCGAGGACGGCGAGGCCGCGGACGCCGAGACCACGGTCATCTCCCACCTGCTGCACGACGACCTCCGCCGGGTGCTGGCCACCCTGGAGGACCGCGAGCAGAACGTGATCCGGATGCGCTACGGCCTCGACGACGGCCAGCCGCGCACGCTCGACCAGATCGGCCGCCGCTACGGGCTGTCCCGCGAGCGGGTGCGCCAGATCGAGCGCGAGGTCATGGCCAAGCTCCGGATCGGCGAGCGGGCCGACCGGCTGCGCGCCTACGCCAGCTGACCTCCTGCGTGGGTATCGCGGCCATGGCCGCGATACCCACGCACGAGAGGCGCGCCCCTACCCCAGCGTGAACGGGTCCCGGGTACCGCCGGTGAGCTCCACCCACACCGACTTGTTCTCCAGGTACTCGTCCACCGCCGCCACGCCGTTCTCCCGGCCGATGCCGCTCGCCCCGTAGCCGCCGAACGGCACGCTCGGAGCCACCACCCGGTAGGCGTTGATCCACACCGTCCCGGTCCGCAGCGCCGCGGCGACGCGATGGGCGCGGTGCACGTCCTTCGTCCAGACCGCACCGGCCAGGCCGTACGGGGTGTCGTTCGCGAGCTCGAGCGCCTCGTCCTCGTCGGTGAAGGTCAGGGCGGCGAGCACCGGACCGAACACCTCCTCCCGCACCACGGTGGCCTCCGGGCCGACCCCGGTGAGCACGGTGGGCTGGACGAACAGGCCACCGAGCGACTCGGCGGCGGCACCGCCGCAGGCCACGGTGGCCCCTTCGGCGACGGCCGTGCCCAGGTACCCGAGCACCTTCTCGTACTGCGGGCGGTTGGCCACCGGGCCCATCTCGGTCTCGGGGTCGTTCGGGTCCCCGAGCCGGATCCGCGCCGCCCGCCCGGCGACGAGGCGGACCAGCTCGTCGTGGACGTCGGCGTGCACGATCAGCCGCGAGCCCGCCATGCACGTCTGCCCGGTGGCCGCGAAGACCCCGGCCACGAGCCCGTTGGCGGCGGCCTCCAGATCGGCGTCGGGGAAGACGATCTGCGGCGACTTGCCGCCGAGCTCCAGCGTCACCTTGTTGATGTTCTCGGCCGCCGCGTGCGCCACCGCCCTGCCCGTCGCCGTCGAACCCGTGAACGCGACCTTGTCGACGCCGGGATGCCCGGCCAGCGCCGCGCCCACCTCACGGGAGAGCCCCGTGACGACGTTCACGACTCCCGGCGGGAAGCCGGCCCGCTCGACGAGCTCGGCGAACCCGAGCGTCGAGGCCGGGGCGTGCTCCGAGGGCTTGACGACCACCGTGCAGCCTGCGGCCAGCGCGGGAGCGAGCTTCCAGGTCATGAGCAGCAGCGGGGAGTTCCACGGCGTGATGGCCGCGACCACGCCGATGGGCTCCCGGCGGGTGTAGACGAGGTAGTCCGGGTTGGGGGCGGGCACCTGCCGGCCCTCGATCTTGTCGGCCAACCCGGCGAAGTAGTGGTACCAGGAACCGATGGCGCCGAGCTGGCCGATCATCTCGCGGTACAGCTTCCCCGAGTCCTGCACCTCCAGGCGGGCGAGCCGCTCGGCGTTCTCCGTCACCAGGTCACCGAGACGGTGCAGCAGGGCGGCGCGGGCGAAGCCGGTGAGCGCACCCCACTCCCCGTCGAGTGCGGACCGCGCCGCGGCCACGGCGGCGTCGACGTCCTCGGGGCCACCGTCGGGCACGCTCGCCCATGGCTGCCCGGTGTAGGGGTTCTGTGACGCGAAGGTGCGGCCGGAGAGTGCGTCGACGGCCTTGCCCCCGATGGTCATCCGGAACTGCTCGAGCTCGTCCGCCATGTTCCGTCCTCCTCGACGTCGCCCGCACGGTCGGTCCTGCGGGCGACGCTACGGACTCGGACCGGATCGCCGCGACACCCGTTCAGTCGGACCAGAAGTCGATCGCGGTCGGGCGGCGCTGCGCCCAGGTGCCGTTCTTGTCGGCGAACCCCTCCTGCCCGGCGTGCTGGTCGTGGTCGGGGACCTGCCACCAGCCGTTCAGTGCGGCGCTCCAGCCGGCCGAGAGCGCCTCGAAGCCCTGGGCGGTGTAGAGGTCGGCCTCGACCCCGTGGTTGATGATGTACTTGAGTTGCCGGAGCGTCTGCTGGTTCTTGGTGCGCAGCACCGCGAGCAAGGCGTCCACCTCGGCGTCGAGGCCGTCGTCAGCCACCACCCGGTTCCACAGGGTCAGCTCGACGGCGCGCCGCGCAGGATGCAGGGCGCCGATCAGGTTGAGCTCCTTGGCCAGGCGCCGGCCCACGAGTCGCGCGAGCCGGGTGGTGCCGCCCTCTCCACGGCCGCGATCGTGATCTTGTTGAGCCCCTCGAGGGCGTAGGCCATCTGCTGGTAGTAGCGGACGCGCTCGAAGTACTGGCTGGCGTCACCCCACGCACCGGCTCCCATCTCGCGGAGGTCGTCACCGGCGCAGAACGTCTCCCCCGCGCCTCGAAGGACCAGGAACTTGACGGAGTCGGCCCGGCGGATCTCCTCCAGCGCGGCCACGAGCTCATCGGAGAGCTGCAGGCTCAGGCAGTTGCGGACCTCCGGCCGGTTGAGGGTGAACACGGCCAGGTCGTCGGTGATCTCGAGGGTGCTGTGCCGGGTGGGGACGGTCGTCGTCACGGGAGGCCACCTGTCGTCGAGGGAGTGAGTTCTCGTTGAGTACTTACTGTGGTGGGTTCCTCGGCGCAACTGAGCAGGCAGAGCCGGTAAGGTAGCCCCATGGCGAGGCCATGGGGCGGTCGGGTGGACAGCGTCGGTCGCACGCTGCAGGTCTTCGACGACCCGTGGACGTTCGCCGTCCTGCGCGAGGCATTCTTCGGAGTGCGCCGCTTCGACGACTTCGCCGCGCACCTGGACATCTCACGCAACGTCCTGACCAAGCGGCTCAAGCACCTCGTGGCCGCCGGCGTGCTGAACCGACAGCAGTACCAGAGCAGGCCTGACCGCTACGAGTACCGGCTCAGCGACCGGGGCCGCGACCTCTACCCGATCTTCCTGGCCCTGATGCGGTGGGGTGACCGGTGGTTGGCCGGACCGGAGGGGGTGCCGCTGGTGCTGGTCCACCGGCCGTGCGGCGCCACCACGGCTCCGAACCCGACCTGCGACTCCTGCGGCGAGCCGCTCGCCGCGCGGGACATGGACTACAAGCCGGGGCCGGGGGCAGCAGGTTCCCCCGCCGCCCCCGGCTGAGCACCCCCGCAGGACGGCCCACGGCCCGGCGACTGCGACCGGCCTGATTCCCAGAAGTCAGTTGCGCAGAAGAACTCACTCCGAGTAAGTTCCTCGCGAGAACCCACTCGCGGGGACCACCCCTGCTTCCCCGGGCCGGGAGAACGATGGCGAGCATCACGGGATCCCGGCCGCGGGCGGGTAGCCGTCGTGCCTAGGGTCGACCCATGACGGGCAGCGCCCCACCCGGCCCGGTGCCGGCGGCGGTCATGCGGGAGGTCCTGGGCCACTTCGTGTCCGGCATCGTCGTGGTCACCGCGGCCGGCCCGACCGGACCGGCCGGCTTCACCTGCCAGTCGTTCGCCTCCCTCTCCCTCGATCCGCCGCTGGTGAGCTTCGCTGCCGCGCGCACCTCGACGACCTGGCCACGGATCCGGCACGCCGGCGCCTTCTGCGTCAACGTGCTGGCCGCCGACCACCAGGAGCTCAGTGTCGGCTTCGCCCGATCCGGGCTGGACAAGTTCGCGGGCGTCCCGTGGCGGCCCGCGCCGTCGGGTGCGCCGGTGATCGAGGGCGTCAGCGCGTGGATCGACTGCGCGCTGTGGAACGAGTACGACGGGGGCGACCACACCGTCGTCGTCGGGTTGGTGCAGGACCTCGGGGCCAGCCCGGAGCGCCTGCCGCTGCTGTACTACCGCGGGCGCTACGGCGTGACCGCCGATCCCGAGGCCTGACCGGGAGTATCAGCGGCGGCGCACCGCCCTCCTCCTGGTGGTTCAGCGGGCCGGGGAGGTCGCCATGGGTGTCGAGCGCGACATGGTCAGGTCGGTCATCTCGCGACCCCTGCGCGCGCGGTTGGACGCGGACGGGCCGCAGAAGGTCGTCATCGAGCTGAACCCGCGCCACGCCGACGGCCTGGCCGGCGCGCGGGCTCGGGTGGCCGAGCTGCTCGCCGAGGTCGCCGAGGCCGAGGGCGAGATCCCGCCGGAGGTCCGCCCGCTCGGCGCCAGCAGCCCCTACCTCGCCGCCACCCTTCCGCCCGGTGCGATCGCCGCGTTCGCCCGCCGCGACCGCGAGGAGGCCGCAGGCCGCGCCGACCGTCAGGCGGTGCGGCGCATCTGGCCGGACTTCCCCGTGCGCCCGCTGACCGACGGGTCCGCCGCGACGGTCAAGGCCGACGCGGCCAGAGCGTCGTTCGGCGCCAGTGGCCGCGACGTGGTCTGGGCGGTGCTCGACTCCGGTATCGACGGGAAGCACCCGCACTTCCGGCTGCACGACAACCTCCGGCCGCCATCAGGGTTGGCGCACGTCGACTTCACCGCGGGCGGCGGCGGCGGCGGCAAGGCCCCGCTGACCGACGCGTTCGGCCACGGCACGCACGTGGCCGGCATCATCGCCGGCGAGCTGCGCTCCACCCGGCGCGCGCCGATCGTGGCCGCTCGCCGCGAGCGCGACGAGCAGGGCGACATCCACTACCGGACGACGCCGGTGAAGAGCATGGCCGGGATGGCCCCCGAGACGAGCCTGCTGAGCTACAAGGTGCTCGACGACGACGGCACCGGTGACACCAGCACGATCATCACCGCACTCGAGCACGTGGCCGAGGTGAACGACTTCGGGCGCAACCTGCTCGTCCACGGGGTCAACCTCAGCGTCGGGTACGCGTTCGACCCCGAGTGGTTCGCCTGCGGCGCCAGCCCGCTCTGTGTCGTGGTCGACCGACTGGTGCGCTCCGGGGTCGTCGTCGTCGTGGCCGCCGGCAACACCGGATACGGCTGGAACCAGGACTTCTTCCGCGAGGACGCCGTCGCGGCCGGTCTCGACCTGACGATCAACGATCCCGGCAACGCGGCGCTCGCCATCACGGTCGGGTCGACGCACCGGGACATGCCGCACCGCTACGGCGTGTCCTACTTCTCCTCCAAGGGCCCCACCGGCGACGGGCGCGCGAAGCCCGACCTGGTGGCCCCCGGCGAGCGGATCCTGTCCTGCGCGGCGGGTCGCGCCGCGGCCGACGCGCAGGCGCAGGTCGGGCCGGTCCAGTACGTCGAAGACACCGGCACGAGCATGGCCGCCCCGCACGTCGCGGGGTGCATCGCCGGGTTCCAGTCGATCCGGCGCGAGTTCATCGGCCGGCCCGACGAGGTGAAGGACGCGTTCCTGAGGTCGGCGACCGATCTCGGGCGCGTTCCGGCCTTCCAGGGCCGGGGCCTCGTCGACGTCCTGCGCACGATCCATTCGTCGAGCATTGGTCTGAGCCCCGATCGGTCGGAAGTCCAATGGCTGAAGTACAGAGGAGCCGTCGTGAACCTGTCCGGGATCCCCTACGCCGAGCTGCGCATCGACGCCCGCGGCGACGCGGACCGCGCCGACGTCCGCGACCTGGCCACGACCGTCGGCACCGCCGGTGTCGCCGACGCGGTCGTCCTCGCCCACGGCTGGAACAACACCGCGGAGCAGGCCAGGGCGTTCTACCGGGGACTCGCGGAGCGGCTGGCCGCGGCCGGCCCGTTGCCCGGCACCGTGCTGGTCGGGGTGGTGTGGCCGTCGAGCCGGCTGGCGGACGTGGCCGCGACCGCGGGCGGCGCAGCGACGACGGGCGGGCCGAGCGACGCTGTTCTCGACGCCCGGCTGACGAGATTCGCCGCGGCTCTCGACCACCCGGGCGCGACCGCCGAGCTCGTCGCGGCCTCGGCCGCGGTGCCCGCTCTCGACTCGGCGGCGTCCGCCCAGCGCCGCTTCGTCGACGCCGTGCGCGCCGCGCTGCGCACCGCCACGGCGGCGGCGGACGTCCCGGCCGGCGACGAGGAGACCCCGGCCGCGCTGTTCACCCTCGACGGCGCAGAGCTGCTCGAGCGCCTGTCCCGGCCGGCTCGCCTGCGGGGCCCGGGCGATGGTGCCGGCGGCGGGGCCACCTCGATCGGCGCCCGGGGCGGGGCGGCCGGCGTGGACATCCTCGGCGGCATCCGCAACGCCGCCCGCAACCTGATCGACGTCAGCACCTACTACGTGATGAAGGAGCGGGCCGGCGTCGTCGGGGCCCGGGGGCTGGCACCGGTGCGGGCGGAACTGAGCGCCACCCGTCCCGGCCTGCGGTGGCACCTGGTCGGCCACAGCTTCGGCGCCCGGCTGGTGACGGCGGCGGCCGCGGAGCCGGTGGACGCCGGCCTCTCGCCGGTCGCGTCGATGGCGCTGCTGCAGGGGGCGTTCTCCCACTTCGGGTTCGCGCGGGACTGGAAGCCGGGCCACGACGGCGCCTTCCGGGCCTGCCTCACCGAGCGCCACGTCGACGGTCCCGTGCTGGTCACCCACACCGCCAACGATCGGGCGGTCGGCATCGCGTACGCGCTCGCCTCGCGGGTGGCCGGTCAGGTGGCCGCGGCCGTCGGCGGACCGGACGACGTCTTCGGCGGCATCGGGCGCAACGGCGCCCTGCAGACCCCGGAGGCCCGCGCCGCCCGGCTGCTCGACGTGGGTGGGGTCTACGACCTGCAGCCGGGCCTGGTGCACAACCTGCTCGCCGACGCGTTCGTCACGAACCACTCCGACGTGACCGGGCCGCAGGTCGCGCACGCCCTGCGTGCCGCGCTGCGGGTGGGAGCCGCGGTCGGCTAGGAGGTCGGGTCGGGGCGGTGCCCCGCCCCGGACCCGCGGGGCGACTTGCGGGCCGACTCGGCGATCACCAGGCTGCCGGCATGGCGGCGGTGCCGAGGATCGTCACGGCGCAGCGCCGCGCCCGACTGGGTGTGCGGCACCGGCTCGCGGTCGGGGCCGCGGGGCCGGTCGAGGTGGCCTCGGCGCTCGTCGGGCTGCACGCCACCGATCCGGCCTCGGTGTTCCTGTCGGTACTGGCGCGGGACCGCCGGACCACGATCGCGGAGATCGAGCACGTGCTGCACACCGACCGTGAGCTGGTCCGGATGCTCGGGATGCGGCGCACCGTCTGGGTGTTGCCGCTCGATGCCGCTCCCGTCGTGCAGGCCGCGTGCACCCTGACGGTGGCGCAGGTGCAGCGGCGCCGGCTCGTCGACCATCTCGGCTATGCGCCGGTCGGCCCGGATCCCGGCGCCTGGCTCGTCGGCGTCGAGCGGGACGTCGTGACCGCGCTGGGCACCCGCGGCGAGGCGACCGCCACCGAGCTCGTCGCCGACGTCCCCGCCCTCGGCACCACGATGGTGCTGCCACCGGACGGGACGGCGCACCACGCCACCAGCCGCATACTGCTGCTCCTCGGTGCCGACGGGCACATCGTGCGCGGGCGCCCGCTGGGCTCGTGGACGTCGACCCGGTACCGGTGGTCCCCGACGTCGGCCTGGTGGCCAGGAGGCATGCCCGAGCTCGACCCCGCCGAGGCGTGCGTCGAGCTGGCCCGCCGCTGGCTCGCCGCGTTCGGGCCGGCACCGGTGAGCGACCTGCAGTGGTGGGCCGGCTGGACGCTCGGCCGGACCCGGGCGGCGCTCGCCGGCACCGGTGCCGTGCCGGTCGAGCTCGACGACGGTCCCGGCGTCGCCCTGCCCGTCGACGTCGAGGCCGGCGAAGTCGAGGCGGGAACCTGGGTTTCCCTGCTCCCCGCGCTCGACCCGACCCCGATGGGCTGGCAGCGGCGGGACTGGTTCCTCGGCGCGCACCGGTCGGCGCTGTTCGACCGCACCGGCAACGTCGGCCCCACCCTCTGGTGCGACGGCCGCATCGTCGGTGGGTGGGCGCACCGCGCGGACGGCACGATCGCGCTGCGGCTGCTCGAGGACGTGGGGACCGAGGCGACCGAGGCAGTGCACGCCGAGGCGGAGCGCCTCGCCGCTCTGGTCGCCCCGGTACGGGTGGTGCCGCGGTTCCGCACGCCGCTCGAGCGCGAGCTCTCGGCCTGACCGCCGGCCCGCCCGGACTACCGGGGCCCGGCCACCGCGCCGAGCACGGCTGCGCTCAGGCCTGACCGGCCTGCTCGGCCCCGGCGTGCGCGGCCCCGCGGGGCACCACGACCACCGGTACCGGTGAGTGCCGGACGATCTTCGACGACCGTGAGCCGATGAACACCCTCGCGATCGGGCCGGCCGTGCTGGACCCCACGACGAGGATCCCCCCGTCCTCCCAGCCGATCTCCTCCAACGCCGCGGCCCAGTCCGGCCCGTGGCCGACCACCGCGGTCATCTCGGGCGGGACGGCCGGCAGCCGGGCGATGTCGTCGAGCACGGCGCGCTGCAACTGCTCGACCTCCGCCGCCCACGCCCGCCCGATGGTGTCCTCGGCCCGCGAGCCGATGCCCGCGGTCAGGGGGGTGCGTGGGCGCACGGCGAACGACGCGACCCGCAGCGTCGCCCCGGCCCGCGCGGCCACGCCCGCGGCCGCCACCACGAGCTCCTTCGACTCCTCGGACGCTCCGAACGCCGCGGTCACCCTCCGCACCCGGGTGGCGGGGCGGCAGCGGAACCCGCGAGGGGCGAGCGCGACGGGCACGGGTGAGCTGTGCAGCAGGCGATCGGCGACACTGCCGAATGCGACCCGGCCGAGCACGCTCGCGGTGGACGAGCCCAGCGCGATGAGCTGCGCCCCGTGCTGCGCGGCGACCTCGAGGAGGCCTGCCGAGGTCGATCGGGCCCGGGTGACGACGTAGGTGGCGCGGATGTCGGACGGCATGAGCGCCCGGGCCCCGTCGAGCGCCTCCTCGGCACTGCGGTCGAGGTACTCCTGGTACTCGCTGTCGACCTTGCCCATCCCGGGCGGCCACGGCGGCGGCACCACCGTGCTCACGACGAGGTCGTCGCTGCGCCCGTCACCGTCGCCGGCGTCGCCGGCGGACGACGCCGGCAGGGAGCGGGCGAACATGCTGCCCAGGTGCACGGCCGCCGTCGCGCGTTCGTCACGCGGCAGCCCCACGACGATGGTCATTGGGCGTCCTTCGGCGGCGTGGGCGGCGTCGACGACGGCGTCGGGCTGTCGGGATCACGGAGCCGGGAGTTCCGGATCCCGTAGCTGAAGTACCAGACCAGCACGACGGCCACCCAGATCAGGAACACCAGGATCGTGACCGGCCGCAGGCCGACGATGATCCAGATGCAGCCCAGGATCGACAGGATCGGGGTGACGGGGTACCCGGGGACCTTGAACCCCCGCGGCAGGTCAGGTGCGGTGCGCCGCAGGATGATCACACCGATCGAGACCACGAGGAAGGCGACCAGCGTGCCGATGCTCGTCATCTCGGCGAGGAACTCGATCGGCAGCAGCCCGGCCAGCAGCGCGACGACGGCGGCGACCACGATCGTGTTGTTGACCGGCGTCTGCGTCCGCTGGTTCACCTGCCGGAAGAACGACGGCAGCATCCCGTCGCGCCCGATCGCGAACAGGATGCGGGTCTGCCCGTAGATCGTCACCAGCGTGACGCTGAAGATCGAGATGATGGCACCCGCCGCGATGACGGTGCCCGGCCAGGTGGCCCCGGTGACCGACTCGAGGATGGCCGAGAGCCCCGCCTCCTGGCCCTCGAAGTCCGCGGCGGGCTGGGCCGCGACGGCGACGATCGCGACGGCCACGTAGACCACCGTCACGGTGACCAGCGCGATGAGGATGGCCAGCGGCATCGTCCGCCGCGGGTTCTTGACCTCCTCGCCGGCGGTCGACACGGCGTCGAGCCCGATGTAGGCGAAGAAGATGATGCCCGCGGCTCCGGTGATCCCGGTGATCCCGAACGGCGCGAAGTCGGCGAAGTTGTCGGCGTTCCAGCCCGTGATCCCGACGACGACGAAGAGCACGAGCACGCCGAGCTTGATCAGGACCATCACCGCGTTGACGGTCGCCGACTCGCTGGCCCCGCGAATGAGCAGCAGCGCACAGAGGGCCACCAGCACGATGGCCGGCAGGTTGAGGAGGCCGCCCCCTTCGGGCGACTGGGAGAGGGCATCGGGGATCTGGAAGCCGAAGAGGTTGCCCAGCAGCTGGTTGACGTACTGCGACCAGCCCACCGCGACCGCGGCGGACGACACGCCGTACTCCAGCAGCAGGCACGCCGCCACGCCCATGGCGACGACCTCGCCGAGCGTGGCGTAGGCGTAGGAGTACGACGATCCTGACACCGGAACGGCGCTGGCCAGCTCGGCGTAGCAGACGGCCGTGAGGCCCGCGACGACGCCGGCGATGACGAACGACCAGATGACCGCGGGTCCCGCGATCGGCACGGCCTCGGACAGGACGAAGAAGATGCCCGTCCCGATCGTCGCCCCGACCCCGATCATCGAGAGCTGGAAGAGCCCGATCGACCGGGCGAGCTGACCCCCGTCGGCGTCGGCGCCGGTCTCCTCGGCCATCGATCCGACCGGCTTGCGCCGGAAGGCCTGCTGCATCAGAGTCGCCACGTGATCTCCTCTGTTCGAGATCCGGACAGCTTCCCGAGAGATCAGGCGGGGCGCGAGCCGCCGAATGGCTGCCGGAGTGTCCGGATGCCCGTGCCGAGGCGAGTGCGGACCCGGGCGGCAAGAGCGCGTGGATCGACCATCGGCCCCGCCCGCGATTGACCGGCGGCGCGACCGGGAAGTTCGCGGCGTGCTCGTCGCGGCGTTCTGGGGTCTGGTTGGTGGTCTCGCTCTGCTCGTGGGTTCGGTGATCGGGCTGGTGTGGCACACGCCGCCCCGCGTGCTGGGTCTCGTCATGGCGTTCGGCGGCGGCGTGCTGATCAGTGCGGTCGCCTTCGATCTGGCGGAGGAGGGGTTCGAGAGCGCCGGGGCACGCCCCGTCGTCCTCGGTCTCGTCGCCGGCGCGCTCGCGTTCTTCGTCGGTGACGCGGTCCTCGACCACCGCGGTGGGAACGACCGCAAGCGCTCCGGCGGCCAGCAGGCGGGCGGAGTCGCAGGCGCGATCGTGTTGGGGGCGATGCTGGACGGCATCCCGGAGTCGGCAGCCATCGGCGTGTCGCTCCTCGGCGGCGAAGGCGTCGGCGTTGCGGTGGTGGCCGCGGTGTTCCTCTCGAACGTGCCCGAGTCGCTCTCGGCGGCCGTCGGGCTGCGCCAGGCTGGCCGCTCGCCGCGGTGGATCCTCGGCCTGTGGTCGGCGGTCGCCGTCGTGTGCGCTGTCGCCGCAGCTGCCGGGTACGGGCTGCTCGGCGGGGCGTCGCCGGCGGCCGTGGCCGTGGTGCAGGCGTTCGCAGCTGGCGCCATCCTGACGATGTTGGCGGACACCATGCTGCCGGAGGCCTACACCAACGCCGGGAAGACCACCGGGCTGGTCCTCTGTGGCGGGTTCATCACGGCGTTCCTGCTCAGCCACCTGACCTAGGCCCGTCACGGGCGTGGTGGTCGAGGCGGCTCACACCGGGACGGATCGGCCCCACAGATCCCGTCGCGCATCGAGCAGGGGCGCCTGCAGTCGGGCCCACGGCGACAGCTCGCCCGTGGCGCTGCGGGCCTCCGCGAGGAAGTCGCCCCAGTTCCACCACTCCCAGGAGTCCACCTCGTCGGGCCGCGCCCGCGGCTCGCCGACCAGCGTGCACACGTACACCGGGCACAGCTCGTTCTCCTCGACCCCGCCGGCCGTGGCCCGGTAGCTGAAGTCGGGCAGCACCAGGCGGAGGTCGGCGGCGCCCAGCCCGAGCTCGTCGGCCAGCCGCCGGCGCACGGCGTCCGCCACCGCCTCACCGGGCGCCGGGTGGCCGCAGCAGGTGTTGGTCCGCACCCCGGGGAAGGTGCGCTTGCCCCGGGCCCGCCGCGTGACGAGGAGCCGGCCGGCCGCGTCGAACCCGTAGCAGGAGAACGCCAGGTGCAGCGGGGTCTGCGGGCCGTGAACGGACGACTTGTCGGCCACGCCGATCGGGCGGCGGTCCTCGTCGAGGAGCACCACCTGCTCGGGTGGCCCCGAGGTCGTGAGCGGCGAGATCAGCGTGGACACCCCTGCACTCTGACCGACGGACGGACATCTCGCTCGCCGAGAGAAGTCCCGGTCACAGCCCGCCGCGGTCGACGAGCCGGCGCACGATCACCCCGCGCTGGATCTCGTTCGTGCCCTCGCCGACGATCATGAGTGGCGCGTCACGGAAGTAGCGCTCGACATCGAACTCCGTCGAGTAGCCGTAGCCGCCGTGCACGCGCATCGCGTCCAGCGCCACCCGCATCGCCGTCTCCGAGCAGAACAGCTTCGCCATCCCGGCCTCCAGGTCGGCCCGCTCGGCCGAGTCGTAGCACTGCGCCGCGTGGACCAGCAGCTGTCGCGCCGCAGTGATCGTGGTGGCCATGTCCGCGAGCAGGTTGCCCACCGACTGGTGGCGCCAGATCGGCTGCCCGAAGCTCTCCCGCTCCTGCGCGTAGCGCAGCGCGTCGTCGAACGCCGCCCGCGCGACGCCGGTCGCCCGCGCCGCCACCTGGATCCGTCCGATCTCCAGCCCGCGCATCATCTGCGTGAACCCCGCGCCCTCCACCCCGCCCAGCAGCGCGTCGGCAGGCACCCGGGCGCCGTCGAAGGCGAGCTCGCAGCTCTCCACGCCCTTGTAGCCGAGCTTGGGCAGGTCCGCGGACACCGTGAACCCGGGCACCCCCTGCTCCACGAGCAGGACGCTGATGCCGGCGTGCGCCGGCTCGGCCCGCGGATCGGTCTTGCACAGCAGGGCCACGACCCCGGCGCGGCGCGCGTTGGTGATCCACGTCTTGGCGCCGTCGACCACGTAGCAGTCACCGTCGCGACGGGCGGTGGTCCGCATGGCCTGCAGGTCCGAACCGCCCCCGGGCTCGGTGAGGGCCATGGTGGCCCGCAGCTCGCCGGTGGCCATCCGCGGCAGGTAGCGCCGTTTCTGCTCGTCGGTGCCGTGGTCGAGCAGCAGTGTCGCGACGACCGTGTGCCCGCCCATCGCCCCGGCCAGGCTCATCCAGCCGCGCGCCAGCTCCTCGGTGACCATCGCGAAGCACGGCGTCGACACCCGGACGTCGCCGTAGGGCTCGGGGATCGCCAGCCCGAACACCCCCAGCTGCTTCATCTGCTCGACGAGCTCGTCGGGGTAGGTGTTCGCGTGTTCCAGGCCGCGCGCCACCGGCCGGACGTCCCGGTCGACGAAGTCACGGACGGTGTCGACGATGGCCGACTCCTCGGCGTCGAGCAGCAGCATGGAGACCTCCGGCGGGGCGTCGGCGAGCATGAACACCCTTGCACTCCCAGGATGGGCGGAGACGAGCGTCACGCCGGGTGGTCCCGGCCGTCGGCGTTCGGGCGAACGGGGCACCGGTCGGGCGCAGCTACCGTCGAGGGGTGGTTGCTCCTTCGCGCCCACTCGACGAGAGGCAGTCCATGAGCGGTAATGCCACCTCCCGGTTCTCCGGCACGGCGGTCCTGTCGGTGTGCGGGGTCGACGCGCCGCGGATCGTGACCTCTGCGGAGTTCGACGACCGGCTGGCCGACACCTACCGGCGGGTCGGGCTGCGACCGGGGTTGCTGCAGGGCCTGGCCGGCGTGCAGGAGCGGCGGTGGTGGCCCGAGGACGTCGACTTCTCCGACGCCGCCGCGATGGCCGGCGCCAAGGCGCTCGCCGAGGCGGGCGTCGACCCGGACCGCGTCGGGCTGCTCATCGACACCTCGGTGAGTCGCGCGCACCTCGAACCCTCCGCCGCCGTCGCTGTCCACGCCGCGCTCGGTCTGCCCACGACGTGCCTGAACTTCGACCTGGCCAACGCCTGCCTCGGCTTCCTCAACGCGATGCAGCTCGCGGCCATGATGATCGACGCCGGCCGGGTCGAGTTCGCACTGGTCGTGGACGGCGAGGGCGCCCGGCAGATACACGAGGCCACCCTCGAGCGACTGGCCCGGCCGGACGCCACCCGGGAGGACGTGCTGGCCCAGTTCGCGACCCTCACCCTCGGTTCCGGGGCCGCGGCCATGGTGCTGGGGCGCTGGGACGAGCACCCGGAGGGCCACCGCTTCGTCGGCGGGGTGACCCGCGCGGCGACCGAGCACCACGAGCTGTGCGTCGGCGACCTGGACTCCATGCGCACCGACGCCAAGGGGCTGCTCGACGCCGGGATCGCCCTGTCCGGAGCCACCTGGGAGGCCGCCAAGGCCGAGTTCGACTGGTCGGAGATGGATCGCTACATCGCTCACCAGGTGTCGCGGGTCCACACCGGCGCGATGATCCGCAAGCTGGGCATCGATCCCGACCGCGTCCCGCTCACGTTCCCCACCCGCGGCAACATGGGACCGGCCGCCGTCCCCTTCACCCTCGCGACGCAGGTCGACTCGCTGCAGGCCGGGGACCGGGTGCTGCTGATGGGCGTCGGATCCGGGCTCAACGCCTGCTGCGCCGAGGTCATCTGGTGACCCTGACCCTCTCGCCGGCGGTCCTGCCCCCCGACCTCCCCGGGCTCGACCCCGCCTGGTCGCGGCTCGTCACCGCAGGCGACAGCGAGGGGGTGGCGCGCACGTGGCACGTCCTCGACAGCGGCGGGGTGCCGTCGACGGGCACGATGGTGTGCGTCCACGGCAACCCCACCTGGTCCTACCTGTGGCGGCGCTTCCTGGCCGCGGCCCCGGCCGGATGGCGCGTCGTCGCCGTCGACCAGCTGGGCATGGGCTACTCCGAGCGCACCGCCGCTCCCCGGACCTTCGCCCAGCGCGTCGACGACCTCGGCGTGGTGCTGACGGCCTTGGCGGTGACGGGCCCGGTCGTGACGGTCGGGCACGACTGGGGCGGACCGATCTCGTTGGGCTGGGCCCTGGCCCACCGCGACCAGCTGCGCGGCGTCGTGCTGGCGAACACCGCGGTGCACCAGCCCGCCGGGGCGGCCGCGCCACCGCTGATCCGGCTGGCCCGCACCGCGGTGCTGCGGGAGACGGTGTGCGCCAGGACGCCGACGTTCGTGCGGGCGACGACCGCGCTGTCCCGGCCGGCGTTGAGCGTCGGCGTGCGCGACGCGCTCGCCGCGCCGTACGGGACGGTCCCCCGGCGCCGGGCCGTCGCCGACTTCGTCGCGGACATCCCGCTCGACGCCGGGCACCCGAGCAGCACCACGCTGGACGGGATCGGCACCGGACTCGCGCGGCTCGACGTGCCGGTCCTGCTGCTGTGGGGACCGCGAGACCCGGTGTTCTCGGAGCGGTACCTGCGTGACCTGCTGCGCCGGGTACCGCACGCCGTGGTCCACCGCTACGAGGGCGCCTCGCACCTGGTCGTCGAGGACGCGCCGCAGACCGCGGCGCACACGTGGACGTGGATCCGCACCCTCGACGAGCCGCGGCCCGGCCACGAGCGACCCGAGCTCCGGGCCGACCGCCGGCCGCTGTGGTCGGCCCTCGACGAGCGGGCCGACGACCCGTCGCCGGCGGTGGTCGACCTCGCGGGACCGCATCGCACGGTCTCCTTCCGGCTGCTGGCCCGGCGCGTGCGCCAGCTGGCCGCGGGGCTCGCCGCCGAGGGGGTGCGCCCCGGCGACCGGGTCGCGCTGCTCGTTCCCCCCGGGCCCGACCTGACCGCGGCGGTCTACGCGTGCTGGCGGGCGGGAGCGGTCATCGTGGTGGCCGACGCCGGGCTCGGGCCGGTCGGGCTGGCCCGAGCCCTGCGCGGGGCGGCCCCCGACCACGTCATCGGCGTACCGCGGGGACTCGCCCTCGCCCGTGGCCTGGGGGTGCCGGGGCACCGGATCGTCGCCGGGCCCGCCTCCCCCGCTGTCCGGCGGCTGCTCGGCGCGACCCACGGGCTGGCCGACGTCGCGCGCGCCGGCCGCGACGCCGTGCCGCCCCCCGAGCCCGGCCCGGACGCCGAGTGCGCCGTCGTGTTCACCTCCGGCGCCACCGGACCGCCCAAGGGCGTGGTCTACCGGCACGGCCAGGTCGAGGCGCAGCTCGACGTCCTGCGCGCGGCGTTCGCGCTGACCTCCGAGGACCGCCTGGTCGCGGCGTTCGCGCCGTTCGCCCTCTACGGTCCCGCCCTGGGCATCGCGTCGGCCACGCCCGACGCCCCCGGCCCGGGCCGGCTCACCGCGCGGGCTCTGGCCGATGCCGCCGCCGCCGTCGAGGCCACGGTCGTGTTCGCGTCACCGGCCGCGCTGCGCCATGTCGTCGCCACCGCCGGCGGTCTCGTCGACGGGCGTGCGCTCGCGGGCGTCCGGCTCGTGGTCTCGGCCGGGGCGCCGGTGCCCGCCGCCCTGCTGCACGCCCTGGCCTCGGTGCTCCCCGCCGCCGAGGCGCACACCCCGTACGGGATGACCGAGGCCCTGCCCGTCACGGACATCACGCTCCGGGAGATCGACGCCGCGGGGCCGGGCGACGGGGTCTGCGTCGGGCGGCCGCTCGCCGCGGTGCAGGTCCGGGTGAGCCCGCTGGCACCCACCGGAGCCGCCGACGGGCTCCTGACCGCAGCGCCCGGCGTCACCGGCGAGGTCTGCGTGCGAGCCGCCCACGTGAAGGACCGCTACGACCGCCTCTGGGCCACCGAGCAGGCCAGCTCCCGCGATCCGGGCTGGCACCGGACCGGCGACGTCGGGCACCTCGACGACGAGGGTCGACTGTGGATCGAGGGTCGGTGCCGGGACGTCGTGTCCACCGCGTCCGGGCCCGTCACCCCGGTCGGGATCGAGCAGCGGGTCGCGCGGGTTGCCGGAGTCCAGTCGGCGGCGGTGGTCGGGGTCGGCCCGGCCGGCACCCAGCAGGTGGTGGTCGTCGTCGTGCCGGACGGACGCCGGCGCCTCCGGGTGCTCGCCCCCGCGCCGCTGGCCGCGGCGGTGCGGGACGCCGCCGGGGCCGGTGTCACCGCGGTACTCGTCGCCGACGCCCTGCCGGTCGACATCCGGCACGCCTCGAAGGTCGACCGGGCCCGGGTGGCCCGCTGGGCCGGGCGCCGTGCTGGCCGGCCGGCGCGCCGGCCGCCGCCCGTGACGACGACCGTGGCGAGACGATGACGGGGCCGGGACGATGAAGGTGCTGGTCACCGGGGCCAGTGGGATGCTCGGCGCGGCCGTCGCCGGCACGCTCGGCGCCCGCGGCGACGAGGTCACGGTCCTGCAGCGCCGGCCGTCCGGGCTCCCGCACCGGGAGGTGCTGGGCGACATCGCGCGACGCCGACGTCATCGGTCCCGCCGTCGCGGGTCACGACGCGGTCGTCCACCTCGCGGCCAAGGTCGACATCGTCGGTCGGTGGCCGGAGTTCGCCCGCACCAACATCGCCGGGACCCGCGCCGTCCTCGCGGCCTGCCGCACCGCGGGAGTGCCCCGGCTGGTGCACGTGTCCTCGCCGTCGGTGGCGCACGCCGGCGCGGCGCTGGTCGGGGTGGGCGCAGGGCCGGCCGACCCGCAGCGGGCGCGGGGGCCCTATGCGCGCAGCAAGGCGGAGGCGGAACGGATCGCACTCGACGGCGTGTTCCGGCGGACCGGCGGGCCCGCGGTCGTCGCCGTCCGCCCGCACCTCGTGTGGGGACCCGGCGACACGCAGCTGGTCGGGCGGATCACCGCCCGGGCCCGGGCCGGGCGGCTGGTCGTCGTCGGGTCCGGGGCCGCCCTGATCGACACCACCTACGTCACCAACGCCGCGGACGCGCTGGTCGCCGCCGTGGACCGGTGCGTGGAGCTCGACGGCCGGGCCCTCGTGGTGACCAACGGCGAGCCGCGGCCGGTCGCCGAGCTGGTGGCGGCGATCTGCCGGGCCGCCGGGGTCGCGCCGCCTCGGCGCTCGGTGCCGGCCGGCCTGGCCCGGGCCGCCGGCGCGGTGGTCGAGGCGACGTGGGCCGCGCTCCCGGCGCTCCGCGGCGAGCCGCCGATGACCCGCTTCCTCGCCGAACAGCTGTCGACCGCGCACTGGTTCGACCAGCGGCGCACCCGCGAGCTCCTCGGTTGGGCGCCGCGGGTGAGCCTCGACGCCGGCCTCGCCGCCCTGGCCTGGGCGCACGGCGCGCGGGGGCAGGAAAGCCACTTTCCGGTCCGCTGAGGGCAGGAAAGTGGCTTTCCTGCCCTCTGGGGTGGGGTGGTCACCTCAGCGGGACCGCTCGCCCCCGAGCCGGCGCCAGATCCAGCTCGACGCGACGTGGCGGCCGGTCACCACGTACTCGCGCACCGCGTCGACCAGCAGCGTGGTGTCGAGGGACCGGCGGGCCGCCGGACGGCCGGCGAGCAGGATCTCGTCGTCGGGGGCCAGCACGAACCCGTCGTCCGGTGCCAGGGTGGCATCGTCTCCCCGCGACACCAGCAGCGCCACCGCGTGCAGGGGCTCGTCCCGGTCCTCGGGGCTGCGCAGGAGGTCACCGAGCCGGGCGTGCCCGGACGCCAGCCAGGGCCCGAGGGCCGGCGCCTCGTGCCGGGTCAGCCGGACCTTCCACAGCGACTGCAGGCGCTCGCCGCACAGGCCGGACAGGCGGTCGACGAGCCGGCCGCCCATTCGTCACCCCGGTGCGGCATCTCCTGGAGGAAGCGCCACAGCAGCGGGGTGCTCAACTGGGCGTAGACCTCGTGCGCGACGACCTCGGTCGGCACCAGCAGCGAGTCGACCTCCATGGCCGCGAACAGCGGCGCGCTGGCCGGCCGGTTCTGCCGGGCGGCCATGAACAGGTCGGGGTTGATGCGGCGCGCGGCGGCGATCAGCGACAGGTTGGTCGGTGTCGTTGTCGGTGCCCGCGACGAAGCCCGACCGCGTGCTCGAGATCCGCCTGGCGCCATGACGCCCGGATCGGACGCCGTCGCCGACGAGGATCGTCGTGGTCCGCGTCGTCGGCCACCGTCGGGTCGATGACGGTGACGTCCAGGCCCTCGGCGCGCAGGTCCTCGGTGAGCTCGCGGCCGAAGCGGCCGTAGCCGCAGACGACCCACCGGCCGCCCGTCGGCGGAGTCGCCCCGCTCAGGACAGCTCCGCGCCCGGGCCGCTCTCCAGCCAGGTCATCAGCTGGTAGGACGCCGGCGCCCGCAGCGCGAGGCGCAGGTGGTCGCCGAAGCGGTCGAACGGGTTGACCACGGTGGGGGTGCCGAACGCGCGCATGCGCTCGGCGATCGCCGGGCGAGGTGGTGCGGGCGATCACCGGCAGCTCGGGCCGGAGCAGAGCCGCCGCCATGGTGACCGCGAGGTTGGCCTCGTCGTCGTCGGTCAGCGCGAGGACGCCCTCGCAGTACGCGTGGCCGAGCCCGGCGACGGCCGAGGCGTCCCGGGTTGCGCAGCGTCGCCCGTCAGGCCGGGTACGTCGGCGTGGTAGCTGTCGAGGTCGAGATCGTCGATCCGCGCGTCGTCGTCGTCGAGGACCACGAAGCGCCGGCCGAGCGCGTCGAAGGACCGGCCGAGCAGCTCGCCGGTCTGCCCGTAGCCCGCGATCAGCAGGAACGGCTCGCGCAGCCGGGCCACCTTGCGGGTGAAGCGCTGCAGCGGCGAGGGCCTGCCGGAAGCCGCGGTCCTGCAGCAGCGTGAGCAGCGAGCCGATGGCGTAGGCCCAGCCGATGACCGTCAGGTAGATCGACGACCGTGACCCACAGCCGCTGGCGTCGGTGAACGGGTACGGGAGCTCGCCGAAACCGATCGTCGTCGCCGTGTAGCTCATGAAGTAGAACGCGTCGAAGAAGCCCATCTGCCACGGCTGGCCCTCGGCGTCCTGGCCGGGGATCAGCGTCAGCCCGAGCACGCTCACCGCGAAGATCATGATCAGGATGATCAGCGGCGCCCGCATCCGGCGCAGGACCAGGAAGATCGTGGCGGACGCCTGCAGTGCCGACCGGATGGGGATGCGCCGCCGCGGGCGGCGGGCCGCGGTCGTCGCTCCTCGTGGCCGAGCAGGCGGAGCCAGAAGGCGAGCAGCGGGTTGGCCACGGCGGCCCCTACCGGCGGTGGAACGAGACGGTCTCGACCACCAGCAGGACGACCGAGACGATGTTGGCGAACAGCGCGCCACCGGACAGCGACACGACGCTGGCCGTCGACGCCGCGGTGAGGCCCTCGGTCGAGACGTACGTCGGCGTAGCCCCACGCCAGCGCGGCCGCGATCAGCTGCAGGTCGGCGACGAGGCTGGTCGCGAGGTGCACGGCGCCGATCTGGGTGCGGTCGCCGAACTTGAGCACCGTCGCGATCAGGTTGACCACGACCGCGGCGAAGAGCTCGTAGACGTTGTGCAGGGCCGGATCCGAGATGTCACCGATGAAGAAGCCGAAGTTCAGCGTCGCCGCGAGCAGGACGAAGAACCCGAAGACGACCTTCTCGAGGTTCATCCGACCTCCGGGGGTGTCGTTGCGCGCTCACGTTAACCCGGGGGGTCGACGTCCACCCCGCGAAGCCGGCTCCCGAGACGTTCGGGCCCCGGGAGTCGGCTCCCCGCAGGACTGGACTGCTCAGGGCGCCTCGGCCTCGAGCTGGCGCTCGATGTTGGTGAGCTCCTCCTCGCTGCCGGCTTCCCGGATCGGGCCCTTGAACCAGTGCCGAGCCGAGATGAGGTACCAGCCGCCGAAGAGGATCAGGGCGCCACCCACGGTCAGCGGCGCGTAGTTGACCACGGCCCAGTCGAACTCCTCGGCCCCCGGGATCCCGTTCGGCGACACCGGCAGCAGGAAGAGCACGCAGATGATCGCGATCCAGGCCACAGCGATCGACCCGATCCACTTGTAGTGCCCGCCCAGGCTCCACGCGCCGTGCTCGAACCGGTCACCGGCCCGCAGCCGGAGGATGATCGGCAGCGCGAACGCGATGTAGAGCCCGATCACCGCGATCGAGGTGCCCACCAGGTACCCGATCGCCGCGTTGGCCAGGGTCGGGACCATCAGCGCCCAGGCCAGCACGACGATCGCGATCACCGCGTTCGTCGGCACCCGGTTGCGCGACACCTTGCGCCACAACCGCGATCCCGGCACCGCCCGGTCCCGCGAGAACGCGAACATCATCCGCGACGCCGAGGTCACCGACGCCGTGCCGCAGAAGAACTGCGCCACCACGACGATCACGAGCAGGAACTCCGCCCAGACCGTGCCCAACGATTCCGTGAAGATGTAGATCGGAGCGAGCGCCAGCGCGTCCAGGGTGCCCTGGACGTCGGGCACGGCGAAGGTGACCGCGACCAGCAGGATGAACCCGAACACCACCGACACCGCCACCGCCATGACCATGCCCCAGGCCGCGGCCCGCGACGCCGTGCGCGTCTCCTCGCTCATGTGCGCCGACGCGTCGTAGCCGGTGATCGTGTACTGCGCCATCAGCAGGCCGATCCCGAACACGAACCAGAACCCGACCCCCTCGAAGCCGGAGTTGTCGATCACCTCCCCGAACACGAAGGCTGCCGACTGGTGCTCGCGCGGCACGACCCACAGCACCACGACGATCACCAGCACACCCGCCATGTGCCACCACGCCGAGAAGGTGTTCAGCCGGGCGAGCAGGTTGACGTTCAGCAGGTTCAGGGCCAGGTGCAGCGCGATGATCACCGTGTAGACGATGAAGATCGCGGTCGAGTCCGTCCCGATGAGGTCGGGGAACCACAGGTTGAGCAGGGCCGTCGTGAAGATCGCCGCCCCGTAGTCGATGGCGGCGGTCACGGCGATCTGGCCCACCAGGTTGAACCACCCCGTGAACCACCCCCAGGCCGGGCCGCCGAGCTTGGACGCCCAGAAGTACAGCGCCCCGGCTGTCGGCATGGCCGAGGCGATCTCCCCCATCGCCATGGCCACCAGCACGCAGAACACCCCGACCAGCAGCCAGCCCCAGGTGACCGCCACCGGGCCGCCGTAGTTGAACGCGATGAAGTACGACGTCAGGCAGCCGGCCAGGATCGAGATGATCGTGAAGGAGATCGCGAAGTTCGAGAACCCGCCCATCTCCCGGTAGAGCACCTGTGCGTAGCCCAACCGATGGAGGACCGCCTCGTCGCTGCTGTCCCGGGTGCCGGGCCCGGCGGCGGGATCGGCGCCGCGCTCTGGTGGTCTGCTACCGCTGTCGTCCTGCACGCCCATGCTGCCTCCACATGTGAGCTGATCGGTCCCCGACGACCAGGAAACCGCACCTTAGCGGGACGGACCGGGGCCGGATCAACACCCGAGGCGTGGCGCGCTACGCGTTCTGCCGGAGGAGTCCGTTCGCCCGCCCGCACTCGACGAGCGCGACGGTGTGGGCGTGCCGCTGCCCGTAGGCCTGCTCGGCGTCGTCGATGGCCGCGCCGAGCAGCGTCATGGCGGATCTGACGTCGCCGGCCGCGGAGTGCGCGAGCACCATGCCCGTTCGCGAGGTGAGGGTGTCCGGATGGGTGGGTCCGAGGGTGCGGACCCGCTGCGCGGTCACCCGCTTCGACAACGCGACGGCGTCGTCGACGTCCCCGGCCAGCCGGTACGCGACGGCGAGGGCGTCGCGTGCGGTGAGGGTGCGGGGGTCCTCGTCGCCGAGGACACGGACCCGGTCGGCCAGGTTGGCGGCGATCCGGTTCACCCCGTCGCGCCGCCGACCGGCGGCCGCGCACGCCGCGCCCAGGTTCCCGGCCACGGTCAGGGTGGCGGGGTGGTCCGGCCCGAGAGTGCTCCGGCAGCCCGCGAGGATCTGCTCGAACAGGGGGACGGCGTCCTTGGGCTTACCGGCCGCGCAGAGGGACGCGGCCTCGGCGTTGCGGGCGGCGAGCTCATGGACGTCCAGCGGGCCGGCCGGCCCGCGGTCGACAACCGTCCGGCTCTCGCCCCGCGGCCAGATGGCCATCCGAGTTTCTCCGATCGATGCCCGTGCAGCACAGGTCAGGCGGCCAGAGTACTGGGCGTCGGGCCACGGGGCTCCGGGCGCCCACTCGCGGTGGTCCCCGGCGCGCACGTCCGAGGGTCCCCGGCCTCTGCCAGGACCCGCCGGGCGCAGGCTGGGGCGGACGAGCTGGCCTGTAAGCCGGATCCTGTTCCCGGGCGCCTCACGGCGCACCGTTCGGCGACCATCCATCTCGACCCGCCGTCGCCGGCGGGTTCTTGCGGTCTACCCGCAGGCTCGGGCGGGCCGCCCTCGAACGCCTGCGCAGCGCCCCGTCCGGGGACGGGGACGCCTCTTGACCTTGCTCCGGGTGGGGTTTACCGAGCCACCCCGGTCACCCGAGGTGCTGGTGGTCTCTTACACCACCGTTTCACCCTTACCGCGTTCTCGACCTCAGCCGAGCACGTGGCGGTCTGTTCTCTGTGGCACTGTCCCGCGGGTCGCCCCGGGTTGCCGTTGACAACCACCCTGCCCTGTGGAGTCCGGACTTTCCTCGGCGGCGGCCCGGGACCGGACCGCCGACGCGGCCGCCCGGCCAACTCGTCCGCGATCGGGATGGTACGCCCGGCCGAGCCCGCGATCCCGCACCGGCTCGGTCGGGCCGGGGACGGGACCCGGCGGGATAGCGTGCCGGCGTGCTCGACGCGTCGCCCGGTGCGCTGGTGTTCCTGGTCCTGGCGGGCCTGTTCGCCGGCGGGGTCAACGCGATCGCCGGCGGAGGTTCGTTGCTGGTGTTCCCGGCGCTGCTCGCCGTCGGGTTCCCCCCGCTCGCCGCGAACGTCACCAACTCCGTGGCCCAGTGGCCGGGCTACCTGGGCAACGTCGTCGGGGTGCGGCAGGAGCTGCGGGGCCAGCGGCGGCGGATCCTGCTGACCTCCACGGTCGGGGTGGCGGGCTCGGCCATCGGCTGTGTGCTGCTGCTGATCCTGCCCGACTCCGTGTTCGACGCGGTCGTGCCGGTGCTGGTTCTGCTGGCCAGCGCCGTGCTCGCGCTGCAGCCGCGGATCAAGCGCTGGATCGGGGCGCCCGAGGCCGGCGCGCCCGACCGGTGGGCCGCCCTGCTGCCGGCGGTCTTCGCCGCGGCGATCTACGGCGGCTACTTCGGCGGGGCGCTCGGCGTCATCCTCATCGCGACGCTCTCGCTGTGCGCCCACGACCGGCTCGTGCGCCTCAACGCGCTGAAGGGCCTGCTGTCACTGGTGATCGCCAGCGTGACCGTCGTGATCTTCGCGTTGGGGGCGCCCGTGGACTGGCTGGCGGTCGCCCTGCTCGCCCCCACGACGCTCCTCGGCGGTTTCCTCGGCGGCAGGCTCGCGCGCCGGCTCCCGGAGGCGGTGCTGCGCTGGACGGTGGTGGTGCTCGGCACGGCGGTGGGTATCGCGCTGCTGGTGACATGAACACCGTGAACGCACACCCGCGCAGACCGACACCCGCGTGCGGGTGCGCTGACGGCGATCACGAACGACGCAACAGCTCGTGGTGCACGCGGGTGACGATCAAGTGCGGCGAGCACAGGACAGTCGACGCCCGGAAACGGACGATCTTCCATCCGGCGGTCGCCAGCATCGCCTCGCGCTCCAGGTCGCGCTGGGCCTGCCCCGGCTCGCGGTGGTGACGCCCGTCGTACTCCACGCCGAGGCGCGCCTCGGGGTAGGCCAGGTCCAGCCGGAACGCGCGGCCGTCGACGGTCACCGCGTGCTGCACGAAAGGCGGCAGCCCGCCCAGGACCAGCGCCACCCGGATCCGGCTCTCCATCGGCGACTCGGCGCGCGGGTCGGCGAGCGCCAGCACCGGTTCGAGCTTCCGACTGCCCCGCGCACCCAGGTGCCGGCTGCGCAACACGCGGAGATCGGCCGGCCCGAACGCGTGCGCGCGGGCGAGGGCGTCGACCGCGACCGTGCCCTCCGTGACTGACCGCCACCGGACCAGGTCGAACGCCGTTCGCGGCGGTGAGGTCGTCGGCACCTCCTGAGTGATCACGGTCTCGTCGGCGGCCAGCCGGTCGCGGTGCACGACGAGACCCGGCACCCGGTTCCGGAACCGGGTCGACGTCACCTCGGGTGCGGCGTCGTCGGGGGCGCAGGACGCTCCGAGGAGCTCGGCCGCGGAGTATCCGGAGAGCACGCCTCCCGGTTCGACGAGCAGTACCGCCGCCCGCGAGCGCACCGGCAGGTCCACGTCGAGTGCGGCCGGCACGTAGACGTCGGGGTAGACCCGCCGGTACCGCGGCCCGCCGAGGACGCCCCGGGTGAGCGCGCCGGTGGCGACCGCGGACGAGCCTCGGAACGGTCCGGTGAGATCCATGCTCGCAACCGACGACGACGGGAGCCCACCGGTTCCACGACGCCTAGATCGGCGTCAACGCACGCACCAGCAGGCGCCGAGCTGCATGCGCGTGCCCTCGCGGCGATCTCATGCCCAGCGGCGCTCCGAGATCGGCGTCGGCGCACGCACCGGCAGGAGCCGAGATGTGCGCGTGTGCCCTCGCGGCGATCAGGGTGCCGGGTGGTGGCTCGTGTCGTTCACCAGTCGGACGCTGGCGCCGCCGTCGGGGTAGAAGTCGACGATGCTCAGGGCGGCGAGATCCAGGTGCAGCCGGTACAGGATGCCGGGGCCGCCCTGGAGGGCGTCGCGCAGCAGCATCTTGATCGGCGTCACGTGGGTGACCAGCACGACCGTGGCGCCGGCGAACTCCTCCACCACCGCCGCGCGTTCGGCCGCGATCCGCCGCGCCACCACCGCGAAGCTCTCCCCGCGCGGCGGGGCCACGTCCTCCGAGCCCAACCACTGCGCGTGCAGTGCGGGATCGCGGTCCCGGGCCTCGGTGAACGTCAGCCCCTCCCACGCCCCGAAGTCGGTCTCGATCAACCCGTCCCGGACGATGAGCGGGGCCCCGGTCGCCTCGGCCACCGCGGCGGCGGTCTGCCGTGCCCGACGCAGCGGGGAGCTGAGCACCGCGGCGACGTCCGGCACCGCGGCGAGCCGGGCCGCGGCCGCCGCGGCCTGCACCTGGCCGAGGTCGGTGAGCTCCGGGTCGCCGCGCCCGGAGTAGCGGTTGTGCACCGACATCTCGGTCTGGCCGTGCCGCAGCAGCAGCAGCCGGGTCGGCGCGCCGACCTGGCCGGTCCAGGACGCGGAGGCGGGCGCCGTCACCGCGCCGCTTGCGCGTCCATCGCGCGGTTGGCCAGCGCGTCGGCGCGCGCGTTGGCGGCCCGCGGGATCCAGCCGAACCGGACAGCCCCGATCCCGCGCACGAGGCGGGCTGCCTCCAGGGCCAGCGGCTTCATCGCCGGGTGCTTGACCTGCCAGCGTCCCGACATCTGCTCGACGACGAGCTTGGAGTCCATCCGCACCTCGACCTCGGTGGCGCCGAGCTCGGCCGCGGCCTGCAGCCCGGCGATCAGCCCCCGGTACTCGGCGACGTTGTTCGTGGTGACGCCCAGGCCCTCCGCGCGCTCGGCGAGCACCTCCTCGGTGCCGGCGTCGAGCACGACCGCGCCGTAGCCCGCCGGTCCGGGGTTGCCGCGGGACCCGCCGTCGGCCTCGATGATCAGCTTCACGGGACGATCCTCACAGGCCCGACTCCGGTGTGCGGACGAGGATCACGCCGCACTCCTCGCAGTGCACGATCCGGTCGGCGGGCGCCGCCCGCAGCTCCGCGATCGCGGTGCGGTCGAGCTCGAGCCGGCAGGCCTGGCAGCGCCGCGCCACGAGCGGTGCGGCGCCCACCCCCCGCTGCTCGCGGCGCTTCTCGTAGGCCGTCAGCACCTCCGACGGCACAGTGTCGACGACCTCCTCGCGGGCCCGCCGCCGCCCGGTCTCGGACGCGTCGATGTCCGCGAGCGCCGAGTTCCGCCGCTCGGTGACACCGGTGAGCTCCTGCTCGGCCGCGGCCAGCACCGACCTGCCGTGCTCGACGTCGGTGCCGAGGGCCTCGCGCTGCTCCATCACCTCGAGCTGCTCGTCCTCCAGCACGCTCTGGCGGCGGGCGAGGGTCTCCAGCTCGTGGTGCAGGTCCGCCGCCTGCTTGGCCCCGATGCCGGCGCCGGCGAGCATGGTCTGGTCGCGCTCGGTGCGGGCCCGTACGCCGTCCACGTCGCGCTCGATGCGCCGGATGTCGCGGTCGAGGTCGCCCGCCCTCGTCTCCACCTCGACCAGCTCGTCCTTGCCCCGGCGCACGGCCGCCTCGGCCGCGCTCAGCTCCGCGTGCTCGGGCAGGGTGCGACGGCGGTGCGTCAGCCGCGACAGCTCGGCATCGACCTCGGCGAGGTCGAGCAACCGACGCTGGACGGCGGGGTCGGCGTTCATCGTGGTCCAGCCTCGACCGACAGATCCCTGATCGACCCTGCGTTCATCGGCCCTGCCCTCCCCGTGTCCGGCGCCACCGTCCACGGGTCGGTGCGGCGGTGCGAGACGCGGACCTCGACGCTACCGCCCGTCGCGGCGCGCACCACGGCGGCCGCCTGCGCGCACCACGGCCACTCCGACGCCCAGTGCGCGACGTCCACGAGTGCCGGAGTCGGCCGCCCGCTCGCACCGGCCAGCAGGTGCTCGGAGGCCGGGTGGTGGCGCAGGTCGGCGGTGACGTAGGCGTCGACGCCGGCCTCGACCGCCGCGGCCAGCGCGGAGTCGCCCGCGCCTCCGCAGACCGCGACCGTCGCGACCGTCCGCTCGGGATCACCGGCCGCGCGCACCCCCCACGCGGTGGGCGGCAGCGCCGCCGCGACGCGCTCGGCGAACGCGGCGAGGGGTTCCGGCGTGGGCAGCGTTCCGACCCGGCCGAGCCCAGCGGTCGAGGGGACGTCGGCGAGCTCGAGGACGTCGAACGCCGGTTCCTCGTAGGGATGCGACGCCCGCAGCGCGGCGACCACGGCCGCGCGGAGCCGCCGCGGCAGCACCATCTCCAGCCGCGTCTCGGCGACTCGCTCCAGTCGCCCGACCTGGCCGATCGTGGGGTGCGCGCCGTCGAGGGGCACGAACTGCCCCGTGCCGGCGCTGGCGAACGCGCAGTGGCTGTAGTCGCCGATCCGGCCCGCCCCCGCCGTCGAGAGCGCGTCGCGCACGGTGGTGATCGCCGGGCCCACCGGGATGAAGGTGACGATCTTGTCGAGCGCCGTTCCTGGCGTCGCCACCAACGGACCGGTCACGTCGACACCGATGGCGGTGGCCAGCGCGTCGGACACCCCGGGGTCGGCGGCGTCGGCGTTGGTGTGCGCGGTGTAGAGCGCGGTGCCCGAGCGGATGAGCCGGTGCAGCAGCGCGCCCTTGGGCGTGTCCGCGCCGACGCCGTGCACCCCGCGCAGCAGCAACGGATGGTGCGTGACCAGCAGCTGCGCCCCCTCCCGCACGGCCTCCTCGACGGTCTCCGGCACCGGGTCCACCGCGACCAGCACCGCGCCCACCGCGTCGGTCGGATCACCGCACACCAGCCCGACCGCGTCCCAGTCGGCGGCCATCGCGGGCGGGTACGCCGCCTCGAGCGCGGCCACCACATCGGCGACGCTCGTCGTCATGCCGCGACCCCGGCCAGCGCCGCGTCCAGGGCCGCGGTCAGCCGGGCGACCTGCGGAGCCGGTCGGACCGCCACCCGGATGTGGTCCGGTCCCAGGCCGGGGAACGTGTCGCCGCGGCGGACGGCGACTCCGGCGGCGCGCAGCGCCGCCCGCACGTGCTCGCCGCGGCCGGCGGGCAGCCGGAGCAGCAGGTACGGCGCCTGCCCGGGGAGCACCGTCACCCCGGGCACCGCAGCCAGGGCCGCGGCCTGCTCGGCGCGCGCCGCCACGAGCCGCTCGGCGGCGCGGTGCGACTCGACGACGGCGGGCGGCTCCGAGCAGGCGACGACGGCCTCCAGCGCGGGTGTCGAGACCGGCCACGGCGGTCGCGATCCGGCGAGCCGGGCCAGCAGGCCGGGCTCGCCGAGGGCGTACCCGGCCCGCAACCCGGCCAGTGCCCACGTCTTCGTGAGGCTGCGCAGGACGAGCAGCCCGGGCAGGTCATCCCGCGCCAGCGACGCCGGCTCGCCCGGCACGGCGTCCGCGAACGCCTCGTCGACGACCAGCACGCGGCCGGGCGTCGCCAGCGCGCGCACGGCAGCGGCCGGATGCAGGACGCCGGTGGGGTTGGTGGGGTTGCCGACGACCACGAGGTCGGCCTCGGCCGGCACCGCGGCGGGGTGCAGCCGGTGGCCGTCGCGCTCCTCGGTGAACACCCGCACGATCGGCACCCCGGCGGCCCGGAGCACCGCTTCGGGCTCGGTGAACCCGGGGTGCAGCACCGCGGCGAGCCGCGGGCGCAGGGCCGGCAGGAGGGCGACACCCTCCGCGCTGCCCGCGAGCACCAGCACCTCGTCGGATCGCCGGCCGTGCCGGGCCGCGACGGCCGCTCTCGCGCGGCGGTCGTGCGCGGCCGCCGGGTAGCGCCCGAGGCCGTCGAGCGTGCCGACCAGCCGGTCCCGCAGCCATCCGGGGGGGCCGCTGCCCTGCACGTTCACCGCGAAGTCCAGCAGTCCGGGCTCGGCGTCGACGTCGCCGTGGTGGCGCAGGGCCTCGTCATCGGGGGCCTGGTCCATGGCGGGCACCCTACGGTGGCCGCCCGCGCACGGTCCGGGTCCGCCGGCGCGACGGGACCGGGACGAACCCCCAGGATCCGCGCCTCCTCACCCGCTCCCCTAAATATTCATCGTTTGTTGAACTCGCGCCCGCTCGGGGCTACCGTGCCGTCATGACCGCGACGGCCGTCATCGGGCTCGACCATCCCGACGCCCGCAGGACCGCGCTCACAGGTGGGAAGGCCGCCAACCTCGCCGCACTGATCGCGGCGGGCTTCGCTGGTTCCCGGCGGGTTCTGCGTGCCGACGTCGGCCTACGCCGAGGCCGCCACGGCTGCCGACCTGCCGCGCCTGCTCTCGCGGGCCCCGCAGGACCTCGCCCGCCAGGCCCGGGAGGCGCTGCTCGCCGCGCCCGTGCCCGTGGCCGTCGAGCGGGCCGTCACCGCCGCGTACGCCGCGCTGGGTGCCGATGTCCCGGTCGCGGTGCGGTCGTCGGCGACCGCGGAGGACCTGCCGACGGCCAGCTTCGCCGGTCAGCAGGACACGTTCCTGAACGTCATCGGAGTGGACGCCCTGATCGAGGCGGTCCGCCGGTGCTGGGCCTCGCTGTGGACCGACCGCGCGGTGAGCTACCGCGGCACCGCCGGCATCGACCACGCCGACGTCCGGCTGGCCGTCGTGGTGCAGCGCATGGTGGACGCGCAGATCGCCGGCGTGCTGTTCACCGCGGACCCGCTGAGCGGGCGGCGGACCCGCAGCGTGATCGACGCGGCGCCCGGGCTCGGCGAGGCCGTGGTCTCCGGAGCGGTCGACCCCGACCACGTCGTGGTGGAGGGCGGCGACGACGGCGCGGCCACGATCAGCGAGCACCGTGTGCCGCGGCGGCGGGGCGTGCTGGTCCGGCCGCGGCCGGGCGGCGGTGTCGATCAGGTCGAGGATCCCGGCGGTGCGGTCCCGGCGTGCCTGTCGGACGCGGACATCTGGGAGCTGGTGGCCCTCGGCCGGCGGGTCGAGGCGCTGTTCGGCGCCCCGCAGGACATCGAGTGGGCGCTGGACCGCGACGGTGCGCTGTGGCTGACCCAGTCCCGGCCTATCACCACGCTGTACCCGCTGGTCGGACCACGCGGGCAGCGCGGCGCGCGCGTGTTCTTCAACATCTCACTGGCTCAGGGCCTGACCCGTCCGATCACGCCGATGGGCCTCTCGGCGTTCCGGGTCCTCGCGGCCACGGCGTCCGCGGTCGCCTTCCGGGTGCCCGTCGACGACCCGCGGCAGGGGCCGCCGGCGTTCGTCCCGGCCGGGGGCCGCGCCTTCGTCGACGTCACCGCGGCGCTGAAGAACCCGGTCGGCCGGGCGATCCTGCCGCGGTTGCTCGACATCATGGAGGCCCGCTCGGCGGTCGTGCTCCGCGGGCTGCGGCAGCAACCGGAGTTCGCCCCCCGGTTCTCGTCCGGACCACGGACGGTGTGGCGGCTGCTGCGCCTGCTCCTGCGGTTCCGGGTCCCGGGTCTGTTGGCGTTGGCGCTGGTCCGGCCCGCGGCCGCCCGCCGCCGGGTCGACGGGGTGCGCCGGCGCGTCGACGCGGTGGCGGCGGAGTCTCTGGTGCTCTCCGGCCCGGACCGCCTGGATCGGGTGGAGCGGGTGCTGGCCAGGGTCTTCCCGATCCTGCCGACGGTCTTCCCGGTCGCCGTCGCCGGGTTGCTGTCGATGGCGGTGGCCCGCCGCCTCGCCGGGGCGGACCTCGACGACGAGACCGCCGACGAGGTGCTGCGCTCGCTGCCGCACAACCCGACCACGGAGATGGACCTGGAGCTCTGGGCGCTCGCCCGCCGGGTGCGCGGTGACGCCGCCACGGTCGCCGCCGTGCAGTCGGGATCGGCCGCCGACCTCGCGGCGCGCTACCGGGATGGACAGCTGCCGCCCGTGCTGCAGGACGGGCTCCACGGGTTCCTCGACCGGTACGGGCACCGGGCCGTGGCCGAGATCGACGTCGGGCTCCCGCGCTGGTCGGACGACCCCACCCACGTGCTCGGTGCGCTGACCAACTACTTGCGGTCGGACGACCCGGAGCACGCCCCGGACGTGCAGTTCGCCCGTGGGGCCCGGGCCGCCGACGCGGCGGTCGCCGCCGCCGTCGCCCGGGTCGGCCGGCGTTCCCGGTTGCGGGCGCGGCTGGTGCGCGGCGCACTGCACCGGGTGCGGGAGCTGGCCGGTCTGCGCGAGGTGCACAAGGACCTGCTGGTCCGGCTGCTGGCCCACGCGCGCGCCGAGCTCATGGTGATCGGCACCGAGCTGGCCGGGCGGGGCGCGATCGACGCGGCCGAGGACGTGTTCTTCCTGGACCTGCCGCAGGCGCGCGCCGCACTGGGAGGAGTCGACCATCGGGAGGCGGTCGCCGTCCGGCGGACCGAGTACGCCCACGAGCTGAGGCGCCGGCACGTGCCGCGGATCCTGCTCTCCGACGGCACCGAGCCCGAGGCAACCGTCGTGGTCGGCGCCGCCACGGCCGCGGGCGACCTCACCGGGACGCCGGCCTCGGCCGGCACGGTGACCGCGCCCGTCCGCGTCGTCCTCGATCCGATCGGCGCGCACCTCGAACCCGGCGAGATCCTGGTGGCCCCGTCGACGGACCCGGGATGGACCCCGCTGTTCCTCACCGCGGGCGGGCTGGTCATGGAGATGGGCGGCCCCGTCTCGCACGGCGCCGTGGTGGCGCGGGAGTACGGCATCCCCGCAGTGGTCGGGGTGGCGGGCGCGACCGAACGGCTGACCACCGGCGACGTCGTCAGCGTGGACGGAGCGGCCGGCGTGGTCCGGCCGGGCGAGCTCGGACCCGGCCCCGCCGCACCCGACCCCGTAGCTGTCGCCGGGTAGCCCGGGGCGCTCCGCCGCGGCGGCCGGTCAGACTGGAGCGGTGCTGTCGGTCGTCTTCGTCTGCAGCGGCAACATCTGCCGCTCCCCCATCGCCGAGAAGGTGTTCGTCCACGAGCTCGACCGCGCCGGGCTCGCCGGTCGGGTCACCGTGACCAGCGCGGGCACCGGCGGCTGGCACGTCGGCGAACCTGCGGATCGGCGGGCGGCGGCCCTGCTGCGGGCCGAGGGCTACCCGGACCGGCACACCGCCCGCCAGGTCGACGACGAGCAACTGTCCGCGGACCTGGTCGTCGCGCTCGACGACGAGCACCGGCGGGCGCTGCAGGCCGTGGTCGCCGAGCCCGAGCGGGTGCGGCTGCTCCGCTCGTTCGACCCGCAGGCGCCGCCCCGAGCCGGGGTGCCCGACCCGTACTACGGCGGGCCCGACGGGTTCGCCGAGGTACTGGCCATGATCCGGGCCGCGATGCCCGGGATGCTGGACTGGGTGCGGGAGCACGGGTGACGTCGCGCCGGGTGCTCGGGGTCGACGTGCGCGGCTCGACCCCGCTCGGCGGGGGCGCGACCCGCGTGGACCTCGTCGACGGTCGGACGGTCGTGGTCAAGCGCGGCGAGCCGACCGCGGTCGCCGCGGAGGCGGCCGGCCTGCGCTGGCTGGCCGTGCCGGACGGGCCGCCGGTGCCCGCCGTGCTGGCCGTGGAGCACGACCACGTCGTCACCGGGTTCGCACCACCCGGCCGCCCGGACGGGCAGGCCGCGGCGGCCCTGGGACGCGGGCTGGCCGCCCTGCACGCCAGCTCGGCGCCGGCGTTCGGGGCCGGCCCACCCGGCGGGCCCGCGGACGCCTGGATCGGCCGGGCCCCGATGCGCAACCGGCCGGCCGCGGCCTGGCCCGAGTGGTACGCCGAGCACCGGCTGCTCCCCTACCTGCGGACCGCCTACGACGCCGGCCACCTCACCGACCACGAGGCGGTCCCGGTCGAGCAGGTCTGCGACCGGCTACCCGACCTGGCCGGCCCACCTGAGCCGCCGGCCCGGCTGCACGGGGACCTGTGGTCGGGCAACGTGCTCTGGTCGACGGACGGGGCGTGGCTGATCGACCCGGCCGCACACGGCGGGCACCGCGAGACCGACCTCGCGATGCTGGCCCTGTTCGGCCTGCCGCACCTGGACGCGGTGCGAAGCGGTTACACCGAGGTCACCCCGCTCGCCGACGGCTGGCCGGCGCGGGTGCCGCTGCACCAGCTCTTCCCGCTGCTGGTGCACGTGGTGCTGTTCGGTCGCGGGTACGCCGCCGCGACGGCGGCCGCGGCCCGCGACGCCCTCGCTGCCCGCTGAGCCCAAGGAACCGGGTGGCTACCAGCCCCGCAACGGGAACCCGGACCTACCCTGCTCGCCCAGCTTGACCCCGAGCACCTGGTGGAGCTGGATGTTGTCGCGCTCGAAACCGAGCCGGCAGGCCGCCATGTAGAGCCGCCACACCCGGGCGCGCCCGACCCCGACCTCGGCCACGGCCTCGTCCCAGTGCGCCTCCAGGTTGTCCCCCCACGCGGCCAGGGTGAGGGCGTAGTGCTCGCGCAGGTTCTCCTCGTGCCGGATCTCGAACCCGGCGTCGTTCATCACCGAGACCAGCTGGCCGATCGGCTCCAGCTGGCCGTCCGGGAACACGTACCGGGCGATGAACGGGTCGAGCTTGCGCTTGGTGGGCGTGCGGGGCTGGGTGATGCAGTGGTTGAGCAGCCGGCCGCCGGGCACCAGCCGCGCGTGCAACGCGGTGAAGTACTGCTCGAGCTGGTCCTTCCCGATGTGCTCGGTGAGCCCGATCGAGCTGATCGCGTCGAACTGCCGCTCCGGGGCGTCGCGGTAGTCGAGGTGGCGCACCTCGGCGACGCCGTCCAACCCGCGCCGGGTGATCTCGGCCTGGGCCCATTCGGCCTGGTTGCGCGACAGCGTCACGCCCAGCGCCGTGACGCCGTGCTCGGCCGCGGCGTGCATGACCATCCCGCCCCATCCGCAGCCCACGTCGAGCAGGCGCATCCCGGGCTCGAGCGCGAGCTTGCGGGCGACCAGCTCGTGCTTGGCCGTCTGGGCCTCCTCCAGGGTGGCCCGCCCGTCCGGGTAGAGCGCGCACGTGTAGGCCATCGACGGTCCGAGCACCCACTCGTAGAAGCGGTTGGACACGTCGTAGTGGTGCGCGATCGCCCGCCGGTCGCGGGCCTTCGAGTGCAGCCGGCCCGGCGGCCGGTACTCGAGATCGGGCGGGGGCGTCCGGTAGCGCACCCACAGCGGCAGCAGCCGCCGCGCCAACCGGATGCGCTCCGCGCGAGTGACGTCGTTCAGCGCGAGGTCGGCCATCGCGTCGAGCAGCGCGTACAGCTCGCCCTCGACGTCGATGTCACCCGCGACGTAGGCCCGGGCCAGTCCCAGCGTGCCGGGGGCCGTGGCGAGCCGGGCGAGGGCGCGCGGTGAGGAGATCCGCAGCGCCACCTCCGAGCTGTCCGGTCCCGCCTTGCTGCCGTCGTAGGCGATCACCCGCACGGGCACGTCCGGCCCGACGACCCCCGAGATGATGTCCGCGACCTGCATCCCGCTCACCCCCTCGTTCTCGTGCTCTCCCGACGTCGCCTGGTCCCTCACCCGGCGACCTTGGTGTAGAGGTCCGCCAGTCGACCCCGCGGGTCGTAGCGCTCCTTCAGCACGCGGTAGGCCGGACCGTTGTAGTGCTGCCAGAACTCCGCCTCGTCGTAGTGGACCGTCGAGTACAGCGACTTGTGGCCGCCGAGTTCCGCGACGAGCTCCTCGACGCGGCGGTTGTGGGCCTCGGGCCGCCCGGGCAGCTGCGGGACGCTCGACCAGAACCCGAGGTTGACGTAGAGCTCGCCGGGTCGCATCGGGTACAGCGGCCACGACCGCTCCCCCCGCAGCCGCAGCGGGCACAGCCACATCGGCGTGATGCCGATGTCGGTGTGGAAGGCCTCCAGGAACTCCGCCAGGCGCTGCACGGGGATCTCGACGTCCTGGATGACCGGCTCCTCGGCGGGCGACCCCACCAGCCGGCGGACGCGCCCGCTGAGCCCGGTGCGGCGGTCGAGGGCGACGAGGCGGCGGTAGACGTCGGAGCGGCGGTACCGGCGCGGCCAGAACCGGCGCACCACCGGGTGCTGCACGCCCAGGGCCCGGGAGCACCAGAACCAGTCGGTGTCCCAGCGCCAGATGTAGTCCCGAACGCCGAGGTGGTCGACGCGGCGCTCGCGCACGGAGCGGTAGAACACCTGCTGCCCGGTGTAGTCGCTGGGTCCGGGGCCGGCGTCGTCGGTGAAGGTGCCGAGCGTCAGGTACTGCTCGCCGGGGGCGAACACGACACCGTCGACGAAATCCGGGCCAGCCATGACATCAGGGCCCGCCGTGGCATCAGGGAGCGAAGCCCCGCACGCCTGCGTGATCGCCGTCGCGAGATCGGGCGTCGGGACCCGGCGGTGCTCCAGCCGGACGAACGGGGCGACCGGCTGCAGGTCGATCACGATGCGGAGTGCGTAGCCGAGCGTGCCGTAGGAGTTGGCGAAGCCGGCGTGCAGGTCGGCGTGCTCCCCCTCGGGCGTCACGGTGATCACCTCGCCGTCGGCCGTGAGCACGTCCATCTCGCGCACCGACTCGTGCGGCAGCCCGTGGCGGAACGACGTGGACTCGATCCCGAGGCCGGTGACGGCCCCGCCGAGGGTGATCGTCTTGAGCTGGGGGACCACCAGTGGCATCAACCCGTGCGCCAGCGTGGCGTCCACGAGGTCCTCGTAGGTGGTCATCCCCTGGACCTCGGCCGTGCGCGCCACCGGGTCGACGCCGATCACCCCGGCCAGTGCGGACGTGTCGAGCCGCTCCGCGTCGCCGACCCGGCCGCCCGGCCCGAACCGGAACAGGTTGGACGTCCGCTTGCCCAGCCGGACGGGAGTGCCCGCGGGCACCGCGCGGTAGCGCCGGACGAGGTCGGCGACGGCGGCGGCGTGCGCCGCCGGAGCGACGGCCGGAGCCGCCGACAGACGTGTCCCGCCCACGCTCATGGGAGGCGACGCTAGCGTGATCGCCCTGGGCTGCCCAACCACTTGGCCGGGGCCATTTCGTCACACCCGTGGCCGGTCCGGTGATCGTCAGGCCCGGCGAGCGCGGCCCCGGACGAGGCCCGGCAGGGCGCTGACCCCGGTCAGCGGCTGGAACGCCTCCGCGGCGGCGGTGAGGGCCGCGTGCTCGTCGTCGCCGAGGGTGATGTCCGCGGCGGCGGCGTTGCTCTCGACCTGCGCCACGCTGGAGGCTCCCGGGATCGCGACGACGTGCGGCAGGTGCACCAGCCAGGCCAGCGCGATCTGGGCCGGGGTGGCGTCGTGCGCTGCGGCCACGTCGCGGAGCAGGTCGAGCAGCGGCGCGGCGGAGTCGAGGTTCTCGGGCAGGAACAGGGCGTTCGCCGCCCGCACCCCGCCCGACGGCCGGTACCCCGCGTTGTAGCGGCCCGACAGCAGGCCCTGCGCCAGCGGGCTCCACGCCATCACCACGTGGCCGGTGCGCTGCGCCCACGGCAGCATCTCCGCGAGCGGACCGCGGGACACCAGGCTGAACTGCACCTGGTTGGACAACACCCGCCCGCCCAGCTCGACCTCTGTGCCGATGCTCGCGCCAGCAAGCGACGCTTCGGCCCTCTGCCAGCGCCGCAAGGGGTAGTTCGACACGCCCACGTCGTCGACGACCCCGACATCGCGCAGGGCCCGCATGCCGCGCATGGTCGTGGCGTCGCGCACGACCGGGTTGGGCTGGTGCACCTGGTAGAGGTCGATCTTCTGCACGCCGAGCCGCTGGGCGCTGGCCACGCCGCGCTGCTGGACGATCGCGGCCGTCGGGAGCACCGGGAAGACCTTGGACGCCACGACGACGTCGTCGACGCCGCCGGACGCCCGCAGGGCGGACCCGAGGATCCGCTCGCTGCGTCCGAACCCGTACACCTCCGCGGTGTCGAAGACCGTGACCCCCAGCTCGCGAGCGCGGGCCACGATGCGCCCCGCCTCGCCCTCGTCGTAATCCGTGCCGTAGCCCCACTCGCGGGAGCCGAACTGCCACGTGCCCAGACCGATGACGGAGTACCGCTTGGCCGTGTCGATGTCGAGGTAGCGCATGGCTCCAGTCATACCCGGCGATCAGGTCGGGGTGCCGCAGACCCGCTCGATCTCGGCGACCGCCGCGACGATCCGGGTCGGGTCCAGCTGGACCCGGTTCTGCGCGGGGCTGCCCCCCGGCGGGAGGAGCGCGCGGCCCTGGGCGTCGAGGTCGTCGATGGCGGCGACGAGCTCGGTCTGCGCGGTCAGGAGGGCGGGGTCGTCGATTCCGGGCGCGGCCGCCCGGACGCGGGCGTCGAGCAGGAACAACGCCACCCCGGCCGGCAGGACCGGCCCCTCCTGCAGCGCCGCGGCGATGCTCCGCACGGTGCCGGCCGTCTTCGCGCCGTCCCGGCAGGCTGCGTCCTCGGCGGTGCGGTCGGCGTCGGCCGTCGGTGCGGGCTGGACCGCGGCCGGGGCGGGCGCGGGAGTCTGGGGGGCCGCCGCGCCGCACCCGACGAGCAGGACGAGCGCGGTCAGCACGAGCGCGGGGCGGAGGCGCGTCACGCGACGATGCTCGCGGCGATGCGCGCCCGCTCGGCGTCCACGTCGAGGTCGGACGCCGGGAACTGCGGGTCGAGCTCCTCGAGAGTCTCGGCCAGCAGCGCGGCGATGGCCCAGTTGCGGTACCACTTGCGGTCGGAGGGGATGACGTACCAGGGCGCGGCGTCGGTGTCGCAGTGGCGCAGCGCATCGACGTAGGCCTGCTGGTAGGCCGGCCACTTCGCCCGGACGTCGAGGTCGCCGGGGTTGTACTTCCAGCGCTTGGTCGGGTCGTCCAGCCGCGCCAGCAGCCGCTCGGCCTGCTCCTGCGGCGAGATGTGCAGCATGCACTTGACCATCGTCACGCCCTGCGCCGTGATCTCGGCCTCGAAGGCGTTGATCTCGTCGTAGCGGGCGCGCCACACGTCCTCGGGCACCAGGGCGTCGACCCGGGCCACGAGCACATCCTCGTAGTGCGACCGGTCGAACACACCGATCCGCCCCGGCACCGGGACCTGTGCGCGGATCCGCCACAGGAAGTGCTGGTCGCGCTCCTCGGGCGTCGGCTTCTTGAAGGAGGCGATCTGCAGCCCCTGCGGGTTCACCAGCCCGGCGACGTGCCGGATCACGCCGCCCTTGCCGGAGGTGTCCATCCCCTGCAGCACGAGCAGCAGCGCCCGCCGGCCGCCTCCCACGGCCTCCGCGAACAGCGCTTCCTGCCGGGCGTCGAGGGTGGTGGCGAGGTCGACCATGTCCTCGGCGGCCGCCGTCCGGTCCTTCGGTCCGATCGGGCGGTCGCGGGGGTCGAGCGCCCCGAGGTCGATCTCGGCGGGCACCCGGAACGTCGCGCGCGCGGACTTCGCCATGCCGCGAGGGTAGTGGGCGCACCGGGCCTCCGAGCGGTGCTCAGGAGGGTGTCGCGGCCTCCGCGCGGCTCGCCGCGGTCAGGTCGAGCTCGAGGACGAACGGCTCCTCGATGCGCAGTGGCTCGCCGGCCACGGCGCGCGCGTACTCGTGGTACCGACCACCGATGATCATCTCGGCGATCGCGAACGGGGCGTCGTGGTCGATCTGGAGCAGGTACGGGATGCGGCTGCGGGCGTAGAGCTGTGGCTTGAAGGTCCGGTCCGTCGCTCCGTGGTCACGCCCGATGATCTCGATCACCATCAGCGCGGCCGACGCGTCGAGCACCTCACCGTCGGCGCCGTGCGCGGCCGTCGACGCGACCACGAGATCGGGTACCAGCACGCAGTCCGGCCCGAGGCGGACCGGAACCGGACCTCCGACCCGCAGCCCGTCGGGCAGTGCCGCCTGGATGGCGTGGCACACCGTGTCCACGACGCGCGCTCGCGTCGGGGTGGTACCGGGCCCGACGAGCAGGGTGCCGTCCACGACCTCGACGCGGCCCGCGCGCGGCAGGGCGAGGTAGGCCTCCTCGGTCCAGGGCCCCTCGTGGTCGAACACGGGATGGTCCACAGCCGGCACCCTTTCGGTCGTCGCGAGGGCCCATCGTGACACGCGCGCGCCCGCGGGACGAACAGCGACGGAGAGTGACATCCCCGGGCCGGACCCCTGATCCCGACGGCCGGCGCCCGACCGGCGTGCTGGGATGGCCCGGTGGACGTTCTGCTGCCGCCGACGCCGGCCCCGGACCGCGGCACCGACCCCGACGCCAGCACCGGTCCCAGCGCCGGTCCGACCGCGGATCTCAGCGCGCTCTACGCGTACCCGGAGGACCTCGCCGGCCCGTTCGTGCGGGTCAACTTCGTGTCGAGCGCCGACGGGGCCGTGTCGGTGGACGGCCGGTCGAGCGAGCTCGGATCGCCGGCGGACCGCCGCGTGTTCGGGCTGCTGCGCGAGCTCGCCGACGTCGTGCTCGTCGGGGCGGGGACCGTCCGGGCCGAGGACTACCGCGGGGCCCGCCGGCCCACCCGCGGTCGCGACCATCCGCCTCCCATCGCCGTCGTCACCGGATCGGCCGACCTCGACCCGGCGGCGCGGTTGTTCACCGACACCGCGGTACCGCCGATCGTGCTGACCCACGCCTCCGCGCCGCGGGAGCGTCGCGAGCGACTCGCCGCGGCCGGGGGTGACGTGGTCGTGCTCGCGCGGCTCACCCCGGCCGCCGTGCTGACCGAGCTGGCCGCCCGGGGCCTCCACCGGGTGCTCTGCGAGGGGGGCCCGTCCCTGTTCGGGGACCTGGTCGCGGCCGACGCCGTCGACGAGCTGTGCCTCACCGTGGCGCCGCTGCTCGCCGGCGGCACGGCGGGCCGCATCGCGCGCGGCCCGGCGGGCGGCCCCACCCGGGCGATGGAGCTCGTCGGCGTGCTGCACGCCGACGGGTTCCTCCTGCTGCGGTACCGTCGGGCTGCTCCGATCGGGTGATTCACCAGGAGCGGCACCGGGTTCGCAGCGTCCAATCCCTGAGAGCCAGGACGACGAGCGAGCCGAACGACGAGGAGATGGATCGACGATGAGCGAGCCCACTGCGAGGAGCACCCCCACCACCGGCGCGGCGAGCACCGCCGAGTCCACCTACGCCGCCCCCCTCACACCCGCGTCCACGCCGCCCCGGCCCACCTCCACCGGCTCGGTCCCGGCCCGGCTCGCCGACGACACCACCCAGGGCAAGACCTCGATCGCGGCGTCGGTCGTGCAGAAGATCGCGGGTATCGCCGCACGCGAGATCTCGGGCGTCTTCTCGATGGGCGGCGGGGTGTCCCGCGCGTTCGGGGCCATCCGCGAGCGGATCCCGGGTGGCGGCACCGGAACCACCAACGTCGCGGGCGTGCAGGTGGAGGTCGGCGAGAAGCAGGCCGCGATCGATCTCGACATCGTCGTGGAGTACGGCGCGTCCATCGTGGAGCTGGCGCGCGCGGTGCGCCGCAACGTGATCCACGCGGTGGAGCGGATGACCGGCCTCGAGGTGATCGAGGTCAACATCGCGGTCAACGACATCCACCTGCCCGACGCCGACGAGCCCGCCGACGTCCCCACCACCCAGCCCTCGCGGGTCGAGTGACCGGCCGGCGCACCGGCCGGTGACCGAGTACGACCGCGCGGCGTTCCGCAGGTTCGTCCGCGAGCACCACCCGGACCGGGGCGGCGACCCGGAGACGTTCGTCGCCGGCCTGGCCCGGTTCGGCTCGAGGCCGGGCTCGGGGTCGGGCTCGACGCCGCCCGAGGCCGACGACTGGGCCGACGACTGGGCCCGGTTCGACCGGCCCATCGAGGTGGTGCCGACGCTGTCGTTCCCGGTTCGCGTCGGTGTCGCCCTGATCCGGACGTGGCACCGCCGCCGCCACGGCCGCGTGGAATGAGCCCCTCTCCCGCCCAGCGCGTGCATCGAGCCCGGCCCACCCAGCGCGTGGATCGAGCCCGCCCCGCCCACCCGTAGGAGGAACCGATGAACTCGTCCCAGATCGGCCTGCTGACCGGTCTCATCCTCGGCCTCGCCGGGGCGTTCGGCGGCTTCACCGCCTTCGTGATCGTCCTGGTCCTCGGAGCCATCGGATTCGTGGTCGGGCGCGTGATCGACGGCCAGCTCGACGTGAGCGCCGTGCTCGGTCGCGGTCGAGACCGATGAGGGTCCGCGCCGCGGCCGTGACCGAGGCCGCCGAACGCGGCCGCCTCGACATCCACCCCACGGTGCTGCGCAAGGTCGTCGAGCACGCCGCCGACCAGGTACCGGGCACGCTCCGGCACGCCCGCCGGGTGGCGGGCATCGACGTGGGCGAGGCGGGCGCCAGCGCGCGGATCACCACGGGGCCCGGCACGCCGTCCCCCGTCGACGTGCGGCTCGAGCTCACGCTCGCCTACCCCGCCCCGGTCCGATCGGTGATCGACGCCGTGCGCGCCAGGGTGGGCGACGACCTCACCCGGATCACCGGGCACCGGATGCGCGCCCTCACGGTCACCGTGTCCGGTCTGCGCGACACCGGCGGCCGGCTCCAGTAACCCCGTCTCCAGTAGCCCCGACGTCCCGGGAGGACCGCCGTGCGCGTGCTGCTCCGCGTGCTCGCCCCGCTGCTCGGCCTCGCGCTGGCCGCGGCGGGCGTGCTCATCGTCATCGAGGTCGTCGCGGCCTGGCTCCGGCCCACCGCGACCACCGGGCTCGTCGTGCCGTGGCCGAACTGGCGCACCGGCCTGGAGGGCCTGACGTGGGCCGTCCGGCCGGTCCTCCTCATCGCGATCGGCGTCGCCGTCCTGGGGCTCCTGCTGGTGCTGCTCGGGCTGCTGGCCCGGCGCTCGGACGTCGTCCTCGACGCGGCGTCGCCCGAGGTCACGGTCACCACGTCACCGCGGGTGCTCGCCCGGCTCGTCGGTCAGCGGGTCCGCGCCACCGAGGACGTGGCCGGCGCGTCCGTCACCGCCTCGCGGCGCAAGGTGTCGGTGGCCGCCCAGGGCTGGGCCGGCTCCGCCAAGGGATTGCGCGAGGTGATCCGCCACGACGTCGACGAGCTGCTCGACGAGCTGCCCCTGCACCGGCGGCCGCGGGTCACCGTCTCGGTGCAGGACCGGAGGGGACCCCGATGACCGCCGACGTCGACGCGGCCGGTCCCCCCGCACCGCGACCCAAGGCGCTGCGCAAGCGGTCCCGGTCGGCGGTGGCCCGCTCGGCGGGGCGCGACCGCTCCCTCGCCGTGCTCATCGGCCTCGTCCTGCTCGCCGCCGGCACGCTGGTGGCGTTGCTGTCCCTCGGCGTGTTCGGCGCCGCTCGAGCCGGCCGCCCGTTGCTGGACCCGGTCGTCGTCGACGCCCTGCGCACCCAGCAGGTGATCGCCCGGATCGTGGCCGTCGCCCTCGGCCTGCTGCTCGTCGTGCTGGGTCTGGTCTGGGCGGCGCGCTCGCTGCGCCCGGAGCGCCGTCCCGACCTGCTCCTCGACGGCGGGCCGGACACCGCGATCGTGGTGAGCTCCGCGGCCGCCGCCGAGGCCGTCGCCGAGGGAGCTGCAGCGCTGCCCGGCGTCGGACGGGCCAAGGCGCGGCTGGTCGGCGCGGAGGACGCGCCGGCCCTGCGCCTCACGCTCTGGCTGGCCGATCACGCCGACGTGCGCACCGTCCTCGACCGGCTCGACGACGAGGTGCTCGACGACGCTCGCACCTCGCTGGGGCTCACCGCACTGCCGACGGCCGTGCGCCTGGAGCTCGAGAACACCCCGGCCTCGCCGCGGGTGAGCTGAGCGGCCCGTTCACCGCCTCCACACCGGACCTGCGGCAGGGTCTCCCCCGACGACCGGGGGCAGGGAGGGCACGTGGCACGAGCGCCGCGCCGGGCGGTGACGGCCGTCCTGGCGGGCCTCGTCGTCCTGCTCGCGGGCTGCACCGTGGGCCCGTCACAGCGGCCCCCGGTGGCGGTGCGGGGCGAGGACGTGCCCGCGCCTCCGGCGACCCCGGCACCCGCCGCGGCCGACGTGCTCCCCGAGCTGCAGGAGCAGAACGCGACGATCCCCTTCGTCGCCTGCACCGCCGACGTGCTCGCCGCCCCGGGCCCTCCGGTCCCGGCCGGGCTGCGGGTCGAGTGCGGAGAGATCACCGTGCCCGCCGACCCGGACCGGCCGGACCTCGGCGGCACCGTGCTCGCGGTGGTGCGCGTCGGCCTCCCCGGAGCCCCACTCGACCGGCCCCCGCTGCTGGTGCTCGGTGACACCGGCGCGGACCCGTCGGCCCGGCACGCCGCGGTGCTCGCCGGGCGGGTCTCCCCCGAGCTGCTGCAGGGCTACACCCTCGTCGGGATGGACCGTCGCGGCGCGGGCGAGGACCTGCTCGACTGCGCCCCGGACGACGCCCGCGCCGCCCTCGTCGATGTCGACGCCACGGCCGCCGGCGAGGCCGGGCTGGCCGACCTGCTCGAGGAGGCCCGGGCCGTGGTGCAGGAGTGCACCGTCGCCCTCGACGGGAGCCTCGCCCGCTACCGCACCGCCGTCACGGCCGTCGACGTCGAGCTGCTGCGGGCGGCGCTGGGGGTGGAACGCCTGTCCGCCATCGGGGTGGGCGACGGGGGCGCGGCGCTGGCCGGGTGGGCGCGTGCGGCGCCCGCGGCCGTCGGGCGGCTCGTCCTCGACGCTCCGACCCACCCCACACTGGACGATCCCGATCTCACCGAGTCCCGTGCCGGCGCCGCCGAGTCCGCGGCGGGGGCGTTCGCGGTGGCCTGCAGCGCCCGCCCGGACTGCCCGCTGGGCGCCGACCCGCGCGCCGCCGTCGACGCGCTCGTGGCCCGGCTGCGCACCCGGCCGCTGGTCACCGTCGACGGCCGACGGCTGACGGCAGGTGCCGCGGTCACCGCACTGCTCGACGGTCTCGGTGACCCGCCGGGTTGGCCGGTACTGGCCGCCGCCCTCGCGGCCGCGCGCGGCGGTGACGCAGCCCCGTTGCTCGCTCTCCTCGAGCCCGTGAGCGGGCGCGGCGGCCGCTTCGACGGCATGCTCGCGACCAGCTGCAACGACCGGCAGCGCCGGCTGGCTCCCGGTGAGGTCGCCGACCTGGCCGACCGCTGGCGCACCGCGTTCCCCCTGGTGGGCGAGACCCTGGCGCTGCGCCTGCTGGCCTGCACGCCCTGGCCCGCGGCCCGGCCGTCGCCGGTGCCCGGCCGGGCCGAGGGCGCCCCACCGATCCTCGTGCTCGGGACGGCGGCCGACCCCGCCGGCGCGCTCGAAGGGTCGCGGCGCACCGCGGAGAGCCTGGCCACCGCCCGCTTCCTGAGCTGGCAGGGCGCCGGGACGGGGGCCTACCCCGCACCCCGTGCGTGGCCGGCGTCGTCGACGCGATGCTGCTCGACGCCGTGGTGCCCCCGACGGGGACGCTCTGCCCCCCGTGACGCTGCTCCCCCGCGCTGCGCCACCCCGCTCAGCCCCCATCGCCCGGCACCGAACGGCACTCTCGTCCAGCCGATCGGACGAGAGTGCCGTTCGTGCGGGCGGATCGGGCTCCGAGCGAGGACCATCGGAGGAGAACACACCCCTCTGGAGGTGCACGTGCCGGATGACCGCCCGGGTTTCGGGCCGTTCGACGACCTGTTCGAACGGCTGATCGGCAACCTGGAGAGCACGCTCGGCGGGGCCGCGCCCGGCACCGCGCCCGGGGCTCCCCCGACCGGCACCCGCGCGCGCACCCCGCGGCTCGACCGCTTCGGCCGCGACCTCACCGAGGCGGCCGCGCAGGGCCGCCTCGACCCGGTGATCGGCCGGGAGGCCGAGGTGGAGCAGGTCCTCGAGGTGCTGGCCCGGCGCACGAAGAACAACCCCGTGCTGGTCGGTGACCCCGGCGTGGGCAAGACGGCGATCGTGGAGGGCATCGCCCAGCGGGTGGCCGACGGCGACGTGCCCGCGACACTGCTGGGTGTGCGGGTGGTCGCGCTCGACCTGGCGGGCATGGTCGCCGGCACCAAGTACCGCGGCGACTTCGAGCAGCGGCTGACCGGTGTGATCGACGAGGTGGTGGCGGCGGAGCGGTCGATCGTGCTGTTCGTCGACGAGTTGCAGGCGGTCGTGGGAGCCGGTGCCGCCGAGGGCGGCGCGATGGACGCCGGCACCCTGCTCAAGCCGGCGCTGGCCCGCGGTGACCTGCGGCTCATCGGCGCGACGACCGACGGTGAGTACCGCCGGCACATCGAGAAGGACGCGGCCCTGGAGCGGCGCTTCGAACCCGTCCGCATCGCCGAGCCCTCGGTGGCGGAGACGATCACCATCCTGCGCGGCCTGCGGCCGCGCTACGAGCAGCACCACGAGGTGCGGATCAGCGACGCCGCGGTGGTCGCGGCGGCCGAGCTGTCCGACCGCTACCTCACCGACCGGTTCCTGCCCGACAAGGCCATCGGGCTGGTCGACCGCGCGAGCGCGCGGGCCCGCATGCTGGCGGTGCGCCCCGGCGCGGACACGCCCGTGGACGAGCGGCTGGACCAGCTGCGACGCGCCCGCGACGTCGCGGTCGACGCCGAGGACTACGAGCGCGCCCTGCTGCTCACCCGGGAGCTCGAGTCCGCCGGCGCCGAACCGGCCTCCCCCGCCGGCCCGCTCGAGATCACTGCCGACGACATCGCCGCCGTCGTGGCCCGCAGCACCGGCATCCCCGTCGCGCGGCTCACCGCCACCGAGCGGCACCGCCTGCTCGACCTCGAGGAGCTGCTGCACCGCCGCGTCGTCGGGCAGGACGAGGCGGTGGAGGCCGTCGCCGAGGCCGTGCGCGCGGGTCGCGCCGGGCTGGCGCACCCCGATCGGCCCGTCGGATCGTTCCTGTTCCTCGGGCCGACGGGCGTCGGCAAGACCGAGCTGGCCCGCGCCCTCGCCGAGGCCCTCTTCGGGACGCCCGACGCGCTGCTGCGCTTCGACATGAGCGAGTACGCCGACCGCAGCAGCGCGCTGCGGCTGGTCGGGGCGCCGCCCGGGCACGTCGGGTACGACGACGCGGGGCAGCTCACCGAGGCCGTCCGGCGCACCCCGTACTCGGTGCTGCTGCTCGACGAGATCGAGAAGGCCCATCAGGACGTGACCGGCACGTTGCTGCAGGTGCTCGATGCGGGTCGGCTCACCGACGCCCACGGGCGGACGGTCGACTTCACGCACACGGTCGTGATCATGACCAGCAACCTGGGGGCGGAGCGACTGCTGGCCGCGGCCGCGACCGGGCGGCCCGTCGCGGAGATCCGTGACCCGCTGATGGTCACGGTGCGGGCGCACTTCCGGCCGGAGTTCCTCAACCGCATCGACGACGTCGTGCTGTTCCACGCGCTCGACCGCGCCGAGCTCCGCCGCATCACCGGCCTGATGCTCGCGCAGACCGGCGAGCGGCTCGCGGCGCAGGGCATCGGGCTGCACGTGGCCGACGCCGCGGTGGACTGGCTCGCCGAGCGCGGCCACCAGCCCGAGCTCGGCGCCCGGCCGCTGCGGCGCACCATCGCCAGGGAGCTCGACCGCAGGCTCTCGCGCATGATCATCGGCGGCGACCTCGCGCCGGGCCTGCGGGCGTCGGTGGACGTCGCGGACGGGAGCCTGGTGGTCCGGGCGGCACCGGACCTGGGCAAGGGCGGCGGTCAGTAGCGCCTGCGCAGCACCAGCAGCGAGCGCGCGACGATCCGGAGCCGACCACCCGCCACGGCGTCGCGCTGGCGGCGCACGGCCCGGGCCCGCAAGGGGTCCGCGGTGTCCACCGCCACCTCCCACGCCCGCCCGTAGGCCTCGCCGGGCAGGGTGAACGGCACCGGCTGGTGGTGGGCGTTGAACAGCAGCAGGAACGAGTCGTCGACGATCCGCTCACCGAGCGGATCACGCTCGGGGATGCCCTCGCCGTTGAGGAAGACCCCCAGCGACCGGGCGTACCCCGCGTGCCAGTCGTCGTCGGTCATCGGCTGCCCGTCCGGGCGCAGCCAGGCGATGTCCTCGATGCTGGAGCCGCGGATGGGCCGGCCCTGGAAGTAGCGGCGGCGCCGGAACACCGGGTGGGCGGCACGCAGCCCCGCGACCTCGGCGGTGAAGTCGTGCAGCACCGAGCTCTCCCGGGCCGCCTTCCAGTCCACCCAGCTCAGCTCGTTGTCCTGGCAGTAGACGTTGTTGTTGCCCGCCTGGGTGCGCCCCATCTCGTCGCCGTGCGAGAGCATCGGCACGCCCTGGGAGAGCAGGAGGGTGGCGATGAAGTTGCGCTTCTGCCGCTCGCGCAGGCCGTGGACGTCGCCGTCGTCGCTCGGCCCCTCGGCGCCGTGGTTCCACGAGCGGTTGTGGCTCTCGCCGTCCCGGTTGTCCTCCCCGTTGGCCTCGTTGTGCTTGTCGTTGTACGAGACGAGGTCGTCGAGGGTGAAGCCGTCGTGCGCCGTCACGAAGTTGATCGACGCGATGGGCCGGCGGTTGTCCTTCTCGTAGAGGTCCGACGAGCCCGTGAAGCGCGAGGCGAACTCGCCGAGGCCGGCCGGCTCGCCACGCCAGAAGTCCCGCACGGTGTCGCGGTACTTGCCGTTCCACTCCGTCCACAGCGGCGGGAACCCACCGACCTGGTAGCCGCCCTCCCCGACGTCCCACGGCTCGGCGATCAGCTTGACCCTCGCGACCGTCGGGTCCTGGTTCACCAGGTCGAAGAACGCCGCGAGCCGGTCGACCGAGTGGAACTCGCGGGCCAGCGCGGAGGCGAGGTCGAAGCGGAAACCGTCGACGTGCATCTCGGTCACCCAGTACCGCAGCGAGTCCATGATCAGCCGCAGCGACTCGTGATGCCGGACGTTGAAGCTGTTGCCGGTACCGGTGGTGTCGTAGTAGTGCTCGGGATCGCCCGGGACGAGCCGGTAGTAGGCCGCGTTGTCGACGCCGCGGAACGACAGCGTCGGGCCCATGTGGTTGCCCTCGGCGGTGTGGTTGTAGACGACGTCGAGGATGACCTCGATACCCGCCCGGTGGAACTGCTTGACCATCGTCCGGAACTCCTGCACCTGCTGGCCGCGGGTGCCGAACGAGGCGTAGCCGTTGTGCGGGGCGAAGAAGCCGATCGTGTTGTAGCCCCAGTAGTTGGTGAGCCCGCGCTCGGCCAGCGCGTGGTCGTGCACGAACTGGTGCACGGGCATGAGCTCCACCGCGGTCACCCCGAGGCGCTGGAAGTGCCGGATCATCACCGGGTGCACCAGCCCCATGTAGGTGCCGCGGATGTCCGGCGGGATGTCCGGGTGCGTCATCGTCATGCCCTTGACGTGGGCCTCGTAGATGACGGTCTGGTGGTACGGGATGCGCAGCGGGCGGTCGTTGGCCCAGTCGAAGAACGGGTTGATCACCACCGAGCGCGGCATGAACGGCGCCGAGTCGTCGCCGTTGACGGCCTCCTGGTCGTCGAAGCGGTAGGAGAACACGGCCGGATCCCACGCGATCTGGCCGTCGACCGCCTTGGCGTAGGGGTCGAGCAGCAGCTTCGACGGGTTGCAGCGCAGCCCCGCGCCCGGCTCGTAGGGCCCGTGCACCCGGTAGCCGTAGCGCTGGCCCGGCCCGATCCGGGGCAGGTAGCCGTGCCAGACGAGGGCCTCGCGCTCGGGGAGGTCCACCCGCGTCTCTACCCCGTCGTCGTCGAAGAGGCAGAGCTCGACGCGGTCGGCCACCTCGGAGAAGATCGCGAAGTTGGTGCCACCGCCGTCGTAGCTCGCGCCGAGCGGGTACGGCACGCCGGGCCAGATGTCCAGGAGGTCCCCCTTGCCGGTGTCGGCGGCGCGGTCCGCCCCGTCAGAAGGTCCGCGCCGTCAGAAGAGGAACTACACGATCACGGGGCGGGTGGCCGGTCACGTCCCGGCTGGTGGGACGACGGCCGTGGGTGCGCGGCTCACCCCGTCGCGATGAAGACGTTCTTGGTCTCGGTGAACGCGAGCGGGGCATCGGGGCCGAGCTCGCGGCCCAGGCCCGAGGACTTGAACCCCCCGAACGGCGTCCAGTACCGCACGGAGGAGTGGGAGTTGACCGACAGGTTGCCGGCGTCGATGCCGCGGCTGACCCGCAGGGCCCGCCCGACGTCGCGCGTCCAGATCGATCCGGACAGGCCGAAGTCGCTGTCGTTGGCGATCCGCACCGCGTCGGCCTCGTCGTCGAACGGGACGACCGCGACCACGGGGCCGAAGATCTCCTCGTGCAGCACCCGGTCGCGGGGGTCGTCGGGGATCAGCACGGTCGGCGGGTACCAGAAGCCGGGACCCTCCGGAGCCGACCCCCGGAACGCCACCTGCGTGTCGGACTCGACGTAGCCGGCCACCCGCTCCCGGTGCTCGGCACTGATGAGCGGTCCCATCTCGGACGCCTCGTCGGACGGGTCGGCGACGACGACGCCCCGCACCGCCGGCTCGAGCAGCGCCAGGAACCGGTCGAAGACCGTGCGCTCGACGAGGATCCGGGAGCGCGCACAGCAGTCCTGGCCGGCGTTGTCGAAGACGGCGTACGGCGCGGTGGCGGCGGCCGCGTCCAGATCGCAGTCGGCGAAGACGACGTTCGCGCTCTTGCCGCCGAGCTCGAGGGTCACCGGCTTGACGCTGCGCGCGCAGCCGGCCATGACCTGCCGGCCCACCTCCGTCGACCCGGTGAAGACGATCTTCGCCACGGCCGGGTGGTCGACGAGGCACTGGCCGACGACGCTGCCCTTGCCGGGCAGCACCTGGAACACCCCCTCGGGGATACCCGCGTCCAGGGCCAGCTCGGCGAGGCGGAGCGCGGTCAGCGGGGTCAGCTCGGCGGGTTTGAGGACGACGGCGTTGCCAGCGGCCAGTGCCGGAGCGAACGCCCACGCCGCGATGGGCATCGGGAAGTTCCACGGCACGATCGCCCCGACGACACCGAGGGGTTCGTGGAAGGTGACGTTCACCCCCGCGTCGACCGGGATCTGCTGGCCGATCAGCCGCTCCGGCGCGCCGGCGTAGTAGGCGACGACGTCGCGCACGTTGCCGGCCTCCCACCGGGCGTTGCCGATCGTGTGCCCGGAGTTCTCGACCTCCAGTCGGGCCAGGTGCTCCCGGTCGGCGTCGACCACGTCGGCGAACCTCCGCAGCACCCTGCCCCGGTCGCCGGGCGCGACCGTCCGCCAGCCGGCGAAGGCGCGACGACCTCGCTCCACGGCCTCCGCCGTCTCCTCCGCGCTGGTCGGGGAGACGGTCGCGACGCCCGTCTCGGTCGCCGGGTTGATGATCTGGTGGTCCGCCATTGCCCCTCGCATCCGGTTCGGACGTACCGGGCGAGCATCCGCCGAACGGGCCCGGCCGTCGAGCCGGCCCGCCGTGGGCCTCGCGGAGGACGTCCCTGATCGGCGTTCCGGGACGCGCAGCCGTCGCACGTACGGCTCGGCGTCCCGAGCCGGTGATCACCGTGACACCGGCTCCTCGTGATCGCCGAATGGGGACCTGCAGCCGCACCACGTACGGCTCGGTGTCCCGAGCCGGTGATCACAGCACTGAGACCGCCAATCGAGGGCGGTGGCGGCCCGGCGCGCGCGGCTCGGCCCGCTACGCCGAGTCGTCCTCGGCGGGGGTGGGGCGGGCGCGGCTCGGCTGCACCCGCATCGGTTCGCCCGGCATCTTCGGGGTGCTAGGCCCGTGAACGGCTTGCTTACTAGTTGATCTGCAGTTCATCCACGAGCGGCGTGCCCCCGGTTATCGGGCCAACCGAGACCGGGTAGGCGGGCCCGGCCGGTGCCGTAAACACCGGTGCTCCGGGCCCTTGATCAGCCCCAGGAGGCTGACCCGTGAGCACGCTATCGACGCGCGCGCCTGACGACCACGGCGCCACACCACGCACCCCCCAGGCCGTGTCATGAACGGCGATCTCGCGCGCCCGCGCTGGCCGTGCTGGTGCTCGTCGTGCTGCCCCTCGCGGCCCTGCTGGTCCTGTCCCGCCGCCGCTGAGCGGCCCCCACCTGTCCGCCCCGCAGCTGCGGCGCGGTCGTTAACCACACCCACACACAAGGAGATGTCATGCGCAGGATCCCGATCGACTCCACCCGCGTCCGATTCATGGGCACCGGCAAGGTCGCCGAGCGCGCCGAGTACGTCGAACTCACCGACGGCCAGCGTCGCCGGTCCGGCGACCAGGCCAAGGACGACAACGGTCTCCCGCAGTGGGTGGTCGACGTCCTGGTGATCGACGACGAATCGGACCGCGCCGAGGTGGCTGCCGTGAAGATCGGCAGCCACGCCCCGCCGGAGACCACGCTGGCGCAGGAGGTGCGGTTCCGCGACCTGGTCGCGCTCCCGTACGTGCAGCAGGGCACCGGCCGGGTGTCGCTCAGCTTCTCCGCCTCGGGCATCGACGCCCCCGCCGGTAAGCCGCAGCCGGCCAACGCCGCCTGACCACGACAACCAACCAGTGCAGCCCCGCCCGAACCAACCACGGGCGGGGCTGCCGTCGTCCTGGAGGGACAACGTGTCCATTCTGACCGAATACCGGTCCCGCCGTGATCAGCGGTGGGCCGACCACGAGATGCGCGAATCCCTCAAGTGGACGTTCCGGGAGGCGTCCGCCGGCCTCGGGTCTGGGCTACCAGGTCGATGGCCCCGTCGCCGGCACCGCGATCCGCACCCCCGAGGTCACCACGGTCAACCTCGGCCCGCCCGTGCAGCTGGTGGTGCGGTGCCTGCCCGGGCAGCTGCCCGCCGACTTCGTCCGCTACGCCCGCCAGCTCGGCCCACACCTCGGCGGCCGCACGCATGCGTGTGGAGTCCCGCGGCCTCGGTGACTGGGCTGTCCTCACCGTGGTCACCGAGGACCCGCTGGCCGGTGTGCTCGGCCTCCCCGACGGTGCCGGGCTGATGATCGGGCGGGCCGAGGACGGCTCCGACGTCACGGTGCCCAGCGCGGTCGAGCTGCCGCACCTGATCGTGCAGGGCCAGACCCGGTCGGGGAAGTCGACATGGCTGTACGCGCTGATGATCCAACTACTCCGCGACCCCAACGTCGTGATCGGCGGTGTCGACCCGTCGGGGATCACGCTGCGCCCCTTCTGCGGCACCCACCACGGCGACTGGCAGGCGCTCGGCCTGTCCGATGTTGAGCGGATCAAGCACGTCTTCGAGGCGTTGGTCAACGAGATGGACGACCGGCTACAGGCGATGCCCGCGGACAGGGACATCCTGCCGACCACCGCGGAGCACCCGGTCATGGCGGTGGTCCTCGACGAGTACCCAGCCCTGTTGCGTGCGCTTGACGCGATGAAGACCCCGAAGTACGACCCGGCCAAACGGGTCCGCCTGATGGTCGCCCGCCTGCTCGCCGAATCCCACAAGATCGGATACCGGGTGGTGCTCGCGCCCAACGCGCGGAGGCGTCCATCGTCGGTGCTGCGGAGCGGGCCCAGTGCGGCGGCCGGCTGTCGTTCCGCGTCGACTCCACCGACTCGGTGAAGCTGCTGCACTCCGACGGCGACCTGATGGCCGCAGAGCACACCTCCGCCCGCCCCGGGATCGCCCTGTGCTCCTGGCCCGGCCGACCCCTCACCCGCGTGCAGGGGCCCTACGCGGGCGGCTACAGCGAGTTCGCCGCGGCCGTGGCGTCAGCCACATGAACGCCTCCCGAGTGCCCCTGCCGTCACCTCGGCGCGCTCGCGCCTGCATCGACGCTGTGCCGGGCGCCAGGTACTCGGTCCCGCCTGGCGGTCGGTGCGGTGGCCGTGCTGCCCTCCGGGGCCGAGGTGACGGTGGGGGTGCGACCCCTGCCAGATCCAAGGCCACCCCGCGTGCAGCGGCCGCCGGAGGCACCACCCCGAGGCAGGTGGCCGCATGAGCACCACGACAGCGCCGCGCCGCGGACCGCGCGCGCCGGAGGCGTGGCGCGGGCCGGCGCCGCCGGAGGCGGCGCCCTCGGTAGCCACGCGGTTAGCCCTTCCCCCGCAGGTGAGGACGCCGCCCGGGAGCGGCGGAACGAGAGGTGGGCCATGCGGCGCCGGTTGTGGGAACTGTCCTCCCTGGAGCGAGTACGGGCGTGCGGTCGGGTGGCGCGGACCACGGGTGGCCCGGTGCTGCGGGTGTCCGGTGATGCCGGCCAGCGACGCGCCGGGCTGGCCGGGCTGGTGTCGTGCGGCAGCCCGTGGGCGTGCCCCACGTGCGCGGTGAAGATCGGCGCCCGACGATCGGAGGAGATCCGGCAGGTGATCGCCGGGATGGACGCCGCCGGAGGATCGGCCGCGCTGATCACATTCACGGTCAGGCACCACCGTGGGCATCCGCTGGCCGCGTCCTGGGATGCCCTGCGGTACGCCTGGGGCGGGTCGTGTCCGGTAGCGGTACATGGCCGAGCGGGACACGTTCGGGGTGGAAGGCTGGTGCGTCGCCGTGGAGGTCACCTACGGCGAGGAACACGGACATGGCATCCACATCTCCACGTGCTGGTGATGTTCGACGGTCCGCTCTCGGACGACATGATCGGCGAGTTGGCCGGGCGCTGGCACCTGCGATTCGAACGCGCCGTTGCCCGGCGCGGCTACACCTCGGGTGGCGCACCGTGGCGGCCTGGACGCCCGCGCGGTGGCGATGGACGGCTCCGGGGCGCTTGGGTACGTACCTGACGAAGATCGCGCACGAGGTGACCGGCGGGGCGATCAAGGATGGGCGCCGGGGCAACCGGTCCCCGTTCGTCGTGCTCCGCGACGGCCTCGCAACCGGCCTGGCCGAGGACCTGGAGGCGTGGTGGGAGTACGAACGCGCCTCCCACGGCCGCCGACAGCTCACCTGGTCACAGGGCGTCCGGCAGACCGGTACGGCGTCGGCCCCGAGCAGACCGATGCGGAGATCGCGAATGAGGACCTCGGCTGCGATGACCTGATCGCGCTCCCGCCGGACACGTGGCGGGCTATCCGCGACCACGCCGAGGACCTGCTGACCGCGGCCGAGGTGGACGGGCTACAGGGTGCGGCCCGATGGTTGAACGGCCGCGGACTCCCGTGGTCGTGGGCGACGCCAGCACCACGGCTGCTACGGGATGACCCCCGGCGGCATCCGCCGAGAGCGGGAAGGTACGGCTGACGACCGTCGACAACGGCTTGCGCTCGGACGAGTCTGGTGCGCTACTTGCGATCATCGGCTTCGGGTTTCATCACGGCCCCGGAAGGGAGTTCCCCTGTGAGGAGCTACGACTTCAGCGGATGGCTCGCCAAGCAGCGTTTCACGGTTGATGAGAACAAGACTCTGCTAGTGCACTTCCCTGGCCACGACCCGGCACCGCTCACCCCGGCCGTCGCCAGTGCCGCGTTCCAAGTAGCAGTCGCGGCGTCGGCAGCCGGCAAGAATGAGGATATCAACCTCGCCCTGAACACTGCTTGGACAGAATGGCCTTATGAGACCGTCAAGCGAGAGGTCGCCGCGTTGACGAACCGCCTCGCCGGAGCGCGGACAGCCCTCGGGAGCACACCTGCCGAAGTGCAGGCTCGGCTTCTGGGCGAGCTGACAGCCGCGCTCGATGCTGCGCGCGAGCGGGCCAAATAGATTTCACCGCATCCGCGTCGCGCCCTTACCCGCGTCCGGGTCCGAGCCCGGCCACCACACCTCCGGCACCGTCCGGCAGCAGTGCACGTCGAGCACGTGGCGCACATCGGCCGCGTCCTGGTCGGTCAGGTCACCGGGCCGCACACCGTGCTGCGCGGCGATGACTGCGACGTCGCCGGGGTGCAGGCCGAGGTCGTCGGCGAGAGCATCGATGGAGGCCATGGTGCGAGCCTGACACCTACCCCGCGGACGGGTCGACCCGCAACGAGCCGGGCCACCCGGACGTCGCAGCGGCGCGCGCTGTCAAAGTCAAGGGCTAGGTTTCTTTGTACGCGTAGTAAGCCCACGCGCCAGCAAAGAAAATCGCCCCCAAAACGCTAGCCCAGGCCATAGCCTCGTCCACCGGAACCCGGGTGCCCCCGAGGATGTTGGTGCAATTCGGAGGCAGGCCGCTACTAAGCTTGGGGGGACATGTCCAAGGAAAGTGAAGGATAAAAGTAAATGCAAGTGTAGATGGGAGGCCCCACATGAGACCGACGAGGATACCCGCCTTAGCGTTCGCGTCGTCTGCCATACTCCGGTCTCCCCCGTCTCGACAACGCCGTCTCCACGGTCACCGCACCAGCCCGTACAGACCGCTGACTCGCTGTCCGGCAGCGTCGCGTTAGCGCTCCCAAATGGCAAGCCTCGTCCATGAGCGCATCCGGGTGGCGCCGGAGCCTGCGTCTGGGTCGCTGCCCGGCCACCACACCTTGGGCACGGTCCGACAGCAGTTCACGTCGAGCATCCGCCGCACATCGGCCGCGTCTTGGTCGGTCATCTCGCCCGGCCGGCGGTCCTCCGCAAACCAGCCGGCTGGCCGACGTTTCAGGGGTCAGGCAGCGACGACCTTTCCTGCTCGAAATGATTATGCCGACGCATCCGACTCCTGGTGGTCGGACTGCCACCACTCTGTGTTGATGTCTATCCGCATCAGCTTCGTAACCTCGAAGGACGCCACTTGAACGTTCTCCACCGCCTTCTCCGACGTCTCATCGATTTTGCGCTCATGCTCTTCACGAGGGAGGCTAGCGAGAGCTGCCAGGAAAACCATTGCCTCGTGCGTCTTAAGCCTGAGCGCCTCTGATTTTGAGTCTGACATCGTGCGGAGCGACCAAACCGACATGGCTGTCTAGCGCGAGGGCCTTGTTATACTTGTCATTAAAGTCGTGGACTGCTCGTGAGGTGTGTAGCCAACCACCTCCGTCGAACGCGGGATCGCCATTTCTGTGGACCTTTAGGTGAAGGAACGCCTCCTGAACGTATTGCTCAAGAGAGGCTGTTGCGATCAAGAAGTCGGCGTATGTTACTCGCTTCTGCTCGCTGAACCGGTGGCGGTCTTCGCGGACCCAGTGGTTTCGGTCTCGCTCGTTGTGTGGAGCAACTTGACCGTCGGGCTCGATGGCCGGCAAACGGTGAACACCTTGCTGGTCAGGGTCCTCGATCAGATCTACACCTTGCCATCAAAGGCATCTTCATCAGCGCCCCCCACGACCCGATAACGATGGCAAGCCAGCCGCAACCCCGGCGCTCGCAAGACATGAACAGTAGGAACTGCCCTTCGCATGACGGTTTCATCGGACAACCTGACGGCCTGGCCAGGGCGGCGACAGCTCGGTGTCGTGGACGGAGATCGCTTGAGTTGATCTCTGCACATCCCGGCTTTACCCTGGTCAGACTGGGTGCCCCTGTGCGACTCGAACCCACACTGGAAGGATTTTAAGTCCTGCTTACGGCCATTGGTGTCGGGCATCTCGTCGCTGACCAGGCCGAACCATCCATCGACCAGCCGATGCACCGAGGGACGGCTGCATCCGCTGATTGACGGACTCACCCGTCCCTCGACGGGTGGGTGCCGACCATCGCGAGCATGTACGGCTTCATCCACGCCATACGTGTCGTGCTGATGACACCCGAGGGTGAGCGGTCGTCCCTCCTGGTGGAAGAAGTGCTTACTGATCTACATCGTCCCGGTCGACGTCGCGGACGTCTTGATCTCGAAGTACTGTCGCCGCGGTATCGGTCACGAGGCAGCCTCGGCGAAGTTCATGACGCTGCCGTACAGCGGGTACACCTTGCGCACCTCTCGCGAGTCAGGGGTGATCACCAGGTGGTCGGCCGACGACGTGTCGAAGTCGACGTTGCCGACCAGGGTGAAACGATCGTGGACGAACGGCAGGCTCCGTCCTGCGAACGGGTCGGGCTTGCTGAGGAGACTGAAGTGCAGGTGCGGGCCTTGGGACGGCCCGGTGTTCCCGAGCTTGGCTAGCGGCGCCCCGGTCTTCACCGTGTCGCCGACCTTCACCGTGAGGGTGCCGGGCTGGAGGTGCAGGTAGGCCGCGTAGACATTCGGGGCGAGCTGCAGGATCACCTGGTTGCCGCCGAAGTCGGCCTTGGACTTCGGGGTCATGGGGACGAACGGCGTGGTCTCCGGCTTGCCGTCCTGCACCGCGACGACGGTGCCGTCGGCGACCGCCACGACGTCGGCGCCGAAGCCGTAGAACTGCTCGTTCTGGGTGCCGTCGCCGTCGTACAGCTTGTTGTTCTTGACCCTGGCGTAGTCGACGGCGAAGGTCTCGGCCGTCGCGATGCGGTTGCCGTCGATGGCGAGGCGCAAATCGCGGTGGACGTTCGGCGTGCAGCACGCCGTGCTGGCGAGCCAGCCGTCGCCCTCGACGGGTGACTGGATGACCCTGGCGGCCGTGCGGTCGATCGTGACTTCAGGGCCGTGCACCACGGTGATCGTCGATGATCACCGCGCCCGGTGCGTCCGGGGCGATCGTGTACGCGATCTCGTGGGTGACCCGCTTCGGTGCGGTGCCCGGCGGCAGGATCAGGTCGACCTCGACCGCCACGGCGCCCGACGCGGGCACGACCGGCGACGGCGTGTGGTCGTAGAGGGTCTGGGTCGCGGCGGCCAGCACGGCACCGTCGATCACTCCGAGCTTCTTTCCCGCCGGGGTGAGCACGGTCACGCTGGAGAGCGTCACCGGCGCACCGAACGCGCTGACGACGAGTAGCTCGTACTCGACGTGGTCCTTGCCGTCGTCGCCGGGCACGACGAGCGCGTCCTGGATCGGCTGCACGAGGATCGCGCTCGTCTGGTCCGCATCGTCGGTCGGACCCGCCGAGGCGGTGGTCGCGGCGACGGTCGTGGAGAGCGCGACCGCGCTCACGACGAACACCGCTGCGAGCATGTGGCGCTTGCTCGGTCGTGCAGTCATGCTCGCTCCTGACGGAGGGGGGCAGATCCGGGGCGGAGGGGCGAATCATGTCAGAGGGGGCTGGGTGTGGTCACGTCTTAGATCTTGTGAACCGCCCCGGGTTCAGTGGAGGCTGTGGGATGCCCCGGGTTCCGTGGAGTCGAGTAGCTGGATTCTTATGCCACGACGATCTTGGATTGGTTTTCGAACTCTAGCGGGGTCAGCCAGCCCAGGGCGCTGTGCCGGCGTCGTCGGTTGTGCCAGATCTCGAGGTACTCGAAGATCGCGTTGGCCAGCTCGATCCGGGTCCGCCAGCGCTGGCGGTCGAGCAGCTCGACCTGCATCCGCGACCAGAAGGCCTCGATCATCGAGTTGTCAAAGCAGTCCCCGACGCTGCCCATGGAGGGCAGCAGCCCGGACGCCTTGGCGCGGTCGGTGAACGCCCACGACCCGAACTGGACGCCCTGGTCGGAGTGAATGATCGAGCCCGATGGTGGCCGGCGGGAGTCGATGGCCATGCCCAAAGCGTGGGTGACCAGCGCCGCGGTCGGCGAGGCGTCGATAGACCAGCCGACGACGCGGCGGGCGTAGACGTCGAGCACGACCGCGCAGTACACCTTCCCCTCCCTCGTGTGGTGTTCGGTGATGTCGGTGACCCACAGCTGGTTCGGCCCCGAGCGAGTGAAATCCCGCTCAACCAGATCCTTGGCGATGAGGTCCGGACGGGGTCGGCGCCACCGCGGCCGACCAGTCACGCCCTGAATGCCCGCCTGTTGCATGAGCAGCTCAATGGTGCCGTGAGACACCGCCAGACCGCGGCCGAGGGTGAGCTCCGCGTGCACCCGACGGGCGCCATAGGTGCCTCGCGACACGGCGTGCACGTCGCGGATCTGGTCGGTCAGCCAAGCGTGACGGATCACCCGCACCGACGGCGCCCGGCGCAGGGCCTCGTAGTAGCCCGACTCCGACACCCCGAGCACGCGGGTGGCCATCTGCACCGGCAGGTCTTCGCCGGCCATCACCGCGATGGCCTCGAACCGCCTTTTGGGGGCACCACCTTCCCCAGCAGCTCACTGGCCCGGCGGTGGATCGCCACCTCGGTCTCCAGCTCGGTGATCCGGCGCTTGGCCGCGGACAGCTCGGCCTTCTCCGCGCTGTTCAGCCCCGGTTCGAGGCCCTTGTCGATCCGGTCCTGACGACGCCACGTGTAGATCGACTGCGCACTGATACCCAGATCACGTGCGACGTCGACGACCGACCTACCCGCCGCAACGAGATCGAGCACCTTGCGCCGGAACTCCGGTGGATAACCACGCCTGCCCACACAGCCCTCCTGGAGGGTTCAGGTGGCCAAGATTCCAGCAACCCAACTCCGAAGAACACGGGGCACACCACTGTGGTTCTCCGCCAGCGGCTGCTGGGCGGGCTGGTGGTGAAGGCCGCGTTCCCAGGTTTGAGCTGCTAGACCCGGTCGCCCCCGCCGGAGTCGTTTGGCCGCCTCGCGGGCCCGGAGGTCAGCAGCGGCGCTGCCGTAGCGCTCCAGCATGGCGTCGGACGTCCATCCGGCCAACCGTTTGAGGTCACGCTCGCCGCCGCCGCTCAACAGGAAGTCGTGCGCGAACGAGTGCCGGAACCGGTGCGGGTGCACACCCTCGACGCCGGCCGGCCCGCCGCGGATCTTGACGATGTCCCGCACCCCGTCCGGGGTGAGCCGGCCGCGCTCGCCGAGGAAGAACGCGTCGAGGTGCGCCCACCGGTGCCGGCGTCGCTCGCGGAGCCACCGGTCCAGCGCACGGGCGGTGCGGGCGGAGAAGTACACTGGCGGGATTGGCGTCCCTTGCCGGTGACGATGGCCATGCTCGTGGTCGAGATCGACGTCGGTCGAGCGGTGAGCCCGTCAGTTCGGACACGCGTACCCCGGTGTCGAGGAGGAACCGGATCACTGCCTCGTCGCGGCGGTCGGTACCTCGGGTTGCCGGCGCACGCCTTGATGCAGCGCGGCGAGGTCGTCGTCGGTGAGTAACGGCACCGGCTTGTCGGGGACGGTGGGCACCTCGATGCCGACCATCGGGTGCGCGTCCAGCTCGCCTTCGCCGACCAGCCAGGTGCAGAACCGGTGCAGTCCCCTGCCACCGCGTGCTCACGGTGCCGGGCTCTTGCCGGCGTCGACGAGGTGGCCAGCCACTCGCGGATCGCGGCGCGGGTGAGTTCGTCGAGCGTCGGGGGCCGGCCTGAGGCGGTGAGCCAGTCGGAGAAGAATCGGACCGACATGCCGTAGATCATGCAGGTCCGCTCGGCCTTGCCCTCGGCGCGCAGATGCCGGCGGAAGCTTGCGGCAAGATCTGCGAGACGTTCCGGCACGGGGGTTGACGTTATCGGGTCAGCTAGCGGTATGCTAGCTCCGGCTCGCCGCTAGTCGGACTGGTTTTCGCTGATGGTAGGCCGTGCACGGGATCGGCTGCACCCGCATCGGCTCGCCCGGCATCTTCGGGTAGTCGGGCGGGTAGGGCATCTCGCCCGGGCCCGCGGTCGCGCTCGTCGGCGGCGTACCAGTCCAGCGCGGTCTCGATCCCGCCGACCGCGGCGTCCATCTCCGCGTGCGGGTCGCCGCGCTCGGCGAGCAGGCCGGGCACCGTGCGCACGTCGAAGTCCCCGGGCTCGACGTCGGGAAGCGTCTCCCAGCGTCACCGGCATGGACACGGTCGCGCGCGGGCGCCCGCGCACCGACCACGCCGAGGCGACCGTGCGGTCGCGGGCGGCCTGGTTGAAGTCGAGGAACACGCGCTCGCCGCGCTCCTCCTTCCACCAGCCGACGGTCGCCTGCTCCGGGCAGCCGGTCGAGCGACCCGGCGGGCGATCGCGATCACCGCGTGCCGGACGGCGATGAAGTCCCACTCCGGGCGGATCCGGGCGAACACGTGGATCCCGCGCCCGCCGGAGGTCTTCGGCCAGCCGACCAGCCCGGCCTCGTCGAGCACCTCGTGCAGCACCGCCGGCCACCGCCGACGGCGTCGGCGAAGTCGGTGCCGGGCTGCGGGTCGAGGTCGATGCGCAGCTCGTCGGGGTGGTCGGGGTCGGCCCGGCGGACCGGCCACGGGTGGAAGTCGAACGTGCCCATGTTCGCCGCCCACGACGATCACCGCGGGCTCGGTGGGGCACAGCGACTGCGCGGTGCGGCCGCTGGGGAAGGTGACGCGTGGCCGTCTCGACGTAGTCCGGGGCGCCCTTGGGCAGCCGCTTGGCGTAGAACGGCTCGCCGTCCACGCCGTCGGGGTAGCGCTTGAGGTTGGTCGGCCGCTCGCGCAGCACGCCCAGCAGCGGCTCGGCCACGGCCCGGTAGTACTCCACCACCTCGCCCTTGGTGATCCCGCGCTCGGGGAAGTAGACCCGGTCGGCGCTGGTCAGGCGGACCTCGCGGTCGCCGTGCGGGCCGGGGACGGTGAGCAGCACCGCCGCCTTGGTCGCCACGCAGCGGCACGCTACCGGCTACCCTCGGCCGTGCCCGAACGCCACGAACCGGACGGTGCGGCCGGGCATCGCGCCGGTTGCCGCCGGCCCGGTCGGGCCAGCCCCGCCGGCCGGTCCGCCCGGTTCGACGACGAGCTGGTCGGCCTCGACCCCGAGGACCCCGAGGCGCAGGCGTTCGCCGCGCACCTCGACCGCATGCAGCGCCAGCGGCCCGCGTTCACGGTGGAGGGCTACCTCGACGGCGTCACCGACTTCGCCGACTCGGCCAACCGGGCGCAGGGCGGTCGGCGCTGGGCCGCCGTGCTCGTCGTGTGCGCTGCTGGCCGTGGTGGCCTACCTGGTGTGGGACGCGCTGATGTTCGTGCTCCCACCTGGCTGTGAGCGCGTGAGCAACCGAGAACGGATGCGCCGCATCGCTGAGCGCGCTGTCGGGGCGCGGACCTAGCTCTGGACGGCATGGATCCCGTCACCGAGCCCGCGCCGAAGGTCGTCAAGTCCGACGCCGAGTGGCGCGCGCAGCTCACCCCCGCCGAGTACCAGGTGCTGCGCGAGGCCGGCACCGAGCGGGCCTTCACCGGCGAGTACACCGACACGAAGACCGTGGGCGTCTACTCCTGCCGTGCGTGCGGCGCCGAGCTGTTCCGCAGCGACGCGAAGTTCGAGTCGCACTGCGGCTGGCCGTCGTTCTTCACCCCGCTCGCCGGCGAGGCGGTGATCGAGCGCGTGGACTACGGCATGGGCATGCAGCCGCGTGGAGGTGCTCTGCGCCACCTGCCACAGCCACCTCGGGCACGTCTTCTCCGGCGAGGGCTACGGCACGCCCACCGACCTGCGGTACTGCATCAACTCGATCTCGCTGAAGCTCGAGCCGCAGGCCTGACCGCCGGCGCCGGGCGCCAACTGGCGGCGCCGCGCCCGGACCGGTAAGGAGTGGGACCGGTCACGGCCGGGTCCCGAGATGGCCAGGTTCGTGCCGCTCGTGACGACGACGCCCGGAGGTCCGCGATGCCGCGACGCCGCCTGCTGCCGGTGCTGGCTGCGGTCCTCGCGCTCGCGGTCTCCAGCGCGTCGGCGGTGGCGGCCGCACCGCCCGGCGACGAGCCCCTGCCGGGCTACACGATCGTGCTGCCCGAGCTGGCACCGCTCGCGGTCGACGGTGGTCAGACACGCATCCTCACCGGCGTGGACCGGGGCGCCGGTTACGCCATCGAGGTGCCGCCGCGCTGGAACGGCGAGCTCGTGGTGTGGGCCCACGGGTTCCGCGGCAACGGCGCCGAGCTGGTCGTCGATCCGCCCTCGTTCGGGCTGCGGGAGCGGTTCGTCGGTCAGGGCTACGCCTGGGCGGCGTCGTCCTACGACCGCAACGGCTACGACGTCGCGTCCGGCGTGAGGTCGAGCCGCGAGCTCACGCGCGAGTTCCGCGAGCTCGTCGATCCGCCGGCGCGCACCTACATCGCGGGCATCTCGATGGGCGGGCACATCGTCGCCCGGTCCCTCGAGCAGTACCCGGGCGCCTACGACGGCGCGCTGCCCATGTGCGGCGCGCTCGGCGACCACGAGCAGTTCGACTACTTCCTGGACTACCAGCTGACCGCCGAGGCCCTCGCCGGGGTCCGGCGCGTACCCGCCGGGCCCGGACTACGCCGACGCGGTGCTCCCGCGGATCTACGCCGGGCTGGGGCTGCGCGCCGGACGTGCCGGCCGTGCCCACGCCGGCCGGCCAGCAGCTGCGCGCCGCCACCGTGCTCGAGTCCGGGGGCCCGCGGCCCGGGGCCGACGCGGCGTTCGGCTACTGGAAGGACTTCCTGTTCGGCCTGGGCGTCCCGGCCACCGGTCCGACGCCCGTGCAGGGGATCGCCGCCGATCCCGAGCTGGTGGCCGGGAACATCGGCACCGACTACGCGCCCGGACGAACCCGTCGACCTCGACGCGGTCGTGCAGCGCGTTCCGGTGGCCGACGAGCAGGCCCGCGAGGCCGCGCGGCCTCGACCCGGTGGCGCAGGTGGTCGGGACACCGCAGGTGCCCGTGCTGACCGTGCACGGTCTCGGTGACCTGTTCGTGCCGTTCTCGATGGAGCAGGTCTACGCGGGCGAGGTGGCCGCGGCCGGCGAGTCGGACCTGCTCGTCCAGCGGGCCATCCGCACCATCGGGCACTGCGAGTTCTCGGCCGTCGAGGCCGGGGCGGCGTGGGACGATCTCGTGACGTGGGTGGAGGGCGGCGACCGGCCCGACGGCGACGACGTCACCGACCCGGCCACCGTGGCCGACCCGACGTACGGCTGCGCGTTCTCCGACGCGAGTGCCTACGCCACCGCGGGGCCACCGGCGCAGGACGAGACACGGCGCCTGTTCGCCGCCTGCCCGGGCGGATGACCACCTCGGGGCGCTCGGCAGGGTGCCCTACGGGAGGGTCGCGACGAGGTCGCCTGCCTGCACCCGCGGCCCGGTGAAGAACGGCACCTCCTCGCGGACGTGCCGGCGGGCCTCGGTGGCCCGCAGGTGCCGCATGAGGTCGACGATACGGTCGAGCTCGTCGGCTTCGAACGCGAGGATCCACTCGTAGTCGCCGAGGGCGAACGCCGGCACCGTGTTGGCCCGCACGTCCGGGTAGCCACGCGCGGCCCGGCCGTGATCGGCGAGCATCTGGCGGCGTTCCTCCTCGGGCAGCAGGTACCAGTCGAGCGAGCGGACGAACGGGTAGACGCACACGTAGCGGCGGGGCTCCTCGCCGGCGATGAACGCCGGGACGTGGCTCTTGTTGAACTCCGCCGGGCGGTGCAGCGCCACCTGGCTCCAGACCGGCACGCTGGCGCGGCCGACAGCGGTGGTCCGGCGCAGGTCGGCGTAGGCGCCCTGCAGCGCCTCGACGTTGTCGGCGTGCCACCACAGCATGTAGTCGGCGTCGGCGCGCATGCCGGCGAGATCGTAGAGGCCGCGGACGGTGACGCCCTTCCCGTCGAGGGCGTCGAGGAAATCGGTGGTCTGCGCGGCGACCGGGCCGCGGTCCTCTCCGAGGCGCCCCGGCTCCACCCTGAACACCGACCACATCGTGTAGCGGAGGGTGCTGTTCAGCGCGGAGTAGTCGAGGCGGGCCATGGCGTCCATGCTGCCACTCCGAGCGCGGCCACCAACCGCTCGGACGCCGCCCGCGCCGTGCCCACGCACGCCGGGACGCCGACCCCGTGCCACGCCGCCCCCGCCACGGCGAGGGACGGGGGAAGGCCGTCCTCGACGGCCCGGACCCGCTCGAGGTGGCCGACCGCGTACTGCGGCAGTCCACCGCCCCAGCGCTGCACGTGCACGTCCACCGGGCCGGCCGTGATGCCGGTGAGCACCGCGAGGTCGCCCCGCACCCTGGCGACCAGCTCCGCGTCGTCCACCTGCAGCGTCGACGCCTCGCCGAAGCGGCCGAGGGAGGCGCGCAGCCGCACCAGCCCGTCCGGGGCCAGGTGCGGCCACTTCGTGGTCGAGTGGGTGACCCCCTTGACCGACACCGGCTCACCCGCCGCGACCAGTACACCGGAGGTCGCCGGCAGGGTGGCGGCGTCCCCGGCGCGGTAGGCGAGCGCGACGACGACCGAGGAGGCCAGCTCGATCTGCCGGGCGGCGGCGGCCGCGGTCGGCGCCACCGGCGCGAGCAGCCGGGCCAGCGCGGGCGCGGGTACCGCCAGGAGGACGGCGTCGACGTCCAGCGGCTCGGGCGCGGACGCCGGTCCGAGCACCAGCCGCCAGCCACCCTCCCGGCGCTCGACCTCCCGGACGGTCACTCCGAGCCGGACCTCGGCCGCGGCCGCGGTGACCAGGGAGTCGAGCAGACCGCGGTAGCCGCCGCGCAGTGCCCCGAAGACCGGACCACCGGAGCCGGCGTCGACAGGGGCGGCGTCGACGGTGGCGGTGCCGGCCGCCGCGGTCAGCGACTCGGCGCCGCCGTCCAGCGCCGCGGCGAGTGCGGGCATCGTGGCCCGCAGGCCCAGGGCGTCGACGCGACCGGCGTACACCCCGCCGAGCAGTGGATCGACGAGCCGGTCGACCGGCTCGTCGCCGAACCGCTCGCGCAACAGCGCTCCCAGCGCGACATCGGACCCCGGATCCCAGCGCAGCGGCCGCGACGGCTCGGCGGCCACGGCGGCCAGACCGGCCGCCGACAGCAGACCGTCCCACCGCGTGGCGCTCGTGGGCACGCCGAGCAGCGTGCCGCCCGGCAGCGGACGGGTGCGGCCGGCGGCGCGCACCGACGCCGTCGCGGCCGTCGGGTCGACCAGGTCCGCGGAGCGCCCCATCTCGGCGAGCAGCGCCGGCACCTCGGGCCGGCGGGCCAGGAACGCCTCCGCACCGACGTCGTAGGGCACGCCCGCCAGGTCGACAGTGCGGAGCACGCCGCCGAGGCGGCCGCGCTGCTCGAGAACGACGAGGTCGGCGGCCGGACCGAGCAGCGTCCGCAGCCGGTGCGCAGCGGCGAGACCGGAGATCCCGCCGCCGACGACGGCCACGCGGGGGGTCACGGGCGGGCGGTCACGAGCGGGCGGTCACGGGCGCAGGCCGTGCACCAGCTCGACGAGCCGGGTCAGCACGTCCGGGTCGGTGTCGGGCAGCACGCCGTGGCCAAGGTTGAACACGTGACCCGACGCCCGGCGGCCCTCGTCGACGATGCGGCGCGCCTCGGTCTCGATCGACGCCGCGTCGGCGAACAGCACGGCCGGATCGAGGTTGCCCTGCACCGGGCGGGTGCCGCCGGCGCGGCGGGCGGCAACGTCGAGCGGCACGCGCCAGTCGACGCCGACCACGTCCGCTCCCGCCTCCGCCATCGCCCCCAGCAGCTCGCCCGTGCCCACGCCGAAGTGCGTGCGCGGCACCCCGGCCGCGGCCAGCCCGTGGAGCACCCGCGCGGAGTACGGCAGCGCGTACTCGCGGTAGTCCCGCTCGGACAGGGCGCCGGCCCACGAGTCGAAGAGCTGGACGGCGTCCACGCCGGCGTCGACCTGCGCCCACAGGAAGGTGGACGTGATGTCGGCGAGCCGCTCCATGAGGGCGTGCCAGACCTCGGGGACCGAGCGCATCAGGGCCTTGGTCCGCTCGTGGTTGCGGCTGGGCCCGCCCTCGACGAGGTAGGACGCCAGCGTGAACGGCGCTCCCGCGAAGCCGATGAGCGGGGTCGCGCCGAGCTCGGGCAGCAGCAGGCCGATCGCCTCGGCGACCGGTGCGACCTGCTCGGCCGACAGCGCCGGGAGCTGCCGCACGTCGGCGGCGGTGCGCACCGGGTGGGCGACGACCGGGCCGGTGCCGGGCACGATGTCCACCCCGACCCCCGCGGCGTGCAGGGGCACCACGATGTCGCTGAACAGGATCGCGCGCGTCGACCCCGTGGCGGCGCACCGGCTGCAGTGTGATCTCGCAGGTCAGATCCGGGGTCAGGCAGGCCTGCAGCATGCCGGTGTCGGCCCGCAGGGCCCGGTACTCCGGGAGCGAGCGCCCGGCCTGCCGCATGAACCAGACCGGCACGTGCGCCGGCGTCCCGCCCCCGGCCGCGACCAGCAGCGGTGCGGCGCGCAGGTCGCGCCGGCGACCGACAGCGGCGGGGACGGCAGGGGCGTTGGGCACCATGAGGACCCCATCGTCCCACGGCGACCAGGCGGTGTGCCCGTGGGACGCACCCGGTCGCCCTCCTCCGACGAGTGCGCGGCGCGCCTCGGGGTCGGCGCCCGGTGACCGACCTAGAGTCCCCGCTCGTGCCCGATGCGACCGCCCCACCGCTCCAGTTCCGGCAGGCCGTCGCTTCCCTACGCAGCGTCCGGCCGCGGCCGGAGCTCCTCGTGTCCGCACTCGACGCCCCGCCTCGCCTGGCCCCCTACACGTGGGCGTTCAGCGTCGAGGCCGACGCCGCCGGGGCGCCCGGCGAGGACCTCGACGAGCCCGACACGTCCGGTCGCCTGATCCTCCTGCACGACCCGGCGGGGCAGGACGCCTGGGAGGGCACGTTCCGGCTGGTCTGCTTCGTCCAGGCCCGGCTCGATCCCGAGCAGCTCGGTGACGAGATGCTGCCGGCCGTCGGCTGGTCGTGGCTCACCGAGGCGCTCGAGCTGGGCGGCGCGCAGTACGCGGCGCTCGGGGGCACGGTCACCCAGACGTCGTCGATGCGCTTCGGCGACATCGCCGGACCACGGCGGGACGACGACGTCGAGCTGCGGGCGTCGTGGACCCCGCGCGGTGCCGATCTGCACGCGCACGCCGAGGCGTTCTGCTCGCTCGTGGCGTCGGCGGCGGGCCTGCCTCCGGTCGGCGTCCTGCCCCTCGCCCACCGGTTGATGTGAGACCGTTCGGGTCACGGGGCACGTTCCACGGGTTCTGACAACGCTGTAACTTGCACCGCCAGAAGTTCGAACGGATAGACGACGTTAGACCGCTTGGGGGGTATGGTTCCTCCACGACACCTCCTCGGGCGGTCAGGTCACGCCTCGCGGCCGGGGGATCTGGTGCCGGTCGGGGGGCGACGACCGACTCCAGGGAGGTAATGACGTGGCCGTTGTGGGCCAGGGCGCACCAGTGCGCGGCGCGACGGGCGCAGTCCTGCCACCGGGGATGGTCCCGCACCCGCGGGAGGAGCTGTTCTCCGTGCTGGTGGTCGACGACCAGCCGCTCCTGCGCGAGGCGATCGCGGCGCGGCTGCGGTCGATGGGCGCCGGCACGGTCTACGAGGCCGCCTCGGTCGCCGAGGCGCGGGCTCGAGCGCACGCCAACGGGCCCTGTGACCTGGCGATCCTCGACCTCGGCCTCCCTGACGGCAGCGGGCTGGACCTGGTCACGGAGCTGCGCTCGCTGGGCTGGAACCGGCTGGTGGTGCTCGCGTCGTCCGACGACCCGTACGCCGTCCGGTCAGCGTTCCAGGCCGGTGCGCAGGCCTACCTGCTCAAGTCGGCGTCGGCGGCGATCGTCACCGACGGTGTCAAGCGGGTGCTGGACGGCGGGGTCTACGCCGATCCCACCGTCGCGCCCCTGCTCGCCACCGGCACCCGCGTGCCGGGCACGGACAACACACCGCGCGAGCTGTCCGCCCGCGAGGTCGAGGTGCTGCAGCTGGTGGCGGACGGACAGTCCAACAAGGAGATCGGTGAGGCGCTGAGCCTCTCGGCGCTGACGGTGAAGAGCCATCTCTCCCGCATCGGGCGCAAGCTCGGCACCGGTGATCGCGCCCAGATGGTCGCGCTGGCGATGCGGGCCGGGGTCATCCGCTGACCGCAGACGCTCCCCAGGACGCTCCGCAGGCTGGGCTCGCCGGCGAGGCCACGGAGCCGGCCCCCACCCCGTTGCTCGCACCGGCCGACGGGCTGCCGCCTGTGGTGTCCGCTCGGGTGGAGCTGCGGCGCACGGCGGAGTCGTTCGCCGCCGGCCACGGCCCGATCGCCGTCGACGCCGAACGGGCGTCGGGCTTCACGTACTCGCAACGGGCCTACCTCGTGCAGCTGCGCCGCCGGGGCGCCGGCACCGCGCTCATCGACCCCATCCCGCTGGGCAGCGACCTCTCGGAGCTCGCCTCCGCGCTGACCGGTCCGGAGTGGGTCCTGCACGCCGCGAACCAGGACCTGACCTGCCTCGCCGAGGTGGGGCTCTCCCCGTCGCGGCTCTTCGACACCGAGCTCGCCGGCCGGCTGGCCGGGCTGCCCCGCGTCGGGCTCGGCCCGCTCGTCGAGCAGATGCTGGGGCTGTCGCTGGAGAAGGGACACGGGGCAGCCGACTGGTCGCGCCGCCCGCTTCCCGAGGAATGGCTCGTCTACGCGGCCTTGGACGTCGAGGTGCTGATCGAGCTGCGCGACGTCCTGGCGCGGCTGCTGGCCGAGCAGGGCAAGCTGGAATGGGCGCTCGAGGAGTTCGAGGCCGTCCGCACGGCCGGGCCGGCGACGCCGCGCGCCGAGCCGTGGCGGCGCACCTCCGGCATCCACAAGATCCGCAAACCGCGCCTGCTGGCGGCGGTCCGATCGCTCTGGCGGGCCCGCGACCGGCTCGCCGCCGAGCGCGACATCGCACCCGGCCGGGTGCTCCCGGACGCCGCGATCGTGGACGCCGCCGTCGCCGCGCCCGACTCGCCGCACGCCCTCGCCGGGCGGCCGGTGTTCCGGGGCCGCGCGCAGCGGCGCCTGACCGCCTACTGGTTCGCCGCCCTGCAGGAGGCCACGGAGCTCGACGTCGCCGACCTGCCCGCCCCGACCCCGCCCACCGACGGACCACCCGCGGTGGGGCGCTGGGCCGAGCGGGATCCGGACGCGGCGGCCCGGCTGACGGCGGCGCGCGCCGAGCTCGCCGCGGTCGCGGAGGAGTGGACGGTCCCGGTCGAGAACCTGGTGCAGCCCGACCTGCTGCGTCGGCTGTGCTGGTCACCACCGGTCGACGGCGACGTCGCTGCCGCGCTGCGGGCGGGCGGGGCCCGGGAGTGGCAGATCGCCCTGCTCGCCGCCGGCCTGGCCCGGGCCGTCGCGGCCCGCGCCTGACCCGGGGACGCCCGGCCCGATCACGCCGCGGTGGTCGGGAGGCGCACGGACACCGCGAGACCCCCGCCCGGCACCGGCTCGGCGCGCACGGTCCCGCCGTGGGCCCGCACCACGGCGCGCACGATGGACAGACCCAGCCCGGAGCCCGGCACGGCAGCGGTGCGCTCCACCGGACCCCGCCGGAACGGCTCGAACAGCTCCTCCACCCGGTCACCGGCGATCACCGGCCCGCTGGAGGCCACCTGCAGCTCCGCGGACCCGTCCCGGACGCCGGTGCAGACCTCCACCCACCCACCGTCGACGTTGTGGCGCACGGCGTTCTCCACGAGGTTGGCCAGCACCCGCTCGAGGAGCACCACATCACCGTGGCAGCGGGCGGGCGCGGCGCGCACCTGGACGCGCAGCCCGCGCCGGCCGACGTCGGTCCGGACGGCCGCGATGGCCGGCCCCACGAGCTCGGCCAGGTCGACGGCGCGGACGTCGGCCAGCTCCGCGCCCTCGGTGCGGGCCAGCAGCAGCAGGCCCGCGATCAGGTCGTCGGCGCGGCGCGTGGCGTCCCGCACGACGCCGGCCATCCGTCGCAGCTCGGCGGCATCGACGGCGGGGTCGGCCAAGGTCACGTCCACCTCGGTGCGCAGCACGGACAGCGGTGTGCGCAGCTCGTGGCTGGCGTTGGCCACGAAGCGGCGCTGCGCGTCGAATGCGGCCTGCAACCGGTCCAGCATCGCGTCGAAGCCGGCCGCGAGCTCGGCGACCTCGCCGCGGGCGTGCCGGAGGCCGGTCCGCGTGTCCAGCGACTCGACGCTCAGCCGCCGGGCCGTGGCGGTGACCGCGTGCAGGGGACCGAGCACCCGCCCCACCAGCACCCATGACACCACCGCGGCCGCGACGACCACGAGCGGGAACGCGATCAGGCCCGCCTGCAGCACGTCGGCCCGAGCGGCGGCGCCCACGGCCTCGCTCAACCGCTCCGCCGGCACGATGCGGTCCCCCACCCGGACGGGCGTGCCCGGCGGCAGCGCCGGAACCGTGCGGGCCACCCCGCCGACGAGCAGCCAGCCCAGCCACGCGAGCAGTGCGCTGACCAGCGCGACCAGCGCCGTGCTGACCAGGGTCAGGCGCGGTCGCAGCCCCACCCCGGGGCCCCGTGGACGGGGCTCGACCACGCCAGCACCCCGCTCAGCCCGCGGCCGGCACCCGGTAGCCGGCCCCCACGACCGTCTGGATCACTCCGGGGTCGCCGAGCTTCTTGCGCAGGGTCATCACGGTGACCCGGACCGTGGTGGTGAACGGGTCGGCGTTCTCGTCCCAGACCCGCTCCAGCAGCTCCTCACTGCTCACCACGGCGCCACCGGCCCCGAGCAGCACCTCGAGCACCCCGAACTCCTTGCGGGTGAGCTCGACGGGCCGCTCGGCCCGGCGCACGGTGCGCTTCGCCGGGTCCAACGCGACGTCGCCCGCGACGAGCAGCGGAGGCACCGCGGGGGTGGCGCGGCGACCGAGCGCGCGGCACCGCGCGACGAGCTCGGGGAAGTCGAAGGGCTTGGCGAGGTAGTCGTCGGCCCCGCGCGACAGGCCGTCGATCTTGTCGGCGAGCGCGCCGCTGGCCGTGAGCATGAGCACGCGCGTCGTCGCCCCGGCCGCGACGATCTCGGCGCAGAGGCGGTCGCCGGACATGCCGGGCAGGTCGCGGTCGAGCACGATGACGTCGTAGCGGGTGACTGTGGACTTCTCGTGACCGCTGTCGCCGTCGTACGCCACGTCGACGGCCATCCCCTCGCGACGCAGCCCGCGCGCCACGGCGTCGGCCAGGACCCGCTCGTCCTCGACGACCAGCACCCGCATCAGCGTGCCTGCTCCCCCGGCGCCGACGGGGCCTGCTCGGGCAGCGCCGGACCCGGCAGAGCGGACGCCCACTCGGTGACCCGGCGCGCGACGTCCTGGACGGTCAACCCGGCGGCAGCCAGCACGTCGCCCCGGCTGCCGTGGTCGAGGAACCGCTGCGGCTATGGCGAGGTCGCGCAGGGGGACGTCGCACTCGGCGGCACGCAGGGCGTCGGACAGCGCGGAACCGAACCCGCCGTGCCGGCCGCTGTCGGCGACCGTGACGACCAGCCGGTGGGCGCGGGCCAGGTCGACGAGCACCCCGGGGACGGGCAGCACCCACCGAGGGTCGACCACCGTGACGGCGACGCCCTGCTGCGCGAGCCGGCGCGCCGCCTCCACCCCGAGCTCGCCGAACGCCCCCGCGCAGACCAGCAGCACGGACGGCTCCTCGGCCGGGCCCGGCTCGTGGAGCACGTCGACCCCGCCGACGCGCCGCAGCGCCGGCACCGACTCGATCACCGCGCCCTTGGGGAAGCGGACGGCGGTGGGCCCGTCGTCCACCGCGACGGCCTCGGCGAGCTCCTCGCGCAGGGTGGCGGCGTCGCGGGGGGCGGCCACCCGCATGCCCGGGACGATCCCGAGGACCGACAGGTCCCACATGCCGTTGTGCGACGGCCCGTCGCTGCCGGTGACCCCGGCCCGGTCGAGCACGAGGGTGACGGCCTGGCGGTGCAGCGCGACGTCCATCAGCAGCTGGTCGAACGCCCGGTTGAGGAACGTCGAGTAGATCGCCACGACCGGGTGCAGACCACCGCGGGCGAGCCCGGCCGCGGACGTGAGCGCGTGCTGCTCGGCGATCCCGACGTCGAAGCAGCGCTCGGGGTAGGCGGCGGCGAACGGGGCGAGCCCGGTGGGGCCGAGCATGGCCGCGGTGATCGCGACGACGTCGGGCCGGCGGGCCCCGAGGGCCACCATCTCGTCGGCGAACACGCTCGTCCAGCCCACGGACGGCGGCCCGGTGGGCAGGCCGGTCTCCGGGTCGAACGCCGCCGGGCTGTGCATCTGCTCGGCCTCGTCGTTCTCCGCCGGCGGGTATCCGTTGCCCTTGCGGGTGACGGCGTGCACGATCACCGGCCCGCCGAAGTGCCGGGCGCGGCGCAGCGCGGACTCCATGGCCGCGATGTCATGGCCGTCGACCGGACCGAAGTACTTGAGCCCGAGGTCGGAGAACAGCTCCTGCGGGCTCAGCGCGTCCTTCACGCCCGCCTTGAACGCGTGCAGGCCGGCGTAGAGCGGACCGCCGACCACGGGGGTGCGCGACAGCGCATGCTTGCCCGCCTCGAGCACCCGCTCGTAGCCGGGCTGCAGCCGCAGCGACGCCAACCGGTCGGCGAGCCCGCCGATCGTCGGGGCGTAGGAGCGGCCGTTGTCGTTCACCACGATGACGATGTTGCGATCCGGCCCGGCCGGCCCGTCCGCGTCGGCCCGCGGGCTGCAGGCAGCGGTGTTGTTCGCCGCCGTGTTGTTCGCCGCGGTGTTGTTCGCCACGGTGTTGTCCGCCGCGATGTTGTTCAGGGCCTCCCACGCCATGCCCCCCGTGAGGGCGCCGTCACCGACCACCGCGACCACGTGCCGCTGCTGGCCGGTGAGCGCGTACGCCCGTGCGACGCCATCGGCCCAGGACAGGGCGGTGGAGGCGTGGCTGTTCTCGACGTGGTCGTGCTCGCTCTCCTCGCGGCACGGGTAGCCCGACAGCCCGCCGGCGGTCTTGAGCCGCTCCCAACCCTCCTGGCGCCCCGTCAGCATCTTGTGCACGTAGGCCTGGTGACCGGTGTCCCAGATCAGCGTGTCGTGCGGGGAGTCGAAGACGCGGTGCAGCGCGATGGTCAGCTCGACGACGCCGAGGTTCGGCCCGAGGTGCCCGCCGGTACGCGACACCGACGCCACCAGCTCCCGGCGGATCTCGGCGGCGAGGGCGGTGAGCTGGTCGGCTCCGAGCCGCTGGAGATCGGCCGGGCCACGGACTGATCGCAACACGGTCACCGACTCATCGTACGGAAGGTGGGTGGTCGTCGGCCGCGGTGCACGGCCCGGGGCGGCCGCCGAGGAAGGACGCTGCTCAGCGCGGGCCGGGCAGCTCCGCGGTGACGTCGGCCATGTCGACCACGGGCATCCCGTGCGCCGCCGCCACCTCGGGCTGGACGACGCGGCCGGCCGCGATGTTCACGCCCTCCGCGAGCGCCGGGTCGTCGGCGACCGCCGCGGCGAGCCCGCGCTCGGCGATGGCGAGCACGTGGGGAAGGGTGACGTTGGTCAGGGCGCGGGTGGAGGTGTTCGGCACCGCTCCGGGCATGTTGGCCACGCAGTAGAAGACCGAGTCGTGCACCCGGAACACGGGGTCGTCGTGGGTGGTCGGGCGGGTGTCGGCGAAGCATCCGCCCTGGTCGACGGCGATGTCGACGAGCACGGAGCCGGGCCGCATCCGGGAGACGAGCTCGTTGCCGACCAGCGTCGGCGCCTTCGCGCCGGGCACCAGCACCGCGCCGATCACGAGATCGGCCCACAGGCAGGCGCGCTCCACCTCGTAGGCCGTGCTCATGATCGTCTGGAGGTGTCCGCGGTAGGTGAAGTCGATCTCGCGGAGCCGGTTGATGTTGGTGTCCAGCACGATGACCTCGGCCTGGAACCCGAGGGCGATCGTGGCCGCGTTCATGCCGGAGACGCCCGCGCCGATCACCGCGACCTTCCCCGCGGGCACGCCCGAGACGCCGCCGAGCAGTACCCCGCGCCCACCCACCGTGCGCTGCAGGTGGTGGGCCCCGACCTGCGGCGCCATCCGCCCGGCGACCTCGCTCATCGGGGCCAGCAGCGGTAGCGACCCGTCGGGCAGCCGCACGGTCTCGTAGGCCACGGCGGTGGCGCCCGCCGTGACCAGCGCGTCGGTGCACTCCTTCGAGGCCGCGAGGTGCAGGTAGGTGAACAGCACCTGGTCGGCTCGCAGCCGGTGGTACTCCTCGGCGACCGGCTCCTTGACCTTGAGCAGGAGCCCGGCCGCACCCCACACCTCGTCCGCGTCCGCGGCGATCCGCGCGCCGGCGGCCACGAAGTCCTCGTCGGGCAGACCGGCGCCGGCGCCCGCGTCGCGCTCCAGGAGCACGTCGTGCCCTCGGGACGTGAGCTCGCGCACGCCGGCCGGGGTGAGCGCCACCCGGTACTCGTGGTTCTTGATCTCGCGGGGGACGCCGATCAGCATCAGGTGATCCTGCCCTACCCGTCGCCGCCCGACGAGCCCTCCTCTGCGAGCAGGTCGGCCACGTGGGCGATCTCGTTGACCGTGCGCACCACCCGGCGCCCGTCGCGGGCGGCCACCACCCGGGTGATGCCCGCGTGGTCCAGCGGGAAGGCCAGCGGCCGATCGATCCGCAGCAGGTGGGCGAGCCAGGCGTTGACCACCCCGGCGTGCGCCACGACCACCGCCGTCTCGCGACCCGGATGGGCGGCGACGATGCCCTCGAGCGCCGCGTCGACCCGCGCGGTGAACCCGGGCACGTCGACCTCGGTGGGCAGCAGGCCGGCGACCATCCGGTCCCACGCGGCCGGGTCGAGGCGGGCCATCTCGTGCACGGGCACGTAGTGCGCGGAGTCGGCGTCGTACTCGCGCAGGTCGTCGACGATCTCGGGGGCGCGACCCAGCGCGGCCGCGAGCGGAGCGGCGGTGGCGCGCGCCCTGGCGAGCGGGCTCGTGTAGATGCCGGCGACGTCGTCGCCGATCGCCTCGGCGAGCCGCGCGGCCTGCCGTTCCCCGAGCTCGGTCAGGCCCGGGTCCGCCGGTCCGCCGGCGAGGTCCGCGGCCTCCGCGCTGTGGATGCGCTCCGGGAGGGCGTGCCGGACGAGGAGCAGGTGCACCGGCTCAGTCCGGGTCCGCGGGCACGTGCGCATCGTGGCCGGCGGCCCGCAACGCGGTCCGCAGGGCGGACGCGTGCGCATCCTGCTCGGCGTCGTCGACCGACCGCGCGGCGTTGGCGAAGTCGAAGGCGGCCATGGTCCACGCGGGGAAGACGTGCAGGTGCAGGTGCGGGACCTCGAACCCGGCGACGAGCAGCCCCACCCGCGGTGGCCGCCACGTCTCGAGCACCGCCGCGCCGATGGCGTGTGACACCGCGGTGAGGTGCGCCATGAGCCCGGCATCGGCGTCCACCCAGTGGTCGACCTCGGCGCGGGGCACGACCAGGGTGTGGCCCGGGCCGAGCGGGTTGATCGACAGGAACCCGACGGCGCGGTCGTCGGACCAGACGAACCGGCCGGGGATCTCGCCGTCGATGATCTTCGTGAACACGGTGGGCATCGGTTGCGGACCCTATCGGCAACGGGCGGACCGTCGGAGACCCCCGGTAGCCTCTCGCCGACGGGTCGACGCTGCCCCGCCCGATCGAGAGGAGGAACTCATGCGGCCGTGGCCCGGCCAGGCCTATCCCCTGGGCGCCACCTACGACGGCTCCGGGACGAATTTCGCGATCTTCTCCGAAGTGGCGGAGCGCGTCGAACTCTGCCTGTTCAGCACCCGCGGCCAGGAGACGCGCGTGCCGCTCACCGAGGTGGACGGCTTCGTGTGGCACGGCTATCTGCAGGGCGTCGAGCCCGGTCAGCGCTACGGCTACCGCGTGCACGGGCGCTTCGACCCGGCCCGGGGACTGCGGTGCAACCCCCACAAGCTGCTCATCGACCCGTACTCGAAGGCCGTGGACGGCCCGGTGCGGTGGGACGAGGCCGTGTTCGGCTACCCCTTCGGCCACCCGGACGAGCGCAGCGAGTCCGACTCCGCACCGTTCGTGCCGACGTCGGTAGTGGTCAACCCGTTCTTCGACTGGGGCTCCGACCGCGCCCCGCGCATCCCCTACCACGAGACCGTGATCTACGAGGCCCACGTCCGGGGTCTCACGATCATGCACCCGGACATCCCCGAGGAGCTGCGTGGCACGTACACGGGCCTCGCGCACCCGGTGATGATCGAGCACCTCAAGGCCCTCGGCATCACCGCCGTGGAGCTGATGCCGGTGCACGAGTTCCTCGACGACCACCACCTCCAGGAGCGGGGCCTCGCGAACTACTGGGGCTACAACACGATCGCCTTCCTCGCACCCCACCACGCGTACGCGATGTCCGGGCACCGCCCGGGCAACCAGGTGCAGGAGTTCAAGGCGATGGTCCGCGACCTGCACGCCGCGGGCATCGAGGTGATCCTCGACGTCGTCTACAACCACACCGCCGAGGGCAACGAGCTGGGCCCCAGCTTGTCGATGCGGGGCATCGACAACGCCGCCTACTACCGCCTCGTCGAGGACGACCCGCGCTACTACATGGACTACACCGGCACCGGTAACTCGCTCAACGTGCGCAACCCGCACACCCTCCAGCTGATCATGGACTCGCTGCGCTACTGGGTCACCGAGATGCACGTCGACGGCTTCCGCTTCGACCTCGCGTCCACGCTGGCCCGTGAGTTCTACGACGTCGACCGGCTGTCGGTGTTCTTCGACCTCGTGCAGCAGGACCCGGTGATCAGCCAGGCCAAGCTGATCGCCGAGCCGTGGGACGTCGGGCCCGGCGGCTACCAGGTGGGCAACTTCCCCCCGCTGTGGACGGAGTGGAACGGCAAGTACCGCGACACGGTGCGCGACTTCTGGCGCGGCGAGCCGGGCACGCTCGGCGAGTTCGCGTCGCGGCTCACCGGGAGCTCCGACCTCTACCAGGAGGACGGGCGACGGCCCTTCGCGTCGATCAACTTCGTCACGGCGCACGACGGCTTCACGCTCGCCGACCTCGTCTCGTACAACGACAAGCACAACGACGCCAACGGCGAGGACGGCAACGACGGCGAGAGCCACAACCGGTCCTGGAACTGCGGGGTGGAGGGTCCCACCGACGACTCCACGATCCTCGAGCTGCGGGCCCGCCAGCAGCGCAACTTCATCACCACCCTGATGCTCAGCCAGGGCGTGCCGATGCTGCTGCACGGCGACGAGCTCGGGCGCACCCAGGGCGGCAACAACAACGTCTACGCCCAGGACAACGAGACGTCGTGGGTGGACTGGTCGCTCGCAGGCAAGAACGCGGGGCTGCTCGGGTTCACCGCAGGGGTGGTGGCGCTGCGCCACGGCCACCCCGTGTTCCGCCGCCGCCGGTTCTTCGCGGGCCGCCCGATCGGCCGCCGCCGCGGGGCGCTGTCCGACATCGCCTGGTTCACCCCCGCGGGCGAGGAGATGACCGAGCAGGACTGGGACTCCGGCTTCGGCCGGTGCGTCACGGTCTTCCTCAACGGCGACGGCATCACCGAGGTCGACAACCGTGGGGAGCGGGTCACCGACGACTCCTTCCTGCTGTGCCTCAACGCCCACTACGAGGACATCGCCGTCACCCTGCCCGGAGCGGAGTACGGATCGCGGTGGGCGATCGTCGTCGACACGGCGGCCGGTGAGGTGATCACGCTGTCCACCGGACCGGGGATGGTCGCCGCCGACCCGCCCGTCGTCGCGGGCGGGGCGGTGCAGACCGTTCCGGCCCGCTCGGTGCTGGTCCTGCAGCGCACGGAGTCCACCGGGCCATGACACCCGTTCCGTCGTCGACCTACCGGTTGCAGCTCTCCGCCGCCACCACCTTCGCCGACGCCGTCGAGCTGGTCCCCTACCTCGACGCGCTCGGCGTCGGGGCGCTGTACGCATCGCCGCTGCTCGAGGCGGGCGCCGGATCCGACCACGGCTACGACGTCGTCGACCCCACCCGGGTGTCGGCCGAGCGGGGCGGCGAGGAGGGGCGCCGGGCGTTGGTGGCGGCCGTGCGCGAGCACGGGCTGCAGTTCGTCCTCGACATCGTGCCCAACCACCTCGGTGTCGAGAGCGCCCGGGCCGACCCGTGGTGGTGGGACGTGTTGACCCACGGCCGCGACTCCACCTACGCCGGGCACTTCGACATCGACTGGGACGCCGGGCCGGTGCTGCTGCCCGTCCTCGATGCCGAGGAGGACAAGGCGCTCTCGGAGCTGTCGCTCTCCGATGACCGCTCGGAGCTGCGCTACTACGAGCACGCCGTGCCGGTGGCCCCCGGCAGCGGGGACACGGGCACCGCGCAGGAGGTGCACGAGCGCCAGCACTACCGGCTCGTGTCCTGGCGGCGGGGGGCGGCCGAGCTGACCTACCGCCGGTTCTTCGACGTGTCCACGCTGGCCGCGGTCCGCGTCGAGATCCCGGAGGTCTTCGCGGACACCCACCGCGAGATCCTGCGCTGGGTCGACGCGGGCGAGGTCGACGGGATCCGCGATCGACCACCCTGACGGGCTCTCCGATCCGGGCGGCTACCTGCGGCGGCTGCGCGCGGCCATCGGCGCGCACCGCTGGCTGGTGGTCGAGAAGATCCTCGGCGTGGGCGAGGAGCTGCCCGCCTCGTGGCCGGTGGACGGCACGTCCGGGTACGAGGCGCTGCGCGAGATCCAGGGCGTGTTCGTCGACCCGGACGGCGCCGGGGTGATCACGCAGCTCGCCGCAGAGCACGTCGGGCACCGGGAGTCGCTGCACGCCGTCGAGCACGCAGCCCGCCGCGAGGTCGCCGACACGGTCCTGACCGCCGAGGTCCGGCGGATCGCGGCGCTGGTGCCGGTGCCCGCGGCCGCGCCGGCCACCGAGGCCGAGGTCCCGCACCCCGCCGAACGGGTGCGCGCGGCCGTCGCCGAGCTGCTGTGCGGCTTCCCGGTCTACCGCAGCTACCTGCCCGAGGGGCGCGCAGCGCTCGACACGGCGGTATCGGTGGCCCGCACCCACCGGCCCGACCTCGCCGACGTGCTCGGCACCGTCCACGCCGCCATGCTGGCCGAGCCGCGGGGCCTGCTCGCCACCCGCGTGCAGCAGACGTCGGGCATGGTCATGGCCAAGGGCGTGGAGGACACCGCCTTCTACCGCTGGAACCGCTTCGTGGCACTCAACGAGGTGGGGGGCGACCCGTCGCGGTTCGGGGTCCCGCCGGCCGAGCTGCACGCCGCGCAGGCCGCCAGGGAGGCCTCCTGGCCGGGCACGATGACCACGCTGTCCACCCACGACACCAAGCGTTCCGAGGACGTCCGCGCCCGGCTCGCCGTGCTGGCGGAGATGCCGGGCGAGTGGGCCGGCCGGATGCGCCGCTGGTCCGCGGCGCACCCGCTCCCCGACCCGTCGCTGGAGCTGCTGGCCTGGCAGAACCTCGTCGGCGCGTGGCCGATCCCGGCCGATCGGCTCGCCGCCTACCTCGCCAAGGCGGCCAAGGAGGCCAAGCTCGTCACCAGCCACGTCGACGCGGTGCCGGAGGTCGACGCGGCCGTCGCGGCGTGGCCGGGTCAGGTGTTCGCCGACAGTGGGTTGCTGGCCGAGATCGAGGAGTTCGTCGCGCGGATCGCCGGGCCGGGCCGGGCCAACTCCCTGGGCCAGAAGCTGCTGCAGCTGGCCGGTCCCGGGGTACCCGACGTCTACCAGGGCACGGAGCTGTTCGACTACTCGCTGGTCGACCCCGACAACCGGCGGCCCGTCGAGTGGGCGGCGCGCCGCGAGCTGCTGGCCCGGATCGACGACGGCTGGCTGCCCGACGTCGACGCCGGGGGGGCGGCGAAGCTGCTGGTCACGGTGAGCGCCCTGCGGCTGCGCCGCTACCGGCCCGAGGTGTTCGCCGGTTACCGACCGCGGCCGGCCGAGGGTCCGGCCGCAGCGCACGCGGTGGCCTTCCAGCGCTCGTCGTCGCTCGTCGCGGTGGCCACCCGGCTGCCGGTCGGGCTGGCCGCGCGGGGCGGGTGGGGCGACACGGTCCTCCCGCTGCCCGCCGGGCGCGACGATCGCGCGGCGGACGTCGACACCGGCGCCACCGACTGGGTCGACGTGATCACCGGTGAGCCGGTCGACGGCTCCGCCCCACGACTGGCCCGGCTGCTGGCCCGCTACCCGGTGGCGCTGCTGGTGCGGCCAGCGTGAGGGCATTCGCGGTGTGGGCGCCGCAGCCTGAGCGCGTCCGGGTGCACGTCGACGGCACCACGCACCCGATGACCCCGGCCGGGGCCGGCTGGTGGCGCGCGGCCGTCGAGGACGCCGGACCGGGTACGGCCTACGCGTTCCTGCTCGACGACGACGAGACGCCGTTGCCCGACCCCCGGTCGCGCTGGCAGCCCACGGGGGTGCACGGCGCGTCCCGCGTCTACGACGGTGACGCCTTCGCCTGGACCGACGACGCGTGGACCGGCCGGCAGCTCCCGGGCAGCGTGGTCTACGAGCTGCACATCGGCACGTTCACCCCCGGCGGCACGTTCGACTCGGCCGTCGAGCGGCTCGACCACCTGGCGGAGCTGGGCGTCGACCTCGTCGAGGTGATGCCGGTCAACGCCGTCGACGGATCGCGGAGCTGGGGCTACGACGGGGTCGGCTGGTACGCGGTCACGGAGAACTACGGCGGGCCCGACGCGTTCAAGCGGTTCGTCGACGCCGCTCACGCGCGCGGCCTCGGCGTGGTGCTCGACGTGGTCTACAACCACCTCGGCCCCTCGGGTGCGTACCTGGACCGCTTCGGCCCGTACTTCGCGGGCACCACGATCTGGGGCCCGACGGTCAACCTCGACGGTGCCCACTCCGAACCGGTGCGCCGGTACGTCGTGGACAACGCGCTCATGTGGCTGCGCGACTACCACGTCGACGGCCTGCGCCTCGACGCCGTGCACGCGCTGCACGACGGGCGCGCGACGCACCTGCTCGAGCAGCTCGCGATCGAGGTCGAGGCGCTGTCCACGCACGTGGGACGGCCGCTGTCGCTGATCGCGGAGTCCGACCTGAACGACGCCCGGCTCGTGACGGCGCGGGAGGGCGGTGGCTACGGGCTGCACGCCCAGTGGTGCGACGACGTCCACCACTGTCTGCACAGCGCGCTCACCGGCGAGGCGCAGGGCTACTACGCCGACTTCGCCACCGCCGGGCTCACCGGCCTCGCGCACGTGCTCACCCGCGCGTTCCTGCACGAGGGCACGTGGTCGAGCTTCCGGCAGCGCAACCACGGCGCTCCCGTCGACACTCGCCGCATCCCCGGGCACCGCTTCGTCTCCTACCTGCAGAACCACGACCAGATCGGCAACCGCGCCACCGGGGACCGGCTCAGCGAGACCCTCTCCCCCGGCCTGCTCGCCTGCGGGGCGGCGCTCGTCCTGACCTCGCCGTTCACGCCCATGCTCTTCATGGGCGAGGAGTGGGGCGCGCGCACGCCGTGGCAGTTCTTCTCCGACTTCCCGGACCCGGCCCTGCGCGAGGCGGTGCGCGTCGGGCGGACGGCCGAGTTCGGCGCGCACGGCTGGGACTCCCTCCCGGGCGAGGGCGAGGTTCCCGATCCGAGCGCGGACGCCACGTTCCTCGACTCGACACTCGACTGGGACGAGCCGGAGCTGGAGCCGCACGCCACGCTGCTGGCGCTGCACCGCGAGCTGATCGCCCTGCGCCGGGACCGCCCGGAGCTGTCCGACCCGTGGCTCGACGAGGTCGAGGTGGACATCGACGAGGTGGCCCGCACCGTGGTGCTGCACCGCGGGCGGCTCCGGGTGGCGTGCAACCTCGGCGACGAGCCCGTGACGTTGGCGCTGCACGCCCCGATCGGGCGGATCCTGCTCGCCTCGGAGCCGGTGGAGGGGCACGAGGACGCGCTCAGCCTGCGCCCGGAGTCGTTCGCGGTCGTCCAGCTCGGCTGACCGTCCCCCGTTCAGGGGGTCAGAGCAGGCCGAGGGCGCGCACCGCGTCGCGCTCCTCCACGAGCTCGGCCACCGAGGCGTCGATCCGCTCGCGGGAGAACCCGTCGATCTCCAGGCCCTGGACGATCGCCCACCGGCCACCGCTCGACGTCACCGGGAAGCTCGAGATGATCCCCTCGGTGACCCCGTAGGAGCCGTCGGACGCGACCGCGGCCGACGTCCAGTCATCCTCGGGGGTGCCGTTCACCCAGTCGAAGACGTGGTCGATGGCCGCATTGGCCGCGGACGCCGCGGACGACGCCCCGCGGACCTCGATGATCTCGGCGCCGCGCTTGGCCACCCGCGGGATGAACTCGTCGCGCAGCCAGGCCTGGTCCACCTGCTCGGCCACGGCTTTACCGCCGCCGCTGCCGACCTGGGCGTGCTGGACGTCGGGGTACTGGGTGGCGGAGTGGTTGCCCCAGATCGCCAGCCGGCGGATCTCGGCGACGGGCACCGACAGCTTCGTGGCGAGCTGGGCGACCGCCCGGTTGTGGTCGAGGCGGGTCATCGCCGTGAAGCGCTCGTCCGGGACGTCGGGGGCGGCGGCGCGGGCGATGAGGGCGTTGGTGTTGGCCGGGTTGCCCACCACCAGGACGCGGACGTCGTCGGCGGCACCGGCGTTGATCGCCCGACCCTGCGGGGCGAAGATCCCGCCGTTGGCCTCGAGCAGGTCGCCCCGCTCCATGCCCTTGGCGCGGGGACGCGCACCGACGAGGAGCGCGACGTTGCACCCGTCGAAGGCCGCCGTCGCGTCGTCGGTGATGTCGACGCCGGCGAGCAACGGGAACGCGCAGTCCTCGAGCTCCAGGGCCGTGCCCTCGGCCGCCTGCACCGCCTGTGGGATCTCCAGCAACCGCAGCCGGACGGGGGTGTCGGGTCCCAGCAGCTGCCCGGAGGCGATCCGGAAGAGCAGCGCGTAGCCGATCTGCCCGGCGGCTCCGGTGACGGTGACGGTGACGGGTGCGTTCGGCGCAGACACGCTGCGGACACTAGTACCCGCCACCCCGCTGGCCGGTGGTACCCGCTGTCCGGCGCACCGCTCCCGGTCCTCGGCATACTCGTGACCATGGCCGACAGCTCGCCGGTCGACCCCGGTGCCACGCCCGTCACGTCGCGCGCCCTCGCTCCCGATCTCGCGCGCGGCGGCATGCTGCTGCTGATCGCGCTCGCCAACGTGCACGTCTACCTGTACGGGCACCCGCTCGGCGTGCGGGGGTACCCGCGCGACGTCGAGGGCGTCGATCGGGTCGTCGCGCTCCTGCAGATGACCTTCGTCGACGGCCGGGCGTACCCCCTGTTCGGGCTGCTGTTCGGCTACGGGATCGTGCAGCTGGCCTGGCGACGGTCGGCGGTCGGGCTGCCCGCGTCGGCGGTGACGAGTCTGGTCCGCCGCCGGGGTGCCTGGATGGTCGCGATCGGTGCCGTGCACGGCGTGCTGCTGTGGTCGGGTGACATCGTCGGGGCGTACGGGTTGCTGGCCGTGGTGATGGCCGGGCTGCTCGTCACGGGGTCGAACCGCGGACTGGTGGTGGCGTTCGCCGTGGGGATGCTGCTCGTCACCTCGTTCGGCGCGTTCACCGGTCTGACGCCGCCCGGCGATCCGCAGGCCCTGCTGCCGTCGATGGCCATCGCCGACCCCGGGGCCGCCCTGGTCGCCCGGGCCGGCGAATGGGTCACCATCGGCCTGCTGTCCTCGATCGTCGGGGTGTTCGGCGCGGTGGCGCTCGGGGCGTGGGCGGCGCGCCGCGGGATCCTCGACCAGCCGGAGCGGTACCGCAGGCTGCTCGTCCGGGTCGCCGCCGGCGGGCTCGTCGTGGCCGTGCTGGGCGGGCTGCCGCTGGCCCTGATGGCCGCGCAGCTGTGGACCTCGCCCTCGCTGGGCGCGATGCTGCTCGCGGGTGCGCTGCACGGCGCCAGCGGGTACGCGGGCGGCATCGGGTACGCGGCACTGTTCGGCCTGCTGGCCATCCGGATGACGCAACGCGGCTCGGCGGGCCCCGTCACCGGCGCCCTGCGGGCCTGCGGGCAGCGGTCGCTGTCGTGCTACCTCGCGCAGTCGGTGGCGTTCGTGGCGCTGCTGCCGGCGTGGACGCTCGGGCTCGGGGCCGACGCCCAGCTCTGGCAGGCCTCGCTGATCGGGTTCGGGGCGTGGCTGGTGATCCTCCTCGTCGCGGTGGCATCGGACCGGACCGGGTACCGCGGGCCGGCGGAGACGCTGCTCCGGCGGCTGACCTACGGCCGGCGGGAGACCAGGCAGCCGGCTTGACCCCGCCGGCCGGGATAGCGTGGACACCGTGACGTTGCCCCGCCGGCCCGGCCCGCCGGACGACGAACCCCCGCCGTCGTGGATGGGCGCTCCCGGCTACACCCCCCACCACGACCTCCCGCCGCACGCACCCATGCCCGGTGCCCCGCCGTACCCGGCGGCGATCGACCACCCGCCGCCGCCGGTGGGTCGACCGCGCGCCCGCACCGCGCGGGCGCGGACGCTGGCGGCGGCTGCGGTGTGGGCGGGGGTCGCCGTGGGGCTGGTGCTGCTGGTGTGGGTGCTGTACGCACTCGCCGTACTCCCCGGTGCCTGACCGTGGCGGTCGTCGCCCCCGACGCCGCCGGGCGGAGATCCACGAGGGTCAGGACTGGAGTCGCGGAGGTGGTGGGTCGTCCGCGCCGATCACCGCCGGGGTGAACCAGCGGTCGTCGGCGAACGCGTCGGTGTCGTCGAGGAGGTAGTCCGGTCGCCGGCGCTCGCGGCCCTGCGTCCCGGCCGGAGCGGCCGCCATCGGCGGGTACAGCCCCGGGTGCGCCGTGATCCGCGGGGCGGAACCGGTCCGACCCGCGGCGCCTGCGGGCCGCGCGGCGTCGGCTGCCGGGGCGGGGCCCGGGAGCCCCCCGCCGTGGGGCGCGGAGCCGCGCGGCGGACCTGACCCGGGACGGCGGGCGGCAGCACCCGCGTCGGGGGCGGCCGGCACCACACCCGGCGGGACCCCACCGAACACCGGGCCACCATCGGGACCGGTGGCGGCGCCCGGGAGCACGGGACCCGCCCCGACCGGCGTCCCGCCGGCGAGAAGGGCCCGGTCCGGCTCGAGGCCGATCGACTCCGGGCCGCCCGGCCGCCCGGCACCGGCCGGCGAGACGCCCGGCCCGGCGGGCCCGCCCACGCCGTCGGCCCGCCCGATCGCGCCGAAGCCGGTTACCCGTGCCACTGCGGTGCCTGCCCCGGCCCCTCCGGGCGCCGGGCTCGGGCCGCCCGCGTCCGCCGTGACGTGGGGCGGCAGGGTCCAGAAGTCCAGGAGGCGCCGGTTCTCGTAGGAGTTGTTGGTGTACGTGTTCATGAGGTGGACCGCCTGCGCGGCGTCCGCGGCACTCCTCTGCTCGAGGGCCTGGGTGTCCCGGAGCAGGAACAGCGGGTCGACGGCCGCCCGGCCGGACGGCTCGTCCCACAGCGGGACGGTCGGCGACGGCATCGCCGACCGGAGCCAGGCGGCCTGTTCGGCCTGGGCGGTCACGCCGGTGGCGGTGAGTCGCGCGTCGCCGGCGGCGTCGGCCGCCCACCGGCCCAGCGGGGAGACCGCCGAGCGGGCGGCGTCGCCGGCCGCGCCCTCCCAGCCGCCTCCCGACCGCGCGACCACGGCGGCGAGCCGTTCCTCGATCCGGTGGACCATGGCCTCGGTGTCGGCCCACGCGGACTCGACCGCGAGCGACGCGCCCCGGCCGGGACCGGCCTGCACCCGCGCGTAGATCTCGGCATGCGTCAGGCCCTCCCACCGCACCGCGGTCACGGCCGGCCCCAGCGCTCCGCGTTGGCACCCTCGGTGCGGCGGTACCCCTCCTCCATGCGTTGCAGCGCCGCACCGACGCGGGACAGCTCCGCCGAGTACTCGACCAGCGCGGCGTACGGTCCGTCTGGCGCGTCCATGACCTGCGCGTTGTAGAACTCGCGCACGGCGAGGCTGGTCTCGTCGCCGAGCCACGGCTCGCGCAGGCGGCCCTCCTGCTGCAGGCGGGCGACCTGCCGGCCCACCTCGGCCGCGGCCTCGTCGAACGCCGCACGCAGTGCGGGGATCGCGTGCGGTTCGATCCGCAGCGGTACGGGACTCTCGCGGTCGGGCACGGGCGCTCCTGTCGTTCGTGGAACCGTTCGGCGCGGCCACGGTAGGTGCGCGACGGCCGGCGCGGCCCGGTTCGGGGAGTTCCTGTGCGGTGGTGAACATCGCTGGGACCGGACCGGACCGGACCGGACGGGACGGGACGGGAGGGCAGTGCCGATCGGGCGATCGGCCGGCACGAGACGGTGGTGCCGGTCGAGTGATCGACGTATGGGGAGGCGTAGCCGCGCCTGGCACGGCTCTGCGCCCCGATCCCCCGATCATGGGCCCGCGCCGTGCCAGGTCGGCGGCGAGATCGGCATTCAGGGACTTCTCGCCGCACCCGACACGGCCCGGCGCCCCGATCCGCCGATCATCCTGCCGCCGGCTCCCCTCCGCGCCCCGGGACGCCGATCACGCGTCCAGGAACGCCCCGGCCCCGGGTCAGGAGGGCGGGCCGCTCACCGGCGCAGCCGGACCAGACCCTCCTGCACCGTGGTGGCGACCAGCCGCCCGTCCTGCGTGGTGAACCGCCCCATGGCGAGCCCCCGCGACCCGGAGGCCGTGGGCGAGTAGCACGTGTAGAGCAGCCACTCGTCGGCGCGGAACGGGCGGTGGAACCACATGGCGTGGTCCAGGCTCGCCATCTGCACCTGCTGCTGGTCGTGGCGGGCGAGCACCGAACCGAGCAGCGTGAGGTCGCTGGCGTAGGTGAGCAGGCAGACGTGCAGCAGACGGTCGTCGGGCAGGGTGCCGTCGGCGCGCATCCACACCCGCGTCGGCCCGTCCAGCGGCGCGGTGCGGTGTGCCGACCACACCGGCTCGTCGACGAACCGGATGTCGAGCGGCCGCGGGATCTCGGTCATCCAGCCCGCGCTGCGGCCGATGGTGACCCGCTCGCCGAGATCGGGCAACGACAGCGGCTCCGGCACGTCGACGGGCGGGGGTTCGGCGTGCTCCAGCCCGTCCTGCGGGAGCTGGAACGACGCGGACAACGAGAAGATCGCCTCGCCGTGCTGGATCGCGAGCACTCGGCGGGTGGCGAACGACCGGCCGTCCCGCACGCGCTCGGTCGTGTACACGATCGGCACCCGGGGGTCGCCCGGCCGGATGAAGTAGGCGTGCAGCGAGTGCACCTCGCGATCCGGCGGCACCGTCCGGCCCGCCGCCACCAGCGCCTGCCCGGCGACCTGCCCCCCGAACACGCGGGTGGGGCTCTGCGGCGGGCTGACCCCGCGGAACAGGTTCACCTCGAGCTGTTCGAGATCGAGCAACCGGACGAGCCCGTCGAGCACGGCCTGGCCGCGCGGCTCCCCGTCGACGGCGATCTCGGGCTCGGGTCGGGTGGCGGAGGCACTCACCGCGCGATCCTCTCAGGTGCGACGGCGCGGCTCCTCAGCCGAGGTCCTCCTCGCCGAGGCGGTGCACCCGGATGAGGTTCGTGGAGCCGGCCGTGCCGGGCGGTGACCCGGCCACGATCACCACGAGGTCGCCGGCGTGGAACCGTTCGATCGAGAGCATCGCGTGGTCGACCTGGCGCACCATCGCGTCGGTGGAGTGCACGAAGTCGACGAGGAACGTCTCGACGCCCCAGGTCATGGCCAGCTGGCTGCGCACCTCGGGGGTCGGGGTGAACGCGAGCAGCGGCAACCGGGTGTGCAGCCGGGCGAGACGGCGCACCGTGTCGCCGGACTGCGAGAACGCGACGATCGCCCGCGCCGAGAGGCGCTCGCCGATGTCGCGGGCGGCGTAGGACAGCACCCCCCGCTTCGTGCGCGGCACGTGGTTGAGCGGCGGGACGCTCACCGGCCCGTCCTCGACGGCTTCCACGATCTGCGCCATCGTCCGCACGGTCTTGATCGGGTAGCGCCCGACGCCCGTCTCGCCCGACAGCATCACCGCGTCGGCCCCGTCGAGCACGGCGTTGGCGACGTCGGAGGCCTCGGCCCGGGTCGGCCGGGAGTTGGTGATCATCGACTCGAGCATCTGGGTGGCGACGATCACCGGCTTCGCGTTCTCCCGCGCGATCTGGATGGCCCGCTTCTGCACCAGCGGCACGTGCTCCAGCGGCAGCTCGACGCCGAGGTCGCCGCGGGCGACCATCACGCCGTCGAAGGCGAGCACGATGGCCTCGAGGTTGTCGACGGCCTCGGGCTTCTCCAGCTTGGCCACGACCGGGAGCCGGCCGCCCCTGCGCGCATCCATGATCTTGTGGGCCATGTCGATGTCGGCCGGGCTGCGCACGAACGACAGGGCGACGACGTCGACCCGCAGGTCGAGGGCGAACTCCAGGTCGGCGATGTCCTTCTCGCTCATCGCGGGCACGGACACGTTCATGCCGGGCAGCGAGAGGCCCTTGTTGTCGCTGACCGGGCCGCCCTCGGTGACCCGGCACACGACGTCGAGGCCTTCGACGGCCGTGACGCGCAGGCCGACCTTGCCGTCGTCGACGAGCAGCCGGTCGTCGGGCCGGGCGTCGTCGGCGAGGCCGGCGTAGGTGGTGGAGACGCGGTCGTGGGTGCCGGCCACGTCTTCGACGGTGATCCGCACCTCCTCACCGGTGCGCCACTCCACGGGTCCGCTCGCGAACCGGCCGAGGCGGATCTTCGGACCCTGCAGGTCGGCGAGGATGCCGACGGCGCGCCCCTCGGCGTCGGCGGCCTCGCGGACCATCTCGTAGACGCGCTTGTGGTCGTCGCGGCTGCCGTGGCTGAAGTTGAGCCGGGCGACGTCCATCCCGACCTGCACGAGCTCGCGGATGCGGTCCTGGGTGGCGGTCGCGGGCCCGATGGTGCAGACGATCTTCGTTCGTCGGCTCACGGGCCGGAGTCTAGCGCGCGGCCTGCAACGATCAGGGTGTGCCGGGCCGAGCGGTCAGCGCCGGTCACCCGGCCCGACGTGGTCGGCCAACCACTCCGAGAGCGGCTGGAGCGCCCGCCACGCGGTGGCGACCCGCCGGCGGGCCCCGCGCTCGTGCAGCACGTCATCCGGGGGCCAGCGGCGCCAGCCGTACAGGGACCGGTGCCGGAGCAGCTCCAGGCGGGGGTGGTCGGGGTCGACGCCGCGTGGGCGCGTCTTGAGCGTCTCGCCGCCGATCGTGATGCCGCCGGAGCGGACGCTCACCAGCCGTCCCTCCAGATCATCGCCTCGTCGGTCGTCGGCCACCGCCGTGCGGAACCGCGCGACCTGGTCGGGCGTCATCTGGTAGTACCCGCCGGCAGCCATCAGCCCGTCGGCGCCGATCTGCAGGTAGAACGGTCCGACGGTGGCCCCGCAGTGCGTCTTGTACGGCGTCTTGTCCGTCGAGAACCGGACGTCGCGGTAGGGACGGAAGATCTTGCCCGGGCCGAACTCGGGCTCCAGCTCGGCGAGCAGGGCCTGCATGGGCGCGCGGATGTGGGTCTCGTAGACCTCGCGCTGGTCGGTCCAGTACGCCTTGGAGTTGTCGACGGCCAACCCGTCGTAGAACTCGACGGCGCCCTCGCCGAAGCCGTCGAAGCCGGTCATGACGTCCGGTCACCCGCCGGCTCGGCCTCGGCCTCGGCCTTCTCCGGCTCCGGCTCCGCGCTCCGGCACCGGCTCTGGCTCCTCCTTCTCCTTCTTCTTCTCGTCGGTCTCCGTCGGCCTGTCCTCCTCCGCCGGCACGGCGGCGCCGGACGCCCCGGCCGCGACACCGGTCAGGGCGCCGTCGGGATCGCCCTCGGGATCGCGGCCGGGATCGGGATCGGGTCCGGACCGCTCGGCGCGGCTCGGCAGCACCTCCCGGCCCCTGGGTCCGAGCGCGACGTAGAACGCCGCGGCGACGAACACGACGGCCGAGACCACGACGTTGATCCGCAGCTCGCCGAACACCAGCGTCGCCTGGTCGGTGCGCATCTGCTCGATCCAGAACCGGCCCGCGCAGTAGGCCGCCACGTAGAGCGCGAACGCGCGGCCGTGGCCGAGCCGGAACCGGCGGTCGGCCCAGACCACGACGGCCGCGACGGCGAGGTTCCACAGCAGTTCGTAGAGGAACGTCGGATGCACGATCTCGATCGGCGTCCGGTCCAGCGCCACACCACCGAGGGTGTCGGGGGCGCCGGTAGCCGGGTCGACCCGGCGGTAGATCTCCAGGCCCCACGGGAGCGTGGTCGGGGCGCCGTAGAGCTCCTGGTTGAACCAGTTGCCGAGGCGCCCGATGGCCTGGGCGGTGACGATCCCGGGCGCCACCGCGTCGGCGAAGAACGGCAGCGGAACCCCACGCCGTCGGCAGCCGATCCAGGCGCCGACGGCGCCGAGCGCGACCGCGCCCCAGATCCCGAGCCCGCCCTGCCAGATCTTCAGCGCGTCGAGCGGGTCGCCGCCCGGACCGAAGTAGGTCGGCCAGTCGGTGGCGACGTGGTAGAGCCGGCCACCGACCAGCCCGAACGGGACCGCGAAGACCGCGACGTCGGTGACGACGCCCGGCTCCCCGCCACGAGCCACGAACCGGCGCTCGCCCCACAGGACCGCGACGACGATGCCGGCGATGATGCACAGCGCGTAGGCCCGGATCGGGATCGGTCCCAGGTACCAGACACCGCGGTCGGGGCTCGGGATGGATGCCAGCACGACGGTGGCCAGGGCAGAACTCACCCGGTCACGGTATCGCCCCGTGGTCGTCGGCTGCGGTCGCCGCACCGTCCGCCGCGGGACGCGGGGAGGGCTCGCGCACACGGTCGCGGGGTCGCGCACACGACCCGCGGTGGGCGCGGGCCGCAGCGGGTGTGCGTGAGCTGCGCAGGGGGCTGCGGCTCACCGGCGCTGGGCGGCAGGTGCGCGTACGCCGGCGGCCAGTTCCGAGGCGAGGGCGCGGACTCCGTCGACGCCGTCGCGCTCGGCCGCCGTGACGAACGCCGACCCGACGATCACGCCGTCGGCGAACGCCGCGACCTCCGCGGCCTGCTCCCCGGAGCGCACTCCGAGCCCGACGCCGATCGGCAGCGCGGTGTGCGGCCGGCAGCGGGCGACGATCTCCGGGGCCGCGGTCGCCACGGTGTCCCGGGCACCCGTCACGCCCATCGTCGAGGTCGCGTACAGGAAGCCCCGTGTGGCGGCGGCGGTGGCCGCGATCCGCTCGGCGCTGGACGACGGAGCGACCAGGAAGATCCGGTCCAGCCCGTGGGCGTCGGACGCGGCCAGCCACTCGTCGGCCTCGTCGGGGATCAGGTCGGGGGTGATCACCCCGAGTCCGCCGGCCGAGGCCAGGTCGCGGGCGAACGCGTCGATCCCGTAGTGCAGCAGGGGGTTGTAGTAGCTCATCACCACGGCCCGGCCACCGGCGGCCGAGACCCGATCGACCACCGACAGCACGTCGCGCAGGCGGAAGCCGCCCCGCAGTGCCGTCTCGGCGGCAGCCTGGATCGTCGGGCCGTCCATCACGGGATCGGAGTACGGCACACCCACCTCGAGCAGGTCGCAGCCGCCCGCCACCAGTGCGGCGAGCAGCTCCACCGAACGGTCGACCGTCGGATAGCCGGCGGGCAGGTAGCCGATCAGGGCGCCGCGTCCCTGCGCTCGGCAATCGCGGAAGATCTCCTCGACGCCGGTCATGCGCCGACATCCGGGACGGCACCGCTCGGCCGGTGCTCGGGAGCAGCGGTGCCGGCCCCCTCGAGCGAGGCCTCGGCGATCGCGGTGCCGCTCGCGTCCTCCGCGCTCTCGCCGCGCCCGATCATGCCGAACCACTTCGCCGCGGTGTCGACGTCCTTGTCCCCGCGACCGGACAGGTTGACCAGGACGACCCCGTCGGGCCCGAGGTCGCGGCCCAACCGGAGCGCGCCCGCGATGGCGTGGGCCGACTCGATCGCCGGGATGATGCCCTCGGTGCGGCAGGTCAGCGCGAACGCGTCCATCGCCTCGGCGTCGGTGATCGGCTGGTACTGCGTGCGGCCGAGGTCCTTGAGCAGCGCGTGCTCCGGCCCGACGCCGGGGTAGTCCAGCCCGGCGGAGATCGAGTACGACTCCGCGGTCTGGCCGTCGTCGTCCTGCAGCAGGTAGGACAGCGCCCCGTGCAGCGCGCCGGGTGAACCGGCGGTGAGGGTGGCGCCGTGCCGGCCGGTCGACACGCCGTCCCCGCCGGGCTCGAACCCGACCAGCGCGACGTCCGGGTCGTCGAGGAAGGCGTGGAAGATGCCGATCGCGTTGGACCCGCCGCCCACGCACGCCGCGACGGCGTCGGGGAGCCGCCCCACCCGGTCGAGCACTTGCTCGCGCGCCTCCAGGCCGATGATGCGGTGGAAGTCGCGCACCATCGTCGGGAACGGGTGTGGGCCGGCGACGGTGCCGAGCAGGTAGTGCGTGCCGTCGACGTGGGTGACCCAGTCGCGCAGCGCCTCGTTGATCGCGTCCTTGAGCGTGCGCGACCCGGTCGTCACCGGCACGACCGTGGCGCCGAGCAGCCGCATCCGCGCGACGTTGAGGGCCTGCCGCTCGGTGTCGACCTCGCCCATGTAGACGACACACTCCAGGTCGAGCAGGGCGCACGCGGTGGCCGTCGCGACGCCGTGCTGGCCCGCGCCGGTCTCGGCGATGACCCGCGACTTGCCCATCCGCTTGGTGAGCAGCGCCTGCCCCAGTACATTGTTGATCTTGTGCGAGCCGGTGTGGTTGAGGTCCTCGCGCTTGAGCAGGATGCGCGCTCCGCCCGCGTGCCGGCCGAGGCCGGGGGCGTCGGTCAGCGGGGAAGGGCGCCCGGAGTAGTCGCGGTGCAGGCGGTCGAGCTCGTCGAGGAACTCCCGGTCCGCGCGGGCCTTCTCGTACTCCACCGTCAGCTCGTCGAGGGCCGCGACGAGGGCCTCGGGGACGAACCGTCCGCCGTAGCGCCCGAAGTGTCCGCGCCCGTCGGGCTCGTGCTCGGACCGGGTGGCGACCCCGTCGCTGGCCCTGCTCGTCGTCACCGGACCATTCTGGAGCACGACGGGTGGAAGCCGGCGGCCACCAGCCCGCGCACCGCGCCACGTGGGTCGCCGCTGGTGACCAGGCCCTCGCCGACAAGCACGGCATCGGCGCCCCATCCGGCGTAGGTCAGCAGGTCGCCGGGGCCGCGGACGCCCGACTCGGCCACGCGCAGCACGTCGCTGGGCAGGCCGGGCGCGATCTGGCCGAAGATCGAGCGGTTCACGTCGAGCGTGTGCAGGTTGCGGGCGTTGACCCCGATCACCTTGGCCCCCGCCTCCAGCGCACGGTCGGCCTCCTCCTCGGTGTGCACCTCGACGAGTGCGGTCATGCCGAGCGACTCCACGCGGTCGAGCAGCGCGTCGAGCGCGTTCTGCTCGAGGGCCGCGACGATGAGCAGCACCAGGTCGGCACCGTGGGCCCGGGCCTCGTGCACCTGGTAGGGGCTGACGGTGAAGTCCTTGCGCAGCACCGGGATGTCGACGACGGCGCGGACCGCGGCCAGGTCGGCGAGCGACCCACCGAACCGGCGCTGCTCGGTGAGCACGCTGACCACCCGCGCGCCGCCGTCGGCGTAGGCCGTGGCGAGCTCGGCCGGATCGTCGATCGAGGCCAGATCGCCCCGTGACGGGCTGCGGCGCTTGACCTCGGCGATGACCCCGATGCCGGGCGCGCGGAGTGCGGCCATCACGTCGCGCGGCGGCGCGGCCGCGGCGGACCGGCGCTTGATCTCGGCGAAGTCCACGGCCGATTCCCGTACCGCGAGGTCCGCCCGGACACCGTCCAGGATGGACGCGAGGACGCTGCTCCCGCCGTGCTCCATCGCAGTGGTCCTCCTCTCCGGGTAGGCCGGGCGGACGCCATGCTAGACAGCCCCCGCGCGCGGCCCCTCGCGAGGATCGTCCCCCCTCTCCGCCGGGACGTCGGCGGTGGGGTCGCGCCCGGCGTCCAGCTCCTGCCACGCCGCCCGGTCCGGGTCCGCCGCGTCGGGGCGCGGCCCCGGCCGCGCGTACCGCGCCCCGAACCGCGTCAGCCGCGGCTCCCGGAGCAGCACGAACAGCCCGGTCGCGAGCAGGAGCACCCCGCCGGCCGCGGCCAGCAGGGGGCCCGTCACCGACGGCCCGTCGAGCACCGCAGCTCCCGCCCTGGCGGCCACGATCGCACCCGGGACGGCCAGCAGCGCCCCGACCGCCCGGCGCAGCGCCCCGCCGGTGGCCACCACGGCGGCGACTCCGGCCAGCGCGAGCAGGGCCACTCCCGACAGCTCGGGCGCTGACTGCGCTGATCCGGTCTGGGCTGATCCAGTCTGCGCTGATCCGGCCCAGAGCAGCGCGGCCGACGCCACCAGGCCCGCACTCGCGGCGGCCAGGGGGCCCGAGCGGCGGGCGGGACCGGTCACGGCTCCGCCAGCGTCCCCGCGGTGCCGATGCCCGGCTCCGCAAGCGTCGCCGCGGTCGCCACCGCCGACAGCACCGCCCGCGCCTTGTTCAGGCTCTCGACGTCCTCCGCCACCGGGTCGGAGTCGGCCACGATGCCGCCGCCGGCCTGCACGTAGGCCACCCCGTCGCGGACCAGCGCCGTCCGGATCGCGATCGCGGTGTCGGCGTTGCCGGCGAAGTCGAGGTAGCCCACGATCCCGCCGTAGAGCCCGCGCCGCGTCGGCTCCAGCTCCTCGATGATCGCCATGGCCCGCGGCTTGGGGGCGCCCGAGAGCGTGCCGGCCGGGAAGCAGGCGACCACGGCGTCGAACGCGTTGCGGCCCCGCCGCAAGGTGCCGACGACCGTGGAGACCAGGTGCATGACGTGGCTGTAGCGCTCCACGGAGAAGAAGTTCCGGACCGTCACCGTGCCCGGCTCGCACACCCGGCCGAGGTCGTTACGCCCGAGGTCGACGAGCATCACGTGCTCGGCCCGCTCCTTCTCGTCGGTGCGCAGCTCCTTCTCGAGCAGCAGGTCCTCCTCCTCGGTGGCACCGCGCCACCGGGTGCCGGCGATCGGGTGCGTGGTCACCTGCCCGTCGCGGACGGTGACCAGGGCCTCGGGGCTGGAGCCGACGATGGCGAACGGCGCGCCGACGGCCGGTGCCAGCCGCAGGAGGTACATGTACGGGCTCGGGTTGGTGGCCCGCAGCACGCGGTACACGTCGAGCGGATCGGCCGCGCACTCCGCCTCGAAGCGCTGCGACACCACCACCTGGAAGGCCTCGCCCGCCCGGATCTGCTCCTTCACCACCTCGACGGCGGCCTGGTGCTCGGCCGGGCTGCGGCGCCGGGTGAACACCGGCTCCGAGGGCCGGTACACCGCCACCGTGGACGCCGAGGGCGCGGACAGCTCGGCGGTCATCCGGTCGAGCCGCGTCACCGCGTCGTCGTAGGCCTCGTCGACGCGCTCGTCGCTCGCGTCCCAGTTGATGGCGTTGGCGATCAGCGTGATCGTGCCCTCGTGGTGGTCGACGGCGGCCAGGTCGGTGGCGAGCAGCATCACCAGCTCGGGCAGCGCGAGGTCGTCGACGGCCAGCGAGGGCAGGCGCTCGAGGCGACGCACCACGTCGTAGCCGAGGTAGCCGACCATGCCCCCGGTGAGCGGGGGCATCCCGGGCAGCGGCTCGCTGTGCAGCTCCTCGACGCACACCCGCAGCGCCGCCAGCGGGTCCCCGCCGGTGGGCAGGCCGACGGGGACCTCTCCGGTCCAGACCAGCCCGCCGTCCACTGCGGTCAGCGCGGCAGCGCTGCGCGCCCCGACGAACGACCAGCGCGACCACGAACGCCCGTTCTCCGCCGATTCCAGCAAGAACGTGCCGGCGCGGTCGCCGGCCAGCTTCCGGTACACCCCCACCGGGGTCTCGTCGTCGGCGAGCAGCCGCCGGGTCACCGGGATCACCCGGTGCCCCACGGCGAGCGCGCGGAACTCCTCGCGGCCAGGGACGACCGCGCCGAGGGCGGCGGCAGGGAGGACGTCGGCGGTCATGTCGCCGCCTCCGCGGGAGGAAGTACGTCGGCGGTCACGTCGCCGCCTCCGCGGGAGGAAGTACGTCGGCGGTCACGTCGCCGCCTCCGCGGGAGGAAGTACGTCGGCGGTCACGTCGGCATCCTCCCAGGTGTCCGGGGTCGGGATGCCGGTCCCCGCCGCGCCCGGGGAGGATGGGGACGTGGTCGCGCCCGAGCATCTCCCCGGCGGGGTGCCCCGGCGCCGCGGCCGCCGGCCGGGCGGGGAGGACACCCGCTCCCAGCTCCTCGACGCGGCGCGGGCCGAGTTCGCCGAGCGGGGCTACGACGGCGCGACGGTGCGCGCGATCGCCGACCGCGCCGGCGTGGACGCGGCGATGGTCAACCACTGGTTCGGTGGCAAGGAGGCGCTGTTCACCGCGGCGCTGGACATCCCGGTCGATCCGGCGGTGCTGCTGCGGGAGGTCGTGCCGGGCCGGCCGGAGCAGCTCGGTGAGCGCGTCGTCGGCACGTTCCTCAGGGTCTGGGACGGCGCGGGCGGGGCGCCGCTCGCCGCGCTGATCCGCAGTGTGGCCTCGCACGAGGCGGCGGCCCAGATGATGCGCGAGTTCGTCGGGCAGGTGATCCTCGGCCGGGTCGTGCGCGCGGTCGCCCCGGACCAGCCGGAGCTGCGGGCGGCGCTGTGCGGCACCCAGCTGATCGGCCTGGGCATGGTCCGGTACGTGGTACGGCTCGAACCGCTGGCGTCGGCGGACCACGCGACGGTGGTGGCGGCCGTGGCCCCCAACCTCCAGCGCTACCTCACCGGTCCCCTGACCTGACGGCCGGCCGGGCGGTGCTCATGCGCTGTCGCTGACCGGCAGGACGTCGTGCTCACGCGCCGTCCCTGACCAGCAGGACGTCGTGCTCACGCGCCGTCCCTGACCAGCAGGACGTCGTGCTCACGCGCCGTCCCTGACCAGCAGGACGTCGGCGTCGAAGCAGGTGCGGGTGCCCGTGTGGCAGGCCGGGCCCTGCTGGTCGACGATCACGAGGACCGCGTCGCCGTCGCAGTCCAGCCGCACCTCGTGCACGAGCTGGGCGTGTCCCGAACTGTCGCCCTTCACCCAGTACTCGGCCCGCGAGCGTGACCAGTAGGTGGCCCGCCCGCTCGTGAGGGTGCGGCGCAGCGCCTCGTCGTCCATCCACGCGACCATCAGCACCTCGCCGGTGCCGCGCTGCTGCGCGACCGCGCACACCAGGCCGTCGGACGTGCGCTTGAGCCGGGCGGCGATCGCCGGGTCCAGCCGGCGAGAGCGCTGTGATGCTGGTTCGCTCACCGCGCTCCCTCGCTGCGCTCGGTCGGCGCTTCGCGCGGGCGCTGTAACACCTGTTCGCTCGCAAGCTCGCTCACCGGACCTCCACCTCCGCCGCCCGCAGCCGCTGCTTGACCTCGCCGATCCGGAAGTGCCCGAAGTGGAACACCGTGGCCGCGAGGACGGCGTCGGCGCCGGCGCGCACGGCCGGCACGAAGTGGTCCAGGTCGCCCGCCCCGCCGCTGGCGATCACCGGGACGTCCACCGCGGCCCGCACGGCCGCGATCATGGCCAGGTCGAAGCCCGCGCGGGTGCCGTCGGCGTCCATCGAGTTGAGCAGGATCTCCCCGACGCCGAGCTGCTGACCGCGGGTGGCCCACTCGACCGCGTCGATCCCGGTCCCGCGGCGGCCGCCATGGGTGGTGACCTCCCAGCCCGACGGGGTCGGCGGCTCGCCGGCGGGCACCGTGCGCGCGTCGACGGACAGGACGATGCACTGGGCCCCGAACCGGCGGCTGGCCTCGTGCAGCAGCGTGGGCGAGGCGATCGCGGCGGTGTTGATGCTCACCTTGTCGGCCCCCGCGCGCAGCAGCGTGTCGACGTCATCGGTGCTGCGGATGCCGCCGCCGACCGTCAGCGGGATGAAGACCTGCTCGGCCGTGCGGCGCACCACCTCGAGCATGGTCGCCCGCCCGGAGGAGGACGCGGTGACGTCGAGGAACGTGAGCTCGTCCGCGCCCTCGGCGTCGTACACGCGGGCCATCTCCACCGGGTCCCCGGCGTCGCGCAGGTCGGTGAAGTTCACGCCCTTCACGACCCGGCCCGCGTCGACGTCCAGACACGGGATGACGCGGACCGCGACCCCCATCAGCCCGCCCACATCATCCGGCGGCAGCCCATCCGGCGACCCGGGTCATCCGGCCGCCCGGCCGGCGGCCGGGCGCACCGCGCGGACGGCGGCCAGGGCCTCGGGGAGGGTGAACCGGCCTGCGTAGAGCGCCTTGCCGACGATCGACCCCTCGATGCCGACGCCGGCGGCCGCGAGCTCGGCCAGCGCCACCAGGTCGGACACCTCGGCGATGCCGCCGGAGGCGATCACCGGAGCCGTCGTGGCGTCGGCGACGGCGCGCAGGAGCGCAGTGTTGGGTCCGCGCAGCGTGCCGTCCTTGCTCACGTCGGTGACGACGTAGCGCGCGCAGCCGTCCCGGTCCAGGCGGGCGAGGGTCTCCCACAGGTCGCCGCCGTCGGTCGTCCAGCCGCGGGCGGCGAGCCGGTGCCGGTCGTCGGTGATCCGGACGTCGAGGCCGACGGCGATGCGCTCGCCGTGGGCGGCGATCGCGCGCGCGCACCACGCGGGGTCCTCGAGCGCGGCGGTGCCGAGGTTCACCCGGGCGCACCCGGTGGACAGCGCTCGCTCCAGCGACGCGTCGTCGCGGATGCCGCCGGACAGCTCCACGGCCACGTCCAGCTTCCCGACGACCCCGGCGAGCAGCTCGGCGTGGGAGCCGCGTCCGAACGCGGCGTCGAGGTCGACGAGGTGGATCCACTCGGCGCCGTCGTTCTGCCACTGGAGGGCGGCCTCCAGGGGGTCGCCGTAGGCGGTCTCGGTGCCGGCCTCGCCCCGGACCAGGCGCACGGCCTGCCCGCCGGCGACGTCCACCGCGGGGAGCAGCGTGAGGCTCACGGGCACGAGCCTACCGAGCGCGCGATCGCCACCGACCGGCCCTAGGGTGATCGACGTGGACCTGGCCGGGGCGAGGACGCTGGTGGCCGGCGCGACCGGCGTGCTCGGCTCCGGCATCGCCCGCGCCCTGCACCGGGAGGGTGCCCGGCTCGTGCTCGCCGGCCGGGACGCCGGGAAGCTCGACGCGCTGGCCGACGAGCTGGGATCGGTGCCGACCGCGGCCTTCGACGCGCTCGACCTCGACCGCTGCGCGACCGTCGTCGAGGAGGCCGCCGGCACCCTCGGCGGGCTCGACGTCCTGGTCGTCGCCGTCGGGGTCGCAGCGTTCGGCCCGGGCCAGACCACCGACGACGTGGTCACCGAGCACCTGCTGACCGTCAACACCATGGCGCCGATGGCCCTGGTCCGGGCGGCCGTGCCCCGGATGGAGGGGAGCGGCACGGTGGCCGTGCTGTCCGCGATCCTCGCCGACTACCCGACCGCCGGGATGGCCGCCTACACCGCGAGCAAGGCCGGGCTCTCCGCGTGGCTCACGGCGCTGCGCCAGGAGCAGCGTCGCCAGGGCGTCACCGTGTTCGACATCCGGCCGCCGCACATCGACACCGGGCTCGCCGAGCGGGCCATCGCGGGTGAGGCCCCCGCGATGAAGGCGGCGGCACAGGCCGACGACGTGGTCGGGATGATCGTCGACGGCATCCGGGACGGGCGTCGTGAGGTGCGCTACGACCTGCAGAAGGGCGAGTTCGCCGGCCGCTGAACCCGATCAGGCGACCACGTCGTGGAGCCAGTTGCGCAGCACCGCCGCTCCGGCGTCGCCGGACTTCTCCGGGTGGAACTGCGTGGCGGTCAACGCACCGTTCTCGACCGCGGCCACGAAGTCCTCACCGTGGTGGGCCCACGCGACCAGCGGCGGGCGCAGGACCTCGGAGCCCTCCAGCTCCCAGCGCCGCACGCCGAACGAGTGCACGAAGTAGAACCGGGTGTCGGGGTCCACGCCGGCGAACAGGACCGACCCGGCGGGGACCTGCAGCGTGTTCCACCCCATGTGCGGGAGCACATCGGCCTTGATCCGCTCGACCGAGCCCGGCCACTGCCCGCAGCCCGGGGTGCGCTCCCCCCACTCGACGCCGAGGTCGAACAGCACCTGCATGCCGACACAGATCCCCAGCACCGGCCGCCCGCCCGCCAACCGCCGCTCGATGATGCGGGGCCCCTGCACCGACGCGAGCCCGGCCATGCAGGCGGCGAACGCGCCCACGCCGGGCACCACCAGCCCGTCGGCGTCGAGCGCGTCCGCCGCGTCGGCCGTGACGGTGACGTCGGCGCCGACCCGGCGCAACGCGCGTTCCGCGGAACGCAGGTTGCCCGATCCGTAGTCCAGCACGACGATCCGCGACACGGGTCCACGATAACCGTCCGCGGTTGACCTCGACCTCGGTCGAGGTTGCACGCTGGGGCCGTGGCGGTGCCGAGAGCGACGAGGGCGACGAGGTCGACGGCAGGAACGGCGGCGCCGGCGCCCGGACCGACGACCGAGCCGGCCGCGACCCGGCTCCGCGGGCCGCTGCGCGCTCTGACCGCCGGCTCCGTGGCGCTCGTCTCGCTCGCCGCGTTCGAGGCGATGGCCGTGGCGACGGCCATGCCCACCGTCGCCGCCGCGCTCGACGGGGTCGCCGGCTACGCCATGGCGTTCGGCCTGCCGCTGGCGACCAGCGTGGTGGGGATGGTGCTCGCGGGCGTCTGGAGCGACGCCCGGGGACCCGCCGCATCGATGCGGGTGGGGGTGGCCGCCTTCGTGGCGGGTCTGCTGATCGGTGGGCTGGCCACGACGATGCCCGTGCTCGCCCTCGGGCGCAGCGTGCAGGGTCTGGGCGCCGGGCTCTTCTCGGTCGCGTTGTACGTGGTGGTCGGGCGGGCCGTGCCGGCCGCCCTGCGGCCACGGCTCTTCGCCGCCTTCGCCGCCGCTTGGGTGCTGCCCGCGGTGATCGGGCCGCCGCTGGCCGGGCTCCTGGTGGAAGCCGTGGGGTGGCGGTGGGTCTTCCTGCTCGCCGCGGTGCTGGCGGTGCCGGCCGCGCTGATGGTGGAACCGGCGCTGCGCGGCCTCGGCGCCCCCGTCGACGGCGGCAGCAGCGGTCGCGGATGGCACGTCGTGGCGTGGTCGGTCGGCGCGGCGGCCGGCGCGGTGGGGCTGCACCAGGCGGGTCAGCTCGGGGCCGTGGCGGCGGCGCTGCTGGGCACGGCATCGCTGGTGGCCGTGGCCGTGGCCGGGCCCCGGCTGCTGCCGGCGGGCACGTTGCTCGCCCGGTCCGGGCTCCCGGCGGTGATCGCGCTGCGCGGGCTGGCCGCGGCGGCCTTCTTCACCGCCGAGGCCTTCGTCCCGCTGCTGCTGTCGCGGGAGCGCGGGCTCACCCCGACCGGGGCCGGGTTGGTGCTCACGGTGGCCGCCCTGACCTGGTCGGCCGGCTCCTGGATCCAGGGCCGCGACCGGGCCCCGGCGCGGGCGGTGCTGCTGCGCGCGGGGACGGCGAGCCTCGCCGTCGGCGTGCTCGCGGCCGGGGCGACGGTCCTGCCGGCCGTGCCGCTGGCCGTCGGAGTCCTCGGCTGGGCCGCAGCCGGGCTCGGGATGGGGCTGACCTACCCGACGCTGTCGGTCCTCACGCTGGAGCTCGCAGCGCCCACCGAGCAGGGCGCGGCCAGCGCGGCGCTGCAGATCGCCGATGCGCTGTTCGCCGCGGTCGCCCTGGCCGTGTCGGGCGCGGTGTTCGCCGCGCTCGTGGACGCCGGGCCGGTGGCCTACCTGGCCGGCACCGCGGTGGCCGGGGCGCCGGCGCTGGTGGCGGTGCTCGTCGCGGTCCGCCGGATCTCGCGCCCGTGAACGATGCGGGCGGGCGGGCGGCCGGCCGGTGCCGGTTCGGCGGACGCCATGATCTCCGTGGCGATGCGGTGCAGCAGCCCGTCCATCCCGAACCGGTGGCCGAAGTCGGCGTAGGCCCGCAGCTCGCGCGCCAGCAGCTCGCCCACCGGACCGGGGTGCACCTGCAGGGCGCGCATGGCCGCCGCGCGCATGGCGGTCAACCCCGGGCCCGGGATCCCCCCGGGCCGGGAGCACTGTCGAGTGTCCATGGTCGCGCTCCCTCCTCGACGTGGATCGTCGAGGAGGACGAGGCCGCACGAACCCCGGGAGATACCCGTCAGAGCGCGCCCTTCGTGGAGGCGATGCCGGTGATGCGCCCGTCGGGCTCCGCCGCGGCCCGCAGCGCCCTCGCGACCGCCTTGAACTCGGCCTCGGTGACGTGGTGCGGATCGCGGCCGTCGAGCACCCGGACGTGCAGCGCCAGGTGACCGTGGAAGGCCAGCGACTCGAACACGTGCCGGTTCAGCACCGTCGGATAGTGCCCGCCGACGACGAAGCCCTGCATCACCGCGGGCTCTCCGGTGTGCACGGTGTACGGGCGACCGGAGACGTCGACGACGGCGTGGGCGAGCGCCTCGTCCATCGGGATCCACGCGTCGCCGAACCGGCGGATGCCCACCTTGTCGCCCAGGGCCTGCCGCACCGCCTGACCGAGCACGATCGCGACGTCCTCGACGGTGTGGTGCACGTCGACCTCGACGTCACCCTCGGCGCGCACGGTGAGGTCGAACGCGCCGTGCGTGCCCAGCGCGGCGAGCATGTGGTCGAAGAACGGCACGCCGGTGGCGATCTCCGTGCGCCCGGTGCCGTCCAGGTCGATCTCGACCAGCACCGTGGACTCCTTGGTGATCCGCTCCACGCGGCCCCGACGGCTCACAGGCCCTCCTCCTCCTCGGCGATCTCCGCCTCGATCTCCACGTCGGTCTCCGCTGTCACGATCTCCCGGGCGACCAGCAGGAACGCGTCGTTCTCCTCGGGCGTGCCGACGGTGACCCGCAGCCGCCGGGGGATGCCGACGTCGCGGATCAGCACGCCCCGGTCGAGGAACGCCCGCCACGCCCGGGGGGCGTCCGCGAAGCGGCCGAACAGCACGAAGTTGGCGTCGCTGGGCACGACGTCGTACCCGACCGCCGCCAGCGCGGCGACCACCCGCTCGCGCTCGGCGCGCAGCAGCGCGACCGACCCGAGCGTGGCGCCCGCGTGCCGCAGGGCCGCCCGGGCCGCAGCCTGCGTGAGCGCCGACAGGTGGTACGGCAATCGGACGAGCTGCAGCGCGTCGACCACGGCCGGGGCGGCCGCGAGGTAGCCGAGCCGACCCCCGGCGAACGCGAACGCCTTGCTCATCGTGCGGCTGACGATCAGCCGGTGCCCGCGCTCGGGGAGCAGGGTGATCGCGCTCGGACGGTCGGAGAACTCGGCGTAGGCCTCGTCCACGACGACGATCCCGGGCGCGGCGTCGATCAGCACGGCCAGCTCGGCGGGCTCCAGAGCCTGACCCGTCGGGTTGTTCGGGCTGGTCAGGAACGTGACGTCTGGCGAACGGTCGCGCAGGAGGGCCGCGGCCGCGTCGATGTCGATCGCGAAGTCGGCGCGCCGCGGCACCGGGAGCCACTCGGTGCGGGTGCCGGCCGCGATGATCGGGTGCATCGAGTAGGACGGCTCGAACCCGACCGCCGTGCGCCCGGGTCCCCCGAAGGCCTGCAGGATCTGCTGCAGGACCTCGTTGGAGCCGTTCGCCGCCCAGACGTTCGCCGTCCCCAGCCCGACGCCCGTCACCCCGGTGAGGTAGCCCGCGAGGTCGGTGCGCAGTGCGACCGCGTTGCGGTCCGGGTAGCGGTGCAGGTCCGTCGCGGCCGCGCGCACGGCATCGGTGACGTCGGCGACCAGCTCGGGCGGTGGCGGGTAGGGGTTCTCGTTGGTGTTCAGCCGGACTGCCACGTCGAGCTGCGGGGCGCCGTAGGGCGTGCGCCCCCGCAGGTCCTCGCGCAGCGGGAGCTGATCGAGGGTGACGGTGACCGTCATCCCGGGAACCGCGCCGTCACGGCCTGCCCGTGCGCGGGGAGGTCCTCCGCGGCGGCCAGCGTGACGACGGTGTGGGCCGCGTCGCGCAGCGCGTCCTCGGTGTACTCGACGACGTGGATGCCGCGCAGGAAGGTCTGCACCGACAACCCGGAGGAGTGCCGCGCACAGCCGCCGGTGGGCAGGACGTGGTTGGACCCCGCGCAGTAGTCGCCCAGCGACACGGGGGCCCACGGCCCGACGAAGATCGCACCGGCGTTGCGCACGCGCCCCGCGACCCCGCGCGCGTCCTCGGTCTGGATCTCCAGGTGCTCGGCGGCGTAGGCGTCGGCGACGGCGACGGCGTCGTCGAGGTCGGAGACGAGGACGGTGCCGGACTGCGGGCCCGTCAGCGCCGTGCGGATGCGTTCGACGTGCTTGGTCGCGGGAACCTGGTGCTCGAGCTGGCGGTCGACGGCGTCGGCGACGTCAGCGGACGTCGTGACCAGCACCGACGCCGCGCTCGGATCGTGCTCGGCCTGGCTGATCAGGTCCGCGGCGACGTGCACCGGATCGGCGGTGGTGTCGGCGAGCACGGCGATCTCGGTGGTGCCGGCCTCGGAGTCGATGCCGATCAGCCCACGGAGCATCCGCTTGGCCGCGGTGACGTAGGCGTTGCCCGGTCCGGTGACGACGTCGACGGGCTCGAGCTCGACGCCGTCGGTGTCGGTGCCGCCGTGCGCGAGCAGCGCAACCGCCTGCGCCCCGCCGACCGCCCACACCTCCTCGACGCCCAGCAGCGCGGCGGCGGCGAGGATCGTCGGGTGCGGCAGCCCGCCGTGCTCGGCCTGCGGAGGCGACACCAGCACCAGGGACTCGACGCCCGCCTCCTGCGCGGGGACCACGTTCATCACGACGCTCGACGGATAGACGGCCAGCCCGCCGGGGGCGTACAGGCCCACCCGGCGCACCGGCACGAAGCGCTCGGTGACCACGCCTCCCGGCACGACCTGGGTGACGATGTCGTCGCGGCGCTGGTCGGCGTGCACCGCGCGGGCCCGCTCGACCGAGGTCTCCAGCGCGCGGCGCACGGCCGGGTCGAGCGCGGCGAGCGCCCCGTTCAGGGTCTCTCGCGGGACGCGGATGCGCGCCGGACGGACCTTGTCGAACCACTCCGCGTACTCCATGACCGCATCGACGCCGCGCTCGCGGACGTCCTCGACGATCGGCCGGACCGCATCGGCCACCGCGTCCACGTCGAGTGCGGCCCGCGGCAGCAGACCGCGCAGTGCAGCGGCGCGCGGCAGGGGTCGGGCACGGAGGTCGAGGCGGCGGAGCACGACCGTCAGCCTACGTCCCGCCGAGCCCTCACGCACACCGTCCAGTACTGACGCACACCGCCCGCAGTGCGCGCGAGCCCCGGACGGTGTGCGCGAGCCCGCTACGGGCCCGGCCGCAGGTCCAGCCCGAGGTCGAGCGCCGCGACCGAGTGCGTGAGCGCGCCCACCGCGAGGTAGTCCACGCCCGCCTCCGCGTACTCGCGCGCGTCGGCCAGCCGGAGGCCGCCGGAGGACTCGAGCAGCGTCGACGACCGGCCCCGGCGCCGGACGGCCTCGCGGGTGCGGGCCGGCGAGAAGTTGTCGAGCAGCACCAGCTCCGCGCCGAGGGCGAGCACCTCGTCCAGCTGCTCCAGTGAGTCGACCTCGACCTCGCACGGCAGGTCCGGGGCCAACGCCCGGGCCGCGGCCAGTGCGGCGCCCACCGATCCGGCCGCGGCCACGTGGTTGTCCTTGATCAGCACGGCGTCGCCGAGCCCGAGGCGGTGGTTGACCCCGCCGCCGCACCGCACCGCGTACTTCTCCAGCAGCCGCAGACCCGGCATCGTCTTGCGGGTGTCGCGGATCCGGGCGCGGGTGCCGGCCACCGCGTCCACCCAGGCCGCCGTGGCGGTGGCCACGCCGGAGAGGTGGCACAGCAGGTTCAGGGCGGTGCGCTCGGCGGTGAGCAGCCCGCGCACCGGCGCCCGGACCGTCAGCGCGGCGGCCCCGGCGTCGAGCCGGTCGCCGTCCGACCGTGCCCCGAGCACCTCGTACCCACCGGGCCCGAGCACGGTGTCGAGCACGGCGAGCGCCGCCGGCATCCCGGCCAGCACGCCGGGGCGACGGGCGGCGAACGCCCCGACGGCCACGGCGTCGGGAGCGACGGTGGCCGCGGTCGTCGCGTCCGGGCCGTAGCGGAGATCCTCGGCGAGCGCGGTCTCGACGACGCGGCGCAGGTCGTCGACGTCCGGGCCGGCGAGCGTCGACCGACCGTGCTCACGCTGCCACCGCCCGGCCGGCCCGCACCGACGGGCGCCCGGCGTCGTCGAGCGCCACGACCAGGCTCGACCGTTGCCAGGTGTCGTCGCGCTCGGGGAAGTCGGTGCGCACGTGGCAGCCGCGGCTCTCGGTGCGGGTGCCCGCCGCGGCCAGCACGGCCTGCGCGAGCAGGGTCAGTGCGGCGTCCTCGACACCGGCCCGGTCGACCGGCACGCCGAGCACCGTGCCGGCCTCGACGGCGTCCGACGCCGCGGCGAGCCCGGCCGCGTCGCGGCCGATCCCGGCCGCGGTCGTCATCGCCCGCTGCACCGTCGCGCGCGGCGCGATCGGCACCGCGGGCGACGGGGCGAGCGAGCCGCCGGGCCGGGCCGGGCCGCCCTGGTCCGCGGCGATCGCCCGGGCGGCGCGCGCCCCGACCACCAGTCCTTCGAGCAGGCTGTTCGACGCCAGCCGGTTCGCCCCGTGCAGACCGGTCCGGGCGACCTCGCCCACCGCGTAGAGGCCGGGGACGACGGTGCGGCCGTGCGTGTCGGTGACGATGCCGCCGCAGGCGTAGTGGGCCGCCGGCGTGACCGGGATCGCCTCGCGGGTCGGGTCGAGGCCCGCGGCCCGGCAGGCGGCGTGGACGGTCGGGAAGCGGCGCCGGAAGTCCGGGATCGCGGTGCCGTCCAGGTGGACGCACTCGGCGCCGGTCGCGGCCAGCGTCCGCGCGATCGCGGCCGCGACGACGTCCCGGGGGGCCAGGTCGGCCAGCGGGTGCACCCCGGTCATGAACCGGTGCCCGGTTCGGTCGAGCAGCACGGCACCCTCGCCGCGCACGGCCTCGGTCACCAGCGGGCGGCGGCCCACGGCCGGACCCGTGTAGAGCACCGTGGGATGGAACTGGACGAACTCCAGGTCGGCGGCGGTGGCGCCGGCCCGCAGCGCCAGTGCGATGCCGTCGCCGGTGGCCGTCGCCGGGTTCGTGGTGCTCGCGTACAGGTGCCCGTACCCGCCGCTGGCCAGCAGGACCGCGCGGGCGTGCAGGACGCCGGGACGGCCGGCGTCGTCCAGCAGGGCCAGTCCGGTGACCGCGCCGCGGGGATCGCGCACGGCGTCGACGGCCACGTGCCCGGTGAGCAGGACGAGGCCGCGGCTGCGCCCGGCCGCGGCGACGAGCGCCCGTTCGACCTCGGCGCCCGTCGCGTCGCCTCCGGCGTGCACCACGCGGAGCAGCGAGTGCCCGCCCTCCCGCGTCCGGGCGAGCCGCCCGTCGGCCTCGTCGAACACGGCACCACGGGCGCGCAGCGCCGCGACAGCTCCGGACCGTCGGTCAGGATCGCGGCGACCGCGTCGGCGTCGCAGAGGCCGGCCCCGGCCTGGAGCGTGTCGGCGACGTGAGCCCGGACGCTGTCACCCGGTACGTCTCCGAGGACGACGGCCACGCCGCCCTGCGCCCAGCGCGTGGACCCGGCGTCGGCAGCGTCCTTCGTCACGACGACCACCCGCAGGCCCAGCGCCGCGGCGTCGAGGGCCGCGGTGAGCCCGGCGACGCCGGACCCCACGACGACCAGGTCGGCGCCGGCCGCCCAGCCGCTCACTCGCCACCCCCCGGTCGCCCGATCTCGATCATCCGCCGGACCGCGGCCCGGCCGCGCGCGGCCAGCTCGGGGTCGACGTGCACCTCGTCGGTGCCCTCGCGGAGGGCGCGCAGCAGCTTCTCCGGAGTGATCATCTTCATGTAGCGGCACGACGCCCGGTCGTTGACCGCGCGGAAGTCGATCTCCGGGGCGGCCCGCCGCAGCTGGTGCAGCATCCCGACCTCCGTCGCGACGAGGACCGACCCCGCCGATCCCGACGCCGACGCGGCGCGGGCCGCGTCGAGCATCCCGCCGGTCGAGAGGATCTTGACCCGGTCGGCGGGCACCGCCCCGGCGCCCGCGAGGTACAGCGCCGACGTCGCGCACCCGCACTCCGGGTGCACGTACAGGTCGGCGTCGGGGTGGGCCTGGGCCTGCGCGGTGAGTGCGGGCCCGCTGATCCCGGCGTGCACGTGGCACTCCCCCGCCCAGACGTGCATGTTGCGCCGGCCGGTGATCCGCCGGACGTGCGCGCCCAGGAACTGGTCGGGCAGGAAGAGCACCTCGCGGTCGGCGGGGATCGACGCGACGACCTCGACGGCGTTGGACGAGGTGCAGCAGACGTCGGTCTCGGCCTTGACGGCGGCGGTCGTGTTGACGTAGCTGACGACCACCGCGTCGGGGTGCTCGGCCTTCCAGGCGCGGAGCTGGTCGGCCGTGATGGAGTCGGCGAGCGAGCATCCCGCGTTCGCGTCCGGGATGAGCACGGTCTTGTCGGGGGCGAGGATCTTCGCGGTCTCGGCCATGAAGTGGACGCCGCAGAACACGATGGTGGACGCGTCGGACTCGGCCGCGATCCGGGACAGCGCCAGCGAGTCGCCGGTGTGGTGCGCCACGTCCTGGATCGCGGGGAGCTGGTAGTTGTGCGCCAGCACCACGGCGTCGCGCCGTCGGGCCAGCGCCCGGACCTCGTCGGCCCAGGCGGTGGCGGGCGGCCCGGGGACCTGTCCGACCGGCGGGGCGAACGCGTCGACGACCGTCACGACGTCCTCCTGATGTTTTCGCCTATGAGTCGCAAACAACGGGAGCGTAGCAGCGTGCGGGTCCGCGCGCCTCCTGCTCGTGACCGGGAACTCACCGACCGGCCACCGGCTGTCGGCGGGCCGCAGGGCGGGCCGAGGGGGGACCCGCCCCTACGATCCGGCCCATGTCCCATCCGGCCGCGCACGAGGTGCTGGCGGCCGTGCTGCAGATCCGGAACGGGACCCTGCAGGTGCTCGCCTGGCAGCGGGCCCGGCCGCCGGACTCCGGTCGGTGGGCGCTGCCCGGGGGGTCGCTCGCGCGACGACGAGGACGTCGAGCAGTCGGTGCTCCGCCAGCTCGCGGAGAAGGTCGACGTCCGCGAGGTGGCCCACGTCGAGCAGATCTCGGTGTTCAGCCGCCCCGACCGCGTGCCGGCGATCCGGACCGTCGCGACGGCGTTCCTCGGCCTGGTGCCCTCCGACGCCGATCCGGCCGTGCCCGCGGACACGGCGTGGCATCCACTCGCCGCGCTGCCGCCCACGGCCTTCGACCACGCGATGATCGTCCGCGCCGCCCACGACCGGATCCGGGCGAAGCTCTCCTACACCAACCTGGGGTTCGCACTCGCCCCCGACGAGTTCACGATCTCCGCGCTGCGCGAGCTGTACGCCGCCGCGCTCGGGCACCCGGTGTCGGCCACCAACCTGCAGCGCGTGCTCACCCGCCGCGGTCTCCTGGAGCCGACCGGCCGGGTGTCCCGCCCGGGTCCGGCCGGTGGACGGCCGGCCGCGCTCTTCCGGTTCACGGCTCGCACCCTGCGCGTCACCGACGCTTTCGCCGTCCTGCGGCCGCCGGGCGAGCACCCCCGGGGCGCCGTACCGTGAGGACGTGGCCGAGACCCTCCCGATGTTCCCCCTGGGAACAGTCCTGATGCCGGGGGCCTCACTGCCACTGCACATCTTCGAACCGCGCTACCGGCAGCTGACCGTCGACCTCGTCACCGGCGCGGTCGCCGACAAGCAGTTCGGGGTCATCGCGGTGCGCGAGGGATGGGGCCCCGACGACGACGGCATGGCCGGCCTGCACACGATCGGGTGCACGGCCGAGCTGCGGGACGTGCGACGGCTGCCGGACGGCCGCTTCGACATCGTCACCCGGGGCGCGCGCCGGTTCCGGCTGCTGGATCTCGACGCCGACTCCAAGCCGTACCTGATGGGGTCGGTGGAGTACCTCCCCGACGCCGAGGCCGACGCCGACCCCGAGGGGAACCGGGCCGACAGGACACGGATGCTCACCGCCGCGGCCCGCGCCGCCCACCGCCGCTACTGCACCACGGCGTGGAAGACCGGCGACTGGGCCGAACCGGAGCCCGACGTCGAGCCCAGCACGCTGCCGCACGTCCTCGCCGCCGACTGCCTGCTCCCCATGGACGATCGCCAGGACCTGCTCGAGCAGACCTCGCCGATGGAGCGGCTGCGGATGGTGCGCGCCCTGATCGCGCGGGAGACCGGCCTGCTCACGCAGCTGCGTGCCGTCCCGGCCCCGATCGGGTCCTTCTCGGTGGAGTTCAGCCGGAACTGACGGCGCGCTCGCGCGTCAACGCCAGCCGAACCGTGCCCGCAGCTCCCCGGCCACCCGGTCGAACCGGCTCCGGTCCAGCACCGCGCCCTCGCGGCGGATGTCGTGTTCGTCGACCTCCAGCACGCGGTCCAGTCGCACGAAGGACTCCCGACCCTGCCGGTCCCACGCCCCCGACCCGATCGAGATCCAGTTCCGCTCGCCGGCGCGGTCCGGCCGGCTCGACAGCATCAGCCCGGCCAGCTCCCCACCCCGGCGCCCGACGACCAGCAGTGGCCGGTCCTTGCCCCGCCCGTCGTCCTCCTCGAAGGGCACCCAGGCCCAGACGATCTCGCCGGGGTCGGCGGCGCCGTCGGGGTCCGGGGCGTAGACGATCGTGTCCGCCCGCTCTGCCGCCGGGGTGCTGCGGACCCGGGCGTCCCCGGTGCGGCGCGTGTTGCGACCCCGTTGGCTGCGACCCCGGTGGCTGCGACCCCGGTGGCTGCGACCCCGTTGGCTTGCGACCCCGTGCGCCGCGACGCCGTTCGCGCCGGGTGCGCCGACAGCAGGTCGAGCCCGGCCCGCGCCGCCCGGCGCAGAACGCTCCCCCAGTCCGCCACGGGCCCAGCATGGCCGACCCGGCCCGACGGGGCACTCAGGCCCGCCGCTCGCCGTGGCGGCTGCACCGGGCCGTCCACCCGGCCGGCGTCACCTGGACGACCATGCGCCGCGCGCAGTCGGGGCAGAAGCGCGGCGGCTCGAGCTCACGGCCGGCAGCGCAGCGGGCGTGGTCGCCCCCGGCCACCGGTCGTCCGCACCGGTCGCAGAACTCGGGGCGTCCGCCGGGCGTCGACACGCCGGTCACAGGGTGTCGTTGAGGGCCTTGATCGGCATCCGGAGCTCGCCGAGCAGGTCGATGTCGGACTCCGCCGGCCGGCCCAGCGTGGTCAGGTAGTTGCCGACGATCACCGCGTTGACCCCGCCGAGCAGACCCCGGCGGGCGCCCAGGTCGCCGAGGGTGATCTCGCGGCCGCCGGCGAAGCGCAGCACGGTGCGCGGCAGGGCGAGGCGGAACGCGGCCACGGTGCGCAGCGCGTCCGGCCCGGAGAGCACCTCCAGGTCGCCGAACGGGGTGCCCGGGCGCGGGTTGAGGAAGTTCAGCGGCACCTCGTCGGGGGCAAGCGACGCCAGCTGCGCCGCGAACTCCGCCCGTTGGGGCAGTGACTCCCCCATCCCGACGATCCCGCCGCAGCACACCTCCATCCCGGCCTCGCGCACCAGCCGCAGCGTCTCCCAGCGCTCCTCCCAGGTGTGCGTGGTGACGACGTTCGGGAAGTGGGAGCGGGCGGTCTCGAGGTTGTGGTTGTAGCGGTGCACGCCCATCGCGGCGAGCTCGTCGACCTGCTCGGGAGTGAGCATGCCGAGCGAGCAGGCGATGTTGATGTCGATCTCGTCCTTGATCGCCGCGATGCCCGCCGCGACCTGCGCCATCAGCCGCCCGTCGGGCCCGCGGACGGCCGCGACGATGCAGAACTCGGTGGCGCCGGTCTTGGCGGTCTGCTTGGCCGCCTCGACCAGGGCCGGGACGTCGAGCCACGCCGAGCGGACGGGCGAGTCGAACAGGCCGGACTGCGAGCAGAAGTGGCAGTCCTCGGGACATCCGCCGGTCTTCAACGAGATGATGCCCTCGACCTCCACCTCGGGGCCGCACCAGCGCATCCGCACGTCGTGGGCGAGGGCGAGCAGCTCGTCGAGCGTGGCGCCGTCCTCCCCGTCCGGCAGCCCCAGCACCTCGAGCACCTGCGCCTCGTCGAGGCCGACGCCCCGCTCGAGCACCTGCGTCCGGGCGATGGACAGGATGGCGGCCCCGGTCGTGGTCGCATCGGTGGTCGTCGCGTCGGTGGTCGTCGCATCCGTCGTCGTCACAGCCGGGGAGTCTGCCACCCGCCGCCGAGTGCGGGGGCGAGCCCGCGGCGGGCGGCGGCCACGAAGCGGGCCGGGTCGAGAGCCCCCGCCCCGGCGGGCAGCGCCCCGAGCAGTGGCACACCGGTGACGAGGGGAAGGTCCGCGACGTTGCACTCCGCCGCCAGGTCCGGACGAAGCGGCCAGGCCCCGATGACGACACCGACGCAGGTCAGGGCGCGGGTGCGCAGGGCCTCCACGGTCAGCGCGGTGTGGTTGAGCGTGCCGAGCGCGGCCGTGGCCACCACCAGCACGGGGGCGTCGAGCCCGGCGGCGACGTCGGCGAGGGTGTCGGGCGGGTCGTCGGCGAACCGGACCAGCAACCCGCCCGCGCCCTCCACGAGCACGAGGTCGTGGGAGGCGGCGAGCTCCGTCGCCGCGGAGGTGGCCGCGGCCGCCGTCACCGGGGCCGACCCGGCTCGGCGGGCGGCCGTGGCCGGGGCGAGCGGTGCGGGGAAGCGCGCCAGCTCCCGCCCGGTGACGCCCGGGACGAGCCGCCCGATCTCGGCCAGGTCGCCGCACTCGGCGGGCCCCACGCCGGTCTGCGCGGGCTTGAGCACCGCGACCCGCTCACCGCGTCCTCGCGCGAGCGCCGCGATCGCCGCAGTGACGACGGTCTTCCCCACGCCCGTCCCGGTGCCGGTGACCACCAGGAGATCCCCCGCGCGGGTCATCGGACCCTCAGCGGACCGGCGCGGACGTGAGCGCAGTGGCCAGCACGGCCGCGAGGACGGTCCGGGCCAGCTCGAGGTCGGCGTCGACGAGCGTCGCGCGGGCCGTCAGCCGCAGCCGGCTCGTCCCCGCCGGCACCGACGGCGGCCGGAAGCACCCCACGCGCACCCCGAGCTGCGCGCACCGGTGGGCGGCGGCCAGGGCCACGGCCGGCTCGCCCAGCACGACCGGCACCACGGCCGACGGAGGCGCCGGCACGCCGGCGGCCTCGGCCAGCGCGGCCGCGGCCGCGAGCACGGCGGTCGGCCGGGACGGCTCGTCGCGCAGCACGCGCAGCGCGGCGAGGGCCGCGCCGGCGCAGGCCGGGGCCAGCCCGGTGTCGAAGATGAACGAGCGCGCGCTGTCGACGAGGTGCGCGATCACCGCGCGCGGACCCAGTACCGCACCACCCTGGCTCCCGAGCGCCTTCGACAGCGTCACGGTCGTCACGACATCGTCCGCCCCGGCCAACCCGACGGCCGCGAGCAGGCCGCGGCCTCCCGGTCCGCAGACCCCCAGCCCGTGGGCCTCGTCGACGACGAGCAGCGCGCCCCGGGCCCGGCACACGGCGTGCAGCGCCACCAGCGGGGCGAGCTCGCCGTCGGTGCTGTCGACGCTCTCGGTGACCACCAGGGCACGGGCCTCACCACGGGCGGCCAGTGCGGCGTCGACCGCCGCGACGTCACCGTGCGGGACGACCGCCACCCGGGCCCGGGAGAGCCGGCAGGCGTCGACGAGCGAGGCGTGGTTCGCCGCGTCGGACACGATCAGCGCGCCCGGCCCGGACAGCGCGGTGACGGCGCCCAGGTTGGCCGCGTAGCCGGAGGAGAACACCAGCGCGGCCGGAGTGCCGCAGAAGTCCGCGAGCGCGGCCTCCAGCTCGGCGTGCAGCGCAGTGGTCCCAGTGACCAGCCGCGACCCGGTCGAGCCCGCGCCCCAGGTACGCACGGCCGCGACGGCCTCGGCGACCACGCGGGGGTGCCGGGCGAGGCCGAGGTAGTCGTTGCCCGCGAGGTCGAGGAGGTCGTCGCCGGCCGCGCGCGGGTGCAGCTCGCGGCGGAGGCCGTCGGCCCTGCGGTGCTCGGCGTGCGGCTCGAGCCAGGCCAGCGGGTGCGGATGCGGGGTCGACGGCACGCCGGTCACGCTAGGCCGTCACCCGGCCGCCGCCGCGGCCACCATCCCGGCGGTGATCGTCGCCAGGTCCGCCGGCGTGCACACGTACGGGGGCATCGCGTACACGAGGTCGCGGAACGGCCGCAGCCACACCCCGGCCGCGACGGCGGCGGCCGTGGCGGCGGGCACGTCCACCTCGTGGTCGAGCTGCACCACCCCGATCGCGCCGAGCACCCGCACGTCGACCACGCCGGGCAGCTCCCGACCCGGGGCGAGCCCGGCCCGCAGGGCCGTTCCGATCCCGGCGACCTCCGCACGCCAGTCCCGCGAGACCAACAACCCGACCGAGGCGCGCGCCACCGCGGCGGCCAGCGGGTTGCCCATGAACGTCGGCCCGTGCATGAGCACGCCGGCCTCACCCTCGGAGATGCCCCGCGCCACCTCCGGCGTGCACAGCGCCGCGGCCATCGTCAGGTACCCGCCGGTCAGGGCCTTGCCGACACACATGACGTCGGGCGCGACGCCCGCGTGGTCGGCGGCGAAGAGCTCACCGGTGCGGCCGAAGCCGGTCGCGATCTCGTCGAACACCAGCAGCACGTCGTGGGTCAGGCACAGCTCGCGGAGCACGTGCAGGTAGCGGGGGTCGTGGAAGCGCATCCCCCCGGCCCCCTGGACGACGGGCTCGACGACCACGGCGGCCAGCTCGTCTGCGTGCCGCTCCACCAGCTCGGCCAGCTCGGCGACGTACGACGTCTCGAAGGACGCGGGCGGCCGGCCGGCGAACACCTGCTGCGGCAGGACATCGCGCCAGAGGGCGTGCATGCCCCCGTCGGGGTCGCAGACGCTCATCGCACCGAACGTGTCGCCGTGGTACCCGCCGCGCCACGTCAGCAACCGGTGCTTGCCCGGCCGGCCCCTGCTGCGCCAGTACTGCAGGCACATCTTGATCGCCACCTCCACCGACACCGAGCCGGAGTCGGCGAGGAACACGTGCTCGAGCCCGGCCGGGGTGATCTCGACCAGCAGCCGGGCCAGGTCCACCGCGGCCGGATGGGTCAGGCCTCCGAGCATCACGTGGCTCATGGCCGCGAGCTGACCGCGGACGGCCTCGTCGAGGACCGGGTGGCGGTACCCGTGGATCGCCGCCCACCACGACGACATCCCGTCCACCAGCTCACGACCGTCCGCCAACCGCAGCCGGACCCCGGACGCCGACGTCACCGCCAGCGGCGGGATGCTCGCGGGCATCGACGCGTAGGGGTGCCAGACGTGCGCGCGGTCACCGGCCAGCAACTCCGCCACCCGGTCGTCGAGGGTCACGGTCCGCCAGCCTAGGCAGGATCGGCTGGTCGTCGGGCTAGGGTGGGAGATCATGACTGCTGCCCGGCCCCTCACCGAACACCCGGCGCTCTCGCGCCGACGGGAGCTCGGGGCCACCAGCGCGCGGTCGCTGCTGCTGACCGTGCTCGGCGAGTTCGTGCTCCCGCGCGACGAGCCGGTCTGGACGCAGGTGATGATCGACGTGCTCGCCGATCTCGGCGTGGAGCACAAGTCGGCCCGCCAGGCCCTCGCCCGCACGGCCGCCGAGGGGCTGCTCGGCTCGGACCGGGCCGGGCGGCGGGTGCGATGGTCACTCACCGGGCAGGGCCGCCAGCTGCTCTCGGACGGGGCCGCCCGCATCTACGGCTTCAGCACGCCGGCGCGCCCGTGGGACGGCCGTTGGCTGGTGCTGCTGGTGAGTGTGCCGGAAGCGCGCCGGCAGCTTCGGCACCGGCTCCGCACCCGGCTGGCGTGGGCCGGGCTCGGCTCCCCCGCGCCCGGGGTCTGGCTCACGCCCGACCCGGCCAAGGCGGACGAGGTCGCGGACGTGGTCGCCGACCTGGAGCTGACCGAGGTCACCAGCTCGTTCGTCGGCCCCTTCGGGGCGATCGGCACGCAGCGCCAGGTCGTGGAGCAGGCCTGGGACCTCGCAGAGGTGACGGCGGCGTACGGGGAGTTCCTCGACGTCTTCGCGGTCGCCGCCCCGGCCACGCCCGCCGAAGTGCTCACCCACCAGATCCACCTCGTGCACGCCTGGCGGCGCTTCCCGTTCCTCGACCCGAAGCTGCCCGGCGAGCTCCTCCCCGCCGGGTGGGCGGGCACGCGGGCGGCCGCGCTGTTCGAGACCCTGCACGCCCGCTGGGACCGGCCGGCCCAGCAGCAGTGGCAGCGGCTGGTCGGCACGCACTGATCAACCGGCCAGGTCGAGCTGGTCGACGTCGAGATCCCGGACGACCACCGGATAGTCCGCCCACGCGGCGGCCAGCTCGGCCCGGAGCCGCTCGACCGGTGGGTCGCCACGGCGCGGAACGAGGTCGACCGTCACGACGTCGTTCGTGGACGGGGAGGACCGGATCCGGGACTATCGCGAGGCCTTCTCGGAGCTGGCCCGCGTCCGGCTCGACCGGGAAGCGTCCTGCGCGTTCATCGAGCAGCTGACCAGCGCATCCGCGCTCACCCCAGGCAGCCCGGACCCAGCAGCGCCTTCAGGTCGCCCATCAGCGACGGGGAGTGCGCGACCTTCAGCCCGTCGTCGAGCTTGAGCACCGTGGTGCGGGCGCCGTTGACCAGCGCGAGGTGCACCTCCGAGGTGCCCGGGTGGTGGCTCAGCACCTCCTTGAGCCGCGACACCCGCTGCGGCGTGCAGAGCTCGGTGCGCATGCTCACCCGCACCGGCGCCCCCGCACCACCGCTCGGGGTGAGGTCGGGCACCGCCAGGTCGTTGACGATCAGTGACAGCCGGTCGTCCCGGCGGCTGACCCTGGCCTTGACCAGGACGATCGCGTCCTCGGCCACGTCGACGCCGACCACCTGGTAGCAGCGGGGGAAGAACAGCACCTCGATGCCGCCCGCGAGGTCCTCGAGCTGGGCCGACGCCCACGGCTCGCCGTTCCTGTTCACGCGGCGGTTGACCCCGGCGAGGATGCCGCCGATGGTGACCTGCGCTCCGTCGGCGACCGTGCCCTCGAGGATCGTGGCGATCGCGGTGTCGGACTTGGCGAGCAGCACCTGCTCCACCCCGTGCAGCGGGTGCCCGGAGACGTAGAGCCCGAGCATCTCGCGTTCCACGGCGAGGCGGTGCTTGCTGTCCCACTCGTCGGCGGGGACCTTGACGTCGAACACCCCGCCGAGCACCGGATCGAGATCGGATCCCGCCGTGCCGTCCATCGACCCGAACAGGTCGAACTGGCCCATCGAGGCCGCCTTCTTGGTGCTCATCACGTTGTCGATGGCATCGGCGTGCACGAGGAGCAGGCCCTTTCGCGGGTGGCCGAGCGAGTCGAACGCTCCCGCCTTGATGAGCGACTCGATGACCTTCTTGTTGCAGACGACGGCGTCGACCTTGCGCAGGAAGTCGGAGAAGTCGGTGAACGCGCCCTTCTCCCGGCGCGCCGCACAGATCGCGTCGACGACGTTGACCCCGACGTTGCGGATCCCGCCGAGCCCGAAGCGGATGTCGGTGCCGACCGGGGCGAAGTTGCGCACCGAGTCGTTGACGTCGGGCGGCAGCACGGTGATGCCCATCCGCCGGCACTCGGCCAGGTAGACGGCCGCCTTGTCCTTGTCGTCGCGGACGGACGTGAGCACCGCGGCCATGTACTCGGCCGGGTAGTTGGCCTTGAGGTAGGCGGTCCAGTACGACACGACGCCGTAGGCCGCGGAGTGCGCGCGGTTGAACGCGTAGTCGGAGAACGGCAGCAGGATGTCCCACAGCGTCGTGACGGCGCCCTCCGAGTAGCCGTTGTCCGCCATGCCCGTGGCGAAGCCGGCGTACTCCTTGTCCAGGATCTCCTTCTTCTTCTTGCCCATCGCGCGCCGGAGCAGATCGGCCTTGCCGAGCGAGTAGCCGGCCAGCTTCTGCGCGATGGCCATGACCTGCTCCTGGTACACGATCAGGCCGTAGGTCTCACCGAGGATCTCCTTGAGCGGCTCCGCCAGCTCCGGGTGGATCGGCGTGACCTCCTGCCGGCCGTTCTTGCGGTCGGCGTAGTCGTTGTGCGCGTTGGCGCCCATCGGGCCCGGCCGGTACAGCGCGCCGACGGCGGAGATGTCCTCGAACCCGGTGGGGGCCATCCGGCGCAGCAGGTCGCGCATCGGCCCGCCGTCAAGCTGGAACACCCCGAGGGTGTCGCCCCGAGCCAGCAGTTCGTAGGTGGCCGGATCGTCGAGCTCGAGGTTCTCGATCACCACGGCCGGCTTGTCGTTGAGCCCGATGTTCTCCAGCGCGTCGTCGATGATCGTGAGGTTGCGCAGGCCGAGGAAGTCCATCTTCAGCAGCCCGAGCGTCTCGCAGGCGCCCATGTCGAACTGCGTGATGATCGCGCCGTCGGCCTCGCGGCGCTGGATCGGGATGACGTCGATGAGCGGCTCGGCCGACATGATCACACCGGCCGCGTGCACGCCCCACTGGCGCTTGAGGCCCTCCAGCCCGCGGGCGGTGTCGATGATCTCCTTGACCTGGCCGTCGCTCTCGTAGAGCGCGCGCACCTCGGTGGCCTCCGAGTAGCGCTTGTGCCCCGGGTCGAAGACGCCGGAGAGCGGGATGTCCTTGCCCATGACCGCCGGCGGCATGGCCTTGGTGATGCGGTCGGCCACCGCGTAGCCGGGCTGGCCGAACAGCACCCGCGCGGAGTCCTTGATCGCGGCCTTCGCCTTGATCGTGGAGTAGGTGATGATCTGCGCGATGCGGTCCTCGCCGTACTTCTGGGTGACGTAGCGGATCATCTCGCCGCGCCGGCGCTCGTCGAAATCCATGTCGATGTCGGGCATCGAGATGCGCTCGGGGTTGAGGAACCGCTCGAACAGCAGCTTGTGCCGGATGGGGTCGAGGTCGGTGATGCCCAGCGCGTAGGCCACCAGCGAGCCGGCCGCCGACCCGCGGCCCGGACCGACCCGGATGCCGACGGACCGGGCGTAGGAGATGAGGTCGGCGGTCACCAGGAAGTAGCCGGGGAAGCCCATCTGGATGATGACGCCGACCTCGTACTCGGCCTGCGCCCGGTAGGGCTGGGTGACCCCGTGCGGGAACCGCTCCTGCAGGCCGCGCTCGACCTCCTTGACCAGCCAGCTCTCCTCGCTCTCGCCGTCGGGCACCGGGGCGCGCGGCATGAGGTCCTGGCCCTCGGTGAACTCGACGTGCACCCGTTCGGCCACGAGCAGGGTGTTGTCGCAGGCCTCGGGGAACTCCCCGTCCCACAGCGCACGCATCTCGCCCGGCGACTTGAGGTAGAAGTCCTGCGCGTCGAACTTGAAGCGCTGCGGGTCGGCGAGGGTCTTGCCGGTCTGCACGCACAGCAGCACCTCGTGCGGCTTGGCGTCCGCGGCGTAGGTGTAGTGCAGGTCGTTGGTGGCCAGGCCGGGGAGGTCGAGCTTCTTCTTCAGGTCGTGCAGCGCATCGCGGACCTGGCGCTCGATCCCGATGCCGTGGTCCATCAGCTCGCAGAAGAAGTTCTCCTTGCCGAAGATGTCGCGGTAGTCGCTCGCCGCCGCGCACGCCGCGTCGAACTTGTCCTGCTGCAGCAGCCGCTGCACCTCGCCGGAGGGGCAGCCCGTGGTCGCGATGATCCCCCTGCCGTAGGTCTCCAGCAGCTCGCGGTCCATCCGGGGCTTGTAGTAGTAGCCCTCCAGGGAGGCGAGGCTCGAGAGCCGGAAGAGGTTGTGCATCCCCTCGGTGTTCTCGGCGAGCAGCGTCATGTGGGTGTACATCTCACCCGGGTTGTCCTCGCCGGACTGGCCACCGGCCAGCACCGCCCGCTTGCGCTCGTGGCGCGAACCCGGCGAGAGGTAGCCCTCCATGCCGATGATCGGCTTGACGCCGTGCGCCTTGGCCTTGCGCCAGAACTCGTAGGCCCCGAACACGTTGCCGTGGTCGGTCATGGCCAGTGCCGGCATCCGCATCCGGGCGGCTTCGGTGAACAGGTCGTCCAGGCGCGCGGCGCCGTCGAGCATGGAGAACTCGGTGTGCGTGTGCAGGTGGACGAAGCTGTCGGTACCGGTCGCGCCGTTCCTGCTCGAGACGTCGCCGCTGCGGTCACTGCCGGGGGTGGCCATCGGGGTGGGGCGCTCCCTCCTGGCGCAGCCCGAGGGCAGCGCTCGACCGGGCGGACCCGACGCGCGCCGGGCCGTGCTCGTGGGGACGGCGCCGGGGGAACGGGCCGCGGGGACGAGTCAGGTTAACCCCGGTCCCCGACAGTCCCGGACACCCGGGAGGCGGGCCGGTGAACGCGCTGCTCACCGGATGGCGGCGTGTCGGAGGTCCGCCGCGGCCGCCGTGGCGGACGTTCGAGGTGGGTGGCTCTACACTGCCCGACGGTGAAGGAGCGGTCCCCCTACGCGGAGCTGGTCGCGCGCGTGCCCGTGCAGCGGCACGAGGTGGCGCTGCGCGGTGGCCGCACCCGCTACCGGGTCTACGGCCCGGACGACGCCCCGCACCTGCTCGTGTTCCTGCACGGTCTGCGCGGCGACCACCACGGACTCGAGCCGATCGTCGCCCACCTGGAGGACGCGCGGGTGGTGGTGCCGGATCTGCCCGGCTTCGGGGAGTCCGCGCCGCTCCCGGGCCCCGCCCACGACGCACCGGCCCACGACGTGGCCGGCTACGCGGCCTGGACGCGTGAGCTCCTCGCCGAGGTCGCCCCGGCCGGGGACGCGGTGCTCGCGGGGCACTCGTTCGGGTCGATCGTGGCGGCCGCTGCCGTCGCGGGCGGCGGGCCGGTGCGCGCTCTCGTGCTGGTCAACCCCATCGCGGCCGACGCGCTCGGGGGGCCGCGGGTCGTCATGACGCGGTTGACGGTGCTCTATCACCGGCTGGCCGGCGTCCTGCCGGAGCCGGCGGGCACCGCACTGCTGCGCAACCGGCTGCTCACTCGGGTGGCGAGCGTGGCGATGGCCAGGACCCGGGACGCGACGCTCCGGCGCTGGATCCATGGTGAGCACGACCGGTACTTCGGCACCTTCGCCGACCGCCGGACCCTCCTCGAGGCCTTTGACGCGTCGGTGCGGCACGATGTCGGCCAGTACGCGGGTGAGGTCGGCGTGCCGACGCTGCTGGTGACCGCGGAACTCGACGACATCGCGCCGCCCGCGGCAGGGCGAGCACTGGCACTCCGGTTCGCCGACGCCCGGCTCGTCGAGGTGGCCAGCACCGGGCACCTCATGCACTACGAGGCCCCGGCTGCGGTGGCGGGGGCCGTGAGGGCCTTCCTGGCCGCCTTGCCTGTCACGTGAGGATCGTCGTCGACTGCCGCTACGTCCGCGTCGACCGGCACGACGGCATCAGCCGCTACACCGTGGGCCTGGTCCGTGCCCTCGCGGAGTTGCATCCCGTCACGATGCTCGTCAGCGACCCGCGGCAGCTCGCGCAGCTGCCCGACCTGCCGTGGCACCTGGTCAGCGCGCCCACGAGCATCCGCGAGCCGCTCGTGGCCCGCCAGGTGCAGCGGTTGGATCCGGACGTCGTCTTCTCCCCGATGCAGACCATGGGCAGCTGGGGTCGCCGCTACGGTCTCGTCCTGACGCTGCACGACCTCATCTACTACCGCCACCGCACGCCGCCTCCGGAGTTCGCGGCGCCCATCCGCCTGCTGTGGCGGCTCTACCACCTCGCGTGGTGGCCGCAGCGGGTGCTCCTCAACCGCGCCGACGCCGTCGTCACGGTCTCGGACACCACCGCGGCGCTGATCGCGGAGCACCGGCTCACCCGCCGCCCGGTGACCGTGGTCCCGAACGCACCGGACGCCGGGCCCGACCCTGCGCCCGATCGGCCGCGGGCCGCGCACACCGGCGAGCTCGTCTACATGGGCTCCTTCATGCCGTACAAGAACGTGGCGACGCTCGCGAGCGCGATGCCGTCACTGCCCGGCCACGAGCTGCACCTCATGAGCCGAGTCCCGGTCGACGAGCGGGCGCGGCTCACGGCGCTCGCGCCCGGGGGGCGGCTCGTCTTCCACGACGGGGCCACCGACGAGGCCTACCGCGAGGTGCTCCGCCGGGCGACGGCACTGGTCACGGCCTCGCACGACGAGGGCTTCGGCCTCCCGCTCGTCGAGGCGATGGGGCTGGGGACCCCCGTCGTCGTCAGTGACATCCCGGTGTTCCGCGAGGTGGGCGGCGACGCGGCGACCTACGTCGACCCCGACGACGTGGCCGGTTTCGTGCGGGCGGTGCGGGAGCTCGACGACCCCGTCCGCTGGCAGGAGCGCTCCGCAGCCGCCCGCGCCCAGGCGGGCCGCTACAGCTGGGCGGCCTCGGCCCGGGTCCTGCTGGCGTTGCTGGAGCGGGTGCAGCGGGGAGCGTGACCCTCAGGCCGCCCGGTCCGCCGCCACCCCGGCGCGGCCCAGCACCCGCTCGTAGAGACCCTCGAACGTGCTGAGCGTGGCGCCGAGGGCGTGCTCGGTGACGATCTCGCGGCTCGCCGCACCCATCCGCCGGCGCAGGCCGGCGTCGCCGAGCAGCGTGGCGAGGCGGGCCGTCAGCCGCGTGACGTCGCCCGGCGGGTAGAGCCAGCCGTTGCGGCCCGGCCGGACCAGGTGGGGCAGCGCCATCGCGTCGGCCGCGACGACCGGGGTGCCCGCGGCCATCGCCTCCAGCGTGGCGAGGCTCTGCAGCTCCGCGACCCCGGGCATGCAGAACACGGCGGCGCGGGCGTAGGCCTCGAGCAGGTCCTCCTCGGAGACGAACCCGCGGAACCGGACGCGGTCGGAGACGCCGAGGCCGGCGGCCAGCGCCGTCCAGTCGTCGCGTCGGGCGCCGTCACCGACGATCTCCAGCTCGGCGGGCAGCCCTGCGGGCAGGGCGGCGAACGCGCGGATGAGCTCGTCGACGCGCTTCTCCTGGTCGAGCCGCCCGACGAACAGCACGGTCGGGACGCGGCCGGGCTCCTGCGGGAGGCGGCGGTAGCGCTCGGCGTCGATGCCGCAGGACACCGGGATCGCGTCGCGGAGCCCGGCGTGCCGGACGAGCAGCTCGACCGCACGCGGCGTGGGCGCGGTGACGACGTCCGCCCGGCCGAAGACGCGGCCCAGGTCCTTCCACGCGATCGTGTAGAAGGCGCGCTGGAGCAACCGGGGGAACGGTGAGTACGCCACGAGGTTCTCGGGCATCAGGTGGTTGGTCGCGACGAGCGGGCGCCCGCTGCGGTACGCCGCCTTCACCACACCCCGCCCGACCACCATGTGGGCCTGCGTGTGCACGACGTCCGGGTCGATCTCCTCCATCAGCGCGGCCGTCGCCGGTCCGGCCTCCCACGGCATGCACACCTGGAAGCCCTCGTGCATGAAGTACCGGTGGGACCGGACGCCGTGGACGGTCACGCCGTCGCGCGTCTCACGCGTCGGCGGCCCGGTGCGCGAGGGGGCGACCACGTGCAGCTCGTGGCCGCGGCCGGCGAGCCCGATGGTCAACCGCTCGGCGAACCGCGCCGCGCCGTTGACGTCGGGTGGGTACGTCTCGACACCCATCAGGATCCGGAGCGGCTTCACGGGGAGGGTCCTCTCGCATCGGGGGCGTAGCCGGTGCTGGGGTCACCGGCGGTGCACGGAGTGTTCCGACCGCGCCGGCGCGGCCGACGGGCGGGTGGCCTGCGGGGCGGCGGTACCAGGGCCCGCTGCGGCCGAGCGGGCGGCCCGCGCGGCCACCGCGTCCGGGTGGTGGCGGGCGAGGGCGATGACGCCGATCGTGGCGGTCGCCGCGGCGGCGCCCAGCAACAGCCAGGTCGACGCCGGGGTGGCGGCCCCCTCGCCGAGCAGCACCGCGCCGAGGAGCACGGCGACGATCGGGTCGACGACGGTCAGGCACGCGATGACGACCTCGGGCGGGCCCGAGGCGAACGCCTGTTGCACGAGCCAGCCGCCGGCCAGCACGGCCGCGCCGACGCCCGTGGCGGCGAGGAGCACGGGCGGGGCCAGGAGCGCGACCTCCCCCGTGGTGACGGCCTGGGAGACCGCCCGCACCAGGGCCGACACCAGGCCGAACGCCACGGCACCCGCCGTGGCGCACGCCACGCAGCGCACCCAACCCGACCGGGCCAGGCCCAGCCCCGCCAGCAGGAGGACGACGCCGGCGACGATGAGGCCGGCCGCCAGCGTGGCCCCGTCGGGGGCGGGCGTGCTCACCGCGGTGCCGGCGGCGGTGAGGACGAAGGCGGCCACCCCGACGATGCTCAGCGCGACGCCGGCGATCACCCCGAGGGCGGGACGGCGGCGGCTGCGGACTGCGGTCAGCAGCACCGCGATCGGGACGGCGAGCACGCCGACCGGTTGCACGACCGACAGCGGCGCGAGTACGAGGGCGACCGCGTGCAGGACGGAGCCGGCCACGGCCAGCCCGAGTCCGGCGAGCCAGCCCCGGCGCCGGGTGACGGCGCGCAGGCCACGCAGCGACAGGGGTTCTGACCCCTGTCGCGCCGACGGACCGGATTCGGCCGCGACGGCCCGGTGCTGCAGGACGGCGGCACCGGCGAAGCACACGGCGCCGAGCACGGCGAAGGTGATCGCCAGGGCCGGTCCCGTGAACAGCGTGCTCATGCCGCACCTCGCAGCTCGGAGCCGCGCGGTGCGTCCGCCGGCCCGAGGGCGGCGTCATCCGCCGGACGGGTCATCCAGCCGGTTGCCACCCTCACTCCTGTCCAGAGAACACGGCCCGCGTCGCTGATCCGGGTAAATCGGGGTAAAGCAGCGATAACGATCAGACCATGACTGCGGGTGCCGGCGGTACGCCGGCCCCGGGCCACGGTCGTCGTCATGCGCCCACCGTGCCAGGCCCGGGCTGAGACGAACATCAGGATCTCCACCGAGTCCGTCAGGGGCAACCCTGATCGGCCGTGCGGGTGATCAGGTCGGGGGGACGGGACCGTCGTCGGGCACCGGGCCGGCGCGATCGGTCTGCCCGGGCAGCAGCGGGGCCAGCGCGAGCTCGCGGGCGACGGCGCCGGGCGGCGCGGCCTGCACGGCCCGGACACCCGGGGTGGCGGTGAGCGCATCGAGGCCCGCGCGGTCGGCGCGGACCACCAGCGCGAGCACGCACCGACAGTCCGGGTCGGCGAGGGCGGCCGCCTCGGCCGCGGCCACCGCGCCCGGGCGGCCGCGCAGGCGCCCCGCGTCCGCGTCCGCGGCCAGCCCGGCCCGCTCCCGGGCGGTCGACAGCGCTCTGGCCACGGGCACGTCCGGCTCGAGCGGCTCGAACCGCAGCGCCGTCTGCACCCGCGGCAGCGGCACCCGCAGGACGGCGGTCACGGCCACGACCCCGCTGGGGAGCGATACCGCATCGGTCGGGGGCCGCTCGTCGACGAACTGCACCAGCGCGAGCGCGACCGCCCCGGGCGGCGGGAGGTCCGCGGGCACCCGCTCGAGGTAAGCGGCTACAGCCTCCCCCGGCTCCGGTCCCAGCCGGACCGAACCGGCCGACGGCTCCGGCCCCGTCGGGGCGAACCGACCGCCGGCGTACCAGGCCGTGAGCAGGGCAACGGCCGCGCAGCCCACCAGTACCGCGATCCGCTGCCGGCCGGTCACCGCGCCGGTCCCGTCGTCGCCCACCCCGCCGGCGCCGTGCCGTCCGCGTGCGGGAGCTCAGTCGCGGAGCAGCTGCAGCGCACGGCTCAGGTCGGCCGGGTAGGGGCTGACGAACTCCACCCACCGGCCGTCGGCGGGGTGGTCGAACCCGAGCGAGCGGGCGTGCAGCCACTGCCGTCCCAGGCCGAGGCGCTCGGCCAGCGTCGGGTCGGCGCCGTAGGCGATGTCGCCGACGCAGGGGTGGCGCAGCGCCGCGAGGTGCACCCGGATCTGGTGCGTGCGACCGGTCTCGAGGCGGACGTCGAGCAGCGAGGCGGCCCGGAACGCCTCGAGCGTGTCGTAGTGGGTGATGCTCGGCCGGCCGCCGGCGACCACCGCGAAGCGGTGGTCGTGCTTGGGATGGCGGTCGATCGGGGCATCGATGGTGCCGCTCGACGGGTCCGGATGGCCCTGCGCGACGGCGTGGTAGCGCTTGTCGACCAGTCGGTCCTTGAACGCCCGCTTGAGCGCGGTGTACGCGCGCTCGGACGCGGCCACGACCATGACGCCGGTGGTGCCGACGTCGAGCCGGTGGACGATGCCCTGCCGCTCGGCCGCACCGGACGTGGAGACCCGGTAGCCGAGGGCGGCGAGCCCGCCGACGACGGTCGGCCCGGTCCAGCCAGGACTCGGGTGGGCGGCGACGCCGACGGGCTTGTCCACGACGACGATGTCGTCGTCGGCGTGCAGGACGGTGAGCCCGGCGACCACCTCCTCGGGACCGGCGATGCCGGCCGTCGCCGCGGGCTCGGGCAGCTCCACCTCGAGCCAGCCGCCCGCCGTCAGCCGGTCGGACTTGCCGGCGGACCGCCCGTCGAGGGCCACCCGGCCGTCCTCGGCGAGCGCGGCGACGACCGTGCGGGACAGCCCGAGAAGCCGGGAGAGTCCGGCGTCCACGCGCATGCCGTCGAGGCCGTCGGGCACCGGGAGCCGGCGGGTGTCACCCACCGGCGGGGTCCGGCTCGCGGTCGCTCGCCCGGGTGCCGTCCAGCTCGCGTCCGAGCAGGGCCAGCAGGACGAGCAGCACCCCACCGGTGACGATCGCCGAGTCGGCCAGGTTGAACACCGGGAACACGCTGCCGTCCGGAGTGAACAGCGACACGGTGTCGACCACGTGCCCCTGCAGCGGGCCGGGCGAGCGGAACAGACGGTCGGTGAGGTTGCCGAGCGCACCGCCGAGTACGAGACCGAGCGCCACGGCCCAGCCGGTGGAACGCAGCCTCCTGGCCACCCTGATGATCACCACGACCACCGCGATCGCGACCAGGGTGAGCAGCCACGTGTAGCCCGTGGCCAGCGAGAACGCCGCTCCCGGGTTGCGGACGAGCACCAGGTTGACCAGGCCGCCGAGGAGCTCCACCGGCTCCTGACCCTCCAGCCGTGCCACCGCGAGCACCTTCGTGGCGATGTCGGCGGCCAGCACCACGGCGGCGATCACGGCGAGCAGCCGGACCTTCGGGGCGGCGGCGATGCTGGGGGCGCTCACCGGCCCATCATCCCCTACTGGCGCCCGCGTCCGGTCCCGCGTGCCAACGGGCCAGCCGGCCGCGCTGGTCAACGGCGCGGATGCGGTCCTCGGCCGCGCCCCGGGCGTCCGCGGTGGTCACCACGAGCAGCTGGTCGCGCTCGCGCAGCCGGGTCTCCCCGGTGGGGGTGAACGCCTGCCCGTCGCGCACCACGAGGCTCACGACCGCCCCGCGGGGCAACCGCAGCTCCCGCAGGTACACCCCGCGCAGCTGGGAACCCACGGGCACCCGGACCTGCAGCAGGTCCGCGCCCAGCTCGTCCAGCGGGGCCGCGTCGACCTCGATCTCCCGCGGCTCGGCCGGCCGGGCCACCCGGAGCAGCCGAGCCGCCGCCGGCAGGGTCGTTCCCTGCAGGAGGGTCAGCACGACGACGAGCACGAACACCACGTCCACGAGCGCTCCGGCACCCGGCGCCCCCTCGGTCAGGGCGATCAGCGCCAGGACGATCGGTACCGCTCCCCGCAGCCCCGCCCAGGACAGGAAGGCCTGCTCCCGCCACGGCATCCGGAACGGCGTGGCCGCCGCGAGCACCGACAGCGGGCGGGCCGCGAGGATCAGCACGACACCGGCGACCAGAGCGGGCACGACCGCGCCGGGCAGCCGGGGCGGGGACACGTACAGGCCGAGCAGCACGAACAGCCCGATCTGGGCCAACCATCCGGTGCCCTCGGCGAAGGAGCGCACGGCGCCACGGTGGGGCAGGTCGGAGTTGCCCAGCACCAGCGCGGCCACGTAGGTGGCGAGCAGGCCGGACGCGTGCGCGAACTGGCCGGCGGAGTAGGCCAGCACGCAGACCGCGATCGCAGCGAGCGGGTAGAGCCCGGTCGACGGCAGCGCGGCCCGTCGCAGCCCCCACGCCCCGCCGTAGCCGAGGGCGCCGCCGATCAGGCCGCCCGCGACGAGCTCGTAGAGCACCAGGGCCGGGGTGACCCACGTGATCGGGTCGTCCGAGGCCAGCAGGACGACCGCGAGCACCATCGGCGCGTCGTTCGTGCCGGACTCCAGCTCGAGCGCCCCGGAGAGGTGCCGGCGCACCCCGATCCCGCGCAGCACGCTGAACACCGCGGCGGCGTCGGTCGAGGACAGCACCGCACCCCACAGGAACGCGGTGCGCCACTCCAGGTCCAGCAGCAGGTGCAGCGCCACCCCCACGACCCCGATGCTGACCACCACCGCCACGGTGGACAGCGCGATGCCGACGCCCAGCGACGGCTTCACCGCCTCCCACCGCGTCGTCAGGCCGCCCTCGACGAGGATCAGCACGAGCGCGGCCAGGCCGACCGACTGCGTCAGCGGGGCGTCGGAGAACTGCAGCCCGAGCACCGACTCGCCGAGCAGGACGCCGATGCCGAGGTAGAGCAGCAGCGACGGCAGGCCCAGCCGGACCGACGCCCGCACGGCGATGACCCCGAGCAGCACCACGGCGGCCGCGGCACCGAGCAGGACCTCCAGGCTCGCCATGACACCTCCGCAGCCCCGGACCCTATCGGTGCAGGTCGTGGGCGGGTGCGGGGCGAGCCCCGGCGGGGCAGGAAAGCCACTTTCCTGCCCGCTGGGGACAGGAAAGTGGCTTTCCTGCCCCACGGCAGGCCGCGGCGGAACCCGTGTGATCGGCGCCTGCGGTACCTCGCGCGCATGGGCGCAGCTCAGGCACCGCACACGGTGATCTCGACGGGAAGCCGGATCGGTCATGCGCCCACGGTGCGGTGCGCGTCTCGAACAGGCGATCACGCTCCGGCCGCCCGTCCCGAGCCGGCGATCATGCGCCCGGCACGCCGGGGTGATCGACGGGCTGGGACGCACAACCGCGCGTGGCGCGGTGCTGCGTCCCGAGGCGGTGATCATGCTGAGGGCAGCGTCCCCAATAGGCGATCATGCTCCGGTCGGCGTCCCCAGCAGGCGATCATGCTCCGGCCGGCGTCCCGAGCCGACGATCATGCGCCCGGCACGCCCGGCACGCCCGGCACGCCGGGACTCCGACCGGTCACGCGCTCCAGGCCAGGGTGGCCGCGATCCGCGGGCGCACCAGGTCGGCCAACGCGGCGTCGACCTCCGGCACGCGGTCCGGGGGCAGGCACAGGCGGCGGGCCACCCACGCCGGGTCCTGCCGAGGCGGGTCCACGCGCTCCCAGCGGGTCACCGCCGCGTCCACGCCGATCTCCCGCAGCACACCGACCGCGTCCTCGGGGGTGGCGGACGGCGGGCGGCGGAGGCCGTGGAAGTGCATCCAGAGCGGGTCGAGCCACGCCATCGGGTGCTGGGCCAGCATCTCCACGACGACCCCGCGGCGGGCCGCCGCGGTCAGCGCCCGCAGGAACGGGGGCAGGTCGACCACGTTGTGCAGCACGTGGTGGGACACGACCACGTCCGCGACGCCGGCCTCCGTCGCGGTGTCCGGCCAGCGGCCGAGGACCGTGCGGTGCGGGACCCCGCGCGAGACCGCCGCGGCGGCGAACGCGTCGAGCATGTCCTGCTGCTGGTCGGTGCCCGTCACGTGATCGGCCGGTGGCACCAGAGCGAACGCGGCGGATCCGCCCCCGCAGCCGACGTCGAGCACGGTGCCGCCGCGGCCGAGCAGGTCGAGCGCGCAGCGCCGGGACGGCGTGTCCACCGGCTCGGCGGGGGCGGCGAAGTACCCGGTCTCGTGGTGCCACGGGTCGCCGCCCGCCCGGGCCAGGATCTCCGGCGGGATGCCCCGGCCCTCCTGGAGCTCCGCCCACCGGGCGGCGGCCGGCCCGGTCCCGCCCGGCTCGGGGTCAGGCACCGTCGGCGGCGCGGACCACCAGCGCCCGCACCTCGGCGCCGCGGCCGTCGGGACCGGCCACGGCGCCCGTCGCCGCGGTGTCGGGGACCGGGCCGTAGCTGACCCCCCTGGCCAGCACCTCGCCCGCGACGAACGCCTCGTGCGTGCGCACCGCATCGAGCACCGACCCCGGGCCGTCGAGCGTGAGCACGATCCGGTCGGACACGTCGAGACCGGCGTCGCGGCGGGCTTGCTGCACCACCCGCACCACGTCGCGGGCGGCGCCCTCGGTGGCCAGCTCGGGGGTGACCGCGGTGTCGAGCACCACGAGCCCGGTGCCACCGGGCAACGCCGCCGTCTCGTCGGGGTCGGCCGCCACCAGCTTCTCGGTGAACTCGCCGGGCAGCAGCACGACACCGCCCGCGGTGACGGTGCCGTCGGCCGTCAGCTCCCACTCCCCCGCCTTGACCGCCCGGATCACCTTCTGGGTGTCCCCCCCGAGGCGCGGTCCGCACGCCCGCGCGTTGACCACGATCTCGAAGCGGCCGTGCGCGGCGACGTCCGTGGTCAGCACGACGTCCTTGACGTTCACCTCGTCGCGCAGGATGTCCGTGAACGGCTCGATCGAGGCCGCGTCGTCCGCCGCGACGGTGAGCGTGGCCAGCGGCAGCCGCACCCGCAGGCCCCGGGCCTTGCGCAGCGACAGCGCCGACGACGCCACCTGCCGGACCCGGTCCATCGCCGTCACCAGCGCGTCGTCGCGGCGGAGGACGTCGGGCTGCGCCGACGCTCGCTCCGCTGGCGCTCCGCTCGGCGTCGATGCTCGCTCCGCTGGCGCTCCGCTCGGCCAGTCGGTCAGGTGCACCGACCGGCCGCCGGTGAGCCCCTGCCAGATCCGCTCGGTGGTCAGCGGCAGCAGTGGCGCCGCCACCCGGCACGTGAGCTCCAGCACCGTGTGCAACGTGTCGATCGCGTCGGCGTCGCCGGCCCAGAACCGGTCGCGCGACCGCCGCACGTACCAGTTGGTGAGGACCTCGGCGTGGTCGCGGATCCGCTCGCACGCCCCGGCGATATCGTAGGCGTCCATCGCCATCGTGGCCTCGTCCACCAGTGCCGCCGTGCGCGCGAGCACGTAGCGGTCGAGCACGTGCGCCGGCGACGGTGCCGTCGGGCCGGTGCGCGCCACCCCGACCCGGCCGGCCGCCCGCGCGTACAGCGACAGGAAGTACCACGTGTTCCACAGCGGCAGGATCGCCTGCCGGACAGCCTCCCGGATGCCCTGCTCGGTGACGACGAGATTGCCGCCGCGCAGGATCGGGCTGGCCATCAGGAACCAGCGCATGGCGTCGGAGCCGTCGCGGGCGAACACCTCGTTGACGTCGGGGTAGTTGCGCCGCGACTTCGACATCTTCTGTCCGTCGTCGCCGAGCACGATCCCGTGCGCCACGCAGGTCCGGAACGACGGCCGGTCGAACAGGGCCGTGGCCAGGACGTGGAGGGTGTAGAACCAGCCACGGGTCTGGCCGTTGTACTCGACGATGAAGTCGCCAGGGTAGTGGTCGTCGAACCAGTCCCGGTTCTCGAACGGGTAGTGCACCTGCGCGAACGGCATCGATCCCGATTCGAACCAGCAGTCGAGCACCTCGGGGACCCGGCGCATGGTGGAGCGTCCCGTCGGGTCGTCCGGGTTGGGCCGGGTGAGCTCGTCGACGCCGGGCCGGTGCAGGTCGGTGGGCCGGACCCCGAAGTCGCGCTCGATCTCGTCGAGCGAGCCGTAGACGTCGGTGCGCGGGTACTGCGGATCGTCGGAGGTCCACACCGGGATCGGCGAGCCCCAGTACCGGTTGCGCGAGATCGACCAGTCCCTGGCGCCCTCGAGCCACCTGCCGAACTGGCCGTCGCGGACGTGCTCGGGCACCCAGGTGATCTCCTGGTTCAGCTCCACCATGCGCTCGCGGAACGCGGTGACCTCGACGAACCACGAGTCGACCGCCCGCTGGATGAGCGGGTTGCCGCAGCGCCAGCAGTGCGGGTACGGGTGGTCGTAGGTCTCGTGCCGCAGCAGCACCCCGGTCGCGTACGGCGCCCCGTCGCGCAGGTCGCCGATGATCGGGCCGTTGGCGTCGAACACCTGCATGCCCTCGTAGGGGGGCACCCGCGCGTCGAACTCGCCGCGGGTGTCGACCGGCACGACGGTCTCGATGCCCGCCGCGTCGGTGATGACCTTGTCCTCCTCACCGAACGCGGGGGCGATGTGCACGATCCCGGTGCCCTCGCCGGTGGTGACGTAGTCGGCGGCCAGGATGCGGTGCGCGAACTCCGCGCCGGCGAAGAAGTCGAACGGCGGGACGTAGGACAGCCCGACCAGCTCGGTGCCGGACAGCGTCCGCAGCACCTCCGGCTGCTCCCCCAACTCGCGGGCGTAGTGCGCGACGCGGCTGGAGGCCAGCAGGTAGCGCTCGCCGTGCGCAGCGACCAGGGCGTAGGTGACGTCCGGGTTGACCGCCATCGCCAGGTTGGACGGCAGCGTCCAGGGGGTCGTGGTCCAGACCAGCGCCAGCGCACCATCCACATCGGAGCCGGGAGCGGTCACCCGCAGGCCGACGGTGACGGCCGGGTCCTGCCGCTGCTGGTAGACGTCGTCCATCCTGGTCTCGGTGGCCGAGAGCGGCGTTCCGTCGTGCCAGCAGTACCAGAGGACGCGGAAGCCCTGGTAGACCAGACCCTTGTCCCACAGGGTCTTGAAGGCCCACATGACGCTCTCCATGTAGTCCAGGTCGAGCGTCTTGTAGTCGTTGTCGAAGTCGACCCACCGGGCCTGCCGGGTGACGTAGGCGCGCCACTCGTCGGTGTAGCGGAGCACCGACACGCGGCAGGCCTCGTTGAAGGCCGCGACGCCCATCTCCTCGATCTCGGACTTGTCCTTGATCCCGAGCTGGTGCTCGGCCTCCACCTCGGCGGGCAGGCCGTGGGTGTCCCAACCGAACCGGCGCTCGACGTGCCGGCCGCGCATCGTGCGGTAGCGCGGCACGACGTCCTTGACGTATCCGGTGAGCAGGTGGCCGTAGTGCGGCAGGCCGTTGGCGAAGGGCGGCCCGTCGTAGAAAACGAACTCGTTGCTGCCGTCCGGCCCCGCGGGCCGGCCCTCCACCGACGCGACGAACGTGCCGTCCACGGCCCAGAAGTCCAGCACCTCGTCCTCGAGCACGGGGAAGGACGGGTGGGCGGGGACGGCGGGATACGGGCTCTGCCGGTTGGGGCCGGTCATCGTGGTGCTCCTCGTGCGGCGTCGGTCGTGCTGCCAGCACGGGGACGACAGCCGTTGCCGGCGCCGCGGTACCACCCCGCTTGCCGCCCGGCATCCCGGGCGACCTCTCGTCGGACGGCTGTGACGGGCCGCTCCCGTCCGGTTCTACTGGGGCCCAGCTGCGCTTCTCGAGGCGCAGCCGCGCCCGTTCTTCCGGAGGCTCCCCGGTGATGGCCGGATCGGTGCCTGTGTCGTACGGGTTCCAGGGTAGCGCCGCGGCGCAACACGGTTCCCGCGGGCGCCGGTGCGCGTCTCCCGGATCGACGCCCCCGGCCGGGACGGCGGAGCGCTAGCGGCCCTTCGCGGCCGCCGTGGGGTGGCGGCCGGCCAGCGTGCGGGCGGGCGTGCACCAGCCACACGGGGTGAAGCCGAGCTCGACGGCCTCGCGCACCGGAAGCGGGATCAGCGGACTCCCGGCCAGCGACCGGCATCCGGTGACGTGGTAGCGCGGCTGCTCGTCGACCACGACGACCTCGTCCTCGAGGCCCGCGACGAGCGCTGCGGCCGGGCCGTCGTGCGGCTCCTCCGGGAGCTCGCCGTCGGGACCGAGCGGCGGCACGGCGCTGGGGTCGGCGCCGGGCCCGCCGGTCGGCCCCCGCTCCTCGGCGGGGGCGTCGGTGGGCGCACCTCGCGGCGGCGGGGCGTCGGACGATCGCGACTCGACCGGTGCAGCGGCCGCACCGACCACCGCGTTCCCCACGGACGCCTCTCGAGGGGCCGCGTCCTGCGGAGCCGCCTCCTGCGGAGCCGCGTCCGGTGGAGGGGCCGCGTCCTGCGGGGGCGTGTCCGGCCGCACCGCGTCCTGCGGGGCCGCGTCCTGGGGGCCGCGTCCTGTGGAGGCCCGTCCTCCCGGGTGGCGTCCTCCTGGGTGGCGTCGTGACTCGGGGCCGTGCTGTCGTCCGCCGGGCGGGCCGGGACCACGACGGTGGACTCCACGCCGGGGCCCGAGTGGTCATCGGACCGCTCCGGATCCGGGCCCGACGAGGACCAGGTCGGGTCGGGTGGAGCCGGGACGCGCGCCGCCTGCTCGTCGCGCTCGGCCGGGTCGCGGGTGAAGAGGTCGACCGCGGGCGCGTCCGATCGATCCTCCGAGCCCGGCGCCGGCCCGGGCTCCGCCGCGGACGGCGGACCGGAGGCCCTGTCGGCCACCCCGGCCACGGCGTCATCGTCTGCGCGATCCGACCCGGAACCGGTGACGCTGAGTGACGGGTTTGCGCCGAACGGCGCGGAATCCGGGGCAGCGCCGGACGGTCGCTCCGCAGAGCCGGACGGTGTGGCGGCGGGCAGAACCGCGGTGCGTGACACGTCCGAGGCCGGGTCGAACCGGGGTTCCGACCCCTCCGGCACGACGCCGTTGCGCGCCGCCGGTTCGTCGGCGGCTCCGGACAGCCCCGGTCGGGGAGACGCCGGCACGACCGGCAGGAACTCGGTGGCCGGCTCGAGGTCCGCCGGCGCGACGGTCGCCGGAGCGGCGGCCTGCGCACCCGCCACGTCGTCACCGGCTCGGCCGGCGGAGCGGCGCTGCAGCCAGTCGACGAGCAGCACCACGGCGGCGGTGACGCTCACGCCGACGGACACCCAGGCCCACAGCACGCTGCCGGACAGCAGCGCGACCACCAGCAGACCGAAGGCGATCAAGACGAGGATCAGGACCAGCAGCAGCACGATTCACTCCGTGTGCGGCGGTGCGGCAGCGGCCGCCGCCCCGCCCGCGTCGTCGAGAGGCTCAGCTACCGGCGTCCGCGCGCTGCCCGTAGCCCGTCGAGGCGTAACCCCCGTTGGAGGTCGACCGGCCGTCGGCCGGCGCCGCCGATCCCCGTTCGCCCAGGTCTCTGAGCTGCGACTCCAGGTAGGTCTTGAGCCGGGTGCGGTACTCGCGCTCGAACGTGCGCAGCTCGTCGATCTTCTTCTCGAGGACCGACTTGTCGCGCGTGATCGTGCCGATGATCTCGGCCTGCTTGCGTTCGGCGTCCCCGACCAGGGTGGCGGCCTTGTCGCGCGACTGGCGCTCGAGGGTCTCGGCCCGAGTGCGAGCGTCGTTCAGCATCGTCTCGGCCCGCGATCGGGCGTCGTTGACCAGGCCGTCGGACTTGGACCGCGCGTCCGACAGCAACTGCTCGGACTTCGTGCGGGCGTCCGTCAGCATGGTGTCGGCCTCGGACTTGGCCTCCGCGGTGAGCCGCTCGGCCATCTCCTGGGCCATGCTCAGCACCTTGGCCACCTGGACGTGGTGGTCGCCGCCGTCGCCGGGGTCGTTCATCGGCGGGCCCGACATGGTGCGCTGCTCCATCGGCCGCATCGGAGCATCGACCGTGCGCTGCATCTGCTGGGTGGGCGGCGCGGAGCCGGCACCCATCGCGCCCGGCCGGGACCGTGCCTCCTCCAGGTCGACCTGCGCGTTCCCGAGTCGCTGCTCGAGCTGCGAGACCTGCTCGCGCAGGTCATCGTTCTCCTCGATCAGGCGAGCCAGCTCGGCCTCGACCAGGTCGAGGAACGCGTCGACCTCGTCCTCGTTGTACCCCCTCTTGCCAATGGGGGGCTTGCTGAACGCGACGTTGTGAACATCGGCGGGCGTCAGCGGCATCGGATCACCTCATGCAGTCCTCGGCGGCGTCACCGCGTGACTGGGGCTCACTACGGCGTCGGCTGGGCAACGTTCATCAGTATGAACACGACCAGCAGCAGAACCATAATCGACAAGTCCAGCCCCACGCCGCCGATCCGGACGACCGGGATCACTCTCCGCAACAACTTCACGGGAGGATCAGTGGCGGTGAAGATCAGCTCCAGGGCCACCGCGCTCGCCCCCGCCGGCACCCACTGGCGCGCGAAGCTGCGCACCAGCTCGGCCACGATCCGCCCGATGAGCAGCAGCCAGAAGAAGAACAGCAGGTAGTAGAGAACGAACTGGATGGCGAGGGACACGCCTCAATCCTGTCGGAAGAATCCTCGCTCTGCATCCACCCGCGCCGTGCCTGCGCTCCGCTCGGTGTGGATGCTCGCTCCGCCTGCGCTCCGCTCGGTGTGGATGCTCGCTCCGCCTGCGCTCCACTCGGCCAACCTCCGCGCGTGGTCCGCCGACACCTCCACGTCGACCGGAGTGAGCAGGAAGACCCGGCTCGTGACCTTGTCGATCGATCCGCGCAGCGCGAACGCGAGCCCGGCGGCGAAGTCGACGAGGCGCTTGGCAGCGGCGTCGTCGAGCTCGGTGAGGTTCATGATGACCGGCACGCCGTCCCGGTACCGCTCCCCGATCGCCCGCGCCTCGTTGTAGCTGCGCGGCTGCAGGGTCGTGATGCGACCCGGGCTGCCGGTCGGGCGTTCCCGCTGCCCCGGCACCCTCGCGACCGCCGGAACCGGCCGGGACGGCTCCGGGTCGGCGTCCGCGTCGATGGCCAGCGCGCCCCGGGTGGCGCCGCCCGATCCCAGCCGGGATGCGTACCGCTGCGGGGCCACGGGCCGGGACGGGCGCCGGTCCCGCTCGTTGTCGTGACGATCGTCGTGACCGTCCCGGTGACGGGGGTCGTCGTGGCGGCGATCGGCGTCGGAGGCAGTGCGCGGCCGATCGTCCCAGCGCTCGTCGGCGTACTCGCGGAACGACCGGCGCGACGGCCACCGGTCAGCGGCCGGCTCGTCGGAGAACTCCCCCATCTCCTCGGCGGGCACCATGCCGAAGTAGGCCTTCAGCCGATACATCGCGCCCATCCGCTCTCCCCTCATCGACGCCCCCCACGACGGTCGGCCGCGGCGGGGCGGTCGACGATCAAGACGAGGCTAACGGCCGCTCCCCGACGAGAGCCGTTCCGACACGCACGAGGGTGGATCCGTGCCGGACGGCGGCCTCGAGGTCGGCGCTCATGCCGGCGGACACCGTCTCCGCCTGCGGGAACGCTGCCCGCAGCCGGGACGCGACCACGGCGACGTCGGCGAACACGGCATCGGGATCCACACCCATCGGGGCCACCACCATCAGCCCGGCGAGCTGCAGCCCGGCGCAGTCCGCGACGTGCCGGGCGAGCGGGAGCAGGCCGTCGCCGGGAACGCCGCCGCGCTCCGGGTCGCCGTCGACGCTGTACTGCAGGAGCACCGGCAGCCGACCGGCGCGGCGACCGCCGTCGACCGCGCGCCGGACGCCGGCGTCGAGGGCGTCGGCGAGCCGGACCGAGTCGACCGACTCGACCCGGTCGGCCCAGCGGGCCACGGATGCGGCCTTGTTCCGCTGCAGCGTCCCGACCAGGTGCCAGCGCGGCGAGGCGTCCGGTCGCAGCGCGGCGACCTCGGCGACCTTGTCCCCGGCCTCCTGCACGCGGTTCTCCCCGAACGTGGTGAGCCCGAGGTCGAGCAGCGTGGCGACGTCGGCGGCCGCGACGGTCTTGGTGACCGCCAGCAGCCCGACCTCTCCCGGGTCGCGCCCAGCGGCCCGACAGGCCGCGTCGATCCGGGCCCGCACCGCGTCCAGCCGGCGCCCGAGCTCCTCCCGACGCCGCTCGGCCACCCCGCCTCCCTCCGTGATCACGACGAACGCGCGCTCAGGCGGGTCCGCCGCTGCCGCACTGCCCGTTCGCGGCGATCATCGCGCATCCAGCCAGGTGACAGCGGCCAGTCGGCCCGTCCGGCCGTCCCTGCGGTGGCTGTAGAGCTCCGCGGTCTCGAACGTGCAGCGCGGGTCGGCACCGACCCGCGCCACCCCGAGCTCGCTGAGCTGGTGGTACAGCCCGGCGCGCAGGTTCAGTCCCGGCGTGCCGCGGCGGGTGCGGACCGCACTGCCCGGCAGTCGGGCGTCCACCTCGGCACGCATCGCGGCCGGCACCTCGTAGCACCCGCCGCAGACGGCCGGGCCCAGCAGGACCTCGACGGCACCGGTGGTGGCTCCGAGGGCCTCCATGGCCCGCACGGTGGCCGGCAGCACGCCCGCGGCGGCCCCCACCCGGCCGGCGTGCGCCGCCGCGACGACGCCCGCGGCCGGGTCGGCCAGCAGCACCGGCACGCAGTCCGCGGCCAGCACCGCGACCCCGACGCCCGGCAGCGCCGTGACGACGGCGTCCGAGGCACGACGGTCCACCTCGCCCGGCTCCGGGACGGCATCGACGACCGCCACCCCGGTGCCGTGCACCTGCTCGAGGAACACGACCGCGACGCCCAGTTCCGCCGACAGCCGGGCGCGGTTGGCCGCGACCGCGGCGGGGTCGTCGCCCACTCCCGCGGACAGGTTGAAGCGCGCGTAGGGGCCGCTCGAGCGCCCGCCCGCCCGAGTGGTGACGACCCGCCGGACCCGCGCCGTCCCCGGGCCCCGTCGGTCGGCGCTCAGCGCTTCATGAACGGCGGGACGTCCACGTCGTCGTCGAGGTCCGCCGGAACGTCGGTCGGGAGCAGGAACGCCGACGTCGAGCGCTCGGTCGCGGGCGACGAGAGCGGGTACGGCGACGGGGACACCGGTCCGGACGACACCGCCGGCGTGCTGCCGGTGTCGCGCAGCGGCGGCGGGTACGACGAGCCGGAGCCGGGCGCCGCCGGTGGCAACGTGCCGGACCGGTACGGCGCGCTCGTCGAGGCCGTGCCCCGGGTACCGCTGCCGTAGGACGAGGCACCGGACGAGGCACCGGACGAACCGCCGTACCCGGCGCCGTAAGAACCGGGCGCGTGAGCGCCGGCGCCGTTGCCCGCGGACGGGGACCCGCCGCCGGAGCCGGCGGACGGGCCGGGCCCGCTGTCGCCCGACGCGACCACCCCCGAGGACGGCCGGTCCGACCGGAACGCGGTGGGTTCCAGCTTCTTGTGCGTCGGCCCGCCCGAGTCGAAGCCGGCCGCGATCACGGTGACCCGCACCTCGTCGCCGAGCGAGTCGTCGATCACGGTGCCGAAGATGATGTTGGCCTCGGGGTGCGCGGCCTCCTGGACCAGCGAGGCAGCCTCGTTGATCTCGAACAGGCCCAGGTCGGACCCGCCGGCGATGGACAGCAGCACGCCCTGCGCGCCCTCCATCGAGGCCTCCAGCAGCGGCGAGTTGATCGCCTTGCCGGCGGCCTGCACGGCCCGGCCCTCGCCGCGTGAGGAGCCGATGCCCATCAGGGCGCTGCCCGCACCGGACATCACGCTCTTGACGTCGGCGAAGTCCAGGTTGATCAGGCCCGGTGTGGTGATCAGGTTGGTGATGCCCTGGACCCCGGAGAGCAGCACCTCGTCCGCCGAGCGGAAGGCGTCCATCAGCGAGACGCCGGCGTCGCCCAGCTGCAGCAGCCGGTCGTTGGGGATGACGATGAGGGTGTCGCACTCGTTGCGCAGCCCCTGGACGCCGTCCTCGGCCTGGCCGGCCCGGCGCCGTCCTTCGAAGGTGAACGGCCGGGTGACCACGCCGATCGTCAGCGCCCCGAGCTTGCGCGCGATCGAGGCGATGACCGGGGCCCCGCCGGTGCCGGTGCCGCCGCCCTCGCCCGCGGTGACGAACACCATGTCGGCCCCCTTGAGGACCTCCTCGATCTCCTCGCGGTGGTCCTCGGCGGCCTTGCGTCCGACCTCGGGGTTCGCCCCCGCGCCCAGGCCGCGGGTGAGCTCGCGGCCGATGTCGAGCTTCACGTCGGCGTCGGACATCAGCAGGGCCTGCGCGTCGGTGTTGACCGCGACGAACTCGACGCCCTTGAGCCCGACCTCGATCATGCGGTTGACGGCGTTGACACCGCCGCCTCCGATACCGACGACCTTGATCACGGCCAGGTAGTTGTGCGGGGGCGTCATGGGCACCATCCAGTCCAACTCGGGTCCGATCCCCGGGGGTCCGGGCCTTCGCCCACCCACGCTAGGTCGCGATCCGGGCCCGGTCCAGCAGGCGCGCCGCCGCCTCGAGGGCCCCCCGACCGGCCGCAGAGCTCGACGAGTGCGGTGATCGACGCGTGGGGACTCGCCGCCGCACCCATCCGGTCGGACGTCCCGAGCCGCCGATCATGTGCCCCGGACGTCAGGGCGATCGGCGGCTGGGGACGCACAGCCGCACCCCGTGCGGTGAGGCGTCCCGAGGCGGTGATCACGCGCCGGGCGGGCGCCGGGGCGCCGAGGTGGGCGGCGGGTATCAGGCGCCGGGCGCGGCGCCGATCACGAGCCGCGCACCGATCACGACCCGGGCATCGATCACGTGCCGGCGCTGTGCCGCGCGCGGATGATCAACGAGCGGAGACTCGCCACTGCGCCCCATCCGGTCTGGCGTCCCGAGCCGCCGATCATGATCCCCGGACGCCGCTCGACCGGCCTCACCGCCGGATCGTGGGCAGCCCGGGGCTGGTGACGTCGTACACGCGACCGGGCTCGGACAGCAGCGGCCCGAGCACCGCGGCCTTGTCCGCGGCCGCGTCGGCCGACCCCCAGCGGACCTGACGGTCCTCGGTCAGGCCGAGGGTCACCTGCGCCGGCGCCCCGGGCACTCCGACCGCGGCCGCGACGGTGAGGACCTGGGCCCGCACCGGCTCGGGCAGCGCGGTCAGCACGGCGGTGGCCGCGCGCGTCGACGGGTCGTCCCGTCCCGGCGTCAGGACGGTCAGCCGGGGCAGCCCCTCTCCACCGGCGCCCCGGTACACCACACCAGTGCCGTCGACGAGGGCGGAGCCGGTCCCGGTGACCGCGACGGGTATCCGCTCGGTGACCGCGACCGTCACGGTGTGCGGCCAGTCCAGCCCCACGCGGACCGACGCCACGGCCGGCAGCCGCACCACCCTGGCGGCGACCGCCCCGGTGTCGACGGCCGCCAGCGGGCCGCCGCGGGGGACGGCCGCGGCGGCGAGCACGTCGTCGACCGGTACGGTGACCGTCCCGCTGACCTGCACGTCCTCGACGTCGGCGAGGCCCATGTCGAACAGCAGCACCCGCGTGGTCAACCCGAGCCCGACGAACAGCAGTACGGCGATCAGCGCGGCGGCGAGCCGGCGCCGCCGGTACCGGCCGCGCGGGACCGGTCGCGGGAGCGACCGTGCCGCGCTGCGCCGGCCCGTCGGGCGCCGCGCGGCCGAGGGCGGCACGGGCGGGCGCTGGGCCGGGGGCCGGGTCACGTCGACTCCTCGCTGACGCTCGTCGCCGCCGCGCCCGGGGGTGCTGTATCGGATGGTGACCTCGCAAGCTCGGTCACGTCCATGCCTCGCTGAGGGGTGACCTCATGTCCCGGCCCGCCGCTCCAGCTCCAGCAGGATCTCCGGACCGAGCACGGTGACGTCCCCGGCACCCATCGTGATCACCAGGTCACCGGCTCGCGCCACCCCGGCCACGACGGCCGGCACCTCCGCCCAGCGCGGCACGTAGTGCACGCGGTCCGGCGGCAGGGTGACGGCCTCGGCCACCAGCGCTCCGCTGACGCCGGGTTCGGGGTCCTCGCGGGCGCCGTAGACCTCCAGGACCACCACCTCGTCGGCCAGCCCGAGGGCGGCGCCGAACGCCTCCGCGAACTGCCGGGTGCGCGAGTAGAGGTGTGGCTGGAACGCTACGACGACCCGCGCGTGGCTCCCGGCCACGTCCCGGGCCGCGCGCAGCTGCGCGGCGACCTTGCTCGGGTGGTGGGCGTAGTCGTCGTACACCGCCACGCCGCCGGCCCGGCCGCGGAACTCGAACCGCCGCCGCACCCCGTCGAACGCGGCGAGGCCGGTCAGCAGCGTCTCGACGTCCGCCCCGAGCTCGACCCCGGCCAGCAGCGCCCCGAGCGCGTTGAGCGCCATGTGCTCGCCGGGCACGGCCAGCCGCACGCGGTGCTCGGTGCCGGCGTGGCGCAGCACGATCCGGGCCCCGGTGCCGTCGGGCCGGAAGTCCACCAGCCGGGCATCGGCGTGCTCGGCCCGGCCGTACCGGCGGACCCGGATCCCCCGGGTTCCAGCCGTGTCGGCGAGCGCCGCGGCCCCCGGATCGTCGGCGCAGGCGACGAGGACACCGCCGGGGACGATCCGGTCGAGGAACGCCGCGAAGGCCGCGACGTAGGCCTCTGCGCTGCCGTAGTGGTCGAGGTGGTCGGCCTCGACGTTCGTGACCACGGCGACCTCCGGGGCGAACGCGAGGAAGGACGCGTCGCTCTCGTCGGCCTCGGCGACGAAGATGTCGCCGCTGCCCTCGTGCGCACCGGACCCGGACGTGGCCAGGTCACCACCGATGGCGAAGGACGGGTCGAGCCCGCTGTGCTGCAGCGCCACCGTGAGCATGGAGGTGGTCGAGGTCTTGCCCGCGGTACCGGTGACGGCGGCGAGCCGGCGGCCCGCCGTCAGCGCGGCGAGGGCCTGGGCGCGGTGCACCACGTCGAGACCGCGCTCGCGAGCCGCGGTGAGCTCGGGGTTCGTCGTGCGGATGGCGGTCGACACGACCACTGTGGCCGGCGCCGCCGGCAGGTGCGCCGGGTCGTGCCCGACCTCCACCCTGGCGCCGAGCGCGCGCAGCGCGAGCACGGCGCGGGAGTCCTTCGCGTCGGACCCGGACACGACGGCGCCCCTCGCCAGCAGGATCCGGGCGATGCCGCTCATCCCGGCCCCGCCGATGCCGATGAGGTGGACCCGGTCCGCGAGTGCGACCGGCGCCGTCACGTCCGCTCCTCGCGGGCGCTCGTCACGTGTGCACCCCCACGACCTGGAGGACCATCCGGGCCAGGTGCTCGTCGGCGTCGGCGTGCCCGGACGCCCGCGCCGCGTGACCCATCGCCGCCAGCCGCGCGGGGTCGGTGAGCAGCGGCACGAACTCGGCGAGCAGGCGGTCGCCCGTCAGCTCGGCATCGGCGACGATCACGCCACCGCCCGCGGCGACGACGGGCGCGGCGTTGAGCGCCTGCTCGCCGTTGCCGTGCGGGAGTGGGACGTAGACCGCCGGCAGCCCGACGGCGGACACCTCGGCCACCGTGATCGCCCCGGCCCTGCCGAGCACCGCGTCGGCCGCGGCGTAGGCCAGGTGCATGTCGTCGATGTAGGGCAGCGGCACGTACCCGGGCGCGGCCGGGGCGGCCCGCCCGTCCCGCCCGTGGGCGTGCAGCACCCCGATCCCGGCGCTCACCAGTCCGGGCAGCGCGGCCGTCACTGCCGCGTTGAGGCTGCGCGCACCCTGCGAGCCGCCGAACACCAGCAGCACCGGGCCCTCGCGGGGCAGCCCGAAGCGCTCGCGGGCGCCCGGCCGCAGCCCGGCCCGGTCCAGGGCGGTCACGGACCGCCGCAGCGGGATGCCCACCACCTCCGCGCCGGGCAGCCCGGTGCCGGGCACGGCCACGGCCACCCGGGACGCGAAGCGCGCCCCCACCCGGTTGGCCAGCCCGGCCCGCGCGTTGGCCTCGTGCACCACCACCGGGACCCGCCGGCGGGCGCCGAGGTAGGCCGGCAGGGCCACGTAGCCGCCGAAGCCGACGACGACGTCCGCGTCGACGTCGGCGAGCACCTCCCGCACCCGCACGACGGCTCCGCGCACCCGGCGGGGCAGCCGCAGCAGGTCCGGGCCGACCCGGCGCGGGAAGGGCACGGGCGGGATCAGCTCCAGGCGGTAGCCGCGGGCCGGGACCAGGGTCGTGTCCAGCCCGCGGTCGGTGCCCAGTGCTGTGACCTCGGCGTCGGGCCGCAGCCGGCGCACGGCGTCGGCCAGGGCGAGGGCGGGCTCGATGTGCCCGGCGCTCCCACCTCCCGCGACCACCACCGAGAGCGTCATCGCACGGGCCCCCGTGTCGCGGCGGGCCGGACGGCGGGCGCCCGGTAGGGCTGCGGCAGCCGCAGCCCCAGCAGACGGGCGACGCCGCCCTGGCCCTGCTGCTCCAGCGCGGCGACGGCCTCCGGCTCGTGGCGCGCCGCGCCGGCGAGCAACCCGAAGACGAACATCGTGACCACGAGCGAGGTGCCTCCCGAGGAGATCAACGGGAGCTGCAGCCCGGTCACCGGCAGCAGACCGACCACGTAGGAGATGTTGACGGCGGCCTGCGCCACCAACCACGCGGTGGACGTGGCCACGACGAGCTTGAGCCAGGGGTCGGTGTTGCGGGCCGCGATCCGCAGCCCGGTGTAGGCCAGCGTGGCGAACAGCGCGAGCACCGCGAAGGCCCCGAGGAACCCCAGCTCCTCGCCGATGATCGCGAAGATGAAGTCGTTGTGCGCGTTGGGCAGGTAGCTCCACTTGGCCCTGCCCTGCCCCAGCCCCACGCCGAACAGCCCACCGTCGGCGAGCGAGTAGAGCGCCTGCCTGGCCTGGAAGCCCGCGCGGAGCGGGTCGACGGTGTCCGGTGAGAGGAACGCGGTGATCCGGCTCATCCGGTAGTCCGCGCTCAACGCCAGCACGACCGCCCCGACCGCTGACCCGGCGCTGAGGACGACCATCACCAGCGCCGGCGCCCCGGCGAAGAACAGCAGGGCGACGAGCACGATGCCGAGCGAGATCGTCATCCCGAGGTCCGGCTGCAGCACCAGGAGGGTGAGCAGCACCGCGGTGACCGGGACGACCGGGGACAGCGCGTACCGCCAGCGGTGCATCACGGCCCGCCGGGCCACCAGCACGTGCGCCCCCCAGAGCGTGAGCGCGACCTTGACGGCCTCCGAGGGCTGCACGGAGAACGACCCGAAGGCGAACCACGCCTTGGAGCCGTTGCGCACGTCGCCGACGACCAGGACCGCGACGAGCGATGCCAGCCCGACGGCCAGCGCCGCAGGCGCCAGCGCGCGCAACGTCGTCGGCCGGATCCGCAGCCCCAGCCAGAACATGAACAGGCCCGGCACGCAGAACATCAGCTGCCGGCTGAACACCGAGTAGGACGATCCGTCCGCGGTGAACGACTCCACCGACGACGCCGAGAGCACCATCACCAGACCGAACAGCGTGAGCAACCCGAACACCCCGAGGACCAGGTGCAGCGACGTGAGGGGTCGCCGCAGCCACTGCCCGAGCGCGGCACCGGCCCGCCCGACCGCGCCGGCCCGTCCGACCGCGCCCGCCCGGCCCAGCCCGCCCGCCAGCCCCGCCGGCCGGGCCGGCCCGTCCAGCCGGGCACCGGTCACCGTCCGTGAACGAACGGCCCTGTCGTCCGATGTCGTGGGACGAGAGTGCCGTTCGTCCACCGAACGTCGGCGCCCGCCCGGCGTCATGGCGCATCCACCAGGCCGGCGACCGCCGTGGCGAACGCGCGCCCGCGCTCGGCGTAGTCGACGAACTGGTCCATCGACGCAGCGGCCGGCGCGAGCAGGACGACGTCACCCGGCCGGGCGAGGGCGTGGGCGCGCCGCACGGCGGTCGTCATCGGGCCATCGTCACCCGCGGTGACCTCGGCGACGGGGAGGCCGGGCGCGTGTCGCGCCAGCGCCCCGACGATCTCCGTGCGGTCGATGCCGATCACCACCGCGGCCCGCAGCCGGCCGGCGTTGCCGGCCACGAGCCCGTCCACGGCGGCGCCCTTGAGCAGCCCGCCGACGATCCACACGACGCGGGCGGGCTCCTGGGCGGCGAGCGACGCGGCGGCCGCGTGCGGGTTGGTCGCCTTGGAGTCGTCGACGAACCGGACGCCGCCGACCGTCGCCACCTCGGCCGCGCGGTGCGGCCCTGGCCGGTAACGGTCCAGCCCGGCGCGCACGGCGTCCGGTCCGACGCCGTGGGCCCTGGCGAGAGCCGCGGCCGCGAGCGCGTCGGTGATCCCGGGCGGCCCGCCGGGGCGTACCGCCGAGATCTCGGCGAGGGTGGTGCCCCGCGCAGGGCCGTCCACTGCGACGCCACCCGCCGCGCCGCCGTCCGGGAACGCGCGGTCGACCAGCTCCCCGTCCACGACGCCGAGCTGGTCGGGGCCCGGCTCGGCGAGGGTGACCCCGATCCGCCGCCCGGCCGGCGACGCGGCCAGCAGCGCCGCCGCCGCGGGGTCGTCGACGCCCGCCACGGCGACCGCACCGCGCAGCGCGCGGGCCTTCGCGCCGGCGTAGGCGGACAGCGACCCGTGCCAGTCGAGATGGTCCTCGGCGACGTTGAGCACGCAGCCCGCCCTCGGGCGGACCGACGGTGACCAGTGCAGCTGGAAGCTGGACAGCTCCACCGCCAGCACCGCGTGCCCGGCCCGCACGGCGTCGACCACGGGGTACCCGATGTTCCCGCAGGCCACGACGTCGCGACCGGCCGCGGCCAGGATCTCGGCGAGCATGCCGACGGTGGTGGTCTTGCCGTTGGTACCGGTGACGGCCAGCCAGTCGGGTGGCGCCGAGCGGGCCTCCCCGATCCACCAGGCCAGCTCGGGCTCCCCGACGATCGGCACGCCGGCGACCGCCGTCGCCGCGACGAGCGGGTGGTCCGGGCGCCGGCCCGGGCCGGTGACGACGAGCGCGGTGCCGGGCGGCAGGGTGGCCCCGTCGTCGGCCGGGCCGGCCTCCGCGCCGGTGGGCAGGTCCGCGAGCCGGTCGGGTACGGCGTCCGTGACCGTCACCCGCGCCCCCAGCTCGACCAGCGCCGCCGCGGCGGAGCGGCCGGAGATCCCCGCGCCCGCGACGAGCACGCGCGCCCCGACCAGCTCGTGGAGGTCGACCCGGCCGGCCACGCCGAGCCCGGCGCCCATCACGGGCCCGCCGAAGCCGTCAGCCACTCCTGGTAGAACAGCCCCAGCCCCAGCGCCGCGCACATCGCGGCGAGCAGCCAGAACCGGATGATCACGGTGGTCTCGGCCCAGCCGGCGAGCTCGAAGTGGTGGTGGAACGGGGCCATCCGGAACACCCGGCGCCGCGTGGTGCGGAACACCGCGATCTGCACGGCCACCGAGAGTGCCTCCACCACGAACACCCCGCCGATCACCACGAGCAGCAGCTCGGTGCGCGTCACGATCGACAGGCCCGCCATGAGCCCGCCGAGGGCGAGCGAACCCGTGTCACCCATGAAGATCCGCGCCGGCGCGGCGTTCCACCACAGGAAGCCGATGCAGCCACCCATCGCGGCCGCCGCGACCAGCGCGACGTCGAGGGGGTCGCGCACCTGGTAGCAGCCGGCGGCGCTCACCAGCGAGCAGTTGTTCCGGAATTGCCAGAACCCGATGATCGTGTAGGTGGCCAGCACCATCGCCGACGTGCCGGCGGCCAGTCCGTCGAGACCGTCGGTGAGGTTCACCGCGTTCGACCACGCGGCGATCACCAGGTAGCCGAACAGCACGAACCCGATCGCCCCGAAGGACAGCACGGTGATGTCGCGGACGAACGACAGGCTGTCCGACGCGGGCGTCAGCCCCTCGGCGTTGGCGAAACGCAGCCCGAGTATCCCGAAGACCACCGCCGTGACCAGCTGCCCGACCAGCTTGGAGGTCTTGTTCAGGCCCAGGTTGCGCTGCCGGCGCAGCTTGATGAAGTCGTCGAGGAACCCGACGACACCCAGGACCGTGGTGAGGAACAGCACGAGCAGCGCCGACGCGGTGATCGGCTCGCGGGTGAGCAGGTGCGAGACCAGGTAGCCCAGCCAGATCGCCAGCAGGATGGCGACCCCGCCCATCGTCGGCGTGCCGCGCTTGGCCTGGTGGCTCGACGGGCCGTCGGCCCGGATCTCCTGGCCGAAGCCCTGCCGGGAGAAGAACCGGATGAGGTACGGCGTGAGCAGGATCGAGACCGCGAGGGCGACCCCCGCCGCGATGAAGACTCCCCTCACCGCGCCACCGACCCCCGCCGATCGGGAGCGGAGCCCGCCGCTGCCAGCAGTCCCGCGGCCACGCGCTCCAGACCGGCCGCCCGCGACGCCTTGACCAGCACGACGTCACCGGGCTCGAGCTCCGCGCCCAGCAGGGCGATCGCCTCGTCGACGCCGGCCGCCGGCCGGGCCCCGGGGTAGTCGTCGGTGCCGACCGCGACGAGCTCGTCGACACCGAGCGCGCGGGCCAGCGCCGCCACCTCGGCGTGGGCGGCGCTCGCGCCGTCCCCGAGCTCCCCGATCCGGCCGAGCACCGCCCACGTCCGGCGGCGCCCGCCCGCGGAACGCGACACCGTGCTGGGGGCCGGGCCGCTCCCGGCCATCGCGACCAGGGCGGCGAGCGCGGCGCGCATCGACTCCGGGTTGGCGTTGTACGCGTCGTTGACGACGGTCACCCCGTCCGGACGGTCGGTGACCTCCATCCGCCACCGCGAGACGGGCAGCGCGGCGCCGAGCGCCGCCGCGACGCCGGGCGGGGTGCCGCCGAGCTCGAGCGCGACCGCGGCGGCCGCGAGGGCGTTGCCGACGTGGTGCTCGCCCAGGAGGGGCAGCGTCACCGGAGCCCGGCCGGCCGGGCTCACGAGGGTGAAGCGGGCCCGGCCCCCGTCGAGCACGACGTCCTCGGCCCGCACCTGCGCGGCGGGCCCGCGGCCGAACGTCACGACCCGGGCCGGGGTGCGAACGGTCATCGCGGCGACCGCGGCGTCGTCGGCGTTCAGCACGGCGACACCGTCGGCCGGCAGCGCCTCGACGAGCTCGCCCTTGGCCACCGCGGTGGCCGCCCGCGAGCCGAACTCACCGAGGTGGGCGCTCCCCACGTTGAGCACGACGCCGATCCGCGGGGGGACGGCCGCGGCGAGCCCGGCGATGTGCCGCGGTCCCCTCGCCGCGTACTCCAGCACCAGGTGCCGGGTGGTCGCGTCGGCCCGCAGTGCCGTCCAGGGCAGGCCGAGCTCGTTGTTGAACGAGCCCGGCGGGGCGACGGTGGGCCCGAGCGGGGCGAGGACCGCGGCGAGGAGGTCCTTGGTGGAGGTCTTCCCGGAGCTGCCGGTGACCCCGACGACCGTCGTCCCGGGCAGTGCGCGGACGACATGGCCGGCCAGCCGGGCCAGCGCGGCGAGCACGGCGGCACCGGTGCCGTCCCGATCCGCACCGGCGAGGTAGGTGCCCAGCAGCCGGTCGACGCCGGTGGGCTCGGCCGGCGGGGCGATCACCGCAGGCGCGTCGACCGCCCGGCCGGCCAGCACCCCGCTGGCCCCCGCCCGCATCGCGGCGACGGCGAAGTCGTGGCCGTCGGCCCGCTCGCCGGGCAGCGCCAGGAACAGCCCACCAGGCCCGATCGCGCGTGAGTCGAACTCGACGGCGGTGACCCGCTCGTCGCCGGACGCGCGGTGCAGGCGGCCGCCGGTCACGGCGGCGACGTCGGCCAACCGTATCTCGATCATGCTGCCGTCCCGCTCATGCTGCCCGTCCCGCTCATCGCACGCCCTCGCTGGCGCTCGGTCGACGCTTCGCGAGAGCGCTGTGACACTGATTCGCTCGCAGGCTCGCTCACTGGTCGGTATCCGATCACGGGTGGCCGGGCTGCCGGCGCGCGGCCCCGATCGCCCTCGCCAGCTCGGTGGCGTCGTCGAACGGGAGCCTGACGCCGTGGATCTCCTGGCCCGCCTCGTGGCCCTTGCCGGCCACGACGACGGCGTCGCCGGCCCCGGCCGTGGCGACGGCGGCGGCGATGGCGGCGCGCCGGTCGCCGATCTCGACGACGTCGCCGTGGCGGGGCTCGGCGTGGGCTCCGGCCACCATCGCGGCCCGGATGGCGGCCGGGTCCTCCGTGCGCGGGTTGTCGTCGGTGACGACGAGCAGCTCGGCCCGAGCGGCGGCGGCCGCCCCCATCAGCGGGCGCTTGGCCCGGTCGCGGTCGCCACCGCAGCCGAGCACGACGACCAGCCGGCCGGGCACCTGCGCGCGCAGGGTGTCGAGCAGGGCGGCGACGGCCGCGGGTTTGTGCGCGTAGTCGACGATCGCCAGGAAGGGCTGGCCGACCTCCACCCGCTGCATCCGGCCGGGCACCGCGAGGTGCGCGAACCCGGCGGCGGCCACCGCCGCGGGCACCCCGACCGCGTCGAGGACGGCCAACGCGACCAGCGCATTGGCGACGTTGAAGGCCCCGGGCAGCAGCAGCGGGACCGCAACGGCCGCGCCGTCCGGGGCGACCGCGGTGAACGACTGCGTACCGTCGAGCCCGGTCGCGATGTCGACCGCGCGCCAGTCGGCGGCACCCCGGGTCGAGACCGTGACGGCGTCCGGGGTGCGGGCGGCGAGGCGTTCGCCCCACTCGTCGTCCACGCAGACGACGGCGTGCCGGGCGCGCCCGTCGAACAACGCGGCCTTGGCCTCGAAGTAGCCGTCCATGTCGCCGTGGAAGTCCAGGTGGTCCTGCGACAGGTTGGTGAACGCCGCCACCGCGAACTGGGTGCCGGCCACGCGACCGAACGCCAACGCGTGGCTGGAGACCTCCATCGCCACATCGGAGACCCCGGCCTCGACCATCACCGCGAACAGGGCCTGCAGGTCCGGCGCCTCGGGGGTGGTGAAGGAGCTGGGCAGCGGTCGGCCGTCGACGCGGATGCCGACGGTGCCCAGCAGGCCGGTGGTGCGCCCCGCGGCCGCCAGCCCCGCTTCCAGCAGGTGCGCGACCGTGGTCTTGCCGCTCGTCCCGGTGACCCCGAGCACCGACAGCCGGGCCGTCGGGTCGCCGTGGACGAGCGCGGCCACCGCGCCGAGGACCTCGCGGGGGTGCGGGTGGACGAGCACGGGGACGCCGGCGAGCCCGGGGCGGGTGGCGCCGGTGGGATCGGTGAGCACCGCGGCGGCCCCGCCCGCGAGGGCGGTGGCGGCGAAGTCGGCGCCGTGCGCCCTGGCGCCGGGAACGGCGGCGAACAGGTCGCCCGGCTGCACGTCCGAGGCGCGCAGGGTGATCCCGGTGACGGTCGTGCCGGCGGGTACCGGCACCCCGATCGCCGCCCCCACGGCGCACAGGTCCACCGGGCGCGGTGACCGGGGCCGCACGGGCGAGACCGTCTCCGTGGGGGCGGCGGAGCTGGCGGTCGGCACGTCGCGGAGGCTACCGGCGGCCCCGTCGGACCCGTTCGCGCACCACTGCGCCCGGGACGTCGCGGCCGGCGGGTGCTGCCCGGTGATCGCCGGAGCGGGACCTGCCCAGGCCCGTGATCACCGGATAGGGACGCCGAACCGCACACAGCGCGGCTTCCGGTCCCAGTCGTCGATCACGGCAGGCAGCCCGGCCCGCCCACCACACCCCCTGGCCCCGCTCGCCGCACCCGGGCGGGTGGTGACCCCGGTCGCGACCCCACCGGATCAGGGCACGACCAGGGTCTGGACGGGGGCGGGCTCGGGGCTCACGGGGAGCCGATCGCGCTGCGCCAGGTAGCTCGCGATGTCGTGGAACAGCGACGCCGCGCTCGCGCCCCCACCCGGGTCGTCGAGCATGATCGCGATGACGAACCGGGGGTCCGTGGCCGGTAGGATGCCAGCGAACGTGATCCAGTACGTGGACGACGAGTAGCAGCCGCAGTCCGGGTCCACCTGCTGGGCCGTGCCGGTCTTGGCGCTCACCTGGTAGCCGGGTACGGCGGCCTGCGGTCCCGTGCCCCGCTGCCCGCGGACGTCCTGCGTGACCGCCACCAGCATGGTCCGGAGCTGCTGCGCGGTCTGCGGTGACACGACCCGCACGCCGGCGGGCGCGGGCGGGACGAGGCGTTCCCCGTCGGGCCCCGTGGTGGAGGCGACGATCCGCGGCGGGATCCGGAGACCGTCGTTGGCCAGCGCCTGGAACATCCCGGCCATCTGCAGGGTCGTCATCGACAGGCCCTGCCCGATCGGCAGGTTGCCGAACGTGGATCCCGACCAGGACTCGCGCGGCGGGACCCGACCGGCGCTCTCCCCGGGCAGCCCGACGCCGGTCTCCGCGCCCAGCCCGAACCGGACGAGCATGTCGGCGAACCGCTCCTCGCCCACCGCGCGGGCGGTCATGATCGTCCCGACGTTGGACGACTTGGCCAGGACACCGGTCAGCGTGTACCGCTCCACGCCGTGGTGCCAGGCATCCCGGACCGCCCCGCCGGCGACCGCGATGCTCCCCGGAACGGACAGGACGTCGTCCGGCTTCGCCAGGCCGTACTCCAGCGCGGCGGCCATCGTCACGACCTTGTTGACCGATCCCGGCTCGAACGGGCTCTGCACCGCGGGATTTCCCAGCTGCTCGGCCGCGGCGGCCCGCAGGTCCCGGGGGTCGAACGTCGCGCCGTTGGCCATCGCGAGCACCTGACCGGTCGCGACGTCGAGCACGACGACGGACGACGCCGGCTTCGCCCCGGTCGTCGCGACGTGCTCCTCGAGGGCTTCCTGCACCGTGTACTGCAGGTCGGAGTCCAGCGTGAGCTGCAGGTCCGAGCCCTGGACCGCCGGGCGTTCGAACCGCGTGCTGCCCGGGATGACGGCGTTGCTGCCCTCCGCGGTGTCGACGATGCGCACGCCGTCCGAGCCGGCCAGGATGTTGTCCTGCGCACTCTCCAGGCCCACCCGGCCGGTGAGCTTGCGCTCGTCGGGGTTCCAGCCGGCGGCGCCGACGACGTTGGCGGCGAGCGTGCCGGCCGGGTACTGCCGGTCCTCGCGGCGCTCCTCGGCGATCTCGGGAAACCGCTCGCGCACGGTCCGCGCGACCTCGGGCTCGACGGGCTGGGCCAGCACGACGTAGCCGCGATCGCTGGTCAGCAGGTCCAGGACGGCCTGCTGGTCCTGCCCGGTGGCCGCGGCGACGCCGGTGGCGACCTCCGCCGCGTACCGGGCCGCCCCCGCTCCCCTGGTGGCCGCGAGGAGCCGCGGGTTGGTCACGAGGGCCCGGGCCTCGACGCTGAACGCGAGCGGGTTGCCGGCCCGGTCCAGCAGCGCGCCCCGCTCGGCCGGCAGCGGGATGTCGGTGGTGGCCTGGCGCGCGGACGCGGCGGCCAGGCCCCCGGCGTACACCGTCTGCACGACGACGAGCTTCAGGGTGGCGACGGCGAGGGCGAGGACCAGCAGGATGCGGCCGATCTTGATCCGGCGGGCGTACGGCCCGTCGCCGGCCCCCAGGCGGCGACGGGAGGGGCGGCGCGGCGGGACCGGGCTGCGGGCCGCGCCGGTCGCTCGGGGCCGTGGCGGGGCCGCGGGCATCAGCCGGTTCTCGCGCCGACCGGGTCGGCCGCACCGCCGGCGTCGGCCAGTCCGACCCCACCCCCCGCGTCGGTCGGCTCGGCGGCGCCGCCGGCGAGCTCGTCGTCTCCGTCGGCACCGTCCTCGGGTGCCGCCCTCGGATCGACGACCACGTCGCCGTCCTCCGGCCCGTCCGGCCGACCGGGCGAGTGGGCGCCGGCCGGCGGCGCCGCCGGCGGCGCGCCGTCGGCGTCCGGCGGGGCACCGGCGGGCTCCGGCGCACCGGGCGGGGCGGGCGGCGGCGCGGGCGGCGGCGGCGCGACCGCGGCCCGCGGCTCGCCCACGACGGCGACGGACCCGTCCGGGAGGACCACCAGCCGGGCCGGGTCCTGCACCTGCACCATGCCGAGCTCGGTCGCCCGCCGGGCCAGCTCGGGCGCGGCGGCCATCGCCGCCACCTCCCGGTGCAGCCGCTCGCTCTGCTGGCTCAGGTTTCGTGCCTGCGTGCGCGCGTCCTGGAGGCGGTAGGAGTCGGCGGCCGCCGCGGTGGACAGCCAGAGCGTCGCCACCAGCCCGGCGACGAGCAGGACCATCACCGTCAGGACGAACCGGGCGCGACCCGCGGGCGCGGCCGCGTGGGCGGGGCGACCGCCGAGGAGTCGGCGCTGCCGGTCGTCGCGGCGGGCGTAGGCCTTGCGGGTCGATCTCGTCGTCGGGGTGCCGGTCGGAAGGCTGGTCGGCCCGAGCGCCGAGGCCCGCCGCCGGGCGGGGACGGTCGCGGTGCGGGCGCGGACGGCCGTTCTCGGGCGCTCGACGACCGGCGCGCTCATCGCTCTCCCCCAGCACCGGCGGTGCAGTCGTCTGCTGCGTCCACCGGGCCGCCGGTCATGCCGCCGCCCGGATGCGCTCGGCAGCGCGCAGGCGGACCGAGGCGGCCCGGGGGTTGTCGGCGATCTCGTCCTGGCCGGCCGGCTCGGACCCGCGCACCAGCAGAGCGAGCTCCGGGCCGTGCCCGGGCAGCTCGACCGGGAGGTCCACCGGCGTGCGGGAGGTCGCGCGCTGCGCCAGCTCGCGCTTGACGATGCGGTCCTCCAGCGAGTGGTAGGCGAGCACGACGATCCGACCGCCCACCCGCAGCGCGTCGAGCGCGGCCGGCACCGCGGTCCGGAGGGCGTCGAGCTCGCCGTTGACCTCGATCCGCAGGGCTTGGAAGGTCCGCTTGGCCGGGTGGCCACCGGTGCGGCGGGAGGCGGCCGGCACGGCCTCGTACAGGAGCTCGACGAGCTCGGTGCTGCGGCGCAGCGGCGCCTGCGCTCGGCGCCGTGCGACCGCGGCCGCGATCCGGCTCGCGAAGCGCTCCTCGCCGTACTCGCGCAGGATCCGGGTGAGCTGGGGCACGGGGTAGGAGTTGAGGACCTCCGCCGCGGTCGGCCCCGTGGTCGGGTCCATCCGCATGTCGAGGTCCGCGTCGCGGGAGTAGGAGAAGCCGCGCTCGTCCGCGTCGAGCTGCAGGGAGGAGACGCCGAGGTCGAACAGCACCCCGTCGACGCGGGGCAATCCGAGGTCGCCCAGGACCTCGGCGATCCGGTCGTACACCGCGTGCACCAGGTGCGTGCGGGCAGCGTGGTCGGCGAGCCGGCGCGTCGCGATCGCGAGCGCCTCCCGATCGCGGTCCAGCCCCACCAGCGTCAGCTGTGGATGGGCCGTGAGCAGCGCCGCGGCATGACCGCCGAGACCGAGCGTCGCGTCCACGAGAACGGCGGGACGGCCGGTCAGCGCCGGATGGAGCAGCTCGGCGACGCGGGACAGGGCCACCGGAACGTGCCTGGCCCCAGCCGGCTCGTTCCCGTGTCGAGGGCGCTCCCCCATGGCCCTTCCTCCCTGCCCGCGTCGCCGAGCCCCTTGCCGACCCGGGCTCCCCAGCCGGGTCGCCGACGGTGCCTCCTCCCGGCAGACCTGGCACCGGGGAAGGTGCGCCAGGGCTGCCGGGAGGAGGCGCCGTCGGATTGGTCCCCCCACACTTGCGCCTGCTCGGCTAGATCAGGCCGGGCAGTACTTCCTCCTGTGCCTCGGCGTAGGTGTCCTCGTGCTCGTCCTGGTAGCGCTGCCACGCCCCGGCGTCCCAGATCTCCGCGCGTGTGAACGCGCCGATCACCACGCACTCCTTGGTGAGCCCGGCGTAGCGCCGCAGCTCCGGGGTGATGGCGATGCGTCCCTGGCCGTCGGGGTTCTGCTCGTCGGTGCCGGAGAACAGGTTGCGCTGGAAGACGCGGGCCGACTCGCTCGTCAGGGGCGCGGACGCCACCTTGCGCGCGACCTCGGTGAAGGTGTCGCGGGTGAACACGTACAAGCAGCGGTCCTGACCCTTCGTGATCATCAGCCCGCCTCGCAGCTCGTCGCGGAACCTCGCGGGCAGCGTGAGCCGCCCCTTGTCGTCCAGCTTGGGGGTGTAGGTGCCCAGGAACACCGGCTCCACCCCCACCCGCAGGCCCCGTTGTGCCCCAGCCCGCGCCACATTACCCCACTTTCCACCACCGTCAACAACCAAGATCCCGCCGCGTCGCCGTGCCATCCACGGAAGGGCTGATCAGGACGGTGGGGTGAGGTGGGGAACGGGGACGGGACGAACGGGGCGACGGCCCGCTCGGGGGAGATCCACAGGACCCTCGAGGCCGACATCGGCGTCCGAGCAGATCGTCACGGCCGTTCGCGACCGCTCCGACGGCGGCGGTGGGGCATTGTGGGGCGGGCGGGGCGGTCCGTCGCCAGGGTTCGCCGGCAACGGTTTGACAGACTGGGGGGCGACCCGGGTCGACGGGGTGGGACGCGCGCGGGGCGAGGAGGTCGGGTGACCACGACGAGCAGTCGTGCCGGCGTGGACGGCGGCACCGCGGGCCACACCGACGTGGCCGAGCTGTGCGCCCGCATCGCGGCGAACGTGCAGCGCGTCATCGTCGGAAAGCCCGAGGTCGTGCGCGTCGCGCTGGTCACCCTGCTCGCCGAGGGGCATCTGCTGGTCGAGGACGTGCCGGGCGTCGGGAAGACCTCGCTGGCCAAGGCGCTGGCCCGGTCGGTCGACTGTTCGGTCAGCAGGGTGCAGTTCACCCCCGACCTGCTGCCGGGCGACATCACCGGAATGTCGATCTACAACCGGCAGACCACCGAGTTCGAGTTCCGGCCCGGCCCCGTGTTCGCGAACATCGTCATCGCCGACGAGATCAACCGTGCCTCGCCGAAGACCCAGTCAGCCCTGCTGGAGTGCATGGCCGAGCACCAGATCACGGTCGACGGCGCCACCTACGCCCTCGCCCGACCGTTCATGGTGGTGGCGACCCAGAACCCGATCGAGATGGACGGCACCTACCCGCTGCCCGAGGCCCAGCGCGACCGGTTCTCGGCCCGGGTCAGCGTGGGCTACCCCGATCTGGCCGCGGAGCTCGCGATGGTCGACGAGCACGCCGCCGCCGATCCGATGGACGCGTTGCGTCCGGTCGCCGACGCGCGACGGGTGGCCGCGGCGGTCGAGGCCGTGCGCCGCGTGCACGTCGGGCCCGAGGTGCGGCGGTACTGCGTGGAGCTCGTCGGCGCCACCCGCCGGCTCCCCGAGCTGCGCCTGGGTGCCTCGCCGCGGGCGACGCTGCAGCTGGTGCGGGCGGCCAGGGCGCAGGCCGCTCTGACCGGGCGCGGTTACGTCGTACCCGACGATGTCCAGGCCGTCGCGGTGCCCGTTCTGGCCCACCGCCTCCTGCTCACCGCGGACGCGCTCGCGTCCCGGCGCTCGGCCGTCGACCTCGTCCGGGCGTTGGTCGCCCGCCACCCCGTGCCCACCCCGGCCCGACCCGGGCCCTGACGGCGATGGCGTCCGCTGCGACCGGCGCGGCCCCGTGAGCACGCCGCGCGGGAGCGGCCGGATCTCGGGCCTGACGACCCGGGGCCGGTGCCTGCTCGCCGCCGGCCTGGCCACCGCGGTCTGCGCCGTGGTGCTCGACGAGCGCGACCTGCTGCGGATCGGCGCGTTCGTGGCGCTGCTGCCGCTGCTGGCCCGGCTGCTCGCCGTCCGGGCGCAGCGGATCCTGCGGGTCGACCGCGACGTCGCCCCCGCCCGCGTGCCGGTCGACGGGTCGGTGACGGTCGGACTGCGGCTCCACGGCGGGCCGCTGGTGGGGACGCTGCGGCTCTCGGACGCGGTGCCCGACGCGGCCGGACCGCAGCGGCGCAGCCCGCCCCGCTTCACGGTGCGCCGGCTCGCCGGCTCGACGGCGGTGCTGTCCTACCCCCTGCGGCCGCAGGTGCGGGGGGTGCATCGCGTGGGTCCGCTGCTCGGTGGCGCCACCGATGCGCTCGGGCTCGCCGAGTTCGAGCACGAGCTCGTCGCGGCCGATCGCCTGCTCGTGCTGCCGCGGGTGGTCCCGCTGCGCGGGCTGCCCCGGCCCTCGGGGTGGGTGAGGGCACGCCGGGTGCCGCGCTCGCGCACCAGGGCCAGGGCGCATCCGACGTCCTGATCCGCCCGTACCGGTCGGGCGACGAGCTGCGCCGGGTGCACTGGCGCAGCACGGCCCGCCACGACGCGCTGATGGTGCGGCTCGAGGAACGGCCGTGGCGCGGCGGGATCACGGTGCTGCTCGACCGCCGGGACGCCGCGCACCGCGGGCGCGGCGCACGGTCCAGCGTGGAGTTCGCGATCAGCTTCGCGGCCAGCGTGTGCGCCCACCTGCTCGCCCGCGGCGAACCCGTCTCCCTCGTCACGGAGGACGGCGTCGAGCTGGCGGGCGCCCACGCCGGCACGGAGCCGCTGCTGGACGCGCTCGCGGCCCTGCGGCCCTCCGCCCGAGCCGACCTGACCGGGCCGCCGTTGCGCACCGGCACCGACCTGCTCGCCGTCCTCGGCGCCGTCGGTCCCGGCCAGGTCGACGCCCTGCTCGCCCGGCGGTCGGTCGGCGGGCACGCCGTGCTGCTCGACACGGCGACCTGGGATCCCGTCGGCGGCCCGAGCGGCGCCGCGACCACCGCGGCCACCCTGCGCAGGGCCGGCTGGCACGTCACCGTGGCGGCCGCCGGCGCGACCCCCGACCAGGTGTGGGACGACCTGACCAGCGGCGCCGCCCCGGACGGGCGGGGAGCGGTCGGGGCGGGATCGATCGGGGCGGGATCGGTCGGGGCGGGGGCCGGGCGGAGCGCAGTCGCCGGCCCCGGACGATGTCGGGGAGGGACCGTGACCGCGTCCGCGTGGCCGCCGGTCACGCCCGCAGTCCGACCCGTGCCCGCCACCGCGGTGATCGCGTCGGGGGCCGCCGTCCTGCTCGCGGGCGCACCGGTGACTGCGGTGGTGCAGGGTGCGACCTGGCCCGGCTACGCCGTCGCCGTGGTCTCCGCGGTGGTCGGGGTCGGCCTGCTCCTGCGGCGCCGACCCGCCCTCGTCGTCGCCGCCGTCCAGGCCGTCGCGGTCGCGGGGCTGCTCACCGCCGTCTTCACCAGCGACGACGTCCTGCCGGGCCCGACCGCGCTCCGCGAGTTCGGCGGGCTGCTCGTCGGGGCCGGCCAGCAGATCGAGGTCGGCATCGCTCCCATCGCACCCACCCCGGAGATCCTCTTCCTGGTGACGGCGGCGTTCGGGCTCGTCGCCGTGGCCGTGCACCTGACGGCCGTCACCGCTCGGGCCCCCGCCGCCGCCGGCGTGCCCCTCCTGGCCGTCTTCGCCGTCCCGGCCGCGCTGGCCGACGATCTCCTGCCCTGGTGGGCCGTGGCCGCAGCTGCGGCGGGGTTCGGCCTGCTGCTGGTGGCCCACGGCGGGCACCGCTTCCTCGACGGCGCCGCCCTCGTCGCGGCCGCCGTCGTGCTGGCCCTCGGCATCGGGGCGGGCAGCGGCGTCGTCGGCACGGCGGGGCGCTTCGACGGCGGCAGCGGCGGCGGCGGAGCCGGCGGCTCGATCGGGCTGAGCCCGTTCACCGCGCTGCGCGGGCAGCTCGACCAGACCGCGCCCGTGGAGCTGTTCCGCGTGCGAGGCCTCCAGCGGCCGGTGTACCTGCGGGCCCTGACGCTGCGCGACTACATCCCGGAGGCCGGCTGGCAGGCGAGCCGGCCGGGTCCGGGCACGGAGCTGCCCGGACCCGTTCCCCGCGGACCCGGCGACCCGGCCGACCCGGCCGGTGAGCGGGTCGACGTGCAGATCGAGAACGTCGCCTTCCGCGACTACTGGCTGCCGCTCTACGGCGAGCCGGTGGAGGTGGCCGGGCTCACCGAGTCGCGGTGGACCCACGACCCGGCCAGTGGCACGGCCTACTCGGCCCGGGCCCGGCAGGAGGACGGCTGGCAGCAGCGTGCCCTGCTGCCCGCGCCGTCGGTCGGCGAGCTCCGGGCGGCCGCCGGGCCGCCCGGCGTCGACCGGCAGTACCTGAACACCACCGGCGTGGACGAGCGCGTCGCCGAGATCACGCGGGAGGTGGTGATCGACCGGGCGACCGCCTTCGACCGGGCGATGGCCCTGCAGGACCACTTCACCGGCGCCGGCAGCCCGTTCCGCTACAGCCTCCAGACCGAGCCCGGGAGCGGGGACGACGCGCTGGTGGAGTTCCTCACGACGGGCCGAGCGGGATACTGCGAGCAGTTCGCGTCCGCAATGGCCGTCATGCTGCGCACGATCGGGATCCCGGCCCGCGTCGCCGTCGGGTTCACCGCCGGCACCGTCACGGGCGAGGTCCGGTCGGTCGGCACCGGTGACGCACACGCGTGGGTCGAGGCGTGGTTCCCCGGGATCGGCTGGACGACCTTCGACCCGACGCCGCTGAGCGACGGTCGCGCGATCACTCCCCCGTACGTGCTGGAAGCCCGCGGGGAGACGGAGGGCCAGGTCGGGCCCGACGCGGCTCCGGCCGACGAGCTCACCGCGGAGGACCAGGCGGCGGAGGCGCCGGCCCCCGAGCCCGCGACCCCGGAACCGGCCGGCCCGGATCCCGCGCAGGCGTCGCCGATCGAGAACGGTGGCACGCTGCTCTGGCCGGTCCTCGTCGTGCTGGTGCTGGCCGGCCTCGCACTCGTCCCGGCCGGGCTGCGAGCACGCGAACGGCGGCGACGTCTCGCCGCGGTGGGAGCCGCCGGCCCGGAGGCTGCCGCAGCAGGCTGGGCGGAGCTACTGGCGGAGTCCACCGACCGTGGGGTGCCCGGCTCACCGAGCGAGACCGTGCGCGGAGCCGCCCGCCGCCTGGTCCGCGAGCATCGGCTCGACGGCGAGACGCAGGACGCGCTGCGGCGGGTGGTCGGGGCGGTGGAGTCGAGCTGGTACGGCGGACAGCCCACCACCGAGGATCTCGACGAGCCGGTCCGCCTCGTTCGGGCCGGAATCGCCGCGGGCAGCCCGCTCTCGGTACGCGAGCGGCTCCTGCCCCGATCGGTGGTGTCCCGCTCGATGCCGACGGGTCCGGCCGATGGTCACCGACGCGACGCCGCCGCCCCCCGGACCTGACTTCCGGGGGGCGGCGGGGCGTGCCGAACTACTCCTGCTCGAAGCGGCGGCGGAAGCGCTCTTCCATGCGGCCGGTGAAGCGGTTCTTGTCCGGCTCGGCGTCCTTCGTCGCCTGCGCGGCGGGTGCGCCGGCGCCCACCGAAGTGACCGCGAGGACGGCGCCGCCGAGCATCACGAGGAAGCCCAGGACGCTGATCACCGGGAAGCTGGAGGCCAGCCAGAGCGCGGGGACGGCGACGCCGACGACGAGCAGCACCAGGCCGAGGACGAACAGGACGACACCTTGGACGCGGCGCTTGCGGGTGGTCTTCCGCAGCCGACCGCCGCGAACGGTCGACGCGAACTTGGGGTCCTCGGCGTAGAGAGCGCGCTCGATCTGTTCGAGCAGTCGCTGCTCGTGCTCGGAGAGGGGCACGGCTTCACCTCCGGCACTGGTCATCCTGTCGGGTCATCTTCCATGGTGCCGGAACGACGCGACGAGCGCCCGATGGGTGGGCGTCCAGTGCAGAGGATACGAGTCGCGCGGCCTGGCGACTAGCCGGACTCGTCAAGCGGTGGGGTCGATGTGTCGCGCACCGCACCTGGCGTCCTGATCTGCCCGACTACGTCGCGGTCGTCGGAAGATCGAAGAGCTCGCGCAGCCCGTCGGCGAGGGGGGCGGGCTCGCGTCCGAGGAGCATGGCGAGGTCGCTGCTCGTCTCGTCGAGCTGGTCGTCCCGGATGTCGTGGTAGAAGCCGAGGATGCGACGGGCGACGGGCTCGGGCACACCGGCCTGCACGGCACCCGCGACGTACTCCTCGTCGGTCACCTGCGCGTAGGTGACGGTCCGGCCCGACAGCTCGCTGAGCGCGGCCGCGACGTCGTCGAAGCCGTAGGCCTGCGGTGACGCGACGACGTAGGTGCGGTCGGCACCGTCGTGGTCGAGCATGGCGTTGGCGAGCGCCTCACCCATCTCCCTGCGCAGCGCGTAGGCGACCTTGCCGTCGCCGGCCGGTAGCCGGACGCCGGTGTCGAAGACCCGCGCACCACCGACGTAGAGCGGCACCGTGTCCAGGTAGAGGGCGTTGCGGAAGAGCACGTGGTTCAGCCCGCTGCGGCGGATGCGATCCTCGGTCTCGAGGTAGTCGCCCATCAGGTTGTTCGCCGAGCCGTGGACATCGCGCAGCGATCGGCTGGCGAAACCGATCGCCGCGACACCTGCTCGCACCGCAGCGTCGATCACGTTCTGGTGCTGCTGGACTCGATGTCGGGGGTCGGTACCCGCGATGAGCAGCACGCGGTCCACGCCGTCCACCGCCCGCGCGACGGCACCGGTGTCGTCGTAGTCCGCGACGCGGACGGAGACGCCCTGCGTCGTGAGGTCGGCGGCCTTGCCGGGGTCGCGGACGAGCGCGGCCACGTCGGTGGGATCGGTCCGCTGCAGCAGGCGACCGATGACCGCGGAACCGAGCTGTCCGGTCGCTCCGGTGATGAGGATCATGAGTACGTTCTCCTGGGGGATGAGGTGTCGGTGGGAGCGGACGCCGCTCTCACTCGGCGCGGAGGCTGCCGGCCGTGGTCGGCCCGGCGACGGGCGTCGTCGGTCGCCGGGCCCATGACGGGGCGTGCTCGGGGAGCGGGCCGATCGCGGTGGCCCAGGCCGGGATGACCTGGAGTGCAGGGAAGCGGCGCATCACCTTCATGGGCAGCGGCAGCGACGCGGTGGGGGCCTCGGCGCGGGGGTCTGCGACGGCGGCGCCGGGCTCCCGCTCGGGGTGAGCGGCGGTGGCCGTCAGCACCGTGAGGATCTGTCGGTGCAGCATCCGCTGCCCACCCTGGACCAGGACCGTCGGCCACGACCGACGCCGCTGCACGCGGCGCAGCACCGACAGCCGCGCGCGACCGTCGCTGCGCAACGCGGGCGCGAGGATCCGTCCCGCCGCGACGGCGTCGGCCACGGCCAGGTTGACCCCCACCCCGCCGACCGGTGACATGGCGTGCGCGGCGTCGCCGATCAGCAGCAGTCCGTCGGTGTACCAGCGCCGCAGCCGCTCCACGCGCACGTCGAGCAGCGTGATGTCGTCGAGCGAGTGGAGTTCGTCGACCCGGTCGGTCAGCCACGGGTGCAGGTTGGCGAGCCGGCGGCGGAACGCCTCGATCCCCGCCGCCCGCATGCTGGAGTCGGTGCCCTTGCGGATGAGGTAGCCGCACTGCCAGTAGTCACCGCGACCGAACATGACCATGAACTGGCCGGGGGAGACGCGTTCGACGCCGCCGATCGGGTCGTCGGGGTGGTGGGGCAGCCGGAACCACCACACGTCAGTCTGCGCGGCACGGGCGAGCAGGTCGAGCAGGTCCCATTGCGGCACCATCGCGATGTGCCGGTGCCGGCCACGCAGCCGGGTCATGTCGGCCATCTGCACGCTGCCCTGGTCGAGTTGGAGGCCGCCGCGCTCGAGCCGGTGCTGGGGCAGGGCGGCGAACCGCTCGCCCAGCCCCAGCTCGTCGAGCACGTTCAACGTGGAGACGTGCACCGTGTCGCCGCGGAAGTCGCGCAGGAAGTCCCCGTGCTTCTCCAGCACGGTCACCCCTACCCCGGCCCGGGCGAGCAGCAGGCCCAGGAACATGCCCGCCGGTCCGCCACCGACGATCACGCACGTCGTCTGCTGCTGCTCCATCGTGACCACGTCCCTCTTCAGCGAATGCTCTTTCGCTTTGAGCATCCGTCCTGACCGGGCCCCTGTCAAGGCGAATCGTCATTCGCGTAAAGTGGAGGGGTGCCGAGGATCACCGACAGGCGCCGCGCCGCGAACCGGGCCGTCATCATCATGCCGCGCGTCGCTGCTTCGCCCGCGACGGGTTCCACCAGACTTCGATACCCGACCTGGTCGCCGAGGCGGGGATCTCGGCGGGCGCGTTCTACCGGTACTTCTCCGGCAAGGACGAGCTGATCCGCGAGATCGCCAGGGACGCCTTCGCCGGCGTCGGGCAGACCGTGGTCGGCCGGCTGGAGCACCTGGACGCGCCGTCGGCCGCGGACATCGTCGAGGTGCTGATGAGCCCGCTCGTGACCGGGAGCATCACGCTCGACGACCGGGCCATCGACGTCGACGAGCAGGCCCGGATGGCCTTGCAGGCGTGGGCCGAAGTCGCCAGGAACGAGGACCTGCAGGGCGAGGCCCGCCGCGGACTCGAGGGCCTCGCCGGCGGGATCGCCGGCGCCCTGGCCCGCGGCCAGCGCGCCGGTCGCGTCCCCGCCGACCTCGACCCCGACGACGGCTCGCGCCTCCTGCTCGCCCTGCTGCCGGGCGTGATCCTGCAGCGCGCGGCCTCCGGCCACGACGCCGCCACCGCGGTCGGCCGCGCGGCCGCGGCCCTGCTCGACGGATAGCGGCGCGACCCGGCCCTCCCCGATCACTGACGGGTGCCGGTCCGGCACCACTACGACCGATCAGGCAGGTCGGCGGGCGAGGGCGTGCAGCCGGGCCGCCACGTCGCGCAGCGGCCCCGCGGCCGCGGCGAGCGCCTCCAGCTCGGCCACCGCGCGGGCCGCCGCCGGGCCGGCGTCGCGGATCGCACCCGGCACCCAGCAGTCGAGCACCCCGACCCCCTGCAGCACCTCGACCCGCAGCGCGCCGCCCTTCTCGAGGAGGTCCCGCAGCCCGTCGGCGTCGAGCCGGCGACCGAGCGCGTCGTCCCGGCCGAAACGGCCGTGCGGATCGGTGAGCACGGCGCGCGCCTCGGCGAGCCTGCCGCTCAGGGTGCGGGCGAGGACGGCGGCGTACCGGCCGGCGACCAGCACCGAGACCGCTGCTCCGGGACCCGCCGCGGCCGTCAGGGACGACACCGCGCCCGAGGGATCGTCGACGTGCTCGAGCAGCCCGTGCCCGAGCACGAGGTCGGCCCCTCCGGCGGGGACCACGTCGGCGAGCGCGTCGACGTCGCCCTGCACCGGGGTGACCCGCTCGTGGACCCCGGCCTCGCGGGCCCGGCGGTGCAGGACGGCCAGCGCGTTGGGGCTGGTGTCGACGACGGTGACCGCGCAGCCGAGCCCGGCCAGCGGCACCGCCCACGCCCCGCTGCCTCCACCGACGTCGAGCACCCGGGCCGGGCGGTCGGGATGCCGGTCCCGCACGCGCGCGACCTCGGCCGCCAGCACGCGGTGCACCGGACCACCCCGGGCCACGCCGCTGAGCTCCTCGGTCGCCCCGCTCACCGTCCGCGCCTCACGGCGGCAGCCTAGAGCGTTGCGGCGGGTCGGACCGTCGCGCGGACCACTGGTACCTCCCCGAGGAGTAGGTTGATCGCCGTGCTGGTGGTCACCACGTTGAGCCTCAAGGGCGGGGTGGGCAAGACGACAGTGGTGCTCGGGCTCGCCGGCGCCGCCCTCGCGCGCGGCGTGCGGACCCTCGTGGTGGACCTCGACCCGCAGGCCAACGCCACGATGGCCCTCGACCCCGGACCGACCACCGCCACCGTGGCCGACGTGCTCGACGAGCCCCGCCGGTCGGTGCTGCGCCGAGCCATCGCGTCGAGCGGATGGGGTGACGGCGTGGACGTGCTGGTCGGTACCGAGCAGACCGAGCGCCACAACCATCCCGATCCCGGGCCCAAGCAGCTGGGACGGCTATCCCGGGCCCTGCAGCGGCTCGTGCCCGACGAGCAGCGGCCCACTTCCGACGCCCGCGCGGACCGCCGGGCCCAGCGCGGCGGCACCGGCCGGAACGCTCGCGAGCACGGCAGCGACGACGGTCGTGAGCAGGGCAGCGACGAGGGCAGTGATGCGACGACCGGCGCCGACGGACCCTACGAGCTGGTGATCGTCGACTGCCCGCCCTCACTGGGTCAGCTCACCCGCAGCGCCCTCACCGCGGCGCAGCGGGCCGTTCTGGTGACCGACCCGACGATGTTCGCGGTGTCCGGCGTGCAGCGGGCCTTCGACGCGGTGCAGACCGAGCGCAAGCGCAGCAACCCCGGTCTGGAGCCACTCGGGGTGCTCGTCAACCGGGTGCGACTGCGCAACGCCGAACACGAGTTCCGGGTCGCGGAGCTCCGCAAGCTCTTCGGGCCGCTGGTGCTCGGCGAGATGCTGCCCGACCGATCGGCCATCCAGCAGGCCCAGGGAGCGTGCCTGCCGATCCAGCGCTGGGACACCCCCGGTGCCCGCGAGGCTGCGCAGGTGTTCGCACTGCTGCTCGGCCGCGTGCAGCGCAGCGAGCACAAGCGCAAGAAGTCGCGCACCACCACCGCACCGCCCCGCACGCGTTGATCACGTGTCCATGATCGGCACCCCGATCCCCGTCACCGCGACGATCCCCTTCAGCGCAGCGATCCCCGTCACCGCAGCGGCAGCCGTTCCCCGACGATCCCGACGAACTGCTCCGCCTGCCGCAGCAGGTCGTCGGCCTCCCGGCGCCCGACCAGCCGCGTGATGCCCGCCTCCGCCGCCGCCCTGGTGTCGGAGCACGAGGCGAAGAACGCCCCCCACTCCCCCAGCTCCGGCGCGACCTCGCCGAGCAGCCGCCAGACGTTGCGGGTGGCACCGCGCCGCGGGCCCGGCCGGGCCCGGACCGCCAGCACCGCCGCGGCCGCCCTGAGCGCAGCGAGGTACGCCGCCGGGTAGCGGAGCAACGGATCGTCCTCGCGATGGGCCTCCACCAGGCCGTCTGCGGCCTGTCGCAGCAACCCCAACGCGGCGCGCGACGGCGGAGCGCCGCCATCGCACCCGGGGGTGGCCGGCCGAGACGGCGACCCGGACGCGGTGTTCCGGGCGGTCGTCACCGTGCTCATCGCGATCTCCTCTGCCCTGTCACTCGGCCACCCGCACGAGGTCCCACACGCCGGGCCCGGCCCGCATCCGCAAGACGAACTCGCGAGCGGGCGCCGCCGGCTCCCCCGTCGAGTGCGCCACCACCCGCCAGCACCGGAGCCGGTCGCCACCGACCGGCATCGGCGACGGGAACGGCCACGGCGACTCCTCGATCCACCGCTCGCGCACGTCGGTGACGAGGTAGCGGGGACCGCGCCGGATCGGCCGCCGCTGGAACTCGACGGGCTCCCCGTCCTGCCACCGCACCTGGATCGGCGTCGGCCGGCGGGAACCGAACACCCGGCCCAGGGGACTCACGTGCACTCCTCCGCCCGGCCGTTCGTCGGGAGCTCGGACGCGGCCGCGGGCTCCCGCGGCGACGTGTGCGGCTCGTTCACGCCTGCTCCCCTTCCGACCTGCCGTGACCGGCGCACCCGGCGGCGGGGCGCTTCCCCACCCCACCGACCGGGAGCTCCGATCGAACGCATGTTCGATCAGGTTCCATACAAGCGCCTCTGGCCCGCGTCGTCAAGTCGCGGTCCACCACGACGGGTCCGACGGACGCCGTCGTGGTGTGATGACGTGATGACCACCGCGCCGGCGCGCCAGCTCGTGCGTCTCGGGCCGGGCGATCTGGCGGACCGCTTGACCGAGGCGCTCCAGATCTACGTGAGCGCCATGGGCTACCCGTCGGGCACGGCCCGGCAGCGGCGCAACCTCTGGCTCGACCACGTCCGGCGGCCGGGATGGCGCGCGGTGGGGTGGCTCGACGCGTCGGGCGCGCTGGTGGGCATCGCCTACGGCTACACCGGCGGTCCCGGGCAGTGGTGGTTCGAGGAGGTGCGCCGCGGGCTGCGCGGGACCGACGAGGAGTCCCGGGCCTGGCTGCGCGACTACTTCGAGCTCACCGAGCTGCACGTCCGGCCGGACGCGCAGGGTCGCGGGCTGGGCGAAGGCCTGCTGCGCGCGTTGCTGACCGGGACCGGACGGTCCCGGGTGCTGTTGTCGACGCCCGAGCACGGGCCCCAGCCACCGGGCCGGGCCTGGCAGCTCTACCGGCGCACGGGGTTCCGCGACGTCCTGCGCGAGCACCGGTTCACCGGCGACTCCCGCCCGTTCGCGGTCCTGGGGCGCGCGCTCCCGCTCGATCCGCCGGAGGGTTCCGGGGGTTGATCGCGCAGCGGCGGGCCGGCGCGCTCGCGCCGTGCCCGGCTGCCCGAGATGGTGTCCCGGCGATCGTCGGATCGGGACAGCCAGCCGCGACATGTGCGGCTGGCTGTCCCCGCTCGTTGATCACGGTGCGCGCGGAGCGGCAGCGCCGCCGCCCCGCTCGTGACCGCCGAACAGGCCCGGTCACGTGTCCGTCGACGGATCGCGGCGACGGTGCGCCGAACCGTCGGGCCGTGGTGGCACCATGTCGCCGTGCCGCCGCCCACGACCCCCCGACGTCGCGCGCTTCCCGTGCTGCTGCTGGCCGTCCTGCTCGTGGGCATGCTGCTGGGCGGGTGCGCCCGAGTGCGCACGGCGCTGGCGGTGCAGCCTGACGACACGGTCACCGGGGAGATCGTGCTCGCCACGCCCGAGACCGGTCCGGACGACCCGGGACCGGCCGTCACCCTGCCCCCCGAGCTGCAGTCCGACGTCGACGTCACCGAGTACCGCCAGGACGGTTACACCGGCTCGGTACTGCGCTTCTCGAACCTCAGCTTCGCGCAGGTCGCCGCGCTGAGCCGGGTGGCGGGAGCGCCGGACGGGCCCGTGCGCCTCGACCTGCGCCGGGCCGGCAACCGGGTGCTGCTCGTCGGTGCCGTCGACCTCACGACGGTGTCGGTCGACCGGGCCGACTTCCAGCTCAAGATCAGCTTTCCCGGTCAGGTCCTCGAGTCCAACGGCGAGGTCGACTCGGGCACGGTGAGCTGGGCGTTCACCCCGGGCGAGGTCGGCGACGTGGCGGCGGTCGTGGCCTTCGACGACCCGAACGCGCCGTCGGCCGTGAACTGGACGCTCGGTCTCGCCGGCGTCGTCGCCCTCCTCGCCGCGGTGATCGTCCTGATCGCGCGGCGCACCAGGAACCCGCCGGTCAGCGCCCCGAAGCGCTGACCGTCGCGGCCGGACGGCGGGCGTTCAGGCCCAGCCGCTGCACGAGCTCGGCCGTGGCCGTGGACCGGTTCAGCGTGTAGAAGTGCAGTCCGCGCACGCCCTCGTCGAGCAGCCGACCGCACAGTTCGGCGGTGACGTCCATCCCCGCCGCGCGGAACGCCGACGGGTCGTCGGCGTGGCGCTCCAGGCGCCGCACCAGCGCCGGCGGCAGCGGCGCTCCCGAGAGCTCGGGGCCGCGGTGCAGCGTGCGTACCGAGGTGAGCGGCATGATCCCCGGCAGCAGCGGAGTGTCGCAGCCCGCTGCGGCCAGCCGGTCGCGCAGTCGCAGGAAGCCGTCGGGCTCGAGGAAGAGCTGGCTGATCGCGAAGTCGGCGCCGGCGCGGATCTTGGCCAGCAGCCGGGCGAGGTCGCTCTCGTCGTCGGCGGATCGCGGGTGGCCGTAGGGGAAGGCCGCCACCCCGATGCAGAAGTCACCGAGCCGGCGCACCAGCGCGACCAGCTCGTCGGCGTAGGTGAGGCCGTCGGGGTGGGCGATCCACTCCCCGAGCGGGTCGCCGGGCGGGTCGCCCCGCACGGCGAGCACGTTCGAGATGCCGGCGGCGGCGTAGGCCCCGATCACGTGGCGCAGCTCGGCGACCGAGTGCGACACCGCGGTGAGATGGGCCATCGGGACGAGCGTGGTGTCGGTCGCGATGCGGGCGGTGGTGCGGATCGTCCGGTCCCGGCTGGAGCCCCCCGCGCCGTAGGTGACCGAGACGAACGCGGGGTCCAACGGTTCGAGGCGGCGCACGGCGCGCCACAGCTCGGCCTCTCCCAGCTCGTCCTTGGGAGGGAAGAACTCGACGGAGAACACCGGGCGGTCGCGGTCGATCCGCTGGGTGACCTTCACGGCGCCACCTTACGTCCGACGGCCCCGCGATCACGTGCTGCGGCCGTGTCGTCCCGCTGCGGCCGCGGCCGTGTCGTCGCGCCGCAGCTGAGCGGCGCCGCTACCCTCGCCAGGTGCCCCGCACCTCCGCACATCCGCTCCCCTCGTACCGCGCCCGGTGCGCGCGGTGACCCGCACGACCGCCGTCGGCACCGCCCCCGCGTCCACCGGCGACCGGGCGTCCCCGCCCCGGACCCGCCGTCGGCGTGCCGCCCGCGACCCCGCCCCGATCGACCCGACCCAGATCGATCCGGCCAAGATCGATCCCGCCCAGGTCGATCCCGCCAAGATCGATCCGGTGCCCGCGCGTGGCGTGCTCGGCGAGACCGCCGTCGACGCCGGGCTGGCCGACGCCGTGGAAGGCGCGCTGGCCACGTTCCTGGACTCCCGGGCCGCCGAGACCACGGCCATCGATCCGGCGTTCGCCGAGGCCACTACGGCACTGACCGAGTTCGTGCTGAGCGGGGGCAAGCGGATCCGGCCCACCTTCGCGTGGTGGGGATGGCGCGGTGCGGGGGGCTCCCCCGACTCCCCCGAGGCGCCGGCCGTGCTCCGCGCGATCAGCGCCCTGGAGCTGATCCAGGCCTGCGCGCTGATCCACGACGACCTGATGGACGCCTCCGCGACCCGGCGCGGCCGCCCCACCGTCCACGTCGCCTTCGCCCGCCGCCACGCCGTCGCGCGCTGGCACGGCCGTCCCGCCCGCTTCGGCGCGGCCACGGCCATCCTGCTGGGCGACCTCGCCCTCGTCTGGGCCGACGACATGCTGCGCGCGGCCGGCCTCGACGCCGCCGCGCTCGTCCGGGCCCGCGCGCCGTGGGAGGCGATGCGCACCGAGGTGCTCGGTGGCCAGTACCTCGACGTGCTGCACCAGTCCACCGGTGACACCACGGCACGCGCCGCGCTGCAGATCGACCGCTACAAGACCGCGGCGTACACCGTCGAACGGCCCCTGCACCTCGGGGCCGCGATCGCGGGGGCGGGTCCGAACCTCGTGGCGGCGTACCGTCGGTTCGGCGCGGACATCGGAGTGGCCTTCCAGCTCCGGGACGACCTGCTCGGCGTGTTCGGGGACCCCGCGGTCACCGGCAAGCCCGCGGGCGACGACCTGCGGGAGGGGAAGCGGACCCTGCTGCTCGCGCTCGCGACCGAGCGCGCGCAGGAGCAGGGCCGGGCGACGGCCCTGGACGCGATGACGACCGCGGTCGGGGATCCCGACCTCGACGCGCCAGGCGTGGACCGCATCCGCGGGCTGCTCGCCGAGCTGGGAGCCGTGCAGGCGATCGAGCAGCGGATCACGGCGCTGACCGGTACCGCGATGGACGCCCTGTCGGTCGTCGACATCGGGGAACCGGCGGCATCGCGGCTGGCCGAGCTGGCGGTCGCCGCCACCAGGAGGACGAGTTGACGCGCACGATCGCCGGCCTGACCGATCACGTGGTGGTCGTCGGCGCCGGCCTGTCCGGCCTGTCCGCGGCCCTGCACCTCCTGGGGGCGGGTCGCCGCGTCACGGTCGTCGAGCGGGAGGCGCACCCCGGCGGCCGGGCCGGCCGCCTCGACCTGCACACCGAGCGCGGCACGTACCAGGTCGACACCGGTCCGACCGTCCTGACCATGCCCGACCTGCTCGACGAGGCGTTCGGCGCGGTGGGCGAGAAGCTCTCCGAGCGGCTCGACCTCGTCGAGCTCGATCCGGCCTATCGCACCCACTTCGCCGACGGCTCCACCATCGACGTCCACACCGACGGGGAGGCGATGGAGGCCGAGGTCCGGCGGGTCTGCGGGCCGGGCGCCGCCGACGGCTACCGACGCATGCGGCAGTGGCTCACCGAGCTCTACCGCGCCGAGATCGACACCTTCATCGGCGCCAACTTCGACTCGCCGCTGAACCTGCTCGGCCCGGACCTGGTGCGGCTGGCCGCGATGGGTGGGTTCGGACGACTCGGCCCGCGCGTCGCCCGGTTCCTGCCCGACGAGCGACTGCAACGCATCTTCTCCTTCCAGGCCCTCTACGCCGGCGTGCCACCGCAGAAGGCGCTCGGGGCGTACGGCGTGATCGCCTACATGGACACCGTGGCCGGCGTGTACTTCCCGCGAGGCGGGATGCGGCAGGTCGGACAGGCGCTCGCCGACGCCGCCGCCGACGCCGGTGCCGACATCCACTACGGCCGGACGGTCACCGGGCTCGAGCGGCGCGACGGTCGGGTCACCGCCGTCCGGCACGCCGGTCCCGACGGCGCCACCGAGCGGCTGGCCTGCGACGCCACGGTGCTGACCCCGGAACTCCCGGTCGTGCGCCGGCTCGTGGGCCGCACCCCGCGGCGGATGGTGCCCCTGCGCTACTCGCCCAGCGCGGTGGTGCTGCACGCCGGCCTGACACGCCCTCGGCCGGAGCTCGCGCACCACTCCATCTCCTTCGGCGCGAAGTGGCGCGACACGTTCCGCGAGATCATCGACGACGGCCGGCTCATGAGCGACCCGTCACTGCTGATCACACGCCCGACCGCGAGCGACCCCACGCTCGCACCCGCGGACTCCGACCTGTTGTTCGTGTTGGCCCCCTGCCCGAACACCGACCGCGGGCGTCTCGACTGGGCCCGCATCGGGCCCGCCTACCGCGACGAGCTGCTCCGCGTTCTCGACGCGCGCGGACACCCTGGACTGGCCGGGATCGCCGGTGACATCGAGGTCTCCCGGTTGGTCACCCCGGCCGACTGGGCTGCCGACGGTCTCGCCGCCGGCACCCCGTTCTCGGCTGCCCACACGTTCGCCCAGACCGGGCCGTTCCGGCCGCGGAACCTGGTGCGGGGACTGGAGAACGTCGTGCTCGCCGGGTGCGGCACCACCCCGGGCGTGGGCATCCCGCCGGTGCTGATCTCCGGTCGGCTGGCCGCCCAACGGATCACCGGAGCGTCCACTAGGGCGCGCAGGGTACCCACGTCCGGCTGACACCGGCCGTGCGAGCATGGATCGCGTCATGGAGCCTCCACCAGCGGTCGACCGGCCGGCGCGGCCGGCAGGCGTCGCCGCGTCGACGGCCCCCGGTCGGGCGGCGGGCCGGCCGCGTCCGACCCGCACGTGGCGCACCCGCCTGGGCGACCCCCCTCGGGGTCCACTGCTGCTCGGACTGTCCGCGTCCCTGCTGATGGTCGTCGGCGGCTTCGGGGCCGGTGGGATCCTGGTCCGCGACCCATTGATGTCGAACTCGCCGCTCGGCTTCTGGCGCTACGGGCACGGCCGGGAGCTGGCGACGGTCATGATCTACGCCGGCGTCGTGCTCATGGCGTGGGCGTGGGTCCGGCTGGGCCGAGCGGTGTTGGCCCGCCGGGTCGGTGGGCGAGCCGTCCTGACCATCGCCGCCGCGTGGACGGCGCCGATGCTGCTCTCTCCGCCGCTGTTCACCCGGGACGTGTTCAGCTACCTCGCGCAGGGCGGGCTGCCACTCGCCGGCTTCGACCCGTACGCGGTCGGTCCCGAGGCCATGCCGGGCATCTTCACCGACAACGTCCACTACTTCTGGCAGGACACCCCCGCGCCCTACGGGCCGCTGTTCATCCTGATCGCCCAGTCGGTGGCCTGGCTCGCCGGCGACAACATCATCCTCGGCGTCGTCCTGATGCGGATCGCGCTGCTGCCGGGCCTGGCCCTGCTGGTGTGGGCGCTTCCGGAGCTGACGCGCCGGCTGGGCGGGCGCGTTCCGGTCGCGTTGTGGATCGCCGTCGCGAACCCCGTCATGGTGATCCACATGGTCGGCGGCGGACACAACGACCTGCTGGTCGTCGGCCTGCTCGCCGCGGGGTCCCTTGTCGCCCTGCGTGGCGCACCCGCTGGCGGCATCGCGCTGGTCACCGCGGGGATGGCGGTGAAGGCCAGCGCGGGAATCGCGTTGCCGTTCCTCGTGCTCGTCTGGGCCGGGCAGCTGACCGGCTCGCGACGCCGCCGGATCGCGAAGGCGACCGTGGCCGGCATCGGCGTGTTCGTCGCGACCTTCGGCGCGTGCACCCTTGCGGCCGGAGTGAGCCTCGGGTGGCTGCCGGCGCTCAGCGCCCCGTCGATGATCGTGAACTGGATGTCGTGGCCGACCGGTGTCGCCGAGTTCGTCCACACCCTCGTCCGGCTGGTCGTCGACGTGCCCAAGCAGCCGTTCGTCAACGTCGCGCGGGTCCTCGGCGCCGCGCTGCTGATCTGGATCGCGTGCCGCCAGTGGTGGGCCGCGCGCGACGGCGGGCCGGAGGCCGTGCACCGGGCCGGCATCGTGCTGCTGGCCGTGGCCGTCCTGTCGCCCGCCACCCTGCCCTGGTACCTGAGCTGGGGGATGGCCCTGCTCGCCGCGGTTCCGTGGTCGGACCTCGGTCTGGCCTGCGTGGTGTGGGCCTCCCTGATGCTCGTCATCGTGTACTACCCCAACGGCGAGGACGCGCTCTACAACTGGCCCTACCTCGCGGGGTGCGCGCTCCTGGCCGGGCTGGCGGCGGTCTCGCTGCTGCGCCCCGACCCGCTGCGGCTGCGCGCCGGCGCCCGAGCCCGGGCGCCCGTCGTCGAGCCCCTGCCGCTGCCCGCTCCCGTGCCGGCCGAGCCGCCGTCACCCTCCCCCGCCGCCTCCCCGGCCGGGTCCTCCGCCGGTGCCGGGCACCGGGCGGGCTGAGCTCGACGCCGCCGGGATCACCGACCCGGCGCTGCGAGCCGCCTACACGACCTGCCGTGAGCTCAACGCCCGGCACGGCCGCACCTACTTCCTCGCCACGCGGCTCCTCCCGCGCGAGCGACGGCCCGCGGTGCACGCCCTGTACGGCTTCGCCCGCTACGCCGACGAGATCGTCGACGACATCGGCGACGACCGGCCAGCGGCCGAGAAGGCGGCGCAGCTCGACGCCCTGTCGGCCGAGCTGTCGAGGGCCCTGGCCGGCGGGGCGGCCGAGCAGCCCGTGCTCGCCGCGGTCGCCGACACGGCGCACCGGTACGCCATCGATCCGCGCCACTTCGTCGACTTCATGGCCTCGATGCGGATGGACACCCACGTCACCGAGTACGCCACGTTCGACGATCTCGCGGTCTACGTGCACGGCTCGGCGGCGGTGATCGGACTGCAGATGCTGCCGATCCTCGGCACGACCGTGCCCCGCGAGGAAGCGGAGCCGCCGGCCGCGGCCCTCGGAGTGGCGTTCCAGATCACGAACTTCCTGCGCGACGTCGGCGAGGACCTCGACCGCGGCCGGATCTACCTGCCGTCGGACGAGCTCGCCGCGTTCGGGGTGGACCGCGAGCTGCTCGGCTGGTGCCGGCGCACCCGGCGGCCCGACCAGCGGGTGCGCCGGGCGCTGGTCCACCTCGTCGCGCACACGCGGGCGATCTACCGCCGCGCGGAGCCCGGCGTCGCGATGCTCGAACCGGCCTCGCGGGCCTGCGTGGCCTGCGCGTTTACGCTCTACCGCGACATCCTCGACCAGATCGAGGCGGCCGACTACCACGTGCTGCACCGGCGGGTGTCGGTGCCGAACCGGCGGCGGGCTGCGGTGGCCCTCCCCGGCCTGGCCAGGGCGGTGGTCGCGCGGGCCCGTACGTGATCGGGTGGGGGCTCAGAACGCCATCGTCTGGGCGCGTCGCTTGACCTCGCGGTGCCGACCCGACCTCAGGAACTCGATCGGGGGGCCGGCCAGCAGGTCGTCCTCCACGAACAGCCACCGCAGGATGTCGGGATCGGAGTAGCCGCCGTCCCGGAGCACGGTGATCGTTCCGGGAAGGCCCTTGAGGACGGCCCCGTCGTCGAGGAAGTCGGCCGGTACCACGACCTCGCCGTCGCGCCGCAGCGACAGCAGCTGGCCGTCGCGCACCAGCTGGTGCACCCGCGACACGGGCTGGGACAGCCGCACGGCGACCTCGGCGGCGGGCAGGACGGCCACGTCCGCGGACAGCACGAACACCTCGTTCACGCGTGCTCCTCGTCGAGGCTCGGGGTGGTTGGAGTGCTCGAGTGCTCGCCCACGGCGGCATACGATGCCACAGGCGCGGCAGCTCCGGCACCACCTCGAGCGGGCGGTACCGTCGTCGCCGTGAACGCGCCGCCCGCCGCGATGCTCGACGCGCGGTACCGGGTCGGGCCGGTCATCGCGCGTGGCGGCATGTCCACGGTCTACCGGGGCACCGACACCCGGCTCGACCGTCCTGTCGCGCTCAAGGTGATGGACCCGCGGCTGGCCGCCGACCCCGCGTTCCGAGCGCGGTTCGAGCGCGAGGCCCGATCGGCGGCCCGGATCGACCACCCCGCCGTGGTCGACGTCCACGACCAGGGCGACGACGTCGGCGTCGACGGGCCCGTGCTGTTCCTCGTGATGGAGCTGGTGGAGGGCGGCACGCTGCGCGATGTCCTGGCCGCCCGCGGCGCGCTCGGCGTGCCGGCGGCGCTCGCCGTGCTGGAGCCCGTGCTGGCCGGGCTCGCCGAGGCGCACCGGCTGGGGCTCGTGCACCGGGACGTCAAGCCGGAGAACGTGCTGATCAGCCGGGCCGGCGAGGTGAAGGTCGCCGACTTCGGACTGGCCACGGCGGCGGCCCAGGCGGGCGCCAGCCACGCGGGCATGATCATGGGGACGGTCGCGTACCTGTCGCCCGAACAGGTCGCGACCGGCGCGGCGGACCCGCGCAGCGACGTGTACGCGGCCGGCGTCGTGCTCTACGAGCTGCTCACCGGGGCGCCGCCCTACACCGGCGACACCGCGCTGTCGGTGGCGTACCGGCACGTGAACTCCGACGTGCCGGCGCCGTCGCTGGTCGCGGGTGATGTGCCGCCGGAGCTCGACCAGCTGGTCCGCCGGGCCACCCGGCGCGATCCGGGTGGCCGCCCCGCGGACGCGGCCGCGCTGCTCGCGGAGCTGCGCCGGGTCGCGCAGTGGCTCGACGTCCCACGGGTGCCCGCCCCCGTCCCGCCGCCGCGGCCGCCCGACGAGCAGGACACCGTGCCCGCGGGCCCGCGCCGGGTCGCGGCGGCAGCGATCGGGGCCGGCACCCGCCCGCCGCCAGCCGCGGGCCGGCCCGGCGGTACCCGGACCATGACCCGGCCGCCGGAGACTCCGTACCGGACCTCGACCGGCGAGGTGCCCGCGCACCTGCACCTGCGCCGGCGGAGCCGCCGGATCTTCGGCGTCTTCGTCGCGATCGTCACCGTGCTGGCGCTGCTCGTCGCGGCCACCGCCTGGTGGCTGGGCAGCGGGCGCTGGACGGCGATGCCGGCACTGGTCGGGATGGAGCAGGCCACGGCGCAGCAGCTCCTGGGCAGTGTCGATCTCGTCGGCAGCATCGACACGGCCTTCGACGACGCGCTGCAGGAGGGGCTGGTCGCCGCGACCGACCCGCCGTCAGCAGCCCGCCTGCTGCGGGGCAGCACGGTCACGCTCGTCGTGTCCACCGGGCGTCCGACCGTGCCGGCCATCGCGCCGGGCACGGCGACGGCCGCGGCGGAGGCGGCGGTGCGGGCGGCCGGGCTGGAGCCGGTGCGCAGCACGGACGCCGCCGCGTTCAGCGCCGGTGTGCCGCAGGGCGCGGTGATCCGCACCCGGCCGCCAGCCGGCGCGGAGCTGGCGGTCGGCGCTCCGGTCACGCTGGTGGTGAGCAAGGGCGTGGAGCCGCCACCCGCGCAGGTGCGGGTCCCGTTCGTGCTCGGCGAGGAGTTCGGCGCGGCCGAGGACGCCCTCCGCGGCGTCGAGCTGGACGCCGAGGAGCGGCCCGCCTTCGGCGGCGGCGGCGGCGGCCTCGGGCGCGACGACGGCACCGTGATCGAGCAGAGCCCCGGGGCCGGGGCCATGGTCGACGCGGGCACCACGGTCGTCCTCACGACGCTGTGAGCCGGCCCGGCCGATCGGCCGAGTCGACCGCGAAGCCGTGCAGGAGGGCGGTGATCGCCTTGCGCCAGATCTCCTCGGCCCCGCCGGAGCGGTCGATCATGCCCCGCAGTTCCATCGTGGCGAGGCCCTCGGTGAGGGCGTGCACCGCGGTCGCGGCGTCGGTCGTCGTCATCCCCCCGAGACCACCGCCGGCCTCGAGGCGAGTCAGGCGCGCCTCCAGACGGCCGAACGCGCCGGACGCGACCTCGGCGAACTCCCGTCCGAGGCGCAGGCCGGGCACCACTCGGAGGAACACCAGCCCGTACAGGGCGGGATGGGCGAGTGCCGTGCGCCGGAAGCCGTCGAGCGAGACGGTGACCACGTCGGCGACCGGGTCGTCGCTCGGCGGGCAGGCATCGATCGCGTCGCTCAGCATCTCGAACAGGCGGGCCGCCAAGGCTTCGAGCAGGCCCTCCTTCGAGCCGAACACGCTGTAGACCGCGCGCGTCGTGGTCCCGGCGGCGTCGGCGACGGACCGGACGGATGCCGCGTCGGCGCCGTGCTGCTCGATCAGTCGCTCCGCTGCGTCGAGCAACGCAGTTCGCGTCGCCTCGCCGTGTTCCCGTCGCCGGCCCATGGGTTGACACCTTAGCGCAACAGCGTACCGTTACGTCGTACCGTTACAGTGTCGCAGAAAGGATGCGCCGATGACCGCGCTCACCATCGTCGCCTTGTCCGCCAGTGCGCTGATGGCCGGCCTGTTCTTCGGGTTCTCGACCTTCGTGATGGACGGGCTGCGCCGCGTCCCGGCCCGGGACGGGCTCGTCGCGATGCAGGGCATCAACAGCGCCGCGAACCGCTCCCCGGTGTTCCTGCCCGTGTTCCTGGGCGGCGGCGCCGTCGCCGTCGTCCTGGGGATCATGGCCGCCACCCGGCTCGACCACCCCGCCGCTCCGTACCAGCTCGCCGGAGCGATCCTGAACGTCCTCGGCGTCGTCGTGACCATGGGCTTCCACGTGCCGCGCAACAACGCCCTCGACACGGTCGACGCCGACGACAGCAGCGCCCCGACCCGGTGGACCCGGTACGCGACGACGTGGACCCGCGGCAACCACGTCCGCACCGTCAGCTACCTCGCCAGCACCGTCGCCTTCGCGCTGGCCTTCGCGGTGGCCCCCGCCGGCGCGCCCTGACGCCCGATCCGCAGCCCGGGCTCAGCCCCGCAGCATCTCCGCGACCAGGAAGGCCAGCTCCAGGGACTGCTGGGTGTTCAGGCGCGGGTCACAGGCCGTCTCGTACCGACCGGACAGCATCGCGTCGGAGATGTCCTGCGCTCCGCCGAGGCACTCGGTCACGTCCTCACCGGTGACCTCCACGTGGATGCCGCCCGGGTGGGTGCCCAGCGCCGCGTGCACCTCGAAGAAGCCCTGCACCTCGTCGACGATCCGGTCGAAGTGACGGGTCTTGTAGCCCGCCGTGGACTCGACGGTGTTGCCGTGCATCGGGTCGCACTGCCAGATGACCTTGTGGCCCGACGCCTCGACCTTCTCGACGATCGCCGGCAGCACGTCGCGCACCGTGCCGTTGCCCATCCGGCTGACGAGGGTGAGCCGACCGGGGGCGTTGTGCGGGTCCAGGCGTTCGACGTACTCCACCGCGAGCTCGGGCGTGGTCGTCGGCCCGATCTTGAGGCCGATCGGGTTCGACAGCACCTCGGCGAAGGCGATGTGCGCACCGTCGAGCTGGCGGGTGCGCTCGCCGATCCACAGGAAGTGGGCCGACAGGTCGTAGAGCCGCGGCTCGGGACGGGTGCGGTCCAGCCGCAGCATCGCCCGCTCGTAGTCGATCAGCAGCGCCTCGTGCGAGGCGTAGAACTCGACGCTGTGCAGGTTGTGGTCGTCCACCCCGCAGGCGTTCATGAAGTGCAGGGCCCGCTCGATCTCGTTGGCGATCGCCTCGAACCGCGCACCGGCCGGCGAGGTGCGCACGAAGTCCTTGTTCCAGTCGTGCACCATCGCCAGATCGGCCATGCCGGTCGCCGTGAGGGCGCGCACGAGGTTCATCGCCGCGCTCGCGTTGGCGTAGGCCCGCACCATGCGCGTCGGGTCGGGCACCCGCGCCGCGGGATCGGCCACGATCGAGTTGACGATGTCGCCGCGGTAGGACGGCAGTCCCCGTGCATCGACGGGCGCACTGCGCGGCTTGCAGTACTGCCCGGCGATCCGGCCGACCTTCACGACGGGCAGCGACGCGCCGTACGTGAGCACGATCGCCATCTGCAGCAGCGTGCGGATGGTGGCGCGGATGTGCGGCTCGGTGTTGTCGACGAACGTCTCCGCGCAGTCCCCGCCCTGGAGCAGGAAGGCCTCACCGCGCGCGACGGACGCCAGCCTGTCCTGCAGGCGGTCGACCTCCGGGGGCAAGGTCACCGGCGGCACGCTCTCCAGCACCGTCCGCACGTGCCCCACCTGCTCGGCGTCGGGCCAGTCGGGTTGCTGGGCGGCCGGGCGGGCCAGCGCGGTGTCCAGCCTCGTCCGCAGATCGGCGGGCAGCGGGGGCAGCTCGGGCAGTACGTCCACCGGGGCGTCGATGGTCCAGTTCACAGCGGCCAAGGGTAGGCCGTGCCAGCGGGAAGCCACGGGACGGGTTCCGGGGCCCGACGACGCGGCGTCACGGCATGTGACGGTCGTCACGTGAGGCGCTGGATCCACAGGGGACGAAACCGGGCACAGGGAGTCATGGCAACCCTGTTGTGGATCCTCGCTGTCGTCCTCGTGATCGCCGGCATCTTCGCGATCGTCCGGAAGCAGCTGTTGTGGGGCATCGTGCTCATCGTCGTCGGCCTGCTCGTCGGCCCGGGCGGGGTGAGCATCTTCGCCGGCTGACCCGCCGCGCTCGCCGCCCGGTGATCAGCGGGCGGCGACCGCGGACTCGATGGCCTCCCACCGTCGGAGGTTGAGCCGGGCGTCGACGAGCGCGTCGTGCGCGTCGGAGGTGGGTCCCGGCAGCGGCGGACGTCCAGCGTCTTCCCAGCGCTGCCGCAGCTCCCGGGTGAACCGCGGCAGCGGCCGGGGCAGGGCCGGCATCGCTCCCCAGAGCTGGCAGAGGGCCACGTGGTCGTAGGCCGCGATCCACGCCCAGAGTTCGACGTCGCCGGGCGCGGACGTCAGGAACCGCAGGAGGTCGGCCCGCAGTCGCTCACGCGAGCGCCACGTCGGGTCGGCCGGTGACGGGAGCTTGGGCAGGACGTTGGCCCGCACCCACAGCCCGGCGCGGCTCGGGTCGAACTCCGTCGACACGGCATAGAACTCGCGGCCGTCCTCACCGACCACCCCGATCGACACCAGATCGATCGTCGTCCCGTCCTCGATGAACTCGCAGTCGTAGAAGAACCGCATACCCGTCCAGTTTCCGGCGGTCAGAGCACATCTGACCGCTCCTCGCCTCCGTGGTGCCCACCGGACCGAGTAGTCCGGTCGTCACAGCATCGCGCGTGGGTCGTCGTGCGGTGGGGGCGAGGGTCGGCCCTGGTCGGATGCTGCGGTCGTCTGGTCGATGCGGATGGCGGTCACCGCGGCGGCGACGCTGCGGTACCGCACGCAGCGCTGCTCGGGCCAGAGCAGAGTGGCGACCCGGTCGAGATGCGTGGACAGGCCGCTGACGGCGTAGCCGATCCCGCTGGCCTGTGCGGTGCACGCGACGTCAGCGAGCAGGGCGAACCCGCGCACGCAGCAGAAGGTGACCGCGGCCAGGTCGACCACGAGATCTCCGGGTTGCTGGTTCGCTGCGGCGGTCAGCGCACTGCGGACAGCGGGCAGGGTGACCGTGTCGATCTCCCCGCACACCCGCAGCACCAGGATGTCCCCGGCCGGGCCGGCTTCGGTGTGCAGCTCGCACCAGCACCCCGCGTCGGCATCACCGCGCGTGTCATGGGTGCGCTGGGTGTCGCTCGCCGACACGGCCGAACCTCCCGGTTGAAGACGGAACCTGCCGCCAGGGGCTGGAGCAACGGACGAACAGTACGCGGCGGGTCGCTTCCTGCTCAAATCTCGCGTGGCCGCTCAGCCCGCGGGCGAGTGCGAGGTCGCCGTGGACAGCACGTCCAGGTCCAGCTCGCCGGTCACGGTGCGACGCGCCACCTCGACCAAGCGCAGGTTGTTGTGGCGGGCGTGGCGGCGGAGCCGGTCGAACGCGGCGTCCATGCCCACCCCGAGGCTCTGGGCGACCACACCCTTGGCCTGCTCAATGATCACCCGACTGTTCAGCGCGGTCTGCAGCTGCTCGTTGAGGACCTCCCCGCGGCGGATGGCCCGCTCCTGCAGGATCCCGATGGTCGCCACGTCGGCCAACGCCTGACCCAGGGACAGGTCGGTCTCGGGCAACGGGCCGGGGGTGCGGTGGAACAGGTTCAAGACTCCGATGGCCTGCCCACGCAGCCGCAGGGGGATGGCGTGCACCGAGGCGAACGCGCCGCGCGCGGGCGGCGGCCTCGACGAACCGCGGCCACCGGTGCGCGACCTGGGACAGGTCGGGGGTCCGCACCTGCCGCACGCTCTGGTAGGCCTCCAGGCACGGGCCTTCGTCGGACTGCAGCTGCAACAGCTCCATGGTCTGGGCGTCCTCGCTCGACGCCGCGACAACGCGCAGCTGCTGGCGGGCGTCGCCGAGCAGCAAGCCAGCCGCATCGGCGGCCAACAACGCGACACAGTGGGCGACGAGCTGATCGAGCAGGTCGATGACGTCGTAGTCGTCGACCAGGGTGTCGGCGAGCGCCACGAACGCGTCGCTCACCCGCTGCTCACGGTCGGGATGGCTCACGACGGGTCCCTCCGGTCCGTCCGCCTCGGGTGGTGGCATCGGTTCACGTCATCTCCTCGATGAACACCAGGCGCCGGTCCACGACATCCCGGGCGACATCGATCAGCAGCCGCTGGTGCACGAACGCATAGCCCCTCAGCCGCGCCAGCGCGTCGGTCGCGGTGATCCCGAGCTGAGCCAGGACCATCCCGGTGGCCTGGTGGATCTCTGCACGATGCCCCAGCGCGGGATCCAGCCACCCGCCGGCGCCCGCGCCATGGTCACCGGGATCGGTGCGCTGGCCGAGCATCATCAACGCCGCGGTATCGGCCGCGGCGAGCGCGTCACGCCGCTGGACCTCGCTCAGCTCACCCGCCTCGGCCCGGTACAGGTCGAGCACACCCAGGTTGACCGCACCCCACTGCAACGGCAACGCGAACAACGCCCCCACCAGGGTCTGCTCGGCGACCGCCGCGGCGAAGATTGGCCACCGCGCAGTCTCCGTGCTGTGGTAGAGATCCGGCACCAGCACCGGATTGCCGGTGGTGGCGGCCTCCATGCACGCGCCCTCGTTCAAGGTGAACTGCAGATCCTCCAACAGCTCCGCCGTCGCGTCGGTGGCCCACAACGTCTCCCGGGACACGCTCGCGGTCAACAGCGATATCGCTGCCCCGTCGACGTCGAGCCCGTCCACGCAGGCCTGACAGATGCGCCCGGCCAACCCGCGGTCGTCAGTTCCGCCGCGCGCGATGCTCAGCAACGCCCTGGTGACCGTCCCCAGCTCAGCCACGGCGCACCCGCTCGGGCCGTCCGAGCGAGCACAGCGATCGATGGTCGTGGTCACGGCGACACTCGATGATCATCACGTTCTCATCCCGTCGTGGAACGCCGGCGCGGTGAGCACGACGGGGACCTGATCGGCACCAGCGGTGCTCAGGCTACCCGCCGACGACCGGTGACGACATGCCGTCCCTCGGCTCGCGGGTGTCAGGAGAACGGTGTGACCGGTCGACCCCGACGGCGACGCAGAAGGGCCGGACCAGCCCCCGCGGATGGGCGCCCGAGATCAGCTGGCCCGCGTACCGGGAAGGCGGTTGGCGTCCCGCCCGTCCACGGTCCGGCCGGCCTTGCGCTCACGCTCGGCGAGCGCTGACGCCGTCGACCTCGCCTCGGCCGCGGCCCGCTCCTTGACCGATGCCGCGTACTTGTCCACATAGGTCTGTCCGGAGAGCTCCATCAGTGCGTACATGATCTCGTCGGTCATCGAGCGCTCGATGAACCGGTCCCCCGCCATGCCGGCGTACCGGGAGAAGTCCAGTGCCGTGCCGACCTTGATGTGGACCTTGCGCGGGCGCCACATCCGCGACCCGATGGGGTTGACGTGGTTCGTGCCGATCATCGCGACCGGGACGACCGGCACCCCGGCCTCGAGCGTCATCCTCGCCACGCCGGTCTTGCCCTTGTAGAGCCGTCCGTCGGGTGAGCGCGTGCCCTCGGGATAGATCCCGAGCAGCCGGTCCTCGTTCAGCAACCGGACCGCCGTGGCCATGGCGGCCTGCGCGGCCGACCCGCCGGACCGGTCGATCGGCACCTGACCGACGCCGGAGAAGAAGATCTTCTTCAGGCGACCGAGGACGCCCGGTTGGGTGAAGTACTCGCGCTTGGCCAGGAAGGTGATCCGCCGGGGGACGAGCAGGGGGAGGAAGAACGAGTCGACGACGGCGAGGTGGTTGCTGGCCAGGATGGCGCCGCCGCGCTCCGGGACGTTCTCCACACCCTCGATCGTGGGCCGGCAGAACAATCGCAGCAGCGGACCGAGGAGCACGAACTTGGACCACCAGTACAGCACCTGGGTGTGCCCCCTCCAGATCGACGGCGTCAGCCTACGGACGGTTACGGGGCGGCGACAACGGCGGACGGCCGCGGCTCCTGCTCTCCGCCGCACTGCCGTGCCAGGATGACGCTGCGCCGCGGGGCTCCGCCGTTCCAGGACGCCGCCGTTCCCCGGACGCGGGGCGCCGGGGCGACCGGCTGCGGACGAGAGTGAGGAGGGCGGCGTGAACCGGGATCCCGACGAGCGCGCCCAGCCCGACGGCGGGCGGCCCCCCGACGAGTTCGACGCGATCGTCTCCGGATGGCGGCGCGAAGGGCGGGTCCCCGCGTGGCCGGGAGACGACGATCCGGTTGCGGCCGCGCTCTTCGAACCCCCTGCGGACAGCCGCTCGCGGGCGGCGGGCACGCGCGACGACGAGCACTTCCTGCCTCCGGAGCCGCCGCCGCTGCCCCGGATCGGGCCGCCCGCCCTCGTCGGCCTGGTGCTGCTGACCCTGGGTCTGGTGCTCGTCGTGGCGCCGGGATGGCTCGGGATCCCCGAGCCGTACGGCCTGCCGCTGGGTCTGATCGGGATGGCGGCCGGTCTCGGATGGCTGGTGCTGCGGCTCTGGCCGGACCCGCCCGTGACCGGTGACGGCCCCGCCGACGAAGACGGCGCCGTCCTCTGATCACGGTCCTCTGGTCACGCCCCATCACCGCAGGACGACCTCCCGGGCGAGCTCGGCGGCACCCACCACCGCCGCGGCCTCGCCGAGCTGTGCCGTGCGGATCCGCGCGAGCGGCCGGTGACCGGCGCCGGTCACCGTGGCGGCGTAGTGCTCGCGCGCCTCGTCGAGGAACAGTGGTGCCGACGCCGACACGCCTCCGCCGATCACCACCAGCTCCGGGTCGAAGGCGTCGGCGACGAGCGCGAGACCGTCCCCCAGCCACCGGCCCAGCTCGCCCATCGCCGCGCACGCGACGGGATCGCCCTCGCGAGCGGCCGCCGCCACCCGTCGCCCGGTGACCCGTCCGGGGTCGCCCGCCACCAGCCTGCGGAGCACCGGTGAGCGCCCCGGATCGCGGGCCAGCAGCTCGACAGCGGTGGTGACCAGCGCTGTCCCGCTGCAGTAGCGCTCCCAGCATCCGCTCTTCCCGCACGGGCACGGTCGGCCCTCGGGCACGACCCGCAGGTGCCCGAGCTCAGGTGCCACCCCGAAGGCCCCCCGGAAGAGCCGCCCGTCGAACAGGAGGGCCGAACCGATGCCGGTGCCCAGGGCGAGGAACACCACCGTGCCCGCCCCGGCCGCGGCTCCGAAGCGACGTTCCGCGAGCGCGGCGGCGTTGGCGTCGTGCTCGACGACGACGGGCAGCCCGATCCGGTCGGCGACGCGGTCCGCCACCGGTGCGTCGCGCCACGACAGGTGCGGGGCGAAGCGGACCACGCGCCGGTCCGGGGTGATGAAACCGGCCAGCGCCAGCCCCACCGCCGCGACCCGGTGCCGGGAGGCCAGCTCACCGACGACGGCCGCCACCGCCGCCTCGAGCGCGGCCTCGCTGCGCGGCGTAGAGGTGCGCGCGGTGTCCTGGACGTTCCCCTCAGCGTCGACCACTCCGGCCCGGACGCTCGTGCCCCCGACGTCGACACCAACGGTCAGGGTGCCCGACGTCATCGTCCCGGCTGCCGGCGACGCACCGGGATGCGCTGGACGCTGCGGCTCGGCGGACCCGGCGCACCGGGGTCCGGCCCGCCGGGTCCGGTCGCACCCGGCTCCGCGCGCTCCGGGCCGGACGACGCGACCCCGCCCTCCTCGAGCGCCGCCCGGAGCACGGCGACGACGCCTGCGGCCTGGTCGGCCAGCCGGACCGTGAGCTCGGGCCGCTCTCCCCGGAGCACGGCGATGACCGCACACACCGGGCACACTGCGCACGTCCCCCCGGCCGACGGACCGGGGTCACTGCGCAGGCGGTGCAGCGCAGGCTCGAGCCGGTCCAGCGCACCGAGGGCGAGCGCGCGCAGCTCCACGCTGAGCCCGTCGTGCCCACCGCACCGCTCCGTCCCGGCGTCGGTCACCGGACCCACAGCGCGGGATCGGGGGTGAACACGACGCACAGGTCGTCGTCCTCGAGACGGGCCGCGGTGACCGCGCAGCGGCGCAGGACCGAGGGCAGCGCGACCATCCGCCGGATGCCGCCCGCCGTGACGGCCAGCTCGTCGCCGATGCGCGCGAGGTCCAGGGCCCCGTCTGCGGCGCCGGGCAGCCGCAGCACCAGCTCGAACTCCGACTCGAGCGACGTGCCGGTGCCGGCCGTGCGCCGCACCTGCAGCAGCGGCGGTCCCGCGACGCCGGGCGCCACCGGGTCGCCGGTGCCGTAGAGCGGCGTCGCGAGCTCCAGCAGTGCGGCGACGCCGGTCGGTTCCGCAGCGGTGTAGCCGGCGGTGCTCAGCGGAACCGGAAGTCCGGCCAGCTCGGACAGCACCGCCTGCTGCTCGGCGTGCCGCTCGCGCAGCCACCTCGCGGCCGGACCGCGCAGGGACGGGGGCGGACCGGGCAGCACCCGGTTGACCACCAGACCGTCCACGTGCAGTCCGTGCAGCGACAGGGCGGTGAGCGTGCGCCTCGTCTCGGCCGCCACCACCCGTTCGGGAGTGAGAACGAGCCGGATCGACGTGCGAGTGTGGTCGGCGAGCATCGCGCGCAGGCCGCCGAGCTGCTCGGCGAGCCCGTCGAGGGCGTCGACGGTGCGGTCCCAAGCGGGCTGCGCGTCGCCCCCGGTGCCGGACAGCCCGGCGAGCAGGCCTCGCACGGCCCGGCGGTGGGCCGGGAAGAGCCGCTCCAGGTAGCCGGAGAGGGCCTCGGGCAGCCCGAGCAGCCGCAGGGTCTCCGCGGTGGGGCCGCAGTCGACGACCACGACCTCCCACGGTCCGGTCTCGGCGGCGCGACGCACCTCGCCGAGCGCGAGCAGCTCCTCGACGCCGGGAAGGACCGTCAGTTCGTCGGCGACGAGCTCGTCGACGCCGGCCCCGGCGAGCACCGTGCGGAGGTGACCCTGCAGCCGGCCCCACGAGTCGTCGAGCAGCGCCCGGGTGTCCACGTGGGCCGCGAAGAGCCCACCCTCGATCTCGATGGGCTCGCCGCCGAGGTCGGCCTCCATCGCGTCACCCAGCGAGTGCGCGGGATCGGTCGAGACCACCAACACCTTGCGCCCCGACCGCGCGAGCAGGGCGGCCGTGGCCGCGGCGAGGGTCGTCTTCCCGACACCTCCCTTGCCCGTGAACAGCACGACGCGCACGATGCGGAGGGTAGCCGTACCGGCCGGGGATGCCGCCGCCCGCGGTGGATCGGGCGGCGTCAGCGATCGCGCTCCACGCGTCGCTTCAGCCCCTTGAGAGCGGTGTCGATGATCACCTTCTCGGCCTTGCGACGGAGCATGCCGATCATCGGGATATTCAGGTCGACGGCGAGGGAGTAGGTCACGGTGGTCTGCGACGCGCTGCCGGCCAGCACGTAGGACCCGTTCTGCGCCCGCTGGATCTGGCCCTTGACGAGCGTCCAGCTGACCGAGAGACCGTCGGGCGACCACCGGTAGTCCAGGGTGTAGGAGTCCTTGATCGGACCCGCGTCCATCGTGAACCGCACGCGCTCCGCACGCCCGCCACCGTCGCTGCCGAGCACCTCCACCGTCTTCACCTGCTCGGCCCACTCGGGGTAGGCCGGGAAGTCGGCGATCACCGCCATCACCTGCTCCGGCGGGGCGGCGATGGCGATCGAGGAGGTCGTAGCGTCGGCCATGGCGCGGAGGTTACCGGGGAGTTGGCCCGTCACCAGCGGAGCACGTAGGGCGCGCCCGTGCGCCGGAAGAAGCCGACGTTGACGCACTCCGTGCGGCCCACCCGGACCCGGGCGGCGAGCGGCTGGTGCACGTGTCCGAACAGGGCCGCCCGCGGTCGGTCCCGGGCGATGACGTCCAGCAGGGCCGACGACGCCGACTCCGGCTGCCGTGACACCAGGTCGAAGGCGAGCTCCGGCACGTTCGGTGGGACGTGACTGCAGAGGACGTCCACGGTGCCCAGTCCGCGCACGGCCGCGCAGAACTCCTCGGCGAGCCGCAGGTGCGGGGTCCACGGTCCGCCGCGCCGCAGGGCCCGGCCCGGCGGCAGTGGCGCGCCGCCCACGAAGCCGAACCGCAGCCCGCCCAGCACCACCACATGACCGTCCGGCTGGCACAGGCCTGGTCGGGCGTACTCCGGCCACAGGTGCGCCAGGTCGACGTTGCCCGGGATCGCGTACGTCGGGACGGGCATCGCCGCGAACAGCCGGTCGTACTGCTCGCGGACCGCGCCCTCCACGACGGCCGCGGCGTCGTCGACGCGCGCCCACGCCGCGCGCACGAACGCGACGAGCTCATCGGTGGCACCCGCCGTCCGCAGCTCCGCGAACCGGGCGCTGACCTCGGGCCCGAGGACGCGGCCGAGGATACCGGCAGCGGGATCGCGGTAGTCGACGTAGTCCACGAGGTCACCGAGCACCAGCAGCGCGTCCGCTCCGTCACCGGCCCTGGCGAGTGCCTCCGCGTCGCCGTGCACGTCGGCGACCACGTGCACCCGCATGGCCGCACGTTACGCGGGCGGTTCTCCCGGCGCCCGGCCCGCTTCCAGCCGGTCCTTGCACGCGAACGCGATGGCCTTGGCCGCCCGCTGCCGCCTCCGGGCCTCGGCCGCGCCGCGCCGGGGTGGGGCCGGACGCGGGGCGCCATCGGGGCCCGCGGGGTCGGCGCGCAGGAAGTAGTGCACCACGGTGCCGTCGAGCACCGGCTCCAGCCACACCTCCATGCTCCCGACCAGCGCACCCCCCACCGTCCAGCGGATCCCCTGCACTCCGCGGTCGGTCACCACCTCGAGCCGCAGGTCCGGCCACAGCCGGCGCCAGTGTCGGGCCAGGTGCCCGGCGACCACCTCGGGAGCCACGGCGAGGAACGTCTCGTCCACCACGTCCACCGACGGCACGCCGCCACCCTGCCCGAACCGCTGCCGGCGGCCGCTCCCGGCCCTGCCGGTGCCGGGCTGTCGCGTTGTAGGTTGCCGTGAGCCACTTCCGGTGCTGGCCAGGAGGTCACGAGCGTGCGCGAGTACAGCGTTCCCGCAACGATCCGCGTCGGCGACGAAGAGAGCCTCATCGACGCGGTCTACGACAACGCGGAGCAGCACGCCAACGCGGTGGCCTATCGCCGCGCGGGATCCGACGGTGTGTGGTTCGACGTCACCTGCGCGCAGTTCGCGACGGAGGTCACCGCCGCCGCGAAGGGGCTCATCGCCGCCGGCGTGGCCCCGGGTGACCGCGTCGCGCTGCTGTCGCGCACGCGGTACGAGTGGACGCTGATCGACTACGCCGTCCTCGCGGTCGGCGGAGTCACCGTGCCGATCTACGAGACGTCGTCGGCCGAGCAGATCAACTGGATCCTGACCGACTCCGGCGCGGTCGCGGTGGTCGTCGAGTCGGCCAAGCACCGGCTGCTCGTCGACGGAGTCGCCGATGATCTGCCCGACCTCGGGCGGATCTGGCAGATCGAGCCGCCGCCGGGCGCCCCGGACTCCCCGGGAGGTGTCGAGGAGCTCGTCGCCCTCGGTTCGGACGTGCCCGCCGACGAGGTGCACGCCCGGCGGCGTGGCGTGCGGGCCGACGATCTCGCCACGCTGATCTACACCTCGGGCACGACCGGCCGGCCCAAGGGCTGCGAGCTCACCCACCGCAACATGCAGACCGAGGTCAAGACCGTCGCCCGGCTGCTCCCCGAGCTGCTCAGCGCCGACGGGTCGGTGCTGCTGTTCCTGCCACTCGCCCACGTGTTCGGCAAGGCGATCCAGTGCGGGGCCACCTACACGCGCACGACGATCGGCCACACCCCGGACGTGTCGAACCTGCTCGGTGACCTGGCGGTGTTCTCCCCGACGTTCCTGCTCGCGGTCCCGCGGGTGTTCGAGAAGGTCTACAACAGCGCCCGTCAGCGCGCCCACAACGACGGCAAGGGAAGGATCTTCGACACGGCGGCCGACACCGCCATCGCCTGGTCCCGCGCGCAAGACTCCGGGGGACCGGGGCTCGCGCTGCGGCTGCGGCACGCGCTGTTCGACCGGCTCGTGTACGGCAGGCTGCGGGCCGCGGTCGGCGGCAACGTCATCGCCGCGGTGTCGGGGAGCGCCCCGCTGGGCGACCGGCTCGGCCACTTCTTCCGAGGCGTCGGTCTGCCGATCCTCGAGGGCTACGGCCTCACCGAGACCTCGGCGGGCGTCACCCTCAACACGCTGGCCGCGCAGCGGGTCGGCAGCGTGGGCCGCCCGATCCCCGGGCACGCCGTCCGGATCGCCGACGACGGGGAGATCATGCTGTCAAGGGCCCGATCGTGTTCCGCGGCTACTGGAAGAACGAGACCGCGACGACCGACGCGATCGAGGACGGCTGGTTCCACAGCGGGGACGTCGGCGAGCTGGACGACGCCGGCTTCCTGCGGATCACCGGCCGCAAGAAGGAGATCATCGTGACGGCCGGCGGCAAGAACGTCGCGCCCGCAGTGCTGGAGGACCGGCTGCGCTCGCACCCGCTGGTCAGCCAGTGCATGGTCGTCGGTGACGCGCAGCCGTTCATCAGCGTGCTGGTCACGATCGACGCGGAGGCGATGCCCGGCTGGCGCGAGCGCAACGGCAAGGCACCCGGCATGGGGGTCGCCGACCTCGTGCAGGACGCCGACCTGCGCGCGGAGATCGCCGACGCCGTCGCCGAGGCGAACAAGGCCGTCTCCCGCGCCGAGCAGATCCGCGAGTTCCGCATCCTGCCGGTGGACTTCACCGAGGCGGGCGGGGAGATGACGCCCGACGATGAAGGTGAAGCGGGCCGTCGTGGCCAAGATCTACGCCGAGGACATCGCGAGCATCTACTCGGGCGACCAAGCCACCCGCCTGACTGTCGCCCGCCGACCCGACGCACCGGCGACCCGTCAGGAGGGTCTGCAGGCGGGCCGGACGCGGGCGGTCCAGGTCCAGTCGCGTGCCATCCACGCCCGACCGGCCGCGCCCATGGTCCGCGCCCGATCCGGGTCGGCCAGCAGGTCGACCAGGGCAGCGGTCAGGGCGCGGTCGTCGCGGCCCGGCGACGACGTGGCCGGTGTGGCCGTCCTGCACGGTCTCCGGCGCACCACCGGAGTCGCCGGCGACGACGGGAAGGCCCGACGCCGCCGCCTCGAGCAGCACGATGCCGAGCCCCTCGACGTCGAGCCCACACCCGCGGGTGCGGCACGGCAGCGCGAACACGTCGCCGACGGCGTGGTGGGCCGGCGAGCTCGTCCGCCGGCACCGCACCGGCGAACACCACGTGCTCGGCGACCTCCTGCTCGGCGGCGAGCCGGCGCAGCCGGCTGCCGGCCGGGCCGTCGCCGACCAGCAGCAACCGGGCTCCGGGCACCCGTGCCCGCACCGGCCGCGCAGAGCGCGGACGAGCGCGTCCTGACCCTTGCGGGCGACCAGCCGGGACACGCATGTGACCACCGGGGCGTCGCCGAGGCCGTAGCGGCGGCGCAGCTCGGCCCGTGCCGCCGGGTCGGGCCGGAACGCGCTCGGTGTCGACGCCGGGCGGCAGGAGCTCGAGGGCGGCGCCGGGGCCGAAGGCGGCAGCCACCCGTCCGCGGGTGTAGCGCGAGATCACGGTGAGCGCGTCGGAGTCGCGGCCGATGCGGCGCAGCGCCTGCCGAGAGCCCGGGAAGCATCGACCAGCCCACCTCGTGGCCGTGCGTGCTGGCCACGACCCGCTCGACGCCGGCGCGCCGGCGGAGGTCGGGCGCGAGCAGGGCGAGCGGCGCCGACGCGCCGAACCAGACGGTGCGCCGCGCCGTGCTCGCGGGCCAGCCGCGGCGGCCCGCAGGGCGACCGCGCGCCCGGGCAGCATCAGCGACGTCGGGTGCCGGTGGACCGGGTAGGCGCGGGCGGCGTCGAACGCCGCGGTCGCCGGGCCATGCCGGCGCGTAGACGGCGAGCTCACCGGGCGGAAGCAGGTCGGCGAGGGCGTGCAGGTAGCTCTGGATGCCGCCGTCCCGGGGCGGGAAGTCGTTGGTGACCAGCAGCGTGCGCGACACCGGACGACGCTATCCACCGCGGGGGTGAGATCGGGCGGCGGCCGGTGGTGCTCCGGCCGGCCGCCGCCCGTTCCCGGGGAGCGGACGAGGTCTGGGGCTACAGGCGCCGGGCGCCGCTGAACGCGTCGTCTCGACACCTTCTGGATACTTCACGACATCGCCGCTCTGGCGGTGCGGCGATCATCTTTCCGCCTCCGACGTAGATGCCGACGTGGCTGACCGGCCGGTAGTAGAAGACGAGATCCCCGGGCTGCAGGTCGTTCCAGGACACCGGCTTGCCGATCCGCGCCTGCTGGCTGCTCGAGCGGGGCAACGTGATGCCGGCCTGCCGGTAGGCCCACGACGTGAGGCCGGAGCAGTCGAAGCTCCCCGGGCCCTCGGCACCCCACCGGTAGGGCGAGCCGAGCCTGCTCTGGGCGGCCCGCAGTGCCGCCGGCCCGGCTCCGCTGCCGATGATCGGCCCGATGGGACCGGTCTCCGCCGGACCGTTGTAGTCGCGCAGCTGCTCCGGGCTCAGCTGGCGCGAGCAGCGCGCTCGGCCTCGTCGATGCGGGCCTCGGCCTCGCGCTTGCGGGCCTCGAGGTCGTGTTCGGCCCGGACGGCCCCGTCGGCGGCCGCCTGCGCCCTGTCCGCGGCGGCGTCCGCCTCGTCCTGCGCCGCGGCCGTGCGGTCGACCACCGCAGTGAGCAGCTCCAGAGCGTCGCGATGCGATGACGGAGAGCCTCCAGCGCGGACATCTGGTCGAGGAACTCCTGCGGGAGACCCGCTCGCCAGCAGCGCGTTGAACTGGTCCAGGTTGCCCGCTCTCGAACGTGGACATCGTGACGTCGTCGACCTGCACGGCGGTAGGCCTCCTCATCCGCGCGGGCGGCGTCCACGGCGACCCGGGCCGGGTCGACGGCGGCGCGGAGCGTGTCGAGCTCACGCTGACGGGCGCCGAGCTCGTCCTTGGCCGCGTGCCACTGCTCGGTGAGGACCTCCGCGTCGTGCTGGACCTGCTGCAGCCGGGCTGCCGCGTCCGAGGCGTCCGCTCGGGGGTGGCGGCGGCTGGGCACGCGCCGGAGTGACGCCCAGGAGGAGGAGCGCCGCGACGATGGCGACACCTGCCGTGACGACCCGTCCGCACGTCCGTCGGGGACCGGACGGCGCACACCGAGGCGACACCACGCGAATGGATCTCCTCTCCCTCACCTCGCGCAGCCACCGGGGGAATGGCTGATGTCCGTCGAGGATTCGGGGAGATTACGGAGGGGACCGTCCGCCGTCCAACGCTCGGACGACCCGGCGCGGCGCCGTCAGAACGCGCATTTCGTCACACAGGGCAACCGACCGGTCGCCTTCGGCGCGCACGCCATCACCCGGTGTCACGATCGGACACGCCCGACTCGCGGTCGGACGTCGCTCGGCGCGGGCGGGTGGCCACCAGCCGCAATCTCGGCACGAGGCCTTGATCGGCGAGCACATCGAGCGCCCGTCGCTCCGGTGCGTCGAGCTGCACGACGGGCGCGCCGGACGGCACGTCCGATGGCTCGTCAACGGATTCCGGGGACGACGGCGCGCCCAGCAGCACGCCGATCACGCAGTCGCCGCAGGCGTTGCCGCGGACTTCGCAGCTCTCACAGTCGATGATCACTTCTACTCCCTTTACGGACGGACGATCCGATACCGACGACGGTAGGAGCACCCACCGACAGTTCCGGTCCACCCGAGGACGGCACCATCAGGACCGGACGAGCCGTCCCAACAGCACGGCCGACGGCACCGCATGGGCCCCGCGCCGACGCACCGAGTCCGCCACGGCGCGGTCGGAGGTCGCCACGACGACCGGTCGGCCTTGCGGCTCGGCGGCCACGAGGTCGCGGATCACGTCGTCGGCCAGCACGCCCGCGTCGCTGAACAGCACCCGCACCCCGCGCGAGCCCCTCGTGGGGGCGGTGACCACCCCGGCCCCGTCGAAGACGACGGTGATCTCCGCTCCGGTGCGCGCGGCCAGGGCGGCGAGCTGCCCGGCGAGCCGGGCGCGCTGGTCGGCGAGGGGAAGCTCGGGGTAGCCGGTCTTGCTGACGTTGTAGCCGTCGACGATCAGGTGCACCGACGGCACCGCGAGGAGGGCGTCGAGGGCGGCCTGCCCGTCGGCGGCCGAACCGCTGCGCGCGGCCTGCGCACCGGTGACGAGGTCGGCCGGGCGCGGACCGCCGCCGCCCAGCGCCAGCTCTCGGCGCAGGCCGCCGACCGCCCCGCTGAGCGTGTCGACGAGCAGCGTCAGGCGCACCTCGTCGGCCTTGCGCGCCTCGCGTGCCGCCTGCCGGGCCGCTGCCACCTCGGCCGCGGCCCGGTCGGCCCGGCGGCGCTCGACATCGGCCCGGTCCCGCTCCCCGTCGCGCTCGGACCGGGCGGCGGCGAGCTCCGCGGCGGCGGACCGGCGCAGCTCGTCCAGGGCCGCCTCGGCGGACTCCCGCGCGTCGATCGCCGCGCGCAGCGCGGATCCCTGCTCCGAGACCCGGCGGCGGAGCTGCTGGGACCCGACGTCCCGCTGCTCGGCCGCCCTGCGCACCTGCGCGCGGGCCTCCGACAGCTCGCCGCGGAGCCGTTCGAGCTCCACCGTCAGCTTGTCCACCCGGGACAGCGCAGCGTCGCGCTCGGCCCGCAGCTCGCCGGCCTCGCCCCGACGGGCGGCCACGGACACCGCCTCCGCGGCCGCCCGGTCGCCGGCCAGCACGGCGGCCGCCGCCGCAGTGAGCGGGTCGGTCACGGTCGCCGCCAGCTCGCCGGCTCGGTTCGCCTTCCACCACGCGACCACCGCCGCGCGGAACGCCGGGTCGCCGGCCAGCGCGGCGGTGAGCGCGGCGGTGCCGAGCCTGGCGCGCTTGGCCGGGGTGAACCGGGCGAGGCGGCGCAGCGGGACGGGGACGTCCGCGGCGGGCATGGCGCCGACCGCCGTCGCGGCCAGTTCGGCGAGCCGGACGCGCACGGGCTCGGGCAGCCGGTCCCAGTCGACGCCGTCGGGAGCGCCGGTGGTGGCGTCCGCGGACGGCGTGGCTCCGACCCGCTCGAGCGGGTCGACCGTGCCGTCCTCGCGGGGCATCGGCCCAGGTTATCCCGGGTCCGCAGGTTATCCCGGGTCGCAGCCACGCGACCTCCGCAGACGGCCACGGCGGCACCCGGACACGGCCGCTGCGGTACCCGGACACGGCCGCTGCCCGGCCCCAGCGGAGGCCCGCGTGCGGCCGCCGCTGGCCGGCCACTCGGATGCCGAGGCCACCCCGCCCCGGGGCCCTCCGGCCCCACCTCGGCTCTGCACCCGCAACGCCGGCGCCCGGCCCAGCCCAGGCTCTGCGCACCCCGGGGCAACGGGCGACGGGCGATGGGGACGGGCGGCTCGCTCACTGCCGCGCGAGAGCACCGAGATCGACCTCAGAGTGGTTCGATCTCCACCCGGATCACTCTGAGGTCGATCTCGCCGATCTGACGCCTCCCGATGCGAATGCGTGCGCAGAGCAGAGGGTTGGCGACAGGGCCGAGGGGGCCGAGGGCGGTCGGACGCTCGGCGCGGCCGTCGCCTCAGAAGAACGACGCTAGGGCCGCCCGAGCTCCGGCCAGGGTGTGCACGGAGCCAGCGGACAACTCGTGATCATGGCGCTCGGCTCGGTCGCCCACCTGGCGTGATCGCCGGACCGGGACGCCGAACCGTGCCCAGCACGGCCCCCGGTCCCAGCCCGCTGATCATAGTTCGCGGCGGGGCGCCCAGAACGTGGTGATCGCCGGATCGGGACGCCCAACCGTACCCAGCACGGCTCCCGGTCCCAGCCCGCCGATCATGCGCCGGACCGCCTGACCCGCCTGACCGCCGGATCGGACCGCCCCGGCTCGCGCCTCATGACCCGGCCGACAGCCCCGCGAGTCGGAGGACGGGCACGCGAGGCGATGGCGGCGAACGCCACCGGACTGTCGGTGCCCGCGGTTAGCGTCCGCGGCCGTGGCCGACATCCCCGTGCCCCGCCGGCACGACCAGCTCTCGTTCGACGAGCTCGGCACCCCGCTGCGCGAGGTGACGTTCGTCGTCCTCGACCTGGAGACCACCGGCGGCTCGTCCGCTGCGGACGCGATCACCGAGATCGGCGCCGTCAAGGTGCGCGGCGGCGAGTGGATCGGCGAGCTGGCCACGCTCGTCGACCCCGGCACCGGGATCCCGCCGGCGATCGTCGCGCTCACCGGGATCACGACCACCATGACCACCGGCGCGCCGCGGCTACCGGCCGTGCTGCCCGCCCTCCTGGAGTTCCTGCAGGGCGCCGTCCTCGTCGCCCACAACGCGCCGTTCGATGCCGGGTTCCTGCGCGCGGCGTGCGAGCGCCACGGCCGCCCGTGGCCGCGTCCACCGGTGCTCTGCACGGCCCGGTTGGCCCGAGCCGTCCTCTCGCCCGACGAGGCGCCCAGCGTGCGGCTCGGTGCCCTGGCCCGGCTGTTCGACACGGCCACTACTCCCACCCACCGTGCGCTCGCCGACGCCCGGGCCACGGTCGAGGTGTTGCACCGCCTGCTCGAACGCGTCGGCAACCTCGGCGTGCAGAGCCTCGAGGAGCTGCTCGCGCTGGCCCGCGAGTCGGCCCCCCACCGGCCGACGTCGAGCCAGCGGCGCAAGCGCGTGCTCGCCAGGGACGTGCCCTCGGCACCGGGGGTCTACCTCTTCCGCGGTCCGCACGACGAGGTGCTCTACGTGGGCACGAGCGGCGACCTGCACCGGCGGGTGCGCAGCTACTTCACCGCCGGGGAGCGCCGCCGGCGGGTGCGCGAGATGGTCGTGCTCGCCGAACGGGTGGACACCGTCGTGTGCGCACACGCCCTGGAGGCCGCGGTCCGGGAGCTGCGCCTGATCGCAGCGCACCAACCGCGCTACAACCGTCGCTCGCGACGGCCGAACCGGGGCTGGTGGGTGGCTGCGACGGCCGAGGCCTTCCCGCGGCTGTCCGTGGTCACCACGCCCCGGGACGGGGCGTTGGGCCCGTTCGGGTCCCGGCAGGCGGCCGTCGGCGCCGCCGACACGATGCTCGACGCCGTCCCGCTGCGGCCGTGCACCCTGCGCATCCCGGCCCGGGGCGCGACGGCCACCCCGTGCGCGTTGCACGAGTTGCACCGGTGCGCGGCGCCGTGCGCGGGACTGCAGACGCCGGCCGAGTACGCCCCGGCGGTGGCGGCCGTCCGGGCCCTCGTCGAGGGTCGCGACGACACCGCGCTGCGCACGCTCGCCGCCGAGGTCGAGACGCTGGCGGACCGGCAACGCTTCGAGGTCGCGGCCCGCCGCCGGGACCGCCTGGCCGGTCTCATCGTCGGGCTGGAGCGGTCCCAGCGCCTCGCCGCCCTCGCCGCGCTGCCCGAGCTCGTCGGCGCCCGGCCGGACGGGCACGGCGGCTGGGAGGTCGCCGTGCTGCGCCACGGGCGGCTGGCCGCGGCCGGGGTCGCCCGGCGCGGCGTCGCCCCGATGCCCGTCATCGACGCGCTGCGCCTCGGCGCGCAGATCGTGCTCCCCGCCGCCGGACCGCTGCGCGGCGCGCCGGCCGAGGAGGTCCGCCTGCTGCACCGCTGGCTCACGACGGGCGGCACGCGCCTCGTGTCCGCCCAGCCGGCGTGGACGGAGCCGGCGCGGGGGGCGGCCGCATGGGGTTCGTGGGCGGAGCGGGCCCGGCCGGTGGAGGTGGACCTGGACTAGCCTGCGGGCCGTCGAGCAGTCAACCCGAGGGAGCCGTCGTGATCACCGCGATCGTCCTGGTGCACACCGCCGCCGACCGCATCCCCGAGACCGCGCAGGCCATCGCGGACCTCGACGGTGTCACCGAGGTCTACTCGTGCGCCGGCGACGTCGACCTCATCGCCACGGTCAAGGTCGCCGAGCACGAGCAGCTGGCCGACGTGATCGCCGGTCGGCTGAGCAAGGTCGACGGCGTGCGGCGGACCGACACCCACATCGCCTTCCGCTCGTACTCCCGCGCGGACACCGAGGCCACGTTCTCGGTCGGCCTCGACTGACCACCGGCCCCGGCGTCGGCCGGCCCGGCGTCAGACCGGCCCCGGGGTCAGGGGCGCAGCGACCGCGAGAACTCCGCCCAGCTCTCCAGCAGCGTCCGCGCTGCGCCGGAGTCGACGGCCGCCGTGGCCCGCTCCAGCGCCGGGGGGAACGCGCCGGGCAGGTCGGCGGGCGGTCCGTCGAACGCGACCAGCGCGCCGGCCGCGTTGAGCAGCACGGCGTCGCGCACCGGGCCCCGATCCCCGGCCACGACCCCGCGGAACACGGCGGCGTTCACCTCAGGGGCGCCGCCGCGCAGGTCCTCGCGGGTGGTCGGGGCCAGCCCGAAGGCAGTGGGGTCGAGGGTCTCCACCCGCACCTCACCGCCCCCGACCACCCAGACGGTGCTGGTCGTCGTGGTGGTGAGCTCGTCGAGGCCGTCGTCGCCCCGCACCACCAGGACCGACGACCCGCGGCCCGCGAACACCTCGGCGATCACCGGGGCGAGGCGAGCATCCGCGCAGCCGACCAGCGCCGCCGGCGGCTGCGCAGGGTTGGTGAGCGGCCCGAGCACGTTCATCGCGGTCGGCAGACCCAGCTCGCGGCGCGGGCCGGCCGCGTGCCGCATCGCCGGGTGGAAGACCGGGGCGAAGCAGAATCCGATCCCGGCCGCGGCGACGCAGGCCGCCACCCTGTCCGGTGGCAGGTCGATGACCACGCCGAGGGCCTCGAGGACGTCCGCCGCCCCGCAGGCCGATGACGCCGCCCGGTTGCCGTGCTTCACGACCGGCACGCCCGCGGCCGCCACCACGACCGCCGCCATCGACGAGATGTTGACCGTGTGCGCCTGGTCCCCACCCGTCCCGACGACGTCGACGGCGGGCTCCGGCACGGCCACCCGACGGGCGTGTCGCAGCATCGCCTCGGCGAGCCCGGCGATCTCGGCGGCCGTCTCGCCCTTGGCGCGCAGGGCCACCAGGAAGCCGGCCAGCTGCGCCGGGGTCGCCTCGGCCGAGAGCACCCGGTCCATCACCCACGCGGTGTCGGCGGCGCCGAGGTCCTCGCGGTGGATCAGCCGCCCGAGGACGCCGGGCCAGGTGAGCGCGTCAGCCACGGATCGCGGGGTCGGCCGACCGGGACCGGCGCAGGACGTCGGCCACCGTCTCGGCGGCGGTGAGGGGGTCGAGCGGATGCACCAGCACCGCGTCGGCCTGCGACCACGTGGCGAGCCACGCGTCGTCGCGGCGACGGACCGTCACGATGATCGGCGGACAGTCGTCGATCTCGTTCTTCAGCTGCCGCGACACGCCCATCCCCCCGGTGGGCTGCGCCTCGCCGTCGAGGATCGCGAGGTCGACCTGCCCAGCGTCGGCCGCGGACAGGACCTCCGCGATGCCGCCGGCCTCGAGGAACCGCACCCGTCCGAGATCGGGAGCCGGCCGCCGGCCGACCGCCATCGTGATGGCCTCGCGGACCTCGGGACGGTGGCTGTACACCAGCACGGTCAGGGTCTCGCGGGCGACGGGGGTGCTCACGGGGGAACTCTAGTGGCGCGGTTCGGCGGCGACCGGGGGCGCCCGGCCGCCGAGCGTCCGAACCGTGACCGAGATCCTGGTATCCCGACAGGCTGTAGAAGTTGGTCGGGGGTCATAATGCTCTTGTGACGACAGCGGCTCCCGGGATCAGCGCGCGCATCCACTCGCTGAACCGCCCGAACCTGGTCAGCGTGGGCACGATCGTCTGGCTGTCCAGCGAGCTGATGTTCTTCGCCGGGCTGTTCGCGATCTACTTCACCGCGCGGGCGCAGAACCCGCCGGAAGACACCTGGCCGCCCGAGCCCACCGAGCTCAACGTGCCCTACGCGCTCGCGGTGACGATCATCCTCGTGGCCTCGTCGTTCACCTGCCAGTTCGGCGTCTTCGCCGCCGAGCGCGGCGACGTGTTCGGGCTGCGCCGCTGGTACCTGCTGACCCTGGTCATGGGTACCGCGTTCGTCGTCGGCCAGGGCTACGAGTACGTGAACCTGGTCCATGACGGCACGACGATGGCGTCGAGCGCCTACGGCACCGTGTTCTACCTGGCCACCGGGTTCCACGGACTGCACGTGATCGGCGGGCTGCTGGCCTTCGTCTACCTGATGATCCGCACGCAACTGACCAAGTTCACCCCGCAACAGGCCACGGCCGCGATCGTCGTGTCGTACTACTGGCACTTCGTCGACGTGGTGTGGATCGGCCTGTTCGCCGTCATCTACTTCATCCGCTGATGGGCTGGCCGACGATGACCACCACACCCCGCTCCGCATCGCGCGGCCCGCGCAGCCGGTTCCGCCGCCGCGTGGCGGGCACCGTCGCGCTGGGCATCGGGCTGCTCGCCGTCGGTGGCCTCTACACCGCGTTCGCCCCGCAGCCGCAGGTCGCCAGGGCCCAGGCCGGCGACACCGCCCTCGTCGCGCAGGGCCAGGAGCTCTACAACAACGCCTGCATCACGTGCCACGGCGCGAACCTGCAGGGCGTGGACAACCGAGGACCGAGCCTGATCGGGGTGGGCGACGCCGCCTCCTACTTCCAGGTGTCCACCGGACGCATGCCGCTGGCCCGGCAGGAGGCACAGGCGCAGCGCAAGCCGGTGCTGCCGCAGTTCGACCCGGACACCGAGGAGGGTCAGGTCAACCTCGACGCGCTCGGCGCCTTCATCCAGGCGAACGGCGGCGGACCGACCCGGCCGGCCGAGACGGGCGAGGCACTCCGCGGTGCGGACACGGCCCGCGGCGGGGAGCTGTTCCGGCTCAACTGCGCGTCGTGCCACAACTTCACCGGCCGCGGGGGAGCGCTGTCGTCGGGCAAGTACGCCCCGTCGCTCGATCCGGCCACCGAGACGGTGATCTACACGGCCATGCTGTCCGGTCCGCAGAACATGCCGAAGTTCTCCGACCGGCAGCTCACCCCGGAGGAGAAGCGCGACATCATCGGCTACATCAAGACGGTGAGCGGGACGAACAACAACCCGGGTGGCAACGCGCTGGGGGGCATCGGGCCGGTCTCGGAGGGCCTGATCGCGTTCATCGTCGGCATCGCCGCACTCGTCGGGATCGCACTGTGGCTGGGAGCGAAGTCATGACCACGTCCAAGCCGGCGGGTACCGACCGTGAGGGCCTCGCCACGGGCGCGGAGAACCCGCACGCCCGGCCGCCGAGCGAGACCGAGCTCGAGGGGATGAGCCAGGAGCAGCTCGCGATCCTCGCGGCCGAGCTGGACGACGTCGAGATCGTCCACAACCAGCGCAAGTGGCCGGTGCCGGGCACCCGCGCCGAGAAGCGCGCGGAGCGCTCGGTCGCCCTCTGGTTCGCGATCGCGACGGTCGCCGGGCTGGCGTTCATCGGCGCGTTCCTCTTCTGGCCCTACGAGTACCGGGCTCCCGGCGAGGAGGGGTACGCCCTCTACACGGTGTACACCCCCGTCGTCGGCTTCACCTTCGGTCTCGCGGTCCTCGCGCTCGGCATCGGCGTGATCGCGTACGTGAAGAAGTTCTTCCCCGACGAGGTCTCGGTGCAGCAGCGCCACGACGGCCCGTCCGACGAGGTGGCCAGGCGGACCGTGATGGCCCAGCTGGCCAAGGCCGGCAAGGACACCGGCATCGCGCGCCGCTCGTTGATCACCGCGTCCGCCGCCGCCGCCGCCGGGGTGTTCGGACTGGCGCTGGGCATCGCGGCCATCGCCCCCTTCGTCCGCAACCCGTGGAAGGGGGGCGACAAGGCGGCACTGTGGGTCACCGGATGGGCGGAGACCGGTGGAGAGACCGTGTACCTGCGCTACGACACCGGCATCCCCGACGAGGTCTCCCTGGTGCGCCCCGAGGACCAGGATCCCGGCTCGATGATGACGGTGTTCCCGTTCCGCGATTCCGAGCGCGGAGACGAGGAGGCGCTGATTAAGGCGCTCCGGCGCGCCGACAACCCGGTCATGCTGATCCGCCTGCGCCCGGGGGAACCGGTGATCCAGCGCGAGGGCCAGGAGGACTTCCACTACGGGGACTACTACGCCTTCTCGAAGATCTGCACCCACCTGGGCTGCCCGACCTCGCTGTACGAGTCGCAGACCAACCGGATCCTGTGCCCGTGCCACCAGTCGCAGTTCATCGCCACCGAGTACGCCAAGCCGGTGTTCGGTCCCGCGGCTCGCCCCCTCCCGCAACTTCCGATTACAGTGAACGAGGAAGGCTACTTCGTCGCGACCGGCGATTTCGCCAACCCGATCGGCCCGGCGTTCTGGGAGATTGGAAAATCATGAGCGCGATCACCACGCCGACGACGCCCAGCGGCGGCGGCCTCGCGGCCAAGGCCGGAACCGCGCTCGACGAGCTGGACCAGCGTTACCACCCGGCGGCCGGGCTCCGGAAGCAGTTCAACAAGGTCTTCCCGACGCACTGGTCGTTCATGCTCGGTGAGGTCGCCCTCTACAGTTTCATCGTCCTGCTCCTGAGCGGCACCTACCTCGCCCTGTTCTTCGACCCGTCGATGGTCGAGGTCACCTACGAGGGGCCGTTCGACAACCTGCGCGGCGTGCACATGAGCCGGGCGTACGAGAGCGCGTTGGAGATCTCCTTCGAGTACCGCGGCGGGCTGTTCGTCCGGCAGGTGCACCACTGGGCGGCGCTGCTGTTCCTGGCCGCGATGTTCGTCCACATGTTCCGCACCTTCTTCACCGGCGCCTTCCGTAAGCCGCGCGAGGCCAACTGGGTGATCGGCGTGGTGCTGATCCTGGTCGGCACCTTCGAGGGCTTCACCGGCTACTCGCTGCCCGACGACCTGCTCTCGGGCACCGGGCTGCGGATCGCCTCGGGCATCACGCTCTCAGTGCCGGTCGTCGGCACCTGGACCCAGTGGGCCCTGTTTGGCACCGAGTTCCCGGGCACCGAGATCCTGCCGCGGCTCTACATCGTCCACGTGCTGTTGTTCCCGGGCATCCTGCTCGCCCTCATCGCGGCCCACGTCGGGCTGGTCTGGTACCAGAAGCACACGCAGTACCCGGCGCCGGGACGCACCGAGGGCAACGTGGTGGGCGTCCGGATCCTGCCGGCGTTCGCGGCCAAGGGCGGGGCGTTCTTCGCGGTCTCGGTCGGCGTGATGGGGCTGATGGGTGGGCTCTTCCAGATCAACCCGATCTGGAACTTCGGCCCGTACAACGCCTCCCAGGTGTCCGCGGGCTCGCAACCCGACTTCTACATGGGCTGGTCGGACGGCATGGCCCGGCTCTTCCCCGCGTGGGAGCTCGTGATCGGTGACTACCGGATACCGGCGGCGTTCTGGGCCACGGCCGCATTCCTCCCGGTGATCTTCGTGATCGCCGCGGCCTACCCGTACATCGAAAAGCGGTTCACCAAGGACAACGCCCGGCACAACCTGCTGCAGCGGCCGCGCGACGTGCCGGTGCGCACGTCGCTGGGCGTCATGGCGATCGCGTTCTACCTGGTGCTGCTGGTCTCCTCGGCCAACGACTGGTTCGCCTTCTTCTTCGACGTGTCGCTCAACGCCACGACGTGGATGGGTCGGATCGGGCTGCTGGTCGTGCCACCGCTGGCCTACTGGGTGAGCTACCGGTTCTGCATCGGGCTGGAGCGCTCCGACCGGGCGATCCTCGAGCACGGCATCGAGACCGGCATCATCAAGCGGCTCCCGCACGGCGAGTTCATCGAGGTGCACCAACCGCTGGCCGGCCTCGACGCGCACGGGCACCCGATCCCGCTGGCCTACCAGGGCGCCCCGGTGCCCAAGCGGATGAACCAGCTCGGGATGGGCGGCACGCCGGTGCAGGGCTCATTGCTCACGCCCGACCCGCCCGAGCAGACCGCGGCACTGGAGCGCGCCAAGCGCGAGGAGGCCGAGATCGAGGCCGGCGAGCACGCGGGCGACTCGGGGGACAGCACCCGGGAGGCGCGTGTGGAGCAGCGCGAGGCACTCGCAGGACGACCCGACGCGGGCCGGCCGAAGGACATCACCGACTGACGCGAACGGCACTCTCGTCCAGTCGGACTGGACGAGAGTGCCGTTCGTTCGGGTGCAGGCGCAGCCACCACGCCACCGCTGCCAGGCCGATCGCATAGCCCAGCAGGTACACGTCGGGCTGCAGGGAAACCAGTCCGGTGCGCGGAAGCGGACCGACCGTCGCGGACGGCAGGGCCGTCACGACCGCGAGGGTGACGGCGAGCACCCCGAGCAGCAGCACCCCGGCGGTGCGGCCACCGGCCGCCGCCCGCACCGCGAGCGTGACCACCACCGGCACGCACCACACCCAGTGGTGCGACCAGGCGAAGGGAGCCACCGCGGCGGAGGTCAGGCCGCACAGGGCGAGGGCGAGCACCTCGTCGCCGCGGTGGTGCGCGCGCACGGCCAGCGCCAGTGCGACGGCGGCGACCGCCGCGCCGCCCAGCAGGTACGTCACGGTGGCGGCGGGGCCGTCACCGCCGAGGCTGCGGGCGACGAACCCGCTCAGCGAGTGGTTGGTGGTCGCGGTGACCGCGGAGATCCGGCCGGCGGCGGCGAAGGTGCCGCGCCACCAGTAGACGACCGACTCGGTCGGGGCCGCCAGGACCCCGAGCGCCAGCCCGCCCGCGAAGACGGCGGTCGCGACGCCCGCGGCCCGGCGCCGGCCGGTGAGGACCAGGTACGGGACGATCACCAGCGGCGTCAGCTTGATCGCAGCCGCGATGCCCACGCCAACGCCACGCCAGCGGCTCTCGCGCCGTCCCAGGACGTCGCCGACGACGAGGGCGAGCAGCACGATGTTGATCTGGCCGAGGTAGAGCGTGGTGCGCACCGGGTCGAGCCACGTCGCCAGCGCGACGAGACCGGCGGTGCCCGCCGTCAGGCCGGGCCCGGACGGTACGCCGAGGCTCCGCGCGCAGCGGTGGACGATGTAGCCGAGCAGCGCCACGTTCACCCCGATCCACAGCACCTTCAGCACCGGGAGCGGCAGCAGCGCGAGCGGCGCGAACAGCACCGCCGCGAAGGGCGGGTAGACGAACGGCGGGTGCACGCCCGCGTACAAGGAGTCCCCGTCGAGCACCCGCTCGCCGCCCGTCCGGTAGACCTGCAGATCGATCAGCAGCGCGTGCGCCGCGGGCCAGACCACGAGGACCGCGGCGTGCCCGGCGAGCGCCAGGGCGACCAGCACCCAGCACGTCCGCCGGCCGGACCGCGCCGTCGAGATTGCCGCACCCGTCATCGATCGCCGCCTGCTCGCCCGCTCACGCCATCGTCAGGCCGCCGGAGACCGACAGCGTCTGCCCGGTCACGTAGCCGGCACCCGGCGAGAGCAGGAACGCGACCGCCGGGGCGATGTCGGCGGGCCGGGCGATCCGGCGCATCGGCACCGCGCGGGCCAGCCCCTCGTAGAGCTTCGGGCTGATGTCGGCGATCTGGTCGAGCAGCGCGGTGTCGGTCGGGCCGGGGCACACGGAGTTCACCGTGATCCCGTCGCGGGCGACCTCCCGGGCCAGCGCCTTGCCGAACGCGATCACACCGCCCTTGGTGGCCGAGTAGACCACCTCGCCGGAGGACCCGACACGTCCCGCGTCCGAGGCGATGCACACGATCCGCCCCGACCGGCGCTCGATCATGCCGTCGAGCACGGCCCGGGTGACGCCGATCGTTCCGCGCAGGTTGACCGCGATCAGCCGGTCCCATGCCTGCGGCGTGGAGTCGACGAACCGGCCGATGACGTCGACACCCGCCCCCGACACCAACCCGGCGACCGGGCCCAGCTCGGCCTCGACGTGCGCGACGGCCGCGGCCACCGAGGCGTCGTCGACGACGTCGATCCCGACCCCGACGGCCGGTCCCCCGCAAGCCGCCCCGACCTCGGTGGCCACGGCGACCGCCCGCTCCGCGTCGAGATCGGCGACCGCGACGGCGTGGCCCTGCTCGGCCAGCGCGTGACAGATCGCGGTACCGATCCCGCCACCACCCCCGGTCACCAGCACGACCTCGGGCATCGCGGCCTCCTCGTCCTCGGCTCATCCTCGGCGGCATCGTCCCGTGCCCCTCGCGGTCGGGCGGGACCGGCACCCGGGTGGTCGGCTGCCGACGATGCGGCTACGCTTCCGCCCATGCGCCTCGTGCTCGCCCCCACCGCGGCCGTACGGCCGCGCGTCGGCTGAGCCAGGCCGCCGGCGCGCTCCCCATCCCACCGAGGCCTGGCTCGGGTCCCACCACTGTGGCTTCCCCGGAGCTGATCATGACTGTTCTCGACCACTCACCCCGTACCGTCTACACCCCGCGCCTGCACCGCCGCCACGAGATCGTCACGACCGGCGGGATGGAGGGCGTCCTGCGCATCGGCGCGGCTCTGCGGGCGTGCGGCGTGCCCGTCCGCGAGTTCACCGCCGACGTCCGCGACGGGGTGCCCTACAGCTCGGTCACCTGCACGGTCTCGGTGACCAGCGCCGAGTCGGCCACGCTCGCCGACCACCTGGGCACACTGCCCGCCGTGGTGTCGGTCGAGCCCTGCTGAGCGCCGGACCGTCGGTACTCGCCCCGTCGGTTCCAGTCCCCGTCAGTACCCGTCCCACCGTCAGTACCAGTCACTGCGCATGTCCAGCGTGGTGCGGTCCAGGCTCGCCAGCAGGTCGAACTGGGGTCCGGTGCGGGGCAGCTCGTAGCGGAGGAAGTACTGCGCCGCGGCCCGCTTGCCCTCGTAGAACCCGCCCTCCCGGCCGTGCGCGGCCACGAGCTGCTCCAGCCACATCCACGCCACCACGACGTGCCCGACGGCCTCGAGGTAGATCGAGGAGTTGGCCAGCGTCACGGCGAGGTCATCCGCATCCCAGAGCGTGCGGGTGACCTCGGCGGTCCTCGCGACTGCGGCGGCGAGGGCGTCGGCCGGCGCGGGGAGCCCGACCGCCCGCGCCCGCGCCACCGCGGCCGTCACCGTGTCCAGCAGCAGGCGCAGGCCCGCCCCGCCGTCCATCACGACCTTCCGGCCCAGCAGGTCGAGTCCCTGGATCCCGTGGGTGCCCTCGTGGATCGGGTTGAGGCGGTTGTCGCGGTAGAACTGCTCGACCGCGTACTCGCGGGTGTAGCCGTAGCCGCCGTGCACCTGGATCGCCAGGTCGTTGGCCGCGAGGCACCACTGCGACGGCCAGCTCTTCGCGATCGGGGTGAGGACGTCGAGCAGCAGCAGGGCCCGCGCTCGCTCCTCGGGGGTGCCGGCCGTCCGCTCCTCGTCGAGCAGCTTCGCGCAGTAGAGGATCAGCGCGACGGCCCCCTCGACGGCGGCCTTCTGCGCCAGCAGCATCCGGGCCACGTCCGGGTGCTCGACGATCGGTACCGGCGGTCCGCTCCGGCCGGCGGCCGGCCGGCCCTGGGTGCGGGTGCGGGCGTAGTCGAGCGCGTGCAGGTAGCCGGTGTAGCCGAGCGCCGCCGCTCCCCCGCCGACCCCGACCCGCGCTTCGTTCATCATGTGGAACATGTAGGCCAGCCCGCGGTGCGGCTCGCCGATGAGGTACCCGACGGCGCCTGGCGCGCCACCGGGCCGGTACCGGCCCTCGCCGAAGTTCAGCAGCGTGTTGACCGCGCCGCGGTAGCCCATCTTGTGGTTGACCCCGGCGAGGACCACGTCGTTGCGCTCCCCGACCGCACCGTCGGGCCGCACGAGGTACCGCGGTACCACGAACAGCGAGATGCCCTTCACCCCCGGCGGCCCACCGGGGATCTTGGCGAGCACCAGGTGCACGATGTTCTCGCTGAGCTCGTGGTCCCCACCGGAGATCCACATCTTGTGGCCGAACAGCCGGTGGGTGCCGTCGGCACGTGGCTCGGCCCGGGTGGTGATGTCGGCCAGCGACGAGCCGGCCTGCGGTTCGGACAGGCACATCGTGCCGTAGAACCGGCCCTCGACCATCGGTTCGACGAACGCCTCGACCTGCTCGGAGGAGCCGTGGGCGAGCAGCAGGTTGGCAGCGGCGATCGTCAGGAAGGGGTACGCCGCCGTTGCGACGTTCGCCGCCTGGAACCAGAGGAAGCAGGCCTGCGCCACCGCCTGCGGGAGCTGCATGCCCCCGACCGAGGCGTCCATCGCCGCACCGACGATGCCGGTGTCGGCGAAGACGCGCAGCGCCTCGCCCACCTCCGGGATCATGTGCACGCGCTCGCCGTCGAACCGCGGCTCGGCCAGGTCGGCGGCACGGTTGTGCGGGGCGAAGTGCCGGGTCGCCACCTGCTCCGACAGGTCGAGGACCGCGTCGAACGTGTCGCGCGAGTGCTCGGCGAACCGCTCGCGCTTGGTCAGCGCCTCGACGTCGAGCCACTCGTGGAGCAGGAAGTCCAGGTCCCGACGCGACAGCAGCAGCGAGCGCACGGTCCGAAAGTAGCTCCGATGCCCGCCCGCCGTCAGCGCGCGGGCGTCCCGAGCGCGGTGTCCAGCATGTCCGCGAGCTCGGCCACCTTGACCCGCTCGGCGCCGCGCAGACCGCCGCGGCGGACCTCCTCGGCGTCCAGGCGCAGCCATCCCGACCAGTCCACCGGCGTCACGCCGTAGGCCGCCAGCGCCGCCCGCAGGGCCTCCGGTTCGGGATGGGCCGGCTCCGGGAGCGAGGGCAGGTCGGCGAGCAGCGCGGCGACCGTCTCGGCGGCGTCACTCTTGTTCGTGCCGATCACGCCGCTCGGACCGCGCTTGATCCAGCCGGTGACGTACGCGCCCGGCACGACCACGCCGTCCCGGACCACCCGGCCGCCCTCGTTGGGCACGGTGCCCGTGCGCTCGTCGAAGGGCAGGCCCGGAACGGGCTCGGCCCGGTACCCGATGGCCCGGACGACGAGCCCGATGTCGAGCACCTCCTCCTCGCCGGTGCCGGTCACGCGCCCGTCGGCGTCGATCCGGTTGCGCTCGATGACGAGGCCCGAGACACGGCCGTTCTCGCCGATCACCCGGACGGGGCTGCGCAGGAAGCGCAGGTGGATCCGCCGGGGGCGGCCGGCCGGCTCCCGCGACACCCACTCGGTGAGCATGCCCAGGTTCTGTCGCTGCCGTCGTTCCTCGGGCTCCTCGACGCCCGCCGCCAGCAGGCCGTCATCGTGCACGAGGACGTCGGCGCCGGCCAGCTCGCCGATCTGGCGCAGCTCCGCCGGGGTGAACCGGACGTGCTGCGGCGCGCGCCGGATCAGCACGTGCACGTCGCGCACCGCGCTGCTGCGCAGCGCGTCGAGCACCGGGGGCGGGACATCGGTCTCGGCCATCTCGTCGGAGGTCCTGGCCAGCACGCGCGCCACGTCGAGCGCCACGTTGCCGGCGCCCACCACCGCCACGCCGGGGTGGTCCAGCGCCGGGTCGAGCTCGGTGTGGTCCGGGTGCCCGCAGTACCAGCTGACGAAGGCCCCGGAGCCGAAGGAGCCGGCCAGCTCCTCGCCGGGCACGTCGAGCTCACGGTCCACCGAGCTGCCGGTGGCGTGGACGATCGCGTGGAAGTGCTCGCGCAGCACCTCGAGCGGGATGCCGCCCTCTCCGACGCGCACGCCGCCGAGGAACTCGACGTGCGCCGGATCGAAGGGCTTCTGCAGCACCCGAATGACCGACTTCATCTTGACGTGGTCGGGGGCCACGCCGTACCGGACGAGACCGTAGGGCGCGGGTAGCCGATCCAGCACCTCGACGCTGACCGGCTCCCCCGAGGCGAGCAGCGCGGCCGCGGCGTACAGGCCGGACGGCCCCGCGCCGATCACCGCGACCCGGGCCTGCTGCCCCATGCACTCATCTCCCCGAACTCCGGGCCCGCCGACCCACGGCGGTGACGTCCCTCGCCACGTTACTGCTCCGTCGGCATCCGTTCCCCGGCCTTCCCTGCCTGCCCGGCCTCCCCGACCGCCGTGAGGTCGAGCGGCGGGAACGCCGGCGGGCGCTTCTCGAGGAACGACGTCACGCCCTCGCGCAGGTCGGCCGACCCGACGAAGCGGTCGACATGGTCGTAGGAGCGGGCGAGCGCGTCCTCGAACGACCCGTCCTGGTCCTCGAGCACCTGGCGGGTGATCACCGCCATGGCCCGCGGGCTGCAGTGCCGGGCGAGGTCACCGGCGTAGGCCTGGGCTGCGGTGAGTACGTCGGCGCCGGGTACGACGCGGCTGACCAGACCCAGCGCCTTCGCCTCCGTCGCGTCGAACGCGCGGGCGGACAGCAGCAGGTCCAGCGCGTTCTCGGACCCGACCAGCCGGGTCAGCGTCCACGCGATGCCGTACTCGGCCACCAGGCCACGCCGGGCGAACGCCGTGGAGAACCGGGCCGTGTCGGCAGCGAAGCGGACGTGGCAGAACAGCGCCTGCACCAGGCCGACCCCCGCACAGGCGCCGTTGATCGCGGCGATCAACGGTTTGGGGAAGCGCCGGGGCACGTCGACCGGCCGGTGCGGCAGCCGGGCGCCGGGCTCGGCGAGCCCGCCGAGGCGCGAGATGTCGGCGCCGGGGCAGAACGTCGACCCCGCCCCCGTGACGACGACCGCGCGCACCGCGCGGTCCGCCGCGGCCGCATCGAGCCGCTCGTAGTAGGCCCCCTCGAGCTCCTCGGACCAGCCGTTGCGCCGCTCCGGGCGGTTGAGGGTCAGCGTGAGGACGCCGGCGGGGTCGCGGTCGGCGAGCACGAGATCGGTCACGGTGGCGACCTTAGGTCGCGCGCACCGGGCTACGCGCCGGCGGCGAGCCGTCCGGCGAAGGTCCGGCGGTAGTCGGCGGGCGCCACCCCGACGACGTTGCGGAAGTGGTGGCGCAGCAGCGCCGCCCCGCCGAAGCCGCTCCGCTCGGCCACGGTGTCGATGCCCAGGTGGGTGTCCTCCAGCAGCCGCTGCGCGCGCAGCACTCGCTGCACGGTGAGCCACCGGTGCGGCGTGGTGCCGGTCTCGGCGACGAACCGGCGCGCGAAGCTCCGATCCGACATCCGGGCCCGGCGCGCCAAGTCGGACACCGTGTGCTCGATCTCCAGGTTCTCGATCACCCACTCCAGCACCGGGGCGAGGCCGTCGGCGGCGTACCGCGGGATCGGCTGCTCCACGAACTGGCGCTGCCCGCCGTCGCGCTGGGGCGCGACGACCATCCGCCGCGCGATCACGTTGACGACCGCGCTGCCCAGCTCGCGGCGCACCACGTGCAGGCAGGCGTCGATGCCGGCGGCCGTGCCCGCGCCGGTGATGAGGTTGCCGTCGTCGACGTAGAGGACGTCCGGGTCGACGCGGGCGCTCGGATGGAGCTCGCGCAGCTCGTCGACGTAGCTCCAATGAGTGGTGCACGGGCGGCCGTCGAGCAGTCCGGCCGCGCCCAGCACGAACGCCCCGGAGCAGACGCTGAGGATCGTGCTGCCCGCGTCGGCCGCCTCGCGCAGGGCCTCGAGGACCGGCTCGGGGTACTCCCGCGTGCGGGCGGCGGACACGGCGACGAGATCGGCGCCCCGCAGCCCGTCCAGCCCGAAGGCCGGCACGACCTGGGCCCCGACCGAGCTGGGCAGTGGCTCGCCCGCCACCGGTCCGCACACCCGGAACTCGATGGGCGGCACCCCATCGGCCGTGCGGTCGATGCCGAAGACCTCGCAGATCGTGCCGAACTCGAAGGGCGTGACAGCAGGCAGCAGGAGCGTGGCGACCGTGGACAGCATGCTCGCAGTGTAGTGGCAGGATCTTTCTTCAGGGGGACAGTTCTGCCACTAGTGGCAGGAAGTCGATGCGCACACACTTGCTGCCATGTTGACCGCCATCCTGCTCCTGGCTCTCCTCGCCCTCGCGGTCGCGCTGTCCAGGCCGGCGGGACCGCTCGCCGGGCCCGATCCGGTGGACCGCGACCGTGAGAGGCTGCTCGCGGACCTGCGCGCCCACTCCTGCTGATCAGTCCGCGACGAACGCCGCCAACCGATCGACCTCCTCCGTCAGCTCGCGGTGCACGGACGAGGGCAGCTCGTGGAACGGCTCGCAGCGGATCCCACCGTCGGCCCGTCGCCACGTGCCCGCCACCCGGCCGTCGGCGAGGAACGTGGGAACCGATTGCGGCATCGACGTCGCGAACACCCGCGGCCGGTAGGGCTCGGGCAGGATCTGGGCCCGCCGGGCGTGCACCAGGAGGGTGGCGTCCCACTGGCCGAGCAACCGGACCGGCGCGGGCGTGTCGGCCGCCGGCAGCGGCGCGTCGGGCACGTCGACGAGCTCGGCTCCCGACTCGTCACGGAACCTGCGCAGCTCCAGGCGGCCCAGCACCTCGCGCGTGATCGTGACCGTCCACCCGCAGAACGACGACACGTCCTTGGCCGAGGCGGGCCCGAAAGCCCGCAGGTACCGCGCGACCAACAGCTCGCGCCCGGCGGCCTCGCTGACGACGGCCTCGGGGGCCGGCGCGAGCCCGTAGACGTGGGCCCGGGGTCGGTCCCAGGTGCCGGCCGGCGGCACCCGGACCAGGTCGACCCAGAGCTGCACCCCGGACCAGGCCTCCCGGGGGAACCCCTCGTCGGCGAGCCGCTGCTGGATCTCGGCCTGCTTGAGCGGCCCGGCGGTGAGATAGCTGCGCACGGCGGCTGCGGCACCCTCGATGTCCAGGCCGGGCGGTCGCCTCGTGGCGCGGAGCCACCACTGTCGGCGCACCGCGCGCACGGCCTCCGTGAAGGGCCAGTAGTCGCGCGCCGAGACCATGTGGATCGTGGAGCGCATCACCCAGCCCTGGACGATCCGACCGCCGAGCAGGGCGTCGGTGAGCGCGTCCCGACCGAACCCCTCCAGCCGCGACCACAGCCCGACGTAACCCGACGGCGCGTACTGCGTCTGCAGGCCGGCGACCTGCTCGACCGCCGACACCGGCCCGGACCTCGACCGCTCCAGCAGGAGCTGGCGAGCCAGCACGGCCCGGTTCAGCTCGGCGGTGGACAGCACGCGTTCGGCCACGCGATGCAGTGTGCCGGCTAGTCAGTAGCGGGGTGCACGGCGCTGCGCTCGACGGCCGGTGTCGAGTAGCCGCGCTCGGCGTAGGGGAAGCCGTCGAGCTCGGAGGTGTGCGGACGTTGCTGGTAGTAGGAGCGGATCTCGGCGATCCGGCCGTCCGGGGAGAGCGTGAACCACTCGGCGCCGCGGGTCGCGACCCGCCCGGTGCCCCCGTCCGGTCGCCAGAACATCGTCCACTCGATCACCGCCTCCCGCTCCGCGGCCAGGCAGTGGTCGACGACCCACCGCGCGTCGATCATGCCGGCGACCTTGCGCCAGTACCGGGCCAGGTGCTCGGCCCCGCGCACGGGGGCCGAGCCGGGGTTCGGGGCGAGGAACCAGTGGACGACGTCGGGGGCCAGGGTGGCCCGGACCGCCTCGACGTCGCCCGCCGAGCAGCCGTCGTAGTACCGGGTGATCAGTTCGAGCGGTGTCACCCGGTCAGTGTGCGCTCGCGGAGCAGCCGGTCGACCAGCTCCCCCGCGTGCCCCGACGAGTCGACGGGTTCCACGCCGAGGGCGAGGTTCGCAGCCATCCGGTCGGGATGCACCCGCAGGCCGTCGAGGGCGGTCCGCAGCCGGGCCGCGGCGCCTCCGGTGCCACGCAGCAGGTCGCCCAGGGTCTGCCACTCGGCGTGCCACGCTCCCGCCGCGCGCTGGTGCTCGTGGTCGGTGGCGCCGAGCAGCACCGTCGCGGCTCCGACGGCCCGCCGCGCGGCGGCCCGCGCGGTGGTCGCCGCGATCGGGTTGCGCTTGTGCGGCATGGACGAGGAGTCGCCCGGCGCACCCTCGCAGACCTCGCCCAGCTCGGTGCCGGCGAGCAGCACGATGTCGGTGGCGGGCTTGGCACAGGCCCCGGCGGCGACGGCGAGCGCGCCTGCGAGCTCGCCGATCCGGGTGCGCTCCGCGTGCCACGGCGCGGCGTCGGCCAGCCCCAGCCGGCGGGCCAGGGAGGCGGCGACGGCGGGACCGTGCGGGTGCAGCGCGGCGAGGGTGCCGGCCGCACCGCCGAGCTGGACGGGGAGCGCGGTCAACGCCCGCGCCAGGCCGACACCGGCTCGGTCGAGCCCCGTGCACCACCCGGCGGCGACGAGCCCGAACGTGGTCGGCAGCGCCTGCTGTCCGAGCGTGCGGGCGATCATCGGCGTGTCCCGGTGCGTCGGCCGCGAGCCCGGCCGCGGCGTCGGCGGCGCCGCGCAGGTCGTCGAGCACGACCGTCCCGGCCCGGCTGATCAGCAGGACGGCGGCGGTGTCCATGACGTCCTGGCTCGTCGCGCCGGCGTGCACCGAACCCGCGGCCTCCCCCGCCGCCGCGCGCAGCACCCGGACCAGCGGGATCACCGGGTTGCCGCCGTCTACGGCGGCCCGGCCGAGCGCCGCCGGGTCGACGTCGACGGCGGCTGCGGCCTGCGCGATGCGATCGGCGTGCGCGACGGGCACCACGCCGTGCTCGGCGGCCGCGTGGGCCAGCGCGACCTCGACGGTGACGAGCGCGGCCACCCACGCGGCGTCGTCGAGCCCGGCCGCGACCCGGTCGGCGCCGAACAGCGGATCGAACAGCGGGCTGGCCACGGTCGCGGCTCAGGCCGACGGAACCAGCAGGACCGGGAGCTCCGCGAGCCCGCGCACCAGCGTCGAGCGGCGGTGCACCAGATCCGCCGGATCGACGGCGAGCGCGATGCCGGGGAAGCGCGCGAGCAGCGCGCGGAACGCCTCCTGACCCTCGATCCGGGCCAGCTGCGCACCGAGGCAGAAGTGCAGCCCGTGGCCGAACGCGACGTGCGCGCCGGCGTCGCGGTCGATGCGCAGCGCGTCCGGATCCGCGAAGTGGTCGCCGTCGCGGTTCGCCGCGCCGAGCGAGAGCATGATGATCGACCCGGCGGGGATCGTGGTGCCGGAGACCTCGACGTCCTCGCTCAGGAACCGCACCGGTGGGTGCTGGACGGGCGCGTCCCAGCGCAGGAACTCGTCGACGGCCTGCGGGAGGAGATCGGGGCGCCTGCGGAGCAGCGCGAGCTGGTCGGGGTGGGTGAGCAGCCCGAACGTCCCGTTCCCGACGAGGTTGACCGTGGTCTCGTGCCCGGCGACGAGCAGGAGCATCGCCATCGCGACCAGCTCCTCCTGCGAGAGCCGGTCACCGTCCTCGCTGACCTCGACCAGCGCGCTGAGCAGCGCGTCGTCCGGGTGGGTGCGCTTGTCCTCGACCAGCCGCCCGAGGTAGTCGAACATCGCCCCCGACGCCGCCTGGGACTGCTCCTGCGACCCTTCGTCGATCATCGAGCGGCTCCAGGCCGTGAACTCCTCACGATCGTGTCCCGGCACGCCGAGCAGCTCGCAGATCACGCGGACCGGCAGCAGCGCCGCGTAGTGCGCGACGAGGTCCACGGGACGGTCGGTCGGCAGGACGTCGAGCAGGTCCTCGGCGTAGCGCTGTATCCGCGGCCGCAGCTCCCCCATCCGACGAGCCGTGAACGACCGGGAGACGAGCTTGCGCAGCCGGGTGTGCCCCGGCGGATCCATGAGGATCATCATCGGGATCGGCGCGGCCGGGGACGCGGCGCGGGCCTCGACCGGCAGCGTGTAGCGCCAGTCCTTGCTGAACCGCGGATCGGTGAGGGCCGCCCGGACGTCGTGGTAGCGGGTGAGCAGCCATGCCGGCCCCTCGGGCAGCTGCACGTGGCGGACCGGCTCGTCGGCCCGGAGCGCGGCGTAGGTCGGGTAGGGATCGCGCCAGAAGGCGCCGTCGAAGAGCTCGAGGCTGGCGGTCACCGTTCTCCTTCGCCGCGTGCGCTGCCGGATGCGGGCGAGCCTACCGACGCGGCGGACCGGGCGCGGCCCGTCGAAAACCGGTGGCCCCACCCGCGTCCTTCCCCCTACCCTCCCTCCATGCGCCGGTAGAGACAGCCGCCCCGTGCGGCCACGCCCCGAGCTCTTTCGTGACGTCGGAGGTCTCCGCATGCGTGACCCGTCCCGTTCCGCACAGCCCGTTCCCGCGGACGCTCCGGCGCCCGCCAACCGGGCGGCCCGCCGGGGCCGCGCGGGCAAGCAGGCACCCAGCGGCGCCGTGCACGCGGACGCCCAGGGCCGCGCCCGCGGCGCCCAGGGCCGTCGGGTCATCCCGGTGCGCCGCACGGGCTGACCCGCCCGCCGGTCCCCGCGTCCACGGGGACCGGCGGCGCCGTCCGGCGTGCCACCATCACCGGGTGGCGTGCGTGGTGTGGTGGGCGGCACCGGTGGAGCCCGACGGCGCCCCCGGGCTCGTCGACCTCCTCGACGCCGACGAGCACGCGCGGCTGGCCCGCTTGCGTCGCCCCGCCGACCGGGCGCGCTACCTCGCCGCGCATGCGCTCGTCCGGCTCGTCGTGGCCGACGCCGTGGGGCAGCGGCCGGCCGCCCTCGAGTTCGACCGCACCTGCCGCTGCGGCCGGCAGCACGGCAAGCCCCGCCTCCCCGGCGGCCCCGGATTCTCGCTGACCCATTCCGGTGACCTCGTCGGCGTCGCGGTGCACCCCGACGGCGAGGTCGGGCTCGACGTCGAGCTGGTCCGGGACGTGGGCGATCTCGCCGCCATGGCCGCGCACGTCTGCTCGCCCGCCGAGACCGCACCCGACACGGGCACGTTCTTCGCGCTGTGGACCCGCAAGGAAGCGCTGCTCAAAGCGACGGGACGGGGACTCGACACGCCGATGGCCGCGATCACCCTCGACGCTTCCGGGGTGCGGGAGTGGACCGGGGAGGGCGCCCCGGCCACTGCGGTCTGGCTGCGCGAGCTGTCCCCCGCCCGCGGGTACCGGGCGGCGGTCGCGGGAATCGGGACAGCGGCTCCGGCGGTGCGGGAGGTCGACGGCACCGCGGTGCTGCGGCCGGTCGCCGCCCGCTGAGGCGCTCCGGCGACGCGGACACGCGCGCGGGAGGATGGCTGGGTGGGCTCGCGCTGGGTGCTGCACCTCGACATGGACGCGTTCTTCGCCTCCGTGGAGCAGCTCACCCGGCCCACGCTGCGCGACCGATCGGTGCTGGTCGGCGGACTCGGGCCACGGGCGGTGGTCGCCGGCGCCAGCTACCAGGCCCGCGTGTTCGGCGCGCGCTCGGCGATGCCCATGGGCCGGGCCCGCCGGCTGTGCCCGCACGCCGTCGTGCTCCCCCCGCGGTTCGCGCTCTACCAGACCCTCAGCGAGCGGGTGATGGAGGTGCTCGGCGAGGCCGCGCCGGTGGTCGAGCCGATCTCGCTCGACGAGGCGTTCCTCGAACCGCCCGACCTGGTCGGGGCCGGCCCGCCCGCGGTCGAGCGCTTCTGCGCCCGGCTGCGGACCGCGGTGCGCGCCGCCACCGGGCTGCCGGCCTCGGTCGGGGCCGGGTCGGGCAAGCAGCTCGCCAAGATCGCCTCGGAGCTGGCCAAGCCCGACGGGCTGCGCGTCGTCGCCCCGCACGAGCAGGAGGCGGTGCTCGCGGCGCTGCCGGTGCGCGCCCTGTGGGGTGTCGGGCCGGTGGCCGAGGCCGGCCTGCGTCGGCTGGGTGTGCAGACCGTCGGCGAGCTGGCCGCGATGGACCTGCGCGAGCTCACCGGGGTGCTCGGCGCGGCGCCTGCTGCGGAGCTGCACCGGTTGGCCCGCGGCCACGACGACCGGCCGGTGGCTCGCCGCGGCGCGGCGAAGCAGGTGAGCGCCGAGACCACCTTCGACGCCGACCTCACCGCGATGACGGCCGTGCACGACGCCGTCGCCCGCATGACGCAGGCCGCCCACCGCCGGCTCACGACGTCGGGTCGCGCGGCCCGCACGGTCACGGTCAAGGTCCGCAGCGCCGACTTCAGCACGTCGAGCCGCTCGGAGACGGCCGGCGTCGCGAGCACCGACCTCGAGGCGCTCACCGCCGTCGCCCAACGGCTGGCCCGCGCCGCGGTTCCGGAGGGCGGCGTGCGCCTGATCGGGGTGTCGCTGGGCGGACTCGCCGAGGACCCGCCGCCCGCCCTGTTCGGGCCGAGCCCTCCCGGCCCGGACGTCGCCCCGTCCGCGCCCGCACCGACACCGGATGCGCCCCCTCCCGAAGCCGGGCCACCCGCCTGGCGGCCCGGTGACGACGTCCACCACCCCGCGCACGGCCACGGCTGGGTTCAGGGCGCCGGCCACGGCCGCGTCACCGTGCGGTTCGAGACCCGCAGCACCGGTCCCGGCCGCGCCCGCACGGTCGCGGCGTCCGATCCGTCGCTGACCCGGGCCGACCCGCTGCTGAGCTTGGCGTAGTGGGCTCGGCTAGGGTCGCGAAGGCCGCGTCCGCCACCCCACCCCGGCCACGCCCAGGAGGTCGCGATCGCTGCCGCGGTGAGAGTGGCCACCTGGAACCTCCTGCACGGTCTCGACGTCCGCACCGGCCGGGTCGATCTCGGCACCGTCGCGGGGGCGATCGCCGCGCTCGACGTCGAGATCATCGCGGTGCAGGAGATGGACCGGGGGCTGCGCCGGACCGGTGGCGGCGAACAGGTCACCGAGCTCGCCGGCCGCCTCGGCTGGCACGGCGTGTTCGCGCCCGCCCTGCTCGGCAACCCGGAGCGGATCTGGGGGCCCGGCCCGGGAAGCCGAGCCGATCCGGGCGGTCCGGCGTACGGGGTCGGGCTGCTGAGCCGGCACCCGATGCGGTGCGCGGAGCGCATCGCGCTTCCCGGCGGCGGCGCGGGCGAGCGCCGGCCCGAGGACCTGGGGCGGGCCCTGCCGGGCTGGGACCACGAACCGCGCGTCGTGGTGCGCGCGCGGGTCGCGGTGCCGGGTGGGCCGGACCTGGTGGTGGCCACCACGCACCTGTCCTACCTCCTCTGGCGCGGGCTGCGGCAGCTGCGGATCGCCACGGCGTGGACGCGGGCCGCGGCCCGGGGCGGCCCGGCCGTGGTGATGGGCGATTTCAACCTGCCGTTCCCGCTGCTGCGGCGGGGCCTTGTCGGCTCCGGCTGGACCGTGGCGCCGGCCGGCCCGACGTTCCCGTCCTGGCGTCCCGGCCTGCAGCTCGACCAGGTGCTCGCCCACCGCGCGCGGCTCCGCGACGTGCGGGTGGGAGCGGGCGGACCGAGTGACCACCTGCCGGTGAGTGCCCGAGTCATGATCGCCTGACCGCTCGGCCCTCCGGCGCGCCGGTGCGTGCTCCCGCCCGGCGGGAGGGGCATCATGACCCCATGTCGCGACCCGGCGGGCGCTGGTGGAGCATCGCGACGATCCTGCTGGCCGTGATCGCCCTGCTCGCCGCGGCGCGGGCGAGCGTCGTCATGATCTACCTCGGTGTGGCCTTCCGCGGCGAGGTCGACGTCATCTCGGCACCCCTGAGCCACTACGCGTACGTCGAGGGCGGCGACCAGATGTTCGCCTCCGGCGCGGTGGCCCTCGCCGTGGGGATGCTGGCGGTGCTGCTCGGGATGGCCCGGGCCGGGGTGCGCCTGGCCGGGCGGCCGACCGTGCTGTTCTCGGTGTGGACGTTGTGTCTGGTGCTCGCCGCCGTCTTCCCGACCGACCAGTCACCGAACATCGAGACCTTCGGGGGCTGGGTGCACCAGTTCGCCGGGGCCGGCATCCTCGCGCTGCTGTCGCTGGCCGGCCTGGCGGCCGCCCCGCGGCTGGCCGAGAGCCCGTCGTGGCAGCCCGTCGTCGGCATCGTCCGGGCGCTGTCCATCGGAGCGGCCGTGCTGGCCGCGGCCTACGTCATCGGCCGCGTCGACGAGGTGATCCCGTGGTTCGGGGCGATCGTCGGCGGGATCGAGGTCGGCGGGATGCTGCAGCGGCTGGTGCTGGCCTTCGACGTCGCGGTCGTCGCCGCGCTGGCCGTGCACCTCGTGCGGGTGTCGTGGCCCGGCCGCCGTCACGCCCCGCCCTCGGCCACGCCGGCGGTGTCGAACGTCGCGACGTCGCGCAGCGCCTGTGCCGTCGCCTGCACCACCGGCAGCGCGAGCAGCGCTCCGGTGCCCTCGCCCAGGCGCATCCCGAGGTCGAGCAGCGGTTCCAGGCCGAGGTGACCGAGGGCCACGCGATGGCCCGGCTCGGCGGAGCGGTGCCCGGCCACGCAGTGGGCGGCGGCGTCGGGCGCCAGCGCCGCCGCGGCCAGGGCGGCGGCCCCGGCGTTGACGCCGTCGAGCAGCACCGGCACGCGCAGCGCCGCCGCACCCAGGACGAAGCCGGCCAGCGCGGCGTGCTCCAGGCCGCCGAAGGCGGCGAGCACGCCGATCGGGTCGCGCGGGTCCGGGTCGTGACGGGCCAGCGCGGCGCGCACCACGGCGGTCTTGCGCGCCAGTGTCGCGTCGTCGACGCCGGTGCCGCGGCCCGTCGCGGACGCCGGATCGGCCCCGGTGAACGCGCAGACCAGGGCGGCGGCGGCAGTCGTGTTGCCGATGCCCATGTCGCCGGTGACCAGGCAGCGGTGGCCGGCGGCCACCAGGTCGCGTGCCACCCCGATGCCGACCCCGATCGCCGCGGACGCCTGCGCACGGGTGAGCGCGGGCCCCTCGGCCAGGTCGGCCGTGCCGCGGGCGATCCGCCGGGACAGCAGCGCCGGGTGCGGGTCGAGCGGCGCGCTGTTCTCGTCGCGGACGACCCCGACGTCGACCACGCACACCTCGGCGCCGAGCCGCCGTGCGAACGCGTTCACCACCGCTCCGCCGGCGAGGAAGTTGGCCACCATCTGCCGTGTGACCTCCTGCGGCCACGGCGTCACCCCCTGGGCGTGCACGCCGTGGTCCGCGGCGAAGACGGCCACGGCGGCCGGGGCGGGCACCGGCGGCGGACAGACCCCGGCGATCCCGGCGAGGGTGACCGCGAGGTCCTCGACGCGGCCCAGCGAGCCCGGCGGCTTCGTCATGCGGTCGAGGCGAGCGCGGGCGGCCGCGCGCGCCGCCGGGTCCTGCGGCGCGACCGCCGCGACCGTCGCGGCGAGCAGATCGGCCCCGTCGGCCCGATCCATGGGACCGTCGGTCACCGCAGGCCGTGGCCACGGCCGGCCCGCCGCGGCGGCACGATCAGCGTGGACAGGTAGGGGCCGGGCTCGTCGGGGTCGAGCTCGGCGGCTGGCCGGACGTCCTCGTCGGGCAGGCCCAACCGCGCTCCGTACACCGCGCCGTCCAGCCGACCGGTGTCGCGCAGGACGGCCAGGGTCTCCGGCAGCATCCGGCCGAACTTGTACGCGACCACGGCGTCACCCCGCTCGCACGCCTCGCGGAACCGGGCCGAGCCCGCGGTCATCGGGAACAGCGCGAGGGCCTCCCGGCCCTCGACCAGCGGCGTCCCGCTGCGGGCCGCCAGGTCCTGCATGGCGGTGATGCCGGGCACGAGCTGCACGTCCAGCTCCCCCACCAGCGCGCGGACCGACGCCGCCAGGTAGGTGAAGGTCGAGTACACGCACGGGTCACCGATGGTGGCGAAGACCGCGGTCGCCCCGGGATGGGCACCGAACCACGCGGCGACCCGGGCCGCAGCCCCGTCCCAGGCCTGCTCGCGGGCCCCGAAGTCGCGGGCGTGCTCGCCGCCGGGCCCGAGCCGCGTGAGGGCGAACACCACCCGCTCGACGCGCCACGCCGCGGCGTAGTGCAGCACGGTCTGTTCCGCGCGGCCGGTGTCCCCGGAGTCGGAGACCGGCACGAACACCACGTCCGCCTTGGCCAGCAGGTCCGCCGCCCGGACCGTGACGAGCTCGGGATCACCGGGACCGACCCCCACCCCGACCAGAGTGGGAATCATGGGCCCTCTTCCCCGGGGCCGCCCTCCAGGTCGCCCTCGAGATCGAGGTAGGTCCGCCGCAGCCGGTCCAGCACGGCGTCGTCTGGCTTGGCCCACATGCCGCGGTCGGCGGCCTCCAGCAGCCGCTCGGTGATGCCCCGCAGCGCCCACGGGTTCGACCGCTCCATGAACGCGCGGTTGGTCGGGTCGAACACGTAGCTCTCGGCGAGCCGGTCGTACATCCAGTCGTCCACCACCCCGGCCGTCGCGTCGTAGCCGAACAGGTAGTCGACGGTGGCCGCCAGCTCGAAGGCCCCCTTGTAGCCGTGGCGCTGCATCGCCGCGATCCACTTCGGGTTGACCACCCTGGCCCGGAACACGCGCTTGGTCTCCTCGGCCAGCGTCCGGGTCCGCACCGCGGCCGGCACCGCCGAGTCGCCGACGTACGCCGCCGGTGAGCGACCCGTCAGGGCGCGGACCATCGCCACCATCCCGCCGTGGTACTGGAAGTAGTCGTCGGAGTCGACGATGTCGTGCTCGCGGGTGTCCTGGTTCTTCGCGGCGACCGCGATGCGCCGGAACGCCTGCTCCATGTCGCCGCGTGCCTCCCGACCGTCGAGGCCCCGACCGTAGGCGTAGCCGCCCCACACCGCGTAGACCTCCGCGAGATCCGCGTCGCTGCGCCAGTTGCGGGCGTCGATCAGCGGGAGCAGGCCGGCCCCGTACGCCCCCGGCTTCGACCCGAAGATCCGCGACGTCGCGCGGCGCCGGTCGCCGTGCGCGGCCACGTCCTGCTCGACGTGGGCGCGCAGGTAGTTCTCCTCCGGTGGCTCGGTCAGCGCGGCCACCGCACGGACGGCGTCGTCGAGGAGCGTGAGGACGTGCGGGAACGCGTCCCGGAAGAACCCGGAGATGCGCACCGTGACGTCGATGCGGGGGCGACCGAGCTCCTCGAGCGGGATCACCTCGACGCCGGTGACCCGGCGCGACGCCTCGTCCCACACCGGGCGGCAGCCGATCAGCGCCAGGATCTCGGCGAGATCGTCACCCTGGGTGCGCATCGCGGACGTGCCCCACACCGTGAGGCCCACGCTGCGCGGGTAGCTCCCGGTGTCGGCCAGGTGCCGGGCGAGCAGCGAGTCGGCGAGCGCCGCACCCACCTCCCACGCGCTGCGCGAGGGGATCGCCTTCGGGTCCACCGAGTAGAAGTTCCGGCCGGTCGGCAGCACGTCGACCAGCCCGCGCGTCGGCGAGCCCGACGGCCCCGCCGGAACGTAGCCCCCGTCGAGGGCGTGCAGCACGCCCGCGATCTCGTCGGTGGTGCGGGCCAGGCGGGGGACGACCTCACGGCACCCGAAGTCCAGCACGTCCACGACGTCGGGCACCTCCTCCCCCATTTGCTCTGCGCACACCGGCGCAGCACCGGTCCAGTCGCGCGCCTGCAGCTCCTCGACCAAGCGACGCGCGACCCCCTCCAGGACGTCGACGAGGTCGGCGCCGGTCACCACCGGCCCGCCGGTGAGTTCGGCGAGCCGGGCGAGCCTGGCGACGTACCGTGGGTGGGCTCCTTCCGCAGAACGAACGGCACTCTCGTCCAATCCGGTTGGACGAGAGTGCCGTTCGTCCGCCGCGGAAGGGCCTGGCTGGTGCGCCCGGGTGCGCAGAGCCTGTGGCTGGTGCGCCGGGGTGCGCAGAGCAAAGGTCTCGAGCCGGGCCCCGGGAGTGGCGAGGAGCGCCTGCTCGTCGAAGCCGGCCCAGGCCGCGATGGCCGCCCGCAGGCCGGGCAGGGCGCGCCGCCCGCCCCACACCTGGGTGGCCCGCAGGATCGACAGCACGAGGTCGACCTGAGCCCCGCCGGCCGGCGGCCCGCCCAGGACGTGCAGCCCGTCGCGGATCTGGACGTCCTTGACCTCGCAGAGGTAGCCGTCGATGTGCAGGACGAACTCGTCGAACGACTCCTCCCCGGGCGGGGCGTCCACGTGCAGGTCGTGGTGCAGCTGCGCGGCCGTCACGACCTCCCAGATCCGAGTGCGCAGGGCCGGCAGCTTGGCCGGGTCGAGGGCCTGGACGGTCGCGTACTCGTCGAGCAGCTGTTCGAGCTGGGCCATCTCGCCGTAGGTGTCGGCACGCGCCATCGGCGGCACCAGGTGGTCGACGACCACGGCGTGCCCGCGGCGCTTGGCCTGCGTGCCCTCACCCGGGTCGTTGACGATGAACGGGTAGACCAGCGGCAGCTCGCCGAGCACGGCATCGGGGGCGCACTGCGCCGAGAGCCCGAGACCGTTCCCCGGCAGCCACTCGAGCGTGCCGTGCTTGCCGAGGTGGACCACCGCGTCGGCGCCGAAACCGTCCTGGTCGACGGCCGCCTCGAGCCACCGGTAGGCCGCGAGGTAGTGGTGCGACGGCGGCAGGTCGGGATCGTGGTAGATCGCCACCGGGTTCTCGCCGAACCCGCGCGGCGGCTGGATCATCAGCAGCACGTTCCCGAAGCGCAGCGCGGCGAGCACGATCGCCGCGCCCTCGCCGGCACCGTCGACGTAGAGCGATCCCGGCGCCTCGCCCCAGTGCTCCCGGACGCGGTCGGTCAGCGGGTCCGGCAGGGCGGCGGACCAGCGCCGGTAGGCCGGCATCCGTACCCGGGACGGGGCCGCCGCGAGCTGCTCGTCGGTGAGCCACTCGACGTCGTGCCCGCCCGCGGCGATGAGGGCGTGGATCAGCTGGTCGGGATCCTCCGGGAAGTCACCGACCGCGTAGCCGGCGTCCCGGAGCGCCCGCAGGAGCACGACCGCCGAGGCCGGTGTGTCGAGCCCGACCGCGTTGCCGACCCGCGAGTGCTTCGTCGGGTAGCTCGACAGGACGATCGCGAGCCGGCGCTCGGCCGCCGGCGTCGACCGCAGCCGGGCGTGCCGCACCGCGAGCCCGGCCAGCCGCGCGGCGCGCTCCGGGTCGGCGACGTAGGTCGGCAGGTCGTCGCCGGGCGCGATCTCCTTGAACGAGAACGGCACGGTGATCAGCCGGCCGTCGAACTCCGGGATCGCCACCTGCATCGCCGCGTCCATCGGCGACAACGCGGCGGTGGACTCCTCCCAGGCGGCCCGCGACGTGGTGAGGCACAGCCCCTGCAGCACCGGGACGTCGAGCTCCGCCAGCGCGCCCGCGTCCCACGCGTCCGCGTCGCCACCCGCGCTGGCCGTCGACGCGACACTGCCACCGGCCGCGAGCACCGTCGTCACCAGCGCGTCCGCCCCCGCCAGCAGGTCCATCGGTCCGGCGCCCGGCGCCAGCCCGCGCAGCGACCCGCAGTACACCGGGAGCGCATTGGCGCCCCGGGCCTCGATCGCGTCGCACAGCGTGTCGACGAATGCCGTGCCGCCGCTGAGCTCGTGCGCCCGGTAGAACACGACGGCGACGGTCGGGCTCGCCGCGTCGTACGGGCGCGCCCCGTGCACGCCGAACTCGGGCGTGGACACGGGCGGGGCGAAGCCCTCACCGGTCAGCAGGACTGTGTCGGACAGGAAGCGGTGCAGCTCGCGCAGGTTGTCCGGCCCGCCGGCCGCCAAGTAGGCCAGGGTCTGCGAGGCGACTCCGCCGGGCACGGTGGACGCGGCCATCAGCTCGGCGTCCGGCGAGGCCTCCCCACCGAGCAGCACAACCGGCAGCCCCGACGCGGCCAGCGCGTCGACCCCCTCGGGCCACGCCCGGCGGCCACCGAGCAGTCGCAGCACCACCACCGACACCCCGCGAAACAGGGCGGGAAGACCGGTCTGGTCCACCCGTGCCGGGTTCGCCGTGCGGTACAGGGCACCGGAACCGCGGGCGGCGAGCAGCTCGGTGTCAGCGGTGGACAGCAGCAGTACAGGACGGTCGCCCGCCATCGCTCCTCCTCGAGGGTCCGCGCCCTCATCCACGGGGGTCCAGCGACGGCAGCGAGTGTCCTGGCTCCCGGATCGACGCGACGTGCCCGACCTTCCCGCCGCAGCAGTGGTCGTCAGGGTGGGCCCGCGCTCCCCGGTGACAGTGGCGGGACCGCGCCGGACTCCCACCGGCTTCCTCCACTGCCGTCGCCGCAACAGGATCACACCCGCCACCGCGGGTCAACGGCGCCACGTTTAGTGATCCGGTACGCGGGAACTAGCAGGCGACGCAGGGTGTCGTGCGCCACACACGCGGAGGTGTCCGGTGGAACCCACTGTGATCGTCCTGATCGTCGTCATCGTGTTGCTGGTGATCGGACTGGCGGCGGCCGGGGTGATGCTGTCCCGCCGCAAGCGCTCCGAGCGGCTGCAGGACCACTACGGCCCGGAGTACGCGCGCAGCCTCGACGAGACCGGCGGTGACCGCCGCTCGGCCGAGGCACAGCTCGCCGCCCGCGAGGAGCGGCACAGCGAGTTCGACATCCGCGACCTCCGTCCCGAGGAGCGCGAGCGCTTCTCCACGTCGTGGACGCAGATCCAGCGGGGGTTCGTCGACGACCCGGTGCAGTCGGTGCACGCCGCCGACGACCTCGTCGGCGACATCATGAGGACCCGTGGCTACCCGGTGGACGACTTCGATCGGCGGGCCGAGGACCTGTCGGTGGACCATCCGGACGTGGTGCAGCACTACCGCGAGGCCCGGAAGGTCCGCGACGCCACCGACCACGGCGAGGTGGACACCGACCAGCAGCGCCGCGCCGTGACGTCCTACCGCTCGCTCGTCGAAGCCTTGATCGGAACCGAGCACGACCGCACTTCTTCTGCCACCGCCACCAGCACCGAGGAGCAGACGCGATGACCTCGTCCCAGCAGCCCATCGACCGCCACGACGCCGAGGACGCCAGCCGGAGGGACGACACGGGACGGTCGGGGGGCGGGGTCCGCGGTGCGCTCAACGAGCTGCTCGGCCGCGGCGAGCACGAGCGGCACGACGCGCGGCCGGACGCGCCGGCCCATGCCCGCGACGAGCAGCTGCAGTCCGAGCCGGCCCACTCCGAGCCGGCCCACTCGGTCCCGAGGCCGCCCGTCCCGAGGCCGCCCGTCCCGAGGCCGCCCGTCCCGAGGCCGCCCGATCCCGACGCCGCCCATCCCGAGCGCTGCCCATCCCGAACCTGCCCACGCCGAGCCGGATCCCGCCGACGCGCGCACCGATCCGGGATACGCCGACCAGGCACGGGCTGCGGCGCCGGCGGCACCCGACGAGGGCCGCCGCGAACCCGTGCCCGGCGAGCTGGGCGGCACCGCCGGCGCCGAGCACGCCGAGCACGACGAGCGCACCGAGAAGCCGTCGCCGGAGGCCCGGGCCGAGCATGCGGACGTCGCCGGTCAGGACTCGGACGGCCGGGAGCGGTTGGTCAGCCGGCAGCAGGCGGAGTCGTACGCCTCGCGGTGGGATGCGGTGAAGGGCGACTTCGTCGACGAGCCCCGGCAGGCCGTGCGCAACGCCGACGTGCTGGTGGGCGAGCTGCTGGACGAGCTGCAGGCGCTCTTCCGGGACCAGCGCCAGGACATCGAGCGGGGTCTCGACGCCGACGAGACCTCGACCGAGGACCTGCGCCTCGCGCTGCGGCGCTACCGCAGCTTCTTCGACCGGCTCCTGTCGATCTGACGACGCACCACCGCGAGCACGACCACGACCACCGGGACCGCGAGCGCTGCTGCGCGCACGGCCGTCGTGGTGAGGGCCAGCCGAGCCGCGGCCCGGGGTACGGGCGCCACGAACCGGCTGCCCGTCACCGCCTGCCCCAGCCGGCTCGACGCACCCGCTCCGATGGTGGCCGCCGGACCGTCCGGGCCGACGACCCGGACGGTGAGACCGGAGGCAGCGAGCAGGTCGGCCGCGCGGCCGACGTCAGCCCGCTCGACGGTCGAGAGCAGGACGTCCGGCTCATCGACGTCGACGCGGAGCTCTCGCCCGTGCCCGGTGACCCGCGCCGTGGCGGATCGGCCCGCCGAGGTCGTCACCCGCAGCCGGAGATCGGCGTCGACGTCGAGTGCCGTCCCGTCGGCGATCCGGGCGAGATCGAGCTCAGGCACTCGCCGAGCCGGGGCTGTCCTTGTCGGTGGTCTTGATCCGCAGCGTGCCGTCGAGCTTCCAGATCGCGCGGGGCGAGTCCGGACCGGTGGACTTGGGCACCTCGACGGACATGTTCTCGAAGCTGTACTCGACCGTCGCCCCCTTGCCGGTCAGGTAGGACCACATCTCCTGGCCGATCTCGGTGATGTCGGTGGTGCGGTTGTCGGTTCCGCTCGTCACGGAGTGTCTCCTCGCGTCGTCGTCCTCGTCCCCCTGGTTCCGGAGGCCCGGTTCTACCCTGCGGGGACACGCCCCGATCCGCCACTCGACGCCAACCCCGCCACGGGACCCACCACGACCACCGCGGGCGGGGAGATCCCGTGCGCGCGCACGACCTCGGCCACCGTGTCGAGGGTGGCGCGCACCGACCGCTGGATCCGCATCGTCCCGTCCTGCACCACGGCCACCGGTGTGTCGGCGGACCGGCCGCCCTCGATCAGCGCCGCGGCGAACACGCCGATCCGCTCGACGGCCATCAGCAGCACGATCGTGCCGCGCAGCCGGCCGAGCGCGGGCCAGTCGACGAGGCTGCGCGGGTCGTCCGGGGTGACGTGCCCGGAGACGACGACGATCTCGTGCGCGACCCCGCGGTGGCTCACCGGCACGTCGGCGACGGCCGGCGCCGCGAACGCGCTGGTCACGCCGGGTACCACCGTGACGGGGACGCCCGCGTCGGCGCACGCGAGCACCTCCTCGAAGCCGCGCCCGAAGACGTACGGGTCCCCACCCTTGAGGCGCACGACGAACCGGCCGGCGCGCGCGTGGTCGACGAGCAGCTCGTTGATCCGGGTCTGGTTCATCGCCCGGCCGTAGGGGATCTTGGACGCGTCGATCACCTCGACGTGCGGCGCGAGCGTGTCGAGCAGGTCGCGCGGGCCGAGCCGGTCGGTGACGACGACGTCCGCCCGGGCCAGCAGCCGGCGGCCGCGCACCGTGATCAGCTCCGGATCGCCCGGACCCCCACCGACCAGCGCCACCCCCGGGCGCACCGGTTCGGCGGTGTCGTCGACCAGGCCGGTCTGCAGCGCCTCCACCAGCGCCGTGCGCACGGCGGCCGATCTCCGGGGACGGCGTCCGGCGAGCACGCCGACCGTCAGCCCGTCGTGCCGGCCGACCGCGGGGGTGACCGCGCTGCCGGCCGGGGCGTGGTCGGCCCGGACGCAGAACACCCGTCGACGGTGGGCCTCGGCTCCCACCGCCGCATTGGCGGTGGCGTCGTCGGTGCAGGCGATCACGTACCAGGCGCCCTCCAGGTCCCCGCTGCGGTAGGCCCGGGCGGTCCAGCGCAGCTCGCCCGCGGCCGCCATGCCCTCGACGGACGGCGTCACCTCGGGCGCCACCACCTCCACGTCGGCGCCGGCTGCGAGGAGCCCGCCGAGGCGCCGCTGCGCGACGGAGCCGCCACCCACCACGACGACCCGGCGCCCGGCCAGGTCCAGCCCGACGAGGTAGGGATCCCCCGCGGTCATTCGCCTGCGCCCACCAGGCCGTGGCCGTGCGCGTGCCCGTGCCCGACGGCCGGATCGTCCGGGTGGTGGTGCGGGGTCTGCGGTGCGCCGAGCTTGTCCTCGAAGCCGGGCAACAACACCCGGTAGGCGCAGGTGTCGCAGTTCATCCGGATGTCGCCGTGCAGGGCTTCGCGGTAGCGCTCGACGACGAGGCCGGCGAGCGCGTCGCAGTCCCCGAGGTGGCCGGCGAGCCGGACGTCGACGTCGGGGTGCCCGGCCGACCACGCCCGGGCCTGGTGGGCGACCCGGCGGGGCAGCACGCCGTCGAACAGGAAGTACGGCGCGACCACGACGCGGCGCGCACCGAGCGCCCGGCAGCGGCTCAGGCCGGTCGCGACGTCGGGGCGGGCGAGGGAGACGAACGCGGGCTCGACCTCGTACGGTCGGCCCTCCTGCAGCAGCCGCGCGACCTTGCACACCTCGGAGTTGGCGTCCGGGTCGGTCGACCCGCGGCCGACGAGCAGGACGGTGGTGTCGTCGCCCGGCACACCCTCGAGCGCCGCGCCGACCCGGTCGACGAGGATCTCCTGCAGCACGGGGTGCGGGCCCAGGGGGCGGCCGAACACGTACCCGGTGGTCGGGTCCCGGCGCACCTCGCGCTCCAGCGCGGCCGGGATGTCCCCCTTGGCGTGGCCCGCCGCGACGAGCACCAGCGGCACGGCCGCCAACCGGGTGTGGCCGCGGCCGGTCAACGCGGTCCACGCCTCGTGCACGGTCGGCTGGGCGAGCTCGATGAACCCGCCGTCGACGTCCACTCCCTCGACGGCGAGCACGCGTCGGAGCCGGTCGGTGAACCCGACGAACTCCGCCACCCCCTCCGCGTCGACCGTGCCGTGGCCGACGAGCAGCAGGGGGGTCATGCGATCTCCTCGGAGTAGAGCAGGGCGTTGACGACGGCCGCGGTGACCGCCGCACCACCCCGTTCGGAGCGGTTCGACACGGCCGGCAGCTCGGTCGCCCGCAATGCCGCCTTCGCGGCCACGGCGCCGACGAACCCGACGGGCAGCCCCACGACCAGCGGCGTCTCGACCATCCCGGCGGCGGCGCAGCGGAGCAGCTCGGCCAGCGCGGTCGGGGCGTTGCCGATCGCCCACACGGCGCCCTGCGGATGCGACGCCACGGCCGCCCGGATGCCGGTGGCCGAGCGGGTCAGGCCCGGCAGAGGCGGGCCGGGCGCCAGGTCGAGGGCGACGGTGGAGGGCCTGGTCGTGACGCCCACCGCGACCATCCGCACGTCGGTGACCAGCGGTGCCCCGGCCCGCAGCGCCGCACGGGCCGCCCGCAGGGCGTCCTCGTCGCAGACGAGGTCACCGGCCCAGCTCGGGTCGGCGCTGGTGTGCACGACGCGCTCGACGACCGCGCGGGTCAGCGGTGGGAGGTCGGAGACGTCGAGGCGGCTCCGGAGGATCGCGTACGACTCGACCTCGACGGGATGCACGCTCGTCCGCACGCCGGGCACTCCTCCCCGGGTGTCCTCGCCCGGATGGGGACAGTGGTCAGTCGGCGGCGCAGGGTCTGACTCCCCCGACATCGAGGTCACAGTGGCGGGACCGTCCCGGATTCGCGCCGGGTTCCCACGCTGCCGATCGGCGCGAGCATAACCCGGCGGCCGCGCAGCCGGCCCGCTCGCGACCTTCAGCTCCAGCGGTACCCGCGCGGGGTCACCATCCGCCCGGCCACCATCCGGGTCGCGCTCGAGCCCACCACCACCGTGGTCAGCATGTCGACCTCCTCGGGGTCGAACGCGTCCAGCGGCGCCGTCCACACCCGCTGCCCCGGCCGGCCGGCCTGGCGGACGGCGCCCACCGGCGTGGCCGGCGGCCGATGCGCCCGGAACGCGTCGAGGGCCGCCGCGAGCTGCCAGTGGCGCTCGCGGCTGCGCGGGTTGTAGAAGCACGTGACGAGGTCGGCTCCGGCGGCGGCGGCCACCCGGCCGGTGATCACGGGCCACGGGGTGTGCAGGTCCGACAGCGAGATCAGGACGTGGTCGTGGCCCAGTGGCGCCCCGAGCAGCGACGCGGCAGCCAGGGCCGCCGTCACCCCCGGAACCCCGACGACGTCGATCTCCGCCCCGGCCTGCTGCAGCGCCGGGCTCGCCATCGCGTACACGCCGGCGTCGCCGGAGCCGAGCAGGGCCACCGCGTACCCCTCGGCCGCCAGGCCCACCGCGTCGGCCGCCCTCCGCTCCTCGTCGCCGAGCCCGCTGGCGTGGACCGCGGTACCCGGGCGCAGGAGGTGCCGGACCTGGTCGACGTACTGGTCGAGCCCCACGACGACCGACGCCCTCCGCAGCTCCGCGTCCGCCCGCGGCACCCGCAGGTCGGCCGCGCCCGGCCCGAGCCCGACGATCGCGAGCCGCCCGCGGGGCCGGATGCGGGCCGCGGCAACCGTCACCCCGGCCCCGGTGATCTTCTCGACGGCCAGCTCGACGGCCCCGCCACCGACCTCGGCCGCGCCGTGCAGCGCGGCGGCCTCCGCCACGCTCGGGGTGCCGACCTCGGCGCGGACCACCTCGCTCGGGTTGGGCACGTCCACGGCGGCGAGCACGGCGGCCGGGTAGGTGCGCAGCGGGGCAGGTGCGATCGCGGCGAGGATGCCCGCCTCGTCGGCCTTGAGGTCGACGCTGGCGTAGGCGTGCACGGCACGGGGGTCGAGGCCGTGCTCGGTCTCCAGCCGGCGCAGCGCCGCCGCCACCGCGGACGCCGGCGCGCCGCGCACGCTGCCGATCCCGACCACCAGCGTGGGGGGCACGAGCCGGGTGGCGGCCGGCCGGACCGGTGCGGTCGGTGATCGCGATGGTGTGCCGGACGTCCCCCACCGCGGGTGGCAGCGGCGGCAGCGGGAAGCCCAGCGGGTTCTCCACGCGCGCGGCACCGTCGAGCAGCGCCGTGCCCGCCGTGCCGAGGTCGCCGTCCACGCGGGCGTGGAGCAGCTCCACCAGCTCGTCGAGGCCGGTGCTCCCGGCGGCGTCGGAGGCGGTGGTGATCACCGGCTGGGCACCGAGCGCGGCCGCCACCCGGGTGGCGAGCGCGTTGCCCCCGCCGCCGTGCCCGCCGGCCAGCGCGACGGCGAAGCGGCGGGCCTCGTCCACGCAGACGACGCCGGGATCCGTGCGCTTGTCGGCGAGCAGCGGGGCGATCAGACGCACGGTCGCGCCGGTGGCCAGGAAGAAGACAGCGCCGTCCAGCTCGGGCCACACGTCGGCGAGCTCGCCCAGCTCCCGCGGCACGCCGTCGAGCGCCGCCCCGACCTCGGCGGCGGCCCGGCGCCCGGCCGCGGTCACGGCGAACAGGGCGATCACCGCACCCCCCACACCAGCGTGACCGGGTTGGTGGCGGCGAGCCGCACCGACCCGTCGGGCAGCTCGGCGAGCCGGGACGCCGCGACCTGCACGCCGTCGACGACGAGGCCGGCGGAGCGCAGCATCGTCCGGGTGGGGGCGATCCGGTCCACAGCGGCGAGGGCGACGACGATCCGGTCCGCGCCGGCGTCCACGGCCGCCGCGACGGCCGGCGGGCCGCCGCCCCCGACGAACACCGCATCGGGTCGCGGCAGCCCGGCCAGCACGGTGGGCGCCTCGCCGACCACCACCCGGACCTCGACGCCGTGCGCCGCGGCGTTGGCCGCGACCCGCGCCGCGTCGTCCGCCCGGCGCTCCACGGCCAGCACCGCGGACCCGAGCCGGGCGCACTCGACGGCCACCGAGCCCGACCCGGCTCCGACGTCCCACACCAGCGTCCCCGGACGGGGGGCGAGCCGGGCCAGCGCGACCGCCCGCACCTCGGCCTTCGTGACCATCCCGGCGCGGTGCCCGAACGCGTCGTCGGGCAGCCCCCACCCGCCGCGCGGCGGGGCCGGCTCGCCCCCCGCGCACCAGCCGCGCACCGGGACCGCGGCCGCATCGCGCAGGCAGAGCACGACGGAGAGGGGGTGCCAGGTGCGGGCGGCGGCCTCGGCGGCCGGCAGGGTGGTCAGGCGCTCCGCGGGCCCGCCCAGATCCTCGGCCACGACGAGCGTGCGCGGCCATCCGTGCAGGGCCGCCCCGATCTCGGCGGGACCGGCGCCGGGACCGGTGAGGACGGCGGTCGCCGCGCGGGCGCGGCAGACGTTCACCGCCGGACCGAGCGCCCGCCCGTGCGCGCTCACCACCGCGACGTCGTCCCAGGACCGGCCGATGCGGGCGGCGAGCAGCTGCACGGCCGAGCGGGCGGGCAGCACCGCGGGCTCGTGGCCGCGCTCGCGCAGCAACCGGACGATGCCGAAGAACCCCGGGTCTCCGCTGGCCAGCAGCACGGCGCGGCGGCCGGCGAGCTGGTCGAGCGTCGGCTCGACGGGACCGAGCTCGATCCGCTGCGCCGTGGTCGGCACCGGAGCCGCCGCGAGGTGCCGCGGCGCCCCGACGACGACGTCGGCCCCGGCCAGCACGTCCGCGGCGCCGGGAGGGAGCGGCCCGCCGTCGATCCCGATCACCGTGAGGGTCACGGAGCCGGGCGCCCGGCGGCGCGCGCCGCCCGCAGCTCCCGCGCGCGCGGCGGCGTCTGGCTTGCGGAAGGTGTGGAAGTGCCCGGCGTGGTAGAGGTGCGATCGGGTGCCCTTCGCGGCGAGGGCCGGACCGACCAGGAACAGCGTGTGCCGCCAGAGCTTGCGCTCCTTGCACACCGCCTCCACCTCGTCGAGCCGGCAGGCCACCGTCAGCTCGTCGGGCCAGCTGGTGCGGTGGGCCACGACGACTGGCGTGTCGGCGGGGTAGCCGCCGGACCGCAGCTCCTCGACCAGCCGCGACGTGCGGGCGGCCGACAGGAAGATCGCCATCGTGGTGCCGTGCCGGGCGAACTCCCGCAGCTTCTCCCGCTCCGGCATCGGGGTCTTGCCGCCCTCGAGCCGGCACAGCACCACCGACTGGGCCACCTCGGGGATCGTCAGCTCGCGGCCCGCGACGGCCGCCGCCGCCCCGAAGGCCGAGACTCCCGGCACGATCTCGACCTCGAGCCCCAGCTCCCGGGCCGCGTCGTACTGCTCCTGCACCGCGCCCCAGAGCGAGGGGTCGCCGGAGTGCACGCGGGCGACCCGCAGGCCGTCCGCAGCCGCGCGGCGGTAGAGCGCGAGCACGTCCTCGTGGGTGATCGTCGAGGAGTCGACGAGCTCGGCGTCGGCCCGGGCGTGCTCGGTGACGCACTCCGCCATGACCAGGCTCGCCGCCCAGACGACGACGTCGGCATCGGCGATGCGCCGGGCTCCGCGCAGCGTAATCAGGTCGGCCGCGCCCGGCCCGGCCCCGACGAACGACACTCTCCCGCGCTCCACGCCCCCAGTCTGCGGGTCGCTCCGGCCGGCTCGGCGGTCGGGCGTCAGCGCCGCACCAGCGCCGCGACCTCGCTCACGATCAACGGCCACAGCTCCCGCGGCAGGTTGTGCCCCATGCCCGGGTAGGTCACCAGCCGCGCGCCGGGCACGGCCGCGGCGGTGACCCGCCCGCCGACCGGGCGCACGAGCGGGTCCGCCTGGCCGTGCACCACCAGCGTCGGCACCGCCACGCCGCGCAGGCCGGGCGTCCGGTCCCGGGAGGCGTTGATCGCCGCGAGCTGGCGGCGCGAGCCGGTGCCGTTCCCGCCGCGCGCGTCCCGCTCGCGCGCGAAGGCGCGGCGGCCGTAGGACCGCAGCCACTCCTCGTCGAGCGGGTAGCCCGGCGAGCCGATCACCCGGAATGTGTTGAGCACCCGCTGCGCCGCCTCCTCGGCGGTGCGCGCCGGCCGCGCCGCGAGCGCGGACATCGCACCCAGCGTCGGCCGGCCGATCCGCGGCGACGGGGTGGACATCACCGAGGTCAGCGTGCGTACTCGGTGCGGGTGCTCGATCGCCACGGCCTGCGCGATCATCCCGCCCATCGACGTGCCCAGCACGTGGGCGGACTCCCAGCCCGCGGCGTCGAGCACGGCGACGGCGTCGGCGGCCATGTCCGACAACCGGTAGCTCGCCACCGCCTGCGGCGCGACGAACAGCTGGGGCAGCGAGGGCGCTCCGCGGTGGGTGAAGTGCGTGGACGTGCCGACGTCCCGGTTGTCGAAGCGGACGGGGCTGAAGCCGGCGCGCACGAACTCGGCGCACAGGTCGTCGTGCCAGAAGTGCATCTGCATGCCCAGGCCCATGATCAGCAGGAGCGGTTCGCCGCCACCGTTCGGACCGACGTGCTCGTAGGCCAGCTCGACGTCGCCGTTGCGGGCGCGCGCGGTGGTCTCCGTCACGCCGTCTCCCGCAGCCCGACCAGCGACTCGGTGATCGACGTCGCGAGCAGGTCGACGTCTCCCATCGCGTCGCGGTCGGCGTTGAGCCCGTAGAAGACCCCGCCGTCGTAGGACGTGATGCCGATCGAGACGGTCTGGCCCTTCGCCAGCGGTACCACCGGGAACATGTCGCGCATCCGGGCGCCCATGGCGTAGAGCGGGAACTGCGGCCCGGGCACGTTCGTGACGACGACGTTGAACATCCGCGCCGACAGCGAGCTGGACAGGCGCGCGCCCAGGCTGTGCAACGTCGGCGGGGTCAGCCCGACCAGGCCGACGAGCGCACCGGCACCGATCGCCTGCCCGCTCTGCTTGTGCTCCTGCATGGCTGCCGTGATCATCTGCAGGCGCGTGACGGCGTCGGGTTCGCCCACGGGCAGGTCGACGAAGTACGCCGACACCCGGTTGCCGAGCTCCCCTTCGCTCCCGGCGGCACGCACGCTCACCGGCACCATCGCCCGCACCACGGTGTCGCCCAGCACCGGCTCTCCGCGGTTGAGCAGCCACCGCCGGAGCCCACCGGCGACGACGGCCAGCACCACGTCGTTCACGGTGCCGCCGTGCTCCTTGCGGATGGCCTTGTAGTCGTCGAGCTCACCGGCCGACGTGGCGTAGCGGCGCTGCTGGCCGATCGCGGTGTTGAGCGGGTTCGCCGGCGCCGTCCGGGTCGCGTTGCGGGCCGCGACGAGCACCGCGCCCCCGGTCTGCACGGCGGTGGTGACGGCGGTGCGCGCGTCCGCGGTGGCGCGCCGGACGGTGTCGACCACACCCTGCGGGCGGCGCAGCTGGTCGGCCACCGCGGAGACGACCAGCTCGAGCGACGACGGCTCGGGCCGCGGCGACCAGGTGTCGGGCGGGGACTCGCGCGGCGTGCGGCTCACGTCGAGCAGCACCGCGCCGATGTCCACCGACGCGAGGCCGTCGACCATGGCGTGGTGCGTCTTCGTGATCACCGCGAACCCACCGTCGGCGAGGCCCTCCACCAGGTAGATCTCCCAGAGCGGCCGGGACCGGTCGAGCGGGCGACCCTGCAGGCGGCCGCAGAGCTCGCGCAGCTGCGCGTCGGTGCCCGGCGCGGGCAGCGCCGAGCGGCGGACGTGGTAGTGGAGGTCGAAGCGGGGGTCGTCCACCCATACGGGGAGCCCGACGCGGCCGGGCACCTCGCGGATCCTCTGCCGGTACCGGGGGACGGCAGCGAGCCGCCGGCCGATGATCCGCACGAACTCCTCGGCGTCGAAGCCCTCGGTCTGCTCGAACGTCATCAGCCCGCCGACGTGCATGGCGGTGGTGAGCCCCTCCATGAACAGGAACGACGAGTCCAACGGCGACAGCCGGTCCGGCACGGCGACCTCCCCGATGAGGAATCTACCGGACGGTAGCAACGCCGGCGCTCGGCCGGCAGGTGCCGCGAGCGTCGACGTCGGCCATCGTGGTGACGACCGCGGCGGACGAATCATCCCGACCCCGCGGCCGCGGCGACGAACCGGCCCACGGCCTGCGGGTGACCGGCCGGGTGGGTGTGCAGGAACGAGGCGTGCACGGCCCCGGCCACGAAGCCCTCCGGCGACCCGCCCACCCAGGCCCACGCCGGGCGCGCGCCGGCCGCCGGCGTCACCGCACAGCGGTGGAACTCGTGACCCGCGACCCGCTCATCCGCCCGGAACAGCGCCGAGTCCGCGGGCGCGACGGCATCGCGGTAGCCCAGCGTGAGCCGTCGGGTCATCGCCGCGCTGGCCGGGAGCACGCCGCACATCGCTGCCCCGTCGAGCGACTCGCACAGGTAGAGCAGCCCCCCGCACTCCGCGTGCACCGGCGACCCGGACGCGGCCAGGGCGGCGACAGCGGCCCGCAGCGGCCGTTGTCCCCCAGCGCGCCGACGTGCTCCTCGGGGAACCCGCCGGGCAGGACCAGGGCGGCGGAGCCGAGCGGCAGGGACTCCTCGCGCAGCGGGTCCACGGTCACCACCTCGGCCCCGGCCGCGGCCAGCAGCTCCACGTGCTCGGCGTAGCCGAAGGTGAACGCCGCCCCGCCGAACACGGCGACGCGCGGCGCTCCGCCCCGGGGGTGGACCGCGTCGGCCGGCGACCACGCGGGCCCGAGTGGCAGCGGCCGCGCCACCGCCGCCACCGCATCGAGGTCGACGTGGTCGGCCACCAGCTCGGCCATCGCGTCCACCGCCGCCGTCGCGGCCGTCCCGAACTCGGCCGCCGTGACGAGCCCGAGGTGCCGGGACGGGACGGCCAGGACGTCGCGCCGAGGCAGCGCACCCAGCACCGGCAGCCCCACCTCGTCGGCCGCCGCCCGCAGCACCGCCTCGTGCCGGGCGCTACCGACCCGGTTGAGCACCACCCCGGCGATCCGCGCGCGCTGCCCGTCGCCGGCGTCGAACGAGGCGAACCCGTGCAGCAGGGCGGCGAGGCTGCGGGACTGCCCGCGGACGTCCACCACGAGGACCACCGGCGCGCCGAGCAGCGCAGCGACCTGGGCCGTGGAGCCGTGGCCGTCGGCCAGGCGACCGTCGAACAGGCCCATCACGCCCTCGATGACGGCGATCTCCGCGCCCGCCGCCCCGTGCCGGGCGAGCGGGGCGATCCGGTCGCCACCGACGAGCACCGGGTCGAGGTTGCGGCCCGGCCGCCCGGCGGCGAGCGTGTGATAGCCGGGGTCGATGTAGTCCGGCCCGACCTTGAACGGGGCCACGGGGGTGCCGCGACGGGCCAGTGCGGCCATCAGCCCGGTCGCCACCGTGGTCTTCCCGCTGCCCGAGGTGGGCGCGGCCACGACCAGGGCGCGCGGGGTCACCGCCCCTCAGTGACCGAGCACGGGGTGCGGCACGTAGGGCTTCTCCAGCGCCTCGATCTCGTCCTCGCTCAGCTCGACGTCCACCGCGGCGACGGCGTCGGAGATGTGGCCGGGCTTGGTGGCCCCGACGATCGGGGCGGTGATCGCGGGCTTGTGCAGCATCCAGGCCAGCGCGATCTGGGCCCGCGGCAGGCCACGGGCCTCGGCGACGGCCCCCACGGCGTCGACCACGGCGAAGTCCGGTTCCGCGTACAGCCGGTCGACGAACGTGTCGCTGCGGGCCCGGGTGGTGGTCTTGTCCTCGCGCGTGCGGTTGCCGGCGAGCACGCCGCGGGCGAGCGGGCTCCACGGGATCACCCCGACGCCCTGGTCCAGGCACAGCGGGTGCATCTCCCGCTCCTCCTCGCGGTAGAGCAGGTTGTAGTGGTCCTGCATGGAGACGAACCGGGTCCACCCGCCGAGGTCGGCGGTGTGCTGGGCCTTCGCGAACTGCCAGGCGTACATGCTCGACGCCCCGAGGTAGCGGGCCTTGCCGGCGCGCACCACCTCGTGCAGCGCCTCCATGGTCTCCTCGATCGGCGTGTCCGGGTCCCAGCGGTGGATCTGGTAGAGGTCGACGTGGTCGGTGCCCAACCGGCGCAGCGACGCGTCGATGCCCGCCAGGATGTGCTTGCGCGACAGCCCGCGGTCGTTGCGGCCGCGCTGCTCGCCCTCGCGGGTCGGCATGAACACCTTGGTGGCGAGCACGTAGTCGTCGCGGTCGACGAAGAGCTCGCGCAGCAGGGTGCCCGTCACCTCCTCGCTCGCCCCCAGCGAGTACATGTCGGCGGTGTCGAAGAACGTGACCCCGGCCTCGACCGCGGAGCGCACCAGCGGCCCGGCGGCGTCGAGCTCGAGCACCCAGTCCCGCCAGGCCGTCGAGCCGTAGCTCATCATCCCGAGGCACACCCGCGAGACCTGCAGTCCGGTCGATCCCAGTCGCGTGTACTCCATGACCTGACCCTAGCGGCGGAGGATGCGGTGATCACCACTCGATGCCGCGTTGGCCCTTCTGCCCGGCGTCCATCGGATGCTTGATCTTGGTGGTCTCCATGACCAGGTCGGCCGCCGCGATCAGCTCGGGTGCGGCGTCCCGGCCGGTGACGATCACGTGCTGGTGGCCGGGCCGGGTGGCGAGCACCGCCACCACCTCGTCGACGTCGACCCAGCCCCAGTGCAGGGGGTAGGTGAACTCGTCGAGGACGTACACGTCGTGGGCCTGCGCCTGCAGGCGCCGGCGGATCTCGGCCCAGCCCTCCCTGGCCTGGGACGCATGATCGTCCTCCCGGCCCGGTTGGCGCACCCAGGACCAGCCCGATCCCATCTTGTGCCACTCCACGGGGCCACCCTCGCCGGTGTCGGCGTGCACCCGGCCGAGTGCGCGGAACGCCTGCTCCTCGCCGACCTTCCACTTCGCCGACTTCACGAACTGGAACACCCCGATCGACCAGCCCTGGCTCCAGCCGCGCAGCGCCAGCCCGAAGGCGGCCGTGGACTTGCCCTTCATCTCCCCGGTGTGCACGACGACCAGGGGCCGGTTGCGCCGCTGCCGGGTGGTCAGCCCGTCGTCCGGCACGCTGGTGACCCGTCCGTGTGGCATCGCGCCGCCTCCTCGCTCCGTCGGATCCGGGGCCGGCCTCAGGCTGCGCGCGCGGCGCGCACGACGCCGGCCACGTGGTCGGCGGACAGCTCGCCGACACCGACCACCGGCCCGCCCGCCGCTGCGGCGATCCGGGCCGCCAGCCCGAGCCGGACGGGCCCGCTCTCACAGTCCACCACCACCGTGGCGAAGCCGTCGTCGGCCAGCAGCGCGGCCGCCCGGCAGGCGTCGTGGACGGGGTCGCCACCGGCCCGGGCGGCGACGGTGGCCCGGCCGTCGGTGAGCAGCACGAGCAGGGCGCGGCGGGAGGGGTCGCGCAACCGCTCGACGCGCAGGACGTGGCGGGCCTTCAGCAGGCCGTCGGCGAGCGGGGTGCGGCCCCCGGTCCGCAGGCCGGCCAGCCGGGCCTGGGCGGCGGGGACGCTGGACGTCGGCGGCAGGACGAGCTCGGCGCCGCCGGCGCGGATGCTGATCAACCCGACCTTGTCGCGGCGCTGGTAGGCGTCGCGGAGCAGCGAGAGCACTGCGCCACCGACCGCGGCCATCCGGGCCCGCGCGGCCATCGAGCCCGACGCGTCGACGGCGAAGAGCACGAGGTTGCCCTCGCGCCCCTCGCGCTCGGCCCGCCGCAGGTCGTCGGGACGCAGGAGCAGCGCGGTGCCGGAGCGGCCGCGCGAGCGCTGGTGCGGTGCGGCGGCGGTGAGGGTGGCCGGCAGGTGGACGTCGGCCGCCCGGCGCGGCGCGGCGCCCGACGCGCGGACGACGCGGCCGGCGCCGGTGCGCGCCCGGGACCGGCGCCCCGGTGCACCCTCGCCGATCCCCGGCACCTGCAGCAGCCGCGCGCGGAAGGGGCCCGAGGGGGCCGGGGCCGGACGGGGGGAGCCGTCCCCTCGGGCGAGCGGCCCGTCCGTCCCGTCCGATCCGGCGGGCGGGCGGGACGCTGCGTCGTCGGCCGGAGCCTGCGCGGTCTCCCCCTCCGCGGCGTCGGGCGCGGTTCCGCCGGAACCGCCGTCGGGGTCGTCGGGTGGGGGCTCCCGGTCCGCGGCCTCGCGCAGGGCATCGTCCAGCGCGTCCTCGTCCACGCCCGGCTCGTCGAACGGGTCGCGGCGGCGGCGGTGCGGGAGTGCGAGCCGGGCGGCGACGCGCACGTCCTCCTCCGTGACGGCGGCCGCGCCGCGCCATGCGGCGTGCGCCACGGCGGCACGGGCGATCACGAGATCGGCCCGCATGCCGTCCACGTCGAAGGCCGCGCAGACCGCGGCGATCCGCCGCAGCTCGGCGTCGGGCAGCCCGACCGCCCGCACCCGGTACTGGGCGGCGGCGATGCGCGCCGCGACGTCGGACTCGTCGCGCTCCCAGCGCGCGGCGAACGCCTGCGGATCGTCCTCGAACGCGAGCCGGCGGCGCACCACCTCCACCCGGGAGTCCACGTCCCGCGCGGCCCGCACCTCGACCGCGAGGCCGAACCGGTCGAGGAGCTGCGGTCGCAGCTCGCCCTCCTCCGGGTTCATCGTGCCCACCAGCAGGAACCGCGACGCGTGCGACACCGACACGCCGTCGCGCTCGACGTGCGCGCGACCCATCGCGGCCGCGTCGAGCAGCAGGTCGACGAGGTGGTCGTGCAGGAGGTTGACCTCGTCGACGTAGAGCACGCCGCGGTGGGCGTCGGCGAGCAACCCGGGCTGGTAGGCCCGCACCCCTTCGGCCAGCGCGCGCTCCAGGTCCAGCGACCCGACGAGCCGGTCCTCGGTCGCCCCGACCGGCAGCTCCACCAGCCGGGCCGCGCGCGCCCCGACCGGTCCACCGGCGCCGTGCGGCCCGTCCGGGCAGCCGGGGTCGGGATCGGCCGGGTCGCAACCGAACCGGCATCCCGGCACCACCACCAGCTCGGGCAGGAGCGCCGCGAGCGCGCGGACGGCCGTCGACTTCGCGGTGCCCTTCTCCCCGCGCACCAGCACCCCGCCCACCCCGGGGTGCACCGCGTTGAGCAGCAGCGCGAGCCGCAGGTCGTCATGGCCCACGACCGCGGTGAACGGGTACCCGGGAGTCGCGACGGGGGTGGTCACCGGGGCGAGCCTGCCAGACCCGACGTGATCGCCGGCAGCTCCGCGGGCGCTCCGTGACCGATCACATGCTCGAGGGCCGCGGTGTCCAGGTGCTCCTCGACGAGGTCGCCGAGCAGGTCGAGCTGCCGGGCCCGCTCGGCGGTGAACGAGGTGCCGGGCGCGGGCCGGAAGCCCCGTCGGCCCGCCTGCGCTGCGACCCGGCGCAGCAGGACCCGGCGGAACCGGTCGTTCTCCAGCAACCCGTGCCAGTGCGTGCCGAGGACGGCGCCGGCGTCGGAACCCTCGGTCCCGACGAGCCCCGGGTCGCCCGACCGGACCACCCGGCCGTGGTGGATCTCGTAGCCGTGCACCGGCTCGCCCCAGGCGGTGCCGGTCGGGGTGCCGAGCTGCTTGTCGACGGCGAACTCGACGTCGAGGTCCAGCAGGCCCAGCCCGTCGACCAGGCGCTGACCGGGAGAGTCGGCCTCCACGCCCAGCGGGTCACCGATGCGGCGCCCCAGCATCTGGTAGCCGCCGCAGATCCCGAGCACCGGACGGCCGGCGCGGGCGTGCGCGACCACGGCTCCGGCGAGGCCGGTGCGGCGCAGCCAGGCCAGATCGCTGACCGTGGACTTCGACCCGGGCAGCACGACCAGGTCGACGTCGAGCAGCCGCGAGGGCTCGGTCACGTACCGGACGGCGACGCCCGGCTCACAAGCCAGCGCGTCGGCGTCGGTGGCGTTGGAGATCCGCGGCAGCCGGACGACGGCCACCCGCAGCCACTGCGACCCGTGCGGGCGGCCGGGGCGGCCCAGCACCCCGTCGGCCACGGCGGAGAGGGAGTCCTCGGCGTCGAGCCACAGCCCGTCGGCCCACGGCACGACACCGAACGTCGGGCGCCCGGTCAGCACGCGGAGCTGGTCGAGCCCCGGTGCGAGCAGCGACGGGTCGCCGCGGAACTTGTTGATCACGAATCCCGCGATGCGGGCCTGGTCGGCCGGCTCCAGCACCGCCACGGTGCCGAAGAGGTGGGCGAGCACGCCGCCCCGGTCGATGTCACCGACCAGCACCACGGGCAGGTCCGCGGCCCGCGCCAGCCCCATGTTCGCGATGTCCGACGCCCGCAGGTTGATCTCCGCGGGCGAGCCGGCGCCCTCGCACACCACCACGTCGTGGCGCTCGCGGAGCCCGGCCAGCGTGGCAGTGACCACCTCGAGCAGCGCCGCCTTCCGCGCGTAGTACGACCGCGCGCTCACCGTGCCGTCGGCCCGCCCCAGCACCACGACCTGCGAGCTGCGGTCGCTGCCCGGCTTGAGCAGCACCGGGTTGAACGCGACGCTCGGCTCCAACCCGCACGCGTGCGCCTGCATCGCCTGGGCCCGCCCGATCTCGCCGCCATCGGTGGTCACCACGGAGTTGTTCGACATGTTCTGGGCCTTGAACGGCGCGACCGTGATCCCGCGCCGGTGCAGCCACCGGCAGATCCCCGCGACGAGCGCGCTCTTGCCGGCGTCGGAGGTCGTGCCCGCGACCAGCAGTGCACCTCCGCTCCCCACGCCACCCCTCCGCTCCCCAGCGCCCTGATCGGTGCGGGGGCCACGCTACGGCGGCGCCACCCCCACCGCGGAGGGCCTACCGTGGAGCCGTGCGGTTCCTGTTGCGTCCGGGGTGGCTCGCGCTCGTCGCGGTGGTCGTCGCGTTCGTGGTCGCCTGCTACGCGCTGCTCGCCCCCTGGCAGTTCGGGCGCGAGGCCGAGCGCGACGCCCAGCAGCAGGCCATCGACGCCTCTGCGGCCACCGCACCGGTTCCACTCGCCGAGCTGACGTCGGCCGCCGAGGGGGTCACCCGCGAGGTCGAGTGGCGGCAAGCGGCCCTATCCGGCGCCTACCTGCCCGACGCCGAGGCGGTCGTCCGGCTCCGGGTCGTGGACGGCGCGCCGGCCTTCGAGGTCCTCACCCCGTTCCGCACCGACGACGGCCGGCTCGTCGTCGTCGACCGCGGCTACGTCACCGCGCGCAGCGGGGCGTCGGTGCCGGAGTTCGCCGCCCCGCCCGCGGGCGCGGTGACCGTCACCGGCCGGCTCCGCGTCGACGAGACCGATCCGCAGGGTCGAGCGGCGGTCGAGGCCGACGGCTTCCGGCAGCTCTACGCGGCCGACTCGCGGCCGATCGCCGCGGCCACCGGCCTCGATCTGGAGCCCGGCTACCTGCAGCTGTCGGCAGGTCAACCGGGCGTGCTCGTCGCCGTCCCGGTGGCCCCGAACACCGGCGGCGCCCCGTTCACCAACCTGTCCTACGCCCTGCAATGGCTCACCTTCGGAGCCATCGCCCTGTTCGCGCTCGTCTACTTCGTGCGGCTCGAGCTGCTGCAGCGGCGCCCCGGCGAGCGGTCGGCACTGCGGCGGGCGCTGGCCGGGGACGAGCAGCCGCCGGACCTGCGGTGACGACTGCGGCGACCGCCGCCGCCAGGCCCGCCGCGGCCCACCCCACGAGCCGGGACAACCGCGCCGCCCGCTCGAGGTCGGCCAGCGTGGGAGCCGGCCCCGAGCCGAGCCGCGGACGGTCCTCCACGCCGTGCGGGTACACCGTCCGCCCGCCGAGCCCGACGCCCAGCGCCCCCGCCGCAGCGGCCTCGACCGGGCCCGCGTTGGGGCTCGGATGAGCCTGGGCGTCCCGACGCCACGCGCCCAGTGACGCCGTGGGCGAGCCGCCGACCGCCGGCGCGAGCCCGGCGAACAGCAGCGCGGTCACCCGCGCCGCCAGCAGGTTCGCCGCATCGTCGAGACGCGCGGCGGCCCACCCGAACCGCCGGTAGCGGGCCGAGCGGTGGCCGACCATCGCATCGAGCGTGTTGACCGCTCGGTAGGCGAGCAGGCCGGGCACGCCGGCGACCGCCCCCCACAGCAGCGGCGCGACGACGGCGTCTGAGGTGTTCTCGGCCATCGACTCGGTGCCGGCCCTGGCCATGCCGAGCCCGTCGAGCGCGGCCGGGTCGCGCCCGCAGAGGCTCGGCAACCGCGCCCGGGCCGCATCGAGATCATCCGCGGCCAGCTCCCGCGCGAGCGCCGTGCCGTGGCGGGCCAGCGACCGCCCGCCGAGGACCGCCCAGGTCGCCGCCGCGGTCACGAGCACACGGATGACCGGACGGTCGCGCACGGCATGCTCGACGACCGCAGCAGAGGCGGACACCGCACCGACCAGCACGGCGGTGTGGGCGACCCCGGCCGCCCGCCGATCGGCGTACCAGCGCCGCTCGAGTGCACCGGCGGCGGCTCCGAAACCGGCCACCGGATGCCGGCGCCGGGGGTCACCCAGCAGGGCGTCGGCCGCCGCCCCCAGCAGCAACCCGGCGGCCCGGGCGGGCGATCCCACGACCGCCGACGGTACGGGCCCGGTCATCGCCGGGCCGCACGGGCGGCGGGGGCCGGCCGGACCGGGGATCATCGGGGGATGCGCACCGACCTGGTGCCCGGCGACCTCGGCGCGCGGGCCTTCTACCGGCTGCTCACCGCGGTGGTCGTCCCGCGCCCGATCGCCTGGGTGTCCACCCGCTCCGCCGCCGGCGTGGAGAACCTCGCCCCGCACTCGTTCTTCACCGTCTCCTGCGTGGACCCACCGATGATCCAGTTCACCAGCGTCGGTGCCAAGGACTCGCTGCGCAACGTGCGCGAGACCGGCGAGTTCGTCGTCTGCCTGGCGACCGAGCCGCTCTTCGAGCAGGTCAACGCGACGGCCACGGACTTCCCGGCCGGGGTGAGCGAGTTCCGGGAGGTGGGCCTGACGCGCGAGCCGAGCGCGCTCGTCGCGCCGCCCCGGGTGGCCGAGTCACCGGTGGCGCTCGAGTGCCGGCTGCACCAGACGCTCGAGCTGGGCGACTCCACCGTGGTGATCGGCCGGGTCGTGCACGCCGCGGTCGCGACGGACGTGTTCGACGGCGACGCCCACCGCGGCGGGCTCCCGACGATCGACAAGCTCCGCCCACTCGCCCGCCTCGGCCGTGACGAGTGGGCGACGATCGGCGAGGTGCTCGAGATCACCCGGATCCGGCACCGGGACTGGCCGGGTCACTACGCCCCGCCCGCCGGCCCTACAGCGTGAACTCACCCTCCGGGTCGGCCGGGACATCGCCCTGGTCGGACCCGTGCAGCTCGCTCTCGCGCCCGCGCAGCTCCACCCGCCGGATCTTGCCGGAGATGGTCTTGGGCAGCTCGCCGAACTCCAGTCGGCGGATCCGCTTGTACGAGGCGAGGTTGTCGCGCGCGAACTCGAGGATCGACCGGGCGGTCTCCGCGGTCGGCTCGTGCCCACCGGCGAGGACGACGTAGGCCTTCGGGACGGCGAGCCGCACCGGGTCGGGGGACGGCACGACGGCGGCCTCGGCGACCGCCGGGTGCTCGATGAGCACGCTCTCCAGCTCGAAGGGGCTGATCCGGTAGTCCGAGGCCTTGAACACGTCGTCGGAGCGCCCGACGTAGGTGATGTAGCCGTCCGCGTCCCGGGATCCGACGTCGCCGGTGTGGTAGTAGCCGTCGGACATCGCCTCGGCGTTGCGGTCGGCGTCGCCGGTGTAGCCGACCATCAGCCCGAGCGGGCGGCGCGACAGGTCGATGCAGATCTCGCCCTCGTCGGCCCGCTCGCCGGTCGCCGGGTCGATCAGCTCGATGGGGTAGCCGGGGATCGGGCGGCCCATCGATCCCGGCTTCACCGCCTGACCCGGCGGGTTCCCGATCTGCACGGTGCTCTCGGTCTGGCCGAAGCCGTCGCGGATCCGCAGCCCCCACGCCTTCTCGACCCGCTCGATCACCTCGGGGTTGAGCGGCTCCCCGGCACCGACGACCTTCGTGGGCGGGTTCGCCAACCCCGAGAGGTCGGCCTGGATCAGCATCCGCCAGACCGTGGGCGGCGCGCAGAAGCTCGTCACCCCGCAGCGGTCGAGCACCCCGAGCACGCTGGGCGCGTCGAACTTCGCGTAGTTCATCACCAGCACGCACGACTCGGCGATCCACGGCGCGAAGACGTTGCTCCACGCGTGCTTGGCCCAGCCGGGTGAGGAGATGTTGAGGTGCACGTCGCCGGGCTGCAGGCCGATCCAGTACATCGTGGACAGGTGCCCGACCGGGTACGAGGCGTGCGTGTGCTCCACGAGCTTCGGCTTCGCCGTGGTGCCCGAGGTGAAGTACAGCAACAGCGTGTCGGAGCCGCGGGTGACGCCATCCGGCACGAACTCGACGGCCGCCCGGTCGGCGTCGGCGTAGTCGAGCCAGCCCGCCGGCACGTCGCGCACCGCGATCCGCGTGTACTCGCCCTCGACATCGTCGAACTTCGCCGCGTCCGCCCCGGTGACGATCACGTGCTTCGCCCCGCCGCGGTCGAGCCGGTCGCGCAGATCCGCCGCGGTGAGCAGGGTGGTGGCCGGGATGACGACGGCGCCGAGCTTCATCGCCGCCAGGAGGGTCTCCCACAGCTCGACCTGGTTGCCGAGCATGAGGATGATCCGGTCACCGCGGGCCACCCCCTGGTCGCGGAGCCAGTTCGCCACCTTGTCCGACCGCGCGGCGAGCTCGGAGAACGTCCAGTACGCCTCGCTCCCGTCGCTCTCGACGATCCACAACGCCCGGGCCGTGCCGCGCTCGGGGTCCGCGGCGACGGCGTCGAAGTGCTCGAGGGCCCAGTTGAACTCGTCGATCTCCGGCCAGCGGAAGTCGCGGTAGGCGGTGTCGTAGTCCTCGCGGTGCGCCACCAGGAACTCGCGCGCCGCGTAGAAGGCCTCAGCCGACCGTTCCATGACCTCACCCCGGGGAGTCGCCGCTCTGCCGCCCCGCAGCCTAGTGCTGATCACCGGCGACGCCGAGACCGTCCTCAGATCCCTGCTTCAGACTCCACTGCCCGGGCCGACGTCTGCGCGCCCCGAGGCCGGCGCCGCCGCCCCGTCCGAGTCGGGAATGGCGTCGATCGTGGACGCGGCATCCTCGCCGGCGAGGAACCGGTCCGCGCGCGCGTCCAGGGCCGCCTCGTCACGGGCCTCGTCGGCGAGCGGGTCGTCGCCGAGCGCCCGGTCCAGCTCCGGATCGTCGAGCGCAGGCGCGTCCGCGACCGACGGCTCACCGTCGACCGGGCCACCCGTGTCGTCGATCTCGTGGACCGCGGCCTCCTCGGCCGAGGCGGCGCCGCCGTCGATGCCCACGTCGACGCCGTCCATCGCGTCCGAGGTCTCCAGACCGGCGCCTTCGCCCGCGATCGTCAGCCGCCCGGCGCGATCCGGATCCGTCGTCTCGTCACCCTGCTCGCGTCGGAGCCGCTCATCGAGGGTGTCGCCCTCGCGCATCTCCCGACCGGTGACACCGTCCTCGTCCAACCCGTAGGGCCGGTCGGGCGGGATGTAGCCGGCGTCCAGGCCGTCCGCGTCGTCGGGTGGGCCCGCCAGGGTGTCGATGTTCTCCAGCTGCACGGACGCCCCCAGGTCGGGGGCCTCGGGCTGCTCTTCGTAGTCGCGCTGCGCCATGCCGCGGGTCCCTCCGGCTCGTCGTACTGCTCGCGTGCTGCTCGCGTGAAGGAGTCGCTTACCCGGCTCGGCAGCGGGCGACACCCGTCCGGGTCCCCACCCGACCGGGTCACAGCTGCCGACGGGTCACGGCTGCGGACGGGTCACAGCTGCGGACGGGCGATCTGCCGGGTGTGCACGTGCACGCCGTCTCGGCGCCGGCCGCCCGCCCGCCGGGCCATCCCGAGGCAGGTCTCGACCCACAGGTTGAGCTGGATCTCCTTGGCCAGCCCCACCCGGTCGTAGAGCAGCCGCGAGAGGTGGTCGCCGGCGCGGGCCCACGACTCGATCTCGAAACGCAGCGTCCCGCCGTCGTCGCGGCGCGCCCGGAATTCGATCTGTCCCGCCTCGAGGTGTCCGCGCAGCGTGGCGAGCCGGAACGACGTGGGACTGCAGGCGACCACCCGGACCGGCCCGTCCCACGGTCCGGGCATCCGGATCAGGAACTCGTCGCCGACGGCGAGCACTCCGGGCCGTCCGTGCGTCTTCTCGAACACCGCCATGTCGGCCGGCGTGACGCGATTGGGCTCCCCGCCGAACGCGGCGATCAGCGCGTCGGGAGCGGCGTCGGAGCCGTCGACGACGACCCAGTAGCAGCGGTGCAGCAGCGCACCCACGCCGTCCGCCACGCCCTGCACCTCGTCGTCGGCGAGCTCGGACGGGCACGGTGGCGGGAGGTCGCCGGCGTCGCCGTCGGCTTCGGTGCGGTGGACGGGCGTGGTGCGCCACACGTATCGCCAGGTCACGCGGGCGATGCCGACCGGCCAGCCCAGCACGAGGGCGAGCCGGTGTGCGGGGCTTCCGGGCCGGGTCCGAGGGCGTAGGAGCACGATCGGTCGGGTACCCAGGACTCATGATCACCACCGCGGCGGTTCCCCGTGCAGGCGCCCGAGGGCCTCGCGGCCGGAGCGGGTGCTGAACCCGGTGTACGACGTCGCGAGTGCCGTCGCCGATCTCCGGCACCGCCCGGTCAACTACGACGAGGCCGCCGCGCCCCCGCTCGTGACCGAGGGCTGGCACCAGGACCAGTGGACCGTGGAGCTGGGCCACGAGGCGCCCGGTGAGCCCGAGCCCGGCGGACTCGTCGAGACCGCGGGCGACCTCGTCAACAGCTACGAGTTCAGCGACCCGCGGATCCTGCGTGCGGCCTACCGCCACCCCGGCGACCTGGTCGGACGCGACATGCTGCTCGAGGGCCGGTTCCTCGTGCTGCGGTTCCTCATCGGCGTCCGCATCACCGCCGAGATCGACGAGCGACGCGACGGCCCGAACGGTCCCGAACGCGTGGTCGGCTGGTCCTACCAGACCCTCCGCGGGCACCTGGAGCAGGGCAAGCTCGCCTACGAGATCGCCAAGGAGCTCGACACGGGCCGGGTCGAGTTCCGCATCGTCGCGTTCTCCCGCCGCGCCCCGATCCGCAACCCCCTGCTGCGACTGGGGTTCCGCTTCTTCGGGCGCTGGACGCAGCTGCGGTTCTACCGGCACGCGCTGGCGCGGCTCGACACCCAGCTCAAGGCCCCGCCGAGGCCACCGGAACCCGGTCCGGACGGTCTGGTGCGGGCCCCGAGCGGCACCCGACCCGGTCACTTCGAGTGGCTCACCGTCCGCTTCCGCAACCCGGGCTACTGACGCCGGGTTTGGGGCGGTCCGACCCGGCAACTCCGCACCCATGCGGCCCTTCGACGACATCAGCAGGCTGGAGAGCGCACGCGCCCTGGACGCGCCCGCGGCGGTGATGCGCAACGCGGTCCAGAAGGTCCTGTCCGGCAACCGGACGGTGAAGGACCTGCTGCACGGCGTGTGGCTCGGGCATCCGCTGCACCCCGGGGTCGCGCAGCTCGCCCTCGGCTCGTTCGTCTCGGCCACCCTGATCGACGCCGTCGGCGGTGACCGCCGGCCGTCCAGCGGGTTGATCGCGAGCGGGCTGGCGATGACGCTGCCGACGGTCGCCTCCGGGTGGGCGGACTGGTCGGAGAGCCACGAGGACCAGCAACGCGTCGGGCTGGTGCACGCGGCCGCCAACGGGGTGGCCGTGGCGTGCTACGCCGGCGCCCTCGTCGCGCGCCGGCGCGGTGGCAGCGGTCGGTTGCTGTCGCTGGCCGGCGGGGCGATCGCCGGTGTCGGCGCGATGCTCGGCGGGCACATGGGCTATCGGCAGGCGCTCGGTGCCAACCACGCCGAGGACGTCGCGCATCTCGGCCCGGAGGACTGGGCGCCGATGGGGCCGTTCACGGAGCTGCCCGACGGCCGGCCGGTACGCCGCCTCGCCGGCGAGGTCCCGGCGTTCGTGCTGCGCCGCGGGTCCGCGGTCACTGTCCTGTCCGACCGCTGCCCGCACCTGTCCGCACCGCTGTCCGACGGCGAAGTCGTCGGGACCGACGGCGACGCGCGCGTGGTCTGCCCCTGGCACTCGAGCGAGTTCCGGCTCTCCGACGGCTGTGTCGTGCACGGCCCGGCCACGGCGCCGGTGCCCCGGTTCGAGTCCCGCGTCGTCGACGGGGTGCTGCAGGCCCGGGTGGTCACGATCCCCGGCGTGTCGGCGGGCTGAGGTCCTGCTCGGCCAGCTGCGTGAGTGCAGCCAGGTTCGCGTCGATGCCGGTTCGGAACTCCTGCACTCGACCCGCGACGATGCGGTCCGCCCGTTCCGGCATCGCCTCGATCATGCGGTCGAGGTTCGTCGGCCCGGCGCCCAGCCGCACCCACTGCCGCAACTGCGTGCCGCCCTCGCCCGCCGTGAGCTCGAAGCCCCAGGTCGCCGAGGGCAGATCGAGGTCCCCGACGACCCAGGTGAACACTCGCGGGGCCACGCATTCGACCACGTGCGACGTGCTGCTCCACTCCCCGACCGCACGGTGGCGGTTGAGCCCGCGGAACCGGGCTCCGGGTGCGGCCTCGATGGCGCCGTCGAGCCACGCCACGTCCTGCACCTCCGCGCTCAGCGAGGCGATCAGGTGGATGTCGCTGACCAGCGCCCACACCCGTTCGGGTGACGCGGCCACGTACACGGCAGCCTCCGCCGTGGGTCCGTCGACGTCGCTCGCCACGGGCTCATCCTCTCCGACGGCGGCCCGGACGGCCCGTCGCGGGCGTCACCGCTCGATGTGCACCCGCACCGATCGGCCGTCCTCGGAGAGCCAGCCCTTGCGCGCCGCGAACGCCGTCATCGCGGCCCAGTCCTGCGCCCAGTCGGGCGCGGAGGCGACCAGCTGGGCCCGGGACCGCAGCACGCCGAGGTCGAGCCACGCGTGGTCGTCGTCGATCGGCGCACCGGTGCCGGTGGCCGCCAGGACGGTGCGGACCCCGTCGGCGTCCAGGTCGGTCGCCACGTGCAGGCGACCGCAGTCGTCGGCGTCCTGCACCACGACCCCGTCGGCACCCAGTCGCACGATCACCCGGCAGATACTGCCCGGGCGCCGCGCTCGGGGCACCACGACGGGCCCTCACGCCGCGACGGCCACGCCCTCGGGTACGTCGGGCCGCGGGAACGCGTAGCTCAGCAGTGGCGGGGGCCGGAACGGCGCCCACGCCCCGTCGGGTTGCGCGAGGCGGTCGGCCACGGCCCATGCCACTGCCGGATGGTGCCCCAGGCCGAGGTGGCTGCCGAGTACGGCGATGTTCTCGGCCGTGGCCGACGGGGTGTCCAGGCACGCCCGCCACGAGACGATCCCGTCCACGCGGGAGTAGATCGACGTCGCAGGCACGGCCAGCGCTGCGACCTCCTCCTGCTCCAGCGGTAGCTGCCGGTGCTCGACGTGCAGGTGGGAGTACCGCTCGAACGCCCGGTGCGCCCGGCTCTGGCCGTGCCGGGCGAGCCGGAACGGGCTGCCGAGGGTGATCACCTGCCGCACCGCCTCCGGCGAGCGGCGGGCGAGATCGCGGGCGAAGATCCCGCCGAGGCTCCAGCCGAGCAGCGTCACGCTGCGGCCGTGCCGCTGCCCGAGCTCGTCGAGCCGGTCCCGCATACCGCGGACGGCTTCCGCGGTCGGGCCGATGTTGCGGCCCAGCCGCCAGCCGTGCACGAAGTAGCCGAGGCCGCGGAGCAGGGTCCGTAGCGCGCGCGTGGAGCTGTCCGCGGCCAGCAGACCGGGCAGCACGAGCACCGGGTGGCCGTCGCCGCGGGGCAGCACCGACATCAGGGGACTCGCCGCGACGAACAGCCCGTACTCGACGACGGCACGCGCCGGATCGGTGAGGTACCAGGCGAGCGGCGGTGCGTCGGCCGAGCCGGCCCACGGGTACTGCTTGTCGGGCACGGGTCCTCCCTGCGCTCGGGGGCCGCCCGGACTGACGACGAGTCGGCCGCCGTCAGTCTGCGAGCCCCCGGTCGCCCTGTCGACTCGATCCCGATTCGGCCCGGCCGGCCCGGCGAGGCACACCTCACACCGGCCCGCCGGTCACATCCGAGCGTTCGGATGCGATGGAACCGTGTACGGACCACGCGACGACGAGGAGGTGACGGCCGTGGGTGAGGTCGAGCAGATCGTTTCGGCGCAGCAGCACCTCGACGACGGCGACCCGCTGGGCGCGCTGGACGTGCTGCGGTCCCTCGGAGACGCCCTGCACGGCCATGCGGCCGCCCTGCAGGTGATGGGGAGCGCGTACTACCGGTGCGCCCAGCTGGACAAGGCGCAGATCGCACTGGAGCGGGCGGTCGCGCTCGATCCCGAGGACGTGCAGGCGCGCTTCGCTCTGGGGCGCACCCTGGAACGGCGCAGCCGGCCGCGCGAGGCCCTGCGCCACCTGCGCATCGCTGCGGCCCTCTCGGGACGCGAGGACTATCAGGAACGGGTCGACGCGGTCGTCTCCGCCCTGCATTCGGCGGCCTGACCGGGACGCTCGCCGGAGACCGACCACGCGAGCGGCATGATGCCCCCGACGGACGGGCACTCCCGGTCATGACGGACCGATCGCACGGTATCGCCCCTCAAGACCTCGACGACGACGACCTGCGGCGCGAGCTGATGCACCTGCACGAGACCCGCCACGACACGCTGCTGGGCGGCAGCGAGTCGGCGCTCGAGGCCCACACCCGACGGATGCTGGCGCTCGAGGCCGAGTTCCTCCGGCGGTTCCCGCAGGAGTCCGCTCCCGATCCGCTGCGCACCCGCGCGGGCAGCCGCGAGAGCGCGGGCCAGCCGGCATCCGGCCGCGACCCCGGCGGGGCCGTCGGCTGAGCCGAGCCCCGGCCGTCGCTAGCGCTTCGTTGATGCGGTGCGCAGCGGAGCACCGACGGCGTGCAGGTGCCGCAGCACGTGGCCGTAGGAGCTGAGCAGGCCGGTCTCGCTGTAGCTGATGCCGCGCTCGACGCAGAACGCCCGCACGATCGGCTGCAGGTGCCGCAGGTTCGGCCGCGGAACGCTCGGGAACAGGTGGTGCTCGATCTGGTAGTTCAACCCGCCCAGGGCGACGTCGACGAGCTGGCCGCCGCGCACGTTGCGGGAGGTGAGCACCTGCTTGCGGAGGAAGTCCAGGTCGTGGCCGTCGACGAGCATCTCCATGCCCTTGTGGTTCGGGGCGAACGAGCACCCCATGTAGAGACCCCACAGGCCTTTGTGCACCGCGATGAAGGCGATCGCCTGGAGCGGGGAGAGCACGAGGAACACTGCGGCCAGGTAGGCACCGAAGTTCGCGATCAGCAGGGTCTTCTCCAGGCCCGCGCGCCGGAGGTCACCGCGCCACGCGGCATCGACGCTCGTCCAATGCAGGCTGAAGCCCTCGAGCAGCAGCAGCGGGAAGAACAGGACCGCCTGGTTCGCCACCGTCCAGCGCACGAACCCCCGCTTCTCCTGCGCCTGGTCGACCGAGAACGCGAGCACCGGGATGTCGAGGTCGGGATCGTCCTCGTGGTTGGGGTTGGCGTGGTGGCGGTTGTGCTTGCCGACCCACCAGCCGTAGCTCAGCCCGACCAGTCCGGCGTGGACGTACCCGACGGCGTCGTTGGCCCGGCGCCCGCGGAAGATCTGCTTGTGCCCCGCGTCGTGGCCCATGAACGACAGCTGCGTGCTCACGACGGCCAGGACCACCGCCGTGAGCAGCTGCCACCACGAGTCGCCGATGGCGACGAACACGACCCAGGTGGCGACGAACGCCGCGATCGCGAGTCCGCTCGTCATCGCGTAGTAGGCGTACCGCCGCTCCAGTAGTCCGCTCCGCTGCACGGCACGGGACAGCTCGGCGAAATCGCTTCCCTGTCGCCCCGTCGGCACACGTGTAGGGCGCAGCGCTGAGCGGGACCATCCGAAACCTCCGTCGTCACACCTCATGGCGCAACCAGGGTCTCGGGAGGAGCCACGTCGCGGGATCCACGACCATCGACGACGGTACCGGGCAACCGCCGGGCTCGCTCGCCGTCTGGACACTCCGACCGGGTCCCACCCGCCCGCATCAGCGTTCGCGACAGAACCCTTGACCATCCCGTGGGATGGCCACAGGATGGTCGCGTGGCTGAGGTGGACCGGAGTGAGAAGATCACCATCAATGTGGGGCTCGTCGATCTGGGACAGATCGACCTGCTCGTCGACGAGGGGTTCTTCGCCAACCGCACGGACTTCATCCGCACAGCCATCCGGCGCCAGCTCGAGGCCCGGTCGGGAGCGGTGGCGAACACGGTCGCCCGCCGCACCCTGACCCTCGGAACGCGACACCTCACGCGGCACGACCTCGAACAGCTCCGCGGGGCCGGGCGCACCATCGAGCTGCGCGTCCTGGGTCTGGCCACCATCGCCGACGACGTCGATCCCGACCTCGCGCTCGCGACCATCTCGTTCGTCGAGGTCCTCGGGGCGTTCCGCGCGTCCCGGGCCGTCAAGGCCGCGCTCGCCTCCCGCACCGGCTGAGGCCGCCGGAACGACGCCAAGTGAGAAGGAAGAAGGTAGGACCACCATGGACCACGACCGGGACCAGGACCAGGAACCGGAACCGGAAGGCCGGGATGGCGACCGCGCTGCAGCTCACCCGCCAGGGGCGGCTCGGCGAGGCGGTCGCCGTCATCCAGCGCACCCTCGGGGCGTCCGAGGCCCCGCCGGACTCGGGTTCCGCGGAACGCCGGACGAGGGCCGCCCCGAGCCCCGGTTCCGCCGAACGGTCCACGGGCGCGTCGCGTCCCGCGGAACGCGACGCCGGCAGCCCGCGCCTGTCCGCGCCGACCGGACACACGCTGCACCTCTCCCACAGTGAAGCGGCCGGCACCCGTCGCTTCGATCTCCACGTGCCGGTCGACCGGAGCGGCGAGCAGCGCCCGCTCGTGGTGATGCTGCACGGGGGTTCCCAGAACGCCGCGGACTGTGCCGCGGGCACCCGCATGAACGACCTCGCCGACCGGCACGGCTTCCTCGTCGCCTACCCCGAGCAGTCCCCGGCCGCGAACCGCGGCGGCTACTGGAACTGGTTCTCCCCGGCCGACCAGCGGGCCGGGGCGGGCGAGCCGGCCATCCTGGCGGGGATCGCCCGGCGGGTCGTCGCGGAGCACGGTGCCGACCCCGACCGCGTGTTCGTGGCCGGGCTCTCGGCCGGCGGCGCGATGGCGGCCGTGCTGGCCGCCACCTACCCCGACCTGTTCGCCGCGGTCGGGGTGCACTCGGGGATCGCCCACGCCGCCGCCCGGGACGTCGGGTCCGCGTTCGCGGCGATGCGCACCGGGGGCACTCCGGGCCCGGGCGGGGACGTGCCGCTGATCGTCTTCCACGGCGATGTCGACCGGGTGGTGGCACCGGTCAACGCCCAACGCCTCGTCGCGGCCCGCCTGGCCGCCGGCCCGGGACGCGCCACGCCGACCACCGCGCGCCTCGCCGAGCCCGGGCGCCGCCCGTGCACCCGCACGGTGCTCCGCAGCGACGGAGAACGCCGAGGGCACCGTCGTCGCGGAGTCCTGGCTGGTGCACGGCCTGGGGCACGCCTGGTCGGGCGGCGACCCCGCCGGCTCCTACACCGACCCGCAGGGCCCCGATGCGTCGACGGAGATGGTGCGGTTCTTCCTCGAGCACCCGCGACCGGGCACGGGACCGGGCTGACGACGTTACGCTCGTCCGCGTCCCGCACGCGCAACCGCGATGGAGACCGCGATGGACCCGGCCGCCACCTTCTACCAGTCCTTGAGCGGCATCAGCTTCACGCTGCTGGGCATCTGGTTCGGCGTCATGCAGTTCGGGCACGGCGGGTGGCGCAGCGACCCGGCCCGGCACCGCTCCACACTGCACATCGCCCTGCACTTCTTCCTGCCCGGCGTTGCGAGCCTGGTCGCGCTGCTCGGAGCCGGCACGGCGGGCGGGGTGATCTGGCGGGTCGCGTTCGTCGTCGCGGGCCTGCTCGGGTTCATCGAGTCGATCCGTTTCCTGCGCGCTCCCGACGGCCCGAAGGCGTTGGCCGGTCGAACGCTGCAAGCGCTCGACCCGTTCCTCTACCTCCTCGTCATCGCCGGGGCCTTTCGTCCCCCCGAACTGGCTCGTCGTGTCCCCCCTGCAGATCGAGGGCTTCGTCAACGGCGCGCTGTTCGTGGTCGGGCTCTGCTACGTCTGGCTGGCGTTCTCCGAACGGCAGCGCGAGGACGACGAGGTGGACGAGCGCCGCGACGGCGAGGCCCGCGCGGCGACCGGGCGGGGCTGAGGGTGACCGGGCGGTCGGGGCCGTAGCCGTTGCCGTCCGGTCAGGTGCGCGGGCCGTCGAGGACAGCGGCGGCACCGCGTTGGACCAGGGACCAGTCGAAGCCGAGCGCGACGATCTGGTAGCCGCGGTCGACCATCTGCCTCGCTTGCGCACCGGAGAAGGCGTTGCCTCCGAGCACCACGCCGCTGTCGAGGATGGCGCGCTCGGCGCGGGCGACCGCGGCCCGGCGGTCTTGGCCAGCCAGGGCAGGTTCTGCGGGATCCGGACCAGCGGAGCGGCGGCGGTACCCGCAGTGGCCGCGATCATCGCGTGGGCGGTCTCGAGCGAGATCGGGCCGTGTTCGAGATCGATCATCAGCCAGTCGAAGCCGGCGTGCGCCAGGAGTTGGGCCATCGCCGCTGCGGGCACGGTGATGCCGACCCCGTAGGTGACCTCGCCCGCGGCCCACCTCCGGCGTGAGTGGGGTGGCCTGGCCCGACGGTGCCCGGCGCGGATCGGGTGCGGTCATCGATGCGGGTCCTTCCGCCAGGGATGGTTCCGCGTGGGGTGTCAACGCGGGTCGGTCACGAAGACGTCGGCCAGGTCGGGGTTGTAGGCGTGCACGAGGATGCCGAAGATGATCAGGTCGAACGTCAGGTGGACGGTGACCACGTAGGGCAACGACCGGGTGCGCGCGAAGATGTAGCCCTGCAGGAGAGCGAACGGCACGGTGAGCAACGGGCCCCAGCCGCGGTATCCCAGCTCCCAGAGGAACGACACGAACATCACCGACTGCAGGACGTTCGCCTGCCAGAACGGGAAGTGGTGCCGGAGCAGGGCGAAGACGGTGCAGATGAAGAACAGCTCGTCCCACAGCCCGACGCCGTTCACGCCGATGAACAGCCGGACGATCTCGTCGGTCCCGGAGATGTCCGGCCAGTTCCGGTAGGCGCCCGAGCCCAGGAAGTAGACCGGCAGGACGAGATAGCCCAGGACGACCACCAGGGCCAGGTAGCCGTACTCGAGCCTGCTCCACCTCTTCCCGGTGCCGATCGGGAACCGGATGACGTCCTCCCGGTACCACCACCGGGAGATGGCGTAGGGCACGGCGACCGCTGCCGCCAGGGTGACCGCGAACCGCGCCATCCCGGGCGTGCTGAGATCGGCCTCGAGCGACATCGTGCTGATGACCACCAGGCCCGCGGCGATCAGGAGCAGGTGCCGGAACAGGGCGCGGTCCACGATCGCGGCGACGACGAGACCGGCGACGATCACCGCGTACCCGATCAGTCGCTCCTGCAGCCCGAACAACGCGATCGCCGAGGCCGACACCAGGCCTGCGGCCAGCAGGTTCCAGGACGGCCGGCCGGTGGACCGGCCCTCCTCGTCCTCGGCGGTGGTCGGCCCGACGCTCACCGGGCCAGCATGACCGGGTGAGCACCGGCGCGACAAACGAAGCGGCGGGCCCGGTCCGGTCGCCCCTCACCCGAGCAGCGTCGCCGCGGTAGCCGGCCCACTCCGCCGGTCCGACCTGGGCGAAGGCGGGGTACACGACGAGCTGGACGACCCACGCCACACCGGCGGAGCGGACACCGCGATCAGGTGGATCACCAGCCAGCTCGGCACGCTCATGTCTTCCCGTTGTTCAGGCCGTGGGCGCGGCAGGACGAACCTGCGATCACCCCAATCGGATGTTGGCACCACGAGCGGCACGGGGGACCGTCGCCGGAGTTGTTCGATGCAGGCACAGCGGACGACTACGGCCGGAGAGCCTCCCCGGCGTGGACTCGAGCGCGGATTCCCAACCAAGTTGAAGGGTAGCCATGGCAACCTTCGCGGCGCTGCTCGCGGTCGTACTGGCGTGGGGCCTCGTCTCGGGACGGTTGGCCCGCTACAGCATCACCCTCCCGATCGTCCTGGTACTCACGGGTGCTGTCCTCACCGCCACCCACGTCGTGGTGGTCGAGCTCGACTCCGAGTCGGTGCGGATGCTCGTCGAGCTGGCGCTGTCGATCCTCTTGTTCGCCGATGCGACCGAGATCTCCGCGCGGTGGCTGCGGAGCGCTGGACGGTTGCCGCTGCGGATGCTCGCCCTCGGGTTCCCCTTGACCGTCGCCTTCGGATTCGCCACCGGCTACGTGCTGCTCCCGGGGTTGAGCATCTGGGTCGTCGCGCTGCTCGCGGCGGCGCTGGCAGCCACCGACGCGGCGCTGGCCTCGCCCGTCATCATGGACGCGCGCATACCGCTCCAGCTGCGCCGGATCATCGACGTCGAGAGCGGCCTCAACGACGGTCTGGCGACTCCGCTCGTGCTCTTCTTCCTGGCCGGAGCCGTGGCCAGCGGCGGCTCGGCCGGGGGCGAGGCACCGTTGGTCCACGCGCTGGTCGAGCTCGCCGTCGGCGTCGCCGCGGGCGTGGTGGTCGGAGCCGGTGGGGCACGGCTGCTCGTGTCCGCGAGGCGGACGAGGTGGAGCAGGGCGGCCGGGGAACGGCTCGCCGTCCTGGTCCTGCCGGTGCTCACCTACCTGATCGCGACGACCCTGGGCGGCAACGGGTTCGTCGCCGCGTTCGTCGCGGGCATCGCCGCCGGCACCGTGGGCCGAGAGGAGGTCACCGACGAGCGGCTGCAGCTGACCAACGACGTCGGCACGCTGGTGTCCGCGGCGGTGTGGTTCGTCTTCGGGTCGCTCATCCCGGACGTCGTCGCGCGGGGGATCTCCTGGAACGTTCTGCTCTACGCCGTGCTCTCACTCACGCTGATCCGGATGGTCCCGGTGGCGCTGGCCCTGGTGCGATCCGGTCTCGGTACCCGCGAGGTGTTGTTCCTCGGCTGGATCGGACCGCGCGGACTGGCCTCGATCCTGTTCGGTTTGATCGCCATCGAGGAACTGCACGCGCACGGGCTGACCGCGGCCGCCGACTACGTCGCCGAGGTGATCGTGGTGACTGTGAGCCTGAGCGTGCTGCTGCACGGGTTGACCGCGGGGGCCATCGCGGCCCGGTGGCCGCGTCGCGGTGCGGGCGCAAGCCCTCGTTCGGGAGGATGCTGACGTGGCCGAGGCGGGCTGGCGGGAGCTCCGGGTCGAGGTGCAGGGGCGTCCGATCTTCGTCCGAGCGGGTCCCGAGATCCCCGACTCGATCCCGCTCGTGCACGTGCATGGCTTCGCGGTCTCGGGCAGCTATCTGCTGCCGACCGCCAGGGCGCTCGCCCACCGTGCGACCACGTTGGTCCCCGACCTGCCGGGCTATGGACAGAGCGCAGGCTGGGGCCATGCCCTGGGGATCCCGTCGCTGGCCTGGGCACTGTTCGAGGTTCTCGACGCGCTCGGTCTCGAGCGGGCGATCCTGGTCGGCAACTCGATGGGCGGCCCGGTGTGCCTGGAGGTCGCGCACAGCGCGCCCGAGCGCGTGGCCGGCGTCGTGCTCGCCTCGCCTGCGGGTGGGATCCACAACCAGCCACTCGCCCGGGCCCTCGTGCAGCTGGCCCGCGATGTGCGGCGCGAGAGCCCGCGCTTGGCACGCGTCGTACTGCCCGACTACGTGCACTTCGGCCCCGTGAACGCACTGCAGCTGTTCGGCGAGCTGGTGCGTTTCCCCTCGCTCGAACGCATCCTGCGGACCCCGGTGCCCACGCTCGCCGTGATCGGCAGCCGCGACCCGCTCATGCCGCCGCCGTGGCGGGTACGGGAGGTCGGCCGGCTGGCTCCGCAGCACCTGACGATCGCGGTGATCGAGGGCGCGGCGCACGCGATGAACTTCAGCCACCCTGGTGAGCTCGCCCACGTGATTAGCTCCTGGCTCGACGGCCGAGAGATCGCGGACGACCCCGACGAGCCAGGCGTCACACGAGTCCTCGAGATCCGGCGGGGAGACGTGTAGTGCCCTGGACCACCGATGACTGACTGGAGTCTGATGATGTCGAGCAGCGATGCCAATGGCGTGATCTTCGACGTGGACGGGGTGCTCAGGTGGGGGTCGCTCCGTCGTCTGCTGGGGCGGCTTCGGGCCTTGCGCACGACCAGTCCTCAAGATCGTCGTTCGATGCTGGCCATGCCCCGTCTCGTCCGCGCCCTGTCGACTGATCTGGGCAGCGCGCCGGTGTTCTACCTGACCGCCTTACCGAGCCTGGCGGCTCGGCCGATCACGACTCTGCTCAAGCGTGACGGCTATCCGTCGGGCACGCTGCTGACGACGGGCCACAGCTTCGCGCCGCGGTGGATCATCGGGGGCAGCAGGGCGCGCAAGCTCGCCGGTATCGAACACCTCGCGGACCGGATGCCGAACGTGCGATGGGCGCTCCTCGGGGACGACGGGGGGCACGATCCACAGGTGTTCGTCGATTTCGCGAACCGCCACCAGGACCGTGTTGCGGTGATCGCGTTGCGGCAGGTGTTCGACGCAGATCGCCCGAAGATCGATCTGTCCTCTCCGGCCCGCAGTACCGGCGGTGCGGCCCTGGTCGGGGCACCGAACGGTGAGGAGCTCCTGCCTCTGGTGCGAGCGGCCCTCGGGTGCGAGCAGCCCGGGGGCTCGGTCGCGGACTGGTTCCTCTCGGAGTCCGAACGCGGCAACGGGGCCACCCGCCTCAGGGCGTGGACCGAGGGCAACCGGGTCCGCCCGCTGGTGCACGGCCGTGTGTACTACGAGGCCTTGGCGAGAGTGCTGGCCGCGGCGGGCGACGGCGACACGGTCGAGTTCGTGGGATGGCGGGGGGATGGCGATCAACTCCTCGCCGACGGCGGGCCGACGGTCGGCGACGCCCTCTCCGGGGCGGCAGGTCGTGGGGTGAGGGTACGTGGGCTGCTCTGGCACGCCCACACGGGCGTGGTGGGCTCGCAGGTGGGTCCGAACCGGATGCTCGCCCTGGCCGTCAGCAGGGCGGGCGGTGAGGTGTTGCTGGACCAACGGGTGCTCCCGTTCGGCTGCCACCACCAGAAGATGGTCGTCGTCCGCCACTCCGGCCGTCCCCAGGACGACGTGGCGTTCCTCGGTGGGATCGACCTCGACCACGGCAGCCGCGACGACGCCGATCATCGTGGCGATCGGCAGAGCGTGGGAGCCGATCCCGTGTACGGACCCAACCCCGCTTACCACGACGTACAACTGGAGCTGCAGGGTCCGGTGGTGGGCGAGGCGGAGGAGACCTTCCGAGAGCGGTGGCAGAACCCGGCCGCGGCGTCCCGGCTGCCGTGGCACGTCATTCCGGACCGGATCCACGGCCTTCGCCGTACCGCCTCGCCGCTTCCGCCGGCGTCACCGGCCCCCCCGGCCACCGGTACGTGCGCGGTCCAGCTGCTGCGGACCTACCCACGCCGTCGACCCCGGTACCCGTACGCCCCGCTGGGGGAACGCAGCATCGCCCTGGCGTACACCAAGGCGCTCGGCCGGGCGGAACAGCTGATCTATCTCGAGGACCAGTACCTGTGGTCGTTCGACGTCGCGCGCATCTTCGCCGCCGCCCTCCGGCGCTCGTCACGACTCCGTCTGATCGCCGTGGTGCCGCGGCGGCCGGACAACGAGAACCAGTACTACATCGAGGCGGCGATGTTGGGACACGCCGAGGCCCTGGCCATGGTGCGGGAAGCGGGCGGAGACCGGGTCCAGGTCCTCGATGTCGAGAACCTGGAGGGCCTACCCGTATACGTCCACTCCAAGCTGTGCATCGTCGACGACGTCTGGGCAGCGGTCGGTAGCGACAACTTCAACACGAGGTCGTGGACGCACGACTCCGAGCTGACCGCCGCGGTGTTGGACGCCGAACGCGACCTGCGCGCCCCGACCGATCCCGGTGGGCTCGGGGACGGAGCCCGCCGGTTCGCCCGTGAACTGCGTCTCACGCTGATGCGCGAACACCTCCACCTCGACGAGGACGATGACCTGCTCGACCCCGTTCGGGCCGCGGAGACCGTCCGCAAGAGCGCCGCCGAGCTCGATGCCTGGCACGACGGCGGCTGCCACGGACGTCGACCTGCCGGGGCCCTGCGCAGCCACCCGCTCGGTAAGGAAGGCATGTTGCCCGCCCGGCACAGCTGGATCACCGCTCCGATCTACCGGTCCTTCCTCGACCCGGACGGTCGCCCCATCGATATGCGCCTGCGGCGCACCTACTGACCGTCACCGCGGCGCGCGGCCAGGCAGCGTGAGCCGCACCGTCTCCCCGGGCTGCAACTCCCGCACCGAGCAGGCGAGACCCCGCCGGGCGGCATGCACGGCGAACTCCGTCCCGGGGCGGTGGAACCGGTCCCGGCGGACCGCATCGAGGCCGACGGGCCACATCGTGCCGAAGTGCACGGGAACGGCGTGGTGGGCGTCGAGCTCGGCCAGGAAGCCGGCCGCGCGCGCCGCATCGAGGTGCCCCGAGCCCAGCGTGGGGCCCCAGCCGCCGACCGGCAGGAGGGCGACGTCGCACCGCCCCACCGCCTTCCGCACCACGGCCGAGTTGTCGGTGTCGCCGGCGAAGTAGGTGCGTGCCTCCCCGCTCACCACGTACCCGAGGGCAGGTGCCCGTTGCCGGGACCAGGGCCACCGGCGGCCGTCATGCTCGGCCGGAACCACCTCGACCGCGACATCCCCCACGCGGATGACGTCGCCCGGCGCGACCTCGACCAGCTCGCGGTCCCGCAGCCGCCGCAGCCCGGGCACGGCGCGTAGCGCGCCGCTCGGGACCGCCACCGGCACGCTCCGCGGCAGGACGGCAAGCGAGCCGAGGTGGAGATGGTCGGCGTGCAGGTGTGACACGACAGCCAGATCGGCGCGGCGGGATCGGCCGTCGGGCAGCGGCCCCCGCCGACGACGCAGGTGGCCCAGCCGAGAGCAGAACAGCGGGTCGGTGAGGACGCGAACGCCGCGATCGTCGATCGTGCAGGTCGCGTGCCCCCACCAGGTGACATCCGGCATCTCAGCGCCTCCCACTCACCCTCACGCCAGGCCCGCTGCCGATGTGATCCGATGGACGTGGAACAGCCGCTGCTCAACCTGGTGGGCGCGGCAGGGTTCGAACCTGCGACCGCTCGGGTGTAAGCCGAGTGCTCTCCCGCTGAGCTACGCGCCCTGCAGCGCTGTCCTACAAGCGCCGCCACCGCCTTCTTCCAACCCTCCTGCTGGCGGGCCTCGCCCGGCCCGTTGACCTCGGCGAACCGCACGACCCCCTCCCGATCCACGAGGAAGGTGCCGCGCAGTGCGAATCCCGCGCCGTCGTTGAACACCCCGTAGGCCTGCGCGACCCGGCCGTGCGGCCAGAAGTCGGCCAGCAGCGGGAACTCGTAGCGTTGTGCGTCGGACCAGGCCTTGAGCGTGAACGGGTGGTCCACCGAGACGGCCAGGATCTGCACGTCGTGGTTCTGGAAGCTCGACAGGTCGTCACGGACCGCGCACAGCTCACCGGTGCAGATCCCGGAGAACGCGAACGGGTAGAAGACCACCAGGACGTTGCGCTGTCCGCGGTACGACGACAGCGTCACCTCCTGGTTGTTCTGGTCCTTCAACGTGAAGTCGGGGGCTTCGGATCCCACCTCGGGGGCCATGTGCGTCGGTCTCCTGACGTGCGGGGGTAGCCGCCGGAACGGGCGACGCCGGGGAGCCTAACGCGTGTCGGGTCGGCCGCGGCCCCGCGCGGTGGGCGCCGACCAGCCGGTGGTGACAGAGTGTCCTCCCACGTAGCCGCCGACGTCGGACAGCGGGAGGGCCGGTGCGCACCGAGGACTGGTTCCTGACCACCGAGGAGCGCGGCAACCCCGCGACGGTGCTGACCGGCTGGAGCGAGGGCAACGCGGTGCGCCCGCTGATCCACGGTGCGGCCTACTTCGCCCGGCTCGTCGACGAGGTCCGGATGCTCGAGGAGGGCGACCACCTGTACTTCACCGACTGGCGCGGTGACGCCGACGAGCGGCTCTGCCCCGAGGGACCGACGGTCGGGGAGCTCTTCAGCGACGCCGCCCGGCGCGGCGTGGTCGTGAAGGGCCTGATGTGGCGCTCGCACTCCGACTCGCTCTCCTACAGCGAGCAGGAGAACCGCCAGCTCGGCGACGAGGTGAGCGCGGCGGGCGGAGAGGTGCTGCTCGACCAGCGGGTGCGCCGGGCGGGATCGCACCACCAGAAGCTCGTGGTGCTGCGTCGTCCCGGCCGGGACTCCCACGACGTCGCCTTCGCCGGCGGCATCGACCTGTGCCACTCCCGCCGCGACGACGCCGGGCACGGGGGCGACCCGCAGGGTGCGCCGATGGCGAGCGAGTACGGCGACACGCCGCCGTGGCACGACGTGCAGCTGGAGCTGCGCGGTCCGGTGGTCGGCGTGCTCGACGCGGTCTTCCGGGAGCGCTGGGAGGACCCCCGCTCGCTCGACACCGACAATCCCCTCTCCTACCTCAAGGACCGGTTGCGGGGCGCCGACCTCACCGCCGATCCGTTGCCGCCCCGGCCACCCGATCCGGAGCCGGCCGGTCCGTGCGCGGTCCAGGTGCTGCGCACCTACCCCGCGATCCGACCGCGCACGCCCTACGCCCCCGACGGCGAGCGGTCGGTGGCGCGCGGGTACGCCAAGGCACTGCGCCGCGCGCGGCGGCTGATCTACCTCGAGGACCAGTACATGTGGTCCCCGCACATCGCCCGGTTGCTCGCCGAGGCGCTGAGCGCCAACCCGCACCTGCAGCTCGTCGTGGTCGTCCCCCGGTATTCCGACGTCGACGGCCGGCTCGCCCTGCCGCCCAACAAGGTGGGGCGGATGGAGGCGCTCCAGGTGTGCCGGCGCGCGGCACCGGACCGGGTGCACGTGTTCGACCTGGAGAACCACGAGTCGGACACCGGTGTACGTGCACGCGAAGGTGTCGCGTCATCGACGACGCCTGGGCCTGCGTGGGCAGCGCGAACCTCAACCGCCGCTCGTGGACGCACGACGCCGAGCTGTCCTGCGCGGTGCTCGACGCGACCCGGGACGACCGGGAGCCGCTCGACCCCGGTGGCGTGGGCGACGGAGCGCGGCGGTTCGCCCGCGACCTGCGGCTGACGCTGGTGCGCGAGCACCTGGATCTCGCCGAGGACGGGAGCGACGACCAGGCGATCCTCGATCCCGACGCGTTCGTGGACACGGTCAACGCCGCGGCCGAGGCGCTGCACGCGTGGCACCGCGGCGGTCGGGTCGGGCCGCGCCCCGCAGGACGCCTGCGCCGGCACACGCCCGAGAAGCTGCCCTGGCTGACCCGGTTGTGGGCGGTGCCCGCCTACCGGCTGGTCTACGACCCGGACGGGCGTCCGCTCGCCGCGCGGCTGCGCCGCCAGTGGTAGTGCCCGCTGATGGTGCCCGCTCAGCGCCGGGACTTCGCCGCCTTCGGCGCCACCAGCCGCGAACCGGCCCAGCCCTCGCTCACGGTGGCGTTGGACGTCTGCGAGAGCCCGGCTGTGGGGGCGGCCTCCGCGATCTCGCTGGGCTCGACGTGCCCGGACCGTCCGGTCTTCGGCGTCAGGACCCAGATCACCCCGTTGTCCGCGAGCGGACCGATGGCGTCGACCAGCGCATCGACGAGATCACCGTCGCCCTCGCGCCACCACATCACGATGAGGTCGACCACCTCGTCGGCGTCCTCGTCGAGCAGTTCGTCCCCGGCTCTCTCCTCGACGGCGTCGCGCACGACCTCGTCGACATCGGAGTCCCAACCGAGTTCCTGGACGACCATGCCCGGCTCGACGCCGAGCTTGCCCGCGATGTCGGACGATCGTCCGGCATCTTCCGCGGCGACCACGCGTGTGCCCCTCATCTCTTCGTGTCCACAGTCCTGTCTCGTCCTTCGCGCGCCCCCGCGAAGGGGCACCGGGTGTGTTCGGATGCGGAATCCGAACACGTGCACTGACCGGCGCGCAACCACTCGTTACGAGATCGCGCGTCGGGGGGCACGATAGGGGATGACCGTGACGTCCAGTCAGCTCGATGCACCCAGGGAGATCCCTTGACCGGCCAGACCACCGACGGCAGCGCCCCGCCGACCGCTGCGGGGCCGAAGCGCGTGCACGTCATCCGTGACGGTCTCGCCGCTCACCTGCCGGACATCGACCCCGAGGAGACCGACGAGTGGCTGGACTCCTTCGACGCGGTGCTCGACGCCGCGGGCCAGCAACGCGCGCGCTACCTGATGCTGCGGATGCTGCAGCGCGCCCGGGAGCGCCACGTCGGCGTCCCCTCGCTGACCAGCACCGACTACGTCAACACGATCCCCACGGACCGCGAGCCCTGGTTCCCCGGCGACGAGGAGGCCGAGCGCTCGTACCGCCGCTGGGTCCGGTGGAACGCCGCGATGACCGTCCACCGCGCGCAGCGGCCAGGGATCGGCGTGGGCGGCCACATCTCGTCCTACGCATCCTCGGCCTCGCTGTACGAGGTCGGCTTCAACCACTTCTTCCGCGGCAAGGACCACCCCGGCGGCGGCGACCACGTCTACATCCAGGGCCACGCCTCGCCCGGCGTCTACGCGCGGGCGTACCTGGAGGGGAGGCTGAGCGAGGACCGGCTCGACGGCTTCCGCCAGGAGCTCTCGCACGGTGGCCCGGGGCACGGCCTGCCCTCCTACCCGCACCCCCGGCTGATGCCGGACTTCTGGGAGTTCCCCACCGTCTCGATGGGGCTCGGCCCGATGAACGCGATCATGCAGGCGCGCTTCGACCGCTACCTGGGCGACCGCGGCTTCTCCGACACCGACCAGCAGCACACCTGGGCCTTCCTCGGTGACGGCGAGATGGACGAGCCGGAGTCGCGTGGCCTCATCCACATCGCGGCCACCGAGGGCCTGGACAACCTCACGTTCGTCATCAACTGCAACCTGCAGCGCCTGGACGGGCCGGTCCGGGGCAACGGCAAGATCATCCAGGAGCTGGAGTCGTTCTTCCGGGGTGCCGGCTGGAACGTGATCAAGGTCATCTGGGGTCGGGAGTGGGACGCCCTGCTGCACGCCGACCGCGACGGTGCACTGATCAACCTGATGAACACCACGCCCGACGGCGACTACCAGACCTACAAGGCCAACGACGGCGCGTTCGTCCGCGAGCACTTCTTCGGGCGCGACCCGCGCACCAAGGAGCTGGTCACGCCGCTCTCCGACACCGACATCTGGAACCTCAAGCGCGGCGGGCACGACTACCGCAAGGTCTACGCGGCCTACGCCGCCGCGACCGAGCACGACGGGCAGCCGACCGTCATCCTGGCCAAGACGATCAAGGGTTACGGCCTCGGCTCGCACTTCGCCGCCCGCAACGCCACCCACCAGATGAAGAAGCTCTCCCTCGACGACCTCAAGGAGTTCCGCGACTCCCAGCGCATCCCGATCTCCGACGCCGAGCTCGAGCGCGACCCCTACCTGCCGCCGTACTACCACCCGGGCAAGGACGCGCCGGAGATCCAGTACATGCGCGAGCGGCGGAGCGCGCTCGGCGGTGCGGTGCCCGAGCGCAGGGTCCGGGCCAAGCCGCTGGTGCTGCCCGGCGACAAGTCCTACGACCTCGTGCGCAAGGGCTCGGGCAAGCAGGAGGTGGCCACGACGATGGCGTTCGTCCGGCTGCTCCGCGAGCTCGTCAAGGACCCCGAGATCGGTGCCCGCTTCGTGCCGATCATCCCCGACGAGGCGCGGACGTTCGGGATGGACTCGATGTTCCCGACGCAGAAGATCTACAACCCGAACGGGCAGCAGTACACCTCGGTCGACGCCTCGCTGATGCTCGCCTACCGCGAGTCCGAGCAGGGCCAGCTGCTCCACGAGGGCATCAACGAGGCCGGGTCGGTGGGCTCGTTCACCGCGGCGGGCACGTCGTACGCGACGCACGGCGAGCCGATGATCCCGGTGTACGTCTTCTACTCGATGTTCGGCTTCCAGCGCACCGGCGACTCGCTCTGGGCCGCAGCCGACCAGATGGCCCGGGGGTTCCTCATCGGAGCCACCGCCGGACGCACCACCCTGACCGGCGAGGGGCTGCAGCACAACGACGGGCACTCGCTGCTGCTCGCCGCGAGCAACCCGGCCGTCCTCGCCTACGACCCGGCCTTCTCCTTCGAGGTGGCCCACATCGTCAAGGACGGTCTGCGGCGCATGTACGGGGAGGGCTCGCCCGACGACAGCGAGGTCCTCGGCGGCGAGAACGTCATGTACTACCTGACGGTCTACAACGAGCCGTACGTGCAGCCCAAGGAACCCGAGGACCTCGACGTGGAGGGACTGCTCCGCGGCCTCTACCGCTACGCCGCCAGTCCACTCGAGGACGGGCCGCAGGTCCGGCTGCTGGCCTCGGGCGTTGCGGTGCCGTGGGCGCTGCAGGCCCGCGACATGCTGGCCGAGCAGTGGGGCGTCGGGGCGGAGGTCTGGTCGGTCACGTCGTGGGGCGAACTGCGTCGTGACGGCGTCGATGCCGAGCAGCACAACCTCGTTCATCCCGACGAGGAGCCGAGCGTGCCGTACCTGACGCGCAAGCTCGGCGACGGCGGCGCTCGGGTCGTCGCCGTGTCGGACTGGATGCGGGCCGTCCCCGACCTGATCCGCCAGTGGGTGCCGGCCCCGTTCACCACGCTGGGCGCCGACGGCTTCGGCCTGTCGGACACCCGCCCGGCGACCCGTCGGCACTTCAACGTGGACGCCGAGTCGATCACTGTCGCGGCGCTGGAGACCCTGGCCGCCGGCGGGGAGTTCGACCGTGCGACGGTGGCCGAGGCCGCGGCGAAGTACCGCATCGACGACCCGCAGGCCGCCGGTCCGCAGACCAGCGACCCCGGCGTCGCCTGACCGCGCGGCGGCGGAGAACATGCAGGTCGATTGACTCTCGGCACGGCGGCCCGAACACGATACGCTCCGCCCGTCGCCGACCAGGCGGCGCGATGCCGGGGGCCAGTGCCTCGGCACAGGTACGAGGAGAGCAAGAATGGCAGAGGGCACCGTCAAGTGGTTCAACAGCGAGAAGGGCTACGGCTTCCTCGCTCCCGACGGTGGTGGCGCGGACGTGTTCGTGCACTACTCCGCAATCCAGTCGAACGGCTACAAGAGCCTCGACGAAGGTCAGCGCGTGTCGTTCGACATCGAGCAGGGCCAGAAGGGACCGCAGGCCACGAAGGTCTCGCCGCTCGGCTGAGCCACCTCCGCCCCTCGCCTCCGCGGCGAGCTCGGCGCTCGCACAGTTCCGTCCCGTGGCCTCGGCTGCCGGGTCGTGGGTACTCGTGTCGCCGAGGTGCCCGATGCGCACGCCCCGAGGGTCGCCGGGGTACCACACGGTCGTTCCCGTGCCATGCTGCCGGACGTGACGGCGACGGAGGCGAGCCCGGCGGCCGACGCGCGATCCGCTCCGGTCGGCGTCTCCCCCGCAACGCGCCGCCGCCTCGAGCTGGCCGCGGGCGACCTCGCCGCGTCGTGCCTGGCCGCCATGGAGCAGCACCAGCCGTGGTTCGCGCGGCTGCCCGCCGATCAGCGGGCCGGGGTGCTGCTCGTCACCCAGACCGGTGTCGCCAACTTCGTCGCCTGGCTCGGTGAGCGCGGCCAGACGATCCGGCTCACCGCCGAGGCGTTCCGCATCGCACCGCGGGACCTGGCCAGGAGGCTGAGCCTGCGCCAGACCGTCGACCTCGTGCGCATCGCGACGGAGGTCTTCGAGCGGCACCTGCCCCCGCTCGCCGCCGACGAGGACGAGCGGCACGCCCTGGTCGAGGGCGTCCTCCGGTTCGGCCGCGAGATCGCCTTCGCCGCGGCGACCGTCTACGCCGGCGCGGCCGAGACCCGGGGTGCCTGGGACGCGCGCCTCGAGGCCCTCGTCGTCGATGCGGTCGTGCGCGGCCCGAACGTCGATGGGGGCGCGGATGACGCACTGGTCTCCCGGGCGGCCGCCCTGGGCTGGGACCCGGCCGCCGCGGTGCGGGTGGTGGCCGGCAGCCCGGCCCCCGACGTCCCGGGTGAGCTGCTCGGTGAGCTGCGCCGGCTGGCGACCCGGGCCGGCCGCTCGGTGCTCGTCGGCGTACAGGGCAGCCGGCAGGTGCTGCTGGTCTCGGAGCCGGAGCGGCCCGGCGACCGCACGGGGGACATCGACAGCCTCGTCGTTGGGTTCGGGCCCGGTCCGGTCGTCGTCGGGCCCGTGGCCGCCGACCTCGCCGGCGCCCACGTCAGCGCCCGCGACGCCCTGTCCGGCCTGCGGGCCGCGCCGGGGCGGCCCGACGCGCCCCGCCCGGTCGCCGCCGACGACCTCCTGCCCGAGCGCGCGCTCGCCGGCGACGCGGCCGCCCACCGCAGGCTCGTGGAGGCGATCGTCGCCCCCGTCGAGGCGGCGGGCGGTGAGCTGCTGCACACCCTGGCCACGTATCTGGAGGGGGGCGGCGCGCTGGAGGCGTGCGCTCGGACGCTGTTCGTGCACCCGAACACGGTGCGGTACCGGCTGCGCCGAGTGAGCGACCTCACGGGACACCGACCGAACGATCCCCGGGACGCGCTGGTGCTGCGCACCGCCGTCGTCGCCGCCCGCCTCCGCGCCTTCCACGGCCCGGAACCACGGCCCTGACCTGCGGAGATCCTACAACCACGGCCGGACGTGACCAGGACGTCGGGCCACTGGGCCGCGGAGTGGTGGAGGAAACCTCCAAAGAGCGGGCGGCGAGTTCGTGCGGCCCCGGTATGCCCTGGGTCCGCCGCGCGGTGTTGTCTGTGGTCGTGATCGCTCTGCTCGCGCCCGGTCAGGGGTCGCAGACACCCGGCATGCTCGCGCCGTGGCTCGACGGTTCGGGCGCCGAGGAGACCCTCGCCGCATGGTCGGACGCCATTGGCCTCGACCTGCACCGGCTGGGCACGGACGCGGATGCGGACGAGATCAAGGACACCGCGGTGACGCAGCCGCTCGTCGTCGCCGCGGCCCTGCTCGCCGCGGCCCGGCTGGCGGCCCGTAGCGGGCTACCGGCCACCGCTCCCGCCGCGGGCCACTCCGTCGGAGAGCTGGCTGCCGCCGCCATGGCCGAGGTCCTGTCCCCCGACGCCGCGGTGGCGCTGGCCGCCGTGCGCGGCCGCGCGATGGCGCAGGCGTGCGCGCGCGAACCCACAGGCATGAGTGCGGTCCTGGGCGGGAAGTCCGACGAGGTGCTGGCGAGTCTGGACGAGCTCGGGCTGGATGCGGCCAACCGCAACGGTGCGGGGCAGGTCGTCGCCGCGGGTCCGGTGGCTGCCCTCGCACGCCTGGCCGAGCACCCGCCCGAGCGTGCCCGGGTCATCGCGTTACCGGTCGCCGGCGCGTTCCACACCCGCTTCATGGCCCCCGCCGAGGAGGCCCTGCGGGAGCACGCCGCAGCTCTCACCCCGGGTGATCCCGTCCGTCCGTTGCTCTCCAACGCGGACGGTGTGGTCGTCAGCGACGGAGCCGAGGCGCTGCGCCGGCTGGTCGCCCAGGTGACGCGACCCGTGCGCTGGGACTCCTGCATGGCGGCACTGCGAGAGCTGGGAGTCACCGCGGTGATCGAGCTGCCTCCGGCCGGGACGCTCGTGGGCCTGGTGAAGCGCGACCTCAGGGGCACCGCCACGCTGGCCCTGCGCAGCCCGGACGACCTCGACGCGGCCGCCGACCTCATCACCGAACACGCGGGGGCAGACACGTGACACAGCTCCGACTCGCCCCCACCGTCGCCGGCGCCCGGATCCTCGGTCTCGGCAGCGTCCAGCCCGACAACGTCGTCACCAACGACGACCTCACCGAGCGGATCGACACGAACGACCAGTGGATCCGCGAGCGCGTGGGCATCCAGAGCCGCCGCATCGCCGAGGAGGGAACGCTGCTGGTCCACATGGCCGGCGACGCGGGGTCCCGGGCGGTCAAGGACGCGGGCCTGGAGCCCGACGAGATCGACACCGTCATCGTCGCGACGTGCACGATGCCCACCGCGATCCCCAACGCGGCCGCGCAGACCGCGGATCGGATGGGCATCCCCGCGCCCGGTGCCTTCGACCTGAACGCCGCGTGCGCCGGTTTCTGCTTCGGTGTCGGCGCTGCCGCCGATCTGGTCCGCGGCGGGAGCGCGAGGAACGTGCTGGTCATCGGCGCCGAGAAGCTGTCCGACTGGCTGGACTGGACCGATCGCTCGACGGCGATCATCTTCGCCGACGGCGCGGGGGCCGCCGTGATCGGCGCGGCGCCCGACGAGGCGTCGGTCGGCGTCGGCCCGGTGGCGTGGGGCAGCGCGGGCGACATGGCCGACGCCATCCGGATCCTCCCCGAGAACAACGCGCTGCACCAGGAGGGTCAGGCGGTGTTCCGCTGGGCCACCACCAAGATCGCCCCCATCGCGCTGCGGGCGATCGAGCTGGCTGGCCTCACCCCCGCCGACATCGACGTGTTCGTGCCCCACCAGGCCAACCTGCGCATCATCGAGGCGGTGGCCAAGCGGCTCCGGGCGAAGGGGGCCCGCGACGACATGCGGGTGGCCGACGACATCGTGCACTCCGGCAACACGTCGTCGGCGTCGATCCCGCTGGCCCTGGACCACATGCGGGCCGACGGGCGGCTGCGTTCCGGGGACACCGTGCTCCTCGTAGGCTTCGGCGCGGGCCTGTCCTACGCCGGCCAGGTCGTCGTCTGTCCCTAGCGGACGCCGGTCCCCCACCGGCCCCCACCAGACCCACCGGAAGAAGAAGGAGAACCACCGTGGCTGACAACACCGAGATCCTCAGCGGGCTCGCCGAGATCGTCGAGGAGGTCGCCGGCATCGACACCGCCGAGGTGAGCACCGAGAAGTCCTTCGTGGACGATCTCGACATCGACTCGCTGTCGATGGTCGAGATCGCCGTGCAGGCGGAGGACAAGTTCGGCGTCAAGATCCCGGACGACCGACTGGCCGAGCTGAAGACGGTCGGCGACGCGGTGGACTACATCGCGAAGAACCAGTGACGGGCGCCGTCACCGCGATCCGGTCGGACGAGCAGTGAGCGGCGCGGCGGGGGTGGAGGTCGTCGTCACCGGGCTCGGGGCCACGACCCCGATCGGCGGGGATGTGACGTCCACGTGGGAGGCGCTGCTCGCGGGCCGATCGGGTGTGCGCCGCATCGACGACGACGAGCACGAGTGGGTCGACCGGCACCAGCTGCCGGTGAAGATCGCTGCGCCGCTGGCCGTGGCGCCCACCGAGGTACTGGCGCGCGTGCAGGCCCGCCGGTTGGACCGGTGCGAGCAGGTGGCCCTGGTCGCCGCCCGCGAGGCGTGGGCGCACGCCGGGTCACCGGACGTGGAGCCCGAGCGGCTCGCCGTCGTGGTCGGCACCGGCATCGGCGGTGCGGTCACGCTGCTCGACCAGGACGACCTGCTGGAGACCAGCGGGCTGCGCAAGGTCTCCCCGCTCACCGTCCCGATGCTGATGCCCAACGGCCCGGCCGCCTGGGTCGGTATCGAGTTCGGGGCCCGCGGCGGGGTGCACGCGCCGGTGTCGGCCTGCGCGTCCGGCGCGGAGGCGCTGGCGTGGGCGCTGCGCCTGCTGCGCAGCGGTGACGTGGACGTGGTGATGGCCGGTGGTGCGGAGGCCTGCATCACGGGCATCACCGTCGCCGGGTTCGTGCAGGCCCGGACGCTGAGCCAGCGCAACGACGACCCGGAGCGCGCGTCCCGGCCCTTCGACGTCGACCGCGACGGGTTCGTGCTGGGCGAGGGCTCGGGGATCATGGTGCTCGAACGCGCCGAGTTCGCCGCCGCCCGGGGAGCCACGGTGCACGGGCGCCTCGCCGGGGCCGGTCTGACCTCGGACGCCTACCACATCACCGGCCCCGACCCGGACGGGATCGGCCAGTCACGGGCGATCACCGCATCGGTGCGCGACGCGGGGCTGGAGCCGTCGGACATCGGCCACGTCAACTGTCACGCCACCTCCACGGTCGCCGGTGACGTGGGTGAGACCCGGGCGGTGCAGAAGGCGTTGGGCGACCACCCGGTCCTCACCGCCCCGAAGTCGGCGCTGGGTCACCTGGTCGGGGCGGCCGGTGCGGTCGAGAGCATCGTCACGCTGCTGTCGATCAAGGAGGGCGTCATCCCGGCGACCCTGAACCTCGAGGAGCTCGATCCGGGTGTCGAGCTCGACGTGGTGAGCGGCGAGCCCCGCAAGATGGAGCTGACCGCCGCGGTGTGCGACTCCTTCGGCTTCGGCGGCCACAACGCGGCGGTCACCTTCACCAAGGTCTGACGCTCAGCTCCGCTCAGCACGATGATCGCTCCGCAAGCTCCGCTCAGCAACGATGATCGCTCCGCAAGCTCCGCTCAGCGATGATGCTCGCTCCGCAAGCTCCGCTCAGCCATCCCATGACGTGGTGGTGTCAAGCTGCGAGGGTTGTGTGGTGGGCCCAGCCGGTGGTCTCGTTGTAGTGGGTGTGGGTGGTGAGGCAGCCATGCAGGATCCCGACCAGTCGGTTGCCGAGCTGGGGTAGCGCGGCGTGGTGACCGATGCCGCGAGCTCGGAGCGTGTCGTAGTAGGCGCGGGCGCCGGGTGAGTTGTTGAGGGCGCAGAAGGCCCACTGGTGGATCGCGTCGCGAGGCGGCGGTTGCGGGCGTAGCGGGCCAGCACGACGGTCTTGCGCCCGGAGGAGCGGGTGATCGGTGAGGTGCCGGCGTAGTTCTTGCGTGCTCCAGCGTCCGGGTGCCGGCCAAAACCCTGGGCCAGCACCTCCTCCAGCTGCGGGATCTGCCCGATCAGCAAGACCAGCAGCCGGACCTGGGTGCCGGCGATCGTGGCGTAGGCGGACTCGACCGGGCCTGGTTGGCGCAACGCCGCAGCGCGCAACACCGCCTGGATCGCCTCGGCGCGAGCCTCGACATCACGGCGCCGATTCCGCTGCAAGATGGTCGCGATCTTCGACCGGGACAACCGGGCCGCCCGATCCGGGTCCGGCGCCCGCTCGATCAACTCCAACGCATCGGGGTCGCCGAGCTCGATGCGCGCAGCGGCCAGGGCGTCGAGAACACCCGGAAAGTACTCACGCAACGCCTGCCGCAGGCGTTGCAGGTGCCGGGTCCGGTCCCAGATCAGGCTCTGGTGGGTGCGTGCGACCAGCTTGAGGCCCTCGACCTCACCGCTGTCGCCGGCGACCGGGCGGTGGTGGTCACGGTCGAGCCGGACGATCTCGGCGAGCACGTGCGCGCGTCACCGGGATCGGACTTCGCCCCGGAGGTCGAATGGCGTTCACGGTAACGGGCCACCGACATCGGATTGATCGCGAACACCGCAAGCCGGCCGCGAGCAGCGCGGCGACCCACGGGCCGCGGTCGGTCTCGATCCCGACCACCACCCGCCCGGGTGCCAGCATCGCGGTCCCGGGATCCACCGCGTCATCATCGAGGTGTTCGGCGAACAACTCGTGCAACCGGGTCATCCCGGCCATCCCCTCGGGCAGCCGGGCTCGACCCAACCGCTTGCCCCCAGCGTCGAGGATCTCCACGTCGTGGTGATCCTCAGCCCAATCATCACCCACGAACAGCGTCATCACTACCTCCCGCGGCTGTGTCCACCATGGACGGCAGCGTGGAGAAGGCCCACCGCGGGCTAATGGTCAAGTGCTCACCACCCCTCAGCGCGAGTCCAAGGGTCGGGGCCCGTCATCCCATCAGCGGTCCGGCCTCCTCACGACCAGCGGGCGCACGATCTGAGCGTAGGGCTCAAGGCCCTGCCGACGAGAGTGCTGACCCGCTGGCCGCTACCAGCGCCGACCCTGGCACAACCAGCCCGGCAGCACCCATTAGCCGACCTGGTGCAGCCAGGTGATCGGTGCGCTGTCGCCGGCCAGCCGGAAGGGTTCGAGCGCGTCGTCCCACGGGGAACCGAGCAGGTCGTGCACGCGCCCCGGCAGCTGGCTCCCCGGCACCTCGGCGAGCAGGGCCCGCAGCCGGTCCTCGCCCACCACGACGTCCCCGTTGGCGCTGGTCCGGCCACACCAGAAGCCCAGCGCCGGGACGTGGCAGAAGCGTTCGCCGTCGACACCGGGGCTGGGCTCCTCGGTCACCTCGAAGCGCAGCATCGTCCAGGCCCGCAGGGCACCGGCGATCGCACCGCCACTGCCGGCGGGACCGGACCAGGTGCACTCGGCCCGCAGTTGACCCGGGGCCACCGGCTGTGGGGTCCAGTGCAGGGACACCGTAGTGGCGAGCACGCCAGAGATCGCCCACTCGACATGCGGGCAGACCGCAGTCGGCGACGAGTGGACGAAGACCACGCCGCGTGCGTTCACTGCAGACCTCCAACGTCGACGAGGATCGTCTTCCCCTACGTCCTCGCGTCGCGGCGAGCTGCTCGTGTCGACCGGGCCGCTACCCGGTTGGGTTGTGGTGATCAGTGTGCCTGCTGGCGGCGCACTCGGCCAGGACGCCGCACCCGCGTGTCACGCGTCGGTCGTCACATCGCGTAGCGGACGACGTCGTCCTGCTCCTCCGCCGTCACCAGCCCGCGCTCGACCAGGACCTGCAGGTGGGCGGCGGTCTCCAACGTCGCCAGCATCGCGTTGAACGGGTCGAGCTCGTCGAGGCGGTGGCGGCGGCGCGTCCAGGGGAGCACCTCGGCGACGTCGTGCGCGGTCGAGCGACCCTCCCGCACCGCCGCGAGCGTGGCGTCGAGGCGCTCGCCGTGGTGGACCAGCAGCTCGTCGACCCGCTCGTGCACGCGCATGCCCACTGGCCCGTGCGCCGGGAGGAGCGCGGCATCCGGCCGGGCCCGGACCAGCCGGAGCGAGACGAGGAAGTCGGTCAACGGGCTGCGCGCGGAGGCCGGCTCCAGCCCGATCGACGGTGTGATGCGGGGCAGCACGTGGTCGCCGGCGAGCAGCAGCCCGTGGTCGTCGTCGGCGAAGACGACGTGCCCCCGGGTGTGGCCCGGTGTCGCCAGGGCCCGCAGGCGCCGCGGCCGCTCCGGTCCACCCACCGCGATCTCCGCGCCGTCCTCGATCCACTCGTCGGGGAACTCCCAGACCGATGGGTCCGCAGCGGGGTGGGGCATGTTCTCCAGTCGCCGCAGCAGCTCGTGCGCACCGGCGCGGCGCAGGCGGTCGCGTTGGGCCGGCTCGGCGTCCGACCGGTTGATGGCCTCCAGGCCGGGCTGCTCGCCGCGGCCGAGTGCGATCCGGGTGCCGAACTCCCGCCGGAGCACCACGGCCTGGGTGTAGTGGTCGCGGTGGATGTGGGTGACGAGGAACCGGCGCACGTCCTCGAACCCGCCGCCGAGCTCGGCTAGGGCCGCTTCGAGCACATCGCGGGCCTGCGTGAGGGCCCAGCCCGAGTCGACGAGCGTCCACCCGTCCTCGTCGGCCACGGCGTACACGTTCACCGCGCGCAGGCCGTCGTTCGGCAGGGGTAACGGGATGCGGTGGATCCCCGGCGCACAGCGGAACACTCCGGGGGCGGTCCAGTCGCCGTCGGGATCGTCGTCCTCGATCACGGATCGACTCTAATGACGCCCCGGCTCGCCGCATCCCGACCCGACCGCCGGGCCGGGATCGGGATGCGGCGACGCGCTAGCTGCAGCCGCTGGTGGAACCGCAGCCCTCGCAGAGGTAGCAGGAGCCCGCCGGGCGCATCTTGGTGCCGCAGGTCATGCACAGCGGCGCGTCGGCCGCCTTGCCCAACCGGAGCTCCAGCAGCTCGGTCGAGCTGCCGACCTCGACCGGCGCCGGCGTGGCCCCCGCCGGCGTCGCGCCTGTCGGCGTCGCCCCTGTCGGTGTGGCCCCCGTCGACCTGGCGGGTGACGCCTCCACGCCCGTCCGCAGGCCCTCCAGATCGACCTCGCCGTAGTTCGCGGCGTAGTCGGTGCCGGCCACCTGCGCGGTGCGCTCGTCCGCCGAGAAGATGCCGAGCTGCGCCCGCTTCTCGTAGGGCAGGTGGTCGAGCGCGAGCCGACGGAACAGGTAGTCCATCACGCTGGTGGCGATGCGGACGTCCGGATCGTCGGTCATGCCCGCCGGTTCGAAGCGCAGGTTGGAGAACTTCGAGACGTAGAACTCGAGCGGGATGCCGTACTGCAGACCCACCGATATCGACATCGAGAAAGCGTCCATCACCCCCGACAGGGTGGAACCCTGCTTGCCCAGCTTGACGAAGATCTCGCCCAGGCCGTCGTCGGGGTAGGAGCCGGCCGTCAGGTAGCCCTCCGCGCCCCCGACGGTGAACGACACGGTCTCGCTCGGGCGCTTCTTCGGCAGCCGACGCCGCACCGGCCGGGCCTCGACGGGCGCCGCGGTCTGCTCGCCGCCCCCCGAGGACTTCGCCGACTTCCCGGCCGACAGGGGCTGCCCGACCTTGCAGTTGTCGCGGTAGATCGCCAGCGCCTTGAGTCCGAGCTTCCACCCCTCCAGGTAGATGCGCTCGACGTCCTCGACCGTGGCCGTCTCCGGCATGTTCACCGTCTTGGAGATGGCTCCGGACAGGAACGGCTGCACCGCGGCCATCATCCGCACGTGGCCCATGGCGGCGATGACCCGCTCCCCCATGGCGCAGTCGAACACCCCGTAGTGGTCGGGACGCAGGCCGGGGGCGTCGATGACGTGGCCGTGCTCGCCGACGTACTCGACGATCGCCTCGGCCTGTTCGGGCTGGTAGCCGAGCTTCTCCAGCGCCCGCGGCACGGTCTGGTTCACGATCTGCATGGAGCCGCCGCCGACGAGCTTCTTGAACTTGACCAGCGCCAGGTCGGGTTCGATGCCGGTGGTGTCGCAGTCCATCATCAGGCCGATGGTGCCCGTGGGCGCGAGTACCGAGGCCTGCGCATTCCGCCAACCGTTCTTGCCGCCGATGTCCAGGCAATCCCGCCAGGCGATCGTCGCGGCCTTGTGGATGGCACTGCTCGCCGGCAGGGTGCGCACGTCGTCGGTGGCCGCGGCGTGCTTGCGCATCACGCGCTGGTGCGCCTCCGCGTTGCGCGCGTACCCGTCGTACGGGCCGACGACGCCGGCCAGCTCGGCCGAGCGCTTGTAGGCCGCCCCGGTCATGAGCGACGTGATGGCCGCGGCCAGCGACCGGCCACCCTCGGAGTCGTAGGCGTGGCCGGTGGCCATCAGCAGCGCCCCGAGGTTGGCGTATCCGATACCCAGCTGACGGAATGCGCGGGTGGTCTCGGCGATCGGCTCGGTCGGGAAGTCGGCGAAACAGATGGAGATGTCCATCGCCGTGATGATGAGTTCCACCGACCTCTGGAAACGAACCGCGTCGAACCGCCCGTCGTCGCCGAGGAAGGTGAGGAGGTTGAGCGACGCGAGGTTGCAGCTGGAGTTGTCGAGATGCATGTACTCACTGCAGGGATTGGAGGCAGAGATCCGGCCGGACTCCGGGCACGTGTGCCAGTCGTTGATCGTGCCGTCGTACTGGATGCCCGGATCGGCGCACGACCACGCGGCCTGGGCGATGCTGCGGAACAGCCGCTTGGCCCCGACCTTCTCGATCACCTCACCGGTCATCCGGGCGCGCAGCCCGAACTCGGTGTCGGCCTCGACCGCGCGCATGAACTCGTCGGTGACGCGCACGGAGTTGTTGGCGTTCTGGTACTGCACCGAGGTGATGTCCGTGCCGCCGAGGTCCATGTCGAACCCGGCGTTGCGCAGGACGCGGACCTTCTCCTCCTCCTTGGCCTTGGTCTCGACGAACTCCTCGATGTCGGGGTGGTCGACGTCGAGCACGACCATCTTCGCCGCGCGGCGGGTGGCACCGCCGGACTTGATGGTGCCCGCGCTCGCGTCGGCGCCGCGCATGAAGGAGACCGGGCCGGACGCGGTGCCCCCCGAGGAGAGCAGCTCCTTCGACGAGCGGATCCGGGAGAGGTTCAGGCCCGCGCCCGAGCCGCCCTTGAAGATCAGCCCCTCCTCCCGGTACCAGTTGAGGATCGACTCCATGGTGTCGTCGACGGCGAGGATGAAGCAGTTGTGCACCCGCAGCCCGTCGGCGAGGAATTCACCGGACTCCGTCTGGATGTCGTAGACGTCCTGTGCGCCCAACTCCTCGACGCGCGCGATCTCCAGCCGCTTGACCGGGTGGGCGCCCCGGCCCGGCAGGTCGAACGACGCCTCCAGCTTGTCCGCCTTCACCGGGTCGATGAACCCGATCTCGTCGGCGAAGATCCGGCGGTCGCCCGCGTTCTGGATCCCGACATTCCAGAGGTCGTGCCGGTCCGGACGCTTCTCGGCCTTCCGGCTCACCCGGGCGAAGATGCCGAATCGACCCAACAGGGACTGCACCCCGCGGATCAGCCCCTCGCTGATCATGTCCATGCCGAGGAGGGTGGAGCGTTCGCGGCGCGACACGTATCCCTCCGCCTGGAATAGGCTGCGCAGGTAGCAGGCGACAACCGGCAGCGGAGCGGTGAAGAGGTGCGGCGGAACGACCATGTCGACCCCGCGGGTACGCAGCCCCCACCGCTCGACGAACTCCGACAGACCGTTCCCGTAGAGACGCGTCCGACGGCAGTCGAGGGACGGGTCCTGCGTCTCCACGGTGCGCTCGTGCCGGTGCACGCCCGGGAAGACCGCGTCGAGGGCGCCGGTGACCCAGTCCCGCTCGGCGTCGGTGACCGTCAACGCCTCGACCGTCAGGGACCGGTTGGTGCCCGTCTCGTACCGACCGACGAACCCGTCGGCCTGCAGCCACCCGGCGAGCGACGCCTCGGCGATCTGGGAGACCTCGATGACGGCATCGCCGTAGGAGTGCGTGCGGTACCACTCGAGCTGGTCACCGGGCTGCAGGACGCCGGCCTCGACCCATCGGCCCGTGCCCGGGCCGGTGCTCTTCCAGACCACGTGGTCCGGAGTGACATCGAGTTGGTGCCCGGCCTTCGTGTGCAGCCGCAGCACGTCGCGCACGCCGTTGGCCTTGGTGGCAACGATGCTGGTGAGACCGTGGGCATCGAAGACCTTGGTGCCCACCGCGTCACTCGCGACGAGCTCGCCGATCGGGCGGAGACCCGCGGGCGTGCTAACCAGTGCCTCGTACGGGAGGCACGCGCTGACCTGTTGCGGGCTCGCCGTTCCCACGTTGAACCACACCGGTGAGTTGAAGCTGAACACCTGGTGCAGCAGCATCCACGTGAGCTCGTGGGCGAAGACCTCGGCGTCCTCTTCCGCGGCGAAGTAGCCGTTCTCGACCCCGGACCGGTGGTAGACGCCGACCACCCTGTCGATGAGCTGACGCAGGCTCGACTCCCGCTGCGGGGAGCCCACGGCGCCGCGGAAGTACTTGCTGGTGACGATGTTGGTGGCGTTGACCGACCAGGAGCTGGGGAACTCGACGCCCCGCTGCTCGAAGTTGATCGTTCCGTCGCGCCAGTTCGTCATGACGACGTCCCGGCGCTCCCAGGTGACCTCGTCATAGGGGTGCACGCCCGGCGTGGTGTGGATCCGCTCGATCGACAGTGCGCCCGACCGGCCCGGCTTCGCGGCCGGCGTGCGCCCTCGGCCTCGCCCTGTGGTCCCGACGGTCTCGGACATGCTTTCCCTCTTTCTGACGTACCGGCGGGCTGGGGCCGTCGGTACCGCGGCTGGTGGCAGGCGATGGGGGCGGATGCGGGGGTGCGGAGCTCCCGGGACTGGGCCGGGTTCGTGCTGGGGATGTCAGTCGGGCGACTGGTCGACCGGGCGGCGGAGTTGGGCGATCTCCTTCTCGAAGTCCTCGATGGAGGAGAACGAGCGGTAGACGCTCGCGAAGCGCAGGTAGGCCACCTCGTCGAGCTCACGGAGCGGGCCGAGGATGGCCAGGCCGACCTCGTGGCTGGGCACCTCGGCCGTACCGCCCGCCCGGACCGCCTCCTCGACGCGGTGGGCGAGCTGCTGCAGCGAGTCCTCGTCGACCGGACGACCCTGGCAGGCGCGGCGGACGCCGTCGACGACCTTGTCCCGACTGAACGGCTCGGTGACCCCGCTCCGCTTGACCACGGCGAGCACGGCCTCCTCGACCGTGGTGAACCGCCGGCCGCACGCCGCGCACGAGCGCCTGCGGCGAGTGGCCTGGCCGTCGTCGACCTCGCGGGAGTCGATGACCCGGCAGTCCGAGTGACGGCAGAACGGACAACGCATCGACACGACCCCCTCCCCCGTTCGGCACGGCCCGTTCGCGGGCGACGCACCTGTGGACGAACAACACCAGTGTAACCACAACATGTGGGGTCGAGAAAGTAACAGACCCCTATCGGTCGGGTGTGTCGCAGCTCCGGGCGCGTCGCTCCCCCGGGACGTCACTCGGCCGTGATCCGGAGCACCTGCCCGGGGTGCAGTCGCACCGAGTCGAGGGAGTTGATGCGGACGATGCGTTCGACGCTGACCGCCAGCTCTGCGCCGGACGCGGCGGGCGTGACCGCGCGGGCGAGCTCCCACACCGTCTCCTCGGTGCCCACGGTGACCGCCCCGCGGGGACTGCCGGAGACCGCCGACTCGGCCACCGCACCGGCGGAGACCGTGACCGGAGCGGCCGAGCGCGACTGGGCGACCGCGCCCGCGAGCAGCCCGAGTGCCACCACCACCACCGCGGCGACGAGCGCGAGCGCCACCCCCGCGACGGCGCGGCGCAGCCGCGGGGCGGGGACGGGCGGGGACGGCGATCGCCGATCGAGCAACCGCTGGCCGGGCCGCGGTGGCGTGGCGCGGCAGGCCGGCCGCTCCACCTGCACCGGTCGCACCGCCACCGGCACGACCGAGGGCCGCACCGGCCGCGGCCGGCTGGCCGGGCGCCGGGCGTCGGCTCCACGGGACCGCCTCGGTGCCCGGCTGCCGGGACCAGCGGACCGGCCGGTCGCCCGGACCGCCGTGGGACCGGTGGTGCGGCGAGGGGTGGCTCCGAACGGCTCCGACGCCGCTCCGTCCGGCATCCGGCCGTCGCGTGCCCGGTCGACGCCCGTCGCCTTCCCGGTCGACCGCCCGGTCCTTCCGCACTCGTCCATTCCGCCGCCTCCGATCCTGCTGACCCCGCGAACACAAACAGGCGTTCGAACGAACGTCTGTGCGATGTGTACCACCGGGCACCGACAGAAATCGACGAAAGCGGGCGTGTCGTTCGAACATGTGTTTGGCAGCCGAGTTGATCGGGGCTACCGTCGTGCCGACGGCGAGGTTCCCGGCGCGCCGCGGGCCGATCGCGTACCGGCTGGCACCCGCAGAGCACCACCGCGGCGATCGCCGGCACCACGGGCACCGGTCCACGACACGGCGGGTCGCGACCACAGCGAGGAGGCACGACGAGATGGCACGGGACGAACCCGGCACCGGAGCGGGCGGACACGCCGGCGCGGATGCCACCGGGGGTGGTGTGGGGGCGGGGTCCGGCCGGACGGCGCCGGTCAGCACGTTCCCCGACCCCCCGACCGGACCCGCGGGGCTCACCCCGCGGCAGCGCAAGGTGCTCGAGGTGATCCGCGACTGGGTCGAACGGTTCGGCTACCCGCCGAGCGTCCGTGAGATCGGTGACGCCGTCGGTCTGACGTCCACATCGTCGGTGCACCACCAGCTGCGCACCCTCGAGCGCAAGGGCTACCTGCGCCGCGATCCCCACCGCACCCGTGCCGTCGACGTCCGGGGGCCCGATGACGCCGCCCCGGCGGAGGACCTCGTGCCGGGCCCGTCGACGATCGGGGACACCCCTCCTGGCGACCTGAACCCCACACCGGCCTTCGTCCCGGTGCTCGGCGACATCGCCGCCGGCGGACCGATCCTCGCCGAGCAGGCCGTGGAGAGCGTCTTCCCGCTGCCCCGCGAGATCGTCGGTGAGGGCACCCTGTTCCTGCTGAACGTCCGCGGCGACTCGATGGTCGAGGCCGCGATCACCGACGGCGACTGGGTCGTGGTCCGGCAGCAGCCGGTCGCGGAGAACGGGGAGATCGTCGCGGCGATGATCGACGGTGAGGCCACGGTCAAGACGTTCAAACGGCGCGACGGGCACAACTGGCTGGTTCCGGCCAACCCGGCCTACGAGCCCATCCCGGGGGACGACGCCACGGTGCTCGGCCGGGTCGTGGCGGTGTTGCGCCGCCTCTGACCGTCGAGCAGGTGCGCTCGTCGCCAGGTGGTTCGTCGGGTGCTCGGTGCGGCCCGGCCCGGTGATCACCGGATCGGGACGTGGAGCCGCACAGGGTGCGGTATCCGGTCCCCAGCCGTCGATCACGAGGTGTAGGCGAGGCGCAGGCGGGCGCCCGGCCCACGCTGCAGCCCCCTGAGCACCGGACGGGGACGTGGAGCCGCGCCTGGCGCGGCACTCGGTCCCCAAATGCTGATCACCACCTCCGGACGGCGATCGATGCCGCGCAGGATCCGGTGATCACCGGATCGGGACGTCGGATGGCCCGATCTGGCGCACGGGGTGCGACGTGCGACTCACCCCGTCCGGACCGACCGTCGGTGACGATAGAACGAGAGCCATGAGCGTCACTCCGGACCGCAGCACGTCCGACCGCCACGAACTGTCGTCGCCAGGGCGGAAGCGGAAGGTCGCCATCGCCTGCCAGGGCGGCGGCAGCCACACTGCCTTCACCGCAGGCGTTCTCGATCGCCTGATGGGGTCGACCGAGCTCGCCCACACCGAGATCGTCGGCATCAGCGGGACGTCCGGCGGGGCGATCTGCGCCCTGGTCGCGTGGTCGGCGCTGGTGGACGGCCGGCAGCAGGACGCGGGCGATCGACTGATCGGGTTCTGGGCCGACAACGCCGCCGACGGTCCGCAGGACGGGCTGCTCAACGCCTGGATGGTCGGCGCCGGGACGCTGCAGAACCTCGGCCTGCTCCCCGGGGTGAGCCCCTACCGCATCCCGGAGGCCCTCGGCGGGCTCGACCAGTTCCGTGACCTGCTGCGCCGGCACGTCGACTTCGACGCCATCTCCGTCGACCACGACGGCCGACATCCGGTCCTCGTGCTCGGCGCGGTCGACGTTCTGTCGGGCCGGTTCCGGGCGTTCCACAGCCGCCATGACCGGATCACCACCGAGTCCGTCCTCGCCTCCGCCGCGCTCCCCAACCTGTTCCGAGCGATCCACACCGACGGCGGGGTGTACTGGGACGGCCTGTTCTCGCAGAACCCGCCGGTCGCCGAGCTCCTGGACACCGGCCCGGACGAGCTCTGGGTCATCCAGATCAACCCGCGGGAGCAGGAACGCGAGCCGCAGAGCCTGCTCGACATCGCCGACCGCCGCAACGAGCTGGCCGGCAACCTGTCGCTCTACCAGGAGCTCGGCTTCATCGAGAAGATCGACCGGATGCTGGAGGACGGGGTGCTGACCCCGGACTCCGGCTACCGGACGGTCACCGTGCGGGTGATCGAGCTGTCCCGGTCGGCGCTGTCCGGCACCCTCGGCGGGACATCGAAGCTGAACCGGGATCCGCGCCTGCTCAACGGGCTGATCGAGCATGGCCGGGAACGCGCCGACCGGTTCCTGACCGCCCTGCGCTTCGAGCGGGCCTGGGCCGACCGCGACGCCGACGCCGTGCTGGCCGTGTTCGCCGATGACGCCGAGCTGGTCTGCACGGCTCCCTTCCCGACCCGGGCCGGTGACCTGCGCCGTTTCGTGACCGAACACCTGTACGACGACATCCGGATCGACTCCAGCCGCAAGCAGATCGCGGGCGATCGGGTGACCTGGACGATCCGGATGCGGGCCGGGGACACCGCGGCGGCGGTCGAGGGGGCGGCCGAGCTCACCGTCAGGGGCGGACGGGTGAGCTCCCTGCGCCTGGGTCCGGCCCGCTGAGCCGCGTCCGGCCCGACCGCCTCGACGTCCCACCGCCGGCCGTCACCGCCGGCCGTCACCGCCGTCGCGACCTGTCGCGCAGTCCCATCAGCACCATGACCAGGATCAGGAACCCCGTCACGGCGCCGGCACCGAGCGCAGCCGGCAGCCACGGCGTGGCCGGATCGTCGACGGACGCCGCAGGCCCGGCAGCGGGGGCGGATTCCGGCCGATCGGGAGCCGGCGGCAGGTCCCCCGTCGGCGGGAGGCCCGAGACCAGCCCCACGGCTCCGGGGACGGCGCGGATCTCCCCTGGCACCCCACCACGGGTCTCCGACCCCGAGAGCAGCGTGCCGCCGGGCTCGAACGCGATCGCCTCGCCCTGGGGCTCGTCGGGCAGCGGTACCTGCACGGGCGCCCCGCCCAGCGCCCCCGCCACGTCGCCGTTCGACACGGGGTAGAGCCAGGCGTCGGTGTAGGTGCGCAGCGCCACCACCTGCCCGTCCGCACTCGCCGCAGCCCCGGTGACGAGCCGCGATCCCAGGCTTCCGACGGGCCCGCCGGCGGTGTCCGACGCCGGCAGCACCACCTCGCCGACCCGCTCCAGCGGCGTCGGACCGGTGCCGTCGGGCGGCTCCGCCGTCCGGTACACCCCGGCGGGGCCGGTCTCCTTGGTGATCACGACGGGTCGCCCGTCGGCCTCGATCAGCAGGGCCTCGGCGTCGTGCGGACCGTCGGGGTAGGTGAGCCGGTGCATCCGCGCGTCCCCCCGTGCCGGCAGCACGATCACGGCGACGGTGTCCCGTGCCCGGCGGTTGTCGCCGGTGTCGGCCACCACCAGCGACCCACCCGGGCCACGGGCGAGGTCCTCCGCGTCGTACGGGTCGATCCGGACGGTCCTGGTGTCGCTGATGGCACAGCCCGAGTCGAGCCGGTGCAGCTCCACGCGCGGTCCTCCGTCGCTCATCCCCCAGACCGCGCCGCCGTCGACCACCAGTCCGGACAGTTCGGCGAGCTCCGGGGCGTCGACCGTGCAGCGGATGTCCGACGCGGGCACGAGCAGCGATGTCGTTGCTGCCACCGCTGCGGCGAGCTCACGGATCAGCGGGCCGGACCGTCCTCGACGGGCGCTCCCACCAGCGCGTACGGCAACAGCGCCGACGCCAGCTCGGCACCGACCCTGGCGTGGAGCCGCGTGCCGTCCGGGGTGTGCTCCTCGGCGAGCACCTCGCCTTCGGCGTGCACCCGCGCGACCAGCGCACCCTGCGCGTAGGGCAACAGCAGCTCCACGTCGGCCTCCGGGCGCGGCAGCAGCTCGGCGATCCGCGTGCGCAGCCGCGCGATGCCGTCGCCACGGCGGGCGGACACGAACACCGCCGTGGGCAGCAGATGGCGGAGTCGAGCCAGCTGCAGGTCGCCCGCGACGTCGGTCTTGTTGACCACGAGCAGCTCCTGGGGCATGGCCCCCACCTCCTCGCCGATCTCGACGAGGATCTTCCGGACGGCCGCGATCTGGTCCTCGGGCAGCGGATCGGACGCGTCGACGACGTGCACGAGCAGGTCGGCGCCCGCCGTCTCCTCCAGCGTCGACCGGAACGCCTCGACGAGCTGATGCGGCAGGTGCCGGACGAAGCCGACGGTGTCGGTGACGGTGTAGGTGCGGCCGTCCGCCGTCGACGTCCGGCGCGTGGTGGGGTCGAGGGTGGCGAACAGCGCGTCCTCGACGAGGACCCCCGCGCCGGTGAGCGCGTTGAGCAGGCTGGACTTGCCCGAGTTGGTGTAGCCGACGATCGCGACCGAGGGCACCTCGCCACGCCGGCGTGACCCGCGCTGGGTGTGCCGCACCTGCTTCATCCCGGCGATCTCCCGGCGGAGCCGGGACATGCGGTGCCGGATGCGCCGGCGGTCGAGCTCGATCTTGGTCTCACCGGGTCCGCGGCCACCGATGCCGACACCGCCGGCAGCGCGACCGCCGACCTGTCGGGACAGGGCCTCGCCCCAGCCGCGCAGGCGGGGGAGCAGGTAGGACAGCTGCGCCAGCTCGACCTGCGCCTTCCCGTCCTTCGACCGGGCGTGCTGGGCGAAGATGTCGAGGATCAGGGCCGTGCGGTCGATGACCTTGACCTTGAGCCGCTCCTCCAGCTGGCGGAGCTGGCCGGGCGAGAGCTCGCCGTCACAGATCACGGTGTCGGCGCCCGCGTCCCCGACGGCGACGCGCAGCTCGTCGACCTTGCCGGAGCCGATGAAGGTGGCGGGATCGGGGCGCGGCCTGCGCTGCAGCAGGCCGTCGAGCACGGCGGAACCGGCGGTCTCGGCGAGGCGCGCGAGCTCGGTGAGCGAGGCGCGGGCCTGCTCGGCGCTGCCCTCGGTCCAGACACCGACCAGGACCACGCGTTCCAGGCGCAGCTGCCGGTACTCGACCTCGGAGACGTCGGTGAGCTCGGTCGAGAGCCCGACGACGCGCCGCAGCGAGGTGCGCTCCTCGAGCTCGAGATCACCGGCGGACGGGACGGAGCGCAGTGACGGGACGGGTTCGGTCATCGTGGAATTCATGCTCCCACGTGAACGTCGTCCCTGTCCCCCGTGATTCCCGCGCTCGGCCCGGGGCCCGTGTCCAGCGCGTCCCACCACGAGCGCACGAGGTCGCCGTGGGCGACGAGCACCGCCGGACCGTGCAGGACGGTCGTCGCGTCGTCGACGGTGACGCGCAGCAGACCGCCGCGGGTGTGCACAGCGACAGCACCGGTGGTGCGGCCGGCGTGGTGGAGGGTCGCCACCGCGGCGGCGACGGTGCCGGTACCGCACGACCGGGTCTCGCCGACGCCTCGCTCGTGCACCCGCATCCGGACGGCGTCGCGGCCGTCCACGGGCGACACGAGCTCGACGTTCACGCCGGCCGGGAACAGCGCTGGATCGTGACCGGGCGGCCGCGTGAGGTCCAGCCCCTCGATCGCGACGTCGGTGAGGCACGCGAGGTGCGGGTTGCCGACGTCGACGGCCACCCCGGCGAAGCTCTGCCCGTCGATGCGGGCGGTGCTGGCCTCGCCCACGGTCGGGGCACCCATGTCCACCGCGATCTCCTCGTCGCCCCCCCGCCGGTCGAGGCGCACCGTCCGCACGCCGCCCCGGGTGCCGATCCGGTGCTCGCCACCGGTCAGCCACCCGGCGTGGGCGAGGAAGCGGGCGAAGACCCGGATGCCGTTGCCGCACATCTCGGCGGTGCTGCCGTCGGCGTTGCGGTGGTCCATGAACCACTCGACCCCGGCAACCGGCGCCGGCCCGTCGCCCAGGGCGTCCCAGCGCACCACGCGCAGCACGCCGTCGGCTCCCAGGCCGCGTCGGCGATCGCACAACGCGGTGACCCGGGGCGGGGTGAGGTCGAGCGCGCCGTCGGGGTCGGGTAGCAGGACGAAGTCGTTCTCGGTGCCATGCCCCTTGCTGAACCGCACGTCAAGAGCCTACGCGCGCGGTGATCACGGCTATGGCCCGGTCGAGCAGATCGGGGTCGGCGGCGTCGAGCCAGTGGACGCGGGGGTCGCGGCGGAACCAGGAGCGCTGGCGGCGGACGAACCGGCGGGTGGCGCGGACCGTCTCCGCCGCGGCCGGTCCGAGGGCGCTCCCGCGGTCGAGAGCCGCGACGACCTGCTGGTACCCCAGGGCCCGCGACGCCGTCCGCCCCTCCTGCAGGCCGAGGGTGAGCAGCGCGCGCGTCTCGTCGACGAGTCCGGCGGCGAACATCCTGGCCACCCGACGGGCGATGCGGTCGTCCAGGTCTGCAGTGGACCGGTCGACGCCCAGGAGCACGGCGTCGTAGCGCGGGGGGCCTCCGGTCGGCAGCCGGGCCGCGAACGGGCGACCGGTCAACGTGATCACCTCCAACGCGCGGACGATGCGCCGGCCGTTCGTCGGCAGCACCAGGTGGGCCGCCGCCGGATCGACTTCGGCGAGCCGGCGGTGGAGCACCTCGGGACCGCGGTCCGCCAGCTCGGCCTCGAGCGCTGCGCGCAGCCGCGGCTCGGTGCCCGGGAAGTCCAGCTCGTCGACGACCGCCTGCACGTAGAGGCCCGACCCGCCGACCAGCACGGGTGGGCGGCCCGCCGCACGCAGCTGCTCGACGGTCCGGCGCGCCTCACGCTGGTAGGCGGCCACCGACGCGGTCTCGGTGATGTCGAGCAGGTCGAGCAGGTGGTGCGGCACGCCGGCCCGCTGCGCCGGGGCGAGCTTGGCGGTGCCGATGTCGAGGCCCCGGTAGAGCTGCATCGCGTCGGCGTTGACGACGTCACCGCCCAGCTCGGCGGCCAGCGCGAGACCCAGGTCGGACTTGCCCGTGGCCGTCGGTCCGACCACCGCGACGAGGGGTGGCGGCCTCACGTCACCGGGGTCCAGACGGCCACGTGGTAGGCCACGCCGAACGGGATCGACGAGTGCAGTAGCTCGCCGTGCCAGGACCGACCCGCCACCGTCCCGGCGAGCACCTGCCAGGGGGCCCGGCCCGCGGCCAGCAGTTCGGCGGCGAGGTCGGCGTCGAGCGCCGCCAGAGCTGCCGGGTCGGCGGTCCGCAGCGCAGCGGCCACCTCGGTGTCGAACGGGCCGGCCCGCTCGTCGAGGTAGCCGGGCGCCTTCTCGGTGTGGGTCGCGGCGCCGTCGCCGAGGACGAGCAGCCCCATCGGCTCCGCGGTGGCCGCGCACTCGGCACCCAGTGCGGTGCCGAGCGCGGCGCAGGCGTCCGGGGTCGCGTCCGGCGCGACGAGCTCGCCGCGCACCCGGACCGCGGCCCCCGTCGAGGCGGCCACCCACCCGGCCACCAGCAGCGGGAGCGGGAAGTCGGGATCGATCGGGCCACGCCGATCACAACCGGGGCAACCTCGGGTGTCGAGCCCGACGACGACGTCCGCGCCGAAGCCGACGAAGCTCCCGCGGGCGTCCGGTCCGACGGTCCGGCGCCCACCCGGATCGGCACCCACGGCGATCCAGCGCGGCGCCGCGCCGGCGAGCCGCCCGGCGGCCCGCACGCACGCCCCGCGCAGCTCGGCCGTCTCGGAGGCCGCGCCCGCCGCGAGCTCGGGGACCAGCAGTGGCGGCTCGGGCAGCACCGCGACCATCGACAACACGGTCCGGAGCGTAGGCGGTTCGGACCGGCGGTCCGGGCCGGCGACCAGCCGATCGGGTCGGCCGCCGGGTACCGGCCACCGCCCGGACAGTTCCGGTCGACGGCCCGAGCTGTTTGAATCGCCGAACGGCCCCCGACAACCGGTGACAGGATCGATCACGAGGATCGGCGACGGCCGCTGTGCAGGCTCCGCCCGCGGGTGGAGCGGTCCGCCACCGGCGGGCGGGAGTGAGAGGACGAGACGGTGTCGGAGCAGCAGGTAGCCGGGCAGCGTGTGACTGAGCAGCAGGTGACGGGACAGGCCGGGACGGACCCGGCCGGCGAGGTCGACGGGACCACCAGCGGGCCGGCGATCGGCGGGCCGGAGATCGGTCGGCCGGACGTCGACGAGCCGGAGGTCGGCGTCCCGGACGGGGGCTCGCCCGATGCCGGGCAGATGATCGGATCGGGCCCCACCGTCCCGCGCAGCGGTGCCGCCGTCGCGGTCGACGCCGGGGCCGGTGCCGAACCCGGCGCCGAGCTGGAGGCCGCGGCCACGGCGCCGCCGGCCGAGGAGCACCTGCGTCCGTCTCCGGATCCCGAGCGGAACATCGTCCCGGCTCCGGCCTCCGCTCCCCCGCGCCCGGGACCGCGGGCGGTCCCCGGACCGCCGCGGCCCGCACCTCCCTCCGCGCCGGCGGCTGCGGGACCCGAGGGGCCCGCCGCCCACCCCTGCCCCGTCCCCGCCGCGAGCGCCGCTCCCGGCCGCTGGGGCCGGGTCGATGCCGAGGGCACGATCTACGTACGCACGGCCGACGGCGAGCGGATCGTCGGGTCGTGGCAGGCGGGCGCGCCGCAGGAGGGGCTCGCCCACTTCGCCCGTCGGTTCGACGACCTGCTCACCGAGGCCGAGCTGCTCCGGGCCCGGCTGACGGCGGGCGGCAGCGATCCCAAGCACGCGCTGAGCAGCGCCAAGGCCATGCGTGACGGGCTCGCCGACGCCACGGTGGTCGGGGACGTCGTCGGGCTGAGGTCCCGGCTCGACGATCTCGTCGCCCTGGCCGAGCAGGCGGTCGGAGCCGCCCGGTCGGCCCGCGACGCGCAGCGCGCCGCTGCGGTGGCGCGGAAGGAGGCGCTCGCCGTCGAGGCCGAGACGCTCGCCGTCGACGCCACCCAGTGGAAGCAGGCCGGCGACCGGTTCAAGGCGATCCTCGACGAGTGGCGGACGATCCGCGGCATCGACCGCAAGACCGACGAGCTGTTGTGGAAGCGGTTCTCCAAGTCCCGCGAGGCGTTCAACCGCCGCCGCGGTTCGCACTTCGCCGACCTGGACCGGCAGCGCGCCGGGGCCAAGGCCCGCAAGGAGGAGCTGGTCGTCGAGGCCGAGAAGCTCGCCGACTCCGAGGATTGGGGCCCGACCGCCGCGCGCTACCGCGACCTCATGGCGGAGTGGAAGGCGTCCGGCCGTGCCCACAAGGACTCCGACGACGCGCTGTGGCAGCGCTTCCGCACCGCGCAGGACGCGTTCTTCGCCCGGCGGGCCGGCACCTTCGCCGAGCGCGATGCCGAGCTGGTCGGGAACGCCGCGGCGAAGAAGGCGCTGCTCGTCGAAGCCGAGAAGATCGACATCTCGGAGCCGACAGCGGCCAGGGCAGCGCTGCGTGCCGTGCAGGAGCGGTGGGAGGCGATCGGCAAGGTCCCCCGCGACGACATCCGGGCCCTCGAGGCCCGGATGCGGAGCGTCGAGGAGCGGGTGCGGGAGGCTGCCGACCGGCAGTGGCGGCGCGCCGACCCGGAGGCCGAGGCGCGGGTGGCCCAGTTCCGCGAGCGGGTGGCCCAGTTCGAGGCGCAGGCGGCGAAGGCCATCGCCGCAGGCGACACCGGCCGCGCCGAGCAGGCCCAGGCCCAGGCGACGACGTGGCGGGAGTGGCTGGCGACCGCGGAGCAGGCGGTGCGGCAGCGCTGAGCGCCTACCGGCGCCTGCTGCAGGGCTGGGCACCTACCGGCGCTCTGCTGCAGGCGCGACGGCGCCTGGGGCCGCCTACCGGCGCAGGGCGATCCGCACCCAGCACGCGGCGAGACCGATCACGGCGAGCACCGCCAGCACCAACCCGATCCCGGCCGGCGTGCCCCCTTCGGGCACGCCCACCTGCCGCGACCAGATCGCCCACACGCCGTCCACGACCGAGAACCCGCAGCCCACCGCGCACACCCAGGCCAGCGCCCACCAGCGCGTGGCGAGCGCCAGCGCGGAGCCGAGCACCCCGAAGCCGACGGCGGTGAAGGCGAACAGCCGCGGCAGCACACCGAACCACTCCGTGCCCGCGAGCACCTCCCAGCCCGGGGTCGACCCGGTCCAGGGCAGCATGAGCGAGCCGAGCAGGACCAGGACCCCGACCGACACCCCGACCGCCGTGGCACCGGGATCGATCCGCCGCTCGACGGTGCGTTCCACACCGGCGAGCTCGGCGTCCAGCTGCGCCAGCTCCTCGGGAACTCCTCGCTCAGTCATCGCCCTTCCTCCCCGCGCGCCGGCCGACGGACGGCTGCGCGGCACCACTCATCCGTCCCCGACCATCGTCCCGCATCCGGGCGCGGTCGGCGCGGGGACGGGCGCGCCGAAGCCGGGCAGGCCGAGACCGGCGGGAGCCGGGCGGGTGGGGCCCGACTCGTGCCCGTCGCCGGCCCGGGTACGCCGGTGGCTCAGCACCGGACCGTCGGCGACCAGGTGGTGCGGGGCCCCGTAGCCGACGGCCACCTCGACCACGTCGCCGGGACGGATCGGCGCCCCGGCGGGGGCGAAGTGGACCAGCCGCCCGTCGCGGGCGCGACCGCTCATCCGGTGGGTGGTGCCGTCCTTGCGGCCCTCGCCGCTCGAGACCAGCACCTCGACGACCCGACCCTCGAGCGCGCGGTTGTTCGCCCAGGAGATCTCCTCCTGCACCGCGACGAGCCGCTCGTAGCGCTCCTGCACGACCGGCTTGGGCACCTGGTCGGGCAGCGCCGCGGCCGGCGTCCCCGGCCGCGGCGAGTACTGGAACGTGAACGCGTTGGCGAAGCGCGCGGTCCGCACGACCTCGAGCGTCGCGGCGAAGTCGGCCTCGGTCTCCCCCGGGAAGCCGACGATGATGTCGGTGCTGATCGCGGCGTCCGGGATGGACGACCGCACCTCGTCCAGGATGGCCAGGTACCGGGCCGACCGGTAGGACCGCCGCATCCGGCGGAGCACGCCGTCCGAACCGGACTGCAGCGGCATGTGCAGCTGCGGGCAGACGTTCGGGGTCTCCGCCATCGCGGCGATCACGTCGGAGGTGAAGTCGCGGGGATGCGGGGACGTGAACCGGACACGCTCGAGCCCGTCGATCGAGCCGCACGACCGCAGCAGCTGCGCGAAGGCGCCGCGGTCGCCGAACTCGACACCGTAGGAGTTCACGTTCTGCCCGAGCAACGTCACCTCGAGCACACCGTCGGCGGCCAGTGCGGTCACCTCGGCCAGCACGTCGGCGGGGCGGCGGTCCTTCTCGGTGCCGCGCAGGGCGGGCACGATGCAGAACGTGCAGGTGTTGTTGCAGCCCACCGAGATCGACACCCAGCCGGCGTAGGCCGACTCGCGACGTGCCGGCAGCGTGGACGGGAACACCTCGAGCGACTCGGCGATCTCCACCTGCGCCGTCTCGTTGTGCCGCGCCCTCTCCAGCAGGACCGGCAGCGCGTGCAGGTTGTGCGTGCCGAACACGACGTCCACCCACGGGGCCCGGCGGACGATCTCCGCGCGGTCCTTCTGCGCGAGGCAGCCACCCACGGCGATCTGCATGCCGGGCCGCGCCGTCTTCGCTCCTCTGAGGTGGCCGAGGTTGCCGTAGAGCCGGTTGTCCGCGTTCTCCCGGACCGCGCAGGTGTTGAACACGACGACGTCGGCGTCGCCGGGCGCGGCCCGGGTGTACCCCGCGGCCTCCAGCAGCCCGGCCATCCGCTCCGAGTCGTGCACGTTCATCTGGCACCCGTAGGTGCGGAGGGTGTAGCTGCGGGTCACGACCCGAGGGTAGGCCCCTGCTCGACCACCGCGGCCACCGACTGCGACGGCGGCGTGCCCGCCCGCTGGAGGGCGTCGACCTCCGCGGACATGCGGTGCATCGCCGCGGAGAACAGCGCCCCGCCGAGGTCGTTGAGCGGGTGCAGGTGCCCGAGCAGTTCCAGCACGACCAGCCCGTGCATCCGCGCGCGCAGCTCGATGAACAGCGCGAGGGCTCCGGGTGGCAGCGTGAACGCGGCCGGTACGGCGGCGATGGGCTCCCCGCCCTCCGGCAGCTCCACCGCGGCGAGCTGGGCCGGTGTCCAGTCGTCGAAGACGACGTCGACGAAGGGCGCGGCCAGCCGGGACGCGGCGACGCCCGTGCCCGCCTCGGGAAGCGGTTCGAACCCCGGCACCGGCGTTCCGTAGAGCAGCAGGAACGCCGACCGATTCTCGTGGGCCCAGCTCCGGTAGGCGGTCGTGGCGGCGAGCCGGCGCTCGACGGGCGGACGGCCCCGGCTCGTCTCTGCCGCGGCCTGCACGGCGTCGGCCAGGGCGTGATGGGCGTCGGTCACCAGCACGGTGAGCAGGGCCTCGCGGCTGTCGAAGTAGTGGTACAGCGACTGCACGGTCATCCCGACGGCTCGGGCGACACCGCGGAGCGACAGGGCGCCCGGCCCGGCCTCGGCCAGTTGCTGCAACGCGGCCGCCTTGATCTCCTGGACGGTCTCCGCCCGCCGCCGGTCCCTCACCGAACTCACAGCTGGCACTGCTCGTCCTCCTTGACACTGTTAGGCAGCCTTGCCAGACTCCCGCTGTACGGCAAGGCTAACACTGTCAGTCAAGGAGATCCCATGAACGCCGTTCTCACCGACGCCCGCCGGGGGCACCCGGGCCTCTACTGGTTCGCGGTCACGATGGCCGGTCTGACGGTCGTCCTGATCGGGCTCGCGCTGCTCGACCAGCGCACGCTGCTCGGCGCCCCGCTCTGGTTCAAGCCGCTGAAGTTCGCGATCTCGTTCGTCGCCTACGCCGGTGCGCTGGCCTGGATGCTGGGGCAGCTCCGCGTCCCGACACTCCGGCGCACCGGTTGGGTGATCGTCCTGGCTTCGGTGGTGGAGATGGTCGTCATCGTCGGTCAGGCCGCCCGCGGGCAGCAGAGCCACTTCAACGCCGACGGCGGGACCGGCACGCTGCTCTACTCGGTGATGGGCGCGACGATCGTCGTGCTCTACCTCGCCACGTTCGCGGTCGCGCTGCGCTTCCTGCGCGAGCCGGGACGCGACCGCGCCCTCGGGATGGCGATCCGGCTCGGACTCGTCGTCGGACTGGTCGGGATGGGCGTGGGCTACCTCATGGTCGCGGACTCCGGCCACGCGATCGGCGTGCCGGAGGGCGGGCCGGGTCTGCCGTTCGTGGGATGGAGCACCACCGGCGGCGACCTGCGGATCGCTCACTTCGCCGGGATGCACGCCCTGCAGCTGCTGCCGCTGCTCGCGGCCGCGCTACTGGCCGTCCCCGGCATCCGTCGACGGCTCGACGAGGCCGGACGCCTGCACATCGTGGTAGCCGTCGCGGTCGGCTATCTGGGCCTCGTGCTGCTCCTCACCTGGCAGGCCCTGCGGGCGCAGCCGCTGCTCGCTCCGGACCCCGGCACGCTCGGTGCGCTCTCCGCGATCGTGCTCGGCACGACTGCCGCGGTGCTCATCGCGTGGCGCCGGGCAGCTCTCCGCGCTACCGCAACCGCCTGACCCACCTCCCCGCGCACCGAGACCGGAGATCCACGTGGACCCCCAGACGCTCTTCTCCCTCGCGTTTCCGCTCGCCGTGCCGTTCTGGGCGCTGATGATCCTGGCGCCCGGCTGGTCGGTGACCCACCGCATCACGTCCTCGCCGCTGATCGCCGTCCCCGTACTGCTGGTGTACGTCGTGGCGCTCGTCCCGCAGCTCGGGGCCTACTGGGCGCAGCTGACCGGTCCGGAGCTGCCCCTGCTCGCGGCCCTGCTCGGTACGCCCGCCGGCACCACCCTGATCTGGGCTCACCTCATCGGGTACGACCTTCTCGTCGGGCGGTGGATGTACCTCGACGCCCGCGAGCGGGGCGTCCATCCGCTGATCATGGCCCCCGTCCTCGTGCTGACCATCCTCCTGTCGCCGCTGGGTCTGCTCGGCTACCTCGTGCTGCGCTCCGCACCGCTCGTGCGGCGCGCCGAACCGCAGCCGGCCTGACGATCGGCCCGTCTCCGGCCGGTTCCCGGAACGAGCCGCATCGGCAGCGTTATCGGAGCGCAACCCTCTGGGTGGCTCGAGGTGCTGGACTGTGGTGTCCGATGCCCCCTAGCGTCCCGCCATGACCGGAGGTCCCCGATGACCACTGCCCCGATGATCCGGATGGCGTCCGTCGACAAGCACTTCGGCGATCTCCACGTCCTCCGCGACATCAACCTCGAGGTCGCGTCCGGCCAGGTCGTGGTGGTACTGGGACCGTCGGGATCCGGCAAGTCCACGCTGTGCCGAGCGATCAACCGGCTCGAACCGATCGACAGCGGCGACATCGAGGTCGACGGGGAGCGGCTCCCCGAGGAGGGCAAGGCCCTCGCCGGGCTGCGCGCCGACGTCGGTATGGTGTTCCAGAGCTTCAACCTGTTCGCGCACAAGACGATCCTCGAGAACGTCACGCTCGGGCCGATCAAGGTGCGGAAGACCTCGCGGGCCGAGGCCGAGAAGGCCGGCATGGCGTTGCTGGAGCGGGTCGGGATCGCCAACCAGAAGGACAAGTACCCCGCCCAGCTCTCCGGCGGCCAGCAGCAGCGGGCCGCCATCGCCCGGGCGTTGGCCATGAAGCCCAAGGTGATGCTCTTCGACGAGCCCACCTCCGCCCTCGACCCCGAGATGGTCCAGGAAGTCCTCGACGTCATGACCACGCTGGCCGGCGAGGGCATGACCATGCTCGTCGTGACCCACGAGATGGGCTTCGCCCGACGGGCCGCGAACCGGGTGGTGTTCATGTCCGACGGCGAGATCGTCGAGGACGCCGTCCCGGAGACCTTCTTCTCCAAGCCCAGCTCGGACCGCGCCAAGGACTTCCTCGGCAAGATCCTCACCCACTGACGGCCTGCACGCCCTGCCCCGACCGGAAGGACCCGCTCCATCATGCGTCTTCGCCACCTCACCCGGATCGCCGCGGTCGCGGCGGCCGCGGTGCTCACCGCCACCGCCTGCGGCCAGCAGGCCGAGCTGGGCTCGTCCGGATCGGCACCACCGTCCGTCGCCGAGGGCGTCACCTTCGAGCCCGGCACCACGATGGCCAGCCTGAACGAGGCCGGCACGATTCGGGTCGGCACGAAGTTCGACCAGCCGCTCTTCGGGCTCAAGGGCCTCGACGGCAACCCGGTCGGCTTCGACGTCGAGATCGCCAAGATCGTCGCAGGTAAGCTCGGCGTCCCGGCCGACAAGATCGTCTACACCGAGACGCCCTCGCGCATCCGCGAGGAGGTCATCCAGAACGACCAGGTCGACATCGTCGTCGCCACCTACACGATCAACGACGCCCGCAAGGAGAAGGTCTCCTTCGCCGGGCCGTACTACGTGGCCGGCCAGGACCTGATGGTCAAGACCGACAACACCGCGATCACCGGCCCCGACTCACTGCGCGGAGCCGGGGCGCGGGTCTGCTCGGTGAGCGGTTCGACACCCGCGAAGAACATCGAGAAGTACGTCGACCCGGCCAACATCGTGCTGTTCGACGTGTACTCCAAGTGCGCCGACGCGCTGGCCAACGGTCAGGTAGAGGTCGTCACCACCGACAACGTCATCCTGCTCGGCCTGATCGAGTCCAGCCAGGGCGCGTTCAAGCTGGTGGGCCAGCCGTTCACCGAGGAGCCCTACGGCATCGGCATCACCAAGGGCGACGTCGCGTTCTGCGAGTTCATCAACAAGACGCTGACCGAGTCCGTGGCCGACGGCAGCTACGCCGCGGCCTGGAACAGCAGCGCCGGCAAGGTCGAGCCGGAGGTACCGCAGCTGCCGACCGCCGGCACCTGCAGCTGACGTCCACCGTTCGGGGGCGTGGCCGCAGGACCGGCCGCGCCCCCGGCGTCATCCCTCATCCCGACCGGAGGCCCGAGTGGACGCACTGATCGCGGAGTTTCCCCAGTTCGTCGCCGGGTTCCTCGGGACGGTGCGCATCTGCCTGTTCGCGGGGATCGGTGCGCTGGTGCTGGGAACGATCCTGGCGGCGTTCCGCGTGTCCCCGGTCCCCCCGCTGCGGTGGGTCGGCACGGCGTGGGTCACGGTCTTCCGCAACTCCCCCCTCGTCGTCGTGCTGTTCCTGTTCGCCTTCGGCCTCCCCCAGGTCGGCATCACGTTCCCGACCTTCGGAGGCAGCGCGTTCTTCTGGCCCGGGGTCACGGGGTTGGCCGCCTACACGGCGGCGTTCGTGTGCGAGGCCGTCCGGTCGGGCATCAACTCGGTGCCCGCCGGTCAGGCCGAGGCCGCCCGCGCGGTCGGGCTGACCTTCCAGCAGACGCTGGGCACGGTCGTGCTGCCGCAGGCGCTGCGGACCGTCGTGCCGCCGCTCGGCAGCGTCATCATCGCGATGATCAAGAACTCGGCGATCGTCGGGGCGTTCGGCGTGGCCGGCGAGCTGTTCTCGGTCGAGGCGAGCCTGACGGCGTCCGGCTACTCGGCGCTGTCCAGCCTGACCGGCGTCGCGATCGCCTACCTGGTGATCACCATCCCGGCCGGGCTCGCGCTCGGCGTGCTCGAGCGGAAGATCGAGGTGAAGCGGTGACAGCCGCGGTCCTGTACGACGCCCCCGGTCCGGTCACCCGACGCAACACGACCATCGCCACGATCGTCGCCCTCGTGGTGCTGGCCGGGGTCGTCGTGCTGGCGGTCGTCCAGCTCGGTGCGAACGGCCAGCTCGAGGGGGACAAGTGGGGCCCGCTGTTCAACCCGTTCAACCAGTACTTCGTGGCCACCTGGACCGCGCTGGGCGCCGGCCTGGTCAACACGCTCATCGCGGCCGCGCTCACGCTCGTGCTCGCCCTGGCGATCGGCACCGCGCTCGCCGTGCTGAGGATCTCCAGCACTCCGGCCTACCGGTGGGCGGTGGTCGGCCTCGTCGAGCTGCTGCGTGGCCTGCCGGTGATCATCACGATCTACTTCGCCTCCCGCGTGCTGCCGGAGATCGGCGTCACGCTGCCGCCGCTGTGGTACCTGGTGATCGGGCTGACGGCGTACAACTGCGTGATCATCGCCGAGATCGTGCGGTCCGGCGTGGCCGCCCTGCCGCGCGGCCAGTCGGAGGCGGCCTACGCGGTGGGCCTGACCCGGTTCCAGACGCTGCGGATCGTCCTGCTGCCGCAGGCCTTCCGGATCATGCTGCCCGCCCTGATCAGCCAGCTGGTCGTCATCGTCAAGGACACCTCGCTGGGTTTCGTCGTCTTCGGCTTCTCCGACTTCGTGCGCGCGGCCAACACCGTGATCCAGTTCTTCGGCGGCCAGCTGGGGATCAGCCTGCCGCTGCAGATGTACATCGCGGTGGCGCTGGTATTCATCGTGATCAACTACTCGCTCGGCAAGCTCGCCGAGTTCGTCCAGCGTCGGTCTGGGCGGGCCGCGGCGGTCGGTCGCCGTGCCCGCGGTCGGACATCGACGAAGGTGCCTGAGGTCGATCAGAGGTTCTCCACCTCCACCGGCTCGATGCCCTCCTCGGCCGGCAGGTCGAATCCGAGCACCTGGGCGTAGAAGCTCAGCTCGGCGTCCAGCGCCCGGCGGATGTTCTCCGCCCGCCGGAAGCCGTGCTGCTCGCCGTCGAAGAGCAGGTAGGCCACCGGGACGCGCCGCGGTCGCGCAGCGCCTCGACGATCTTCTCGCTCTGGTCCGGCGGGACGATCGCGTCCTCGCTGCCCTGCAGCACGATCAGCGGTCGGGCGAGCCGCTCCACGTGGTGGATCGGCGAGCGCTCGACGTAGACGTCACGGGCGGCCGGGTACGGGCCCGACCAGGCGGTCGAGGTAGCGGCTCTCGAACTTGTGCGTGTCCGCGGCCAGCGCCTCCAGGTCGGCGACCCCGAAGTGGTCCGCGCCGGCCGCGAACGGGGTGTCGTCGCGGGCCAGCGCGGCCAGCGTGGTGTACCCGCCCGCCGAGCCGCCGCGGATGCACAAGCCGCGCCGGGTCGACGCGGCCTTGCGCGGCCAGCCAGCCCGCTGCGGCCAGGCAGTCGGCCACGTCGACCACGCCCCACTGGCCCAGCAGCTCCTCGCGGTAGGCGCGGCCGTAGCCGGTGGAGCCGCCGTAGTCGACGTCGACCACGGCGAACCCGCGGCTCGTCCAGTACTGGACGCCGAGGTTCAACGCCGGTACGGCGGCCGCGGTCGGCCCGCCGTGGATCATCACCAGCAGCGGCGGGCAGCTCGCCGTCCGGGCCCGTGCACGTCGGGGTTGGCGGGGGGTAGAACAGGGCGTGCGCGGTGCGCGGGGTGCCGGCGCCGTCGGCCGAGGGGAACGAGACGGGCTCGGGCACCGACAGGTAGCCGCGGGTCGAGGCCGAGGTCGCGGGGCGGGCGCAGCGCGGTCGCACCGCGGCCGTCGCGACGTCCACCACGGTACACGCCCGGCTCGGCGGTCGGGCTGCCGGCGACCACGACCACCGTGCCGGCCCCGCCGCGCGCACCGCGCTGACCGCGGAGAACGGGACGTCCAGATCGGTGAGCCGCGCCGTCCGGGCCGCGCACACGCGAGGCGCGTCGAACCCCGCCCGGCGGCGTGCGAACACCACGCGCCCGTCGGCCAGCACGGCGTAGCGTGCCGCTGCCGAACGCCCAGGCCGGGCACGCCGATCTCGGCGTCGGTCCGGACGACGGTCTCGATGTCCGTGCCCGGGCGTCCAGCGGTAGAGGTTCCACCAGTCGGTCCGGTCGGAGACGAACCACAGCGAGCCGTCGGGGTGCCAGCGCGGCTCGGACACCGACTCGCCGGGCCCGCCCGCCACCACGGTCTCCTCGCCGGTGCCGAGGTCGCGGACCATCAGCTCGGTGGCGTCCCACGGCATCGACGGGTGGTTCCACTGCAGCCAGGCCAGCGTCGTCGCCGTCCGGGCCGAGGCGCGGCGCGGCGACGAAGTCGGGGCCGGTGACCAGCACCTCCGGCTCGGACGGGGCCCGCGCGTCGAGCCGGACGATCTCGTTGCGCACGTCGGTCGGCGGCGCGGTCCGCCGTGCCGCTCGCGCACGCAGACGATCGACGTGCCGTCCGGGGACGACGTCGCCGTCGGCGTAGCGGTCGCCGCGCGGCCGGCCGGCTCCGGGGTGAACGGCTCCGGTGGACCGCCGCGGCGCGAGCCGGTACAGGCGCTGGTCGGCCCAGTCGGTGAACCAGACGACGCCGTCGCGCACCCACCACGCCGCCGCCGCCGTACTCGTGGACCGCGGTGCGCGCGTTCCGGCCGTCGGGGAGCAGGTCGGCGGCGGGTGCCGCCGGGCGAGCGGCGGACGAGCTGCGTGCGGCCGCCCTCGGCCGGGCGGCCCTCGGACCAGACGACGTCGTCGCCGTCGAGTCGCAGCTCGGAGAGCCGCACGGCGGCCGCGACGACGAGCTCGGAGGTGATCGGGGTGGGCCAGGAGCCGAACGGCGCGGATCGCCTCACAGCCCGAACTAGTCCGCCGGTGAGCGGAACGTCGGCTCGCGACGCGGATCGCCGGCGACCGGGCGTACCGTGACCGCATGGGCGCCAGTGCATCGGAACCGGTCGACGCCGGATCGAGGTCGAGACGTGGACCAGACGCCCGCGGTGCCGTCGGTCGGCCGCGCCGCGCCCGGACTTCGACGAGCACGGGGTGCCCAGCTTCGACTACGTCCGCGACCAGCATCGAGCGGCGGAACGCGACGCGCGGCCGGGGCCACCGAGCTGGCCGAGAGCACCGCCGAGGCGCGCTCGGCCGAGCAGCAGGACGAGGACCGCGAGCGCGCCGGGAAGGCGAAGCTGGAGGAGATCCGCCGCTCCCTGGGTCGCTGACCGACGCGGCCGCGGACCGGGACGGGCCGACGGCCGCCGAAGGAACAGGACCGCCGACGCGTGGCGTTGGCGCCACCATGAGCGACGATCGAGCTTCACCGGCAGCGGCAACATCGGCAGCACCCTGGCGCGGCTCGCCGTGCACGGCGGGCACCAGGTGGTGATGAGCAACTCCCGGGGGCCAGAGACCCTCGCCGATCTGGTGGCCGAGCTGGGGTCCGCCGCCGAGGCGGGCACCGCGTGGGACGCGGCCGAGCGTGGTGACGTCGTGGTCGTGACGGTCCCGTTGAAGAGCTACGAGGCGGTGCCGGCGGAACCGCTCCGCGGCAAGGTCGTGATCGACACGAACAACTACAGCCCGCAGCGGGACGGGCGGATCCCCGCGCTCGACGACGGTGCGACGACCTCCAGCGAGCTGCTCCAGGACCACCTCGAGGCGCCCGCGTGGTGAAGGTCTTCAACACCATCTACTACGTCGACCTCGCGGAGCAGGGACAGCCTGCCGGGACCGCCGGCCGCCGGGCCCTGCCGCTGGCCGGCGACGACCCGGAGGCCAAGGCCGCGGTCGCCGGGCTCGTCGAGGAGTTCGGGTTCGACGTCGTCGATGCCGGTGGCCTGGCAGAGGGGCGCCGCTCGAGGCCGACTCCCCGTCACGACGTCCGGACGCCACCGAGCTCCGCGCCGGCGTCGGGTAGCCGTTCAGGCGCCCGGGCGCTTGAAGATCTTGCTGCCCAGCCAGACCAGCGGGTCGTACTTGCGGTCGACCACGCGCTCCTTGAGCGGGATCAGCGCGTTGTCGGTGATCTTGATGTGCTCGGGGCAGACCTCGGTGCAGCACTTGGTGATGTTGCAGTAGCCCGAGGCCGTGCTCGTCCTGCGCCTCCTCCTGCGCGGTCGGCGCGCGTCGAGCGGGTGCATGTCGAGCTCCGCGATCCGCATCAGGTAGCGCGGGCCGGCGAAGGTCGCCTTGTTCTCCTCGTGGTCGCGCACCACGTGGCAGGTGTTCTGGCACAGGTAGCACTCGATGCACTTGCGGAACTCCTGGCTCCGCTCGACGTCGACCTGCTGCATCCGGTACTCGCCCGGCGCCAGGTCCGGCGGCGGCGCGAACGCCGGGATCTCCCGGGCCTTCGTGTAGTTGAACGACACGTCGGTGACGAGGTCGCGGATCACCGGGAACGTGCGCAGCGGCGTGACCGTGATGACCTCGTCCTCGGCGAACGTGGACATCCGGGTCATGCACAGCAGCCGGGGCTTGCCGTTGATCTCCGCGCTGCACGAGCCGCACTTGCCGGCCTTGCAGTTCCAGCGCACGGCCAGGTCCTGGGCCTCGGTCTGCTGCAGCCGGTGGATGATGTCGAGGACGACCTCGCCCTCGTTCACCTCCACCGGGTAGTCGACGAGCTCACCCTTCTCGTCGTCGCCGCGCCAGACGCGGAAGTGCTGGCCAGTGGCGTCATGCCGTCTCGCCCCTGCTCTGCGCCGGTGTCGGCGCGGTGCCCACCGAGCTCCTCGCCGGTGTAGTACTTCTTCAGCTCGTCGAGCTCGAACAGGTCGAACAGCTCCGGACCGCATCGGCACCTGCTCCTGGCGCACCAGGTCGACGTCGTCCTCGCCGAGCCGCGGACAGCGACCAGCAGCACGTGGCGCCAGTCGGAGTCCATCGCCGGGTAGTCGTCGCGGGTGTGCCCGCCGCGGCTCTCCTGGCGCTCGAGCGCCGCCTTCGCCACGCACAGCGAGACGAGCAGCATGTTGCGCAGGTCGAGCGCGAGGTGCCAGCCGGGGTTGAACTCCCGGCGTCCCTCGACGCTGACCGTGCGGGTGCGCACGGCGAGGTCCTGCAGCGCCTTGAGCGCGAGCTCCATCTCGTCGGCCTTGCGGATGATGCCGACCAGGTCGTTCATCGTCTTCTGCAGCTCCAGCTGCACGACGAACGGGTTCTCACCGCCCTCCGTGGCGCTGGAGAACGGCAGCAGCGCCCGCTTCTCGCGCCTCGGCGATGTCGGTCGAGGCGCACCGCCGGCCGGACGCCGGCGAGCGCGTCGACGTAGGCCGACGCCCCGGCGCCGGCCCGCCGCCCGAACACCAGCAGGTCCGACAGCGAGTTGCCGCCCAGCCGGTTGGAGCCGTGCATGCCGCCGGCCACCTCGCCGGCCGCGAACAGACCCGGCACCTTCGACATCGCCGAATCGGGCTCGACCTCCACGCCGCCCATCACGTAGTGGCAGGTCGGGTCCGACCTCCATCGGCTCGGCGGTGATGTCGACGTCGGCCAGCTCCTTGAACTGGTGGTACATCGACGGAAGCCGCTTCTGGATCTCCTCGGCCGACAGGCGGGAGGCGATGTCGAGGAAGACCCCGCCGTGCGGGCTGCCCCGGCCGGCCTTGACCTCGGAGTTGATCGCCCGGGCCACCTCGTCGCGCGGGAGCAGCTCCGGCGGGCGGCGGTTGTTGTCGGCGTCGGTGTACCAGCGGTCGGCCTCCTCCTCGGAGGTGGCGTACTGGTCCTTGAACACGTCCGGGATGTAGTCGAACATGAACCGGTCGCCCTCGGAGTTCCGCAGGACGCCGCCGTCTCCGCGCACCGACTCGGTGACCAGGATCCCCTTCACCGACGGCGGCCAGACCATGCCCGTCGGGTGGAACTGCAGGAACTCCATGTTGATCAGCGTGGCGCCTGCGCGCAGCGCGAGCGCGTGCCCGTCCCCGGTGTACTCCCAGGAGTTGGAGGTGACCTGGTAGCTCTTGCCCACCCCACCCGTGGCCAGGACGACGGCGGGCGCGTCGAAGCGCACGAAGCCGCCGGTGCTGCGGTAGTAGCCGAACGCGCCGGCGATCTTCCCGTCCGCCGAGAACAGCTCGGTGATCGTGGTCTCGTGGAAGACGCGGATGTGCGACTCGTAGTCGCCGGTCTCCGCGAAGTCCTCCTGCTGCAGCGACACGATCTTCTGTTGCAGGGTGCGGATGAGCTCCAGGCCGGTGCGGTCGCCGACGTGGGCGAGCCGCGGGTAGGTGTGGCCGCCGAAGTTCCGTTGGCTGATCTTGCCTTCCGGAGTGCGGTCGAACAGCGCGCCGTAGGTCTCCAGCTCCCAGACGCGGTCCGGCGCCTCCTGGGCGTGCAGCTCGGCCATCCGCCAGTTGTTGAGGAACTTGCCGCCCCGCATGGTGTCGCGGAAGTGGACCTGCCAGTTGTCCTTCGGGTTGACGTTGCCCATCGCCGCCGCACAGCCACCCTCCGCCATGACGGTGTGGGCCTTGCCGAACAGCGACTTGGAGATGATGGCCGTCCGCTTGCCCTGCTGCCGCGCCTCGATGGCCGCGCGAAGCCCGGCACCACCGGCGCCGATGACCACGACGTCGAACTCGTGCCGCTCCATCTCGCCCATGTTCCTCATCCTCAGTTGAACAGTCGGAGATCGGTGATCCAGCCCGCCGAGACCGACATGATGTACACGTCGGTCAGCGTCACGCTGATCAAGGACGCCCAGGCGAACTGCATGTGCCGGGCGTTGAACCGGGACACCTGGGTCCACATCCGGTAGCGCACCGGGTTCTTGGAGAAGTGCTTGAGCTTGCCGCCGAGGATGTGCCGGCACGAGTGACAGCCGAGCGTGTAGGCCCACAGCAGCCCCACGTTGACCAGGATGATCAACGACCCGAGCCCGACGCCGAAGCCACCACGCTCGGGGAAGAAGGCCAGCACCGCGTCGTAGGTGTTGATCAGCAGCAGCAGCGAGGCCGCGTAGAAGAAGTACCGGTGCGAGTTCATCACCAGGAACGGGAAGCGGCTCTCACCCCGGTACCGGCGCGCCGGCTCGGCCACGCTGCACGCCGTGGGGCTCTGGACGATCGAGCGGTAGACCGCTTTGCGGTAGTAGTAGCAGGTGCCGCGGAAGCCCAGCAGGATCGGGAAGACGACGATCGGCAGCGGGATCCAGACCGGCAGGTCACCGAAGATCGTGCCGAAGTGCGCTGATCCCGGCGTGCAGACGCTGCTGATGCACGGGGAGTACAGCGGCGTCAGGTAGTTGGCCTCCGGCACGAAGTACCAGTTGCGCATGAACAGCCGGACCACGACGTAGCCCAGCAGGACGATGAGGGCTGTCGCTTGGACCAGCGGCGAGAGCCACCATCGGTCCGTGCGGAGCGTCCGCGCCGTGATCTGCGCCCGGCCGGCAGCGGCGTCGGTGGTGGAGGACACGTCAGGGGCACCTCATCTTCCGCGGTGCCGACGCCGCCCGCAGAAGCCGCAGCGCCGGGTCGACTGGATCTGGCAGGAGCGTACGACGGAACCGGCCCACAAGGCCTGTCGGGTCGGCACCCGGCGTGACCGGGACGAGCGTCCTCCGGGGCAGGTCAGACCACATGTGGACAGCCTCGGCGGGGCCTCGTCCCTCGTCCAATGCATCGATCTGCCCGGTCCGATGCATATAGGCTATTCGCGTGACCCTGCAGCAGCTCGCGTACTTCGTGGCCGTCGCCGATGTGCGCAATTTCACCCGCGCCTCACAGCTCGTCGGCGTGTCCCAGCCGACGTTGTCGCGCCAGCTCAAAGCCCTCGAGACCGAGCTCGGAGCGGACCTGGTGGACCGTGGGCACCGCGACGGGCCCGCGCTGACCGATGCCGGTGCGGCGGTGTTGCCACTGGCGCGCCGGATGCTGGCCGACATGGACAGCGCCCGCATCGCGGTCGCCGAGATCATCGGGTTGCGCAGCGGGCGCGTCCGCGTCGGGGCCACGCCGTCGCTGTGCATCGGGGTGCTCGCCGACGTGCTGCGCGTGTTCCACGAGCAGTACCCCGACGTCCGCCTCGAGCTGGTCGAGAACGGCTCCCAGCCGCTGGTGCGGGCACTGGTGCGGGGGGACCTCGACCTCGCGCTGGTGATCGTGCCGCCACCGGGGATCGACCCGGCGCTGCACACCACACCGCTGCTGCGGGAACGGCTGTCGGTGGCCTCACCCGCGTCCGACCGGCCACCGTCGTCGCGGGGCTCGTTGACCGTGCGGCAGCTGGCGCGGCGATCGTTGGTGGTGCCCCGAGAGGGCTACGACTTGCGCGAGGCCACGCTGCAGGCGTACGCCGAGGCCGGCGTGACACCGCGGTTCGCCGTGGAGGGCGGGGAGATGGACGCCGTGCTGCGGCTCGTCGAGGCCGGTACCGGGGTGGCAGTGGTGCCCGATCTGGTGTTCGCCGGCCGGCCCCGGCTGCGGCGCACCGTGTTGACCCCGCCGCGGTACCGCACGGTCGCGCTGGCACGCCGGTCCGACATCGCCCCCACACAGGCCGTGCACGCGTTCCAGGACACGCTGCACGCGTTCCTCGCCGACCTGGCGGCCGCGGGCGGGTTCCCCGGGGACGTGCAGGTGCTGCGACGACCGGACTCCTGATCTACTCCCGCGATCGTGGCGGTCCCGCGCCCGCGGTCGCGACTGCGGACGATCATCATCCGTCGTCACCCGGGTCGGGTCCGTCGAACTCCCCGGCGTCGGCCCCGTGCGCCGCCAGCACCTCCCGGACCGCCCGGTACGCGGTGCTCGCGCCATAGCCCTTGCGGGCGAGCATGCCGACCAGGCGCCGGACGACCACCGCGCGCTCGTCCGCGGTGGCGACGACAGCCGAGCGGAGCTTGCGGTCGACGAGCTCACGCGCCCGCCGCGACTCGGCCTCCGCGTCGATGTCCGCGAGCGCCTCACCCGCCACCTCGTCGGCGACGCCCTTGCGACGCAGCTCCACCGCGATGGCCCGGCGCCCGAGCCCCCGGAACCCGTGCCGGGACCGGACCCACTGACCGGCGAACGCCGCGTCGTCGATGAGGCCGACCTGGTCGAACCGCTCGAGCACCACGGTCGAGGCGTCATCGGGAACGCCGCGACGCCGCAGCTCCACCGCCAGCTCGTGGCGGGTGCGCGCCCGGTCGGTGAGCAGCCGCAAGCAGATCTCCCGTGCGGCCGCGACCGGGTCGGCGTCCGGATCGACCTGGCGGGGGACGCCGCGGCGTCGGGACCTCTCGCCGGCGCGCCGTTCGTCGGGTGCGCCGCCGGCGAGATCCGCGTTCTCGCCGGTCGTCCGCGCGGAATCAGCGCGAACGCTCGTCTCGCCGACCCGACCACGCGACGGCCGCGCGGACCGACCTTCCGCTGCTCGGGTGGAGGCGTTCGGGCGACCCGCCTCGTCCGGCCGACCGGTGTCGTCCGGGTGATGGACCGTGGCGGGCGGTGGGGCCGTCGCGCCCGAGCGGGCCGGGCCGGGCGTCGCCCGCGCCCGCCGGGCCGCGAGCTCGTCCACTCCGATCGTGCGGATCGCTGCCGTCGACCCGCCGCTGAGCTGGTCGAGGCGGACGACCGGGGCCGGCGGTGCTGCCGCGCCGGCCGTCAGATCGGCGACCCCGGCCGGGCTGCCGGATCCGGTGGCCTCGTCCAGCCGGACGACCCGCATCTTCTGGCCAGGGGTGCCGGTGTCGTCCCGACCCTGCGTCATGCTCAGAAGTCGATGGGAGCCGGCAGCGGGGTGACCTCGGCGTCGAGCTGAGCGCCGATCCCGAGCCTCTCCTTGATCTTCTTCTCGATCTCGGCCGCCACGTCGGGGCTCTCCCGGAGGAACTTGCGGGCGTTCTCCTTGCCCTGGCCCATCTGGTCGCCCTCGTACGTGTACCAGGCACCGGACTTGCGGACGATGCCCTGCTCGACGCCCACGTCGACGAGCGACCCCTCACGGCTGATCCCGACGCCGTAGAGGATGTCGAACTCGGCCTGCTTGAACGGCGGGGCGATCTTGTTCTTGACCACCTTGACCCGAGTGCGGTTGCCGACCATGTCGGCGCCGTCCTTGAGCGTCTCGATGCGGCGGATGTCAAGGCGCACCGAGGCGTAGAACTTGAGCGCCTTGCCGCCGGTGGTCGTCTCCGGGGAGTTGTGCACGATGACGCCGTCGGCGAGGTAGTTGTGCGAACCCTCGACCTCGATGTCGAACCGGTGCATCGACCGGGTGCGTGGCTTGGTGCGGACACCGAGCACCGGCGCTGGCATGGGAAGGAACACCGGCGGCACGAAGACTGGCTCGACAACGAACTGACCGCGGAAGCGCTCCAGCAGCTTGTACTCCATCGACGGGTGCACGTACGGGGCGATCAGCTCGTGCAACTTGGCCGTCTCTTCCTTGGCGAAGGAGAGAACGGGCATCCGACGGGCGCCGCGGAGCGTGAGCGTCGGGCGCAGATCGAACGTGTCGGCCAGATGCTGGACGAGCCGTTCACGGGAGCCGGGGCTCAGCGTCTGGACACAGATCTCGGATCGGTCGCTGCCGTCCCGGGTGCGCTCCTGGAGGCCCTTCGCCCGGGGCTGGAACGAGCCGTCATCGCAGTACCAGATGGCCAGGGCCAACGGCGTCAACGCCTTCAGGTAATCCCACGAGAGGTGCTTGTGCCCATCGCCGAGGTAGACCGCTGCCCGTAGTTCGGCCAGTTCGGGCAGCGGAGTGAGATCGACGAAGCCCGCACCCTTGCCGTTGATCCGGCGGAACTGACCGATGTTGCCGAGCAGGGATGCCTTCCAATCGAGGTACCGGACCTGCTTCGCCCCGTGGCCCATTCGGAAGCGAGTGCCGAGACTGCCGGCGATCCGGCTCGGCGACAGGTTGGCGTCCCCCATGAGCCCACCCAGCACGACCTGCCACTGCTGCTCACCGAGCCGGCACGACTGGGAGAGGAGCACTCGGTCGCCGACAGCCAGCTCACCGGCCTCGCACCAGCCGGCGGGGGTGTGCACGAGGTGGTTGGCGGTCAGTCCCATCTGCGCTCGTCCGTTGCCCCCCGGTCGAGCGACGGTGATCTGCAGGAACTCCTCGGTGGGGCCGTTGTCGAACCAGCTGACGACCTTCTTCGGCACGATCCGACCCAGGTCGGGATCGTAGGAGAGCACCTCGACCGGCAACCTCTGGTTGACGATCTTTCCGATCTTCTCCTGGCTGCCATCGGCGAGTGTCACGCGGGTGCCATACGAAAGGCAGCCGAACATGACTCCGATCTTCTCCCGCAGCTGGTTGATGAAGATCATCGTGGTGCCGGAGTTGCTCAACGCCCCGGTGATCTTGCGCAGCGCCTGGCTCATGAGCCGGGCCTGCAGCCCGACGTGGCTGTCGCCCATCTCGCCCTCGATCTCCGCGCGGGGCACGAGAGCGGCCACCGAGTCGACGACGATGATGTCGAGCGCACCCGAGCGGATGAGCATGTCGGCGATCTCGAGCGCCTGCTCTCCGGTATCGGGCTGGGAGACCAGCAACGCGTCGGTGTCGACGCCGAGGGCCTTGGCGTACTCGGGGTCGAGCGCGTGCTCGGCGTCGATGAACGCGGCGATCCCGCCCGCCGCCTGGGCGTTGGCCACGGCGTGCAGCGCGACCGTGGTCTTGCCGCTCGACTCCGGTCCGTAGATCTCCACGACCCGACCCCGGGGCAGGCCACCGACACCGAGCGCGACGTCGAGGGCGATCGAGCCGGTGGGGATGATGCCGATGGGCGGGCGGGTGTCGTCGCCGAGGCGCATCACCGAGCCCTTGCCGTGGTTCTTCTCGATCTGGGCGAGGGCGAGCTCGAGAGCCTTCTCGCGGTCAGGTGTGGTCATCGCCGGTCTCCACCTCGCTGCTCGGGACGTTTCCTGGTGCCGCCGACGGTAGGACGCACCACCGACAACGCGCGGGAGCGGTCGAGACCTGTGGACAGCCGCAACCCGATGTGGACGACAGCGTAGCGAACAGCTGTTCGACTACCCACCCCGACACGCGGTCGACTACGGTCCCGCGCCCGGCAGCGGCCGCGGCCCGACGAGGGACGATGCCGGTCGGCACCGGGCGCTGGTCAGCGCCGGGCCGGCGGTACGTCGTAGGCGTCGCACACGGCCATCCACACCTCGCGCGGGTCGACACCGTGCTGCAGCGCTTGTTCCACGGTGCGCCCGCCGAGCTGGGCGAACACGTGGTCGTGGGACACGGCAGCGGCTCGGCGGGCACCGAACTCGCCCTCCATGAGCTCTCGGAAGTAGGTCAGTCGCACGCGGCCACGGTAGTGCGACGACCGTGCGGACGATCCGATGCGTCCGTCCTCCGGAAAGCCGCCCCGACCGCGTCGAGATCATCAGCTCGGGACGGTCCGCCGCATCTGGCACGGCTACGTGTCCCGGACCGGCGATCACGCACCCGCCACCGTGGCACGCGGGGCGTTCCCGGCCGGCACCCGAGGCACCGACCACTCCGAGATCATCAGCCCGGGACGGTCCGCCGCACCTGGCGCGGTACCCCGTCCCCATCTGTCGACCATGTCGGCCTCTGCGCTCCGGACGTACCCGGGCACCGTCCGAACCCGGCCCATCCGCGCGACCGGGCCTCCGCGCGCGAGCTCAGCCCGCACGCGCCCGCGCCACCACCCGCGTCCACGTCCGCCATCTCCACGTCCGCCACCGCGCCGATCCGGCCCGGTAGCGTCGAACCCATGACGTCCGTCCTGGGCCAGGGCGATCCGACCGGGCTGTCCTCCCCGCTCGGCCAGCTGGTGGTACTGGCCGGCCTGCTGGCGTCGCTGACCCTGATGCTGCGCTGGTGGTGGCAGAACCGCCGGCGCTGACGCGGTCGGTCAGCGGTTCTCGGCCACGTACCGGTCGGGGTCCTTGTCCGCACCCGACAGCCCGCGCGCCCCAGGATGTTCGTCCTCGAAGCGTTCGAACTCCGCGCCGAGCTGCTGACGAAGCTCGACGGACGCCGCGCGCAGGAAGTCCGGGATGTCGTCGCGCTCCTCCTCGGCCAGGTGCTCGTCGTTGGCCTCCCGCGTCTCCTGGATGCCCTGCCACCACCCGTCGCTGCCGACCTCGGCGGCGGCCGCCCTGCGGATGCCGTCGCGGATCTCGTCGTGGTCGGAGATGGCGTCCTTGGTCTCGTCCTCGCTGCCCTCCACGTGCTGCAGCAACGCCGGGTAGAAGTGCGCCTCCTCGGCGGAGGCGTGCATCTCCAGACGGGCCGACAGGCCGAGCCAGATCTCCACGGCGGCCTGTGTGTCGTCGCGCAGCTCCGCCAGCTGCGCGAACTGGGTGCGGAACCGTTCGTGGTCGTCCAGGATCAGGCGGATGACGTCGGGCATGGTCGTCCCTCCTTCGCGCGCGCGCGCGTTCGGTGCTCCTGTGCTAACCCGGATCGGGAGTCCGACAAACCCTCCTGCGGCCCGAGACTGTCGGTGGCCGAGCGCATGATGGACACGTGACGACGGCACTCGAGGGCTTCTCCCCCGCCACCCGCGACTGGTTCCGCGGGGCCTTCGCCGCGCCCACCGCCGCCCAGCGGGGCGCATGGAGCGCCGCGCAGGCCGGTCGGCACGCGCTCGTCGTGGCCCCCACGGGCTCGGGCAAGACGCTCGCCGCGTTCCTCTGGGCGCTCGACCGGCTGGCGGCCGAGCCGCTGCCGGACGAGCCGAAGCACCGCTGCCGCGTCCTCTACGTCTCCCCGCTCAAGGCCCTCGCGGTCGACGTGCAGCGCAACCTGCGCTCTCCGCTGGCCGGTATCCGGCAGTCCGCGCAGCGGCTCGGCCTGCCGGTCCCGGACATCACCGTCGGGATGCGCACGGGTGACACACCCGCCGACGAGCGGCGGCTCTTCGCCCGCACCCCGCCCGACGTGCTGGTCACCACGCCGGAGTCGTTGTTCCTGCTGCTCACCTCGGCCGCGCGGGAGTCCCTGCGCGGGGTGCAGACGATCATCCTGGACGAGGTGCACGCCGTCGCCGGCACGAAGCGCGGTGCCCACCTCGCGCTCTCGCTGGAGCGGCTCGACGAACTGCTCGAGGCGCCGGCGCAACGGATCGGCCTGTCGGCCACGGTGCGCCCGATCGACGAGGTCTCGACGTTCCTCGCCGGCGCGCGGCCGGTCGAGGTCGTGCAGCCGCGCACCCCCAAGACCATCGAGGTCACCGTCGAGGTTCCGGTGCCCGATCTCGCCGCGCTCGACGAGCGGCCGGCCCCGGGGAGCTCCGACGAGGAGGTCATCGGCTCGGCGGCGGGCACGGCCCAGCGCCCGTCGATCTGGCCAGCCGTCGAGCGGCGCCTGCTCGAGCTGGTGCGCGCGCACCGGTCCACCATCGTGTTCTCCAACTCCCGGCGGTTGGCCGAGCGGCTCACGGCGAAGCTGAACGAGCTGGCCGCGGAGGAGGCGGAGGGAGCCCAGGAGCTCGACGAGTTCCCCGCCGAGGCCATCGGGCAGTCCGGGATCGGGGGCGGGGCTCCACCGGTCGTCGCGAAGGCGCACCACGGGTCGATGTCCCGCGAGCAGCGCACCCTGGTGGAGGAGGAGCTCAAGGCCGGGGTGCTCCCGTGCGTGGTGGCCACGTCGAGCCTGGAGCTGGGCATCGACATGGGCGCGGTCGACCTCGTCGTGCAGGTGGAGGCCCCACCGAGCGTCTCGTCCGGGCTGCAGCGGGTGGGTCGCGCCGGCCACCAGGTGGGGGCGGTGTCGCGGGGCGTGGTGTTCCCCAAGTACCGCGGCGACCTCGTGTCCTGCGCGGTCGTCGCCGAACGGATGTCCGCCGGTGCGATCGAGTCGATGCGCTACCCGCGAAACCCGCTCGACGTCCTCGCGCAGCAGATCGTCGCGATGGTCGCGCTGGAGCCGTGGCAGCTCGACGACCTCGCCCGCGTGGTGCGCCGGGCCGCACCGTTCGCGGCCCTCCCGGAGTCCGCGCTGCACTCGGTGCTCGACATGCTCGCCGGGCGCTATCCGAGCGAGGAGTTCGGGGAGCTGAGGGCGCGCATCACCTGGGACCGTGTCACCGACCAGCTGCAGGGCCGTCCGGGGGCGCAGCGACTCGCGGTCACCTCTGGCGGCACCATTCCCGACCGCGGCCTGTTCACCGTGATGACCCCGGGCGGGGCTGACGGGGCCGGTTCGCGCGTGGGCGAGCTGGACGAGGAGATGGTCTACGAGTCGCGGGTCGGCGACACGTTCCTGCTCGGCACGTCGAGCTGGCGCGTCGAGGACATCACCCACGACCGGGTGATCGTCACGCCGGCGCCCGGGGTGCCCGCCCGGATGCCGTTCTGGAAGGGCGAGTCGATCGGCCGCCCGCTGGAGCTGGGCCGCGCGGTCGGCGCCTTCGTGCGGGAGATGTCCGCGTTGGGCGACGAGCCGGCGCGCGAGCGCGCGGCCGCGGCCGGCCTCGACACCTGGGCCGTGGACAACCTGCTCTCCTACCTGCACGAGCAGCGCGACGCCACCCGCCACGTGCCGAGTGATCGCACGATCCTGGTCGAGCGGTTCCGCGACGAGCTGGGCGACTGGCGGCTCGTGGTCCATTCCCCGTTCGGGTCGCAGGTCAACGGGCCGTGGGGGCTCGCCATCGCGGCCCGGATGCGCGAGCGGCGAGGGGTCGAGGTGCACGCCGCGGCGGCGGACGACGGCATCGTGCTCCGGCTGCCGGAGGCGGTCGACGACGCCGGCACCGAGGTCGTGCCCACCGCGGAGGACGTGCTGCTCGACCCGGGCGAGGTCGAGCAGATCGTGGTGGCCGAGCTCGGCGGCTCGTCGCTCTACGCATCACGGTTCCGGGAGTGCGCGGCCCGCGCGCTGCTGCTCCCCCGCCGCGACCCCAAGCGCCGCAGCCCGCTGTGGCAGCAGCGGCAGAAGGCCTCGCAGCTACTCGCGGTGGCCGGTCGGTACGAGCAGTTCCCGGTCACGCTCGAAGCGATGCGGGAGTGCGTGCAGGACGTCTACGACCTGCCGGGCCTGCGCGCGCTCATGGCCGACGTGCAGTCGCGCGCGGTGCAGGTCGTCGAGCTGGCCACGCCGGCGCCGTCGCCGTTCGCGCGCAGCCTGCTGTTCGGCTACGTCGGGATGTTCCTCTACGAGTCCGACGCGCCGCTCGCCGAGCGCCGGGCCGCGGCGCTGTCGCTGGACTCCACGCTGCTGGCCGAGCTGCTCGGCTCCGAGGCGATCCGGGAGCTGCTCGACCCGGAGGTGCTGGCCGAGGTCGAGGCGTCGCTGCAGCGCACCGCCGAGGACCGGCACGCCCGCGATGCCGAGGGCGCCGCCGATCTCCTGCGTTTCCTCGGCGACCTCAGCACGGACGAGGCGGCTGCGCGCGGGATCCGCGAGGAGTGGCTGGTCGCATTGGAGTCCGCGCGCCGCGCCATCCGGGTGCGCATCGCGGGTGAGCAGCGCTGGCTGTCCATCGAGGACGCCGGACGGGTGCGCGACGCGCTCGGTGCGGCCCTGCCCGTCGGGGTGCCGGAGACGTTCACGGAGCCGGTGGCCGACCCACTCGGCGACCTCGTGCTGCGCTACGCGCGCACCCACGGCCCGTTCCCACCGGCGGAGTGCGCGAGCCGGTTCGGCCTCGGCATCGCGGTGGTCACCGGCGTGCTGGACCGGCTGGTCGGATCCGGGCGCCTGGTGCGCGGCGAGCTGCGCCCGTCGGCCGAGGGGATCGAGTACTGCGATGCCGAGGTCCTGCGTCGGCTGCGACGGGCGTCGCTGGCCCGGCTGCGGGCCGAGGTCGAGCCGGTGGAGCAGCGGGCGCTCGGCCGGTTCCTCCCGGCGTGGCAGGGCGTCCGTACCGGGGCCGAGGACGGGCGGCGAGGCCGCATGCGCCGCGCCCCCGGTGCCGAGGACGTGCTCGCGGTGGTCGAGCAGCTCGCCGGAGCCCCGCTGCCCGCCAGCGCGCTGGAGTCGCTGGTACTGCCGGCGCGCCTGCCGGGCTACACCCCGGCTCTGCTCGACGAGCTGACCGCCGCCGGCGAGGTCACCTGGACCGGCTGCGGCACCCTCGCCGGCAGTGACGGCTGGCTCGCCGTCGCCCCCACCGACGTGGCCGACCTGCTCCTGCCCGAGCCGGAGCCCGACGTCGCCGAGACGCCGCTGCACCGCGCAGTGCTCGCAGCGCTCGGTCGGCCCGATCTCGACGCACCGCCGGTCGGCGGCGGCGCCCTGTTCTTCCGCGAGCTGGCCGACCGGGCCGGGCGGGTGTTGATCGACGCCGGCGAGTCCGCGGCCGGCGACGACGCGGTCGTCACTGCCGTCTGGGACCTGGTCTGGGCCGGGCTGCTCACCGGCGACACCCTCGGCCCGATGCGAGCGCGGCTGGGCGGCGGCCGATCCGGCGGCGGGCGAGGAGGAGGCGCCGCGCACCGCACCCGGCGCTCCCCGGCCCGCGGCCGATACGCGCAGCTGCGGGCCGGCCGGCCCGCGATGCCGAGCCGCAGCGGGCCGCCGTCCGTCGGCGGCCGGTGGGCCCTGGCCGTCGAGCGCGAGCCGGATCCGACCCGTCGGGCGCACGCGCGGGCCGAGGCGTTCCTGGAGCGGCACGGCGTGCTGACCCGCGGGGCCCTGTCCACCGAGCGGGTCAGCGGCGGCTTCGCGGCTGTGTACCGGGTGTTGCGGGCGATGGAGGATTCCGGCCGCGCCCGCCGCGGCTACGTGGTGGAGGGCCTGGGCGCCGCGCAGTTCGCCGTCCCGGGCGCGATCGACCGGCTGCGGGCGATGTCGCGGCCGGACGGCGCTCCGATCGGCACCGGTGCGCCCGCCTCCGGCGGTGCCGACCGCGGGGAGGGGGGCGGTCTCTCACGCGTGGTGCTCGCGGCCGCCGATCCGGCGCAGCCCTACGGCGCGGCGTTGTCCTGGCCCGACACCGTCGGCGACAGCAAGCATCGGCCGGGCCGGAAGGCCGGGGCGCTGGTGGTGCTCGTGGAGGGCGCGCCGGCGCTGTACGTCGAGCGCGGTGGGCGGTCGCTCCTGTCGTTCACCGCCGATCGCGAGGAGCTGGCGGCCGCGGCGCAGGCGCTGGCGGGCGCGGTCCACGAAGGCTGGCTCGGGTCACTGGCCGTGGAGCGCGCCGACGGGGTGGGGTCGCTGGGCTCGGAGCTGGCCGAGGTGCTCACCGAGGCCGGGTTCCGGGTCACCCCGAAGGGGCTTCGGCTGCGCGCCTGACGCAGTCGACAGATCTGCGGCGATTCGTTCGACGCGCCTGCCCGTTGCGCGTAGGTTCTCCGCCAGCGGTGGTGGGACGATCTCGGAACAACGGGAGCAACTGTGACGACGAGCGCGCGGTCGGCCGCGAAGACACTGTGGTGGTTGGTGCTCCTGCGGGGCATCCTCTCCGTGATCTTCGGGATCATCGCCCTGGTCTCGCCGGGCATCGCCTTGCTGGCGCTGGTCTTCGTCTTCGGCTTCTACGCCATCCTCGACGGCATCACCGCGATCGGCATCGGCATCCGCAACCGGGCCACGGAGCCGCACTGGGTCTGGTCGATCGTGCAAGGCGTCGTCTCGGTCATCGCCGGCCTCGTCGCCCTCATCCTGCCGGGCCTCACCGCCCTCACCCTCCTCGTGATCATCGGAATCTGGGCCGTCATCCTGGGTGTGGCGGAGATCTTCGAGGCCTTCGCGGCTCGCAAGCGCGGCTCCGCCACGTGGGGGTGGACACTCGCCGCCGCTGCGCTCAACATCATCTTCGGCCTCCTGCTCCTCGCCCAGCCCGCAACCGGGATCCTGGCCCTGCTGTGGCTCGTCGGTCTGTTCTCCCTCATCGGCGGTGTGGTGATCATCGTGTGGGCCTTCGTCATCCGGCGGTCCGCGCGGTCCGTCCTGAACGACCGTCGGTAGCCGGCGCCTGAACCAGTCCGTCGAGGATCCGGTCGAGCCCCCACCGGAACTGCTCGGTGGTGATGTAGCGGGCCATCGTGTCCGCAACGGCGGCACTGCGCGGGTAGTGCTCGGCCGGCACCTCCGCGAAGCCGACGGCGCGGACGGCGACCCGCTCGTCCTCGGGCGGCGGCGGGCCGGGCTGCTCGAGCTCCGCCACCTCGAGCGCGACCGCACCGAGCACGTACACCGTGAGCAGGTAGGACGCGCGGGCAGCGGCGACGTCGTCCAGACCGGCAGCGGCCAGGACCTCGAGCAGGGACTCACCCACCTCGAGGGCGTTCGGGCCGTTCAGCGGAACCCCACCCATGAGCTGCACGACACCGGGGTCGGCCAGCAGCTCGCTGCGCAGTCGCGAGCGCCAACGACCGGATGCGGTCCTGCCACGGTGCCGTCGGATCGCCGAACCGGTCGCCGGACAGCCGGCCCAGCACGCGGTCGACGAGGGCGCCGAGCACGGCCGCCTTGTCGGGGAAGTAGGTGTAGACGGCGTTGGGGGCCACCCCGACCCGGCCGGCGATGCCACGGATCGACACTGCCGCGGCCCCGCGCTCAGCGAGGAGCTCCTGAGCGGCGTCGAGCAGCTGCTCCGGGGTGAGCGTCCGTTGCGGGCCTGGGCGGGCCACTGCGCCTCCTCGACATCAGGACCTTGACTCTGCACACCGTACAGTATCTAATTCGTGTACACCGTACAGAGACAGGGGTACATCATGACCGCCACCCGTTGGCTCACCTGGACCGCCGGCTTCCTCTCCTTCCCGCTCGCCGGGCTGGCCGGCGGTGCTGCCGTCGGGCCGGTCGACGATCCGCTCGCGGCCCTGGCCGGTGGCCTCGTCACCGGTGCGGTCGTCGGCGCCGGCCAGGCCCTGGCCTCCCGGGGGCGGCTCGACCCGCGACGCTGGATTCCCGCCACCGCTGCCGGCATGGGTGCGGGCCTCCTGCTCGGCGCGTCCATCGTGGGTTACGGCACCTCGCTCGGACAGCTCGCGCTCATGGGCGCACTCACCGGAGTCCCGCTCGGCGTGGCGCAGGCCGTGGCCCTGCCCCGCACCGCTCGGCGCCGCGGCGTCTGGGCCCTCGCCCTTCCCGCCCTCTGGGCCGCGGGCTGGACCGTCACCACGCTCATCGGGGTCGATGTCGAGTCGCAGTACACGATCTTCGGTGCGGCCGGCGCGGTCACGTTCTCGGCACTGTCCGGGCTGCTGCTCGAGCACCTGCTCCGCGACGCGGCACCCCGACCACGGTCATCGGTGGAGCCATCGGCGCACCGATCGGTGGACGGGCGGCCCCGGCGCTACCGTCGATCCCGTGCCTGAGGGAGACACCGTCCACCTCGCCGGGAAGCGGCTGCGCGCCGCCCTCTCCGGGCGGTCCCTCGTGCGTGGGGAGCTGCGGCACCCGCGACTGGTCGAGCACGACCTCAGCGGGCGCACGGTGCTCGACGTCGTCTCGGTCGGCAAGCACCTGTTCACCCGCTTCGACGACGGCCGCAGCCTGCACAGCCACTTCCGCATGGACGGCTCGTGGCACCTGTACCGGCCCGGGATGTCCTGGCAACGGCCGGCGCACGAGGCCCGCGCGGTGCTGGAGACGGCGGACCGCGTGGCCGTCGGCTTCGCGCTGCACGACCTGGAACTGGTGCCGACCGACGCCGAGCACCGCCTCGTGGGGCACCTCGGACCCGACCTGCTCGACCCGGCGTGGGGCGACGGTCACGCGGCGGAGGCGCTGCGCCGGTTCACCGCCCGCGGCGCGTCGGAGGTCGGGCTGGTGCTGCTCGAGCAGCGGGTGATGGCCGGGGTCGGCAACCTCTACAAGACCGAGGTCTGCTTCCTGCTGGGGCTCTCACCCTGGACGCTCGCGAAGGACGTTCCCGATCCCGCCGCGACGATCGCGCTGTCGCGCGACCTGCTGCTGCGCAACGCCGACCGCCCCGAGCAGTCGACGACCGGCGAGCTGGGTCGGGGACGCCAGCACTGGGTGTTCGAGCGCGGGGGGCAGCGCTGCCGACGCTGCGGGACCCGGATCCGCACGGGTGAGCAGGGCGACGGTGTGTACGCGCGCGTCGCCTACTGGTGCCCGCGCTGCCAGCCGGGCCCGGATCCACGATGATCGTTCCGACCAAGGGGCGATCCCCGGTCTGACCGGGTGGATCAGGCGGTGCCGGGCTGCTGCTGCTTGTTGAGCTGCGGGGTCGCCGGGGCTGCTGCGGTGTCGCCCGCGGTGACCTCGCCGGCCACGGGCGTGCCGTGCAGCGACGCGCGGATCTGGTCGAGGCGGCTGGCCCCGGCCATGTCCACGGTGGACTGCTGAACCTCCAGCATCCGGCCCTGCACCGAGTTCTGCGCGAGCTCGGCGGAGCCGATGGCGTTGGCGTACCGCCGCTCGATCTTGTCGCGGACCTCCTCCAGCGACGGGCTGTTGCCCGGCGCCGCGAGCTCGCTCATCTGCCGCAGCGACGCCGCGGCCTGCTCCTGCATCTTCGCCTGCTCGAGCTGGCTGAGCAGCTTCGTGCGCTCGGCGACCTTCTGCTGCAGCATCATCGAGTTGCGCTCGACGGCTTGCTTGGCCTGACCCGCGGCCTGGATCGCCTGGTCGTGCAGTGTCTTGAGGTCCTCGACGGACTGCTCGGCCGTGACCAGCTGGGTGGCGAACGCCTGGGCCGACTGCTCGTACTGCCCGGCCTTGGCCTCGTCGCCCGAGGCGCGGGCCTGGTCGGCGAGCACCAGCGCCTGGCGGGCCGAGGCCTGGTACCGCTCGATCTCGCCGAGCTGACGGTTGAGCTTCATCTCCAGTTGACGCTGGTTGCCGATCACCGCCGCCGCCTGCTGGGAGAGCGCCTGGTGCTGCCGCTGGGCGTCCTCGATGGCCTGCTGGATCTGGACCTTGGGGTCGGCGTACTCGTCGACCTTCGACGAGAACAGCGCCATCAGGTACTTCCAGGCCCTCGTGAATCCGTTGGCCATCTGCTCCGCCTTCCGAGTGCGACACCGCGTGCGGTCGCCTGCCGTTCGTGGACGACCCCGACATGGGTCGCCGGTCCCCATCGTGGCATCGGACCGGCCCGGCTTCCACTGATCGACGACGATATCGGGGATCATCCGGAGGCCGCCGTCGGGGCGACCCGGAGGTCAGGCTACCGGCCGTGCGGTCCGGGTGGGCGGTGTGCCGCGGGCGTGATGACCGGCCGGGCGGGAGCCCTCCGAACGGTGGCTCAGGCGGCGACCCGCGCCGTGTCGACCGGCCGCCGCGCGACGGGCTGCGGGGCGACCGGCTGCGGGGCGGCGACGGGACGCGGGGTGCTCGGGACGAAGGGCACCGAACCGGGCAGCGGAGTGGACGGTGGGTCGCCCGCCCCGGCGAGCCGCAGATCCATCTGGCGGAGTCCGACCAGGCGCGCCGGTCGCGCGGCCACGGCCTCGGCCGTCATCTCGGCCGACATCGCCTCGGCCGCCTCGGTGAGGAGATCGGGCAGCGTGACGCCGAGGGCCTCGCAGATGGCCGCGAGCAGCTCGCTCGAGGGCTCCTTGCGCCCGCGCTCCACCTCGGACAGGTACCCGAGGCTGACGCGGGCCCGCCGGGACACGTCGCGGAGCGTTCGCCGGCGCGCCGTCCGGACGCGCCGCAGGCTGCCACCGATCGCCTCCCGCATCAGCACCGCCATGCGACCTCCTCCGGGCGTCCACCGGCCGGCTCGGCCGATGAGATCACCGTACCCACTCCGGCCGACGCCCGTCGCCGGGCGCCGCGCGGCCGTGCGTCCGCCCACGGCGAACAACCGGGACACCGTCCGACCCGCAGGACCGACCTCGTCGCCCGCGGAGGCGGCTCAGGACGCGTCCGGCAGGGCCGCCGTGGCCGATCGCAGGCGCATGGCCCGCAGCACGTAGTCCAGCCCGGTGACGACGGTGAGCGCGAGCGCCGCGGCGAGCACCGTCCAGCGCAGCACGGCGAGGGGAGCCGACGCACCGAAGACCTCGGTGAGCGGCAGCACGTAGAGCCCGACCGCGAAGGTCTGCACGAGCGTCTTGGCCTTGCCGCCGCGGCTGGCCGGGATGATCCCGTGGCGCAGCACCGAGAAGCGCAGCAGCGTGACCCCGATCTCGCGGCCCATGATCACGATCGTGACCCACCACGGCACCAGTCCCAGCACCGACAGCCCGACCAGGGCGGCGCCGGTGAGTGCCTTGTCCGCGATCGGGTCGGCGATCGTGCCGAACGCGGTGACCAGGCCGCGGCTGCGGGCCAGCTCGCCGTCGAACCGGTCGGTGAGCGCGGCCACGGCGAAGACGCCGAACGCCACGAGCCGCCAGCCGACGCTCGTGCCGTCCTCGGCGAGCAGCGCCACGAGGAACACCGGGACCAGCAGCGAGCCGGACGCCGGTGAGCGACGTTCGCGATGTTCAGCAGCGGCGGCTGCCCGGCCGGCGCCGAGCTCATCCGGGTTTCCGCGGTGCGGTGCCGGCGGCAGGCCGCTGCGGCGGCAGCAGCTCGCGCGGGGAGACGACGAGGTCGGCGCCCTCGGTGCCGACCACGACCGCCGCGACGAGGTCGCCGACGGCCAGGCCCGCGCCGCGTTCGACGCACGCACTCGCCGTCGGCGTCGGGGGCCTGGTGCGCGGCCCGCCCGGTGCACTCGAGGTCCTCGTCCTCGGCCGCCTCGACGAGCACCTCGACCTCGGTGCCGACGCGCTCCTCGGCGCGCTGGGCCATCAGCTCGTCGGCCAGCGCGGCGATCCGCGACACCCGCGCGGCGATCGCCTCCGCGGGCAGCTTGCCGTCATAGCCCTCGGCCTCGGTGCCGTCCTCGTCGGAGTAGCCGAACACGCCGACCGCGTCGAGCCGCGCCGCGGTGAGGAAGGCCTCCAGCTCGGCGACGTCGTGCTCGGTCTCGCCGGGGAACCCGACGATCACGTTGCTGCGGATGCCCGCCTCGGGGGCCAGCGCGCGGATCCGGTCGCACAGGTCGAGGAAGTCGGGACGCGAGCCGAACCGGCGCATCCGGCGCAGCACCGACGCGCTGGCGTGCTGGAACGACAGGTCGAAGTACGGCGCGACGCCGGGCGTGGTGGCGATCGACCGTCGAGCAGGTCCGGGCGGACCTCGGCGGGCTGCAGGTAGCTCACGCGCACCCGGTCGATCCCGGGCACGTGCGCCAGTCCGGGAGCAGCCGGGTCGAGGGCGCGGGTGCCGCCGGGCAGGTCCTTGCCGTAGGACGTGGAGTTCTCGCTGACCAGCACGAGCTCGCGGACGCCCTGCATGCCGAGCCACGCCGCCTCGGCCACCACGTCGTCGGGCGGGCGGGAGACGAAGGCCGCCGCGGAACGACGGGATCGCGCAGAACGCGCAGCGCCGGTCGCAGCCCGAGGCGAGCTTGAGCGGGGCGACCGGGCCCGTCGGACAGGCGGGTGCGCGACAGGTCCGGCACCCAGGCGTGGCCCGGCACGGCGACGTCGCGCGGCCGCGGCCGGGGCGCTCGGTCGGCGAGATCGGCAGCAGCGTGCGCCGGTCGACGGGGACGTGCGGGGCCGGGGCGCGGCCGCCGAGCACGTCGTCGAGGCGCTCGGCGAGCTGCGGGATAGTCGTCGAAGCCCAGCACCGCGTCGGCCTCGGGCAGGCTCTGCGGCCAGCTCCGCGCCGTACCGCTCGGCCAGGCAGCCGACCGCGACGACCTTGGCGCCGCTGCCCGTCGGCGGCGTCCGACGCGGCCAGCAGGGTGTCGATCGAGTCCTTCTTCGCCTGCTCGACGAACCCGCAGGTGTTGACGACGATGACGTCCGGAGCGCCGTCGCCACCGTCGGCGTCGACGAGCTCCCAGCCGCCGCCGGCCAGCCGGCCGGCGAGCTCCTCGGAGTCGACCTCGTTGCGCGCGCAGCCCAGGGTGAGCAGCGCGGCCCGCCGCGGAGCGTCGGCGGAGCGGACGTCGACGCTACGGGGTTCCGACACGCACCCCAGGGTATCCGCCGTCCTGTGTTTCACTCCCGGCGTGGCAACGGTGGCCGTGCGGCGGGCCCGCACCGCGGACGTCGCGACGATCAAGGATCTCGTGGACTCCTACGCCGGACGGGTGCTGCTCGCCAAGGAGGTCGTCACCCTCTACGAGGCGGTGCCGGAGTTCCTGGTCGCCGAGCTGGACGGCGAGGTGGTCGGCTGCGGTGCGCTGCACGTGCTCTGGCGGGACCTCGGTGAGGTCCGCACCGTCGCGGTGCACCCGAAGGCCGTGGGCCGCGGCGTCGGCCACGCCATCGTCGCGGCGCTGATCGACGCAGCCCGCGAGCTGGGCCTGGAGCGGCTTGTTCGTGCTGACGTTCGAGAAGCAGTTCTTCTCCCGGCACGGGTTCGCCGAGATCGACGGCACCCCGGTCGCAGCCGGACGTCTTCGCCGCGATGGTGCGCTCCTACGACGCGGGCGTGGCCGAGTTCCTCGACCTCGCCCACGTCAAGCCGAACACCCTGGGCAACGTGCGGATGCTGCTGCAGCTGTAGTCGAGCCGTGGAGCCGGCCCGGGGAGCCCGTCACGAGGGCCGCAGCCGCATCCCGGCCCGCGCGGCCGCCCCCGCCACCTCGGGCCCGGCGCGCCGGACCGCCGCCCGGCTGAACAGCGCGCTCGGCCCGGCCACCGACAGTCCGCCGACCGGTTCCCCTCCCGGCGGCGCGACCGCTGCGGCCACCGATGTCCGCCCGGCCTGGAACGACGAGCTGACCAGGTAGCCGTCCCGCCGGGCGGCGTCGAGCTCGGCGTGCAGCGCGTCGAGGTCCGGGACCGGGGCCCCCTCCTCGCGGCAGACCCGGCGCACACGCCCCTCGACCTCCGCCGCCGGCAGCCGCGACAGCGCGGCCTTGCCGCAGCCGCCGCGCCACGCCGGGGCCCGCAGGCCGACGCGGTTGTCCATCGGCGGCCGGATCGGGCCGGCCTCGCGGTGCAGGTACACGACCCAACCGCCGACCAGCTGACCCACGTGGACCTCCAGGCCGGGCCCGTGCAACAGCGGTCCCAACGCGCCCTCGACGGCGGCCACCAGCCCGGTGCGCTCGATGATCTGCCCGGCCAGCCCGACGAGCAGCGGGCCGAGGCGGTACCCGCGCCCGCGCACCGCCTCGAGCAGTCCCTCGGCGGCGAGGCTGACCGCCAGGCAGTGCACGGTGCTGCGCGGGATCCCGGTCCGCGCGGCGAGCTGCCGTGTGGAGAGCACCTCGACGGCCGGCCCGTAGGCCCGCAGCAGCGCGGCCGCCTTGCCCACCGCGGCGACCATCGGGCCAGTGTGGCATCGGGCCGGTGTCCAGTCAGGCGGGACGGGCATCTCGGTGCGCGGGCCCGGCCTCCCTAGCGTCGCGCGCATGGGGCGCGTGTTCCACGTCACGGCCGGGAGCGGCCGCTCCGAGCAGCGTCGCGCGACCACCCCGGTTCCGGCACCGGCGCCCGTGGCCGGCCGGCGCTCCGGCATCGTCGCCGGCTACCTGGCACCGCACCCCCCGCACCTGGTGTACGCCGAGAACCCGCCGCAGAACGAGCCGCGCTCGACCGGCGGGTGGGAGGTGCTGCGCTGGGGGTACGAGGAACTGCGGCGCCGGCTGCGCGCCCACGCACCCGACGTGCTGGTGGTGCACGCGCCGCACTGGATCACGATGGTCGGCCATCACGTGAACTGCGTGCCGCGCTCGACGCGGGGTGTCCGTCGAGCCGATCTTCCCGCACCTGTTCCGCTACCACTACGACTTCCGCACCGACGTGGCGCTCGCCGAGGCGATCGTGCAGGAGGCCTCCGACGCCGGACTCGTCACGAGCGCGCTGCGCGACGACGGCGTCCGCGTCGACTACGCGACGATCGGCGCGCTGCACCTGGCCAACCCGGCCTGGGACATCCCGGTCGTGTCGCTGTCGGCCAACAACAACCCGTACTTCTACTCCGACGCCGCGCTCGACGACATGGAGGTGCTCGGCGCTGCGACGGCCCGGGCGATCGAGCGGACCGGCCGGCGGGCGGTGCTGCTCGCGTCGAACTCGCTGTCGCACCTGCACTGGGACACCGAACCCGCGCTGCCCGAGGACATGTCGGTGGAGCGGCCGTTCACCCACGAGCAGTACGCGGGCGACATGGCGCTGCTGCAGGCGGTCCGCGACGGGCCGACGGCACGGTTGCGCGAGGCCATCCCGGCGCACATCGCCGCCACCCAGTCCGAGACGAAGGCCGGGAGCCTGACCTGGCTGCTCGCGGCGATGGGCTGGCCGGAGGTCGCGGGCGACGTCCTGGCCTACGGCACCGTGATCGCGACCGGCAACGCGGTGGTCGAGTGGGTGGCCCCGTGAGGCCGCACCCGGTGGGGACCCCGCGGTGAGTGTCCTGGCCGCGGCCCTCGTGCCGGGCATGCCGCACCTGCTGGCCCGCGACCCCGCCCCGAGCTGGGCGGAGCTGGCCGCGGCGACCCGGAAGGTGGGCGACCGGCTGCGCGCCCTCGACGTCGAGACGGTCCTGCTGCTGTCCACGCAGTGGTTCACCGTGCTCGGCCACCAGGTCCAGTGCGACGCGCGGCTGCGCGGCACCCGCACCGACGAGAACTGGTACCGCTACGACTACGGGCAGGTCGTCCACGACCTCGCCGTCGACGTCGAGCTCGCCCACGCGTGGGCGGACGCGATCGACGCCGCGGGGATGCAGGCCCGCCGCACCCGGTACGACGGTTTCCCGGTCGACACCGGGACGGTGACCGCGTCCCGGCTCCTCGATCCCGACGGCGCTGGTCGGTGGGCGATGGTGTCGTGCAACCTCTACGCCGACCCCTCCGCGATGGGCGAGGTCGCCGCGGCCGGGGTCCGGGCGGCCGACGGACGGCGGGTGGCGGTCGTGGCCGTGAGCGGGTTGTCGTCCGGGCTGATCCCGCGCTGGATCAGCCCCTCCGAGGACCGGTTCGCCGACCCCGACCACGACCGGTGGAACCGGAAGGTGCTGGACGCGATCCGCGCGGGGAGCGGGGTGGCGGAGCTGCGCGAGGAGTTCTCCCGGGCCGCGCAGGCCGACAGCCGGTTCCGGGCGCACGCGTTCCTGGCCGGCTCCGGGGCGGTGGACGGGCCCGGCGAGGTGCTCGCCTACGGGCCGGTGTGGGGCACCGGGGCCGCCGTCGTGTGGTGGGGACCGCCGACGGGTCCACGATGAGCCGGTGCAGGAGCACGACGTGATGGGCAGCAGGAGGACGTGATGGCGAGAGCCGTGGGTTTCATCGAGGCCGAGGGCTTCGTCCCGATCTTCGACGCGGTGGATGCGATGGTGAAGGCCACCGAGGTCGAGGTCAGGGGCGTCACCCGGCTGGGCGGCGGCATCGTCGCCGTCGCGCTCGCCGGCGACCTGGCGACCGTCGAGGAGGCGGTGGAGATCGGCGAGGAGGTCGCGCGGGCGATCTCGGGCCGCGCGGTGAAGTCGATCGTGTTCGCCAGCCCCTGCGCGCCGGTCAGCGCCCTGGCCGGCGACCTGGCACTGGTGGGGACCTGACGTCATGTCCGACCAGGCACTCTTCTCCGCGGAGGCGGAATCATGACCGAGATCGCGATCGGCATCATCGAGACCCGGGGCGTCGTGGCCCTCGCGGCCGGCATCGAGGCGATGATGAAGACCGCCGACGTGCAGACGATCGCCGTCGAGCGGATCAGCAGCGGCTACCTCGCGGCGGCAGTGCGGGGCTCGCTCGCCGCAGTGCGCCAGGCCGTGGCGGCGGGGTCCAAGGCCGTCGAGGAGTACGGCGAGCTGCGCGCGGCGCAGGTCTACCCGAAGCCGCACGGCGCGTCGACGGCGCTGCTGGCCAACGGCAGCTCCGAGCGCCTCGCCCGGGCCATCGAAGCGACCCCGTGATCCTCGGTGAGGTGCTCGGTCGGGTGTGGTCCGAGCGTCAGCACAAGGGGCTCGACGGGCGGCGGCTGGTGCTCGTGCGGGACGTGGGGTCCGGCGCGCAGCACGTCGCGGTGGACCTGCTCGACACCGCGCCGGGTGTGCGGGTGCTGCTGGCCACCGACGAGGCCGCCGCAGCAGCGTGCGGGCTGCCCTGGGTCGACGCGGCCGTGGTGGCGCTGGTCTCGGGCTACGACGGACAGCCGGAGGACGGGCAGCCGGAGGAGGGGCGGTGACCCCAGCCTGGACCGTCCCGCTCACCGACCCCGCCGCCGCGGACGTCGCGCTGACCGGCGGCAAGGGCGCCGGCCTGCATCGCCTGGTCGCGCTGGGGGCACAGGTTCCGGCCGGGTTCGTGGTGAGCACCGTCGCGTTCGCCGCCGCTCTCGACGACGCCGCGCAGTCCGAGGTCGAAGCCCCGCTGCGCGGGTTGCCGCCCGACCCGCCCCTCGACGCGTTGGAGCGAACGGCCGCCGAGGCGCGCGCGGCGCTCATCGCGGCCGTGCGGGTCGGGCCGGTGCTCGACGCCATCCGCACCGCCTATGACGCGCTCGGCGTCGCCGAGGTGGCCGTGCGATCGTCCGCCGCCGCCGAGGACGCCGCCGACTCCTCCTACGCCGGCGAGCACGACAGCTACCTCGAGCTGGTCGGGGCGGACGTCGTCGCCGACGCCGTCTGCCGTTGCTGGGCCAGCCTCTACACGGCCCGAGCGGTGTCCTACCGGGGCGCCCGACCCGCCGGGGCGATGGCGGTGGTCGTCCAGGAGATGGTGCCCGCCAGGGCGGCCGGGGTCTTCATGACGCTCAACCCGGCCAACGGCGATCGCTCCACGCTCGTCTGCGAGGCCGTGTGGGGACTCGGCGAGCCGCTGGTGTCCGGCGAGGTCACCCCGGACCGGTACACCCTCGACAAGGTGAGCGGGGAGATCCTCCGGCGGGAGATCGCGTCCAAGCCGACGCGTCTCGTCCGCGCCCCCGGCGGGGGCACGGTCACCGAGGACGTGCCCGCCGACCTGCGCGACGCCTCCTGCCTGACCGACCCGGAGCTGGCCGAGCTGCTGCGCGTCGGCAAGGCCGTCGAGCGGGCGGCCGGCGGCCCGCAGGACGGCGAGTTCGCCGTCTCCGACGAGGGTGTCCACCTGCTCCAGTCCCGGCCGGAGACGGTCTGGTCCCGCCGGACGCGCCCCGTCACCCGCGGCCGGACGGCCCTCGACGCCGTCCTGGCCACCCTCACCGGAACCCCCTCAGGAGACCGCGATGGCGACTGACCGCTTCCCCAGCCCATTCGACATCGAGACCCCGGCCGGCGCGGAGGGCTGGGAGTCGATGTACGACTGGTACCACCTGTTCGGTCCCGAACGGCGCGAGCTGGACGAGGGCCGGTTCTGGTTCGCCGACCGCCTGCACCATCCCGACGTGCTGCACCCGTACGACGAGATCCAGTGCGAGTGCTGGTGGCAGGCGCTCGGCGCGTTCAACACGCGGATCTTCGCGATGCCCCCCGCGTTCGGCGTCGACCAGCGGATCCTCAACGGACGGCTGTACGTCACGCCGGTGCCGGCGCCCGCCGAGGACATCGCGGCGCGCGCCGAGGAGTTCGGCAAGCGCGCCGGGCACTACTACGAGCGCTGGGATGCGATCTACGCGGAGTGGAAGACCAAGGTCACCGCGAAGCTCGAGGAGATCAGGGCGCTGCGGTTCGACCCGCTGCCCGACCTCGAGCCGGAGTCGACGGTCTACGAGCACGTGGGACATTCGGCCGGGTTCCGGATGATCCGCGACTTCGACACGCTCGTGCTGGCGATGTACGAGACCTACCAGTACCACTTCGAGCTGCTCAACATCGGCTACGCGGCGTACCTGACGTTCTTCGGCATGTGCAAGAGCGCGTTCCCCGACATCTCCGACCAGTCGATCTCGCGGATGGTCGGCGGGCTCGACGTCGAGCTGTACCGACCCGACGACGAGCTGAAGCGCCTCGCCAAGGAGGCCCAACGGCTCGGGCTGGCCGAGGCGATCGCCGGCACCGGGAGCGCCGAGACCCTGTTCGCCGCGCTGCGCGACTCGCCGGAGGGCGCCGAGTGGGTGGCGGACTGGGAACGCACCTCCGACCCGTGGTTCGTCGTGAACACCGACCCCGGCCACCCCGGCGGCTACCACGTCCACCCCACGTGGGCGCAGGCCCCGGACATCCCGCTGGCGTCGGTCCGCGAGTACCTGCGCCGCCTCGATGCCGGCGAGGCGATCGACCGGCCCACCGAGGCGGTGCTCGCCGAGCGCGACCGCATCACCGCGGAGTACCGCGACCTGATGGCACCCGAGGACCGGGCGGTGTTCGACGAGACCGTCGCGCTCGCGCGGCTGGTGTTCGTCTACATCGAGGAGCACGTGCTCTACATCGAGCACTGGATGTGGGCCGCGTTCTGGGCCAAGTCGAAGGAGCTGTCGCGGGCGCTGGCGGCGATGGGCGAGTTCGACGAGCCCGAGGACATGTTCTTCCTGCGCCGCTACGAGGTGGCCGAGGCGATCTACGACTGCGTCGCCGGGTGGTCGGTCGGATCGCGGCCGCGGGGCGCGGACTACTGGCGCCCGATCGTCGGCCGTCGGCGCGAGATCTACGACGCCCTGAAGGCCTGGGACCCGCCGCCCGCGCTCGGCCCGCCGCCCGCGGAGGTCAACGAGCCCTTCACGGTGATGCTGTGGGGCATCACCACCTCGACGGTGGGCGAGTGGCTCACCTCCGACGACGGGGACGGCCGCACGCTGCGCGGCACCGGCGGCTCGCCCGGAGTCGTCGAGGGACCGGTGCGGGTGGTCACGCACGTCTCGGAGCTGTCCTCGGTGGAGCCCGGCGAGGTCCTGGTGTGCCCGGCCACCTCGCCGTCCTGGGCTCCGGTGTTCGCGCGGATCGCCGCGACCGTGTCCGACGTCGGCGGGATCATGAGCCACACCGCGATCGTGTGCCGCGAGTACGGGATGCCCGCGGTGGTCGGGACGGGCAAGGCGGTGGCGACCCTGCGCACCGGCCAGCGGGTGCGGGTGGACGGCGGCACGGGCGTGGTGACGCTGCTCGACGGCCCGTGACCTCGCTCCCGGCAGGGCAGGAAAGCCACGTTCCTGTCCGTACAGGACCGGAACGTGGCTTTCCTGACGCGCGGCGAGCTGCGCACCCCGGCCATCCGAACCGCCGGCGCCGCCGGTCGACGCCGTGCGGACCGGTCGCCGGCGCGCCCTGCGGCGCACCCGCGCGGGGATCGGCACGGTGCTGCTCGACATGGGTGGCGTGGTGATCCCGACGCTGTTCGAGTCGAGCGCGGTGCCGGGCTTCCCGGCCGGGCCGACCGGGCCCGACGCCGAGTACCGGGCCGTCGAGGACGGCGTGGAGCAGGAGCGGGAGTACTGGGCGCGGCTGGCCGACCGACGCCCCGAGCTGGACATCGGGGCGCTGTGGCGGGACTGCTCCTACGTCCGCGCCGAGGTCGTGGGCCTGCTGGGTCGGCTGGCCGGGCGGGTGCGGGTGGTGGCCTTCACCAACGACATGGCGCACTGGTTCGGCGCGGACTGGCCTGCGCGGTTCCCGGCCGTCACCCGGTTCGACGCGGTGCTGGAGGCGGCGCGGCTGGGGGTGCTGAAGCCCGATCCGCGGGCGTTCACGGCGGCGGCCGCCGCGCTCGGCGAGGACCCGCGGCGGTGCCTGTTCGTCGACGACCTGGCGGCCAACCTCGACGGCGCCCGGGCGGTGGGCATGGCCGCGGAGCTGTTCGACGTGACCGACCCCGCGGCGTCCGTGTCCCGCGTGCTCGACGCCGTGGGGCTGCCCGCCGTCGAGCCGGCGCGGCGCCGGGTGTGGTCCCCGTGACCCCCGAGGACCGGCTCGCCGAGCTCGGCCTGGAGCTGCCCACCCCGCGCCGGCCGGCCGGCCACTACCGCGGCTGGGTGCGCTCCGGCGACCTGGTGTTCCTCTCCGGCCAAGGCGCCGACGGACACCTCGGCCGCCTGGGTGCCGACCTGACCGTCGAGCAGGGCTACGCCGCGGCGCGGGCCTGTGCGCTCAACCTGCTCGCGCAGGCTCACGACGCGCTCGGGTCGCTCGACCGCGTGGACCAGGTGGTGTCGCTGCGCGGGTTCGTCACCAGCACCACGGACTTCACCGACCAGCCCGCCGTCGTGGACGGGGCGTCCGATCTGCTCGTCGCGGTGCTCGCCGAACGCGGGGAGCACGCCCGCACGGCGATCGGCGTCGCCGCCCTGCCCCGCGGCTTCGCCGTCGAGCTGGACATGGTGCTGCGCTGCACCCCGTAGCGCAGATGCCCCCAGCAGCCCGCACGAAGCCCAGTAACCTGCAGGAATGGCGGAGCCTGCAGTAGTGGGGGCGACGGACACCCGCGACGACGGCGCTCGTGCCGTGCTCCGGTTCCGAGACGGCCGCCCGGCACCGCCGCTGCGGCGCTACGTCAGCAGCTACACCGGCTACGAGCTGGACGCGGCGCCGCCGAGCATCCACCAGGGCGTGGCGTCCGCCCACCTGACGTTCCTGCTCTGCCTCGACGGCGCCGTGCGGATCCTCGCCAACGCCGACCGGAGCCGGCCGCCCGGCACGTTCACCGCGTTGGTGGGCGGGCTGCACGACGGTCCGGCGGAGATCGCCCAGGGAGAGCCCCAGACCGGCGTGCAGCTGCGGCTGACGTGGCGGGGCACCCGCGCGCTCCTCGGGCTGCCGGCCGGGCGCCTCGCCGGCGACACCGTCGATCTCGGGGCGCTGCTCGGCCCCCGCGCCCACTCCGTGCTGGAGCGGCTCGCCGCCGCCCCCGGCTGGCCCGAGCGCTTCGCCCTGCTCGACGCCGAGCTGGCCGCGCTGGCCGGGCGGGGCCGGGGTGAGCGGGGTGTGCTGCCCGAGGTCGGCTACGCGTGGGACCGGCTCGAGGAGACCGGCGGCGGGCTGCGGATCGGCGACCTCGCGCGTGAGGTGGGGTGGAGCCGGCGCCACCTGGGCGAGAAGTTCCGCGACGAGACCGGCCTCGCTCCGAAGGCGGCCGCCCGGGTGATCCGCTTCGAGCGGGCCTGCGACCGGCTGCTGGCCCCGCAGCGGCTGCCGCTCGCCCGGGTCGCCGCGGACATGGGGTACGTCGACCAGTCGCACCTGTCACGGGACTTCCGCGACCTCGCCGGCACCACGGCGACGGCCTGGCTCGCGGAGCGGCGCGGCTGACCCGCTCCCGATCATCGTTTCGGGACGCGCAGCCGCGTCCAGCGCGGTTGCCGGTCCCCAGACGCGGATCATGGCCGTCATGCCCGGGCGCGGCCGCGGCCGCGCTCATCGCCTGGAACCGGGCGGTCAGTCCTCCGGCTCGTCGGGCTCCGGCCCGCCACCCCCGCGCATGAGCCAGAGAACGCCGTCCAGCTCGTCCGGCTTGACCAACACATCGCGGGCCTTCGAGCCCTCCGACGGGCCGACGACACCGCGGGACTCGAGCAGGTCCATCAGCCGGCCGGCCTTGGCGAACCCGACGCGGAGCTTGCGCTGCAGCATCGACGTGGACCCGAACTGCGAGGTGACCACCAGCTCGGCGGCCTGCACGAGCACGTCGAGGTCGTCCCCGATCTCGGGGTCGACCTCGGCGGCCTCGCTCTTCTGCTGGGCTGTCACACCCTCGGTGTAGACCGGCTCGGCCTGGTCCTTCGTGAACGCCACGATCGCCGAGATCTCGTCGTCGCCGACGTAGGCCCCTTGCATGCGCACCGGCTTGCCCGCGCCCATCGGCAGGTAGAGCCCGTCCCCCATGCCGATCAGCTTCTCGGCACCGGGCTGGTCGAGGATGACGCGCGAGTCGGTGAGCGAGGACGTGGCGAACGCCAGCCGCGACGGCACGTTCGTCTTGATCAGGCCGGTGACGACGTCCACCGACGGCCGCTGCGTCGCCAGCACCAGGTGGATGCCGGCCGCCCGGGCCTTCTGCGTGATCCGCACGACGGCGTCCTCCACGTCACGCGGTGCCGTCATCATGAGGTCGGCGAGCTCGTCGACGATGCACAGGATGTACGGGTACGGGCGGTACTCCCGCTCGCTGCCCAGCGGCGCGGTGATCTCGCCCGACCGCACCTTGCGGTTGAAGTCGTCGACGTGGCGCACCCGGTTGACCTGCATGTCCTGGTAGCGCTGCTCCATCTCCTCCACCAACCAGGCCAGCGCGGACGCGGCCTTCTTCGGCTGGGTGATGATGGGCGTGATCAGGTGCGGGATGCCCTCGTAGGGCGTCAGCTCGACCATCTTGGGGTCGATGAGGATCATCCGGACCTCGTCGGGGGTGGCCCTGCTCAACAGCGAGACGAGCATCGAGTTGACGAAGCTCGACTTGCCCGATCCCGTGGACCCGGCGACGAGCAGGTGCGGCATCTTCGCCAGGTTCGCCGTGAGGAAGTGCCCCTCGATGTCCTTCCCCAGCCCGATCACCAGCGGGTGCTGCTCGGCGCGGGCGTTGCCGCTGCGCAGGACGTCGCCGAGTCGGACCATCTCACGGTCGGTGTTGGGCACCTCGATCCCGACGGCCGACTTGCCCGGTATCGGCGCCAGGATCCGCACGTTGTCGGTGGCGACGGCGTAGGAGATGTTCTTGGTCAGGGCCGTGATCTTCTCGACCTTGACGGCCGGACCCAGCTCGATCTCGTAGCGCGTGACCGTCGGACCGCGGGTGAAGCCGGTGACCTGCGCGTCGACGGCGAACTGCTCGAGCACGCCGGTGATCGACTCGATCATCGTGTCGTTCGCCCTGCTGCGGAGCTTCGCCACCGGACCGGTGGGCAGCAGGTCACTCGGCGGCAGCGCGTACGGCGGCCCCTCGCGGTCCGGCACGCTGAGTCGGAGCTGCTCGCCGACCGCCGCCACCACCGGCTCGGCCTCCGCCGGCGGCGTCGCCGGCACGGTGGCCGGCCGGCGCGCCGGTCCGCCGGACGGCTCCTCGGCGGTCGGCGCGGCCGCGGCGTCGCCTTCCTCACCGTCGACCCCGGACCCGCTGGAGGCCTGTCGGCGCCGCGCGGGGCGGCGCAGGGCGACCGGCGGCGCGTCGGTGACCGGGTCGTCGGGCGCGTCCCCGTCGGAGCCGGGGGCATCGGCGTCCGGCGCGCGGCCGAAGAGCACGCGGACCCGGCGCGGCACGTCGCGCACGGCGGTACCGGTGAGCACGAGCAACGCGTAGCCCGACAGGAGCACGAGCACGGGGACGGCGACCCACACCGTCAGGCCGGTGGTGAGCGGGGTCGCGGCCAGGTAGCCCAGGGCTCCCCCGCCCTCGGGCCAGCGGGTCGGCTCGTCCGGCGAGCCTGCGCCGAGGTGCACCAGGCCGAGCACGCCGAGGCAGAGCAACAGCGACCCGACGACGACGCGCGGGCGCGACTCCGGGCGGGGCGGCCGGGCCACCAGCACCACGCCGGCTCCGAGCAGCACGACCGGCAGCACCCCGCCGGCGAGCCCGACGACGTACCCGACCGCTGTGGACAGCGCCAGCCCGACGGGGCCACCTGCCGACCACCAGATGCCCGCCGCGGTCACGACGGCCATGACGAGCAGTGCCACACCGAGGCCGTCACGGCGGTGGGCGGGGTCGAGCTCGCGGGTGCGACCGAGCGCCCGGCCCGTCCCCCGCCCGAACCGCGCGATGCCGTCGCCGACGCCGTCGATCGCCCGGTCGAGGAGGTCCGGACCGCGACGGGCCGGACGTCGCCGAGCGGGACGGCGCGCGGCCCCTGACGCAGGGCTGCGGTTCGTCGCCTGCACCGTCGACCGGCCCGACGGAGCGGACGCCGGCGTGCGGGCACCCGCTCCCCGCGCGGACCGCGCGGCGGTGCCCCCCGTGCCGCCCGTCGTCACCCATCGCGCCATGGCACTCACGGTATCCGCTGCAGGGGGGCGGTCCGGGTACCGACGCACCCGTCAGCCGTAGCGCTTGAGCACCACCCAGGTGGTGGTGCGGACCGTCTCGCGCCACCCCTGCAGACGATCGAGGACATCGTCCAGCTCGCCGGCAGTCGGGGCCGTGACCAGGGCGAACAGGTCGTACTCACCGGCGACGGTCTCGATGTCGGAGATCCCCGGCAGCGCCCGGAGGCGGCGCACGTACCCGGCCGCGTCCGGGGTGCGGATCACGATCCCGACGCGGGCGCGGTGGGCGGCGGGGTCGACGGGGAACGCGACGTCGGCGCGGTACCCGCGGATCACACCGGCCCGTTCGAGGCGCTGCACGCGGGCGAGCACGGCCGTGCGGGAGAGACCGATCGCGCGTCCCAGCGCAGCCATCGAGGCGCGCCCGTCGGCCGCCAGGAGGGCCAGCAGGGCCCGGTCGAGGGAGTCGAGCTGACGATCCGTCGGTCCCACGACCGACATCGTGGCACTTCGCGGGGGCACTCCGACGGTCGGTGTCGTGCGCTGTCGGATGCGCGTCGCGACACTCGAGGGATGACTGCCCGTCCCCTCGTCACGCCCGACCGCGTGCACGCGACGCTCCGCCGCCACCTGTTGGTGGACGGATTCGACCTCGTGCTGGACACCCGCGCGAGCCGCGGCTCCTGGCTCGTCGACGCCCGGGACGGTTCGGCGCACCTGGACCTGTACAGCTTCTTCGCCTCCGCGCCGCTCGGCATGAACCACCCGGCGCTCGTCGACGACCCGGCGTTCCGCGCCGAGCTCGCCGAGGTGGCCGTCAACAAGCCGTCGAACTCCGACATCGCGACGACGCACCTGGCGAGCTTCGTCGAGACCTTCGAGCGGGTGCTCGGTGACCCCGCCCTCCCGCACCTGTTCCTCGTCGAGGGCGGGGCGGCGGCGGTCGAGAACGCGCTGAAGGCCGCATTCGACTGGAAGCAGCAGCACAACGCGCTGCACGGCCGGCCCGCCGGGCTCGGCACCGCGGTGCTGCACCTGCGTCGCGCGTTCCACGGCCGCAGCGGCTACACGCTCTCGCTGACCAACACCGATCCGGTGAAGACGGCCCGGTACCCCACGTTCGACTGGCCGCGCATCGATGTGCCGGCGATCCGGTTCCCGCTCGCGGATCACCTCGAGGAGGTCCGCGCGGCTGAGGACCGCGCGCTCGCGCAGGCCCGGGCGGCGTTCGCGACCCGCCGGCACGACATCGCCTGCTTCATCGCCGAGCCGATCCAGGGCGAGGGTGGCGACAACCACCTGCGCCCGGAGTTCCTGCAAGCGATGCAGGCACTGTGCCGGGAGAACGACGCGCTGTTCGTGCTCGACGAGGTGCAGACCGGGTGCGCCACCACCGGCTCGGCGTGGGCCTACCAGCAGCTCGGCGTGGCGCCCGACGTCGTGGCGTTCGGAAAGAAGCTGCAGGTCTGCGGGATCATGGCCGGCGGGCGCCTGGACGAGGTGCCCGGCAACGTGTTCCGGGTGTCCTCGCGCATCAACTCGACGTGGGGTGGGAACCTCACCGACATGGTCCGTTCCCGGCGCTGCCTGGAGGTGATCGAAGCCGAAGGTCTGGCCGACAAGGCGGTCCGGCTGGGCAAGCGGCTGGTCGACGACCTCGCCGCGATCCCCGAGGTGGACAACGTGCGGGGCCGGGGCCTGTTCGTCGCGGTCGACCTGCCTTCGACCGAGGCGCGGGACGCGGCCCTGGTGCGGCTGCACCGCGACGAGAAGGTGCTCGTGCTCGGCGGCGGGGAGCGCTCGATCCGGCTGCGGCCGGCGCTCACGATCAGCGAGGACGAGCTCGCACTCGGCGTCGCGGCGATCGCGCGGGCGGTGGCCGCGTGACACGACCCGGCAACGAACGGCACTCTCGTCCCATGGGGGTGGACGAGAGTGCCGTTCGTTCGACGGTGAGCTCCTACATCGGCGGGAAGTGGCGCGACGACGCACCTGGTGGGCGGCTCGTCTCGGTCGAGCCGGCGCACACCGACTCGACGGTGGCCGAGGCGCTGCTCGCCGACGCCGCCACGTTCGTGGAGGCCTGCCGCACGGCGCGCGACGCCCAGCGCGGCTGGGCCGCCACCCCCGCGCCGGTGCGCGGACGGGTCGTCGAGCAGATCGGTCGGCTCGTCGAGGCGAACGCCGAGGCCCTGGCCGCGCTGGTCACGCGGGAGATCGGCAAGCCGCTCGCCGAGGCGCGTGGCGAGGTGCAGGAGGTCGTCGACACCTGCAGCTTCTTCGCCGGGGAGGGCCGCAGGCTCTACGGGCAGACCGTCCCGAGCGAGATGCCCGACAAGCAGCTGTTCACCTTCCGGGTGCCGGTCGGCGTGGCCGCGATCATCACGGCCGGGAACTTCCCGGTGGCCGTGCCGTCCTGGTACCTCGTGCCCGCGCTGCTCTGCGGCAACACCGTGGTCTGGAAGCCCGCCGAGTACACCCCGGCGATCGCGGCGGCGTTCACCGAGCTGTTCGTGCGCGGTGGGCTGCCCGAAGGGGTGCTCGCCACGGTCCTCGCCGATGGGGTCAGCACGTTCGACGGCCTGTCCGCGGCGCTGGACGCCGGGCTCGTCGACAAGATCGGGTTCACCGGCTCGTCGGAGGTCGGGGTCCGGATCGGTGAGCTCGCCGGGCGGCACCTGCAGAACCCGTGCCTGGAGCTCGGCGGCAAGAACCCGCTGGTCGTGATGCCCGATGCCGACCTCGACCTCGCCGTCGACGGCGCGCTGTTCTCGGGGTTCGGCACGGCGGGGCAGCGCTGCACGTCGCTCGGCACGGTCGTCGTCCACGAGAGCGTGCACGACGAGTTCCTGCGGCGCTTCGATGCAGCCGTGCGGGCGGCCGCGATCGGTGACCCGACGTCGGACGTGCTCTACGGGCCGATGCTCTCCGCGCGGTTCCTCACCGGCTTCCTGCGCCACCTCGACCTCGTGGCCCCCCACCACACGCTGCACGGCTCGACCGGCACCGGTCGCATCACCGCGGCCCAGCCACGTGAGGGGTTCCGCGGGGATCCCGATGCGGGCCTGTTCGCGCACCCCACGATCGTCGACGGGGTCCGGGCCGAGGACGCGCTGTACCGCACCGAGACGTTCGGCCCGATCGTCGGCGTCGCGTCGTTCGACACCTTCGACGAGGCCATCGCGCTGGCCAACGGCCACGGGTACGGGCTGTCGGCGGCGATCTACACCTCCTCGCCGGTGCATGCGTTCCGCTTCCGCGAGCGGGTCAGCGCAGGGATGGTGAGCGTCAACAACTCGACCTCCGGGGCCGAGGCCCACCTCCCGTTCGGGGGGAACGGGCGCTCGGGCAACGGGAGCCGCCAGTCGGGGATGTGGGTGCTCGACCAGTTCACCCGGTGGCAGTCCATGAACTGGGACTACGCCGGCAAGCTCCAGAAGGCGCAGATGGACACCGCGGTCCTCCCCGCCGACACCACCTTCCGCCTCCCCTGACCGGGGTCAGCCGCCCAGGGCGCGCGAGAGTGCGGCGGCCACCAGGCTGGGGCGGTTCGTCAGGCGCTCCTCGTGGTCGGCCAGCGTCATCAGTCGTAGCCCCGCGTTGACCAGCAGCCAGCGCAACGGCTCGGGCTCCCAGCGGCGCGAGCGGTGGCCGACCCAGGGAAGGGTCGTCAGCGGATCGTCGCGGCCGAGGATCAGCGCGGCGAGGGTGCGGCCCGCGAGGTTGGACGTCCCGACGCCGTCGCCGACGTAGCCACCCGCCCAGCCGGCGCCGTCGGCGGCGAGCCCGACGCTCGCGTGCCAGTCGCGCGGGATGCCGAGCGGCCCACCCCAGGCGTGGGTGAAATCGGACGCCCTCAGTGCGGGGAACAGGTCGCGAGTCGCTTCCCGCAGCCCGGCGAACACGCGATGATCGCGGTCGAAGCCCGGCTCGATCCGCGAGCGCCAGTGGTACGGAGCCCCGCGGCCGCCGAACACCAGCCGGTCGTCGGCGGTGCGCTGCCCGTACACGATCAGGTTGCGGTGGTCGGTGAACGTCTGCCCGCCGGCCAGACCCGCGACGTCCCAGAACGCGGCGGGCATCGGGCGGGTCGCGACGATCAGCGAGTAGACCGGGGCCACCGAGCGGGGGGCCAGGCCGGCGCTCCAGGCCTCGGTCGCGCGCACGGTCACGCCCGCCCGGACCGTGCCGCGGTCCGTGACCACCTGCCGCGGACCGATCGAGACGGGCCGTGGTGGCCTCCGCGATGCACCCGCCCCGCCGCTCGACGGCGCGCGCCAGGCCGCGCGCGAGCCGGGCGGGTTGCACCCGGGCGCAGTGCGGCGTGACCGTCGCCCCGAGCACGCTCGCCGCCCCGACCAGCGCGGACGCCTCGGCCGGCCCGAGCAGCGAGACGTCGTCCTGGCCGGAGTGGGCCGCCTCCGCGCGGGCCCGGACCAGCTGCGCGGGCGTGCGTGCGAGCGCGACCGTGCCGCCCTTCACCCAGTCACACGCGATCTCCTCGTCCGCGACGACCGCACCGACCTCGTCGATCGTCGCCCGCATCGCCGCCCGCATCGACGCCGCCGCGGCCGGACCGTGCCGGCGCGCCAGTGCGGCGGCGCCCGCGGGGAACAGCGCCGAGCACCACCCGCCGTTGCGTCCGCTGGCGCCGAAGCCGGCGACCTCGCGCTCGACGACCGTCACCCGCAGGCCGGGGTCGGCCCGCAGCAGCGAGTACGCCGTCCAGAGGCCCGTGTACCCGGCGCCGACGATGCAGACGTCCACATCGCTGTCGCCGGCCAACGGCGGTCGGGGCGTGAGCGGGTCGCCGGACGCGGCGAGCTGCTCGTGCCAGAGCGAGAGCGAACTCAGAGGAGGGACCACGCTTCGGTCAGCACCCCCCGCAGGATCTGCTCGATCTCGTCGAACTCCGCCTGCCCGGCGACGAGCGGCGGGGCGAGCTGGATGACCGGATCGCCGCGGTCGTCGGCGCGACAGTAGAGCCCGGCCTCGAACAGCGCCTTGGACAGGAACCCGCGCAGCAGCCGCTCGCTCTCGTCGTGCGTCGAAGGTCTGCTTCGTGGCCTTGTCCTTGACCATCTCGATGCCGAAGAAGAAGCCCTCACCGCGCACGTCCCCGACGATGGGCAGGTCGAGCAGCTTCTCCAGCGTCGCCCGAAATGCGGGTGACTGCCGGTGCACGTGGTCGTTGAGCCCCTCACGCTCGAAGATGTCGAGGTTCGCCATCGCCACGGCCGCGGAGACCGGGTGCCCGCCGAACGTGTAGCCGTGCAGGAACGACGCGGTGCCCGTCCGGAACGGCTCGAACAGCCGCTCGCTGGCGATCATGGCCCCGATCGGTGAGTAGCCCGACGTCATGCCCTTGGCGCAGGTGATCATGTCGGGCACGTAGCCGAAGTCGTCGCAGGCGAACATGCTGCCGATGCGACCGAAGGCGCAGATCACCTCGTCGGAGACGAGCAGCACGTCATGGGCGTCGCAGATCTCGCGCAGCCGTTCGAAGTAGCCCGGTGGCGGCGGGAAGCAGCCGCCGGCGTTCTGGACCGGTTCGACGAACACCGCCGCGACGGTGTCGGCCCCCTCGAACAGGATCGCCTCCTCGACGCGGTCGGCGGCCCAGCGCCCGAACATCTTGAGGTCGCCGCCGTCGTCCAGTGCCAGATGGGCGGGCGCGCGGTACGCGTTGGTGTTGGGCACCTTGAACGCCCCGGGCACCAGCGGCTCGTACGGGATGCGCAGCTCCGGCACACCGGTGATCGACAACGCGCCCTGCGGCGTGCCGTGGTACGCGATCGAACGGCTGATCACCTTGTGCTTCGTGGGCTTGCCGGTCAGCTTGAAGTACTGCTTGGCCAGCTTCCAGGCGCTCTCGACGGCCTCTCCGCCGCCCGTGGTGAAGAAGACCCGGTTGAGGTCGCCGGGAGCGAGGTCGGCCAGCCGCTCCGCCAGGTCGATGGCCGCCGGGTGGGCGTAGGACCAGATCGGGAAGAAGGCCAGCTCGGACGCCTGACGCGCGGCCGTCTCGGCGAGCTCGCGGCGCCCGTGCCCGGCCTGCACGACGAAGAGGCCGGAGAGACCGTCCAGGTAGGAACGACCGCCGGCGTCCCAGACCCGGCAGCCCTCCCCCCGCACCATGATCGGTACCTGCGCGCCGTCCTCGTAGGTGGAGTGCCGGGTGAAGTGCATCCACAGGTGGTCGCGGGCGGCGTCGGCGTGCGCGGTGCCCCGGCGGGTGCGGCCGGGCTCCGCGACGGGTCCGGACATGTTCTCGGGTGCTGCGACGGTCTCGGGCGCTGACACGGTTTCGGGCACTGTGGTCATCGGGTTCCCCAGTTGTAGTGCTGCTTGCGGAGCTTCATGTAGACGAACGTCTCGGTGCTCCGGACGCCGGGCAGCGCCCGGATCCGCCTCCCGACGAGCTCCAGCAGGTGCTCGTCGTCCTCGCACACCGCCTCGACCAGCACGTCGAAACTGCCGGCGGTGATCACGACGTAGTCGACCTCGGGCATCTCGGCCAGCGCGTCGGCGACCGTGACGACGTCACCGTCGGCCCGCACCCCGACCATCGCCTGGCGCCGGAAGCCGAGCTGGAGGGGATCGGTGACGGCCACGATCTGGACCACACCCGCCTCCTTCAGCCGCCCCACCCGCTGGCGCACCGCCGCCTCCGAGAGCCCGACGGCGCGGGCGATCGTGGCGTAGGGGCGTCGCCCGTCCTCCTGCAGCTGCTCGACGATCGCCTTGCCGACGTCGTCGAGCAGCGCATGGGCCGCGGGGTGCGGCACGGAGGCGGCGAGCACACGCTCACTGTAGGTGATGACCGAGGCCTTCGGAACGGATCCCGTCGAAGATCGGCGCACATTACACGCATTTCATCGTCGAATACATTGAAGGTCTCGAAATCCATCGTCGGTCCTACTACAGTCCCCGTCACATCGAGCCGAGCGCAGCGAGGGAGAGCGATGAGCGACAAGCAGCGCGTGAGCAACTTCGTCGACGGGGAGCGGCGGGACCCCGCCGACGGCCGGACGAGCGACCTCGTCGACCCGGTCACGGGCGAGGTGTACGCGAGCGCGCCGCTCTCGAGTGAGGCCGACGTCGACCACGCCTACGGAGCTGCCGCGCGGGCGTTCGAGACCTGGCGCGACACGACGCCCGCAGAGCGCCAGCACGCCCTGCTGAAACTGGCCGACGCCCTCGAGAGCCGGGCGGCCGAGTTCGTCGCGGTGGAGAGCCAGGACACGGGCAAGCCCGTCGGGCTCACCGGCGAGGAGGAGATCCCGCCCGCGGTCGACCAGCTCCGCTTCTTCGCCGGCGCCGCTCGCGTCCTGGAGGGCCGCGCGGCGGGTGAGTACATGGCGGGACACACCTCGTTCGTGCGCCGCGAGCCGATCGGCGTGGTCGGGCAGGTGACACCGTGGAACTACCCGCTGATGATGGCGATCTGGAAGATCGCCCCGGCCCTGGCCGCGGGCAACACCATCGTGCTCAAGCCGTCGGACACCACCCCCGCCTCCACGGTGCTGCTCGCGGAGGTCGCGGCGGAGTTCCTGCCGCCCGGCGTGTTCAACGTGGTGTGCGGCGACCGCGACACCGGCCGGGCGCTCGTGTCGCACCCGACGCCGCAGCTGGTGGCGATCACGGGTTCGGTCCGGGCCGGGATGGCCGTGGCCGAGGCGGCCAGCCGTGACGTCAAGCGGGTGCACCTCGAGCTCGGGGGCAAGGCGCCGGTGATCGTCTGTGCCGACGCCGACATCGCGGCCGCGGCCGAGGGCATCGCCGCGGCGGGCTACTTCAACGCCGGCCAGGACTGCACTGCGGCCACCCGGGTGCTGGTGGCCGAGGCGGTGCACGACGAGCTGGTCGCCGCCCTCACCGAACAGGCCCAGGGCAGCCGCACCGGCAAGCCCGACGACGAGGACGTGCTCTACGGGCCGCTGAACAGCTCGGCGCAGCTGGACAAGGTCACCGGGATGCTGGGACGGCTGCCCGACCACGCCACCGTCACCACCGGTGGCACCCGTCCCGGTGGTGACCTGGCCAACGGCTACTTCCTGGAGGCCGCGGTGGTGTCGGGCCTGTCGGAGCAGGACGAGGCGGCCCAGGACGAGATCTTCGGGCCGGTGATCACCGTCCAGCGCTTCAGCGACGAGGAGGACGCGATCCGGCAGGCCAACGGCGTGCGCTACGGCCTCGCGTCCAGCGTCTGGACCCGTGACTTCGGCCGGGCCATGCGCACCAGCCGCCGGCTCGACTTCGGCTGCGTCTGGATCAACACCCACATCCCCCTGGTGGCGGAGATGCCGCACGGCGGCTTCAAGCAGTCGGGGTACGGCAAGGACCTCTCGGTCTACGGGTTCGAGGACTACACGCGGATCAAGCACGTCATGGCGAACATCGAGAGCTGAGCGACCGCGATCATGAGTACAGAGGCGCACTCGGCACGGACCGGCCCGGACGGTTCGGCCCCGGGCTCGAAGGGTCTCAAGGGTGGCGCGCTCGGCCTGATCTCGAGCGTGGTCATCGGGCTGGCGTCCACCGCCCCGGCCTACAGCCTCGCCGCCAGCCTCGGGCTGATCGTGGTGCTGTCGGGCGAGAAGGCGCCGGCGATCCTGCTGCTGGCGTTCGTGCCGATGTACCTGATCGCCGTGGCCTACCGCGAGCTCAACAACGCCGAACCCGACTGCGGCACCACGTTCACCTGGGCCGGACGCGCGTTCGGACCGTGGGTGGGGTGGATGGGCGGCTGGGGCATCATCGCCGCCGACATCATCGTCATGGCCAACCTGGCGCAGATCGCAGGCCAGTACACCTTCCTGCTGTTCGGCGCCGAGGACCTCGCCGAGAGCGCGCTGTGGTCCACCGTCGCGGGCGTGGTGTGGATCGCCGTGATGACCTGGATCTGCTACCGGGGCATCGAGGTCTCCGCCCGGCTGCAGTACGCGCTGCTGGGTACCGAGCTCGTGGTGCTGCTGGCGTTCGCCGTGATCGCGTTGTTCAAGGTCTACAGCGGCGACGCGCCGGAGGGGTCGCTGACCCCCAGCCTGGCGTGGCTCTGGCCCGGCGGGCTGGGGCTGACCGACCTCGTCGCCGCCGTGCTGATCGCGGTGTTCCTGTACTGGGGGTGGGACACCGCTGTGGCTTGCAACGAGGAGTGTGACGATCCCGGGAGCACCCCGGGGCGGGCCGCGGTCCTCTCGACGCTGCTGCTGGTGGTCACCTACGTGCTCGTCGCCGTGGCCACCGTCGCGTTCGCCGGCACCGGGACCGAGGGGATCGGGCTGGGCAACGAGGAGAACTCCGACGACGTGTTCGCCGCGATCGGGCCGTCGGTGTTCGGCGAGAGCGCCCTCGGCAGCTTCTTCGTCATCCTGCTGATCATCTCCGTGTTGACGTCCTCGGCGGCGTCGACGCAGACGACGATCCTGCCGACCGCCCGGGCGGCGCTGTCGATGGGTGCCTACCGCGCGATCCCGCAGCGGTTCGCCCGCATCCACCCGCGCTACCTCACTCCCACCTGGGCGACGTGGGGCATGGGCATCGCGTCGATCGTCTTCTACGTCGGCCTGACGCTGGTCAGCGAGAACGTGCTCGCGGACTCGATCTCCGCGGTCGGGCTGCTGATCGCCTTCTACTACGGGCTCACCGGCTTCGCGTGCGTGTGGTTCTACCGCAAGCAGCTGCGCGGGCGCGACCTGTGGGTGAAGGGCGTGCTGCCGGGCCTGGGCGGGCTGATGCTGCTCGGCGCGTTCGTCCTCTCGGCCATCGGCTTCGCGAACCCCGAGGGCGGCGAGACCGTGGTGTTCGGCATCGGCGGCGTGTTCGTGATCGGGATCGGAGCGCTGGTGCTGGGCGCGATCCTGATGCTGATCTACAGCCGGATCGACCCACCCTTCTTCCGGGGCCAGACGCTGGTCCCGGGCACCGCCGACATGGTGCTGGAGGGCGGCCTTGCGCCGCACCTGGCCCTGCCCGACTCCGAGGAGCGCACCGTGATCGCTCCGGACCGCTCGAACCTCCCGCCCGGACAGGAGCCCCACGACCCGCGCCGGAAGTAGCCCCGCGCCCCCGGGCGTCAGACCGCGATGACCGTCGGGACGATCATCGGGCGGCGACGGTAGGTCTCGCCCACCCACTTGCCCACCACCCGGCGCACCGACTGGGCGATGCGGTGGGTGTCGGTGATGCCCTCGAGCTCCGTGCGGCTCAGCTCGTCCTCCACCAGCGGGAGCACGGCGTCGAGCGCCTTGGGGTCGTCGGAGAAGCCGCGCCCCGACAGGGTGGGCCGCGACACCGCCCGTCCCGTCGTGGAGTCGACCGCCACCGTGATCGAGATGAACCCGCCCTCGCCGAGCACGAGCCGGTCGCCCAGGGTGCTCTCCCCGATGTCACCCACCGCGAGCCCGTCGACGTAGACCCGACCGACCTCGACGCGCCCGGTGATCGACGCCCGGCCGTCCACGAGGTCGACGACGACGCCGTCCTCGGCGAGCACGACGGACTCCTCGGACACCCCGGTCTGCACCGCCAGCGCGGCGTTGGCACGCAGGTGGCGCCACTCGCCGTGCACCGGCATGACGTTGCGCGGCCGCACCGCGTTGTAGAGGAACAGCAGCTCACCGGCGGGCGCGTGCCCGGAGACGTGCACCTTGGCCGTGCCCTGGTGCACGACCGACGCCCCGAGCCGGGTGAGACCGTTGATCACACCGAAGACGGCCGTCTCGTTGCCCGGGATCAGCGAGCTGGCCAGGATGACGGTGTCCTCGGGCCGGATCCGCACCGAGCGGTGGTCGCCGCGGGCCATCCGCGCGAGCGCGGAGAGCGGCTCGCCCTGCGACCCGGTGGAGACGATGACGAGCTTCTCGTCGGGCAGCCCCATCGCGTCGTCGATCTCGACGAGCAGCCCGTCGGGCACGGTGAGGAACCCCAGCTCGGCGGCGAGGCCCATGTTGCGCACCATCGACCGGCCGACGAGGCAGACCTTCCGTCCGTGGGCGACCGCGGCGTCGAGCACCTGCTGCACCCGGTGCACGTGGCTGGCGAAGCAGGCCAGGATGATCCGCGCCGGGGACCGGTGGAACACCCCGTCGAGCACGGGGCCGATCTCGCGCTCGGCGATCACGAAGCCGGGGACGTCGGCGTTGGTGGAGTCGACGAGGAACAGGTCGACCCCCTCGTCCCCCAGACGGGAGAACCCGGCCAGGTCGGTGAGGCGCCCGTCGAGCGGGAGCTGGTCGAGCTTGATGTCGCCCGTGTGGAGCACGAGCCCGGCCGGTGTGCGGATGGCCACCGCGAGCGCGTCGGGGATCGAGTGGTTCACCGCGAAGTACTCGCACTCGAACCTGCCGTGGCGCAGCGTGCTGCCCTCGGCGACCTCGAGCAGGTGCGGGGTGAGCCGGTGTTCGCGGCACTTGGCCGCCACCAGGGCGAGGGTGAACCGCGAGCCGACGATCGTGAGCTCGGGGCGCTGGCGCAGGAGGAACGGCACCGCGCCGATGTGGTCCTCGTGACCGTGGGTGAGGACCAGCGCGTCGATGTCGTCGAGGCGGTGCTCGATCGTCCGGAAGTCGGGGAGGATCAGGTCGACACCGGGCGAGTCCTCGGCGGGGAACAGCACCCCGCAGTCGACGACGAGCAGCCGCCCGTCGTGCTCGAAGACCGTCATGTTGCGGCCGATCTCCCCGATACCGCCCAGCGCGACCACCCGCAGCGCGCCATCGGGCAGCGGGGGCGGCGGGCCGATCGGCAGCTCGACGGGATTGACCTCCTCCGGTGGCGCGGGAACGGGACGGCCGGGATCGCGGCGGGGCGGCCGGGAACGGCGGTCGGACCGGGAGCGGTCGGACCGGGCGGGCGGGCGGCTCACAGGAGGTCCTCGCAGTACGGGTCGTGCGGCGCCGGGGCACCGGAAGGGGAAGGGCGCGCAGTCACCGGTAGGCGACCTCGGCGCCGCGGTCGGCGGCGCGGGTGCCGAGTGGGCCGGGACCGGGCTCGGCCGGGGGCCGCGTCTCCGAGTCGGGGCCGCGGGGATCGAGGGGGACGCCGGCCGCCGCGAGGTCGGCGGCGATCCCCGCCACCTGCTCGTCGGTGGCCGGGGGCAGGGGCAGCCGGGTGCCGCCGACGTCGAGGCCGCGCAGCCGCATCGCCACCTTGGCGAATACCGCCCCGCCGACGCGGCCCATCGCGTGGATCACCGGCAGGGTTCCCGCGTGCAGGTCGCGGGCGCGGGCCACCTCGCCCGCCTCGTAGGCGTCGACGAGCTCGCGCAGGCGATCGGCCACCACGTGCCCGATGACGCTGACGAAGCCGACAGCGCCCACCGAGAGCCACGGCAGGTTCACCGGGTCGTCGCCGCAGTAGTAGGCCAGCGACGTGGTGGCGAGCACCTCGGTGCCGACGCGCAGGTCGTTGCGCGCGTCCTTGACCGCCAGGATCCGCGGGTGCTCGGCGAGCTGCTGCAGCGTCTCGATCTCGATCGGGATCACGCTGCGCGGGGGGATGTCGTAGAGCATCACCGGCAGGTCGGTGGCGTCGGCGATCGCTCGGAAGTGCAGCAGCAGGCCCGACTGCGGGGGCCGCGAGTAGTAGGGCGTGACGAGCAGCAGCCCGTGCGCCCCGGCCGCCTCGGCATCGCGGGCCATGTGGATGCTGTGGGCGGTGTCGTAGGTCCCCGCCCCCGCGACGACCGTGGCGCGGTCACAGACGGCGCCGACCACCGCGCGGACCAGCTCAGACTTCTCCCGGTCGGTGGTGGTGGGGCCCTCCCCCGTGGTGCCGTTGACCACCAACCCGTCGTTGCCCAGCTCGACCAGGTGGCTGGCCAGCTCCTCGGCCCGGCCGAGGTCGAGGCGGCCGTCGGCGTCGAAGGGCGTGACCATCGCGGTCAGCACCCGGCCGAAGGGGCGGCCCGGGCGGCGGGGACCGGCGGGGGCGTAGCTCATGGGGTGACGGTACCGCCCACCGGTCAGCAGGCAGCGTCACGTGCGGTTCCCGGGGCGGAGAACTCGAGGCGAAGGGCGTCGGTGCGCGGGATGACGAGCGCGGCCCCACCGTCGTCGACCCACCGTTCCGGCAGGAACAGCATCTGGTTGCCGGACTGCACGATCAGCTTCAGGCCGTCGTAGCGGAAGGCGAAGGCTCCCTCCGGCTCGGCGCAACGCTGCTCGCGCACTCCTGGCAGGGCGAGGTTGAGGCTCCTCTCCGAGTACAGCACCGCGTCCGGCCACGCGGGTAGGGCAGCGACGACCTCGTTGCCGCGCCGAGTTCCGACGGCGGCGGAGTAGTCGGCCACGGCCCAGAACAGCCCAACGCTGACCAGGAGGAAGATTGCTGCCCACTCGGCCACGGCCAGGGGCAGGGGCGTTGGCGGCCGAGCGGCGGCCCCATCACGTGCGCGGCGCCGGTCCGATCCGAGCCGGGAGGCACCCGCGAGCACCAGCACACCGGTGGCGAGAGCCAGTCCCGGCGCGCCGAGAAGCCCCTCGAGGCGCGCTGGTTCGACGATCCCGACGAGCGCGACGAGTAGCAGCGCGAGTCCGACGACCGCACCGAGCGGGGCGGTCGCTCGCTCGGCGACCGCGCGGCTCCGGACAGCCACGCGTGCAGGCAGGAGCCGCCACGACCACAGCACGGCGAGCCCGACCGCCCCGACGAGCGTGAGTGGGACGAACAGGCCATCGGCGCTGCGGACGAGGAAGTCCTGCGACGTCAGACCCATCACGGTGTAGTCGACGCCGAACCGCCCGAAGAACCAGTATGCGTGGAGCAGCCCGAAGAAGAACATCAGCGCGGTCAGCGCGGCCGCCGGTGCGACCACCGATCCGAAGATCTTCAGAGCGCGTTCGGAGGCCGAGGCGCCATCGGCTGACGCCTCGGCGGCCTCCCGAGCAGCAGCGACTGGTGGGGTTCTCGACGGGTGCGTCTCCCCGGTCAGCGGGGACTCCGGCACGCTCCCGTCTCGCCCGACAGGGTCGTCGAGATCGGCGGTCACGACTGCGACCCGAGCCCGTCCGTCCCGGAGTCCACCGGGACCTCAGCCTGGTCCACCTTCGGGGGATCGATCTCCGGGGGTCCCACCTCAGGCGGATCGACCTTCGGCGGGTCCACCTTGGGCGGATCGACCTTGGGCGGGTCCACCTCGGGCGGATCGACCTTGGGCGGGTCCACCTTCGGCGGGTCCACCTTGGGCGGGTCCACCTTCGGCGGATCGACCTTCGGCGGCGGGGGTGCAGCGGCTTCCCCGCAGGCCACGTTGACCAGCAGCAGGATGGTGCCCCCGCGCTCGACGCTGACGAACTCGTCCGGGGGCTCGCCACTCACTCCGACCGCCGAGTCCACCTTGTCGCAGACCGGGTCGGCATCGTTGTCGGGGTAGTCGTCCACCACCTTCCCGACACCGACGCACTGGTCGCCGCCGCAGGCCTGGGCGATCTTGGGACGGAGGAGCCCGACGGCGATCGAGAACGGCTGCCCCGACACCGAGTTGATGGGCAGCGGCACCTTGACCGGGGACGGGAGGGCCTTGCCCGAGCCCCCCGCACCGGCCGGGGAACCCACTGCGCCCCCCGCGCCGGCGGCGCCACCGGAGGCCTCGCCGTTCGGTGCAGACGGCCCACCCTGACCGGGCGGAGGGGCCTGCGGCGCCGGGTCTTCCGCTGGAGCCGAGCCGTCGGCCGGGGAGCCGCTGCCGGTTCCTGGACCGTTCGGCTCCGTGCCGGCGTCGCCGCCGACCGAGGAGGAGGGAGCGGGCGCCGGCGCGGGCGTCGAGGCGGACGTTGCCGCCGCGGGACCGACGTCCACAGTCGGCGGTGGGTCCGGCGATCTCGCGCACCCGGCCAGAACGAGGCCGACAGCGATCAGGAGCACGAGCGCGGTTCGTCGCATCGCGACCTCCCCGTCCTGGCGCCGGTTCGGGGCTTCTCAGAAGTATGGGGGCTGGGCTTCAGCCCGTGATACGTCGAATGGGAGAACCCGTGCGGAGCCGGGACGGACAGATCGCTTCGGGCACAGGTCAGAGCCCGCGCGGGGCCGCTCCCAGGGCGGTCACATCGGCATCGGCGCCCTCGAACTCGACATGGACGGCGTCGCGGCCGAAGGCGTGCAGCACCAGCTCGGCCGGCTCCCCCACGACCGTCACCGCGCCCGGGCCGGTCCTGACCACCCGCTGCTCCCCGCTCGGTCGCCGCAGCACCACGCCCACCGGGACGTGCCGGTACAGGACCCTCGCCATGCTCCCGAGGAGGGCCCAGAGCTGCCCGTCGCGGACGTCGTCGGCCGGCCGCAGCGTCCAGCCCGGCTCGCCGCGCCGGACGTCCTCGTGGTGGACGAAGTACTCCGCGCCGTTGGCCACTGCGTCGAGCTTGCCGATCCGGTACGGCGACCAGGCCGGGGCGCCGGCGCGCAGCTGACCGATCATCGCGGCCCATGCGGTGTCGTCGTAGCCGTGCATCGCGCGCTCGGTGATGGGCGCCAGGACGGGGACGACGATCCCCGGCGCGGCCCACGGCTGCCGCTCCCGGACCAGGAGATGGGCCAGCAGGTCACGGGTGGTCCAGCTCCCGCAGAGGGTGGGTCGGTCGGGGCCGGCCCGCTCGAACTCGTCGCAGATCGCCGCGCGCTCGTCACTCGCCAAGGTCATGGCCCGAACCTACGGGCGCCGCCCTCATCGGGCAGCTCCCGTGCACGGCCCGACAGCGGCCACCACCCCGACGTGATCCGAACGGGGCAGATCGAACGTGCGCGCATCGTCCCCGCACCAGCCGTCGCTGACGAGGATGTGGTCGATCCGCAGCAGCAACGGTGACCACATGCCGACGGACGTGTACGACGACCACTGGTCCCGCATCGCGTCGACGAGCCCGCCGTCGCGCAGCATCTCGCGGTAGTCGCGGCCGCGGTCGGGCGAGTTCAGGTCGCCGGCCACCACGACCGGCACCGTCTCGGCGGCGATGCGGGCGGCGAGAGCACGCATGATCCGGTGGTGCTCGGCGACCGTGGACTGGTAGTCGCCGTTGTTGGTGAACCACGGGCGCGGGACGTGCAGGGCGTAGAGCACGAAGGGGCCGGCGGGCCCGGCGACCTCGACCCGCAGGCCCGGCAGGTCGGCCTCCCGGCTCTCGAGGAGGCGCACGGGCAGCTTGCTGAAGACCGAGAGCTGCGGTCCTCCGCTCACCCGTTCGACGAACGGGTAGGTCCCGGCGAGGGCCGGCTCGAGGCGGGACGGCATCTCGGAGATCACGAGCACATCCGGGGAGAGCGCGAGCAGCTCCCCGGCCACGCTGGGCCGGGAGGTGACGTTGGCGCCGGCCACCGTCGTGGCGAGGCCGGGTGCGACCGCGCCGGGATCAGCGGGCAGCCACGGCCCGAGTACGGCGACCACGCCCACGGCGAGCGCCGAGAAGCCGGGCAGCAGCCATCGCCACTGCCGCCGTCGCACCGCAACGGCGACCGCCACGGCGAATCCGAGACCGACGATGATCGGCAGCACGATCGCGAGAACGTCCGAGACCGACCCCAGGCCGTCGCGGACCACGAACCACAGCCAGGGCAGCGCGGTCAGCACGGTCACGGCCGCGAACGACCGCCGCGCGTGCAGTGGGACCACCACGCTCGTCCGGCTCCCGTTTCCGCTCAGCCCTCGGTGACCCAGCCTCGGTGACCCAGCCCTCGGTGACCCAGCCCTCGGTGACTCAGCCCTCGGTGACGAACGGGCTGGAGGCGATCTCCGAGCCGTCCTCCAGCGCGGCGATCTCGAAGTCGCGGAACACGTTGGGCACCTCGCGCTGGAGCTGACGCAGGCACTCCACGGCGAGGGCGCGGATCTCGACATCGGCGTGCTCGGTGGCGCGCATGGCGATGAAATGCCGCCACGCGCGGTAGTTGCCCGTGACGACGATGCGGGTCTCGGTGGCGTTGGGCAGGATCGCCCGGGCCGCCTGGCGGGCCTGCTTGCGCCGCAGAGTGGCGTTCGGGACGTCGGCGAAGCGCTTCTCCAACCCCTCGAGCAGCTCCTCGTAGGCCTTGACGGCGGCGGTGGCGGCCTCGTCGAACACGGCGTGGAGCTCGGCGTCGGCCGCGATCACCTCCGGCTCGACCATGGCGGCGTCACGCTCGGGGACGTACCGCTGCGAGAGCTGGCTGTAGGAGAAGTGCCGGTGCCGGATGAGCTCGTGGGTGAGCGACCGGGACACACCGGTGAGGTAGAAGCTCACCGTGCCGTGCTCGAGCACCGAGAGGTGGCCGACCTCGAGGATGTGGCGCAGGTAGCCCGCGTTGGTGGCCGTGCTGGGGTTCGGCTTCGCCCACGATTGGTAGCAGGCCCGGCCGGCGAACTCGGCCAGCGCCTGGCCGCCGTCGGTGTCGGTGCTCCACGGCACGCCCTCGGGGACGACGAACTCGGTCTTGGCGACGAGCTGGACGCTCAGCGGCACCATCTCCGGCATGGCGGCAGAGTAGCCGGGACCACCGACAGGTCCGCCCGGTACCGGATGACGCCATGCGCGGCTTGACTGACGTCATCCCTGACGCCAGAGTGGTGTCATGGACCTCAGCCAGTACGTCACCCAGCTCCGGGAGGACCTCTCCTCCGCGGCCGCTGCGGGCGACGAGCAGACGCAGCGGACCGCCGCCCTGCTCGGCGCCGCCGTCGAGCCCGCTGCCCGGCTCGCGATCATGAACGCGCTCGCCGACCTCGCCGCGGAGGTCACCGCGGCGCTGGAGGACCGCGTGGTCGAGGTGCGCCTCGACGGCCGGGACGTGCGCGTCGCGGTCACCGGTGAGCCGATCACCGAGCCGGAGCCCGAGCCGGCGGCCGCCGAGCCGCCGCGGTTCGGGGGGTTCGGCGGGCCGGACGCCGGCGACATCAGCCGCATCACGCTGCGGATGGTCGAGCAGATCAAGAACCAGGCCGAGCAGGCCGCCGCCGCCCAGGGGATGTCGCTGAACTCGTGGGTCGCACAGGCGGTGCAGGGAGCGCTGGCCGGACGCGGCCGCCGCGCCGACCGGCGCGACGACCCCAAGGGCGATCGGGACGGGCGTCGCCTGCGCGGATGGGTGGAGGGGTGAACGACGTGGTGGATCTGGACAAGGACCGGGACAAGGACCGGGACAAGGACAGGGACCGGGACGACGAGCGGCCCGGGCCGGTGCGCCAGCAGAGCTGGCCCGCCGGCGGGCCCGCCGAGCTCGAGCTGGCGGTGGACGTCGGGCGCATCGAGGTGGACCTCGGCGAACGGCCCGATCAGGGGGCTCCCGATGAGGTGCGGGTGGAGGTGCGGCACGACCCGACGGCCGGTGGCACATGGAGCCAGGGGCTGAGCGGCATCATCAGCTGGCTGGGCACCGCCACGGGCGGCCCCGCCGGGACCAGCAGCCTGGACGAGCTGGCGGAGGCGGCCGTGCGCTCGGCCGAGATCAGCTGGTCCGAGCCCGGGCGCAGGCTCGTGGTGCGGTCCTCGCAGGAGCTCCCGCTGCGCGTCGTCCCGCTGGCCGTCACGGTCTCCGCCCCCGCGGGATCCCGGTTGGCCGCGCGGGCTGGCTCGGGCGACGTCCGGGTGGCCGGTCGGGCCGGCTGGGCCGCGGTCCGCACCGGTTCCGGGCAGGTGCAGGTGGCCGCGGTCGACGGCGACGCCGATGTGACCACCGGCTCCGGCGACGTGGAGATCGGACCGATCACCGGGCGGGCCCGGGTGCGGACCGGGTCGGGGGCCGTGCGCGTGGCCCACACCGAGGGACCCACCGAGATCAAGGCCGGCACCGGGGACGTCGCCGTCGGCGAGGTGGAGGGCGACCTCGGCGTGCGCACCGGATCCGGCGAGGTGACCGTGGCCGACGCCCGCGCCGGACGGCTGGAGCTCACCACGGGATCGGGCGGACTGACGATCGGCGTGCACCCGGGGGTGGGGGCCGAGCTGGACCTGTCGTCCGGGTCGGGTCGGGCGCGCAGTGAGCTGGACGTCGCGACCTCGGCACCCGAGCGGGCGCCGGCCCTGCACCTGCGCGGCCGCACCGGCAGCGGGGACGTCCTGGTGACCCGGGCGGCCGTGCCGGTGTCCTGATCCCTCACCGCAGCACCGTTCTCACCGCAGCACCGTTCTCACCTGCAGGGCGGCCGCGAGCGGGGCGGCGAGGTCGCCCCGCTCGCCGGCCACCACCCCGCCCAGCCCGAGCCACTCGGCCATGTCCCACAGCTCGCCCGCCAGCTCGGCGACCACCCGTGGCTCGTCCACGCCGGGCTCGGCGAACGCACCCGGCACCCGCAGCACCCCGGCCGCGCGGTCGGCCTTCAGATCGACCCGGGCGACGAGGTCGCCGTCGAGCAGGAACGGGAGGACGTAGTAGCCGTGGCGCCGCTTCGCCTCGGGCACGTAGATCTCGATGCGGTAGTGGAAGCCGAACAGTCGCTCGGTGCGCGCGCGCTCCCAGATCAGTGGGTCGAACGGGCACAGCAGCGCCCGTCCCGTGATCCGTCGCGGCACCCGGACACCCGGCACCCGGTAGGCCGTTTGCCGCCAGCCCCGCACGTGCACCGGCTCGAGCGCGCCGGCGTCGACCAGCTCGGTGACCGCCTCCTGGCTGCGGGCAGGCGCCAGGCGGTAGTAGTCGCGGAGGTCGGGCTCGGTGGCCACCCCCAGCGCGGCGGCCGAGCGCAGCACCAGCGCCCGCGCGGCCTCCTCGTCGGACGGCGTGGGTGCGGCGAGCACGTGCGGCGGCAGCACCCGTTCGGGCAGGTCGTAGAGCCGCTGGAAGTGCCGGCGCGTGCCGGTGGTGAGGGCGCCGGTGCCGAACAGGTACTCGCAGACGCGCTTGACGTCCGACCGCTCCCACCACGACGCGCCCGGTGGCCGCGGGCGGGTGGGACCACCCAGCGCCGCCTCCAACGTGCCCGCGCCCACCGGACCCAGTTCCGCCACCGCCGCGAGCACGTCGTCGACCAGCGCGGGATGCCGCTCGACGAGGGCGCCGTAGTGCCGCCACCAGCCCGCGCGCTTGGCGCCCGCGTGCAGCAGCGGCCAGTCCTCCACCGGGAGCAGGCTGGCCTCGTGCGCCCAGTACTCGACGAGCAGCCGTGGCCGCCGCGCCGAGTGACTCCACGCCGCGTCGTCGACGAGGGTGCGCTCGTAGGTGCCCAGCCGACTGAACAGCGGCATGTAGTGCGCCCGCACCGCGACGTTGACCGAGTCGAGCTGCAGCAGGCGGATCCGCCCGAGTGTGCGGACGAGGTGGCGCCGGGTGACGGGGCCGCCCGGCCGCGGATCGGCAAAGCCCTGGGCGGCCAGCGCGGCCCGGCGCGCGGCCGCCGGGCCGATGGTCTCGACGCGCCCGATCGTCGCGACGCGGAGTGGGGAGGTCACGTCGGCGATGCTGCCAGTGACCCCCGACGTTTCCCCGGCCGCTCGGCGGCGATCACCATCACCACCGCGACCAGTACCACGCCACCGCCGGCGAGCTGCAGCGCCGAGAACCTCTCCCCCACCACCAGGACGCCCAGCAGCACGGCGATCACCGGGTTGACGTAGGCGTAGGTGGCGACCGTCGACACCGGCAGCGCCTGGAGCGCGACCGCGTAGGCGCTGAACGCGCCGAGCGAGACGACCACGGCCATGTAGGCCCACGCCCACCAGGCCACCGGTGTCACGCCGGCGACGTCGAGCCGCTCTCCGATGCCCAGGCTGATCGACAGCAGCACCGTCCCACCGACGAGCATCTGCACCGCCGCCAGCGCGAACGGGTTCGGTGGCACCGGCAGCCGGGTCGTCGCGAACGAGCCCGTCGCCCAGCCGACCGCGGCCAGCAGCACCAGCCACGGGCCCCACCATGCGTTGCCGACCGTGCCCCCCGACCCCGCGGACGGCCCGGCGAGCAGCAGCAGGGCCAGCCCGCCCACCCCGACGGCCACCCCGACCACCGTCGCGGTGCGGGGGCGATCCCCCGTCACCGCCCGCAGCCCCACGATGTGCAGCGGCACGGAGGCGATCAGGAGGGCGGCGAGGCCCGACGCGACGTGCTGCTGGGCGAGCGAGACCAGGCCGTTGCCCCAGGCGGGCAGCAGCACGCCGGACAGCGCCGTGGTGCCGAACTGCGCGGGCGTCATCCGGAACGCGCGCCGTCCCGCCACCGCGAGCACGACGAGGGCGAGCAGCGCCCCGCCGACGAGGAACCGAGCGCCGCCGGCGAACAGCGGCGGGACGTCGGTGATGATCAGCCGGTTGGCCAGGTAGGTGGACCCCCACAGCACGTACACGACGCCGAGCGCGGCCCAGGCGAGCCTGGCCGGCCGCGGCCGGACGGGTTCCACGCTCGGAGACGCTGCCACAGTGTCCGTGTCGGCGCTCGTGTCGCCGCGCCCGGCCGTCCTGGGGTATCCATGCGCCATGGCCATCGCCGCGGTCCGTCCCGCCGCCGCTCGCGACGTCGACGAGATCGTCCGCATCCAGTCCGCCACCTGGGAGCTGGCCTACGCCGCGCTCGTGCCGGGCGCCGCGATCGCCCGCATCCGCTCGTCCGCAGCCCGGCAGGCGTGGGGGGACGCGCTCGAGGCCGGTGCGGACCACCACGTCCTCGTCGCGACCGAGGGCGGTGCCACGGTGGGTTTCTGTGCGTGCGCGCCCGCATCCGAGGGCTGGGCGGAGATCGGGGTGCTGCTGGTGGAGCCGCGCTGGGGACGCCGCGGGCACGGCGGCCGGCTGCTCGCGGCGGTGGCCTCGGGCATGCGCGACGCCGGGGCGCAGTTCGGGCTGGCCTGGGTACCGGAGGCCGACGAGGCCTCGCGCCGGTTCTACGCGCGGGCCGGCTGGGCGCCGGACGGTTCGGTGCGCGTGCTGGACACCGGCGACGGCGAGCTGCGCGAGATCCGGATCACCGGCCACCTCGACCTGGCCCTGACCGACTGAGCGGAGCGGCCCTCACCCCAGGCCGAGGAGGGGCTCCAGGCCCACCGTGAGGCCGGGCCGGTCCCGCACGGCCCGCACGGCCAGCAGCACGCCGGGCATGAACGAGGCCCGGTCGAACGAGTCGTGCCGGATCGTCAACGTCTCACCCGCCGTGCCGAACAACACCTCCTGGTGCGCGACCAGGCCGGGCAGGCGCACCGCGTGCACCCGCACGCCGTCGACGGTCGCCCCGCGCGCCCCGGCGACCTCGCTGGTGGTGGCGTCGGGGAGCGGCCCCGCCCCCGCCTCGGCCCGGGCCTGGGCGATGATCGACGCCGTGCGGATCGCCGTGCCCGAGGGTGCGTCGACCTTGCCGGCGTGGTGGAGCTCGATCACCTCGACCGACGCGAAGAACCGGGCCGCCTGGCGGGCGAACTGCATCATCAGCACCGCGCCGACCCCGAAGTTGGGGGCGACGAGCACGTGACCCGGCGTGTCGCGCACCCAGTCGCGCAGCGCGTCGAGCCGGGGCTCGGAGAACCCACTGGTGCCGACGACGGCGGCGATCCCGTGGTCGAGGCAGAACCGGAGGTTGTCGAGCACGGCACCGGGATGGGTGAAGTCCACGACCACCTCGGCGCCCGCGTCGACGAGCCCGGCGAGCGCGTCGCCCTCGTCGACCTCCGCGACCAGGTCGAGGTCGGGCGCGTCCCGCACGGCCCGGCACACCTCCGTGCCCATCCGTCCCCGCGCGCCCAGCACGCCCACCCGGATCCCGCTCACCCGCGGCAGACTAATCCAGTCCCTCGTGGACTGGTCACCCGAAGATCAGCGCGGCGACCCAGACGGCGGCGGCGAACAGCGCCGTGGCGAGCTCGATGAGGATGCTCCACCCGACGGCCCCGAGCGCCCGCCGCGTGGACGGCCACGCCTGCCTGCGGTCCGGGACGCGCGCCAGCTCGGCGACGTAGACCCCGAGGACGAACCCGAGGAACAGGCCGAGCACCGGGACGACGAAGAAGCCGATCACGCCGAACACCCCGCCGGCCGCGATCGTCCGGTTCGGCACCCCGGAGTCGCGCAGCCGCCGGCCGGGAACCAGGTACTTCGCGACGGAGCCGAGGGCGACGATCAGGATCGCCGCGCCGAGCACCGTCCACCCCAGGGTGTCCCCCCGCGGCACGGCCCACAGCGCGATCCCGGCGAGCACCAGGACCAGTCCGGGCAGCACCGGCACGATGACCCCGACGATGCCGGCGAGGACGAGCAGCCCGGCGACCAGGGTCTCGGACGTCTCGATGGTCATTGCCGCAGACTCATTGCCGCAGACTCATCGCCGCAGCGCGGACGGCAGGTCGGCCTCGGAGTCGTAGGGACCGACGACGGCGACGGTGAACGGACCGGACAGCAGCTCGCGGGCGAGTCGCGCGACGTCGTCGGTGGTGACGGCGGCGATGCGCTCGAGGCTCTCGGCGATCGTGCGCTGGCGGCCGTGGTCGATCTCGGAGCGGCCGAGACGGTTCATCCGCGACGGCGTGTCCTCCAGACCGAGGACGAGGCCGCCGCGCAGCGACCCCTGCGCCCTGGCCAGCTCGGCGGGGCCCAGCCCGTCGGCCGCCACCTCGGCGAGCACCCCCCGCACCACGGTGGCCACCTCGTCGAGACGGTCGGGGGCGCAGCCGGCGTAGACCGCGACGCTGCCCGCGTCGGCGTGGCTCGTCACCGCCGAGTAGACGGAGTAGGCGAGCCCGCGCTGCTCGCGGACCTGTTGGAACAGCCGGGAGCTGGGCCCGCCGCCGAGCGCCGTGCCGAGCACCGTCAGGGCCGTGCGCCGCGGGTCGTGGCGCGACAGTCCCTGGGCGCCGAGCATCAGGTGCGCCTGCTCGGTGTCCTCGGTGCGCAGCGCCAGCCGACGCGCGCGGTCGAGCGCGGCCGGTTCCGGCCGGCGCACCGGCACGGGGTCCGCGGCGCCGGCCCTGGCGATCGCGCCGCCCAGCGCGGTGGCCACCAGCTCGACGACGTGGGCGTGCTCCAGGTTGCCGGCCGCCGCGACGACCATCCGGGGTGCGGTGTAGCGGCCGCGCCAGAAGTCGTGCAGCGTCGCGCGGCTCATCGTGCGGACCGACGGCTCGGACCCGATCACCGGCCGCCCGAGCGGGTGTGAGCCGAAGAGCATCTCGTCGAACAGCTCGCCGACGAGATCCTCGGGGTCGTCGTCGCGCATCGCGATCTCCTCGAGCACGACGCTGCGCTCGATCTCCACGTCGGCCGGCGCGAGCACGGCATCCGTGACGACGTCGGCGAGCACGCCGACCGCGAGCGGGAGGTCCGTGTCGAGCACCTGCGCGTAGTAGCAGGTGTGCTCCTTGGCCGTGAACGCGTTGAGCTCCCCGCCGACCGCGTCGAACGCCTCGGCGATCTCCAGCGCCGTGCGCCGCGCAGTGCCCTTGAACAGCAGGTGCTCGAGGAAGTGCGCGGCGCCCGCCTGCTCGCCGGTCTCGTCGCGCGAGCCGATGCCGATCCAGATCCCGATCGACACCGAGCGGACCCCGGGCACCGCTTCGGTGAGCACGCGCACCCCACCGGGCAGGGTGGTCCGGGCGACGCCGGGAGCGGAGGCGTCCGCCCCCGGCGTCAGGAGTTCGGTCAACTCGAGGGGACCTCGGCAGGGTCGGCCGCGACGGCCGCCGGTGCGGTGCCGTTCTCCGACTCCTCGACCGGGACGAGGCTGATCTTGCCCCGGTTGTCGATGTCGGTGACCTCGACGCGCAGCTTGTCGCCGACCTTGACGACGTCCTCGACCTTGCCGATGCGCCGCCCGTTGCCCAGCTTCGAGATGTGGACCAGGCCGTCCTTGCCCGGCACCAGCGAGACGAAGGCGCCGAACGCCGCCGTCTTGACCACGGTGCCGAGGAACCGCTCGCCGATCTTGGGCAGCTGCGGGTTCGCGATGGCGTTGATCATGCCGATGGCGGCCTCGGCGGACGGGCCGTCGGCCGCACCGACGTAGATCGTGCCGTCGTCCTCGATGGAGATGTCGGCGCCGGTCTGCTCGGTGATCGAGTTGATCATCTTGCCCTTCGGGCCGATGACCTCGCCGATCTTGTCCACCGGCACCTTCACCGCCGTGACCCGCGGCGCGAACCGGCTCATCTCGTCGGGCCGGTCGATCGCCTCGCCGAGCACCTCGAGGATGGTCATCCGCGCGTCCTTGGCCTGGCTCAGGGCCGCGGCCAGCACCTCGGACGGGATGCCGTCGAGCTTGGTGTCGAGCTGCAGGGCCGTGACGAAGCCCGGCGTGCCGGCGACCTTGAAGTCCATGTCGCCGAACGCGTCCTCGGCGCCGAGGATGTCGGTGAGCGCGACGTACCGCGTCTCGAGCGCACCGGCGGCGTTCTCGACCTCGTCGGACACCAGGCCCATCGCGATGCCGGCCACCGGCGCCTTGAGCGGCACACCCGCGTTGAGCAGCGACATCGTGGACGCGCACACCGAGCCCATCGACGTGGACCCGTTGGAGCTCAGCGCCTCCGACACCTGGCGGATGGCGTAGGGGAACTCCTCGCGCGTGGGCAGCACGGGCAGCAGCGCCCGCTCGGCCAGCGCCCCGTGGCCGATCTCGCGACGCTTGGGCGAGCCCACGCGGCCGGTCTCCCCGGTGGAGTACGGCGGGAAGTTGTAGTGGTGCAGGTAGCGCTTGTGCGTCTCCGGGCCGAGCGCGTCGATCTGCTGCTCCATGCGCAGCATGTTCAGCGTGGTGACACCCATGATCTGGGTCTCGCCGCGCTCGAACAGCGCCGATCCGTGGGCCCGCGGGACGACCTCGACCTCGGCGGACAGCGGCCGGATGTCGGTGAGGCCGCGTCCGTCGATGCGCACCTGGTCGCGCAGGATCCGCTGGCGCACCAGCTTCTTGTTCAGTGCGCGGAACGCCGCACCGATCTCCTTCTCGCGGCCCTCGAACTGCGGGCCGACCTTCTCGAGCACCGCGGCCTTGACCTCGTCGAGCCGCGACTCCCGCTCCTGCTTGCCGCCGATGGCCAGCGCCTGCGCCAGGTCGTCGGACGCACTCGCGGCCACGACCTCGAGGACGTCGTCCTGGTAGGCCGGGAACGTCGGGAAGGCGGCCGTGGGCTTCGCCGCGACGTCGGCCAGCTGCTGCTGGGCCACGCAGAGGCTGCGGATGAACGGCTTGGCCGCCTCCAGCCCGGCCGCGACGATCTCCTCGGTGGGCGCCTGGGCTCCGGCCGCGACCAGGTCGTTGGTCGACGTGGTGGCCTCGGCCTCGACCATCATGATCGCGACGTCGGCAGTGTCACCGGATCCCACGATGCGACCGGCGACGACCATGTCGAACACCGCCCGCTGCAGGTCCTCGTACTGCGGGAAGGCGACCCACCTGCCGTCGATCAGGGCGACGCGGACACCGCCGATCGGGCCGGAGAAGGGCAGGCCGGACAGCTGGGTGGACGCCGACGCGGCGTTGATCGCCAGTGCGTCGTAGGGGTCCTGCGGGTCGAGGCTCATGATCGTGACGACGATCTGGATCTCGTTGCGGAGCCCGTCGACGAATGACGGGCGCAGCGGCCGGTCGATCAACCGGCAGGTGAGGATGGCGTCGGTGCTGGGGCGACCCTCGCGGCGGAAGAACGAGCCGGGGATCTTGCCGATCGCGTACATCCGCTCCTCGACGTCCACCGTGAGGGGGAAGAAGTCGAAGTGCTCCTTGGGGTGCTTGGATGCCGTAGTGGCGCTCAGCAGCATGGTCTCGTCGTCCAGGTAGGCGACGACGGATCCGGCGGCCTGGCGCGCGAGGCGCCCGGTCTCGAACCGGATGGTGCGGGAGCCGAAGCTCCCGTTGTCGATGACGGCCGTGGTCTCGTGCACGCCGTCGTTCAGATCGTTGAGATCGGTATCGATCGGGTCGGTCATGAAGTGGACATCTCCTCTTTCCGAGGGAGACTCCACGCCACGCCGGTGCGACCCGCATTCGGAGCCGGTCTTCGATCGAAGCTCTCGGAGCGCGTTGCCGCGGCCCGGGAACCACTACCGAGGACCGGCGGGATCGGCAGCCGGAGGCGTGGGGTCGTTGGAGTTGTGGTGTCAGCGGCGGAGGCCGAGGCGCTCGATCAGCGATCGGTAGCGCGTGACGTCGACCTGGGCCAAGTACTTGAGCAGCCGGCGGCGTCGGCCGACCAGCAACAGCAGGCCGCGGCGTGAGTGGTGGTCGTGCTTGTGCTGCTTGAGGTGCTCGGTCAGATCACTGATCCGCTTGGTCAGCAGGGCGACCTGCGCCTCGGGCGAGCCGGTGTCGCCCTCGTGGATCCCGTAGTCGTCCAGGATCGTCTTCTTCTGTGCGGCGTCGAGAGCCACGTTCTCCTCTTCCGTCTGGATGTGCCGTGGGGCCGGGGATACCCCGGTAGACGGTGCGCGGCCGCCACGGACTGCAGCCGGACCCAACGGGCAACGCTACCAGGGGCGACGGGTGCTCACCCCCGCGGCCGGCCCGCGGCCCGGCGCAGCACCTCGGCCACCTCGGGAAACGCCGGACCGAGCACCGCGGCCGCCGCGGCCAGTCGGGCGGGCTGGGCGACCCGGCGCAGCGCGTCGGCCGCGCTCCCGGCGGGGCTCGCGGCGCGGCTTGGGACGGGGCTCGCGGCGGTCCAGCGCCAGCGGGCCGCCGCGACCTCGGCGAGCAGGGCGTCGACGGCGCCGGGATCGAGCCGGGTGTTCGCGGCGCGCCACCGCTGGTCGAGGATCTGCAGGCGGGCCAGCACCGCCGGGTCGCCGATCTTGATCCGGCGGGCGCTCACCAGCTGGCTGAGCATCGCCGGGCTGAGCCCGAGCGCCCGGGCGAGCCGGCCCTGCGAGATTCCCAGCGCGGCTGTCAGCTCCCGGACCCGGTCGCCCAGCGCCTCGCCGTAGATCTCGCGCTGCCGCCCGCGGCCCCGCGCCAGCCGCGCCCGGATCGGTTCTGCGGCTCCCGTCGTCATGGGGCCATGCTCGCAGCGCCGGGGCCCGCCGCGGGGCCGAACCGGGAATCCCGCCCTCACCCGGCGAGCAGCTCCCGGGTGCGGGCGACGTCGCGATGCATCTGCTCGACCAGGGCGTCCACGCCGTCGTAGCGCTCCTGGCCCCGGAGCCGGTGCACGAAGTCCACCGCCACCTCGAAGCCGTAGAAGTCCTCGTCGACGTCGAGCACGTAGGCCTCGACGGTGCGCTCGCGCCCGGAGAACGTCGGGTTGGTGCCCACCGACACCGCCGCCGGCAACAGGCACCCAGACGGGATGCCGCCCGAGCACGGTTCGACTCCGCCGATGGCGAAGCGGCTCGCGTAGACACCGTCGGCCGGCAGCGCGGTGTAGGGCGCGGTGGAGATGTTGGCCGTCGGGAAGCCCAGCTCGCGGCCGCGCCGATCACCGTGCACGACCACGCCCTCCACCCGGTGCGCACGGCCCAGGGCCACCGCCGCCGCCTGCACGTCGCCGGCATCGATGCAGGCCCGGATGTAGGTCGAGGAGAAGGTGACGCCGTCGTCGGTGATCAGGTCGAGGCCCTCGACGCCGAACCCGAAGCGCTCCCCCAGCCGGGTGAGCATCGCCACGTCGCCGGCGGCCCGGTGGCCGAAGGTGAAGTTGCGCCCGACCACGACGTCGGCGGCGTGCAGGCGTTCCACCAGGACCTCGTGGACGAACTCGGGGGGCTCCGTCCGGGACAGCTCGGCGGTGAAGGGGAGCACGCAGAACGCCTCCACACCGAGGTCGGCGACGAGGTCGGCGCGCCGGCTCAGGGTCGTGAGCCGGGCCGGGTGGCTCCCGGGCCGGACCAGCTCCGCGGGATGGGGGTCGAACGTCACGACCACCGCCGGGAGCCCGCGCTCCTGCCCACGCTGCACCGCCCGGCCGATGAGCTGCTGGTGGCCGCGGTGCACGCCGTCGAACACGCCGACGGTGACGACGCTGCGCCCCCAGCCGCTCGGCACGGCCTCGAGCCCTCGCCAGCGCTGCACGGGCCGAGCCTACGGAAACCCCGAGCCCGGCTCCCGGCTCACCTCAGGTGCCCGCGGGGGCGAGGACCACGAGCGCCCTGGCGGTGTCACCGCGCTCGCTCACCAGAGCCAGCGCCCGACCCCCGGGGGCGAACACCCCGTAGGTACCGGGCAGCCCGGCCGCCGGCAGCGGTCGGCCGTGCGAGAGGTCCTCGGCCAGGGCTGCGTCGACGTCCCGGCGGGGGAAGGCCACCGCGACGGCGTCGTCGAGCGGCAGCGAGAGGCCCGGCTCGGCGTCGAGCTGGTCGAGGGTGCGGGCGTGGTCGAGGGTGAACGGGCCGACGCGGGTGCGGCGCAGCGCCGTGAGGTGCCCACCGACGCCGAGCCCGGCACCGAGGTCGCGGGCCAGCGCCCGCACGTAGGTGCCGGACGAGCACTCGACGGCGACGTCGAGGTCCGTCGCGGCCTGCCCACCGCCTCGCCGGGCGAGCAGTGTGAAGGCCGACACCGTGACCGCCCTCGCCGGGAGCACCACCTGCTCACCGGCCCGGACGAGGGCGTAGGCCCTCCTGCCGTCGATCTTGATCGCGCTGACCGAGCTCGGGACCTGCTCGATCGGGCCGGTCAGTGCGGTCATCCCCGCGGCGACCGCCGCGTCGTCGACCCCGGAGGCGTCGGTGGTCGAGAGGGTCTCGCCCTCGGCGTCGTCGGTGGTCGTGGCCACGCCCAGCCGGATCGTCGCGGTGTAGGCCTTGGTGTCGAGGGCGAGGTGTCCGAGCAACTTCGTCCCCCGCCCGACCCCGCAGACCAGCACCCCGGTGGCCATGGGGTCGAGGGTGCCCGCATGCCCGATCTTGCGGGTGCGCAGGACCCGGCGCAGTCGCGCGACGACGTCATGGGAGGTCAGGCCGCCGGGCTTGTCGACGATCACCAGGCCGGGCACGACGACGTCCACGGGCACGATTGTCCACCTCGGTCGGCGGCCGGCCCCTCGGCGGGAGGGTCCTGCGCCGACCAGACGAGGGCAGGAAAGCCACGTTGCTGCCCCCTGAGGACAGTCACGTGGCTTTCCTGACCCAGTGCTCGGGGAGCCTCGACTCACCCGCGCACGGCACCCGGAACCGCCCACCGTCCGGAGCGGATCCGCGCTCCCACCGCCAGCAGCCGGATCACCATGAACGCCGCCAGCCCCGACCAGATCCCGGTCAGGCCCCAGCCGAACGCCAGCGACGCCCAGATCGGTGGCAGGAATCCGATGACGGCCGCGGCCAGCGTGGTCGTTCGCAGGTAGGCGGCGTCGCCGGCGCCGAGCAGCACCCCGTCGAGTGCGAAGACCACACCGGCGACCGGCTGCATCGCGACGAAGAACCACCACGGAACCGGGACCAGCGCCAGTACCGACGCATCGGTCGTGAACACGAGGGGCAGCACCCCCGCGAGCGCGGCGAACAGGACGCCGAACCCGATGCCGAGGACGAGGCCGTACCACCCCACCTGCGCCGCCAGAGCCCGGGCCCGCGGTACGCCCCCGGTCATCCCCGACGCCCCGAGGGTCGCGCCCACGAGCGCCTGCGCCGCGATGGCCACCGAGTCCAGCACCAGGGCCTGGAAGAACCAGAGCTGCAACACGATCTGATGGGCCGCCGCGGACTCGGCGCCGAACCGGGTGGCGACGGCGGCCGCGGACAGGAAGCACACCTGGAAGGCGAGGCTGCGGGTGAGCAGGTCGCGGCCGAGCCGGAGCTGAGCCCGCAGGATCGCCGGCCGGGGACGGATCGGCACCGCTCCGGCCCGTGCCGCTCGCCCCAGCGCCACGAGGAACAGGACCGCGCCGACGGTCTGGCCACCCACGTTGGCCACGGCCGAGCCGACCAGGCCGAGGCCGGCCCACCCGGCGACGCCGTGCACGAGCACCGGGCAGGCGAGCGCCGAGAGACCGTTGCCGGCGAGCACGAAGCGCAGCGGCCGCACGGTGTCCTGCACGCCGCGCATCCACCCGTTGCCGGCCAGCGTGACGAGCACGAGCGGGGCCCCGAGGAGGGCGATCCGCAACCACGACTCGGCGGCCGTCGCGATGTCGGACCGATCGCCGAGCAGCCGGGTCACCGGCCCGGCCACGACCTGCCCGACCACGAGCACCAGCACCCCGACGGCGAGCGCGAGCCAGGTGGCTTGCACTCCCTCCCCCACCGCCGCGCCCGGACGGCCGGCCCCGTGCAGCCGCGCCGCACGGGCCGTCGTGCCGTAGGACAGGAAGTTCAGCTGGCTCGTGACCTGGGCGAACACCACCCCGGCCACGGCCAGACCGGCCAGCGCCACGGCGCCGAGCCGTCCGACCACCGCGGTGTCGACGAGCAGGTAGAGCGGCTCGGCGGCGAGCACCGGCAGCGCCGGCGCGGCCAGCCGGAGCACCGTGCGCGGGGCGATGCTGTCGGCCTTGGTCATCCGTCTCGGGACACCACCGCGTGCGGGCGCCGGCACGCGTAGACGAAGGCGGGCGGCACGTTGCGCCACACGGTCGCGCTCACCAGCACCTCGTCGAAGGTCGTCCGCAGCGTGGACCGGAACCGCCGCGCCGCGCCCAGGGTCATCCCGTGCAGGTAGCCGAACGTCGTGAACGCGCCCGTCCCCCCGATCACCCGGCTCACCTCGCCGAGGACCGCGACCTGCGTCGCCCGGTCGAACAGCGCCCACGGCAACCCGCCGACCACGGCGTCCACGTGCGTGACGGCGCGTTCGGCCAGCAACGAGGCCAGGTGTGCCGCGTCTCCCGGCACGACCTCCAGCTCGGGGCGCGTGCGGCGCAGGAACGCCACCATGACCGGGTCCAGCTCCACCGCGAGATGCCGCCCACCCGGGGGCAGCCGCGCGGCGATGGCTGCGCTCACCGCGCCGGTGCCGGGACCGAGCTCGACCACCACCGGCCGGCCGTGCCGAGGCACCACCGAGGCGAGCACCGCGGCCAACCGCGGCGAGCTCGGCACCACCGCCCCCACCGTGCTCGGGCGGCGCAGGGCCGTGGCCACGAACACGCGTCGGGCCTCCCTGCCCCCGGGCTCGTGCCGGGTCACTCCTGCTCGGCCCGCTCGCGCGGCTCGCGGTAGGGATCGGCGTCGCCCGCGGGCTCGGCGCCCACGGCGCGCTGCGCGACCTCCGCGTCGGACTCGCGGGTGCGGGCGAGCAGCTCCTCCATGCGGCGGGCCTCGTCGGGCACCACGTCGGGCACGAAGGTCAGCGACGGGGTGTGCCGGATCCCGGTGCCCGCCCCGACCAGCGAGCGCAGGACGCCGGTGGCGCTGTTCAGGGCAGCAGCGGCACCCGCGGAGTCCGGATCGGCGTCGACGGTCTCGCCGAGCACCGTGTAGTAGACCGTCGCCTCGCGCAGGTCGCCGGTGACGCGAGTGTCGGTGATCGTCACCCTCGCCAGGCGCGGGTCCTTGACCTCGTACTCGAGGGCGGACGCCACGATCTGCGAGATCCGCTTGGCCAGCCGACGGGCCCGGGCCTGGTCCACCATGACGTGCTCCTCCGTGATCGCTGCGGCGACCTCACTCGTCCTCCGGACCCAGCATCCTGCGCCGGGCCGAGAGCAGTTGCCACTCCGGCCCGGCGGCGACGAGCCGCTCACACCGGTCGAGCACCTCGGTGACGTGCCCGTGGTCGGCGGCCACGCAGCAGACCCCGAGCAGCGCACGTCGGTGCAGGTCCAGGTGGCCCGCCTCGGCGACGGCCACCTCGAACCGGCGACGCAGCTCGGCCAGCGCGGGACGCACCACGGACCGCTTCTGCTTGAGCGAGTGGACGTCCCCGAGGAGGACGTCGAGCTCCAGCGCTCCGACGAACACTGCAGATCCCCTCCCGGCCGACGCCGTGGGGACCGGCCGGAGCCGATCCCCACCGCGCGTCAGCTCCTCGGCTTCTCGCGCATCTCGAAGGTCTCGACGACGTCGCCGACCTTGATGTCGCTGTAGTTGCCGAGGGTGAAACCGCACTCGAAGCCCTCGCGGACCTCGACCACGTCCTCCTTGAACCGCCGCAACGAGCTGATCGGCAGGTTCTCGGCGATCACCACGCTGTCGCGCAGCAACCGGCCACGGGCGTTGCGGCGGATCGTCCCGGACATCACCAGGCAGCCGGCGATCGTGCCGACCCGGGAGGACTTGAAGACCTCGCGGACCTCGGCGCGCCCCAGCTCCACCTCCTCGAACTCCGGCTTGAGCATGCCGCGCAGGGCCTGCTCGATCTCCTCGATGGCCTGGTAGATCACCGAGTAGTAGCGGATCTCGACACCCTCGCGGTTGGCCAGCTCGGTGGCCTTGCCCTCGGCCCGGACGTTGAAGCCCAGGACGATGACGTTGTCCGCGATGGCCAGGTTGATATCGCCCTCGGTGATGCCGCCGACCCCGCGGTGGATCACCCGGAGCTCCACGTCCTCGCCGACGTCGAGCTGCATCAGCGCGTCCTCCAGCGCCTCGACCGTGCCGGAGTTGTCGCCCTTGATGATCAGGTTGAGCTGGTTCGTCTCCTTCAGCGCGGCGTCCAGGTCCTCCAGGCTGACCCGCTTGCGACGCGACGCCAGCTCGGCGTTGCGCTCGCGGGCCCGGCGCCGGTCGGCGATCTGGCGGGCCACCCGGTCCTCGTCGACGACGAGGAACGTGTCGCCGGCGCCGGGCACCGAGGTGAACCCGATGACCTGCACCGGACGCGCGGGGTAGGCCTCGATGATGTCGCCGCCGTGCTCGTCGAACATCCGTCGGACGCGCCCGGAGGCGTCGCCCGCGACGATCGAGTCGCCGACCCGCAGCGTGCCGCGCTGCACCAGCACCGTGGCCACCGGACCGCGACCGCGGTCCAGGTGAGCCTCGATCGCCACGCCCTGGGCCTCCATGGCGGGGTTCGCCCGGAGGTCGAGCGAGGCGTCGGCGGTGAGCAGGATCGACTCGAGCAGCTGGTCGATGTTCGTGCCCTGCTTGGCCGAGATGTCCACGAACATCGTCTCGCCGCCGTACTCCTCGGCGACCAGCCCGTACTCCGTGAGCTGCTGGCGGATCTTGGCGGGGTTGGCCCCCTCTTTGTCGATCTTGTTCACCGCGACCACGACGGGGACGTCGGCGGCCTGGGCGTGGTTGATCGCCTCCACCGTCTGCGGCATCACACCGTCGTCGGCCGCGACCACGATCACGGCGATGTCCGTGGACTTCGCCCCGCGGGCCCGCATGGCGGTGAACGCCTCGTGGCCAGGGGTGTCGATGAACGTGATCAGCCGCTCCTGGCCCTCGAGCTCCGTGACCACCTGGTACGCGCCGATGTGCTGGGTGATGCCGCCGGCCTCGCCCTCCATGACGTTGGCCTTGCGGATCGTGTCCAGCAGGCGCGTCTTGCCGTGGTCGACGTGACCCATGACGGTGACGACCGGCGGCCGGATGACCAGGTCCTCCTCGCCGCCCGCGTCCTCGCCGTAGGAGATCGAGAAGCTGTCGAGCAGCTCGCGGTCCTCCTCCTCCGGGCTGACCACCTGCACCTGGTAGTTCATCTCGGTGCCGAGCAGCTCGAGGATCTCGTCGGACACCGACTGGGTGGACGTGACCATCTCGCCGAGGTGGAACAGCACCTGCACCAGCGCGGCCGGGTTAGCCCCGATCTTGTCGGCGAAGTCGGTGAGCGAGGCGCCGCGCGCGAGCTTGACCGTCTCGCCCTGGCCCTTCGGCAGACGGACCCCGCCGACCGAGGGGGCCTGCATCGAGTCGAACTCCTGGCGCTTCTGCCGCTTCGACTTGCGGCCCTTGCGGGCCGGGCCGCCGGGACGGCCGAACGCACCCGCGGCACCACCGCGACCACGACCACCGCCGCCGGGACGGCCCCCACCGCCACGGAAACCGCCGCCCGCCGGGGCACCGCCGCCGCCGGGACCGCTGCCACCGCCGGGACGGAAGCCACCGCCACCGCCGCCGCCGGGACGGCCGCCGGGACCGGCCGGACGTCCACCCGGACCGCCCGGACCACCGGGCCGACCGCCCGGACCACCACGTCCAGGAGGACCGCTCGGGCCACCTGGCCCACCGCTGCGACCCGGGGCCGGGCGCGTCGGCATCATGCCGGGGTTGGGCCGCGGGGGCATGTTGCCCGGCGATGGTGGACGGGGCCCGGCGCGGCCGGGCTCACCCGGACGCGGGACACCCGGACGGGGGCCACCAGGGCCGCCCGGTGGCGGAGCCTGCCCGGGCGCGGACGGGCCGGGCCGCGGTGCAGCCGGACGCGGCGGGGCGCCGGAACCGACGCCGAAGGGGTTGTTGCCCACCCGCGGGGTCCGCGGGCCGGGCCGCGGGCCGCTCGGACGCGGCGGCACCACGCCCCCCGCGGTCTCGGCGGCGGGACGCTGACCCGGGCCCTGCTGGCCCGGTGCCGGCTGCCGCGGTGCCGGCTGATCCGACCGTGACGCTGTCGACGGCGCGGGCGCTGGGCTGCCTGCGGCCGGGCGCGGGCTGGGCGGCGGGGCTGGGCCGCCGGAGCCTGGGCGGCCGGGGTCTGGGCCGCCGGAGCCTGGGCGGCCGGGGTCTGGGCCGCCGGAGCCTGGGCGGCCGGGGTCTGGGCCGCCGGTCGCTCCGGCACAGCGGGCGCCGGGCTGGCCGCGGGACCCGGCCGGGGGCCGGGACGCGGGCCGGTGGACTGCGGACGGTCGTCCGTCCCCGTCGGGGCCGACGCGGCCGGAGCCGCGGGCCGTGGGTCCGGTTGCGCGGCCGAGCGGCGCGGTGAACCGGAACGGCCGCGGGCGCCGCCACCGGACTCGCTGCCGTTGGCCATCGACTCCCGGAGCTTGCGGGCCACCGGGGCCTCGACGGTGGAGGACGGGGACTTCACGTACTCACCGAGATCCTGCAACTTGCTCAGGACCTGCTTGCTGCTGACGCCGAGCTCCTTGGCGAGCTCGTGCACGCGGGCCTTGCCTGCCACTGCACTCCCTGTTACTCGGAGGCCGGCGGCGTGTCCCGCTCGACCTCGAACCTAGTGTCGAAGCACGTTCATGGTGCGATCTTCACGACTGGCTCATGACGGGTCGACCTTGCTTCCTGATGTGACGGACCCGGGTGTCTCCCGGGCCCCGCTCGCGGTGGTGCCGATCGGCGCGGCTTCCTCCCCGCACCGAACATGGTGCACGGCCCCGATGCGGTCCCGCACCGGCGCGGTGTCCAGCGGACCCGGGACGCGCAGCGCCCGCGGGAACGCCGAGCGCCGCTCGGCACGATCCAGGCACTCCGGAGCGGGGTGCAGCCAGGCACCGCGTCCGGGGAGCCGCCGCCGTGGATCCGGGGTGAGCACCCCGTCGACCACGACGATCCGCAGCAGACCGTCGGCCGACGACCGGTTCCGACATCCGACGCACGTCCGCACCGGTCCCGCGACGGATCGGAGATCCGGAGCGGCGGTCGGGCGTGCGGGAACCGAACCCGAGTCGTGGGCCGAGGTGGAGTGTAGCGCAGCGGCACCGCCGGACGCGCCGTCGCTCCGCGATGCGCCCTTCATGTAGTGATGATCGCTCCGCACGCTCCACTCAGCCGACCGACTCCGACTCCGCCGCATCGACAGCTCCGCGCGGGTCGGCATCGCTGCGGATGTCGATCCGCCACCCGGTCAGCCGGGCGGCGAGCCGCGCGTTCTGGCCCTCCTTGCCGATGGCGAGTGAGAGCTGGAAGTCCGGCACCACCACGCGGGCGGTCCGGGTGCGGGCGTCCAGCACCGTGACCGAGACGACCTTCGACGGCGAGAGGGCGTTGCCCACGAACGTGGCCGGATCCTCCGACCAGTCGATGATGTCGATCTTCTCGCCGGCCAGCTCGCTCATCACGCCGCGCACCCGCGCCCCGACCGGTCCGATGCACGCGCCCTTCGGGTTGACCCCCGGCACCGTGGACCGGACGGCGATCTTGGAACGGTGCCCGGCCTCCCGGGCGACCGCGACGATCTCCACCGAGCCGTCGACGATCTCGGGGACCTCGAGCGCGAACAGCTTGCGGACGAGGTTGGGGTGTGTGCGGCTCAACGTGATCTGCGTCCCACGCATTCCCCGCGCCACCCCCACGACGTAGCAGCGGATCCGCTCGCCGTGCCCGTAGCTCTCACCGGGCACCTGCTCGGCCTGCGGCAGGACGCCCTCGGTCTGGCCGCTCAGGCCCACGATCACCACGCCGCGGGCGTTGGCGCGCGCGTCGCGCTGGATGACGCCGGCGACGATCTCGCCCTCCTTGGCGGAGAACTCGCCGTAGGTCCGCTCGTGCTCGGCGTCGCGCAGACGCTGGACGATGACCTGGCGGGCGGTCGTGGCCGCGATCCGGCCGAAGCCCTCGGGGGTGTCGTCCCACTCGTTGTCGACGGTGCCGTCGACCCCGAGCTCCTGCGCGATCACCCGGACGGTCCCGCTCTTGCGGTCGATGTCCACCCTCGCGTGCGCCTGGTGGCCCTCGGTGTGCTTGTAGGCGGTGAGCAGGGCCGTCTCGATGGCCTCGATCACGGTCTCGAACGGGATGTCCTTGTCGCGCTCGATGGTGCGGAGGGCGGCGATGTCGACGTTCATGGCGTCTTCTCCTCCTCGGGCGGCCCGGGGGCGGGCCGCAGGAGCTCCACCTCGGCCTCGGGCGCGGGCCGGAACTCCACCTGGACGCCGGCGTGCGCGACGTCGTCGTAGCGGAGCTCGCGCAGCTCGCCGTCGACGAGCAGGGTGACCGCCGCGTCGCCGGTGGGACCGACCCGGCCGGTGAACGACGCGCCGTCGTGGGTGCGGACGGCGACCTGGCGCAGGTGCGCCCGCCGCCAGTGCCGCGGGAGGGTCAACGGGCGGTCGACGCCCGGTGAGGTGACCTCGAGGGTGTAGGACCCACCGATGAGGTGCTCGTCGTCGTCCAGCGGCACCGAGACGGCCCGGGAGAGACGGGCGATGTCGTCCAGCCCGACGCCGTCGTCGGAATCCACCACGACCTTGACGGTGTGGCGGCGCCCGACGGCGCGCACGTCGAGCTGGTCCAGTTCGAACCCGGCGTCGCGGACGATCGGCTCCAGCACGCCGCGCAGGTCGGGCCGCTGCCCGTCGTCCTGCGCGGGGCGGGGGGAGGACATCGAGGTCTCCTGCTCGTTCGGGTGCCGCCCGCGCGCTCGGCTGGGGCGGCGCGGGCGGGTGCGGTGGGTCCGCCAGGGTATCGCGCCACCCGGCTGGCACGATGGCCCCGTGATCGCACCGTCCCGGCCCGGGATCACGCGACGCCGGGCACTGGCCGGACTGCTGCTCGCGCTGCCCGCGCTGGGCGCGTGCTCGCTCCCGGGCGGCGCAGCCGAGCCGCCGGACCCGCTCGCGGCGCTCGCCGACGCCGCCCGCGCCGACGCCGCCCTCGGCGCCGCGGCGATCGAGACGACGACCGCCCTGGCCGAGCGGCTGCGACCGCTCGTCGACGCCCGCGCCCAGCACGCGATGGCCCTGGACGCGGAGGTCGCCCGCCGGGATCCGGCCCGGGCGTCCACGATCGCCGGACCTGCGGCCGGTCGCCCGGCCGACGGCCCGCCCGCACCGGTCTCGCTCGAGCAGGTCCGGGCAGCCGTGCAGGCGTCCGGTCAAGCCGCGCGGACGGTCGCGCTCGTGCAGCGTTCCGAGCGCGTCGGCCTCGTCGCCTCGGTCGCGGCGTGCTGCTCGGCCTACGGGGTGGCGCTGGCGTGAGATCCCCGGCCGGAACGGGTGCTCCCGACGGTGCCGTCGATGCCCTGCAGGGCGCGCTGGCCGCGGAGCATGCCGCCCTGTGGTGCTACGCGCTGGCCATCGCGTTCCTGGCGCCCGGGCAGCTGGAGCAGGCCCGCGCCGATGCGGCGGTCCACCGCGAGCAGCGCGGCGAGGTCGAGGAGGCGCTCACGGGCCTCGGCGCGCGGCCCGGACCGGCCCAGCCCGCGTACGCCACCCCCCGACCGGTGGTCGACGGGGCGTCCGCCGCGGCCCTGCTGGTCGTGGCCGAGACCGACGGGCTCGCCGCGTGGCGGTCCGTGCTGGAGCGCACGACCGACGGCGACCTGCGCCTGGTCGCCATGGACGCGCTGAGCGCCGCCACACTGCGCTGCGCCCGCTGGCGGACGGTGGTCGGAGCGTCACCTGCGATCCCGACGTTCCCCGGGCTCCCGGCTCCCTGACGCCACCGGCTCCCGCGAGCGCACACTGCGGCGATGGACAGCCAGCTGATCGAGATCCGCACCGGCACGGGCGAGGCGGTGGTCGACCTGAGCGACGAGATCGCCACGTTCCTGCGCTCCACCGGCGCCGAGGACGGCCTGCTGCACGTGTGGGTGCCACACGCGACGGCCGGGCTCGCCGTGATCGAGACCGGGGCGGGGAGCGACACGGACCTGCTGGCCGCGCTGCGCGACCTGCTGCCGGCCGACGACCGGTGGCGGCACCGCCACGGCAGCGCCGGCCACGGCCGCGACCACGTCCTGCCCGCGATCGTCGCGCCGTCGATATCCGTTCCCGTGCTCGGCGGGCGTCCGGCGCTGGGCACCTGGCAGTCGGTCTGCCTCGTGGACACGAACGGCGACAACCCGGTCCGCTCGCTGCGCCTGTCGTTCCTCGCCGGCTGATGCTCCCCTGACGGCTACCGCTCGCGGGTCAGCTCCACCAGCTGCTCCACCGCGCCGTCCAGGGCGATCTCGGTGCGCTCGCCGCTGCGCCGGTCCTTCACCTCGATCATGCCGTTGACCAGCCCTCGCCCGACCACGACGATCGTCGGCACGCCGATCAGCTCGGCGTCGGCGAACTTCACCCCCGGCGAGGCCTTGCGGTCGTCGAGCAGCACCCGCACCCCGGCCGCCACGAGGTCGGCGGCCAGCCGCTCGGCGCCCGCCGCGATCTCCTCGGCCTTGCCCGCCACCACCACGTGGACGTCGGCGGGGGCGACCGAACGCGGCCACACCAGACCCGACTCGTCGTTGTGCTGCTCGGCGATCGCGGCGACGAGCCGGGACACCCCGATGCCGTAGGAACCCATCGTGACCCGGATCGGTCCGTCCGGGCCGAGAGCGTCGAGCGCGGCGGCGTCGGCGTACTTGCGGCCCAGCTGGAAGACGTGCCCGATCTCGATCCCCCGGGCCGCCTCCAGCGGGCCCGACCCGTCGGGCGCGGGATCCCCGGGGCGCACCTCGGCGGCCTCGATGGTGCCTTCTGGCACGAAGTCCCGGCCGCAGACCAGGTCGACGACGTGGTGGTCGGTCTTGTCCGCGCCGGTGACCCACGCCGTGCCGGGCACGATCCTCGGGTCGACCAGGTAGCGCACCCCGTTGGCGGCGAGGGCAGCCGGACCGATGTAGCCCTTGACGAGGAAGGGATGCCGCGCGAAGTCCGCGTCGTCCAGCAGCGCGACCTCTGCCGGGTCGAGCGCCGCCTCGAGCCGCTTCAGGTCGACCTCACGGTCCCCCGGCACGCCGACGCCGAGCAGCTCCCACTCGGCCGCGCCGGGCCGGCGGGTCTTGACGAGCACGTTCTTGAGCGTGTCCACGGCGGTGAACGTGCGGCCGAGGCCCGCGCCGTTGAGGAACGCGACCAGCGTGTCGATCGTCGGGGTGTCCGGGGTGTGGTGCGCCTGGGCCGGCGGCAGGCCCTCGACGGGGCGCGCCGGCGGTGGGGCCGTCGTGACCGCCTCCACGTTGGCGGCGTAGCCGCCGGGGCTGCGCACGAACGTGTCCTCGCCGGTGGGCGCGATCGCCAGGAACTCCTCCGACGCCGAGCCGCCCATCGCACCCGAGGTGGCCGCGACGATCACGTACCGCAGCCCGAGCCGGTCGAAGATCCGGACGTAGGCCTCGCGGTGCCGCCGGTAGGACTCGGCCAGCCCCTCGTCGTCCAGATCGAAGGAGTAGGAGTCCTTCATGACGAATTCGCGTCCGCGCAGGATCCCGGCCCGGGGCCGCGCCTCGTCCCGGTACTTGGTCTGGATCTGGTAGAGCGTGACCGGGTAGTCCTTGTAGGACGCGTACTCGCCCTTGACGACCTGCGCGAAGATCTCCTCGTGGGTCGGTCCGAGCAGGTAGTCCCCGCCCCGGCGGTCCTTCAGCCGGAAGATGTTCGGCCCGTACTCGGTCCAGCGGCCCGTCGCCTCGTAGGGCTCGCGCGGCAGCAGCGCGGGAAGGTGGATCTCCTGGGCGCCGATCGCGTCCATCTCCGCACGCACCACCCGCTCGACCGCGCGCAGCACCCGCAGCCCCAGCGGCAGCCAGGCGTAGATCCCGGGCGCGACGCGTCGGACGTAGCCGGCGCGGGCGAGCAACCGGTGGCTCGGCACCTCTGCATCGGCCGGGTCCTCGCGCAGGGTCCGCAGGAACAGCGACGACATCCTGGTCAGCACCCGATGAAGGGTAGCGACGGGTCACCCGCCCCGTCGCGGCGGTTGTGGCCCGAGCAGGTGGCCGTTGATCTCGCGGACCACCGAGGCCAGCTCGGGCAGCTCCACCACCTCGACCCCGGCGGCGTGCAGCAGCTCGGCCCCGCGACCCTCGACGAAGATCGACGGCTCCCGCCAGGCGAACACCACCCGGCCGATACCGGCGGCGAGGATCAGCTCCGTGCAGGTCCGTGGGCGGGAGGCCCGGGCGCTGCACGGCTCGAGCGAGCTGTAGAGCGTGGTCCCCGCCGGTGCCCGCCATCCGCTGCCCAAGGCGGCGAGGGCGGCCTCCTCGGCGTGGTCCTGGGTGCCGTGCACGCCGTGGGGGCGGGAGTAGCCGCCGGCGAGGACCGTCCCGTTCGCGTCCACGACGAGCGCGCCCACCGAGTACGCCGTGCCCGACGGCGGTGAGCGCCGCGACAGCGCGATCGCCGCCTCCAGGCGCTCACGATCGTCCACGACGCCCTCCCAGCAGGTACCGCAGCACCACCACGTCGTCGAGCTGCGCGACGCCGACGAGCCGCATCCGGTGCCGCGCGTCGTGCGGGAACGACCCCGCACCGACGAACCGCGGGGCCGCCGGGTCCCCGACGAACAGCGGTGCGACCGCGAGCTGCACCTCGTCCACCAGGTCGGCGGTCAGGAACAGCGTGTGCACGGCCGTGCCGCCCTCGACCATGAGCCGCGCCACCCCTCGGTCACCGAGATCGGCGAGCACCCGCCGGGGGTCGAGCGGCGCACCCGCCTCGACCACGGTGGCGACCGCGCGCAGTCGCTCCGGCGCGGCCACTCCCGACGGCAGGTAGACGATCTTCGGCGCGTCCCCGCAGGCGAAGAACCGCGCGTCGGGATCGAGGTCGCCCTGCCGGGAGATCGTCGCCTTCACCGGCTGTGGCGCGCGTCCGGCAGCGACGCGCTCCGCGACGCGCGCCGGTGAGCGGACGAGCAGGCGCGGATCGTCGCGGCGGACCGTGCCCGCACCCACCAATATCGCGTCGACGGTCGCGCGCTCGGCGTCGACGCGGTCGAGATCGGCGTCGCCCGACAGCACGAGCCGCCGGGCCGACGCGTCGTCGATGCACCCGTCGACCGACACGGCGACGGATGCCACGACGTACGGGCGGCCCATGTCCACATCCTCCCCGCATCCTCCGCGCCGGGCCGCCGTCAGGTGCGGGGCCGGCGCGCCAGCCAGAGCGTGTCGCGCCCGAAGGACCACACGAGGGCCGCCAGCGCGAGCGCGAGTGCGGCCGTCGCCGGCGCGCGCGGGACCGCCGGAGCCGCGGCCGCGACCAGCACCACGCCCTGCACGGCGGCGACCACCTTCCGCGCCCGGCTCGCCGGCAGTGCCGCACGCAGCCGGGGCACCCGCCACTCGAGGAGGAGGAACGCGTAGCGCATGAGGCCGATCGCGAGCACCCACGGCCCGATCGACGGCGCGACCAGGACGCTGAGCACCAGGACCAGAACGGAGTCGACCTCCATGTCGAACCGCGCCCCGAGCGCGGAGACCGTGCCGCTGCGCCGCGCGACGTACCCGTCGAGCAGGTCCAGGACCAGCGCGACCGACGCGGTCGCGACCAGCACCGTGATCCGCGGACCGTCGAGCGCACCGGGGACGACGCCGTCGGCGACCAGCGCCGTGACCCCGCCGACCAGGGTGGCCCGGAGCAGGGTGATGCGGTTCGCCGATCCGGTGGCGGCCGCGCGCTCGTCGGGGGCGCTGCGGGCGAGCAGGATCCCGAGCACCACCGCGTACACCGTGCCGGCCAGCCACCCGAGCGCGCCGAGGCCGACCATCGCGGAGATGGCGGAGAGGACGGCGAGCTGCCCGGCGGCCGCCGCGACCAGCTCGCGGTCGAACGCGCGGGCGTCGCGGCGGGCTCGCGCGGCCACGGCCTCCCCTGTCGTCGCGTGCACGCTCGGGGCGGCACGGGCAGGGCGTCGCGGCCCCGAGCCGTCCGATCGCCTACCGTTCGATCGTCCCAGGAGGTGGCCGGTTGCAGCACGACGCGCGGTGGCTGCCGGCCCGCGCCTACTGGTTGCGGGCCCCGGGCGAGGGCGAGATCCGCGCCACGCCGGTGCCGGCTCCCGGCCCCGACGACGTGCTCGTGCGCACCCTGTTCTCCGGGATCAGCCGGGGCACGGAGGCCCTGGTCTTCCGGGGCGGGGTGCCGGCGAGCCAACGAGCGACCATGCGGGCCCCGTTCCAGGACGGCGAGTTCGGCGGTCCGGTCAAGTACGGCTACCTCAACGTCGGCCGGGTGGAGACGGGTCCCGCCGCCCTGCTCGGCCGTACCGTGTTCTGCCTCTACCCCCATCAGGACCGCTACGTCGTCCCGGCCGCGGCGGTCACCCCGGTGCCCGACGCCGTGCCGCCCGCGCGGGCCGTGCTGGCCGGCACCGTCGAGACCGCCGTGAACGCGATGTGGGATGCGGCCCCGCTGGTCGGGGACCGGGTGGCCGTGGTCGGGGCGGGGATGGTCGGGTGCTGCGTCGCCCGGCTGCTCGCCCGGCTGCCCGGGGCGCGGGTGCAGCTCGTCGACGCGGAGCCGGCCCGCGCGGAGGTCGCCGCGGCGCTCGGGGTCGCGTTCGCCACTCCGGACGCCGCCGCCGGGGACTGCGACCTCGTCGTGCACGCGAGCGGGTCACCGGCCGGGCTGGCGCGATGCCTGGAGCTGCTCGGCGACGAGGGCGAGGTGATCGAACTGAGCTGGTACGGCGACCGGACCGTCGACGTGCCGCTCGGGGAGTCCTTCCACCACCGCCGCCTGACGATCCGGGCCAGCCAGGTCGGCACGGTGGCGCGGGCGCGCCGGGCGCGCCGGAGCACCTCGGACCGGCTCTCCCTCGCCCTGGACCTGCTCGCCGATCCCGCCTTCGATGCGCTGATCACCGGGCAGAGCGACTTCGACGACCTGCCGGCGGTGATGGCCCGCCTCGCGTCCGGCGAGCTGCCGGCGCTCTGCCACCGCATCGCCTACCCCGGAGGATGATCCTCACGTGTTCCGCATCACCGTCCGCGACCACGTCATGGTGGCCCACAGCTTCCGCGGCGACGTCTTCGGTCCCGCCCAGCGCCTGCACGGCGCCACGTTCGTCGTGGACGCCACCTTCCGCCGTCCCGAGCTCGACGCCGACAACATCGTCGTCGACATCGGCCGGGCCACCGAGGAGCTGCGGGCCGTCCTCGCCGACCTGAACTACCGCAACCTCGACGACGTGCCGGAGTTCGCCGGCGTCAACACCTCGACGGAGTTCCTGGCCAAGGTCATCGCCGACCGGCTCGCCGACCGGGTGCACGCAGGCGCGCTCGGCGCGGCGGCCCGGGGGCTGGCCGGGCTGGAGGTCTCGTTGCACGAGTCGCACGTCGCGTGGGCGAGCTACGACCGCACCCTGTGATGGCCGACCGGGTGGTGCACGTCGTCGTACCGGGCGACATCGACGATCCCACCACCCCCAGCGGGGGCAACACCTACGACCGGCGGGCCTGCACGGGTCTCGAAGCCCTCGGCTGGAGGGTGCGCACCAGCGCCGTCGCCGGGGCGTGGCCGCAGCCGGGCCCCGAGGCCACCGTCGAGCTCGGCCGGGTGCTCGCCGCCGTGCCCGACGGGAGCGTCGTGCTCCTCGACGGGCTCGTGGGTTGCGGCGTGCCCGAGGTCGTCGTGCCGCAGGCGCGGCGGCTGCGGCTCGCCGTCCTGGTCCACCTCCCGCTCGCCGACGAGACGGGCCTGGCCCCGGCGCTGGCCGCCGACCTGGACGCACGGGAGCGGGAGACGCTGCGCGCCGCGGCCGCCGTCGTGGCCACGAGCCCGTGGGCCGCGCGGCGGCTCGACGGGCTCCGCACCCGGGTGGACGTGGCCGCACCCGGTACCGATCCGGCCCCGCCCGCCGTCGGCACCGACGGGGCGTCCCGGCTGCTGTGCGTCGCCGCACTCACCCCACGCAAGGCCCAGGACGTGCTCGTGGGCGCGCTGGCCGAGGTCGCCGATCGGCCCTGGACAGTGGTCTGCGCCGGACCGGTCGACCGTGACCCCGCCTTCGTCGCGCGGCTGCGCGACGGGATCGAGCGCCGCGGGCTCGGGGCCCGGGTCCGGCTCGTCGGCCCGCTCACCGGGCGGCCCCTCGAGGCCGAGTATCACGCCGCCGATCTGGCGGTCCTCGTCTCGTGGACCGAGACCTACGGGATGGCCGTGACCGAGGCGCTGGTGCGGGGGCTCCCGGTACTGGTCACCGAGGCCGGCGCACTGCCCGACACCCTGGGCCACGCCCCCGACGGGAGCCGCCCCGGCCTGCTGGTGCCGGCCGGGGACGTCGGGGGTCTCGCGGCGGCGTTGGGGCGGTGGCTGGACGAGCCCGCCCTGCGGGACCGGCTCCGTCGATCGGCCCGGGAGCGGGGCGGCATACTGCACGGATGGGGCGAGACGGCGCGGCACCTGCACGGGGTGCTGGAGCGGCTCCGCCGCCGGGACCCGGCGGCACGGACGCCGCGGTGACCGAGGCGGGCACCGGGTTCGACCAGGGCTGGCTCGCGCTGCGGGAGCCGGCCGACGGGGAGGCCCGCGCAGAGGAGCTCGTCGAGGCGCTGCGGGCCCGGCTGAGCACGGCCATGCGGTCGGCCGGCGAGCCGATCGTCGTCCACGACCTCGGCTCCGGCACCGGCTCGCTGGCGCGGTGGCTCGCGCCGCGCCTGCCCGGCCCGCAGCGGTGGGTGCTCCACGACCACGACGCAGCCCTGCTCGACGCGGCGGTCCGGGCCACCCGGGGGCTCCGCGATGCCGACGGCGGACCGGTGGAGGTCGGGGTCCGCGAGACGGATCTCGGGGCGCTGCGCGGGACCGACCTCGACGGCGCCGCCGTCGTGGTCGCGTCCGCACTGCTGGACGTCCTCACCCCGGACGACGTCGACCGGCTCGCCGCGGTGTGCGCGACCGCCGGCTGCCCGGCGCTCCTGACCCTGACGGTCACCGGCCGGGTCGTGCTCGACCCGCCCGACCCGCTCGACGCGCCCGTCGCCGCGGCCTTCGACGCGCACCAGCGCCGCACCGTCGCGGGCCGCCGGCTGCTCGGCCCGGACGCCGTGGCCGTCGCCACCGGGGCGTTCGGCCGCCATGGCATGGCGGTCCGGCAGGCCCCCAGCCCGTGGCGACTGGGCCCGCAGCGGGCCGAGCTGGCCGCCGAGTGGTTGCGCGGTCGCGTGGCCGCCGCCCGTGACGAGCGCCCGGACCTGGCCGGGGCCGCCGGCGCCTACCTCGAGCGCCGGCTGCGCGCCGGCGCGGCGGGCGCACTCACGGTGGTGGTGCACCACCAGGATCTGCTCGCGACCCCGGTGGCGGTGGCGTCATGAGGCACTCCGGCACGCCGACGGTGTGGCGGGCCGCACCCTGGCTGCGCCTGCTCGTGGGGGTCGGGATCATCGTGGCGCTCATGGCCGTGCTCGGCCGCGAGGCGTTCGCCGCCGGCCTGCGCGTCGTCAGCCCCGCCTCCGCCCTCGCCGCGCTCGCGATCGGCCTCGTGACGACCGTGATCAGCGCCCTGCGGTGGCGGCTGGTCGCGCGCCGCGTCGGCCTCGACCTGGCCGTCGGGGACGCGGTGACCGAGAACTACCGCGCCACGTTCCTCAACGCGGTCCTGCCCAGCGGCGTGCTCGGCGACGTCGACCGCGCGGTTCGGCACGGCCGCGACGTCGGCGACCTCGGTCGCGGGGCGCGTGCCGTGGTCCTCGAGCGGACGGCCGGCCAGGTGGTGCTCGTCGCGGTGGGCGTGGCGGTGCTGCCGACCCAGCCCGCTCTCATGGCGGCCCTGCTCGGCGGCACCCCACCCGCCCGGGTCGCCGCGGTCGTCGCCGGCGTGCTGCTCCTGGGGACGGTGGTCACCGTCGTCGTCCGCGCCCATCAGCTGCCCGAGGGACGGTGGCGGCGCGCACTGGGCGACGCGGTCTCCGACGTGCGTGCCGGGCTGCTCGCGCGGGACACCTGGCCCGCCCTGCTCGTCCTGTCGGCCGCCGCACTGGCGGGCTACCTCACGCTGTTCCTGGTGGCGGCCCGGGCGGCGGGCACCACCGCGTCGACCGCCGCCCTGCTGCCCCTGCTCATCCTCGCGCTCATGGCGATGGGGCTGCCGATCAACGTCGGTGGGTGGGGACCGCGGGAGGGCGTGGCCGCGCTGGGCTTCTGGATGGCCGGGCTCGGGGCGCCGCTCGGCGTCACCGTGTCGGTGGCCTACGGGGTGCTCGCGCTGATCGCGAGCCTGCCCGGAGGGGTGGTGCTGCTGGCCCGCCGCCGGGCCGCGAGGGGCCGGGTCCCCGTCGGCGCCGGCTCGGTGCGCGTTCCCCTGCCGCGCCGGGACCCGTACCCGACCCCGTTCGGGCGCACGACCACCGGGACCGGGCGGCACGCGATCCGGCACTCGGCGCGCGCCCGGTACTGAGGCGCCCTGGCTGCCTCACCCGGCCAGCAGCTCGCCGAGCAGGGCGCTCACCGTCGGCGCCTCGATCAGGAAGCCGTCGTGGCCGTACGGCGAGTCGATCATGCGCAGCGGCCCGGCGCCGGAGATCCCCGCCGCCAGCTCGGCCTGCTGCTCGGCCGGGTAGAGACGGTCCGACGTGACCCCCGCGACGAGCGTCCGGGCCGACACCCTGGCGAGACCGCCGGGGATCCCGCCGCGCCCCCGCCCGACGTCGTGCGCGTTCATCATCTCGGTCAGCCGCACGTAGGAGCCCGCGTCGAAGCGCCGCACGAGCTTCGCGGCGTGGTGGTCCAGGTAGGACTCCACCGCGTAGCGCCCGCCGTGCCACGGGTCCTCCCCCACCTGGGCCGCGCGCCCGAACCGCTCGGCCAGCTCGTAGGGGCTGCGGTAGCTCAGGTGCGCCATCCGCCGGGCGAGGCCGAGCCCGACGTGCGGGCCCGCGCCCGGGGGCGCCAGATGGTAGTCGCCGCCGCGCCAGCCCGGGTCGCTGCGGATCGCGGCGAGCTGCGGCGCCGCCCAGCCGATCTGGTCCGCCGACGCCGCGGCCGGGCTGGCCAGCAGGAACAGCCTCTGCACGCGGTCGGGCTCGGTGGCCGCCCACTCGAGGGCGCGCATGCCGCCCATCGAACCGCCCACCACACACGCCCAGCGGTCGACGCCGAGCGCGTCGGCGAGCGCCGTCTCGGCGGCGACGGCGTCGCGCGTGGTGACCAGCGGGAAGCGGCTGCCCCACGGGCGCCCGTCGGGGGCGATGGAGGAGGGACCGGTGCTGCCCTGGCATCCGCCGACGACGTTCGGGACGACCACGTACCAGCGGTCGGGGTCGAGCGCGCGGCCGGGCCCGACTACCGCGTCCCACCACCCCGGGGTGGCGTGGCCGTCGCCCGCGGGTCCCGCGACGTGGCTGTCACCGGTGAGTGCGTGCATCACCAGCACCGCGTTGGACGCCGCGGAGTTCAGCGTCCCCCAGGTCTCGTAGGCGATCCGGACGCCGGGCAGCTCACCGCCCGCCTCCAACCGCAGGGGCGCCGCCAGCTGCACCCACTGCCGCCGTCCGGGGTCGTCCCCCTCCCGCCAGGCGCCGCTGGCGGGAGGGAGCTCCGTGACGACCGCGCTCACGCCGGTGATCGCGGCCACGCCGGTGATCGTGGCCGCTGCTCCCCGGAGAGCTGGCTGTGCGTGGTGCTCGCCGGGTGGATCACGAGGCTGCGCACGTCGCGGAGTCGACATGCCGGCGGGCCACGAGGCAGATCACCAGCGAACGGTAGACCGGGGGTGCATCGCGCCACAACCGACCGGGCCGGCCGGGCCGGCCGGGGGAAATGGCGTTGCGCTCTCGCGGCTCCGCCCGGCACGCTCCCTCCAGCCGGTGGTCCGGCGTGATCGACGAGGAGGTGTGCGACATGTCCATCGCTGTCCGGGACGTGGCCCGCCCCCGTCCGATCCCCGCCTCGCGCTGACGTCGACGCGCGGGGCGCCACTCCACAGGAGACCCCGCGTTGCGCGACCAGGAGTCCTATTCCGAACCATCCCGTCGGCGTCGCCGCCGCTTCGACGACGACGACGTCCACTCGCACCACCGGCCCACCCGTGACGATCACCCCATCGCGACCGATCACCCCATCGCGACCGATCACCGGGCACTCGACGGCCGGTGCGGCCTCGACATCGACGGTCCACCCGAGGGCGACCGCTGGTCCACCTGGGACGGCGCCGTGCACGGGCCCGAGCCCCGCCCGCCCTGGGTGGTCGTCGAGCACGCCGCCGTCGACACGGAGCTCGGCGTGATCAAGACCGGCAAGGAGGCGGACGTCCATCTCGTCGAGCGGTCGGTGCCGGGCACCGGCCGCCGGGCGCTGATGGCGGCGAAGCGGTACCGGACGGCCGAGCACCGCGTGTTCCACCGCGACGCCGGCTACCTCGAGGGTCGCCGGGTCCGCCGATCCCGCGAGACGCGGGCCATGGCGAACCGGACGGCGTTCGGTCGCGACCTGCTGTCGGGGCGATGGGCGAGCGCGGAGTTCGCCGCCCTCGCGCGGCTGTGGTCCGACGGCGTGGCCGTGCCCTACCCCGTGCAGCTGTCGGGCACCGAGCTGCTGGAGGAGTTCGTCGGCAGTGACGACGGGACGGCGGCACCCCGGCTCGCCCAGCTGCGCCCCGACGCCGCGCAGCTGTGTGATCTCTGGCACCAGCTCGTGGCCGCGCTGCTCGGGCTCGCCCGGCACGGGATGACCCACGGCGACCTGTCGGCCTACAACCTGCTCGTGCACGCGGACCGGCTGGTCGTGATCGACCTCCCGCAGGTCGTGGACGTGGTCGGCAACCCGCAGGGCCCCGAGTTCCTCGCCCGGGACGTGCGGCAGATCGGCGGCTGGTTCGCCTCCAGGGGACTGCCCGCCGAGATCGGGGGGCCCGAGAGGCTCCTCGAGGACCTCCTCGTCGAACTGGGAATGTCTCGGGGGACGACGACGTCACAGGGGTAGGAGCGCGGTCGGTCCGTGTGCGGCCGGTTCGCTCCGCTAGACTCGATCACGAGCGCCCGGCCGACACGGCCCAGAAGCGGGCGCATCCGCACCACACATCAGGGCGCATCGCCTGCGCCTGAGCTCGTCTGCAGAGGTTCCAGCCGCCGTCATCTCGGCGCTGCTTCTCCGTGCGACGTGCCGCGTCCCGGAGGTTCGTGTGTCATCCCCGTCATCTCGCCGTGCGCAGTTCTCGGCGGGCCCCCGTCGTTCCAGTCATCGGTCCGACCGTCACCCCAGTTCGCCCCGCGGTCGCAGCGGCGGCGCGGACGTCCGCCCCGCTTCCGCCGCGCCGGTGCCCCCCGAGGTCCTGTGGACCGTCCCGGCCGCCGGAATGCCGTCGTTCGCCGAGCTCGGCCTGACCGAGCCCGTCGTGCGTGCACTCGCGACCCACGGCTTCAGCGAGCCGTTCCCCATCCAGGCAGCCACGCTGCCCGACGCCCTCACCGGGCGCGACCTGCTCGGCCGGGGCCAGACCGGCTCCGGCAAGACGCTGGCCTTCGGGCTCGCGATCCTGTCCCGGCTCGCCGGGAGCCGCTCCCGGCCCCGGCAGCCCCGCGGTCTCGTGCTGGTGCCCACCCGCGAGCTCGCCCAGCAGGTCGTCGACGCGGTGGCGCCGTTCGCGAAGGCGCTCGGCCTCACCACCACGTCGGTCGTCGGCGGGATGTCGTTCAACCGGCAGGCCGCCGAGCTCGACCGCGGCATCGACCTCCTGGTCGCCACCCCCGGCCGGCTGACCGACCACACCACGCAGCGCACGTGCGACCTCTCGCAGGTCCGCGTCACCGCCATCGACGAGGCCGACCGGATGGCGGACATGGGATTCCTGCCCCAGGTCCGCAAGATCCTCGACCTCACCCCGGCCGACGGGCAGCGGCTGCTGTTCTCGGCCACGCTCGACGGTGACGTCGCCACGCTGGTGCGCCGGTACCTGACCGACCCCGTCACCCGCTCGGTCGCCTCGGCGACCGCGCAGGTGGAGACGATGGAGCACCACGTGCTCATCGTCGACACCGCCGCCAAGCCGCGGATCGTCAGCGAGATCGCCGCCCGCGACGGCCGGACGATCCTGTTCGTGCGCACCAAGCACGGCGTCGACCGGCTGGTCAAGACCCTGCGTCGGGACGGCATCGCCGCCGGTGCCCTGCATGGCGGCAAGGCGCAGAACGCGCGCAACCGGGCGATCGCCGAGTTCAAGGCCGGGCAGACCCCGGTTCTGGTGGCCACCGATGTCGCCGCGCGCGGCATCCACATCGACGACGTCAGCCTCGTCGTCCACGTGGACCCGCCCGGCGAACCGAAGGACTACCTGCACCGGGCCGGACGCACGGCGCGGGCCGGCGACTCCGGCACCGTCGTCACGATGGTCACCCCACCCGAGCGGCGCGACGTGGACCGGCTCACCCGCCTCGCGGGCGTCCGGGCCACCCAGACCGAGGTGCGGTCCGGCGATGCCGCGCTGGCGCGCATCACGGGCGCCCGGCCGCCGTCCGGCGTGCCGATCATCGAGCCGCCTCGACCCGCGCAGAACCCGCGCGGCGGCGGCCGCCGTTCCCGCGGCACGGGCGTGGCCGCCGGCCGCAGCGGGCAGGCCCGTCGCCCGGGCACCCGTTCCGGTCCGCGGCGACGGGACAACGCGGCCTGAGGGTGCCGCGGCGCGGCACGGTGATCACCGGCTCGGGACGTGCCGCGGCACGGTGATCGCTGGTTTGGGACTTCCCGCGGCCCGTGATCGACAGTTCGGGGCCTGGAGCCGGACGTACCACGGCTCCAGGTCCCTGACCCGCGATCACACGAGATCGAGAGGACGGGCCGCGCCGCGCGATCACCCGGCCGAACGGCCATCACGACCTCGCGGAAGGCCCGTCCCCGGCTCGTCCATGACCTCGCGGACAGCCCGTCCCCGGCCGGAGCGAGCTGCCTCAGGTCAGCCCCAGCACCGACAACGCGAGCCGGGCCGCCGAGCCTCCCGCGTCCTCCGCGATGGCGAGCGAGGTCGGCACGTCGAGGTCGTCGAGCAGTGCCGCCGTCACGGCCCCGGCCGCGACGGAGCGGTCGTCGCCCGTGCCCCGGGCCGCCGCGGCGTAGAGGCGTTCGAGCCGGGCGGTGGCGGCGTCCAGCGCGGCCGGGTCGTAGTCCCAGTCCCCGGCCCACGGACGGTCCACCAGCAGCAGCCGCAGCGCCGCCGCCGGGTGCGCCGCGACCACGTCGGACACCAGAACCAGGTTCGCGGTGGACTTCGCCATCTTCGCGCCACCAGCCCGCACGGTGCCGACGTGCATCCAGGCCCGAGCGAAGGGCCGCACCCCGGTCACGGCCTCGGCCATCGCAGCTTCGTAGGCGTGGTGCGGGAAGCGCAGGTCGGCGCCTCCGGCGTGCAGGTCGAGCGCCGGCCCGAGCGTGGTGAGCGCCATCGCCGCGCACTCGGCGTGCCAACCGGGGCGGCCCTCGCCCCACGGGCTGGGCCACGCCGCCTCGCCGGGTCGTGCGTCCCGCCAGACGGGGACGTCGGCGGCGTTCTCCGCCCCGTGATCGTCGTCCGGGCACTCGAGCGGTGGCCCGAGCTCCGCGGCTGTCACCTCGGCGGTGCCCGCGTCCAGCCCGGCTCGGGCGGCGACGTCGGCGCCGCGGAACCAGACGGTGCCCCGGCGCCGGTAGGCGGCCCCCACCTCCAGCAGGGCCGCGGCCAGCGTCACGACCTGGGCGACGTGGTTGTGCGCCCGCGGCTCGTGCGCCGGCCGGCGCACGCCGAGCGCGGCCATGTCGCGGTCGAAGCGGAACTGCTGGACGGCCGCGAAGCTGTCCGGGCGGGCTCCGGTGCGCGCGGCGGCCGCGTCGAGCACGTCGTCGACGTCGGTGACGTTGCGGCACACCTCCACCTCCACGCCGAGGTGGCGCAGCACGCGCGCGGCGACGTCGGCCCAGACGAAGGTCGCCGCATGTCCGAGGTGCGTGGTGTCGTAGGGCGTGATGCCACAGACGTAGGCGCGGGCCCGACCGACGACCGGGAGCGGCCGACCCCCGATGCGGAGCACCTCAGGGGGTCGGTCGGCCGCCGCGACGGGCCACCCGCCGCAGCTGCAGGATGCGCAGGCCACCAGGGATCGCCACCAGCAGCAGGCCGGCGATCGCCGCCAACAGCAGTGCGACACCGGTGGGCAGGGTGCCGCTGAGGCCCAGGAACGTGACCCGCACCGGCTCGTCGTTCTGCAGGATGAAGATCAGCAGGAACAGCAGGACCAGCGCCGAGAGGATCAGGCCGATCCAGACCCAGCTGGTGCGGGTCGGGGTCAGTCCACCCGCGACGCCGGTCTGTCCGGCGGGCGTCGGCACCGTCGGACTGTCGCCGACCGGACGGTCCACGGGCCGCAGGCCCGGGTGCGTGGCGGGATCCGCGTGCGGGTCGGCTGGACCGACCAGGCCGTGCACGGGCGCCCCCGCTTCCACCGGCCGCGCGGTCGCCCGCGTCGAGTCCTCCGTCATGTCGTTCCCCTCGCTCCCCACGGGCCCCGGCCGTCGGTCGCAGTATCCCGCAACAGGCCGGACCGGGCGCGCACGATCGCGGGCGTGGCGAGGGAACGACGACGGATGACGTGGGCCGGACGAGGACGGGCGTGCCGTCAGCGCCCGTCGCGACGCATGGGCAGGTGCGTGACGCCGTCCCAGTCGTAGGCGGGCCCGGCCGGCACGAAACCGTACCCGCGGTAGAACCCCGCGAGGTGTTCCTGCCCGTCGAGCACGCAGGGTGCATCGCCGACCTCGGCGAGCGCCGCCTCCATCAGCTGCTTGCCCAGGCCGCGGCCGCGGGCGGAGCGGACGGTGCAGAGCCGCCCGATGCGGAACTCACCATCGGGCTCCTCGAGCAGCCGGAGGTATCCGAGCACCGGTTCGGGGTGCCCGTTGCCGCCCAACCAGTAGTGCCGCACCCGGTCCTCCAGGTCGCGGCCGTCCAGCTCGCCGTAGGGGCACGCCTGCTCGACGACGAACACCTCGACCCGCAACCGGAGGATGTCGTACAGCGTGCGTAGCCCGAGGTCGGCGGCCCAGGTGCGGTGCACGGTCGCCGCCATCGCCTCGCTCGTCATCCCGCCTGCCTACCAGACCCTCGGTGCGGTGCCGACCGCGGCCGCGGGGTGGGTCTGCGCCGTGTCACCGGCCGCGGAGACCGGCCGGCCGGCATCGTGCGCGGGTTAGCCTCGTCCGGTGCGACACCACGAGCTCGTCGTCATCGGCACCGGCTCCGGCAACTCGATCATCGACCGCCGGTTCGACGACCTCGACGTCGCGCTCGTCGAGCACGGTGTCTTCGGGGGCACGTGCCTCAACGTCGGTTGCATCCCGACCAAGATGTACGTCCACCCCGCCGACGTGGTGCAGCACGTGCGGCGGGCGAGCCGTTTCGGCATCGACGCGAGCCTCGACAAGGTCCGGTGGAGCGACATCCGAGAACGGGTGTTCGGGCGCATCGACCCCATCTCCCTCGGCGGCCGCGAGTACCGGGCGCACCGCAGCCCCAACGTCACCCTCTACGAGGGCCACGCCCGCTTCACCGGGCCGCGGCGCCTGACGGTCGACCACACGGACGGCTCCGGCACCGACACGTTCAGCGCCGACCGGATCGTCATCGCGGCCGGCAGCCGTCCCCACGTTCCCGAGCCCGTCGCCGCGTCCGGCGTGCCGTTCCACACCTCGGACACGGTGATGCGCATCGACACCCTGCCCGAGCACGCGGTCATCGTCGGGTGTGGGTACATCGGCGCCGAGTTCGCGCACGTGTTCTCCGCCCTCGGCGCGGAGGTGTCGATGATCGGGCGCAGCGGCTCGCTGCTGCGCACCCAGGACGAGACGGTGTCCGAGCGGTTCACCGCCCTCTCCCAGGAGCGCTGGGACGTCCGACTCGGGCACGCGGTCGCCGGGGTGAGCGGGGGCGGTGGCGAGGTCGCGGTGGAACTCGCCGACGGAACGACGGTCCGCGGTGACCTGCTGCTCGTCGCCACGGGCCGCATCCCGAACGGCGACCTGCTCGACCTGCCCGCGGCCGGCGTCCCGACCCACGACGACGGCCGGATCGTCGTCGACGACCAGCAGCGGACCCCCGTCGACGGTGTCTTCGCCCTCGGTGACGTCAGCTCCCCCTACCAGCTCAAGCACGTCGCGAACCACGAGGCCGGGGTCGTGGCGCACAACCTGCTGCACCCCGACGCACCGCGGCGCACCGACCACCGGTTCGTGCCCTCCGCGGTGTTCACCGACCCGCAGATCGCCGCCGTCGGCCGCACCGAGGCGCAGTGCCGGGACGACGGGGTCGACTACGCGGTAGCGCTGCAGGACTACGGCGATATCGCGTACGGGTGGGCGATGGAGAACACCACCGGATTCGGCAAGGTGATCGCCGAGCGTGGCACGGGGCGGCTGCTGGGCGCGCACATCATGGGCCCCCAGGCGTCGTCGGTGATCCAGCCGCTGATCCAGGCGATGTCGTTCGGGCTCGGGGCCCGGGAGATGGCGACCGGCCAGTACTGGATCCACCCCGCGCTGCCCGAGGTGGTGGAGAACGCGCTCCTGGGGCTCGACCTGTAGATCCGCCGACGTGTCCATCGCCACCCGATCCGAGGGTGCCGTCGCGGCCCGCACTCCTGGTAGACAGAGCTCGAGTGAGGTGACCCTTCCTCCCGAGTCCCCCGAGCCACGAGGTGCCGCCCATGACCGCTGCCCAGACCGCGACCCGACCGGCCGGGCCGGCGCCCGGTGGAGCCAAACCGATCCTGGACGGGCGACGCGGCCTGGGACCACACATCGGCGTCTACGTGTTCGTGATCGTCCCGCTGATCGCGCTGCTGGCCGCCGTCCCGATGGCCTGGGGTTGGGGGCTGGGCTGGGTGGATGTCGGGCTCGTGCTGGTCTTCTACGTGATCAGCGGGCTGGGGATCACGGTCGGTTTCCACCGCTACCTCACCCATGGCGCGTTCAAGGCGAGGCGGCCGTTGAAGATCGCGCTCGCGGTGGCCGGCAGCCTGGCCATGCAGGGCGCGGTGATCGACTGGGTGTCCGACCACCGCCGGCACCACGCGTTCTCCGACAAGGAGGGCGACCCGCACTCACCGTGGCTGTTCGGCACCGGTCCCGCCGCGTTGGCCCGCGGGTTCTGGCACTCCCACACCGGGTGGTTGTTCAGCCGTGACCAGACCAACGCGGACCGTTTCACCCCCGACCTCCTCGCCGACCGAGACATCGTCCGCGTCGACCGGATGTTCGTCGTGCTCTCGGTGCTGACCCTGCTCGTGCCGGCCGCCCTCGGTGGGCTGCTGACCTGGTCGTGGTGGGGGGCGCTCACCGCGTTCTTCTGGGCCGGCCTGGTACGGGTCGCGCTGCTGCACCACGTCACCTGGTCGATCAACTCCATCTGCCACATGATCGGCGACCAGCCCTTCGCGGTTCGCGACCACTCGCGCAACGTCTGGCCGCTCGCCGTGCTCAGCTTCGGCGAGTCCTGGCACAACCTGCACCACGCCGACCCCACCTGCGCCCGGCACGGCGTGCAGCGCGGCCAGGTCGACATCTCGGCGCGGGTGATCCGGGGGTTCGAGCGGCTGGGCTGGGCGCATTCGGTGCGCTGGCCCACGCCGCGGCGGATGGAGAGGCTGTCGGCCCGCAGCTGATCTTCGCAGGCTCCCCAGGGTTCCCAGCGGTGCGGCCCGGGATCGTTGTGCGTCGGCGTGACCTGTCCTGGCTGGACCAGGTCGGGACGCGTGACCTGTGGCTCGCCGCGAAGCCGTTCGCCGCTCTGGAGACCGCGGTGGCGCTACCGGACGGATCTGCATTCCTCGACAGGGCGCTGCAGATCCACGTCCGGTTCCCCGCGCTGTACCGCAGCTACTGCCGCAACCTCGGCCGGCAGGGATCCTCGGTGGCCGGGCGGCTGATCACCGCGGCGGCCGACCGGGCCGACTCGGCGGCCGAGAGGCTGTTGGTGCGGCTCCTGCGTGGCGCCGGCAACACCGGGTGGGTGCTGGGCCACCCGTTCGGGCCCTACCGGATCGACCTGGCGTTCCCCGCCGCGAAGGTAGGGATCGAGGTGGACGGATGGGCGTGGCACGTCGACGCGGCGCGGTTCCGCAACGACCGCCCGCAAGGGCAACTTCGGCACCCAGCGCGGATGGCACCTCCAGCGCCCTTGATCAGCACCTGCGGTGCCTGAACCGCACTGATGCAGCTCCGCAACCGCATGCGCTGATCTTGACGGCTGTCGGCGGGAGGAGCGACGCCGCTCAGCTCGCCGGGCGCTGAGCCGGGCGGTCGGGGGTGCGTGCATCGGGGTCGAAGGCGACTCCGGGCGGCGGCTCCCCGCGGATCCCGGCCACCAGCGCCGTGACGTCGGACATGATCGCGGCGGTGACGCCGTCCAGGGCGCTGCGGGTGCGCGGGCCGCCCAACCAGGCGGAGAGGTCGACGGGCGGCCCGGCGACGATCGTGATGCGCCGGCGCGGGAGCAGGCGTGGCCGCGCGGAGCCGGGCGGGAGGACGTCCTGGGTGCCCCAGTTCGCGACCGGAATCACCGGAGCGCCCGTCACCAGCGCGATCCGGCCGATCCCGTTCTTGCCCCTCATCGGCCAGCCGTCGGGGTCACCGGTGTAGGTGGCCTCCGGGTAGAACGCGACGATCTCACCGCGCTGGATCGCGGCGATCGCGTCCCGGTAGGCGTCGCCGGCGCGGGTCGATGCGCGGTAGACGGGGATGTGGCCGCCCTGCCCGAGCACGGAACGGACGACCGGGACGTCCCACAGCTCGGACTTCGCGAGGAACCGGGGCATCCGACCGTGGCAGATCGCGAAGGCCACGTCGAAGATCGGGTCGGAGAACGACACGTGGTTCAGCGCCAGCAGAGCGCCTCCGGTGCGCGGCACGTGCTCCCCGCCGCGCCACCCGATACGGGTGCCGAACATCGCGAACGGCCAGATCAGGGCGATGGCCAGGCCGAACCAGAACCCGGAGCCGCGCCAGCGGCGGGAGACGGTCAACCGGAGCTTGCGCCACGTGGTCAGTGGCTGCGGTGCCGTCACGGGCCCCCCTCATGTCGTCGAGGACATCATCGCAGGGCCGCACCGCCCTCCCCGGAGTGCACCGGGAACAGCACGGCACGATCATGGCGCTCGTCCACCACTCCCGTGAGGTCTGCCGTTGCCCGCATCCGACCTGCCCCGCATCGAGACAGTCGGCCACGCCGTCACCCCGCGAGCCGTGGTGCTCGTCCTGCACGGCGGCCGCGACTCCAGCCACGAGAGCTCCGAGCACCGTGGGCTGGCCTACCTGCGGATGCTCCCCGTGGCGCGGATGCTCACCCGTGCCGACACCGTCGTGTACCTGCTGCGCTACCGCTACCGCGGTTGGAACGGCCCCGCGAAGGACGCCGAGCTCGACGCGCGGTGGGCTCTCGGGGACATCGCCCGGCGCTGGCCGGGCCTGCCCGTCGTGCTGGTCGGGCACTCGATGGGCGGCCGGGCGGCGCTCGGCGCGGCGGCCGCGGCCAACGTCGTCGCCGTGTGCGCGCTCGCGCCGTGGGTCGGCTGGTCGGACCCGGTCGCCCAGCTCGCAGACCGCACCGTTCTGATCGTGCACGGCGACCGCGACCGCTGGACCGATCCCGGCTCGTCCTTCGCCTACGCGCTGCGGGCCAAGCGGGTGACCGACCGGGTCGCCCGGTTCGAGCTGGCCGGGTCCGGCCACTTCATGTTCGTCCGCGTCGGCGCGTGGCACTCCCTGGTCCGCCGCTTCGTGCGGGGGACGGCGGGCAGCACGCCCGAGGACCCCGAGATCGCGGACGCGATGCAGCAACCCGCCCCGGGCGGTCTGCGGGTCCGACCACGCAGGGCGGCCCGCCGCCGCTCCCGCCCGGCCACGCCGGGTTGATCACGCCGGGCCGATCAGACTGGGGCGCGGGCGGCGAGCCCCGGCAGGCCGTCGAGGCTCGTGAGGTTCTTCTCCGCGTGGTACCGCGCGATGCGTGCGTCGTCGCGGCTCTGCCACACGGCGTCGAGCGTCTCGCGCTCCTCCACCAGCTCCAGCCTCGGCACGGCGTAGCCGCAGGAGTCCGACACCCTGGCGACGTCGACGACGATCACCGCCCGCAGGTACGCACGCCGTGACTCGCCCGCGTCGCCGAAGCCGGCCAGCGCATCGTCGAACTCGGGATCGCCGGCGAGCACCGGACGTCCGGTGCCGTGCAGGCGCACGATGTTCGGCCGCCCGTCGAACGCGCAGAGCATGACGCAGACGCGGCCGTTCTCCCGCAGGTGGGCGATGGTCTCCACACCGCTGCCGGTCAGGTCGAGGTAGGCGAACGTGTGCTCGTCGACGACCCGGAACGTGCCGAGGGTGCCCTTGGGCGAGAGGTTGACCAGGCCGTCGGTGGCCAGGGGCGCCGTGGCGACGAAGAAGAGCGGCTGGGCCTCGAATCCAGGCCGCCAGCGTCGGGGAGATGCCGTCGTAGACCTTCGCCATGCACGCGAGAGTACCGGTGGCCCCCGCTCCGTCGTCCAGGATCTGGATCCCTGTTCCCACGAAGTGGGACGGTTTGGGCCCCTCAGGGCAGCGTGAGGATCTCCGACCCGTCCGCGGTGACCAGGACGGTGTGCTCGAACTGAGCGGTGCGCGCACGGTCCTTGGTGACGACGGTCCAGGCGTCGGGCCAGATGTCGTAGTCGATCGTGCCGAGAGTGATCATCGGCTCGACGGTGAACGTCATGCCCGGCTCGAGCACGGTGTGGACGGTGGGCTCGTCGTAGTGCAGCACGACCAAGCCGCTGTGGAACGAGCGACCGATGCCGTGGCCGGTGAAGTCGCGCACCACCCCGTAGCCGAAGCGCTTGGCGTAGGACTCGATCACGCGGCCGACGACGTTGAGCTCGCGGCCGGGCCGGACCGCCCGGATCGCGCGCAAGGTGGCCTCCCGGGTGCGCTCGACGAGGAGGCGGTCCTCCTCGGCGACGTCGCCGGCGAGAAACGTGGCGTTCGTGTCGCCGTGGACGCCCCCGACGAAGGCGGTGACGTCGATGTTCACGATGTCACCGTCCTGGATGACCGTGGAGTCCGGGATGCCGTGGCAGATCACCTCGTTGAGGCTGGTGCAGCACGACTTCGGAAAGCCCTTGTAGCCCAGCGTGGACGGGTACGCGTCGTGGTCGAGGAGGAACTCGTGCACCACGCGGTCGACCTCGTCGGTGGTGACCCCGGGCGACACCGTCGCGCCGCCGGCCGCGAGCGCTCCGGCGGCGATCCGGCCCGCCACCCGCATCAACTCGACGACCTCGGGGCTCTGCACCCACGGTTCCGTGCTGCGCGCCGGCCGCTTCCTCCCGACGTACTCGGGCCGCGGGATGTGCGCGGGCACCGGGCGCACCGGGCTGACGGTCCCGGGCGTGAGCAGCGTGCGGGTGGACATCGCTCCAGTGTAGGTCGACCGGAGGTGTCTGACGGCGCCCGATAGGGCTCAGCGAACGCGCTGGGACGCCCGGTGCGACACGATCGTGGCCAATCCCCGCCAGCCCAGCAGCAGCAGCCCGAGCGTGACGACGGTGACGACCGCGAAGCCCACCGGCAGCCGCCCGGTGAAGCCCGCCCGCAGCAGCAGGCCGATCACCGCCGTGCCGGCCAGCACCACCGCACCGGCTCGCAGCCCGGTCGGGTGCGCGCGCACCACCGGCGTGACCCAGGACGCGACGAGCCCGACCGCGAACGGTGCGACGGTGCCGAGCAGGGCCACCGCCTCGCCCGGCGCGGCGTGGCTCACCCGGCCGGCGGCAGCGAAGACCACCACCGCGACGGCGTCGGCCGCCAGCGCGAGCGCGGTGATCCGGCGGGTGGGCATGTGGGACAGCGTAGGCCGCCCGCGCGGCGCATGGCGCAGCGCGGCGGAGCGGGTACGGCGGCGACGCTGACGGGTGACGGTGACGGTGACGGTGACGGTGACCTGATCACCTGATCGCGGCCAGGAACCGCTGCGCGATCTCGACGGACGGTGCCGACGATCCGGCGTCGACCACGAGCACCGCGAACGCGACGTCGCCGCGGTACCCGACGAACCAGCCGTGGGCCCGCCCGTCGTTCGTGAACTCCGCCGTACCCGTCTTGCCGAACACCTCCCCCAGCCCGCCGAGCCGGGTGGCCGTGCCGTCGGTGACGACGGCGCGCATCATCGGCCGCAGCTGCGCGAGCGCTGCCGGGTCGGGCGCGGTGGCAGGGCGCAGCACCTCCGTGGGCCGCTCGCGGATCAGCTCGGGAACGACCGGCGCCCCCCGGGCCACCGTGGCCGCCATCAGCGCCATGCCCAGCGGGCTGGCCAGCACCTGACCCTGACCGAAACCGTTCTCGGCGCGCTGCACGGGGTCGGGGGACGCCGGTACCGAACCGGTGATCGTGGTGAGCCCGGGCACGCGGTAGTCCGCGCCGAGACCGAGCGCGAGCGCGCTGGCCGGCAGGGCGGACGGTTCGAGCTGCGACCCGAGCTGGGCGAAGGTCGTGTTGCACGACCGGGCGAACGCGGTGAGCAGGGGGACCGTGCCCAGGTCGAAGCGCCCGGAGTTGGGCACCGGACGGCCGCCGATCACGGTGACGGCCGGGCACGGCACCGGGGACGCCGTCGTGAGCCCGTCCTCCGCGACCGCCGCCGCTGCAGTGGCGATCTTGAAGGTCGAGCCGGGCGGATAGCGGCCGGTCAGCGCGGGTGCGCCCTGCGCGTCGGCCGCCCCGTTCTGCGCCACGACCAGCAGCTCGCCGGTGGACGGCGCGACCGCGACCAGGACGGCCTGCTGCGCGACCGGCTCCACGGCGTCCTCGGCGGCGGTCTGCAGGGTCCGCTCGAGGCCCACCGTGACCGTGCCGCCGGGACGCGGGGCCTCCTCCGCGAGGGTGCGGATGGCGCCACCCGAGGAGTCGGCGACCAGCACGGACCAGCCTGCGACGCCCGCGAGCTGGGCTGCCATCTCGGTGCGCACGCTGGGCAGCACCTGTCGGGCGAAGCCGGCGTCGGGCGCCAGCAACCGCTCGGAGCTGGTGAACCGGACCCCCGGCAGCGCGTAGATCGACGACTTGACACCCAGGTAGTCGCGCTCGCGCAGCACGGCGACGGGGTAGGCCTGCCCGTCCGGGGTGCGCGCGGCCCCTTCGGTGATCGACGTCGACGTGATCGACGGGTCGAGCGGGGACAGTGCCCTGGCCAGTGCGTCGACCACCCCGGGTAGGTCACCCGCGGCCAGGCGGTCGAGCTGCACGGTGACGACCGGGGTGGCCGCCAGCAGCGGCGCCCCGAGCCTGTCGACCACCGGGGCCGGCGGTGGATCCTCCGTGCGCAGCGCGAGCCGTTGTCCGGCCGCCAGCTCGGGGTGCACGACCGTGGGCGCCCACCGCACCCGCCAGCCCTGCGCGCCGTCGGGCGCGGCGGTACCGGGCCCGCGGACCAGCTCCAACTCGCCGAGATAGGCCCAGGTGCGGCCCTCCCCGAGGTCCCACCGCACGTCGATCGACGCGGTGGCCCGGTCGGTGGCCGTGCGCACCTGGGCGACCCCCGCGGCGAGCCCGACCGGCGCGAGCGCGCTGCGGGTGGCGGTGAGGAGCTCCTCGGCGGCGGCCGGATCGTCGGTGAGCGCCGCGGCCGCCGGGTGGTCGCCGGTGGACCAGGCCGACACGAACGCGGTGACCGTGTCCTGCGGGCCGTCGTCGCCGAACAGCCCGCAGCCCGCGACCCCGAGGAACGCCAGGAGCGCGACGACCAGCGCAGGCAGACGCATCGCACTGCGGGCAGGGGTGGACAGCACAGGCACGACTCAGAACAGGATCGTGGCGAAGCTGCCGATCTGCGTGAAGCCGACCCTGGCGTACGCGCAGCGGGCGACGTGGTTGAAGCCGTTGACGTAGAGGCTCGACACCCGGCCCATCGCCGCGAGCTGCTGCACGACCGCGGCCGTGCCGCTCGTCCCCAGGCCCTGGCCGCGCCGTTCGGGGTGCACCCAGACGCCCTGGATCTGCCCGACACGCGCGGACAGCGCGCCGATCTCGGCCTTGAACACCACCTCGCCGCCCTCGAACCGGGCGAACGCCCGCCCGGCCGCGACGAGCTCGGCGACCCGCGAGCGGTAACCCGCGCCGCCGTCGCCGGCCCGCGGGTCGACGCCGACCTCCTCGGTGAACATGGCGACCGCCGCCGGCAGGTAGCGGTCCAGGTCCCCGGGTCGCACGGGACGCACGGACGGGTCGGCCGCGATCACGGGCGGGCCCATCAGCACCATCAGCGGCTGATCGGCCCGTACCTCGCGGGCCGGCGTCCAGTGCCCGGCGAGCTCGTCCCACAACGGTAGGACCAGCTCGGCCCGGCCGACGAGGGAGGAGCAGCTGCGGCCGTGCCGGCGGGCGCGGTCGGCGAAGCTGCGCAGCGCCGAGCGCTCCCCGCGCAGGGGCACGAGGTTGGCACCGGAGAAGCACAACCCGTCCAGCCGGGACCCGGAGGCCCAGACCTCGCCACCGAGGCGCCACGGGTCCAGCCCGGCCACCTCGACGCGAGCGGCGACCATGCACGCGGCCACCGGATCGCTCTCCAGGGCGGCACGCACCCCCGCGCGGTCCCGGTCGTCGAGCAGCCGCGCTCCGGCGACACGAAGCACGCTCTCACGATGCCAGACCGTCGGCGCCCTGCCCACGACGGGATGCTCAGCAATGATGATCGCTCCCCGTCGCAAGCTCCGTCGCTCAGCAACAATGATCGCTCCGCAAGCTTCGCTCAGCCGACGGTCACCTGCGGCTCGCCGTCGGCCTCCATCGTCTCGGCCAGTTTCATGGCCTCCTCGATGAGCGTCTCGACGATGGCGTGCTCGGGCACGGTCTTGATGACCTCGCCCTTGACGAAGATCTGCCCCTTGCCGTTGCCCGACGCGACGCCGAGATCGGCTTCGCGGGCCTCGCCGGGGCCGTTCACGACGCAGCCCATGACGGCGACGCGCAGCGGGACCTCCATCCCGGTGAGCCCGGCGGTGACCTCGTCGGCGAGCGTGTACACGTCCACCTGGGCCCGTCCGCAGGAGGGGCAGGACACGATCTCCAGCTTGCGCGGCCGCAGGTTCAGCGACTGCAGGATCTGCGTGCCGACCTTGACCTCCTCGACGGGCGGCGCCGAGAGCGAGACGCGGATGGTGTCCCCGATGCCCCGCGTCAGCAGGGCGCCGAACGCCACGGCCGACTTGATCGTGCCCTGGAAGGCCGGGCCGGCCTCGGTGACGCCGAGGTGCAGCGGGTAGTCGCAGGACTCGGCGAGCAGTTCGTAGGCGCGGACCATCACGACGGGGTCGTTGTGCTTGACCGAGATCTTGACGTCGTGGAAGTCGTGCTCGGCGAACAGGCTCGCCTCCCACAGCGCCGACTCGACCAGCGCCTCCGGCGTGGCCTTGCCGTACTTCTCCAGGAGCCGCTTGTCCAGCGAGCCGGCGTTCACACCGATCCGGATCGGGGTGCCGCGGTCCTTGGCGGCGGCCGCGATCTGGGCGACCTGGTCGTCGAACTTGCGGATGTTGCCGGGGTTCACCCGAACCGCCGCGCAGCCCGCCTCGATCGCGGCGAAGACGTACTTGGGCTGGAAGTGGATGTCGGCGATCACCGGGATCTGGGACTTGCGGGCGATCGCCGGCAGCGCGTCGGCGTCGTCCTGGCTCGGGCACGCGACGCGCACGATGTCGCAGCCGGCCGCGGTGAGCTCGGCGATCTGCTGCAGGGTGGCGTTGACGTCCGCGGTCAGGGTGGTGGTCATGGACTGCACGGAGACGGGGTGCTCGGAGCCGACGCCGACTTTGCCGACCTGCAGCTGCCGGGTGGGGCGGCGGTCGGCGAGGGTCGGCGGCGGCAGGACGGGCATGCCCAGGGAGACGCTCACGGGCTCCAGTATCCCCCTGTGCTGATCTCCGCCGCCGCTGCCCGTGTCCGGGCTCTCACGTGCGGCCCTGATCCTCCTGGGCGCTGCGCAGGGTCGACGAGTGCGGCAGCCAGGTGGCGAGCTCCACCGGCCAGCCGTCCTCGGCCAACACGGACACGACGGCCGGATCGTCGTCCAGCACCGAGACGACGTCCCGGGTGGCGCCCAGCCGGCGCAGCACCTCCCGCTTCATCCACCGCGCCGGGCGGTGGTCGTGGTCCTCGCGCATCACGAGCGGTCCGGTGGGCAGGCCGTGCCGCGCGAGCCACCGCTCGGTGAGCCGGCGGGTGCGCTCCGGGCGCCCGGTGAGGTAGAGGACGTCGTGGTCGACGAGGCTCGCCCGCAGCCGCTCCACTCCCTCGACCGACACCGGGTCCCGCTCGGCGGCCTGGAAGAAGCGTTCCCAGCGCTGCGGGCGGGCCCGCAGGTGGTGCAGCCGGTGGCGGACGTCGGCCAGCACCCCGTCGACGTCGAACACCGCGAGGGGCCGGACCTCCGGCCCGGGTTCGGGAGCGAGCTCGCTCACTGGAAGAGACGGACCGGGTTGACGACGTCGGCGACGAGCAGCAGGCCGCTCCAGGCGATGAACACCAGCGCCACCACGTAGGCCACCGGCATGAGCTTGGCCACGTCCACCGGGCCGGGATCGGGCCGGCCCCGCAGGCGCGCGATCCGCTTCTTGATCGACTCCCAGATCGCCGGGAAGATCTGGCCGCCGTCCAGCGGGGGGATGGGGAGCAGGTTGAACAGGAACAGCGAGATGTTCACCGCGGCCAGCAGGTTGAGCAGGAAGGCGATCTCCTGCACCACCGGCCGCTCCTGGGCCAGGATCTCCCCGCCGATCCGGGACACCCCGACCACGCCGATGGGGCCGTTCACGTCGCGCTCCTCGCCGAGGAACACCGATCCGGCCAGCCCGGGCACGCGCTGGGGCAGCTCGACGATGGCCTGTCCGGTGCGGGCGACGATCGTCCCGATCTGGGCGGCGACGGCCGGGAGGTCCTGCTGCTGCACCTCCTGCAACGGCGACAGGCCCAGGAAGCTGCCCTGCACGATCTCGTCGGGGTCGTCGAGGCTGCGCAGCTCCGTGGTGATCAGGGTCGGACTCAGCTCCAGCAGCTGCCCGTCCCGGTCGACGGTGACCGCGACGGTGCCCGACGCCGACCGGATGGCCTCCTGCAGATCCCGCCACTCCTGCGCCGGCCGCCCGTCGAAGGCCACGATGCGATCGCCGGGCCGGAAGCCGGCCTGCGCGGCCGGGGTCAGCGGGGCATCCGGCGGGCAGACGTCCGTGCTGGCCGTGGCCGGTACGACGCAGGCGCTGACGGCGCTGACGGTGGTGGTCAGGGTCGGCACCCCGAACCCCATCAGCACCACCGCGAACAGGGCCACCGCGAGAACGAGGTTCATGAACGGCCCCGCGAACATCACCACGATGCGCTTCCACGGCGCCCGCAGGTAGAACTGCCGATCGACGTCCTCGGGCCGCACGTCCATCGCGGACTGCTGGCGGGCGTCGTCGATCAGGCCCTGGAACGGCCCCGTGCGCCGGCTGCGGCCGAGGGTCTCGCCCTTCGCCGGCGGGATCATCCCGATCATGCGGATGTAACCGCCGAGGGGGATCGCCTTGAGTCCGAACTCCGTCTCGCCGACCCTGCGCGACCAGAGGGTGGCACCGAATCCGACCATGAACTCCGGCACCTTGATGCCGAACCACCGGGCCGTGGCGAAATGCCCGAGCTCGTGCCAGGCGACCGAGAACAGGATCCCCACGAAGAAGACCACGATCCCGACGACGGTCATCATCGGGGCACCCCTGCTCGTCGCCGGCCGGTTCCCGGCGCGCCCGCGCTCGGTGCGGCCTCGTCCCGGGCCCGCTCCCGCGCCCACTCCTCCGCGGCCAGCACCTCACCCACGCTAGCCGGGTCGGCCCGCCAGCCGTCGGCGCCGTCGAGCACGCGCTCGAGGACGTCGGTGATCCCGGTGAACGGCAGGCGCCCGGCGACGAACGCCGCCACGGCCTCCTCGTTGGCCGCGTTCAGCACGGCCGGCAGGCAGCCGCCCGCCCCGCCCGCGGCCCGCGCGAGTGCCACGCCGGGGAAGGCGGCGTCGTCGAGCGGTTCGAACGTCCACCCCTGGGCGACGTCCCAGCGGCACGGCACCGCCGCCCCCCGCAGCCGGTCGGGCCAGCCGAGGGCCAGCGCGATGGGCAGCTTCATGTCGGGCGGGCTGGCCTGCGCGATCGTGGAGCCGTCGACGAACGTGACCATGGAGTGCACGATCGACTGCGGGTGCACGACCACGTCGATGCGGTCGTAGGGGACGCCGAACAGCAGGTGCGCCTCGATCAGCTCCAGGCCCTTGTTGATCAGTGTGGCCGAGTTGATCGTGATGACCGGTCCCATGGCCCACGTGGGGTGGGCCAGGGCCTGCTCGACGGTCACGGCCCTCAGCTCGTCGCGGACCCGCCCGCGGAACGGGCCACCCGATGCCGTCAGCACCAGCCGGTCCACCTCCTCGGCCCGCCCGGCGCGCAGGCACTGGGCCAGCGCGGAGTGCTCGGAGTCGACCGGCACGATCTGGCCGGGTGCCGCCGCGCCGGTGACCAGGGCCCCACCGGCGATCAGGGACTCCTTGTTGGCCAGCGCGAGGACCGCGCCCGACCCGAGCGCCGCGAGGGTGGGCCCGAGCCCGACGGAGCCGGTGATCCCGTTGAGCACCGTGTCGGCGCCGGCCGTGGCCGTCAGCTCGGTGGCGGCGTCGGGGCCGGCGAGCACCTCCACACCCGGTGCGCCGGACTCCGACAGCGCGGCGCGCAGCGCGCCGACCGTCTCCGTCCTGGCCACCGCCACGCGCGGGACCCGGTGGTCGCGGACTTGGCGGGCGAGCAGATCGACGTCGCCGCCCGCCGCGGCCAGGCCGGTCACCGTGAACCGGTCCGGATGGGCGGCGAGGAGCTCGAGGGCCTGGGTCCCGACCGAACCCGTCGAGCCCAGTACGACAACGGATCGTGTGCTCATCACGCACCATCATCCCCGCCGCGATGTTGTGCGACGATACGGGCGCGATCGAGGCGACCAGGAGGACGGCGTGGCGAGGAACTCCCGAGAGCTGGCCAAGGGGCCCGCGATCGACCCCGAGGACGAGCCGGGGCAGGAGTGGGGCTGGCACGGCAGCTTCCCGCGTGGTGTGGCCGTCGCCGGGGTCCTCTCCATCATCACCCTGGTGGCCATCATGATCGGCCCGTACCAGTCCCGCACGCAGGACCTGTGGATCATCGGCATCGTGCTGGTGGTCGTGTTCGGGCTGGTGCGCCAGATCATCCGCAGGCGCAACGCCTGGCGCCGCTGATCCCCCGATGGCCGGCCCCTCCGTCGAGCTGGAGGTCGGTGACCGCACCGTCCGGCTGAGCAATCCCGACCGGGTGTACTTCCCGGCCCGCGGCGAGACCAAGCTCGACCTGGCCCGCTACTACCTGGCGGTGTCCGACGGCGTCGTGCGGGCACTGCGGGACCGCCCGTGCATGCTGCACCGCTTCCCCACCGGCGTGACCGGCGAGAAGGTGCACCAGAAGCGGTTGCCGCGCGGCGCTCCCGGGTGGGTGCGGACCGTCCGCGTCGACTTCCCGCGGTGGGGCCGGCACGCCGACGAGCTGTGCGTCCAGCACCCCGCCGACATCGTGTGGGCGGTGCAGATGTCCACGGTCGAGTTCCACCCGTGGAACTCGCGGGCGGCGGACACCGAGAAGCCCGACGAGTGGCGGATCGACATCGACCCGATGCCCCGGGCCACCTACGCCGACGTGCGTCGAGTCGCGCACGTCGCCCACGAGGTGCTCGACGAGCTGGGCGCGACCGGATGGCCCAAGACCTCCGGGGGCAAGGGCATGCACGTGTACGTGCGGATCCTGCCCGAGCACGGGTTCTCCGACGTGCGGCGGGCCGCGCACGCCTTCGCCCGCGAGGTGGGCCGGCGCTGCGACCTCGTGGACCTCACCTGGTGGCGCAAGGACCGCGACCCCTCGTCGATCTTCGTGGACTACAACCAGAACGCCCGTGACCACACGATCCGCAGCGCGTACTCCGTGCGCGGGGTGGCCGAGGCGGTGGTCTCCACCCCCATCCGGTGGGACGAGGTCGACGACGCCGACCCGGGCGACTTCACGATCGCGACGGTGCCGGTCCGCTTCGCCGAGCTGGGCGACCTGCACGCCGGTATCGACGACGCCGTCTTCGCCATCGACGAGCTCCTCGAGTGGGCCGACCGCGACGCCCAGGACGGTGCCGCCGTACCTCCCGAGGACGAGGTGCAGGACCTCGACGTCTGACGGGCGACGGGCGGTTTCGGGCTCGCCGGCCGGGCCGGGCGTGATCAGCGGCTGCGGTGGACCGCCTCGGGGACCACCGCGCGGAGGCGTTCGAACTCCTCGATCATCGCCGGTAGTGACCAGTGCGCGTTCAACCCGCTCGGGTTGGGCAGCACCCAGACGCCGCTGGTGTCGAGCCGCTCGGCTTGCGGACCGACGGTCGCGCGGGGGGCCGCGAAGGCCGTCCGGTACGCGGTGATGCCGACGACCGCGAGCCACGCCGGGCGGACGTGCGCCACCAGCTCGCGCAGCCGCGCCCCGCCCGCCAGGAGCTCGTCCACGCCCAGCTCGTCGGCCCGGGCCGTGGCCCGAGCGACCATGTTGGTGATCCCGACCCCGAGCGCCGGCAGCTCGCCCTGCTCGGCGGGCCGCAGCAGCCGCGGTGTGAAGCCCGCTCCGTGCAGGACCGGCCAGAACCGGTTGCCCGGGCGGCCGAAGTGGTGCCCGGTGGCCGCGGACACGAGGCCGGGGTTGATGCCGCAGAACAGGACCCGCAGCGACGGGTCGCCGGGGCCGGGGAGGACGTCGGCGATCGTGCGGGCCCTGGCCGCCTCGAGGTCGGCGACGGTGAAGCGGGGCACCGACGGAGACTACGGCTGCGTCGAGGGGAGGTGGGGCCCGGAGCCCGAACTCACGCTTCCACGGGTGGTGCAGCGAGGACACCGTCCACGACCGCCGTGAGGACCCCGGACGCGACCGTCTCGCGGCGGACGAGCGCGCGGTAGAAGACCGGCCCCTCGAGAGCAGCCATGGCCGCCGGGAGGTCGAGGTCCGGCGGCAGGAGCGCCCGCCGGACCGCCTCCTGCAGGAGGTCGCGCAGCGGAGCGCAGCCAGCCTCGGTCAGCTCGGCTCGCAGCGGTTCGAAGGACGGGTCCACAGCCGCGCGCTCCCCCAGCGCGCAGACCACCAGTCGCAGGTGGCCGTCGACCAACGCCCGGCGCAGTGCGTCGAGGTGCGCGAGGAGGTCCCGGCGGAGGTCGCCCGTCCGCTCGGCGTGCGGGACCTCGCTGGCCGCGAGGACGTCGCGGAGCAGCGACCGCGCGTCGGGCCAGTGCCGGTACAGGGTTCGGCGGGCACCTCCCCCCGCCCCTGCCACGCGCAGGTGCGTGACGGCGTCGATGCCCTGCGACACCAGGAGCGCGCGGCCCACGCTCAGGGCCCGCTCCCGCGAGCGCCGCACTCGGGGATCGTCGTCCACGACCGGCAGTGTGGCACAGGTTGCGCCACTTCCTGGCGTGGCACAGGATGTGCCACATGCGGAGCGGCTTCGTCGCGGGAGCAGTCGCCTTCTACACCGAGCTCGAGGCGGACAACAGCCGGGCGTTCTGGTCGGCGCACCGCCATCGCTACGACGGGCTGCTGCGTCCGGCGTTCCTCGACATCCTGACCGGCGTGGGCGGGGAGTGGCGGGTGTACCGCCCGCACAACGACGTCCGATACGCCCGCACGCCGTACAAGACGTTCCTGGGTGCCGTGGCCGAGTGGCCTGACGGCGTGGGCACGTTCGTCCAAGTCGGCCCGCGCGGCCTGCTGGTGGCGACCGGCATTCCGCAGCCGGCTCCGGACCAGCTCGCGCGGCTGCGGGCCGGGATCGCCGCGGACGGGAGCGGGACGGGGTTCGCGTCCGCCGTGGAGCGGGTGGAGGCACGGGGCGCGCGCGTCCACGGTGGGCGGTGGGACCCGCTCGTGCGCGTTCCCCGCGGGTACCCGGCCGATCATCCACGGGGGATCTGGCTGCGGTGGAAGGGCGTCGAGATCGCGCACCACGCGGGCGCTCCCCCGTGGTTGGACTCGACGGAGGCGCCCGCCCGCATCCGGGGGCTCGTCGACCGCGGAACTCCCCTGCATCGGTGGCTGGCCACGCACGTCGGTCCGAGCGCGCGGACGCCCGAGGAGCGCTTCGCCCCCCGGCGGTCGTCCGCATCGACCTGATCGGGGGTGCCCACCGTCCGGGGTTGCGGGCGGCGGGCAGGATGGCGCGGTGGACCTGCCCGTGATGCCGCCGGTGAAGCCGATGCTGGCCAAGCCGATGCCTGCCATCCCCGAGGGTCAGCTGTACGAGCCCAAGTGGGACGGCTTCCGGTCGATCATCTTCCGCGACGGCGACGAGGTGGAGATCGGGAGCCGCAACGAGAGACCGATGACCCGCTACTTCCCCGAGGTCGTGGCGGCCGTGTTGGCCAACTTCCCGCCGCGCGCGGTGGTGGACGGCGAGATCGTCGTGGTCGACCGGGAGCTCAACTCGCTGGAGTTCGAGGTGCTGCAGCAGCGCATCCACCCGGCGGCGAGCCGGGTGAACCTGCTGGCCGCGGAGACGCCGGCGAGCTTCGTCGCGTTCGACCTGTTGGCGCTCGGTGACGAGGACCTCACGGCCCGGCCGTTCCGAGAGCGTCGGGCCGCGCTGGAGGAGACCTTGCGGACGGCCCGCCCACCGGTGCACGTCACCCCGCTCACCGACGACCACGGGCTCGCGACGACCTGGTTCGACCAGTTCGAGGGCGCCGGGCTCGACGGGTTGATCGCCAAGAAGCCCGACCAGCGGTACCAGCCCGACAAGCGGGTGATGACGAAGGTCAAGCACGAGCGCACCGCCGACTGCGTCGTGGCGGGCTATCGCGTGCACAAGTCCGGACCGGACGCCATCGGCTCGCTCATGCTCGGGCTCTACCAGGACAACGGGCACCTGGCGTCGGTCGGGGTGGTCGGGGCCCTGCCGATGGCCCAGCGGCGGGCGCTGTTCGCCGAGCTCGCGCCGCTCGTCACGACGTTCGACGACCATCCGTGGGCGTGGGCCAAGCAGGACGAGGGCGAGCGCACGCCGCGCAAGGCCGAGACGAGCCGCTGGAACGCGGGCAAGGACCTGTCGTTCGTGCCCCTGCGCCCGGAGCGGGTGGTGGAGGTGCGCTACGACTACATGGAGGGCGTGCGGTTCCGGCACACCGCGCAGTTCGTGCGATGGCGCCCCGACCGCGAGCCGGAGTCGTGCACGTACGCGCAGCTCGAGCAACCGGTCACGTTCGACCTCGCCGAGGTGCTGGGACTGCGGTAGCGCCGAGGTTCTCCATGATCCTCGGCTGGTGCATCCGCCGCAGCACACACCCCGATCCGGCGGAGACGCCTCCACCCGGGACCGATCACCCGGGGCACCGCGTTCTGGTACACTCGAACACATGTTCGACACCGATCTCGATGCGGCGCCTCCTGCAGAGGAGGACTGGCGGGTCGCGTTCGGCGAGCAGGTCGAGTACGTCGAGCCCCGCTACTCCCCGGCGGATGCGGTTCCGTCGGGGTGGCTGGCGTTGGAGGTCGACGCGGCCACCGGTGGTGGTGGCGCCGGGCTGGGCGACGCGGATCTGATCGAGGAGATCGTCGCGTTGGAGCGGCTGTCGGCGTGGGCGTCGGCGCGGCAGGCCCGGCTGCTGGCTGAGTTCGCCCGCCGCCGGCCCGGCGACGACCCGCAGGCGATCAACTGCGACCGGCCGTCGACGATCAGCCGGTTCGCTCCCGACGAGGTCGGGGTGGCGCTGCGGCTGTCCCGGGGCACCGCGATGGCCCGGCTCCACCAGGCCGACCAGCTCACCGCCACCCTGCCCGCCACGCTGGAGCGGTGGGAGGAAGGGCAGATCGACACCGCGAAGGTCCGGGCGATCTGCGACGCCACCGCGTGCCTCAGCGACGAACACGCCCGCGCAGTGGAGGACCGCGTGCTCACGAAGGCGCCGGAGCAGACCCTGGCCCAGCTGCGGGCGGCGCTGGCCCGCGCCCGGATCGCGGTCGACCCGGACGGCGCCGCCGCGCGGCACCAGCAGGCCCGCCGCGCCCGGCGCGTCGTGCTCGGGCCCGACGACGACGGCATGGCGTCGCTGTGGGCGCTGCTGCCCGCCCCGGACGCCTACTCCGCCTACCAGTGGCTCACCCGGCTGGCCCGCGGGCTGGGCAGCCACGATCCCCGCGGGATGGACGCCCGCCGAGCCGATCTCCTGCACGACCTGCTCACCGGCCGCCTCACGATCACCCCACCCGACCCCGGGACCGACGCAGACGGCGACGCCGACACCCACGACGACACCGGCGCCGACACCGCCGCGACCGACGACCCGACCGACGGCGACACGTCCTCGGGCAGCGACACCTCCTCGGGCAGCGACACGTCCTCCGGCAGCGACACGTCCTCCGGCAGCGACACCTCGCCGGAGTCCGCGACCGGATCGACCCCGGCACCCGCGTCCGCGCGTCTCCCCTCGCCGGTCACCCCCGGCAAACCCCTCGTCCACGTCATCGTCGACCACGGCACGCTCACCGGCGCCGACGACCGCCCCGCCGAACTCACCGGCTACGGCCCCATCCCCGCCGACCTCGCCCGCGAGATCGCCGCCGACGCCGTCTGGAAGAGGCTGGTCACCGACCCCCTGTCCGGGGCCCTGCTCGACCACGGCCGCACCACCTACCACCCACCCGCGGCACTCGCCGACTTCGTCCGGGCCCGCGACGTCACCTGCCGCTTCCCCACCTGCCGCCGTCGGGCCCTCGACCTCGACCTCGACCACACCCGCGACTGGGCCCACCACGGCACCACCGGGGAGGACAACCTCTACGGCGCCTGCCTGCACCACCACCGACTCAAGCACCACGCCGGCTGGACGGTCACCCAACACCTCAACGGGCAGATCACCTGGACCGCGCCCACCGGCCACAGCTACACCAGCGATCCCCACGACTACCGACCCGAACCAGGCTCGGATCGGTCGGCCGGCACCCCTCCGGCCGGCCCCGCCCCACCCGACCCGCACCGAGCCGTCGAGCTGCCCGACGAGCCACCCTTCTGACCGGCCGCGGCTGGCGGCGTTGATCAGCGAGGTTCGAGCCCTAGACCTCCGACGCCACCAGCTGCCCGCACGCCGCGGCGATCTCGCGACCGCGGGTATCGCGCACCGTGCAAGCCACCCCGGCCGCCTGCACCCGCCGCACGAACTCGTCCTGCACGGGTCGAGGTGAGGCGTCCCACTCGCTGCCCGGGGTCGGGTTCAGCGGGATGAGGTTGACGTGCACCCGCTTGGTCCCGACCTGCTGGCGCAGGACCTTCCCGAGGAGGTCGGCCCGCCACGGCTGGTCGTTGACGTCGCGGATCAGTGCGTATTCGATCGACACCCGCCGGCCCGTGGCCTGCGCGAACCGGCGGGCGGCCGCCAGTACCTCGACGATCTTCCACCGGTTGTTGACGGGCACGAGGGTGTCGCGCAGCTCGTCGTCGGGGGTGTGCAACGAGACGGCGAGCGTGACCGGCATCCCCTCCGCGGCGAGCCGGTCGATGGCCGGGACGAGCCCCACGGTGGAGACCGTGACGCCGCGCGCGGAGATGCCCAAGCCGTCCGGCGCCGGCTCGGTGATCCGGCGGAGGGCGGCCACCACGCGGGCGTAGTTGGCCAGCGGCTCGCCCATACCCATGAACACCACGTTGGACAGCCGGGTCGGCGCCCCGAGCGCACCGTCGCGGGCCGCGGCCGCGGCCTGCCGCACCTGTTCCACGATCTCGCCGGTGGAGAGGTTGCGCTGCAGGCCGCCCTGGCCGGTCGCGCAGAACGGGCACGCCATCCCGCAGCCGGCCTGGCTGGACACGCACACCGTGGCGCGGTCGGGGTATCCCATGAGCACGGATTCGGCGCGCGTGCCGTCGTGACCCGTCCACAGCGTCTTCCGGGTGGCCCCGTCGTCGCATTCCTGCTCGAGCACGGGGGTGACGAGCGGCGGCAGCAACGTGGCGAGGGCGTCGCGGGCGGCCGACGGGAGGTCGGTCATCGCGGCGAGGTCGGCGGTGAACCGGCCGAAGTAGTGCCGAGCGAGCTGGTCGGCGCGGAACCCCGGCAGGCCGAGCTCGCCGACCACCGCGCGACGCTCGCCGGGGTGGAGGTCGGCGAGGTGGCGCGGCGGGAGGGCGCGCCGCGGCGGGTCGAACACCAGGGGGAGGGCAATCATGACCCCTCGAGTGTGCCAGGTGCCCGGTGCCGGCCCGGGGCGCAGACCCGCCGGCACCCCGGGCGCGGAGCACTAACGCCGCGCGCGCCCCCGCACCTCGGCGAGCAGGCCGGTGCGCTGCGCGCCGGCCAACCAGAGCAGCGCGCCGGCGGTCAACCCCACGACGCCCTGCGGGTAGAGCTGGCCCGCGGACCCGAGGGCCAGCAGCGCGCCGGCCGCGCCGAGCACCATCAGCGCGCCGCCCGTCGCCAGCAGTACTCGCTCACCCAGCAGCGACGACAGGGGCATCAGCACCGCGCCGACCAGCACGCAGGCGAGCGGCACCGTCAGCTCGCCCCACCCGGCGGCCCCCAGCACCGTGCCTCCGACCGCGATGAGGCCCGCGGTGGCGCCGAGCAGCCGCAGCAGGCGCCCGCGCCCGCCAGGGGGCAGCGCGGCACCGGAACCGTAGCGACGGCGCAGCGCCATCACCGTGCCGGCGGTGAGGCCGAGCCCGGCCGCCAGCACCACCGTGCCTGCGCCCCCGTCGAGGGCCGCCGCGCCCACCGTCCACCACATCGCCGCGACGATCGGTTCCACGTACGGCGCCGCCGGTCCACGCATGGGTTCCACGGTATCGAGTGGCCCCGCCCGCACGTGACCGGCGGCCCATCCGGCGGCGGCGGGCCCGCGTGGGAGCGTCGACCCGGGACCGGGACCGGGTCATGCCGGCCGGGCGGTCTTCCGACGCACGCGGAGCCGGTAACCGACGGGCAGTGTCACGCCGCTGGTTGCGGCGATCGCCCGCTCGGCGACCGGCCGGGAGAACTCGATGCGGAGCACGGCCTCGAGCGTCGCCCGGTCCGGGAACCGCCAGATGGTCGCCACGCGTCGTGTCGCGAAGCCCTGCCGGGCGAAGAACCGCTCCACGCGCCCGGGGTCGTAGCGCGGGATGTCCGCGCGCATCCACTCCCCGTAGGGCAGGGCTGTGGCGTCGAGGTCGACGATCGCGATCGCGCCGCCGGGATGCAGCACCCGTTGCGCCTCGGCCAGCCCGGGCTCGCAGCCGGGACCGAAGAAGTACGCGGTACGGGCGTGCACGAGATCCACGCACGCATCGGGCAGCGGGAGCGCGGCGGCCCCGGCGACCACCACGTCGGCCACGCCGGCGACGCCGTCGACCCGGCGGCGTGCCCGGTCCACCAGTGCCCGGTGTGGCTCGACGCCGACCACCGAGGCGGCCTCCACGGCGAAGACGGGGAGGTGGAACCCGTCGCCGCAGCCCACGTCGAGCACGTCGAGGCCGGCCCACGGGACGGTCTCCCGCAATGCGGCCCACAGCGCCCCGTCGGCGTCCTGGGCCTGGTTCTCCTGCTCGTAGACATCGGGCCAGTTCCAGATGTTCGGGCTGGGGATCGGCTCCTCGCCGGCCGGGGCCCGGCGGAACGCCCGGCTCATCCGGGGCGCCCGGCCCGCGGGACGGATCACGACGGCACGACGACGCTCAGCACCACCCACGCCACGACCGCGGTGGGCAGCAGCGAGTCGAGGCGGTCCAGGAGACCCCCGTGGCCGGGGAGCAGGCTGCCCATGTCCTTGATCCCGAGGTCGCGTTTGACCATCGACTCGACGAGGTCGCCCAGCGTCGCGCTGACCACCAGCACCGCGCCGGCGAGCGCGCCGGCCCACCACGGACCGCCCAGCAGCAGGGCGACGCACAGCGCGCCGGCCGCCATGCCGGCGACCTGTGAGCCGGCGAAACCCTCCCAGGACTTCTTCGGGCTGATCGTCGGGGCCATCGGGTGCCGGCCGGCGAGCACGCCGGCCGCGTAGCCGCCGATGTCGGACGCGACACCGCACAGCATGAACGTGAGGACGCGGCCGAGGCCGTCGTCGGCCACCGTCAGGAGGGTGGCGAACGAGCAGAACAGCGGCACGTAGGTGGCGGTGAAGATCCCGGCGGTGACGTCGCGGACGAAGTGCGCCGCGCCGGCCCGCATCCGGACGAGCAGCACGGCCAGTGCGGTGAGGGCGAACGACACGGCCAGCCCGCGCAGCCCGTAGGGCCACGACAGCCACACCATGGCTTGGCCACCGATCAGGAGCACCGGCAGCGGCACCTCGATCCCGGCCCCGCGGCGCAGCGCGCCCGCGAGCTCCCAGGTGGCCACGGCCGTCGCCAGCGCCAGGACGGCGACGAAGAAGTGCCGCTGTACCAGCAGCGACGAGAGGATGACGACGCCGAGCCCGAGCCCGACCGCGATCGCGGCGACGAGGTCGCGTCCCGCGCGGGACGGCCGGCGGGCCGGGGGGATCACCGCTGCGGTGTGCTCGGAGGAGGAGGCGGTCACCGGCTCAGACTTCGAGGAGCTCGGTTTCCTTGTGCTTCACCAGGTCGTCGATCTGGTGGACGTACCGGTCGGTGGTGCCCTGCAGCTCCTTCTCGGCGCGTGCCACCTCGTCCTCGCCGCTCTCCCCGTCGCGGACGATGCGGTGCAGCTCGTCCATCGCCTTGCGGCGGATGCTGCGCACGGTGACCCGGGCGTCCTCGCCCTTGCTGCGGGCGACCTTGACCATCTCGCGGCGGCGTTCCTCGGACAGCTGCGGGATCACCACGCGGATGATCTGCCCGTCGTTGCTCGGGTTGAGGCCGAGGTCGGAGTCGCGGATGGCCTTCTCCAGCGCCTTGAGCTGGCTCGCGTCGTACGGCTTGATGACGGCCATCCGCGCCTCGGGCACGTTGATCGACGCCAGCTGGTTGATCGGCGTCATCGCTCCGTAGTAGTCGACGGCGACCCGCGAGAACATGTGTGGCGTCGCCCGTCCTGTGCGCACACTCGCGAGGTCGTCCTTGGCCACCGAGACTGCCTTCTCCATCTTCTCCTCGGCGTCGAAGAGCGTCTCTTCGATCACAGCTCCCTGCCTCCTTCGTCCTGTGCGTAGTCGGGGGTGCTGACCAGCGTGCCGATCCTCTCACCTCGCACCGCACGCGCGATGTTGCCCTCGACCAGGAGGTTGAACACGATGATCGGCATGGCGTTGTCCATGCACAGGCTGAACGCGGTGGCGTCGGCCACCTTGAGGCCCAGCTCCAGCACCTCGCGATGGGTGATCTCGTCGTAGAGCTTCGCGTCGGGATCGAGCTTGGGATCGGCGGTGAAGACGCCGTCGACGCTCTTCGCGAGCAGCAGCGCCTGCGCGCCGATCTCCAGCGCGCGCTGCGCGCCCGCGGTGTCCGTGGAGAAGTAGGGCATGCCCACGCCGGCGCCGAAGATGACGACGCGACCCTTCTCCAGGTGCCGGATCGCCCGCCGTGGGATGTAGGCCTCCGCGACCTGGCCCATCGTGATGGCGGTCTGCACGCGGGTGTCGATGTGGTGCTCGCGCTCGAGGAAGTCCTGCAGTGCGAGGCAGTTCATCACCGTGCCCAGCATGCCGATGTAGTCGGCTCGGGCCCGGTCCATCCCCCGCTGCTGCAGCTCGGAACCCCGGAAGAAGTTGCCCCCGCCGATGACCACCGCGACCTGCGCTCCGGTGGCCACCACCTCGGCGATCTGGCGGGCGACGGTCTCGACGACACCCGGATCGACGCCGACGGCACCACCGCCGAACATCTCGCCGCCGAGCTTGAGCAGCACGCGTCGGAAGCCCGGTCGGGTGCCACCGGAGCCGGTCCGTCGGTCGGTCATCGCATCGGTGCCCGTCGTCTCGTCGGTGAGGTCGGCCCCGGTCAGGTCTGGCCGACCTCGAAGCGGGCGAACTCCCGGACCCTGACGCCGGCTGCGTCGAGGAGGTCCTTCATGGTCGTCTTGGACTCGTCGAGCACGGAGACCTGCTCGAGCAACACCGAATCGGCGTAGAACTTCTTCAGCTTGCCCTCGACGATCCGGGGCACGATCTGCTCCGGCTTGCCCTCCTGGGTGGCCAGCTCCTCGGCCTCCCGGCGCTGGCCCTCGAGGACGTCGGCCGGCACCTCCTCGCGGGTGGTGTACCGCGGTTGGGCGGCGGCGATGTGCATGGCCACGCTGCGGGCGGTGTCGGTGGCGTCGTCCCCGGTGCCCTCGTACGCGACCAGCGAACCGATGGCGGGCGGCAGGTCGGTGGCGCGCCGGTGCAGGTACAGCGCCACCGGCCCGTCGAGGTGGACGTAGCGCTTGAGCTGCAGCTTCTCCCCGATACGGCCGGCCAGCTCCTGCATCGCGTCGACGACGGTGCCGCCGTCGAGCGGGGCCGCGCGCAGCGCGTCGACGTCGACCGGTCGCCGGTCGATCGCGACCTGCAGGATCCGGTCCGCCAGCTGCTGGAAGTCGGGGCTCTTCGCCACGAAGTCGGTCTCGCTGTTCAGCTCGATCATGGTGCCGCCCGACGCGGCGACGAGGCCGTTGGCCGTCGTGCGTTCGGTCCGCTTGTCGACGGACTTCGCGCTCTTCTCACGCAGGGCCTCGACGGCGGCCTCGATGTCGCCGTCGGTCTGCTCGAGGGCCTTCTTGCAGTCCATCATTCCGGCGCCGGTGAGCTCCCGGAGCTTCTTGACCTCGGCGGCGCTGTAGTTCGCCATGGTGGTGCCTCTTCGTCCGTTCTCGTCGGGGCGGAACCGGGGCCGCCGCGGGGCCGATCGGGCCGCGCGGCGGCGCCCGATCAGCCCGGAGTCTGCTGGGTGCCGTTGCTGGTGGTGGCGGGGGCCGGTTCGGCCGCCGGGGCCGGCGCGTCGGTGACCGTTCCGGTGGCCGTCAGGCTGGCACCGTCGGAACCCGTGCCGCTGGTGAGCAGGTTCTGCTCCCACTCGGCCAGTGGCTCGTCGCCGCCGACACCGGCCTCGGGCTTGTCGTCACCGTCGCCGCGACCTCGGGCCGAGCGGGCCATCAGACCGTCGGCGGCGGCGCGCGCGATCACCTTCGTCAGCAGCGCAGCCGACCGGATCGCGTCGTCGTTGCCCGGGATCGGGAAGTCGACCTCGTCGGGGTCGCAGTTCGTGTCCAGGATGGAGACGACCGGGATGCCCAGCTTGCGGGCCTCGCCGACCGCGATGTGCTCCTTCTTGGTGTCCACGATCCAGACCGCGCTGGGCACCTTGGTCATGTCCCGGATGCCGCCGAGGGTCTTCTCGAGCTTGGCCTTCTCGCGCGTGAGCATGAGGATCTCCTTCTTGGTGCGACCCTCGAAGCCCCCCGTCTGCTCCATCGCCTCCAGCTCCTTCATCCGCTGGAGGCGCTTGTGCACGGTCTGGAAGTTGGTGAGCATCCCGCCCAGCCAGCGCTGGTTCACGAACGGCATGTTGACCCGGCCCGCCTCGTCGGCGATGGCCTCCTGCGCCTGCTTCTTCGTGCCGACGAACATGATCGTGCCGCCGTGCGCCACCGTCTCGCGGACGAACTCGTAGGCGCGGTCGATGTAGGACAGGGTCTGCTGCAGGTCGATGATGTAGATGCCGTTGCGCTCGGTGAGGATGTAGCGCTTCATCTTGGGGTTCCAGCGCCGGGTCTGGTGCCCGAAGTGCACGCCGGAATCCAGCAACTGCTTCATGGTGACGACGGCCACGGCCGGTGTGCACCTCTCGCTCGGGCGCGGCCGCTCGGCGGCCACGCGCACGGTTGTGCGGAGCGCCGGTCGGCGGCACCGCCCTGGCGTCGCGCCGGTGTCCGGACCCGCGCCGACCGCCGCCGAACCGGCGAGGTGCCGCGGGACCGCCCGTCCACCGTTGGTGCCGGCGGGCGGAGGAGCCCGACCGGCGGGTACGCGAGCGCGCGAAGTCACCCCGAACTGCAGGTGGGGTGCGGGTCGAGTGTACGCCGCGGCGGTCACCCGTCTCACCCCGGAGTCCCCAGGCTGTCCACATGCGCCGCCCGCCGTCCACAGCCTGCGGGCATCCCGGGTCCACCTCCCGGTCCCGCGGCAGGCTGGAGCCGTGGATCAAGGACGGCGACGGGCCGCGGTCGAGATCGCGACGGTGGGTCTCGCGGTGATGGTGTTCGCCGCGGTGGTCGTGGCCGTGGTGCTCGTCGGGGCCGGGCCGGCGGTGGCTGTGCCCTCCTGGCCCGACGCTGCCGTGGCCGGTTCCTCGCCCCCTGTCCCGCCCGTTGCCACCGATGCGCCGGGGCCCGGGCCGGCGCAGCGCGCTCCCCCGGCCCCGGCGCCCGCCGCCGATCTGCCGACACTCGTTGCGCCGACACTCGTTCCGCCGGCACCCGTTCCGCCGGCACCCGTTCCGCCGCCGCCCGAGGGCCCTGGTCCGCGGGGACCGCCGCCCCCGCTCGAGGTCCCCGATCGTCCGGCCGGGGCCGGCGTCCCGGCCCCTGGCGCGCGCTACGCCTGGCCACTGCTCCCGGTGCCGGCCGTCCACACGCCGTTCCGGGTGCCGACCCACCCGTACGGACCCGGCCACCGGGGTGTCGACCTCGGCGCGGTCCCGGGTCAGCCGGTCCTCGCGGCCCGCGGGGGCACGGTGGTGTTCGCCGGGCCGGTCGCGGGCCGGGGGGTCGTGTCCCTGCGGCACGACGACGGCTTGCGCACCACCTACGAGCCCGTCCGGCCCGCCGTTCGCGCGGGCGCCGTGGTGCGGATCGGTGACGTCGTCGGCCTGCTCGACCCGGGTCATGCCCGCTGCCCGGCACCGGCCTGCCTGCACTGGGGGGTGCGACGTGACCGCGTGGAGTACCTCGACCCGCTCGTGCTGCTCCGTCCTCCACGGGTGCGGCTCCTCCCGGTCCTCGCACCGGCGGACGCCGACGCGTGAACGGCGCAGATGGGCTCGGGCTCAGGCCCTGGGGTGGGCCTGGTCGTGGACCGCCCTGAGGCGCTCGACGGTCACGTGGGTGTAGAGCTGCGTGGTGGCGAGCTTGGCGTGACCGAGCAGTTCCTGCACGTACCGGAGGTCCGCACCCCCCTCGAGCATGTGGGTGGCGGCCGCGTGTCGGAGCCCGTGCGGGCCCGTGTCGGGAGCCCCCGGCACGGCGGTGAGCGCGCGGTGCACGACGGTGCGCGCCACTCGCGGATCCAGGCGCCCCCCACGGGCGCCGAGCAGCAGCGCGGGTGGCGACGTCGGCAGGGTCATCGCGGGGCGGCCGACATCGAGCCACCGCTCCAGCGCGGTGGCGGCCGGCACCCCGAACACGACCATGCGCTCCCGGTCGCCCTTGCCGATCACGCGCAGTGTCCGTCGCCCGGCGTCGACGTCGTCGACGTCGAGCCCGCACAGCTCACCGACCCGCACGCCGGTGGCGTAGAGCAGCTCGAGGACCAGCAGGTCGCGCAGGGCGAGCGGCTCTCCCTCCGCGGCGCCCGAACCAGCCGCGTCGAGGAGTGCGGTGGCTTCCTCCGCGGCGAGCACCACCGGCAGCGCGGTCCGCGGCCGCGGCGATGCGAGCCGTGCGCCCGGATCGGCCTCGATCCGGCCGGTGCGCCGGGCCCAGGCCGTGAAGGTCCGGGCCGCAGCCGCTCGCCGGGCGAGCGTGGACCGGCCGGCGCCGGCGGCGTGCCCGGCCGCGAGCCAGCGGCGCAGCGCCGGCAGGTCGAGGACGGAGAGGTCGGCAACACCCTCGAGCAGGCTGGCCAGGTCCGCGCGGTAGGCACGCACCGTGTGGACCGAGCGCCCGCGCTCCCGCTTCAGGTAGGTGAGGAAGTCGTCGAGCACCGCGGCGGGCGTCGGCTCCGGATCCGGGGGCACCGCTCGACGGTGGGCGGTCGCCCACGGCCGGTCAAGCACCGAGGCGCGCGTGTCCGGGCTGCCTCTCCTCGTCCACCTCGCTCCCGATCACCCTTTCGCTCGGACCGTCGTCGGCACGGTCCTCGGGCGCTGCCGACCGCGGCCGCCGACCGCGGCCGGGCGCGTGCCCATCGCACTACCCCGCCGGATCGGCCACGGCCGGCCCGTCCTCCCCGGCGTCATCCACGGCGGCGGAGTCGCGGTGCAGCCCGAGGAGGAGATCGGCCAGGCCACCCTCGGCCCGCCCCCGCAGCCGGGCGCTGGTCCGCACCCGCAGGGCCGTCGGCTGTTCGAGCGGGTAGCCCGCCACCCGTAGCCGGTGCCAGAGCCCGTGGTCCTCGCCGTGGCCGTCGGCCGGGAACCCGCCGACCGCGAGATGGGCATCGGCGCGGATCCCGAGGTTCGCCCCGTAGACGTGTCGGTGCCGCCCTCCGTCGAGCCCGTCCCGCACGACGGCGCGGTAGCGCCGTCGTGCGTCCACGGCGAGATGGGCCGAGGCGTCGAGGTCGGCGAGTCCGGCCACCCCGCAGGAGCCGGCGTCGGCGTGACGCAGGTGGGTGAGCGCCCAGTCCGGCGGCACCACGGTGTCGGCGTCGGTGTGCAGCAGCCACGTGGCGGCGCGCGGATACCGTCGCAGGCGGTCCAGCACGGCCCGGACCCCCAGCTCGCGGAGCGCCCCGACACCGGAACCCGCCACGATGTGCGCCGGCCCGGGGGTGACCGCCGAACCCGCTCGCCGGCCGCCGAGTGCCGCCACCCGCAGCGCGACGGCCTCGGGCCACCCCGCCAGCAGAGCGGCCACCCGTTCCGGCGTGCGGTCGGCGCACCGGTCGAGCACCACGGCGACCGCGGTGGCGGTGCCTGCCGGCAGCCGGTCCAGGGCGCGACGCACGCTGAGCAGGCACGGACCGATGCTGTGCTCCTCGTCGCGAGCGGGGACGACCACTCCGACCGCCCGGATCCGCGGGGCGCATGTCATCCGCGCCTCAGCACGTGCAGCAGGAACTCCTCGTCGACGTGCTCCACGAGCACCTCGAGCTCGGGGCGGGACGTGAGCACCCGGTGGGTCGCCGCGGCGTCGCGAGGTGCCTCGGCCGGCCAGCCCCGCCAGTGCACCACGACGATGTCGCCACCGGGGGCCAGGACGTCGAGGGTGCGATCGAGCGTGGTGTCGAGCACGGGATCGGCGAGGTAGTACAGGACCTCGCTGAACACCGCGAGGTCGACCGGTTCGCCCGGGACTGCCACGGGCAACGCCGCTCGGGTGACCGAGACACCGGGCAGTGCCGCGGTGGCGCGCCGCGCGCGCTCCACAGCTCCGGCCACGGGATCGGACGCAACGATCCGGTCGCAGCGGGCGGCGAGGTCGACCGTGAGCTCGCCGGTGCCGCACCCGGGTTCGAACGCCACGCGGTAACGCTCGCGGGGCAGGCTCGCGAGCACGGCCGCGCGTTTTCGCCGCTCGTACCAGGAGGCGGATCGCCAGGGATCGTTGCCGTCGGCATACAGCTCGGTGAACCGCTCGACCGGCGCCGAGCCGGAGCGCGGCTCGCGGAACAACAGGTCCGTGTCGCGGTCGACGTGGTCGAGCAGTCCCGCCGCCAACACCGGCGCCGAGCCGTCGGGCCCCGGCCCGACCTGCGAGGCGAAGCAGTCGACCGCGCGCCGCCGCGTCACCCGCGCGGTGTCGTCGAGCGGCACGACGTGGGCGCGGTCCCACGGCACGGTCGGGTCGTCGGGTGGCGTCCAGGCCCACGTCCAGATCGGGTACGACCAGCCGTGTGCCGTGACCGGGGCAGCCGCCGCCGCGGCGAGCCCCGCGGCGCGGTGGTCGGGGTGCGGGTCGAGCGGCCACGGGGCCAGGTAGGCGTCGGCCCCGTCCAGCAACGGTCCGAGCGCCTCCCGCAGCTCCACGGCGTGGTCGGCGAGCGCCGAGTCGGGCAGGCCCAACCAGTGCACCGGCGCCCCGGACAGGCCGAGCACGCGCAGGGCCGCCGCGAGCTCCGCGCGGCGCCGCGTGGCGAGCTCGCCGCGCGCGACAGCCCCCAGGCCCGGGTAGGCCGCCTCCCCGTCGGTGGCGACGACCACCGTGATCTCCGCACCGGCTGCCCGGAGGGACTGGAGCGCACCGCCGGCGCCGATGGTCTCGTCGTCGGGGTGCGCGGCCACGACCACGACCCGGCGGTGCGCCGACGGATCGAAGCGCGGCGGCCGGTGCGCGACCAGCGCCGCGGCCCAGGCTTCGGGTGGCGTGCGCGTGGACCCACCGGACCAGCCGGTCGCGCGTGCCCCGTTCCCCGCTCCGTCCGGCCCCTCCTCGGTCATCGACCGGTCCGGGCGGCGAGCACGCGCGCGCCGAGCGCGGCGTGGTCGCGCTCGCCGTGGTACTGCCGCACGTAGAGCGTGAGGTCGGCGAGCGCGCGCGCGAGCTCTCCGTCGCGGCTCAGCGGGGCAGGACCGACCATCCGTGGCCCGCGGTCGACGACCTCTCGCACGGCCCGCTCCACCGCACAGCGCACCTCGGCGACCGCCGTGACGTGGTCGGCCCGCGGTGCGGCGTCGATGGCGGTGGCCGTGCGGTCCAGCAGCGCGTCGGCGGCCTGCAGGAGGGCGTGCAGCTCACCCAGGTGCGCGAGCTGGTGCGCGTCGGGCTCCTGCGGGAGGTGATCGACGATGCGCTCGAGCACGCCGGCCGCTCCGCCCCACCACACCGCAGCGACACCTGCACCGCCGGCGGCGAAGCCCGGCCGCCCGGTGTACCAGTCCGGGCCGCCGACCATCGCATCCGCCGGCACGGCGAGGTCGTCGAAGCGCACGTCGAGGGTGTCGGCGGCGGCCATCGCGGAGGTGTCCCAGCTCCCGGGATCGGCCTCGATGCCCGGCCGGGCCAGCGCCACGTCCACCAGAACGCGGCTGCCGCCCGCCACCTCGGCCACCACCAGCGCCCGGTCGAGGGTGCGCGCCCCCGAGCAGAACCGGACGGTGCCGTGGAGCCGCAGGTCCCCCGCGGACCCGGTGAGGCGGGCTCCGGTGCCGCTCGATCGGGCCGCCCACACCCCGTACAGCGCGCGTGGTTCCGGGGTCCGCCCGGCTTCGGCCAGGATGGCGGTGGCGTCGGTGTGACCCTCCGCGAGCCGGGCCAGAGCCAGGTTCCGCCGGCCCCAGTCCGCGAGCGCCGTCCAGCGCTTCCGGGTGGCTCCACTGCCGGGCGTCGGCAGATCGAGCCCGCCCCCGTCGAGCAAGCCACGCAGCGCCGGCTGCTCGGAGGAAGCGGCGTTCCCGCTCTCCGGCTGCCGCTCCCCAACCATGATCGTTTGCACGTGACAGAGATACCCATGGACATCAGCACGAACCGTCGCGCGGATGTGTCCTGCACCGCGGCTCGGCACCCGGCGCCGGCCTCAGCTCCTCGATACCCGAACGGCGCTGCCAGCGCCCGTCACGGTGCTCGACCAGACCACGCCGCTCCAGATCGACCAGCGCGGCCCGGGCGGCACCGATCGGGACGCCCGCCTCCATGGCCAGCCACCGCGCCTCCCGGGCGGCCCGGGCCGGGAGCGCGTCATGCACCCGCGCGGCCCCCGGCGCGAGCCCGTCGGTGGGACGCTCGACCCCGGACACCGCCGGGTCGGCGAGGTCGAGCCCGAGCCGGCCGACGCCTTCCAGCACCTCCTCAGTGCGGGTGACCAGCACCGCCCCCTCGCGGATCAGCCGGTGACACCCCGCCGACCGTCCCGAGGTGACCGGGCCCGGTACGGCCATCACCAGCCGGCCGAGGGCCCTGGCGTCGGCTGCGGTGCGGTGCGCGCCGCTGCGCAACCCGGCCTCGACCACGAGCGTGCCGGCGGCCGTGCCCGCGATGAGCCGGTTGCGGACCAGGAACCGGTGTCGCCCGGGTACGCATCCGGGCGGATACTCGCTGACGACGAGGCTCTCGGTGGCGACCCGGTCGAGCAGCGCCTGGTGGGCGGCCGGGTAGGCGCGGTCGATCCCGCAGGCCAGCACGGCGAGGGTGGGACCACCGACCGCCATCGCACCGCGGTGCGCGGCGCCGTCGATCCCGATCGCCGCACCCGACACCACCGTGTAGCCGTGAGCGGCCATGCCCGACGACAGCTCACCGGTGACGTGGACGCCGTAGCTCGTGGCGGCGCGGGCGCCGACCACGGCGACCGCCCGCTCGCACAACGCCCCGAGGTGCCCGGGGCCGCGGACCCACAGCGCCAGCGGTGGGGCGAGCTCGTCGATCCCGGTGGTGGTGAACGCGACGAACGGCCAGGCCGGCCACTCGTCGTGCTCCGGAGTGAGCAGCCGAGCCCCGGTCGCACCGGCGGCCCCGAGGTCGGCCGCGGCCCGGTCGACGGACCGACGGGCGGCGGTCTCGCGCCCGACCTGCTCGGGCACGGTGCCCTGACGCACCCGTTCGGCGGCGGCGAGCGGCCCGACCTCGCCGACCAGCCGGCCGAGCGCGGCGGCCGGCGGCTCGGCCACGCGGGACAGGTACGCCCTGGCGAGCAGGACGTCCTGCGCCACCGCGTGGTCCGGCGGTGCGCTCATGCCGCCCTCCGGTCCCGGAAGAACAGCGCCGTCTCCACGATCTCCTGGTCGGGTCGGTCACGGCCGGCCAGGTCGGCCAACGTCCACGCGACGCGCAACGCCCGGTCGGCCCCGCGCGCGGTGAGCTCCCCGGCGCGCAGCCCGGCGTCGAGCGGGCGGACCACCGCGCGGGGCAGCGCGAAGCGGGTGCGCAGCACCGGGCCGGGCACCTCGGCGTTGGTGCGCCAGCCCTGCCCGGCCCAGCGTTGCGCAGCGGCCGCCCGGGCAGTCAGGACGCGGGCGCGCACGGTGGCCGAGCTCTCCGCCTCGCCCGTGGCGGCCAGCCCGGTGACGGGGAACATCCGCGCGCGCAGATCGACGCGGTCGAGCAGTGGCCCGGACATGCGGCCCAGGTAGCGGCGCCGCACGAGTGACGGGCACACGCAGTCGCGGTCGTGGGCCGGGGCGCACGGGCAGGGGTTGGCCGCGAGGACCAGCTGGAACCGGGCCGGATAGCACACCGTGCCCTCGGCCCGGGCCAGCCGGATCTCGCCCTCCTCGAGCGGGGTGCGCAGCGAGTCGAGGAGATGGGCCTTCAGCTCGGGTGCCTCGTCGATGAACAGCACACCGCGGTGGGCGAGGGACACCGCGCCCGGCTTGGCGATGCCGCTGCCGCCGCCGACGAGCGCCGCCGCCGACGTGGAGTGGTGGGGTGCCTCCAGCGGGGGCAGCGTGCTGAGCGCACCGGCCGCGGGGAGCCGGCCGGCGACCGATCGGACCGCCGCCAGGCCCAGCGCCTCGTCGGGTGCCAGCCGGGGCAGGAGGCCGACGAACCGCTGGGCGAGCATGGTCTTGCCGGTGCCCGGCGGACCCACGAGCAGCAGGTGGTGGCCGCCGGCCGCGGCGATCTCCAACGCGTGCCGGGCGTCGTCCTGGCCGACGACGTCGGCGAGGTCGGGGGGTTCCTCCTCGTCGCCCTCGGCCACCGGACCGGGGCGCCGCAGCACGCGGGCGCCCTGCAGGAAGCCCAGCACCTCGTCGAGGCTCGTCGCGCCGAACACGTCGATGCCCTCGACCAGCGCCGCCTCGTGCAGTACCGCCTCGGGGACGACGGCCCGTCGCATCCCCCCGGCCCGCGCGGCCAGCAGGCACGGCAGCACCCCGCGGACCGGGCGCAGCCGGCCGTCGAGGGCCAGCTCGCCCAGCAACACGGTGCCGTTCAGCGCGGCCTGCTCGATCACGTCACCGGTGCCGAGGACGCCACAGGCGAGGGCGACGTCGAAGGCGCTCCCGGCCTTGCGCAGGGTGGCCGGGGACAGGGCCAGTACGATCCGCTCGTTCGGCCAGACCCGCCCCGAGTTCACGATGGCGGCCCGCACCCGGTCCTTCGACTCGTGCAGCGCGGCGTCCGGCAGCCCCACCAGGTGGAACCCGGGCAGCCCGCCCCCGACGTCGGCCTCGATCTCCACCACGTGACCCTCGACGCCGAGCAGGGCGACCGACCACGCCCGCGCGACACCCATCAGAACGCCGCCTCGTAGTGCTGCACGGTGACCGGCTGGCCGGGCTCCGCGACGACGGCGAGGACGTCGAACCGGATCTCGCACCAGCGCACCTGATGGGCCGCCAACCACGCCTGCGTGACCCGTCGGATCCGGTGGGCCTTGCGCCAGGTCACCGCTTCGGCCGGTTCCCCGAACCGGGTGCCGGAGCGCGTCTTGACCTCGCACACCACGAGTCGACGGGAGTCGGTGGCGACCAGATCCAGCTCGCCGTGCCGGCACCGCCAGTTGCGGGACAGGACCACCAGACCCTGCTCCTGCAGGTACGCCGCGGCCAGATCCTCACCGCGGCGGCCGAGCACGTCCTTCGCTGCTGCTGCCATGCCCGCCACGATGGGCCGGTCGGGGGCGGTCGCGGGGCACGAGCACGCAACTGTGGACAGACGGTGCCCGATGTGGACAACCGGGTCGGCCAGTCACCCCGAGCGCCCCGGACAGGGTGCTCAGGAGCCGAACTGTTCGCCCCCGGGCAGCCGCAGGTCGGGCTTGTCCAGCTCCTCGACGTTGACGTCCTTGAACGTCAGCACCCGGACGTTCTTCACGAACCGCGCGGGCCGGTACATGTCCCACACCCACGCGTCGGACATGCGCACCTCGAAGTAGATCTCCCCGTCGGCGTTGCGCGCGGCGACGTCCACGGAGTTCGCGAGGTAGAAGCGCCGCTCGGTCTCCACCACGTAGGAGAACTGGGAGACGATGTCCCGGTACTCCTTGTAGAGCGTGAGCTCCATCTCGGTCTCGTACTTCTCGAGATCCTCGGCACTCACGGTTCGGCTCCTCTTCCGGCACCCACCTCGGACGGTTCGTCGGCGGGCCACTCATTGTGGACCAGGCCGCCGTCGAGCTCCGCAGGGGCAGCCGCCTCGGCGACGTCGACGCCGCCGGCGAGCACCGCGTCGAGGAAGCGCGCGGTCCGCACGTTGACGAAGGAGTGCCGGTGCACGCGGCTGGGTCCGTGTGCGGTGAGCGCGGCCCCGTGCACCGGCGTGCAGTAGCCCTTGTGCTCGGCGAAGCCGTACTCCGGAAACTCCCCGTCGAGCGCGACCATGATGCGGTCTCGCGTGACCTTGGCCAGCACCGAGGCCGCCGCGACGCAGGCCGCGGCCTGGTCCCCCTTGGGCACCGCCAGCGCCGGCGTGCCGAAGCCGCGCACCGGGAACCCGTCGGTCAGGACGTAGCCCGCGCGGGCGGACAGGCCGGCCACGGCGCGCCGCATGCCCTCGATGTTGGCCACGTGCACGCCGCGCCGGTCCACCTCCGCCGGTGGGATGACGATCACCGCGTGGTCCTGCGCCCACCGCGTGATCAGTGCGAAGTAGTCCTCCCGTGCGGCCGCCGTGAGCAGCTTGGAGTCGGTCAGGCCATCGAGACGCCTGGCGTCCCCCGGGCGCAGGACGCAGGCCGCGACGACCAGCGGTCCGGCACAGGCGCCGCGGCCTGCCTCGTCGACGCCGGCCACGGGGCCCAGGCCGTGCCGGTGCAACGTCGTCTGCAGCGTCCAGGTGCCCGCGGAGCGGCGCACGACCGCGCGGGACGGGCGGAGCTCGGGGGGGAGGGAGGGCCGCGCGGGACGGCGGGCCGGGCGGGGCACGGGCATCGGTCGGGCTCCGGCGCGGTCAGGCGGACGGGTCGGGGTGCGGGCCCGTGGCGCGCTGGACGGCCCCGCGCCCGGTGAGGGGTGTGAGGGCCCCGAGCAACCCGAGGGCGAGCGGCGCCCCGCCCCCGTGGCCGCCGACGGGAGCGGGCATCCCGACGCTGACGGACTGCGGATCGACGACGTCGACCCACCGGAAGCGGGCGACCGGCAGCACGACCGCCCGGGCCACCCCGATCACGTTCTCCACGGGGACGGGACCGTGGTCGGGCGCCCGGGAGTCGGCGGAGTTGTTGCGGCTGTCGCCCATCATCCAGAGCTCCCCCTCGGGCACCGTGATCGGACCGAACGGGGCCTGTCGGGCAGCGCCGGCCGCGGGCAGGTAGTGGACGTACGGCTCCTCGAGCGGTTCGCCGTCGACCAGCACGCGGTTGCGACCGTCGCAGCACTGCACCGTCTGGCCCCCGACCGCGATGATGCGCTTGACGAAGTCCTTCTCGTCGGGCGGCGCGATCCCGACGAGCGAACCGAGCTGCTGCAGCCCGCGGACCAGTGGGTTGCTCGGTTCCTCGACGCTGATCTCACTGCTCCAGCTGTCGGGCCCGCGGAACACCACGACCTCACCGGGCCGCGGTTCGGCGAACCGGTAGGTGACCTTGTCGACGAGCACGCGGTCGTTCGTGCAGCCGGTGCAGCCGTGCAGGGTGGTCTCCATCGACCCGGACGGGATGACGTAGACCTTCGCGAGGAACGTCTGGATGAGGAACGTGAGCACGAGCGCGACGACGAGGAGCAGGGGCAGCTCCCGCCAGAACGACGACCGCCGTCGCCGTCCGCCCCGTCCGCCGCCGGTCTCCGGCGGTGGCCCGTCGGGCGGGCCCCCCGCGCGGTGGCGGCCCGACCCCGTGCCCGGTACGACGTCGGGCACCGGCCCGTCGATCGGCGCGGCGACCTGGTCGTGGACCACGGTCGGCTCGTCGTCCGGCGGGTAGGGCCGGGGCTCGTACGGCGGTGCCGGCGGACGGATCCGCGGCGGTCCGCCGGACCGGCCGGGAGGCCCGACGGGCGGCGGGCCGTTCGGCGACGTCCTGGTGAACGGGGCCGGACGCAGCGGGTGCTGACCGGCCGCGATCCCTGGCGCCGGGCCCTGCCGAGGCTCGGGGAACTCGGGGCGGGCCACGCTCACGAGGCTACGTCAACCGTTGTCGACCACCGCCGACCGCACCGGGTGCTCAGGACGCGGACGGGGTCTCGCGCTTCTCCTTGATCTTCGCGGCCTTGCCGCGCAGCTCACGGAGGTAGTAGAGCTTCGCGCGGCGGACGTCGCCGCGGGTGAAGACCTCGATGCGGTCGATGTTCGGCGAATGCACCGGGAAGGTGCGCTCGACGCCGACGCCGAAGGAGATCTTGCGCACCGTGAACGTCTCGCGGGCACCGGCGCCCTGGCGGCGGATCACGACGCCCTGGAACACCTGGATGCGCGACCGGTTGCCCTCGACGACCTTCACGTGCACCTTGAGCGTGTCACCCGGCCGGAAGGCGGGGATGTCGGAGCGCAGTGACTGCGCGTCCAGGGCGTCCAGGGTGTTCATCGCGAAGATCCGTCCTCGGTCCGTGATCGCAGTGGTTCCGTGATCAGCAGTGGTGGCGTGTCAGCAGTGGTCGTGCCGGGCGCCTGTCCATTCGAGGATGGCGGCGCCGGGCGGTCCCGACGACGCTCCGTCGGGCGCTGGCAGCCCGTCCATAGTGCCAGATGCGGCGGGTGCCGGCGAAACCGCCCGGCACGCCCGCCCGCGGCGATGATCGCTTCGCGAGCTCCGCTCAGTGATGATGATCGCTCCGCACGCTCCGCTCAGCCGCCTCCCGACCGGGCCGTGGCGGCGAGGTCGGCCAGCAGTGCGCGATCGGCCTCGTCGAACGCCTCGTCCGGAAGCGCCGCGAGCAGGTCCGGTCGCCGGGTCGCGGTGCGCTCCAGCGCGCGGTCCCGGCGCCACCGGGCGATGGCGCGGTGGTTCCCGCCGCGCAGCACCTCGGGGACGGCCAGGCCCCGCCACGTCTCCGGGCGGGTGTAGGTCGGACCCTCCAGGAGGCCGTCGGAGAACGAGTCCTGCTGTGCGGACGCCGGGTTGCCGAGCACCCCCGGCAGCAGCCGCACGACGGCCTCGACCATCACCAGCACCGCCGCCTCCCCGCCGACGAGGACGTAGTCGCCGATGCTCACCTCGTCGACGGGCATCCGCGACGAGCAGTCCTCGACCACGCGCTGGTCGATCCCCTCGTAGCGCCCGCACGCGAACACCAGCCGGGGTTCGGTGGCCCACGCCTGCGCCATGGCCTGGGTGAAGGGCCGCCCGGCCGGGGTGGGCACCACGAGCCGAGCCGGCTCACGGTCGGCGAGCACGGCGTCGAGCGCCTCGCCCCAGACCACGGGCCGCATCACCATCCCCGGCCCTCCGCCGTACGGGGCGTCGTCCACCGCCTGGTGGACGTCGCGGGTCCACGACCGCAGGTCGTGCACGGCGAGGTCGACGAGCCCACCGCCGATCGCGCGGCCGAGCAGGGCCTCGCGCAGCGGGGCGAGGTAGCCCGGGAAGATGGTGACGACGTCGATCCGCACGTGACGCACGGTACGACCTCGCTCCGAGCGGGAGTCCTCAGCCGGCCCGACGCCCGCGCACCAGCTCCTCGACGACGATCCGCGTCGAGTCCAGCCGCATCCCGCGGGCACGGAGGATCTCGCCCGCTGCGCCGACCTCGCTGTGCAGCATGCCGAGGAGGATGTGCTCACAGCCGATGTAGTTGTGCCGCAGCCGCAGCGCCTCGCGCAGAGCCAGCTCCAGCACCTTCTTCGCGCTGCGGTCGAAGGGGACGTGCCGGCCGGGCGAGCGTCCGCGGGCGGCCCGGGTGCGGTCCAGCGCGCCCGGCCCGAACGCCTCCTCCACCTGCCGGCGCACCTCGTCGAGGTCGATGCCCAGCGTGGCCAGGGCCTCGGCGTCGGACGGACCGGCACCGCCGGCCCGCGTGCGTTCGATGTCGCCGTCGATGTCGGCCCGGTGGATCCCGAGACCGTCGAGGATCGTCAGCGCCAGGTTGTCCGGCACGCGGACCAGCGCCGCGAGCAGGTGCTCCGATCCGATCCGGTCCGACCCACGAGCCTGGTCCTGCGCGAGGACCACCAGGGCCCGCGCCTTCCGCGTGAAGCGTTCGAACATCTCGACCCCCTCAGAACCCGAACCGGCGGTACTTCTTGTGGACCGCCTGCCGGCTCACCCGCAGCACCTCGGCGATCTGCTGCCAGGACCAGCCCTCCGCGCGCGCGTTCGTGACCTGGAGCTCCTCCAACGACTCGAGCAGGCCACGCAGGGAGGCCACCGCGGCCAGGCCGATCGCCGGATCCCTGCTGGACGCCGCCGCGGCCACCTTCGTCGCATCCGTCATGCCGTCAACCTACGTTGACAGCAGGCGTCTGTCAACCCAGGTTGACCAGACGGCCGTGGAGACGATCCGTCGGCGGGATCGCTACTCGACGTCGAGCAGACCCTCGGGCGGGGTGAGGACGACGCGGCCACCGCCGAGGTCGACGGTCGGCACGATCGCCCGCACGAACGGCACCAGCGCGTCGGGCGCATCCGGACGCGCGAGGACGAGGAGCTCCCCACCGGGTCCGTGCACGACCTCGCGGACGGTGCCGGCGACCGTGCCGTCCGCCAGCTCGGCCCGCAGGCCCTCCAGCTGGTGGACGTGGAACTCCTCCGGGTCGTCCGGCGGGGCGAGTTCGGCGGTGCCGACCACCAGCCGGGTGCCGCGCAACGCCTCGGCCGCGTCGCGGTCGGGGACCTGGACGAACCGGACCAGCAGCCGACCCGAGTGCGGTCGCGACGACTCGACGGTGAGGATGCCGTCCGGTCCACCGGCCCGCCGTGCGGTCAACGCCGCGCCGGGAGCGAAGCGGTGCTCCGGGGAGTCGGTGTGCACCGCCACGACGACCTCGCCGCGCAGGCCGTGAGCCCGGACGGCCACGCCGACCAGGACCTCGCCGTCGATACCGGCTCGCTCAGCGATCGGTGTCGACGACGTCCACCCGGATGCCGCGGCCACCGATGCCACCCACGACCGTGCGCAGCGCGGTGGCCGTGCGGCCGCCGCGGCCGATCACCTTGCCGAGGTCCTCCGGGTGCACCCGGACCTCGAGGGTGCGTCCGCGGCGGGTGGTGACCAGCTCGACCTGCACCTCGTCCGGGTGGTCGACGATCCCCCGGACCAGGTGGTCGAGCGCATCCGCGAGGACCGTCACGACGAGGTGGTGGCCTCGGGGGCCCCGCTGTCACCGGTGGCGGGCTCGTCGGTCGTCCCGCCCGCCGCGGCCGCCGCCGGGCGGCGGTCGGACCTCTGCTTGCGCGGGGTGGTCGCCTCGGTGGTGGGCTCCTCGCCCGCCGCCGCCAGCGCCGCCTGGAACCGGGCCAGCTTGTCGACCTTCTCCGGCTGCGGGCGCAGCGTGCCCTCGGTGCCGGGCAGGCCCTTGAACTTCTGCCAGTCGCCGGTGATCTCCAGCAGGTGCTGCACCGGCTCGGTCGGCTGCGCGCCCACGCCCAGCCAGTACTGCGCCCTGGCCGAGTCGACCTCGATGAGGCTCGGCTCGTTCTTCGGGTGGTACTTCCCGATGGTCTCGATCGCCCGGCCGCTGCGCCGGCTGCGCGCGTCGGCGACGACGATGCGGTAGTACGGCTGACGGATCTTGCCCAGCCTCATCAGCTTGATCTTGACGGCCACGCTGTCTGGTGCTCCTCGCGGATCATGGTGCGGCGGTGGGACTCCGCGTGGCTCGCGTGGGGTTGCGGGCTGCGCGTCGTCGACGTGTAGTGGCCGCGGCACGGTAGAGGGCCAGCCGCGGGGCCGGTGCGCCATTCTGCCAGACGGCGGCCCGTACCGGTGCACGGAGCCGGGCTCCGGGCCGTCAGCCCATCGGCAGGACGCCCAGCAGACCGAGCATCAGGGCGACGCCGGGCAGCAGGTTGTTGACCTGGTGGGCGACGATGCTGGGGAGCAGCCGGCCGGTGTAGAGGCGGGCCGCGGCGATCGGGATCGCCACCACGAGCAGCAGTGGGGTGCGCGTGAACTCGAAGTGTGCCAGCGCGAACAGCAGGGTCGTCACTCCGAACGCCGTCCACCGGCCGCCGAGGCGCTCGACACCGCCCCACAGCAGCCCGCGGTAGACGATCTCCTCGCACAGCGGCGCGACGACCACCACGATGAGGAACACGAGGACGGCGAGCGGAACGCCGGCCCTGATGTCGCCGAACACCTCACCCACCGCCGAGGTCGCGTCCTGCCCGACGATGGTGACGTACAGGATCGACGCAGGGATCGTCAGGACGAGCCCGCCGAAGCCGAAGGCCAGGCCCAGCCCGACGTCGCGCCACGACCAGGCCAGGACCAGGTCGATCCGCGGTCCGTTGCCGCGCACCCGGGTGATGAGCAGCGCGGTGCCGGCCGCGAGCACGGTGGGCACGGCCAGGGCCACCGCGAGCTCACCCGCCGAGGGGACGTCGCCGACCAGGAGCAGGGCGACGAGCGCGGCGGTGAGCAGGAACACGGCCTCGACCAGCAGGTAGGCGCCCAGTCCCCACCGGTGGGCTGGCGGAGCCGCGGTGCCGATGTCCGACGGGAGGCCCGGCGGCCCGGGGAACGGCGGGGAGCCCGGCGGGTGCGGCGTCGGCGGGTAGGTGCCGTCGGCGTACGGGCCGGCGCCCGGGGTACGGGCCGGCCGGCGGGTACGGGTACGGGCCGGCCGGGGCGAACCCGCCGGGCGGACGGTACTGGTCGGGCTGCGGGTACGGACCGGGGTCGGGGTACGCGCCGGGCGAGGGGAACGGAGCAGGTCCGGACGACGGACCAGGGTGCGGGTACGGGCCGGGCCAGGGAAGCGGGCCACCCGGCTCCGGCTGCGGACCGGCAGCGTAGGTCGGCTCCTCGCCGGGCGGGCCGTCGCCCTGCGCTGCTCCCACCGGACCGACGCTACCGGCCGCCGGCACCGGCCGCGTCGCTCAGCCCCCCGCGCGCACCGGCCGCCCGCGCAGCAGGACGAGGGCCGGATCGCGGAGGACGAGGAGGTCCCGGCGGGGATCGGTGCGGTACACGACGAGGTCGGCCGGCGCTCCGGGGAGCAGCGACGGGCGCCCGAGCCATCCGCGCGCGGTCCAGCTCGCCGCAGCGAGGGCGTCGACGGCCGGCAGCCCCGCACCGTGCAGCGCCAGGATCTCGTCGACGATCCGACCGTGCGCGATGCCGCCACCGGCGTCGGTGCCCGCGAAGATCGGTACACCGGCCTCGACGGCGCGCCGGACGACCCCGCGGGCGCCGGCGTGCAGCTCCCGCATGTGGGCGGCGTAGGCCGGGTACTTGGCCGCCGAGTCGGCGATGCCGGGGAAGGTGTCGACGTTGATCAGGGTCGGCACCAGGGCCGTGCCGCGCCGGGCCATCTCGGCGATCAGGTCGTCGGTCAGCCCCGGCCCGTGCTCGATGCAGTCGATGCCGGCGGCGACCAGACCCGGCAGCGCATCGGTGCCGAAGACGTGTGCGGTGACGCGCGCCCCGGCGGCGTGGGCGGCATCGATGGCCGCCGCGAGGACGTCGTCCGACCACAGCGGGGCCAGGTCGCCGGCACCCCGGTCGATCCAGTCGCCGACCAGCTTGACCCAGCCGTCGCCGAGCGCGGCCTGCTCGGTGACGGCCTCGGGCAGCAGCGCCGGGTCGTCGAGGTCGACGGCGAGCCCCGAGATGTAGCGCTTGGGGCGGGCGAGGTGCCGCCCCGCCCGGATGATCTCGGGCAGGTCGGCGCGCGCCTGCAGCGGTGTGGTGTCGACCGGCGAGCCGCAGTCGCGGATCAGCAGCGCCCCGGTGTCGCGGGCGGAGCGGGCCTGCGCGTCGGCGGTCTCCAGGTCGACCGGACCGGACGGGCCGAGGCCCACGTGGCAATGGGCGTCGACCAGGCCCGGGATGATCCAACCGCCGTCGACCAGCGTCTCGGCGCCGGCGACGGGCTCGTCGGTCAGCACGCCCGCGGCGTCGACGAACAGGTCGGTCTCGCGCTCGTCGGGCAGCACGACCCCGCGAAGCCGGTACACGCCCTACTCGCCCTTCGGGAACTTCAGCCGGCTCGGGTCGAACCCGGAGGGCAGCTGGTCGAGCCCGGGCGGCAGCTCGCGCAACGACGGCGGCAGCCCGGAGAGGTCGGGCACCGCGGCGCCGCCGAAGCCGGCGGGCAGGGCCCCGGCCCGCGCGGGGGTGGGACCGCGCCCGCCCTTCTTCTTGCCCTTGCGACCCTTCGCCTGCTTGCGGGTGGCACTGCGGCTCCCGCCGAGCCCGAACTGGCCGGCCATCTGCTTCATCATCTTGCGGGCCTCGAAGAAGCGGTTGACCAGCTCGTTCACGTCGGTGACCGACACGCCCGATCCGTTGGCGATGCGCAGCCTCCGGGACCCGTTGATGATCTTCGGGATCGGCCCGCTCGCCCGGGGTCATCCCACGGATGATCGCTTGCAGCTTGTCGAGCTGCCTGTCGTCGACCTGGGCGAGCGCGTCCTTCATCTGCCCGGCGTTGGCCCCCGGCAGCATGCCGAGGAGGTTGCCGATCGGGCCCATCTTGCGGATCGCCAGCATCTGCTCGAGGAAGTCCTCCAGCGACAGCTCGCCGGTGGACATCTTGGCCGCTGCCCGGACCGTCTGTTCCTCGTCGAAGGCCTGCTCGGCCTGCTCGATGAGGGTGAGCAGGTCGCCCATGCCGAGGATGCGGGACGCCATCCGGTCGGGGTGGAAGACGTCGAAGTCGGCGAGCTTCTCCCCGCTGGACGCGAAGAGGATCGGCTGCCCGGTGACCTCCCGGACCGACAGGGCGGCCCCGCCGCGGGCGTCACCGTCGAGCTTGGTGAGCACCACGCCGGTGAAGCCGACGCCGTCGCGGAAGGCCTCGGCGGTGGCCACCGCGTCCTGGCCGATCATGGCGTCGACGACGAAGAGGGTCTCGTCGGGGTCGGTGGCGTCGCGGATGTCGGCGGCCTGGCGCATCAGCTCCTCGTCGACGCCGAGGCGGCCGGCGGTGTCGACGATGACGACGTCGAACATCTTCTCGCGGGCGTGGGCCACCCCGCGGCGCGCCACGTCGACCGGGTCGCCGGCGCCGAGGCCGGGCTCCACCGCGGGACCGACGGCCGACGCGCCGGGATGCGGCGCGAAGGTCGTGACCCCGGCCCGCTCCCCGACGACCTGGAGCTGGGTGACGGCGTTCGGTCGCTGCAGGTCGCAGGCCACGAGCAGGGGGGTGTGGCCCTGGCCCTTGAGCCAGTGGGCGAGCTTGCCCGCCAGCGTGGTCTTGCCGGAGCCCTGCAGGCCCGCCAGCATGATCACGGTCGGCGGCTCCTTGGCCAGCCGGATCCGCCTCGTCTCGCCGCCGAGGACGCCCACCAGCTCGTCGTTGACGATCTTGACGACCTGCTGGGCCGGGTTCAGCGCACCGGAGACCTCGGCGCCCTTGGCCCGCTCCTTGGTCCGCGCGACGAAACCCCGGACCACCGGCAGCGCGACGTCCGCCTCCAGCAGCGCGATGCGGATCTCCCGCGCGGTGGCGTCGATGTCGGCCTCGGAGAGCCGGCCCTTGCCGCGCAGGTTGGCCAGAGTGCCGCTGAGGCGCTCGGAAAGGGTGTCGAACACCCCACCGAGCCTACGGGGGCGACCCCGGGCCGTGCTCCACGGCGCCGGGTCCCGTCGGGCCGGATCCGTCCCGTGCCGGATCCCTAGTGGGCCGCCGCCAGCACGGCACGTTCGATGCGTCGTCGGTCGGCCCCGGTCAGCTCGCCCCCGCCGGCCGGCCCCGCCAGGCAGAACGCGTCGACGACCGACGCGCCCAGCGTGGACACCCTCGCCCACCGCAGGTCGACACCGCAGGCCTCGAGTGCGGCCGCCACGCGGTGGAGCAGGCCGATCCGGTCGGTCCCGCGCAGCTCGAGCACCACGGCCCCGGTGGCCTCGTCGTCGAACCACAGCACCCGCGGCGGGGCGGGCAGCTCACCGCTCGGGGCGACCGGGGCGTAGTCGCGCTCCTTGCGGGCCAGCACGTCGGCCAGGACCAGGTCACCGTCGAGCACCCGGACGAGCTCCGACCGCAGCAGCGCCGGGTCCGGCAGTCCCCCGAAGCGGGGTGAGACGGTGAAGGTGAACACGGCCGTGTGCTCGGCGGTGCGCAGCTCGGCCGCGTGCACCTCCAGGGAGTGCAGCGCGAGCACCCCCGCGGCGGCGGCGAGCGATCCGGGCCGGTCCGGCGCCGCGACGAGCACCGTGGCCGGGAGCACCTGGTCGTCGACGTGGATCTGGGGACGGCCGTCGGCGCCGACGAGCGCCGCGAGCGCCGCCGCCCGCTCCCCCGGCGCCTCCGGCGGCGGGAGCGTCTCGCCGGCCAGCAGCGTCCGGCAGCGCCGCGCGAGATCGCCGATCAGTGCCTTCTTCCACGGGCTCCACACCCCGGGCCCCGTGGCCAGCGCGTCGGCCTCGGCCAGGGCTTCGAGCAGGTCGAGGACGAGTCCCGGGCCGGCTCTGTCGACCGGCCCGCCGGAACCGTCGAGCGTGTCCACGACCCGGGTGACGGTGGCCGGGTCGTCGAGGTCGCGGCGGGTCGCCGTGTGCGGGAGGAGCAGGTGGTGACGCACCACCGCGCCGAGCACCGCGACGTCCGGCTCCGCGAAACCCAGCCGGCGCCCGACGTGCACCGCCAGCGACTCGCCGACCACCGAGTGGTCGCCGCCACGGCCCTTCCCGATGTCGTGCAGCAGGGAACCCACCAGCAGCAGGTCCGGCCGCGCGACGCGGGTGGTGAGGCGGGCGGCCTGCGCGCAGCACTCGACGAGGTGCCGGTCGACGGTCCACACGTGCGCGCGGTCGCGCGGCGGGAGGTCGCGCACCGCTCCCCACTCCGGGAACAGCCGCCCCCAGAGCCCGGTCCGGTCCAGCGACTCGATCACGTCCACGAGCGCGCGGCCGGTGCCCAGCAGCGACAGCAGCTCGCGCAGCGCCGACCGCGGCCACGGTTCGCGCAGCTCGGGCGCGGTGTCGGCGAGCCGGTGCAGGGTGCCGGCGGCGACCGGGAGGCCGGTGCGCGCCGCGGTGGCCGCCACCCTCAGCACCAGCGCGGGATCGCGGGAGGCGGCGGCGTCGCGGGCGAGTCCGACCTCGCCGTTGTGCTCGACGACCCCGGTGTCCAGCGGGCGCCGCACCGGGGCGCGCCGCAGCGCCGCGAGCCCGCGCCGCGGCAGGGCGCCGCGGGCGGACCGCAGCCCGGTCTCCGCCGAGAAGGCCACGGCCCGCGCCGCCCCCGACAGCGCCCGCGCCAGCTCGAAGCGGTCCGCGAGTCGAGGGCCGCCGCGACCTCGTCGGCGTCCTGGGCGCGCAGCACGTCGCGGGCGCGCCCGGCCAGCCGGTGCAGCTCCGTGCGGACGTCGAGCAGCAGGCGCCGGGCCTCGAGCACGTCCCCGGCCGGACGGTCGACGAGCTGGGCCGCGGCGAGCGCGTCGACGAGCTGGATGTCGCGCAGGCCTCCGTGGCCGTACTTCAGGTCCGGCTCCACCCGGTGGGCGACGTCGCCGACCTTCGCCCAGCGTTCGTGCGCGGTGTCGGACACCTCGTCGAACCGACTGCGGATCCCGGCCCGCCAGGCCTGCCGCACCGCTCCCAGCACCGTGGCGGAGAGCGCGGCGTCCCCGGCGATGTGCCGGGCCTCCAGGAGGCCGAACGCGGCCCGCAGGTCGGTGGCCGCGACCTGGACGGCCTGGCCCGGGGTGCGCACCGAGTGGTCGAGACCGATCCCGGCGTTCCACAGCGGGTACCACAGCTGGTCGGCGAGCCGGTCGACGTCCTTGCGGCCGTCGTGCAGCAGCACCAGGTCGAGATCCGACTACGGCGCCAGCTCGCGCCGGCCCAGCGCACCGACGGCGACGAGGGCGGCCCGGTCGGTCAGCCCGATGGCCGCGGCGCGGGAGAACAGCCAGAAGTCGTGCAGGTCCACCAGCGCGGTCCGCAGGGCCTCCGCCCCGAGCCTGCGCTTGCCCGCGCCGGGGTCGAGCAGCAGACCCTTGGCCCGGACCAGGTCGTCCGCGTCCTTCGAGGTCACAGGGGCCGCGCTCACAGCGCGTCGGCGCCCCGCTCACCGGTGCGGACCCGCACCACCGTGTCGACGGGGGTGACCCAGACCTTGCCGTCGCCGATCTTCCCGGTACGAGCGGCCTGCGCGACGGTGTCGATCACCTTCTCCACGAGCCCGTCCTCGATCACCACCTCGACGCGCACCTTGGGCACGAAGTCCACCTGGTAGTCCGCGCCCCGGTAGACCTCGGTGTGCCCGCGCTGGCGCCCGTACCCGGCCACCTCGCTGACGGTCATGCCGGCGACGTCGAGGCGGTCGAGGCCGGCTCGGACGTCGTCGAGCGCGAAGGGCTTGACAATGGCGGTCACGAGCATCATCGCGATTCCTCCTCGGAGGGGGCCGGAACGGGGTCGCGCCGGGCCCGCCGCACGGTCGAGCTGTGCGGCGGGCCCTGGGCGACCGGTCAGATCGCGTCGGTACCGCGCTCGCCCGTGCGCACCCGGACCACGCTCTCGACCGGCGTCACCCACACCTTCCCGTCACCGATCTTCCCGGTGCGGGCGCTCTCGATGACGGCGTCGACCACCTTGTCCGCGTGGGTGTCGTCGGCGATGACCTCCACCCGGACCTTCGGCACGAAGTCCACGGAGTACTCGGCGCCGCGGTAGACCTCGGTGTGGCCCTTCTGGCGCCCGTAGCCCTGCACCTCGCTGATGGTCATCCCGAGGACCCCGATCTGCTCGAGCGCCCCCTTGACGTCCTCCAGGACGAACGGCTTGACGATCGCCGTGATCAGCTTCATCGCTCAGCCCTCCTTGCCTGCGGAGGAGCCTGCGGCCGAGCCCGCGGTCGCGGGGACGTGCTCCGCGGCCCGCGCCGTGTCGGCGTCCGGTCGCGGTGTTCCCAGCCCGCCACCACCGGTCCGCAGGCTCGAGAAGTCGTACGCCGTCTCGGCGTGCTCGTTCTCGTCGACGCCCTCGGCCTCGGCCTCGTCGCTGACCCGGAACCCGATCGTGTACTTGATCGCCAGGCCGATGATCGCCGTGAGGACGAACGAGTAGCCCATGACGGCGAACGCCGCGATGGCCTGCTTGCCGAGCTGCGTCGGCGTCCCCGCCGTAGAACAGGCCGTCCGCTCCCAGCGCGTTGACGGCGGTGGTGCCGAAGAACCCGATGAGCAGCGTGCCGACGAGACCACCCACGAGGTGGATGCCGACCACGTCCAGCGAGTCGTCGAAGCCGAAGCGGAACTTGAGCGCGACGGCCAGGGCGCACAGCACGCCGGCGATGATGCCGATCGCGATCGCGCCGAGCGGGGTGACGAAACCACACGCCGGGGTGATGGCGACCAGGCCGGCCACCGCTCCGGAGGCGGCGCCGAGCGTGGTGGGCTTTCCGTCGCGCACCTGCTCCACGACCAGCCAACCGAGCACGGCACCCGAGGTCGCCACCATCGTGTTGGTGAAGGCGACGCCGGCGAGGTCACCGGCGGTGAGCGCGGAGCCGGCGTTGAACCCGAACCACCCGAACCACAGCAGTGACGCGCCGAGGAGGACGAACGGCAGGTTGTGCGGGCGCATGGGCTCGCGCGGCCAGCCGCGGCGCTTGCCCAGGACGATCGCCAGCGCGAGCCCGGCAGCACCGGCGTTGATGTGCACCGCGGTGCCACCGGCGAAGTCGAGGGCACCGAGCTTGCTGACGTTCGCGATCCAGCCGCCGACCGCGTCGGCACCCACGAAACCGTCGAACGAGAACACCCAGTGCGCCACCGGGAAGTAGACGATCGTGGACCAGAGCGCGACGAACAGCGTCCAGCTCCAGAACTTCGTGCGGTCCGCGATCGCGCCGGAGATCAGCGCCGGAGTGATGCACGCGAACATCAGCTGGAACATCACGAAGGCCAGGATCGGAATGGCGTCGGGGCCGGGCCACTCGACCGCGGCCACGCCGGCCTCGGCGTCGGCCGAGACGGCGAACCCGACGAGCTCGCCCGCGGTCTCCGAGAGGCCGGCGTACTCGAGGCCACCCAGGAGACCCGCGCCGACGTCGTTGCCGAAGGCGAGGCTGAATCCGTACAGCACCCACAGCACCCCGACGACGCCGAGGGCGATGAAGTTCATCATGAGCATGTTGAGGGCGCTCTTGCTACGGACCATCCCACCGTAGAAGAACGCCAGACCGGGGGTCATGAGCAACACGAGCGCTGCGCTCGCGAGCACCCATGCGGTATCTCCGGAATTGAGCACGGTTTCCCTCCTGCTGTCGGCCAGGCTGGAGGAATACTCGGGGGAGCATGTTTCCGAGAGCGTCCACCGGTGTTGCGCGTTCGTGAACGAGGGGGCCGCGCAGGTTACCGAGGGATTACCGCAGTCGGTCCGCCTCAGGTGAGCAGGGCGTCGACGAAGGCCGCCGGCTCGAAGGGCGCCAGGTCGTCGGGCCCTTCACCGAGCCCGACGAGCTTCACCGGCACGCCCAGCTCGCGCTGCACGCGGAACACGATCCCGCCCTTGGCGGTGCCGTCGAGCTTGGTCAGGACGATGCCGGTCACCCGCACGACGTCGCCGAACACCCTGGCCTGCGTGAGCCCGTTCTGCCCGGTCGTGGCGTCGAGCACCAGGAGCACCTCGTCGACCTCGGCCTGCCGCGACACGACCCGCTTGACCTTGCCCAGCTCGTCCATCAGCCCGGTCTTCGTGTGCAGCCGTCCCGCGGTGTCGAGCAGGACAGCGTCCGCGCCCTCCTCCGCTCCCTGCTTGACGGCGTCGAAGGCGACGCTCGCCGGGTCGGCACCCTCCGGACCGCGCACGACGGTCGCCCCGGCCCGTTCGCCCCAGGTCGTGAGCTGCTCGGCGGCCGCGGCGCGGAACGTGTCGGCCGCGCCCAGGACGACGTGCCGGCCGCCCGCCACGAGGACGCGGGCGAGCTTGCCGGTGGTGGTGGTCTTGCCGGTGCCGTTGACCCCGACGATCAGCAGCACCGCAGGGCGGCCCTCGTGCGGCAACGCGCGCACGGAGCGGTCCAGGTCGGTGTGCAGCGCGTCGGTGAGCACGTCGCGCAGCAGCTGGCGGGCCTGGTCGGGGGTCCGGACGGCCCGGCGGGCCAGCTCCGTGCGCAGGGTCTCGACGAGCTCCGCCGTGGTCTCCGGGCCCAGGTCGGCCTGCAGGAGCGTGGCCTCGACGTCCTCCCACGACTCCTCGTCCAGCTCACCGGCACCCAGCAGGCCGAGCAGGCCCTGGCCGAAACCCGAGCGGGACCGGGCGAGCCGGCCGCGGAGCCGCTCCAACCGCCCCTCGGCCGGGGCGATCTCGTCGGTGGGCGGGGTGCTGCGCGGTGCGGTCGTGGTGGGCGGAGTGGCTGCCGGGGGTGCTACGGGCGGCGGTGGTACGGGCGGCGGTACGGGCGGCGCTGCCGGCGGAGCGTCCGTCCCGGGCGGCGCGGTGGGGGGCGGCGCAGTGCGGGCGTGGGCGGCTGACCCGTTGGTGGAGGGCGCGGGGACGTCCACCGGAGCGGCCGGCCCGGGTCCACCGGTGCGGTCGGCCGGGGCGGCGGGCGGGGCCGGGGTCGCAGCCGGCGGTGGGTCGACCGGCGCCTTCGGCGGGGGGCCGGGCGCCGTGGCCGTGCCGGAGGAGAAGTCGAAGCCGCTCTCGGTCCGGTAGGTGCCCCCTCGGGGTGGGGCGGCGGTGCCGGAGCCTCCGTCGGGCTGGTCGGTCTCGCGCAGGCTGATCCGGCGCCGCCGCAGGAGCACGAGCCCCACAGCGACGGCGATGAGCAGGACCGCCGCGGCGACCGCGACGACGATCCAGAGGGTCTCCGTGGTCAAACCTGCTCCTCGCTGGCGCTCGTCGCGGTCGTGACCGGTGGTGCTGCGTCAGATGGTGACCTCGCAAGCTCGGTCACGCCTGTTCCTCCCTGACGCTCGTCGCCGCCCGTGCCCCGCGGGCTGTGCTGGATGGTGACCTCGCACGCTCGGTCACCAGGTCCAGCCTGTCATGCCCGATCCGCGGCGAGCTCCGGCGGTCAGCTGGCCGGACGGAGGCGCTGGGAGATGACGGTGGTGATGCCGTCGCCGCGCATGGAGACGCCGTAGAGCGCGTCGGCGACCTCCATCGTCGGCTTCTGGTGGGTGATCACGATCAGCTGCGAGGTCGACCGCAGTTCCTCCAGCAGCGCGATGAGCCGTTGCAGGTTGACGTCGTCGAGCGCGGCCTCGATCTCGTCGAGGATGTAGAACGGCGAGGGGCGAGCCCGGAAGATCGCCACCAGCAGTGCTGTCGCCGTCAGGGACCGCTCGCCGCCCGACAGCAGGGACAGCCGCTTCACCCGTTTGCCGGGCGGCCGGGCCTCGACCTCGACGCCCGTGGTGAGCATGTCGGCCGGGTCGGTGAGGACGAGCCGGCCCTCACCACCGGGGAAGAGCGTCGAGAAGACGGTCTCGAACTCCCGCGCGACGTCGGTGTAGGCCGTGACGAACACCTCGAGGATCTTGTCGTCGACCTCGCGGACCACGGTGAGGAGGTCGCGGCGGGTGTTCTTGAGGTCCTCGAGCTGGGTGGACAGGAACCGGTAGCGCTCCTCCAGCGCCGCGAACTCCTCCAGCGCGAGCGGGTTGACCCGGCCGAGCAACGCGAGGTCCCGCTCGGCGCGCCGGACCCGGCCCTGCTGATCGGCGCGGTCGTAGGCCATCGGAGGCGGAGCGACGACCTGCTCCCCGCGCTCGCGCGCCGCCTCGAACTCCGCCGTCTCGGCGGCGGACGCCGGAACCGGCCCGTCCGGTCCGTACTCGGCGACGAGCTCATCCGGGCCGAGGCCGTGCTCGGCGAGCACCTTCTCGGCGAGCTGCTCCAGGCGGATCCGGTTCTGCGCGCGGAGCACCTCGTCGCGGTGGACGGCGCCGGTCAGCTCGTCCGACAGCGCCGTGAGCCGCAGCGTCGTCGCGCGGGCCTCGCCGAGCGCGTGCTCCCGGGACTCGCGGGCGGCCGCCGCGGCGTCGCGCTCCGTGGCCGCGAGAGCCAGCGACGCCGCGAGCCGCTCGCCGGCGGTCTCCCCCGCCGAGGCGACCAGTGCCGCGATCGTGGCGGCGCGCTCCCGGGCCTGGCGGGCGGCCGCGGCCCGCGCCCTGGCCTGCCGCTCCGCCGCCGCCTGCCGCCGCAGCGACTCGGCCCGCCCCGCACCCGAGCGGACCCGCTCCTCGACGGTGCGCAGCCCGAGCCGGGCCTCCACCTCCTCGGAGCGCGCAGCGGCGAGCGCCGCAGCGGCTGCGTCGCGGACCGCGGTGTCCGGCTCGTCGTCCACCGGCTCTCCCTCGGCCACCGCGAGCTGCTGCTCGGCGGCCTCCAGCGCCAGCAAGGCGTCCGAGCGGCGGACCTCCACGGCGTCACGCCGTTCCCGGAGCCGCTGAGCCTCGGCCGCGGCCGAGCGCACGGCCTGCTCCAGCCGCCCGAGCCGCGCCGAGGCGGTGGAACGGCGCTGCTCGGCGGCTCCCTGCGCCTGTTGGGCGGCCTCGAGGTCGCCGAGCCGGGCGGCCTCCTCGGCCCGCGCGCCGTCGAGCGCGGGGCGCAACCGGACCAGCTCCTGCTCGACGGCCCCGAGCTCGGTCCCGGCCTCGTCCACCGCGGCCTGGACGTCCAGCGCGCTCGACGTGTCCCCGGAGCCGCCGGACGCCCGGTGGCCGCCCAGCAGGTCCCCGTCGAGGGTCACCGCGACCAGCTCGGGATCGCCGGCGACCACGACCCGGGCCGCGTCGAGGTCGTCGACCACCACCACCCCGTGCAGCAGCCGTCGGACCGCGGCCGCCACCGGCTCGCGGGCGGAGACGAGCTCACCTGCCCACCGCCCGACCGGCGCCTCCCCCGGTTCAGGAAAGCCACTTTCCGGGCCGGAGAGGGCAGCAACGTGGCTTTCCTGACCCACGGCCCGGCCCACGACCAGCGCCGCCCGTCCGGCGTCGTGGCTGCGCAGCCGCCGCAGCGCCACCAGTGCCGCGTCCGGCGACGCGACGGCGACCGCGTCGGCCACCTCGCCCAGCGCGGCGGCGATCGCGGTGCGGGCGGCCGGCTCCACGGTGACGAGCCCGGACAGCGGCCCGAGCACACCGTCCTCGCCCAGCAGCGCGCCGGAGCCGTCGCGGCGCGCCAGCCCGACCGCCAGCGCGTCGACCCGGGCCCGCCAGTGCGCCCGCTGCTGCTCCGCCCGCCGCTCGCGCGCCACCAGTTCGGCCACCCGGTCTCGTGCGCTCTCGTGCGCGCCCACGGCCTCGGCGCAGCGCCGCTCGAGAGCCGGCCCGGCGTCCTCGTCGAGGGTGCCGAGATCGTCGCGGGCGTGCGCCAGCTCCGCTTCGGCCGCGCCGGTGCGGTCGTGCGCCTCGGTGAGCGCATCCGACAGCCGCTCGATCTCCCCGGCGGTGGCCGCCGCCCCGCTGCGCAGCGCAGCCGCCCGCCCGGCCAGGGTCGCGAGCCCGGCCCGGCGGTCGGCCATCGCCCGGACGGCGGCGGCGTGTGCGCGCTCGGCCGCGGCCAGGGCTCGCTCGTGCCCGGCCCGCTCGTCCTCGACGTCGGCGAGCCGGCGACGGGCCCGCACCAGTGCCTCCGCCAGCTCCCGCTCCCGCTCGGCCGCCGCGGCTGCCTCGGCGTCCAGCTCGTCCGGCTCGCGGCCGGGGACGCGTTCCTGGGGATCGGCCAGGTGCCGGCTCCGCTCGCGCGCCAACCGGACGGTCCCGGAGATCCGCTCGGCCAGCGCGGACAGCCGGTACCAGGTGTCCTGGGCGGCGGCCAGCCGGGGCGCGTCCTGCGCGAGTGCGGCCTCGAGCCGCTCCTGCTCGACGCGGGCCGCCGCCAGCTGCTGCTCGGCGTCCGCCCGCCGGGCGGACGCCGCGGCCGCGGACGTGCCCTCGCGCTCCAGCTCGGCGCGCAGCGTGACGAGATCGTCGGCGGCCAGCCGGAGCCGGGCGTCGCGCAGCTCGGACTGGACGGCCTGGGCGCGCCGCGCGAGCTCCGCCTGCCGGCCCAGGGGCTTGAGCTGGCGCCGCAGCTCTCCCGTGAGGTCGGTCAGTCGGGTGAGGTTCGTCTGCATCGCGTCGAGCTTGCGGAGCGCCTTCTCCTTGCGCTTGCGGTGCTTGAGGACCCCCGCGGCCTCCTCGATGTAGGCACGGCGGTCCTCGGGTCGGGACTGCAGCACCGAGTCGAGCTGGCCCTGACCCACGACGACGTGCATCTCCCGCCCGATGCCGGAGTCACTGAGCAGCTCCTGGACGTCGAGCAGGCGGCACGTCGCGCCGTTGATCTCGTACTCGCCCGCACCGTCCCGGAACATCCGCCGGGTGATCGAGACCTCGGAGTACTCGATGGGCAGCGCGCCGTCGGAGTTGTCGATCGTGAGCGTCACCTCGGCGCGGCCCAGCGGCGCGCGTCCGGAGGTGCCGGCGAAGATGACGTCCTCCATCTTCCCGCCGCGCAGCGCCTTCGCACCCTGTTCGCCCAGCACCCAGCTGATCGCGTCGACGACGTTCGACTTGCCGGAGCCGTTCGGCCCGACGACGCAGGTGATCCCGGGCTCCAGGCGCAGCGTCGTGGCCGAGGCGAAGGACTTGAAGCCCTTCATCGTCAGGCTCTTGAGGTGCACGGGCGGGGTCTCCTCGGAGCTGGTGGGCGGAGGCTACCGCGGGAGCCGCACCCGGCCCCGCACCGACGCCCTCAGGCCTCGACGAACCCGTGGAGCCCGCCGCGGGCCTCGTCCCACCGCTCGACGACCTCGTCGACCCGTCCCGGCGCATCGTCGGACCGCAGGGCGTCCAGCAGCGCCCGGCAAGCGACGCGCTCACCTTCGGCGACCACCGCGACCCGGCCGTCCGGCAGGTTGCGCGCGACCCCGACGAGCCCCAGCTCCAGTGCCCGGCACCGCGTCCACCAGCGGAAACCCACGCCCTGCACCCGTCCCTGCACCCAGGCGTCGAGGCGGACGGCGGCGGGAGTGCTGATCGTCACAGTGCTGCTAGCTTACCGACCCGTGATCGGCTCCGGGCGTCGCGGTGGTGCCCTTCTGGGCGGGCTCGCGGCCGGTGCCGTGCTCGTCGGCGCGCTGGCCGTGGCGGTGCCGGCCAGCGTGGGGCCCCTCGGCTGGGTGACCCTCGCCGGCTCCGCCGCGGTCGACGACACCGACTCCGTTCCGACCGCGACACCGACTGCGCGGCCGGGGCGCACGACCGTCGACCTCTCGACCGTGCCCCGGGAGTCCGCGGAGCCGCCGACCACCACGGCCGCGCCCGAGCCGCCGGCCACGACGACCTCCCGCCGCAAGCCACCCGCGCCGGCCGATCCCGCGGCGGCGGTCGTCGCCGCCACCAACGCCGAGCGACAGGACGCCGGGTGCCCGGCGCTGGACACCGACCGTCGACTCGCCCGGGCCGCCCAGGGCCACGCCTCGGACATGGCCGAGGACGACTTCTTCTCCCACACCGGTGAGGACGGCGAGGAGTTCGTCGACCGCATCCGCGACACCGGCCATCCGTCCCCCGGCGCGGAGAACATCGCGCAGGGCCAGTCGAGCGCCGCCGAGGTCGTGGCGGCGTGGATGGACTCGTCCGGGCACCGCAAGAACATCCTGAACTGCTCGTTCACCGACATCGGGGTCGGCTACGACGAGCGCGGCGACTACTGGGTGCAGGACTTCGGGCGCTGACGATCCGGGCGCTGACTACCCTGGTCACGGCCGGTCGGATCCCCGTGAGGGCGAGCCGGCCCCGAACCTCCAGGAGCCCGGATGTCGGTGGTCGACAACGCGATCTACATCGACGGCCGGCGTGCGGTCGTCCCCGACTCGCTCGACCACACGTTCTCCGAGCTCAAGCAGTGTCCGGACGAGGGCCACAGCTTCTGCTGGATCGGCCTGCTGCGCCCGTCGAAGACGGAGATCGAGGCGGTCGCCAAGGAGTTCGACCTGCACGGCCTGGCCGTGGAGGACACCGTGCGTGGCCACCAGCGGCCCAAGCTGGAGCGCTACGGCGACGTGCTGTTCGTGGTGCTCCGCCCGGTCCGTTACGTCGACCAGGTCGAGGTCGTCGAGATCGGCGAGGTGCACCTGTTCCTCGGACCCGACTTCGTGATCACCGTGCGGCACGCCGAGGAACCGGACCTTCGCGAGGTCCGCCACCGGCTGGAGGACGACCCGGACCTGCTCGACAACGGGCCGTACGCGGTGCTCTACGCCGTGCTGGACAAGGTGGTCGACGACTACGCGCCGGTGCTCGACGGCCTCCAGGACGACATCGACGAGATCGAGGTGCAGGTCTTCGACGGCGACCCGGCGGTGTCGAAGCGCATCTACACCCTCACCCGCGAGGTGATCGAGTTCCAGCGCGCCGTCGAGCCGCTGCAGGAGCTCTTCGTCGAGCTGCGGGAACGCCTCAAGGAGGCCGCCGGCGAGTCGGACCTCGAGCTGCGCCGGGCCCTGCGCGACGTCGCCGACCACGCCACCCGCGTGATGGAGCGCATCGAGGGCTTCCGCCAGCTGCTGACCAACATCCTGCAGGTGAACGCCGCGCTCGTCGCGCAGCGGCAGAACACCGAGATCACCCGGCTCAGCGAGGCGAGCTACGACCAGAACGAGCAGGTCAAGCGCATCTCGTCCTGGGCGGCGATCCTCTTCGCCCCCACCCTGATCGCGTCGATCTACGGCATGAACTTCGAGGTCATGCCCGAGCTGAAGTGGGCGGCGGGCTACCCGTTCGCGCTCGTCCTGATGGTGCTGCTCGGCGTCGGTCTGTACGCGATCTTCAAGCGCCGCGGCTGGCTCTGACCGCTCAGGGATGCGGGTGGCGCGGCCTCGGCTGGCAGCGGGGGCAGCTGAAGGAACTGCGGTTCATGAACGCCTCGCGCCGGACCGGCGTGCCGCAGCGGCGACAGGCCCGGTCGGCGCGGCCGTAGACGTTCAGCGAGCGGTCGAAGTAGCCCGACGCCCCGTTGACGTTCACGTACAGGCGGTCGAACGACGTGCCGCCGGCCGCGAGCGCCTCGGCCATCACCTCGGTCGCCGCCGCGAGCACGTCGCGGCCCTGCCGGCGGGTGAGGGTCGCGGTGGGCCGCGCCCCGTGCAGCCGGGCCCGCCAGAGCGCCTCGTCGGCGTAGATGTTGCCGATGCCGGACACGACGGTCTGGTCGAGCAGGGCGCGCTTGAGCCCCGTGCGGCGCCGGCGCATGCCCGCGACCGCGGCGTCGAGGTCGAACGCCGGGTCCAGCGGGTCGCGGGCGATGTGCGCGACGGGTACGGGGAGCAGCCCGCCGCCGGCCGCGGCCACGAGCGGGTGCGCCGAGAGCCCGCCGAAGGTGCGCTGGTCGACGAACCGCAGCTCCGGACCGCCGTCGGTGAAGCGGAAGCGGACACGCAGGTGCTTCTCGTCCGGGCGCCGGGTGTCGGCGACCAGCATCTGGCCGCTCATCCCGAGGTGGGCGAGAACGGCGTCGTCCCCCTCGGTCGCCGCCCGTCCCCCGGCACCGTCGAGGTCGAGCCACAGGTACTTGCCGCGCCGGCGGACGCCGTAGACGGTGCGCCCTGTCACCCGGGCCACGAAATCGGTCCCGCCGGCGGGATGTCGCCGGACCGCGCGGGGATGTCCGACCTCGACCGCGGCGATCGTGCGGCCCAGGACGTGGTCGGCGAGGCCGCGCCGGACGACCTCGACCTCGGGGAGCTCGGGCACGGCGACCTCAGGACGACGCGGGCCGCGGCGCCGCCGCGGTGCTGCCCGACGCGGCTTCGGCGGTGAGGGTGCGCCAGGCGAGCTCGGCCGCCTTCTGCTCGGCCTCCTTCTTCGTGCGCCCTTCCCCCGTGCCGAGCTCCCGGCCGCGGACCACAGCCGTGGCCGTGAACATCTTGAGGTGGTCCGGGCCCTGCTCGGCGATCCGGTACTCCGGCACGCCGAGGTCGCCCGCCGCCGTGAGCTCCTGCAGGCTCGTCTTCCAGTCCAGCCCGGCGCCGAGCAGCGGGGCGTCCCGCAGCAGGGCATCGAACAACCGGTGCACGAGCTCGCGGGCCACCGGCAGGCCGTGCTCCAGGTACACCGCGCCGATCAGGGCCTCGGTGGCGTCGGCCAGGATGCTGGCCTTGGTCCGCCCACCGGTCATCTCCTCCCCGCGACCGAGGTGCAGGTACGCCCCGAGCCCGACATCGCCGAGGGTGGCCGCCACGCCCGCGAGGGCGTGCATGTTGACGACACTCGCCCGCAGCTTGGCGAGCTGCCCTTCGGGCAGGTCCGGGTGGTCGCGGTAGAGGCGTTCGGTGACCACGATCCCGAGCACGGAGTCGCCGAGGAACTCCAGCCGCTCGTTGGTCGGCAGGCCCCCGTTCTCGTACGCGTAGGACCGGTGGGTCAGCGCGAGCGTGAGGAGGTCGTCGTCGATCCGGACGCCGAGGGACGCGAGCAGTGGTCCGCGGTCAGCCGCGATCCGCCGCAGCTCTCGCTCGCGCATCGCGCTCCCGGCGGTCAGGCCGGGCTGACGACCTGGCGGCCGTCGTAGGTCCCACAGGTCGGGCAGGCCACGTGCGGTGGCTTGGTGGCGCGGCAGGCTCGGTTCGAGCAGGCGACGAGGGTGGGAGCAGTGGCCTTCCACTGCGCCCGGCGCGAGCGCGTGTTCGACCGCGACATCCGGCGCTTCGGGACGGCCACGTCAGATCTCCTAGCACAGCTCGTTGGTGACGACCGGTACCGGTCAGTCGGCGGACAGGCGCTCACGCAGAGCCGCCCAGCGTGGGTCCAGTGTCTCATGCCCGTGGTCGGGCGCCAGGTCGGCCCACCGCTCCCCGCAGTCCGGGCACAGCCCGGGGCAGTCCGCACGGCACAGCGGGGCGAGCGGCAGGGCGAGGACCACCGCGTCACGGACGGTCTGCTCCAGGTCGACGTACTCCTCGACGACGCGCGGCAGCTCGTCGGCCTCGGTGGTCTCGTCGGTGACGCTGTCCGGGTAGGCGAAGAGCTCGCCGAGGTCGATGACCAGGTCGTCGGTCAGCTCGTCGAGGCAGCGCGCGCACTCCCCGGTCAGCGGCGCCCGCACGGTGCCCGAGACGTAGACGCCCTCGGTCACCGACTCGAGGCGGACGTCGAGCTCCACGGGCGCGGCGCCCGGCACCGCGATCGTCTCGAGGCCGAGCGCGGCCGGGCTCGCGGGCGCGGGGATCGTGCGGGAGTAGGTGCGCATGCTGCCCGGACGCCTGCCGAGCTCGCGGGTGGAGATCACCCACGGGCTCGACGGGTCGGGGTGGCTGCGGCTCGGGTGGTGCGTCCTCACGGGTTCCAGGGTAGGCCCGTCACGGCGCGTGGCGGCGCCGCGGACCCGGCGCCGGATCGACCGGCCGGATCAGTCGACGAGATCCATCCCGGTGCCCGAACGGCCGTTGCGCCCCGCCCCGCTCAACCCCGCCCCGGCCGACACGCCGTCGTGCGGGCCGCCGCGCAGGAGCTGGCTGCGCCCGCGCGTGACGGTGCGCAGAGCCTGGGTCAGCGCCTCCTCGAACTCCGAGAGCTTGCCGTCGACGTAGCCGTCGCACTCGCGGCGCAGCCGGTCGGCCTCGGTGTCGGCGTCGTCGACGATGCGCGCGGCCTCGGCGTGCGCCGCGCGGACGACCTCGGCCTGCGACACCAGTCGGGCCTGCTCGGCCTGCCCGGCCGCGATGTCCCGGTCGTGCGCGCTCCGGCCCGCCCTGGTGAGCCGGTCGGCCTCGAACTGGGCGCGGTCGGTCAGCTCGGTGTGCTGGCGCCGCCCCTCGGCGAGGGACCGCTCCGCCTCGTTGCGGGCCTGCGCCAGCAGCCGCTCGGCCTCCGTCCGGGCCTCGGTGACCGTGCGTTCGGCCCGCTCCCGGGCATCGGCCAGCTCCTGCTCGGCGTCGGACTTCGCGTTCGACCGCGTCTGCTCGGCCTCCTGCGCCGCATCGTCCACCAGCTCGTCACGGCGGTCGAGGACGTCCTGGGCGTCGTCGAGCTCGCCCGGCAGCGCCTCGCGGACGTCGTCGAGCAGGTCGAGCACGTCACCGCGGGGGACCACGCAGTTCGAGGTCATCGGGACGCCCCGCGCCTCCTCGACCACCGTGACCAGCGCGTCGAGCGATTCGAAGACCCGGTACACCCGGGCATCCTCGCACCGCGGCACCGCGTCCTCGGCCATCGACGCGCGGCGTGTCGAGGCGGACCGGTCAGGCGCGCTCGGCGATGCGGTCCAGCAGCCGGCGGTGCACGGACGCTGGCAGCAGGTGGGCGACGTCGCCGCCGAAGGTCGCCACCTCCTTGACCAGCGAGCTGGACACGAAGCTGTACTCCGGGCTCGTCGACATGAACAGCGTGTCCACCGCCGACAGCCGCTGGTTCATCTGCGCCATCTGCAGCTCGTAGTCGAAGTCGGTGACCGCACGCAGGCCCTTGACGATCGCCCGGATGTCGTGCTCGCGGCAGTAGTCGACCAGCAGGCCGTCGAACGAGCCGACGCTCACGTTCGGGTACGGCGCGGCGATCTCGGTGAGCATCTCGATCCGCTCGTCCACGGTGAACAGGCCCTTCTTGCCCTTGTTCACCAGCACCGCGACGACGATCGCGTCGAACAGCGACGAGGCGCGCCCGATGACGTCGAGGTGGCCGTTCGTCGGAGGGTCGAAGGACCCGGGGCAGACGGCACGCCTCATGGGCCGGGACGGTAACAGTCGGGACACTCTCGTCCGGCTGACCCGTTCGCCCGGTCCTCCTCGCGCCGCCCGACGTGCACCGCGGTGTCGCCGTAGCGGCGCTCCCGGACCGCCCGCAGCGTCCCCGGCCACGGGAAGGACCCGCCGCGGGCCGAGCGCTCCACCACCACCGTGGCGTTCTCCGCCAGCCAGCCGCGGGCCTCCGCGGTGGTCAACCAGCCGGCGACCTCGCGGTCCGCCACGTCGTAGGGCGGGTCGACGAGCACCACGTCGTAGGCACGGTCGGCCGGTGCGGCCAGCACGGCGGCGGCCGGCAGCGCCGTGACGACCGCGCCCGGCAGGCCGAGGTCGGCGACGTTGCGGCGCAGCACCGCGGCCGCGCGGCGGTCCGACTCCACCAGCAGGGCGTGTGCCGCCCCCCGCGACAGCGCCTCCAGGCCGAGCGCTCCCGAGCCGGCGCACAGGTCGAGCACGTTCGCACCGTCGAGCCCGGGGTCGCTCTCCAGTGCCGAGAACAGCGCCTCGCGCACCCGGTCCGATGTGGGGCGGGTGCCCGTCGGCGGCACCGCGAGCCGCCGGCCGCCGACGACGCCCGCGACGATCCGGGTCACGCACTCACCCGAGCTCCAGGAGCAGGTCGCCGCCCTCCACCTGCTGGACCTCACCGATCGCGAGCCGGGCGATCGTGCCGCCCTCGTGGGCCGTGATCGACGCCTCCATCTTCATCGCCTCGATCGTGGCCACCGTCTGGCCGGGTTCGACGGTGTCCCCCTCGCCGACCTGCAGTGTCACCACCCCCGCGAACGGCGCCGCGACGTGGTGCGGGTTCGACCGGTCGGCCTTCTCCGCGGCCTTCACGGTGGTCGCGATCGACGCGTCGCGGACCGACACCGGCCGCATCTGGCCGTTCAGCGTGGCCAGCACGGTGCGGAAGCCGCGCTCGTCGGCCTCCGAGATCGCCTCGAGCCCGATGAGCAGGGTCACCCCCGGCTCCAGCTCGACGGTGTGCTCGATCTCGGGCTCCAGCCCGTACAGGTGGTCCTTCGTCGACAGCACCGAGGTGTTGCCGTGGGCCTCCAGGTGCTCCGCGTACTCCTTGGCGGGTGCGGGGAACAGCAGCCGGTTCAAGGTGGTGCGCCGGTCGTCGCGCAGCCCCCGGCGGTCGGCGATCGAGAGCTCCGGGCCCTCCTTCTGCACCGGCCTGCCCTCCAGCGCCCGGGTCCGGAACGGCTCGGGCCAGCCTCCCGGGGGATCGCCCAGCTCACCGCGCAGGAACCCGATCACGGAGTCGGGCACGTCGAAGTCGCCGGGCGCGGCCTCGAAGTCCTTCGGCTCCACCCCGGCCCCGACGAGGTGCAGCGCGAGGTCGCCCACCACCTTGGACGACGGGGTCACCTTGACCAGTCGACCCAGCATGCGGTCGGCGGCGGCGTAGAAGTCCTCGATCAGCTCGAAGCGGTCGCCGAGGCCGAGCGCGATCGCCTGCTGGCGCAGGTTCGACAGCTGCCCGCCGGGGATCTCGTGGTGGTAGACCCGCCCCGTGGGCGACGCCAGCCCCGACTCGAACGGCGCGTACACCTTCCGCACGGCCTCCCAGTACGGCTCGAGGTCGGACACGGCCTCCAGGTCCAGCCCGGTGGTGCGCGGGGTGTGGTCGGTCGCGGCGACCAGCGCGGACAGCGCCGGCTGCGACGTCGTCCCGGCCATGGACGCGACCGCGGCGTCGACCGCGTCCACACCGGCGTCGATCGCCGCGACGAGGGTGGCGAGCTGGCCGCCCGGCGTGTCGTGGGTGTGCAGGTGCACCGGGAGGTCGAACCTCTCCCGCAGCGCCGTCACCAGCGCGCGGGCCGCGGGTGGGCGCAGCAGGCCGGCCATGTCCTTGATCGCGAGCACGTGCGCGCCGGCCTCGACGATCTGCTCGGCGAGCCGGAGGTAGTAGTCCAGGGTGTAGAGGCTCTCGGCCGGATCGGACAGATCGCCCGTGTAGCACAGCGCCACCTCGGCGACCGCGGTGTCGGTGGCGCGCACCGCGTCGATCGCCGGGCGCATCTGCGCGACGTCGTTGAGCGCGTCGAAGATCCGGAAGATGTCCATCCCGGTGCGCGCCGCCTCCTCGACGAACGCGTCGGTCACGGCCGTCGGGTACGGCGTGTAGCCCACCGTGTTGCGCCCGCGCAGCAGCATCTGGGTGCAGATGTTGGGCACGGCCTCGCTCAGCGCCGCGAGCCGGGCCCACGGGTCCTCGGCGAGGAACCGCAGCGCGACGTCGAAGGTCGCGCCGCCCCAGCACTCCAGGACTGAGCAGCTGCGGGGCCGTCCGGGCCACGTACGGGGCCACGGCGAGCAGGTCCCGCGTGCGCACCCGGGTGGCCAGCAGGGACTGGTGGGCGTCGCGGAACGTCGTGTCGGTGACCGCGACGGACTCCTGCGCCCGCAGCCGGGCCGCGAAGCGCTCGGGCCCCAGGTCGCGCAGCAGCTGGCGCGAGCCGTCCGGTGCGGGGACCGAGAGGTCGCAGCGCGGCAGCTTGTCCACCGGCTCGGCCACCGCCGGCCGCGGCCCGTGCGGCTGGTTGACGGTGACGTCGGCGAGGTAGCTGAGCAGGCGCGAGCCGCGGTCGGCCGGCTGGCGGGCGTGCATCAGCTCCGGGCGCTCGTCGATGAAGCTCGTGGTCACCCGCCCGGCCTGGAAGTCGGGGTCGGAGAGCACGGCGGCCAGGAACGGCAGGTTGGTCGACACGCCGCGGATGCGGAACTCCGCGATCGCCCGGCGGGCGCGACGCACCGCGTTGGGGAAGTCGTGTCCGTAGCAGGTGAGCTTGACCAGCATGGAGTCGAAGTGCGCGCTGACCTCCGCGCCCGAGTGGGTGGTGCCGCCGTCGAGCCGGACGCCGGGTCCGCCCGGTGAGCGGTACGCGCTGATCGTCCCGGTGTCGGGGCGGAAGCCGTTGGACGGGTCCTCGGTGGTCACCCGGCACTGCAGGGCGGATCCGTTCAGCGTCACCTCGTCCTGGGTCAGGTGCAGCTCCGGCAGCGTGCGCCGGCCGCGATGCGGAGCTGTGCGATCACCAGGTCGCGGTCGGTCACCTGCTCGGTGACCGTGTGCTCGACCTGGATGCGCGGGTTCATCTCGATGAAGACGTGGTGGCCGCGCTCGTCGAGGAGGAACTCGACCGTGCCGGCGTTGACGTAGCCGATGTGGCGCGGCGAAGGCGACGGCGTCGGCGCAGATGCGGTCGCGCAGCTCCGGGTCGAGGTTCGGGGCCGGAGCGATCTCGATGACCTTCTGGTGTCGGCGCTGCACCGAGCAGTCGCGCTCGTAGAGGTGCGCCACCCCGCCGGCCGCGTCGGCGAGGATCTGCACCTCGATGTGCCGAGGGTTCACCACGGCCTGCTCGAGGAAGACGGTAGCGTCGCCGAAGGCCGACTCCGCCTCGCGCATCGCGGCCTCGACGGCCTCGGTCAGCTCGCCGCGCTCATGGACGCGCCGCATGCCGCGCCCGCCCCCGCCGGCCACGGCCTTGACGAAGATCGGGAAGCCGATGTCGTCCGCGGCCGCGACCAGTGTGTCGAGGTCGTCGGAGGGCTCCGACGAGTGCAGGACCGCCACGCCCGCCTGCCGGGCGGCCGCGACCGCGCGCGCCTTGTTGCCCGTCAGGTGCAGGACGCCGGCCGGCGGGCCGACGAACGTGATGCCAGCGTCCGCGCACGCCTCGGCGAGGTCGGGGTTCTCGGACAGGAACCCGTACCCGGGGTAGACGGCGTCCGCCCCGGCGCGGCGCGCTGCCGCGATGACCTCGGCGACCGAGAGGTAGGCGCGGACCGGGTGGCCCGGCTCACCGATCTGGTAGGACTCGTCCGCCTTCGCGCGGTGCAGGGAGTTGCGGTCCTCGTAGGGGAACACCGCGACGGTCGAGACGCCGAGCTCGTAGGCCGCGCGGAAGGCGCGGATCGCGATCTCCCCACGGTTCGCGACCAGCAGCTTGCGGAACACCGCAGGCTCCTCTCGGGTGGTCGTCCGCGCGTGGCGGTGATCGTCGGGTGGTGTGACGGTACCGCCAGGCACTCGATCGGACCCGTGCGAAATGCGCCACGCTTGCGGTACCAAGGAGGGGCGTCACCCGATCGGGGCCACGCGGGCCCATGCGCAGGAAGAGGGGTGCGGGCCATGCCACCTGTCCGGACCGGACATTCGGCGGCCTTCGCGGAGGGTCGTCGCCTGCGCGAGGCCTCCCGCATGCGGCGCGAGCACGCCCACTGGTCGATGCGCCACCGCCACCGCTCGCCCTGGCTGCTGCTGCTCACCATCCCGATGGCGTCGGCCGTCGTCGCCGCGATGGCGATGGCGGCGCTCTTCCTGGTGGTGCTGGGGGTCCTGGTGCTGGTGCACGCGTTCCCGTTGGCGGTCCTGGGCACCGCGGCGTTCGTCGCGGTCCGCAGGCGCCGGCACCGTGACGCCCTGCGCCGCGGAGGTGCCGCGGGCACCGCACCACTGCCGGCGCGGCCGGCCGCCCCGCCGCGTCCCGACCTGGTGTGGTCGCGTGCTCGCGAGCGGTTCCACGCGCTGCGCGCCGAGTACGCCGCGTTCGAGTGCGATCCGATGCAGGTGCTGCGCCGACCGGCGCTGGCCGACGTCTCGGTGGCCAGCACCGGCCGTTTCGTCGACGCGTTCGCGGAGGCCCAGGCGCTGGAGACCGACCTGTTCCCGGGTGGTGGGCACAGCGGCGCGTTCGTGGCGGCCGCCGACCGGGCCGCACGGGCGTGGCGCGCCGCGTGCGACGCTGCCGACCGGATCCGCCTGTCCGGGCTCTCCCCGGCCGAGCGCGGCACCGTCGAGCGGGTGATCAAGCTGCTGACCACGGCCCGCGACTCCGACAGCGACCCCGAGCGGCTCGCTGCCTACGCCCGAGCCCGCTCCGAGCTCTCCCGGCTCGATCGGGCCGGGGTGATCCAGGTACCGCTCCCGGCCCGAACCGCGCTGGACGTTGCGGCGCGGGGTGCCCTGCCCGCCTGAGCCCAGCGCCCCGAGTGGCACTCCGCTGGCCGTACCCCATGATCGGCGGCGCGGGACCGTCGGCTGGATGAGGCGCGGTTGCTGGTCCCGAACCGACGATCACCGTCCGGTCGAAGCGCAACGATCACCGGCCCCGCGGGCGGTCAGACCTTGTCGAGGTACGCCGCGCGCTCCTCGTCACCCACCGTCTCTCCGACCAGGGCCGCGAGGCCGGGGTGCTCGCGCAGGCCGGGGTCGGCGGCCACGATGTCGGTCGCGTAGGCCTGCGCCTTGGCGATGATCTCCTCGTGGCGCAGCAGCGAGAGCAGCTGCAGGCCCGATCGGCGGCCGGATTGCACCGCGCCGAGCACGTCGCCCTCCCGGCGCAGCTCGAGGTCGAGGCGGGCGAGCTCGAACCCGTCGGTGGTGCCGGCGATGGCGTCGAGCCGCTCCCTGGCCGGGCTGGCCGCGGGCATCTCGGTGACCAGCAGGCAGATCCCCGGCGCGGACCCGCGGCCCACCCGCCCGCGCAGCTGGTGGAGCTGGGAGAGGCCGAAGCGATCGGCGTCGAGGATCACCATGCCGGTGGCGTTGGGCACGTCCACGCCGACCTCGACCACCGTGGTGGTGAGCAGCACGTCGATCTCGCCCGCCTCGTAGGCCCGCATCACCGCGTCCTTCTCGTCGGGCGGGAGCCGGCCGTGCAGGATCCCCAGCCGCAGGCCCGCGAGGGCGCCCTCCGCCAACCGCGGTGCGACGTCGAGCACCGCCAGCGGTGGGCGGCGGGCGTCCTCGGCCTCGGGGTCGGTGCCGTCGGGGTCTCCGGATCGAGCGGCTCGTCGTCGAGGGCCTCCTGCCGCCGCCGCTGCGGCGCGGCGTCGCCGCCGATCCGGGGGAGGACGACGTAGCACTGGTGCCCGGCGGCGACCTCCTCGCGGACCCGCCGCCACACCCGCTCGAACCAGCCCGGCTTCTCGGCGAGCGGAACGACGGTGGTGGCGATCGGCGATCGACCGCCGGGCAGCTCCCGCAGCGCCGAGATCTCCAGGTCGCCGTACACCGTCATGGCCACGGTGCGCGGGATGGGCGTGGCCGTCATCACCAGCATGTGCGGGGCGAGCTCACCGCGGCCGCGCAGGGCGTCGCGCTGCTCGACCCCGAAGCGGTGCTGCTCGTCGACCACCACCAGACCGAGGTCGGCGAACCCGACGTGCTCCTGGATCAGCGCGTGGGTGCCGACCACGATCCCGGCCTCTCCCGACTGCGTGTCCAGCAACGCCCGGCGGCGGGCGGCCGTGCCGAGCGAGCCGGTGAGCAGCGTGACCCGGGTGGCCTGCTCGGCCGCCCCCAGCTCCCCCGCCTGCCCGAGCGGGCCGAGCAGGGCCCGCAGGGAACGGGCGTGCTGCGCCGCGAGGACCTCGGTGGGGGCCAGCATCGCGGCCTGCCGGCCGCCGTCGACGACCTGGAGCATCGCCCGCAGCGCGATGATCGTCTTGCCGGCACCGACGTCGCCCTGCACCAGCCGGTTCATCGGGTGTTCGCGCGCCAGGTCGGCGGACACCTCCGCCCCGACCTCGAGCTGACCGGCGGTGAGCGTGAACGGCAACCGAGCGTCGAACGCGTCGAGCAGTCCGCCGGGCCGGGGTGGGCACGGCGGTGCCGGTCGCGACACGGTGGCCTGGCGGCGCAACGCCAGCGCGAGCTGGACGCCCATCGCCTCGTCCCACACCAGGCGGTTGCGGGCGGCCCGGAAGTCGGACTCGGACTCCGGCACGTGGATGCGCCGCAGCGCGCGGCCCAGCTCGGCGAGCCCCTCGCGCCGCCGCAGCTCGACGGGCAGCGGATCGGTGGGATCGTCGAGCACGTCGAGGACCTGGCGGACACAGCGCGCGACCTCCCACGAACTGATCTTGCCGGTGGCCGGGTAGACGGAGATGAACGGGCGGATCTCGTCCTCGTCCTCGAGCGGCTCGAACTGCGGATGGGTGAGCTGGCGGCTCCCCTTGAACACGCTCACCCGGCCGGCGAACAGCGCGCGCCGCCCCGGCGTGATGACGCCCTTGAGCTTGTGGCCGTGGAAGAAGGTGCAGTCCAGCCGGGTGCCGTGACCGTCCCTGATGACGACGGAGAGCAGCGTGCCCCTCCGGTAGCGCATCTCCCGCAGCGTGGTCGACTCCACCTCCGCCACCACCGTGGCGTGCTCGCCGACCGTCAGCCCGGCGATGTCCGTGAGCGCACCACGGTCGACGTAGCGCCGCGGGTAGTGGCGCACCAGATCCCCGACGGTGTGCAGCTCCAGCTGGGTGGCCAGCAGGGTGGTGGACTTCTTCCCGAGCACCGGGAGCAGCGGCGTGCGCAGGTCGACCTCGTTCACTCGACCCCCAACACGATCGGGAACTCGCCGGGGCCACCGCGGTGGACCACGACGTCGACCTCCGGATGGGTGCGGTGCAGGTCGGCCGCGAGCCCCTCGCCGAGGGTGGTGTCGACCCCCTCCCCCAGCAGCGCCGTGACGATCTCCCCACCCGCGGTGAGCATGCGATGAGCCAACCACAGCGCCCCGACAGCCAGGTCGGGGGCGATCAGGACGACCTCACCGTCGGAGAGCCCCAGCACGTCGCCCGGCTCGCACCGGCCCGCCCACGTCAACGCCTCGCTCTCGGCCACGACCAGACCGCCGGTGCGGGTGGCTGCGGCCGCCTCGGCCATCGCGACGACGTCCTCGGCGGGCCGCCGGCCGGGGTCGTGCACCGCGAGCGCCGCCAGCCCCTGCAGCACCGACGCCGTCGGCACGACCAGCACCTCCTGCCCGTCCCGGCGGGCGGCGGCGGCCGCCCGTTCGGCGGCGGCGGTGAGCTCGGTGGCGTCGGGTAGCAGCACCACGTGCCGGGCGCGCGCGCCGGCCAGCGCGGCCCGGAGGTCGGGCTCCTCGACGGGTCGGCCGGTCCGGCGCTCCAGCACCTCGGCCCCCGCGGACCGGGCCAGCTCCGCGACGTCCCCGCCCGCGACCAGCAGCACCGCACGGGGTCGGACGAACCGATCGGCGCCGGGGTGGGCGTCGACGTGGTCGGCGAACCGGATCACCGTGATCCGGTGCGGGCGGCCCGCGGCCAGCCCGGCCTCGATCGCCGCTCCGATGTCGGTGCAGTGCACGTGGACGTTCCACCGCCCGGCCCCGTCGCCGACGAGCGCCACCGAGTCGCCGACGGCGTCGAGCTCGGCGCGCAGCGCGTCGATCCGCTCGGCGGCGCCGACCTCGGAGTCTATCGGCCCGACCTCCTCGAGCAGGTACATCACCTCGTACTCGTGGGCGTCCGAGCCGCACTCCCGCGCCGCCGTCAGCACGCCGCGTTCCCGCACCGCCGTCCGCACCGAACCGTCCGACGCCGGCACTTCCCCGCCGCCCACCCGCCCGCTGGCCAGGCCGGCGAGCGCGTCGAGCACCAGGTAGAGGCCGAGCCCGCCGGCGTCGACGACCCCGGCCCTGGCCAGCTCCGGCAGCTGCCCCGTGGTCGCCCGCAGCGCGGCACCTGCCGCCTCGGCGGCCGCGACCGCGACGACGTCGAGCCGGTCGGACCCCGCCGCGACGGCCGCCCCGGCCGCCGCGGCCAGCACCGAGAGCACGGTGCCCTGCCGGGGCCGCGAGACGGCGGCGGTGGCGAGCCGGTCGGCGCGACCGAGGGCGTCGGCGAGGACGCCCCCTGCCGGTGACGGCCCGGCCACGGCCGCGACGGCCTCGGCGACACCGCGCAGGACCTGGGAGAGGATCACCCCGGAGTTCCCGCGCGCGCCCACCAGGGCGCCACGGGCCAGCGCCCCGGCGACCGCGGCCGCGCCGCTGCCCGGCCCGTCACCGCCGTCGCGCAGCACCCGGCGAACCGCGTCGACCGCGGACCGCATCGTCAGGAGCAGATTGGTGCCCGTGTCGCCGTCCGGAACCGGGAACACGTTGATGCGGTCGATCTCCGCCCGGTGCCGCTCCAGCGCCTCGGTCGCGGCCCGCGCCCACCCGGTGAGCAGTGCGGAGTCGAGGACCGGGGGCACGCAGAAAGGGTAGCGACCGGGGGGTGTGCCCCGGGTCCGGTGCCGCAGGTACCCTGGGTGATCGCGACCGGGCCCGCCCGGCCGGTCATCTGCTCGTCTCGACTACCCGAGGAGTGTTCGACGTGGCTGCCGTCTGCGACGTCTGCGGCAAGGGTCCGGGCTTCGGCATGTCCGTCTCGCACTCGCACCGCCGCACCCACCGCCGGTGGAACCCCAACATCCAGACCGTCCGGACCAGTGCGGGCGGGGGCACCACTCGTCGGGTCAATGCGTGCACGTCGTGCCTCAAGGCGGGCAAGATCACGCGCGCCTGAGCGGCGCGGGGAGGCAGCGCGGCCCGCATCTGACGCGGTGCCCCGTCCCACCGGGGATCACCCGCCTGCCCGCGTCCCACGACGATCACCCGCGGCCCGCGTCCCACGGCGATCACGCGCGCCTGAGCGCAGCCCTGCGGTACACGGCAGCTTCCAGTCCACCGGGTCCCCGCCGAGCTCCTCGAGCAACGCGTTGACCCGGCTGAACGGGCGGGAGCCGAAGAAGCCGCGGTCGGCCGACATCGGACTCGGGTGCGCCGACTCCACCAGCGGCACGTCGACCAGCAGCGGAGCGAGATTGCGGGCGTCCCGGCCCCATAGGACCGCGACGAGCGGCGCGCCGTCCCGGTCGACCAGCGCGCGGATCGCCTGCGCGGTCACCTCCTCCCAGCCCTTGTCGCGGTGCGAGCCCGGGTTGCCGGGCTCCACGGTGAGCACCCTGTTGAGCAGCAGCACCCCCTGGTCGGCCCACGGGCTGAGGTCACCGCTGGACGGTGCGGGGTGGCCGAGGTCGTCGGAGTACTCCCGGAAGATGTTGGCCAGCGATCGCGGCAGCGGACGCGTCTGCGATGAGACCGAGAACGAGAGCCCGATCGCGTGCCCCGGCGTCGGGTACGGGTCCTGGCCGACCACCAGCACCCGCACCGCGTCGAACGGCCGGGTGAACGCCCGCAGGACGTGGGCCCCGGCGGGCAGGTAGCGGCGCCCCGCCGCGAGCTCGGCGCGCAGGAACTCCCCCATCGCGGCGATCGTCGGGGCGACGGGGTCGAGCGCGGTCGCCCACCCCGCCTCGACGATCTCCGTCAGCGGCTTGGCCACCCGTCAGCCCGCCAGACGGCGCAGCTGGGCGCGAACCTGCTCGCCGCGCTGGATCACCACGGCGTCCGGGTGGACGTGGGCGTCGGGATGGATCTCGGGTTCGACGTCGCCGAGGGTGTAGACGGGCACGGCCGGAGAGCCTACGGGCCCCGCCCCGACCCGGTCCTCGAGGCCGCGTGACTCGCCTCACCGTCGCTACTGGAACGATCCAGAAGATCGACGCGCTGTACGGGGTGTGACCCTTCAAAACCGCTCCCGGACCTCGTCCCCCCGACTCCGCCGTGCCCTGCGCCGCCTCGACAGCTGGACGCTGACGGTGTTCAACCCCCGGCTCCCCTCCGACAGGCGCTGACCACCACGCACGTGCTGTGGCCGCCGCACCTGCGTTCCGACGTGTGTGGTGCGGCCGCAGCGTGTGCGCCCTTCGTGTGGAGAAGTACCTGCTCCCGCTCGTCCATCGACGGCGACCGTGCCCGCCGCCGCGCGCAGAGTCGAGATCGTTCGACGCTCGCGGATGGAAGGGGTGACAGGTCGTGGTCCCCGTGATGGTGCTGCTGGTCGCCGGTGTCTCGGTGCTCGTCGTGATCGCGGTCGTCGTCACCGTCGTCGACCTCGCCCGGGCACCGGTCTGGCGCGAGGTCGCGGCGCAGCGTCGCCGCGCCTGGGAGGAAGGCGCCTCCCCGGACCTCAGTCGCGTCCCCGGACCTCAGTGACCTCTCCGGACCTCAGTGTCCTCCCCGGCTCGGCGGCACCGGGTCCGAGTCCGTGTCCGGGTTCGGGTCCGCCGGCGCCGAAGCCGTCACCGCGGGGCTCAGCCGCAGCCAGAGCCCGAAGAAGCCCGCGATCACGAGCATGCCGATGCCCGTCCACAGGTTGATGTCGATGCCGCCGGCCTTGGCCAGCTCCGCCGGGTCATCACCGAAGAGCCCCAGCAGCGTCAGCATGACCCCGTAGATCACGAACAGCAGGGCGATCACCGTGCGCAGGTCGAACAGGGTCGCCGCGGTGCTGGTGGCCTTGTAGGAGGCCGCCTCGGGCTCGTCCACCATCACAACTCCTTCCGGCCGGGGGCTCAGGGTACGAGCAGGTAGAGGACGGCGGTCAGCACCAGCACCCCGGCACCGAGCAGCACCGGCGAGCGGTACCACCCGGCGTCGTCGCCGGTCGCGGTGTGGCTCCGTTCCTCCTTGGACGTCAGCGACCAGACCAGACCGACCAGCTCGGCGTCCGGCTTGGGCGTGGTCACCAGGGACACGCCGAAGCCGACCGCGATGCCGACGACGAAGGCCGCGCTGGCCCCGACGAAGCTGCCGGCCTGCGAGGACAGCTCGAGCACCCCGGTGCGCACCAGGACGTCGACGGCGACCGCCGCGATGGTGCCGGCGACCAGGCCGGTCCAGCCCCCGGTCCCGGTCATCCGCTTCCAGAACAGGCCGAGGATGAAGATCGCGAAGAGCGGCGCGTTGAAGAAGCTGAACAGCGCCTGGATGTAGTCCATGAGGTTCGAGTAGCTGCCGGCGACGAACGCGGTGCCGATGGCGAGCAGGCACCCGACCACCGTGACGGTTCGCCCGACCCGCAGGTAGTACGCGTCGTCGCGACCGGGCCGGATCCAGTCCTGCCAGAGGTCGTAAGTGAACACGGTGTTCAGCGAGCTGACGTTCGCCGCCATGCCGGCCATGAACGCCGCGAGCAGGCCGGCCAGCGCCACCCCGAGCACCCCGTTGGGCAGCACCTCGTTCATCAGCAGGGACAGAGCGTTGTTGTAGGTGACGCCGGTGTCGGCGTCGGGGTTGGCCTTCAGCTCGGCCAGCTGCGGCACCAGCACCGCGGCGATGATGCCCGGCACCACGATGACCAGCGGGATCAACGCCTTGGGGTAGGCCCCGATGATCGGGGTGCGCCGCGCCGCCGACATGCTCTTGGCCGACAGGCAGCGCTGCACCTCGGCGAAGTTCGTCGTCCAGTAGCCGAAGGAGAGGACGAAGCCCAGTCCGAACACGATGCCGACCACCGAGAGGAACGGGTTCTCGATCTCGGTGAGCCCGGTGCCCGGCCACGCGGAGAGCTGCTCGGCTCCGCCCGGACCGGCAGTGACCCGCTCCACCAGCCCGTTCCACCCTCCGACGCGGGCCAGCCCGGCCACCGTCAACGGGACGAGCAGGGCGAGGATGACGAAGAACTGCAGCACCTCGTTGTAGATCGCCGCGGACAGCCCGCCGAGGAACGTGTAGCTGAGAACGACGACGGCGGCCACGGGGATCGCCACCGCCAACGACCAACCCACGAGCGCTTCCAGCACGAGTCCGAGCGCGAACAGGTTGACCCCAGCGATCAGGACCTGCGCGAGTGCGAAGGTCAGGGCGTTGACCCGTTGCGTGGTGGCGTTGAACCGCTTGAGGAGGAACTCCGGGACACTGCGCGCCTTGCTGCCGTAGTAGAACGGCATCATCACGATGCCCAGGAAGACCATCGCCGGGATGGCACCGACCCAGTAGTAGTGGACCGTCGGGACGCCGTACTGGGCTCCGTTCGCGGTCATCCCGATCAGTTCGATCGCGCCGAGGTTGGCCGAGATGAACGCCAGTCCCGTCACCCACGCCGGCAGTGACCGGCCGGAGAGCAGGAAGTCCAGGCTCGAGCTGACGGAGCGACGGGCCACCACGCCGATGCCCAGGGCCAGTACGAAGTAGATCGCGACGAACACGAAGTCGATGAACGTGGTGTCCAGCCGCACATCCACCGCAGCCGTGGCCAGAAGAGCCATGCTCTCCCCCCTCGCGTCGTCGCGTCCGGACGATCATCGCCGACGGCGCCCCGTCTCGCTAGCCCCTCGTTGTGGATCGTCGCCCGCTCGAGATCCGGTCGCGGACGGCTCAGCCCTTCTCGGCGCCCGCCGTGAGCCCATCGGTGAGCAGTCGCTCGCTGGCGAAGAACAGGATGATGATCGGCAGTGTGACGATCACCGAGCCCGCCATCAGGACGGTGTCGGGCACCTCGATGCTGCCGGCCAGCTGGGAGATCCCCAACGACACCGTCCAGCGGTCGCGCTCCTCCACCAGGAACAGCAGCGCGAACAGGAACTCGTTCCAGGCGAGCATGAAGATGAACAGGGCGTTGGCCACGATCGCCGGCATGGCCAGCGGCAGGCTGACCCGGCGCATGATCCCCAGCCGGCTGCACCCGTCGATCGCCGCGGCCTCCTCCAGGCTCACCGGGACGGTGTCGAAGTAGTTGCGCAGCATGTAGATCGAGACGGCCACGATCTGGGACACGTAGACGATCAGCAGGCCGACCAGCGAGCCGCGGAGGCCGATCCGCGTGAACAACACGAACAGCGGGACAGCGAGCAGGATGGCCGGGAAGAGGTAGACCGCGAGGAACAGCACGCTGATCTGGCGGTGGCCGAAGAACCGCAGCCGGCTCACGGCGTACGCACCGGGCAGGGCGACCAGCAGGGTCAGGGCGACGGTGCCCAGCGCGACGATCGCACTGTTGGTCATGAACAGCAGGAAGCCCTGCCCGCCCGACCCGGACGGGGTGAGCGCGCTCGCGTAGCTGCCGAGATCGACCTCGGTCAGGACGAGCGCGCCGGGGTCCTGGAGGACCCGGTCGAGCGGCCGCAGCGACAGCAGGATCGTGTAGTAGAACGGGAAGAGCGTCATGAGCAGGAGCGCGACGATCACGACGACGCGCAGCACCGCGAACACCCGGGTCTCCACGGCGTCGCGGCTCCACCGCCGGGTCTCGTCGCCGGTGGCGCGCGGCTCGGCTGCTGCGGCCCGGGGCGGACCGACCTCGGTGCCGGCCATCAGGACTGCTCCTCACGGGGGGCCAGGCGCCACAGGTAGAGCCCGACGAACACGGCCAGGATCGCGGCCAGCACCAGGGCCTGCGCGGCCGCGCCCCCGATGTCCCCGCGCGCGGTGAGCGAGTTGAACACCGAGACGCTGATCACCTCGGTGCCGGCACCGCCCCCGGTGAGCAGGTAGATGTCGTCGAAGCTGTTGAACGTCCAGATGAACCGGAGCACCGCCAGCACGGCGATCGTCGGCAGCAGCTGCGGGAGGAGCACGAACCGGAACCGCTGCGACGCGGTGGCGCCGTCCATCCGGGCGGCCTCCTCCAGCGTGGCCGGCACGGCCTGCAGCCGCGCGGTGAGGAACAGGAACGCGAACGGGAACGAGCGCCACGCCTCGAAGGCGATCACCGTGAGCAGGGCCGTGGGAACACCGAACTCCAGCCCGAACACCGAGACCGGGCTGCTCTGCTGGCTCAGGAAGGCGATCGGCTCGTCCCAGCCCAGCAACCGGGTGCCCCAGTAGTTCACCACGCCGTACTGGGGGTTGAGCATGGTCTTCCAGGCGAACGTCACGGCCACGATCGGGGCGACGTAGGGCAGGAGCATCGCCGCGCGGATCAGGCCGCGGCCGCGGAAGGGCCGGCGCAGCGCGAGCGCCGCGACCAGCCCGACGCCGATCGCGAGCCCGGTGCCCAGCACCGAGTAGACCAGGGTCGTGCCCAGCGCCCCCCAGAAGCTCGACGAGCCGAAGACGTCGGCGAAGTTGTCGACGGTGAACCGGCCGAACAAGCCGGTCGTGCGCAGGTTGAGCAGTCGCAGCTGCTGGAAGGCCAGTAGCACGGTCCACAGGATCGGGAGGACCACCATCACCAGCACGATGATCAACGTGGGCGAGATCAGGGCCAGCCCGGCGCGGGCCTCGGCGCGACGCAGCGTCCCCCGGCTGCCGGCGCCGTGGTCGGGATCCGGTGCCCGGTGGGACGGTCCGGAGCGCGGTGGCGCGGGCGCGGCTCCGGCCGGCTGCGCCGTGGCCTCGCGCCGAGTCGAGGGTTGGCTGGTGGCCTCGCTCTGTGTCGATGGTTCGCTCGTCGCCTCGCTCACCGCAGCGAGTCCTGGATCGTCGTCAGCGCCGCGGCAGCCTGGTCCGCGGCCGCCTGCGGATCGACCCCGCCGCCGGTGACCGCGGCGACGGCGGCCGGCACTGGGAGCTCCCCGAGGGAGGCTCCGACGAGGTCGCCCTGGCCCTGCGTGATCCCCCACCGGGTGAAGGCGTCCGGCCCGGCCTGCAGCGCCTCGAGCACCTCGGGCGGGTAGACCTGCGCCAGCGGAGCCTCGGAGTCGACGCCCACCGGAAGGGTCTCCCAGGTGTCGACGTACTCGGTGCTCCCGGGCGTGGGCCCCTTGCGGGACGGGTACTTGCCCTCGGGCGCGATGGCCAGCCACGGCACGTAGCCGTCGCTGAGCATGTACTGCACGAACTGCTTCGCCGACTCGGCCGACGACTCCACCGGGATCGCCCAGGAGCTCACCTCGCCGAACTGCGCCGGCTCCGTGCCCTCGGGGCCCTGCAGGGCGGGGGCGATCCCGGTGTTCTTGGCCAGGAACATCGGGTCCCCGGTGCACTCCGGGCAGCTGGGCAGTGCGTCCAGGCGCAGCCCGGCCATCTCGTCGAGCAGGAACGTCGACCAGATGGCCATCGCGGCCTGGCCGGCGAAGTAGGTGGCCCGCACCGAGTCGACGTCCTGGGCCCCCGGCACGGAGTAGTCCGCGATGAGGTCGCGGTAGAAGGCGAACGCGTCCACGCACGGCGGGCTGGCGATCGTGATCGCCCCGGCCTGGTCGACGAGCTGGCACCCGTTGGCCAGCGCGACCTGCTCGAAGGTCTGCTGGGTGAACGCGTCGCCCGCGGCCGTGGCGCCCACGAAGCCGGCCAGACCCGGGCGGTTGAGCGTGCGGGCGGCGTTGAGGACGGACTCGTAGCTGGTCGGGGCGGGCAGGCCGGCCGCGTCGAACAGGTCGCGCCGGTAGTAGAGGAGCTGCGACCACGCGTCGCTGGGCACCGCGAGCTGCGCGTCGCCGTTGCGGGTGAGCTCCAGCGCCCGCTGGTCGAAGGTCTCGGCGTTCAGCGCCTCGACGACGGCGGTCGTGGCCGCGATGTCGACCAGGTCGTTGATGGCGAGCGTGCGGACGGACGCCAGCGGCTGCGAGCCGATCACGTCCGGGAGCTCACCCGCGGCCGCGGCCGACGTCAGGGTCTGGTTGAACTGGTCCTCGTCGACCCCGACCAGCTCGACCGCGATCCCGGTCTTCGCCGTGAACTCCGTGATGATCGCCTGGGTGGCCGCCACCCGGTCCGGAAGCGTGTCCCCGGTCCACACGGTGATGCGCTTCGGGTCACCGCCGCCCTCGCCGCCCCCGGAACAGGCCGACAGGACGAGCACGGCCGCGAGGCCGAGGGCGGCCCCGGCGCGGCGGGTCACACGGTCCATCGGGGGCTCCCTCATCGCGACGCTGCGAGGTCGCGCTCATACAACCCGTCGACCTGCTGATCCACAAGCATCGGCCACGGCGCCGCGGCCGAGGGACTTGGCGAAGCACCGGCTGCCGGGCTCGTCGCGGTACGTCCCGAACTTCGCCATCGGCGCGTAGCCCTCGCTCAGGTACAGGGCGATGGCCTCGGGCTGGCGGGTGCCGGTCTCCAGCACGGCACGCCGGCAGCCCGCCGCCACCGCCGCGCGCTCCAGCTCGGCGAGCAGCGCGCGGGCGATGCCCCGGCCTCGGTGCGCCGGGGCGACGTACATCCGCTTGATCTCGGCGTCACCGTCGCGCAGCGCCGGATCGTCCCCGCTGCGACGGGCCCGCCACCCGCCGCACGCGACGGCCTCGGTCCCGTCGTAACCGATCACGAAGTAGCCCGCCGGCGGCGCGAACTGCCGGGCGTCGACCGGGCGTGGCGTCCCCGTCGCCGTACCGCTCCCGGTAGACCTCCTGGAGCGCGGCGATCAACCGGACGGCGTCGGGGTGGTCGAAGGGGACGGCACGGCACACCAGCACGGTCATGACTGCGCCTCCCCGGGAGCGAGTGCGTCGGCGCCCGCGACTCTAGGTCGCCGGTCGCTCCCGGCCGGGCGCCGTGGGTGGGGGTCCGGCGGTCGGCAGCAGTGCCGTGACCGCATCGGCCACCGCGTCCGGACGGTCGACGGGGACGAAGGTCAGGGCATCGTCGAGCCAGGTGACGGTGGTGCCGAGCAGGGCAGCGAGACGCTCGGCGTCGCGCGCGGGGAAGATCCGGTCCCGCCGGCCCCACACCACCGCGGCGCGCCCGGCGATGCCGCGGAGCCCGTCGGTGGCGGCGAGCAGCTGCGCCGGGCGGATGCTCCGCATGAACGCGGTCAGGTCGGCGCGGACGGCGGGGTCCGTGCGGGCCGGACCCAGCAGGTCGCACACCAGGGGCCGGCCGAGGCCGCGCGTGGAGAACGTGTTCAGCCGGACGGGGTCGGCGAGCAGGGCGGGAACGCCGAACACCCGCAGCATCAGGCCCGTCCCGCCCGGCACACCAGCGAGCGACAGGAGGGGTCGCAGCAGCGGTGGTGGGAAGTGCTCGAACGCGTCGCAGCCCGCGAGCACCAGTGCACTCACCCGCTCCGGGTGGGCGGCCGCCGCGATCTGCGCCAGCGCGCCGCCGGAGTCGTTGCCGAGCAGGACGGCCGTGTCCACCTCCAGCCCGTCGAGGATGTCGACGAGCGCTCCGGCGAGGTCGGGCGCGGTGAGGCGCGACCGGTCGGGCACGGCGCGACGGTGCGCGCCGAGCGGCAGGTCGGGTCGGATCACGCGCGCGTGCGGGGCGAGCAGCGCCGCCACGCCGTCCCACAACCGACCGTCGAGCAGGAGGCCGTGCACCGCCAGCACGGGCGGCCCCGTGCCGGTCATCCGGACCGGGACCGGCCCCACCCGGGTGTCCACCTCGACCTGCGTGTCCATGACCCTCCACCCATGTAGCGACTGCTACGCCGTCGGCGGCCGGGGCCGCGCGGCCGAACGCTGGGGTGAGGACCGGTGCAGAGGCAGGGGCGCGCCGGAGCGACCGCGAGGCCCGACGGGGAGGGATGCGGTCAGCCGCTCTTCGCCCGCTGCCGCCATGTCGTCAAGGCCCGCTCGGTGTACCCGTTCGGCTCGGCCCGGCCGGTGAACACGAGGTCCAGCGCGGCCTGGAACGACTCGCTGCCCTCGAGGTCCTTCGCCATCGGCCGGTACCCCGGCTCGCCGGCGTTCTGCTCGTCGACGAGCACGGCCATGCGGGCGAAGGTCTCGCGCACCTGCGCCTCGTCGACGAGCCCGTGGTGCAGCCAGTTGGCGATCAGCTGGCTGGAGATCCGCAACGTGGCCCGGTCCTCCATCAGGCCGACGCCGCCGAGGTCAGGGACCGTCGAGCAGCCGATGCCCATCCCGACCCAGCGCACGACGTAGCCGAGGATCGACTGCGCGTTGGTCTCCAGCTCGTGGCGCTTCTCGTCGTCGGAGAGCTCGCCGGCGAGCACCGGCACCTCGAGCAGCAGGCGACGGTCCGTGGTGCGGCCGGCCAGCTCCTGCTGCCGGGCGTGCACGTCGGTGTGCAGGTAGTGCAGGGCGTGCAGCGTCGCGGCGGTGGGCGAGGGCACCCACGCGCAGTTGGCGCCGGCCTCGGGCTGGGCGCCCTTCGTGGCCAGCATCTCGGCCATCGCCGCCGGCTTGGCCCACATGCCCTTGCCGACCTGCGCCTGCTCGGGGAAGCCGGCGCGCAGGGCGACGTCGACGTTGCGGTCCTCGTAGCCGAGCAGCCACGGGGTGGACTTCATGTCGTCCTTGCGGACCACCGGGCCGGCCTCGAAGTCGGTGTGGATCTCGTCGCCGGTGCGGTCCAGGAAGCCGGTGTTCACGAACATCACCCGGTCCTGCGCCCGCGCGATGCACGTCTCGAGGGTCAGCGACGTGCGCTTCTCCTCGTCCATGATCCCGATCTTGAGGGTGGTCGGTTCCAGGCCGAGGGCCTCCTCGACCGCAGCGAACAGCTCGACGGTGAGCGCGACCTCGTCGGGGCCGTGCTGCTTGGGCTTGACGATGTACACGCTGCCCGCGCGCGAGTTCGCATGGCGGCCGAGCCCGCGCAGGTCGTGCAGGGCCGCGGTGGCGGTGACCAGGGCGTCGAGGACCCCCTCGGCGATCTCCTCGCCCGCGGCGGTGCGCACGGCGTTGGTGGTCATGTGGTGCCCGCAGTTGCGCACGAGCAGCAGCGAGCGCCCGTGCAGCGTCAGGTCGGAGCCGTCGGGCGCGGTGTAGTGCCGGTCGCCGTTCACCCGGCGCTCGACGGTCTCGCCGCCCTTCTCGAACGTCGCGGTCAGCTCACCGGTCATCAGTCCGAGCCAGGTGCGGTACGCCTCGGCCTTGTCGGGCCCGTCGACGGTGGCCACCGAGTCCTCGAGATCGACGATCGTGGTGATCGCGGACTCCAGCGCGACGTCGGCGACGTGGGCGTGGTGCTGGCTCCCGACGCGGTGCTCGGGATCGATGGTCAGCTCGACGTGCAACCCGTGGCGGTGCAGCAGGACCGCCTCCACCGCGCCCGCCGAGCCCCCGCCGCCGTCGGCACCGGCGCGGTGCCCGGCGAACTGCGCGGGGTCGGCGAGCCCGGTGCTGCCGTCCCCGGTGTCGACGACCAGCGCGCCGCCGTCCACGCGATAGGCGGTGGCGTCGGCGTGGCTCCCGTTCGCGAGCGGGAACAGGTCGTCGAGCAGCCGGTCGGCCTCCGCGATCACCTGGGCGCCGCGGCGCTCGTCGTAGCCGGGTGCGAGCTCGTAACCGGGTTCGATGTCGTCGAGCGCGAGCGCATCGGTGCCGTAGAGCGCGTCGAACAACGAGCCCCAGCGGGCGTTGGCCGCATTGAGCGCGTAGCGGGGGACGGTGGAGGGCACGACGAGCTGCGGCCCGGGGACGTCGGCGATCTCGGGATCGACCCGCGACACCCGCACGGCCGGCTCGACCGCGGGCACCAGGTACCCGATCCCCGTGAGGAACTCCTCGTAGGCCGCGGCGTCGCCCGCGCCGTGATCGCGGTGCCACGCGTCGATCTGCTCCTGGAACTCGACGCGGCGGGCGAGCAGCTCGGCGATCCGGCTCGCGAACCGTTCCTGCAGCGCGGCGCACGTCGACCAGAACCACTCGGGGCTCAGGTCCAGCCCGGCCAGCAGCTCGTCGGACACGAACGCGCCCAGCGCGGGGTCGATCTGCAGATCCGTGGTCACCGTCTCCACCGTCCTCGCCTCGTCTGTCACCGACCGGTGTGTACCACCCCGGAAGCCCCCCGGCTGGCCGTGCCGGCTCCAACACTCGCAGTGCCCGCCCGCCTCCGACATCCCGCGTGTCGTGAGCCGTCCCATCGACTTCGCTCCGACGAGCGACTTCGCCCGTTCGGCCGGGGCGCCCGCGGGGTGCGCGGGTTACTTTCGTCCGGTTGACCGGGGAGGGTGCCGTGGCACTGGATGCAGGGGTCCGCACAGCGTTCGAGCGTGCGCTCGACCCGAAGGACGTCATCAGCGATCCGGTGCGCTGCCGGTCGTACGAGTGCGACGGGCTCACGGGCTACCGGGTGACGCCGGAGCTGGTGCTCCTCCCCCGCGACGCCGCGCAGGTGGCCGCGGCGGTGCGGGTGTGCGCCGAGCTCCGCGTGCCGTTCGTGGCCCGCGGTGCCGGCACCGGGCTGTCCGGCGGCGCGTTGCCCGTGGCCGACGGGGTGGTGATCAGCCTGGCGCGGCTCAAGCGGGTGCTGGAGGTGGACCCGGTCAACCGCCGCGCCGTGGTGGAGCCCGGCGTCACGAACCTGGAGATCACCGCAGCCGCCGCGCCGCACGGCCTCTACTACGCGCCCGACCCGTCCAGCCAGCAGGTCTGCACCATCGGCGGCAACGTGGCGGAGAACTCCGGCGGCGCGCACTGCCTCAAGTACGGCTTCACCACCAACCACGTGCTCCGGGCCGAGGTCGTGCTGCCCGACGGGTCGAGCGTCACGCTCGGCACCGACAGCGGCGAGCAGGCCGGGCCGGACCTGCGCGGGGTGTTTCTCGGCTCCGAGGGCACGCTGGGCATCACGACGTCGATCACCGTGCGGCTGCTGCGCACCCCCGAGTCGGTCCGCACCCTGCTGGCGGACTTCCCGTCGGTCAAGGCCGCGGGCGACGTCGTCTCCGACATCGTCGCGGCCGGGATCGTGCCGGCCGCCGTCGAGATGATGGACACGCTCGCGATCGAGGCTGCCGAGGAGGCGGTGCACGCCGGCTACACGGTGGGCGTCCCCGCGGCGCTGGTGGTGGAGCTCGACGGGCCGGTCGAGGAGTGCGACGTCCAGTTCGAGCAGGTCAAGGCGATCTGTGACGAGCACGGCTGCACGCGGCTGCACATCGCGGGCTCGCCCGAGGAGCGGGCGGCCATCTGGCGGGGTCGCAAGGCGGCCTTCGCCGCCGTCGGGCGCATCTCCCCCGACTACTTCGTGCAGGACGGCGTCGTGCCGCGCACGCGGCTCGCCGAGGTGCTCGACCGGATCGCCGGCATGGGCGACGAGGCGGGCATCCGGGTGGCGAACGTCTTCCACGCCGGGGACGGCAACCTGCACCCGCTGGTGCTCTACAGCGCGGCCGCGGGCGAGACCGAGCGCGCCGAGAAGCTCTCCGGCGAGATCGCCGAGCTGTGCGTGGAGATGGGCGGGTCGTTGTCGGGCGAGCACGGCATCGGCACCGACAAGGCCTGCTCGATGCCGAAGATGTTCGGCGAGGACGACCTGGCGGTGATGCGGCGGGTCCGCGACGCCTTCGATCCCGAGTACCTGTGCAACCCGGGCAAGGTGCTGCCCACCCCGCGGCTGTGCGGTGAGCGGCCGGGCCGGTACCGGGCGCATCCGCTGGAGGAGGCGGGGGTGATCGAGCGGTTATGAGTACGTCCACCCCCACCACGCTGCGGCCCACCGATCTGCGGTCCGTCCGCGACGCGGTGCTCGACACCCCGGGCCGCCTCGCGATCGCCGGGGCCGGCACCGCCGCCGACTGGGCGGGCGCGCTCGATCCCGTTGACGCCGTGCTCGAGACGACCGGCCTGACGGGCGTAATCGCCCACAACCCCGGGGACATGACCGTGTCGGTGCGCGCCGGCACCCCGCTGCGGGCGCTGCACGAGGAGCTCGCATCCCACGGGCAGCACGTCTCGTTCGACGCCGCGCGGGTGGCCGACGGCGCCACGGTCGGCGGGCTGGTCGCCACGGCCGACGCGGGTCCCGCCGCCCTGGTGTTCGGCTCGCTGCGGGACCTCGTCATCGGCACGACGCTCGTCCTCGCGGACGGGACCGTCGCCCGCAGCGGCGGTCATGTGATCAAGAACGTGGCCGGCTACGACCTCGCCAAGCTCGTGCACGGCTCCCACGGCACCCTCGCCGTGCTCGTCGAGGTGGTGCTCCGGCTGCACCCGGTGCCCCGCAGCACCACGACCCTGGCGCTGCCGTGCCCGCTGGTCGAGGCCGCCGAGCACGCCACCCGGGTGCTGGGTGGACCGTTCGAGCCCGCCGCCCTGGAGTGGATCAGCGCCGGCGACGGCACGCTCCTGGTGCGGGTCGAGGGCACCGAGGACGCCCTGCCCCGGCGGGCGCGGCGCCTGCGCGAGGTGCTCGGCGGGGAGGCGCGGGAGGCCGCCGCGGGGGATCCGTGGCAGGAGCACGCCGGGATCGTGCGGGGTACCGGCGACGTCGCCGTGCTGCGCGTCGGCCTGAAACCGAGCGCGCTGCCCGGCCTGCTCGATGCGCTGCCCGCGTCCGCCGTCGCCGCCGGGTTGGGCACCGGCGTCGCCACCGTCTGCCTGCCCACGGCCGCCGTCGCCGACGCCCACGCCGCCGTGCACGCCGCCGGCGGGACCTCGATGGTGCGGTCCCGACCGGCGGGGGCCGACGTGCCGGCCTGGGGTCCCGCCCCGTCGGCGCTTCCCGTTCTGCGGGCCCTCAAGTCCGAGCTCGACCCCGACGGCCGCTTCGGCCCTGGCCGATTCACCCCCTGGATGTGAGCGTGTGACCACTCCCGCCGGCTCGGCCGAGACCAGCCATCCGTCGACCGCGCCCAGCAGCTTCGACGCGCACCGCCCGCCGGCGCGGGAGCTGCTCGACGACTGCGTGCACTGCGGCTTCTGCCTGCCGACCTGCCCCACCTACCAGCTCTGGGGCGAGGAGATGGACTCCCCGCGCGGCCGGATCTACCTCATGGACCTCGCGCACAAGGGCGAGATCGCGCTCGACGGCCCCTTCACCGAGCACATCGACGCCTGCCTGGGCTGTATGGCCTGCGTGACGGCGTGCCCCTCGGGCGTGCAGTACGACCGGCTCCTGGAGTCGGTCCGGCCGCAGGTCGAGCGCAACGTCGAGCGGGCCCCGTCCGACCGGCTGTTCCGCAACGCGATCTTCGCGCTCTTCCCGTACCCGCGCCGGCTGCGGGCCGCGGCGTTGCCGGGAGCGGTCTACCAGCAGCTCCGTCGGGTGCCGGCGATCAGGACGCTCGCCGGGAAGCTGCCCGGCCGGCTCGCGGCGGTGGAGTCGCTGCTGCCCCCGGTGTCCGTGCGCGAGGCGTTCGCCCGGTTGCCCGTCTACACGCCGGCCGTCGGCCGCCGGCGGGGACGGATGGCGCTGCTGTCGGGCTGCGTGCAGGACGTGTTCTTCCACCGCGTCAACCTCGCGACGGTCCGGGTGCTCGCGGCCGAGGGCTACGACGTGCTCGTGCCGCGCGACCAGCGGTGCTGCGGAGCCCTGGAGCTGCACGCGGGCCGTGAGGATTCCGCGCTCGCGAGGGCCCGGCACGAGATCGGGGTGTTCGAGACCCTCGACGTGGACCACGTGGTCACCAACGTCGCCGGCTGCGGCTCGTCGATGAAGGAGTACGGCCACCTCCTGTCCGACGACCCCGCCTGGAAGGACCGGGCCGCGGCGTTCAGCGCCCGGGTGCGCGACGTGCACGAGGTGCTCGCCGCGGGCGAACCGCAGGCCCCGCGCCATCCGGTGCGCGCCACGGTGGCCTACCACGACGCGTGCCACCTCGGGCACGCGCAGAAGGTCAGGGCCCAACCCCGCGCGGTGCTGCGGTCCATCCCCGAGCTGGAGCTGGTCGACCTGCCGGAGGCCGAGCTGTGCTGCGGCTCGGCGGGGATCTACAACCTGGTCGCTCCGGAAGCGGCGGCGGAGCTGGGGGCCCGCAAGGCCGCCAACGTGCGGTCGGTGCAGCCGGACATGATCGTCACCGCCAACCCCGGCTGCCTGCTGCAGATCGGCAAGCACCTCGCCGACGGGCCCGGGCCAGGCATCCCGCTGCTGCACCCGGTGCAGCTGCTCGACGCCTCGATCCGCGGGGTACCGGTGCCGCTGACCTGATCCGACCGGTGCCGGGCTGCCGCACGAGCCTTGCCGCTGTGTGCTGTTCCCCAACCGTGATCGACGGATCGGGACGTCGAACCGCGCCACGCACGCCCAACCGTCCCGGAACGGCGACCATGAGCCCGATCGGGCACGGCGACCAACTCATGATCGACGGCCCGGGACGAGGGACCGTGCCACGCACGCCCTCTCGTCCCGAAACGACGATCAGTGGGCTGGATCCGAGGACGGGCCGCTCAACACCTTCACGGCACGACGTCCACGGACACATGAGCATTGCCGCGGCAACGCTCACGGGTCCGCCCGTCACCGATCCCGGCCGGGGCCGACGGAGTGTCGGGGGTGGGTCCTACGGTCCGGGCATGGACATCGATTGGACCGATCAGCTCGTCGAGCAGTTGGAGTGGCACTGGCGGGCGCAGCTCCGTCCGCGGCTCGACGGGCTGACCGACGCCGAGTACTTCTGGGAACCCGTGCCGGGCGCCTGGAACGTGCGCCCGCGGGGCACGTCCACGGCTCCGGTGCAGGCCGGCCGGGGTGCGTTCACGATCGACTTCGCGTTCCCCGAACCCGATCCACCCCCGATCACCACCATCGCGTGGCGGCTCGCGCACGTCGTCGTCGGCGTGTTCGGCGCCCGGGTGGCGGGCCACTTCGGTGGCCCACCGGTCGACTACCACGACTTCTCCTACGCCGGCACCGCCGCCGAGGCGCTGGCGCAGCTCGACGAGGTGCACGACGCGTGGATCGCCGGGGTACGCGGCCTCGATGCGGCGGGGCTGGCTCGCCCGGCCGGGCCGGCCGAGGGGCCGTTCGCCGAGCACCCGATGGCCGAGCTCGTCCTGCACATCAACCGGGAGGCCATCCACCACGGCGCCGAGATCGCGCTGCTCCGCGATCTGCACCTCCATGGTGCGTCGCGCACCTAGGGCCGGGCGAAGTGGTCCCAACCGCCCGGGCCGGCGGTGTAGGGGCGCCCGTCCAGGAGAACCTCCGGCTCCCCCTCCCGGACGACACCGATGGGTGTCCATCCCTCGGGCGGCGGGCCCGGGAACGTCGCCGCGAGCGCGTGGTCCTCCCCGCCGGTGAGCATCCAGTGCAGCGGGTCCGCGCCCAGGGCCGCGGCGACGTCCACCAGGCGGTCCGGCACCTCGAGGGCGCCACCGTGCACGTCGATCACCACGCCGGACCCGCGGGCGACGTGGCCGAGGTCGGCGAGCAGCCCGTCGGAGACGTCGATCATGGCGGTGGCGCCGGCCAGCGCGGCCTGCGGACCAGCCGCGTAGGGCGGTTCCGGCACCCGGTGGGCCCCGACCACCGCCACCGGGGACCGGAACCCGCGAGCCAGCACGGCCAGGCCGGCCGCGGCCCATCCGATCCGCCCGCACAGCGCGACGACGTCGCCGGGCCGCGCCCCGGAACGGGTCACCGGCGCGCGACCCGCCAGCGACCCGAGCGCGGTGACCGACAGCACCAGAGTCGGCGAGGAGGCCACGTCCCCACCGACCACCCCGACCCCCACCACCCCCGCCTCGGCCCAGAGCCCGAGGGCCAGTTCCTCCAGGGTGCCCACCGGGGTCCGCTCCGGGCAGGCGAGCCCCACCAGCAGGGCCGTGGGTGCCGCGCCCATCGCCGCGACGTCCGCGAGGTTCGCCGCCGCGGCCTTCCGGCCCACCTGCTCGGGGCTGGACCAGTCGAGCCGGAAGTGCACGCCCTCGACCAGCACGTCCGTGCACGCGACCACCCGACCGTCGGGCGCGGCGACCACCGCCGCGTCGTCGCCGGGCCCGAGCAGGGTGCCCGCGGGCTGGTCCCGGCCGGCGGTCACGCGAGAGATCAGGCCGAACTCCCCGATGTCGGCCAGGGTGTCGCTCGCCTCGGCCGCGGCCGCCGGGAGCGGTGACGATGTGGGCACGCGGCCACCTCCGGTACGTTCCTTCCCGACTCTCCTCCGCCGGGGAGCCGAAGTGGAAGGGGCACGCCGTGGTGCAGGCTTACATCCTCGTCCAGACGGAGGTCGGCAAGGCTGCGGCCGTGGCCGCGGAGATCTCCGCGATCGGCGGGGTGATCTCCGCGGAGGACGTCACCGGACCGTACGACGTCATCGTGCGGGCGGAGGCCGGCGACGTCGACCAGCTCGGCCAGCTCGTCGTGGCCCAGGTCCAGGGCGTCGGAGGGATCACCCGGACGCTGACCTGCCCGGTGGTCCACCTCACCTGACCTGCCCTCCCGGACGGTGATCCGCCCCGTGGTTCGGCGTCCGTCGCTACCGGTGCTGGTGGCGATCACGCTGCCGCTGGTGCTCGCGGTGGCCGTCGCTGCGATCGCGATCACCGCCCGCGTCCGTGGGGTCGACGGTCCCGCGACCCCCGTCACGGGGCCGCTGGCGGTGGCCGCCGGTCGACGCCCCGGACGCCGCCGGCCCGCTGTGCGGGGCGCTGCTGGCGGCGCTGCCCGTGGAGCTGCCGGCGACCGACGGTCCGCTCGCTCCACGCCCGCTGGCCGACCCCGCACCGCCGGGCGTGCGGGCCTGGGCGGCGGTGCCGCGGCCCGCGGTGCTGCGGTGCGGACTCCCGCGCCCGGCAGAGCTGACGCCGAGCTCGGCCCTGCTCGAGGTCAACGGGGTGCGCTGGCTCCCGCTCGACGACGGCGGGCCCGACCCGACCGTCGTCACATACGTGACCGTCGACCGTCCGGTGTACGTGGTGCTGACCGCGCCGGTGCGGGCCGGTAGCGGGCCGCTGCAACAGGTGGCCGACGTCGTCCGTGAAGCGCTGCCGGCCGTGCCGGTCGCCGTGCGCTGAGACGCGCGCTAGCGTCCCTCGTTAGCCTCGTCTACAGTCCGTCGTTGTGGTGACGATGTCCCGGGCTACCGAGGACTACCTCAAGGCGATCTACCATCTCGTCCACCGCGGTGAGCCGGTCACCACCGGGCACTTGGCCCACGAGCTCGGCGTGTCCTCGCCGTCGGTGTCGGCCATGGTCAAGCGGCTCGAGGACGGGAACCTGCTGACCCGCCGGGACAGTCGGTCGTTCGACCTGACCGAGACCGGGGAGCGCGCCGCATTGCGCGTCGTGCGGCGGCACCGGTTGCTCGAGACGTTCCTCGCCCGCGTGCTCGACGTGCCGTGGGACGAGGTGCACGCCGAGGCCGAGCTGCTCGAGCACGCCCTCACCGACCGGCTCGAGGAACGGATCGACGCCACTCTCGGGCACCCCACCCACGACCCGCACGGGGATCCGATCCCGCCCCGCGACGGTCCGCACGACGAGCACTGGGGCGAGGCCCTCGACGTGGTGCCGGCCGGTGCCCGCTTCCGCGTCGAGCGGGTGTCCGACCGCGACAGTGCGGCCCTGCGCTACCTCGGTGAGCTCGGCGTGGTTCCGGGTGTGGTGCTGACGGTCGAGGAACAGGCGCCGTTCGGCGGCCCCCGCTGGGTCCGGGTGGGCGGGCGGCGGCAGGCACTGGGTGGGCTGCTGACCCGGGTCGTGTACGGCCATGTGATCGACGAGGAGAGCCAGTGACCGCCGACGTACTTCTTCCCGCGGAGGCGGCGTCGTGACAGCGACCAGCGACCAGCCGCCGTCCACCGTCTCGGAGATCCGGGCGCAGGGTCGGGTACGCGGCCGGCTGCTGTTCTTCGGCCCGGCGTTCGTCGCTGCCATCGCCTATGTCGATCCCGGCAACTTCGCCACCAACTTCTCCGCAGGAGCCGAGTTCGGATACTTGCTGCTGTGGGTGATCGTCGCGGCCAACCTGCTCGCCATGCTGATCCAGACGCTGTCCGCGAAGCTCGGTCTGGCCACGGGACGCAACCTCCCGGAGCTGTGTCGCGACAACTTCCCCCGCCCGGTGACGCGGGTGATGTGGGTGCAGGCCGAACTGGTGGCCATCGCCACCGACCTGGCCGAGGTGATCGGCGGTGCGATCGCGCTGAACCTGCTGTTCGGGATCCCGCTGTTCACCGGTGGAGTGATCACGGGGGTGGTCGCATTCCTGCTGCTGGCTCTGCAGGGGCGCGGCTACCGACCCTTCGAGCTCGCGATCGCCGGGCTGTTCGGGGTGATCCTGCTCGGGTTCCTGGTGACGGTGTTCCGCATCGACATCGGCGGTGCCGACCTGGCGGCGGGCCTGATCCCCCGCTTCGACGGCACCGAGAGCCTGCTGCTGGCCACCGGCATCCTCGGCGCCACCGTCATGCCGCACGTCATCTACCTGCACTCGGCGCTCACCCAGAACCGCATCCCCGCCACGACGGTGGCCGACCGGCGTTTCCTGTTCCGCCACCAGCAGGCCGACGTCCTGATCGGGATGGGCCTCGCCGGCCTGGTGAACGCGTCGATGCTGGTGATCTCCGCGGCGCTGTTCTTCGGCACCGACGTGCCCGACACCGACACCCTGGAGGGGGTGTACGCCGGGCTCGCGCGGGTGCTCGACCAGCCGGCCGCGTTCATGTTCGCCCTGGCGCTGCTGGCGTCCGGTTTCGCCTCGTCCGGCGTGGGGACCTACGCCGGACAGGTGGTGATGCAGGGGTTCATCCGGCGCAGCATCCCGCTGCTCGTGCGCCGGCTGCTCACCATCACCCCGGCGCTCGTCGTGCTCGCCATCGGCCTCGACCCGACCCGCGCCCTGGTGTTCTCCCAGGTCGTGCTGTCGTTCGGGATCCCCTTCGCGCTGGTACCGCTGGTGCTGCTGACGCGGCGGCGGGACCTGATGGCCGAGCTCGTCAACCGACGGCTCACCACCGCCGTGGCCGCGCTCGCCGCCGCGATGATCATCGGCCTGAACGCGTTCCTGATCTGGCAGACGGTCACCGGCGCCTGATCGACTCCGATCAGCGACTCCGATCAGCGCAGGCCCGTGCCGCGTGCGACGGCCGTCTCCACCAGGGTGGTGAGCAGCGTCGGGAAGTCGATGCCGGTCACCGCCCATGCGCGCGGGAACATCGAGATCGGGGTGAACCCCGGCATCGTGTTCACCTCGTTCACGGTCAGCTCCCCGGCCGGGCCGACGAAGAAGTCCACGCGCGCCAGACCCTGGCCGTCCAGCGCGCGGAACGCGGCCACGGCCAAGTCGCGCAGCCGCTCGGACACCGCGTCGTCGAGCTTGGCCGGGATGTCGAACTCGCACACGTCGTCGAGGTACTTGGCCTCGAAGTCGTAGAACTCGGGGACCACCCCGGCCGCGCCGGTGCCGACGATGCGGATCTCGGCGGGCACGCTGGCGCGCAGCGTCCCGTCGGGGAACTCCAGCACGCCGCACTCCACCTCGCGCCCGACGACCGCCGCCTCCACCAGCACCTTCGGGTCGTACTGCCGGGCGGTGGCGACGGCGGCGTCGAGCGCGGCCCAGTCCGTGATGCGGGTGATCCCGACCGACGATCCGGCCCGGGCGGGTTTGACGAACACCGGCAGGCCCAGCCGGTCGCGCTGCGCGTCGGTCAGGGTCGCGGTGCCGGGCCGGAGGACGACCAGATCGCCGACGGGCAGGCCGTCGGCCGCGAGGAGCTTCTTGGCGAACTCCTTGTCCATCCCGGCCGCGCTGGCCAGCACCCCGGCTCCGACGTAGGGCACACCGGCCATCTCCAGCAGCCCCTGGAGCGTGCCGTCCTCACCGAAGGGGCCGTGCAGCACGGGGAACACCACGTCGACCCCGCTGAGGACCTCGCCGGCGCGGTCCGGGTCCAGCACCAGGAGCCCGCCGCGGGTCGGGTCGCCGGGAAGGGCGAGGGCGGTGGCCGCGGCGTCGACGGACGGCAGGGCGCGGTCGGTGATCATCAGCTCGCGGGGGTCGGCCGTCCCGAGCACCCACCCGCCCGCCGGGGTGATGCCGACCGGCACGACGTCGAACCGCCCCCGGTCGAGGTGGCTCAACACGCTGCCGGCCGACACGCAGGAGATCGCGTGCTCGCTGCTGCGCCCCCCGAACACGACGGCCACCCGAACCCTGTCCTCGGTCATGGCGCCCGAGGGTAAGCCGGCCGACGGGTCGGACCCGGACGGGGGCACGCTCGCGCACATCAGGGCGGCGGCCCTCTGCGGCCGTCAGCGCACGCCGGGCGGGGTCGCGACGGTGCGGAGGGCGGCGCGGAGCGCGTCGCGCTGCTCGTCGGTGAGTCCGCCTAGCAGCTCCCGGTCGAGGCGCTGCGCCGTGGCCCGGACCGCCTCGAGCAGCTCCCGGCCGCGGTCGGTGATCTCCAGCCGCGCCGGGTGCCCCTGGCCGGCCAGCGTCCGGGACACCGCGCCCAGGTCCTCCAGCGCCCGGACGGTGGCGTGCATGCTCTGCGTCGTGATGCCCGCCCGCCGGGCGAGATCGCTGTAGGACAGGTCCGGCCGGTGCGAGAGGTGACCGAGCGCGCCGAGGTGGCGCAACGTCAGCCCGAGACCCGCCAGCTCCTCCTCGACGCGCCGCTGCAGCAGGCGGCCCGCACCGACCAGCAGCAGCACGGCCGAGGATGCCATCAGCGGCGCCCTGTCCTGCTCCATCCGGCGATCCTCGCGGTCGGCCGACCACCACGCCGCGTGTGGGGTATCAGTGTGGCTTATAGTGACCGGCATGACCGCAGTGCTGCTCTCGGTGCACGTGCTCGCCGCGATCATCTTCATCGGGCCCGTCACCGTCGCCACCAGCCTGTTTCCCCGCTACGCCAGGCTCGCTCTCGCCGGCGATGGCGAGCGCGCCGTCGCCGTGTCGGAACTGCTGCACCGGATCAGCCGGGTCTACGCGGTGCTCGGCCTGAGCGTCCCGGTCTTCGGCATCGCGACCGGGGCCCAGCTCGGGGTGCTCACCGACCCGTGGCTGGTGGTGTCCCTCGCCCTCACGATCGGGGCGGCCGCGCTGCTGGCTCTGGTCGTCCTGCCCGGGCAGGCGGCCGTCATGGACGTGCTGCGCGGGGAACCCCGGTCGGCGGTGCCGTCGCTGCCGAAGGTCGCCGCGCGGCTGTCCATGGCCTCCGGGATCTTCGCGCTGACCTGGGCGGTGGTCGTGGTGCTGATGATCGTCCGTCCCGGCTCCACGACCGGTGTATGAGCGAGCTCGCGAGCGAAACATGTCACAGCGCTCTCGCGCTGAGACGACTCCCGATGGGTCGACCGAGCGCCCGCGAGGGAGTGCGGTGAGCGTGTTGCGGGCGCTGCAGGTCGGGGCCGTCGTCGAGGCCCTGTCGCTGGTGGTGCTGCTCGTCAACCGGTTCACCGTCCACCTCGACCCCGTCACGTCGATCACGGGACCGGTCCACGGCACGGCCTACCTCGTCGTCATCGCGTCGACGCTGCTGCTGCCGGGTGCGCCGCGATCCGCCCGGCTGCTGGCCCTGGTGCCCGGGATCGGTGGCGGCCTCGCGCTGCACCGGCTGGGCGCGCGCGTCAGGCGGTGACGGCCACGCTCGCCAGGGCGACGCCGAGCACCGCGAGCCAGACGGCGGCCGGCACGCTGCGGGGCACGTCCTGGGCGTCGCCGAATCGCGCGTAGAGGCCGCCGAGCCGGCCGCGCACGCGGTGGCCCCACCCGACCCCCGCGACGAGGAGCACGAGGCAGGGCAGGCAGTAGACGACCGCGTACCCGGCCAGGACGAGCAGCCCGGCACCGAACGGCACTCCGGCGGAGACGAGCCGCTCGATGGCGATGAAGTAGGGGAAGGCGTTCGGCAGGTCGGCACCCGTGACGATCACCCCGAGGGGCAGGGCGGTGGCCACCGAGAACCACCGGGGAAGCGCGATCGCCCGGCGGCGGTAGGGCCGCAGCCTCCGGAGCGCCGCGAGCACCAGCGCGACCGCCGCCATCCCGAAGGCGATCCGGCGCACCCACAGGAGTCCGCCGGCCACCGACGCGGCGTCGGCGGCGAGATACAGCACGCCGCCGAGGACGAGCACCGTGAGGTACGCGCCGAGGACGAACGCCAGCGCCTTCGGGGTCCGGCGCGATCCGGGCAGCAGCAGGATGAGCGCGACGGCCACGATCGTCGCCGGATTGAACGCGTCGAGCAGCGCCAGGCCGGCGACCCCGACGAGCAGTCCCGCGGTCACCGTTCGTCCAGCAGGTGCGCGACCATTGCGTCCACCCGTTCGGGCGCGGGTGGATCGCCGCTCAAGGCCTCGAGGAACAGGCCGTCACCGACGAGACGGACGAGCTCGCCGCGCATCGGGTCACCGACATCGGCCGTGATCATCTCCTGCCACCGCCGGATCGAGCTCGCCACTTCCGGCGGCAGCCCGAGCCGCCCGCCCGCGGTGAGCCGGACCAGGGCGATCAGCGCGCGCGCCGCCTGCTGTTCGTTCCCGTCGTCCGCCGAGAGCCGCAGCCACGTCTCCGCGGCCGTGCCCTGCTCGGCGGCCGCGGTCATCGCCGCATCGGTCTCGGCCAACACCCGGCGCACGAGGCCGTCGCTGAGCGCCTGGCGGTCGGGGAAGTGGTGCAGCAGGCCACCCTTGCTCACCCCGGCCGCGGCGGCGACGGCGTCGAGGGCGGGGGCCGGGTCGCCGGCCAGGACGAGCTGCTGCAGGGCGTCGAGCACGCGGTCGCGGACGGCCATGACGGCAGCATACCCGACCGACCGTCTAGACGGTTGGTCATGTACTCTGGGCCGCCTCTGCACGGACGTTCTGGGGCAGCGGCCGGGTGGACCGGGTCGGATGGGCTGGCCGTGATCGACGGTGCGGGACCCCCAACCGCCCGTGGCACGGCACAACGTCCCCGACCGGCGATCACGCACCGACCAGCGCCCCCAGCCGGCGATCACGCCCCAGAGCAGCGTCCCCAACCAGCGATCGGCCACCGGCCAGCATCCCCAACCGGCGATCACACCCAGACACGCCGGGATGATCGACGGCCTGGGACCCACAACCGCCCGTGTCACGGCACAGCGTCCCCGGCGGGCGATCATGCACCAGCCGGCGTGCCCAACCGGCGATCACACACCGGCCAGCGTCCCAACCGGCGATCACGCCCCAGGCAGGCCGGGGGTCAGTGAGCTGGTGTGACGCCCTGAGCCGCACCGACCCGCTCGGCCAGCTGCCCCAGCAACCGGTCGGCGTCGCGCTGGGCGACGGTGGCGTCCGGCGCGATGTCGAGCAGGGCGTGGGCCTCGCCGATGCCGACCCCCTGCAGCTGCTCGGGGCCGACCTCCAGCCGCCCGACCAGCGCGACGACGGGAACACCCGCCCGGGCCGCGGCGCGAGCCACCCCGACCGGTGCCTTGCCCGACAGGCTCTGCTCGTCGAGCGAGCCCTCGCCGGTGACGACCAGGTCGGCGCCCTCGAGAGCGCTGGAGAACCCCACGACCTCCAGCACCAGCTCGATGCCCGAGGTCAGGCGGGCGCCGAGGAACGCGATGGCCCCGCCGCCGGTACCGCCCGCGGCTCCCGCGCCGGGCAGCTGCGCCACATCCACGCCGAGGTCGCGCGCGACGATGCCGGCGTAGCGGGCGAGGGCGGCGTCCAGCACCGCGACGTCGTCGGGGGTCGCGCCCTTCTGCGGCCCGAACACCGCCGCCGCGCCCCGGGCCCCGACCAGCGGGTTGTCCACGTCGCTCGCGACCACCAGCTCGGTGTCCGCCAGGCGCGGGTCCAGACCCGTCGCGTCGATCCGGTCGAGACCGGCCAGACCGGCACCGCCCGGTGGGATCTCCTCCCCGGCGGCGTCGAGCAGTCGGGCCCCGAGCGCCTGCGCCATCCCGGCCCCGCCGTCGGTGCTCGCGCTGCCGCCGACGCCCAGGACGACGTGCCGGGCCCCGGCATCCAGGGCCGCGCGGACGAGCTCGCCGGCGCCGAACGTCGACGCGGCCAGCGGTGCCGGCCGCTCACCCGGCAGCCGGCGCAGCCCGGATGCCTCCGCCATCTCGATCACGGCCCGGTCCCCGAGCACGGCGAAGCTCGCGTCCACCGGTTCACCGGTCGGGCCGGCCACCACGACCTGCCGCTGCTCGTAGCCCGCGGCGACGGCGGCGGCCACGGTGCCCTCCCCGCCGTCGGCGACGGGCAGCACCACGAGCTCCGCTCCCGGGCATCCGCGGGCCAGCCCGCGAGCGATGGCGTGTGCCGCCTGCGTCGCGGAGAGGCTGCCCTTGAACTTGTCGGGGGCGACCACGATCCGCGGGCAGGCCTCGCTCACGCCGCCTCCGCGGGAGGAAGTACGTCGGCGGGGCTCACGCCGCCTCCGCGGGACTCACGGCAGCATCCAGGACAACACCGGCGTGGACTGCAGGTAGACGAGCACGCACATCAGCAGCAGGAAGCCGAGCGACCAGCCGATGACCTTGCGGAACAGGTCGCCCTCCCGACCGACGAGGCCGGTGGCGGCCGCGGCGATCGCGAGGTTCTGCGGGGAGATCATCTTGCCGAGCACGCCACCGGACGTGTTGCCCGATGCGAGCAACACCTCGCTCAACCCGGCCTGCTGGGCCGCGGCGACCTGCAGGGTGCCGAACAGCGCGTTGGACGACGTGTCGGAGCCGGTGACCGCGACGCCCAGCCAGCCGAGCACCGGTGACAGGAAGGCGAAGAAGCTGCCGGTCCCGGCCATCCACCGCCCGATCGTGATCGTCTGACCGGAGAAGTTCATGACGTAGGCCAGCGCGAGCACCGCGGCGACGGTCAGGATCGCCCACTTGAGCTGGTCGAGGGTCTTGCCGAACGCCATCAGTGCCTCGCGGGGCGACAGCCGCAGGATGGCCATGGTGATCAGGCCCGAGATCAGCAGCAGGGTCCCGGCAGACGGCAGCCAGTTGAAGGCGTACGTCGCGGCGGACGGCGGCTCGCCCGACGGCGTGACGATGTCCAGACCCGGCCAGGGGAAGCTCACCGACCCCACGCTCAGCGCGGACTTGACCGCACCGATCTGCGCGATCGAGAAGACGACGATGATGACCAGGTACGGCGAGTAGGCCTTGAAGATCTCGATGGGAGGGTCGTGCCGGTCCTCCTCCCGTACGACCTCCCCCTGCTCCGCGTCGTCGTCTCCGGTCCCGCCGGATCCGGACCCACTCGCGCGCGACTCCGTGCTCGAGCCCCGGCGCGAGCCACCGGATTCCACGGCGTGGGCGCTGGCCGTGGCGCCGCTGATGCGGCTCTGCATCTCCTCCTCGCTGAGCTGCTCGACGCTCAGCACCTCCGACGGCTGCCAGAACCGCAGCAGGGCCACGATGGCCGCCGCGGCGAGCAGGGAGGCGATGATGTCGGTGAGTTCCACGGACAGGTAGTTCGAGGAGACGAACTGCCCCAACGCGAACACGACCCCGCCGACGACGGCCGGGAGCCAGCACTGCCGCAGCCCGCGGCGGCCGTCGACCAGGAAGACCAGCACCAGCGGCACGAACAGCGCGAGCACCGGAGTCTGCCGGCCCACCACCGACGAGATGTCCTGCACGGGCAGTCCGGTGATCTTCGCCAGGGTCGTGATGGGCACCGCGATGGCGCCGAACGCCACCGGTGCGGTGTTGGCCACGAGGGCCACCACCGCAGCCTTGATCGGCGTGAAACCCAGGGCGATGAGCATCACCGCGCTGATCGCCACCGGGGTGCCGAAGCCGGCGAGGGCCTCCAGCAGTCCACCGAAGCAGAACGCGATGATGACGGCCTGGATCCGCTGGTCGTCGGACACGGTGCCGAACGATCGCCGGAGCACGTCGAAGTGCCCGGTCGTGACCGTCATGTTGTAGATCCAGAGCGCGGCGATGACGATCCACATGATCGGGAAGATCCCGAACGTGGCGCCCTCGGCCGCCGAGCTCAGCGCCTGCCCGACGGGCATGCCGTACACGGCCACCGCCACGACCAGCGCCACCGCGAGCGAGATGAGGGCGGCCCACTGGGCCTTCATCCGCACCACGCCGAGCAGGACGAAGATGGTCAGCAGCGGGAGCGCGGCAACCAGCGAGGAGAGGGCGAGCGACCCGCCCACGGGATCGAAGATCTGCTCATACATGGACGGACCCTCTCGGAGTCGGACGATGCGGGACGGCGACGGGATCGACACCGCGGATCGAGGCGTCGACGAGCTGCACGGGGTGGAACAGCGGTATCCCCGCATCGAGGTAGCGCCGGATTTGTAGCAGACACCCGGCGTTGGACGTGACCACTGCGTCGGGATTCGTGGTCACGATGTGGTCGACCTTGCGCCGCCCGAGCCGTTCGGCCGGCTCGGGCTGCACCAGGTTGTAGATGCCCGCCGAACCACAGCAGATCTCGGCCTCCGGGATGTCGGTGACCGTGAGCTGCGGGATGCCGCGCAGGACCGCCCGCGGCTGCGCGCGGATGCCCTGGGCGTGGGCCAGGTGGCACGCGTCGTGGTAGGCGACCCGCGCCGGGATCGGGTGCCGCGGGGCCACCGGCCCGAGCTCGTCGAGCAGCTCGGAGATGTCGCGGACCTTGGCGCTGAAGGCGAGAGCGCGCTCGGCGTAGTCGGGGTCGTCGCGCAGCAGCACGGCGTACTCCTTCATCGACGAGCCGCAGCCGGCGACGTTGACCACGATGCTCTGCACGTCGGCGGCATCGAAAGTGTCGATCAGACGCCGCGCCCGCGCAATGGCCTCCTCCTCCCGGCCGGCGTGGCTGGAGAGGGCGCCGCAGCACTCCTGGCCCTTCGGCGCCACCACGTCGCAGCCCTCGGCGGCCAGCACCCGCGTCGCCGCGGCGTTGACGTCTCCGAAGAACACGCGCTGCACGCAGCCCGACAGCAGGCCCACGCGGTGGCGCGACGTACCCACGGCGGGGGTGAACGCGGGTTGGCGGGCCACGACGCTGCGCATCGAGAGCGTCGGGAGCAGCGCCTCCATGGCCCGCAGCCGCGCCGGGAGCCGGGCGAGCAGGCCGGTGCGCTCCAGCAGGCGTCGAACGCCCAGGCGCTGGTAGAGCGTGCCGAAGAAGGCCGCGGGGCGGAGCCGGGCGGGGTACGGGAACAGAGTGAAGATCATCGTCCGGAAGAGCCGATCGGCGCGCGTGCGTTCCCAGTTGCGCTCGATCTGGGGCCGCACGGCCTCGATGAGCTGGTCGTACTCCACCCCCGACGGGCACGCGGTCACGCACGCCATGCAGCCCAGGCACGCGTCGAAGTTGCCGACGAACTCGGAGTCCATCGGCACGTCACCCGCCGCGCCCAGCTTCATCAGGTAGATGCGGCCGCGCGGCGAGTTCGTCTCGTTGCCCTCCAGCAGGTAGGTCGGGCAGGTCGGCAGGCAGAAGCCGCAGTGCACGCAGTCGTCGATGAGCTCCCCGCTCGGCGGGTGCATCAGATCGAAGACGCTCGCCGCCTGCGATGAGTCCGACGCCTGGATGCCCGCGGTCACGGCTCCGCTGTCGTGGCCACCGTCGGTGGCGCCGGCGGGGTGGGCCAGTTCGGTCATGCTCAGCTCCTGCTCGGCGAATCGTGCCTGGTCAGAACCACGGCTGGAAACGACCCGGCGCGAGGCGCCCGGCCGGGTCGAACTGCGCCTTGACGCGGCGCAGGAGCGGGGCGGCCGACGGCGGCGGACCCAGCGCGTCGACGAGGGCGTCCAGCTCGGGGGCGCGGTGGCGCAGCAGCACGCTCGCGCCGTGGGCGCCGGCGTGGGCGCGCACCGCGGTGAGCACGTCCGCGTGGCTCCGGGGCGACCCGCCGTGCAGCCGCACGGTGTGCATGCCCAGGGCGGCGCTGGAGACCACGCGGGCGGTCGAGCCCGCGGTGTCGGCCGCGTCGGCGACGTCGCGGGCCAGGCTCGCGAGATCACCGGGCCGGCCGGCCACGCGCAGCGTCGTCTCGTCCTCCTCGCCGAGGACGGCGGCGGCGTGGGCCTGCCATGCCGGTCCGGTCTCCTCCGGTGCCAGCGGCGCGGCGTCCACCCCGAGCCCGGTGAGCAGGTCGACGAGGCGCTGACTCGAGTCCTGCACCGAGGCCGCGGTCCCGTCGATGCGCACCAGGAGCTGTCCTGGACTGCCGGACATCCATTCGACGGCCGACGGTTCCAGCGGGCTCGCCGCGAGGGCCAGCGCGGCCGCGGTCGCCTGCGCCGCGTCGGCCGCGCCCGCGGTGGTGGTCGACGTCGTGGGCCGCGGGTGGAGGCGCACGACCACCTCGGCGACCAGGGCCAGCGACCCCAGCGAGCCGTGGACGAGCTTGGCGAGGTCGTAGCCCGCCACGTTCTTGATGACGTGTCCTCCGGAGCGGGCCACCGTGCCGTCCGCGAGGACCAGCGTCACGCCGATGACCAGGTCGCGGATCCCGCCGTAGCGCAGTCGTGACGGCCCCGAGTCCCCCGCGGCCAGCAGGCCACCGAGCGTGGCGCCGCCCTGGGTGGTCGGTGGGTCCAGTGCGAGCCACTGGCCGTCGGACGCCAGGTGGTCCTGCAGCGCAGTCAGGGTGGTGCCCGCTCGGACCGATGCGGTCATGTCCCCCGGATTGTGGGTCAGCACCCCCGCGAGGTCGGTGGTCTCGAGGACCAGGTCGGGCTCGGGCACGCGGCCCGCCCAGTCGATCTTGGTGCCGCCTCCCCGCACCAGCACCGAACCCGTCGTGTCCCTCAGGACGGTCGCGGCGTCGGCCACCGTGCGGGGCCGCTCCACCACCCGTCGTTGCGCGGTCGCGGTCATCCTGCCGCCTCCGCGGGAAGAAGTACGTCGGCGGTCATTCTGCCGCCTCCGCGGGAAGAAGTACGTCGGCGGTCATCGCGGTGCCGTGGTCATCGGGCTGCCTCCGTGTGCTCGTTCACATGCGTTCGATCAGGCCGGCGGCCTCGAGGGGGTGCACGCGGTACGGGCCCGGGCGCTCGCCGCACAGCCGCGGCGTCGGAAAGATCTTCCCGGGGTTGGAGATCCCGTCCGGGTCGAAGGCGGCACGCAGCCGCTTCATCACCGCGAGGTCGTCCTCGCTGAACATCTTGGGCATCGAGCAGGCCTTGTCCGTGCCGACACCGTGCTCCCCGGTGATCGAACCGCCCATCTCGACGCAGAGCTCCGCGATCGCGGTGGACAGGTGCTCCCCGCGCTCGGACTCGCCGGGCACCGCGGCGTTGTAGAGCACCAGCGGGTGCAGGTTGCCGTCGCCGGCGTGGAAGACGTTGGCCACGCGGAGGCCGGCCTCGTCGGCCATCTCCTGCATCCGGGCTAGGACCTCACCCAGCCGCGTGCGGGGGATCACGCCGTCCTGCACGAAGTAGTCGGGGCTGATGCGCCCCATGGCCGCGAACGCCGCCTTGCGACCCTTCCAGATCCGCATGCGCTCGTCCGCGTCGGCGGCGATGCGGACGTGTGTCGTGCCGGCACTGCGGCAGATCCGCTCGACCTCGGCGAACCCGTCGTCGCACTCCTGCTCGGGACCGTCGAGCTCGACCACCAGCGCGGCGGCCGTGTCGAGGGAGAAGCCGGCCTGCACTGCGGCCTCGCAGGCCTCGATGGCGAGCGCATCGAGCATCTCCACGGCGGCCGGGATGATGCCGGCGGCGATGATGCCGCTGACCGCCTCACCGGCGGCCTCGGCGCTGGGGAAGTCGGCGACGAGGGTGCGCACCGCCTCGGGCTTGCGCAGCAACCGCACGGTGATCGACGTGGCGATGGCCAGGGTCCCCTCGGACCCGATCACGGCACCACGGAGATCGGGACCGACGACCTCCGGCCCGTCGCCGCCCACCGTCACGACCGACGCGTCGGGCAGTACCAGGGTCATGGCGTGCACGTGGTTGGTGGTGAAGCCGTACTTCATGCAGTGCGCGCCGCCGGAGTTCTCGGCGATGTTGCCGCCGATCGTGCACACCGTCTGGCTCGACGGGTCGGGAGCGAAGTAGAGGTCGTGCGCGGCCACGGCGCGGGTGATGTCGGCGTTCGTGACGCCGGGCTCGACGGTCATCCGCTGGTTGGGCAGGTCGATCTCGAGCACGCGACGCATCCGGGCCAGCGAGATCACGACGCCGTCGGCCACCGGGAGCGCGCCGCCGGACAGGCCGGTGCCCGCCCCGCGGGCCACGTAGGGCAGTCCGGCGCCGGCGCAGGCCGCGACCACCTGGGCGACCTCCTCGGTGGACTCCGGCAGCGCCACGAGCGCCGGGACGACGCGGTACCCGGTGATGCCGTCGCACTCGTAGGTCTTCAGCCGGGTCAGGTCGGTGATCACCCGGTCCGCGGCGAGCTGCCGGCGGAGCTCATCGGCGATCCCACCGACGTCCGTCCGGGGCACACCTTCGGCCACCATTGACGACATCGTCGCCACCTTCCGTAATTCGGTATTTATCTACCGTTCTGCGAGAGAGTGCGCGCCGGGCTGGCTCGTGTCAAGCGTCACACGGGCGGGCCGGGACCGAGGATCAGGCCGGCGTGGCGCCGCGCAGGTCCCGGGAGAGACCCACCGCCACCCGGCGCAGCAGGGGCGCGATCTCGACGACCCGCCCCGACGTGAGGCGCCCGGACGGCCCTGACACCGACAGCGCCGACCGGGTCGGAGCCGCGAGGACCGGGACGGCCACGCACCGCACCCCGGCCTCCTGCTCGGCGTCGTCCACGGCCCAGCCCTGCTCGCGCACCTCCGCGAGCTCGGCGAGGAAGGCGATCGGGTCGGTGTGCGTGCGGGGCGTGAACGCCGGCATGCCGGTGCGCCGCAACAGCCCGAGCACCTCGTCGTCGGGCATCTGGGACAGCAGCGCCTTACCGACGCCCGTGCTGTGCGCCGAGACCCGCCGGCCGACCTCGGTGAACATCCGCATCGAGTGGGCCGAGGGCACCTGGGCCACGTAGACGACGGCATCCACCTCGAGCACGGCCAGGTTCGCGGTCTCGCCGATCTCCGCGACCAGCTCGGCCAGCCGCGGCTTCGCCCAGGTACCCAGGGAGCGGCCCGCCGACTCCCCCAGCCGGATGAGCCGGGCGCCCAGCGCGTAGCGGCGCGAAGGCTCCTGGCGGACGTAGCCGTTGTGGGCGAGCGAGCGCAGCAGCCGGTGGATCGTGGGCAGCGGGAGGCCGGTCGCGGCCTCGAGCTCGGCCAGCCGCATCGAGCCACCGGCGTCCGCGAGGTGCTCGAGCAGATTCAGGGCGCGGTCCAGGGACTGCACACCGCTGCCCCGACCGACGTCGTCCACGTGCTTGCCCGCTCTCCGTCGCGTTGTTTCCGCGATGTGGAAGGTACACCCTCGACGCACCCGTAGTCTTGACCACTCCCCGGTGGCGTACTAACTTCCACTAGGTAGAGTTGTTATTCCGCAATGTGGAGGTTTGATGGAGCACGGCCTGCCCTACCTCGTGAACTGCTCCATCCTGTTCACCGAGACGCCACTGCTCGAGCGTCCGGCCGCGGCGAAGGCCGCCGGGTTCGACGCGGTGGAGTTCTGGTGGCCGTTCGACGATGCCGGTCCGTCCGACCCGGACGTGGACCGCTTCGTCTCGGCGGTCCAGGACGCCGGTGTGCAGCTCGTCGGGCTGAACTTCGCGGCCGGTGACATGCCCGGCGGGGATCGCGGCCTGGTGTCGTGGCCCGGGCGCAGTGCCGAGTTCCACGACAGCGTCGCGACGGCCGTCGGGATCGGTGACCGGCTCGGCACCCGGGCCTTCAACGCCCTCTACGGCAACCGCATCGACGGGAGCACCCCCGAGGAGCAGGACGAGCTCGCCGCGACGAACCTCGCGCGCGCCGCCGAGGCGGCCGCCCGGATCGGCGCGGTCGTCCTGCTGGAACCGGTGAGCGGTGCCGCCCGCTACCCGCTGCTCGTCGCCGACGACGTGACCGCCGTGCTCGACCGCGTCGAGCGGCAGTCCGGCGCGGACAACCTCCGGCTGCTGGCCGATCTCTACCACCTCTCGGTGAACGGTGACGACCTGGACTCCGTCGTGGGCCGCCACCATGCCCGGATCGGTCACGTGCAGATCGCGGACGCGCCGGGACGCCACGAGCCCGGCACCGGGGAGCTCGACCTCGACCGCCACCTGCAGGCGCTGCAGGCCGCCGGGTACGCCGGCTGGGTCGGGCTGGAGTACGCGCCCTCCACGACCACCGAGGCCGGCCTCGACTGGCTCCCGCGCGGCCGTCGGGCCGCCACCGCCCGCGCGACCTGACCCGCACCAGCATCCACATCTCCGGAGGGAGAGGGACATGACCACCATCGCGTTCATCGGGCTCGGCATCATGGGTGAGCCGATGGCCGGCCACCTCATCGACGCCGGGCACGACGTCATCGGCGTGAACCGCAGCCCGGAGCCGGTCGACCGGCTCGCCGAGCGTGGCGCCCGCGGCGCCGACACCGTCGCCGAGGCGGTGACCGAGGCCGACATCGTCATCACGATGGTTCCGGACAGCCCCGACGTGGAGGACGTCGCTTACGGCGACGACGGCATCTACGCCAACGCCAAGCCCGGCACGCTGCACATCGACTGCTCCTCGATCCGCCCCGACGTCGCTCGGCGGCTGGCCGAGACCGGCGCCCAGCACGGCGTGAAGGTGGTCGACGCCCCCGTCAGCGGCGGCCAGCCCGGTGCGGTCGAGGGCAAGCTGTCGATCATGGTCGGCGGCGCCGAGGCCGACGTCGAACGCGCCCGCCCGCTCCTTTCGACGATGGGCTCGACGGTGGTCCACGTCGGGGAGGCCGGCGCCGGCCAGACGGTCAAGGCCGCCAACCAGCTGATCGTTGCCGGGCACCTCGAGCTGCTGGCCGAGGCGATCGTGTTCCTCGAGGCACACGACGTCGACACCGGCGCGGCCCTCGAGGTACTGGGTGGTGGCCTGGCCGGCAGCACCGTCCTGGACCGCAAGGCCGCGAGCATGACCGAGCGGAGCTTCGCCCCGGGCTTCCGGATCGACCTGCACCACAAGGACATGGGGATCGTCACGGCGGCGGCCCGCGACGCGGGGGTCGCCATCCCGCTGGGTGCGCACGTCGCCCAGCTCGTCGCCGCGCTGCGGGCCCAGGGTCACGGCGACCTGGACCACAGTGCGCTGTTCCTGCTCGTCGAACAGCTGTCCGGTCGCAGTGCACCCGGCAGCGGGGCCCCCGCCACCGACCGGGAGGCCTGAGCCATGGCACGCATGCGCGCGATCGACGCGGTCGTCCTCATCCTGGAGCGCGAGGGCATCCGCTGCGCCTTCGGTGTCCCGGGCGCGGCCATCAACCCGCTCTACTCCGCCATGCGCAAGCGCGGCACCATCACGCACTACCTCGGGCGGCACGTCGAGGGCGCCGTGCACATGGCCGAGGGCTACAGCCGCGCCACCCCCGGCAACATCGGGATGTGCCTGGCCACCAGTGGCCCCGGCGGCACGGACACGATCACCGGGCTGTACTCCGCGTGGGCCGACTCGGTGCCGCTGCTCGTGGTCACCGGGCAGGCCCCGGTCGCGAAGCTGCACAAGGAGGACTTCCAGGCCGTGGACATCGCGGCCATCGCCACCCCGGTCACCAAGCTCGCCGAGACCGTGATGGAACCGGCGCAGCTGCCGGGCGCCTTCCAGCGCGCCTTCCACATCATGCGCTCGGGCCGTCCCGGCCCTGTGCTACTCGACCTGCCGATCGACGTGCAGGTCGCCGAGATCGACTTCGACATCGAGACGTACGAGCCGCTGCCGGTGTCGAAGCCCGCGGCCACCCGCGAGCAGGCCGAGAAGGCCATCGACATGGTGTGTGCCGCCGAGCGGCCGCTGCTCGTCGCCGGCGGCGGGATCGTCAACGCCGACGCCGCCGACCTGCTCGTCGAGCTCGCCGAGATCCTCGACGTTCCCGTCATCCCGACGCTCATGGGCTGGGGAACCATCCCCGACGACCACCGGCTGATGGCCGGCATGGCCGGGCTGCAGACCGCGCACCGCTACGGGAACGCGACCCTGCTCGCCTCGGACTTCGTCATGGGCATCGGCAACCGGTGGGCCAACCGGCACACCGGCGGGCTGGACGTCTACCGAGCCGGGCGGACGTTCGTGCACGTCGACATCGAGCCCACCCAGATCGGCCGGATCTTCACCCCCGACTACGGCATCGTCTCCGACGCGCGTTCCGCACTGGAGCGCCTCGTCGACGTGGCGCGCGAGCGCTACGACAACGGGCGGCTCCCGGACCGCACCGCGTGGGTGCAGGAGTGTGCGCAGCGCAAGGCGACGATGCACCGGCGCACCGACTTCCCGGACGTCCCGATCAAGCCCCAGCGCGTCTACCGGGAGATGAACAAGGCGCTGGGTCGGGACACCCGCTACGTCAGCAACATCGGGCTCTCCCAGATCGCCGGTGCCCAGTTCCTGCACGTCTACAAGCCACGCGGCTGGATCGACGCCGGCCAGGCCGGCCCGCTGGGCTGGACGGTGCCCGCGGCGCTGGGGGTCTGCGTCGCCGACCCGAACGCCACGGTGGTCGGCCTCTCCGGCGACTACGACTTCCAGTTCCTCGTCGAGCAGCTCGCCTGTGGCGCGCAGTTCAAGCTGCCCTACATCCAGGTGGTGGTGAACAACTCCTACCTCGGGCTCATCCGCCAGGCCCAGCGCGGTTTCGAGATGGACTACAGCGTGCAGCTGGCGTTCGACAACGTGAACTCGCCCGACCTCGACGACTACGGCGTGGACCACATCAAGGTGGCGGAGGGGCTCGGCTGCAAGGCGCTGCGCGTCCGCGATCCCGACGAGCTCGGCGCCACATTCGAGAAGGCCGTCGCGATGATGGCCGAGTTCCGGGTGCCGGTGGTGGTCGAGATCATCCTGGAGAAGGTCACCAACATCGCCATGGGCACCGAGCTCGACAACATCGTGGAGTTCGAGGAGACGTCGGAGTCCGAGGAGCTCGTCAACCACGCCTGACCGCACCACTGCGCCGCTAGCCCCCGAACCGCTGCTCCAGCTCCTGGACCTCGGGCAGGCCGATGAGGTCGGTGAAGCCGTCGAAGGTCGGAAGACCGGACATCGCGGCGGCCGGTGTCCCGTCGGCGCGCAGGGTCGCGAGCAACGCCCGCATCCCGGCGGTGGCCGCGAGCAGGGTGCCGATCGGGTAGAGGACCAGCGAGAAGCCGAGCTCGGCGATCGTGTCCAGGGAGATCGGCGGCGTCCGGCCGCCCTCCGCCCAGTTGAACACGAGCGGGGCCACCCCCTTCAGTTCGCCGGCCACCCGCGCGATGTCGTCCTCGCTGGTCGGCGCCTCGACGAAGAGCACGTCGGCGCCCGCGCCGGCGTAGGCGCGGGCCCTGGCGACCGCCGCGTCGAGACCCTCGACGGCAGCGGCGTCGGTGCGGGCGATGAGCACGAAGTCGGGGTCGCGGCGCGCGGCCACCGCCGCGTGCAGCTTGCCGACCATCTCCCCGGCGGGGATGACCGCCTTGCCGCTCATGTGCCCGCACTTCTTCGGGATGACCTGGTCCTCGAGGTGGATGCCGGCCACGCCGGCCCCCTCGTAGGCCTGGACCGTGCGGACGACGTTGATCGCGTTGCCGTATCCGGTGTCGGCATCGGCGATCACCGGCAGGTCGACGGCCGCGGCGATGCGGCGGGCGTTGTCCACCATCTCCGTGCCGGTGAGCAGCCCGACGTCCGGGCGCCCGATGAGCGAGGCCGTGGTGCCGAAGCCCGTCATGTACACGACGTCGAAGCCGGCCAGCTCCACCAGCCGCGCGGACAGCGCGTCGTAGGCCCCGGGGGCCACCAGCGGCTCCGGACGGGCCAGCAGTTCGCGCAGCCGGGCCCGGGGCGCGGCCGGCCCCGACAGCAGTTCTCCCACGGTGCATCCTCCGCTTCATGCCGGCCGTGTATGCAGGTCGGTGGAATCTAGCGCCGAGCCATTGCCCGTGGCACCTGTCGGTCCTAAGTTGCACACAATCTGGGCGGGAGGTCGGGTGACACGGGCATCGGAACGGGCGGTCGGCGCGATGCGGGAGCTGATCCTGCGCGGCGACTTCGCCGCCGGCGCCCGGCTCGGCGAGGTCGAGCTCGCCGAGCGCCTCGGCGTCAGCCGCACCCCGGTCCGGGAGGCGCTCACCCGGCTCGCGGCGGAGGGCCTCGTCGAGATCGTCCCGAACCGTGGGGCCCGGGTGAGCAGCTGGAGCGTCGCCGAGCTCGAGGGCGTGTTCGACCTGCGTGCCGCGCTGGAGCCGTGGCTCACCGCGCTCGCCGCCCCGCGGGCCGGGGCCGCGGACGTCGCCGCGCTCGACGAGCTGGCACACGCGATGCTGCCGGTCGGGGAACCGGGCCCGGACCAGGACCTCGACGCCCTGGTGCTGCTCAACCGCGAGTTCCACGGCCGTCTCGTGGAGCTGGCCGACCACCCCGCACTGTCGAGCGCGCTGGCCGCGGCCGTGCACGCCCCGATCGTGCTGCGCAACTTCCACGCCTACGACGACGTCTCGCTGCGCCGCAGCCTCGCGCACCACGTCGAGATCGTCGCCGCCATCCGGGCCGGCGACCCCGAGTGGGCGCGCGCGGTGATGACCGCCCACATCCACAACGCCCGCGCCGTCATGGTGCGGGCCGAGCACCTGGAGGACCCATGAGTTTCCGGCTCGGTGTCGACGTCGGCGGCACCTTCACCGACGTGCTGCTCGTCGAGGAGGCGAGCGGCGCCACCTGGCGGGCCAAGACCGCGTCCACGCCGTCCGACCAGGCCGTCGGCGTGCTCACCGGAATCGGGAAGGTGTGCGCCGAGGCGGGCATCGCGCTGTCCGAGGTCGCCCAGGTGCTGCACGGCACCACGGTGGCGACCAACGCGATCCTGGAGGGCAAGGGAGCGGTCGTCGGCCTCGTCACCACCAAGGGCTTCCGCCAGGTCCTGCAGATCGCGCGGTCCTACGTCCCCGGCGGGCTCGCCGGCTGGATCATCTGGCCCAAGCCGGAGCCACTGGCCGCGCTGGAGAACACCGTCGAGGTCGACGAGCGGCTCGCCAGCGACGGCACGGTCATCCGGGAGCTCGACGAGGACGACGTCCGGACCCAGCTGGCCACGCTGACCGGGATCCAGGCGCTGGCCGTCTCACTGATCAACTCCTTCGCCGACCCCGGGCACGAGCGGCGGATCGGTGCGCTCGCCACCGAGGTGCTCCCCGGCGTGCCGGTGTCGCTGTCCAGCGACGTGCTACCGGAGCTGCGCGAGTACGAGCGCACGGTCACCACCGTCGCGAACGGCTACGTGCAGCCGCAGGTCAAGGGCTACCTCGAGACGCTCTCGGGGCGGCTGCGCGACGGCGGCGTGGCGGGTGAGCTCGCGATCCTGCGCAGCGACGGCGGGCTGTCCGCGGCCGCGGCCGCGGTGGACGCCCCGGTGACCATGCTGCTGTCCGGGCCCGCCGGCGGGGTGACCGGCGCCGTGTGGACCGCCGAGCAGTGCGGCTACTCCGACCTCATCACGTTCGACATGGGCGGCACCTCCACCGACATCGCGCTCGTGCAGGGGCTCACCCCGCGCATCGGACGCGAGACGACGATCGGCGACCTGACGGTGCGGGCGTCCAGCGTGGACGTGCGCACGGTCGGAGCGGGCGGCGGATCGATCGCGCACGTCCCGCAGCTGACCAGGGCACTGCGCGTCGGCCCGCAGTCCGCTGGCGCCGACCCGGGCCCGGCCGCGTACGCGAAGGGCGGGACCGAACCGACCGTCACCGACGCCAACGTCGTGCTCGGGTACCTGCCGTCGACGCTGGCCGGCGGCGAGATCACCCTCGACCGCGACGCCTCGCGCGGCGCCGTCGGCAAGGTCGCCGAGGCGATGGGGCTGGCGTCCCCGGAGGTCGCCGCCGCCGGGATCGTCGACATCGTCAACGAGAACATGCTCGGTGGCCTGCGCCTGGTGTCCGTGCAGCAGGGCTTTGACCCCCGCGACTTCGCGCTCGTCGCCTTCGGCGGCGCCGGACCGCTGCACGCCAACGCCCTCGGGCGGTTGACCGGCGCGTGGCCGGTGATCGTGCCGCCGTCGCCGGGGGTGTTGTGCGCGTTGGGCGACGCCACGACCTCCAAGCGCAGCGAGTCCGCGCGCACGGTGCTGCGCCGGTTCGCCGACCTCTCCGGCGAGGATCTGGTCACCATCCTGCGCGAGCTGGCCGACGAGGCCGGAGCCCGGCTCGCCGACCAGGGTGTCGACGCGGCCGACCAGACCACGACCCACCAGGTGGACGTGCGTTACCACGGGCAGGGCTTCGAGATCGGCATCGCCGTCGAGCCGGGCTGGCTCGAGGAGCCGCACGCCGCGCTGGACGCCCTGGCCGGCGCGTTCGACACCGAGCACGAGCGGCTGTTCTCGTTCCTGCTCGGCACCGACCACGAGCTCGTCAACGCCCGGTCGACGGTGTCGGGACCGCGCCCCGAGGTGGCCGCAGCGACCCTGCCCGACGGCGACGGCGACCCGGCCGCGGCGCTCGTGGACACCCACCCGATCCACGTGGCCGGCTCGAGCGTGCCGGCGAACGTGTACGACCGTACGAAGCTGCGGGCCGGCGACGTGGTCACCGGGCCGGCGATCGTCACCGAGATGGACTCGACGACCCTGGTGCTGCCCGACCACGCGGCGACGGTGCACCCGTCCGGCAGCCTGCTGATCAACCCGCTGGAGGGGAACTGAGATGGCCCGCATCATCGAGACCGCGACCGGCGCCGTCGAACCCACCGACGTGGACCCCGTCACCCTCGACCTCATCGAGAACAGCCTGCGCAACGCCCGCTACGAGATGGACGAGGTGCTCTTCCGCACCGCGCTGTCCCCCGGCATCCGCGAGCAGCACGACGAGTTCCCGCTGATCGGCGACCCGAGCGGCAAGATGGTCGTCGGCCAGTTCGGACTGTCCATCCCGGACTTCCTCGACGGCTTCGACGACACCGTCGAGGAGGGCGACGTCCTCCTGACCAGCGACCCCTACGCGTGTGGCGCCGCGATCAGCCACGCGAACGACTGGCTGATCGTCATCCCGATCTTCTTCGAGGGCCGGGTGGTGGGCTGGGCGTCGATGTTCGGGCACATGTCCGACGTCGGCGGGAAGACGCCGTGCTCGATGCCGACCGACGCCCGCACGATCTACGAGGAGGGCGTGGTGATCCCGCCCTTCAAGCTGTACCGCAAGGGCGTGCTCAACGAGGACGCCCTGCGGATCATCCTCAACCAGGTGCGGATGCCCGACTGGAACCGCGCCGACCTCAACGGCCTGGTCGCGGCCTGCCGCACGGCGAGCCGGCGCGTGGTGGAGATGTGCGAGCGGTTCGGCACCGCCACCTACCTCTCGGCGCTCGACGCGCTCCTGCAGCGCAACTACGACGCCATGAAGGTGCTCCTCGGGCTGGTGTTCGAGGAGGGCAGGACGCTCTCGTTCACCGACTACATCTGCGACGACGGCGTGGGCAACGGCCCGTACGAGCTGAAGCTCTCGCTCACCCGCACCGGCGAGAAGGTGCACCTGGACTTCACCGGGAGCTCCCCGCAGGCGGCGGGGCCGGTCAACTACTACATCAACGAGAACCTCACCCGGATGTTCTTCGGGATCTACATGATCACCGTGGCCGACCCGCAGATCCTGTGGAACGACGGCTACTACCCGCTCATCGACGTCACGATCCCGGACGGCTCGTACTGGAAGCCGAAGCACCCGGCCTCGTTGTCGGGCCGCAACCACGGCATCGGGCGGGTGTTCGACCTGTTCGGGGGCCTGCTCGGGCAGACCAACCCGGCGTTGCTCAACGCGGCCGGGTTCTCGTCGTCGCCGCACTTCATGTACTCCGGGCACTACTCGTCGGGCGACCGCGCGGGCGAGTGGTTCCAGCTCTACTCGATCGGGTTCGGCGGCATCCCCGGCCGTCCCCTCGGCGACGGCCCCGACGGGCACTCGCTGTGGCCGAGCTTCGTCAACATCCCCTGCGAGTACCTCGAGTCGTACTACCCGCTGCGCATCGAGAAGTGGGAGACGGTGTCCGACACGGGCGGGGCCGGCCTGCACCGCGGCGGCAACGGCGTCGACGTCGCGTACGTGTTCGAGGAGCCGGGCGAGATCGCGATCCACGACGACCGCTGGCTGACCTACCCGTGGGGGGTCAACGGCGGCACGCCGGGCGCGCGCGGCACGAAGTGGATCGAGCGCGCCTCGGGCGGCCGCGAGGTGTTGCCGTCGAAGTGCCACGACGTGCCGGTCTCCCCCGGTGACGTGCTGCACTTCGTCACGTGGGGCGGCGGCGGATGGGGCGACCCGCTCGAGCGCGACCCGGCGCTGGTGGGGCTGGAGGTGCGGCGCGGCCTCGTGACGGTCGAGGGAGCGCGGCGCTACGGCGTGGTCGTGTCCGGCGGCGGGGCGGTGGACGATGCGGCCACCGCCACCCTGCGCGACGAGATGCGGGCGGGCCGGCCCGCGGAGCTGCCCGTCTTCGACATGGGCCCGCCCGTCGAGGAGCTCCTCGCCCGCTGCCGGGAGGAGACGGGCCTGCCGGCACCGAAACGGCCAGCGTGGACCTCCTGACCCGTCGAGAACGAACCTGTGGTGATCGAATGGGCTTCCTGATCACCACGAGTTCGTTCTCGACGGCGGCGGAGGGGGGGTCGTGACGGGACCGCACGGCGCGGCGTTCTCGGGCCGGCTCGGATGGGGCACGCGCCCGGCGCTGCTGGTGGTCGACCTGGTCCGGGCCTACACCGAGCCGGGTGGCCCGCTGCTGCTGCCCGACCCGGCGCCCGCCGTCGCGGCCACCGCGACGCTCGTCGACGCCGCCCGTGGCGCCGGCCACCCGGTGGTCTGGACGATCGTGCGCTACACCAGCGGTCTGGCCGACGGCGGCCTGTTCGTCCGCAAGGTGCCCTCGCTGGCCGCGTTCGCCGAGGACGCGGCCGGCGGCTGGGGCGAGATCGCGTCGCCGCTGGTGCCGGCCCCGGGTGAGCCGGTGATCGCCAAGCAGTACGCGTCGGCGTTCTTCGGCACCTCGCTGGCCGCCACCCTGCACGCGGCCGCCGTGGACACGGTCGTCGTCGCGGGCGTCTCGACGTCGGGCTGCGTGCGCGCCTCGGCCACGGACGCGTTGCAGCACGGGTTCCGGCCCATGGTGGTGGGTGCGGCGTGCGCCGATCGCTCGACGGCGCTGCACGAGGCGAACCTCGCCGACCTCGACGCGAAGTACGCCGACGTGGTCGGGCTCGACGAGGCGGCGGCCCGCCTGCGCGCGCACTAGTTCCCTCCGACCGGACGTCCCCGAGGAGGTGGCGGCGCATGAGCGCGGACGTCGACCTCGCCGCCCTCGTCCACGACCTGCGGGCCGAGCTCGCGGGAGTCCGGGCCGAGCTCGCCGGCGCCCGGGCCGAGGTCCGCGCGCTGCATGATCGCGTCGACGCGGTGTCCGACATGGCCGCGGGCCGCAGCGCGCGGTTCGCCGCGGTGTACCCGGCGTTCGAGGATCGGTTCCGCGGAATCGAGGCCGAGGTGCGCGAGCGCCTGTCGGTGCACCTGCCCCGGGTGCGGGAGGCCGTGCGGACCGGAGCCGACGGTCCACGGGTGCTCGACGTCGGGCCGGGCCGGGGTGAGTGGCTGGCGCTGCTGGCCGAGGCCGGGGTGCCCGCCGCCGGCGCGGAGGACAACGCCGCGATGGCCCGTCGACTGCGCGACCGCGGGCTCGACGTGGCGCACGCCGACGCGGTGACCCACCTCGCCGCGGTGCCGCCCGGCTCCGTGGACGTGGTGACGGCCTTCCACGTCCTCGAGCACCTGGACCTGGACACCCTGCTCGCTCTGCTCGAGTCGGCCCACCGGGCGCTGCGGGCCGGCGGGCTGCTCGTCGCCGAGACCCCCGACCCCACGAACCTGGTGATGGGCGCCTGCAACTTCCACCTCGACCCCACGCACCGCGCGCCGATCCCGCCGGCGCAGCTGCAGTTCCTCGTCGGCGCGGCGGGGTTCACCGACGTCGAGATCCTCGGGTTGCACCCGAAGGCCGACGTCGACCTCTCCGGGCTGCGGCTCGACGGGGTGGACGCGGTCGGCGCGGCCGCCGTCGCGCTCGCGCTGCAGAAGGGCCTGTTCGGCCCGCAGGACTACGCGGTAGTGGCCACCGCATCGAGGGATTGACCCGGCGCTGTGGCGCGCACCACGATCGTGGGTCGACGACGACGTCGGAGGAGGTCCCGCGGGTGGTAGCGGTCGAGACGGTGCGGGGCCCGGTCCCGGTGGACGAGCTGGGCGTCACGCTCATGCACGAGCACGTCTTCGTGCTCACCCCGGACGTCATGCGGAACTACGGCGACGGGTACTGGGACGAGGAGGAGCGGGTCACCGACGCGATCGAGAAGCTGAACGCGCTCAAGGCCACCGGCGTGGACACGATCGTCGACCCGACCGTCGTCGGGCTCGGGCGCGACATCCCGCGGGTAGCGCGGATCAACACCGAGGTCGACATCAACATCGTCGCGGCCACCGGGCTCTACACCTTCGACGAGATCCCGCACTACTTCCACTACCGCGGTCCCGACACGCTCCTCGGCGGTCCGGAGCTGATGACCGAGCTGTTCGTGCACGACATCCGCGAGGGCATCGGCGAGACCGGGGTGAAGGCCGCGTTCCTCAAGGGGGTGGTGGAGGAACGCGGCCTGACCCCGGACCAGACGCGGGTGCAGCGGGCGATCTGCGAGACGCACCGCGAGACGGGTGTGCCGATCACGGTGCACACGAACTCGACCCACCAGACCGGCCGGCTGGCCCTCGAGATGTACGCGAAGGAAGGCGTCGACCTCACCAAGGTCGTAGTCGGGCACGCCGGTGACACCAACGACCTCGATTACCTGAAGTGGATCATGGACCAGGGAGCGACGATCGGCTGCGACCGCTTCGGACTGGACCTCTTCAACCCGACCGCGGACCGCGTGGCGACCATCGCCACCCTGTGCGAGCAGGGCTACGCCGACCGCATCGTGCTGAGTCACGACGCCGCCTGCTACATAGACTTCTTCTCCGGCGAGGCGGGTCAGCAGGCGCTGGCCCAGGTCGTGCCGAACTGGCACTTCCAGCACATCAGCGCCGATGTCCTGCCTGCGTTGCGGGAGCGAGGGGTCACCGACGAGCAGGTCGCCACGATGATGGTGGACAACCCGCGGCGCTACTTCTCGCCTGCCGCGGGGTGAGTGCCGTGCCGGTCGAGCCCCGACCGCGAGGCGTCGCGCCGTTCGACGTGTCCGGAATTCAGCGCGATGCGCTCGGAGTCGCGCACTACACCGACCTGCCGACGTCTTTGGTGGCGATGCTCCGGGGCACGGTCGACCGTCGTGCCGACGCCGAGGCGCTGGTCGAGGTGGGCGGTGACCGTCTGACGTACCGGCAGCTGTGGGACCGCGCGGCCCGGGTGGCCGGTGGCCTCGCCGACGCCGGCGTGCAGCGGGGGGACCGGGTGGCCAACCTGCTGCCGGCCGGGGTCGACTGGGTGCTCGGATTCCTCGGCGCGCAGCTCGCCGGCGCGGTCGCGGTGCCGGTGAACACGCGCTTCGCCCCGCGGGAGGTCGAGTACGTGCTCGACGACTGCGGTGCGGGAGCCGTCCTGCGGCCCGGTGCCCCGCTGCCCGACGGTGCACCGCGCGCCGCAGCGGACCTCGCCCCGGGTGACCTCGCCGCGATCTTCTACACCAGCGGCACCACCGGCTTCCCCAAGGGGGCGATGACCAGCCACGAGAACTTCCTGTCCAACGTCGAGACGGCGATCCGCGTGCTGGGCGTCGACCGCGCGGACGGCCCGTCCACGCGCAACCTGGTGTCGGTGCCGCTCTTCCACGTCACCGGGTGCAACAGCCAGCTGCTCCTGCAGCTCGCACTCGGCGGCACCACGGTGGTGCTGCCGACCTTCGACGTACGCGCGTTCCTGCACACGGTCGTCGAGGAGCGGATCGACCTGCTCACCAGCGTGCCCGCGATCTACGCGCTCGCCATCGCACAGCCGGACTTCGCCGGGTTCGACGTCAGCAGGGTCACCCGCATCGCCTACGGCGGAGCGCCGATCGCCCCGTCGCTCGTTCGGCGGATCCAGGAACACTTCCCGAACGCGCGCGTCGGCAACGGTTTCGGTCTCACCGAGACCTCCTCGATCGCGACGTTCCTGCCGCACGAGTGGGCGGCCGACCACGCCGACTCGGTCGGGTTCGCCGCGCCGGTGGTCGACCTGCGCGCTGGACGCGGTCGACGCGGTCAGCGGGGTGGGCGAGCTGCTGATCCGGGGACCGAACGTGGTGGGCGGCTACTGGAACAAGCCCGACGCCACCCGCGCCACGTTCGTCGACGGCTGGCTGCACTCCGGGGACTTGGCTCGCATCGACGACCAGGGCCTCGTACACGTCGTCGACCGCGCCAAGGACATGATCAACCGGGGCGGCGAGAACGTGTACTCGGTGGAGGTCGAGAACGCGCTCGCTGGCGCCCCCGGGGTCGCGGACGCGGCGGTCGTGGCCGTGCCCGACGACGTGATGGGCGAGAAGGTCGGCGCCGTGGTGGTGCCGGTGCCCGGGTCGGCGTTCGACGTTGCGGCGGTGCTGGGCCACCTGTGCGCGCTGCTGGCCGATTTCAAGGTGCCGCAGTTCTTCGCGGTGCGCACTGATCCCTTGCCCCGCAACCCCGGAGGGAAGATCCTCAAGCGGCAGCTCCGGGAGACCACCGAGTGGGGTCCACCGGTGCACGGCCGCTGACCGGACCGCTCACGCACCCCGCCCCCCAGCCGACGGAGACGGCGGCGCCGTTGCGGACCGCAGGTGTGCGATCAGCGCTCGCGCCGCCGGACTCACCGCGCCGTCGGCGCGCCAGACCAGCACCAGTCGCGATCGCAGCTCGGGGACCAGCGGCAGGACCCGGAGCCCGACCCGGCTGATCGACTCCGGGAGCACCGCCACGCCGAGGCCGAGCCGGGCGAGATCGGCGAGCACTCCGACGTCGCCCGCCTCGAACGCGATCCGTGGTCGCAGTCCCGCCGTGGACAGCGCGGCGTCGAGGGCGCCTCGCACCCCCGTGCCGGGCGGCAGCGCGATGAGCGGACGGTCGGCCAGCGCGTACAGCGGGACCGGCTCGGTCCACGGGTCGTCCGGTGCGACGACGGCGGCCAGCTCCTCGTCGCTCACGACCTGCACACCGAGTCCAGGTGGCGGCTCACCGGCCAGCCCGGCCAGCGCGAGGTCGAGCCGGCCCTCGCGCACGCCGTGGAGCAGCTCGTCGGAGGTGGCCTCGACGAGGGAGAACTCCACCGCGGCGTGGTCGGTGTGGAACGCGGCGAGCAGCGCCGGCAGCCCGATCGCACCACCGCCCACCAAGGTGCCGATCGCGACCCGCCCGCGGACCAGCCCGGTCAGCTCGTCGACCGCCCGACGGGCGCCCTCCACCGCGGCGAGCGCGGCCCGGGCGTAGGGCAGCACCGCCTCCCCGGCCGCGGTCGGGCGCACCGCGCGGCCCGTCCGGTCGACCAGCACCTCGCCCAGCTCGCGCTCCAGCCGCCTGACCTGCGCGCTGATCCCCGGTTGCGCGACGTGGACGCGCTCGGCGGCGCGGGTGAAGCCCCGCTCATCCACGACGGCGACGAAGTACTCCAGCTGACGCAGTTCCATACGCCAGCATTCTAGGTAGCAGATCCAATATCTCTTGGACGTATGGCCCACGCTGCGCGACCGTGGAGTCATGACACCGACCGTGCCAACACCGATGGCGAACACGACACCGCACGCGACCATGACCGAGTACTTCCGCGCCTGGCGGGACCGCGACCGTCCCGCCCTGCGCGCCGTCCTCGCCGACGACGTCGAGTTCGTCGGCCCGCTCGCCGAGGTGCACGGCGGTGACGCCTGCGCCGACGCGCTGATGTCCCTCGCCGAGATCACCACCGACGTGGCCGTACAGCGGATGCACGCCGCCGGCGAGCACGTCCTGACCTGGTTCGACCTGCACACCACGGCCGCGGCACCGACGCCCGTGGCGAACTGGAGCCGGGTGCGCGACGGGCGCGCCGAGCGGGTTCGGGTCACGTTCGACCCGCGCGGGCTGCTCGGCGGGTGAGTCGGCCCCTGGCTGCCCACCCGGCAGCCGGACGGTGCCAGAATCGCCGCATGAGCGCCGTCGACCTGAACCCGGTCCGCCGCATGGTCGCCCAGGAGCACGGGCTCGCCACGGTGAGCGTGGTGCGGGCCGATGGCACACCGCACTCGTCGCTGGTCAACGCGGGCGTGCTCGACCACCCGGTCACCGGCCGTCCGGTGGTCGGGTACGTCACCTACGGCCCGGTCAAGCTGCGCGCCCTGCGGGCCCGCCCGGCCACCGCGGTCCTCTGGCGGGCCGGCTGGCGGTGGGCCGGTGTCGACGGGACGAGCGAACTGATAGGACCGGACGACCCGCAGGACGGGATCGACGCCGACGGCGTGCGGCTGCTGCTGCGCGCGGTCTTCACCGGAGCCGGCGGCACCCACGACGACTGGGACACCTACGACGCCGTGATGCGCGACGAACGCCGGGTGGCCGTGCTGATCGACCCCGACCGCGTCTACGGCAACGGTTGAGCCGACCGGATCCGCTCGGCCTCGGCGAACTGCAGGGCCCGACCCCGCACGAGGAAGTCGGCGATGATCTCGAGCTCGGTGCTCGTGTAGCGGTCCAACAGTCGGAACCCCGCCTCGCGGACCGGGCCGTACAGGCGCTCGACCAGCCCGTGTCCTACCGGACCGACGGTGATGACGGCGCGCCGCCGGTCGGCGGAGTCGGTGCCGCGGGCCAGCAGCCCCCGGTGCACGAGCCGCTGCACCGCCTCGGTCAGCGCGGCCGGGCTCACCCCGACGGCGTCGGCGAGCCGCCCGGCCGACTGCGGCCCGTTCAGGTGGACCACGCCGAGGATGCGCAGGTCGGTCCGGTTCACCCCGAGCGCGGCGGCCGCAGCCTGGTCGACGGCATCGGTCGCGTCCCCGAAGGCGGCCGCGGCCCGTGCGACCCGCTCGACCGCCGATTGCTTCGACACCCGTAGCAAGCTAGCGTCGAGACATTGCTTCGGCTACCGAAGGGATCTTCATGAGCGTCACCGGAACGCTGCCGGGCTGGCTCCCGGTCCTGAACCGGCTGGTCCGCCTCCTCCAGCGGCTCGGCCTGCCGCTCGGTCCGGTGCAGGTGCTCACCGTCGCGGGCCGCACCTCCGGCCGGCCGCGCACCACGCCGGTCACACCGATCACCGTCGACGGCACCCGCTACGTGGTGGCGGCGTTGCCGCAGGCCGACTGGGCCCGCAACGCCCGCTCCGCGGGCCGCGGTGAGCTGGCCCGCGGCCGCCGCCGACGCCCGGTCGTCCTCACCGAGGTGCACGACCCGGAGCTCCGGCGCGCCGTGATGCGCGCGTTCCCCGGCCAGGCCCGCGGCGGCGTGGGGTTCTTCGTCCGCCTCGGTCTGGTGCGCGACGGGAGCCCGGACGAGTTCGCCGCGGCCGCCGACCGGGTGGCGGTGTTCGCGCTGACCTGAGCTGCCGCCGGTCAGCGCCCGACGGGCCCGTCCGCCCCGCCGGTGCGAGCCAGCTTCGAGTTCCGCATCGAGTAAGTGAAGTACACCACCGCCCCGAGGAGGAACCAGAGGTAGCCCGAGATGCCGATCGCGACCACGGCGACGATGGCGGTGTACTCCAGCAGCAGGTCCCAGCCGATGAACCAGGCCGCGAACTCGCCGAGCACCACGTAGCCGTAGGTATAGGCCGATCCCGCCTTGGGGATCAGGCCGGCGAACTCCACGTAGGAGAAGGCTGCTGCGGCGCTCGCGATCCCGGCGATGAGGAAGGAGATGACCACGGCGGGGCCGGCCTTCTCGTTCGCCACCGCGCCGGCGAGGGGAAGATCCCGGCACCGATGATCCCGCCCACGCCGATCCCGGTCAGCTGACGCAACCCGATCGTCCGCTGCAGACCGCTGCCCTCGCCCTCCGGCTCCACCTCGTCGATCGGCTTGCGCCGCAGCAGCGGGGAGCCCGAGCGGGCCCCCTTCACTGGTTCGGACATCTCGGCCTCCCGTGAGACGGTGGGTCGAGCGTGACGGTGGTCGGGGTCGGATCAGCCGCGGGTGAGCAGGGAGCGCGCGAAGAACGCGAGGTTGGCCGGACGCTCGCCCAGCCGTCGCATGAAATAGCCGAACCACTCGGTGCCGTAGGGCAGGTAGACCCGCACGCGCAGCCCCTCGGCTGCGAGTTCGCTCTGCGCGCGCGGCCGGACGCCGTACAACATCTGGATCTCGTAGTCCTGCGACCCGCGGCCGTGCCGGTCGGCGAGGTGGCGCGCGATCGCGACCAGCCGCGGGTCGTGGGTCGCGACCATCGGCAGGCCCTCGCCCGCCATCAGCACCTTGAGGCACCGGACGAAGGACAGGTCCACCTCGTCCTTCCGGCCGAACGCCACCGATCCGGGCTCGTCGTAGGCGCCCTTGCACAGGCGCACCCGTGATCCCGGCCCGGCGAGATCACGGCAGTCCGCCTCGGTCCGGCGCAGCTCAGACTGCAGCACCGCGCCGACCCACGGGTAGTCGACGCGCAGGTCCCGGACCGTCGCGAGCGTCGCGTCCGTCGTGGTGTGGTCCTCCATGTCGACGGTGACGGTGGTACCCGCCGCGGCCGCGGCTTCGCACACCTTGCGGGCCGCGTCGAGCGCGATCTTGTCGGCGTCGAGGGGCAGGCTCTGACCCAGGGCGGAGAGCTTGATCGACACCTCCACTCGATCGGCCAGGTCCTCGGCGCGCAGCCGCGCCAGGAGCTCCACGTACGCCGCCGCTGTGGCCTCGGCCTGGGCGCGGTCAGTGGTGTCCTCGCCCAGCCGGTCCACGCTCACGAGCCGGTCCGCGGTGATCCGGCGGGCGGCCCCGATGGCGTCGTCGTCGCTGCGGCCGGCGACGAAGCGACCGACCAGCGGGTCGAACGGCCCGGACTCGACGACGGCGCGGAAGGCCCGCGACCGGGCGGCGGCGTACAGGGTGGTCCTCAGCACAGCGGCTCCCGGGTTCGGCGTTGCGGAGGACCGTAGATCGCGAGCACGGCAGCGTCCATCGTCATCCGCTCGGACGAACCGATCGTGCCCGCGACTTCCTAGGGTCTGCACCATGGATGCTGTCACCGCCACACCGACCCCGCGCAACGAGCCGGTGCGGAACTACGCCCCGGGCACCTCCGAGCGGACCGACCTGCAGGCGACCCTGGCCGAGCTGGCCGGCCAGCACCACGAGCTGACGGTGACGATCGACGGCCGCCAGCACATGGCGTCCGGCCCGCGCATCGACGTCGTCGCCCCGCACGACCACGCCCACGTCCTGGGCACCACGGCCGACGCCGGTCACGAGGACGCCAAGGCCGCCGTCGAGACCGCGCTCCGGGCCGCTCCGGCGTGGCGTGCGCTGCCGTTCGACGAGCGCGCAGCGGTGCTGCTGCGCGCGGCCGACCTGCTGTCCGGGCCGTGGCGCGACCGGCTCAACGCCGCCACGATGCTCGGCCAGTCGAAGACCTGCTACCAGGCCGAGATCGACGCGGCCTGCGAGCTGGCCGACTTCTGGCGCTTCAACGTGGCGTACGGACGCCAGATCCTGCAGAACCAGCCGACCAGTGGCGCGGGCACCTGGAACCGGATGGACTACCGCCCGCTCGAGGGCTTCGTCTACGCGATCACCCCGTTCAACTTCACCGCGATCGCCGGCAACCTGCCCACCGCCCCCGCGCTCATGGGCAACACGGTGATCTGGAAGCCCTCGCCCGACGCAGGGGCTAGCCGCGCACCTCACGATGCGGCTGCTCGAGGAGGCGGGGATGCCGCCCGGCGTGATCAACCTGCTCACCGGTGGTGGCCGCGAGATCTCCGAGGTGCTGCTCGCCGACCGGGCACTGGCGGGCATCCACTTCACCGGCTCGTCGGCGACGTTCCAGCACCTCTGGGGCCGCGTCGGCGCCAACATCGCCTGCGTACGCGACCTACCCCCGTCTCGTCGGCGAGACCGGTGGCAAGGACTTCGTGCTCGCCCACCCCAGCGCCGACGTCGACGTCCTGCGCACCGCGCTCGTCCGCGGGGCGTTCGAGTACCAGGGCCAGAAGTGCTCGGCGGCGTCACGCGCGTTCGTCCCCCGGTCGGTGTGGGCCCGGCTGCGCGACGACCTCGCCTCGGAGGTGGACGCCCTGCCGATGGGCGACGTGGCCGACTTCGGCAACTTCCTCGGCGCCGTCATCGACCGGCGCGCGTTCGACAAGCTCACCGCGGCGCAGGAGATGGCGCGCGCGGAGCTGGAGGTCATCGCCGGCGGCACGTCGGACGACTCGCAGGGCTACTTCGTGCGCCCGACCGTGGTCGTGGGCTCCGACCCGACCCACGAGGTGTTCCACACCGAGTACTTCGGGCCGCTGCTCGCCGTCCACGTCTACGAGGACGACCGGTTCGACACCGTGCTGCGGCAGGTGGACCAGGGCGCGCCCTACGGCCTGACCGGCGCGGTGGTCGCGCGGGACCGGGCGGCGGTCACCGCGGCCTCCGAGGCGCTCCGGTTCGCCGCGGGCAACTTCTACGTCAACGACAAGCCGACCGGCGCCGTGGTGGGCCAGCAGCCCTTCGGCGGCGGTCGCGCGTCGGGCACCAACGACAAGGCAGGTTCGATCTACAACCTGCAGCGCTGGGTGAGCCCGCGGACGATCAAGGAGACCTTCGTGCCCGCGACGACGTCGGGGTACCCGCACCAGGGCTGACGAGCTCGCGCGCGGACCGGGCCGTCACGCCTTCGGCCGCCACTGGTTGGCCCGCTCGTTCACCGCCGCCTTCTCCGCGGTCTCGGCCACCCGCTTCGCGCGGGTCTCGGGCTTGCGCGCCTGCACGATCCATTCCAGGATCCCGCGCTGCACCGACCGCGGGAACGCGTGCCAGTTCTCGCGCGCGGGCGGATCCGCGTCCAACGCCGCGCCGAGGTCGTCGGGCACCACCAGGTCCTCGACGTCGTCGAGCAGCGTCCACGAGCCGTCGGCCTTGGCCGCCTCGATCACCGCGAGCCCGGCCGGTGCCATCAGCCCGGCCGCCAGCAACCGCTCGACGCGCTGCTTGTTTGGCCGTGACCAGCCGCTGCGGGTCTTGCGCGGCGCGTACCAGAGCATCGTCCGCTCGGCGTCGAGAGCGCGTCCCTTGCTGTCCACCCAGCCGAAGCACAGGGCCTGCTCGACCCCCTCCTCGTAGGTGATCCGCGGGCCGCCCGAACCCGCGCGCCACGTCACCAGCCACACACCGGTGCGCCGCTCGTGGTTCTCGGACAGCCAGTCGCGCCACTCGTCGAGGGAGCCGGGCTGGAACCGCTCGCCGTCAGCCAGGAGGGAATCGTGCTCAGCCATGCGGAAAGGGTGCCAGGACCGTGGTGACGACGGGCAGGGCGAGGTCCAGGTCGACCCGCGCGGGTCCGGCGTACCCGAGAACGATGCCGGCGACGCCGGGCGGCCCGGCGTGATGCCGGGCCAGGCCGTCGAGCAGGACGCCGCGCGCGTACGCGGCCTGGACCACGGCCTGCTCCGTGGCCGCATCCGGCAGCGGGACGACGACGTGCCCGCCCGCGGCGTCGCCGGCGGCGACGTGCCCGGCGGCGGTCACCGCCTCCACGGTGCCGGACCGCCGGGCGGCGAGCTCGCGCCGCAGCCGCCGCAGGTGTCGGGCGAGGTCGCCGTTCGCGGCGAGCGCGGCGAACACGCGCTGCCCGGCCCGCGCCGGACGGGAGCCGGTGCGCTCCCGCAGCCGGAGCACCGCGGCGCGCACCGCCGGCGGCGCCACGAGCCACCCCGCGCCGAGGGTCGGGGTGAGCAGCTTGCTGGCGGTGCCCAGGTGGACGACGACATCCGGCCCGAGCGCGGCGAGCAGCGGCAGCGGCGCGACGTCGTAGCGCAATTCCCCGTCGTAGTCGTCCTCGACGACGAGCAGGTCCTCCGCCCGCGCGCGCTCGACCAGCAGCACGCGGCGGGCCGCCGCGAGTCGCGGGCCCATCGGGTACTGGTGGGCGGGCGTGCAGTACACCGCTGTCAGGCCGGGCGGCAGGGCGTCGACCACGAGCCCCGCCCCGTCCACCGGCGCCGGGACGACGACCAGCCCGGCGTCGCGCAGTGCGGTCACCGCGCGCTGGTAGCCCGGCTCCTCGACGCCCACCCGCGCACCGGCCGGCAGCGTGCGGGCGAGCTCCGCGACGGCTCCGGTGCTGCCCCCCGTGGCCAGCACGTCGGCCGGATCGGCCGGCAGCCCGCGGTGACGCAGCAGGTGCTCCACCACGGCGGCCCGGAACGCCGTCGAGCCGGCTGCTTCGGGCGACGCGTCCGGCGGTGGGTCGGCGGCGGCGCGCCATGCCCGGCGCCACGCCGACCTGTCGAGCACGTCGAGACACGGCGTGCCCGGCCGCAGATCGACCGTCCGGGCCCCGTCCTGCGGCTGCGCCGCGGCGCCCGGGCGGGCCGGCGTGGGCGGCCGCGCGGGCGACCCGACCACGAACGTCCCCGCCCCGCGTCGCCCCACCACCCAGCCCTCGGCGAGGAGCTGGTCATAGGCCGCGGACGTGACGGTGCGGCTCACGCCGAGCGTGGCCGCGAGGGCGCGCGTGGAGGGCAACCGGTCCCCGGCCCGCACGGTGCCGCCCGCCGTCGCCACGCGCAGCGCGTCGGCGAGCTGGACCGCGAGCGGGCGTTCGTCGTCGCGATCGAGCGCGACGGGCGGTAGGTCCACGAGTGGCCTTCCGAACTCGGACGGAATTGGCCCTCGCAGGATGCCACCACCGGCCGCACGCTCGTGGGGTGAACGAGCTTGCGAGCGAACCGATGACACAGCGCCCGCGCGAAGCGCCGACCGAGCGCAGCGAGGGAGTGCGGTGAGCCTCTCCCCGACGGTGCGCAGCACCCTCACCCGCCACCGCGAGCGCGCGCGCACCGACCGCGCCGACCTGTACGCCGTGCTCGACAGCGGCCTGGTCTGCCACCTGGGGATCGTGCGGGACGGGGCGCCGGTCGTGATCCCCACCGGCTACGGCCGCGTCGGCGACGTCGTGTACCTGCACGGCTCGACGGGCGCCGGGTACCTCCGGGGCATCGACGGAACCCCGGTGTGCCTGACCGTCACCCATCTCGACGGCATCGTCTACGCGCGATCGGTGTTCCACCACTCGATGAACTACCGCAGCGCGGTCGTGCACGGCACCGCGCGTCGAGTCGTCGACCCCGCGGACCGGTTGGCCGCGCTGCAGGCGATCGTCGACCAGCTGGCCCCGGGCTCGTGGGAACACGCCCGGCAGCCCGGGCCGCGTGAGCTCGCGGCCACCGCGGTGTTCGCCGTCGACCTCGACGAGGCCAGCCTCAAGGTCCGCACGGGCCCGCCCAGCGACGACACCGAGGACGTCGAGGCGGGCGGTCGGTGGGCGGGCGTGCTCCCGCTGCACGGGTCCTTCGGCGCTCCCGAGCCCTGCCCGACGCTGGCGTCGGACAGCACGGTTCCCCCGCATGTCGCAACCCGATGAGCCCAGGACTTGTCGAAACCCGCGGCAGCCATGAGTCTTGTCACTCACAGGGGTGGAAGTCGACGATCCCGGCCGGCGTTGAGAGATGCAGATCACCGGTCGGACGAGGGAGACGCACATGGTGAAGGCGATGCTCGAGTCCCGCCCCGTTCCCGCTCCCGTTCCCCCGAGGCGGCCACGCATCCGGGTGAAGGTGCTCGCGGCGGCCGCCGGACTCGTCGTGCTGGTGCCGGTCGGAGCCCAGGTGGCGTCCGCGCTGCCGGAATGGGGCAACCCCTTCGCGCAGGAGACCGTCGACCGCAGCCCGGCCCCGCTCCTCACGGCGATGCGGGACGTGGCGCAGTACCGCGCGGCGACCGGCACGTTCCAGGTCGTCGTCGACCTCGAGCAGGACACCCCGAACATCCCCGCGATCATCAGCGGCGAGCGCACCACGTTCCTCGCCACTGGGCACGTCGACGGGATCGTCGACTTCTCGGCGCTGGGCGAGGACCGGGTCACCGTGTCCCTCGACCGCCGTGCGGTGTCCATCGCACTGCCTGCGCCGGTGCTCGACCCGGCCGTCGTCGATCCGGCGCAGAGTCGGGTGGTGGCGCGCGAGCGCGGCATCCTGGAGCGGCTCGGCGGCGTACTCCAGGACTCACCCACCGACGACCAGCAGCTCTACGTGCTGGCCGCCCGGCGGCTCGACGCGATCGCGCGGCAGAGCGATCTCCCCGCCCGGACCGAGGAGAGCACGAGGGAGATGCTGACGACGCTGGTCCGATCTCTCGGTTACGAGCAGGTCACCATCACCTTCGACGCCGTCGAACCCCGCTGACCGAGTAGTGGGAGCGGAGCCTCCTAGCGGGGTCACGTAACCTCGACCCGCGTGGACGCTCCGCACTCGGCCTACCCCGACGCCGAACGACTGGACCTCGTCGAGGACCTGCACGGCCACTCCGTTCCGGACCCGTACCGGTGGCTGGAGGACCCGGCCGACCCGCGGACCGTGGCCTGGTCGGTCGCGCAGGACGGGCTGGCCCGCGCCCACCTCGACAGGCTCCCCGGGCGCGATCGGTTGGCCACCCACCTGCACGACCTGCTGTCGGCCGGCTCGGTGTCGGTGCCGCTGTGGCGGGCGGGCCGGGCGTTCTCCACCCGGCGTGCGCCCGGCCAGGAGCACGCCGTCCTGCACGTCCGCGAGCGGGACGGCACGGACCGGGTCCTGCTCGACCCGACCGCGCTGGACCCGGCCGGGCTCACCACGCTCGACTCCTGGGTGCCCGACCTCGAGGGCCGCCAGCTGGCCTACCAGCTCTCCACCGGCGGCGACGAGCACTCCGTCCTGCATGTGCTCGACGTCGACACCGGGGAGGACGTCGAGCCGCCGATCGACCGCTGCCGCTACTCCGACGTGGCCTGGGTGCCCAGCGGCCGGGAGTTCGTCTACGTCCGGATGGTCGACGAGGACGACGCGCCGCCCGGGCAGCAGGCCTTCCACCGGCGGATCTGGCGGCACCGGCTCGGCACCCCGCCGGCGGCCGACCAGCTGGTCGACGGTCCGGGGCTCTACGACGGGCACACGTACTACGGCGTGCGCATCTCCCGTGACGGGCGGTGGCTGCTGGTCACGGGCAACGTCGGCACCGCACGCCGCGACAGCCTGTGGATCGCCGAGCTCGGCGACGGCGCGGCCCCACTCGTCCCCGTGCTCACCCAGGCCGACGACGTGCAGTGCAACGCGTGGGTCGACCGCGACGGCCGGCTCTACCTGCACACCACCGACGGCGCGCCGCGCTGGCGGCTCGCGGTGACCGATCCCCGCACGCCCGGGCGCGAGCACTGGCGTGAGCTGGTGGCGGAGGACCCGGGTTCGGTGCTGCAGGCGGCGCGGCGGCTGGAGCCCGCTGCCGGTGGCGACGAGGTCCTGCTGGTCCTGGCCAGGGCCCGGCACGCGGTCGCCGAGGTGGCGCTGCACGCGTCGGACGGCACACCCCGCGGCATCGTGACGCTGCCCGGTACCGGCTCGCTGACCGGGCTGTCGGTGGCCGACCGCGACACCCCCGACCAGGCCGGGCGGGTGTGGCTCGGGTGGACGGACCTGATCACGCCACCGCAGGTGCACCGCTTCGACCTCGCCGGCGCGACGACCGTCCTGGAGACGGCCGCCCCCGGCGCCGTGACGGTGCCGGCCGTGCGGTCCGAGCAGCGCACGTTCACCTCGTCCGACGGCACGACCGTCCGCATGTTCGTGATCGCCCCGCGGGACTCGACGGGGACCCGCCCCGCGCTCGTCACCGGATACGGCGGGTTCGGGATCAGCCGCGAGCCCGCCTACACCGCGTCCGCATTGGCCTGGGTGGCGGCCGGCGGCCGCTACGTGCTGGTGTCGCTGCGCGGTGGCGGCGAGGAGGGCGAGGAGTGGCACCTCGCCGGCAACCGAGGCCACAAGCAGAACGTGTTCGACGACCTGCACGCGGCCGCCACGGCACTGATCAGCGCCGGGGACACCACCGCCGACCAGCTGGCGATCGTGGGGGGCTCGAACGGCGGCCTGCTGGTCGGGGCGGCCCTCACGCAACGCCCCGACCTGTACCGCGCGGTCGTCTGCTCGGCGCCACTGCTGGACATGGTGCGGTACGAGGAGTTCTCGCTCGGGCGCACCTGGAACGACGAGTACGGCACGGCGGCCGATCCCGACGAGCTGGCCTGGCTGCTCGCGTACTCGCCGTACCACGGCGTCGAGATGGGCCGGGTCGAGATGGGCCGGGTCGAGAAGGGCCGCAGCGAGAGGGGCACCGAGTACCCGGCGGTGCTGTTCACGGTGTTCGACTCCGACACCCGGGTGGACCCGCTGCACGCCCGCAAGATGTGCGCGGCACTGCAGGCCGCCACGACGGGCGATCCGTGCACCCGCCCGGTGCTGCTCCGCCGCGAGACCGACGTGGGGCACGGGGCCCGGTCGGTGTCCCGGACGGTGGCGCTGGCGGTCGACCAGCTGGCCTTCCTCGCCGCGCACACCGGGTTGGACCTGACGTGACGGCGTCGGCGCCCCCCGCCTGCGCCGACGACGCCGGCACCTGGTGCGAGCGGTTCTACGACTGGACCAGCAGCGACTTCCTGGCGCGGTCGGCGGACGCGATCGTCTCGGCCACGCTGTCAATCGCACTGATCGTCGCGCTGGCCCTGCTCGCCCGGTACCTGCTGCACCGGGCCATCCACCGCATCGTCGACGGCGCGACCAGCTCGCGGCTGTCGCGACTGGTCAACCGGGCTCCCCGTCCGCGGGTCGGCGACACCACCCCGGTCTCCCAGCGCCGCGACCAACGCGCCCGGACCATCGGCTCGGTGCTGCGCTCGATCAGCTCCGCGGTCGTCCTGGTGGTCGCGGCGATCATGATCGTCGACGAGTTCGGGGTGTCGCTCGCCCCGATCCTGGCCTCGGCCGGCATCGTCGGGGTCGCGGTCGGCTTCGGCGCGCAGAACCTGGTGCGCGACTTCCTGTCCGGGGTGTTCATGCTGCTGGAGGACCAGTACGGCGTCGGCGACATCGTGGATCTCGGCGAGGCCAACGGCGTGGTCGAGGCGGTCGGCCTGCGCATCACGACGTTGCGCGACATCAACGGGACGGTCTGGTACGTGCGCAACGGCGAGATCCTGCGGGTCGGCAACAAGAGCCAGGGATACGCCGTCGCCGTGGTGGACCTGCCGCTCGCCCACAACGCCGACGTCGCGGAGGCCACCGCGCTCGCGGGCCGCACCGCCACCGAGCGGGTGACGGGCGCGGACATCGCCGAGGACGTCCTGGAGCCGGTCGAGGTGCTCGGGGTGGAGCGGGTCGGGCCCGAGGGCCTGACGCTGCGGCTGACCGTGCGGGTCAGCCCCGGCCGGCAGTTCGCGGTGCAGCGCGCGCTCAACGCCGCCATCACCGAGGCCTTCGACGCGGCCTCCGTGCCACGTCCCGCGCTCTTCACCGGCCCGGGCTCCCCCGGCGGGGCGGGGTCGACAACCAGCACTGGGCCGACCACCAGCACCGGGCCGACCACCAACACTGGGCCGACCCCACAGGGCCACCCAATCGTGACCTGCCAATGACGGGGATGATGGTGCGGTGACCAACCCGCAGGACTTCTACGCCGAGGTGGGCGGCGCCCCGGTCTTCGAGAAGATCGTCGCCCGCTTCTACGAGCAGGTCGCGCAGGACGAGGTGCTGCGCCCGCTGTACCCCGAGGAGGACCTCGGCCCGGCTGAGCGCCGGCTGCGGATGTTCCTCGAGCAGTACTGGGGTGGTCCGCGCACCTACTCCGACCAGCGCGGGCACCCGCGGCTGCGCATGCGCCACGCGCCGTTCCGGGTCGGCCCGATCGAGCGCGACGCGTGGCTGCGCTGCATGCGGATCGCCGTCGACGAGGCCGGCCTTTCCGACGCCCATCGCGCGCAGCTGTGGCAGTACCTCAGCTCGCCGCGGCGAGCATGGTCAACTCGGACTTCTAGTCGCCGAGTACCCGACGTAGGCCCCACTCCTCCTCGGCGTCATCGGGCCCGGGGGCGGGACCGTACCGGCCCCGCCAGGCCGCGAGCGTGCCGGACGTACCGTCGGTGAGGGCGAGCCGGCGCAGGGCGACGGCGACGGTCGCCCGCGTCACCGGGTCGTTCGCGAACGACGCGCTCTCCGGGCCGCGGCCCGCCCGCACCGCGTCGCGGACCTGGACCGCGACCACGCCCAGCACCGGATCGCCGTGCTCGGCCAGCAGGGCCTGGAACGCCTCGTGCCGCGCGGCGTCGAACGGGACCGGTCTCCCGTCCGGGTCCGCGGCCGGGTGGGCCGGCCGCAGGCGCAGCACCGGCACCCACCCGGCCGGGATCGGCAGCGGGGACGGCGGACCGGCGAGCGCCCGCGCCCGCGCCGGGCGCAGCCGCAGGTGCGGGCCGGCGCCCGCCGCCCGCTGCGGCGCCGGCACCGCGGCGGCCGGCTGCGCGCCGGGGTCGATGACCTCCATCCGCCCCGCCGCGGTGAGGACCACGACGTGTCCCGCGAGCGCGCCGGTGCGCTGGAGGTCGGTGTCGAGCAGGTCCTGCCCTTCCGCGGCACGCAACCGGGCGAGCGCGTCCGGGTCGGCCGTGCGGACCAGCACGTCGGCGGCCGGGGTGCCGAGACCGAGATCGAACAGCACGCCCCCCGTGTCCTGCGGTCGCAGCGCATCGGTGTCGGGACCGAGCTCGGTGAGCGACGTGCGGGCGGCCCGGCGCGCCACCTCCTCCGGGACGCAGAACGCCACGGCGTGGTTCCAGCGCAGCGGATCGCGCGCCGACGGGGTCTCGTACGCGATCGCGACGGTCTCGTCGGGAAGCAGGACGCGCAGCCCGCCACGGGCGGTGACCACGCTGTTCGGACCCCGCTGGACGGGTTCGTCGGGCCCGCGGGCGAAACGCGCGACGGCACCGGGCGGCCCGACCGCCCACGTGGAGGAGGCCAGCGCCAGGTGCTCCTCCACGAGCACCCGCGCCGGCCGCAGGGCCGGGTCCTCGCCGCGGTCGTCGGGCTCAGCGGCCGGCCGGTCCACCCGGTCAGCGTGGCACAGCCCACATCGAGCGGCCACCGGCCGCCCTGCGACGAGCGGCTCGTCGGCCACTCCGGGATTTGGCAAGATCTCCCGCGTGCAGTGGTGGCGCGACGCCGTGGTCTACCAGATCTACGTCCGGTCGTTCTCCGACTCCGACGGCGACGGCGTCGGTGACCTCGCCGGCGTCCGCTCGCGCCTGGGCTACCTCGAGCTGCTCGGTGTCGACGCGCTGTGGCTCACGCCGTTCTACACCTCGCCGATGGCCGACCACGGCTACGACGTCTCCGACCCGCGTGACGTCGACCCGCTGTTCGGCGACCTCGATGCCTTCGACGCGCTGGTCGCAGCGGCCCACGAGCACGGCATGCGGGTCACGGTGGACCTGGTGCCCAACCACACCTCGAGCGAGCACGAATGGTTCCGGGCCGCGCTGGCCGCCGCGCCGGGCAGCCCGGAACGCGCACGCTACTACTTCCGCCCCGGCCGCGGTCCCGCCGGCGACGAGCCGCCGAACAACTGGACCAGCATCTTCGGCGGGCCCGCGTGGACCCGCGTGCCCGACCCCGACGGCGGGCCGGGCCGAGTGGTACCTGCACCTGTTCGCGCCCGAGCAGCCCGACCTGGACTGGACCAACCCCGAGGTGTGGGCCGACCTGGAGAAGACCCTGCGCTTCTGGCTCGACCGCGGGGCAGACGGGTTCCGCATCGACGTCGCCGCACGGCATGGGCAAGCCCGAGGGCCTGCCGGACGCGGCGGCGCGAGGCCGTGCTGCTGATCAACGCGGACGACGATCCGCGCTTCGACCAGGACGGCGTGCACGACGTGCACCGCATGATCCGCGCGGTGATCGACCACTACCCCGGGCGGATGCTGATCGGCGAGATCTGGGTGCGCGACGACGAGCGGTTCGCCCGCTACGTGCGCCCCGACGAGCTGCACCTCGGGCTTCAACTTCCGTCTCGTCGAGGCCGCCGTTCGACGCGGCCGCGATCCGGGAGGCCGTGGAGCACGCGCTGGCCGCGGTGGAGGACGGTCGCCGGCGCAGGCCACCTGGACGCTGTCCAACCACGACGTCGTCCCGCCCGGTGACCCGCTACGGCGGCGGTGCCGTCGGGCGGGCGCGGGCGCGGGCGATGACGCTCGTGGAGCTCGCCCTCCCCGGGCGTGGTCTGTCTCTACAACGGCGAGGAGCTGGGCCTGCCCGACGTCGAGCTGCCCGACGACGTGTTGCAGGACCCGGTGTGGGAGCGGTCCGGACGCACCGAACGCGGGCGCGACGCCTGCCGGGTGCCCCTGCCGTGGGAGGGCGGGTCACCCGGCTACGGGTTCACCGACCGGCGAGCCGTGGCTGCCGATACCGAGCGAGTACGGCGCGCTCACCGTGGCCGACCAGCTGGAGGACACCGGTTCGATGCTGTCGCTGGTCCGACGAGCGCTGGAGCTGCGCCGGACCCACCCGGGCTTCGACGGACGCGACCCTCGAGTGGTTCGGCGCCCCGGACGGCTGCCTGGCGTTCCGCCGCGCCGGCTCCACGCTCGTCTGCGCGCTGAATACCTCGGGTGCCGCTGTTCCACTGCCCCCCGGTGACGTGCTGCTGGCCAGCGGACCCCTCGACGGCGACCTGTTGCCCCCCGACACCGCGGCCTGGCTGGTCTGACGCCGGCCGCGTCCGGGTGCGGCGCGGCCGACCCGAGCAGCGCCGATGACACGAGCTAGGACACGAGCAGCGGCAGGGCGGTGATCCGTCGGCGGATCACCGCCCCGAGTCGGGCGTCGAGGCGCAACCACGTGCCGGTGGCCGAGACCCCGATCGTGCCGCCCTCCTCGCCGAGGAACCCCATCCCGGACAACGCGAACAAGCACCGCAGCGGCACCTTCACCGCCGCGCTCCGGCCCGCGGTCACCGTGAGCACGGTCTGGTCCAGCAGCGACGCGGGCGGCCCGAGCGAGCCGGCGCTCTCCCGGGCCATGGCCAGGCCCCGCTCGGCGAGGTCCTCCAGCTCGGTGGCGGGCACGGCCTCGACGGGCCCCCAGCCGTCGTCCGGGGGGAGCTCGCCGGACCACCGGCCGCCGGCCCCCGGGTCCATCGTCTCGGCCCGCTCGACGGTCAGAGCCGTGAGCAGCGCACTCGCCGGTGCGGTGACGTTCCCGGGCTCCAGGGTGCCCTGGACCGAACGGGTGGCCAGCACGTCGAACGGGGTGGACGCCCAGACCGAGACCAGGGGGCCGGCGGCCCGCAGCCGGACCGTGGCCGTCCTGTCGAGGCGCACCACCCGCGCCGTGAACGCCCCCAGATCGTGCCGATCGGCCGGATCCGGTATCCGCAGCGCCGTCATCCCGCCCACCGGGCGAGGAAGTCGCGCTCGGGCCCGGCGAGCCGACGCGGCCGCTGCGCCCGCAGGTCGACCGTCGCCATCCGGGTCCATGCCGTGATCGCCACCGGGTCGTCCTCGCCGGGGCCGTCGTGCATGTCGTAGGCGATCCGGAACGAGGCCGCACGCACCTCGTCCACCCACATCACGACGCGCAGCGGGTGGCAGCGGTAGGCGATCTGGCGCCGGTAGGAGACGTTCAGACCGGCCACGAGCAACCCGTCGGAGAACCCGGTGATGCCGTCCGCGGCGGCGGCGTCGAAGAACAGTGCGATCCGCGCCTCCTCGAGCAGGGTGACGGCCTTCGCGTGGTTGACGTGCCGGTACGAGTCCTGATCCGTCCAGCGCAGACCGACGGACGTGACGAAGCGGGCCACTACCGCGCCAGCCCCCGGAGCTGCCGGGACACCACCGACAGCGTCGCCAGGTCGAGCGGGCCGGCGGCCTCGACCTCCTGCAGGGCCGACCGGGCGCGGACCAGGCGCGAGGCGTTCGCGGTCTCCCACTGCTCGATGGCCGCGTCGACCGACGTGCCCGGCGGGGCCTCCCGCAGCGCGTCGAGGGTGATCGCCCGCAGCGATCCGTAGAGGTCGTCGCGCAGCGCGAGCCGGGCGAGCGCGTGCCAGCGGTCCCCGCGCTGCAACCCGCTCACGGAGGTGAGCGCGAGGTCGATCCCCAGATGCTCGGAGAGCCCGTAGTAGAGCGCGGCCACCTCGCGTGGCTCGCGTGGCTCGCGGTCCCGCTCGGACAGCTCGACGAGCTCGCCGACGTCGAGCAGCCCGAACCCGAACATGAGCACGGCCGACCGCTCGGCGCAGGACTCGCCGATCCCGGCCGCCCGCAGCTCCGCCGCCCGCTCGCGGACGAAGGCGAGCTCGCGGCCACGCAGGAGCCGCGGGAGCTCCGTTCGCAGGTCTCGCACGACAGTGGCGAAGCGGGCGATCTCCGCGCCGACGGCGAGCGGTTGCGGTCGGTTGGTGAGGAACCAGCGCGACGCCCTGTCGAGCAGTCGCCGCGACTCGAGCACGATCTCGTCGGACACCGCCGTGGGGATCGTCGGCGCGCGGAGCTCGAGCCACAGCTCCGGCAGGTCGTACACCACGGTGGTCACGGCGAAGGCACGCACGGCGTCGGTGGCCGAGGCCGACAGCTCCTCCCCGAGCCGGAAGGCGTAGGTCATCCCCGCGCCGTCCACCATCTCGTTGACGAGCTGGGTCGTGACGATCTCGCGCCGCAGGGGGTGCGCACCGATCGCGGCCGGGAAGCGCTCCCGCAGCGGGCGGGGGAAGTACTCCGGCAGCCGGGAGGCGAAGGCGCCGGCGTCGGGCAGGTCGGTGGCCAGGACCTGCGCGGTGAGGTCGAGCTTGCTGTGCGCGAGCAGGGTGGCCAGCTCGGGGCTGGTCAACCCCTCTCCGGCCGCCTCCAGCGCGGCGAACCCCGCGTCGTCGGGCAGCACCTCCAACTCCCGGTCCAGCCCGCCGCGGGCGGCGAGGTCCGTGGTGAACCGGGCGTGCACGCTCACCATCTTCGCGGCGTGCGCGGCCGCGATGCCGAGCACCGCGTTCTGATCGCGGTTGTCGGCCAGCACGAGGTCGGACACCTCGTCGGTCATCGACTCGAGCAGCGTGTTGCGCCCGTCCCGGTCCAGCTCGCCCGCAACCACGAGCCGATCGAGCAGGATCTTGATGTTGACCTCGTGGTCGGAGCAGTCCACGCCCGCGGAGTTGTCGATCGCATCTGTGTTGATCTTGCCACCGTGCCGGGCGAACTCGATCCGCCCGCGCTGGGTCAGCCCGAGGTTGCCGCCCTCGCCGACCACCTTCACGCGCAGCTCGTCGCCGTTCGCCCGGACGGCGTCGTTGGCCTTGTCGCCGGCATCGGCGTTCGACTCCTCGGACGCCTTGACGTAGGTACCGATCCCGCCGTTCCACAGCAGGTCGGCGGGAGCCCGCAGGATGGCGGCGATCAGCTCGGGCGGGCTGAGCAGCGCGACGTCGTCGGCCAGGCCGAGCGCGGCCCGGATCTCGGGGCCGATCGGCACGGACTTGGCCGTCCGCGGCCACACCCCGCCGCCCGGGCTGATCGCCGAGCGGTCGTAGTCGTCCCACGACGAACGCGGCAGCGCGAACATGCGCTCGCGCTCGGCGAAGCTGCGGGTGGGGTCGGGATCCGGATCGACGAACACGTGCCGGTGGTCGAACGCCGCGAGCAGCCGGATGTGCCGCGACAGCAGCATGCCGTTGCCGAACACGTCGCCGGACATGTCCCCGATGCCGACGACGGTGAAAGCCTCGGACTGGGTGTCCACTCCGAGCTCGCGGAAATGTCGCCGGACGCTCTCCCACGCGCCCTTGGCCGTGATCCCCATGGCCTTGTGGTCGTAGCCCACCGAGCCGCCCGAGGCGAAGGCGTCGCCGAGCCAGAAGCCGTAGGACGCGGCCACCTCGTTGGCGGTGTCGGAGAACTTCGCCGTGCCCTTGTCCGCCGCGACCACCAGGTAGGAGTCGTCGCCGTCGTGGCGGACGACGTCGGGCGGGGGCACGTTCACCCCGTCGACGAGGTTGTCGGTGATGTCCAGCAGCGCCGAGATGAACGTCCGGTAGCAGTACTCGAGCTCGTCGGGACCGGCGTCGTCGCGGCGCACGATGAAGCCGCCCTTCGCGCCGACCGGCACGATCACGGCGTTCTTGACGGCCTGGGCCTTCACCAGCCCGAGGATCTCCGTGCGGTAGTCCTGCGGGCGGTCGGAGTACCGGAGTCCACCCCGCGCGACCGGTCCGAAGCGCAGGTGCACGCCCTCCACCCGCGGCGAGTAGACGAAGATCTCGAACTTCGGACGCGGTGCCGGCATGCCCGGAACGGCCGATGGATCGATCTTGAACGAGAAGAAGGGACGCTCCCGGAACACGTTCGTGCGCGACGTCGCGGTGATCATGGCGAGGTAGCCGCGGAGGATGCGGTCGGCGTCGAGCCCGGTGACCGCGTCGATCGGGCCGCGGACCTCGCCCAGCGCGGCGAGCACCTCGCGGTCACGCTGCTCCACGGCCGGGGCGAACCGGGCTCGGAACAGCGCGAGCAGGCCGCGGGCGACCTCCGGGTGCGCGAGCAGGGTGTTGGCCATGTACTGCGGGCCGTAGGTGGTGCCGAGCTGGCGGGCGTAGCGCGCGTAGGCCCGCAGCACCGCGACCTCGCGCCAGGGCAGCCCGGCCCGCAGGACCAGCGCGGAGAACCGGTCGGACTCGGCCTCGCCACGCCACGCGGCGCTGAACGCCGAGCAGAACCCGCTCTCGACGTCGTCGTCGGTGCGTTGGGCGACCGCGGCCGCAGTCGCGTCGTCCAGCCGCAGGCCGAAGTCGTAGAGCCAGCAGCGCAGGCCGTCGGCGCGGATGAACTCCGACGGCCGCTCGTCGAGCACGTCGACGCCCAGCTGCTGCAGCAGCGGTAGCACCGCGGTGAGCGTGACCGGCGCGCCGGCCAGGTAGAGGGCGAAGCGCCGGTCCCCACCGTCACCGATCGGCTCCACGCCGTCCGACCGGTCCGATGTCCGGTAGAGACGCACGTCGAAGTCGCCGGCACCGGTGAGGCCGGCGATCCGCCGCAGATCCTCCACGGCGTCCCTCGGCGCGACGGCGGCCTTGTACGCCTCGGACACGCCGGGCAGCAGCGCGGCCACCTCGGCCGTGCCGGGTCGGGACAACAGGCGGTCGTCCCAGGTCCGGACGGCTTCGGTCAGCTCGTCCTGCAACGCCTCGACGTCGACCTCGCCGAAGCCAACCGCGTCGGCGTCCGCGTGCACCGTGAAGTGGACCAGCGCGAGGTTCGACTCCGAGACGCGGGCGGTGTGGTCGACCGAGCTACCGCCGAGGCGGCGCAGCAGGACGTCGGCCATCGCCAGCCGAGACGACGTCGTGTAGTGGTCACGGGGCAGGTAGACCAGGCAGGACACGAACCGCCGGTACGGATCGGCCCGCAGGAACAGCCGCACCGCCCGCCGCCCGGCCACCGCGAGCACACCGACCGCCGTGTCGTGGAGTCGCTGCGAGGTGGCGCTGAACAGCTCCTCGCGGGGCAGCCCGGAGATCACCTCGAGCATCTGCTGCCCGGAGTAGGACTCCAGCGGGAACCCGGCGCGATGGATGGCCTCGCGCACCCGCCGATCGATCACCGGGATGTCGAGGACGCTCTCGTAGAGCGCGGGCACGGTGAGCATGCCGAGGAACCGATGCTCACCGGTGATGTGTCCCGACGCGTCGAAGGTGCGGACGGCGAGGTAGTACGGGTGCACCGGACGCAGCGGGCTGAGCGCGTTGGCCCGGGTGATCACCATCAGGTCCGGCACCTCGTCGACCGGCTCGACCTCGGGTGCGAACGACGCGGCGACGCCGGAGTCGCCCCGCAGGACGCCCAGACCGGGGGTGGGCTCGGCGTGCAGCTCGTCGGGCTGGCCGCGCCCCTGGGCCACCGCCGTGTAGTGCCGGTGGCCGAGGAACGTGAAGTGTCCGTCGGCGAGCCAGCGCAGGAGCTTCGCGACGTCGGACGGGTGCGTGTCGGTCGGGGTGAGCGGCTGGGCCGGGAGCGAGTCGGCGAGCTCGAGCGCGCGGTCCACCATCGGCTCGGCGTCCTGCACCACTTCGCGCACGTCGTCGAGCACCTGGGCGAGCTCGCGCTCGAGGTCCGTGCTGACCGGTACCGGCGGGGCGAGGTCGAGGTGGATCCACGACTCGACCTGGGTCCCGGGCGGGGGCTCGGCCGGATCCGCCCCGGTGAGGATCTCCGACAGCTCGCCCGTCGGGGTCCGACGCACGACCACGATCGGGTGGATCACCCGCTGGACCTCGCCGCCGGCTCGGGCCACCGCGGCCAGCAGCGACTCCACGAGGAAGGGCATGTCGTCGGTGACGACCTCGACGATCCGGGCGGTCCGCGGCGCTCCGTCGTCCCTGTCGTCCCCGGCGTCCCTGTCGTCCCCGTCGTCCACGGCCGGGTCGGCGTCGCGCACCCGGATCAGCGGCTCCGCCGTTCCTCGCCTCCGCGCGAGCTCCAGGTGCCCGCGGGCGGCCGAGAGGAGGACCGGCAGGTGGTCGCCGCTCACGCGCAGCAGGTCGGGGGCGTGGCGGGCGTACAGGGCGCCGAGGGCGGTCAGCTCGGCGTCCGGGGCGGGCGTCGCTGCCCGCTCGCGGGTCCGGCTCGTCACATGCGGCTCCGAAGTCGTCGGTGGTGATCGGTGGGGCCGACCGCGGTGTGGACACCGTGATCACGCGTGGCCGACGGGGCAACCCTAGTCCGGCCGCGGGCAGTGGGGAGCTGCCGACGCGATCCGATCAGATGCCCCGGTACGCCGCCAGCGCCCCGGCGAGGAGGTCGGCGAGGCCGGGCCCGTCGGTGGCGGGCGGCGAGGACCGCTCGGCCGACGGTCCGTCGGTGGTCGGGTCGGTCGCGCGGCGCGGCCCGCCCCGGCCGGCGGGCCCGTCGGCGGCACGCCGGTCCGCCGCGCGGAAGGGAGCGCGGCCGGCCGCGTCGTGCCGCCCGTTCCCGGGACGCGGATCCGTGCCCGGCGGCTCCTCGGGCGCGCGGGACTCCGGTCCGGCTGCCCTCCACGGGCCGGTGGCGGCTCCTCGGGCCCGGCGGTCGTCCACCCCGGCCCCGGGCTCGTCGACCGGACCGCGGCTCGCCGGTCCGCGCTGGGTGCCGGCCGCCCGGTCGAGGGGCTGCAGGATCTGCGCTCCGACCGGCCCGTCCGAACCGTGCACCGCCGCCCGCAGCTGCATGCCCGACATGTCCTCGTCGGCCACATGGCCCTCGAGCAGCACCGGCAGGGTCCGGCGCATCCAGTCCGTCGCGGCTGCCCGGCTCCACCCCGGCAGCACGACCGCGAGGGCATCCGCGTCCTCGCGCCGGAGCTGCGCTCCGGTCGGGAGCCGGTCGGCCAGCCGGTCGGCGACGGCGCGCACGACCGAGGCGGTGCGCCGGCCGACGAAGCGGCGGCCGCCGCGGATCACGTCGAGAGCGACGACGCACCCCACGGCCCCGGCGCCCGCCGGCTCGAGCGGGCGCGGGTCGAGCACCTGGGTATCGAGCACCCGTGGGTCGCGCTCCGGAGGTTCGGCGGTTCGGTCGCCGGCGGTTCGGTCGCCGGCGGACCGAGCGCCGACCAGTCGCGCGCCGGCCGGTCGAGCGCCGACCGGTCGGACGTCGGCCGTTCGGATGCCGGCGGCTCCGGCTCGGTGACCCGCCGCCGGATCCGATCGATGTCCTCGAGCGCCGACCGCCGCCAGCTCTCCGCCCAGCCGGCGTCCGGTCCGCCCGTGGCGGACGGCCCGTTGACGTCGGCGTCCCGGTCGAGGTCTCGCCCGGGGCCCGCCGCCCGCGGGGTACCCGGCGCCGGCTCGGTCGAGAGGCCCGGCCACTGCCGGCCCGACCGCCCGATGTCGGTGCGCCGGTCACCCGACCGTTCACCCGCCCCGGTCCACCCGTTCCGACCCACCCGACGGTCACGCTGGCCCGCCGGATCCGGGGCGGCGGTCGGGCGGTCGCCAGGAGCGGCCGGATCGTCGTCCCGAGCAGGCCGTCGGTCACCTCCCGACCGGTCGTCCGGCCGGGCCGGGTGGGCGCCGGACCGCAGGCTGCGCATCAGCCCCTCCCCGATCGGAGACTCACCGGCGGAGCCGCGCCACGGGATGTCCCACGCCGAGCGGTCGGCGTCGGCACCGTCGGAGTCACCGCGGGGGGCGCGGGTGGGTGGGTCGTCGTCGCGCACCCGGCTTCCCTCCGGACCGGGCAACAGCCACCGCGTGGCGGGATCGGCGGTGTCATCGCTCCCCGGCCGCGGCGCATCGCCGGCGTCCGGTCGCACGGACGCGAACAGCGCACCCACGTCGTTCTGCGGAGCGGGCCGCTCCCGGGTCGGATCGGGCCAGAGCCGGCTGCGACGAACCGGAGGCCGCTCGGTGGGGACAGCGGCGGCTCGCCCGACCGCGGGAACGTCGGAGGACGCCACCGCACGGCGTACCGACCCACCGCGCACGGAGGCACCGGACGCCGACCCGCGGGGCGCCACGGCGGCCAGCGCCCGGCGGAAGCGGCCGTCGCGGTCACGGTCGCGGCGTTCGGCGTCGACTCCGAGGCGCAGCGCCTCCACCGCGGCGTCGAGCCGCCCGGCCTCCTCGTACACGGCGCCCGACGCCGATCGGCAGACGGCCTCGAGATCGGGAGCATCACAGTCCGCGGCCTCGCGCGCCGCCCGATCCAGCTCGTCCGCGGTGACCGAGACCGCCGCTTCGGACGCACGCACTCGGGCCACCGTGAGGCGCAGGCGAGCGAGCTGCCGGCTCGCTCGCGTCGGCCCGACGAGCAGTGGTTCGACCGCGATGCAGCTCCGCCGGCCCTCGTCCACCCGCCCCGCGTCGAGCAGCGCGCAGATCCACTCCGCGGCGAGAGCCGCGGCCAGGAAGGGTGAGGCGGCGACGGCGCCGGCGAGACCGTCCTCCTGAATCGTCGCGCCCTGCTCGAGCCGCACCAGCCCGCCGGCCGCACGGCTGACGGCGAGCCCGGCCCGTCCGGCCCTCCGGTGCGCCGCGGCGGCGACGTAGGCGACCGACGCCGCCCCGATCTCGCCCTCGGGCCCACCCACTTCCGACCACGCGGCGTCGGCGCTCCGGACCGCCGGCCCCACCTGGTCCGGGGCATCGGCGACGGCGCACCGGGCCAGCGTGCAGAACGCGTCGGCACGCAGCTGAGGCGCTGTGCCGTCGACCGCTACGGGCGCCAGGAGCACGCGCGCCGGACCGTTCTCACCCGTGGCCGCAGCGACCTGGGCGAGCTCCACCCGCAGGCGGATCGCGGCGGCCGAGGAGAGGGCGGGAGTGTCGGAGGCGAAGCCGGAGGAGAGACCCTCGAGCAGCTCGGCTGCCACGGCGCGGCCGTCACCGGTGGCCGATCGGCCGTGCACGAGCCATCCCGCCGCGGCGAGCCATCGATCGTGCCCGCCGGTGGCTCCGACGGCCTCGAGCGCGTGGCCGGCGAGAGCGGCAGTCAGGTCGGGCCGCACCCAGCGCAGTGAGGATGCCGCCGCCAGCAGATCGGCGGGGCCGGACCCCGTGCTCTCGCCGGGAGACCCGACCCCGGCCCGTGTCGCCACCACCGAACCTCCTCATGTACGGGTTCCACGACCGGCCGATCGTGTCCGTCGGCCGCGGAACGTGTCGCGCTCAGTCCCGCGTCAGCTTGCGGTACGTCACGCGGTGCGGGCGCGCCGCGTCGGCGCCCAGTCGCTCGACCTTGTTCTGCTCGTACGACTCGAAGTTGCCCTCGAACCAGAACCATGACGCCGGGTTCTCGTCGGTGCCCTCCCACGCGAGGATGTGCGTGACGACGCGGTCGAGGAACCACCGGTCGTGGGAGATCACCACGGCGCAGCCGGGGAACTGCTCGAGCGCGTTCTCCAGGGACGAGAGCGTCTCGACGTCCAGGTCGTTCGTCGGCTCGTCGAGCAGGATCAGGTTACCCCCCTGCTTGAGGGTGAGGGCCAGGTTCAGCCGGTTGCGCTCTCCACCGGAGAGCACTCCGGCCGGCTTCTGCTGATCCGGGCCCTTGAAGCCGAACGCCGCCACGTACGCCCGCGACGGCATCTCCACCTGACCGACCTTGATGTGGTCCAGCCCGTCCGACACCACCTGCCACACGTTCTTCTTCGGGTCGATGCCGGCGCGGTTCTGGTCGACGTAGGACAGGCGGACGGTGTCCCCGACCCGGACGGTGCCCGAGTCGGGCCGCTCCAGGCCCACGATCGTCTTGAACAGGGTGGTCTTGCCGACACCGTTCGGCCCGATGACGCCGACGATCCCGTTGCGCGGCAAGGAGAACGACAGGTCCTTGATGAGGACCCGGCCGTCGAACCCCTTGTCCAGGTGATCGACCTCGACCACGACGTTGCCCAACCGCGGTCCCGGGGGGATCTGGATCTCCTCGAAGTCGAGCTTGCGGTACCTGTCGGCCTCGGCCGCCATCTCCTCGTAGCGTTGGAGCCGGGCTCGGCCTTTCGCCTGCCGCGCCTTCGCGCCGGATCGCACCCACGCGAGCTCGTCGCTGAGCCGCTTCTGCAACTTGGCGTCCTTGCGGCCCTGGACCGCCAGCCGCGCGGCCTTCTTCTCGAGGTAGGTGGAGTAGTTGCCCTCGTATGGGAACGTCCGGCCCCGGTCCAGCTCCAGGATCCACTCGGCGACGTTGTCGAGGAAGTACCGGTCGTGGGTGACGGCGAGGATGGCGCCGGCGTACTTCGCGAGGTGCTGCTCGAGCCACAGGACGCTCTCCGCGTCGAGGTGGTTGGTCGGCTCGTCGAGCAGGAGCAGGTCCGGCCGGCTCAACAACAGTCGGCACAGCGCCACCCGCCTGCGCTCGCCGCCGGACAGCTGCGCGACCGGGGAGTCGGGAGGCGGGCAACGCAGGGCGTCCATGGCCTGTTCGAGCTGGGAGTCGATCTCCCAGGCGTCGTTGTGGTCGAGGACCTCCTGGAGCTGCCCCATCTCCTCCATCAGCTCGTCGGAGTACTCACCCTCACCCATCTTCTCGGCGATCGCGTTGTACCGGTCGAGCTGCGTCTTGATCTCACCGAGGCCTCCCTCGACGTTGCCGAGCACGGTCTTGGACTCGTCGAGGAGCGGCTCCTGCTCGAGGATCCCGACGGAGGCGCCCGGCGCCAGCATCGCCTCGCCGTTGTTCGGGTGCTCCAGACCAGCCATGATCTTCAGCACGGTCGACTTGCCCGCGCCGTTCGGGCCGACGACGCCGATCTTGGCTCCGGGGAGGAAGTTCAGCGTCACGTTGTCGAGGACGACCTTGTCGCCGTGGGCCTTCCGGACCTTCTGCATGCTGTAGATGAACTCGGCCACGCCCACGATGGTAGTTCCGACCGCGTCAGCCCCCGACGGCCGCCTCGACGGCCACCCTCCGCTCCGGTCCTGCGACGCCGTCCCCGGCATCGTCGCCCCCGCGCCCGTGACCGGGCCCCTCACCGCCGCCTGCTCCGCGACCCTCCCGTTCCGACGCGCCGGAGTCCCACGGATCGTCGGACTCGACCGCAGGGCGGGAATCTCCACCGATCTCGCCGTCGTTCGCCGTCGGCGGGTTCACGGCCGGATCGTTCCGTCGCATGCGCGTGACGACGGCGGTGCAGCGGGAGAGATCGGGACCCACGGCGGACGCCTCGAGCTCGATCACCGAGTGGCGCCTGCCGTCCTTGTCGTCGTAGCTGCGGCTGAACAGCCGCCCACGGACCATGATGGGATCGCCGACGACGAACGAGGCATGCACGTGGTCGCCCAGGCGCCGCCACGCGGTGACGGACGTGTACAGCGTGTCGCCGTTGGACCAGCTCTCGTTGGCCCGGTCGAAGCGCCGCTCGTTGCTGGCCACGCGGAAGCTCGTGACGGTGGTGCCGTCCAACAGACGCCGCTTGCCGACCGGGGTGATCAGCGTGCCGACGATGGTCAGCTGGGTCTCGTACATCTGCGTTCTCCTCGCTCGGTGGTCGAACTGGTGGGATCGAGCGTGCAGCGATCGCCACGTGTTGGACCAGGTCGAGCTCGGATCTGTGGACAGCCGGCGGTGGATGGGGACAACTGAGCCGTCAGCGCGACGCTCGTCGCCAGAACGTCGGTGACGCACCCCGGCAGGGGCGCAAAAAAGAATGGGCCCTGCCGGGTGGCGGGGCCCATTCTGGGTTGAATGTCGGCGGTGACCTACTCTCCCACACCCTGGCGGGTGCAGTACCATCGGCGCTGGAGGGCTTAGCTTCCGGGTTCGGGATGGGACCGGGCGTTTCCCGCTCCGCCACAACCACCGACAACACTATCCAAGTTTGTTGTACTCTAACTCTATTTGTTTGTGGGTCGAGCACACTAACCCTCGCACCTTGGTGGTGGGTTGTGTGTTCAGGGTCGCATAGTGGATGCGTGAATCATTGCGTGTGTGTGGTCAAGCCCTCGGCCTATTAGTACCAGTCAACTCCACCCCTCACGAGGCTTCCATCTCTGGCCTATCAACCCCATGGTCTGTGGGGGGCCTTACCCACGCGGTGGTGGTGGGAGACCTCATCTTGGAACAGGCTTCCCGCTTAGATGCCTTCAGCGGTTATCCCTTCCGAACATAGCCAACCAGCCATGCCCCTGGCGGGACAACTGGCACACCAGAGGTTCGTCCGTCCCGGTCCTCTCGTACTAGGGACAGCCTTCCGCAAGTCTCCTACGCGCGCGGCGGATAGGGACCGAACTGTCTCACGACGTTCTAAACCCAGCTCGCGTACCGCTTTAATGGGCGAACAGCCCAACCCTTGGGACCTACTCCAGCCCCAGGATGCGACGAGCCGACATCGAGGTGCCAAACCATGCCGTCGATATGGACTCTTGGGCAAGATCAGCCTGTTATCCCCGGGGTACCTTTTATCCGTTGAGCGACACCCCTTCCACCAGGTGGTGCCGGATCACTAGTCCCGACTTTCGTCCCTGCTCGACCCGTCAGTCTCGCAGTCAAGCTCCCTTGTGCACTTACACTCGACACCTGATTGCCAACCAGGCTGAGGGAACCTTTGGGCGCCTCCGTTACATTTTGGGAGGCAACCGCCCCAGTTAAACTACCCACCAGGCACTGTCCCTGAACCAGATCATGGCCCGAGGTTGAGACACCCAATTCGACCAGAGTGGTATTTCAACAACGACTCCACCACCACTGGCGTGGCCGCTTCACAGTCTCCCACCTATCCTACACAAGCCGAACCGAGCACCAATACCAAGCTGTAGTAAAGGTCCCGGGGTCTTTCCGTCCTGCCGCGCGTAACGAGCATCTTTACTCGTAGTGCAATTTCGCCGAGTCTGTGGTCGAGACAGCGCCCAAGTCGTTACGCCATTCGTGCAGGTCGGAACTTACCCGACAAGGAATTTCGCTACCTTAGGATGGTTATAGTTACCACCGCCGTTTACTGGCGCTTAAATTCTCCGCTTCGCCCCCCGAAAGGGACTGACAGGTCCTCTTAACGTTCCAGCACCGGGCAGGCGTCAGTCCGTATACATCGTCTTGCGACTTCGCACGGACCTGTGTTTTTAGTAAACAGTCGCTTGGGCCTGGTCTCTGCGACCGGCTGCCCCTAGCCCGCACGGGGCTTCAGAGCCTCCGGCCCTCCTTCTCCCGAAGTTACGGAGGTATTTTGCCGAGTTCCTTAACCACAGTTCACTCGATCGCCTTAGTATTCTCTACCTGACCACCTGTGTCGGTTTGGGGTACGGGCCGCAACAGCACTCGCTAGAGGCTTTTCTCGGCAGCACGGGATCATCCTACTTCGCCTCAATCGGCTACGCATCACCTCTCACCCACGACATTCAAGTCAGACATCCGGATTTGCCTGGATGTCGGGCTACGGGCTTACACCAGTACAACCACTCACTGGCGGGACTACCCTCCTGCGTCACCCCATCGCTTGCCTACTACCGGATCGGATCCCACGCTCCCCCACCACCAGCCCCCCGAAGGAGACAACAGCAGCAGGTTCGGATGGTTAGCATCACCGGCCTCGGCACGGGCGCACTATCACGGGCACGGGAATATCAACCCGTTGTCCATCGACTACGCCTGTCGGCCTCGCCTTAGGTCCCGGCTCACCCTGGGCGGATTAACCTGGCCCAGGAACCCTTGGTCATTCGGCGGCAGAGGTTCTCACTCTGCATTCGCTACTCATGCCTGCATTCTCACTCCCACACCCTCCACGGCTGGGTCACCCCGCCGCTTCCCCGGATGCAGGACGCTCCCCTACCCAACACCACGACTACACCCCACCCCCGAAGAGGCAAAGCGGATCTCTTGTGATGTTGCCACGGCTTCGGCGGTGCGCTTGAGCCCCGCTACATTGTCGGCGCAGGACCACTTGACCAGTGAGCTATTACGCACTCTTTAAAGGGTGGCTGCTTCTAAGCCAACCTCCTGGTTGTCTGGGCGATCCCACATCCTTTCCCACTTAGCGCACGCTTAGGGGCCTTAGCCGGTGATCTGGGCTGTTTCCCTCTCGACTACGAAGCTTATCCCCCGCAGTCTCACTGCCGCACTAGGACTACCGGCATTCGGAGTTTGGTTGAGTTCAGTAAGCTTGTCGGCCCCCTAGCCCATCCAGTGCTCTACCTCCGGCACCCACCACACGACGCTGCACCTAAATGCATTTCGGGGAGAACCAGCTATCACGGAGTTTGATTGGCCTTTCACCCCTACCCACAACTCATCCCCCAGGTTTTCAACCCTGGTGGGTTCGGGCCTCCACGACGTCTTACCGACGCTTCACCCTGGCCATGGGTAGATCACTCCGCTTCGGGTCTACACCCCGCGACTACACGTGTCTCCCAACCGAAGCCAGGAAACACTGACGCCCTGTTCGGACTCGCTTTCGCTACGGCTACCCCACACGGGTTAACCTCGCCACGAAGCATAACTCGCAGGCTCATTCTTCAAAAGGCACGCCATCACCGGAACCGAAGTCCAGGCTCTGACGGCTTGTAGGCACACGGTTTCAGGTACTATTTCACTCCCCTCCCGGGGTACTTTTCATCTTTCCCTCACGGTACTCGTCCGCTATCGGTCATCAGGGAGTATTTAGGCTTACCGGGTGGTCCCGGCAGATTCACAGCAAATTCCACGAGCTCGCTGCTACTCGGGGATCACAGTCCATACCGCGCACAGTGTTTTCGCGTACGGGGCTTTCACCCACTACGGCGACCCTTTCCAGAAATCTTCCGCTAACACCACACCACGACATCGCCGACACGGCAGCATCGACACGACCACGCCCCACAACACCCCACCCGCAACACCTGCCGGCTTGACACGAGTAAGGTTTAGCCTCTTCCGCTTTCGCTCGCCACTACTCACGGAATCACGGTTGTTTTCTCTTCCTGTGGGTACTGAGATGTTTCACTTCCCCACGTTCCCCCCCACACCCTATGAATTCAGATGCAGGTAACACCCCATGACGGGTGCTGGGTTTCCCCATTCGGACACCCTCGGATCACAGCTCGGTTGACAGCTCCCCGAGGCCTATCGCGGCCTCCCACGTCCTTCATCGGCTCCTGATGCCTAGACATCCACCATGTGCCCTTACACACTTGACCACTACAAGATGCTCGCATCCACTATGCAACACTCAACACACAACCACACCCCAACCCCACAGCCACCACCACACCCACCACCCCCACCCCCCACACTTGCGGGGACTCGGGGGTTCGGGGCGCGTTCGGCAACCAGGCCAGACGCAGCCACCAAGAACACACCCACCCCCCACCGGGGGGTCACGGGTGTCTCCTCAGGACCCAACAGCGTGCCGAACCACATCTGCTTCATCTCGTGCAGGCACAGTCTTTTGTGTTCCACCCAGCCGCACCACCCCCGGCACCCCGACACCCACCACCACGACCACCCACCCCCACACGGGGGCCGACAGCCGACAGCAAGCACAGGGCACCACCAACCAGGATGGCGCGGAATCGAGAAAAGGAGACAACCCCACCCCCGCCGCCACCCCCCCACCCCACACAGGGGCAGAACGGGCGTTCACGACTCACGTCGCACGACTGCAGGTCGGGCTGTGACCTCACCACACGGTGAGACTCCTTAGAAAGGAGGTGATCCAGCCGCACCTTCCGGTACGGCTACCTTGTTACGACTTCGTCCCAATCGCCGGTCCCACCTTCGACAACTCCCCCCCACAAGTGGGTTAGGCCGTCGGCTTCGGGTGTTACCAACTTTCGTGACGTGACGGGCGGTGTGTACAAGGCCCGGGAACGTATTCACCGCAGCGTTGCTGATCTGCGATTACTAGCGACTCCAACTTCACGGGGTCGAGTTGCAGACCCCGATCCGAACTGAGACCCACTTTAAGGGATTCGCTCCACCTCGCGGTCTCGCAGCCCTCTGTATAGGCCATTGTAGCATGTGTGAAGCCCTGGACATAAGGGGCATGATGACTTGACGTCATCCCCACCTTCCTCCGAGTTGACCCCGGCAGTCTCCCATGAGTCCCCGGCATAACCCGCTGGCAACATGGAACGAGGGTTGCGCTCGTTGCGGGACTTAACCCAACATCTCACGACACGAGCTGACGACAGCCATGCACCACCTGCACACCAACCACAAGGGAACACCCATCTCTGGATGCGTCTGGTGCATGTCAAACCCAGGTAAGGTTCTTCGCGTTGCATCGAATTAATCCACATGCTCCGCCGCTTGTGCGGGCCCCCGTCAATTCCTTTGAGTTTTAGCCTTGCGGCCGTACTCCCCAGGCGGGGCGCTTAATGCGTTAGCTGCGGCACAGAGACCGTGGAATGGCCCCCACACCTAGCGCCCACCGTTTACGGCGTGGACTACCAGGGTATCTAATCCTGTTCGCTCCCCACGCTTTCGCTCCTCAGCGTCAGTATCGGCCCAGAGACCCGCCTTCGCCACCGGTGTTCCTCCTGATATCTGCGCATTTCACCGCTACACCAGGAATTCCAGTCTCCCCTGCCGAACTCCAGTGATGCCCGTATCGACCGCAAGCTCAGGGTTAAGCCCCAAGTTTTCACGACCGACGCGACACACCGCCTACGAGCTCTTTACGCCCAATAATTCCGGACAACGCTCGCACCCTACGTATTACCGCGGCTGCTGGCACGTAGTTGGCCGGTGCTTCTTCTCCACCTACCGTCACCCCTAAAGGCTTCGTCGATGGCGAAAGAGGTTTACAACCCGAAGGCCGTCATCCCCCACGCGGCGTCGCTGCGTCAGGCTTCCGCCCATTGCGCAATATTCCCCACTGCTGCCTCCCGTAGGAGTCTGGGCCGTGTCTCAGTCCCAGTGTGGCCGGTCGCCCTCTCAGGCCGGCTACCCGTCGTCGCCTTGGTAAGCCATCACCCCACCAACAAGCTGATAGGCCGCGGGCCCATCCCCAGCCGAAAAACTTTCCACCACACACCATGCAGCATGCAGTCCTATCCGGTATTAGACCCAGTTTCCCAGGCTTATCCCAGAGCTGAGGGCAGGTCACCCACGTGTTACTCACCCGTTCGCCACTCACCCACCCAAAGGCAGGCGCGTTCGACTTGCATGTGTTAAGCACGCCGCCAGCGTTCGTCCTGAGCCAGGATCAAACTCTCCAACAAAACCTAGCCCAACAAACCCACAACACCCATCAAACAGGCGCCACAGGCACAACACAAACTGGCACAAAAAACCCACACCAAACAAAACAAACAATAGCTCGACACACTGTTGAGTTCTCAAAAGACACCCGCACACCGACGGCCACCGCGAGGTGACTTCCGGGGCTCGAGCTCCCCACTCTACGCCTCCGGATCCAGGAGGATCCACGAGAACCCGGTGGGGGGCGGTCAGCGGGCCCTGTTGACCGGGGCCTGTGCGGCCGTCGTTCTGTCCGGCGTCCCGCTGACGTCGACGAAGTTACGCGAGGGGCGGACAGGGCGTCAAATCGACCCCCGACATCCGCCTGACCTGCGACGACGACCGGGTTCGGTCACGGAGCGTCGTCGGTGGAGTCACGTGACGCGGCCGGTGGTCGACCGTCCACGACCGTGTCCACCCGTTCCGGTCCAGCAGCCCTGGGCCGTTGAGCTGCGACGACGCGGCGCGGGTCACCCTCGGCCGCGGTCACGGTGTCGGCGGAACCCGGTTCCGGCTGGGTCGTGTGACCCGCGCCATGACTGCTCTGCGCGACGAGCGGTCCGCTTCCCACCGCCATCCGGCGCAGCATCGCGTTGTAGGCCTCGCGGTCGGCGTCACCGTCGGCCTCCGCCCGTCGGTCGTCACGTCGAGCCGACCGTTCGTCCTGCCGCGACCACTGCACGAGCAGCGCGACCACCACCAGCAACAGCGGGATCTCGCCGGCGGACCACGCGAGTCCGCCGCCGAGCTTCTGGTCGAGCAGCGGATCGGTCACCCACGGCAGGGCCAGGCTCCGGTAGAAATCGCCGCCGATCGCGGAGTTCGCACTCATGAGGGCCAGCCCGAAGAAGGCGTGGAACGGCACGGACGCGAAGAGGATGCCGAGGCGGGCGGCGGGCTGGAGCCTCCGCGGGGCCGGGTCCACCCCGATGATCGGCCAGAAGAACAGCGCGCCGACCACGAGGAAGTGCAGGCTCATCAGCTGGTGGGCCCAGTGCTCGGGCAGCGCCGCCGGGAACAGGCTGGAGAAGTACAGGGCGTAGTAGCTCCCGACGAACAGCGGCAGGGTGACCAGCGGGTGCGTCAGCCAGCGGGTGACGGGCGCGTGCACCGCCGCGAGCACCCATTCCCGCGGCCCGGGCGGCCGGTTCCTCCCGGCGGCCGGCAGGGCGCGCAACGCGAGCGTCACCGGCGCGGCCAGCAGCAGCAGGATCGGCGCCAGCATGCTGAGGATCATGTGCTCGGCCATGTGCACGCTGAACATCGCCGGGGAGTAGCGGCCGATGCCTGAGCTCGTGGCCACCAGCACGGCGGCGCACCCGCCGAGCCACGACACCGTGCGTCCGGTCGCCCACGCGTCGCCACGACGCCGCAACCGGCGCACCCCGAGCAGGTAGCCGGCTGCCAGCACCACTGCCGCCGTACCGAACAGCAGGTCGAACCGCCAACCGAGGGCCAACGTGGCGAGGGTCGGAGGGTCGACGAGGTCGTACCCGAGCAGTACCTCGGTGCGCGACGGCGCCCCGGCGCCGGTGTCGGGTGGAGCCGTCCGGCCCAGGCCGACCGCGAGCCCGATGGTGGCGAGCATCAGCAGTACCTCGACCCCGCCGAGGCGCAGCAGTGCGCGCGGCTCGCCGCGGGCCGCGGCCCCGACCGAGAAACGCCGGTGTGCGGCGCCGATCGCGCCGAGCGCGACGAGCGCGATCACCTTGGCCAGCACGAGGACGCCGTAAGCCGATCCGGTCAGTGCCCCGATCGGGATCCGGACCAGCGCGTTCACCACACCGGTGACGGCGAGGGCCGACCAGCACACGAGCGCCAACCCGGAGAACCGAGGCACCGCCGTGGCCAGCGCGACTGGCCGGTCCGGGCTGCGGCTCGCGGCCAGGGCGAGGACCGCCACCAGTCCCCCGACCCACAGCGATGCGGCCAGCACGTGCACCACGAGGCTGTCGGTGGCGAGGTCGTGCGCCCCGCCACCGGCGGAGTGCCCGGTCACCGTCACCGGGAGCGGGCCGAGCAGCGCCACGCCGAAGAGGGCAGCGCTCCACCCCCAGGTGAGCACGGTGCGGCACCCCACCGACACCACCAACGCGACGACCGCCGTCAGGGACCAGGCGGTGGCCGTCGACAGCCGCGGCACCAGATCGACGAGCAGGCCGACGTCCAGCACATCCCCGACGGGTCGTCCCAGCACGTCCGCCACGCTGAGCGGGACCAGCAGCAACGCCGCCACCGCCCACCCGGCCGCCGCCCACGACCCCGCACGCAGGGATCGGTAGCCGGCCACGTCGAGGTAGCCGGAGCGCTGCGGGGGCACGAGGAACGCGGCGAGCAGCACCGCGCCGATGCTCAGCACCATGAACACCTCGGCGGCAGCGCGGACCGCCGGCAGTCCGACGGTCGTGAGCACTCCGGGATCCGGAAGCCCCAGCGAGGCGAGCGGTCGGGCGCCGGACAGCGCGGTCAGCCCGGCCGCGACGAGCACCGCGACGGCGGTGCCCAGGCCGACGACACCACCGATGCCGGACGACCGACCGGTCGACGGCGGTCGACCGGCGGGTCCGACGGTCGCGTGCGCCATGGCTCCCAGGCTAGGCCCGTTCGAGCCGGGCGCGACCGGGTGGCGTGCGGCCGCTGCCACACTGCGGCGATGGCCGAGCGGGCGGAGAGCGACGCGGCCGCGGCGGAAGGGATCCTCCGCACCGCGGTCGACCCGACCGGACGGCGGCCGCTGCCGTGGGCGGCAGGCCCGCTACTGGGCGTGGGCCGCGTCCTGGACCTGTGGTGCGGCGCAGGCGCCCTCGCCGACGAGCTGCCGGCCGGGCACTGGCTCGGCGCCGACCCGGTGGCCGCGCCACTCGGCCGACGGCCGCGGATCCGGGCCACGCCGACAGCCCTTCCGCTGCGGGCCGGCGCCGCGGACGGCATCGCCCTGCTGTTCGCGCTCCCCCGGCTACCGGACATCGACGAGGTGTTCGCCGAGCTCCGCCGCGTCCTGCGGCCCGGGGGCACGCTGGTGCTCGTCGTGCCGTCGGCCCAGGCGCGCTCCCGGACCGAGCTGCGGCTCGCGCCGCTGCTCGCGCCCGTCCACCGCTCGTGGCCGCACCGGTCGGGGCTGGACCGGGCGGGCTGGCTGCTCGCCGCGGCCGACTTCGCCGTGCTCGGGGACGACCGCGTGTCCTTCGCGCTACCGATACCCGACGCCCGCACGGCGCGGGATCTCGTGGACGAGCTGCCGAGAGCCGCGATCTGGCCACCGGACCTGCCCGCTCCCGTGCGGGAACGGGTGGCCGCGGGACTGGCGCGCCGGGCCGGGCCCGGCCGGGTGCTGCCCCTCCCGCTCCGACGCCTGGTCGCACGACGCTGAGCGGCTCGCCGCCGCCCACCCCGTGGGCATCAGGAGGGTGAGCACGGTAGCCGTCAGGTCCGTCCGAGCAGGTCCTGCAGCGACCGGGGGCGACCGAGGCGGTAGCCCTGCCCGTCGTGGACGCCCAGCGCACGCAGCGGTCCGACCAGCGGGGCCCGGTCGACCTGCTCGGCCACCGTCCGCATCCCGATCTGCTGCGCCACTCCGACGACCGCCGCCACCAGCGCGCGGTCGACCTGGTCGGTGTCGAGCTGCCGCACGAACTCACCCGCGATCTTCACCGAGCTGAACGGCAGGTGCTTGAGGTGGGAGAAGGATCCGAATCCGGCCCCAAAGTCGTCCAGGGCGAAGCCGCAGCCTGCCTCGGTGAGGCGGTGGGCCAGGGCCCGGGCCGCGTCCACACTGCTGATCGCGGCCGTCTCGGTGATCTCGAGACCGAGCCGGGAGGGTTCGACCCCCGCTTCGCGCAGCCGGTGGAGGATCCATGCGCCGAGGTCGGCATCCTCCATCGACCGGGCCGACACGTTCACCTCCAACCGCAACGCGGCCGCCCTGCTGCGCGCCGACGCGAGCGCGCGCACGGCCTCGTCGAGGACCCACCGGTCGAGCCGCAGCACCAGATCGGAGCGCTCCGCTGCGGGCAGGAAATCGGCCGGGCGGAGCTCGGGCTGCATGCCGTCGGCCAGGCGGATCAGCAGCTCGTGTCGGTCGGCCCGCCCGGTCGCCAGATCGACGATCGGTTGCGCGTCGAGCCGCAACATGCCGTGATCGAGCGCGTTGCTGACGCGCTGCAGCAGCGAGACCCGGCGCACCGCCTGGTGGTACTGATCGGGCGCGAAGAGCCGGGCGCGGTCGCGACCCGCGTTCTTCGCCTCGTACAGCGCGAGGTCGGCCTGGGCCAGGCTCGCCTCGACCTCCTGCCCGGCGGTGACCGCCGCGACGCCGATGCTGACCGTGACGCGCAGGGCCGCGCCGTCGTCGACGATGATCGGGGTGCCGGCCACAGCGTCGCAGAGGTGCTCCGCCAACTCGATGGCCCCGGCCGCGCCGCACCCCGGCACGACCACCGCGAACTCGTCGCCGCCGAGCCGACCCAGGAGGGCGTCCGGCGGGATGCGGCCGGCGATCGACCGGGCGAGCCGGCGCATCACCCGGTCGCCGGCGGCGTGCCCGCGCAGGTCGTTGATGTCCTTGAAGTTGTCGACGTCGATGAGCAACAGCGCCGCCCCGCGCGGATCGGTGGCGCACTCCGCCAGTCGGCCGGTGATCCGGCGGCGGTTGGCGATCCCGGTGAGCGGATCGTGCTCGGCGAGGTACGCGAGCTCCTGGCGGACCCGGTGCTGCTCGGTGACGTCCCGCGCGGTGCCGAGCACCCGCGTCGGCGCGCCGTCGGCGTCGGTGATCACCTCGCCGTAGCACTCGAAGATCCGCTCCGTGCTGCGGTCCATGAGGTACATCCGGTGGGTGTAGCTGAAGGACCGCCCCGTGCGCAGCGCCTCCTCCAACGTCGCGTCGATGAGCGGTACATCGTCGGGGTGGATCAGGCTGCGGTAGGTCGCGTAGTCCAACTCGCTGCCGGGCGGCAGGCCGAACTGCCGCAGGAGCGCGTCGGACCACTCGACGCGGTCGCTCGCCGGGTCCCAGTCCCACGACCCCATCCCGGCCAGCGCCTCGAGCCGGGAGAGGCGCCACTGAGCGGCGCGCCCCCGCGCGTCCCGATCGTCCGGCGCCGTCTCGTCGGTGATCTCGTAGAGGACGGCCGGGCCGTCCGTGTCGAGGGGGCGGCTGCTGACCTGCCACCAGCGCGTCCCGCCCGCCGGCGACGGCCAGCGGAGCAGGTCGCGCCGGGTGCCTCGTCGGACGTCGGTCAGTAGCGGCAGCGGCGACCCGGTTCCGGCCCATGTCCCGCCGTGCGGGACGACGAGCGCCTCAGCGGCATCGTTGAGCCACCGCACGGCACCGTGCTGCACGACCACGAGAGCGATGCTCGTGTGCCGAACAACGTCCTCCGCCGTCGTCCTTCCAGACACCTCGCCATCCTGTCAACGCGCGCGTTCGGGCGCCGCGCCAGCCGGGTCGGACGCCGCGCCGACGACGACCGGCGTGTCGTCGGGCGTGTCGTCGGACGGCTCGGCCACGTCGGCCTCGACGAGGTCGGCGACGACGCAGGTGATGTTGTCCGGGCCGCCGCCCTCGTTCGCCAGCTCGATCAGCCTGCCGACGGCGGCAGGAGCGTCGCCGACCGCGCCGAGGACCTCTGCGATCTCCGGGTCGGTCAGGACCGCGGTGACGCCGTCCGAGCAGATGAGGTAGCGGTCGCCGACCCGACCCTCCAGCGAGAACAGGTCGGGCTCGGCCTTCGTCGCCTCCTGCAGGGTGCGGATCAGCCAGGAGCGGCGCGGATGGTCGAGCGCCTCCTCCGGCGAGATCCGACCCTCGTCGACCAGCGCCTGCACGAGGGTGTGGTCGCGGGTCAGCCGGGTGAGCTCGCCGTCGCGCAACAGGTAGGCCCGCGAGTCTCCGATGTGGCCGACGCCGATCCGCGGCCCGTCGACGAGGAAGGCCACGACCGTGGTGCCGGTGCCGCGCAGCTCCGGGTCGTCCTTCGCGAGCGCGGTCAGCCGCTCGGCAGCGTCGCCGATGGCCCCACCGAGCACCCCGGGCAGGTCGACCTCGGCGAGGTCGACGGTGCGCAGGCTCGTGTCGAGATCGAGCAGTGCCGCGACGGCGACGGCGCTGGCCACCTCGCCGTGCGCGTGCCCCCCCATCCCGTCGGCGACGACGAGCAGTCGGGAAGTCGTGGCGGCGGAGTCCTGGTTCATCGGTCTGCGACGTCCGACGTCGGAGCCTGCCGCGGAACGCAGCATCGGTGACATGGCGCCACCTTCTCACGCGGCCGGCCCCACACGGCGCGGAACAAGATCCGGCACGCGGGAAGATCAGGAACCGGCACGTCGGAGGCGCTCGATGGCTCCCTCGGCTGCCGGACGGGCTCGGTTCGGCAGACGGTCGTCCTACCCCGACAGCCGCACGGATGTGGGGCAGTGTCGGTGCTGGCCGCTACCCTCCAGGGTGTGGGCGCGACGTACTCGGAAGACGACGGCGCGAGCACTGCTGGGCACTCGCTGAGGCGGGGCGCTTCGCCGCGCGCGATCCGGTCGGCCCTGTTGCCCGACGATCAGATCGCCTTCGACACCGCCTACTCCGCCGCCCTAGCCAGTGCCCGCACCAGCCTCGACCTGACCGCTCTGTTCGAGATGCTCGAGCGCTGGCGGAGGGTCGCGCTGCTCCAGCAGGACCCATCTCGTTTTCGCGCGCTGGCCCGCCGCGCCGCCGAGCTGATGACTGGACAGCCCATCCCCGACGACGAACCCCTAGCCGTGACCCGAGCCAAAGCTGGTATCTGACCGGTCAGCCCGACGGTGTACACGCTGCGCTCCAGCGACCAAGTCGACAATCAGATCGCCCATTTACCGCGCGATGCTCTCGCGGCGTTCACCGAGGTGAGCGCCGTCCTCGAGGTCGCACCCTGGTCAGGCGAGTCGATCAACGACGCCAACCCGAGCGCGCCCGTGCGCTCATGGACGTTCGGGCCCGCCGGCCGAGGCGTGATCTACTACCTAATCCAGGAACGGGACCGCCTCGTCGACCTGCTCGATGTCCTGTGGGCCGGCTGACGTCGCAGGTCTCACCGGTGCAGACGCACGACCACCAGACGGAGATCGCCGCGGCCCGCTTCGCCGAGAACCCGCGCGGCCCGCATGCTGGCCGACGAGCGCGTTCGCGGGACGTCCTCGACGGGTCTCAGCCTCGATCATTCGGTCGATCCGGTCGCGCTCGACGCCGAGCTCGGCGACCAGGCACCGGGTGGCGTGCTCGTCCCCCACGGCCACCTGACCGCCCGCTACCCTCGGTGACGCGGTTCCGCGGAACCGAACTGCCCTCGTAGCTCAGCTGGATAGAGCAAGAGCCTTCTAATCTCTAGGTCGCAGGTTCGAGTCCTGCCGGGGGCACAGAGTCGCTGCTCAAGGTCATACAGAGGCTGCTCCGCAAGATCAGCCGCGAGTTGACCCCGCACTCCGGGTCGGAACTTGTGGGAGGACACCGGCGTGAGGGTCGAGGTCGAGCGGCCTCACCGGTGCCTGAAGAACCACGGGCGCAACATCGTCGCCCCCGTCTTCCGGTACCACCCAGTCTCCGGCGCGGCGGCGACCACCGAAGAGACTCCCGCCGACGCCGTGCGCGTTCTCGACGCCCTCAGCGACGGCGCCGCTTCCTGCGACCACGATGGCGTGCAACTCGTGGCCGGCCCACGGCTCCTTCGGGCAATCCGCGGCCGTACCGATTTGGTTGATGGCACAATTTCCGCTGGTAGCGCAAGCGATTCCCGGCCTGCTGCCGCCGACCTACCGTCGGCGCATGCACTCACCGATCAAGGGCTCGGCCGCCGACGTGCCGTTCACCGCCCTGCCGCCAGCCGACGGCGTCCGTGCGCCGATGATCGTCACCTGGCACATGCTCGACGCACCGAGGTCGGACGCCGCGTTCGCTGCCGCATTGCCGATGAACGACCTGCCCGCGTGGCGGGTGCACCTCGGTATGCCGATGTGCGGGGCGCGCATGGTCGCGGCAGCATGGACGCCGGCGTGGAGCTGATGCGCAAAGACGTCCTGATGTCCTTTCTGTACCCCTTCGTACGGCAGGCGACCGAGGAGTTCCCGGCCGCACTGGCATCGATCCGTGCGCAACTACCGGTCGATGACGGCCCGATCGGCGTGCTGGGCGGATCGCTCGGTGGGGCCGTTGCGCTGCGGATCCTCGCGGACACCGAGATTCCGGTCTTCGCTGGCGCCGTTGTGAACAGCGCCATCCGGATGCGGTCCGTCGTCGACCTGTTCCCGGGCGACTACCCGTACGACGCCGAGTCCGAGAAGGCCGTCGACAGCCTGGACTTCCTCGCCAAGGCCGGCATCATCGCCGGTCGCGCGCCGCTGCTGGTCGTCAGCGGCGAGCTGGATCACCCGGCGCTGCGCGCCGACGCGATCCGCCTCGTCGAGGCATCGAAGGAACGGTCCGAACTGCTGTCGATCCCGGGGTTGGCGCATCCGCTCGCCGACGAGCCCGGCATTGAGCCCGCGCCGCAGCTGCCACTGGCCCGCGAGGTGGACGCCGGCCTCACCACGTGGTTCCGACGCCACCTCGCGACTGTGGGCTAGACAATGCCAGCGTCAGAGGTCCAGTCCCCGCAGCTCAGCGCGAGCTACTGGCCGCCCGCCGTGCTGCGAAGCCACCGATACCGGCTGCGGCGGCTGCTCCAACGACCGTGATGAGGACGGGCGCGCTCGTGGTGGTGCCGTCTCCGGTGTCGACACCGCCGCGGGGGACGGTCTTCACCTGGTCGGACGAGCCGGACGAGTTGTTCTCGGTGACCGGTCGGCGGGGCAGTGACTCGCACGCGATCCCGTCGCCCTTACCGTCGTAGTCGTCGAGGCCGTGTGGGTCACTGCGGTCCTTCTCGAACTCGGCCTGGGCGTCTTCCTGGTAGGTGAAGTCGTCGCAGTTCTTCGTGTCCTGCCCGGATGCGGTGCCGGCCAGCGGAATTGCGGCGATGACGGCGACGGCAAAGGCTGTTGCGAACATACGAATGCGCATGCGGAAACCCTTCATGACGACGGAGTTGGTTCACCGGCGGCGGGAGCGTGTGTTTCGCCGGTGTGATCACGCTGAGCGCGTGTGTGGTGGATGATCGGCACGAAAGAGACATCCGTTACACCGCGGACACCGTTGTGAAACCTTGTTGGTGCCTGCGATGGCCGGGGCCCCTGGTGACGGAGCACGGCGGCACCCCGGATAGCGGTAACGCGGCGCTGACGGGCAGCGAGCCTGTAGGGGCTGGTGCGGTGATCGTAGAACCGGCGCTGTCGAGACGGGGACATCGCAATATGGCAGACGCCAACGCTCAGGCGGGTCTACTCGCCGGCCTCGTCTGCGGCCCCTTACTACGCTTGCTGTTGTCATGGCCCTCTACCTTCCTGTGAGATGTCCGCCCGAATCGCCCTTCCACACCGGCCTGCCTGCGTCGTGCAACAACATCTTCGGGTGGCCCCCGGTTCCGCCGGACGAGGGTATGGGCTGGGCCAGCATTATCGGGGCGGTGGTCTTTGCTTGCGCGTGGGCCTATTACGCGTTCAAGGAACCTCGCCCTTGACTTTCGACAGCGCGCAAGGCTTCCCGTCGCGGGTTCGGGTCCTGCCGAGGGCACCAGCCAGGCACAATGAGGCCAGCAAGATCACTCGGCTGAGCAAATGTCTGCGTGGAGGCGAGATGCCTGCTCTCCAGGTTCCCGGAGCAACGCTGAACCACCGGGTGGCCGGGGACGGCGCCCCCTTGGTCCTGGTTCACGGCTCTGGAACAGACCTCACGACATGGGACGGCGTCATCGACGAACTCGCCCATGGCCACCGCGTCGTCGTCTACGACCGCCGCGGCTACGGGCGGTCGCAGCACGAGCCCGTTCGGGATCACCGGGTCCACGCTCGAGATCTGGCGGCAGTCCTGGAAGAGGTCGCCGGGCGGCCGGCCGCCGTCGTCGGCTGGAGCTCCGGCGGGAACATCGCCCTTGCCACGGCGGTCCGGCGTCCGGAGCTGTTCTCCTCGCTGGCCATCGTCGAGGCACCGTTCCACGGCATGCGCCACGCCGATCGTCACGTCCTCGGCGCGGCACTGCGGCTCAAGCGGAGGCAGCTGCGCGGCCAGCGGCTACAGGGCGCGGAGGTCTTCTACCGCTTCGGTTCGACCCTGCGCTCTGGTGGCAACAGCTATGACATGGCCTCCGAAGACGTGCGCCGCAGCCTGCGGGCCAACGCCGAACCAGTGCTGGCCGAGTGGGATCCCCACCCGTTCGGCGTCATGCACGAGCACATCTCCCTGCGCGCGGTCGTCACCATCCCGGTGCCGATCACCTGGATCCTCGGCGCCGAGAGCTCTCCGTGGATCGAGCGCCTGCACGACCGAGTCGTACGGCGCCGGCCGGACATCCGAACCATTCGGATCGCCGGAGCCGGTCATCTCGCCCATATCGACCAACCGGCCGACTTCATCGCCGCGGTGCGCCAGGCCCTGACACCGCAGGACGAGGAGCCCGGCCCTCCGGCGAGCGCGGATCCTCCCCCTACCGCCGGCTCGGATGGACACCCGTGACGGCTGCTGCACACGGCAGAGGCAGGCGGTCAGCGGCCGGTGGAGCCGTCGATCTGTTCGCGGAGGATGTCGGCGTGGCCCGCGTGCCGGCCGGTCTCCTCGATCATGTGCACCAGGACCCACCGCATCGACGGGGCTGATCCCCGCCGCCTGGGCCGAGGGGCGGGGAGGGTGAGGTCCGTGCACGCGTCGATGACCTGGTTGGCCCGCTCGACGGCCTCCCGGTAGTCGGCAAGCACGCCGTCGACCGTCTCCTCGGCGGTCGGCTGCAGGGTCCGGGCCCAGTCGTCGACGTCCTCACCCAGGAAGTAGAACCGCTCGACGAACCCCAGGTGTTTGACCAGCCCCAACAGGTTGGTGCCCGAGGGCACTCCGCCCGTCCGGACCTGCGGTTCCGGCACGCCCTCTGCCTTGGCCGTGATCGCACCCCGCAGGTAGTCGAGGAATGCCCGCAGGGTGGCCTTCTCCTCCTCCTCCTGCTCGCCGGTGCCGGGTCGCGGGGGTCCGGGGTCCTTCGCCCGCGACCCGCGCTTCTGCGTGCGGTGGGGTGGCATCGTGCTGCTCCGTTTCGGGGTCTCGTCGCGCACGCGAGGTGTCATCGTGCGGTGCGTCGGAGGACCAGGACGTGGTCGGTGACGGTGGCGGTCTCGCCGCCGGGTCCGGTGGCCCGGCGTCGGAGCATCTCGGCGCGCAGGACCGGCCACTGCTCGGGGTCGAGGTCCAGCTCGGCGGCGATCTCGGTGGGTGCGGGGTAGTGGGTGTCGGGGTCCTGGTTCCAGGACCAGGGCGAGGTGGAGCCGTGGTCGACGATCAGCAGCAGGCCGCCGGGGTGCAGGGCCCGGGCGGCGGTGCGCAGTACCTGGCTGCGGGGCAACGCGAACGGGGTCTGGAAGTACTGCGCCGAGACGAGGTCGAACGCCCCGCGCGGGAAGCTCCGGGCCAGGTCGTGCCGTTCGGTGGTGACCCGGCCCTCGACGCCGAGCTCCCCAGCCCGCGCACGGACCCGTTCGACGGCGGTGGCGGAGATGTCCACTGCGGTGACCCGCCAACCCCGCCGGGCGAGCCAGATCGTGTCGCCGCCCGCGCCGCAGCCGAGATCCAGGGCGGCGCCGGGGCGCAGTGGTGAGATGATCTCGATGAGCAGGGGATTGGCGCGCTCGCCCCAGGTGCGCCGGGTGCCGTAGTGCTCCTCCCAGAACAGCTCGGCCTCGGTGCCCGGGGGATCCTGCCTGTGCGTGACCACCTGGACATCGTGCGGACGGCGATTCCTGGATGGCAAGAAGAGTTGCGGATCTGCATGATGCGGCCATGGGCAGGACCGAACAGGACGTGCTGGCCGGGGTCGGACCGCGTCTGCGGGCCTTGCGCCGGGCGCGCGGCGCAACGTTGGCGGACCTCGCCGGGGAGACCGGCCTCACGCCGAGCACACTGTCGCGGCTCGAGACCGGCAAGCTCCGTCCCACGCTGGAGCAGTTGCTGCCCCTGGCCCGGGCACACGGCGTGCCGCTCGAGGACCTGGTCGAGGCGCCGCTCACCGGCGACCCGCGCATCCACCTGCGTCCGGTGCGGCGTTTCGGGTTGATCGTCGTGCCCCTGACCCGACGCGCCGGGGGGATCCAGGCCTACAAGGTGATCTATCCGCCCGCGGGTCGAGCGCGCACGCCGACCCTGCAGTCCCACGAGGGATACGAGTGGTTCTACGTCCTGAACGGACGTGTCAGGTTCGTCCTCGGCGAGCAGGATCTTCAGCTCGGCGCCGGGGAGGCCGCGGAGTTCGACACCCGCGTGCCGCACTCGATCGGCAGCGCCGGCAGCGAGCCCGCGGAGCTGCTCACCTTGTTCGGCGCCCAGGGCGAGCGCGCCCACCTCTCGGCATCCCGCGACTGACCGCACATCGCGTCGACGACACGCGGTGGCCGGGCAGCGCCAGGACGTGTGCGGGCGTCGCCCGGCCGCTAGCGTGAACCACTCGCTGCGACTCGACGAACGTCCGACGTGAGGATCCGCTGGTGGTCGACGCCGACGCGTCCGGTCCGTCGGACGGGCGCGCGATCGACCAGCTGCTGGTCGGCCGCGTCGTCGCCGGCAACCTCGACGCCCTCGCGGAGCTCTACGACCGCTACAAGCGGTCCGCGTTCGGGCTGGCCCGCCGCATCTGCCACGACGACGGTCTCGCCGAGGACGTCGTGCAGCAGGCGTTCGTGACGTTCTGGGCCTACGCCGGCCGGTACGACCCGGAACGTGCCGCGCTCGGCCCATGGCTCCTCGCGATCGTCCGCAATGCGGCGATCGACCGGCTCCGGCGCGACGCCCCGACCCGGCGCCGTCCCGTTCCGGCCGGCGACGACCACGCGTGGTCGGTCACCCCGACGCCCGGCGCCGACGAGCTGGCGTTCGGCGCGATCGCCGCCGGCCAGATCCGCGATGCCCTCGATGCGCTGCCGGCCGAGCAGCGGGAAGCGCTCGCGCTCCCCTACTACGGCGGATACACCCAACGGGAGGCCGCCGACCGGCTCGGCCTCCCGGTGGGCACCGTGAAGTCCTGCATGTTCACCGCGATGAGAAATCTCCGCGGGGCCCTCCTCCCGGCCGTCGATGAGGCCGCCGATCGGGCGGGAGGCGCGCCATGACGGGGACCCCGTCCGACCCGTGCCCGATGAACGAGCAGACCGCCGGGTGGGTGTTCGGTGTGCTCGACCCCGGCGAGGAACGTGAGGTGCTGGCCCACCTCCCCGGGTGCGCGTCCTGCCAGGCCGTCGCCCGCGACGCCGACGACGTGACGGGCCTGCTCGCCACGGCGGCGATCGAGCCGGCCGATCCGCCACCCGGGCTGCGCGACCGGATCATGGCGCAGGGGGCGGTGACACCCCAGCTGCACGACCCGCAGCGCCAGCCGTCCGAGCAGGGCACCGGCCCGACCCCGACCAGCACCGCGGCCGAGCGCCCCGCGCCGCGGAGTCGCCCCGCAGACCAGCGGCCACCCCGCGACCCGCGACGCCCTGCGCGGCGGCGGCGCCTGGTCACCGTGGCCCTCGCCACGGCTGCCGCGCTCGTGATCGGAGGGCTCGGCGCCCGCACCCTCTACCTCGATCGGCAGGCCGACGAGCAGGCCACCGCCCAGTCCCAGATCGTCACCGAGCTCCTGCAGGACATCGGCCGCCCGGGCACCCGCTACGCCGTCCTCCAGGACGCCGAGGACAACGCCACCGTCGGCGCCGTCGTCGTCACCGACGGACTGCGCGAGGTGTACACCGTCGGCCTGCCCGAGAACGCCACCGAGCGCGACACCTACGTCCTGTGGGGACTCAACACCGGAACGAAACCCGCCGCCATCGGCACCTTCGACGTCACCACCGGCGGCAGCGACGTCCGCATCGTCGGCCCCACGAACGACCCCGACCGGTACGGCCAGTACGCCGTGTCCCGCGAACCCGGCCGCACCGCCCCGCCCGCGCCGTCCGCCGTCATCGCCAGCGGGACGGTCACGAGTTGATCGCGCGCCCCGGTGTGATCAGCGGCGGCCCGATCCATCTGGAGCAGCGAAGAACCCGGCCACGGCGGCCTGCATCTCCCCGGCCCGGTGCTTCGGGACGCCGTGTCCGTTGCGCGGGAACACCCGCAACGCCGCTCCCGGGATGGCCGCAGCCGTCGCGCGCAGCATCGCCTCGGGGAAGAACGGGTCGAGCGCGCCACCGAGGACGAGGGTGGGCGTCCGCAGCTCGGTCAGCCGTCGGCGGGTGTCGTGCGCGAGGACGGCGGCAACGGTGATCCGGAAGTCGGCGGCTTCCTCGGCGCTCGGCGCTCTCGACAGCGACAGCAACCGTCGGGCCAACCATCGCGACACCGGACCGTCGACGGCGATCGCGGCCAGGTCGCCGTGCAGCTCCCGCCAGCGCCCGGCCTCGGCCAGCGCGCGCCAGCGCGTGCAGATGTCCAGCCCGGACGGGGCCATTCGGGCGCCGGTGACGACGAGCGCGAGCCCGTCCACGGACGTCGGGTGGTCCAGCGCGAGGTGCTGCGCGATCAACCCGCCCGTCGACAGGCCCATCAACCGGAACCGGCCCAGTTCCTCGTCGAGGACGGGCGCGTACTCCGCGGCGATGTCCCGCGTCGTCGCGCCGCTGCTCAGCCCGTGCGGGCGTTGCACCACGAACAGCGTGTGGTCCTCGGCGAGATGGCGGAACCCGCGCCCGTAGGCCGCCACGGCCAGGCCGCGTGGGGTCGCGTGGGTGAGCGAAAGACCGGGCAGCACCACCAGGGGGATCGGCCCGGTACCGATGCGGACGTAGGGGAACCGGTCGTGGAACACACCGGTGTCGGTGGCAGGCATGGTCACCTCGCCTCGATGCTCTCGCGCCGGCCGAAGGCCCGCGACACCTCGATCGCTCCTCGACGACCACAGGTTCCGCCGGCGCGACCGCACCGGGCAGCGGGTCAGCCCGCATCCCGGGCAGGGTCAACCCTGTGGGCGGCCGACGGCCCGGCGCGTCACCCTGGGGCCATGGGCACGGACCGCGGATCGGTGGTGGTCGTCGGGGCCGGCATCGGCGGCATGGCCACCGCCGTGCTGCTCGCCCGAGCCGGCGCGTCGGTGACGTTGCTCGAACGCTCCCCCGAGATCCGGGCCGTCGGTGCCGGCATCCTGCTGCAGCCCAACGGACTGGCGGTCCTCACCGGGCTCCGGCTCGACGGGCCGCTGCGGTCGGCAGGGCGGAGTGTGGACGGCGCAGTACTCCGCAGCGCCGACGGAGGGATCATCAGCGAGCTCGGCGTTCCCTCCTACGGCCCCGGCCTCGACCGGCTCCTCGCCCTGCGCCGCAGCACCCTGCACGAGGTGCTCCTCGACGCGGTGCGCGCCGAGAGCAGCATCGACTGCCGGCTCGGCGTCGGCGTCACGGCGGTCGATCCGGGCGGCACCGTCACCACCGGAACGGGACAGCGGATCGATGCCGGCCTCGTCGTCGGCTGTGACGGCGTCCGGTCGACCGTCCGGGGCAGTGGCGGTTTCGGGGCGCGGTTGCGCTCGACGGGACACGTCTACCTCCGCGGGCTCGTTGCGGCCGTCGACCCCGCGCCGGTCGGCGAGTACTGGACGCCGATCGGACTCTTCGGCGGCGCCCCCGTCGACGCCGGCACCTGGTACTTCTACGCCTCCGCCACCGCGCCGGACGTGCAGGCCGCCGTCGCCGCCCGCGACCTCGACGCGCTGCGCCGCGCGTGGGCGGCGGTCCTCCCGGCAACGGCGCCGGTGCTCGACGCGGTCGAGGACGTCGACGACCTGCTCGTCAACGACGTCGTTCGCGTCGACTGCGACCGCTGGCACAGCGGGCGGCGGGTGCTGCTGGGCGACGCGGCGCACGCGATGGCCCCCACGGCGGGGCAGGGCGCGAACAGCGCTCTCGTCGACGCCGCGGTGCTGGTGGCGGAGCTGTCCGCCGGCGAGTCCACGTTGGCGTCGATGACCCGGTACGCGGCCCGCCGGCAGCCGGCCGTCCGCCGGGTGCAGGACCGGGCCGACCAGCTGACGAGGCTGGCGCACCTGCGCTCCCCGCTGGCCCGGCGGATCCGCGACGCGGCACTCGGCGCTCTGGCCGGACGTCGGGGTGCCGATGGGATCGTCCGGGCATCGCAACAGGAGGAGCCGGCTGCCCTACTGGCGCTGGTCGACGGTCTCGCCCAGCGCCGATGACCGTCGATCAGCCGCGCAGGAACGCCACCACGGCGAGGACCCGCCGGTTGTCATCGACGTCCTGGTGCAGGCCCAGCTTCGTGAAGACCCCGCGCACGTAGGCCTCCACCGTCTTCGGGCTGAGGTACAGGCGATCGCAGATCGCCTGGTTGGAGCGGCCCTCGGCCATCAGGCCCAGGACGTCCCGCTCACGGTCGGTGAGATCGTCGAGCGGGTTGCGGACCCGCTGGCGTCCGACGAGCTGGGCCACCACGGACGGGTCCATCACCAGGCCGCCCGCGGCGACCCGACGGACCGCGTCGGTCAGCTCGTCGAGGTCGGCGACGCGCTCCTTGAGCAGGTAGCCGGCGCCCGTGGCACCGTCCCCGATCAGCTGCAGCGCGTAGTGCGGTTCCACGTGCCCCGAGAGCACCAGGACGCCGACGGCCGGGTGGCTCTCGCCGAGCGCGCGAGCGGCGTCGAGGCCTTCGGTGGTGTGGGTCGGCGGCATCCGGATGTCGACGACGACGACGTCGGGCGGGTCCTCCCGCACGCGGTCGAGCAACGCCTGCGCGTCCCCCACCCTGGCGGTCACGTCGAAGCCGGCGTCGGTGAGCACTCGGGACAGTCCCTCCCGGAAGAGCACCGCGTCATCGGCCACGATCACCCGCATCCCATGACCTCCCGCCGTCCGGCCCGCGCAGGATACTGATCGCCGGCCCCACCGCAGCCGAGCCATTCACCGGGGCGGCCCCGCTCGAGATGGACGTGACGTGGCTCGAGCTGCTTGTCGACCCCCATCACGTTCATCTCACACGACTACCGGGCCAACCCTGCAGAAGCGACGGGGTCACCCGCTACTGCTCCCGGCTGCGTCGTCGAACAGTGGGACCGGGCCTGGTCGCCGGCCGCCCGCAGAGGAGCACACCATGTCGTCGATCGTCCGCTGGGCCCGCCAGCACCGCCTGGTCGCCTTCTTCGGTCTCACCTTCGTCGTGTCGTGGTGGGCCTGGCCGGCGTACCTGACGGGCCTGTCCCCCACGCCGTTCTTCGCCTGCGGGCCGCTCGTCGCCGCGCTCGTCGTCATCGGCGTCACCGAAGGTCGGTCCGGCTACCGGACGCTCGGGGCCCGGATGGTCCGCTGGCGGGTCGGGTGGCGGTGGTGGGTCGTGGCGCTCGGCATGCCGCTCGCGGTGCTGGCGGTGGCCGTGGTCGCGAACGTCACCATCTGGGGCGCGCCCGCCCCCGCACTGGCCGGGATGGCGTGGTCCGGCATCGCCGCGGGATTCGCGATCCGGTTCGTCAACCCGCTGGACGGGCCGCTGGGCGAGGAGCCGGGCTTTCGCGGCTACGCCGTGCCGAACCTGCAGGTCGATCGGTCTCCGCTGGTCGCGGGCCTCGTCCTCGCCCCGATCGTCGCGCTGTGGCACCTGCCGCTGGTCACCACGGGGCAGCTCGCCCCGATCGGGCTCGTGATCACGTTCGCGATCACGCTGGTGTACGTGTGGCTGTTCAACCGCACCGGCGGCAGCGTGCTGATGACGATGGTGTTCCACGTCGCCCAGGGCACGGTCAGCTACGGCGCCCTTGGCTTCGCCGGCGCCGATGCCGCGCGGATGGACTGGCTCGTCGGCGCGCTCTGGTGCGCGATCGCCGTCGCCGTGATCGCGTTCGACCGGCAGGCGTGGCGGGTCGCGCCACCGGCCGCCGTCGCCGCGCGGACGGGTGCGCCCGCCCTGCGCTGACCGTCGGACTGGCGCCGTTCAGCGGTTCCGGCCCGACCCCACCTGGATTACGGTTCTCCGCCGGGGATCCAGGGGGGCGGCACCATGACGAGCGAGCTGGCCGTCGGGCCACTCAGTCGTGGCAGCACGCGCGTGCTGAGCCGGTTCGCCGCTCCCGAGCGCCGCCGGACGTTCTGGGTCGCGCTGTGGGTGGCGGCGGCCGCCGCCGAGTTCGGCGCACTGGCGCCCGTGCTGTTCCAGCACGTGCCGGTGCAGCCGATCGACGTCGTGTTCCGCCTGGTCGGCGGATCGTTCGTGGCGTGCGGGCTGATCGCCTGGCACCGGCGTCCGGACAACCACAGCGGCCTGTTGATGACCGCCACGGGGTTCGCCTTCTTCGTCTCCCCCCTGCTGACCCAGATCGACTCGCCGCTGCCGCAGACCCTGGCGCTGGTGTTCCCCGACCTCTGGCTGCTGTTCTTCGTCCCCCTGTTGTTGACGTTCCTCACCGCCGGACGCCTCCGGTCCCCGGTGGACCGGATACTCGTCGCGGCGGTCCTCTTCGAGGTGCTGGTCCTCGCCCCGCTGTTCCTGATGTTCTCCGACGCCGACGGTGCCACTCTCCTGCTCGTCCGCCCCGATCCGCAGATCGCCGCGATCGTCGACACCGCCCAGCGGTCGTGGTTCCTCGCCGTCACCGTCGCCACCGCCGCCGTGCTCGCAGCACGGTGGCGAGCGGCGTCGGCACCCGGCCGCCGCGCGATGCTGCCCAGCGTGGCCGGGGCCGGGTGCCTGCTGCTCCTCACCCTGCTGCTGGCCGTCGACCTCGTCGTGGGCCCCCCACGGTCCCAGGTCCTGCTGTGGATCACGGCCTGCTCGCTGGTCACCGTCCCGCTGGCGTTCCTCACGGGTCTGCTCCGCTCGCGGTTGGCCCGTGGTGGGCTCGCCGACCTGTTCCGGGAGCTGCGGACGATGCAACCGGGCGAGCTGCAGGCCGCACTGGCGCGGGTCCTGCACGACCCGGGGTTCGCGATCCTCTACCCCGGCCCCGACGGCACCGTGGTCGACGCCGAGGGCCGCCCCGCCGCGCTGCCCGGCCGGGGTGACGCGCGGTCGGTCACCCCGGTCGAACGGGACGGTGAGCAGGTCGCGACCCTCGTCTACGACACCTCCCTCGACGACGACCCGGAGCTGGTCGACGCGGTCGGTGGCGCGGCCACCATCGCGCTGGAGAACCGGCAGCTGCAGGTCGAGGCCCAGGTCCGCCTGGCCGAGCTGCAGGCCTCCCGGGAGCGCATCATCACCGCAGGCGACGCCGAGCGCCGCCGCATCGAACGTAACCTGCACGACGGCGCCCAACAGCGCCTGGTCACCCTCGCGCTGCAGCTCTCGCTCATCCAGCGCCGGATCCGCCAGGACCCCGGCGACGCCGAACAGCTCGTCACCTCGGCGAGCGACGAGCTGGCCCGGTCACTCGAGGAGCTGCGCGAGCTGGCCCGCGGGATCCACCCCGCTGCCCTCGACCAGGGTCTCGCGCCCGCCCTCGACGCCCTGGCGATGCGCTCCGCCGTTCCCACCACAGTCGCCTGCGACGTCAGGTCGCGCCTGCCGGAGGCCGTCGAGTTCGCCGTCTACTTCGTGGCCTCTGAGGCCCTGACCAACGTGGCCAAGTACGCGCGGGCATCGACGGCGACCGTGCGGGTGACGCGCACCCCGGCGACGCTCGTCGTCGAGATCCGTGACGACGGCATCGGTGGTGCCGACCCGACGGCGGGCACCGGGCTGCTGGGGTTGGCCGACCGGGTGGCGGCTCTCGGCGGGCACTTCCAGGTGTCCAGTCCACCCGCCGGAGGGACGGTCGTCACCGCGGAGATGCCGCTGCCCCCGGCCGACCCGATCAACGCTGCGCCGACACCGGAATCCGGCGAGCGGCCCGGTCGGACCGGATGAGCCACGCACCCAGCACCGCGACGGCCAGCCCGAGCGGCACGCCGTAGGGCGGGACACCCGACTGGTAGGCGATCAGACCGCCCGCGATGAGCGCGATCGCGATCATGGGCGGGAAGACCCCGGCTCGGAGCGCGGCGAAGCCGAAGAGCATCCAGCCCAGCGCGAACAGCAGGTAGCTGAGCAGGCCGCCGATCTGCAAGATCGGCGTCGCGCCGATGGTGAACGCCTCGGGGGCCACCTCCGCGAGCCACGGGGACGCGAAGCCGTCGAACCACATGTCCCCGCCCATCGTCATCGTCCCGACGATCGCGGCACAGAAGGCGAAGACCCCGAAGGCGCCCGCCTGGCTGGCCTGCCGTCCATGGAGCGCGATCAGGGCGAACACCAGCCCGCAGAAGGTGAAGAAGAAGGCGGCGTTGAACGTCCGGACGACGGGGTCGAGCAGGGCCACCGTCCGGTCGGTGGCGACCGCGATGGGCAGTCGGGTGAGATCGATGACGGCGAACAGGCCACCGGCCACCAGGGCGATGGTTCCGGCGTGCCGGGACAGCGTGGCATCGGACATGGGGTCGTCCTTCCTTTTCCTTCCGTCCCCTCGGACTGGTGCCGCGAGCCTCCGCCGCGCCGGCGCTCGCCGCCACGGGCCCAGCACTCGGGACCGGGCAGGGTTGACCCCGTAGCGGGACGCCGACGTGGCCGCGACTCTGCTCCGTGCCGCCCCGGAGGGCAGGGCGATCGGACAACAGCAGGGCGATCGGACAACGGCAGGGCGGATCGGAGGAGGCGCCGAGATGGCCGCGATGCAGAAGGTGGCGAAGGCGTTCGGGCTCGACGGTGACACCTGGATGCGCCACGCCAACCCGTGGAGCGTCTACACCCGGATCCCGGGCCCGGTGGCCCTGGTCGCCGCGATCTGGACCTACGCCTGGATCGGCTGGTGGTCCCTCATCCCGGTCGGCGTGGTGTGCCTGTGGCTCGCGATCAACCCCACGGTGTTCCCGCCGCCGCGATCGCTGGACCACTGGGCGTCCCGGGCGGTGCTGGGCGAGACGTTCTGGGCCAACCGCAAGCAGGTCCCGATACCTGTGCGGCACCGCACCGCACCGACCGTGCTGATCGCGATCAACACCCTCGGCCTGCCGTTCATCGCCTGGGGCCTGGTCACACTCGACGGATGGATCGTCCTGTTCGGACTGGCCGTGCACATGGCCGGCAAGAACTGGTTCCTCGACCGGATGGCCCTGCTCCACGACGACATGCAAGCCCAAGCCGCAGCGTCATGACGCTGCCCTGCGTCTGGTGAGGCTCGGCCGCCCGTCCGGCCCGTGCGTCGCTGGCCGTTCAGATCAATCCGAGCGCGCGCGCCTGCCGGACCGCGTCCTGCCGCGTGACGACGCCCAGCTTGCGGTAGAGGACCCTCGTGTAGCCCTTGACCGTGTTGATCGACAGGTAGAGGGCGGCGCCGATCTCCCGCTGGTTCGCGTCCCCGGCCAGCGCCCGCAGCACGGCCTGCTCACGGTCGGTCAGGTCCTCGGCCAGGACGCCGGAGCGGCGGGCCTCCCGGACCGCGCCGCGACCGGCCCGCAGCTCGGCGGCCTCGAGACGACGGATGAACTGCGGCAGGACGGGCTCGGTGTCGACGACCTCGCGCGCCTCCAGCAGCGCGAGGCGGGCGGCGCCCCGGTCGCGGGCGTCCAGCTCCACCTCGGCCAGGCTCGTCAGGGCCGCGACCAGTCCCGCTGTCTCGCCGAACGTCCGAGCGAGGACGACGGCGTGCTGCAGCAGTGTGCGGGCCATGTCGATGTCGCCGTCGCGGTGGGCGAGCTCGCCCTCGACGGTCCGCAGCCGGGCGATCCCCGGAGCTGTCGTGCTGCCCCACAGGTCCTCGGCGGCCTGGACCGCGGGCGCCACGTCGGCGAACAGCCGGCGGAGCCGGTCGAGGCGACCGGTGTCGGACAGGGCCGCCGCCAGGATGCTGGCGGCCTGCAGCGCCAGCAGAGGCGGCAGGCCGAGCGTCCTGGCCCGGTCCCAGGCGTCGTCGAGGAGCGGGACCGCGTCCGCGGATCTGCCGGCGAAGCTGAGCATCGCGCCCAGGATGGTCCGCGCCACGACGTAGCCGGCCAGCGCCGGATCGGACTCGTGCTCGACAGCCACCCTCGCCGCAGCCACCGCGGCCTCCGCGTCGGCGCGGACCATGCCGACCTCGACCGCGCGCATCGTCGCCGCGGCGCCGCGACAGGGTGTGCCAGCCCTCCAGCGCCGGACTGTCGTCGCCGATCAGCGGTTCGGCCGCATCGAGCCACGGACCCATGCGCGAGAACTGCCCGCTCAGTCCCGCGGCCCAGGCCAACGACACGCACAGCCGGGGGTCGCTCAACACCAGGGGGGCCGAGAGCCGTTGGCCCATCTGCAGGTGCGCGGCCACCGCCCCCCGCTCGAGGAAGAAGGGCACCTTCGAACGCAGGAGCTCCACCGCACCCGCCTCGTCGCCGGCGTCGATGCGGTGCTCGACCGCCTCGGCGACGTAGCCCTGCGCGAGGAACCAGTCGGCGGCACACGCGAGCACCCGGGACCGCCTCCTCGCGGTCGTCCGCCTCCAGCTTCGCGCAGCAGCACCTCGCGGAACAGGCGATGGCACCGGTACCACTCCCGACGCGCGTCCAGCGGCACGACGAACAGGTCGGCGCGGTCGACCTCGTCCAGGATCCGCGGCGGACCCGCATCGGTCGAGCACGTCGTCGCACAGGGGCCCGGACAGCCGCTCGAGAACCGATGTCCGCACCAGGAGGTCCCGGTGATCGGACGGCATTCGGTCGACCACCTCGGTCGACAGGTAGTCGAGGATGTGCCGGTCGCCGCCGTGGATCGCTGCGGCCGCCGCGGCAGGCCGGGCCGCCCCCCTGACCGTCAACGCCGCGAGCTGCAGTCCGGCCGCCCATCCCTCCGTGCGCTCCCACAGCTTCGCCGCGGTGGCGGCGTCGAACGCGGAATCGCCCACGGCGGACAGCAAGGCGGATGCCTCGTCGAGGCGGAAGCCGAGGTCCGCGGCGCGGAGCTCGGCCAGCTCGCCGCGCGCCCTGAGCCGGGCCAGGGGCAGCGGCGGATCCGCGCGGCCGGCGATCACGACCCGCAGCGCCGCCGGGAGGTACGCCAGGAGGAACTCCACGCTCTCGTGGATGCCCGGATCGCCGATCAGGTGGTAGTCGTCGAGGACCAGGACGTGTTCGGTGTCGAGCGCGCCGAGCTCGTCGAGCAGCGTCGGAAGCGCGAGGTCGACCGGGTCGAGGCCGGTGACCGACAGCACCTCGAGCGGCGCCCCGCTGAGACCGGCGATGTCGCGCTGCAGCGCGGTGAGGACGTAGGTCCAGAAGCGGATCGGATCGTCGTCGGCCTCGTCCAGCGAGACCCAGACGATGCCGCGGGTCTCCGCCGGGTCCTGGGCCCACTGCGACAGCAACGTCGTCTTGCCCCAGCCGGCAGCGGCCACGACCACCGTCAGCCGCGGTCGTCCGTGGTCGAGCAGCGGGGCGTGCAGCCGGGGCCGCGGAACCGCGCCCTGGCGGGCAGGAGGGATCGCCTGCTTCGCCGCGATCAGCGGCACCACCCGACGATCCGACATTGTCCGGCTCCCGGCCGACCGCTCTCCGTGGCCCGCCAGTGTGGCAGGTCCGGCGCGATCTCATCCCGGGCCGGTGGGCCCGGAGGAGGCGGAGACCCGCAGGAGCCGGACCTCACCCCCGACGTCCCACACCAGGCCGAGCAAGGCGCGCACCGCCGCTTGATCGGCGATCAGGCCCTCCAGCACAGTTCGGCCCGGATCGGATCTACCCGGATCGGACCTGATCGTCACGTGGCCGAAGCGCGCCGCGATCAGCTCCGCCACCGACGTGGGGACCGGACCCGCGAGGGCCAAGTGGTACCTCGACGTCATGACGTCACCTCCTCCCTCCCCCGTGACGGTCAGACTGCCGCGCCCCGGTGGGGTCCCACACCACCCCTGCCGAGACGCACCCGGGTGGTTCGTCGGGTGGGTGGTGCGCGCCCACCCGGGTCGCCGCGACCCTGCTCCGTGCCGCCCCGGAGGGCAGGGCGATCGGACAACAGCAGGGCGATCGGACAACGGCAGGGCGGATCGGAGGAGGCGCCGAGATGGCCGCGATGCAGAAGGTGGCGAAGGCGTTCGGGCTCGACGGTGACACCTGGATGCGCCACGCCAACCCGTGGAGCGTCTACACCCGGATCCCGGGCCCGGTGGCCCTGGTCGCCGCGATCTGGACCTACGCCTGGATCGGCTGGTGGTCCCTCATCCCGGTCGGCGTGGTGTGCCTGTGGCTCGCGATCAACCCCACGGTGTTCCCGCCGCCGCGATCGCTGGACCACTGGGCGTCCCGGGCGGTGCTGGGCGAGACGTTCTGGGCCAACCGCAAGCAGGTCCCGATACCTGTGCGGCACCGCACCGCACCGACCGTGCTGATCGCGATCAACACCCTCGGCCTGCCGTTCATCGCCTGGGGCCTGGTCACACTCGACGGATGGATCGTCCTGTTCGGACTGGCCGTGCACATGGCCGGCAAGAACTGGTTCCTCGACCGGATGGCCCTGCTCCACGACGACAGGCAAGCCCAGGCGGTGGCGTCATGACGCTGGGCGCGAGCGGGCACACGGTGGCACCGCGCCCGGCCGTCGGGTCGCCCCGATCGTGGGCCGGCTTCCTCGCCGGATTCGCGGTGCTGTGCGCCGTCCTGCTGGGTACCAGCGAACTGGACGCCACCGGCCGTTGGGGTCTGGTGATCTTCGCGGCGGTGCTGCTGACCGCGCTGGTCGTCGAGAAGGTCGCGCACCCGTCGTCCTCGCTCGCCGACATGCTGCGCCGGCTGGGGCTGGGACGCCCGAGTGGGCGGGCGCTGGCGGTTGCCGCCGCGGTGTCGGGGCTGGTGCTGCTGGTGTTCCCGTTGACCGCGGCGGTGAGCGGGGCTGCGGTGACACTGCGGCCCGACTGGCTGTGGCTGCTGATCGGCCTGTTCGCCTTCCACGGGCTCGCCGAGGAGCTCGTCTGGCGAGGCTTCGCGTTCCGGCGGCTGCGCGAGGGCCGCTCGTTCTGGTCGGCGGTCTTGTGGACCATGCCGCTGATCGCCGCCACGCACCTGCCGATCATGGTCACCCTCGGCCCGGCGATCGGAATCGGGGCGATGCTCGTCGCCGCGGTGACGTCGATGCCGTTCGCCCACCTCTACGAGATGGGACGGCGCACGATCTGGGCGCCCGCGCTGGTGCACACCGCCATCGACACCTTCAAGCTCGTCGTGATCCCGGTTGCGGCGCTGTCGACCTTCTCGGGACTCCTCATCGTCGTCAGCCTCACCGTCCCGCTGCTCGCGTTCGCCGCGCCGCGCCGGTTCCGCACGCCGGGACGGACACCGTGAGCACTCCCGGACCTCTGACACTCCCACTGACGCTCCCACTGACGAGGAGACCACGATGAACCCGACCGACGTGATCGTCGTCGGCGCCGGGCCGACCGGCCTGATGCTGGCCGACGAACTCGCGCTGGCCGGCGTCCGCTGCACGGTGCTGGAGCGGCGCACCGAGCAGCCCAACATCACCAGGGCGTTCGCGGTGCACGCCCGCACCCTCGAGCTCCTCGACGCCCGCGGCCTGGCCGACGAGCTGGTGCCCCGCGGCGTCGTGGTGCGCGAGGTGCAACCGGCGCCCGGTGCCACCGCCGACCTGCGAGAGCTCGACAGCCGGTTCCCCATGATCCTCATCGCGCCGCAGAGCGGCACCGAGCACCTGCTGGAGGCCCGGGCCCGGGATCTCGCGGTCGAGATCGAACGGGGTGCCGAGGTCGTCGGCCTGCGGCAGGACGCCGACGGGGTCGTCGTCGACCTCGCCGATGGCAGCCAGCGCACGGCCCGCTACGTCGTGGGCGCCGACGGCGCCCACAGCACGATCCGCGGTCTGATCGGGGTGGACTTCGTCGGTTCCCAGTACGAGACCCACATCATGCTCGCCGATGTCCGGCTCTCCCATCCGCCGGAGGAGGCCATGTTCGCCCGCACCGGGCCCGAGGGCGCCGTGATCGTGGTGCCGTTCGGTGACGGGTGGTTCCGGGCCATCGCCTGGGACCGGCTGCGCGAACAGGTCCCGGTGAACGTGCCGCTGCCGATGGACGAGATGCGCGACGCCTTCGGTCGCATCGCCGGCACCGACTTCGGCATGCGCGAGCAGCGATGGAGCTCACGGTTCCTCAGCGAGCGCCGACAGGCCCGGAACTACCGGGTCGGCCGGGTGTTCCTGGCCGGTGACGCGGCCCATGTGCATTCACCCCTCGGCGGGCAGGGCATGAACACCGGCATCCAGGACGCGATGAACCTCGGGTGGAAGCTCGCCGCCGCCGTGCACGGGCGGGCCCCGTCCTGGCTGCTCGACAGCTACGAAGGCGAGCGGCACCGCGTCGGTGCACAGGTCCTCGCGTTGACCGACGGCTTCAACCGGCTCGTCCTCGGCCGCTCCGCGATCCGCCGGGCGATCCAGGCCCGGGTGATCCGGCTGCTGCTGCGCCTCGGTCCGACGCGCCGCTTCATGATCGGACGACTGTCCGGTGTCGGCATCTCCTACGCCGCCCCGGATCGGCGTGCCCACTCGTGGACCGGGCGGCGAGTACCCGATCTTCCGTGCGGGGGGAGCAGACTGTACGAGTTGCTGCGCGACGGGCAGTTCGTTCTGCTGGACGCCACCCGCTCCGGTGCGGCCGCGGATGCCGTCGGGCGCCTGTCAGCTCCGATGCACGCCGTGCGCGTCGAGAGTGGCGCTGCGCCGGGGTTGCCGGCAGTGACCCTGGTCCGCCCGGACGGTTACGCCGCGTGGGCCAGCGACGAGCGGGGCGACGTCGCTGACCGGGCCGCTCGTGCGGTTGCGGAATGGTGCTGCCACAGCGCCCAGCACGTGCAGCGAGCACACCCCCAACCCCCGGCCTACTCGTAGATCAGCTTCTGCGGCCCGGGGTAGACCCAGGACAGGGCGTCGCGCAGGCAGTCCCGCCAGTTCTCCCAGCTGTGCCCGTCCCGGGCCTCGACGAAGCGCACGGTCATCCCCGTCGACTCGAACGTCGGCACCATCGAGCGGTTCGCCACGATCAGGGGTTCGAAGACCCCACAGCTGACGAACAGGCGGTCGGCCACGCGGCGCGGCCGCTCGCGGTAGCGGTTGACGAACCGCACCACGGGGTCGAACACCGGTCCGCCACCGTGATCGGTGCCGATGTCGGTGAACACGAAGGAGCCGGACATCAGCGCCAGCGCACCGTAGGTGTCCGGTGCGCGGTAGGCCGTGGAGAGGGCGGCGACGGCACCGAAGCTCGACCCGAGCAGGCACCGACCCGACCGCCGGCCGAGCAGCGGCAGGTCGGCCTCCAACCGCGGCAGCAGCTCGGCGGTGACGAAGCGGGCGTGTGCCGCGGAGTTCGCGTACTCGACGAGCCGGTCCTGCGGGTGCACGAAGGCCACCACCACCTCGGCGACGTCGAGGCGGTGGATGAGGTTGTCCAGCACTGTCTTCATCGCGGCGTACTGGAGGAAGTCGCCGCCGTCGTGCACCACCAGCAGCGGGTAGGCCGTGGTGCGCCGGAAGCGGGCCGGGAGGTACACCGTGACGGGGCAGTCGCGGCGGAGGGCGCGGCTGCGGACCACCATCTCGGTCAGCTCGCCCTGACGGGCCTCGGGATCGGGCTCGGTCCACTCCGGCGTGGTGTAGCCGTGCGCGAAGCAGACCGACGAGGTGCCGACCGGGCTGTAGGACACCTTGGGGTTCAGGGGGTCGTTGTGGCCCTCGACGTGGTCGCCGTGGCGGACCTCCAGCTGGTAGTTGATCCGGGACCCCTCGGGCAGCTCGAGCACGAGGTACCACAGGTCGGTCTGCCACAGCCGCCGCAGCGGGAGGCGCTCGGACAGCCCGACGATCCGCTGCACGAGGTGCACCTCGTCGGCCTCCCCGCGGTACAGGAACGTGCAGCGTCGGCCCTCGACGATCGGCACCTCGTGCCGGGCCAGGAACCGGTCGACGGCGGCGGCGTCGAGCGGCCTGCGGTCCTTCAGCCGGTTGATCGCGAGGCGGCGGGGAGCGCTCACGGTGTCGACGGATCCGCGACCGGCAGGTCGACGACGTGACCGGCCCGGGCGATCACTCGCGTGCCCGGCGGGAGGGCGCTGTCCGGGCCGAGGTCGACCCGCACGCCGTCGTCGAGCACGACGCAGCGCAGCGGAGCCACCCGCTCCGCCAGCACCGCCATCCGCGACGGATCGTCGGTCCGCAGCCGGCGACGCGCGTGCGGCAGCAGCACGCAGCCGCCGACCAGCCCGAGGCCGGCGTCGAGGAACTCCGGGTGCGCGGGCCCGAGGGGCGCGCGGTCGTGGAACAGCAGGATCTTCGCGGCGATCGCCATCGCACCCGCGGACCAGGCGATGACCACGGAGGGGATCCTGGCCGTGACGGCGAACAGGCGCAGCACGTGCACCAGCACGCCGACGTGCCCGCCGGCGAGCACCAGCCCGGCCACCCCCTCGAGCACGTGCCGGACGGCGGCCCGGTGCTCGGCGACGACCGCGCGCTCGGCCGGCTCCCATTCCGAGTCGAACGCGCCGCGCTCGGCGCGGACCCGGGCGAGGTGGCGGTCGTCGACGAGCCGGACGGCGGCATCGGCGTCGGCGAGCGCGAGCGTCCGCACCCCGGCCCGACCGGCGTGCCGGGCCACCTCCGCCCGCGACCGCACCACGCCGTCGAGCTGCACGCGGTAGAGCTGCTGCAGCTCGTCGAGGATCGCACGGTGCTCCAGCTCCGCGGCCGCGTACTCGGGGTCGCGCGCCAGCACGTCCAGCCACCGGTCGTACAGCCGGAGGTTGACACTGCGCCCCGCGAGCAGACCATCGAGCTCGGCGTCCTCCGGCTCGCGCTCCTGCCAGCCCGCCGTCACGGTGGCCAGCGGACCGGCCGGGTCGAGGGTTCGGACCACCGAGTCGACGGTGGGCCGGCGCTGCGGCCCGAGGAGTACGACGTTCACGCCGCGTGCACGCGCACCGTGCGGCCCACGTCGTCGAGCAGCCCGCGCAGGGTGTCGTAGTCCGGGTGCCGCATCCGGACGTAGGCGTTGGCCATGTAGCCCGCCTCGACCGGCTGCGTCGGCGTCCCCGGTGGCGGCAGGTGCGCGTCGATCACCCACTCGCCCGACCGCGCCTGCACGTCGTCCACCCCGCCGTATCCCGTGATGTGCCCGTCGCGCTCGGGTCGCAGTGCGACGATCCCGGAGGCGAACCGTCGCGACGGCGCGACGTCGACCCGGCCGTGCACCACCGCGTTCGCCCACTCCCGGTAGACGTCGACGTCGTTGCCGGCCGAGTAGAGGTCCCACGCACCGACCCCGGGTGGCCGGCAGCCGATCTCGGAGAACCGCAGGCCCTTCGGCCCGAAGAACCACTCCATGTGCGTCGCGCTGGTGCCGATGCCGAGCACCTCGTTGACCCGCGCGCCGAGATCACGCAGCTCCCGGTAGTCCGGTGCCGAGTCCACGCGGTTCGTCGCGACGAACTGCGGGGAGATCCACCGCGTGCGCATCGCGTCGAGCACGTTGGGGAAGTAGTGGGAGACGAAGTCGAGCGCGACGTGCCCGTCCACCGAGACCGTGTCGTAGAAGCCCTCGTGGCCCTCCACGAACTCCTCGACGGCGATGGACTCCACGCCCTGGTCGCCGAACCGCCCGAGTGCGACGTCGAGCTCGGGTCGGCCGTCCACCCGCGTCGTGTCCAGGGCACCGGCGCCGGTGCGGGGCTTGAGGACGATCGGGAACCCGATCGCATCGGCGAACGCGTGCACCTCGGCGGCGCTCCGCACCGCCGCCGACGCGGCAGTGGGCACGCCGCCCGCGCGCAGCGCGTCCTTCATGGACGGTTTGTCCCGGCACAGCCACGCCGTGCGCACCGAGGTCCCGGGGATCGTGCAGTTCTCCCGCGCCTGTGCGGTGGCCATGGTGTGCGCCTCGACCGTGGTCTCCAGCCGGTCCACCCACATCCGGTCCTGGATCCAGCGGACCGCGTCGGTCAGCACGCCGGCGTCCACCACCGTCGGTACCTGGTGGTAGTGGAACATCCAGCTGCGGAGCTCGCCGTCGAGCCCGTCCGTCGGCGACTCGCCCAGTCCGATCACGGTGGCCCCCACGTCGGCCAACGCGCGCACGTAGTGGCGCTGCGTCGGCGGGAAGGCGGGCTCGACGAAGACCACGTTCACAGCGCGTCAGGGTAGCTTCCGGTCATGGTCGTGGCTGCCTTCGTCGCGCCGTTCCTGATGCCCGCAACCATGCGCTTCGTCGCGACGGCGGCCCAGCTCCCCGGTGTCCGGCTCGGTGTGGTCACGACCACGCCGGCGGACCAGTTGCCGCCGGTGCTGGCCGAGCACCTCGCCGGGCACTGGCGAGTGGACGACGCACTCGATCCGCGCCAGATCAGTGCGGGCGTGACCGGTCTGTCCCGACAGCTCGGTCGGGTCGAGCGCCTCGTCGGTGCGCTCGAGCAGCTGCAGGTGCCGCTCGCGCAGGTGCGGGAGGCGATGGGCATCGAGGGGATGGACGCGGCGACGGCGGCGAACGTGCGGGACAAGGCCCGGATGAAGGTCGTGCTGGGCGCCGCCGGCGTCCCGTGCGCCCGCCACCAGCTCGTCAGCGGGGCGGCCGAGGCGCTCTCGTTCGCCGAGGCCGTCGGGTTCCCGCTGGTCGCGAAGCCGCCGGCCGGCGCGGGCGCGCAGGCGACCTACCGGCTCGACGACGTGGGCGCGCTCCGGGCCTGGCTCGGTGCGGTGCCCCCGCGGGCGGACGCCCCCGGGCTGCTCGAGGAGTTCCTCGTGGGCGAGGAGCACACGTTCGACAGCGTCACCACCGGTGGCACGACCGTCTGGTCGTCGGTCGCGGACTACCTCCCGCCCCCGCTGGAGGTGCTGCGCACCCCGTGGATCCAGTGGACGGTGCTGCTGCCGCGGGAGCTGGACGGGCCGCGCCACGGCGGCATCGGCGAGGTGGGGCCGGCGGCCCTCCGCGCGCTGGGTGTGCGCGACGGGCTGACGCACATGGAGTGGTTCCGCCGCCCGGACGGCTCCGTCGCGGTCTCCGAGGTCGGGGCCCGTCCGCCCGGCGCCCAGCTCTCCTCGATGCTCGGTTACGTGCACGACGTGGACTTCTACCGGATGTGGACCGAGCTGGTGATCCTCGACCGGTTCTCCCCTCCCGAGCGCCGGTACGCCGCCGGCTGCGCCTACCTGCGGGGGCAGGGCCGCGGCCGGGTCCGGGCGGTGCACGGGGTCGAGGAGGTCGCGCGCCAGCTCGGGCCGCTGGTCGTCGAGGCGCGGCTGCCGGAACCGGGGCAGCCGGCGTCGTCGAGCTACGAGGGCGAGGGCTACGTCATCGTCCGCGACCCCGACACCGAGGTCGTGCGCGACGCCCTGCACCGGATCGTCGACGGCGTCCGGGTGGAGCTGGTGGAGGCCCAGTGAACGTCGTCATGCTCTCCCCCGGCTATCCCGCCGAGATGGCCTACTTCACCCGGGCGCTGGCCGCCGCGGGGGCCACCGTGATCGGTGTGGGCGACCAGCCGCCCGACGCGCTGCCCGACATCGCCCGCCACGCGCTCGCGCACTACGAGCACGTCCCGCTCACCGACGCCGGTGCCGTGCTCGCCGCGCTCCACGGCCTTCACCGGCACGCCCGGATCGAGCAGGTGGAGTGCCTGTGGGAGCCGTACATGATCCTGGCGGCCGGCATCCGCGAGTCGTTCGGGCTTCCCGGCATGACCGTCGAGCAGACCGTGCCGTTCCGCGACAAAGAGCTCATGAAGCAGGTGCTCGACGCCGCCGGCATCCGCACGCCGCGGCACCTGCGCGCGAGCACCGTGGCCGCGGTGTGGGACGCCGCGGAGCGGATCGGCTACCCGCTGATCGTCAAGCCGATCGACGGCGCCGGGTCGGCCGACACCTACCGCGTCGACTCCGCGCAGGAGCTCGGCGACGTGCTGCCGGGCCTGCGCCACGTGCCGGAGGTGAGCGTCGAGGAGTTCGTCGACGGCGAGGAGCTCACGTTCGACACCGTCTGCGCGGGCGGGGACATCCTGTTCGAGAACGTCATGTGGTACCGGCCGCGCCCGCTGCAGATGCGGATGCACGAGTGGGTCAGCCCGGTGTCGATCGCGCTGCGCGACCTCACCGCACCGGACCTGCAGGACGGGCGGCGGATGGGCGTGCAGGTCCTCGCGGCGCTGGGGTTCACCACCGGCTTCACGCACATGGAGTGGTACCGCACGGCGGCGGGTGAGGCGGTGTTCGGCGAGATCGCCGCCCGGCCCCCCGGCGCCAGGGTGGTCGACCTCATGAACGTGGCGACGGACGGCGACCTCTACGTGGCCTGGGCCGAGGCGGTGCTGCACGGGCGCCTGTCGCGTCCCCTCGAGCAGCGCTACAACGCCGGCAGCATCTTCAAGCGGGCGCGGGGAACCGGCGCGATCACCGGCGTGACAGGACTCGACGACCTGCGCGCCGCGTACGGCGCGGACGTGGTCCTCGTCGACCTCCTGCCGGTCGGGGCCCCGCGCCGCGACTGGCGGGCGACGGTCGTGAGCGACGGCTGGATCGTCGTCCGGCACCACGAGCTGGCGCGGGTGATCGAGATGACCGAGCGGTTCGCCGCGGACCTGCACCTCTACGCCGGCTGAAGCGGATGCTCACCCGCGCGGGTCGGCGATGATCGTTCGCAGCGGAGTCCACAGAGGAGGAGAGGCCACCCATGTCCACCACCGGAGCCCGGCCGTCCAGCTTCGTCCTGTTCTACGAGGCTGCCGAGGACGCGATGGAGACGGCGCCGGTCCACTTCCCGGCGCACTCCGCCCGGCTCGACGAGTTCCGGGCGCGCGGTGAGCTGCTCCTCGTCGGCACCTGGGAGGACGACGTCGACCGCGGCGCCATGTCGATCTTCGCGTCGCGCGCGGGTGCGGAGGAGTTCGTCGCCGGCGACCCGTTCGTCCACTACGGCGTCGTCGCGTCCTGGCGGCTGCGGGAGTGGAACGCGGTGCTCGGCTGAGGGCGGCGGTGCGGTGATCACACCGGCTCGGCCGCCTTCGTGTCGCGCAGCCACAGCCCGACCAGACCACGGAAGTGCGCGAGGAACCGGTCGTGCTCGGCCGGCGGGTAGGTGGCCCGCACCGTGTCGACCAGCAGCCGGTCGAACGCGGGGCTGCTCACCCACTCCAGCACCACCTCCTCGAGGTGGCCCAGCCGGCTGGCGCAGAAGTCCCAGTACCGGTCGGTCTCGAAGTAGTCGTCGGCGAGCCGGCGGTAGGCGGCGAGCTTGTCGGAGTAGCACAGGTCCTCGCGGTCCGCGATCTCGAAGTACTGCCGCATGCCCAGGTCCAGCTGCGGGCGCCGCTCGGTGACCGCGCAGAAGACCGTCCACCGCACCAGCGCGGTCATCGCCCACGGGAAGTAGTAGTGCAGCGAGGTGATCGACACGTCCGGACACGCGTTGGCGTAGTCGATCGGGTGCACCTCCGATCCCGCCACGAGGTTCTCGCACGAGTTGAACTCCCAGCGGAAGAACGCGTTGACCAGGCGGGAGATGGTCACGACCTCGTCGCCGACCGCCGGGCTGAGGAACTCGTGCGCCACCTCGTACCGGTCGTGCATGGGTAGCTCGGGGCGGAACTTCATCACCATCGTCTCCGGCCCGATCGACAACGACCGCGCGAAGGCGTCGTAGCCCTCGATCGACTTCTGCAGGTGCATGAGCCGCTGTCCGGACGCGTCGTAGGCGGCGTGCAGGGCCGCGGCGTCCTTGATCCGGGTGACCCCCACCCAGGCCCCGCCGTCGTAGGGCTTCATGAACATCGGGTAGCCCATGCGCTCGGCGAGCGCGTCGAGGTCGAACGGGATGTTGTACCGGCTCGCCGTGTAGGCCCATTTGTCGTGCTCCGGCGGGTGCTTGTACGGCACCAGCACGGTGTCGGGGACCTTGAGGCCCAGCCGCATCATCGCGCAGTAGGCGGCGTGCTTCTCCATGGACTGGAACGTGAACGGGCTGTTGAGCAGGTAGACGTCGTCCATCAGCGCGACCTTCTTCAGCCACTCGCGCGGGTGGTAGTACCAGTACGCCAGCCGGTCGATGACGAGCTCGTAGCGCGGCTTGGCGCGCAGGTCGAACGGCTCGATCACGATGCGCTCGACGTCGAAGGCGTGCTCGCCACCGGTGGCGTCGCGGACCGTCCCGACCCTGCCGAGCAACGTTTCGAAGGCTGCGGGCCAGTCCTCCTCCGTGCCGAGCAGCAGCCCGATCAGGTGCCGGTCCATGCCTCGCCCCCCTCGTCGCAGATCCGTGGCAGGTGGTGGGCGAGCTGGCGCCGCCACCACGGCCAGTCATGGGCCACGTCGTGCCCCCAGAGGTCCAGCTCGTGCGGCACGCCCGCCTCGGCGAGCCGGCCCGCGAACGCCCGGGTGCTGTCCAGGGAGCCGGTCGTGTCCTCCCACATGCCCTGCCCGCACACCAGGACCAGGCGCACCTGCGCGCGCAGCCAGTCGAGGTGCTCCCCGTGGAAGCCGCTGACGTAGGCCATCGGGTTGTTGAAGTAGAGGGCGTCGCCGCCGTCGCCCCACCCGTGCCAGCTGCTCGGGTCGTAGTTCCCCGACATGCACAGGGCCCGCGGGAACAGGTCCCCCCGCTTCAACGTGGAGTTGGCAGCGTGGAACGCACCGAGGCTGCATCCGGTGGTGACGACGCCGATCCGCCCGCCGCAGTCGTCGTGGATCCAGGGCGTCACCTGCTCGCTGATCCACGACTCGTACGCACCGTGCCGCCGGGCCCGCTCCTCGAGCGACAGGCTGCGGTCGGACCATGAGCCACCGTCGAAGCTGTCCACGCAGTAGAGCTTGACGCGGCCGCCGTCGAGGAGGTCCGCCACGGCGTCCACCATGCCGCGGTCCTCGAAGTCGCCGGCCCGCCCGGCCTCCGACGGGAACGCCAGCACAGGACGGCCCCAGTGGCCGTAGGCGACGACCGCACCGCTGGCCCCGATCGCTGGCGACCAGAGGTCCACCGTGCGTCGCCTCATCCCACCTCCGCCGGTGACCGCGCCGCCGGACGGTGGTAGTCGTCCGGCGCGACGTCAGCCTAGGGCCCGCCGCACCGGATCGGGACCGACGCCGCCGGCCGACGAGCTGCGTGCCCGGCCGCGGCCACCCGAGCCGGACAGCAGTCGCCCGGGGTGCGCCGCCCCGGTGCGACGCCGCGTTGCGCCGCCCCGCCCGGGATGATCGTCGCGGCGGGGCCGGCGGCCGCGACAGATGCGGTGTGAGGTCCCGAGCCGGTGATCGTGGCTTGCTCAGCTCTGGGTGATCGTGAGCCTGGAACGGGGAACCGTGTCAGGTCCGGTGCCATGTCCCGATCCAGCGATCATGGTCTCCGGCTAGGTCCGGCTGGCCGGGCGGCCGGGCTGGCCGGGCCGGCCCGGCAGGGCACCCCGCCTGCCGGCGTGCTCAGCCGCCCGCGGACTCGGCCAACCGGCGCGAGAGGAACTCCGCAGCCCGCCGACTGGTCTCCGGGAAGTGCTCGATGTACACGGTGTAGTGGTGGCCCGGCATGATCACCACCTCCTTCGGCTCCCGGGCCGCGGCGAAGGCCTCGAGCGCGAGATCGGTGGGGGTGGTCGTGTCGTGATCGGTGAGGATCATGAGCAGTGGGGTCGGCGAGATGCGGGACATGAACGGCATGACGTCGTAACCGAGCGCGAGGTCGATCGAGCGCAACGTCACCTCGTTGCGCCAGCTCGGCGACAATCCCTTGTCCACGTAGTGGTGGAAGTACTGGTGCGTGGTGAGGCCGGGGAACGCACAGATCCCGGCCGGGTCGTCGCTGCACACGGGCAGTACGGCGGCCGCGCCGCCGCTGAACCGGGCGGCCCGCTCGGCGTCGAGCGCGTCCAGCAGGCCGGAGAAGCCCTCCGCGGTGTTGAGCCGCTCGATGTTGCGGAAGCCCGAGATGAGCGGGACCTGGCTGACGACGGCCTTGACCCGCTGGTCGAGGGCGGCCACGGCGAGCACATGCGCGCCCGAGTAGCTGGACCCGAAGATGCCGATCCGCGTGCTATCGACCTCCGACCGGCTCTGCGCGTAGCTGATCGCCGTCCGGAAGTCGCGCACCTGCAGGACCGGGTCGATCTCCTGACGAGGCTCGCCGTCGCTCGCGCCGAGGTTGCGGTGGTCGTAGGTGACGCTGGCCAGCCCCGCGGTCTCGAAGACGGCGGCGAGGTCCTCCAGGGTCTGCTCCTTCACCGCGGAGAACCCGTGCGACATGACGACGGCCGGGTGCGGCCCGGGACCGTCGGGGCGGGTGAACCACCCGCGCAGCGTCACGCCGTCCTCGGTCGCGAACTCGATGTCCTCGCGCACTCTTCCTCCAGAGCCCGGGGCCGCATGGTCGGCCGCTGGGATCGGACCGTAGGCGCTCGCGGCCCGGTCGCTGTTGCCACTGCCCGCACGGCTGCGGCCATCGCGCGCACCGTCGCGTTGACCACCTCGACGAACCTGGGTCAGACTCCGCGGAGGGGTGCGACCGCCGGAGGCCAGCGTGGGCTCGATCCAGGACACGGCGCTCTCCGGTGGCGCAGCCGGGGAGATGTGGCGCCTGCACGAGTTGGCCCCGACCGATCGGGCCGAGGGATGGCGCGACGTCGTCGCCCGCACCCACCTGCCGTGGCAGGTCGACGAGCCGGCCGTCGACCTCGGTCGACCGTTCGAGGCGATGGTGCGCAGGCGGCGGTTCGCCGACGTCGACCTCCTCGACTGCCGCTGCGACCCGTGCTCGGGTTCGCGCGGTCGCGTCGAGCTGCGCGACACCGAGGTCGAGCGGATCGGGGTGCTGGCCGTCCTCGCCGGACGCGAGGTCCTCGAGCAGGACGGACGGCGGGTCGAGCTCCGGGCGGGCGACGTGGCCCTCTGGGACAGCAGCCGGCCGGCCCGGTTCGCGGTGGTCGAGCCGCTGCGCAAGCGCACCATCCTGCTGCCCCGCGCGCGGGTGGTCGGCTCCGGACCGGATCGTGGCGGCTGGACGGCGACAGCCCTGCCCCGCGGAACGCTCACCGCCGATCTGCTCCGCGCCCAGCTGGGCGTGCTCGCCCGCCGGTCCCCCGCGGAGGGGCGGCACGCGGAGGAGGTGGCGGCCGGGGTGGTCGCCGACGTGGTGTCGGGCTGCGTCTCGGCCTTCGCTGCCGCCGCCACCGCCGACGACGATGTGGCCGCGACGACCGTCCCGGGGCCCGCGACGGCCGCGCGCCGCCTCGCTCTGCGGCAGGCGGTCGACGCCCACATCGAGCGGCGTCTGTCCCTCGTCGAGCGGGGTCGTCCGCTGCGTCCGGACGAGCTGACGCCTGGTGCCCTCGCCGCCGGCCACGCGATCTCGACGCGTGCCCTGCACCAGCTGTTCGAGGACGCCGGGGACGGCGTGGCGGCGCACGTCCGGCGGCTGCGCCTCGAGGGTGCCCGCCGGCAGCTGGGCCGGGACGGCCACCGCACGATCGCCGGGATCGCCGCGGTGTGGGGCTTCCGCGATGCCCCGCACTTCTCCCGGGCCTACCGGCAGCAGTTCGGGGAACGGCCGCGCGACACCGTCGAGCGCGCCCACACCGAGCGCGACAGCTCCTGCTGAGGTCCCGCCACACCCGAGCATGCCGGTCTCCTGGCGGGCCCCGGTCCGTGACTCCGGTGACGGCGACTGTCAGGCTGGCCGGACCACCGGGCGGAACAGGAGATCAGCCGATGGCCGACGACGCGCCGCGCCGGGCGACGTGGCCCCGGCCCGTCCGCCCGCGGCTGTCCCCCCGCGCCGCGTACGCGCTCGCGCCGCTGCTCCGCCCGAACCCCGTCTACCGCCGGGTCGCCGGCTGGCTGGAGCGCCATCCGCGGGCGGGCCGCTGGTTCACCGGCGCCGAGCGCCGCAGCAAGGAAGCCCTGTTCGGCTGCCGGATGTGCGGACAGTGCGCGCTCCCGGCCACGGGCTACGCCTGCCCGATGACCTGCCCCAAGCAGCTGCGCAACGGCCCCTGCGGCGGGGTCGCGATGAACGGGGACTGCGAGGTCCACCCGGGCACGCGGTGCGTCTGGCTGGTCTCCTGGGAACGGGCCGAGGAGGCGGGACGCACCGTCGACCTCACGCTCCTGCAGCGACCCGTGGACCGTCGGGCGGCGGGCTCGAGCTCGTGGGTGAACTACTGGCAGGGCCGTGACGAGGACCTCTGGACCGCCGACGACGGCCTGGGCCACGCCCCGTCGGTGCTCCGCCCGGGAACCCCGTGATCCCCGGCCGGGGCGGGCTGCGGGCCGCGCTCGACTCCGGACGGTTCGTGGTGACCGCCGAGATCGGTCCGCCGCGCGGCGCCGATCCGGACAGCGTCGCCAGCAAGGCCGCGCTCCTGCGGGGCTGGATCGACGCGGCGAACGTCACCGACAACCAGAGCGCGCACGTGCGCCTCACCAGCCTGGCCGGCAGCGTGCTCGCCGCGCGGGCCGGCGTCGAGCCCGTGATGCAGCTGACCTGCCGGGACCGCAACCGGATCGCGCTGCAGTCCGAGCTCATCGCGGCCGGCACGCTGGGGATCCCCAACGTCCTGCTGCTGACGGGCGACCACCCCTGCTTCGGCGACCACCCCGACGCCACGCCGGTGTTCGACCTGGACAGCGTGCAGCTCGTGTGGACCGCCCGCACGCTGCGCGACGAGGGCCGGCTGCTGTCCGGGCGCCCGGTCGAGCCGCGTCCGCAGTGGCTCATCGGGGCCGTCGAGAACCCGTTCGCCCCGCCCCTGCGCTTCCGCGCCACCCGCCTGGGGAAGAAGGTCGCGGCCGGTGCGGAGTTCGTGCAGACCCAGTTCGTCTTCGAGACGGCGATCTTCGAGCGGTGGATGGTGGAGGTGCGCGACCTCGGTCTGCCCGCCCGGTGCGGCGTGATCGCCGGTGTGGGCCCGATCCGGTCGCTGCGCGCGCTGGAGTACATCAGCCGCAGCGTCCCCGGCATCCACGTGCCCGACGAGGTGCACCGGCGGTTGCGCGGGGTGCCGGCCGACCGGGTGGCCGAGGAGGGCACGCGGCTCTGCGTGGAGACCGTCCAACAGCTCCGGGAGACGCCCGGGGTCGCCGGCGTCCACGTCATGGCGTTCGGCCACGAACGCGGCGTGCCCGAGATCCTCGAGCGGGCCGGGCTGGGCCAGGCGGTCGGGCCCGCGGCCGATCCGGGCGCCGGCGGGGACGGGGCGGTGAGCCGTGCTGGTTGAGGTCCGCCCGACGGCGCGGCTGCGCGGGAAGGACCCCCTGGACGTGACGGCCGCGCTGGCGCCGGTCGTGCGGGCGCTGTGCGCGGAGGGTGACGGCCACCCGGAGGTCGACCTGTCCCGCGTGCGGCTGGTGTGCGACTGGGTGCAGTACCGGCAGAACTTCCGCGATCCCGTCGACGTCCGCCGGATCTGCGCCCCCGGCACCGCGCCCGGCGGTGCCCTCGAGATCGCGATCGACCTGCGGCGCAGCGGCGACGGCGGCGACCACCTCCTGCGCGACGCGATGGCCGGGACCCTGGCCGAGGACACCACGCGGCAGGTGCTGCTGGAGGACTGGGGGCCGGGCAGCCGCAGCTGCATCTGGCAGTTCAACCTCCTGTACTGGCAGCACCTGCGGCTGTGGGAGCAGGCGACCGGCCACGGGTACGAGTCCGCGCTCCCCGGTGGGCAGAGCGACGGCCGCAACACCGACGGCGTGCGCGAGCTGATCGGTGAGCTGTTCCGCATGTGGGACGACCTCGCCGAGCGCCGCGCGCTCCCCGAGGAGCTGTACGTGGTGGAGCTCGGAGTCGGCGACGGCAGCCAGGCCCGCACGTGGCTCGACACGTTCGTCGCGATGGACCGGGCCCACGGCCGGGAGTACCACCGGCGGTTGCACTACCTGATGTGCGACTACTCCTCCCACGTGCTCGAGCTGGCCCGGACCGCCGTCGCCGCGCACGCCGAGCGCGTCAGCTCGTTCGTCCTCGACGCCGTGCGCCCGCTGACCGCGCTGTCCTTCCTGCGCTTCAAGGTGTTCCTGGTCTACATCTCCAACGTCTACGACAACCTGCCCTCCGACGAGCTCGCGTCGATCGGCCAGCGCGAGTACCTCGTCGAGACCCGGGCCCACCTGCCGGCCGCGGTGGCCGCCGAGATCGCCGCCTCGCTCGCCGTCGGGACCGACGAACTGCCGGCGCTGATCCACAAGCTGCTGCGGCTGGGCCCGCCGCTACTGGCCGAGACGTCGGCGCACGTCGCCGACATCGCGAGCGCCGTGGAGTTCTGGCGCCGGTGCTGGCAGGGCCTGCGGTTGCAGGAGCGCTACGTGCCGCTGGCGGGGCTGGACACCTACGACGTGGCCCGCGGCGTCACCGGCGAGGCCCTGCGCCCCCTGCTGACCAGCACCGGTGACGTCCGGATGCACGTCAGCAACGGCGCCGTGGCCAGCTTCACCGAGACGCTGCCGCTCCTGCACCCCTACGGCCGGCTGATCTGCCACGACCTGTTCGTCACCGACACCCACCAGTACCGGACCGGGTTCCGCGGCCCAGGGAAGTACGACGGCTCGGTGGTCAACTGGGTGAACGGGCCGCTGCTGACCCACCTCGGCCACCGCAAGGGGTTCGAGGTCCGGTTCGCGCCGTTCGCCCACCGGGCCGGGAGCAACGTGCAGACGATGACGACGCAGGTGCGCGACTGATGCCGGTCCCGGCATCGGCACTGCCGCTGCTTCCCACCACGGTGGTGGGCTCCTATTCGGTGCCGGAGTGGCTGGAGCGGGCCAAGACCGGCGTGCACCACGGCAGCATCAGCCGCACGCACCTCACGGAGATGCACGACATGGCGATCAAGGCCGCGCTCAAGGACCAGGAGCTGGCCGGGATCGACATCGTGTCCGACGGTGAGCTGCGCCGCGACAACGACGTGGACCACCTCCTCGGTCGGCTGCCCGGCGCGCACGTCCGGGACCCGGTCAAGGCGTTCTACTTCGACTACCTCGACGTGCGCGGTCACCCGTGAGCTGCCGGAGTTCGAACCCGGCCCGCTGGGACTGACCGAGGACTACCGCTTCACCCGCGCCCACACCGACCGTCCCGTCACGTTCTCCCTGACCGGACCGTTCTCGCTGTCGCGGCGGGTGCGCAACGAGGCGTACGCCGATCCCGCCGAGCTGGTGCGCGCGCTCGCCCGCGTGCTCAACGCGGAGGCGCGGGCGCTCGCGGCGGCCGGTGCCGAGCTGCTGCAGATCGACGAGCCGTTCCTGGCGGGGTACCCGGAGGCGGCCGAGCTCGCGGTGGAGGCGGTCAACATCGTGACCGAGGACGTACCGGCGACGTGGGCCCTGCACGTCTGCTACGGCAACCGCTACGCCCGTCCCCTGTGGGAGGGCCACTACGACTTCCTGTTCCCCGCCGTGCTCGCGGCGCACGTCGACCAGCTCGTGCTCGAGTTCGCCCGCAAGGGCGACGACGACCTGGCGCTGATCGGGCGCTACGGCTGGGACCGGGCGCTGGGCGTCGGGGTGGTGGACGTCAAGACCGAACAGGTGGAGCCGGTCGAGGTGATCGCCACCCGGATCCGGCGCGCGCTCGACGTCGTGGCGGTCGACCGCGTCGTGGTCAACCCGGACTGCGGCCTGCGCCACCTGCCGGCCGCCGTGGCCCGCGACAAGCTGCACGCCATAGTCGCCGCGACCGCACTGGTGCGCTCCGAGGTCGGTCCGACCGGCTAGCACCCTCCGATTTGCAGCAAAGCCACGTTCATGCGATGACACTGCAGGAAAGTGGCTTTGCTGCAACGGAGCCGGACCCAACGACCCTGAGCAAGGAGCTTCCGTGGCGTTCCCGTCGGACCTGCAGATCGCCCAGTCCGCGACGTTCCGCCCGATGGAGGACATCGGCGCCGGCATGGGCATCGGCGCGCACCTGCTGGAGCCGTACGGCCGGGACGTGGTGAAGATCCGGCTGGAGGCGGTCGAGGAGCTGGCCGACCGACCGCGCGCGAAGTACGTGGTGGTCTCGGCGGTCACCCCCACCCCGCTCGGCGAGGGCAAGACCACCACCACGGTCGGTCTGGGCCAGGCGATGCGGCACATCGGCCGCACGGCGACCGTGGCCATCCGCCAGCCGTCGATGGGCCCGACGTTCGGCATCAAGGGTGGCGCGGCCGGCGGGGGGTTCAGCCAGGTCGTGCCGATGGAGTTGCTGAACCTGCACCTGACCGGCGACTTCCACGCCGTGACGGCCGCGCACAACATGCTCTCGGCCGTGTTGGACAACCACCTGTTCCAGGGCAACGCCTGCGGCATCGACCAGCACAACATCACCTGGCGGCGCGTGCTCGACGTCAACGACCGCGCGCTGCGCAATGTGATCGTCGGGCTGGGGGCGAGGACGGACGGCATCCCGCGGCAGACCGGCTTCGACATCACGGCGGCGTCGGAGGTGATGGCGATCTTCGCGCTGGCCCGCTCGCTGCGCGAGATGCGCGAGCGGTTCGGCCGGATCGTCGTCGCCTACTCCCGGGACGGCAAGCCCGTGACCGCGGAGGACATCGGCGGGGCCGGAGCGATGGCCGTCATCATGCGTGAGGCCCTCAAGCCGAACCTGTTGCAGACGCTGGAGAACACACCGGTCCTCGTGCACGCGGGCCCGTTCGGCAACATCGCGCACGGCAACTCCTCCGTGGTCGCCGACCTGATCGGGATCCGCAGCGGCGACTTCCTGGTCACCGAGGCGGGTTTCGGCGCCGACATGGGCGCCGAGCGGTTCTTCAACATCAAGTGCCGGGCGTCCGGGTTGACGCCCGATGCCGCGGTCGTGGTGGCCACCGTGCGGGCCCTCAAGGCGCACTCGGGCGCGCACCGGGTGGTGGCCGGGAAGCCGCTGCCCGAGGAGATGTTCGTGGAGAACCCCGACGAGGTGCACGTCGGCGGGGCCAACCTGCGCAAGCAGATCGAGAACATCCGGCTGCACGGGGTGTCCCCGGTGGTGGCGATCAACGCCTTCCCCGGCGACCACCCCTCCGAGCACGACGCCATCCGCCGGATCGCCGACGACATGGGCGCCCGGTCGGCGGTGTGCACCCACTTCGCCGACGGCGGGGCGGGGGCCACCGAGCTCGCGCACGCGGTGGCCGAGGCGGCGGACGAGCCGTCGGACTTCCGGTTCCTCTACCCCGACTCCGCCTCCCTGCGCGAGAAGATCGAGACGGTGGCGCTGGAGGTCTACGGCGCCGACGGGGTCGACTACGACCTCTCCGCGTCCCGCCAGATCGACGGCTACGAGCGCAGCGGGTTCGGCCACCTCCCGGTGTGCATCGCGAAGACCCACCTGTCGCTGTCGTCCGACGCCTCGCTCAAGGGGGCCCCGACCGGCTGGCGCCTGCCGGTGCGCGAGGTGCGGGCGTCGGTCGGAGCCGGGTTCGTCTACCCGATCTGCGGTGACATGCGCACCATGCCCGGTCTGGGCGCCAACCCGGCCGCGCACCTCATCGACCTGGACGCGGACGGCGGCATCGTCAACCTGTCCTGACCCGGCTCACCCGATCCGGCGTGCCGCGATTCCGGCTGCCCGCTCAGGACGAGGACGGATCGCCGCTGACGACGGCGGGCGTGGCCGTCTCCAGTGGCACCGACGGGGACCGGACCAGGCCCAGCTGCACGGTCTGGCGCGGCAGCACGACGTTCAGCAGCCAGTCGGTCGCGGTGCGGACCCGGTTGCCCGGCAGGGCGAGCAGGTGGTAGCCGCGCGTCACCGCCTTGGCCGGGAACCCCGACAGCGGGATGTGCAGCGGGTTCGCCGCCGCGTCGGGGCCGCCGAGCTCGACGACGAACCCCAGGTCGTGATGGCGGTAGCGGCGTCGGGTGCCGTGGCCGAGCGACGCGGCGACGTTGCGACCGGCCAGCGTGCCCTGGCGCTCGGCGTGCTGGGCGGTCATCGCGGTGATCTGTCCGGGCCGGGTCAGGTCGGGCACCGCGGCCGCGTCACCGCAGGCCAGCACCTCGGGATGGCCGGGCACCGCCAGGTACTCGTCGACGACGAGCCGGCCCTTCTCGGTCTGCAGCCCGATCGCCTCCACCAGGGGATCCGGTCGCACGCCGACGCACCACACCAGCGTGCGGGTCGGCACGTGCTCGCCGGTCGTGAGTCGCACGCCGTCGGCCCCGGCTTCCTCGACGGACTGGCCGGTGCGCACCTCGACGTCCCGCTCGCGCAGCACGCGGTCCGCGGTCCGCGACAGCCGCGCGTCCAGCTCGGGAAGCACCCGTGGGGCGAGATCGAGCAGCATCCAGCGGATCCGCTGCCCGCGCAGCCGCGGTTGGGCGCGCACGAGCGCGTCGGTGAGCAGCGGACCCTGCGCCGCCACCTCGGTGCCCGTGTAGCCGGCACCCACGACGACGAAGGTGCAGCGCGCGTCCCGCTCCTGCGCGTCCTGGGTGGTGGCGGCGAGCTCGATCTGGCGCGTGATGTGGTCCCGGAAGTAGAGCGCCTCACCGATGCCGCGGAAGCCGTGCGCGTGCTCGGCGACGCCGGGGATCGGCAGGAGCTTGTTGACGCTGCCGACGGCCAGCACCAGCCGGTCGTAGCCGAGCTCGCCGCGGCCGCCCTCCGGGTCGACCCAGCGGATCCGGCGCTCCCCCATGTCGACGACGTCGACCTCACCGAGCACGAGCTGCACCCCGCGCAGGTTGGCCGCGAGCGACACCGAGATCCGGCGCGGCTCGAGGATGCCCGCCGCCACCTCGGGCAGCAGCGGCAGGTAGAGGAAGTAGTCGGTCGGGTTGACGAGCACGATCTCCGCCGCGTCCCCGAGCCGTCGCGACAGCGACCGCGCCGCGTGGTACCCGGCGAAACCCCCGCCGACCACCACCACCCGCGGCCGCTGTCCGTCGCCGGTGGCCGGGTTCGCGTGCTGGTCCGCCGTCATGCCGGATCACTACCACCCGTCGACGGGGATCGACAACCGGTTCTGCGGAACGGCCCCACCGACGCCGCCGGGCTCCGTACCGTCCGGGCATGGACGACGAGCTCGGGGTGAGCGACGGGTTCACGGTGGACGACGGCGAGCTCGACACGCACGTCGCGGCGGTGGACCGGGTGGCCGAGCAGGTGCGGGCCGCAGCCGGCGCGGGGCGACCCCTGGACCGCACCGCCTACGGCGTGCTGGGCCAGGTGTTCGCCGGAGCGGCGGCCGAGGCCGTGGGTGCCGGGTCGGCCGTGGTCGCGGACCTGGCCGGGACGACCGCGGAGTTCGGTGCCGGTGTCAGGGCGTGCCGCGAGGAGTACCGGCAGGCCGAGCGCCGCGCCGCCGAGGGCTTCCGCCCGCGATGACCAACCCGGCGGAGGTGGCGGCCGGGCTCGACGGGGCCGGAGCGGCGTCGAGCTGGGCCGACCTGGCGGCGGCGCTGGACGAGGGACGACCGGACGGGCCGCAGATCGCCTTCGCCGCCGCAGCGGCCGGGCTCGACTCGCTCGGCGCGATCGCCGATCCGTTCGACGCCCTGCTGACGGCGGGGCTCGGCTGGCTCGTCGAGCACGTCGCCGTCCTGCGCGAGCCCCTCGACGCCCTGGCCGGCGACCCCGGGCAGATCCTCGCCCAGGCCACGGCCTGGCACGAGGTCTCCCGCATGCTGCGCCAGGCCGCCGACGAGTACAAGGTGGCCCTGTCGTCGACCACGGGATGGCACGGCGCGGCCGCCGACGGATACCGCGCCGCGGCGGCCGACGTGGCCCGCGCGCTCGACGACGTCGCCGGCCAGGCCGATCAGCTCGCCCGGCTGGTGCTGGGCACGGGAGCCGCCGTGGGCACCATCCGCGCCGTGATCCGGGACCTGGTCGCGGAGTTCCTGGCCGAGCTGGTGACGAGGGTCCTCGTCGCCCTCGCCGTGGCTCCCGCCACGATGGGGGGATCGACGGCGGCCGCGGTCGGTGCCGTCGCGTGGGAGGTGCACGCCCTCGCCAGGGACATCGCCGCTCGGCTCTCCCGGCTGCTCGACGACCTGGCCGCCGCGAGCCGCACGGCCGCGGAGCTCGTGGCCGGGATGCGGGCCACGCTGGCGCAGATCGGAGCGGCGGCGGGGTCCGCCCGCGCCGCCGCCGCACCGTGGGCCGCGGCCCTCCACCACCTGCCCGTGCGCGAGGTGGCGGAGGCGGGCAAGCAGTTCAGCAGCGCCGAGCCGACCGCGGGTGGCTAACCGGTGCTGATCGCCGGTCTGGGACGGGCAACCGCAGCTGTTCCGGTTCCCGGTCCCGAGCCGCCGATCACGGTGCGGCCGCCCACGACCTAGACCGGCACGCTCACGTAGCGGCGCCCGTCCTCGGTCTCCACCTCGACGGCGCGCACGTTCTCCGGTGCCACCAGCGCCGATCCGTCCAGCGTGGTGCCGTCGCGTTCGCCCGCCAGGGACACCAGCCAGGTACCGGCGGGCTCCCGGTCGCCGTCGGCGTCCACGACGACGAGCCGGCAGCGCTCACCTGCGGGGATCCCGCGGATCGTCGCGCTGAGCCGCACCCACCCGGAGGCGGGCACGACCGCCACGGCCATCGTCGCGCCTGTCCCTTCGTCAACGGCCCGGGCGGTGACCGCACCGTCCGTGGACGGCGCGCTCGCGGGAGCGGCGACGACCACCGGCCCATCGGTTCCCTGGCCGGCGAGGTAGCCACCGCCGACGCCGGCCGCCCCCAGCACGATCGCCGCGGCCACGCCGGCGAGCCGGCGGCCGCGGCCGCCGCCTTCGCGCCGCACCTGCCGGACGGTCCGCCGGAGCAGCAGGTCACCGCCGTCCGGAGGGCCGTCCAACAGCACCTCCGGCGGCATCTCCGTCCAGCAACGCGGTCACCTCCCGCAGCTCGCCCAGCTCGGTGGCGCACGACCGGCAGGTCGACAGGTGCGCCTCGACGCTCCAGCTCTCGTGCCGGTCGAGGGCACCGGCGAGGTAGACGCCCAGGTCGCCCGCCACGTGTCGATCGGTCATGCCGGCACCTCCGCAGGAGCTTCGACGAGACGGCGCAGCGCCTGCAGCGCGTAGTGGCTGCGGGAGCGCACCGTGCCCGGCGGTACGCCGAGGACCCGGGCGGTCTCGTCGAGGGACCGCCCGGCGAAGTACAGGTGGGCCAGCACACCGCGATGCTCGGGCGAGAGCTGCTCCAGCGCCGCGAGCACGGTCAGCGAGTCCACGACGCCGGCCGCGTGGTCCGGGGCCACCGGGGCGGCGACTAGATCGTCGGCCACCTCGGCGGGCCGGGACGATCGGGCTCGGGAACGATCGATCACGATGTTGCGCACGACCGTCAGCAGCCAGCCCCGCACCGATCCCCGGCCGTTGACCAGCACGTCCGGATGTCGCCACACCCGGACCAGCGTCTCCTGCACCACGTCCTCCGCACTTGCACGATCACCGGTGAGCCGGGTGGCGTAGGCCAGCAGCGCACGCCCGTGCTCGGCGTGCACCGCCGTGATCAGCGCCTCGTCCCTCGTGGTCCTGCCCACACCTCACACACGGACGGGAGGGCCGTCGGTCTCAATCTGGGTCGAGGTTTCTCGTGATCGGGTTTCTCGTGTGCTGATCGGGATGAACCCGGCGTGGACGGTGGCCGTGTCTGGAGCATGGCCAGGTCGGTCCTGGCCGCACATCCGGGAGGTGCCCCATGCTCCACCGCCGCATCCTGCCGCTGGCCGCCCTCGCCGCCACCATGCTCGCACTGAGCGCGTGCGGCAGTGACCTCATCGCCGGCAACGGGTACAGCGCGCAGCCCGCGCCGCTGTCGGCCGGCCCCTCGGCGCAGGACCCGGCCGGCACCGACGCCTACGGGTACGGCTCCGGCCCGGTGCGAACCCGGGCGGAACCGCCCCGGGTGCGAGCCCGCCGGTGCTCGCGGCACGCGAGGCGACGGACGTCGGCACGATCGTGGTCGACGCAGGAGGGTTACACGCTCTACCGCTTCGACAAGGACAGCGCGAAGCCGCCGGCCACGACGTGCGTGGCGGACTGCGCCGACGAAGTGGCCGCCGTTCGTCGTCGACCCGAAGGGCAGGTTGGCCCTCGAGGGCGTCGACGGACTCGGCGGTCGGGCTGGTGCAGCGGCCCGACGGGACGAGCCAGCTCGACCATCGGGGCTGGGCGGTCTACCGGTTCGCCGGCGACGCCGCGCCCGGCGCGACCGAGGGCCAGGGGGTCGGCGGCACCTGGTACGCGGTCACGCCGGAGGGCAGGAAGGCTGCCGGGGCCCCGTGATCGCCCGCCGGTCCTGACCCTCCGGTGCGTCGCGGTGGCGCGCACCGGCGTCCACCCGTCAGCATGTCCGCGGCGGGCGCGGTCCGCCCCGGAGAGGGGAGCGGTCATCGGCACACCGAACGACAGCGGGGCGATCATCGCCGTTGCGGGCGAGGCGCTCATCGACATGGTCCCGGCGCCGGAGGGCGAGTACTTCGAGGCCGCACCGGGCGGCAGCCCGGCCAACGTGGCCGTGGGCCTAGCCCGGCTCGGCGTTCGCACCCGGCTGCTGGCCCGGATCGCCGACGACATGATGGGTGGCCGCGTCCGTGAGCACCTCACGGCCAGCGGGGTGGAGCTCGACCACACCGTCCGGGCGAGCGAGCAGACGTCGCTGGCGATGGTGGCCGTCGGATCCGACGGCGGGGCCACCTACGACTTCCGGGTCGACGGCACGGCCGACTGGCAGTGGACGCCCGCCGAGCTCACCGGGGCGCTCGACGGCCCGGTCGTCGCCCTGCACTCGGGGTCGCTCGCGCTGACCATGCCGCCCGGCGCCGCCGTGCTGCGGGAGCTGATGACCCACGCCGGCTCGACCGCCACGGTCAGCTACGACCCCAACTGCCGGCCGCTGCTGATGGGCTCGCCCGACGACATGCTGCGCGGCGTCCACGAGCTGCTCGCGGTCGCCGACGTCGTCAAGGTCAGTAGCGAGGACCTCGAGTGGCTCCACCCCGACTCGACGCCCGAGTCGGTCCTGGAGGACTGGCTGGGCTGCGGGCCGGCGGTCGTCGCGATCACCCTCGGCGGGGACGGCGTGCTGGCCGGGACCGTGGAGGGTGTCCGGTCCCGCCGGCCGGGGGTGCGGGTCACGGTGGTCGACACGGTCGGGGCGGGTGACTCGTTCTCCGCCGGGCTGCTCGCCGGCCTGCACCGTCGCGGCCTGCTCGGCGCGGCCGCTCGGCCGTCCCTGCGCGGTGTCGACGCCGAGACCCTCGACGGCCTGCTCGACGAGGCCGCGCTCGCCGCGGCCATCACCTGCTCGCGCCGCGGCGCCGACCCACCCACCGTCGAGGACCTCATGGCCCGCCGCGGGTGAGGCTACGGTGTGCCGATGACCGTCTCGCCGCGGCCGGAACCGCTCGACGACGAGCGTCGGGCCGCGCAGGCCCGCCTGGAGGTCGCCGTCGGTGAGGGCCGGCTGACGCTCGACGACTTCACCCAGCGGTCCGGCCGGATCTGGGCGGCCACTGATTCGGCCGAGGTCGCGCGGACCCTCGACGACCTGCCCCCGCCACCGGTCGTCGGCGGGTCGGCACCGGCCCGCTCCACCCTCGTCAGCGTGATCGGAGACATCCGCCGGCGCGGGCGGTGGGCGCTGCGCAGCCGCACCAGGGCCTGGCTCGTGATCGGTGACGTCGAGCTCGACCTGCGGAGCGCGCTGATCGGGAACGACGAGATCACCATCGAGGTCTACAGCCTGATCGGCGACGTGGAGGTCATCGCCCCGGAGGGGGTGGAGGTCGAGCTGGGCGGGTTCTCCCTGCTCGGCGACCGCCGGGTCGACCTCGCCCCGGTGCCGCGGGTGCCCGGTACCCCGATCGTCCGGGTCCGGGTCGTCTCGCTCATCGGGGACGCGAAGGTGCGCAGCGCCCGGTAGCGGCCATCCTCATCGGGTCCGGGAGAGGAGCCGCTCGACCGGCCAGGTGTTGAGCACCCGTTCGGTCGGCACCTCGCAGGCGGCGGCGCGCTCGCACCCGTTGCCCAGCCAGTCGAGCTGGCCCGGGGCGTGGGCGTCGGTGTCGATCGTGAACGAGCACCCGGCCTCGACGGCGAGCCGCAGCAGCCGCTTCGGCGGGTCCAGCCGCTCGGGACGCGAGTTCACCTCGACGGCGACCCCGTGCTCGGCGCACGCGGCGAAGACGGCGTCGGCGTCGAACTGCGACTCCGGCCGCTTCCGGTTGCCCGTCACCATCCGGCCGGTGCAGTGCCCCAGGACGTCGACGTGCGGGTGGGCGACGGCGGTCAGCATCCGCTCGGTCATCTCGGCGCGCGGCATGCGCAGCTTGGAGTGCACCGACGCGACGACGAGATCGAGCTCGGCGAGCAGGTCGGGGTCCTGGTCGAGTGCGCCGTCCTCCAGGATGTCGACCTCGATCCCGGTGAGCACGCGGAAGCTCCTCGCCCAGCTCCACGTTCAGCTCCGCCACCTGTTCCACCTGCCGGCGCAGCCGCTGCGCCGACAGGCCGTTCGCGACGGTCAGCCGCGGCGAGTGATCGGTGATCACCAGGTAGTCGTGCCCGAGCGCCGGTGCGGTCTGCACCATCTCGCGCAGCGGCGAGCCGCCGTCGGAGGCGTCGGTGTGGCTGTGGCAGTCGCCGCGGATCGCCGCGCGCAGGGACTCCGCGCCGCCGTCCAGCTCCGGGAGCTCGACGGCCTCGAGCCGGGTCAGGTAGGCGGGTTCCGCTCCGGTCAGGGACTCCACGACGCACCGCGCGGTGACGTCACCGACGCCCTTGAGGCGCACCAGCTCACCGGACCGGGCCAGGGCCGTCAGCTCGTCGGTGTCGCGACCGTCGAGCACCGCCGCGGCGGCCCGGAAGGCGCGCACCCGGTAGGTCGACTCGTGGGCCCGTTCCAGCAGGAAGGCGATCCGTCGCAGGTCCGCAACGGCGTCGCGGGGTTCGCTCACGGCCGCGATCGTCGCACGCGGGCCGCGGGTGCCCGGCGAGTCGGGGTCAGCGGAGCCAGCGGCGGTTGCGCCGGGTCCACGCCCCGGCCCACAGCTGCGGCAGCTCCTCCTCGATCTGGGCGGCGCGGCCCGCGGCGCGACCGTGCAGCACGCCGAAGCTGAAGCCGTTCTTCCGCGCCGGATGGGACTGGGCGCCGAGCTCGCGCAGGGTCTCCCGGGCCACCACCGTGTCCTGGTGCTCGCCGAGGGCCGACTGGAACCCCTTGAGGGCCTTCGCGAACCGCTTCGCCTCCGCTCCGACCGCGGGGCGGGCCACCTCCGTGGCGTAGCGCAGCCGCTTGCCGGCCTTGCGCGCGTTGTGCACCGCGATGTCGCGCTCCGCAGCCGGGGCGCCGCTGTCGGTGGCGGTCGCCACCGCGCGCTTGAGCCGCTTCGCGCTGCGGGCGACCAGCGGGGGCAGCTCCTTGCGGGCCGGCCGCGCGGCGCGCGTGGTGACCGGCGGCCGCGCCAGGAGATCGTCGAGAGCGGAGCGCAGCTGCGTGTAGTGCTCGCCGTCCAGCGCACTGAGCACGGCGGTCCCCGCGTCGGTCTCCACGCGTCCGAAGTGCCGGGTCACCTGGGCCTGCACCGGACCCAGCACCAGATCCGGCTCGAGGTCCGCGAGCCCCTTCGTGATGTGCTCACGCAGCACCTCGGCGTCCCGGGCCGGGGCGAGCTGCTGGCCCAGCTCGCGCAGCCCGTCGACCAGCGGGTCGGTGCACTCCCGGTCCAGCAATGGGCGGTAGGCCTGCAACGCGCTGCGCAGCCGCCGTGACGCGACGCGCAGCTGGTGCACGGCGTCGGGCTCACCACGACGCACCCGCAGCTCCTCGGCGGCCAGCTTGTCCACGTGCGTGGCCACGTAGTCCAGCAGTACCGCTCCCGCCGAGCCGTCGCGTGCCGGGCGGGGCGCGGGCGTCGGTCCGCGGTCCGGCTCGGCGTCGGCGGCGGGAGTGGCCGGGCGCAGGCCCGTGTCGGGCAACGCGGCGAGGCGGGCGGTGCCGGCACTCCGCGATCGGCGGTGGTTGCGGCGGGCCTCGGTCGTCGTCTCGGTCACCGCCGCGATTATGCCGCATCCACGACTGCGCTCTAGAGGCCGTCGGCCTCGTCCAACCAGGCTCGGATGCTCTCGTTGTGCTCGCCCAGGGTGGGTGGGGGGAGGTGGTCATCGCGCCCACCGGGCAACGTGGCGCCGTCGAAGCGCAGCGGCGGCCCGGGCAGCGTGATCTGTCCGAGTGTGGAGTGCTGCACGTCGAGGAGCAGCCCCTGCGACCGCGTCTGCTCCCAGCCGTACACCCGGTCGAGGGTTCGCACCTCACCGGCAGGCACTCCGGCATCGGCGAGGACGGCCAGCAGGTCGTCCACGTTCCGGTCGGCGAACGCCGCGTTCACCAGCTCGATCAGCTCCTGCCGGCGTGCGACCCGCAGGGCGTTGCGGGCGAAGCGCTCGTCGGTGGGCGCCAGCCCGACCAGGGGCGCAAAGGCCTGCCACAACCCCTCGCTGCCCACTGCGATCTGCAGGATCGCGTCCTTGCAGGTGAAGGCCCCGTAGGGCGCGAGTGACGGGTGGTGGTTGCCCTGTGCGCGCGGCACCTCGCCGGCGACGGTGTACCGCGTGCCCTGGAACGCGTGCACCCCGACGATCGCCGCGAGCAACGACGTGCGGACGACCCGCCCGCGGCCGGTGGCGTTGCGCTCGTGCAACGCGGCGACCACCCCGTACGCGCCGTACATCCCGGCGAGCAGGTCACCGATCGGCACACCGATACGGGCGGGATCGTCCGGGCCGGGACCCGTCAGCGACATCAGTCCGGCTTCGCCCTGCGCGATCTGGTCGTAGCCGGCCCGGCCGCCCTCTGGTCCGTCGTGCCCGAAGCCGGTGATGGAGAGCACGACGAGGCGGGCGTTGAGCTCGTGCAACCGCGCCACCGGGAAGCCGAGCCGGTCGAGGACGCCTGGACGGAAGTTCTCCACGAGGACGTCGGCGCGGCGCACCAGCCGGGCCAGGACGTCCTTGCCGTCGGTGCTCTTGAGGTCGAGGGTGATCGACTCCTTGTTGCGGTTGCAGGACAGGTAGTACGTCGACACCGGGTCGTCCTCGGGGCCGACGAACGGTGGTCCCCAGTGGCGGGTGTCGTCGCCGCTGCCGGGCGTCTCCACCTTGATCACGCGGGCGCCGAGGTCGCCGAGCATCATCGTGGCGTGCGGACCGGCGAGGGCGCGGGAGAGATCGACGACGGTGATGCCGTCCAGCGGGCCAGGCATGCGGAACCCCTCCGTCGTCGTGGCGCGACCGGCGATGCCACGAGGTGCCACGTCGACCCGCCCGTCGACCCTTCCACGGGCGGGGCGGAAAGAGAATGCCGCCGACGGATCGGTGAACTCACCGATCGCGATCGACCCAGCCCGGTGACATCCGCTCGAGCAGCGCAGCGAGCTCGCTGATGTCATCGACTTCGAACTCCGGCGTCGGGCCCTCGGGATCGAGCTCGTGGCCGGGTCGGCGGAGCCGGATCACGACCAGGCCCGCCTCGATCGCCCCTCGTACGTCGCGCGCGGACGACGCGATGTGGACCATCGGACCGAGGAGGCGACGGGCTTCGTCGTAGATCCGACGGCGAGGCTTGTAGGCCCGCAGTCGTTGCGAGGTGAGCGCGAGATCCGGGTCGACCAGCCGAGCCGCCCGCGTGCTGGTCAAGAGCTCGTCGTCGACGTTGGACAGCAGGCCGAGCCGAAAGTGACTGGCCAGTGCGGGCAGGCCCTCGGCGACGTCGGACCACAACGGCCACGCGGGCAGGGATCCCAGCAGGGTCTGCGTGTCGGCGAGTGCGTCGCCGTCGAGTCCCAGCGTCCGGTAGACGTCTCCCAGCGCGCGGGCGGCCAGGGTCCGGTAGGGGAGCCACTGCGTGCAGTCGCGCTGGGCCTGCTTGTTGGCCCCGTCCCACCGGTAGTAGAGCTGAGCACCGGTCCACGACCATCCGCGAGAGGCGGCGATGTGGTCGAACGCCTCGGCGCCTCCGGCGCGTGAGTCGAGCAGGGCGCTGAAGAGGTCGAAGGTGACCACGGGCACGGCATCCTCCTGATCACGATCGACCTTGACCGTCGACACGGCCCGGCTGATACTGCGGCAGATCGGGCCGCTGCCGGGACAGGACGACGCATGAGGGACCCGTCAGGGCGACTGCTGCGCGTACGTGCGCGCCCGCTCCACGTACCCGCTCGCGTTGTCCCGCACGCTGACCAGCTCGTCGGGGGTGAGGTCGCGACGCACCTTTCCGGGCACGCCGGCCACCAGCGAACCGGGAGGGACCGCCGTGCCCTCGAGGAGCACGGCCCCCGCGGCGACCAGCGAACCGCGACCGACCCGGCTGCCGTTGAGCAGGACGGCGCCCATGCCGATGAGGACGTCGTCCTCGACCGTGCAACCGTGCAGGACCGCCCGGTGTCCGATGGACACGCCGCTCCCGACGACCAGGGGGAAACCGGGGTCCGTGTGCATGACGCACCCGTCCTGCAGGTTGCTGCCTTCGCCGAGCTCGATGCGGTCGCCGTCGGCCCGGACGACGGCGCCGTACCAGACACTGCAACGGGCCCGCAGCCGGACCGCGCCGATGATGACGGCCCCCGGAGCGACCCAGGCGTCCGGATCGATCTCGGGTCGGGACGCGCCGTAGTCGAGCAGCAGGGACCCGTGCGAGGCAGCCACGCCGCCGACCCTAGGGCAGCCATCCGGCGTCGGCCCGGGTCGACCGCGGCCGCCGGGAGAGGAACGGGCGGGTGATGTCGGACTCCAACGCCCCGCTGACCGGGACGACGGTGCTCGAGGTCGGGGTCTTCCTGGCCTCGCCGTACGCCACGATGCAGCTCGCCGACCTGGGCGCGCGCGTCGTCAAGGTCGAGAGTCCGGCGAACGTGGACCCGGTGCGGGCCACCGGCCCGTTCCTCGAGGGGCAGAGCTCGCCGTTCGCCCGGCTCAACCGCAACAAGGAGTCCGTGGCGCTCGACCTCAAGGTGCCGGAGGGGCGCGCCGCCTTCCTGCGCCTCGCGGCCGCGGCGGACGCTGTCGTCGAGAACCTGCGCCCGGGCGCGATGCGGCGGCTGGGGCTCGACTACGCGGCCGTCAGCGAGGTCAACCCGGGGATCGTGTACGCGTCCGGTTCGGGCTGGGGTCAGGACGGGCCGCTGGCCACCCTCCCGGGGCTGGACATCATGGCCCAGGCCCGGGGAGGGCTGATGAGCATCACGGGGACGCCCGAGGGTGACCCCGTCAAGATCGGCGTCCCGATCTGCGACCTGGTCTGCGGTCTCTACCTCGCCCTGGGGGTCGTGGCCGCGCTGCGCGAGCGGGACCGGACCGGGCAGGGTCAGTACCTCGACGTCTCCTTGTTCGAGTCCGCGGTGTCGTTGGCGGTGTGGGAGGCGGGGACGTACTTCGCCACCGGGGAGGTCGGTCGCGCTCTCGGCTCGGCCCACCAGAACCAGGCCCCCTACCAGGCCGTCCGCAGTGCGGATGGTTTCGTGACGATCGGCGCGATCACCCCGAAGACGTGGGCGAGCTTCTGCACCGCACTCGGGCTCGACGGGCTCCGCGACGACCAGCGGTACGCCGACTCCGTCCGCAGGCACGCCCACCGGGACGAGCTGGTCGCCGCGATCGAGGCGACCACCACGACGCTGTCGACCGCGGAGCTCGTCGAGACCCTCGAACGCGCAGGCGTGCCGTGCGCTCCGATCGCCGACTACGCCGGCGTGTTCACCGACGAGCACCTCGGTGCCCGCGACTACTTCTGGGACGCTGCGCACCCGCTGCTGGGAGCGGTGCGCCAGCTCGGGTCCCCGATGCGCCTGTCGCGCACACCGGCTCGCCGCGACGGGGCCGGCCCGGTGCTCGGGGCCGACACCCGATCGGCGCTGGCGGCCGTCGGCTACTCGACCGACGACATCGAGCACCTGCTCGCCGCCGGCGGCGCCGCGGTGGCGGAGGAGTGAGGGGCACCGTGACCGAAGACCTCGTCGTCGACCAGACCGGGCCGGTCCTCACGGTCACCTTCAACCGACCGGACCAGCGCAACGCCATGACCTTCGCCATGTACGAAGGCCTGCACGCCGCCTGCGAGCGGGCGGACGAGTCCGACGACATCCGGGTGCTGGTGCTGAGGGGAGCCGGCGACAAGGCCTTCGTCGCGGGCACCGATATCAGCCAGTTCGCCTCCTTCACCAGCGGCGACGACGGCATCGCCTACGAGGAGGGGATCACCCGCGTCGTCAACCGGCTGGAGGACGTCACCGTTCCGACGGTCGCCGCGGTCCGCGGGTACTGCGTGGGCGGCGGCCTCGCGATCGCCGCCGCGTGCGACCTGCGGGTCGCCACCCGGTCCGCCCGGTTCGGCGTGCCCATCGCCCGCACGCTGGGCAACTGCCTGTCGATGAACAGCTGCTCCCTGCTCGTCGTCCACCTCGGCCCGGCCCGGACCCTCGACCTGCTGCTCCGAGCCCGACTGCTGTCCGGCGAGGACGCCAGGGGCGCCGGCTTCGTCAGCGAGCTGTGCGACGACGACGAGCTCGACCGGGTCGTCGACGAGGTCGTGGTGCCGCTGCTCGAGCACGCACCGCTGAGCATGTGGGCCGCGAAGCAGGCGATGGTCCGGTTCCGTCGCGCCGCCCTGCCCGACGGCGACGACATCGTCCGTCGGGTCTTCGGCAGCCAGGACTTCCGCGACGCCGTGCGGGTCTTCGCCACCACCAAGGAGCGGGTGGAATGGACGGGCCGATGACGCCGGGGGCGACCACCCCGTGAACTCCGAGCACCTGCGGCTGTGCGCGAGTGCGGAGTGGGCCGCGCTCGTCCGGGGCGAGCTGCTGCCGTGGGTCGTCGGCCCCGAGGACCTCGGTGACGACGTCCTGGAGGTCGGAGCGGGCCCGGGCCTGGTGACCGACCTGCTGGTCGACCGGGCTCCCCTGGTCACGGCCGTCGAGATCGACGAGCGCCTCGCCGCGAGCCTGCGGGCCCGGCTGGCCGGTCGTCCCGTCGAGGTCGTGACCGCCGACGCGACCGCGCTGCCACTGCCCGACGATCGGTTCTCCGCCGCGGCCTGCTTCACGATGCTGCACCACATCCCGGACCCCGCCCTGCAGGACCGGGCGCTCGCCGAGATCGCCCGGGTGCTGCGGCCCGGCGGGCTCCTGCTGGGCACCGACGGGGAGGACACGCCCTCCCGGCGGGCGCTGCACGACGGTGACGTCTTCGTGCCGATCGACCCGACCGGGTTGGCCGATCGGCTGCGGACCGCAGGTTTCGTCGAGCCGGTCGTGGACAGCAACGGCGACCGCTTCCGCTTCCGCGCTCGGGCGTGACCCGCCGTCACCCCACCCGGCCCGGTCCGGCGCCCGCCGACGCCGGGTGCCGGGCCTGCGCGACCAGCTCCACGGGGTGCCAGGCGTGGCGCGTCGTGCCGTGCGCGATCTGCTCGCGGCACGACGTGCCGGTGGCGGCGACGATCGCGTCCTGCTCGGCATCGATGGCCGGGAAGAGCCGGTCGCGGCCCACCGTCATGGAGATGTCGTAGTGCTCGGCCTCGTAGCCGAACGACCCGGCCATGCCGCAGCAACCCGCGTCCAGCTCGACGAGGTCGATCCCGGGTATCCGGCGCAGCAGCGCCACCGTCGCGGCCGTGCCGACCTCGGCCTTCTGGTGGCAGTGGCCGTGGTAGAGGACGCGCCGGCCGGCCAGCCACGAGTCCTGCGCCAGCACCAGGCGGCCGTCGTCGATCGCGGCCGTCAGCAGCTCCTCGATCTGGCGGACGCGGGGAGCGACGGAGCGGACGTGCTGGTCGTCGGGGAGCATCGTGATGTGCTCATCGCGCAGGGTGAACAGGCACGACGGCTCGCAGCCAACGATCGGTGAACCGTCCGGGGTGTCCTCGGCCAGTGCCCGGGCCATCGCGCGTGCCTTCGCCGTCGCGTCATCGACCAGCCCCTTGGACAGCGCCGAGCGGCCGCAGCAGCCGCTGCTCATGAGCTCGACGTCCCAGCCCGCGTCCTCCAGCAGGGCGATCGCCGTGCGGCCGATGCGCGGCTCGGTGAAGGACGTGAACGAGTCGGCGAGGAAGGTGACCGTGCCCTGGCTGCGGGCCGCGGCGGCTGCGTGTCCGCTCCGCCCGGCGGAACCAGCGGACGAGGTTCTGCCGCTCGAACCGCGGCAGCGGCCGCTGCGGTGCGATGCCGACGGCGCGACCGAGCACCGTGCGCAGCAGGCGGGAACCACCGGGCAGGTTCGACAGCGGTGCGGTCGCCGACCCGAGGCGGTTGACCGTGCGGATGGCCGCGAAGATCCGGGAACGCAGGGGGACGCCGTGCTCGTCGTGGTGGTGGGCGAGGGTCTCGCTCTTGAGCTTGGCCATGTCCACGCCCAGCGGGCACTCGGCCTTGCAGGCCTTGCACATCAGGCAGAGATCGAGGATCTCGTGCAGCCGGTCGTCGCCCAGCGCCGCCGCCGGGTCCGGCTGGGAGAGGGCCATGACGAGCGCATTGGCCCGTCCCCGGGTGGCGTGCTCCTCCTCCCGGGTCGCGATGTACGAGGGGCACATGGCTCCCGTGGTGCTCTTGCGGCACAGCCCGATGTTCATGCAGCGGTCGGCGGCCCCGCGCATCCCGCCGACCACGCTGAAGTCCAGCCGGGTGCGGAACGGGATCGCGGCGGGCAGGGTCGCGTCCCGGAGGTTCTCGGTCATCCGCGGCGCGTCGACGATCTTGCCCGGGTTCAGGACGTTCCCGGGGTCGAACAGGTGCTTGACCGACCGCATGGCCTCGTACAGCTCGTCGCCGAAGATCTCCCGGTTGAACTCGCTGCGGGCCAGGCCGTCACCGTGCTCGCTCGAGTTGACACCGCCGAACTCCAGCACGAGGTCCTTGATCTCCTCGGCGACCGCACGCATCCGGATGATCTCGTCGGGCCGGCTGAGGTCCACGAACGGGCGGATGTGCAGGCAGCCCACCGAGCAGTGCCCGTAGAAGCCCGCCCGCATCTGGTGCCGGTCGAGGATCTCCGCGAACCGGGCCGTGTAGGCCGCCAGCCGATCGGGCGGGACCGCGGTGTCCTCGACGAAGGCCAGGGGACGGTTGGCGCCCTCGCTCGCGGCCATCAGCAGGCCGAGGCTGGCCTTGCGGACCTTGAGCAGCGCTCCCTTCTGTTCCTCGGTCACGGCGCGCAGCGTGTGGTACCCGTGACCGTGGGTCGTCCACAGATCGACGAGGGCGTCGAGCTGTCGCTGCACGTCGTCGAGGTCGTCCCCGGTGAACGAGACGAACAGCAGAGCGGCCGGGTCCCCGACCAGGCTGTGGCCCAGATCGGCGTACTCGATCTTGCGACGGGACAGGTCGAGGATCGTCTTGTCCATCAGCTCGACCTGCGCCGGATCGCAGGACAGGGCGTCGGTGGTGGCCTCGATCGCCTGCTGCGTGGTGTCGAAGTGCCCCACCGCGAACACCGTGTGCCTCGGCTTCGGCACCAGGTCGACCACCGCCTCCACGGCGATCGCCAGCGTTCCCTCGGATCCGACGACGAACCTCGCCAGGTCGAACGGGCTGCCGTCGATCATCCGGTCGAGCCGGTAGCCGCAGGCTCGCCGCCAGAAGGGCGGGAAGCCGGTCTCGATGGCGGCGCGGTCGGCCTCGACGATCTCGGGGAGACGGTCGGTAGAGCCGGCCCTCGAGCGTGCCCGCGTCCGCCCGGCGACGGCGCTCGTCGTCGTCCACCGGCTCGAACCGGGCCCGGGAGCCGTCGGAGAGGACGACGTCGAGCTCCCGCACGTGGTCGATCGTCATGCCGTAGCGCACCGATCCGCTGCCGGCGGAGTTGTTGCCGATCATGCCGCCGATCGTCGCCCGGTTGCTGGTGGACGTGTCGGGCCCGAACATCAGGCCGAACGGTGCAGCGGCGCGGTTCAGCTCGTCCTGGACGACGCCGACCTGGACGCGCGCGGTCCGCGCCGCCGGGTCGAGGTCGAGTATCCGGTGCATGTGACGCGAGAAGTCGACGACGATGCCCGGGCCGATGGTCTGGCCCGCCAGGCTGGTGCCGGCCCCCCGTGGTGTCACGACGATGCCGAGTCGGCGGGCGACGCGCACGGTCGCGGCGACGTCGTCGGCGTGCCGCGGGAAGACCACCCCGAGCGGAGTGATCGAGTACATGCTGGCGTCCCGCGCGAAGAGGTGCCGGGTGTACTCGTCGAACCGCACGTCGCCGTCGAGCTCGTCGGAGAGCAGACGTTGCGCCCGCTGGGTGAGCTCGTCGCGCGGGGTGGGTACGGCGGTGTCGACGTGCGCGCGCTCGGTGGACACGGCTACGGAACGGAGAGGACGTCCAGGGCGGCCTCGACACCGTTGCCCTTGACGGGCACTCCCGCGTTGTGCAGACCCATCTGCACGCCGCAGAGGGTTCCGGCCAGCGTCAGGTCGTTGAAGGCACCGAGGTGGCCGATGCGGAAGACCCTGCCGGCGAGCTTGGTCAGGCCCGAGCCGAGGGACATGTCGTACCGATCGAGGATGATGCGGCGAAGGGCGTCCGCGTCGTGTCCGTCCGGCATGAGGACCGCGGTCAGCGAGCCGGAGTACTCGCGTTCGTCGAGGCAGAGGACCTCGAGCCCCCATTCCCGGACGGCAGCACGGGTGGCTGCGGCGTGCCGCTGGTGCCGGGCGAAGACGTTCTCGAGGCCTTCGTCGTAGAGCATGTCGAGCGCGACGTCGAGGCCGTACATCAGGTTGGTGCTCGGCGTGTAGGGCCAGAACCCGTTCGCGTTGGCGGTCAGGATCGGGTCCCAGTCCCAGACCGATCGGCGCAGGCCGGCCGTGCGGGAGGCCTCCAGCGCCTTGTCGCTCACCGCGTTGAAGCTCATGCCGGGCGGGAGCATCAGCCCCTTCTGCGAGCCGGCGACCGTGACGTCGACCTTCCACTCGTCGTGCCGGTAGTCGATGGAGCCGAGCGAGGAGATGGTGTCGACGAGGAGGAGGGCCGGGTGGTCGGTGGCGTCGATCGCGGCACGGACCTCCGCGATCCGGCTCGTCACCCCCGTCGACGTCTCGTTGTGCACGGCGCAGACGGCCTTGATCTCCTGTCCGCCGTCGTCCCTCAGTCGTTGCTCGACCACGGCGGGATCGACACCGTGGCGCCAGTCGCCGGGCACCAGGTCGACCTCCAGCCCCAACGACCGCGCCATCTCCTGCCACAGCGACGGCGAAGTGCCCAGTCTCGAAGCAGAGGACGCGGTCGCCGGGACTGAGCGTGTTGACCAGGGCCGCCTCCCACGCACCCGTCCCGGTCGCCGGGAAGATGATGACCGGTCCTGTCGTGCCGAACACGGGCTTGATCTTCTCGAGCAACCGGCGCCCGAGGGCCTGGAACTCGGGCCCGCGGTGGTCGATGGTGGGGAGCGAGATCGCCCGCAGCACCTCGTCCGGCACGTTGGTGGGGCCCGGGATCTGCAAGAAATGACGCCCCATGCGGCTTCCTCCCCGCAGCGCGGCCCGCCCCACGAGCAGACCCTGCTACCTCTTCCTAGACGGCAGAATCTAGTGCCGCAGCGCCCAGTACGCATCGCGGAGCGCTGCGGGACGTGTCGCCGTGCTGCCCCGGTTTGACGTCGCTACCACCACCGATGATGCTGACCGTCACGTGAGGGACGTCACGCATTGCGGCCCGGCGTGGGTGACGCGTCGGCGCTGCGTCAGGAGGGCCGTCGCATGCCGCTCGAGCTGATCCCGATCCTCGGCTTGGTCCTGGTCTTCCTCGCGGCCACGTTGCTCCCGGTCAACATGGGCGCTCTCGCCTTCGTGGCCGCCTTCGTGGTCGGCGGGTTCTTCTTCGGGCAAGAGGTCCCCGATGACGTTCTGGCCGGCTTCCCCGCCGACCTGTTCATCATCCTCGTGGGCGTCACGTACCTGTTCGCGATCGCGAAGAACAACGGGACGGTCGACTGGCTGGTGCAGGCCGCGGTCCGGATGGTGGGTGGCCGCGTCGCGCTCATCCCGTGGGTGATGTTCGTGGTCATCTCGATCCTCACGGCCTTCGGTGCGGTCGTGCCGGCCGCGGTGGCGATCATCGCCCCGGTGGGTCTGTCCTTCGCGAAACGCCACGGGATCAACCCGGTCCTCATGAGCCTGCTGATCATCAACGGTGCCAGTGCGGGTGGGTTCTCGCCGATCAGCATCTTCGGCGCGATCACCAACGGTGTCGTGGACAACAGCGGGCTCCCCAGTTCCCCAGGGCTGCTGTTCGTCTCGTCCTACGTCTTCAACTTCGTGCTCAGCGTCGTCGTGTTCTTCATGTTCGGCGGCCGCGAGCTGCTGCACCGGCGGGCGCCGACCCAGGTCGATGCCGGGGGCGAGCCCGACGAGGCCGAGCTCGACGAGGAGCGCTTCGACGACGACGTCCTCCGGGACGAGCGCCGGCGCGAGTCGACCAGCGGGGCATCCGACGGCGGCTCCTCGTCCGTCGCGTCGGGCGTCGGAACGGGGCGTCCTGGCACAGTCGGCCAGAAGCGACGAGCCGAACCCGACACCGTGGAGCGTCTCTCGTTGGACCGCAGCCGGGTGCTGACCCTGGTGGCGATCGTCGGCACCGCCGTGGCGGCCTTCTTCTTCGGGCTGGACATCGGCGTCGTCGCCATCACGGCCGCGGTGGTGCTCAGCCTGTTCTCCGGGGAGGCCAGCAAGGCCGCGGTCGGGCAGATCGCGTGGCCGACCATCTTGCTCATCACGGGGATCGTCACCTACGTCGCGATGATGCAGGAGGTCGGCACGATCGACTGGCTGGGCGGCCAGGTCGCCCAGATCGGCGTGCCGCTCCTGGCCGCGCTGGTCATCTGCTTCATCGGGGCGGCCGTCTCCGCGTTCGCGTCGACCACGGGCATCCTCGGGGCGCTCATCCCGCTCGCCGTGCCGTTCCTGCTGAGCGGCCAGGTCGGCGCGGTGGGAATGATCATCGCGCTGGCGCTGTCGTCGTCGGTCGTGGACTCGAGCCCGTTCTCGACGTCGGGCGCGCTCTGCGTCGCGAACTCGCCGGAGGACCAGCGGGACTTCGTCTACCGCCGCCTCCTCCAGTGGGGGATGTCCATGATCATCGTGGCCCCGATCACCACCTGGCTGGTGTTCGTGGTCCCCGGCTGGCTCTGACCGGGCTCACCCCAGCACCTTGCCGGGGTTGAGGATGTCGTGCGGGTCGAGGGCCGCCTTGATCGCCCGCTGCATGGCCAGCACCTGCGGACCGAGCTCGCGCCGCATGCCCGCCCGCTTCAGCAGTCCGACGCCGTGCTCGCCGGTGACCGTGCCGCCCAGCTCCAGCGCGGCGTCGACGATGTCGTCGAACGCCGCCTGCGCGCGGAGCTTCGCGGCCTCGTCGCCGTGCGGGGTGATGCATCAGCGGGTGCAGGTTGCCGTCGCCGGCGTGCGCGACGGTGGCGATCAGCGTGTCGTGCCGGCGTCGAGATCGCCTCGACGCGCGCCAGCATCTCGGCGAGCCTGCCGCGCGGAAGGCAGACGTCCTCGGTGAGCATGGCCTCGCCGCGCTGCTCCAGGGCCGGGTAGGCGAGCCGCCGGGCGTCGAACAGGGCCTCGGCCTCGACGGGATCGGTGGAGGCCATCGCCTCGCGGGCGCCGGCCGCGACGAACTCGGCGTGGATCGCCTCCGCCTCGGCCGCGGCGGCCGGCTCGGGCAGGTCGGTCTGGGCCAGCAGCAGGGCGGCCGAGTCCTCCGGCAGCCCGGCGTGCTTCCAGTCGTTGACCGCGCGCAGGCAGACCCGGTCGATCAGCTCGAACGCCGCGGGTTGCAGCCCGCGCGCGGTGACCCGCGAGACCGCGTCGCCGGCCTCGGCGAGCGTGTCGAAGAACCCGACGACGGTGCGCGGCGCGGTGGTCCGCAGCGGGCGGCAGCCGGACCGTCACCTCGGTGATCACGCCGAGCGTGCCCTCCGAGCCGACCAGCAGCCCGACCAGGTCGTAGCCGGCCACGCCCTTGGCGGTGCGCCGCCCGACCCGGACGACCTCGCCGGCCGCGGTGACCACCTCGAGCGCCAGCACGTAGTCGCGGGTGACCCCGTACTTCACGCAGCACAGCCCGCCGGCGTTGGTGGCCACGTTGCCGCCGATGGTCGACCACGGGGCGCTCGCCGGGTCCGGCGGGTACCAGAGCCCCTGCTCGGCGACGGCCGCGCGCAGGTCGTCGTTGACCACCCCGGGCTGCACGACGGCCAGCCGCTCGGCCGGGTTGATCTCGACGATCTCGCGCATCCGCTCGGTGGACAGCACCACGCAGCCGTCGACCGCGTTGGCGCCGCCGGACAGCCCGGTGCCGGCGCCGCGCGTGACGACCGGCGCAGCGTCGCGCGCACAGGCCCGACCACCGCGGCCACCTCCGCGGTGGTCTGCGGGCGGACCACCGCGGCGGGCCGGCCGTGCTCGGCCCATTCGGCCTCGTCGTGCAGGTAGGAGGCCGTCAGCGGCGGGGTCGGTCAGCACCCGGTCGGCGGGGAGGTCGCCGAAGAGCCGGCGGGCAGGCTCTGCACACCACCGCGCACAGCGTCGGGCACGCCGTCGGACATGACCCGACGGTAGTCATGGATCGCCGTCGGCACCTACCCGTCGGTGCCGACTCCGACCACACCCAGTCGCGCGACCACCGCCCGGCCCAGCAGCGTGCCGGACCGCCAGGCCGTCTCGACCCGGGAGCTGCCCCAGCCGTCCCCGGCCAGCGCGATGCCGTCGTCACCGAGGTGGAACGGCCGGTCGCGGTCGGCGGCCGGGGCGGCGAACCGCCAGCGGTGGGCGTGGGTCCACTCCGGCGCGCTCATCGATGGCGAGCAGCTCGCGCACCGCCGCCACGACCGGTGCGACGGCCCCGTCGGGGTCGGCGTCGTGGGCGCGGGCGACGTCGGCCGTGGTGTGCGCGACCAGCACCGGGGCGCCGTCGCCGCGGCGGTCGCCGTCGTCGGCGACGAGGGCGAGCACCGGGTGGTCGTTGACGAACGGCGGCGGGCAGCGGTGCCCACTGCCGGCGCGGCCAGCCCGCGGCCACCGCGATCACCGGTCGCCACGCCCGGCCGGCGAGCGCCGCGGCCGCCGGCGAGGACGGGTGGACGCAGCCGCAGCGCCTGCGGGTCGGGCATGGCCAGCACGACGACGTCGGCGTGCTCGCCGTCGACCAGCGGACCCGGGCCGACGTGCCGCACCGGGCGTTCGAGCTCGACGTCGAGCCCCGTCGGCCAGGTCCGCGACCAGGCTGCGCAGCCCGCCCGGCGGCCGCCCAGCGCATCGGGCCCGGGCGCGCCGGCCGCCGGGCGTCGCCGCTCGAGCACGGCCAGCTCGGTCGGTCCACGGCCGGGCCAGCCCGGCGGTCCGCCAGCGCTCGACGAGCTCGGCGAACTCCGGGTCGCGCACGGTGAAGTAGGCGGCGCCGAGGTCGACCGGCCGCCCGTGCAGCCGGCGACTGGCCATCCGCCCGCCGACCCGCGCGCCCGCGCTCGCAGCACCCGCACCGGCACCCCGGCCGCGCGCAGCTGCACCGCGCACGGCCACCCCGGCGATCCCGGCTCCGACCACCACCACCGTCACGATCGCGACCGTAGGCGCTGCGTCCGCGACCCGCCGTTCCTGCAGCGCCGGTTGCCGCCCGCGCCTCAGCGCGGGAGCGGCCGCGACCCGCGCGAGCCGCGCGCGCCACCAGTGCGTCCCGCTCCGGGTCGGCGGCCGGACCGCTCGCGGCGCAGCACCGGATCGGGGCGCCCGGCGGGCACCGGGAGCCAGCCGTCGCGCGGCACGAGCGGCAGGTCGACGACGTCGCGGAGCAGCAGCGCACCGGTGGCGAGCCCGCACGCGTACGGCAGCTCGGGCAGCGCGCCGGCCAGCGCGAGCTCGCCGGCCAGCCCGACGCTGGTCTGCAGCGGCCGAGGACACGACGCAGGGCAGGCCGCACGCCCGCGCGACCCCCAGCGCTCGGCGCACCCCGCCGAGCGGCGCGCACTTGAGGACCGCGATGTCCGCCGCGCCCGCGAGGGCGATCCGCAACGGGTCCTCCGCGCGACGGATGGACTCGTCGGCCGCGATCGGCACCTCGACCCGGCGCCGCACGACCGCCAGCTCCTCGACCGTGGCGCACGGTTGCTCGACGTACTGCAGCCCGGCCGCCGCGCGGTCCAGGGCACGTACCGCAGCGACGGCCTCCTCGACGTCCCACCGTCCGTTCGCGTCGACCCGCACCGCGCCGCCGGGCCCGAGCGCGTCGCGGACGGCGGCCACGCGCTCCAGGTCGGCGGGCAACGAGCCGCGCCGGTCGGCCACCTTGACCTTGGCCGTCGAGCAGCCCGATCCGCGCACGATCCGCTGCGCGGCCCCGGGATCGACGGCAGGGACGATGGCAGTTCACCGGCACCCGGTCCCGCACCGGTTCGGGCCACCCCTCGTCGGCGGCCTCGACGGCGGCGGCCAGCCACGGTGCGCACTCGGCGTCGTCGTACTCGAGGAAGGGGCAGAACTCGCCCCAGCCCGCCGGCCCGGACAGCAGCATGCCCTCGCGCGTGGTGATCCCGCGGAAGCGGGTCGTCAGCGGGATCGCGTAGACCTCCGACACCGGCCGGAACCTACGCGCCCAGCACCATGCGCCCAGAAGGAGTGCGCAGGGTGCCGATGCCGTTACCGCCGGTAGGATCGCCCGCCGTGGAGACCGGGACGCCGCGGCGCCGCGTCGGGCGGGCCGAGCGCGAGCAGCAGATCCTGCGGGCAGCCGTGGCCGTCTTCGCCGAGCGCGGGTTCCAGAACGCCTCGATGGATGCCGTGGCGGAGCGGGTCGGCGTCACCAAGCCGGTGCTCTACACGCACTTCGGTTCCAAGGACGGGCTGCTGCTGGCGTGCGTCGCCCGGGCTCGGGCCGACCTGCTGGAGGTGACCACCGCCGCCGCGGCCACCGCGCGGACCCCCGAGGAGATGTTGCGCCGGCGCACGGCGGCGTTCTTCGACTACCTGGACCGGCACGAGCCCGCGTGGACCGTGATCTGCGCGGAGTCCACCGTGGCGGGCGAAGCGCTGGAGGGCATCCGGGCCCAGCAGACCGACTCCATCGCCGACCTGCTCGCGGTGCAGGTCCCCGGCGCCGACCCGCAGCGACTCGCCGGATGGGCCCAGGTGATCGTCGGTGCGTGCGAGCGGCTGGCCGTCTGGCGCGGGCGGGACGCGACGATCACGGCCGAGCAGGCCACCGACTACCTGATGGACCTGGTCTGGACCGGCCTCGCGGCGGCGGGGACCGGGACGGCCACATGAGCGAGCGTGCGAGCGAATCAGTGTCACAGCGCTCCCGCGCTGAGATATCCGATCATGGGCCGACCGAGCGCAGCGAGGGAGTGCACATGAGCGAGCTTGCGGGCGAATCAGTGTCACAGCGCTCCCGCGAAGCGCCGACCGAGCGCAGCGAGGGAGTGCGATGAGCACGACGGCACCCCGGCTGCTCCAGGTGCGGCGCAGCGAGCAGCTCACCCCGCGGATGATCCGCGTGACGCTGGGCGGGGACGAGCTCGCCGGTTTCGGCGGTGAGGGACCGGACCGGCGGATCAAGATGTTCTTCCCGGTGCCCGGCCAGGAGCGGCCGGCCGTGCCCCGGGCGACGTCCGGGCGGACCGCTGTGGCCGACCGGCGCGGCCCGGCCGGCCATCCGCACCTACACGGTGCGCCGGTTCGACGCAGGGGCCGGCGAGCTGGACGTCGACTTCGTGCTGCACGAGGGGCACGGTCCCGCCGCGGCGTGGGCGCGGGACGCGCGGCCGGGCGCGTGGGTGGGGGTGTCCGAGCCGGGCGGGCGGTACGTGCCGGACCCCGCGGCGGACTTCCACGTCGTGATCGGCGACGAGTCGGCGCTGCCCGCGGTGGCCACCGTGCTGGCGGCGCTGCCCGCTGGGGCGCCGGGCATGGCCTTCCTGGAGGTCGCCGACGCCGACGAGGAGCAGGAGCTGCCCGGGGACGCCACCGTGCGCTGGGTGCACCGCCGGGGCCGGCAGGCCGGGACGCCGCTGGTGGCGGCGGTGCGCACCGCGACGTTCCCGGACGGGGTCGGCCAGGCGTGGCTCTCCGGGGAGTCGGCGGCGGTGAAGGAGCTGCGCCGGCACCTGCTGGCCGAGCGAGCTTTCGACCGCCGCCTGGTCTACGCGACGGGCTACTGGCGCGCGCGCTGAGCGGGCGCCGGCGCCGCGTCCGCCGCCCCGACATGGGTGTCGAGCCATCCGACGAGCGGTCCCGCTGCCCGCCACGCGTCCCGCACCCGGTGCAGCGGCTCGTCGGTGGCGAGCCAATCGCCCACCGCCCAGGCCTTCGTGACCTGCAGCCCGCGGTGGCGCAGCAGTCCGATCCGCGGGTGGTCGGCCGGACAGCGACGCGGGGCGCCGCGGAGCCGGCGGGTCTCGTCGATCGCGAAGCCGGGCATGGCCGCGAGGATCCCCTCCAGCGCCGGGCCAGGTGCGGCGTCGACGGCCGCGCGGTAGCGCCGGAGCTGCCCGGCGTCGAAGATCCAGTAGCCGGCCGACACGGTGAGCGCCGTGGCCGAGAGCACCACCCCGAGCGGGCAGCCGCCCGCGCTCCTCGCGACGCCGCCGGTGTCGGTCCGGTAGGGCGCGGCATCCGGCCGGAACCGGCGGTTGACCTGCGGCCGGAAGACCCGGACCGGTCCGTGCTCGGCCTCCAGCGCGGCGGCGAGCGCCCGCATCGGCGCGAGCACGGCCGCCTCGTACCGGTCGCGGTGGGCCGCCCAGAACTCCGCGGTGTTGTCGGTCGCGATCTCGCCCAACAGCGCCGGGCCGTCGGCGGTCCAGCCGCGCGCGCGAGGCTGGTTAGCATGACCGCGATGACTGGTCGCGCGCTGCGGCGGGCCGGCGGCGGCGCGCTCCGGGTGCTCGTGGTCGACGACGAGCCGACCCTGTCGGACCTGTTGGCGATGGCGCTGCGCTACGAGGGCTGGGACGTGCGTGCGGCTGCGGACGGCAGCTCGGCGGTGCGGGCGGCGCGGGAGTTCCGGCCCGACGCGGTCGTCCTCGACGTGATGCTGCCGGACTTCGACGGGCTGGAGGTGCTGCGCCGGCTGCGCGCCGAGACCCCGGAGGTGCCGGTGCTGTTCCTGACGGCCAGGGACGCGATCGAGGACCGGATCGCCGGGCTCACGGCAGGGCGGTGACGACTACGTCACCAAGCCGTTCAGTCTGGAGGAGCTGGTGGCCCGGCTGCGGGGGCTGCTGCGCCGCTCGGGGATGACCGCCGCCCGGCAGGGGGCCGAGCTGGTGGTCGGCGATCTGGTGCTGGACGAGGACAGCCACGAGGTGCGCCGCGCGAACGATCTCGTCGAGCTGACGGCCACCGAGTTCGAGCTGTTGCGCTACCTGATGCGCAACCCGAAGCGGGTGCTGTCCAAGGCGCAGATCCTCGACCGGGTGTGGAACTACGACTTCGGCGGGCAGTCCAATGTGGTCGAGCTCTACGTCTCCTACCTGCGCAAGAAGATCGACGCGGGACGGTCGCCGATGATCCACACCGTGCGGGGGCGGGCTACGTGCTGAAGCCGGGGGCCGAGTAGGTGAGGAGCCGCTCGCTGCGGACCCGACTGGTGGCGACGATGCTGCTGCTGCTCGCCGTGGCGTCCGCGGTGGTCGCGGTCGTCACCACCCTGACCCTGCAGCAGTTCCTGATGGGTCGGCTGGACGAGGACCTGCGGGCGACGAGCGCGGTGTTCGTCCGGTTCGCGTTCCCGCCCGCCGGTGCGCCCGGCCCGCCGGTCCCCTTCCCCGCGGACGACGCGGACCGCGGCCGCCGGACACGCTGGTCGCGCAGATCGACGGGGACCGCGTCGTGAGCGCCGTGACGATCACCCGCGAGGGCGGGACGCAGGCCGTCCCCTCCGGTGAGCTCCCGGATCTCGCCGCGGTGCCCGCCGACGGCCGCCCCCGCAGCGTCGATCTCGGACCCCTCGGTCGGTACCGGCTGCTCGCCGTTCTCACCCCCGGCCCGCACGGTGCTCGTCGCGGGTCTCACGGAGCGGCCGGTCCAGGACACCGTGCTCCGCCTCGTGACGACCGAGCTGCTGGTCACCGCCATGGCGCTGATCGGGGCCGGGGTCGCCGGCGCGCTCCTGGTCCGGCGGGAGCTCCGGCCGCTGGAGCGGGTGGCCGCCACGGCGTCCCGTGTGAGCACGCTGCCCCTCGACCGCGGCGAGGTCTCGCTGGTCGATCGCGTGCCGGACGCCGACCCCACCACCGAGGTGGGGCAGGTCGGCGCGGCGCTGAACCGGATGCTCGACCACGTCGGGTCGGCGCTGGAAGCCCGTCAGGACAGCGAGATGCAGGTCCGCCAGTTCGTCGCCGACGCCAGCCACGAGCTGCGCACGCCGCTCGCGGCCATCCGCGGCTACGCGGAGCTGGCCCGGCGGGGCGCTCGTCGTCGACGCGGTGAGCGATGCGCACGCGTCCGGCCCGGACCACCGGTGGCAGCTCGACGTGCCCCGCGAGCCGGTGACGGTGCCCGGCGACGGGTCCCGGCTCGCGCAGGTGCTGGCCAACCTGCTGGCCAACGCCCGCACGCACACGCCACCCGGGACGGCGGTGGCCGTCGCGCTCGCCGCCGACGGCAGCGGCGCCCGGCTGAGCGTGGTCGACGCCGGTCCCGGGATCGCACCGGACCTGCTGCCGCACGTGTTCGAGCGGTTCGCACGCGGCTCGACGTCGCGGTCGCGGGAGAACGGGAGCACCGGGCTCGGGCTGGCGATCGTGGACGCCGTCGTGGCCGCGCACGGCGGGACGGTCGCGGTCGCCAGTGGCCCCGGACGCACCGCGTTCACCGTGCACCTCCCGGGTGCCGACCCCTCCCCACCACGGTCCCGCACTCCCGGTGACCCTTCCTCGGGCGCCGATCCCCGGTCGCTCCGGTGATCGCCGCGCCGGATCGGTGCAGCGCTCTCGCGTAGCGTCGCCGCTGTGACGCTCACGGCCCGGACTGCGGTCGCCGCCCTGTTGATGCCCGAGCCACGGGTCGCCGCCCACCCGGCGGTCCGGGCGGCCGAGCGGATCGCGGCCGATGTCCTGGCCCCGCACGCCGAGGCGGCCGACGACCCGGCTCGCGGGGTCGATCCGGCGCACCTGGCCCTGCTCGCCGAGAACGGCCTGCTCGGCGTCACGATCCCCGTCGCGGAAGGCGGGCACGGTGCCGACACCCGCGTGGACGCCGAGACCGTCGAGCTGACGAGTGGCGCCTGCGGTGCCACGTGGTTCCTCACCACCCAGCACCGGTTCCCGCAGGCTCTGTCGCGCGGACCGCTCACCGGGATGCCCGCCGAGGCCGTCGCCCTCGGCCCGGCCGCAGCACGCAGTCGGGCCGGGCTGGCCGCGTCCACCGTGCGGGCCGGGATCGCGATCGCGCACGTGCGCCGGCCCGGACCACCGGCGGTCCGCGCCGAGCCGGTGGCCGGCGGTGGCTGGACGTTCCGAGGCGCCGCCGACTGGTGCACCGGCTGGGGCATGATCGACGTCGTGATGATCGCGGGCGCCACGGCGGACGACCGCCTGGTGCTCGCCCTGCTCCCCGCCCGTGATCAGCCCGGCCTGCGGGCAGGACCGCCGCTGCCGCTCTCGGTGATGGCGGGCACGCGGACGGTCGCCCTGGAGATCGACGGCCTCCGGGTGAACGGTGACGACGTGCTCGCGATCGTCGACGGGCCGTCCTGGCGCGCGCACGACGCGGCCCGCACCACGAACACGACGCCGGCCTCGCTCGGGCTGCTGCGGCGCATGCTCACCGCGCTCGCCGAGCTCGGCACCGCGCGCGACCGGGCGGATGCGGTGGACGCCGCGCACGTCCTCGGCGAGCGCGCCGCCGACCGACGGGCCGAGGCGTACGCCCTGCTCACCGGCGTGCCGCTGGACCAGCGGGTGGACGAGCGCGCCGCCCTGCGCGCGGAGGTCGCCGAGCTGGCCGTGCGCACCTCACACGCGCTCATCGCGGCCCGCTCGGGCAGCGCGCTGCTGCGGGGCAGCCCCGAGCAGCGGTGGGCCCGCGAGGCCGGGTTCCACCTGGTGCAGGCCCAGACGGTCGGGGTGCGGGTGGCTCAGCTCGCCGCCCTCGCCCGCCCCTGACCGGGCAGACTCCGGGCATGGACCCGCGGCCCGCCGCCTCGTCACCGTCCGCCCTGCCACCGTCCGGCACACCGTCGTCCGCCCCGCCACTGCCGCTTCCGTTGCGCCCGCCCGCGAACCAGGTCAGCCCGCGGGCCGTGCGCTGGTGGCGGCTGCGCGCGCTGCTGACGCTGCTCGTCGGTGCGTGCGTGCCGCAGGTCGCCGGCTGGTCGTGTTCGGCGTCCGACGGCGCCGGCTGGCTCGGCCGTCACCGCCGGTCGGCAGCGCGCGCTGGTGATCGGCGGCTGTACGCGCTGCTGGTGCCGCCGCTGCTCTACCGCATCCACCGCTGGGAGATCACCGACGAGGCGGTCTACACGCTGTCCGGGCTGGCTGGTGCGGGAGTGGCGGATCGCGCCGATCTCCCGGGTGCAGACCGTGGACACCGAGCGCGGCCCGCTGCAGCAGCTGCTCGAAGCTGGCCAACCTCACCGTGACCACGGCGTCGGCCCGCGGCCCGGTGCAAGATCAGCGGGCTGGACGAGCGACGCGGCGACCGAGCTGGCCCGCACGCTGACCGAGACCACGCAGGCCACGCCCGGGGACGCGACGTGAGCACCGCCGGTGCACCGACTCGCCGCCGCCCGTCGAGACGCCCGTGGCGCCGGCTGGACCCGCGGATGCTGGTGGTCGGCCCGGTCAACGGGCTGGTCCGGCTGCTGCCGGTCGCGGTCGATCCTGCTGGTCACCGGGCAGGGCGACGTCGATCCGGCTGTGGATCGCCGCGGTATCGGCGTGCTCGTCGTGCTGGGCAGCGATGCTGACCTGGCGGACCACCCGGTACCGGATCACCCCGGAGCGCGTGGAGCTGCACAGCGGCTGGCTGAGCCGGCAGCGCCGCTCGGTGCCGCGGGACCGGATCCGCACCGTCGACCTCACCGCCCGGCTGCTGCACCGCGCTGTTCGGGCTGAGCGTGGTGCAGGTCAGCGCGGGCGCGGGCGCCGTCGCGCGAGCACTCCGGGCTGAGCCTGGACGCGGTGTCGCAAGGCCGAGGCCGAGCGGCTGCGCCGGGAGCTGCTGGACCGCTCCCGCCGCCGCCGCCCGGCCCCGGCGACGCGGCGGCGGTCGACGCCGCCGGTGCAGGAGCTGGCCCGGCTGCACTGGTCGTGGCTGCGGCTGGCCCCGCTGACCTTCTCCTCGCTGGCCGGGATCGCCGCGGTCGGCGGCACCGCGTTCAACCTGATCGACGACCTGGGCGTCGACCCGCGCGACATCGGCCCGGTCGACGACGGCCACCGACCGGCTCGGCACGCGCCCCGATCTGGTTCGGGATCCTGCTGGTCGTCGTGGTCGGCGCTGCTGGTGCGTCGCCGTGCGTCGGCGCGCTGGTGCTGTTCGCCGAGCGGTGGTTCGGCTACCGGCTGACCCGGGAGCCGCGGCGCCGACGGGGCCAGCACGCTGCGGGTCAAGCGCGGGTTGCTGACCCGCCGCTCGCTGTCGGTGGCCGAGGAGCGGCTGCGCGGCGCGGAGATCGTGGAGCCGCTGCTGCTGCGGGCCGGCCGCGGTGCGCAGTGCCGGGCCCTGTCCACCGGGCTGACCCAGGACGCCCAGGGCGGCGCGCTGCAGCCGCCGGTGCCCCGGGCCGAGGCGCACCGGGTGGCGTCGGCGGCGCTGCGCGCGGACCCGGCCGAGATCACCCGGGCCCCGCTGCGCCGGCACCCGCGCGCGGCCCTGCTCCGGCGGCTGACCCGGGCGCTCGGGCCCGGCCGCGGCCGTCGTGGCTGGCCGCGTTCTGGCTCGGTCGGCCGTGCCCCGAGCTGGCCTGGCGTGGGCCCGGCGTCGCTGGTGCTGCTGCCGCTCGCGGCGCTGGTCGGGCTGGACCGCTACCGCAACCTCGGCCACCAGCTGACCGCGCGACTACCTGGTGACCCGGCAGGGCTCGCTGGTGCGGCGCACGGTCGCGCTGCAGCAGCACGGGGTGATCGGCTGGACGTTCCGGCAGAGCATCTTCCAGCGCCGCGCCGGCCTGGTCACGCTGGAGGCGGTGACCGCGGCCGGACAGGGCGGCTACCAGGTGCTCGACCTGGCCGCGGGCGATGCCGCCGCGCTGGCCGACGCCACCACCCCCGCCTGCTCCCGTGAGTGCCGCGCCGGTGTGAGAACCGGCGCAGCAGCTCCGAGCAGGTCAGCGGCCGCGCGTGCGGGTGCCGAAGATGCCGCGGGTGAGCTCGCGGCCGAGCGCGCTGGCCGCCGAGCGCAGGAACGACTTCACCACCGGCGAGCCGAAGCACCTCGGCGACCATGCCCGGCTCCTCGCGCTCGGCCCGGCGCCGTGGCGGCTCGGGCTCCGGCTCCGGCGGCGGGCGGCGTCGTCCGGGCGGCGGGGGCGTCTCGGCGATCTTCGCGGTGAGCCGCTCGTAGGCCGACTCGCGGTCCACGGTGTGGCCGTACGCGCGTAGAGCGGCGAACCGCGGGCCGCGGCGCTCACCGCGTCCGGCCCGATCGCGGCCATCAGCGAGCGCGGCGCCCGCATCCGGGCCCAGGCCACCGGCGTCGGCGCGCCCCGCTCGGAGAGCACCGTGATGATCGCCTCACCGGTGCCGAGCGAGGTGAGCGCCTCCTCGATGTCGTAGTTCTTGGTGGTCGGGTAGGTCGCGCACGGTCTTGGCCAGCGCCGCCTGGTCCTCCGGGGTGAACGCGCGCAGCGCGTGCTGGATCCGCGCGCCGAGCTGGGAGAGCACCGCGTTCGGGATGTCGGTGGGCAGCTGGGTGCAGAAGAACACCCCGACGCCCTTGGACCGGATGAGCTTCACGGTCTGCTCGATCCGCTCCAGGAACGCCTTGGACGCGTCGGCGAACAGCAGGTGCGCCTCGTCGAAGAAGAACACGAGCTTGGGCTTGTCCAGGTCACCGGCCTCGGGCAGGTCCTCGAACAGCTCGGCCAGCAGCCACATCAGGAACGTGGAGAACAGCCGCGGGTTGCCGGCCTGGTCGGCCAGCTCCAGCAGCGTGACGATCCCCTTGCCGTCGACCGTGTCCGCATCAGGTCGGCCGGCTCGAACTCCGGCTCGCCGAAGAAGTCCTCGCCGCCCTGGGCCTCCAGGTTGACCAGCGCGCGCAGGATCACCCCGGCGGTGGCCGAGGAGACGCCGCCGATGCCCTTCAGGTCGGCCTTGCCCTCGTCGGAGGTGAGGTGCTGGATGACCGCGCGCAGGTCCTTGGTGTCCAGCAGCGGCAGGTTGCGCTGGTCGGCCCAGTGGAAGATCAGCCCGAGGGTGGACTCCTGGGTGTCGTTCAGGTCCAGCACCTTGGCCAGCAGGATCGGCCCGAACTGGGTGAGCGTGGCCCGGATCGGCACCGCCGCAGACTGTCCCGCCGAGCGACAGGAACTCGACCGGGAACGCGGTCGGCGTCCAGTCGTCGCCGGTGTCCCGGGCCCGCGACTCGATCTTGGCGTTGGGCTCCCCCGGCCTCGACATGCCCGGACAGGTCGCCCTTGACGTCGGCCAGCAGCACCGGCACGCCCGGCGTTCGGAGAGCTGCTCGGCGAGCCCCTGCAGGGTCTTGGTCTTGCCGGTGCCGGTGGCCCCGGCGACCAGCCCGTGCCGGTTCAGCGTGGCGAACGGGATGCGCACCCGCGCGGTCGGATCGACCACGCCGTCGATCAGGACGGTGCCCAGCTCGAGCGCCGCCCCCTCGGTCGCGTAGCCGGCGGCGATCTCCTGTGCGGCGCTGTCCACGGCGCGTGCCTATCGTCACCCACGCGGACCGCCGACTCGTAGCGAATAGGCTGCGCGGGTGAACGACCGTCTGGTATGGATCGACTGCGAGATGACCGGCCTCGACCTGCAGCGCGACGCCCTGATCGAGATCGCCTGCCTGGTCACCGACGGCGAGCTGACGGTGCTCGGCGACGGCGTCGACATCGTGATCCACGCCGACGAGTCGGCGCTGGCCGGGATGCCCGACGTCGTCCGCGACATGCACGCCCATTCCGGGCTCACCGAGGAGGTCCGCGCGCTCCACCGTCACCGTCGCCGAGGCCGAGCAGCCAGGTGCTGGACTACGTCCGCGAGCACGTCCCCGAGCCGCGCACGGTCACCGCTGGCCGGCAACTCGATCGCCACCGACCGCGGCTTCCTCGCCCGCGACATGCCCGAGCTCGACGCCCACCTGCACTACCGGATGGTCGACGTCAGCTCGATCAAGGAGCTGTGCCGGCGCTGGTACCCGCGGATCTTCTTCGCCAAGCCGGAGAAGGGGCTGGCGCACCGCGCGCTGGCCGACATCGAGGAGTCGATCCGGGAGCTGGACTACTACCGGCGCACCATGTTCGTCGCCCGACCCGGGCCGACGTCCGAGCAGGCCCAGGCCGTGGCCGCGCAGCTGCACACCCGCCGCTCCGAACCCGTTTCGAGCCGCCGGCACCGGCCACGCTAAGCTGGAGCGGTTCCGGTCGAGGCTGGCCGGCCGCATGGTGGGTGTAGCTCAGCTGGTAGAGCACCTGGTTGTGGTCCAGGAGGTCGCGGGTTCAAGTCCCGTCACTCACCCCATGCCGCGGCACCCCGCCGGCCGGTCGAGCGCGGACGCACGTGTTAGCGTCGTTCCTCGCGCCGGGCAGTGGGGCGCCACGGCAGGCGCCGCTAGCTCAATTGGCAGAGCAGCTGACTCTTAATCAGCGGGTTCGGGGTTCGAGTCCCTCGCGGCGCACCACCTGACCTGGGGCTCTCCCGAACACCACTGCCTGCGACCTCCGAGTGTGTGCTCATCGTGTGCACATCAGTCCCGGCGACCCTCCTCGGCACCATCGCTGCGGCTGCCTCCGCGGCCTCCGCCGCTACGGTCGGGAACACGCTGGAGTAGGTGTCGGCGGTGATCGTCGAGCTGCTGTGACCCGAACGTCTCCTGCACGATCTTCATCGGCACGCCGGCCGCCAGCATCAACGACGCCGCGCCGTGCCGGAGGTCATGCAACCGGATCGGCGGCAGCCCAGCCGCCGTCACCAGCTGCATGGAACCGGTCGGTGATCGTCGCGGGGTGCAGCATCGAGCCGTCCTCGCGGGTGAACACCTTGCCTGTCTCCACCCACGCCGACGCCCACACCATCCGCTCGAGCCATCTGACGCTTCCGGTGCGCCCGCAGCGCGACGACCGTGCCGGCGTCGAGCGCGACCGTGCGGTCTCCCGGCATCCGACTTCGGCGCGGTCTCGATGACCTTCCACCCGACCTGCACGAGCTGCCGGCGCACCGTCGACGTCCCGGCCGTCGAGGTCGACGTCCTGCCAGCCAAGCCCGGCCGCCTCACCGCGACGGAGCCCGGCGTGCGCGACGAGATGCCACAAGCCGTGGAGCCGGTCCGCCGCGACCGCGTCGAGGAACGTCCCGAGCTGCGCCGGCGTCCACACCATCACGGCCGAGGGCTGCTCGCGCGGTCTCGCCGCCACCGCGCGACCCGCTCGGCCGTCCACACCAGGGCCTTCGGTCGCTTCCCGGTCGGGAGCTTCACCAGCGCGGCCGGGTTCTGCAGATCAGCCCCTCACGGACAGCGTCGTTCAGCGCCGCGCGGAGCGACGCCCGCACCCGCTGCCGGGTGGCGTCGGCGCCGGGAACGTCGGCGAGCATCTCGACGACGTGCGCGACGCGGAGCTCGTCGAGGCGCAGGTGCCCGAGGTGCGGCAGCACATAGTTCCGGATCTGACCCGCGTACGACCGGATGGTGCTCGGCGCGATGTCGGTCTTCGCCGCGATCCACTCGGGCAGGAACACATCCAGCGTGATGTCGGTGACAACTACCCCGCGGCGGGCCTTATCCCGGACTGGCATCAAGCGCGCGCTGAGCGTCAGCCTGCGTGCCGAACCGGCCTTCCGGACCTGCTGCCGCACACCGCCCCTGCCTCGCACCGACACGGCGATTGCCCACGTGCCATGACGCGGGTTCCACGTCCCGCCCTTACGGCGCAGCTGCGGGCACCGCGGCGCCGAGCTGCCGACGCTTGCCGTCGACTACCTCGGTGCAGCCGCACCGCTTGAACGTCGAGCCGCTCATTCCCGCCCCCGAAACGCTCGCAGCGCGAACAACCGCTCAAGATCCGCACGGGTGGGCTGCTCGCCACGTTCGACTAATCCACGGACCGGCTCCACAAGCACCGGTGGAACGAGATCGGACTTCATCATCAGCTCCCTGTGCGTCAGCAGCTGCCGACCCTGACGTTCGATGAATCGACGGAGAACGGCGGTTGCCTCTTCGGGATCAGGCCTTCCGCTCGGTGGCGGTTGCCTTCCGGGGCAAACCAAATTCCGGCTTCCCACTGTCTCGGTCGAGCTCGAATTGCAGTCGCAGACGCCTGAGCTCGGAGTACAGGTCGCCGAGCATCTGATGATGCGTGCTGATCAGCGCGATGACGCCGCTCTCGTCCTTGAGAATGTCCGGCGCTGCTTGCGGTGTATCCCCGCTTGCCCAATACAGCGCATCCCACGGCGTGAGTTCGACGCCCGGGATCACCTCGACCTGTGTCTACCCTTCCCGCGGGGAACGTCAGCAGGAGCGGCGGCACGCGTAGTGCGACCGCGAGCACGAACAGTTCGGCCACCGAAACGGCGTCCCGACGGCCGGACTCCAGGTTGGCCAGGACCGAGCGCTTGATCGGCAGCCCGAGCTCCGCCGTGCGGTCCGCGAGCTGCTGAGCGCTCATCTTCCGAGCCTGGCGATATCGCCGGACCTCCTGGGCGATGACGTCCACGAGGCGGGAGGACCAGCTGTCGTCCGGCACGCGACGACACTAGCAAGTTGTGTCACAGAATGACAAGGGGCGGCTTACTTGACATCTTACGGATCCGACGTCAGCCTGTGTTGTCAGGTGGCGATTGCGCACAGGTTGTCACCTCAAGACACAAGAGAAAGGATAATCAGTGTCAGGGATGACCACTGCAGAACTGCGCGCGCTTCCCGCCAGCATCGCGCCGGAAGTGGCCTTCCGAGCCGTGGGCATCGGCCGGACCAAGGGCTACGCACTCATCAGGAGCGGTGAGTGGCCGACGCGCGTCCTTCGCCTCGGCAGCAGCTACCGCCTCGTTACGAGGGACCTGCTCCAGCTGCTCGGGGTCGAACCAGGCTTCGATGTCGAACCGTCGGCGTCGAACCGGGCCGAGCTCGCCGCCACGACCTCGCGTAGGTCGAGCCGTCGGGGCCGAACCGGGCGTCGGCACACCAGCACCTGATGGTGGGGGGCGCTCCGCCACAGAGCGCCACCCCGCCACTGCCCGCCTCCCCTACACAAGAAGGCGCCCGATCTTCTCATGGCCGACCGACAGTCACCACCCACTGCCCGGGCTGCCGCCCGGGCGTTCATCGAGGACTTCGACCACGTCATCGCGCTCGGCGTGCTGCTCGCCACGGTCCACCCGAACGACGCACTGGTCGTCTCCGTACGCCTCGGCCTGGAGGCGCAGGACGCCCGATGCGCCGAGCGCGTCGCCATCAAGCATGCACGAGCGACATCCTCTCCGCTCCCATCTGGCGGACCTGGGACTCCGGCCGGGGCTTCGCCGCGTCTTGGGTCGCTCCCGCCGAGTTGGAACGCCGCCGCTCCGTCCCGGGACCGCTGGCCCGAGCAGGGCGGGGGAGCGGCGTGACGACCTCGACCCGGTCGGCGGCCGCTGTAATGGACGGTGCGCACCGACTCCTGGCCCGCTACTGCGTGCTGCCCCGCGCGGAGGCGGCCGATGCCGTCGTCCTCTGGACCGCAGCCACCCATCGCGCTACCCGCGCTTCCGGCCGCCCCTCGCCTCGTCATCACCGCGCCGGTGAAGAGGGCCGGCAAGACTCGTCTGCTCGACGTGATCGAGGGGCTGTGCTTCCAACCGCTGATCACCATGAACGCGACCGTCCCGGCGATCTTCCGGTCCCTGACCGGGGACCACCCCCCAACGCTGATCTTCGACGAGGTCGACACCATCTTCGGCTCGGCCCGGGTCGCCGAGCAGAACGAGGACCTCCGAGGGCTGCTCAACGCCGGCTTCCAGCGCGGCAAGCCGACGCTGCGGTGCGTCGGACGACAGCAGACCCCGACCCCGTTCCCCACTTTCGCGATGGTCGCCATGGCCGGCATCGGCGGGATCCCAGACACCATCCGGGACCGGGCGATCAATGTGCGGATGCGCCGTCGCAAGCACGGCGAGACCGTGAGCCCGTTCCGCGAGCGGCGAGACCGCCCGGCACTCGACGCGATTCGGGCCGAGCTCTCGGCGTGGCTCACCACGGCAGAACTGCCGAGCCGCGCTCGCCGACGCCGAACCGGTGACGGACCTAGAGGACCGCGAGGCGGACGTGTGGGAGCCGCTGCTGATGATCGCCGACCTCGCCGGCGGTGACTGGCCGGACCGGGCCCGTGCCGCCGCCAAGCGGTTCATCGAGACCGCGGACGGCGAGGACGGCGAGTCGGAGGCGGTGCTCCTCCTCCACGACCTCCGCGTCATCTACGACGGACTCAAGAGCGACAACTGGGTGTCGACCGAGGTGTTGCTGGCGGCCCTGCGCGGCATCGACGAATCGCCGTGGGCGAGACACCTACCTGACCCCCCACAAGCTCGGCAACCTGCTGCGCCAGTTCGAGATCAAGTCCCGCCGCGACACGACAGGCCGGAAGCGCGGCTACCTCCGCGCCGACTTCCGCGATGCGTGGGAGCGCTACCCGCGCCTTCGGAGGACACCTGATGGCCCCCGAACGACCAGAACATCCGTCAGAAGCATCAGAAACCGTCAAAGTGGGGTCCGACCAGCGGAAACGCTCTGACACTTCGAATCCGTCTGACGCTTGCAAGCGTCAGACGCTCCACAAGTGTCAAGCGCATCCGTGCAGGTCAGCGCCGTTTCTGACAGTTCTGACGCTCTTGACGCTTACCCCGCCCGCAACTACCCGAGAGAGCTCCCCTAGTCATGGTCAACGCCGAGCAGCTCCCCGCCGGCTCCTACTGTCTTCCCGCGCCAGACGCCCCGGACGGCACGACCGTCTGGTTCCGTGACGCCGACCACGCCGGGCGCCCCCGCTTCCGGCCAGCCGTTCGCACCGCAACCTCGGTGCCGGCAATGAGTACGCCCGTCGCGTCGACGCCGCGCTCCGCGCCGTCATCACCAACCCCCGCGACGGACGCGCCCGATACGCCGTCACCTTTGCCCGATGCCCGTACTGCCGGCCAGGCGGTAGCCACCTGACACCACAGCTGCGCGCCGCCGGGGCAGCTGCGCACCATGCAGCCGGCGGTTCACCAAGCGGCACCTCGCACTCGACACCGACGCCACGTCCCGGCTACGAGACCGGCAGTGGCTGATCGACGACGGCGTGTGAAAGGCGTATCCGGAATCGGACGGACCCGCCCGACGTGGTCACGCTGAGCGGACAGGCAGTTCTACGAAGGAGAAGCGAATGAGCACCCCTAACGTGCCCGGTGCGGCGGCACTGTTCGGCAATCGCTTTGTCACCCAAGAAGTACCAACCCGAAGTTTCCCGGAAATGGGCATGTCCGCGACGGATGCGATGCGGTTGGTGGACCTGGATCTAGCCTTGGAGGGCGATCCGGCTCGCAACCTCGCGACGTTCGTGACCACCTGGATGGAACCAGAGGCCCAACGGATCATTGCCGGCAACCTGCACCGCAACTTCATCGACCATGCCGAGTATCCCCGCACAGCCGAGATCGAGCAGCGCTGTATCCGGATGCTCGCCGACCTCTTCCACGCACCCGCGGAGACAACCGGCGCACGCACTCAAGGCTCGTCCGAAGCGATCATGCTCGGCGCCCTCTCCCTCAAGTGGAACTGGCGCAAGCGCCGCGAAGCCGCGAAGGAGCCCACCACGAACCCGAACCTGGTGTTCGGGGGCGACGTCCATGTGGTCTGGGAGAAGTTCTGCCGCTACTTCGACGTCGAGCCACGCATCGTGCCTCTGCAGAAGGGCAAGTACACGATCGGCCCCGACGACGTCAGGTCGTACGTCGACGAGAACACAATCGGGGTAGCTGCCGTCCTCGGAACCACCTTCACCGGACACAAGGACGACATCGTCGGGATCAACACCCTGCTGTTGGAGCTCAAGAGCGAACGCGGCCTAGACGTCCCACTCCACGTGGACGCGGCAAGCGGCGGATTCGTATGGCCCTTCCTCTACCCCGACTCCGAATGGGACTTCCGCCTCGAACAGGTGCGGTCCATCAACACCTCCGGCCACAAGTTCGGGCTCGTCTACCCGGGGATTGGCTGGCTGATCTTCCGTGAGAAGAAAGACCTGGCCGAAGACCTAGTGTTCGAGGAGAACTACCTGGGCAAGACTGACTCAACATTCACGCTGAACTTCTCCACAGGTTCCGCAATGGTCCTCGCGCAGTACTACAACCTGGTGAGGTACGGCCGAGACGGCTACACCTACATCATGAGGAACATGCAGGAAAATGCGCGGATGCTTGCCGAGCAGCTACAGGCCATGGGGAGGTTCGAGCTCATCGGTGCCGGTGAGGAGCAGCTCCCGCTCGTTGCCTTTCGACTGGCCGAGGACGAGGCGTACAACGAGTTCGACATCGCGTGGCAACTCTCGGCGGAACGTGGCTGGATGGTTCCGGCGTACACCCTGCCTCCTGACGCCCAGGACGTGAGCATCATGCGTGCGCTCGTCAAGCAGACGGCCAGCCGTGAACACGTAGACACGCTCGTACGAGACATTGCGGACGCCTGCACAACCCTCGCGAGCAAAGGAGGGGCGCACCCATCGGAGCGGAAGAAGATCGTCACGGGCCCGGGTCATTGAACTGAGTCGGCAAGCTCCGATAGTGGGTCACTTTCAGGTGCCCCCGACAGATTGTGCGTCACGTGATCAGCACTGCGTGATGAGTTGCGGGTTGCGTCCGCGCGCCCGCCAGGCCGGCTGAAGAGGTTGCCTCTCCGGCAGGTGGGGTGCCCGTTGGATTCAGCGGGGTTGCTGAGCCGCACTTGGACAGCCGGTGTGACCAGCCAAGGCGCGCGCGCCATACTCGGCGCGGTGGAGGTGGGCCCACAGAGGCTCACACAACTGAGACCGGCTGGCATCGCCCCCCGGCAGGACCAACCGGTCTTGACGACCGGATGGAGTCGGCAGTGGCAGCGGAGTCCAAGCTCATCACGCCCAGCGCAGTGCGCACTCCGCGGGCCGCGGCAATCGCCGGCATCTTGTTCGCCCTGCTGCTCGGTACCGCACTCGTGCTGTTGCGGCTGGCGGTGCCCGCCAACCCTGCGGATTCCGGAAGGTGGCTGATCGACTCGTCGCATCGGAACTCCGTGGGATTTGCACTGAACCTCGTCCCGTTCGCCGGCATCTCCTTCCTTTGGTTCATGGGCGCAGTACGTGATCGGTTAGGTGACAAGGAGGATAAGTTCTTTGCTACGCTCTTTCTCGGTAGCGGCTTTCTGTTCGTCGGCATGCTCTTCGTGCTCGCCGCCCTCGCAGGGGGGCTTCTCGAACTGGCCGCAGAGCACCAAGGCCGCCCGCCATTGCAGGTGTGGGAGTTTGGGCGGCCTACCGCCTACAACCTGCTGACCACATGCGCGATGCGCATGGCTGGCGTGTTCGCAATTGCGACATCGACGATCGCGCTGCGCACGGGTCTGCTCTCCCGTTGGCTGGCACTGACCGGCTTCCTGGTCGGCCTGCTCTCGCTGTTCGCGGTCGGGCCCGTGCCATGGCTCCAACTCGCGTTCCCGATCTGGATTTTCGCAATCAACCTCAATATCCTTGCCGTTTTGCGATCGTCCCGCCCAGTCGATAGTGAAAACAACCGTCGACACAGTTGACCCCTGCTGCCGTTCAAGAGGCAGCCATGCAACGGCTCAGGGAGCTCACCGCGGAATTTACACGTGCTGGCGGGTTGTGACGCACAAAATGACTTCCGACCTGGGACAATGGACTGCTGAGGGTCCTGCGTCACCGGGAAAGTACGCGCGAAACTGATGAACGTCGGGAAGCTCAGGGGTTATGCGGCCGAACATAGGCCAGCGAATGGGAGCGAGGGTGCGGACGGGCCGTTGGCGACGGGTCGGACAGCCCATGCATTAGAAGTATTGGGGCAGGACGCCGCTCTGGAAGGGCGCCGGATCGATGGCGAGGCTGCCTGAGTAGGGGAAGTTGTAGACCATGAGAATGACCACGGAGAAACCGAGAAGCGCGATCGAGCTGGCGCTGACCATGTGGAAGGCTGCGCTGCGCGAGCCAACCAGGATCGCATAGCCCAGAATGACGAACAACCCGAGGATGACGAGTGCCACCAGCGGTGCGGACAAGCCGCCGTCCGCATCGGCAAGCCGGTCCCGGCGTGCAGACAAGACGTCATTGAGGCGCCCGACGGCATCCTGATAGAAGACCGAGGCCGCGGCCGTCGCGGGCTGCACCCGCTGGAGGGCTAGATAGAGGTTGTCGATGGCCGTCGACGCGCGGGTGCTGCCATGTCCGTCACGGAGCTGGGGCCATTCGTCCTCGACCACGGCGCGAACGTACGCTCGCTGGCGGCGCTCACGGTGGTCTGGTCCGTCGGCGGGAATGCACGGCTGTCGCGGACGATCTGGGAGATCCCGTCGGCCTCTTGACGCACGCTGGCTTCGGCGTCGTCGACCCCTGAAATGCGAGCACCACGACGAACGCCAAGACCAGGCCGAACAGGCTGGCAACGACACCGAGCATCTGGGATGACACCTCACCCGCCGAGAACGATTCGTCGACGTCGGCCTCCGCCACGATCTCGCCAGCGTTCTTCGCCTTCGCGCGGTGGCTAGCGGGACGCCTTCCGTGTATACAGCACCGCACCCACCAGGCGCCGGCCCCATACGGTCTAGACCAGCTTGCGTTCGGGGGCGAGTAGGCTGGCCAGCGCGCAGGCTAGGAAGCACGCTCCGCCCGCCGCGGTGTTCCAGTTGACGGCCGCGAGGTCGAGTATCGAGCCGGTCGAGGGGGCGACGTAGCTCGCGACGGCCGCGATCGCGAAGAAGACACAGCCCAGCAGGTTGACCGACGGCTGCCACCATCCGCGCCGCCCGCGCGCGGGCAGCCAACCGCGACGCGCCGACGCGCGATAGGCGATCGCACCCGAGACGAGGAAGCAGATCGAGCCGAACGCGTCAGGCCGCCACACGAGCTTGTCGTAGACGGGATCGGAGAGCGCGGTCTGCATGGCCTGGAAGGTCGTTGCGTTGAAGAACAGGGTGCCGGCGAGCTGGATGGTCGCGGCCCACCATGCCGCCTGCCCGGTACCGGGGGTCCGCCGGGACGGGGTGGCGAGCCATGTCTGCATCGCCCCGCCGGCGGTGAAGAAGAGCGACCCGACGAAGAAGGTCACAGCGTCGGCGTCGGGCCCGACCAGCTGCAGGTAGCCGGGGAACGGGGCGATCAGGAAGCACAGCGAGCCCACGGCGAAGAGCAGCGCCTGCCAGCGCTCGCGACTCATAGCGCTATCGAATCGCCACCCGTCGAGGCGGTGCATCACCCCGAACGGAGGATGGCGGGGGGATTTCGATGACGTACTGGTCTGCTTGGGCCGTCGGCTTGCTGCTGATCCTGGTCTTCCCAGCGATTGCGGTGCTGGCCCAGATCGGAATTCGTCGCGCGTGGCCGCGCCTCGCCGAGGGGGAGCACAACGATGTCGCCGGGTTCATCATCGCGGTCGTCGGAGTGATCTACGCGGTGCTGCTGGCGTTCGTCGTCATCGTCAGCTGGGAGAAGTTCAACTCGGCGGAGAGCGTGGTCGGGCAGGAAGCCAGCGCGCTGCGGAGCATCTACCGGGAAAGCGTGGCCTTTCCCCCGGAGGCGCGCGCCCAGCTGGGCGATGACGTGAGTCGCTACGCCAGCGCCGTGATCAAGCAGGAGTGGCCGGCAATGGCGTCGACCACGCCACGGTTCTTGATCTCAATGAGCACGTGCAGCCAGTGCTTCGCGCCCTCACCGCCGTCGCCGGCCCAGATCCCCAGGACGCGGTGCCCGTCCACAGTCACGCCGATGACCACGTAGAAGGGGCCGGTTGGTGACCTGGCCGTCGCGGACCTTGGTTCTGGCGCACATTGCGTGATCATGGGCTCGGCGTGTCTGGCACTGCCTGATCACTGCACCCGGAAGATCACCCGAATGTGATCTTGACGTGCTAACCATCTACTGGTTGGTCTGGCGGGGGGTGTCGTTTTCCCGCCGTGGCTGCGGGGGGGTGTTGACGGCGGGTGAGGAGATATTTGATGCCTTCCATGGTGAGGAATGCGGTGAGTACGGCGATCAGGATGGGCGCGGTTTGCAGCGCCCCCAGCGCCGTGAGGAACGCGGCCAGCAGCACCATGGAGAACGGCGCGGCCATCAGGGATCCGGGGACGGCTGCGAGCATGCAGGTGAAGGTCAGCCCGAGTGGTAGGCCGGGGAATACTTGATGGACAAGGACCCCGGCCGTTCCCCCGATGAACAACGCCGGGAAGATCGGGCCGCCGATGAACCCGCTGGCCTGACTCACGCCGAAGGTGAGCATCTTCCCGATGAGCAGGGCAATCAGCAGGCCCAGTCCGAGGGTCCCGGCGTCGGTCAGTACGGTGTTGAGCTGGTCGCTGCCAGTGAACAGGGTCAGTGGCAGTGCCACCCCGACCAGCCCGAAGATCGCGCCGCCGAGCGTGGATTTCACGACGCCCGGCAGCTTCAGCCGATCGAACAGCATGGCCGAGAGCTTGACGAACGTGCCCAGAAGCGTGGTCACGACGGCTGCGAACAGGCCCAGCGGCACCGCGGCCAGCAGTTGCCAGTCCTCAAACTGGTAATGCGGCACCGGGTAGGCGTCCAGGAACACCGAGCCGGCGATGGCGAAATAGACAGCGAAGGACACACTGGACGCGACGACGGCGCCGACCAGCGCCGTGGTGAACCGGCGCCCGCCCGGCCGGGCGAGCTCCATGATCATCATTACCACGATGACCGTGCTGGAGAACAGCCCGCCGTACGCGCCGCCAAAACCAGCCAGCGTGTTCACCTGCGAGTCTTCTGCACCCAGCCCGCGTCGCCGGGACACCCAGGTACCGGCGCCGCCACCGATGGACCCCAACGCCTTCTCCGGTCCGAGGCTGGCCCCGCCGATCAGCGACACCGCCGACACGGCCACGATCCCGGGGACCAGACGCGGTTCGACCCGGCCCTCCTGCAGATCGGCGATCAGACCAGGGGTGTGCTCCGGCAGCCGGGTCGCCCGACGAAGCAGCCCGACCACAACACCGGCCGCTGCGGTGACCGCAATCCACCACCATTGCCCGCCGAACCAGCCGGGACTGGCAACGACATACCAGTTGTCGCCGAAGCCGATGACCCCCATGAACACCAAGCTGGCGAGTGCACCGACGACGCCGAGGGCGGCCGCGTAGCCCAGCAGCACCCAGAACTGCCGCGTGCGGGTCAGCGGCGGTGAAACCTCCGCCCCGGATGCCTCGCTCATCGCGCCGAAATTTTCGCAGCGGCTTCCACCCGCCTGGCTTCTGCCCTGCACGGCTCGCAGCCGCCGGCACTGGCTTGACGACGGACGACGTGAGCCGATGTGCCCGAATCTCGCATGCCGCCTCCAACGCTTCGAGTCCGGTTGGCGCTGTCTCGCTGGACGTGAGCAGATCGTCGATTCAGCCGGCGGTCAAGGTGACCTGCGAATTCGTGTCGCCACCGGTTAGCGGTGTCACTGTCACTGGTCGGGCAGATCGGGCTGACCCGACATCGCTTCGGCGGTCCATCCAGGAGCGCCGGGTTTGGCTTCGGGCGGGCCGGTGCGCGTCCCAGCAGGGGACTTCTTCCAGGCGATCGACATGCGCACCCGCAGCCGCAGCCGCATCGCCTGCCCAGCGACCGGGACATCGAGGGCCGGTCACAGGGCGACCACCCAGATCAGCACGGTTAGCGTCGGGGCCGGCCAGAACAGCAGGACCAGCGCTCCCGCCGCGATCTCCGCCCAGCGCGCCGAGGGGAGATGGCGCCGGACGAACCCACCCAGCCTGTCGAGCCAGGAGGACATACCCACTCCGTCGATGAAGGTCCGGGTGTCGGCGGCCACGCGATGGGTCCACGACTCCGCCGGCCTGGGATCGATTCCGTCGACGGCGGCATCCTGGGCGAGCTCGTGCGCCTCGCCTGACACGGGCTGTAGGACGGGGGCGGCCCAGTGAGCGGGCCGCCGCCCGGTGGGGCACCTGCTCAACGCCGGCGCCGGTCGACCCGGCGGGCGGTGCGTCGAGCTGTACGCCGCGCGACCCTTCGTGATCCGAACATGTCTACCTCCGGGTTGCCCTACTGTTCGTTCCGGTCCTACCGGGTCATCTCGTGCTGGCCGATGCTGTCTCGAGGGCGTGTTGATCCTTCGCCTCGGTGTCGGAGAGCAGGCCGATCTCGACGAGGTCCAGCGGGCTGATGAACCCGTCGCTGATACGGAAGCCGTTGGCCTCGACGACGGCGTCGCGCAGCGGGACGGCCCAGTGGTGTTTGAGCAGGACCAGCGCGGCGGCTGAGTCGTTCGGGATGTCCGCCACGACGTCCCAGGCCTGCTCATCGGAGAACACGGTGGCCCCTTCGGCGGCCGCCTCAGCGCCAGGCTGCGCACCCGCCGCCATTCCGTCCTCGCCCTCGAAGCCGAGCCCGATCAGGGCGCCGATCTTGCTGCCGAGTTCGATCGCCTCGTCCTGAGACAGGTTGCTCAGGTGCATAGCCTCGAGGTCTCCGGCCGCGTTCTTGTAGACCGCCAGGGCGTCAATCACCCGAACGGTGTCGCTTTCCCGCAATCTCTCCAGTTCCTCGATGATCCGGCCGTGAAAATCCGGATGCCGGAATCCGAGCACGATCAACTGGACAGGTCCGATTGCCATGTCTGCTCGCCCTTCGGCGTACAGTTGTCATATGCCGCATGGTGGCGCGACAGCAATCCAGCCGTACGCCCAGCCTCATCACGCCGCTTGCGGGGTGCGTCACCCACGACGGGTGAAAGCGGTTGCGAACGCCCCCAGCCGGCAGCGCCTGGCACTTGCGCCGGCACCGTCCTGGACGCTCCAGAATCCTCAGCCCGCTCGTGCTGATCCTCCGGAGTAGGGACTGGGGCAGCCAGTCACCGCGTTCGAAGAACGGTCCCTTCTGCCGGACGGGGCTAGCCGGT